>JAHCHG010000001.1 GCA_026129865.1 Pyrinomonadaceae bacterium
CAGGAAGCGCGGTTACAGTGAACGTTGCCATTGTTGTTCCCGAATTGCCTTCAGTTACCGTTACATCATTGATCGTAATCGACGATGCATCGTCATTTTCGATCGTTCCGACACCCTGACCGTCTCCGATCGCGGCGCCCACCGCATTCGAAAGATTAACGTTGAATGTCTCATCAAGCTCCGGAACGGTGTCGCCGATGATCGTTACACCGAACTGTGCCGATGTGTTTCCAGGCGGTATCGTAACAGTCGAGCTGAGTTTCCCGATATAATCGGAACCGGCAGTTGCCGTAACGTCCTCGGTCGTTACATCGACAGAAACCGGTGACGCGCTCGGTGCCGAAAGCGAAACCGTGAAGAACATAGTCGACGGTCCGGAATTTCCCTCACCTTGCGCAACGTCGTTTATAGAGACGGTGGTCATCGGTACCGGATTGACGGTATGCGGTACGCCCGGTGAATTGCTCGAAGTAAAGTTCGCGTCGCCGTTGTATGTAGCGACGATGGTTTTCATTCCGGTCGTTGTCGAAACTAAATTACATGTACCGGTTGCAACCGCAGCCATACATGAATCTGTCCCGTCCGTAACCGTAACGGTTCCCGTCGGGGTTCCTGCCCCTGGCGAATCGACCGTAACGCTCCAGTTAACCGGATACGGCTGACCAACAATGGAAGGCGTTCCGAGCGGTCCGGCATTCGTAATTGTTGTAGTTGTATTTGCGGGATTGACCGTGTGCGAACTCGAATCAGAACTCGGCGCGCTCGACATATTTCCCGCGTAATTAGCAGTTATGGTTTTTGCTCCCGGCGAGGTACTCGGCAGGTCGCACGAACCCGATCCGCCCGACAACGTGATCATACAGTTGTTTGTACCATCGGAAACATTCACTGTTCCGGTCGGCGATCCTCCGAGCGGCATTACACCGTGGCTGACCGTAACGTTTACCGAGTAGTCCTGACCAATAACCGAGGGCTCCGGCATTATACTGTTGATGGTGGTTGTCGTCGGTGTCGGTCCGGGCGGTGTATTTCGGATCGAAACATCGTCGATTGCAATACCCGCGAAAATTATACTGCTGTCGGAGTCCAGGTGAAATACAATTTCGACATTCATTCCTGCAAAAGCAGAAATATCGGCGTTATGAATTCCCCAGCCTGCGGATTCGCCGATGTTGACCGTCGGACTTCCGACGCCCAGAGTCATTGTAGCTCCGCGCCATTCCCAAACGGTTTTAGCGTTTGTCGGGTTACCAACTTCCCTAACTAAAACCCTGGCGTGGTCGAAATTTGCACTTTCCATCTGATAGCGCATTGCCCATGAAAGAGTGTTTGTACCTGCCGGAACAGCAATACTCGGCGAAACCAGATCCTGATTTGAACTTACATCGTAAGTATTGTCGAGATCGGTCTTCCAGCAATTGGTTCCGCTGTTGCAGCCGACGATCGACGCAATTGGATTTGTCGTTGTGGTTGCAGCGGTTGCGGGTGTACCGTATTCCCATTCGTCAGCGGTTCCTGAATGCGTAAAGCCGCCATCGTTGGCTTCAAAATCTTCAGTATAAATAACCGATCCTGTAACCGGTGCTTGTTCGCAGACCTCAAGGCTCCAGGCAGTCAGGTTTCCGCCGCTCGTATTCGTCAGATCATCACGTACATCGAGCGTCCAAACGCCGGACGGATTTTCTCCGTCAAACCAATCGAGTCGGTAGTTCAATTCCGGTTTCAAAACCAATGGTCGAACAACAGTAAATAAAAACGGAACGCCCGAAGAATATTGGTCTAATGTAAGATCCATCATCGTCTGTCCGCCCGTAGCGGTCGCACCGATATCGTTAAAGAGACCGTTTTCGTTGTTATTGGGCGAACGAAGATTCACGTCCATATCCGCCATTAACGCGTGGTCGGCTGTGATTGAAACTTTGGTGCTCGCAATACGTGCCATCGTCGGCGGAACCGTGATGGTCGAAGAAACCAGACCGGCACCGGGACCGATCACTTTCGGAACATCCGTACTTGTATAAGTCGTGCAACTTACGCCGACGGTCGTCTTTGGAATTCTCGTGATGCTTAAATTATAGGTCGCGGTAGGTCCGCCGGTTGCAGCCGACGCCGAATCAACAAATCCGTAATACGTTCCCGAATTTTTGACGGTCATAAACATGGCTTCGGAAAGCGGATTTGCAGCGCTGCCCGTGGAACCGTCATCAACGACCAAAATCTGATTGTTTGCGTCCCCGAATAAGGCTATTCCCAAACGACCGTTCCACTGTACATTGTCGCGTTCGGGATCCAGATCGAGACCGAGATAGATTGTGTCGCCTGCATTAGCAGTGAAACTGAACCAATCCTGTTCGGTTGCCGCAGCAGGATCTCGTGCACCGCTGACCCATCCGTTCGACGGAAGTGAATTTGCCGTTCCCGGCGAGTCGTTCGATTCCGTTTCCGTTGAGGGTGCGCCGCTTTGAACACGAAAATATAATTCGTACGGTCGAAGCGAGTTAGTAGCCGAGAAATGCTTGACCTGCATATAATAGGTACCGTTTGACGGAATCACAGTTCCGGCAACGGTCGAAGAAAGCCCACCTTGAACTCCGTCGTCATCGTCAAATTCTAAAAGGGTCGAGCCGTCCGATGCAAAAACACGTAATTGACTGTCGCTGCTTCCATTATTCGAATAACTTGTCTGGACCGCAGCATAAACCCTATCGCCGGTATTCGCCGTAAACGAGAACCAGTCTTCATCTCCATTTGGGAAAATGTCGCCGCGAATCTTGCCCGCGCTTCCCGAGAGTGGATTTGCAGACGTGAACAGGTCATTCGGTTCCGATTCCTCACCGAAATCAACTCCGCTACCAGGACTGACTCCCGTAACATTAGCGGGAATGTTCTCTAATTGCGACGCCGTCATTGTTATGACGCCCGTCTCGTTGGCTTCGACCTTTTGGCTGCTGCCGCGCTGGAGTGCTTCTTTTGTATCCGAATCAACTTCGGTCTGCGCCTGCTGTTTAGCCAGCGGCACCGCGACCATGGCAGCAACGGCAACAATCATTGCCAGAAGCCATCGATTTCGCTTTAGAAAATTGTCAGGGCTTTTCGGTCCCGGAACAACGTGTTTCGATCTCATTTTTTTCGTCTTCATTTGAAACTCCTTCTTGTTCTTTATTAGTTAAATGGCGATACCGGGCTCAAAAAACAAGTCGCGGTAAGGTATTACGCTTAACGGGTTTACATGCCTTAACGGCTTCGTTGTCGGAAGTCGACCTAAAGCATTCCGTTTTACAAAATAAATAAACGGGAAAACCACTGTGCAGAACTTTTAAGGTCCAGTAACATTGACCTCAATCGTTCAATGCAGAGTGCGTGTAAGATTAATTTTTCACAAATTCTCAATAAACGATAAATCGTTGACAGCGTTGAGCAATGCTAAATTTTGCGTCTGTTAAAATCGAACGACCGCTCGTTCCTGACTAATTATCATGTCTATCGAATTGACGTTTTTTTTCTAATAATTCGATCAAATAATTACCGTCGCGTCAGAAATTAAAGCTCTTTGGTTAAAGAAATCTCAAAGAAATATCAAATCAGATCGGTCTGCGATTCGTTCAATCCTGCAGCTATGATTTTGTTTACAGGCGAATCAAACCGTTAGCAACGCTGTTGCGAATCCGAACAAAAGCATGGAAACAAAAAACCTGTCTGGTATGACAAATTACTTGCTGGCACTCGTTAAATGTAAGTTCTGAAAGGATATTACACGATTTTCTGAAAATTACAAGCATTTTGTGAACATATCTCCCGCATATGCGCTTGCTTCGGTTCGTTAAGTTGATCTGATCACAGGAATTTCGAATTCCGGCAACGCGTAGGTCCAAACCTCAGTAGATCCATTTTTTAAATTTCTAACTGATCTCTATTTGATCTTTCTGAAATTAAAAAGCCCCGTGCGAAAACGACCGGGGGCTTTTTAATTTTACGAATAAACTGCCCGCTTATTGCGGCAGGTAGGCTTTGGGGACGGGGATGTCGCCGTTGGTTCCCCAGTTTACGCCGGTCAGGGTTAGGGTCGAGCTTCTGAGCACGTACCAGTCGCCTGATGACGGGCGGAAGACCGCAACGTCGGTCGTGCCGTCGTTGTCGAAGTCTGCCGCTGCCGGGATGTCGCCGTTGGTTCCGAACGGGAACGCGCGGACGGTGTTATCCAGGCTCTGGAAGATCCACCAATCGCCGGTCGATGGTCGGAAGATCGTCAGATCCGTCTTGCCGTCGCCGTCGAAATCGCCCGTTACCGGAACGTCCGTCGAGTTGCCCCACGCTGCGATCAATGTCGTCGCCGTGGCGCTTCTTAAGACATACCAGGTGCCGGTCGATGGTCGATAGACCGCGATGTCCGTTTCTCCGTCTCCGTCATAATCGCCCTGAACCGGTTTGTCGGTTCCGAGCCCGAAGGTGACCATCTTGACCAGTCCGTTCGAGCTCTGTCTGATCGCCCAGAGTCCCGTCGATGGTCTGAAGACCGCCAGATCCGTCTTGCCGTCGTTGTCGAAATCGCCCTGAACAGGCTTGTCTCCGTTCATTCCGAACTGCGTTATCGTCTCGCCCGAATCCGAACTTCTCAAGACATGCCAGTTTCCTGTCGATGGTCTAAAGAATGCCCGGTCGGTCTTCCCGTCGCCGTCGTAATCGCCCGGCGCGATCAGATCGCCCGCCAATCCGAACGTCTGAATCAGCGGAACACCGTTCGTGCTCTGCAATGAATACCAGACGCCTGTCGACGGTCGGTAAACGCTGTAATCGCTGACCCGGTCTCCGTCGAAATCACTGATCGAGAATGCCTCTTCATCAATGATCACGCCGGCGCCGTTGTTTGCGATCGTCGCATTTGCAGCATTCGACAAAATGATCCGGAACACTTCGTTCTGCTCTCTGATCGTGTCGCCGAAGACCGTGACCGAGAAGTTCTTCGTCGTTTCACCGACTGCGAACGTTACCGCGGTCAGCGGAATCGGGACATAATCGCTCGATGTTGCCGAATCGTGCTCCGTCTTGTAGCTGACCGTTACCGGCACTACATGAGCCTGCGACAGCGTTATCGTGAAATTAAAGAGCGACGTGCCCGAATTTCCTTCAAGCTGCCTGACCGTGTTGACCGAAAGCGTCGGAATGTCATCGTTGACGATCGTTCCGTCGCCTTGATTATCCGAGATCGTTGCGCCCGTCGGGCTCGACAGATCGACGACGAACGTTTCGTCAAACTCCGCTGCCAGATCGCCGATAACAGGTACCGTGATCGTCTTCGACGTTTCCGCCGCTCCGAACGTCAGTGTTCCTGCCGTCGTCGTGTAATCCGCGCCCGGCGTCGCCGGATGCATTCCGCTGCCCGGATTCGTCGTGTACGCCACGCTCGCTCCCGCCGGATTCGCCTGTGAAAGCGTTACCGTGAACACGAAATTCGTCGTTCCCGAATTGCCTTCGTTCATCGACACATCCGTGATCGTAAACGCCGGAACGTCATCGTTCTGTATCGTTCCGACTCCCTGACCGTCTGCGATCGTCGCATTTATCGGACTTGAAAGATCGACAAAGAAGGTCTCATCAAATTCGGTCGTCGTATCCCCATTGACAGAGACGTTGACCGTCTTTGTAGTCTCGCCCGCGAGGAATGTTACCGGCGTTAAAGCGATCGCCGTGTAATCTTCACCCGGAGTCGCCGGATTCGTCGTTCCAACCGCCGTCGCGTAGCTCACTGTTACATCTAAAGGACTCGGCTGCGAAAGCGTGATGGTGAACGCGAAATTGCTCGTTCCCGTGTTGCCCTCAACCTGCGAGACATCGTCAATGCTCAAAGTCGGCGTGTCGTCGTTTCGGATCGTCGCGCTGCCTTGAGGATCGAGTACGATCGCACCGGTCGGCATTGTCAGATTAACGAAGAACGTCTCATCCAACTCGACGGTCGTATCGCCGTTGACGGTAACGGACGCCGTCTTGGTCGTTTCTCCGGGAGCGAATGTCAGCATGACCGGCGTAGTGATCGCCGTGTAGTCGCCGCCTGCCGAGGTTGCCGTGCCGTCGGCGGTCGAGTATTTGACCGTAACAGGCGAAACGCTCGCCGGCGAGAGCGTGACCGTAAAGTTGAACGTGTTCGGTCCCGAACTTCCCTCATCCTGGGTAATGTCGTTAATTGACAAAACCGGAGCGTCGTCGTTTTCGATCGTTCCAATTCCCTGATTATCGGCAATCGTCGCGTTCACCGGATTGCTCAGGTTGACGAAGAATGTTTCGTTGAGCTCGATCTCGGTGTCGCCGTTGACGGTTACCGCAATTTGTTTCGTCGTTTCGCCCGGAGCGAAATTCAACGTCGTCAGCGGCAGACCGACATAATCCGTAAACGCAGTTGCCGTGCCGTCCGCGGTTGCGTACTGTACCGATACCGGCAAATTCGTCGTTTGCGACAGACTCACAGTGAACGTCGCCAAAGTCGTTCCCGAATTGCCTTCCGCGACCGTTACATCGTTGATCGAGATCGCCGGAGTATCGTCATTCAATATCGTTCCCTGTCCCTGGTTGTCTGAGATCGTCGCGTTTGTCGCGCCGGTCAGATTGACAAAGAACGTCTCGTCTAGCTCAACATTCGTGTCGCCTGTAACAAGAACGGTTACTGTTTTCTGGGTGTCAGCCGGTCCGAAATTCAGAACCGTCGGCGCGATCGCCGTGTAATCATTCCCGGCAACGGTCGCCGTTCCGTCCGCCGTTGCATATGTTACCGTTGCACCCGCGGGATTTGCCTGCGACAAATTCACTGTGAAAGTAAATGAGGTCGTTCCCGAATTGCCTTCGTTCTGCGTTACATCGTTGATCGAAAACGTCGGAATATCGTCGTTAATGATCGTTCCCATGCCTTGTCCATCGGCTATAGAAACGCTAGCTCCGGACAGATTGGACAGATTGACAAAGAACGTCTCGTCAAGTTCGACCGTGTTGTCGCCGTTGACCGAAACGCCAACCGACTTCGACGTCTCGCCGGGATTGAACGTAATCGTTCCCGAAGCCGCCGTATAATCGGTTCCTGCGGTCGCCGGATTGACCGTCCCGGCGGCTGTTGCGTAATCGACCGTGATCGCCGTCGAACTCGGATTCGTCAGCGAAACCGAAAATATAAACGACGTTGTTCCTGCGTTTCCTTCCACGAGCGAGACATCGCCGATCGACATCGCCGTCGTATCGTCGTTCTGGATCGATCCCAATCCCTGATTATCCGAGACCGGCGCACCCGAGGCATTCGACAAATTGACGAAGAATGTCTCGTTCGGCTCGACCAAGGTGTCGCCGGAAACATTGACCGTCACTATTTTTGTCGTTTCTCCCGCGCTGAACGTCAGCGTTCCCGACACAGCCGTGTAATCGCTACCCGAGTTCGCCGTTCCATTCGCCGTCGCGTAATCGACCGTGATCGCCGAAGCACTCGGGTTTGTCAGCGAAACCGTAAAGTTAAACGCCGTCGTTCCCGAATTGCCTTCGTTCAATGAAACATCATTGATCGAAAGCGCCGTCGCGTCGTCGTTCTGGATGGTTCCCAATCCCTGGTTGTCCGAGATAGTCGCGCCGGAGGCATTTGTCAGATTGACGAAGAAAGTCTCGTTCGGTTCGACCTTGTTGTCACCGTTGACAAGGATGTTCACCGTCTTCGACGTCTCTCCCGGGTTAAAGGTTAAGATCGTCGAACCGACCGCTTGATAATCTCCATCCGAGATCAAAGCCGTCCCGTCCGCTGTCGCGTAGTTTACCGTAACAGCCGTTGCGCTTGGGTTTGTCAACGAAACGGTAAAGCCGAATGTTGTTGTGCCCGAATTGCCCTCATTTAAAGAAACATCGCTGATGGACAACGCTGTCGTGTCATCGTTCAATATCGTTCCCAATCCCTGATTGTCGCCGATCACCGCTCCCGAAGCGTTAGATAAATTAACGAAGAAAGTCTCGTTCGGTTCGACTGTTACGTCTCCCGATACATTCACCGTTACAGTTTTCGAAGTCTCGCCCGCTGCAAAAGTTAATGTTCCCGACGCTGCTGTGTAATCGCTGCCGGAAGTCGCCGAGCCGTTTGCCGTCGAATAATCGACCGTGATCGCAGACGCGCTGGCATTCGTCAAAGAAACCGAGAATACAAACGCCGTCGTTCCGCTGTTACCTTCGTTCAGCGTGACATCGCCGATGGCGATAGTTGCGGTGTCGTCATTCTGAATAGTTCCCAATCCCTGATTATCGGAGATCGTCGCATTAACGGCTCCCGACAAATTCACAAAGAAGTTTTCGTTCGGTTCAACGACCGTGTCTCCCAAAACGCTGACGGTAATAGTTTTTGAAGTCTCGCCGGCGTTGAACGTAACCGTTCCGGAAGCAGATGTGTAATCGCTTCCGGCAATTGCTGAGCCGTTAGCGGTCGCATAATTCACAGTAACCGCAGAAAGACTCGGTTGAGAAAGATTTACGGTAAAAGTAAAATCGGTCGTTCCCGAATTTCCTTCCGATGCGCTCACGTCGTTAATCGAAATCGACGCGATATCATCATTCTGAATGGTGCCTTGTCCCTGACCGTCGAGAACCGTTGCGCCCACGACATTTGTCAGGTTTACAAAAAAGGTTTCGTCGGATTCGACCGTTGTATCGCCGTTGACGCTAACGCTGATCGTTTTGCTGGTCTCTCCCGGATTAAAACTAATCGAGCCGCTATTCGCAGTATAATCACCCGGCGCAACGGCGGTTCCGTTTGCAGTTGAAAAATCCATGGTGATCGTTTGACTGCTCGGCTGCGAAAGCATAACTGTGAACGTAAAGTTCGACGATCCGGAGTTTCCTTCCGGCGCCGCGACGCCGTTAATTGAAACAGTCGCAAAATCGTCGTTTTGAATGGTGCCGATACCTTGATTATCCGAGATCGTGGCGTTTGTCGCCCCGCTTAAATTAACGAAGAAATTTTCGTTCGGCTCGACCGTTGTATCGCCATTAACCACTACAGTTATCGTCTTCGTGGTATCGCCGGGAGCAAATGTTAGAGTTCCGCTCGCTGAGCCGTAATCGCCCGGTGCCACAGCGGTTCCGTTTGCCGTCGCATAATTTACGGTAACTGTTTGAGAACTTACTTGCGAAAGCGTCACTATAAAGTTGAAATTGGTGGTACCCGAATTTCCTTCCGACGCGCTCACATCATTGATCGAAAGCATTCCGGCGATCACGTTTTGGGATAACGGCGTTGACGTACTTGTGTTAAATCCTCCGCCGCCCGGTGTAGTTGTACCCGCGTAAACCGCAGTAATCGACCGAACTCCCGCAGGAAGCGCGTTGGTAGACAGGGTCGCAGCCGCCGACGTACCGGTTGTCGGCACAAGAGCGCCTGTTCCGAGACTCGTTGCACCGTCGAAGAATTCAACGTTCCCGGTCGGAATTCCGCTCGCCGCCGTAACTGTTGCGGTAAACGTTACATTTTGTCCCAAATTAGACGGATTTGGCGTCGATGTCAGGGTCGTAGACGTTCCGATCTTGTTAAGAGTAAAATCGACGCACCAGCTGGCGACTGTTGAAACGCCGCCGCCTATTCCGTCGTCTACAGAATAGAGAGTCCAGTTTCCGTTCGGATTTGAGCTTGCATAAATTGAATTAAACGTTGAAGTGCCCTGAGGAGCCGCCCGATTAAAAGCAGCCGGCGCGGGTGCCGGATACGGATCAGTTTCCCCGACAGCGCTGAAATCGGTCGGACGATACGTTCCGCCGGAGAGCGCTGTTCCGATCGGGAACAATCCCGATGCCGCGTCATCGACGGTTAAATTAATATTGCTGACCGCATTTACGGAATCGCCGACGTCGGACATAAATTGAAATGCCTGACCGTTTGCACCGACCAGCATAAAATCAAGATTCGAAGGACGCGGCGCGGTTAGTCCATTGATCTTAACCCGCGCAGCAGCGATGGTCCCAATTAATCCGGAAACGCTAATGTTAGACGGATATACGGAGCCTGTTCCCGGATCTGCGATAGTAAATCCGCCGTTATTGCAAAATTGTCCGCCGGTTTGAACAGTCGGACTGTTGATCACCTGCGAAAGCGATCCGCTGCTGATGCCAAACGTTGCCGTGCCGCTGTAGTTGGCGGAAATCGACCGCGTACCTTCGGGAAGCGTTGTCATACAGGTCGCATTTCCCGACCCATCGACCGCCGAGTTTGAGCAGCCGGCGATCGGCGACCCGTTATTCGTAAAGGCGACCGTTCCCGACGTAACGGGCGCTCCGCCTGCTGAAAGCGTCGTCGTCGATGTAAAAGTAATGGTCTGAGTGGTTAAAGCAGGATTAATATTCGACGCAATCGAAGTATTCGTCCCTTGAACTACGGCGTTAGTTGTAACATCAATCGACCATCCGCCGGACACAGACGAAGTTCCGCCGCCAAGTGAATCATCTACGATAAATAAGTTCCAGTTTCCGTTCGGTGAAATTCCGTTAAACGCAGACGCAAGTGTCGCTATACCTTCGGGCGCGGGTGTGTTGAAAGTCGCCGGTCCCGGAGACGGAAAATCGTCGCTGTCGGTCGCCGAAAAAAGATAATCCGTGGGTTTGTATGTACCGCTTGAGATCGCTGTGCTCGGAACCAATGCTGCGGCGGAATCGTCGAAAGTCAGATTTACGTTCGACATTCCGAATAGATCGCCTCCGTCGCCGAGAAGCATCAGCGCCGCTCCGTTCGGAGCGACCAGCGCGAAGTTTAAATCTCTTTCACGGTTTGTCGTAATACCGGTAATCGTAACATTGACGTCCGAAACCGTTCCGGCAAGTCCTGAAACCGTAATAGCGGACGGATACGGGGTGGCTATACCGTTAGGCGTCGAAGTACCGGCTCTGTCGGCGACAGTAATTGCAGTCGAGTTTGAAAAAGCGGTAAGGTTTGAATGACCGGTTTGACCGGCTTTTTGAATCTCGGATCTGATCGAGTCGATCTTCTGGTTAAAGAAGCTGTTCTTTTCTCCTTTATAAGCCAATGAAACCGCCGGAAGCTGGATCAGGACTATCATTAAAAAAGAAATTAAACGCAACAAATAATTAAAGGAAGAGGGGTTATCTGTTTTCATATTTTTACACCTTTTAAAGAACAGAGTCGGGACTCGAAAGAATTGAGCCGCAGTCGGTAATTTGGGATAAAAAAATGCTGTTATCAGCGTTCAAGGTTGATAACAGCATTTTTAATAAGTTAATTTCTCGATGGAAATATGCCCTGCAGCGCGATAATAAAATTGATGCAGGTAAATGGCTGAATATTTGAATGCGGCTGGCTGCCGCCGCTATTTCCAATTGTTACTTGAACAGCGCCGTTGTTCATTTGAGTGTTAAAAGCTGAATTGTAATTGTTGCCTTCAGCTAAAAAATTTCCTGTAGGAACAGTATCGGAAGCAGGACCGCTGTTCGCATTTGCTGTAGTGGTCGCTGTGTGATTATGCGACGGGATTTGCGAAGTGATCAGCGTAACATTTTCAACTCCGCCTTGTTCTCCCAAACTTCGCGGACTTAGTCCCGGACCACTTCCGGGATGCATCGGGACACGACCGCGAAGATCCGGCAGCGCAAATGTCGTTTGACCGTTTCCGCCGTAGGTTGTTCCAAGAATTGAAAACAACGCGGTATTTTGGGCAATCGGAAGAAGCTGCCCGCTGCAGAAAGCCCAACTTCTGGGCGCGAAATTTCCTCCGAACATCACTATTTCACCTAAAAAAGGGGTCGCCATTTTTATCTCCTGTTGTCTTAATTAATCTAAGGTTTCGATAGACTAAACCGTTCGATTCAAGTAGTTTAATTACGTGCCGGTTTAAGTTATAGATCACGGAGACTATAGAACCTTTTTGTTTTTTATACAAGAGAAAAAATAAAAAAATTAATGCCTTTGTTTCTTACGGGCGCTGCCTGTCCGCATGCGAAACGATTAGAAAATGAAAAAATGTATACCGGTCTATTTGAACGAATTCGAATATTTCTTTGCAGCATCGGAATCGATGTAGTTGCCGTTGAAATTTGTGCAAACACCTTTTTGCCGGGGATCGCAGTAAAAGATGGAAAGCTATTGGTCGATGTGGAAAAACTTCTCTTTCCAGGCGACTTACTTCACGAAGCGGGGCATCTTGCCGTTGTACCGAAGAATTTGCGAGAACGGTTGAACGACGAAATAGAAGTTCCGGAATTTAATGCTGAACTGCTTGAAATAGAAGCCATCGCGTGGTCATATGCGGCTTGCCTGCATCTGGCTATAGACCCTGAAATAGTGTTTCACGAAGGCGGCTATAGAGGAAAATCGAAAGCTTTGCTGCAAAATTTTGAATTGGGAATCTATTTGGGAATCGACGGCTTGGAAAATTCGGGATTGACGCTGACTCCGCGAACCGCGGAACGACTTGGGGAAAAACCGTACCCGGACATGATCAAATGGTGCAGGGATTGAAATAATAAGTTTGTTCAATTAAACCAATTCCCTAGAAAATTGTTGAAATTAAAAAAATATAGTGTTAGTTTCGAGAGCGCTTCCAACAAATTTAAATCAGGAAAACAAATATGCAAAATCGTCGCGACTTTCTAAAATACGGCTCTATTGCAGCAGCCGGCGGATTGCTTTTAACGGGCAGGGTCAATATTTTCGGGCAATCTATCGACAAAAGCGGGTATTTTCCGTTACCGCCCAAAATTCTTTCAGACAAATCGACTTTTCTCAATAAACAATCATTTGAACCGCTGATCGATCAGCTTTTTACCGTCTCCGTCGATGATTCTTCAAAAATTTCGATGCGTTTGGTTGAAATTGTGTCTGCGGGCGACGACCTGGCAAGCAGAGTTTCGATCGATGCATTTTCTTTGATCTTTGAAGTTCGTGAAGGTCAGCTGCTGGACGATCGAATTTACGACATTTCGCACAACGACATAGGAACCGTTCCTATCTTCGTTTCGACAGTCGGCAGAAGCCAAAGGCGTTTTCAGGCAGTTTTTAGCCGTGTTTATAACTAGTTTTTTGGCAAGAGCCGATTAAAAACTGCTTCAAAGACAATTCCGTCAGACGCATCTTCAACCGGTACAACGAATAATTCGCGCGACCCAAGTTCGGGATGATCAAAAATATAGTTGTTTTGAACGGGCGGAAAATCGTGCGGAAATAGGAAAAACATCGAGAATCTTTCCTGGTTCGAAGTTTTTTTAGCTTCCGAAACTTCAACCAGTTTTGCATCCACGTTTTGGTTAACCCGAAACATCGAGTTTACCTGAGCTGCAAAGTCATCGCGATCTGTTATTTTTATAAATTCTTTAAGTTTATCGTCGCTTACCTTCATGGTTTTGATTCAACTTACCGGCTTGTCCGGCGCGGGAAAAACTACACTATCATACATTGCTAAACACGAACTTGAAAAACGCGGCTTCAAGGTCGAAGTTATTGATGGCGATGAATATCGAACAAACCTCTGCAGAGATCTGGATTTTTCCAAACAAGACCGCAAGGAAAACATTCGCCGACTCGGTTTCGTTGGAAAAGTTCTCGCTCGGAATGGGGTAATCGTACTGCTTGCAGCAATTAATCCGTACGAAGACGTTCGCGGCGAAATAAAGGCTAGTTTTCCGCGGGTCAAAACTGTTTGGATCGATTGCGATATTAAAACGTTAAGAACACGCGATACAAAAGGACTTTACGAACGAGCATTTCTGCCGGACGATCATCCCGAAAAATTGAATAATTTAACAGGCGTTAACGACCCTTACGAAATTCCGGAGCATCCCGATCTGATCATCAAAACCGATTCCGAAAGCGTCGACCGTTCCAGCAACGTACTTTTAAAATTTATCCTCGAAAATGTCGAAGAGGAAAAAGACAGAACGCGTAAAGCTCTCTTCATCGGTCGATGGCAGCCGTTTCACAATGGGCATAAGTGGCTGATAGACCAGAAATTAAAGGAAAACAGACCGGTTTTGATCGCAGTTCGGGATGTTGCGCCCGACGAAAGTAATCCGTTGACGACCGAACAAACCGTCGAAATACTTCAAAAATTTTATGCGGACGAGAATGTCGAAATTATTAAAATTTCAAACATTGAAAGCGTAAATTTTGGGCGCAATGTAGGTTATGAAATAAACGAATTCGCGCCGCCATCCGAAATTGGGAGCATTTCGGCAACTGAGATCAGAAAGAATTTGAAAGAAAAAGACGATTCGTGGAGAGAAAAAGTGGATCCAAAGATCCACGAACTAATTGCTAAATATCTCGGTTAACCTTTTCATCATCACGCCATTCCATTTGAAAATGGGTAGTTACGTCGGCTGCCTTCTTAAACCCCAACCTCTCATAAAGGCGAAAAGCCGGATTCATTTTTTCGACATAAAATCTGATCGGCAGTTTGGTCCTGCGGCTTTGTTCGAAAAGCCATTCCAAAATTTTTGTGCCGATACCTTGATTTCGAAAATCGCTCAGAATTGATAGATCTATCAGATGAAGATCGCCTTGTTCGGTTGAATGGATCATTCGACCGGCAGATTTATTTTGATAAAGAATTACGAAGTTCGAAGCCTGCGGGTAATTTTTTTCATAGTCGATGCTCTGAGCCTGAAATTGAAAATCCAAAATGTTCTCTAATTCATTTTCCGCCAGGTTAAGAGCTTCAAAATGTCTGCGAACCGAATCATAAAAAACTTCGCGCCAAAAGCTCTCGTCATCTTTGCGGCGCGGACGCAGTTTGATCTCAGGGGAAATTTTTTTCATTGAACTAGCAGCCTATAATTTTCCAGTTTTTCGTACAACGGCAGGACAAGATCTTCCGCCAAACTCAAAACCTTTTCACTGGCTTCCTTCCTTTTTTCTTTGCCGTCCGGGACAAATGTTTCGCCCGGCGATTTTGCGTTTGATCTTGCCGTTCGTCCGATCGCCGCCGCCTCGTCTTCGTCAAAATGAACATTAAAATGAGCGCATATTTCGCTTGAGAAAATTTCCGGAAGCTGGTCGTAATTGATAAATTTCCCGAGATTGCTTTCTTTGTTTGCCAGACCAGATTCGGCAAACGCTGCAATAGTGCGGGCAAATCTCTCTTCGGTAGAAAACTGCAGGATCTCGAACAAATTCAGTTCGGGAAAGATCTTCTCGATGGTTCCGGGAATCATTTGAGCGCCGGGTTGACGCAAATTGGAAACGATCACCTCGACCGGATCCCGGTACAAAAAGATCCATGGAATTTTAGGATATGCGCTTTCGATCAGGTGTAGATCGAGAACGCTCCAACTGTCAAATTTTACAAAGAAATTCTCTTCCCGTTCAAATCTTTTCTGCGCTAAAGCATTGACGACCCATCTCAGCCAGACCTTCTTTCGTTCGTCGGAAACGGCGGCGCGAATGACTTTATCGATCACAGTTGCTTCGGAAATTACAATATTTTTCTCAAGCGATGCGAACATCTGCGAAACTAATGTCGAACCGCACCGCGAAATGTGAAAAATGAAACCTTTCGGCTGAAGTCCGGGAGATTCGTTGAATATTTCGCCAAGAAATTCGATCGGTGTTTGATGTCGAAATGCGAGGTTGAACGGTTTTCGCATCAGGATATGCAAAGTATCTTCGAAAAATGGTTCTGTGAATCTTTTTTTCCCGAGAAAAACCCAATCTACGAAGAAACTTCCGCTTTGTTCGTAGATCCTAAGCGGTGCCCAGTCGCGAAAATCCTCAATTCTTAAATCCATCTTTCTATGAAAACACGCCGACCATCATTCATTGCCTGCAATACTTCAGATTCACCAAATTTCAACCCAAATTCGTTCCCGAGCTCGATCACGCGCGATACAAAAACGTCATGTTCCGAGATCGACTGTAGCGTATTTTGGAGCTCAAGATCACGAAAAACAATTTGACGAAATTTTTCAAATTCTTCATCCATTTCTTTGCGAGAATAGAGGATTTTGCGGTACGTTTCAATCTAGCAGGATCTTTCTATTTTCTTACTCAAGTTTAAATAAATGAACAGCTTCCGATTTCGCATTGCTTTATTCGATCAGTCACAGTATTTCGGGACAAATGCCGGGATTGACCTAATTGAAATTTTAAGAAAATTTTCGCTCTGAGCTCTTTCGGGCATTATCTTTTTCGAAAAAGACATAATATGCTGTCTGCTCAAACTGCTTTCAGCCGACTTTTTTAGTGCCGAAAATATGATCCCTGTTTTAAAATTACCTTTGAGTTTCGACAATGAACTCCTTAGAAAAGATCTTCTTCAGTTTACCGCTGAAGAATGGACGCCGCATTTCAACACCGCGTATTATGAGGGCGATTGGAGCGGGATCGCGCTGCGAGCAGCCAAGGATGCGGTCATCTCGATCTATCCGGATCCCGTAGCGGAAAACGGTTATGAAGAGACTGCATCTTTACGGAGATGTGCTTACATACCTTCCGTTTTGCGCGCTTTTCAATGCGAACTCGAATCCGTAAGGTTCTTAAAGCTTGCTGCAGGTTCGCAGATCCTCGAACATCAAGATTACTGTCTCGGGTTCGAAAACGGCGTCGTCCGCGTTCATATTCCGGTCGAAACTAACGACGAAGTTGATTTTTTTCACAACGGAAAGAGACTTGAAATGCAGCCGGGCGAAGCGTGGTATTTGAATTTCAACTTAATGCACAGCGTCAATAATAGAAGCGAAAAAGACCGCGTTCATCTTGTTATCGACTGTATTCTAAACGATTGGATGAGGTCGTTTTTTCCCGCCGAGGATTAGATTCTTTAGCCTCAACCGTCGAAAAACTATCCATTTTGCATTTCCAAACGATCGTTTATTAAACCTCGACGATCGTCGGAATGATCACCGGTTTCGAACCGAATTCCTTTTTAATAAATCGCATTAACTCGACACGCAGATTTTCGCGTGCGGAGTCCAGATCGCGAAACTCTTCGCGTTTCATATTGTCGACTTTATTTGAAATTGAATCCCGCGCTTCAGCGATCAATCCGTTCGTCGGATCAAAACCCGAAACGCCGTGGATCTCGATCTGCGGCTTGGTTTTCAACTTTTTCGTCTCTTTGTCGATCGTTACGACAAGCGAGACCATTCCGCTGAAACCGAGCTTTTTGCGTTCGCGCACTATTTCATAATCGATCTCGTCATAACCGCCGTCTTCGATAAACGTTCGACCAATTTCGCGATTTTCGACCACGCGGGCGCGGTCTTTTTCCAGCTCAAGAACATCGCCGTTCTCGATTAAAATAATATTGTCATTCCCGTATCCCGGAACATGATGCTTTACATATTCCTTATGACGAAACAACATTCGATATTCGCCGTGTATCGGAACGAGGTATTTCGGTCGCGCGGTCTCGGTCATAATCTTTATGTCTTCCTGCGAAGCGTGTCCCGAAACATGTATCAGCCGGCGCTTTTCTTCAATGATATTCGCGCCGCGCTTGTAAATGCCGCCGATAAGCCGCGAGATCGCTTTTTCGTTTCCGGGAATGATTCGTGCGGACAAAACGACGGTGTCTTTTTCTTCTATCTGCAAGCCTTTATAGCTCGCCGTCGCCAAATTCCATAGAGCGGCGCGAAATTCTCCCTGCGAACCCGTAACAAGGTAAACGATCTCGTCGTCGCGAAGCTTTCTGGACTCTCCGATCGGGATCATCAGACCTTCCGGAATGTCCAAAATTCCCAGATCGTCGGCGATCTCTACATTTTTCTGCATCGAACGACCGAGAACACAAACCTGACGACCGAATTCATGGGCGAGATCGAATACGATCTGGAGCCGGTGAATGGATGATGAAAATGTGGAAACGAAGATGCGACCTTCGGCGTCGTCAAAAATTTCGCGAAAAGCCGGAATCACATCCTGTTCCGAAGGAGTTCTTCCCGGGACGGTCGCGTTCGTCGAATCTGCAAGCAGCGCCAACACTCCTTCATCGCCGTATTTTCTTAGTGTTTTCAGGTCGTACGGCTTTCCTATTACCGGTGTATCGTCGATCTTGTAATCGCCCGTATGAATCAGCGTTCCGACCGGTGTTTTAATGGCTAACGAAAAACAATCTACAAGTGAATGAGAGGCATGAATAAATTCGATCTTGAAACTGCCGATCTCCGCAATGTCGTTCGGTTCGACGCGGTGAAGCAATGTTTCGGAAAGCAGGTCGTGTTCTTCCAGTTTCCGATCTGCTAAAGCCGACGTAAATCGCGACGCATAAACGGGCAAGTTAAATTTCTTCAGGAAAAACGGCAATGCACCAATGTGATCTTCGTGTCCATGCGTAAGGATCAGCGCCGTCAGGTCGTCGCGATATTCCTCCAAAAAATCAAAATCCGGGATCGAAATATCGACGCCGTAAGGTTTTTCTTCCGGAAATCCCATGCCCGCATCGACAATGATCATTTCGTCGCGATAGCGGATTCCCATACAGTTCATACCAAATTCGCCGATTCCGCCGAGCGGTATGATTTCCAGTTTTTCTGACAAAATTCTAAGTTCCTTATTCAATTAAATTAACTGTGAAGTTTATCACATCCGCGCCGATGCTGCCGTGTGTTAAGGCAATTATAAAGGTTTTCGAGTGCGATTATTCATTGTTAGAACATTTTATCCGTAATGACTTGCAACCGCCGAAGCAACTTGTAATTCTAATGTTCGAAAGATCAAACTGACACCTTTACGGCATTTAAGAGAAATGAAATTCAAACTTCTTACACCGATCGCAATTATTCTCGTTTTTTTCTCAGTATGCACCGCTCAGGAAGAAACCGACGACGAGATCTTAAAGATCGAAACGCGTTTGGTCAGCGTTCCGGTCGTTGTTTCCAACCGTGAAGGTAAATTTGTCTCCGGACTTCGTTCGACCGATTTTGAGATCTTTCAAGACGGCGAAAAGCAGGAAATTTCATTCTTTGGCGACGAAGGAGAACCGATAAACGTCGCGCTGCTGCTCGATACAAGCTACAGCACCTCCGAAGTTTTCGAAAAGATCAAAGCCGCCGCATTTGATTTCGTCCGGCTGCTGAAACCGGCTGACAGAGCGATGATCGTCAGTTTTGACACAGACGTAAAGGTCTTGGGACCGTTGTCTTCAAATCGAAATGACCTTTTTTCCTCGATCAACAGAGCCAGAGCCGAAAATGTCAGCGGAACCGTTCTCAGAAAATCGGTTTACGATGTTTTGAATCCGCTGTTTGCAGAAGTTACAGGACGAAAAGCTGTAATTTTACTGACCGACGGCAAAGATTTCGGAAGCAGGGTTAGCGAAAAGGAACTTCTCTTTGAATTGGAAGAATCCGACGTTATTGTCTATTCGATCTTCTATTCGACAGAGCTCTATAAATTTGCTCAATACGATCCCTTGACGATCAATAGCCGTATGGAAAAGGGCATTCCCGGTGCCGGCGTCGTTCGCAGTCCGGAAAATCAGCGAAGGATCGAACAAATAAAGAAATATAATCAAGAAGCAATGGTTTTTCTCGACCAAATGTCCGAAATCACTGCCGGAAAAGCATATCAGCGCGATCTGACCAATCTTAGAACGGCGTTTGAAATAATCGTCGACGAACTTAGAAACCAATACCGGCTCGGGTTTTATCCGCCGGATGAAGAGGTTGGAAAAGTTCATCAGTTAAAAGTAAAGGTCAATTTAAAGAGTGTATCTGTGAGATCGCGAAAGACCTATCGTTCGAAATGATTTGTAATCATTTTGTAAACTTTTCGTCTTCATCCCTCCGCGCTTTGTAAATCCTTTACATAAACGATTCGATATATTATTTTTTAGTGTCATTCCGCGAAAATCTTCTTTCAAACTGAGCATTGACCAAGAGAATTGTAATATGAACGTCAAAAGAGTAAAGCTTTGTGTACTTGTGCTGTTTTTGTTTGCCGCCGCCTTTATGTCCGGCACGTTTCTTTCGATAGAATCGGTGGAAAGCAGCGCCGGCGGTGCGGTTCCTGAAATTCCGACCAATCTTACGAGTACGGATAACCAATATTATGACCGGGTCGGTCTTCATTGGGATGTCGTCCGTTCGGCAACGCTTTACCGCGTTTTTCGAAACGCGGCAAACGATTCGACCAGCGCTGAGGACATCGGAACAACAGCAAAAAATTACTTTTTCGATGCAACTGCGACGGCTGGTCAGCAGTATTTTTACTGGGTAAGGGCAGAAAATTCGAATGGTCCCGGCGGGGTCAGCTTGCCGGATCAAGGAACTCGCGCTGTCGGCAATTTTATACCGGGAACTTTCGATGTTCTTTATCCGCCTGTGGATCCCGTCGGAAACGAAACGACGGCGGCGAAAACGGCTTTAGGAAAGGCGCTGTTTTGGGACGAACAGCTTTCATCGACGCGAACCGTTGCTTGCGGAACGTGTCATCAATCGAACGCCGGCGGATCTGACCCCCGAACGCGCGCTACGTCTGTTGGTTCGGTAAACCCCGGTCCTGATAACATCTTTAATACACCCGACGACATTTTCGGGTCACAGGGCGTTCCCGAGAACAATGCCGACGGAACATATAATCTGTCGTCCGTTTATGCAATGGCAAATCAGGTTACCGGTCGGAAGGCGCCGTCTTATTTGAATGCCGGATATTCGCCGAGCGGATTATTCTGGGACGGTCGCGCGCTTGACTCTTTTCGCGATCCGATAACAAATGCCGTGGTAATTTCCGAAGGCGCTTCGCTTGAAAGTCAGGCACTCGGACCGCCGATGAGTTCGGCAGAAATGGCGCACGGCGGTCGAAATTGGAATGATGCAGCCGCCAGAATGGCGTCGTCAAAACCGCTGGCGCTCGCCGCAGACGTTCCTGCCGCCCTGCGAAATTGGATCGGCGACCGAAATTATCCGGAGTTGTTTCAGGAAGCATTTGGAACTCCGGACGTTACCCCGACTCGAATTGCGATGGCGATTGCGGCTCATGAGCGGACATTGTTTTCCGATCAAACTCCGTTAGATAAAGCGATCTCAAATATTACTCCATTAACAGCGACCGAACAATTGGGTTTGCAGGTTTATAATCAGAGTTCCTGCCGCGTCTGCCACGACGGTCCGCTGCTTTCCAATCATTTGTTCTTCAATATCGGAGTTCGACCGCAGTCGGACGACGTCGGACGATTTGCCGTTTCAAACCTTGAAGTGGATCGCGCCGCATTTAAGACACCGCCGCTAAGAAATGTCGAACTTCACGCTCCGTATATGCATAACGGACGTTTCCAAACATTGGAAGAGGTCGTCGAATTTTACAACCGCGGCGGTGATTTTGACGCACCCAACATCGACCGGTCGATCATTAGACCGCTAAATCTTGCACCTGAAGAAAAGGCGGCACTTGTCGCATTTTTGAAGCGCCCGCTGACGGACGAACGGGTTAAGAACGATCTTCCGCCGTTCGATAAGCCGACGCTTTATACAGAATCTCCACGGGTTCCGACGTTTTCGGGAACGGGTCGCGCCGGTACAGGAGGCAGCGTTCCGCTGACGACCGCGATCGCACCGCCGGTTTCCGGAAATCCCGGTTTTACGGTAGCTGTTGCGAACGGACTTGGCGGCGCACCGGCGGTTTTGGCGATCGGTACGTCGGATCCCGGAACCGGCGCGATTCCCGCTGCTGCCGATTTTGCGCGGCTTTCTACGCAGCTTTCCGGGTCGGGAGCGGGCAATGGCTACGGATCGTTCAGCATCGCGATCCCTTCAAATCCGGCGATCGTCGGTAAAACCTTTTACGGGCGCTGGTACGTAACCGACGCCGGTGCGTCCGGCGGATTCGCTTATTCCAAACTATTTAAATTTACAGTCTTCGGACAGGCTGTCAGCATCAGGAAACCGCACGCGGATTTTGACGGCGACGGAAAAACGGACATTTCGATCTTTCGACCGCCGGTCGGTGAATGGTGGTATTTGCGAAGCGGCGACGGCGGAAACCGTGCGTTTCAATTCGGAACTTCGACGGACAAGATCGTTCCTTCCGATTACACGGGCGACGGCAAGACCGACATCGGATTTTTCCGACCTTCCAGCGGCGAATGGTTTATTTTAAGAAGCGAAGATTCGACGTTTTACTCATTCCCGTTCGGCACGAGCACCGATATTCCCGTCGCGGGCGATTTCGATGCCGACGGAAAATCCGACCCGACGGTTTATCGACCGTCAAATTCGACCTGGTATACGAGCGCTTCGTCGCAAGGATTTTTGATCAGGAGCTTTGGAACGAACGGCGATATCCCGCAGGTCGGCGATTATGACGGAGACGGAATCGCGGATCTAGCGATCTTTAGAGCGAATGGAACCTTCGGCGCAGAATGGTGGATCCAGCGTTCGAGTCAGGGAATTTTCGCAACTCAATTTGGGGTTGCAAGCGATACGCCCGCGATCGGCGACTACACTGGAGACGGCAAGACGGATGTGGCATTTTTCCGACCTTCAGCCGGAGAATGGTTTATCTTACGCAGCGAAGATTCGTCGTTTTATTCCGTCCCGTTTGGAATATCAACCGATCTTCCCGCGCCCGGCGATTACGACGGCGACGGCAAGACGGATCCGGGTGTTTATCGCCAATCGAATTCGACCTGGTATTTGAGTACGTCGCGCAGCGGCTTCAGATTCGTGGGATTCGGATCGCCGGTCGATAAACCGGTTCCCGGAGCATTTGTTCCCTAAATTGTTTTACAAAAACAAATTATATCGGCTGGTCTTTTTTCAAGATTCAGCCGCTATTTTTTGTCATCAAAGGTTCGGCGAGTCGTATCCATTCATCCAAAGAAAGCGATTCGGCTCGGCGATCCGGCTGAAAATTCGTAATGTTAAAAATGCTTTCAATTCCGCCGGCTTCACCGATTCTCGACTCCAAATCGCCTTCGATGTTCTTCAAGTTATTATGAAGCGTTTTGCGTCTCTGCATGAACGCAGTGCTGACAAGATTTCGAAAAATTTCTTCATCCCAATCTTTGCGCGGGTTTAGTTTAGGTTTGAGGCGGACGACGGAACTCCAAACCTTTGGAACAGGTTGAAAAGACGTTGGCGAAACATCGAACAATCGTTCGCATTCAAAGTAGGCTTCAACCAAAACCGTCAAAAATCCGCGGTCCTTTGTCGATGGCTGAGCGGTAATACGGTCTGCAACTTCTCGTTGGAACATGAGGATCATTTCCGAGAAAAAATGTCGCTCGGCGATCAATTTTTGCAGAATTGCGGTAGAAATGTAGTAAGGCAGATTAGCGGCAAGCTTGGCTTTCGACGTCGAGATGTTGTTGATGATCTTTTCAAACTCGATCTTCAGAACATCGCCTTCGATCAAAGTAAAGTTCTGCGCGGTCGAAAACTCTTCCTTCAAAAAATGAATTACGTCGCGCTCGATCTCGATTGCGATCAATTTTGCTTCCGATTCGATGATCCGGCTGGTTAAAGCGCCGCGTCCCGGACCGATCTCGATTATCAGCTCGTCGTTTTGCGGATCGATCGCAGAGATCAATTTTCGGATAACATTTTCGTCCGTCAGAAAATTTTGTCCGAACGACTTTTTCGCGAAACGCTTTTTCATCACTAAGAATCGCGGTCGGTTTCGGGATATCCTGTGATCTCGAGGTCTCCGTCGTGATAACTGGTTTCTACATCTTTCAAACGCATCGCGCTCGACAAAACCTGGGCGCCTTGTCCGGCGATCGCGGTCGGTGCGTCGCGTCCGCCGATAACGACCGGGGCAATAAAAAATGTGATCTTATCGATCAGTTTCGCGTCGAAAAATGCACCTGCTACTTCCGCGCCGCCTTCAACGAGGACGCTTTGAATATCTCGTTTTCCGAGTTCCTGAAGCACACCGACCAAATTTCTTCCGCCTTCAGCAATGTTTATTACATCGACGCCTTCGTCGCGCAGCATTGAAGCCTTTTCCTCGTCGTCATTGTCGGTAAAGACAAGCGTCGGCGTTTCCTTCGAAGTAAGAACGACGTGGGAATTGAGCGAAACGCGCAATGAATTATCGAGAATGACGCGAACAAGCGGTCGCCCGCGCTCTTTGCCCGAACGATCGGAAAGCATCGGGTTATCGACGATAACCGTATTTGCGCCGACAAGTATCGCATCGTACTCATGCCGAATTTCCTGCACGCGTTCACGCGCCGTTTCGCCGGTAATCCAACGGGAATCGCCCGTTCGCGTGGCAATTCTTCCGTCAAGCGATATCGCAAGCTTTAGATGGACGAACGGTCGACCGGTTCTGTGCCAGTGAATGTATTTTTCGTTTTGTTTTTCGGCTTCGTTTTTCAAAATATTTGTTATGACCTCAACGCCGCTTTGCCGCAAAAATTCAAATCCCTTTCCGGCGACAAGCGGATTCGGATCTTCGATCGGAGAAAAAACGCGCGTGATTCCCGCATTTAGCAATGCCTCCGTGCACGGCGGTGTCCGGCTGTGATGGTGGTGCGGTTCAAGCGAAACATACGCCGTCGCGCCCTTCGACCGACCTCCGGCTTTTTCAAGCGCCACCGCTTCGGCGTGAACGACATCTTTGCAAACATAAAATCCTTCGCCAAGAACTTCGCCTTCGGGCGAGGCGATGACGCAGCCGACAAGCGGACTCGGTGAAACGCGTCCGACGCCTTTTTCAGCGAGCAAAAGGGCGCGTTTCATCAATTCGAGATCTTTGTTCGTTATTGAAGACAAAACAAGTTACGGGAAAAAATCGAAATGTTAGGTCTGCCGGGAAAGCGCGTGGGCGATAACCTTATCAATGTCTTCCTCGGACAATCCTTTAAAATACTTTTCTGTAAGCGACATCGGAGAATCTTCCAAATGTTCTGCCGCCTTGATGATCAGCGTAACATGTTCGCCTTCTTCGAGCTCTAAAGCGATCTCTTCGAGCAATTCAAAACCGCCGTCTTTATAGACCGCTTCGATGGTTTGATTCATATTCAAACTCCAGTTTTTTAATTAGATCTACCGGTAAAGCTAAACCGTCATTCGCTGCAAAATTCCCGATTCGGTTTAATTGAACAAACCGTTAACATATTTTTCCGGATCGAAAACCATAAGATCGTCAACTTGTTCGCCGATGCCGACATAACGGATCGGCAGATTCAATTCCTTTGCGATCGCAACTGCAATGCCGCCCTTTGCCGTACCGTCGAGTTTGGTCAAAACAATGCCGGTCACACCTGCGACTTTAGTAAATTGGCGCGCTTGTTCGAGACCGTTTTGTCCCGTAACGGCATCAATTACGAGCAAAGTTTCATGAGGCGCACGTTCGACTTCGCGTCCGGCAATCCGCTTCATTTTTTCGAGTTCCGCCATCAAGTTTGATTTGTTATGCAGTCTTCCTGCGGTATCGACGATCAAAACGTCTGCGTTTCGCGCCTGTGCAGATTTAAGGGCGTCAAACAAAACCGCCGCCGGATCGGTTCCCTGCTTTTGCTGAATGATAGGAACGCCCGCGCGTTCGGACCAGATCTCCAATTGTTCGGAAGCCGCCGCGCGAAATGTGTCCGCAGCGCAGATCATTACCTGATTTCCTTCCATTTTAATTCGCTGCGCCAGCTTTCCGATGGTCGTCGTTTTACCGACGCCGTTCACACCGACGACCATCAAAACATACGGTTTAATCGTTTCCGGAACTTCCGTTTCCGAAGCAACGCCTTTTGCTTTCGATCCGTGCAAAATTCCGAGAAGCTCATTTTTCATCGCGCGTTTCAGCGCGTCGAGATCTTTAATTTCCTGCCGCGAAACCCCTTTTCTAACTGCATCCAGAACCTGAAATGTCGTCGAAACGCCAATATCGGTCGAGATCAGCATTTCTTCCAATTCATCCAGAAACCCTTCGTCGATCTGTTTGCGACTCTCGAAGATCGTATCGAGCTTATTATTGATCGAGTCGCGCGTTTTCGCGATCGCTTTGTTGAAACGAACGCCGAATTCCCTTTCGACCGCGGCTTCCTGCGCCTGCAGTTCTTCGATCGACTTATCAAGACCGAGCGTCGAAGTGGAAAACTTGTCTTTATTCCGTTTCCAGAAAAATGCCATAAAAAAACCTACTCGTTTATAAATTCAAAAGAGAAATTATAAACGAGTAGGCTGCGCTTGTCAGTTTTGACTTCGAGAATTACGGATTATTGAGGGCGAACTGTAAATTAAGTGCGCGCGGCGACTTCGTTAAAAGTTTGGTCGTGAAAATATATTAAATTTTTCCGAATTTTTATACATCGCAAATCCGAGGACGATAGAAAAGACCACGGAAACGTAAAACGACACAAAGCTTGAGATAAAGACGGCGGGCAAATTCCCCATCATCGGCATATCGAACGGGGACAATATAATTGAGATAAAACCCGCAAAACCCGCTGAAATAATCACAAGGACCAGTCCGAAGGCAAGAATCTTTACGTAATCGAACCCGAGCCGCTTGATCGTATCCAAACCGATCAGCGGATTTATGGTGGCGGAAAACGATCTGGTGTAACCCGCAACCAGACACGCCGCCGGGAAGTAAAAAACACCCCATAAAAAGGCGATAAAAGCCAAAATTAACACCGGAAGCGCAAACATTACGAGTTTTCCGAAAAACTGCTGCATCTGCGCATCTTTCGTTTGATCGGTAGTACCGATCATCGATTCCATCTGTCCCTTTCGATGGTCGTCGATCATTCCCTGGAGCTTTGCAAACTCGGCTTCTTCCTGATTGATCAGCCGCTGTTTTTCTGCAACGACGGCATCGTCTGAAAGTTCCTCATCACTGTAAACATTATTTTTGCCGGCGTTTTCAGCCGCTGCTATCATATCCGGCGCAGATTTGGCGGCTGCAAGATTTGCACGATCGCCCGGCGTCATTATTACCGAAGTTTGATCGCCAACAGCTTCGCTTATTGTGCTTGCTGCGTACCACACGCTGCCGGCAATGATCACAGCCAGCAGTCCGAACGAGACGATATACGCGGCTATACTAAGAAAAAACGGCTGAATTACATCGTTCCAAAGTTCAAAATCGTCAAAGCTCGGCATAAAATTTCCGCCGACCTTACCCTGTGAAAAATTCTCCACGGTATTTGCCAGAACACCGAACGTCAGCATGTTGGCAAGCATAATGCAGAAGATCGCGGCACAGAACATAATTATCCCGCCGATCGCCGAAGCTTTTTGCCCGATCGAAAAGATCGCAAACATCAGCGCGCCGAAAAATAAACTCGTTTTAAAATTAAATGGATAACCGAGTGCTTCTGTAAAATCTGAAAACCCAAAGCCGTTCGATCTTTGAATATAGTTTTTCGATCTTGAATGCGAAGAGGTCGTTACTTCGTTTAACGGTCGGCACATTGCGCCGCAGTTTGGACAAGTTCTGACCGTTCCGCCATATTTCTTTGGACATGTGCCGCAAAATTTTCCGGCACAGCCATCGCAAACAAACGACGGCTCGGATTCGGGGTGATTCAAACAAGCGTTTTCGTTGAATGTATCGGACCGATGAACATGTTCCGCATTCGCAGATTCGCTAATATTTCGATTGAATTCGTGCCCGAGACTAAGTTCGTCGGCAGTCTCAAACGAGACGGCGTCCGGTGCGGCTTCGTTTTTACCGACGGCGTTGGTCGTTGAAACGACCGGCGGCTGGATATTGAGATCTTTCGCGTTGAAAAATTCGATCAAGTTCGGAATTCTGCCCGCCTCAAGCCATCGCAGATTTCCGCGTTTAACTTTATCGTGGCGCAAAACAGCGCCTTCGCCGATCCATTGGATCAATTCATCGAAATTTGTGGCGTAAATTTGTCCTTTAACTTCGACCTGCCAAACTTCTTTTTCGTTATTGCTCTGCATTCGTTAAACCTGTTTATGGTTTCGGGAGATTTTTATTTATGCAACTCGTTTAGTTTCCCCTTCAGCGCTTTTTTCCGGCGGCGGCGTGTTTCGAAGTTTTACCGTACCGATACCGATCTGACCGTCATTGCAAGCCTGAACTAACGCTTCAACGACCTTTCCGTCGTATCGCGTTCCGACGAACGATCCGATGCGTTCAAGCGCGGCTCGCAGCTCCATTCCCTTTGAATACGGACGATCGATCGTCATCGCATCGAACGTGTCCGCAACCGAAACGATCTTTGCCTGAAGCGGAATTTGGTCGCCCTTTAACCCCTGCGGATAGCCCTGACCGTTGACCATTTCGTGATGCATATACATTCCCGGCAAAAATTCCTGCATTGCGGGAATATTTTTCATGATCTTATAGCCTTGCTGCGGATGGGTTTTCATTATCTCGTATTCTTCATCCGTCAATGCCGAAGGCTTTTTAAGAATGGAATCGTCGATTCCGATCTTTCCGACGTCGTGCAGCAGCGCGCTTATCCGAAGCGTTTCAAGTTCTTCTTCGCTCAACCCCATTCGCTGTCCGATCGCAACCGAAACACGGCAGACTCTCTCCGAATGACCGCGCGTATACCGGTCTTTCCCGTCGATCGCAGCCGCAAGAGCTTTGACCGTGCCGACGAACATTTCACGATTTTCTTCCGCGGCTCTGGCGAGTTTTGCGATATGTTCCTCGAGCTTGTCGCTCATCAGATCGAATGTGTCGCCGAGTATTCCGATCTCCGTCAGATTTCTTGATTTAACGCGCCCTG
This sequence comes from Pyrinomonadaceae bacterium, assembly GCA_026129865.1. Classification (GTDB taxonomy): domain Bacteria; phylum Acidobacteriota; class Blastocatellia; order Pyrinomonadales; family Pyrinomonadaceae; genus JAHCHG01. The sequence continues at coordinate 28,596 of JAHCHG010000001.1, forward strand.
AAAAATCTCCGGCGGCAATGCGCTGCGCGGCTTCGACCAGAACCATCAGAGGATGCGTCAATTGACGCGCGAAGAGACTTCCCGTTAACAGCGCCAAAAGAGCAAAGGCAAGGCTGATCATCCAGGTCTGACGACGCATTTCTCCAACAGATGCAAGCGCGCGGCTTTCGTCCTGCATTGCGATCACACCGAAATTTACGTCCTTGCTGAAACTTGCGGTCGAATAGGCTCCGATCATCTCGTGTTCCGAGTCTTCGTAAATCGCTTCGAACGGAAACAGCGCCGATTGGATCTGCGAACCGGTTTGTCTCCACTCTTCAACGATCTTCAGATCATTAAACGTTTTCTGCGATGCAACGACATTTTTATCGGGATGAAAAACCGCCCGACCGTTCTGATCGATGACAAAAACGATGGGAAGCCCGGAATTCCACAATTCGGTTTCCGTCATCGGCTGCGAACCGATGATCCGTGCTATCTCATTAACGGAAACTACTGCCATTACGGCGGCTTTGATCTCGCCGTTTATGATGACAGGCGACGCGACGGTAAACGCGAATTGACCGCTTGAAGGGATCTTTTGAACATCCCCGAAGACAAATTTTTCATTATTAAGGTTTGTAAGTGTACTTTCTGCAAAACCGCCGATCTCCGATTTTTCGATCGCTTCTGCGCGAAACACCGAAAGCGATTCACCTTCGGACGGCTTGACGTAAAGCGCTACGACGTTTGGATTGTCTTTAAGCGTCTGGCTGAACTTTTCTTCGGTTTGCGGTGCGGAAATAATAGAAACGTCGTCGTTTAGTTCAACCGCTCGTGCATAACTTCCGACCAGGTCGCGGTATCGCAGCGCGACGATCTCAAGCTGGTTTGCCTTTTCCTGAACAAGCTGCGTCTGATACCGGTTTTCAACCGCGCGGAGTTCCATCGCACTTTTGTCCGAAAGCATCCAACCGGTCAGTACCAGCGGAACAAGACCGACAAGCAAAAGCGTGACGATCACAAAATAGATCAGTTTTATCTTCTTAGTTTTCGGAGGCATTGCGTTTTGAACAAAGAGAATGCGAAGAACTTCGCCAAATAGATTCTAATTCAAAACGAAAGAAAAGGTCAACAAGTTTTAACGTTGATTTACATTGACGGCGCGGAAACCGAGTTGCCGGAGCAATGCGGGAGATGCGAACTAAAGTTTTTTTACAATTACAAGCGTAATGTCGTCGTTTGCCGGCGCGGTTTGGGTAAATGAAGATAGCGACGATTCCACTTTATCGCGTAATCCTGAAGCGGAAGCATTAATGTTCTTGCCGACTACATCGATCAAGCGATCAAGTCCGAATTCTTCTTCCGCCAGATTATTTGCCTCGGTGACACCGTCGGAATAAATGACCAGCGATTCTCCCGATGAAAGCGATGTCTCACCGACCTCGTATTCAGCCTGCGGAATGATCCCGAGCGGGAATCCGCCGGATTCGAGCTGAACGACCGAACCGTCCGCGCGCCCGAGCAGCGGCGGATTATGTCCGGCGTTGATATATTTAACGCTTCCGGTCAAAGGATCGAGCTCGGCAATAAATAAAGTGATAAATCGGTTGGTTGGCGTGTTTTCAGCAAGGTACAGATTGATCGCTTCGACCGTATTCTTTAATGACGTATTGGCGACAACCTGAGCATGTATCGAAGCGTGAAGGCTCGACATCAAAAGCGCGGCAGCGGTTCCTTTTCCTGAAACGTCGCCGAGCGCAATAAGCATTTTGCCATTCTTTTGAGGAATGAAATCGTAATAATCGCCGCCGATCTCGTAACAGGAAAACGAGATTCCCTGAAATTCGTAACCGTCCATCAGCGGCGGTGCCGAAGGCTGAAAACGCTGCTGGATCTCGGTAGCAAGTTCGAGCTCCCGTTCCATTCGTTCGCGCTGCAGCCGCTCGTCGAGAAGTTTTGCATTTTCAACACGGATCGATGCGACAGAAGCCAGCGTCGTCAAAATATTTAGATGTTCTTCGGAAAATGTTGAACTTGTCGTCGGTGAATCCGCATAAACTATACCGAAAACGTCGTGTTCGTTGACACTTAACGGAACGGCAAGAACCGATCGAATTCCAAGCAAAGCCATCGTCTGACTGGCATAACGCGGGTCATGCTGGGCGTCCGAAGTTAAAACGGATTTGCCGTTTTTCATAACTTCGTCCATTACGGTCCGGCTGATGCGAACTTCCTCGATCCGGTGATCGTTGTTTCGCTCGCGCGCGACGGCGATCTTCATTCCGCCTTCTTCGCTTTCGTCGCGAAGCATGATGACACATCTTTCCGCCGGAACCGATTCAAAAACCAACCCGGCGACTTGATTCAGAGTGTCGTCCAATCCGCTCGAGGAAAGCAGCGCAACGCCGACCTTGCTTATCAAACCGAGCAGTTCGTTTCGCGTGGAAACCTGCGATTCAAGAATTTCCGCCGTCGGATTTTTCCGGTGCGAAAACGCGATCGTCATGGACGGATCGAGCGCTTCCGTATTGTCGGCGATCAGCGTCGCATTTCTGCCCGCGTTGAGCCGTTCATCTTCAAAAATGATAGTCGTTTCACCGATCTGGATCTCTCCGCCGGAACTTAGCGGGATCGGCATGGTGACAACGTTTCCGTTGTAGCGAGTACCGTTTGCCGAACCGAGATCCTGAAGCCAATAGGCATCGCCTTCCTGACGAACTTCGGCATGGAGTCTAGACGCAAACGCATCCGGGATACAAACGTCGCTTCGGGCAGAACGACCGATCGTCGTTCGAAGTCTTGAAAGGTCGATCTTTTCCGTCGGGTGGTCGGAATTTTTGATGATTAGCTGCGGCATAAGGGATACTTTAATTTACTTTAACTTCTTTCCGCTCAAAAGTTTTTCCTCAACTCTGCGGCGACCGTAAACGACGACCGTCCCGCCGATCAGATCGTTTAACGAGCGTCCGTTTTCATTGAACGCCGAAATCAGAAAACCAAGCCCGCCGGTTAAAACGGTCAGCGGATATCCGACAAAATGTCTTAAAAACAGCTTCCAAAAGGTCGGGATAGTTCCGTCTGTACTGACAACGCGAAGTCCCGTCAGCATTTTCCCGACACTTTGACCGGTAAACATTGGAAGAATAACAAAATTCGTAACTCCAAGGAGTATCGCTATTAACCAGCTGGTGTTGTTTATTTCGCTGTTTAAAAGTTTCGCGCCGTCTTCGCCGGTCAAACGCGCGAGGAGGATTCCGACGACCGGAACTGAAATTATCAGAACATAATCGATCAAAAGCGCGCCGCATCTTAACAAAAACGGCGCCTTGAGACGTTCCGGATCAAATTCCATCACGACCTTTTCGGGTTTGATCCGCCGCGCCGGCAGAGATTTATTGGTTTTTTCAATTCGTTCGAGACGTGCACTCATAAAAATAGCCGATTTTCCTGTTTACCCGATAACGAAATGAAGCATGGTATCGCCCAGTTTCAACCGATCGCCGTTCGCAAGCAGATGCGGCTGATTTGGTACGAGCCGAAGTGCGTCGCTGACAACCGGAAGCAGGATCGTGCCGTTGGAGGAACCCAGATCTTCGACCATAAACTTGTTCCCGTCTCGCCAGATCCTTGCGTGACGGCGCGAAATCTTCGTTTGAGGGTCAAATTTCGAAAGATCGATCTCGGGGAAAATATTCGACATCGGATCGCGCCGACCGACCAGATTTTCATCTTTATCGATCGTGTACGATGGCGATTCGAGTTCATTTGTACCAATGATCGTCAGCCGTGCGGTAACCGGAACGGACGAATAGCTTTCGCTGTGAACGCCTTTTTGGGCGATGGGTTGTTTAGCTCCGCAAAAAGCGCAGAAGAGATCAGAAGCGACAATGCTCTGACCGCAGAAACCGCAAAAGACCTTTTCGTCGGATAAAGTTACGGATTTTGGAGATTCTTTTACGCCGAAGGTAACTCGATTTGCCTTGAGATTTTCTAGATGTTCTTCAAGGGCTCGGCGCATGTCGGCGGTCGATTTAAACCGTTTATCCGCGTTGTACTCAACAGCGGTCATCAAGATCTCTTCGATCTGGTCGGAAAGCTGCGGGTTGATCTGACGCGGGCGCGGGTTTTTCTGAAAATCAAAAATAAGCAGCGGATTGCTCTGCGGATCGGCTCCGGTCAAAAGATGAAACATCGTCGATCCGAGACTGTAGATATCCGATCGCGGTTCGACATTGCCGCTGAACAATTCCGGCGGAGCATAACCCATCGTACCGACCGCAGTTACGCCTTTTTCTTCCTTATTGATCCAGCGGGCGATTCCGAAATCTATAAGCATTACACGATCGGAATTTCCGTCGATCATAATATTCGCGGGTTTTAGATCACGGTAAACGATCGGCGGTTGTCGTTTATGTAGATAATCCAGAACATCTGCGACCTGTATAGCCCATTCGACGACAGTTCTTTCATCGATCCGACCTTCCGGCGCGCTTCGCAATCTGGAAGACAGATCGCCGCCGTTGATGTATTTCATAACGAGATAAAATCTCGCTTCCTTTTCATCGTAAAAATAATCGTAGATCGTCGGGATCGCAGAATGTTCAAGCGAGGTAAGCAGCATCGATTCGCGCTTGAAATCGTTCACTGCTTTTTCCTGTTGAGTTTCTTCTATGTAGGACTGAACCATCTCTTTTACCGCACGCAAAACGCCGCCGAGGTTCTTATCGCTTGCAAGATAAACAGCTCCCATTCCGCCGCCGCCTATCTTGCGAACGATCTCATATCGATTGTTCAAGATCGTTCCTTCGTCAAGCGGTTTCAGTTTTGATTTTTTACCGTCCGTATCCGGTCCGTTCATGTTCGGCGACGTGAAAGAGCGCGCTTCCCGATCGGTCGCGTCGGCAGCCGGTACAGCTGCCGGTTCGGGACGAGCTTCAACTAGTTCATGATCTTCTTCTTTCAGCTCCTCAAACGATTCATCCGACCGGTCGTCGCCGGATTCCATGATAGAAACCGAATCAAACTGCGAAACTGCAGATTCTTCTTCCGGAGCCGGTTCGAAGCTGGGTTTTAAGATCGCAGGTTCGGAAGGAAACTGATCTAATAAGTCCGCATCCGGTTCACCTTCAATGGTTTCCTGATCTGAAATTTCCGAGCTTGACTCCTGGACCAGTCCGGATTCGTCAATAGACAATTCCTCCTCGACCGGCATTTCACTTAAAGGTTCTTCGACCGTGTCTGCCTGCATTTGAGCGCCTGTTCCCGAGGGATCGGCTGTTTCAGTTCTCTCTTCGACGGTTGACTGGGGTTCGACCCGCGGAATTTCGCCGGTATCGACCGCTGCCGGAACAAAATCATCGAGTGCTGCGTCCGCTAAAGAAATTTCGGGATCTTCCAGATCGCCGGTTTCGCTATCGGCAAAATAATCGCTTTGATCATTTTCAGGCAAGATCTGAGAATTCGGCTCGGTTTCAAATTCGGGTAAAGTTTCTTCGGAAAGATCTGCCGAAGGTTCCGGCTCTGATTCGTCATCTTGGACTGTTATTAATTCTTCTTCGACGTTCCGAATTTCGGGTTCCGTTGATAATAAGGCGGGTTCAGGAATCTCTTCATCTTCCTGAACTGATGCAGCCGGTTCGCCCAGCGGCAGCTCTTCGGGAATGCTCCCGACCGGCTGTGCAGGTTGTTCTGCTTCTTCAGCGGCACGCTCGTCTTGACCGAGGCGCGGCATAAGATTTTCAGACGGCGCCGCAGGTTTTGGTTGTTCGGCAGGTTTTGGCTCGGAAAGAGTCTGGGCGATCTCCTCACGGCTGATCGCGATGGTGCTTTCAAGATCAGGTTCATTTTCCATCGCAATAGGCTGCAGCGAGATGCCGCAATGTGGACAGAAACTATCGATATCCGCGACTTCGTCGCCGCATTCGTGACAATATGCCATTTTATTCTTTCCGTGAATTTGCCAGTTATTCGTTAATGTTAAATCTCAAAAAGATCTTTCCGACGATTATTTCGTCGCCGTTGCGAAGCGGCTGCGGATTTCCGGGAATCAAACGGCGACCGCGGTTTATGTAGGTGCCGTTCGTCGAACCCAGATCCTCAACCAAATAATTTCCGGCTTTGTAGATTATCCGGGAATGCCGCCGCGAAACTTTCGCTTCCGCATCGTACGCGTCAAGGTCGACATCGGGAAAAACGCCGTTGTCCGCGTCCCACCTGCCGATATAAGATTCTTCTGCTGAAAGCGGAAATTCCGTACCGGTCGAATCGCCGCGTTCGATCGTCAAAGTCGCATGAACGCCGCTTGTTTTATATCCCGTTCTTTCACTTTTTACATCGGTTAATTCATCGGATTCATCGATTATCGCGGGAACCCCGATCGAAGTCACATTCGCAGAATGAAACGCAGGCTTTTCCGCAATTCGCGTTTTGAATTCCTGAGAATCCGTTTCCGTTCCGTTGCTTTGCGAAGTGCGCAAGGCAGATCCGCATTCATCGCAAAACTGCGATCTTTCAAGATTTTCGGTCCCGCAAACCTGACATTTGATCATTATTAAAAGTACCTGACGCCGATTCGTGATAGGAAATGCTCAAGAAAGGCATTTTACCTTTTTATCTGTTTCCCGTAAATCGTAAAACGTAGGTCGGCGTTCGTCAATACCAAAGGATTTTTGCAAAATAAAAGCAGTTTAACTAGCGGAAAGTTAATTTGCTTATTCAATTTTCTTGAAACTAATTGAAATATATTCGCGTAGAAAAGTCTTGACGCGGACAAGCAATCATCATTTGCGTTAAATTTTAAATTTAAATACATCAAAAACTCTTAACGAGGACGAACAAAAATGGCTATCAGCCGAAAAGGCAAAATAATAATTGGCGCAACCGCTGCGGTGCTCTTACTTATCATCATCATCGTCAGCGTTCTCGCAACGCGAAAAGACACACCGGAAGTTACGACGGTAAAAGTGGAAACAAGACCGGAGCTTAAATCTACCGTTACCGCTTCCGGCGAGATCAGACCGATTCAATTTATTAATCTTACGAGCGAAGTTCAGGGTCGAATTGAAGAGATCTACGTAAAAGAAGGCGACAAGGTCGATGCCGGAACACCGCTTGTGAAGCTTGATCCCACGCAGCTTCAATCGAGCACTGACGCTCAATTAGCATCGTTGCAGGCGGCGCAGACCGAATCGCAAGCGTCGCAGACGCAGGTTTCCGCAGCTCAAAACGCGCTGGCGCAGGCTCAGCAGGGCTTGAATGCGAGCCAGGCTGCGGTCGATACCGCGCTTCAACAGGTTGCGTCGGCGCGCCAGCAGGTCGTGTCGGCACAGACCGATGTCGATCGTGCCCAGGTAGATCTGAACGTCGCCGAGCGCGAGCTCAAGCGAAATGCCGAATTGCTTGAAAGCGGCGTGATCTCGAGACTCGAATACGATCAAAAGAACGACACTGTTTTGACCGCACGCGTCGCACTGCGAAATGCGCAGGCAAGATTAAAAGCTCAGCAGCTTTCGATCAACGAAGCCGAAGCTCGTGTAAAAGAAGCGCGTGCTCGCTTGAATCAGCAGGCGGTTGCTGTAAAGGACGCCCGACGCGGCGTCGGTACTGCCAATCTAACGTCGCAGGCAAGTGTTGACAGGGCGAACCAGCAGGCGGCGCTTCTGCGCGGACAGCGGACACAGCGCGATAAAACGCTTCAGGTTGCCCCGATCAATGGCGTGATCGCAGATATTCCTTCGAAAGTCGGAACATTTGCCGTTGCCAATCTTTCCTCGACACCGCTTTTAACCATCGCAGATATGTCGACCGTTAATGTTGAAGTAAAAGTCGACGAAACGGAGATCGACAAAGTTGCTGTCGGTCAGCCGGTAAAAATAAAGGTCGATGCATTGGGCGAAAAGGAAATTAACGGAAAAGTTTCTCAAAAGACACCTTTAGCCGTTGGTAAATCACAAACGACCGGCGGTCTTTCGACGAATATTAATGTTCAGGAAGCTAAAGAATTTCGCGTTGTCATTGAATTGACCGATATGGATGAAGATACGCGCAACAGCCTTCGTCCGGGAATGAGCGCGACCGCTGTCATAACGACAAAGACGGTTCAAAACGTGATCGCTGTTCCGCTTCAGGCAGTCGTCGAAAAGAAACCCGATGCGACACCGACGCCCGAAGGCGAAGCTGCCGCAGCCCAGCCCGGCGAAAAACCGAAAACGATAAAAGGTGTTTATTTACTGGACGGCAATAAAGCGAAGTTCGTCGAAGTGGAAACCGGCATTACCGGCGAATCTGACATTCAGATCATTTCCGGGCTTTCACCGGATCAAGGTCAGGAGGTCATCACCGGTCCAAGCAGAGTTTTAAATACTCTGAAAGAAGACACCGCGGTTAAAAAACAAACGAAGAAAGACGGCGCGAACGGTTCTCCATCTTAATTTTATCTATTTTCGCAGCATCATCAGATCGCCGGCGTCGATACCGTTTGACGCCCGGCGTAGAACGTTGATCGCACAGATTTTTACATTAATTTTATGTCGGAAGAAGATATCCATCAAAATAACGGCAGCGTTGTAAACCCCGCGCCCGGCGCATTGATCTCAATGCGAAACATCTGGAAAACATACCAGATGGGAAATCAGCAGCTTCATGCGCTGCAGGGTGTAACGTTCGAAGTTCACAAGAACGAATACCTCGCGATAATCGGTCCGTCAGGTTCTGGAAAATCGACCTTGATGAACCTGATCGGCTGTCTGGATTCTCCGTCGAAAGGACAATATTGGATCAACGGGCAGCTCGTTTCGGCAATGTCCGACGACGAACTTGCGACGATCCGTAATAAAGAGATCGGATTCGTTTTTCAAACTTTTAACTTATTGTCACGAGCAACTGCGCTTCATAATGTCGAACTGCCTCTGATCTACGCCGGATTGCGCGCTGCCGAGCGGCACGAGAAGGCGACTGCGGCTTTGACGTCGGTCGAACTCGGCGATCGCGTAACTCATCGACCGAACGAACTTTCCGGCGGACAGCGGCAGCGCGTAGCAATTGCACGTGCACTTGTAAATCATCCTTCGATCTTACTTGCCGATGAACCGACCGGGGCGCTCGATTCGAAAACTAGTGTAGAAATTATGGCGCTTTTCGAAAAACTGCATGAAGAAGGAAATACGATAATAATGGTTACCCACGAACCTGATATTGCGGCGCGAGCGCACCGAGTGATTACGATCCGCGACGGCGAGATCGAAAGCGATGTGAATAATTAATGACCGAGAATTTACCCGGATATATATCGATATTATTTATCCTGACGACATTCGCGACCGTTGGATTTCTCTTTTACGCGGTCAGACAGATCGGAACAAAAACAACGGCGGCGGCTATTTTGGTCGGCGCCGTTTCTTTCTGGTTTTTTTTTACGGGTGCTGCTGCGCTTAGCGGCTTTTACGCTGTAACTGATACGCTTCCTCCGCGGCTTTTTCTCTTCGGAGCGTTGCCTTCCCTGCTGTTGATAGCAATTTACTTCGTATTTTTCCGAACGGATTTTGTCGAAAAGCTTCCGTTGAGCACATTGACTCTGCTGTCGATCGTTCGGATACCGGTCGAAATTGTCATTTACCTGCTGTTTCAAAATGGGCTAATGCCCGAAGCGATGACATTTCAAGGCTGGAATTACGATATTCTTTCCGGAATTTCTGCGCCGGTCATATTTTTGATCGCGTTTCGCGGCGGCAAAATGAACCGCCCGGTTTTGATCGTCTGGAATCTAGCAGCGCTGGCGCTGCTAATTATTATCGTTACGACTGCAATTCTTGCGCTAGCAAGTCCGTTGCAGCAGATCGCTTTCGACCAACCGAACCGTGCTGTTTTGGCTTTTCCGTTCGTCTGGCTTCCGGCGATCGTCGTTCCGATCGTCGTTTTTTCGCATCTTGTGAGCCTTTGGCAGATTTATAAAAACAAAAAGCCCGCAAATTGATGGCGGGCTTTCTGTTTTTTCTCGTTCGTTGATTATTTCGTTACCTGACAAAGGCATTTGGAACGGGGACATCGTTTGTTGCCCCAAATCCGATCCCGACAGAACCTGCCGTTGACCGCAGCAAAAACCAGGTGTTGTTTGACGGTCGAAACACAGCCGAGTCGTATTTGCCGTCGCCGTCATAGTCGCCGGGCGCCGGAATGTCGCCTGTCGCCCCGTACGGAAATGAATAAAAGGAAGAATCCTCGCTCCGCAAAACAAACCATTCCTGCGTCGAAGGTCTAAAGAACGCTACGTCCGCCTTGCCGTCGCCGGTGTAATCGCCTTGTACTGTTTTGTCCGTGCTGACTCCAAAAGTTGCGACGACTACCCCTAACTGCGAACGGTTCATCCACCAGGTTCCGTTAGAAGGTCGAAAGATCGCCAGATCGGCATTTCCATCGCCGTCGTAATCAGCCGGAACCGGACGGTCGCCTGCGGCTCCAAACGTACTAAGCGTTGCACCACCGGTTGACCTATTCACGAACCATTCCGCAGTTGAAGGGCGAAAGACCGCTGCGTCAACTTTCAGGTCGCCGTCATAGTCTGCCGGAACCGGAATATCATTTGAGGTGCCAAACGGAAAACTATAGAACGAAAAGTCTTCGCTGCGCAAAATGTACCATTCACCGGATGACGGTCTAAAAAAAGCAATATCGGCTTTACCGTCGCCAGTATAATCTCCCGGAACTATTTTGTCGCTCGAACTTCCAAACTGAAACGCTCCGTTCCCGGCATCTGAACTTTTTAAATACCACCACTCGCCGACCGACGGACGAAAGATCGATAGATCGGTTTTTTGATCGCCGTCAAAATCGAAATAACCGAGGTCTCTTGGGTTAAACTCGAAAGCTCCAATATCGCTTCCACCATTTGGCGTCGGGCGGGGGTTGGATATCCCAAGATAATTAAACACACGGGGCAACCCGCGCTGATCTGTTGAAGTTTCGGGTTTGGCATTTCCTTTATCGATCGCCGGACTGTTCCGCGCTAAAGCATGCGTCGCAGTTGGTCCGCCGTTGTTTTTCAAAGGAAGAAGTTTCGGATCGACGTTCAATAAATTAAATCCGGTAGGTCCGCCGATTGTTGTACCGCTGGGATTAGCGATCAAATTATAACCGTGTGAAGTAAAATCTCCCATAAAATTGGGGGAACCGCCGACAGCCGAATTGTTGGAAAAGATCGAGCCGGTAGAAATGAACGTTTCGTTGCCGTTTAATTTACCGACGCCGCCTCCCTGAGATCCTCCTCCGGCAAAATTGAATGCTACTGTCACGCTGTCAAGATTTACAGTTCCCGCAGCTGTATAAATTCCGCCGCCATTGCCGCCGCCGTTGAATGCCGAGTCATTTCCCGAAATGGTGGAATTTTTGATCGTCAGCATTCCCGTATTGGCGATCGCTCCGCCATTTTTCGCAGTATTTGACCGAAACAATGAATTTGTGATGGTCATATCTCCTTCGTTAAAAATCGCGCCTCCGCGACTCGGGGCGGCATTGCCCTGAAATTCGGTATCATTGATGGTAATCGTACCGCCAGCGGTATTTTTAACGGCACCGGCATCGTCGGTGGAAACGTTGTTAAAGATTAAACATTTATCGATCGTCACTGTTCCGTCAAAATTATCGATCGCCGCGCCGTCATTGGGCGAAGAAAATCTGCCGCCTGAAATCCAAAGCCTATCGAGAGTAACATTTGCTCCCGGGGTTACGAAAAACACGCGGGAACTCAAGCCGCCGCTTATATTTACAAGTTGCCCGCCAGATACGTTTACAATTACAGGCTCTGTCGTAATACGCAAACTTCCATCGTTTGCTATTGTTAATGGTCCCATCGTCAAGCTGATGGTTTGAATAGAAGCTGAGTTAAGATCTATTTGGATAAAGCTATCCCCCCCATCTGTGTTGGCACGTTGTATCGCACCCGGCAGGTTGCAGTCATTGGGTTCAAAATTGCTGCAAGCACTGACAATAGTTCCAGTGTCGCCACGATCAACTTGATATTGATTTAGATCGGCAGCAGATGAAGCGGCAGCCCCAAAAAGCAGAGATACTAGCAATACCGAAAAGATCTTCGGCAAGTTACCTTTACAAAACTGTCTGCTTTTATTTACAAACGTTTCCCCAGATTTATTTATTTTTATCATTTGCAGCATAATTTTCTCTCCTTAGAAATTGGTTCGTTGACCGCTTCTTTTTTTAAAAAATCAATGTTCGAGTTCACTTATCAAAATTGCCTCAAGCTCAAATAGATTGTCCTTGATGACAAATCCCAAAACACCCGCGTCGAATGCTTCCTTTTTTAACTCTTCTGTTCCATAAGCCGTTACCATACAAATGTTTGCGTGTGGATATTCGGCAATAATTTCCTTAGCCGCGGCAATGCCGTCCATCACCGGCATTTCCCAATCCATCAAAACCCAATCGGGAAGATATCTTGCGTACGATTCAAGCGCCTTGTCGCCGTCTTCGCATTCAAAAACCTCATCAACCGATGCAGGAAGATAATCCCGCAAAAGTTCGCGGACTTTTCGGTTGTCGTCGACAATTAAAACTTTCATTTGTTTCATCAATAATTTTGAACTTCTACCGGTCCGCGTTTCGATGTTTAGGGTCGATCAGCCCTACGGACTGAATAAATTCATCACACTAAATTTTCCGCTTTTATAGAGGTAGGTTGATGAAGCGTCCGTTTCGCAGGTGTATTCGGTGATCGCATCCGTCTGAAGTGTCACAACATCATTTCTGCGTTCTCCGGTTTGAAGTTTTGTGCCTTTTTTGACTATGGAAAACGACGTGAATCCGAAACTCTCTCTATCTCTATTTTCCGAGATCCTGAAAGGCTGAAAGTTTTTTCCTCGATCTAGAAATGCATAAAGCAGCAAACGGGCGTTTGACGTATCTTTATCCATCACAAAATAGACGGCGTAATCTTTTTTCCCGTCGCCGTCAAAATCTCCCGAATCGTACAAAAGTTTCTCACCGCATAATTCGGATTCAGGAGAAATATCCCAGCCTTTGAAGCGCGTGTCCAGATATTTGAAAACAGAAGCCGGCAACTGTTTGCTTTTATCGGACGAAGCCATAATTACAGGCTGCCGAACCCAAACCACGCCGTCCGTCCAGGAGATTTCTTTTCCATCTGCCGAAAGCGTCCCCTGTGTGCCGAAATCGGTCGCAAATATTCGATCGCCGTTGATTCGACCTGCCGATTTGCGTCTCTGATTCGTGCCGATCTCTTCGATCGTAAAGGTCGAACCGCTTTGACGAATTGCCCAGATAAATGGAGATTTTCTACCGTCTTTGAAATATCCAGCCCAGTTTCCTTCTATGTTTTTGGGAGTCGAACTATTCAATTTGCTGATCTTAGTAAGTTTCCATAATTGACCTGAAAAGTTACCGAACTCACCCATCATCGGATCATTTTCACCATTGCCGTAAGTGTCTAATGCTCTGCCGTAAGCGTCGGTGATTCTGTAATAGCCATTGGATTGGCGTATGATCGTCCAAACTTGTCCCGCGTAGTTTCCCCAGACATTCATAAAAGGTTTATCAAGCCCGGTGTTAACATCTAAGACGCGACCGTAAGCATCGTTAATGCTGTATTTATTGTTACCTAACGATCTAAATATCCATTCCTGACCATAACCTTTACTCGTTTCGCCCATAAAAAGGGCATTCGTATTTGAAAAGACATCCAACGAACGTTCATCGTTTAAAAAGGAATTGGTCAGACGGTATTTGTATCCCGTGTCAATGGTGTCAAAACTCAATTCTGCGCTTTGCGCCTGAGTTATTCCCTGTATAAAAAATATCGCGAAACTGATCAGAACAATTTTGGACAAGATATTTTCGATTTTTAATCTACCTTTTATTTGCATCGGCTTTTCTACTTTCCTCCTTTTGTTTTTTCCTCAGCATTACTTCTTAGGCGCAAGAATATGGCGAAAAAGCGGAGGTGTATATAAGCCTTTCTACTTACTTTACGTACGTAGAAACACGTATTTTTAAGTTTAGATTCAACGTTCGATTATTGAGGGGCGTGGACTGAGAAGAGGTTTTCGCTAATTTAAGGAGCAGTTAAAGCAATTCCGATTTGTTGTTATAAGCAAATTTTACAAGCGAATGAGTGCCGTGCAGATCGAGCTTCTGGGAAATATTCGAGCGGTGCTTTTCGACGGTTCGCGGGCTGATGAAGAGTTTTTCGGCGATCTCGTTTGTCGTCAGATCGTCGGCGATCAAACTCAGAATCCGGCGTTCGGCTTTGGTCAGGTCATTTATCGTAGGTTCTTTTTCTATTAAACCGATGGCACGTTTTGAGCGGTTCATTAAAAATGTCGTCAGAGCGTTGCTGACATAATTTTCACTAGCGGCAACCGTTTTGATGCATTCGACGATATCTTTTAGAGCACTATCTTTTAGCACAAAACCTTTTGCTCCGAGGTCGATCGCCTCATTGAAAAGGTTTTCATCCTTGTGCATCGTCAGGAAAACGACCTCGGTGGCGATGCCTTCTTTACGGATCCAACGAGCAACATCAAAACCATTCATCACAGGCATATCGACATCGAGAACCGTAACATTCGGCGTGTTCGCTTTGATCGCTTCGATTGCTTCCTGTCCGTTATTTGCTTCGGCAATAACCTCCAACCGTCTGTCTTCTTCGATCTCTTTCCGCAGTCCATTCCGCACGATCGGATGATCGTCGGCGAGGATTATTGTGATTTTGTTATTCATAGTTTATGAATTGCCGTCTGCTTTAGCTGACGGATTGTTTTTTGTATGATTTTCTTGGCTTTAGCCGAAATCCCAAAAATGGCTTTATTCGTTTATTAGCTTGAGCTAAAGATATTCGGATGATTGATTTTTTATTAAATTTGGCTAAAGCCGATGTCTTTTATTTCAACTATTCCGTCGGCTAAAGCACGACGGCAATTCATAAAATGACACCTATTACTTAGACAAATCTATTGAAATTTTTACCGTCGTCCCCTTACCTTTTACCGAATTTATCGAAAATGTTCCGTCGAGCGATCTCGCTCTTTCCTTCAAACCGATCAAACCCAGACTGCTGCCGTTTGAAGACTTAACCTTTTCCGTATTGAAGCCGACTCCGTTATCTTTGATCGTGATCAAAACATGTGTTCGTGTTCGCTCGACTTCGACAAAAGCATTTGCAGCGTTGGAATGTTTGATAATGTTGTTTACCGATTCCTGTACTATTCGATAAATATTTATCTCATCGGTTTCGGAAAACAAATCATCGATCGGGTCAATGTTGCTTTCGATCTCGACCACGCCCGAAACCTTTTCGAGCATTATTTTAAGTGCTTTGGTCAAGCCCACTTTATCGAGCAGCATTGGACGCAGACCATCTGTGATCTCGCGGACTTGCTGCAATGTGTGCGATGTCGTTTCGGAAATATTTTCGAGTTCCTTTTTCAGACGTACCTGGTCTTTGCTGTTCTTTTGTGCAAGATAAACGCGGTTTTTTATGACGATCAGATCCTGTCCGAGTCCGTCGTGGAGTTCCGCGGCGAGATGTTTTCTTTCCGCTTCCTGCGAGGCGATCAGTTTTCTCGAATATTCCGATTTGGCAACAGCGATATTTTTCAAATACGAGAAGCGTTTGTAAACGATCAATGAAACTAAACCGACAGCCGCCAAAATTGAAAAAATCAAAAACCACCACGTTTCATAATAATGCGGAAGTTTAATAATTTTCAGTTTCTTTCCTTCCATATTCCAAACGCCGTCGCGGTTTGCGGCGATGACTTGGAATGTATATTCTCCCGGCGGAATATTGTTGTAAAAAGCCGTCCGACGCGTTTCGGCTTCGTTCCAATCTTCTTCCAATCCTTCAAGTCTGTAACGGAATTTCACAAGCGAAGCGCTTGCAAAGCTCAAACCGGTGTAGTTTATCTCCAAATTCTCCTGACCTGCTTCGAACTTTATCTCGCCGTTGTATTTGCCGATATTTTCGCTGTCAATCAAGATCTCTTCGATGTGAACGGTCGGCGGCTGAGAATTTATCGTTAACTCATTGGGCTTGACGACCGCCGCGCCGTGTTGTGTCGGAAACCAAAGTTCGCCGTTGCTGCGCTTGATACCTGCTGGCTGTTTTCCGCCGTTTCCTTCAATATTGAGCAAACCGTCTTTTTTGTTATAGCCGACGCTTTCAACCCGTTTAATTTTCCCGTCGGCAAAATCATTGAGTTCAGATTTTTTGATGCGGTAGATCCCGTTGTTCGAATTTATCCAAAACCAGCCGTTATCGTCTTCTAAAGTGCAAAAAACATTTCCGTTGAACATTCCGTCCGCTTCGCCGATGCGTTTAAATTTTCCGTCCTTGTAGCGGATCAACCCCGTATCATAAGTACCGATCCACAAAACATTTTCACTATCTAAATACAAACTTCTAACATGATCTTTGTCCAAATCGTCCTGAACGGTAAAAGCGGTAAATTTGCCTTTGTCATAAATTGCCAAACCGCCTCGCGTGCCGATCCATATTTTTCCGTGGGGAGTTTTTTGGAAAGCAGTTATAAAATTATCGGGTAATCCGTCTTGAGTAGTGAGTTTAATAAACTCTTTATTTTTGTAACGCAGTAATCCTGTTTCCGTGCCGAACAACATATTACCTTCGTCATCTTCCGTAATTGCCAGGACTGTAAAGCCGGTTTTTCCAAGAACATCATCTAACTCCCGCAACCGTTCGCCTTCAAAATACCGGACGCCGGCAACTTCTCCGAACCATATTCGCCCGTCGGTGTCTTCATAAATCGAAGTAGGTGACAGCAGAAGTAAAGGGAAATTAAAAACTTTGAAATCGTTATTTTTATCAAATTTGACAATATTTTCGTGCCAGATCCCAACCCAAACATTTTGTTTGCTGTCTTCAAAGATCGGATATACATTCTCATCTTTCGTTCCCCAATCTTTTTTGGAGAAAACCCGAAATACCTGCGGAGTTAGATAAGCCAATCCGCCTTGAGCTCCACCGGTCCAAATTCCGCCGTTACGATCGACAAAAATATCGCCAATTTGATCATCTAACAAACCATTTTCCTTCGTAAACTTTTGGGCTTTTGAAATGTCAATCGTTTCCGCATCAACATCCGCTGCGTTAACCTTTATCAACCCGTCTTCTTCGCCCAGCCAGAGATTTCCTTCGCGGTCTTCGGCAAATGTTACGAAAGAACCATCGCTCTTGTATCTCTGCATTTTACCCCGACGTTTGCGATAAAAAATTTGCGGTAGGATCCTAATCCAAAAGTTTCCAAACCGGTCATCGTAAATTATGGGAGAAAAGCCCGGGTATAGTTTTCCGACATCAAAATATTCGACCTGTTCGCCCACGACCCGGCGAAGCGACTCATCGTCTTTCAGCCAGATACCGCCAAATTTATCACTGTAAACAATGTAACTTCCGGGTGTATCGGACAGAATATCGAATTTTACAAATTGTCCGTTTTCATAGCGGAAATGTCCGGGGTCGATCGTAAAGATCAATCTGCCATTTGCATCGAGGAAGAGAAAACTCCCTTTGATCCTATTTGCTGCACCGTAAATGTCTTCGTAGGTCGTAAATTCACCCTTCTCATATTTGACCAAACGGAAAGTGTCCGACAAAAACCACAAACGCCCTTCGCCGTCTTTTTTAACCTGTATAAAACGACTCTGTTTTAATTCCTTTGTGTTTGATTTATTGAAAACTTTGAACCGAACACCATCAAAACGAAAGATTCCGCCAGTCGTCACGCCCCAAATATAACCGTCGTCAGATTGCTCGATGCCGTTTACAGAATTCTGCGGCAAGCCGTCGTCTGTCGTCCAGGTATCAAAACGGTATTGACCCGCTGCAAGTCCATAAAAAAAGAGCAAGGAAAACCCACATACGAAAATTCGCAGTATTTTTCTCGCTCTATATGTCTTTGCCATTGGGACTATATAATGAACGTTTTACGGAATTTTGCAAAAAATCATCATTTTTTCTTCAACCTCAACTAATTGAATATGTTTGCTGTTTGCCGGAATATTCGCTATTTCACGAATTCCATCTCTTGAACACAAAGAGATCCTGCAAGTCGAAGCCAACGTGATTGAGCCGGTATGGTGATTCAGTCCGGAGCTTCCGCTATTCGAAAAATTTTAACGGTGCGCGATGACTATTTTCCTTAATGAACGATAAGATTTCCGTCAGACCCGGAAGAAGATGTTCTTGTCAATAAAACACCGGCTTCCGGGTTTTGAGATTTACCTGACAAAAGCATTCGGGACCGGGAGATCGTTTGTTGCGCCAAATCCGATCCCGACAGAACCTGCCGTTGACCGCAGCAAAAACCAGGTGTTGTTTGACGGGCGGAAGACAGCCGAATCGAATTTGCCGTCGCCGTCATAATCCCCCGGAACTGGAATGTCGCCAGCTGCTCCGTACGGATACGAATAAAAGGAAGCATCCTCACTCCGCAAAATAAACCATTCGCTCGTAGAAGGTCGGAAAAACGCCACGTCCGCCTTGCCGTCGCCGGTGTAATCGCCCGGGACCGTTCTATCCGTGCTGACGCCAAAAGTTGCGACGATCACGCCTGCCTGCGAACGGTTCAGCCACCAGGTTCCGTCCGGACGGAAGATTGCCAGGTCAGCCTTGCCGTCTCCGTCATAATCCGCCGGAACAGGCTTATCGCTTTTTGAACCAAATTGCTGGATCGTAGTTCCGTTGTCGGAAGATCGAACAATATACCAGTTACCTTCCGACGGACGGAAAATTGCCGGATCGACCTTGCCGTCGCCGTCATAATCAGCCGGAGCGGGAATATCTGTCGAATTTCCGAACGGGAAAGAATAGAATGAAGAATCCTCGCTTCGCAGAACGAACCACTCTCCAGATGAAGGTCTGAAAAAAGCGATGTCTGCCTTGCAGTCGCCGGTATAATCGCCGGGAACGAGTTTGTCCGTCGACGACCCGAACTGCGCCGCGAAATTGCCGTTATCCGACGAACGCAGATACCACCATTCACCCGGAGCAGGGCGGAAGATTCCGATGTCGGTCCTTCCGTCGCCATCAAAATCGAACGGAGACTTCAGCGGCGAATTTGAGATCGTAATATTGAGCGACCAGCCGCCTGCGATCGTGCCTGAATCTTGAGCTGCATCATCCATCACATAGAGTTTCCAATCTCCGTTTGGATTTGTACCTTTGAAAACATCCAAATTTGCCGCTTGATTGGTCAAAACTCCGGGACCTGGCGCAGGAAAGTTATCAGTAGTTCCATTATTGGATGGCTGATAAGTTCCGGTCGCCGGATTTGTGTCGGGTATCGGTGATGCTGCGGCTTGATCGAACGTAAGATTCACACCGCTGACACCGGGACTTTGTCCGGCTGTATCCGACATCAACATCGTTCGTTGACCGCCGGGACCAACCAGGAGCAGATCAAGGTCGCTGGGGAAAGTATGCGACAACCCATGAACAGTTACGGTAACTTTCGAAATACAACGAAATGTGTCTATTCCGCCGATCGTAATTGTTGAGGGATATTGCGATGCCGGACCGTTGTCATTTATCGTAATGCCGGAGGAATTTACACCGTTGTAGAATTCCTCTGCCTGCAGTTCAAATGCACCGATGTCAGCGCCGACCTGGCTGTTCGGAATACCGGTAAAACTATTCGGAATCTCTAGAAAATCATAGATGCGCGGCAAACCTCTTTGATCTGTAGCGGTGCCGATATCGGCTCGCCCCGCGTCAATTGCCGGACTTCCGGGAAGCAGAGCATAACTTCTCAATCCTTGAGTATGTAATCTTAGCTGTGAAATTCTGGGATCGACATTCAGGATATTTCCGCTCGGATCACCAACTATGTTTGTCCCGGCGGAATTTCCGATCAAATTGTAACCTTGCGATGTCAAAGTTCCGTTGAAATCAGGCGCAGTATTTGTATTGTCCGTATTTTTTGCAATGAGACTATTGAAAACGTTGATCGTCGCGACCCCGAAATAGACCCTAAAACCGCCGCCGCTGCCGCTTCCACTTTGATCAGAGTCAGAAACATTCTCTGCGATGGTTACGCTGTCGAGGTTGACCGTTCCCCTGGCTCCGATCGCACCACCTCCGCCTTGGGTTCGATTGAACGAAAAAGTTGAATTCTTAATTGAAAGCGATTCTCCGCTTGCGATCGCTCCTCCTCCATCAACTGAACTGTTTAGAAAAAATAGCGATCGGGTAATTGTCGCGTTACCCAAATTCGAAACCGCTCCACCGCTTCCAGTCGCTCCATTAGCGGTATTACTGTTAAAATCCGTATTTGATGCTGATATTGTTCCACCTAGCGCGTTTGATACGGCTCCGCCATTATTACCGCTATTGCCCTGAAAATTACTATTTAATATTGTTAAGTTCGAACCTGAATTATTTTTGACAGCACCGCCGTCGCCAGCTGATTGATTGCTGTTTATTAAACAATTTTCTATTTTGACCGTTCCCCCATTGTTTAATATTGCCGCTCCGCCCGTATCTGAATTATCCCGCCCGTTCTGGATAGTTACATTTCTAAACTCAACATTTGCTCCAGGAGCTATTGAAAAAACCCGAACGCTAAATCCGCCGCTGATCCGTACTCTCACACCGCTTCCCGAAGTCACCACATCATCGGAAGTGATCAGCAAATTTCCGTCGTTTGATATCGATAAGCTTGACGCCAACAGAGTAACGGCTTGAGGAAAAACGGTCGGTATCAAAAATTGAATAACGCTTGCTTCCCCGTCAGTATTTGCCCTCGTAATTGCGCCTCGCAAATTACAATCATTCGGAGTGAAAGAATCACAGGTAGAAACGATTGCCTCATCACCAACTCGATCAACGAGGTAGTCTCTGGCGTTTATTGAAACGCCCGTACCGAAAATTAGACAAAAAGCAATTACCGAAAAGATCTTCGGCAGACCATCAATTCTAAAATGTTTTCCGGTAAAAAATGTACTCAGCCGAGTCTTGTGAATCTTCTTAATTTCTAACATAATCTTTGCTCCTCCGTTTCGATCGCCCAATTCTGCATATTCCCCTTAATTTTCAAGATCACCGATCAAAATTGCTTTGAGTTCAAATAAGTTATCCTTCAAAACAAAATCGCAGGCTCCTGCCTGAAGCGCCTGCTTTTTCAGATCCGCGTCATCATAAGCCGTTACCATGCAAATCTTCGCGTCGGGAAACTGACCGATGATCCGGCGTATTGCTGAAATTCCGTTCATTTTCGGCATATTCCAGTCCATCAAAACCCATTCGGGAAGATGTGATCCATAAAGTTCAAAAGCGTCCTCGCCGTCTCCGCATTCAATCACCCCATCAACCGATTTTGGGAGATGATCCCGCAAAAGTTTGCGGACATTTTGGTTGTCGTCAACAATTAAAACCTTCATTACCCGCCGAATATATGACGGATACTGAAACCCGTAAATACAAAGGACTACGCATTTTTTCTACGTAGTCCTACTCATTTTGATTTTGGATTTTAGGGAGAATTAGAGGAGTTTGGATTTATTCAGAAGCGCAAATTTCAATAAGGAATTGCTTCCTTGAAGGTCTAATTTTCGGGAAATATTGTAACGGTGTCTTTCGATAGTTCGCGGGCTGACAAAGAGTTTTTTAGCGATCTCGTTCGTTGTCAGGTTTTCGGCAATTAACTTTAGAACGCGGCGTTCGGCTGTGGTCAGATCGTTTAAGAGCGGTTTGTCTTCCGACATTTGAATTGCTCTTTTGCTCCGATTTAATAAGAACGAGGTCAGGGCATGGCTCGTATAATGCTGATCTTGAGCGACTGCATTAATGCATTCGACGATGTCCGTCAAAGCACTATCTTTTAGGACGAACCCTTTAGCTCCGAGATCAATTGCTTCGTTAAAAATATCCTCATCGCTGTGCATAGTCAGAAAGATCATCTCTGTCGGTAGATCTTTTTTCCGAATCCAACGCGCGACATCAAAGCCGTTCATCCCGGGCATATCAACGTCGAGAATCGCAATGTTCGGCTGAATTTCCTCGATAAATTTTATCGCTTCCTCTCCGTTCCCCGCTTCGGCAGCAACGGTCAATCTTTTATTCTTTTCGATTGTCTGACGCAAGCCTTGCCGAACGATCGGATGATCATCGGCAATGATTAAAGAAATGTTATCTGCCATAATTTACTAGAGGATCTTGACCTGTCGTCGATTGCCCGCCGGCTTCACCTAGCGGTTTATGTTGAAAAAATGTATTCGGCTTTAGGCAAACTTTAGCTAATCCTAAAAAGCAGAAGAATTATTTTATTCAATTTCGGCTAAAGCCTTTTTATAATTCTAATTCCAGACAACCAGCGGAAGCTAGCGGCAATTCATGAATGCAAAATGCCAACGTAATAAACCTATAATGGTATAAAAACCTCGATCGTCGTTCCTTTACCGAACTTCGAATCGATCAAAATTTCACCGCCGAGAAGCTGAGTTCGCTCTCTTAATCCGACCAACCCGAGCCCGCCTTTATCCGGTTTGATTTTCGCGGTGTCAAAACCTTTGCCGTTGTCTTTAATAATGATCGAAATTCTTTTTTTCTGCCGTTTTATCTCGACCAGAGCATTTTCGGCGTTTGAATGCTTGATTATGTTATTTAACGCTTCCTGAACAATGCGGTAGATATTTATCTCCTCATCTTTGGCAATCAGATCGTCAATCGAATCAATCTCGCTTTCGATCTCGATTACTTCCGAAACCTTTCTAACCATCGATTTCAGAGCTTTTGTCAGACCCAAACGGTCGAGTGTTTGCGGTCTCAGATTATTTGTTATCTCTCTAATTCCGATCAACGCATTAGCGGCGGTTTCAGAAATTGTATTGATCTCTTTTTCCATCGCCTCTCTGTCTTCATCTTCACCTATCGCAAGCATCGCACGGTTTTTGATGATGATTAGTTCCTGTCCGAGTCCGTCGTGAAGTTCCGAAGCGAGCCGCTTTCTTTCGGCTTCCTGCGATTCGATCAGCCGCCGAGAATACTCTGTTTTCGTTTCGGCGATCTGCATGAAATGCGAAATGCGTTCGTAAAAAAAATAAATGATTATTCCGAAAGCGCTTAAAACCGTTAAAATCTTAAACCACCAGGTTTGATAATAAAACGGCAGTTTCTCAACTTTGATCGTTGCACCCTCCGTATTCCAAACTCCGTCGCGGTTGGCGGCAATTACGTGAAACGTATATTCGCCGGGCGGAATATTATTATAAAAAGCGGTTCGCCGCGTTCCGGCTTCGTTCCATTTTGCCTCGAGACCTTCGAGCCGGTAGCGAAACTTAACGAGTTCAGGATTGGTGAAACTGATTCCCGTATAATTTATTTCCAGATTTTCCTGACCTGGCTGAATTTCAATTATTTCGTCGTATTTTCCGATGTCTTTTTTATCGATCGAGATCTCTTCGATATGAACCGGCGGCGGCAATTTATTGACCGGAATTTCATTGGGGTTAACAATGGCAACGCCTTTCTGAGTCGGAAACCAGAGTTCTCCGTTGCTTCGCTTGATTCCCGCCGGCTGCTTTCCGCCGTTTCCTTCAAGATTCAATAAGCCGTCTTTTTTGTTGTATGAAATGATCTCAACCCTTTCGATCTTGCCGTCGGCAAAATCGTTGAGTTGTTCTTTTCTGACGCGGTAAATTCCGTTATTCGTGTTTATCCAAAACCATCCTTTGTCATCCTCAAGCGTGCAGAAAACATTCTGGTTCAGCAGCCCGTCGTTTTTGGTAATGCGTTTAAACTTTCCATCTTTATAGCGAATCAAACCGTAATCGTATGTCCCGACCCAGATCGTGCTTTCCGCATCTTGATAGATGCTCCTGATCTCGTCATTCGTCAAAAATTCCTGCTCGCTTAACGGATTAAACTTGCCGTCCGTGTAAACCGATAAACCGCGTCGTGTTCCGATAAGGAATTGACCGCTTTTCGTTTTGTAGATTTTAGTTATTTCATCGTTCGCCAAACCGTCTTTGGTAGTAAATATCTTCAGATCCACTCCGTTATATCTCGCCAAACCGCTCCCGCTTCCCATCAAGATATCGCCGTTATCGTCCTGATTAATATCGTAAACATTGATGCGGTCGGGAAGACGAACAAATTTTTCGTCTTTCAGATATCCGACCGCACCGAGCGCCGCGATCCATAACCGCTGCTGATCATCCTCAAAAAGCGCGGTCGGCAAATTTCCGATCGGGTCTGGATTTAAAACGCGAAAGTTGTCATTTTCGTCATATTTAATTAGCGCGTCGGTCCAAACTCCTACCCACACGTTTTTTTTGCTGTCCTCAAATATCGGATAACAAACATCTTTTTCGGTGTTCCAATCGGCTTTTGAATAGACCTCAAATGTTTTCGGGCTGGCGTAGATCAAACCCGCGTTAAAAGTACCCATCCAAATTCCGCCTTCGCGATCTACGGTCAGCGAATCAACCCGGTTTTTGTCGAAATCCGCCATTGGAGAAAGTTTTTGATACCGGTCAAAATTAATTTCCTCTTTATCGAGTTCTGTCGCGTCGAGCACTGAAAAACCGCCGTCGTTGCCGGTCCATAAATTGCCTTTTGCGTCTTCGGCAAAATCGAACGTATATTTCATCTCTTCAAAATCCCGGACAATCCCCCGGCGAATTCGATAAACTGCTCTCGGCGTAAAATAAAGCCATATATTTCCGAACCGGTCTTCAAACATTTTCGGCATTGCGGAATGATGCTGCTCCTTTGGAAACGTATAGTATTGCGCTTGCCCGCGAAAGACCCGGCGAATACCCGTATTTTTTTCACCGGGACTTCCCGTATTTTCTGTCAGCCAGACACCGCCTTTTCTATCTCTAAAAATTATTCTGCTTGAGTTTGAGCTTGTAGGAATTTCGAACCGCACAAATTTTCCGTTTTCATAAACATAGTTTCCGCGGTCGGTGTTAAATATCAGATTGCCGTTGATGTCTGTGAAAAGAAAACTGCTTTTGATCGTTCCTTCGTAATCTTTGTCTTTTAAGTAACTTGTAAACTGTCCGTCCTCATATTTAACGAGGGTGAACCTGTCCGATAAAAACCAGATCCGTCCGCCGCCGTCCGACTCTATGATTAAAAAACGGCTTTCTTCCAAACCTTCCGAATTCGATTTATTGAAAAACTTAAAACGAACGCCGTCAAAACGAAAGATCCCGCCATTCGTCACGCCCCAAATGTAACCGTCACTCGATTGAATTAAGTCATTTACACTGTTTTGCGGCAAGCCCTGTTCTGTTGTCCAATTATCGATACGGTACTGTGCATATATGCCGGAATTTAGACAAAGAATTAAAAAACCATAAAATAATAGTTTCGCGCGAACGATGGTTTTCCGGATGCTGTAACCCATGCTTTTTTTGGAATGTAGTCAAATCATACACAATGACCGGTTATTTTCAATTTTTTACCGATTACCCAAACGCCAGTCTAGACCTTCTGAAAACTGATCAGAACAAACGGACCGAATTTACATAACGTGAACGTGATCATTGACGTATAGTTTAAGAATGTTCTTCGCCGCGAAATACCTATTATTTGCGGAATCGTTTTCACAGGCTTTAAGGAGTTTGCGGAGCAACAAACTGCGCACGTTTTTAACTCTCCTGGGCATAATTGTCGGTGTCACTGCAGTAATTGCAGTGATGACGATAATTAACGGACTCGATCAAACCGTCGCCAGCACGTTTTCCGCGCAAGGGTCGACTGTGTTCAGCGTGTCGAAAAGACCGCTGGTGATCACTTCGCGTGAAGATTTTATCGAGTTTAATAAACGAAAGGACGTTACAAAACAGGATGCCGAAGCGATCGAACGGCTATGCCGCTTATGCTGGCGCATCGGCACGGCGGTAAACGGCGGCGGGCTCATCAAATATCGCGAAAACCGCTCCGAAAACGTGCCTGTTCGCGGGCTTTCGCTTTCTATGTTTGAGATCGAAAACATCGCTCTGCAAACCGGCAGAGCATGGACGAAAGAAGAAGGCGAAGCCGGCAAAAACGTGGCGGTGATCGGCGTTGATATTATTGAAAATTTGTTTGACAGCCGGGCGCCCGAAGAAGTTCTCGGCGAGGAAATTCGGGTCGACGGAATTCCATATCGTGTCTTAGGCATAGCCGCACCGCTTGGAAAGGTTCTGGGATTTTCCAGGGATAACTTTGTCTACTTGCCGTTCGATACAGGACAACGTCTCTTCGGCGCGCGCGATTCGATCACGATACATATTCAGGTTGAAAATTCGGATCAATTTGAAAACGCAAAGGACGAGGTTCGCGTTATCATGCGCAACCGACGCGGCAAAAAATTCGGAGACAAGGACGACGGATTTGCTGTCGAATCGCAGGACGCATTCATCGGAATTTATCAAAATGCGACCTCCGGGATCTATTTTGCGACGTTCGGTGTCGCTGTCGTATCTCTTGTCGTCGGCGGGATCGTCGTTATGAACATAATGCTCGTCTCGGTTACCGAACGGACGAAAGAGATCGGACTTCGCAAAGCGGTCGGTGCACGAAGATCGGATATTCTCCAACAGTTTTTGATCGAATCCGTTACCGTAACGATAATCGGCGGCGCGATCGGCGTTTTTACCGGTTACGGGCTCGCGTTTCTGCTCGCGACCGTGATGGGGTTTCCGTTGATAATAAACCCGTCCTCTGCTGTCCTCGGCGTTGTTGTTTCATTCGTCGTCGGGCTGATCAGCGGAATTTATCCTGCGTACAATGCAGCCAAACTTGACCCGATCGAAGCGATGAGAAACGAATAGTATAGTTTGGGAAGTGTTGAAAGTCGCGAAAGTCTGGGAAGTTTGCGCGGCGAAATTTAAAATCACATTCTATCTTCCAAACGCGTTAGTAAAATTGATTTATAAGGAAATGGCAACGTTTAAGAGATTCGAAGATATTAAGGCTTGGCAAAAAGCTCGCGTGTTGAACAAAATGATCTATAAGATCACAGGAGAAGGTATGTTTTCGAGAGATTTTGATCTTCGCAGTCAGCTTCGAAGATCCAGTGTTTCGATCATGGCAAATATAGCTGAAGGGCAAGGAAGACGGACAGACAGGGATTTCGCAAATTTTCTTAATATAACTCTAGGGTCGATCGCCGAAACAAAGTCGCACCTTTATGTGGCGCTAGATCTGGATTATGTTCAAAAAGAAAAATTCGATGAACTTTAAGAAAGACTCGATGAGATAGGAAAAATGACGTTCGCCCTAAGCCAACATTTAAGACGGTAACAGCAGAAACGCAAATGACCCTTAAGATTCACCAACTTCTAAACATCTTGGCACCTAAGGACTTCCTGGACTTTCAGGACTTCCCAGACTTCCCCCACTTCGGAGCCGAATGAAACTCGAGGATTTAAAAGAATCGTCAAAAATGGCGCTCGCGACTTTGCGGGCGAATAAACTTCGTTCCGGATTAACGATCATGGGAGTGTCGGTCGGAGTTTTGACGGTTCTTTCAATGGTTTCTATTATTCAGGGATTGAACAAAACGTTCGCCGAACAGATCGAATCGCTCGGGTCGAATACTATTTTTATCGCGAAATTCGAACCTAGTTTTGGTCGACCGCCAAATCAGGAAGAACGCCAACGCAAGGAACTCACGATCGAAGACGCTGAAGCAATTCAAAATGAATCCGACGCGATCGCCGGCGTGTCGCCGTTTCAGCGGAAGATCGCCGAAACGATTCGATATAAGGAAAAGCAGAGCGATACCCCGATCCTTTTTGGAACAACGCCTGACTATACTTTTACAAATTCGCAGTTTGTCGGCAGCGGAAGGTTTATTTCCGAGATCGACATCGACGAACGCCGCAACGTTGCTGTTCTTGGTCGCGACGTTGTTAAAGCATTATTCAAAGAGTATGAAGATCCGATCGGGAAAGACATAAAGATTCAGGGTCGGGAATTTACCGTCATCGGAGTGATGGAAGACCTCGGTTCGTTCTTCGGTCAATCCCGAGATAACATAGTATTTATTCCGCTGACGACGATGCAGAAATATTATCCGGAAATTGTTGCGCCCGAAATGGTTTTTGCGATCATCGTCCGTCCGAAAACCCGCGCGGAGGTAAAGAACGCGATGGATGACATTCGCGATACGCTCCGGCGCCGGCGGCAGGTTCCTTTCGGCGAACCGGACACGTTCGGAATATCCTCGCAGGACGCGCTGCTTGATATTTACAATCAGCTGACGGGGGCTACATACCTGGTTCTGACCGCGATCTCAGCGGTCGCGCTGATGATCGGCGGTATCGGCGTAATGAACATTATGCTTGTCTCTGTTACCGAGCGGACGAAAGAGATCGGTATTCGAAAGGCTGTCGGTGCAACGCGTACAAATATTCTTTCACAGTTTTTGATCGAAGCCGTCGTGCTGACCGCGATCGGCGGGGTTATCGGATTAGCTGCCGGCGAAGGCTTGAGCTTTTTGATCAACCGTTTTTCGCCGCTTCCGGCTTTTATTCCGGTCTGGGCGATCCTTTTGGGACTGGCAGTTTCGGCAGGAATCGGCATCGTTTTCGGACTTTATCCGGCGTGGAAAGCCTCGCGGCTTGATCCGATCGACGCGCTTCGATACGAATAGACGTTTACAAAACTTTACAGAATCCGATAACTTATTGTGCCCGAATAACGTAATATAGTCTTTGAACTGACCGATCTGACCTGCTCATATGAATTTTGCCGAGACATTAAAACTTGCGTTCGCCGCGATCTGGGGACATAAACTTCGCTCGTTTCTAACCCTTCTCGGAATGATCATCGGCGTTACTGCGTTCATGGTCGTCCTTTCCGTTCTTCAGGGATTCAATACCTACGTTGACGAAAAGATCGCAGGAATCGGCTCTAATTCATTTACAATAAACAGATTTAGCTTTGACGATTTTAAGGATTCGGATACTTTGGCTGAAGCGCAGCGGCGCAATAGAGAGCTCGAGCTCGAAGAATTGGAATTTGTAAGATCGAACGGCGACCTGATCAAGGCGATCGGCGCAAAAACGCGCGGAAACCGGATGCAGGTCAAACGCGGTTCCGAATTGCTTGAGGACATAAGCGTCGAAGGCGCGGAGCCCGTAATCGCTGAGATCGAAAAGGTCGAGATCGAATCCGGCAGATATTTTGTAAAGGAAGAGAACGAAAGCGGAGCGCGCGTTGCTTTTATCGGTGCAGATATCGAAAAAAATCTTTTCCCGAGAAGTTCCGCAGTTGGCGAGGAGATAAAGATCGGCGGGCTTCCCTATCGCGTCGTCGGAGTCGCCGTTGCGAAGGGAACGGTGTTCGGACAGCCGCAGGACGCCTTTATTCACATTCCGATAAAGACCTATCTGAAAAGCAAAAATCAGTGGAGCAGCCTCTATTTTGTCGGAACGTCGTACTCCGACGAAACATTTGACGACGCGGTCGAACAGGCTCGGGCGTTGATGAGGATCAAACGAAAAGTTTCGCCCGGTGAAAAGGATAATTTCGGGATCTTTACTCCTGACGCGATCACGAATCTTCGCGATCAGGTTCTCGGACCGATCTTTATCGTAATTATCGCCGTGCCCACGATCGCGCTTCTGGTCGGTGCGATCGTTATTATGAATATCATGCTCGTCGCAGTTACCGAACGAACGCGCGAGATCGGTATTCGAAAAAGTCTCGGAGCGCGGCAGGCTGATATTTTGAAGCAGTTTTTGTCGGAATCCGCGACCCTTGCAGCGATCGGTGGTTTTATCGGGCTGATCCTTGCCGAATTGATCGGGGTTATCGTCACGGCGTACGTAATTCAAACAAAGATTCCCTGGTGGGCGGCGATCCTCGCGATCGGTGTATCGGCGGCGGTCGGAATTTTAGCCGGATTATTCCCCGCGTGGAAAGCAGCGCGGCTCGACCCGATCGAAGCGTTAAGGGCTGATTAAACGAACATGGCTTTAAGCAATACTTTCTTCGAAAACTTCAAAATGGCTTTCGCAACTTTGCGAAGCAACAAGCTGCGTTCGCTTTTGACGATCGTCGGAGTAATTATCGGCGTTATAACGGTCATGCTGATCTCGTCGATCATCAGCGGGATCAATGTTGCGGTTGAAAAACAGATCGAATCTTTCGGGACCAATTCAATTTTTCTTTATAAATATAACGTCGGTATCCAGATCGGAAGACGCTCGAGAGAAGAGCGTATGCGCAAACCTTTGACGATCGAAGACGCCGAAGCTATCAAAAATCTTCCGGCAATCGAAACCGCCGTTCCGCAGCTTGATGTTTCCAGCGACAAGTGGGGCGCGAAGATTCTTGTTACCGGAAAGAATGGAAAAACATCTTCGTCTGTCAGGCTTACCGGTACAACGCCCGATATCGAGAAAACGACGACAGAAATCTTGATGGAAGGGAGATGGTTTACGCCGAGCGAAAATGAGACAAAAACCGATGTTGCTCTGATCGGTCAAGCGGTCGTCGACAGCTATTTTCCGTGGGGATCTCCGGTCGGTGAAACGATCGAGATCGGCGGTCGCGAATTTCGTGTGATCGGTGTTTTGGAGAAAAAAGAACAGCTATTCGGCGGCGACGGCGGCAACGACTCTTCCAACGTTATTTATATGCCGATGGGAGCCGCGCTGCGTTTAAAGCCGTATTCGGACGATCTTTTTATTCTTGCAGTAGCCAGAAACGGAATGCTGGAAACCGCAAAAGATCAAGTTCAGGATCTATTGCGCGTACGGCGTCAGGTGCCGTACGGCGAACCGAATAATTTTTCGATGGAAACGGCTGCGAGCATAATCGACCAGTTTAAAGCCATTACGCAAGGTGTTTTTCTCGCGATGGTCGTTATTTCGTCCGTCGGATTAATGATCGGCGGTATCGGGGTGATGAATATTATGCTCGTTTCCGTGACCGAGCGTACGCGCGAGATCGGAATAAGAAAAGCGCTCGGTGCAAAGCAAAGCGATATATTACTTCAGTTTTTAGTTGAAGCGGCGACGCTGACAGGGCTCGGCGGTCTTATCGGACTTGCTATCGGATGGTCGCTGACGTTCTTGATAAGCTTAGTGTTTCCCTCGTACGTGCCGCTTTGGGCTCCGCTTGTCGGATTTTTTGCGAGTGTCGGGATCGGTCTCATTTTCGGACTTTTTCCAGCTTGGAAAGCTGCCCGGCTCGATCCGATCGAAGCGTTGCGATACGAGTAAATTTACCGGATCATGGCAGATCGCAGTGCCATTCTCGCAGCCGCGACCGCCGGCGGAAATTCCGGTTCAATGAGATAAGCAAAAGGCGCCGCTTCGTTGATCTTCTTCATCATCGGGTCGCTGACAAGTGATCCGGCATTAAATACGCTTCCAACTTTAGCGATCGGAAACTCGGTATTTTCGAGGTTTAGATCGCGAATTACCGCAGCGGCGGCGATCCCGAGTTCAGAACCCGCACGCGCCATTATTTCGCATGCTATCCGATCGCCTTCTTCCGCAGCTTCGGCGACGTATTTTGCAAAACCGGCGATCTTTAAATTATCAACCTGCGGCGCATAGATTGCGAGTATCAGATCGTCCGGTTTGCCGGCACGAAAATACGTTAGCGCCTTTTCGGTCAGCGTCGTCTTGGCTCCGCGGGAATCATAGGCTCGCGCGATCGCCCGCAGCGCGTCGCGGGCGATACCTGCACCGCCGCCCTCATCGCCGGCGAGCGGTCCCCATCCTCCCGCAGAAGATCTTTTTCCGTCCCTATCTTTTCCCAAACAGATCGACCCGGTTCCGGCGATAACAACCAGACCGGCATCTTCCGCAACTGCGCCGTAGAGCGCAATTTCGGCATCGGTTACGACTTCGACGTTCTCGATCTTTAACGATTTTGAAACTCGTTCGCGAACGCGGTCCCTCAGGTCTTCGCGGCGAACTCCTGCAAGTCCGAGAGTCGCTCCAGCCAGGCGAACATTGGACGCGCCCGCGTTATCGCACGCGGATGAAACGGCGGCGACAATGTTCGCAAC
The DNA here is from genome assembly GCA_026129865.1 of Pyrinomonadaceae bacterium. Taxonomy (GTDB): domain Bacteria; phylum Acidobacteriota; class Blastocatellia; order Pyrinomonadales; family Pyrinomonadaceae; genus JAHCHG01. The sequence goes on from JAHCHG010000001.1 coordinate 60,587, forward strand.
CGCATTCTCTATTCCAACCCGAACCGGATTTGAAGCGCCGGATTTCCCTTTCGCTGCAATTTCGGCGAATTCATTGATCAAAACCGCCGACGTTTTCGTCCCGCCGCCGTCGACACCGAGAAAAAGCCTGCCCGTAATTGAACGGCGCGTTTTAGAGATATTTTTGACCGCTGAAACCATCGGGTTTTATGGACGAATCTTAGAATTTTGAGTATTATATCAATACTCGTTTTATAATTAAAACTAAAAGCTTATTAATTTGACATAACATTTTCTTATAGTGTTTCATTTCATCCGAACCGGATATTATTAATGGGACAATTCGCAGTTTTTTTCGGTCGGCAGGACGAAAATTAATGGAAATAATTCAACTCAAAGCGTTAAGCGCAATTGCGGAAACCGGCAGTCTGGAAGCCGCTGCAGATTCGATCGGCGTTTCGATCGCCGAAGCGGGGATGCTTTTGAGCAGTTTGGAAGAAGAAATGCATTTGCAGCTTATTCTGAATTCACCCGATCGAACCGGACTAACAGAGAACGGAGCTATCATTATTGACGGCGCGCGGAAAATTCTCCGTGCGCACAATGACCTTTTACAGGAAGCCGCGGAACTTGCGGGATCAAAATCTTCGCGACTGAAGATCGGCTCGGCTTCTGCAATGTTCACAACCGAACAGTTGCCGGAGATTCTCAATTCGATTCGCGATCAATTCCCCGACGCCGAGATCGATGTCCAATCCGGCACAAGTGAAGTACTTGTAAATCGGATTCTCCGAGGTGAAGTTGACGTCGCGTTCGTGTCGCTTCCGGTTGAAAATATCGAGATCAAGACCGATCTGCTATTCAGCGACGAGATCGTTGCGATCGCTCATCCGGCGCATAAATTGGCGAATGAGTCCATTATCAGCGCTGCGACACTTGCTGGAGAACGGCTGATCCTCGGCGAAAAAGGCGGAAACACGCGGCGAATGATCGACGAACTCTTTGAAAGTGCAAGCGTGAAACCAAATGTGGTGATGGAGCTTTCACGGCAGGAATCGATCGTAAAGATGGTCGAGAACGATCTTGGAGTGGGGCTCGCCGGATCTAAGAATATTTCCCGGAAAGTGCGCGAAGGGTCGCTTGTGTCCTGGTTTATCGAAGGCGCCGAGATCAAATGGAACCTCGGGCTTGCGACAATGCGCGGAGGATTTCTTCCGGCGATCGCCAAGGAGTTTATTCGACTCTGTCATGAAAATTTTGCCGAAAAGGAAAAGGCGTTTGAAGCGGAGAATAATTCCTAAAATACAGACAGGAGCATAACGACTGGAGCGCAAGCGTCCCGCTTGCAGCGCCGCGATAGCGGCGAAATCACTCTGCTTTTCAGACCAAATTGATTAAATGCGAACTTTTGTTCGCGCTGTCGCGCTCATGCAAGCGGGACGCTTGCGCTCCAGTCATTTTATCGGATCATCTAAATCAATGAACATTTTTCGTACGATAGTAATTTTTGCCTTTCTATTTTTGCCTCTTGCTTTTGCAAACGCGCAGAGTTTGCCGATTGCCGCGCCGAACACGGTTGGAATGTCGGCGGAAAAGCTGAATCATATTGACGGTTTGGTTGAAAAGGCGATTGCCGATAAAAAAATGCCGGGAGCGGTCGTTCTTGTCGGACATAAAGGAAAGATCGTTTATCGCAAAGCGTTCGGCAATCGTGCGCTTGTGCCGACGGTTGAAAAAATGACGGTTGACACGATCTTTGATGTCGCGTCGCTCACCAAACCGATTGCCACGGCGACTTCCGTGATGATTCTGGTCGAACAAGGCAACATTCGTCTGAGCGACACGATCGGCGATTTTTTTCCTGAGATCGAAGACAAAGACGTTAAAAAAGTTACAGTTCAGCAGCTTTTGACGCACACGAGCGGTTTTCGCCCCGATTTCGATCTGCGCGAAAAATGGACGGGACGCGAAGGAATGCTCGACGCTCTGAAAAAGGAAAAACTCCGCAATCCGGCGGGAACGAAATTTGTTTATTCGGACATCGGTTTCATTGTGCTTGGCGAGATTGTTAAAAGAGTCAGTGATGAATCGGTTGCTGAATATGCATTCAAAAATGATTTTGAATTAATCAAAATGCAAAATACTAAGTTCCTACAACCAGGATTATTATTTCGTAGAACAATGGGCGGGAGCAGTTTTATCGGACCAAATCCTGCTTTTGATATATTTAGTCTAAGTTCAGAAAACATCTTAAAAAGAATTGCACCGACTGAAAATATCAGAGGACAAAACAGCTATCTCGGCTCAAAATTTGAAGGCGACGACAAAACTGGCGATGAAATTTTACGCGGACAGGTTCATGATCCGACTGCTTTTCGAATGGGCGGAGTTGCCGGACACGCCGGACTTTTTTCGACGGCGGATGATCTGGCGCGGTATTGTCAGATGATCTTGAACGGCGGGATTTTGGACGGCAAACGCATTTTGTCGGCGAACACGATTGCGCGAATGACCGCGCCGATTGTCGTTTCGGAAACGGGCGAAACGCGCGGACTCGGTTGGGATATGAACACCGGATTTTCGTCAAATCGCGGCGAACTTTTTCCGCTCGGCTCGTTCGGACACACAGGTTTTACGGGAACTTCGATCTGGATTGACCGCGTTTCGCAGACGTTTGTAATTTTCCTTTCAAACCGTGTTCACCCCGACGGCAAAGGAAACGTCACCGACATTCGCGCTAAAGTCGCCACCGTCGCCGCTTCCGCCATCGAAGACACACCGATTGAAGCATTTCGGCTTGCCGAAGACATTTATTCCGCTCAAGTCGCCGCGCAAACCGCTCGTTGGAACGCGGACACTCTTGTCCGCGAGGCTTTACAAAATCAAAATGCGGACAGAAATGTTTCAAATCAAAGCGCGGACAAAAGTGTCCGCGTTCCAATAGTTTTAAACGGAATAGATGTTTTGGAAAAAACAAATTTCAAAGATTTGGAAGGTTTAAGAATCGGACTTGTTACAAATCAAACCGGCAGAAATCTGAACGGAAAACCGACGATTGACGTTTTGAAGGAAGCAAAAAACGTCAATCTCGTCGCGCTTTTTTCGCCCGAACACGGAATTCGGGGAGAACTTGACCAAGAGAAAATTAATGATTCAAAAGACGAAAAAACCGGACTTCCCGTTTATTCGCTTTACGGCGAAACGCGCCGACCGAAACCCGAACAACTTCAACATCTTGACGCGATTGTTTTCGACATCCAAGACATCGGAGCGCGGTTTTATACATATATTTCAACGCTCAAAAATGTTTTAGAAGAAGCGGCAAAAGCCGAAAAGCCTGTTTTTGTTCTTGACAGAGTGAATCCGATAAACGGCGTTGATGTCGAAGGCTCGCTTGCCGATGCAGATAAATTATCGTTTATCGCCGCGCATACGATTCCGATCCGGCACGGAATGACCATCGGCGAACTAGCGCAGATGTTCAACTCCGAAGACAAGATCGGCGCGGATTTGCGCATCATAAAAATGGAAAACTGGCGGCGCGATATGTGGTTTGACCAAACAAATCAAACGTGGATAAATCCTTCGCCGAATATGCGCTCATTAACTGAAGCGACGCTCTATCCGGGAATTGGTTTGCTCGAAACAACGAATTTATCGGTCGGTCGCGGAACTGACACGCCGTTTGAGGTCATCGGTGCGCCGTGGCTCGACGGTCGAAAATTAGCCCTGCGGCTCAATTCACGGGCGATTCCGGGTGTCCGATTCATTCCCGTTCTTTTTAAGCCGAATGCATCGGTTTTCAAAGACGAAACCTGTTTCGGAGTAAACATCGTCATCGTTGATCGCACAAGCTTTGATCCTGTCCGCACCGGATTTGAGATCGCCGCCGCGCTGCGCGATCTTTATCCCGATAAATGGCAGCGCGACAGATATTTACGTCTTCTCGCAAACTCGTCGATCTTTCAGCAGATCGACGACGGCAGCACAGCCGAAGCGATCCAAAAAATCCTCGATGAATCGGTCGAAAAATTTAAAACCCGGCGCGCCGATTATTTGCTTTACAAATAACTTTTTTGGGATTATAACAATCTATATTTCCAAATTCTTAGCAAAGTCTTAAAGTCCGTTTTCCCAAGATTTTACAACGATTCTTTGCGAAAAGCGCTATAAGCAATGCTTACGGAAAGCGCAAAACTGTTAAGAATTTGTGATATCGCTCTCGATTTTGGTTTCGAATTTCATGAGATTTCAAGGAACAAGTAAAGTATGAACAGTTTTGGAAAAATCGTTTTCAGAATATTAATGATCTCAGCGATAGCTTTTTCGTTTTCGCTGTTATCGTTCGCGCAGGAGATCACCGGATCGCTAAACGGAACCGTGCGCGATTCGAACGGTGCGGTTGTGCCCGGTGCGACCGTGACGATCATGGATTCCAACAAAGGAAAAGCCGTGGTCCGCACGCTGCAAACAAATAATGACGGTGCGTTTTCGGCTCCGAATTTAGCGATCAGTATTTACGAAATTTCGGTGGAAGCGCCGAATTTCAAAAAAACATTAAAGACCGACATCAAACTCGACGTCGGCGCCCGGCGAACGGTCGATGTCCTGCTCGAAGCCGGAGATATTTCGGAAGTCGTAACGGTCGAAGCCGATCCGGTTGCCGTTGAATTGAGCACGCCGACTTCGTCTACGGTCATCAGCGGAGCGCAGGTTCGCGAACTCCCGATCAACAATCGAAATTTTGTTCAGCTTGTGACGCTTGCTCCGGGAGTTTCAAATAATCTTTCCGACCAGGTTTACACAGGTACCGTCAATCCGGAAGGTCAGGCAAACACTGTTCAGATCTCGGTCAACGGAGCGCGTAGCAGTCAGAACACTTTTACAGTGGACGGCGCGGATGTAACCGACCGCGGCTCGAATTTGACGATCCAGGCTTACCCGAGCGTCGATTCGATTGGAGAATTTAAGGTGCTTCGTTCGCTCTATCCGGCGGAATCCGGACGCAGCGGCGGCGGACAGGTAAACGTCGTAACACGCAGCGGAACCGATGATTTTCATGGTTCGTTCTTTGAATTTGTTCGCAACGAAAAATTGAATGCCAACAAATATTTCGACAATCAAAACGCTCCGCTTGGACGGGACGAAAACGGAAAAGCAAAACGTTCGCCGTTTAGATACAACAATTTCGGCTGGACGGTCGGCGGACCGGTATACTTCCTGAAATTTGGCGAAAGAGAACCGGGCGACGGAATGTTCGGCAAGATGCCGAAAACCTATTTCTTCTTTTCGCAGGAATTTCGCCGCGATATTCGGTATCCGACATTGAGCTCGACGGTTCCCGACGGCGATCTGCGGCGCGGTATATTCCCGGTCGATATTTGTCTGCAGGCTTCGGGAACGGCATGTACATTGGTCTTGCCGGCAAATACGCCGATCTCGAACGTGAGACCGATCAACCCGCTTTCGCAGCAATATATCAACAATATCTACAACAACCTGCCGCTGCCGAATTCGACGAGCACGAACAGTCCGTATTCGCTAAGCTTCCCGACACGCAACCGTGCGGATTTTCAACAGGAGATCTTTAAGATCGATACAGCGATCTCGGAAAATGTGTCGATGTATTACCGATTTCAGAACGACAAGATCCCGACGCTTGATGCAAATTCACTATTTTCAAGCGGTTCGGGACTTCCCGGCGTTGCTTTGACAGATACGAACTCACCGGGTCGAACGCATACTTTTCAGGGAACCTACGTCGTTACCCCCAATGTGATCATAGAAGGCAGTTATAGATTCGGTTACGGAGCGATTCTTAGCAAAAACATCGGTTTATTGGCGCTTGCAAATTCGCCGATACAGCCGCCGCTTCCCTACACGAATCAGCGCGACCGTGTTCCGACGATCTCCGGCAACGGATTTTCTGCGCTTCAGGGTTTCGGTCCGTACGATAATTTTTCGTGGAAGCAGAATTTCAGCGGAAGTTTGTCATGGATAAAAGGCAGTCACACAATGAAATTCGGCATGATCTATTCGCTCTATCGCAAGAACGAAAATGCGCTTGCCGGAAGCAACGAAGGACTTTATTCGGGTTTCAATACGCCCGGTGCCACGACAAACGTGCTAGCAACCGGCGTAACCGGAACGGTAAATCAGGCTCGCCAGCAATGGGCAAACTTTCTTCAGGGAACGAACGCTCAGCTGACGCAGGCGAGTTTCGATTACACGGCGGATCTACGGCAAAAAACCTTTGAATGGTATGCACAGGACGAATTCCGCATCAGAAAGAATCTGACGCTTTATTACGGTCTGCGGTACTCATTTTTTGGATCACCGTATGACCGCAACGGTCGTTTGACTAATTTCGTCCCGGAATTGTTCGACCCGGCTGCCGCGCCGTTGGTGACCGGTGCGGGTGCGCGGGTTGCCGCTCCGGGCAAGAATTTCTGTAATGGAATTATCGCGAACACCCAGAACTACACGACGGGACCGAGTAATTTCAATTGTACGCCGCTGCTTTCGCCGTGGGGTAAATTTGTCGTCGATGCGCCGAAGAACGATTTCGCGCCGCGCGTCGGTCTCGCATGGGATCCGTTCGGCAAGGGCGAATCTTCGATTCGAATGGGTTATGGAATCTATCACGATCAGGTTTTGAACGGCACGCTTCTCCAACAGATCGGAATAAATCCTCCGTATCAGCAAACTTGCACAGTTACCGGAATCAGGATCGATAATCCTGTTCCAAGCGGCAACTGTACGGTTGCGGCATCGTCGACAGTAGCGAATCTTCGAGGGCTGCAGACGGATTGGATCACGCCGTATATCCAGCATTGGTCGCTCGATTTCCAGCAGCAGCTATCCAAAGACACGATGTTTACGGTCGGCTATTACGGCTCGCGCGGCGTTCATTTGATCGGCGCATTTGAATTGAACGAGCTTGCACCGGGCGTCGCTCTAAATTCGATGTGCGCCGTCGGAAGTTCTACGACTCCGACCGTGCGGTGTCTCGAACCGGGACGAGCATTTTTCTCGTCAGCTCAGACGACCATTATCGACCAGATCAGACCGTATCGAGGTTTCCGCTCGATCAATTTGATCCAGCCGCGATACAACTCCAATTATCACAGTATGCAGATTTCGGCGCAGCACAGATTTTCCGGCTCTTCGCAGGTAAACCTGGCGTACACGTGGTCTAAAAATCTTTCCGATAATCAAACGGACAGATCAACGGCGCCGCAAAATTCATACGATATCAGAGGAGATTACGGAAGGGCGGCGCTGGACCGGCGTCATATTCTGACCATCAACTATATTTACGATATTCCGTTCTTCAAAGATCAGCGCGGTTTCGTCGGTAAGGTTTTGGGCGGATGGCAGGTCCAGGGAATCGGAACTTACCAGACGGGAATTCCTTTTACCGTTACCACGTCGAGTTTCGACCCGGCAGGACTTGGATTCATTTCGGCTCTTGTTGCCGGCGGGCGACCGAATCTGCTTTGCGATCCGAATCGGGGCGCGCAGCATACACAGCAGTCATGGTTCGACACAACCTGTTTCAGCCGTAATCCGCTTTCAACGACGACCGATTATATTCCTAATGTCGTCGGAACCGCGCCGCGCGGCATCGTCGAAGGTCCAAGCACACGGCGGGTCGATTTCACCGTTTCGAAAAATTTCCGGTTTAACGAATCGATGCGGCTCCAGCTTCGTGCCGAGACCTTTAATGTGTTCAATACGACCAACTTCAGCTCGTTGAGCACAAACGTTACCTCGACAACCTTCGGTCGTGCGATCTCTGCCCGCGATCCGCGGCAGATTCAGCTGGGCGCCAAGTTTTACTGGTAAGGTTTATCTTTTGAAACGAAGTAAAGGAAATATCCGCCGACCGCCAGGTTCGCGGATATTTCCTTTATGGGATCGGATGCCGGTATTTACGATCTTGGATAACTTTTAAGATCTCTATCAGAGCGGCAATAATTAATTGAATTCGTTTAAAAGTTTTCACAATTATTCATTATGTGTTACCTTGTATCAATCATTTTTTGTGATAACCATTCCCGCTGTCTTTTTTGTAATTAAAAATCAGAACTCAGGAGGACGATAGATGTTCAAGAAATCACTTTTCGTTACCTTTGCAGCTTGTGCTGTGCTGTTGGTAATGACATCGATAAGTTTCGCCCAGGGCACTACGACCAGATTCACCGGAACCGTTACGGACGGAACCGGCGCAGTCGTTCCGGGCGCGACTGTAACGTTGACGAATGAAGCAACCGGCACGTCGATTTCAACGACGACGGGCAGCAACGGCAGCTATACATTCGATCTTATTCAGGCTTCGACCTATACGATCACCGTTGAAAAAGAAGGTTTTAAGAAATATGTTGCAACCAGAAACCCCGTCTACGTTAATCAACCGGGCACGCTTAATGTCGCGCTTGAGGTCGGCGATGTTTCGGCTGTCGTAACGGTTGAAAACGCGGCGGAGGTTGTGCAGACCAGTACGTCCGGAAATCTCGGTACGACGATCGAGCAGCAGACTGTAGAAAGTCTGCCGATCGTCGGGCTTCGCGGGAGAAATCCTTTGGATTTCGTTGATTTTCAGCCCGGCGTAAGTGTCGGCGCCAATACCGGCGGCGGCGTTCATGTAAACGGATCGCGCGATCGGTCGTTTAACTATACGCTCGACGGAATCGATATAAACGAATCTAGCGCGGGCGGATCTAACTTTACGCCGCTGCGACCGAATCCTGATTCGATCCAGGAATTTCAGATCGTCACAGCGAATTTTACGGCGGAACTCGGACGAAGCACAGGTGCCCAGGTGACGTTCGTAACACGCTCCGGAACGAACGAATATCACGGAAATTTGTTTGAGTATTATCAAACGCCGGGTGTCAACGCTAACGAATTTGAGAATAATCTTCTCGGAATTCCGCGGCGCAAATTTATCCAGCATATCTTTGGCGGAAGCGTGGGCGGTCCGATCATCAATCCCGGCTTCGGCGAAGGAACTCCGTTCTTTACGCAAATGAAAGACAAAGCGTTCTTTTTCGTAAATCTCCAATTTTTGCGTGCTAATGAAACGAGTCTTGTTGAGAGAACAGTTTACACACAGGAAGCAAGAAACGGTTTGTTCCGATACGTGAACGGCGGAAGAAACAATCCGGCGGGCACCACGGGAGCTTCGGTCAATTCCAACGGTTCGCCGATTCTTCCCGCCTGCAGCGGAACGGTAACCGTAAACTGCATTGCAACCTACAACGTTGCGGGAAATCCTTCGGGAATCGGTCCGGATCCGGCATTGCTGAATGTGTTAAACTCAATGCCGCTGCCTAACGATTTCTCGACCGGCGACGGCTTAAATACTGCAGGCTTTAATTTCCTTGCACCGCAGCAGGAAAAACAATGGGATTTCGTAACCAGGCTCGATTACAAGTTTGCCGATAACAACGTAATCTACGGTCGATATGCGCAGGGACGCCAGCAGTCGTTCGGCGACACGGTTAACGGCGGCGGCTCGGCGTTTCCCGGAACTCCAATCCTTGTCGTAACCGACCGCAAACCAAAAAATCTGGCGATAAACCATAGATTTTCGCCGACGAGCAACACAACGAACGAGTTTATTTTTGGATACAGTCATTTTGCTTTCGACTTTATCGCTCCGGAAACCGACCCGTTCTATAATTTCACTTTTAATTTACCGACGACGCCGAACACCAACGTTTACGGTAATATCCGTGCAGTTCGGACTCTTCAATTCGTCGATAATTTGACATGGGTGCGAAATTCTCATGTCTTCAAATTTGGAACGAATCTTCGATTTGGGCGGCATACCGACAGCCGTTCGTCGGTTGCGAGTACCGAGATCGAGGGGGTTTTGAATTTCAGTGCGTCGGTCAACAATAATTTCAATGGATTCAATCTACCGACGGCAGGATCGTCAAGCATTAATGCCAACGACCTTGCCCGGCTGAGAAGTCAGATCAACGATTTCCTCGGACGGGTCGGAACCTACAGCCAGGCGTTTGTTGCAAATCCGGACGGAGCGACTTTTGCACCGCCGGGAACTCGCTGGCAATTTCGACATTTTTACCCGGAACTTGATTTTTACGTTCAGGATTCGTGGAAATTGAAACCGAATTTTCTGCTCGATCTCGGCGTTAGATATGAGATCAAATTTTCGCCTTCGTCGAGCGGTCTGCCGATCCTCAGACCGAACGTTCTCGTAGCAGCAGACGGCTTTGCGACCAATGCGGTTCGGTGGGAAGAAGGAAAACTTTTTGATAACGATTTCAACAATTTTTCGCCATCGATCGGTTTTGCGTGGGATCCGTTTAAGAAGGGTAAAACCTCAATACGCGGCAATTACCGGCTGGCATACGACCGGTTTAATTCACAGGTAAACGGCGCACAGCTGTTTCAGAGCGCGCCGGGCAACAACGTCGGAGTTTCAAACACGTCATTCGGACAAAACGGCGGTTTGCTGAGAAACGGTCTTCCGGTTTTGACGCCGACGCAGACGCCTTTCCAGCTTAGACAGCCGGCGGCAGCAAGTACGATTACGCAGACCGTATTCGATCCGCGGGCTCAATATCCCGAGGTTCAATCGTTCTCGCTCAGTTTCCAACAGGAAATCTTCTGGGGAAATGTTTTCGAAGCGAATTTTATTCATAAACGCGGCGACCACCTTTTTGGCGCGTACAACGCGAATCAGGTGAATATCAACGCGGCTCCCGCAGGATTTAACAGCTTCCTGAGTGAGTTTAACCAGATCCGCGGAAATTCGAGCTACAATAGTTCGTTGATCAATGCTCTCTATACGGGAGATCCGAACAACAATGCCGGAACGGCGACCTTCCGTTCGACAAATGCAACGAATATTGCCAACGGAAACGTGGCGTCCGCTGCATTTTCGGTTTCGAGCCGTTTGTCAGGATCTCAGCAGATGATCGTTGCAAACGGATTCAGCCCGACGTTGTTTCTGAAATATCCGCAATTCGGAACTGTTCGAGTTTTGGACACGAACCAGTATTCGCGGTACAACGGCTTGCAGCTGATCTTGAAACGTAGAATTTCGAACGGTATCGGACTTCAGGGCAGTTATACCTGGTCGATCTCGAAGGACAACGGATCGTTCGATCCCACATTTACCGTCGTCGGCGGCAGCACAAGTCAATCCGGCAGCAGCAACGCGTTCGACATCAACAATCGAGATCTAAACTACGCATGGTCCGATTTTGACCGCCGGCATGTTTTCAATCTGCAGTACATCTGGGAATTGCCTTTTGGCAAAGGTCGTACCTACGCGAACGAAATTCCGACCGCCCTTGATTGGGTGATCGGCGGATGGCAGTATTCAGGACTGGTAAATTATTCGAGCGGAAGACCTTTTACGGTTTATTCCGGTTTGTTCACCTATACGAATACAACATCCACTCCGGCAAATTGCGATGGATGTCCGCGCAACCTTGGCGGCGTTCAGGAAGAAAGCGGAACAAGCTATCTGTTTACCGCAGACCAGCGCGCCCGCTTCTCGCAGCCGAATCCCGGCGAATTCAGCAATACCGGTAGAAATTACTTTATCGGCGCTCCTGATTTCCGTGCGGATATGTCTCTGGCTAAGAAGTTCAGATTTACGGAAGATATGAACTTCGAACTGCGCATTGATGCGAAGAACGTTTTCAACGCGGTAAATTACGGATTGCCGACAACTACGGCAAGTTCATCTACCTTTGGACGAATTCGAACGTCGATCGACAGCAGTTCGCGAAGAATTCAATTCTCCGGAAAGTTTAATTTCTAGAGATCGTCCAATTAAACCAAAAGCCGGAATCGCAAACAAAATGCGGTTCCGGCTTTTAATTGTTTTGAGATACCTAATTTTCAGTCAGCGAATCGAATAGCAATTCGCTCCTAAATTATCCGGGATTAGTCGTTTTCCTTATTGATCGTTCTTTCGCGGCAAACCCAACTTCAATCCGGTTCCGCGCGGAAAATTTCCGATCGTGATCGGAAGCCTGCCGCTGAACTCGATCCTGCCGGTCAGCGCGTCTGCCGTCGCACGTTGAAGGCTATTCATATCTCCGTACGAAACTATGTAATTTTTCATTTCGGGAAACCCGAGCAAGAGATAAGGATTTCCAAATGCCGCGGAAATAACGCGTGCGTCGCTTCGCAACGCGGCTCTTAGCACTTCTTCGCCGCTTTCGGGAAGCCCGACCGAATTTTTTGCACCCGAACGAACGCGACCGAACAGCCCGGCAATGATCAGATCGGCAGATCCAATTTTTTTCAAAGCGTCCGCAACCTCTTTTTCATTCGCCCGCGCGTCAATTGCGACGCGTTCGACTTCGACGCCATTCCGACGAAGCCTGGAAGCAAACGCGTTTCCGATAAAATTTCGATCCTCGCCGTTGGAAATTGCTAGAAGAAGCGCTTTTTGCCCCGATTTTAACGGAAGCACGTCGTTCTCGTTTTTCACCAGAGTTATCGCCCTGTCGGCAATTTCATCGCTTAATTTGCCGGTTTCGACAGATGAAACGATCGAATCGATCGAGGACAAAGGGGTAAACGGCTTTTCTTTTAATCCCAATTTATATTTCCATGCGAGTATCTTTCTGACCGACTCATCAATTCGCTTTTCAGTGATCCTTCCGGACTCGACGGCTTTTTTCAGCCCGCGAATCGGCGCGTCGCTGCTCGAAGGTTTCAGCAAAACGTCGTTTCCGGCAAGAACTGCTCTGACCGCGGCTTCTTCGGCGTCGAAATAGATCGTCAGACCGCTCATATCCATCGCGTCCGTTACGATCAGCCCGTCAAACTTCATGTCGTTTTTGAGAATTCCCGTAACGATGTTTCGCGAAAGCGTTGCCGGAATCGTAGAAGCTTCTGTAATTACTTCAGACCCGCCGTAGGAAGGTTTTTCAAAATTATCGAGCGGTTTTACCTTTTCGGAATCAAGCTGCGGCATAGCGATATGCGAGATCATTACCGAACCGACGCCGCGGCTGATGATCTCGCGAAACGGAACAAACTCCGTTTTCTCCAAACGTTCGCGCGAAAAATCTATTTCGGGTAATCCGCGGTGCGAATCGACCGCGGTATCGCCATGCCCCGGAAAATGCTTCGCAGTCGCCAAAACATTTCCGCTCTGCAGACCACGCATAAATTCGGTCGCAAACTTACCCACTTCATTCGGATCTTCGCCATAGCTGCGAACGTTTATGACTGGATTCCGAGCATTGTTATTGACGTCGACAACGGGTGCGAAATTCCAATGAATTCCCATTGCCCTTGCCTCGCGGGCGGTGATCGCGCCCTCGCGAAATGCGAATGAAGCGTCGCCGGTTGCGGCGATAGCCATATTCCAGGGAAAATTGATCGTATCCGGAAATCTCATTCCCGCACCGGTTTCAAGATCAGCCGATATGAGAAGCGGAATTTTCGAGATCTCCTGCATTCGGTTTATAAAATGTGCGGTGTCGTAAACGCCGCCGACGAATACGATTATTCCGCCGATATGATTTTCCCGAACATGCCTTTGAAATTCACGAAATTTCGCACTGTCGCGGTTCATAAAATCGGCATTTATCCCAATATGGATCATTTGCCCGATCTTTTCGTCTATCGACATCGTTTTCAGATGCTTGTCAGCCCATTTATAAGCTTTGCCGTCCGGTCGAAACTGACCGAAAGCAATTGTCGGGAGTAAATTTAGGACTATCAAAAGCGGTAAAATCCGTTGAATTATTTTCAGCATAATCTAATCAGCTCGTTTCTCTTTGCTGCAAAAATCGAGCGATACGTAAAATCTATGAAATTCACATCTCGCTTTCGCGCAGAGGTCTGGGGAGAATTACGGACGCGATCAACGCGACGAAAAACGTGGTCAAACTTCCAAACAGCGCGTACCACGTCCACGCGATCTTTGTTCCAAAAACGACATACGCCATTAGCGAAATGCTCGCGATCATCCCGATCAGCGCGTGGATCTGTCCGGCTCGTTTAATAAAGCTGCCGACTAAAAAAACTCCGAGGATCGGACCGTTTATCAGCGAAGCAACTGCCAGCGCTTGACTTAATGCAGAGCTTTTCGCGTTCATAAGTCCAATAGCAATAGCGATCTGGAGGATTCCGACGATGATAGTCAGCCAACCTGAAACTTTTAGAAAATGCTTGTCTTCGCGTTCGCCGGCGAATGGTTTGTAAAGATCGTTTACCGCCGTTGCTGCTATCGAATTCAGAGATGAAGAAAGAGCCGCGGCGAAGATCGCAGCCACGACCAACCCGGACAAACCGGACGGCATATGTTTCGTTATGAAATCCGGGAAAACCTGGTCGCCGCCGGCGAACGGAAAAGTTCCCGGGACGCCGCTTCCCATAACGCCTGCCTGAGCGTATTCCGGTGCGTTGAACGGTCCGTAAAAGGCAAATAAAAGGACACCGATGAACAGAAACCCGATAAATTGTCCGAGAATAACCGCTCCGCTTGAAAGCAGCGCAAGCGAAGCGCGGCTCGGTTTATCGGTGCAAAGATATCGCTGAACCAGATATTGATCCGTCCCATGCGTTGACATCGTCAAAAAACAGCCGCCCAGTATTCCAGCCCAAAACGTGAATGTCTTTGTAAAATCGAGCGTAAAATCAAATAATTGAAATTTGTCAAATTGTTCTCCGATGGCAATTGCGCCGGAAAATCCGCCTTCGATCTGCTGTATCAAAACAATCGCCGCAGCGATCGCGCCGCCGATGTAGATCGCAAGCTGCACAACTTCGATCCAGATCACGGCTTCCATTCCGCCGAAAAAGGTGAAAACGATCATCACCACGCCAAGCAGGATGATGGAGCCGATTATTATCGTCGTCGTGTCGGCACCCGGAAAGAACGCGACATAAACCGCCGCGAGAACGATCGCTGTCAGCAAAAGCCGAACGCCGTCCGCAATGTTCCGCATGATCACAAAAAGCGATGATGCGAGCATCTTTACCTTGTTCCCGAAACGATCGCCCAAAAGCTGGTAGACCGTCTGCAGATCGCCCTTAAAATAGAGCGGAATAAAGATCAGCGATATGACAACTCGACCGACGAGATAACCGAAAACAACCTGTAAAAATTCGAAATTGCCGTTCTTTGCAAAAGCGACGCCGGGAACCGAGATAAACGTGATCGTCGAAGTTTCCGTCGCAACGATCGACGCCGAGATCGCCCACCATGGAACGCTTCTATCGCCGACAAAATAATCTTCGGTGGTTTCCTGTTTGCCTGAAAGAACGATCCCGAAAACCGTAACCGCGATCAAATAGCCGAAAATTATGATCAGATCGAGAATTTCCATTTAGTTTTTTAGAAGTTCGACGGCTCGGTCGACTACATAATTTGATTTTTGAAGTGCTTCCGCTGCAGGACCGCGCTTTGTTCCGGATTCATGCATTACCAGCGCAACGCGAAGATCTTCGCCGGCAGATTTGAACAATATTCGCAAAGCAAATTCATTCAGTCCGGTCTCGGCGCGCAGAATTCTTAAACTCCTGTCTTTTAACTTTTGATTCGACGATTTTACGTTGATCATCCGGTTACCTTTAACATAACCGAGCCTGACCATCGTCATTGTCGAGATCATGTTCAGGATCATTTTCTGCGCCGTGCCGGCTTTCATACGAGTCGAACCGGTAATTGCTTCTGCGCCGACAACTGCTTCGATCGAGACATGCGCCGCCCGCGAGAGCTCCGAGTCGAATGCGCAGGTTACAGAAGCGGTAAAACATCCGACCCCGCGTGCAAATTCGACCGCGCCGATCGTGTACGGCGTCGATCCCGACGCTGCGATTCCGATGACTGCGTCATTTTTCGTCAAACCGCGCGACGAAAGATCGTCGGCACCCGCATTTTTACTGTCTTCGCTCGATTCGGTTGCCTTGTACAGGGCTTCATAACCGCCGGCGATTACTCCTTGAACCAATTCGTACGAAACGCCGAATGTCGGCGGAATTTCGCTGGCGTCCAAAACGCCCAGCCGCCCGCTCGTTCCGCTTCCGACGTAAAAAAGTCGCCCGCCGTTTTGCAGTCTTTCGGCGACGGAATCGACTGTTAAAGCGATCTCAGGAAGCGCAAGCTGGACTGCGTCCGCAACCTTCGCATCTTCGGCATTTATTAACCGAAGAGCTTCAATTGTTGAAATTTTATCGATATTTTCCGTTTCCGGATTTTCTTGTTCAGTTATTGGCAGCACTTCAAAAAAGAATGCATCGGTTTAGCTTATAAATCAAGCAAAAGGCTCAACTTTTTTTAATGGAAGCAAAACGAAAAAAGACGCTGCTGAAGTTCAGTAAGCGTCTTTAAAATTTAATCATTTTTCGCAGGTTACGTCATAAAGCCGCCAAAAAAGAATGCCATTATCGCTCCAAGACTTAAACCTGCGACCCATAAGAAGATAGAAGCCGACCATGCGGCAGTCGGCGATACCCTTTCGCCGGTGTTTTTGAGTCCCGTGGCGATCAGCCAGATCGAATAGATCGCAAGCAGACTGAACGAAGAAAGTACCGTATAAAGCACCGGACTCGCCGACGGCGCGATCAAGAAATTTAAACTGTCCTGGACGAGAGAATTTTGTCCAAGTATCGGATGAACATCGACCGGATCCTTTAGAAACAGGATTAAGGTACTGATTCCCTTTTGCAGTAAAATAACCGGGAAAAAGGCGTAGGCGGTGGCGGAAACACTTTGCCAGAAATTGATCGTTCCGCCAAATGCCATAATTATCAGCCAAAACATGAAGCCAACGAACGCTATAAAAAATACTTGTCCGACAAAACTGTTCACCAGCTGACCGGCGCGCGCCATTGGATTTGTGTATGCTTCAATCGTATCCTGTCTGATTTTCGGCATCATTTCTTCAGGCGCGAACCCGCTTTCAGCAGTTTTATCAACCTGATAATTCGCTATCCGCTCGGGCGTCAGGTGATAGAAAAACGCCGTCGTGTAAATTCCGGAAATGATCGACATGACAAGAATGACACCGAGAAAGCGTGGAAATCTGCGAAGATTTTGAAACACTTCGGTCGGCGCGAAGAACATTTTCGCAAGCGTTTCGGGAAATGACATCGGCGCCGATTCGACCGCAACGGGTTTAGGAATAAAACTCAATCCGAAGAGCAAACCGCCGAAAAGAACGAGAATTATGCCGGTCGAGCCAAGATGCGGAAGTATGCCCGTAAATCCGAAAACCGCGACCAAAATTCCCACGACCGCAGAGATAATTCCAATTATGCGAATCATTTTTTTCTCCTATCTTTTAAGACTGATCTTGCTTAGAACATTTAAACCTACGGATAATTCCGGTTTGCAGTTTCATGTTTTTAAAGCCGGTTCGCCGCCTGATCATAGCCTTCCGTCCGAATGCAGGCGGAAAAATGACCGCGTGTGATCTCGCGTAGTTCCGGTACGACGATGGCGCATTCTTCAATTGCGAACGGACATCGGGTACGGAATCTGCATCCGGACGGCGGGTTTATCGGCGTCGGGACATCGCCTTCCAATACAATGCGTTCGCGTTTTTTTGTCGGATCGGGCAGCGGAATCGCTGAAAGAAGCGCTTTTGTATATGGATGCAGCGGTACATCGTACAATTCCCTGCCTTCCGCGATCTCAACGATCTTGCCGAGATACATCACCGCAACTCGGTTCGAGATATGTTCGACGACCGCAAGTCCGTGCGAAATAAAAAAATACGTCAGACCAAATTCCTGCTGCAGATCCTGCAGCAAATTAACGACCTGCGCCTGAACCGAAACGTCGAGCGCAGAAACCGGTTCGTCCGCAATGATCAATTTCGGATTTAGTGCCAGCGCACGCGCAATGCCGATCCTTTGCCGCTGACCGCCGGAAAATTCGTGCGGATAGCGAGACATATATGCCGGATCGAGCCCGACCTTTTTCAAAAGCTCGGCAACACGTTCGCGGCGTTCAAGTTTGTTCCCGATGCCGTGTATTTTCAACGGTTCACCGACTATTGACAAAATGCTCAAACGCGGATTGAGCGACGCATAAGGATCCTGGAAAATGATCTGCATTTGCCGCCGAAGCTTTTGCATTTCATTGTTGCCGAGACCGAGAATATCACTGCCTTCGAACAGCACTTCGCCGCTTGTCGGTTCATGCAGCCGCAGCAAACAGCGACCGACGGTGGACTTTCCGCAGCCCGATTCGCCAACAAGTCCCAGGGTTTCGCCTTCGAAAATGTCAAACGAAACTCCATCGACAGCGCGAACGACATCGTCGCTGTTCTCGACTGGAAAATGCTTAACCAGATTTCGAACCTGAAGAAGTTTATTTGTACTTACTTTTAGACCTGCTGCGCTAGATTGCATCTTTGTTTTCTGTCTTTACCAGTTTTAACTTGGGAAATGTGATTCCGTGATACGCATTCTCAAGAGTAAACGCGCAGCCGATCGATTCTATTCTTATTACGTCGTCTGCGGTGCGATATTCTACCAATTTCCAGCTGCCGTCATTCTGTCGGGAAAAATGTTCGATCAACATTTCTTTCTGGGAGACAAGTAAATGATCGGTCAAGGTCGGCAACCGACGATAGTCCTGAGCCTTTTCACCGCGATCCCTTGCTTCGGTAGATTTGGACAAAACCTCGAATACGACGGTAGGGTTCAGCAGAACAGTTTCACCCGACTCCCAATCAAGTTCGCCGCATGCCGCCACAACATCCGGGTAAACAAAATGGTTATCGCGCACTTTAACTTTGATATCGCTTTGGTGGACTTCACAATCTTTCTCAACCAGCTGATTTGCGATTTGCCGAAAAATGTTTCCGGCTGCCAAACTATGGCTCCTTTTCGCACCTGCCATTGCGATAATTTCACCATCGAAAAATTCATGTTTAACTTTAGATTTTGCCTCAAGTTCCAAATACTCTTCGACGGTAATGCGCTTGTTGTCCTCAGCTAAAGATCCGCTCATAATGTCTCGCTCCAATTCGTATTTATTATCGCCCAACGCTCGTGATCGCGCCATTCGCCGCCTATCCTCAAATAACTGGGCGAATAACCCTCTTTCCTAAACCCATTTTTCGCTGCGACCGCAATGGACGCAAGATTTTGAGGTTGAATATTTGCCTCTATCCTGTGCAGATTTATAGTTTCAAATGCATATCTGACGATCAATGAGATCATCTCAGTCCCGAAACCTTGACCTGCGAATTTTTCGCCGAGGTAGTATCCGAGATACGCGTTTTGAAATCCGCCGCGAAAGATCTGCGAAAGATTGACGGCGCCGGCAATTTCGCCGGATCCTTTTGAACATACAAAAAAACTTACATTTTCCGGGCGTTCGTTCTTTGCAATAAATTCGATAAAGCTATCCCGATCTTTCGGCGGATTGACCAGACCTGTGTGGAAAGCCGCGCTTTCAAGATTTAATTGAATAAATTCCTGAAGATCATGCATTTCCGGTCTTCGAAAAAAGATCTTCACACCCCGAACGACCGCATTATTCTCAATTTGCGCCATTGCTTTTTTCTTTGACCGCCGGAGCGTAATGAATACAGCGGACCTCTGAATTGTTATCAACCTGATAAAGCGGAATTTCTAATTTCGAACATTCCGGAAGCGAAACGGTGCAGCGCGGTTCGAAATGGCAGCCTTCGGGAAGATTTGTCGGACTCGGCACAACTCCTTCAATGGTTAAAAGGCGAGTTTCCTTTTCTTCT
Organism: Pyrinomonadaceae bacterium; assembly: GCA_026129865.1. Lineage (GTDB taxonomy): Bacteria > Acidobacteriota > Blastocatellia > Pyrinomonadales > Pyrinomonadaceae > JAHCHG01. The sequence goes on from JAHCHG010000001.1 coordinate 80,287, forward strand.
CCGATGCCGCGAATCTTCGGAACCGAACGAAGAAGTCCCTGCGTATACGGATGTTTTGGATTTTCGAAAATAGTTTCGACCGGTGCTTCTTCGACGATCTTTCCGGTATACATAACGCAAACACGGTCGGCGACTTCGGCAACAACGCCGAGGTCGTGCGTGATCAATAAAACGCCGAGTTTTCGAGTTTTCCGAAGTCCGTCGAGCAACTCCAAAATTTGAGCCTGGATCGTAACATCCAGCGCTGTCGTCGGTTCGTCCGCGATCAGCAGTTCCGGATTGCATGCCAGCGCCATCGCGATCATTATCCGCTGGCGCATTCCTCCCGAAAGTTGATGCGGGTAATCGGAAAAGCGGGTTTCCGGAGCTGGAATCGCGACTTCATCCATTGCGGCGACCGCCGCATCGCGTGCCTGCGATTTATTCAGTTTTTGATGCAGACGGATCGCTTCGGCGATCTGTTCGCCGACGGTATAAACGGGATTCAGCGAGGTCATCGGATCTTGAAAGATCATTGCTATATCGTTTCCGCGAATTTGCCGCATACGTTCCTCGGAAACTTTACCCAGATCCTCGTCCTTAAACTTGATCGAACCGCCGACGATCTTTCCCGGAGGCGCGATCAGGCGCATAACCGACAGCGCAGTGATAGATTTTCCGCAGCCCGATTCGCCGACAAGCCCCAAAAGTTCCCCTTCATCAATGTAAAACGATACATCGTTTACCGCCTTGACGAGCCCGGCACGCGTCGGAAAATGTGTTTGTAAATTTTCTATCTCTAATAAATGGGACATCGGTTTAGCGGGAAAAACGCAAAATGCGAGTATCGTAGATCATAATTTTGCCGGAAAACATTTATCGTTTTCCAGGTTCTGAGTCATTCAGGCGTGCAACCAAACATATCGCTTTTTACTCTAAGGGATGTTATCATTTTTCTGCCAAATTGTTGTAATTGCTTCGCTCGAAGCAGGAATAATAGGAGATTTTTTGTAGTGAAAAAAAGTTCAAATCTTGTCTTGGGTCTATTTCTAACCATTTTTCTATTTTCAACTTCATTCGCACAGGCACCGCAAAGCGTTTCCCGCGGATCTGCGGCATTAGCTGATGCTAAGAAAACGTCGCAGCCGTCCAAAGTAACGGTTGAAGACATTGAACGCGATATGGCTGAAGCGTTGACGATAATCGAAAACAATCACGTCAACGGAAACAATCTCGATTATAACGGGTTGTTCAAAACCTCCATCGATTCGATGCTGCACACGCTCGATCCGCATTCAAATTATTTCGACGCAAAGGAATATGAAGAATTTCGAACAAATCAAAGTTCGCAGTATTTCGGCATCGGGGCGACGATCGGCGATCTCAGCGATAAAGATGGAAAAGTAATTGCGACGTTTATAAAAGCGACATTTGACGGCGCGCCGGCGCATCGCGCAGGGCTGCGTTACGGAGACAAGATCCTGTCCGTCAACGGCACGTCAATGGTCGGAAAGCCGTATTTTGAAGTTCGAGATTTTCTCCGCGGTCCGCGCGGAACGGTTGCGAAACTTACGGTCGAAAAGTTTGGTTCGGGCAAGACGGAAACTGTTGAGATAATTCGTGACGCCGTTTCGCAGCCGTCGATCGCAGAATCGTATATGATCCGCCCGGGCGTCGGGTATATCGGAATGACGGGTGGTTTTAATCAGACGACCTACGCCGAATTTCACGAGGCAATGCAGCGCTTGAAGGCGCAGGGCATGACAAACCTCGTGTTGGATCTGAGAGATAACGGCGGCGGACTTGTCAGCCAGGCTTATCAGGTTTCCAACACGTTTCTGTCGCGGGGTCAGACGATCTTTACCCAAAAAGGCAGAATTCAGGGAGTGGAAAATAATTATCAGGCAGACAACTATACGCCGGACGACACCCCGATCGTAATTTTGGTAAACCGCAATACCGCGTCGGCTTCGGAAATCTTAGCAGGCGCTTTGCAGGATCACGACCGTGCGCTAATCGTCGGAGAAAACACGTTTGGAAAGGGACTAGTTCAAAATCCGTTCCAACTTGAATACGGCTCGATGCTGCTTTTGACGATCGCGAAATATGAAACACCAGCCGGACGATTGATCCAGCGCGATTATTCCGATGGAAATCTCTACAATTATTACACCAATGGCGGAACTCTTCGTGATGAGGACAAACAAAAGACTCCGAACGGCGCCGAAAGTAAGACAGATTCCGGGAGAACGGTTTACGGCGGCGGCGGAATAAATCCTGACGAATATGTTAAATCGCAGACAATAACGACGACCAAAGCACGGTTTCAGAGGAAATTGAACGATCCTATTTTTGCGTTTGTTCTCGATCTCGCTTACGGGAAAGTTCCGGGATTTGAAAATTATAAAGTCGACCGCCCGATAGAGTTCAACTACACGTTAAAATCAAGCGATTTTCCGATCGATAAGCGCATCTTTGATGCATTTAAGAACTTTGCAACAACAAAATACGGCTTTTCACAAGCGCAGATCGACTCTGAAAAGGAGTTTGTCGAACGCGCTCTTCGAACCGAGTTTGTAACTGCATCTTTTGGTTCTACCACCTCTTTTCAAGTCTTTAACGAATATGACTCGCAGTTAAAGCGCGCTATCGAGCTCTTGCCGGAGGCAAAGCAGCTTGCGATCCAGGGCGCGCGCGCAAACGCCGAAAAGCGCGAACCAAGCAGGAATAAATAAACAAGCACTAAGCAAATAAAAAAACCGCTGCAGCGTATTTCGGCTGCGGCGGTTTTTAGTTATGTTTTCGAATGTTCGATCAAAACAACCAGACGATAAAATAGTAAATTCCGATCCCGGCGGCAATCAAAAGCGCAAGAATCACTATTATCGATCCCGCTGCGACCATCTTAAACTTCTTGTACCGGTTGTCGTCGGTCGGATTCAAAGCGGTCTGCGGAAAATACGGCGGTGGTCTTTTACTCATAAGATAATGCTCCTGAAAATTAATAATTTCGATATTAACCGATGGATCGTCGGCTTGTCATTCGGCGCGAACGCTATCGCGGAAGCGGCTGTTCGAGATTTGCGAGTCCGTAAGCCAAAACCGCCATGACTGCGCCGTTTTCGGCAAGCTGCCGGGCGTCGATCTTGTCGAACGTATCCGCCGCCGTGTGGTGATAATCAAAATATGTCCGCGTGTCATACCATGGTCCGAACGAAGGAACGCTAAGCTCGGTCAGCGTGCTGATATCGGAGCTTGCATTCGGTTTTTGATCGATCTGTCCGGCGCCCTGCGCTTTCAGTATTTCGGCAAGAGGGGCAAGAAACGGTATTGCGGCTGGCTTTCCGGCAAAAATAAAGCCGATCGGGTGACTTGCACCCAGATCGCTTTCAATGGCGGCAAAATGTTTCGATACGTCCGCTTTTTCAGCGTAAGTCCGTGCGCCGACAAAACCATTCTCTTCATTCATAAATGCGACCAATCTGATAGTTCGCTTCGGCTTTAGTCCTAGTTTTTTCAAGAGCGCAGGAACCTGCATTGCAGCGGCAACGCCGGCAGCGTCGTCCAACGCACCTTGACCGAGATCCCATGAATCCAAATGTCCGCCGACTACTACGATCTCATCCGGTTTTTCCGTGCCCTTTAGATCAGCTATAACGTTGTAACTTATAGTATCTTCGAATGTTTGCGGCGTTAGCACGAGATTCATCCGAACCGTTCCCTGACCCGCAAGATATGCGATAAGTTCAGCGTCTTCAAAGGTTACCGCCGCTGCAGGAATTTTCGTCACATCATTGGAATACCGCATTGCGCCGGTATGAGCCAGCCTGTTTTGCGATCCGCCCGCAGATCGAACCAGCACAGCCGCCGCGCCCAACTTCGCAGCTTCTATTGCGCCGCCGCTGCGATATGTCGAAACTTCTCCGTATGCATTTCCGCCAAAACCCGCTGCTGCTAATTCCCGGTCGAATCTCACATCAAATAAAACGATCTTTCCTTCGATCTTTTCGCGACCAAGTTTCTTTAAATGTTCAAAACTTTTAACGACGACGATCTCGGCTTTCAGCCCGCCGGAAGCTGTTGGGACGGAGCCGCCGAGCGTGGTTAACGTAATCTTATGGACAGTACCCGGAGTCATTTCATTCCACGAAATGAGTTCACCGCGCTCGTCTCCGCGAACCCAATGGGGAACCTTCAACTCCTGAAGCTGAACTTCAAGACCGAGCTTTTTCATCTCATCCGCAACATATCTCACGGCGCGTTCCGCTTGCGCCGAACCCGTCAGCCGTGGTCCGATGTTGTACGAGATAAACCGCGTTTGTGAAAAAGCGTAATCGCTTGCAAGAGCGGCTCGCTGCAGTTCCTGAAGCTGCAAAAGCGTTTCATCGGAGTAATATTCCGACTTCACCTGTGCAAAACTTGAGACGCTAAAGACAGCAATTGCAATTAAATATAGGAAAAGTTTAATTTTCATTTGGTCACCTTTGAATTCCCTGCCATCATATCTAATCGGTTGTTAGAAAGGAAGTTTTGCGGTCGATATTCCTCTTTTTGTGAATTCTAACATTTCCGGATTTTCCCCAAAATAAGTTCAAAGAAATACTTTTGGTTAGGTTCAGATAATTTATGAGATTCTGGAAGATAAAATTTGCGTTTGCGCTGGTTATTTTGCTGGCGCCGATATTGACAGTTCACGCACAGCGGTCAAGGATCGGCTTCAGCCCCGTAAGAACATTTGACGCGCTCCATTATTCGATCGACACGAAATTTGATCGGAGACAGAAAATGATCTTTGGCGAAACAACCGTAAAACTTAAACCGCTCAGGGACAAGTTTCGTTCGGTCGAACTCGATTCTGTCGGACTTAGTTATGTTTCCGTTTCGCTTTTGAATGGAACCCCGCTCAAATTTAGCGTATCTCGAGAATCCGTAAAGATCGCGCTCGACAAAGATTACGCCAGGAACGATACGATCGGTATTAAATTGATGTACAGTTCCAAGCCGTCGAAAGGTGTCTACTTTGTCGACGCAAGCAAGCGTTCTTCGAACATTGTTTACGACGCGCAGGTTTGGACGCAGGGCGAGACCGCAGAAACGCGGCATTGGTTCCCGTCATACGATTTTCCCGACGACAAGGCGACGACTGAGCAGTTCATCACAGTCGAAGAAGGTGAAACGGCGATCGCCAACGGCGAACTGATCGGTATTCGCCCTAATTCGGACGGCACGCGGACATTTCATTTCTCGATGAAAGTGCCGCATTCGACATATTTAACGTCGCTCGTCGTGGGAAACTATAAAAGGATCGACGAAACTTACCGTAATGTCGCCCTTGGTTATTTCATTTATCCGGATCATTCGAACATTTTTCGAAAAGCTTTTGGAAAAACGCGTGAAATGATGCGTGTTTTTGAAGAGGTCACCGGTATCGATTACCCGTTCAATAAATACGATCAAACGCTCGTCGCCAAGTTTGAACTCGGCGGAATGGAAAATATTACCGCAACGACGCTTTCGGATAGAGAAATTCTTCTAGCCGATTTTCCGACGCTTCAGCCGGGCGTTGAAGATCTTGTTGCGCATGAGCTTGCGCATTCGTGGTTTGGAAATCTTGTAACTTGTAAAAATTGGTCCGAGCTCTGGTTAAACGAAGGGTTTGCAACCTTTATGGAAGCCGTTTTTCGCGAAAGAACGAACGGTCGCAGCGACTATATTCAAAAGATCCAGGCTGATGTCAAAGATTATTTTGCCGACGACATCTATAAAAAAAATCCGCACGGAGTTTTTAACTGTTTTCCGGATTTGAAGAATGACGAATCGATGTTCGATTCGATCGTATATCAAAAAGCCGGTGCGGTGATCCATACTCTGCGGGAAACTGTCGGCGACGACGCGTTCTGGCGCGGGGTGAAGATGTATCTACGCAGACATCGCGGCGGAAATGTAGAGACGTCAGACTTGAAAAAGGCGATGGAAGAAGCGTCAAAGACGGATCTTGATTGGTTTTTCGATCAATGGGTTTACGGCGGCGGTTATCCGAAGATAAATATCGATCCTGTGTTCTATGAAAATGAAGGTCGGATTGAGCTCGATATTTCGCAAATTCAGAAGAGCGACGCGCTCGTTCCGGAAGCATTTATTATTCCGCTTGAAATTGAACTTGAATTCCCTGATGGTCGCAAAGCAGAAATGATCAGGATCACAAAAAAGGACGAGAAATTTAATTTTCCGGCAGATACAAAACCGGTTTCGATCGTCATCGATCCCGCGGTCAAGATTCCCTTAAAACGGGTGAAGGTCCAAAAAATAAAAACCCGATAGGCTAAAATCAAAAAGTTCCGCCCTGTAAGCGGAACTTTTTTCTTTGAGAAGACGGATGTCTTTGTTTGAACTGTTGAAAAATCAAAAGGATGCGAAGCACACACAAAATCGCACCAAAACGGCATTAATTTTTCAGTGTCTTCTTCACCGCACCTACGAGGTTAGCTGTCGGGCTAGGGATGAAGAAGCTCCCCCGTCTTTTTCCAAGAAAATGACTTCGCCCCGCGATCAGATCGAAACCGGATCGAATGGTTCCCCCGTGCCGTTTTACAGTTAAACGGCTTCGGCGCTTAAGTTTTCAACAAAATAAAATATATCACCCGAATGCCGTATTAGCAAGAGTCTCGCAAAAAAATCTATTTCGCCGGAAACAGTTGATATAGCATAAGATAGACGAATACACCTGTTATTGAAACGTAGAGCCAGATCGGAAAAACCCATCTGGCGAGTTTTTTATGAGTATCGTATCGACCTTTTAATCCGCGCCAGAGTGTGACAAGTACAAACGGCGCGATAGCCGTCGCCAGGACCGTATGCGTCAACAAGATCGTGCGGTAAATAGGAACGACAACTCCTTCGCCTGTAAATCTTGTCGGTCCGATTCCGAAATAGTACGTTCTGATGGAATGATGGATGATATATGAAACCAGAAACAGCGCAGAAACAGAACAAGCGCTGATCATGCAGAAACGGTGCTTCGATATCTGTTTTCGACGGATGAAATAAAAGCCGGATATCAAAAAAACTCCGCTTAAAGCATTAAGCGAAGCATTTAAGTGCGGCAAGATCTGTAAAAAATTCATAGACGGCGCAGCTCTATTTCCAAAAACCTAAAAGAACGACAAGTACGATCCAAAGACCATCCATAAAATGCCAGTACCAACCGATGACATTCGCAAACATTTTCCGATTCTGCAGTTCGACTTCATCATTTGTCGGAAGCCATGTTCGGAGCACGAGGTAACCCAATGCTGTTATCCCGCCGAGGACATGAATAGCGTGAATTGCCGTTAAAATGTAGAAAAATCCAGCGTAAGGATTGCTCGCCATATAAACGCCCTGCATAAAGAGCGTCAGCCACAAAACAAGCTGTGAAGCAATGAAAACTCCGCCGAGCGCTGTCGTCGCGAGAAGCCATTTCCTGGCTCTTTCCTGTTGTTCGGCAATGATGGACCGCCGTGCGAAGATAAAAGTTAAGCTGCTGGAAAAAAGAAGAGCAGTGCTGACAAATACCTGAACCGGAAAGCGGAATGGCTTCCATTCGTAGACCCCTTTTGTCGAGATTACGATATACGCCCCGATCAAGCCGCCAAACGTCATTAAGACAACCAGGAGCACAAACCACATGCCGATCCGGAACTTATTAGACGGATATATCTCGTCCTCGAGGTCGCCTTCGGGAATGTTGTTACCGGGATTGTTTCCTCCGCCGCCGTTCTCATCGCCGCCGTTTTGATTGTTCGAACCGCCGCCGAGTCCGCTCCGCCGGGAACGCCGTCCGGCGATCCGCTTTTCCTCATCCTCGATTTTTTCGATCAATCCGACTTTCATGTTATTTGTTGTTCACAACCATTAACGCAAAAAGCAAGGGAAGGTAAATTACCGAAACAAGCAGTAGTTTTCGAGCCTTTTCGACGGTTTTCGCACGTGCCATTTCGATACTTGATTTTAAGAACCAGACTCCGAGGACGATCGATCCGACAAGGTAGATCAGACCGGCGAATCCTAGAAAATATGGCGCGACGCTTATCGGGAGAAGAATTATCGTGAAAATGACGATCTGCTGCGCCGTTATTTTTCCTTCAGGCTCGACAACCGGGAGCATTTTGATCCCCGCCTTGGCATATTCATCCTTATACATCCATGCGATCGCCAAAAAATGCGGGAACTGCCATAAAAACAGAAGCGCGAACAGCGCCCAGGCGCCCAACGTGATCTCGTTCGCCGCCGCTGTCCAGCCCATCAAAGGAGGCATCGCTCCCGGCAGAGCACCGATCGCGGTCGAAGCCGATGTTCGCGTTTTCAGCGGAGTATAAAGAAATACATAGCCGACAATTACTACGATTCCCAAAACGGCGGTCAGCGCGTTGACGAGAAAGAAAAGATAGGTTTCCGCACCGAGGCAAAGCAGAATACCGAACATCAACGCTTCATTTGGAGAGACCTTTTCCGTCGGTATCGGACGCGACGCCGTACGCTTCATCAAAATGTCCGTTTCGCGCTCCCAATATTGATTCAAGGTCGCAACTCCGAACGCCAAAAGCGTGATCCCAAGCATTGCGTTAACGAAAAGGATCACGTCAAACTTCCCTACCGTTCCGAGATAAAAGCTTGCCGCCGCCGTCAAAACGAGCATGAACGCAATTCGCGGTTTGGTCAGTTCGAAAAATGCTAAGAGCTTTTCGCGGACACCGATCACTCTCGATTGCGGTATTTCTGCAGTTGTTAATTCCATGGATGTTTTATGAAACCGAAACTTTCCCCAAGAATAGCGCGCTGGAATGGAATTTCCAAATCGTCATTTGAACAGTGAAACTTCTTTTCGCTCGAAGTCAAACTTATAAAATCTGCGGATGACAAACAAAATTGCCTGCGATATGATTTTCATTAAGTAAAATCGGATAAAATAATGTCATCTGAAGCCCAACTTTCATCCGCAGACGATTCTATCGTCAGCAGCCCGTTCGATGGCGAGCGCGTAAAGTCCGCGCCGTTACTGAACCGCCTGATAGACTTTGTCAGTTCGGTTCGGTTTGGCGTCGTGTTGCTTTGCATTCTCGTTATTCTATCGATTATCGGAATGCTCGTGATCCAGCAAAATGTCGAAGGGTTTGAGGCTTTCTACGCTTCGCTCACGCCGGCAGAAAGAATCGTCGGCAGTTATCTCGGCGTTTTCGACATATACCACAGCTTTTATTACAACGGTCTTCTTCTTATCTTGTCGCTGAACATCATTTTGGCGTCGATCGATCATTTTCCGAACGCGTGGAAATATATTTCAAAGCCAAAACTTGATGCTTCGCGAAAATGGCTTTTAGGTCAGAAAGAAAATGCCGTTATAGAAGCTCCGGATTCAAGTACAGCGGATATCCCGAATCGAATTGCCGAGATTTTTAAGAAAAATGGTCTTCGTGCTGCGATCTCCGAGAAAAAAGGCAAGACGTTCGTTTTCGGTGAAAGCGGTCGATGGAATCGTTTAGGCGCTTACATCGTTCATGTTTTCCTTCTGATCCTATTTCTCGGTCATTTTGTCGCGCTTCAAACGGGGTTTGATGCAGACGTCCAGTTTGTTCCGGGTGAAACTACGAACCAGATCGAAATGATCGCATTCAAGCTCGATCAAAAGGAAAAATTTGCGGTCGGATTACCGTTTTCAATTACAAGCACGGACATTCAGCAAAAGTTGATCGACCCTAAAGGTTCGATCGAAATAAATAACACGATGGATTGGAGCACGAGTCTGACCATCGACGATCCGGAATACGGAAAGACCGACGCGGTTGTCAGCTTGAATAACCCGTTTCAATATCGCGGTTACAGATTTTTTCAGGCAAGTGCCATAACATACGGCAGCGCCCGCAATATGACTTTGGAACTTACGCCGCAGGGCGGCGGCGAACCGATTACGCTGGGGTTAGCCCGAAACGGCGAAACTACGCTGCCGGATGGAACAAAGGTCGCGTACGACGAATTCTTCCCGGATTTTGTTCTGAATAATGGAAAAGCAGATTCGCGATCCGGCGAATACAACAATCCGGTCGTAAAGCTGAATCTTTCAAAACCGGACGGCGAAAAATCGGTCGCGTATGCGTTTGCGATGAAGCTTCCCGATTCAGCTCCGGTCGGTGCGCCGGTCGCAGGCTATCGCTGGAGACTGGCAGAATTTGAGAAATCGCCGTTCGCGCATGTTCTTTCGATCAAGTACGACCCGTATAATGCCGCATTTATCGCGTGGTACGTCGGCGGGATCGGGTTGATGGGCGCGCTTGTATTCGTGTTTTTTGTATCGCATCGCAGAGTTTGGGCATTGGTCGAAGAAAACGGTGAGATCGTCGTTGGCGGAATTACCAACCGTAATCATCAGGGTTTTAAGGATAAATTCGCAAAATTGATTTCAGATTTGCGCAAAATATAGGATTGATATGCAAGAAGTAAGTAGATTGGAAATTGACGGGTCGCTGCGGCGTTATATCCCTGCGATCATGGCACTTGGCGGCGGGTTTGTAATGCTGTTTCTGCGGTTTCAGTTCGGCGAACGATTCATTTCGGACACCGCACTGATGATGCTTGCCCTGGCGGCTTATATTCTGGCAGCTCTTTTCCAATTGACGAACCTGTACGCTCCGTCCGAAATGGCTCAAAAGATCGGTCTTTGGGGCGCTTCGCTCGGTGTTTTCTTCAATTTTTCGAGTTGGCTCGTCCGATGGGTCGGCGCTTACGAACACGAGCTTGAACAACTGGTTCAAAGCGGAAATGCCGCAAAACCTTGGATGTTTCGTTACATTCCGTTCGCCAATCTATACGATCTGAGTCTTGCTTTCGCATTCGGTGCCGGAATAACGACACTGCTTTTGGCAGCGCGAAAGGATTTCCGGTTTTTGACCGCGTTTACGCTTCCGCTAGCGGCGTTGATCTTAACTCTTGCACGATTCATCGGCGGCGAGCATTCAAATTTGATGCCGATCCTGGATTCGTACTGGCGACCGATTCATGTCGGTGTCGCATCTTTAAGTTACGGCGTTGCGCTGGTCTGTTTTGCGGTTGCGGTTATTTATTTGCTGAAGGACAAAGTTAAGGTCGAAGCGATGGCGGTCTGGGCGGCGATCTTCGCATTTTCCGTGATCGCTACGATCAGTAAGTTTTCGGTTTTTACCGAGTTTGTTTACCGCTCCGGACTTTTCCTGCCGAACCCGATGGGAGGCAAGAATTTTTCTGCTCCATTCCGCCTTGCAATTCCCTATGTCGGGGAAACTCTTGTAATTACAGGAATTTTGCTAGTTGGTTCGATCGTCGCCTTTCTTTTTTATGTTTATAAAGAAAATGTTAAGGCACAGAAATTTGGTCATATTTTCTTACGGGCTTCATTCGCGACGCTTTTGCTTTCAATTGTTTTTCTCGTCGTGGGAATTCGTTCTACTGCCGATGTTCAAACGAGATTGAATGACCAGCTCGCGGCATCGCCCGAACAATTTATCGACGCAGGCAAAGATATCGCAGCGAAACAGCGTCTGTCTGTTCAAGATTTTGAAGCGATCACTCCTGCTCAGTTTGAACAAGCCGGAAAACAGTATCTTCAGGCAAACGGCGAAAGGCTTTTCTTGAGTTTCGGGACGAATCCGGTTGAGCTTTCCGGCTTGATCACGGCACTTGCCGGATTAGGCTTTGTAATTCTTTTTAGTTTCCGAACGGACAAGATCCGCGAACGGCTGCCTTCGCTCGAATCGCTCGACAATTTGATGTACAAAACCGCATGCCTTGCGTTCGCAGGATTAGCAATGCTTCTAATTACCGGAGCGATCTGGGCAAACGAATCGTGGGGAAGACCTTGGGGTTTCGACTCAAAAGAAACGGGCGCTCTTGTCGCGTGGTTGACATACGCGGCGTTTCTCCATACACGAATTTCACGCGGATGGTCGGGAAGAAGTTCGGCTTATTTTGCGATCGTAGGTTTTCTTCTGGTGATCTTCACTTATCTGGGAGTCAGCTATCTGCTGCCCGGATTACATAGTTACGCCTAAAATTTTCGGAACAAATCGGCGGAGACCGGGTGTGATAAAACATAAATCGGAGGTCGGTATGAGACGATTATTATTAGTGTGCGCTGTTGGATTGGCGGCTATAATTTCAGGCGCGATCGTTTTTCAGAGTTTGCCCGAAGCAAATGCGCAAAAGAATGCGCGATTGCAGTGGGAATATGCTTCGGTCACACATGCTTATAGCTTTTCACCGGTGAAAGACAAGCTCAACAGGATCTATGGAATGGCGGAGATCTGTTATGTGGCGCAAAACGGCTGCCGTCGGTCCGAAATTAAATATGAGCTTGATTACGGCGTATTTCTGCAGGAACGTGCGGTCGAAGAATCAACCGAATCGCGCGTGGCAGCCAGTCGAAAAGCGGCTCAAATTGCCTTTCAAAACGCTCTGGCGCAAATGGGGAATGAAGGCTGGGAGATCGTTTCGTCGCCCGATCTACAGTTTGAATTCGTTAATATCGACGATTACAATAAGTTCGATGATAAGTCAGTGCTTTTTTCGAGTTCCGATACAAAAGCCGTTTATTTCAAACGAGCCAAATAACTCATGACTAAATCAAACTTAATATACGCGGCTGCGGGAATTTTGCTCGGCGCGGTGATCGGTTTTTTTGGCGCAAATGCGCTGAACAAAAGTGAGATCGGCAGCGCGAAAGCTACTCCGATGAACTCAACGTCGCTCGAAAATCAGGTAAGAAACGAAGTCGTACGCGATCAATCGAACCTTTCCGCACCGATGCCGGAAATCTCACTTATTTTGGACAAAGCCCAAAAAGAACCGCAAAACATTGAAGCGCAGACGGCAGCCGCAGATCTCTATCTAAGAATTCGAAATTTCGAAAAAGCCATCGAATTTCTCGAAAACGCTAATAAGATCGACCCCGAAAATTATAAGATCATCGTAAAACTCGGAAATTCTTATTTCGACTCAAAAAAATTCGATCAGGCAGAAATTTGGTATAGGAAAGCGCTTGAAAAGAAGCCGGACGATTACGCGGTCAGGACCGATCTCGGGACAAGTTATGTCGAACGCGAATCGCCGGATTTTGAAAGAGCGATCGCAGAATTTGAGAATTCGTTGAAGATAAATCCCAAACATCCGCAGACCTTATATAATTTAGCCGCGGCATATTTTAAATCCGGAAATTTAGAAAAAGCGAATGAGACGGCAGGCAAACTCAAGGCAGCAGACCCGCAAAACCCTCTGAACGCGCGACTTGCAGAGGTTTTAAAATAGACTATTCGATCGATATTTTTTCGATCTCAAGCAGCGAAAATCTCGCGGTTTTTCCGTCGTTCGAAACGATCGTCAGGATTCCCTGATTGACATTAAACGAAAACACAGTATTCATTGCCTGCTTTAGAACGCGACCATCCTTAAACGAAACAACTAACTGGATCTTTCCGAGCTGCTCCGGGCTCATCGGCTCAACAACGGTTTTCGGCGAAGACGCTTCTTCCTTTTTCTCTTCAACCGCTGCTTTTTCTTCCGTCGTCGGGGCTTCAACAGGCTCGATATCGTCAGTAATTATTAAAACAGGCTTTGCGACCGTCGGTTTTTCCTTGTTGGTCTCAATGACCTCGTCCTTATCGACCGTGCGCGATTCGCGGCGAATCTCGATCCGTGCTGACGATTCTAATTTTTCGCCTTCATCGCTGCTTATCAAGTTGATCGTCTTCTCATTAACTTTCGCTTTCTCGGCAGGTTGTTCGACCTCGGGTACAGGCACCGGTTCCGGATTTGGAACTACGCCAATGATCGTCCCGACCGAATTAACGATCGGATCGCCCGGACGTTCGACTCGCACCTCCGGTTTCAGAGGAACTTCTTCCGCCAAAGATCGCGGAAGCGGTTGAAAACTTCCGGCAAATTTTATCCGGTAAGTCGCGTTTTCGTCGTTCGGACTGCGTCCTTGAACACGAAGCAGCAGCTTTTCGGGCTTTCGCAAATACACGATTCGCCCGGTTTCCGAATTGGCGTTGTCAGAAAAAACCGTGATCTTTGTCAATGCCTGAAGCGAGTCCGACGTAAAAATATCGATGTCTCCATCCAAATTTTCAGTGACGATATTAATAAAAACATCTCCCTGATCGCCGTTAAACGCATAAAAGTGATTCGTCAGACGTGAATCGCCGATCGCTCGTGCCGGAATTATGCCGTTGATCTCATTTGAAATTACAGGAGTCGGGTTGGCTTGATTAGTCGATTGTCCAAAACCGACCGCGCAAAGCACGGTGATCGCTGCGGCGCAAGCGACGTATGAGAAAAGTTTTATGCGAATGTTACACATTACAATACTTAAACAAGTTCCTTTCGAAGATGGACGAGTCTGGAAGTTTCCTGATAACCAAGTTTTCGATGCGCCTTTAGGCTTAGATCATTGCCGATCTCCGAATCGGAAGCCATTTCTTTACAGCCTTTTTCACGAGCCCAATTTTCAGCCTGATTGACCAATTCCCGCCCAATACCTTTTCTGCGGTATTCCGGTTCGATCCACCAGCCTTCAAGGTAACCGACGTTTTCGGTTTGGCAGTCTTCGACAAATGGTCTGATGCTGGCTTCGAGAAATCCGATCAGCTCGCCGTCATCTTCGGCAACCAGAACGAGCTGTGTGTCCGAATTTTCAAATATGCCCGTCATTTCGCTCTTGTTTTCGCTGTCCGACATTTGGTCCCAGAGATTTTTTCGAAGTCGAAACCATCCGCCGGCATCCTTGCCTTCCATTTTCCGGACCTTTATCTCATCGATGTTCATTGAACTTCGATTCTATCAGCGAAACAATGAGCGAACAACAAGAAATGTAAATAAGAAAAAGCCGGCAAAAACCGGCTCTTCCAATAGTTAAGAATTAACGATCGACTACGCTGCAGCGGCAGCAGCCTTTCCGCTAAGTATCTCGATCGCTTTCTTTAATTGGATATCTTCCCGTGGTGCTTTCGGTTTTTCGACCTTCGGCGTTTCTTCTACTTCCGGCTGATTTTGTTCTTCTTCCTGCTTATCTACAAGCTCTTCAACCTCTATCGCTTCCGGAGTCTCAGGTCGTTTAACTTCGACCGAAGGTTTAATTCCCGAATTCGCCCGCGTCGTCCCAAGAAATGGTTTGCCGCTTGAAGACGCCCACATTGCGACCGTCAGAAGCAGTCCTCCGCCGCGTTTCATTGTAAAAAGCTGCTGCTGCGTTCCCGCGCCGAAACTTTTTT
Organism: Pyrinomonadaceae bacterium; assembly: GCA_026129865.1. GTDB lineage: Bacteria > Acidobacteriota > Blastocatellia > Pyrinomonadales > Pyrinomonadaceae > JAHCHG01. The sequence continues at coordinate 95,541 of JAHCHG010000001.1, forward strand.
CACCGACAACTTCTCCCCGCTTTTTATCCAGAAACGCCGCTGCGACGACTTCCGCCGCGCCGGCTGTTCCAAGGTCGATCAAAACCGCGGTTTCACCACCGAATAAATATTTCGAAGCATCGGCGCTAAACGATTTCGTGACCGTTTCGTTCTTTCCGATGACCTGCGCTAAAACTCCATCTTTGATAAAGATATTCGCGACATCGACGGCTTCTGCAAGTTCGCCGGTCGCAACGCCGCGAAGATCCAAAACGATCTTTTGCGCACCTTGTTTGGTCAACTGATTAACCTGATTTCTAATATCTTCCGCGCTTCCCGAAGCCAGACTGTAAACCGTGATAACGCCGATCTTCCCTGCTTCTATTTTTGCTTCCGCTTTTGGAATGCTGAACTTATTTCTGATCACCGAAATAGTCTGCGGCTTTTCGCCCGTTCTAAGTACCCTGAGATCTACCTTTGATCCCGGCTCGCCGAGAACAAGCTGCCGTGCGTCGTAAAGCGAAACATCGCGAGTTGCTTTGTTTCCGATATATTCGATGACATCTCCGGCTTTAATTCCGGCTTTGTCAGCCGGCGAATCTTTATTTACCGAGATCACGTAGAGGTACGACGACACCTGCGAAAATTCAGCTCCGATACCGACTTTGTTTGAATTTTGTTTATTTTGAAAATCTGCGACCTGTTCCGAGGTCAGATAGGAAGAATAAGGATCCAGACCATATGGCAGCCCTCGGAGAGCACCGGCACGAACCTTTGCCATGTCGGGTTCGTCCACGTAATCGTTTTGAATATGCTGCAAAACGCTTTCAAAGATCCGGATCTGTGCACCGGCATCATTGATCGGCTGCTGTGCATAGGTTTTTTCCCAAAAACCCGCAATTCCTCCAACAACGGCATACAGCGCTACCGACGCTGAAACCATAGCAAGCCAAAATTTTCCGCGATAATTCATTCTTTATTCCTCAAATTTATTGCTATCATCGAACCTGGACGTTCAATTATCTATTATCAAATTTAATCGTGCAAGAAAAAGAAACAACCAAGAACCTGATAATTTCAGATGTTTCTCAGATCCCAACAAAGGGCAGGCTTCTCGCGCTTGACCTGGGAACAAAAAAGGTCGGTGTCGCCGTCAGCGACGAACTGCAATTTACCATCCGTCACGTCGGAACGATTGCCCGAAGAAGCTGGAAACTATTTCTCAAAGAGATCTCTCGATTTCTAACGGAGTTTGATGCACAGGCACTTATTATCGGTTTGCCGTTTAATTTTGACGGTTCCGAAAGCGAAATGTCCGCCGAAGCACGCCGAATTGCGAATAATTTTTCTCTATCGCTCGATATTCCTGTTTATCTGCAGGACGAACGGGTTACGACGTACGAAGCGCGCGGGCGTCTCTGGGAGCTCGGGCTCAATGAAAAACAAATGCGCGAAAAGATAGATTCCGAAGCCGCCGCGATCATTCTTCACGATTTTATAGAGCTCCGCAACCAATTTTTAAGATCGAAAAAAGCAAAAGTCGAAGAGTAACTATTTTGCGCTCAATCTTGTTACGGAAATCGCCGTCTTTTCAACTGCCTCTTTTGTAAATGGAAAAACCGGCGTGTTCCCCGAACGCCAGCCGTCAAATTGATCCTTGAAATACGGGGATTTCGGGTCGCCGCTTTGTCCGAGAGCGATTCCGTGCCGCGTCTGATCCCAATTTCCGGGCGATGTGACGTGGCGCATTGAAACCGCCGAGCCGACATTCGGCGTTGAAAAACCACCGTAAGATTCGAACGACGGAGTAGCAAAGATCGACCCGATCAGCGGCGCAGCTGCTAGCGGGTGTCGGAAATTGAACGTCGAACTCTTTCCGTATCTCCAATTTTTTTCATCGGTGCCAAATTTTTTCATCAGCGTTTCCCTTGCATATTTATCCGATTCAATTAAAACGGCTTTGTAATCGCCAAGCTCCTTTGTCATCCAATTTGCCGGTTTTTCGCGGACAAGCCAATCGATAAACGAATTCTGCATCGACCAGCGATAGGAGTTCGCCTCCAATTCACCGAGATTTCCGCGTAAAATAGTGTTCAAAAACGCCTTGCGAATTTCAGAGATCAACAGCGCCTCTTTCGAATCGGGTGAGATTTTTCCGTCAAAACTGCGAAGTGCTTTCAATGTCTCTTCGCTCGCCGCGCCCATTTTTATTATCTCGCGGGCAAAATTGGAATAAGAGATACTGAAAATGTCGCGCTGAATATCCATCGAATCGTTGATCGTCATTTTAGAATTGTTGGCGATCAGATCGTGAATTCGGCGTGCGCGGTACGGATCAGCCCAGCTGTGCCCGAGAAAATGTTTGTAGCTGTCGCCTGCAAGCCGCTGATTTGCCGTAACAATAAACCCTTCCGGCGGATTATAACTTTCCGGAAGCTCGTCAAACGGGATAAACTTTGTCCATTTTCCCTCGTTCTTTGAACCGTCGTAGGGAATACTTCCGTCGCCCGACGACCTGATCGGGATTGCGCCGCCATTGTGAAAACCGATGTTTCCTTTTACATCCGCGTAAACAAAATTTTGCGTCGCGCCGCCGTAGGTTTTCAAAGCGGATTTAAATTCTTCCCAATTCTTTGCGTGGTTTACGTAATAGAACGCAGTAAATTCATTATTTTCAGGATACCGCGCGGTCCATTTGAGCGCCGTCTTTTTCTCTCCCTTGTCTTGAATAACAACGCCGTCATCGGTTTCGATAACTTCGAAATCGACCGATTCCGTTTCGGGTCCGATCAGTCCCTTTCGTACCTTGATCTCCTCGTTCCGAACCTTTGCATCGGTCCAGCGGTCGCCTGTTAACGTTTGATTTTTATCGTTAAACGTTTCTATATACAGATCCTGAACGTCGGGACCGAGGTTTGTCGCGCCCCATGCGATGAATTCGTTGTGCCCGAGAACGATTCCGGGCGTTCCGGGAAAGGTCACGCCAGACACGCGACCCTTCGGCGATGAAAGGTTCGATAAATACCAGATCGACGGCGCGGTTCCGTCCAAATGCGGATCGTTCGCGAGGATCGGTTTACCGTCGAGCGTACGCTTGCCGGAAACGACCCAGTTGTTGCTGGCGGCATTAAAGTCCTGATAAAAACCGATCCGCTCAAGTGAGCTTTTTCTGATGATCGACTCGCGTTCCGCTAATTGATAAATTTCTTCCGCGTTAGATATTGCCGCGTCGCTTTTAGCAGCTTTTGAACTTTCTTCAGAATCCTTGCCAACGACAAGAACATCGAAAGGAGTTTTTTCGATAAAAAGCTGGTCAAATTTTTCCTTCGGGAGATTTGAGAATCTTGCCTTTAGTGCGTCTTCAAACCAGCTCGTGCTTAAACCGTCGGCAAGGATCTTTCCTATGATCAGCGAATCAGACGGCTTCCAAGGCTCGGGGCTGTACTGCAATACCTGAAATTCAACCGGCAGCGAATCTTTGTTCAGCGTCGCAATATAGGCATTGACGCCCCGCGCATAATCGTCCAAAACCCGCTTAAGCTCGTTCGGCATCGTTTTATAGGATTCTTCTACGATCGATCCAAACCCGAATCGGCGCCAGCGTTTATCTTCTTCGAGCGTTAATTTGCCGAACAGTTCCGCTGTCCGCCCCGACGCAACACGTCGATAAAGATCCATCTGCCAGAGACGGTCGGAGGCAGTTACAAAACCCTGCGCAAAATACAAATCCGATTCGTTTTGAGCCTCGATATACGGTATCCAGCGCGAATCGCGGCGAATCGCGACTTCTTGTTTCAATCCCGCAACGGCGAGGTTTTTGACTTCCGGCGAGTCGATCGTCTGAGCGCTTAGACAGCCGGAAAATGCTAACAACGCGGCTAAAACAACGATTATTTTCGATTTCATAATTTCGATGATCTAAAGGCTAATTTTTAACGATTGAGAACGACCAATCTGATTTCCGACATTTCTTCCATCGCATATCGAACGCCCTCGCGTCCGAAGCCGGAATCTTTAATTCCGCCGTAAGGCATGTTATCGACGCGGAACGTTGGGACATCATTGATCATAATTCCGCCGTATTCAAGATGTTCGGCGGCAATTTGCGCGTTGCCGAGATTTCCGGTGAAAACCCCTGCCTGCAGCCCGAACCGCGTATGGTTTGCCATGTCGATCGCCTCGGAAAAATCAGTGAATTTTTCTATTACGACGACGGGTGCAAAAATTTCCTCTGAAACGGCACGCATTTCCGGATCGGTTCCGGTCAAGACCGTCGGCTGAAGAAAGGCGCCGTCGAGTTCGCCGCCCGTAAGCAGTTTTGCGCCGTTCGAAACCGCTTCATCGACCCAGCTTTTCGCTTTCTTAGCCGCTTTTTCATCGATCATGACGGAAACCTCGGTTTCGTCGTCGAGCGGGTCGCCGGTCTTTAATTTTTTGGTTCGTTCGACAAACGCCGGAGTCCATTTATCGAATATATCTTGATGAACATAGATCCTCTGAACCGAAATGCAGACCTGTCCGGCGTGAGAGAAAGCGCCTGTTACCGAACGCTCCAGCGAACGCTGAAAATCAGCTGAATCATCAACGATTACCGGCGCGTTTCCTCCGAGTTCGAGCGAAACCATCCGCTTTCCAGCCTTTTCCTTTAATCCCCACCCGACCTCAGCGCTGCCGGTGAAAGAGATCATCGAAATACGTTCGTCGTCGAAGACTACATCCATGTTGTCCGTATCCATCGCAATGACCTGCAGCGCAGATTTCGGCAACCCGGACTTTTCAAATACCTCCGCAAGCATCAGCGCCGTCATCGGAGTTTTCCGGCTCGGTTTAATAATGATCGAGTTTCGCGAGGCGAGCGCGGGCGCAACCTTATGACCCACTAAATTCAAAGGATAATTGAAAGGCGTTATGCCGAAAACGATCCCGCGCGGGACAAATGTCGACCATCCGGTCTTTCCGGTTCCGTTTTTATGCGTGTCGACCGGTATTATTTCGCCGGCAAATCTCTCGGCTTCCGATGCTGCCCAGTTAAAGGTAGCGATGCCGCGTGAAACTTCGCCTTTAGCCGTAGTTACAGGCTTTGCGGATTCCCGTGCGATCGATTCGGCAAACTCGAGGCTTCGTTCTTCTATGCCGTGTGCGATCTTGCGAAGACCTTCAGCAAGCTCGTATCTCGGAAGGCGTTTTAGCTCTTTCGACGCCGCGTCCGCGGCAGAGATGGCTTCAGTGATCTGTTCGCGACTCGCCATCGAAACTTCCGCCAAAACTTCATTTGTATACGGAGAACGGACTTCGAACGAATCATCCGAACCCCGCCAGTCTCCTCCGATATAAAACTTTTTCCCGCTCATTCGAACACCCCTTTTATTGCTTTATCTTATTTACTAAGTTAAACTTTCGGGAGTTTTGAATCAATTTTGACGGAGGAATATTTTATGAAGGGCATTTTTGCGGCATCGTTTCTATCGATCGTTTCTATCATTTTTGTCGGCTGCGGTGAAACGAACACCGCTAACACAACGACCGATAAAAACGCTGCGAATCAGAAGAATCAAAACTCGGCGGCGGCGGCGACAACGCCCTCGCCTGCGGAGATTGCCGGCGGCGCATCGATCTACAAGGAACATTGCGCAAAATGCCATAAAGAGGACGGTTCCGGCGGGAAAGTTGATGTCGACGGAGTTACTATTAACGCTGAAAATTTCGTTTCGGAAAAAATGAAAAAAATGGACGACGCGAAATATTATAAATACATCGCCAAGGGAATTCCGGATGAGGGCATGCCGGCATTTGAAGATAAGCTGACGGAAGCTCAAATAAAGGACGTGGTCAAATATATTCGGACCGAATTTCAGAATTAGAGTAAATTAGCGCAAGCATCGTAAATTGGTTGTTTGCAAAACCGATTTGCGGGAACTACAATCTAGTTCTTTCGGGGTGTTAGCTCAGTGGATAGAGCATCGGTCTTCGGAACCGAGGGTCAGGAGTTCGAATCTCTTACGCCCCGCCATTTTCAAATTTTCCTCAACGTCTTCACCGGCGCAACGCCGTCAATATTGCATTTGGCGGATAATCCGTTCAACCATCTCTCCGACTTTTTGATAACATCATTCTGAATTATGTCTATCCTTATTGCCGAAGACAATTCCGTTCAGCGCCGGTATCTTTCCGAACTTCTGACTCGTGAATTTCCAAATTCCGGTCCGGTGATCGAAGTAGAAGACGGAAGCGCTGCAATTTCAGTAGCACTTGAAGAAAAACCGGAACTCTGCATTCTCGATATTCAGATGCCGGAATTTTCGGGCGTTAAAGCGGCGCGTGCAATTTGGAACGGGTTTCCGGAAGCGCGAATAATCTTTTGGACGCAATTTCCGCACGAAGTTTATATCAATGAGATCCGGAAGATGATCAAGTCTCTGCAGCCCGCACCCGCTTACGGTTTTATTCATAAAAACAATCCGGAATCGCGTTTTTTGAGGTTTGTCGCGACCGTTTTGGAAGACGGCGCAGACATGATCGACCCGGCGTTCAAAGATTCGTTCAAGCGACCGCTTTTGACCGAGTTTGAAAGCGAAGCGCTCCGATTTCTTGCGCTCGGACTTTCAAACTGGGCGATCGCGCGTAAATGCAGCCTTTCATTGCGGGGAGTCGAAAGCCGTTTGGCGACGCTTTATGAAAAATTGTTCGAGTCTCTTTCCGAGGGAACGTCGAATGAAAAATACGACAAACTCGCGTATAACGTTCGAACACGAGCGTTTTTCGAAGCGCTCAGCCGTGGTTTGATCAACAGTGATGAGCTGAACAAAGCCGAAAAAGAGTTAAAAAAATGGATCGAACGCGACCAGCAGAAATTTCTTGCTGAAGAGCGGTCTTCCTGACCTGCCGTTAAATGTCTACTGACCGGAAAACTATCTTCAAGATCGTAATAAGATCATTAGCGGTCGCAATTTTTCTGCTTTTTTCGACCAACTTTTCAAGTTCGCAGCAACCTGCCGGAACGCCGCCGATACAGGCGGACGATCTATACCAATGGGGATCGGTCAGTTCTTTCCACGGCTTGCCGTCCGAGCGAATCAACGCGATCGAACAAACGAAGGACGGCGTTCTCTGGTTCGGCACCGAACGCGGTCTTGCCCGTTTTGACGGACGCCGCGTTCAAACGATTACTGCTCAAAACCTTTCGATAATTAGCGTCAAACGGCTTTTTGTCGACGATCTCGGAACGCTTTGGATCGGAACGGAAGACGGCGCGCTGTTTTACCGAAACGAACTTTTTCAGCCGATTCCGGAAACTGCCGATAATTCGATCAATTCCCTTTTTGAAAAAAGCGGAACGATTTATCTTGGTTCCGAAAACGGCGCGATCTTCGCCGTTGAAGATAGTGATTCTGAAATTCCAAAGGCGAATTTGATCTATGAAGGCGATCTCGAGATAAAAACGTTAGGACCGTCCGAATTCGGCATTTTGATCGGCACGCATAAAAGCGGCATTCAGATATTTGAAAACGGCAGTTTAGCTGATCTGCAGATTCGACCGCGGTTAAACTTCATTAACGATCTCAAACGTTCTAATTCCGGTCAGCTTTGGGTGGGCGCGCAGACATTTACCGAGAACAGCGGTCTTTACCGTGCAAAATCTGCTTACGAGCTCGAAAAGATCGATGCCGCGGTCGGAACGGTCACGTCGCTAAGTTTTGACGGTTTTGGAAATCTCTGGGTCGGAACGCTGGACCGCGGAGCTTTTCAGTTTCGCGACGCAGTTCAGGTTGAACGGTTTACATTTGAAAACACCGCCGGCGGTTTGCGTTCGAACGAAATATTAACCACATTCGTCGACCGCGAAAACGTTGTCTGGTTTGGAACGACCAAGGGCGTCTGCCGTTATGATCCGCTCGGTCCGCATAATGAAAAGATATCGGACGACGCACAAAGTAACTTTGTCAGAGCGCTTTTTCTATCAAAAGACCGTATTTTCGCCGGAACGAACCGCGGTTTGTATGTTAAAACGGGCAGTAACGGGTGGGACCCGGTCGCAGGTTTCGAGGAAGTTGCCGTCTATTCGATCGAAGAAAACGGCTCTGAAAATCTTTTGGTCGGCACGTCCGACGGACTCTTTTACGATGTTTCAAGCGCGGTTCCCGGCAGAAAGAAGGTCGATATTGACAGCGGCTCGGGTCTGCCGGTTCGCTTAAACGTTCGAGCGATCGAATTCTTCAGGAACTTGTCTTATGCGGCGCTGTTCGGGCGCGGGCTTGCTGCATTTGAGAACGGTTCGATCCAAAAGATCCAAAGCGGAAGCGATTTTGCTCAAATCCTTTCTCTTTATTCGCCTGACGACAAATTTTTATGGATCGGGACCGCAAACAAGGGAGTTTTCAAGTTTGACGGGACGAAGTTTGAGCAGCCCGAACAACTTCTGCCGCTTTCAAGCTCAGCGGTTTGGACCATCGCGGGCGACCAAGCTTCAGGATTCTGGTTCGGGACAGAGAAAGGACTATTTCATTTTATCGGCGGAGTTTTGACCGAAATTCTCCCGAATACCGATGTTCGCAGCGTAAAGATCTTAAAAGATCCTGCCGGCAGCGATCAGAGCGTTTGGTGCGCGACCGTTAACGGTTTGATCCAGCTGAAGTACGACGAAGTTTTCGGCTGGATGATCTCAAGGATCGACGTTGAGCAGGGTTTGTCGGCAAAGAGTGCGTTTGCGGTCGCGGCGCGCGATTCTGAAAACAAAACGATCGAATTGATCATCGGGACAAATCGCGGTGTCGCAAACTATTTTTTTAGTTCGGTCAGACCTCTTCTGATCCCGACAAGAATTTTAAGTAAACGGCTCCATTCGAACGTCGAACTCAAGGACGGAATCGAGCTTGATTATCCGCAAAATTCACTGGCTGTCGAAGTTGCAGGTCTCAGCAGCCGGACATTCCCAGAGCAGTTTCAATACACTTACGTCCTGCGAAATTCAAAGGGCGAGATCGTTTCAAAAAAACTTTCGACCGATTCTCAGTTTTTAATGGAAAATCTGGCGGCAGGCAGTTATCGGGTTGAAATTCGCGCGTTCGATACAAATTTGACGGCATCCGAGCCTTTAAACTTTAGTTTTTCGATTGGAAGCGCGCCATTTCCCTGGACAACGCTTGCGCTGGCGGTTCTGCTGACGCTTGCGATAATTGCGCTGATCTGGGCGATCTTTTCGCAGCGCCGAATTTCGCGAACCAGTTCGCAGCTGGCATTTGCAAACGCAGAACTTAACACGGCGCGGCTCGACCTCGCCAACGAAGCCGAACGCGAACGGCGTCGGATCTCGCGCGATCTTCACGATCAGACGCTCGCCGATCTCCGCCATTTGATGCTTTTGACCGACAAGCTTCCGGTCGCCGAAGAATCGGCTGAAAATACCGCCGTGCTGCGTTCCGAAATTGAAAATGTATCGAATGAAATACGAAATATATGCGAAGACCTGAGTCCTTCGGTTCTTGAGAACATCGGCTTTACCGCGTCGCTCGAATGGGCTCTGAGCAGCGCAATCCGCGACTCGAAAGGGATCACTTCTCACGAATTCTTCTGCGGCGAGAACATTGACGATCGCCTAACCTTTTCACCGACGGTTCAAATACAGATCTATCGGATCGTTCAGGAAGTTCTTTCAAACATCACCCAGCATTCCGAAGCAACGCATATCGCCATTTCGCTGAAAAAACCGGTCGGCGAAAAGTTTGTATTGACGATCCGCGAGAACGGAAAAGGATTTGACATCGATTCATTAAAAGCCGCGAAAGGTCGCGGATTAAACAACATACAGGCGCGGGCAAACCTCATTGATGCCGAAATTTCTTGGCGCCGTTTCGATGGAGGAATGGAATTTTTGCTGACAAAAGCCTGAACCGTCGAGCCGCCGAAAGTTTGTCAGACCAAACGAAGCTCAACATCGTCAAAAATATACCGCCGTGAAAATTAGCGGCGGTAGAATCAAATAAAAGAGGAGCGTCAAAATCGTGAAATTAATTTATAGAAACCTATTTGCAGTTTTTATTTTTGCAGCAATTGTTTTTGTTTGTGCCGACTCGGCATCCGCGCAGCGGCGCGAAGGTCGCGGGAAGAAATTTTCGAAAGCACAGGTCGAAGCGGTTATTAACCGCGTGGAAGATCGGATCGATAAATTTGTCGAACATTTCGACGATTCGCTCGACAACAGCCGTCTGGATGACACAAAGCGCGAAGATTGGCTGATGAAACGCGCAAAAGATCTCGAAAAAGCTTCGGACGAACTTCGCCGCGAATTTGACCGGCGCGACAGCTGGTCCGAAAACAAGAACGAGGTTCGAAGCTGCCTTAATATCGCGACGGACATCGATAAAAATATGAGAGAACGCAAATATTCCAGGGATACCGAAACCATTTGGGAGCGCGTTCGTTTTGAGTTGAACACTTTGGCTGACATATATAATCTGCCGAAGGTCGGTGCGAAAGCGTATTAATAGATCGATTATCGCAGCGATAGATATTTTTGGAAATTTACGCGTTAGTTTTTGAAAAGTTTTGTATCCAGTATTTAACTTTTCAAAGACTGCCGCGTAAACTTTTTTTGTTTTTTCTTCGTAAACTTTACTTATTGAACCAGCGGGCAAATCCGCGGAGAGAATGTCATGACTCAAGCAGGAAAATTATTGCAGAAACGGTACAGGATCGAAAAAGAGATCGGTCAGGGCGGCATGGGAACCGTGTTTGTCGCGGTCGACGAGCGGTTCGGAAGCACGGTTGCGATCAAACAGACGGTGTTTACAGACGAAAACCTGACGAAGGCATTCGAACGCGAAGCGCGTCTGCTTAACGGTTTAAAGCACCCCGCGCTGCCAAAGGTAAGCGATCATTTTGTCGAAGAAAACGGTCAATATATCGTGATGGAATTCATCACCGGTGAAGATCTTTCCGAAATTCTAGAAAAGCGCGATGCGCCTTTTTCCGTTTCGGAGGTCATGGATTGGGCAGAACAACTTTGCGATGCGCTTGATTATCTTCACAATCAGGAAATGCCCGTTATCCATCGCGACATCAAACCGCAAAATCTGAAATTGACTCCGGAAGGACGAATTATTCTGCTCGATTTTGGATTAGCGAAAGGAAATCCGAACGACGCATCGCACAAAACTCAGGCAAAGAGCATTTTTGGTTTTTCGCGAAACTATGCGTCGCTCGAACAGATCCAGGGAACCGGAACCGACCCGCAGAGCGATCTTTATGCGCTCGGAGCCACGCTTTATCATCTGATGACCGGCATTCCGCCGGCTGATGCGCTGACGCGCGCGATGAACGTGCTGAACGCGAAATCGGACCCGCTGATCCCTGCTCATATGATCAACCCGACGATTCCTTTGAACCTTTCGAATGTGCTGCTCCGGTCGATGGCTCTGAACGCAAATGAACGACCGTCAACCGCGGAAGAGCTCGGGCTGATGCTTAAAAATTGCGACCGCGAAGTCGAAACTGAAGTTTTCCAAGCGCAGCGGGTTCATCCGGCTGAACTTTTCTCGCAGAAAACTAAGCTGATGTCCGCGGAAGAAAGCTCGATCGAAGCAAATGAAACCAGCATCAACGCTGCGCGTGCCACCCAGCTTCCGCCGGCAGCGGCAACTCAACCAAAATATAAGCGAAGAATATTCGCCGCCGCCGCAACGCTTGTCGTAACGGCTGCCGGATTTTCGGTCTTTTACGCGGACATGACTCAAACAGATCCGGTCCGCCCGGCTGCAGAACCGGTAAGTCTTGCGTCCGGTGATGTACCGGCGGCAAAAGATCGTAATTCCTCCGAATCTGTGGAAACCGATCAAAACGCCGCCGCGGTCGACCCTTTACCGGCAGAACCGGTAATAGAAACTGCGGCGCGAACTTCCGAAAAAACTGCTCCCGCAGCGGTGAAACCGGACGTACGGGAAAAACCAGCCGTTCAAAAACCGGCGAAGGGCGAAAAGGAACCATTTGTCGTTCAATCTGATGAAGGAACTATCCGAATTTTTGAAAACCGGCTGGAAACCGATGAATTTATTCTGGATGATGCCGGAATTCGCCCGAAAATGACGCGCGGAATTCCGCCGTTTGGAAAGATACGGCTGACCCGTGAACAATTAAAAGGACTTTCACCGGAAGAACGCCAAAAATTTGCCGAACTCGTCGAGGCTCAGGTAAAAGCTGCGGATGCAAAGAAACGAGTTCCTGAACCGCCGAAGGTCGGACCATCTGTCGACCATCTTCCGTAAACTAGAAAAGCGCGGACGCGATAACGTTTTTCAAACGGTCATTTTCAATTTTCAGATGTTCATGCAGCGTCGTTCCTGCCGGCGATTGTTCGACGGTAAAGATCGGATGATAGACGATCTGAACTTTGCTGAATCCCGGAAGTTTCTGCCCCTGAGCCCAGACGCGGTTGGCTCCGCGTATCGTGACGGGCAAGATCGGAACTCCGGTTTCTAACGCAAGCCGCACTGCTCCGTTCTTAAACGGACGAAGCTCGCCGTCAGAAAATGCGCGCTCCGCTTCCGGGAAGATTATCAGCGCTGCGCCGTCGTTTAGAATTTGTCTCGCCTTTCTCGTAGCTTTAACAAATCCCTGACGGTTTAAGCCCACCGGAAACGCGCCGAGATAGCGGATCATTTTACCGACGATCTTCCAGTTAAAAACCTCGTCCCAAGCCATAAATCGGAATCGCGCATTTAACTTTATGCAGATCCAAACCGGATCGAAATACGATTGATGATTTGACGCTATAATGACTCCGCCGTTAAAGGATTTAGGAATATTTTCAACACCGCGGAAAGAGATGCGCCAGACGATCTTGCTTACCGAATAACCGATAAACCGGCAGGCTGATATTACCCATTGAGGCGGATATTCTTTCGGGTTTGAGGTCACGAAGGTAATTATAAAAATTGTCGGCGCCGGGCGCAAAAGCAAAACCCGGTCGAGTGATTCGACCGGGTCTTTAAATGCAATGGGTTAAAAATAAACTATTGAAGTTCGACGTTGTCGCCGGTGTGAATTTCCCCGGCAGTTCGGATGATCACTCCAGTCGCCGTTTTTCCGTTGACATTGATAACCACCATTTCACCGACAACGCGCCGCAGCCCGTCAGGACGATCGCGCTTTGCTTTCTTGGACGTAACGACCGTGCCGTTTGCCTTATCGCCGCTTTTTCTTGCAGCCTGGTTCGAAAATTTACCGCCGCGGTATTCGGTGCTTTGGAAACCGGCGTCCCGCGCGCTGACAGATTCGCTCGGCAGATCGTCCAGGATATTTCCCGTTCCGAGCGGTCTAAAGATCGTGAGATAGTCGCCCATTTTAATGTTGTCTTCGCTGCCGAGGTCGATGTACACGACCTGATTTGCCGTCACCATTTCCTGATTGTCGCGTGCCAAAACGATATTTCCCTTTTGCTTACCGCTTGGAGACGAAAACATATCAAAATCCGGTCGCATGTCCGTTGAAACCGGTGTTCGGGACGGCATGGGTCGCACGAGATCGCCGTAAAGCATGTTATCGCAGGAGGTTTTGACCTGCGCAACCGACACGCCATTCTGAATTTTTATGATCTCAACCGTGCCGACTTCTTGCACAAAAAATCCGAGATCCCGTTTGTTCGTCCACCGCGAATTAACCTTTCCACGCGGTCGAACGATCGAGAACATATCGCCTTCGCTGACACCGCTGCTGAAATTTAGATAAACATAGTCGCCCTGAGAGATTATGTTCTGTTCTTTTTCATCGTTAGCGCCGACGATCTTGCGCGAGGTGTCGATGGTTCCGGATTCGATATATCCGGCGCAAAGCAGATAGTTATTCGCATCCTGCCCCATTTGAGCCGATGACGTGATGGCAAAACAAAAGATCGCGGCAAAGAACGCGCCTATGCCCTTTCGTATAAGATTTTGAAGGTTCACCTGATTAACTCCTTATTTTTCTGACGATTGAATTGAAATCTGATCGATCTGTGAATTAAAACTTTTTGGAATCGCGCCGGTTCGACGCTCATACAATACTACACCGCGCGTTAAACATTGGTCAACATTTATTTTATAGTTAAACGCACAATTTCCAAGCCGGACGCCTTGCAGAAAGCGAACTCATTTTGTAGTATCTTGCTTTGCGCTTTTCGTCTCAGGCGAGAACCGCACCGAGCCGGTGTAGCTCAGTTGGTAGAGCAGTTGATTTGTAATCATCAGGTCGGCGGTTCAAGTCCGTTCACCGGCTCCATTTTTTTTGAAATATGCGGAAGGATATTTGTTAATTCTCAAAAAGTATAGTCGTTAAAATCAAAAAACGCGCTCCGGACTTTTGCCGGGCGCGTTTTTTTGGTTTCGTTTCGCCTTTTGCCTATTTTGCCAAACGAAATCTAAAGAAACCGTCAAATTGAATGACGAAGCTGCAGATGGCAGAGATGATCAACAAGGTCATAGGTAAAAACCGGAATTCTTCCGGAAAAACCGCACCGAGCGACTGATTAAAACCAACTCCTAAAACGACCGCAAAACCCGCGATGGCGAACCGACCTAAAATCCAATTGGCAAAATTTGTTTGCTCGCCGCCATTGATAAAATAAGGCAGAACCGCAGCAGCGACCAAAGCCAATGCCATAACCGCCGTTTCAAAACCGAAACCGCCGGCGGAACGACCAAATTCGATCGCCAGAAAAAACAATACAAATGACGTATCCAATGTAAATCCACCTGCCCGTGTCTCTTTTTCTGCAACTAGAACTTCGCTCTTTTCCATCGGTTTTCTCCTGCAAATAATGTTCTTATTTATTTTCCGGCTTGCTAAACTGGGTGTATGCAACGCGAAATAGTTCCGACAGAGCTTTCGCGGTTTCGGGCGTTAAATTCTTATCCGCCCTTAAATGTGCTTCGACGATCTCCGGCGTTGCCTCGTGCGGGTAATAAACGACCGCTTCGACATCGCTGCCCGCCGTCCGGTTTTTCATAACGCGGTCAACCGGCATATCAAGCCAGTTCGTGAGCCGCGCGATGTTGTCGGCGTCCGGTTTCCCGGTTCCGTTCTCTATCCGCGAAAGAGTTGAAGCCGAGACATTTGTTACATCCGCAACATCCCGAAGACTCAACCCCAACTCTTCCCTTCGCCTTTTTATCGCCGTGCCAAGTTCTTTCGTGTTAATAAGACTTTCGTTTTTGTAAGCCATAATTTTTTTCTCCAATGCCTTTTGATCTGTTAACTGCTTTTGCAATTTCCGACCGTGTTCGTCTCTTACGTGAAACAATGTATCACAACAAAATTTTAGATGCAACACTTCGTTTCATACTTGCAACGAATAAAAGTTAATGATACAGTGTTGCATCAGTGAAACATTTAAGAATCTTGGAGGCGTAAGTAATGATCAAACGAAGCGATATGATTTCCGGTGAAACCAATTTGATGAAAGCGAAACGTCGGGGCGCTCAATTCATTGTCGAAAATGGAGATAGGTCGTTCGTCGTGCGCCGCGACGAAGACGGCGTATTTCGCTGCGATTGTCCGGAATTTGATCGAAAATCCGAATTAGGTGAACGATGTATTCATCTCTTGTCCGTCCGCGAATCCATCTCGAATAAAGAATCGGAGATTTTCGATTTCGAAGGAGCTGGCAGTGAAGAACATAGCGAAAACGTTTTGAAATTCTCGCCGTCGGTGAAGTCGAACGGATCTCAATTAAAGTCGAAACGACGATCGGTTGACTCCAAAACGGCGTTGTTAATAAAGAACCTTGATCGGAATTTTTCCGATTGGAGCTATCAGATCAAAGAATTTCGCGTTGTGGATGAAAATCTTTTTATTCGAGCGGCGGTAACGGTCGGCGAAATAACGCGCGAAGGCTTGGGCGCGGGAAATATTCGTGAATTGAACGGAGTTGAAACGGCGGAGCAAATGGCGCTTGAAAGCGCCGCGGCGAAATTCGCAAATAATGCTTCCGATAAAACGTTTGAAGCGCGCGAAATTTCCGTTAACGATAAATTTTCCGATTTCCCGAAAAACCCTCTGGCGGCAACATTTTCGGATATGGTTACTTCGTCTCAACTGAAAATGATCAGAACGATCAGCAGCGAAGCTGGAGTCGAACCGGAAACGGAATGTATGAGAATACTTTCGTGCGCACCCGGCGAGCTTTCACGAAAGGCGGCATCGAAATTCATCGAATATCTTCAGAGTTTTGCATTAAACGGCTCGATAAATGCTGAAGTTCGATTAGTTGGATAGAACGTCGACCGAAACAAAATTTGAGTTGTGATAATGACCGGTCTGCTTTTCTCCAGATGCCAGCAGACACCTCACTCACAACTCAAATCCTTTTTCCTTCAAACTCGAGCGGCGGAAAACCTTCCATTCCGGTATCGATCGTTCCTTTCATTTCGTTTTCACTGACTTCTCCGTTGATCGAGAAATTCATAATCTGCCCCTGCATTTCAGTTTCAACCGAGGCAAACAACCTCTTTCCTGTTATTTTTCCGCCGATTATTTCAGCATCTCCGAACGGCGAAACCATTTTGCCGCTTACGACATTTTCATCCTGTTGCAGCGACAGATCGATAGAAATTTCCTGACCAGCCATTGAGATCAAAAGCTTCCATTCTCCTGATATCGATTCCGGTTCGATGTCGCTTGTGCCTTCGTAATCGCTGATATTGCGGGGATTATTGTTGGTATCAAAAATGTCGATTACGTCGGAGAAATCCCGGACTTGAGTCAGTATTTCAGATGCATCGCCGACGATGACCAACGCCATTTTATCCGGAGTAATGTATTTCTTCGCTGCCTGCAGCACTTCTTCTGCGTTGACAGCAGAAATTTTTTCCCGGTAAGTTTGAAGGTAATCGTCGGGCAAACCGTACATCTTTTGCGAAGTGATCAAGTTCGTCAATCCTTCCTGCGTTTCCGCGCGGAGGGGAAACACTCCGGTCAGGAAGTTTTTTGCGTCAGCGAGTTCGTGTTCCGGGACGATCTCGGTACGAATTCGGTTCAATTCGTAAAAGAATTCTTTTAATGAATCGCCCGTAACCGGCGTTCTGACCTCCGCGGTCGCTTCAAAAATCCCTGCAAGACGCCGTGCGTCAAAAGACGAATATGCTCCGTACGTGTAGCCTTTTTCCTCGCGAAGGTTCATAAAAAGACGGGCGGACGCTCCCGCGCCTAAAACCTGGTTCATCACGATGGCTGAAAAATAATCGGGATCTGTCCTCTTAAGCGCAAGATTTGCCAGAGCAATATTCGATTGAGCAGAACCCGGACGATCGACAATTGTCAACGTTACGCCGTCTCTTTCGGGAAGGCTCGCAAATTCACGATCGACAAGCGTTTCGGAACTCCACGAGCCGAACCGGCTTTCGATCTTGCTTATAAGATCTTCCGCATCGACATCGCCGACAACGATCATAACGGCATTTCCGGCGGTCAAAAGCTTCCGATGATGTTCGATCAGATCGTTGCGTGAGATATTTTCCACATTCGAGATCTGCGGCGAAACGACGCTGTACGGATGATCTCCGAACATTATTCGCGAAACCTGCTCATCAGCCAGAAAACCAGCCTGCGAGCGCTGAAATTTCAGTCCTTCGATTGTGTTGGCTTTATACAGTGCAAGTTCGTCTTCCGGAAAATTCGGGAACAAAACCATGTCCGAAATAAGATCTAAAACATCGTCCAGATATAGCGATAAGCCCGAACCGGCAGCGACAAAATTATCGGAACTGGAGCTGACGGAAATGCTAGCGCCCAGACGTTCGATCTCATCGGCAATTTGGCGGCTCGTCCGGTTTAACGTTCCCTCATTCAGCATCGAAGCCAGCGCCGATGTCAGTCCGGTCTTTTCCGCGGGATCATAGATCTCGCCGGTCGGAAATGCTAAACGCAAACTTACGAGCGGTAATCGCCGGTTTTCGAAAACGACGACCCGCAAGCCGTTCTTGAGAGTAGTTTCTACCGGCGATGGAATGTTAAAAGGCGCCGGCTGCAAAGCTTCCGGTGCAGAGGTTCGAAAATCTTCGTTCATAATAAATTTCGTTTTAAAGTAATTAGCCAACTCCGGCAGGTACGACGTCAAGGAGTGCGCGGTTCTCCGTGTTGAGATATTTGTCCACAGCCTGTCTAATTTGTTCCGATGTGATCGCTAAATATTCCGTAAGTTCATTATTTACGAGCTCGGCGTCGCCGTCGTAGAGAGCATATTCCGCGATCATTTGTGCGCGTGCCATTGCCGATTGACGTGAGCGAACTGTTTGATTGATCAGCTGATTTTCCAGTTTGAACATTTCTTCGGCGGTCGGTCCATTTTCAGCAATATCCTTTATTTCACGCATAATTACGTCGCGGATCTTGCTTAAATCCTGTCCCGGTTTCGGAATCGCGCCGATCGAAATTCCTGACGGACCGCGTCTTTCGTCGTTGATCCCGAACAATTGGAAGATGGATTCTTCCCCCTTGACCAGCTTTTGGTAAAGCCGCGAACTCGCGCCTTCGAATAACAAATGTCCCGCAAGATATAACGCTTTATGCTCGTCGGTATTTCGCGGAGGAATTTTCCAGCCCATGATAAACGCCGGAAATGGCGCAAGTTTGTCTTCGTAACGATGATAGGTTTCGGCGACCTCCGGCGGTTCGCTTACGTCGATCTCCGCGGGTTTCGGCTGCGGTTCGATAGATCCGAAATATTTTTCTATCAGTTCAACAGCAGTATCGCGGTCGAACGATCCTGAAACGGCAAGGACAGCATTATTCGGCGCGTAATAGATTCGGAAAAATTCTCGAACATCTTCAACCGTTGCGTCATCGAGGTCTGCCATTGAACCGATCGTCGAATGTGCGTTTGCAAAATTTTTGTAGATCAGCGAATTAAGGGTATTAAAAACTTCGCCGTACGGCTGATTGTCATAGTTTAAGCGCTTTTCTTCTTGAACTGCATTCCGCTGGTTTTCCAAATTTTCCTCGGTTACCGCAAGCGACCTCATCCGATCGGATTCTAACCAAAGCGCCAGCGGAAGCTGGTTTGCGGGCAGGGCTTCAAAATAATTCGTTCTCTCGGTGCTGGTCGTTCCGTTCATTGTCCCGCCGGCTTTAGAAATATATTGAAAATGTTCGGCTTTTTTTATATTTTCCGAACCCTGGAACATCATATGTTCAAAAAGATGCGCAAATCCCGTGCGACCTTCGCGCTCGTTTCTCGAGCCGACATCGTAATAAACGGCGACGGCGACAACAGGCGCGGAAATGTCGCGATTCAAAACTACCCTCAAGCCGTTGTCCAGTGAATATTGTTCTATCTCCATTGCCGGAAGATCAAAATTAGTGCGATTATTTTCCATGTTCTATCAATCGTTTTATTAGTTTCAGCTCGTTTCGTTATTATCATCGGACTGATCTGCAGCATCTTTCACCTTCGCTTTTTGGTTCTCTTCCGCGATAGCATAGAGTGCAGACTTAACGTGAAACGGCGTTAATCCGGGATAAGTTTCAAGCAAAAGAGCGATAATACCGACGATATGCGGACAGGCGAAACTGTTTCCCGTCAGCTGTTTGTAAGACTTATTGAGCCAGGCAGTTTTAATATTGACTCCCGGCGCCGTCAATTCGATCACCTCGCCGTACCTAAAACCGAAATCGAACGGATCCGTAGAATCATCCTTGCTGACGGAAATCAGCGAAGAGGAAAAAACGGACGGAAAGCTTGGATGCGGAAGATTGTTTGCCGCCGCCACGACAATGCAGCCTGCCTGATATGCACGGTCAAGCAGATCGTGAAGCGGCGCAAAAAGCTGCGGTCGCGTGGTGCCTAAACTCAAATTAATTATCCGGTAACGCTTCTTGATCGCATACTCAAGTCCGGCGAGAAACGCCTGACCATCGCCCGAACCGCCTGAACCCAAAACCTTTATGCTGTAAAATTCAGCGTCCGGTGCGATCCGCGAAATAATACTCGCGCAAGCGGTGCCGTGACCGGCAGAATCACCGTCGTCGGAAGGTTCAAAAACGACCTTCTTTTCCTGCCGCCTTGCCACGACAGACTCTTTTACTTTTCCTAAGAGCGCAGGGTGGTCGGCATCGATTCCGCTGTCGATGATCGCGACTTCCACGCCTTTCCCGGTACGCAGTTTCCAGCTTTCATCGATCTGAAAGTAGGTCGTGATCGACGAATATTCATTTGATTCGTATGCGGAAACTTCGGTCATAATTATTCCGGAAACGCCTGCAGCGATCTGATCTAGTAGCTCAAATAGTTCGTATTTGCTTTTCCGTCAGCAAATTCAAGGATCGATTCAAGGACTTTTCGACACATTTTCCGCTCCTCTTCACCTCTGCTGGCAAGTTCGCGAACAAGTATCGCCAGATCCAAGATCTCTTTATGTTCCGAAGTGCTTCGAAGTTCGTCCAGCCATTTGCGAACGTCCGCGAAATCCGTAGTCTCATCCGCCGTCAGCATCTGATCCGTGAAGTCATGAAACAGTTTTGCGGATTCATAAGCGTTCACAAGCGACGAGATCGCTTCGGCAAAAACTGCTGCCTCGTCCATTTCGTCCGCGGTAAAAGATTCATACGGCGGATCGCCGATCCGGTTTACATATTCAAGAACGCCGATCACTTCGCCTTTATGACGCAACGGCGTCGCGAGCAGTGTTTGTGTCGAATAACCTGTCTGCTTGTCGACTTCCGCGTAAAAACTGTCTTCCTCGCCCGCGTCGGCGATGACCATCGGTTGTCCGGACGAAAAAACGAATCCCGCCACGCCTTTTCCGGCGGGAACGGTAATGTCGATAAGCTGATGAGCAACCTTGCCGATCGCGGATATAAATCGCAGATCTCCATGACTGCCGTCGCGGATCAGGACCGATGCTTCTTCGGAGTTCATTTGCCCTGCTGAAATGTAAAGCAAATTTTCTATCGAACGTGTCAATGGTTCGATCAGTGCGTTTGCAACATCGACCGTTTCGATCACGGATCGAAGTTTTTCTTCCAGACTAAATTTGTCGTGCGCGGTCATAAGTAATGATTTTCTCTTATTTAATCGGGTTTAATCAAGCACGACAACTGGATAAAAAATTTGTGGAAATATGCGTATATTGTTACTTTTAAGAAGCATAATTTAATTGAACCCGGCGCGCGCGCAAAATTTCGGCTTTTGACCGAACGGGGCGCGGGCTCTATTGGTTCCTGAAGAAACGGAAAATTGCGGGAAGGTCTGATCAGGAAAACCGGTCAGGGAACCTTTTTTCCGGTTTTTGGAAATGAATACTATGCGGAGAAAGTTTTTCACAATATCGATATTTTTGCTGCTGTTAAATCTTGCCGGTAATTCACAAACTTCTCCGGGAACGGTTTCACAGCTCCCGGAGGTTGAACCGTTCAAGTTGAGTTCGGGGAGTTCATTTTCCGCCGGAGTTCCGCGCAGCGGCAGCGGCGCGCCGGTCAATGGCGTACGAAATTATAAAAATTCGATCACCGAAGATTTTTCCGAGGCGCTTGAGATCATTAAAAACAACTATGCTTCCCGCGAAAAGGTAGATTATGCTGCGCTCACAAAAAATTCGATAACTTCAATGCTTCGAACGCTCGATCCGCATTCGAGCTATTTTGATGCCGACGAATTTAAGGAATTAATTGACGATCAGCACAGCGAGTATTTTGGGATCGGCGCGACGATCGTAAATTACCGGCGCGATGGAAAATTTGCGACGTACATTTCTTCGACGTTTCCCGATTCGCCCGCAGCAAAGGCGAATCTTCGCTTTGGCGACAAGATCGTTTCGGTCAACGGCGTGAATATGCTCGATCGATCGTCGAGTTTTGTTAGAGATCGGGTTCGCGGACCAAAGGGCACGACGATTAAACTGCAAATCGAGCGCGCAGGCTCGAAACATCTTTTAACTGTTGATCTTACGCGAAACCGTGTTGCTCAGCCTTCAATTCCGGATGCATATATACTTCGTCCGGGCGTCGGTTATATCAACCTTGCGAACGGATTCAATTACACGACCGAGCAAGAGCTGGAAACCGCACTTGCAGAACTTCGATCGTCGGGTGCTGCCTCGCTAATTCTTGACCTGCGAGATAATCCGGGAGGAATTGTCGAACAGGCAGTTCGAGTTACTGAAAAATTCCTTGAACGCGGACAAACGGTCGTCTCGCAGCGCGGGAGATTCCGCATCGACAACCGGACCTGGAAATCACGTAATCGCGCCGTCGAGAAACTGCCGCTCGTGGTTTTGGTCAACGAAGGCAGCGCGTCGGCTTCCGAGATCGTCGCCGGCGCTTTGCAGGATTATGACCGCGCTCTGATAGTCGGCGAGAATACGTTTGGAAAAGGTCTGGTTCAAAGCGTCTTGACACTTCCGAACGGCGCCGGAGGTCTCGCGTTGACGACCGCACGCTATTACACACCGTCGGGTCGCTCGATCCAGCGAAAGTACGACGACGGTTCGATCTACGATTATTTTAATCATTCCGAGAAGACCATTCCTGACGAACGCGAGGTCGCAAAAACGGCGGGCGGAAGAAAGGTTTACGGCGGAAATGGAATAACGCCGGACGAACTTGTCGAACCGGAAAAGCTGACGCCGGTGCAGGAAAGACTTCTCGATCCGATCTTTTTCTTTTCGCGAGAGGTCATTGCCGGACGATTCCCAGAAGCCGGCGAATTTCGAATCGGTTCGAAGATCCGTTACGGAAGCCGGATCAGACCGGGAGACATGGCGATCTCAGAAGCGCTGTTTAAAAGATTTATCGAGTTTATCGAAAGTTCGAATTCGTGGAGTTTTAAAACCGAAAATCTTAGATCCGAAGAAAAGTTCATTAAGATGCGTCTTAGATACAATCTGGTTTCGGCAGCAATTGGCAATGTTTCCGCAAACCAGGTGCTGATCGATGAAGACAGGCAGATCGAAAAAGCCCTCGAAAGTCTTCCGAGAGCGCAGCAGTTAGCCGCCGCAGCGCGCGGTTCCGTCAAAAAATAAAAAAACCCGCCGGACAATTTAGCCGGCGGGATAAAAAGAAACAGGAGGAATCAGAAAGACTTAAAGTTTCGCCAAAAATGTAAATTCTAAATCGCTCAACTCTTAGTCTGCCTTAATTGATGAACCCATTTTCTAATGCGTTGCTTTTTAATTTCTCTTTCTCAAACTTTTTTCCGCTCAATTCCTTGAATCGAGAAATTCCCTGACCTTTTCCGAAAGTGCATTAAATGTAAACGGTTTAGGAATATAATTGCTGTCATTTTTGCTGATAAAGTCCATCAGATTTGTATCGTCCGTGTAGCCCGATGTAAATAGTATCGGAAGTTCCGGATGGGACTTGCTCAATTTTTCGCCGAGTTCCCGCCCGCCCATGTCGGGCATTACAACGTCAGTCAAGACCAGATCAACGTCGTAATTTATCCTATCAAGCATTTCCAGCGCTTCGTTTCCGTTACCGGCTTCAAAAATTACATAGCCGCATTCTTCGAGGACCTGACGTGTTAATGCCCGCACCATATGTTCATCCTCGACAATCAGGATCGATTCGCTTCCCGTTCGATGCGGCTTGACGACCTCAAACTTAGTTTCATCGTCTGAAAAACCTGCCGACTTAGGAAGATAGATCCGAAAGCGTGTGCCTTCAGACAGGCGGCTTTGTACAAAAATATGACCTTTTGATTGTTTTATGATCCCGTAAACGGTCGCGAGCCCCAGTCCCGTGCCTTTTCCGACGACCTTCGTCGTGTAAAAAGGCTCGAAGATATTATCAAGCGTTTCTTTGCCCATTCCGATGCCGGTATCGCTGACTTCGACCAAAACGTACCGTCCTTCAGGCGGAAAATCCGGCGCTTCTGCTTCTTTAGCACTGACCAATTCGTTAGAAGTTTTGATCGTGAATGTTCCCCCATTCGGCATCGCATCGCGAGCGTTTACCGCAAGATTTGTGATCACTTGCGCGATCTGTCCCGCGTCCGATTCGATGTTCCAGAGTTCCAGCTGAAGCTCCGTTTTGAGATAAAGATTTTCTCCGATAAGCCGTTTTAAGAGCTTCGTCGTGTCGCGAATGACATCGTTCAGATCGACGATCGTGAGCTGCAAGACCTGTTTTCGGCTAAACGCAAGAAGCTGCTTAGTCAGCTCGGCAGACCGCTCGCCGGCTTTTTTAATCTCGAGAATATTACTCCGGTTCGGATCGTCTTCCCCTATTCGTTTTAATACAAGTTCGCTGTAACCGTTGATCGCGGTCAGCATATTGTTAAAATCATGCGCAATGCCGCCGGCGAGCCTGCCGACAGATTCAAGTTTTTGCGAACGCTGAAGCTGCTCTTCCTTTTCCTGTTCCATTTCGATCAGCCTGACATTTTCTATCGCATTTGCGACGAGGTTCGCAGACAAACGCATTGCCGTTAAATGTTCGTTTTCAAACGCTTCAGGCGTTTTAGTGAAGGCGCCGATGACTCCGATCACAGAGCCTTTGATCTTCATTGGTGCAACCAGCGTTGAGCCGTTAAATGCATGATCTTCACCTAGATCATATTCGAGCCCTTTTGGATTTGTTGAAATGAGAACTTCTCCGGTCCGGACAGCCTCGGAAACAATCGGTTCCGCCATAATTCTATCGTTTGGTGAAATATGATCCGGTTCGTCAGCTTCGTTCCAGTAAAAGCTCAGTTCCTGCGACCCATCACTTTTCGTTTGCGAAATAAAAAGTGTCGAACACGGGATCGAAGCGAGTGAAAACTTTAGAACTGCCCTGAATATCGCACCGATATCGCGCGCCGCTCCGACCGTTTGGGCGAGTTCGCTCAAAATATCAAGCAAGTTCTCATATTCACGGATCGCGCGCGAATTGGCTTCGGAAATCGCTTCTTCCGATTTTCGCCGCTCCGTTACGTCCATATTGATGCCGATCATTCGAAGCGGCGTGCCGCCTTCGTCAAACATCACCTTTGCACGAATTTGAATCCATCTGACCGATCCGTCCGTTCGAATTATCCTGAATTCCTGATTCCATTCACCAGAATTGATCGAACGAAGAATTTCGGCATCGATCGATGAAAAATCGTCCGGATGAAAAAGCGAAGTCCAGGTCTTAAAACTGCCGTCGAAGCTGCCCTTAGGGAGACCGTAAACTATCTCCATTCCCGACGACCAGAAAACATTGTTCCGCCGCATATCCCATTCAAAGCTTCCAATGTTCGCAGCCTGCTGTGAGAGCGCAAGAGTTTCGCTGGTTCGCCGAAGCTGTTCTTCAGCTTCCCGCCGTTCTGTCACATCGCGCAAAACGCCTTCGCGAAACTCGACGTTCCCGTCGTCGTTGCAAATTAAGCGGCTGTTATTTTCAACCCAGATCTCCGAACCGTCTTTCCGCCGCATTCGAAAAACGTTTGATCCATTTTTTCCGGTTTCAGAGATCCGGTTGATGTCTCCGTCGGAATCGAAATAGAGTTCCGATTCAAACCCGAGCTTAAGCATTTCCTCTTTGCTCGAGTAACCGAACATTTTGACCATTGCCGGGTTTATATCGATCAACCTTCCGTCGGCAGTTGAATAATAAAAGCCGTCGATCATCCTGTCGAACAGTTTTCTGAGTCGTTCTTCGGATTCTAAAAGCGCACTTTCGGCATTTTTTCGATCGGAAATATCGTTGGAAATTCCCATAAATCCGATCACTTTTCCTTCGCGGTCTGTGATCGGCGAATTCATCACATACGCCGGTTTTTTCCCGCCGGTCTTTGATGTAATTTCGTACTCGCCTTCCCAACTTCTGCCGGAAAACATGCGTTTGCGGATCTTCTCGATGAGATCCGCATCAAGCCCGGGCATAAGAATGTCGAACGCATTCCTGCCCAGCACTTCGTCCTGTTTCCACCCGAAAAGCCATTCGGCATGCCGGTTCCAGTAAATTATTTTTCCGTCAATGTCGGTCGCAATCACCGATTGACGAATAGTGTCCAGCAGATGAGCTTGAAATCTGATCGCTTCTTCCGACGCCATCCGCTCGGTTATATCCTGCGCGACGCCCGTGATCGTTATGATTTCACGCTTGTCATCGCGAAGTGCGGTTCCGGTCACCGAAACATATCGATCGTGTTCCGATTCAGATTTCGTTCGAAGATCGATCTGCATCGGCACTCCGGTCTCGACCGCAGCCCGGAAAGCTTCGCGTAAGCGATAGGCGTCATCTTCATAAAAAAATTCAAGGATCTCTTCGAATGGAGGAACTCCTGCCGCTCGGTCGCGTCCGGAAATATCGAAAAGCAGGTCCGACCAGATCATCTCGCCGGTTTTGACCAAATATTGCCAATCGCCGATACGTCCAAGCTTTTGAGCTTCTTTTAGTCTTCTCTCGCTGTCAGTGAGTTCTGTTTCGGAATGCCATCTTCGAATTGCTATCGCAGCCGATCCGGTCGTAAGTTCGACAAGATTTCGATGTTTTTCGGAAGGCAAACCGATTTCTCGGTAATAGATCGCAAAGGTTGCAAGTGCGTTTTCATTTTCGTCAAGGATCGGAGTCGACCAACAGGCTCGAAAGCCGTTATCTAGTGCGATAGATCGAAAATCGTTCCAGAGCGGGTCGGTTTCGATGTTCGCAACGATCACCGGCTGTTTTCGATAAGCCGCGGTTCCGCAAGATCCCTGCCCTTCACCGATCCGTAAGTTTTCATAAGCCCTTAGAAATTCATTACCGAGCCTTGGACCGATCACCGATCTTACCCGGTCGCCTTTTCGATCCAGTAAAACGATCGAACAAAACATTTCCGGGCAGATCCGTTCTACCATTTTCAAGAGAACATCAAGGGTTTCGGAAAGAGGTTTGCCCAGCGCAACCATCTCAAGAACCTGCTTCTGACCCTGAATGATGATCTCGGATTCTTTTCTTTCGGAAATGTCCCGGTTGATCATTATCAGGGCAGGATTGGCTTTATAAATTATTCGGGAGGCATTTACCTCCATCAGCATTTTTATTCCGTTCTTTTTAACGTGAGTCGCCTCGTACGGTCTTGAAGCTCTACCAGCCGTTTTAATATCGGAGACCGGAAGATTCCCTTCATCGGCAACGATCTGCGAGACCGGCAAACCCATGAAATCTTCCTTCGAATAACCATAAACTTTGCAGGCGCGCTCGTTCACATCAAGGATGATCTTGTTTTGCGGATCGACAACCAAAATTGCATCGTGCGCTTGTTCAAAAACCGTTCTATAGTCTCTTTCGGAACTGCGTAAAGCGCGTTCGGCGGCAACCCTTTCGGTAATGTCGATAGCTACACCGCGGACGACCGGTTTATTAACGCCTTTTGTCCGAAGAGTATTTATATATTCCCAGATCCGCACATTTCCGGATTTGGTAATTATTCGCCCTTTACCCTGAGCCTTTCCGGATTCCTTTAATTGTTCAAGATATTTATCAAATTCTCCGTGATATTCGCGACTAAAAAGCTGCTTGAGATTGATCGAACGAAGTTCATCCAGCGAATAGCCGGTGTTTTCGACAGTTCGGCGGTTTGCGGTCAGGATGTTTGCTTTTAGGTCGTGAGTAAGAATTATTATCGGACTGTGTTCGACAAGATCGCGGTATCGATCTTCGCTGTCCAGGACGGCTCGCGCCAGGCGTTTTTGGTCTGTTACATCGCGGGTTACACAGATCAAAGATGTTACCTTTCCCGCCCGGTCGCGGAGCGGAGCAGCGTTCGTTTCCATCCAGCGGCGTGCTCCTTTGAGACCGGTCATCCTAAATTCAAGCGATTTCGTATTTCCCTGCGCAACTTGTTTCGATAGGGTCGCGAAGTCCTCGCGGTAGGCTTCTTCAACCATTTCGATTATCGATCTTCCGCGAACTTCACCTATCGAGTCCGCCTCGATCATCCGTAATCCCGCAGGATTCATGTCGATAATTGTTCCGTCCAAAGAAACGACTTTGACGCATTCCGGTTCGTTTTCAAGTATCGAACGCAGCCGCTGCTCGCTTTTAACAAGTTTTTCTTCCGTCCGCTGCCGCTCACCGATCTGTTTGATCAGAGCAATATTCTTTTCTTCTAATTTATTTATCAGACTTTCGCTGTAAAGCTTGAGGAGTTCATCTCTTTCGATCTGATGATCAACTTTTTCACGATTAACATTGCCGCCGGTTTCGATGATCTCTTCGATCTTACGCAAAAGTTCATCGGGTTCGATCGGTTTCCGAATGAACTTAACCGCGCCGAGCCGAAGCGCAAGTTCTTCGTCCATTAGGTCGGTGTAGGTCGCCGTGAAAAAGACGAACGGGATCTTGCTGAAGTCCTTGTGCTTTCGGCACTCGTGACAAAAAAGAAACCCGTCCATGACGGGCATCAAAATATCTGAAATGATCAAATCAAACGCGTTCTGCGCCAATAGTTCCAGTGCCCTGGTCCCGTTCTCGGCGGAAACGACCTCAAATCCGCTCGGTTCTAAAAGAGAATGCAGAAAGTATAGATTGTCATTGTTGTCGTCAACAGCGAGTATTCGTTTCATTTATGTGCGAAGTTTAATTTAACTTTCCGCGATACTTTTCATCTGGGCTATGAATTTATCCGGATCGATCGGCTTTTCAATATAGCCGTTTGCCCCCGCTTCGATCGCTTTTTCGCGGTCGCCGCCCATTGCATATGAAGTAACCGCGATTATCACCGGTTCGGGAACAAATCCCGCGTTTCTCAATTTGCGGCAAATAGCATAGCCGTCCATATCGGGAAGCTGAATATCGAGAAGAATTATGTCCGGAGAAAATTCTTCCGCTTTTTCAATACCAACTAATCCGCTGAACGCTTGCACGACAATATAGTCGTTCTTTGTGAGGAGGTACGAAAGCATGTACATATTTTGTACATTGTCTTCGATGATCAGAATTTTACTTCTATTAGTTTCAACCATTATAGACGATGCCCCCAAATATCCTAAAATGCGCAGCTATCCGGCGATCATTAGCTTCCCGCAGATTCGCGTGGAAGAATCACCGTAAAAATACTGCCCTTTTTGTATTCCGATTCGACGGAGATCGTTCCGCCGAGAATTTTGATCAGCTTTTGTGAAATGGACAAACCCAAACCTGTGCCCTGATGATTACGAGTGAGTCCGGAATCTATTTGACTAAAAGGCACAAAAAGCTTCTTTATATCTTCATTTCTAATACCTATTCCCGTATCAATCACTTTCGTTATTATCACGTTTTCCGTCACTTCGCAACGAACGGTTACTTTACCGGTTTCAGTAAATTTCACGGCATTATCGACCAGATTGATCAATACCTGTTCGATTCGGCGCTCGTCGCTGACGATCTTCGGCATGTTCGGCGGAAGTTCATAGCTGAGAGCAATTCCCTTCGTTTCCGCCTGCGGTTTCATCAGCGCGATCGTGTTAAAAATGGATTTTCGTAAATCATATTCGGTTTTAACGACAGCCATTTCGCCCGCCTCGATCTTCGAAAGGTCAAGAATGTCGTTTATCAGCGAAAGCAAATGTCGACCGCTGTTCTTTACCATCAAAAGCTGTTTCTTCTGTTCTTCCGTCAATGGTCCGGCGATCTCGTTGATGAGTATTCCGGTAAATCCGATGATCGAATTCAGAGGAGTCCGTAATTCATGCGACATTGTTGCCAGGAATGCAGATTTTAAACGATCGGCTGATTTCGCCTTGATCGTTTCAATTTCCAGCGCGGCGGTTCGTTCTTCGACAAGCCGCTCAAGTTCTTCCCGATATAAAGCCAATTCTTCCTCAGCACGCTTTTGGTCGGTAATGTCCGCGATCGTTCCGATAAATCCGAACAATTCTTCATTATTCCTAAGCGGCACAGCCCGAACGCTGGAAAACGTGATCGATCCGTCCGGTTTTTTCCATCGAAAGCCGGACATAAAATGCCCGTCTGATTCGACCGTATGCTGCCATTGACGCCTGACGCGTTCGCGGTCTTCGGGCGCGACGGCGCTCGTCCAGCCGTAACCCATAGACTCGCCATATTTTAAACCTGTTATTTCAAGCAGCGGCTGATTTACATAAACAAATTCGCCGTTAAGATCTGCCTGGAAAATTCCGATCGGTGCATTTTCGGTCAGCGATCTGAACCGGTTCTCGCTTTCGATGATCTCCTTATCGATCGCGAGCCGTTCCGAAACATCTCTGGCGATCGCAATAACATTTCCCTCGTCGTTCATGCGTGAACTGATGTCCATGACCAACGCACTTCCGTCTTTTCGTTTTATTCTCCGGCGCGTAAAGGTCGATTCACCATTCTTCAGGCGATCGTACGGAATCGGGAGTTCGGCAAGATCCTCCGTAAATAGGAGATCAGCGATTCCGAATTTGGAAAATTCTTCGATCGAATAGCCGGAATGCATTGCAGCGGCTTTATTAAAATCAAGAATAGCGCCGTCGAGATTGTGAACAAGAATGCCGTCGGACGCCTGGTCGATCAGCGCGCGGTATTTCATTTCGCTTTCTTTTAACGCAGCGCGAATTCGCGTTTCTTCCGTAATATCCCGGACGACGACAAGAACGTCGAAGTCCGAATTCTTTATATATCTTGCTTCGAACGAACGTGTCTGATCGGGATAATTTAATTCGTAGAAATGGTCGAGTACATCCCGATCATCTAAAGCAGCTTCGATGTTTTCGATGCATTCCAAAGCAAGATCTTCCGGCAGCACGTCTTTTATCGACTTTCCTATCAAAGATCCTCTTTCGATCAGGGCTTTTCGTTCTGCCGGCTCATGGCTGTCGCGAAAAACTCCATTGCGGTCGACAACAAATATTAGGTCGGGCAAAGCGTTCAACAGCGCCTCGTTTCTCCTCTGTTCCTTTTCGATCTCCGCTTTTGCGCGAATTGATTCGGTGATGTCGTCGAAAAAGATCGAAACGCCGCTCTTGGCTGGAACAGCCTTTAGCAAATACCAATTGGATTCGGAACCCATTTGATCTTCAAAAACGACTTGATTTCCGGTTGCAGCCGCAAGATTGCAGTTTTCATAAAACGCAGTGCCGATAAGGTCCGGAAAAACCTTCCAGATATTCTTACCGATCAGTTTGCCGGACTTCCTTTCGAGCATTGCTTCGGCACGTTCGTTTACGTAGCGATAGCACCAATTCTCATCGAGCGATACGAATCCTTCTTTAATGACCTCGAGCGTGCTGACCAATTGGTTCGTGAGCTGTTGTTCCAGGTGCGTCGATTCGGTCTCAAGCGGAATGTTCCGTCGGCGATACGTCAAAATCGAGAAAACATCCGCAGATTTTTCGGCTCCAACATCTGCCGGTTCTGCGTTAGGTCCGTAGCCGAAACGAAGAAAAAGATACAGAACGACTGAAAAAGCGAGCCCGGAAAATGTTTTTCCAATGAGCTGACTTACAAGAATATTGCCCAACCGCGGATTCCCGTAAAAACTTCCTAACGAGAATAAGATCGAATCAACCCATAAAACCGTCAAAAGCGAACTGACGATACCGCCGAAAAGTCCGAAGATCTTCGCCTTGGTTACGAAGAACTGATACAAGATGACAAGCAGAAACGAATCGAGAACCAGCGTTATCGTACCAACAAGAAAGAGCCGGTAATTGATCCGGAAAAAATCGAGCGGAACGCCGACAGCCTGTGTAACTTCCCGCATCGCATCGATCTGCAATGCGGTAATTGCGCCGAGAATAGTTAATGTAATATTCGAAAGTACGATGCCGATGATCAATGTACGGGTTTGCGGAACGCCTTCTTTGATAAAGATCAAAAGGATGGCAAACAAGCTTGACGTAAAAAGAATTACCGAACCGGTCGAAACCGAATATTGATTGAAGATCTTAAAATAGAGTGTTGTAGAAAGAACATGTTGAGTGTATTGGTTTGAACCGATGAATATGAATAGCGGGACCAGACTGATCTTCGATTTTAATCTGTACAACCCGATGATCAAAAAGGCGACCAAAAGGATTTCCGTTAACAAAATGGTGTATAGAATCATAAACCGAAGAAGAAAGAAACAGCCGCGCAGTGCTGCGTCCGCGCGAGTAAATCCACACGAAAGGCGCAATCATACTTACTTCATAACGCACAAATGTACAAACGATGCACCGCTTTTCTGCTTAATTATCGGGAAAAACAGTAGCTGAGAACCGTTTTGTGACCTATGCAAAACGATTTCAGCTTCAGTAATTTCAAAGTAAATTTCGGATGGAGTTGAATTTCCACTTTTCCGGAGGATTGATAATTAAACGGTTCGAATTTAGCGGTCGTATTTCAAAATCGTTCCGGAAGCTCCGACCGCCCAACCGTATTTTTTGGACATAAACAGTCCGTAGAGAGATTTTGACGTCGGACTTTCCTGTTTGATCCAGGTTTTCCCTTTATCGGAACTGCGCAAAATTGTTCCGCCGTGTCCAACGATCCAGCCTTCCTTATCACTCGCAAAATGAACCCGAAGAAAAGTAGACGTGAAATCGGTTTTGATCTGCTCCCACGTTTCACCGCCGTTTTCGGTTCGCAAGATCGTGCCTCCGCCGCCAACTGCGAAACCGTCTTTAGAGTCCCTAAAATCGACATTATAGAGAGCCTTTTGAACGCCCGTGATCTGCACCTGCCATGTCAACCCGCCGTCCCGGGTTGATAGAACCGCTCCCATGTCGCCGACGATCCAGCCGTCGGAACTGTTGACGAAATCAAGGTGGTAAAGTTCATCTTTGAACGGAACCGGGATTCTCTGCCAGGTTAAACCGCCGTCATCGGTACGCATCACCAGTGAATCTATAACTCGATCACTGTTGTTAAGTACCGACCCGACGATCACGCCTCGATTCTTGTCGGCGAAACGTACGCTCAAGAATTCAGGCGTTCCCTTCGAAAAATCGCGAGGTTGGTAAATGACCTCTTCGCGCCAGCTTTTTCCGCCGTCACGCGTAATGAAGAGCTTTTTTCCCGTAACAAGATAGCCATCGTCGTCGTTCCGAAAATAGATCTCATTTATGTTGTCTTCGGTGTAGACGAACTGCCGCTGCCAATTCTTACCGCCGTCCACCGTGAACAGAAATCTTCCGTTGTCTCCCGCAACGTATCCGCGTTTCGAATCGGTAAAGAAAACCGTAATAAAATCGTCGGGATCGCCTGTTCGAACCAAATTCCAACCTTCCTGCGCGTTTACCGGCAGGATAAATCCCAAAAAGAACACCAAAACAAATAAACCTAATACTAATTTCTTCATCAATTTCTCCAACGTCCCTCGTAGAAAAAGGTGAATTTACCAAATAAAATTATCATTATCTGGAAAAAAGTCACCTTTTTCGACGTGCTAGGATTGTATGCTTTGCGCCTAACCGGCGCAACCTTATGATTTTACGATCTTATACACTTTACCTTTCCAAACTACGATCACCTGCTCGCCTAGCGAGAAATACTTGGCGAGTTCGGGTTCCGCCGCGATCAGATCGAAATATTCCTGACTCGCAAACTCGATCCGTACGACCGGGAATTCCTGAGGCATATTGTAATCGGTGTCGATCCAGGTTCCGTTAATGTTGTTGAAATTTTTAGTTCCGACAAACTGGTTACTGATCGAACGATCGACAAATATCTGTTCACTCTTGTCTTCGGCATCCGCACGGTAAACATTGACGTTCGACTGCATAGTATTCTGCTGCCGACTCATTTTCACAGCGTCGCGTCCGGATTCTTGCACGATCGCACCGGCAAATGCGGGTTTCCCCGGCGGGGTTACGGACTGTCCGTCGATCGAAAAAAGATTTTGAATACTTCCGTCGGTCGCAAGATATGACGTGTAAGGCGTAACCAAACCATATTTCGTTCCCAGTTCGACTATTTCGTCCTTTAATTCCTTGTTCTCGCCATTTGTGCGAATTTGCTCCAGCAGCCAGCCGACGCGGCGCGACGCCCATAATCGCGGAAGAAAATCGTTTTCCGAAGACCGTCTGGGAAAATCGAGGTTGTGATAATCGAAAGTCCTGGTTTCCTTTCCGCTTTTGCCGGAAAGCTTCAGCGTAACATTTTTGAGGTCATCTGCATTGGTATAGCGCCCTAGAACGACAAGCTGTGTTCCTTTGAAAACATCGGTCAGCTTACGCGGATACATCAGATCTACCGCTACCGCACCGAAGTTAATTTCAAGATCGGTCAAAACCGGCGAATTTACCCGCGTGAAGAAATTGGAAACCTTTATTTCCAGATTTTCCTTGGGTTCGACATATTCCGCCAAACCCGCATTCGCCGTCGCGAGTTTATCTAAGAGCCTCGTATTAACGTCATAGCCGACGCCGAACGGAAAGATCCGCAGATTCTCCACCTTTATCTGTTTCGCGTTTTCGATGATCCGGTCAACGTCCGCCTCGCCCACCGTTGGAAGTCCGTCGGTCATAAATACAAGCATTTTAGGTCGATCGGATGCATCGAACTGCTTCAAGCCGGCTCGCAGCGCATCGTTAATATTCGTACCACCTGTCGGTTTCAGTTTTTCTACGAATGCAATTCCTTTTGCCGTTCCCGATCTATCGGCTTTTATTAAGCCTTCTTCCATTAGATGCTCTTCGCCGGCAAAGTTTATGACATTAAAACGGTCGCCTTCATTTAACCCGCGAATTCCGAAGATCAGTGCTGCACGCGCTTTTTCGATCTTTCCGGCATCCGCCATCGAACCTGATGTATCGAGGACGAAAACAATATCTTTGTTAACGATCTCGCGGTCGGTGACAGAATCGCGCGGCGACAGCATCATCAGAAAATATCCATCTTTTCCGGGCTCGCGGAAAGTGATCAGAGACATTCCGAAATCATTGTTCGAAATTCCATAAAAGAGCTGAAAATCGTTGTCGTTAGAATTAGTTTCAAACGAAATAATCGCTTTTTTCTCGCCGCTGTAGTCCGTTTCGATCGAATGCGAAGGCGAATAAATATTTCGCAATGCAACAGTTCCCTGAATTTCGATCTTTCCCGAAACGGTTCCAAACTTCTGGTTCCGATCAGGAATCCTCGATGAACTGTTCATTTCGCGATATGGTCCGCTGCGGTTCGCCCAGACATTTCGACCCGTTCCAAGCGGATAGCGGTACGCGACCGTTCCGGAATCTGCCTTGAGAATTTCGGTGTAGGTCAATTCTAATTTTTTATCCGAGTTCGGGGGAATAGGAAAAATGGATGCCTGAAATAGGTCTTTTCCGGCATATTCGAGCAGTCCCGGATCTTTTTGGCGGCGGACGATCTCGTCATAAATTCTCCGTGCTTCTTCACGCGACCTAACTTCGCCGACAAGTTTCTTGCCGTTCTCCCAGATCGCAAATTCAACTACCGACGCCGTTTCCGGAATGGGAAAAAAATATGTTCCTTCCAATGTGTAAGGTGTGTCGTTTCTGAATATCTGCTCGACATGCGTTGTCGAAACCTGATTTTCGATCTTTACATCGATCTTGATAGATTTGACCGGCAGCGCATTTGGCAGCGGCTGCGGAAGCGGGCGCGGCGGTCGCGGCTGACACGGTCTAAAATCGCAAACGATGGGTATGACGACGCCCTGCGCACTTACCGCGCCGGCGGCGATCAGTATAGTGAACATTGAACAGACGAGGGCGAATATTCTTCTTGATCTCATAAATTTCTCCAATTTTTGCGTATTTACTTCGTATGACGAACCTTAGAACGGATCCGGTTGCACCGTCTTGCAAAATAGATAGTTCCCGCTCGCTCAAAGCCCCGATCCTCAGGGCAGAAACGCGCGCGCAAGCAAGCGTGCGAACAGTGCGCGGTCAGCAGCGCCCGAAAATGCGAAGTGACGGCACGCTCCCTAGCGGTCGCGTTTCTGCCATGTAATAAAGGGCAGAAACGCGCGCGCTAGCAAGCGTGCGAACAGTTCGCTGTCAGCAACTTCCGCGAAGGCGAGGCGACGGCACGCTCCCTAGCGGTCGCGTTTCTGCCAAAAGAGAGAATCGGCAAATCTTAAAAATACTTACCGTTTTTCGTACTTTCTGCTATTCTGTCCACAGAATTCTTACAATTCGGGAGACTAGGAAATGAGCAAAAGTATCTGCTTCGGCGTCTTAATTTTTCTTTCTTCACAGATAGCGTTCGGTCAGGAAATTAATGTCAAAGTCCAAGCCTGCGACGCGACGACCGCGCGGCAAATGGTCGAGCAGCAAGCGATAGAAAGCAGGTCGATCTCCGATCTTGAAAAGCGGATCAATATTCTGATTCGGGTCGCGGAATTCCTTTGGGAAAAGGACAACGAATCAGCAAGAACCTATTTTTCAGATGCGTTTAAGCTTGCTGTCGATCGTTTCGCCGAAACGGGCGTTCGGAATATCTCTAAATCGCAGTTTCTATTAGAACGAGAGAAAGATTATAGATTCATTGTTGCGAACAAAGTGCTTCGGAAAGATCCTGAATGGGGCAAAAAGCTACTTGAACAGATCCTTAAATCCTGGGAAAACGACAAATCAGTCGCAGATCGCGCGCCGTATGAACGCGGCGAAGAAATTCGACAGAGTTTTAATCTGGCGATTTCCCTGATCGAATCAAATGAAGTCGCGGCTTTGTCGATATTAAACCGGCTTATCGGTTATCCTCTCGAATCTTACTGGAATCAAGCATTTTATCAGCTCCATAAGAAAAATCCTGCTGCGGCAAATCAGCTTTTTTACGCGCTTGTTCAGAAACATTCGCAAGCACCGGTGTCCAAACTTCTTACTCTTTCAGGATTTCCGCTCGGTCGAAATCAACCATTGTCTCTTTTTGCGTATTATTCCGGACCGGTTTTTAGAGATAATTATGTAGCCGACGCGGCGCTTCAAAAATTTTATTTAAAAACTGTACTTTTGCGGATCAGCTCTTTATCTGCGGAAACTTTAGTCCCCGAACAATCGAACGCGATCAATGAAGCCGGTTTCGGAATTGCCGCGGTAAACGCGTTTTCCGACGTGATTGTTCAGTCGCATCCGGATCTCCGGGCAGATCTGTCTCGCGCATCGGCGACGGCAAATTCGCTTCTCGACGCGACTACAAAGGAAAAGATCGATTCTTCAAAGAAATACCAGGAACGAATGGCGGGGTCGTTTGCAGACAAGATCGCTGCGCTGGAGGAAGCGGAGTCAAAAGGAACATTAACGGATTTTCAGATCGTCCAATTGATCCTTGACGCAAAAACGGAAGAGAAATTAAACGCTCTGGAACCTTGGCTCGACAAGATCAAAGACGCGTCGGTAAAAGAAAAAAGTGTTAATTTCTTTTATTTCACCAGTTCCAAAGTTGCGCTTGATGAAAAACGCTTTACCGATGCGCGTAAGTTCGCCGATATGGTTCCTCAGATCGAGCATCGAGCCGTTCTATACTTCAACGTTGCTGACGAAAAACTGAAAGGCGAATTGACCAAATTTGAAACGCTCGAACTTCTGACCGATGTTTTGAAAACTGCAGAAAAATCGCCGGATACAGTGGAAAAGGCACAAGTTCTTCTAGGCGTGGCGTTTATGTTTGAAAAGATCGACCGCTTTAACTCGATCGACGCACTTTCAAAAGCGATAAGCACCGCTAACAAGCTGGAGAATCCGAATCTTTTTACTCAATACGTATCGCAGCATATCGTTGGAAAAGATTTTGGAGTTTTTTCAAGCTATCCAGTTCCCGGTTTTGATATAAACCGGACGTTCGACCAGATTAGTAAAGAAGATTTCGCCGGCGCTATATCGCAAGCACAAAGTTTTAGCGATCGTTATTTACGTACACTTGCGATTCTGGCTTCGGTTACAAATTGCGAAAAACCAGTGAAGGAAAAGATGAAGGTAAAAACTACGCAATAAGATCATGGCTGATCGTTTTCGTCGCCCGCAAGAGCTTCGTCGATCTCTCTTTCAAGCTTAAATCGTAGCTTTTCAACCAGTTCATCGGCTTTATTAACACTTTGCTGCAGGTTCGTTTTCCGATTTGAAACTTCGACCAAAAGGCTTTCGAGGCTCGATTTTTCAGCCGCAAGGCTTTTTCGACGAATATCGCGCAGGTCTTCCGGTCGGAGCGAACCGGTAAGTGCGATCGACCGGTCGATAAATTCAGGTCGCATTTCCACATCGATCTGTCCGATCCGGGAATTTAACTGATTCTCACGCTCTATCATATCGAAAAGCTGTTTTCGCAATGCTTCCGCACGTTGTTCGGACCTCGACAAAATATCCAAATTCAACAACAGCTGCCTTTGTTTTTTATCGTAGGCGGCGTCTTTCGTCGTTTCCAGCGAATTTAAACGCGTCCCGAGTTCCTTTATTCTTGCGTTCAGGGAATCGATCTTCGTTTCCAAAGCTCCCGTCAGCGGATTTCCCTGCGGCGCAAGAATGATCTCATTACCGGAATTCGGGTCGTCGGCAAGACTGATCACTTCAACTCCGCTTGTCGGCGGCGTCGGCGTCGAAGTCTGTGAACGAGCCGTGAAACTTGCTGCTAAAATCACTGCAATACCAAGTAAAAATAATGATTTAAGACTAATGTTTTTCGTCATCTTTTTCCTTTATAGGGAGTTTTTTGGACGTCTCTGCGGGTTTATCCTTGATCAGATCGCCGGTAATAATCTCTAAAAGATTTTTTCCGGTGCCAATGATCGGTATCGCGTCCAATCCCGAATTTACAAGTCCTTTCGTAAGACCCTTTCTCTTTATGTCGTATCCGACAAATCCGATCACCATCGCCGTGCCGACACCGGGAATCGATTTCAGCAATCGCCGGGCAACGTTCCAACCGCCTGCTCTTACAAGCTTTCGAGTTACTTTTGTCTTTTTCTCCGCCATTTCCTTTACTTAATTTTCCAATTATTATTGTGGCTGATTATACTTGCCTTATTACGATGACAAAAGCATACTTTGTATTTGCACGGCGCCTTCGGCGTAAAGTTTCATTCTTATCGATCTGTCATGACCCTATCAATCAAAAACATCTCAAAAACCTACGAACATCGTTTAATACTTGACGATATAAGCTTCGAGGTCAATCGCGGTGAAATTTTTGGAATCTTCGGCGTAACAAGCTCCGGAAAATCGACTCTCATACGCGCGCTCGCGGGGGCAATTCGCAGCGACCAGGGCTCGATCTTTTTTGACGATCGCGACGTATCGTTAGAGGAAAACAGCGAGCGTGGATTTTACTTTTCGAATTTAACGAACGGTTCGTTTTGGCGCAAGGTTTTCAAGACTGAAGAACCTTCCGAGCTTGCGGACGGTGAAGGACAGGGACTGGCGCTCGACGAAGCAATTCGGAAGGCTGAAAGCGTTTTGCTTTTGGACAACCAGTTTTGCTTTATGGACCGCGAACAGCGCGAACAAAAGGTTTCCAGCCTAAAAAAGACCGTCCGCGAAAAAGGTCTCGCAGTCGTTTTCGCGACAAATGATTTTGAAGAAGTGTTTACCATTTGCGACCGCGTAGCGATCCTTCACGAAGGGAGAATTTTGCAGATCGGAACACCGCGCGAGGTTTACGAACACCCGGTTTCGTTGACGGTCGCGGTGGTAACCGGACGAAACAATGTCATCCGCGCACGCAGAATGACTTCGAGCAAAGCGGACGCTCCGCATTACTCGACGGTCGACGGCGAACATATCTTATATACGAGCAAACCGGAAAAAAGCGATCTCGCCCCGATAAATCAAGACGCTTTTCTAACGATTCGTCCGGAATATATTTCCATTTCGTTCGGCGCTTCGTTTCCCGAAGACAATTTATTAAAAGCGAAGGTTTCCGAAATTTCTTATCTCGGTGCAACTACGCTGATCAAATTAGATGCAGACGGATTGCAGCTTTCCGCTTTGGTCCTGCGGCTTGTCGGATTAAATCTTGGCGACGAATGCATGGTC
Organism: Pyrinomonadaceae bacterium; assembly: GCA_026129865.1. GTDB lineage: Bacteria > Acidobacteriota > Blastocatellia > Pyrinomonadales > Pyrinomonadaceae > JAHCHG01. The sequence goes on from JAHCHG010000001.1 coordinate 135,326, forward strand.
GGACTCCCGCCGGATCGAATTCATGTTATGAAGCAATAAAAAAACGCCGCCACATTGAAAGTTGGCGGCGTTTCCAATTTGTCGAATGATAAAACTAATTCGATAAATTTGAGGAGAGATTAGTCGGCAGATTCGGAACCAACGTAACCAGAATTCTCCGGTTTTTCGCGCGGTTCGAATTTGTCGAATTCGGTGCAACCGGTAAACTCGCCCCGAACCCTTTCGCTTCGATCCGGTCTTGCGACGCACCGAACGCCACCAAACGATCGGCGATAGCCTGCGCGCGTTCCTGCGTTAGAGTTTGAAGAGTTTCCGGGGAACCGCTGTTATCCGTGTGCGATTCAACGATCACCTTATAATCAGTGCTGTTCGAGAGAACTTCGACAAGCGATGCAAGCTTCGGTTCCGTCGCCTCGCTAAAACTGCTGACACGCGGTCCGGACCAGTAATTTTCCGGGAGCGTCAAAACTATTCCGCGTTCATTTTTCGCAACCGACCCGAAACGGCTTAGCGAATCCATCAAGACAGATTCGTTCGCCTGCAGACGCGCCATCCGGTTTGCCGCTTCCTGCTGTCTCTGCAGTGCGAGATTTTCGCCTTCGATCTTTGCCAATTTCAATTTTGCCTGTTCCGACTCTGTTCGAAGACGAGCGTTCTCTTCTCTTAATACTCTTATCTGCTCCAAATTATTCTGTGCGTCGCGTTCCGCGAGTTCGCGGCTGCGCGTTTCGCGCGCAAGTTCCTGACGAAGTTCGTCGATCTGATTTTGTGCGTCGACAAATTTCATTTCCTGGTCGCGAATTTCGGCGTCGGCGCGTGTTTTTTCGTTGCGCTTTTCGCGGGCTTCCTTTCGCACGGCGGCGGTCGACTCCGCTTTTACGGCTGCGCTGATCGCGCGCCGCGCCGTAATATCAACCGCTTCGTCCGGGCGTTTCGCTTCCCATTCGCTGACAGCCTGCGTCAAAAGATCTTCAGCTTCCTTCAATTCGTCGGTCGCATCGCGCTGAGCGCCGGCGAATTTCGCAAGCGCGACCGCCTGCCGTGCCTGAAGGATCGTCGAAGGCGTTTTCGAGTAATCAACTTCGGCAATTTCCGGAGTTCGCGCATCGCTGAAATAATCGCTCGAATTTCCAAAATATTGAACCGCTGCCGTAGTTGCCAGAGTTCTTCCGCTTTTTGCGTACGGGTTTAAGTTTTCAAGCATAACCGCCCGACTCGGTCGGCGAACCAGAAAATGCGGTTCGGCTGTAATTATCAGCGCAAACGTCTGCAATGGTGTTGTTACCGAAATTTTTGAGTCAAATTCAAAAAAACCGCGGCGTTTGATCTCGCCGAGATTATCGATCTGCCCTGTCGGTGATATCGCCCAGAGAACATAGGTCGCGTAGCCCGCGCCAAGTTCAAAAGGTCTCGGCATTTTTGAGATGGAAAGATCGATCTCCGTACCATTTTTCTTCGTTCGTTTGACCTTTGCCTCGCCTTTCATTCGCGGAAAACGCGTCGTACCGCGAAACTGGAGATAAACAAGTTCGTCTTCCGGATATGTAACGGCTGTCGTTTGACGCGAAACGTCGACCTGGGCAAATAGCGAAACGGAAACCAGCGAAATAATAGATAAAAGCAGGACAATTCTAAACGTCTTCAAGTTTTTCATAATTCTCTCCGAAATCAATTTTTATAAAAACTATTCTAGGACAAGATGCTTATCGAAGGTAGGGCGTTGCAAATGTTACCGAAGAAAACAGTTTATTGACAAGTTTGGACAATCTGAAATTAACTAAGTATATTCAGTTATTCTACCGCGATGAAAGATCTGAAAAGGCTCTTAAGCTATCTAAGACCACATTTGCCAATTTTTATCGTTGCCTGTATTGCGATGGTTTTCGTCGCGTTGTTTGAAACGGCAACATTTTCGCTCTTGGTGCCGATATTTGACCAGGCTTTCAATTCGAATGCCGGCGCGGCACAGACGATGTTCGCGCTGCAGGAATTGATTCCAAATGACACCTGGCTCAAGTTTTGGGCAGCGACTTCGGGATTGCTGCTTTTTTTCACGATCGGAAGCGGGATCTCTGAATATTTTTCCTCCTATTTGATGGCGAAGATCGGGCAATCGGCGATTCTTCAGCTTCGCCAGGAGCTTTACGATCATCTTTTGAAGCAATCTGCTTCCTTCTTCCATGAACACCGCACGACCTTCCTCGTTTCGCGCTTGATCAATAGTGCTGCCGCGATCGAACAGGCGGTCGCCGCAAATCTTCGCGACGTATTGCGTGAAAGCCTCAATTTGATAGCTTTTATGGGCGCGGCGTTTTATTTTAACTGGCGGCTGATGCTCGGCGCATTGATCGTCGCGCCGGTAATTGCGGGATTGACTTCAAAATTCAGTAAATCGCTGCGCAAACTTTCCGAGGAAACTTATGAAGGCAATAAACTATTGACCGACACTGCGCAGGAAACGCTTTCAAATTACGCAATTATTAAAGCCTATCGCGGTGAAGCGCGTGAACAGGCACGCTTTGCGCGCGTTGCCGGAATGATCGCGCGCGCGAATCTTCGATCCGGCAGGATCGCAGCGACATCGCCTCCGGTCATTACCATGATCGGCGTAGTTGCCCTGATCACACTTCTCTTTTTCGGGCTTCGCGAAATAAATACCGGCAATATGGAAGCCGCGCAGTTTTTCGCGTTCCTCGCATTTCTCTTCAAAAGTTATGATCCGATGCGAAAACTTTCGCGGCAGCATAACGAGATCTCAAAAGCTTTTGCCGCCGCTCGCGATGTTTGGGACGTTCTCGACATAAACGATCAGCTTCCGGAAAAGCCGGATTCAGTCAAACTCGCACCGTTGAAAGACAGGATAGAAATTAAAGATGTTTCGTTTCGTTACAAAAGCGATAAAAAGCTCATTCTAAAGAACATCGATCTTGAAATTCCAAAAGGTTCAATGGTCGCGCTTGTCGGTGAAAGCGGCGGCGGAAAATCGAGCTTGATAAAACTTGTGCAGCGTCTTTACGACGTTTCCGAAGGTGAGATCCTTTGGGACGGTGTCGACCTTCGCGACGCCGATCTTGCAAGCCTGCATAAACAGACCGCGTTGGTTACGCAAGAGACGGTTTTGTTCAACGACACGATCAATTACAATATTTCCTACGGAAAACCGGACGCAACCGCCGAAGAGATAGCTGAAGCTGCGCGGATCGCCTTTGCCGACGGTTTCATTCGCGAACTGCCGCAGGGGTATGACACTTTGGTCGGCGAACGCGGGACGTTCCTGTCCGGCGGACAGCGGCAGCGGATCGCAATTGCGCGCGCCGTGCTTCTGGACGCGCCGGTCTTGATCCTTGACGAGGCGACCTCGGCGCTTGATACGGAATCCGAACTTCTTGTGCAAAAGGCGCTTAACTATTTAATGGAAAACCGGACATCCATTGTTATCGCACATCGCCTGTCAACGATCCGCCGGGCTGATAAGATCGTCGTTATGCGTAAAGGAAAGATCGTCGAAACCGGAACTCATCAGGAACTTCTGGCGATGGAAGGTGCTTACAAAAAGCTGTTTGAGCTTCAATTTTCGGAAGAACAATTTTTAGAAAAAACAAATTTATGAGATCAATGACCGGATTCGGACGCGGCGGCGCTTCGATAGAAAATTTCTCCGCAACCGTCGATATAAAAACGGTGAATAATCGTTTTTTGGATGTTAACCTGCGTTTGCCCGGAGAGCTGCAGCCGTTTGAAGCAGATCTGAAAAAGATCGTAACGGATAGTCTCAGCCGCGGTCGCGTCGATATCAACTTAAATTATGAACGAACCGACGAGATCGCGTTCGAACTCAACCGCCCGCTGATTTCAGGCTATATTTCGGCGCTTAAGGAATTGAAATCGCAGTTCGATCTTTCCGGCGAACCGGATCTGAACTATATTGCGCGGATTCCCAACGCTTTTCAGACCGCAAAAGGCGATATCGGTGAAGATATGTCAAAAGTGATCTTCGAAGCGTTCGAGTCGGCACTTGCAGAACTTCAAAAGATGCGCGAAACCGAAGGCGCGTCGCTGCGGGCAGAATTGAACGACCGTTTGGCGCTGATCGCAGATAAAATTCCGGTGATCGAAGCCGAAAGCGAATCCGTTGTTGAAGAATATCGCGATCGTCTTACGAAAAAGGTCAACGAATTACTGGAAAAAAGCGGCTCACAGATCGAGATCGATCAGGGGCGGCTCGCGCAGGAAGTTGCATATCTAGCGACACGGAGCGACATTTCCGAAGAGATCGCACGCCTGAAAAGCCATATCGACCAGTTTCGGTCGATCATGGACGAAGCCAACGACGTCGGTAAACGTCTCGATTTTTTAACCCAGGAGTTTAATCGCGAAGCTAATACGATCGCATCTAAAACCCAGAATTTGAAGGTAAAAGAAGCGTCTCTTTCGATCAAAGCGGAGATCGAAAAGATTCGCGAACAGGTTCAAAATGTCGAGTAAGGTCTAACATCCGAACACGGCTCGTTTTATGAAAGGAAATCTAATCATAATCAGTTCGCCGTCAGGCGGAGGTAAAGGAACTTTGATCAGAGAGATCCTTCGGACTGTTCCTGACATCGGGTATTCCGTTTCGTACACAACCCGGAAAATGCGGGACGGCGAGGTGGACGGGAAAGATTATATCTTCGTGTCGGAAGAAAAATTCCGCGAATTGATCGAAAATGGCGAATTCCTGGAATACGCCACCGTTCACGGAAACTTTTACGGCACTTCTGTCGCGCAGGTTCAGAAGGAAATAGCCGGCGAACGCGATATTATTTTGGAGATCGATGTTCAAGGCGCGAGCGCTGTTTTGAAAAATCTTCCCGAGGCGGTGAGCATTTTCATTTTGCCGCCTTCGTTTGAAAGACTTCGCGAACGATTGATAAAAAGAGCGACCGAAGATCTTGACGATCTTGCGCTTCGGCTGCGAAATTCTTTCGACGAGGTAAAGCGATTCGACGAATTCAAGTACGCGGTTATTAACGACGATCTGGAAACTGCTGCGAACCAGCTTGCGACCATTATTATTGCCGAAAGACTTAACCACACTCGACAAATGACCGCGATCCAATGTATTTTAGATAGTTTCGATGACTGATTAACTTAAACTATCGGAGTCACAGATAATATGGCAGAAAAAATTGAAAATGCAGAAGAGATCAATTTAGAGGAAACCTTTGAATCGCAGGAGATCGATTCAAAATACCGCAAGATCATACTTGCCGCACAGCGGAGCAAACAGCTTCAGCGCGGTGCGACGCCGCGCATTGATATGGATTTGAAGAGGCACAAACCAACCCGCATTGCTATGAAAGAACTGGAAGCTGGCTTGATAAATTTCAGAACGACCAGAGAAATGCCAGCCCATTAGGGAAAATTGGCTCCAGATCTATAAGTTGCCGGGCTCAGCGTATTGGGCGCGGCAACTTTTTTATTTCTGCTGTTTCTGCCGTGCCTTCCATTGGACAAAACTTTCCGCGGTTTCGCGTGCCTCTATCTCGTACGGGATCTGCAGATAAGCCACCTGCCGTGCCGCTAAACCGTAGTTTCCCTGCCGGCGCAGATTTCGATAATAACTGGTCAAATATTTGTAAAAAAATCTTATAGCTCCGTCGCGCTTGTATTGAACCGAATGCGTTATCTCATGAGCCGCAAGATTTTCGGACAGTTTTTTTTCACCATTGATCCCGCTGTTGATAAGATCGGGAAGAATAAAAATTCTTCTGCCGAACGTGATTCCGTGAACTTTTAAGAAAGCGGTCAACATCCTGGTAAATCCGCCGCTGTAGATCTCGATCGGCGGCAGGCGGAACAAAGGGTCGGAAAAATGCTCACGGAAAAATTCTTCAAGTTTTGTACGGGAATCGGGCGCTAGTCTCATTGCTTTCTCTTTCCGGTTCGATTTCAGGTTCGATCAAACAAAAAAATACGGACGATCGAAAACCGGTCGTCCGCACTTAAACTGTAGCAATCTTTACCATCAGCTGTTTATCTTATCACCGGCAGCCTTAAAGGCTTCGCCAACCTTTCGTTTAGCTTTTCCCCAAGACTCCTGTGCCTCGCCTTCGGCATGCTGAACTTCGCCTTCGGCTTCTAACTCCTCGTCGTCGGTCAATTCGCCGGCTTTGTCCTTTACAGTACCTTTGAGTTGTTCCCATTTTCCTTCGAATTCGTCTTTGTTCGGTGTACCCATAATTTTCGTCGTCCGCAACCGCAAATATCATCGCGGTCAAACTTTACCTCCTTTAGATTTGTATGAATTAACTACAATTAACATACTTAATTTCATAAGGAGCAAGTTACGTTCCGTTTTGGCACCGGCAATGAACAAATTTTACATACCCTTGTAATTCGGACCGCCGCCGCCTTCGGGCGTGACCCAGTTAATTATCTGATACGGATCCGCAATATCGCAGGTTTTACAATGGACACAATTTGAAAAATTAACTTTTATCTCGCGCCGACCGGTCTTTTCGCTATGTTCCATTTCATAAACGGCAGCCGGACAAAAACGCTGACACGGATTTCCGAATTCTTCTGCACAGCGGGTTGCGCAGATATCCGTGTCGAGAATATGAAGATGCGAGGGTTGGTCCTCGTCATGCGCGACGGCGGCGAAAAAAACGCTTGTAGGTTTATCGAACGTCAATTGTTTATCGAATTTTAGATCGGGGTAACGCTGCGCCAGATCATCGCCGTGGTAATCGAATTCAGAAAGTTTTTTATAACGTTTGTGTCCCGCTTCGTGATGAAGTTTATCTAAAAATCCCCAGCCGGCACCGCCGGACAGAAACTGAAATCCGCTGTTAAGCAGAGCCGACCAGCGACCTTTTTGAAATGCCGCATGAAAATTTCTTACGGCGTGAAGCTCGTCATAGATCCAACTAGATTCAAACTTCTCGTGAAAATGTTTTAACGTATACGACGAAAAATCCTGATGATCAAAAGCGCTTACAATGGTTTCGGCTGCAAGCATTCCGCTTTTCATTGCCGTATGGATACCTTTGATCCGCTGCCCGTTTAAAAACGAAGCGCAGTCGCCGACAAGCAGCAGTCCGTCCGCATAAATCTGCGGCATCGTATGATAGCCCCCGGCGTTGATAGTTTTGGCGCCGTATTTGATCATCTTTCCGCCTTTCAGAACTTCTTCGACCGCCGGATGAGTCTTAAATTTTTGAAATTCAGCGTGCGGATCGATCATCGGATCGATATAATCAAGTCCGGTTACGTAACCGATGCTGACAATGTTGCCCTTCATCCCATAGATCCATCCGCCGCCGTATGTTTTTGCGTCCGACGGGAACCCGAGCGTGTGGATGACCATTCCCTCTTCGATATTACCGGCTGGAACTTCCCATAATTCCTTGACGCCAAGACTGAAAACCTGCGGTTCCGCATTTTCGTCAAGCCCGAGACGTTTCATCGCCTGTTTTGCCAGCGACCCTCGCGAACCTTCGCCGAGCACTGTTACTTTCGCGAGAAGATCGACACCCGGTTCAAAATTAGCTTTCGGCTTTCCGTCTTTGTCGATTCCTTTATCGCCGGTCCGAACTCCGATCACCCGGTCTTCGTCGTCGTAAAGCAATTCCGAGCCCGGAAACTCCGGGAAAATATTTATCTCCGCTTCCTCGCATTTTTCAGCCAGCCATTCACACATTTTGCTCAGGGAAATTATGTATTTCCCTTTATTTACCAGCGGCGGCGGTGTTATCGGAGCTTTGATCCTGCTATCTTCGGTTAAAAACCAGAATGCGTCGTCGGTGACAACCGAGTCGACCGGGCAGCCCTGTTCAAGAAAATCAGGCATCAATTCGCGAATGGCGATCGGATCCATCACCGCGCCCGAAAGAATATGTGCTCCGACCGCCGGACCTTTTTCGATAATCCCGATCTCGAGATCGTCGATCACATTACCGGATCTTATCCCTTTGCTGACAAGCTCGTTATGTTCCTTGATCTCATATTTTAAATGCAGCGCCGCCGCGAGATTTGCAGGTCCCGCACCGACAAATATCACGTCCATCTCAAGCTGTTCGCGTTCGATCATAATATTCTCCCGTTAATACGTTGGTATAAAAATGAATGGTCATTCAGCAACTAAACTATAGCAAAAGCTGTCGAAATCAGCCAAACTAGCCGATTTGATCAAACTGCGGTTTCGGCGGTCCATTACGGCAAAAAGCCGACCTTTACTTGAAAGATCGGCTTTTTGAATTACAGAGCGTTTCCCGGAGTGTTTAACCCGGTAGAAACGCTTAGTACAAAGGTTTCGAAGTCGCTGTGAAATCGAAATCGGTGATTGCACCGTTGACGGACACCTGGCGCGGATCGAACGTCCATTTACCGGACGAAACCGTAACCGTGTACGAACTTCCGATCGGAATTCCATCGATATGGTAATTGCCGAAAGTTCCGGTGATCGAGAATCTGGAGAAGTTGTTCGGTCCGGTGATCTTAACCAAAGCCCGCGTTATTGCGTTTCCGTTTCCATCCTGAATACGACCGGAAATCGAAACCGCGTTTACGACCGACGGTTCCGGTGCCATCACCTGAACTGTGATCGGCGCTCCTGTCTTAAGGAATCCCATAGTTGCATTTGTGATCCGCGGGGGACGATTTGAATCGAAGCGGAAGTTGTACATAGTTCCCCATCGAATCGCGTTCGCATTCGGATTCTGCGCAAAGGTTTCCGTGCTCCAGGTCATTGAACTCGCCGTTTGATCCTGAGCCCATGGCGTGTTGCTGAAGCCGGTGCTTCCGACGGTTCCGTCATTGGTCCATCCGGGATGCTGCGGCGGCGCGTGGAAGCCAACATTGCTTAGCGTTACGCCGGTTCCGGTCGGCACCGAGAACGATTGAACAGCGCGGTCTAAATTCTGGTTATAGATCGCATATTCGTAGTGCCAAACTCCGGGCGATGTTTCCGTTACCTTGTAACCGATATATCCGATACCGTCGACGCCGGGATCGGGTCTAAATTCGCTGATGGTGGCACCCGTCCAAGCGTTAATTGCAGATTTCTGCCGAACAGTTCCACCGACAGGCGAAAAGCTGAACGGACTTCCTGTTCCGTTCACATTGTACCGGCGATACGAAACGTTGTTATACATATTGCATTGCGTCGGATTTGACTGACACCATGCATATTCGTGCGGCGTTATATATTGAGCCTCCGCATAATAGGTCGCTCCTGCATTTTGCGCAGTGCTGAGATCGCTGATCTCCGTCAGGATACGGTGCGAAGGTCCAACATGAGTATGTCCGGAATGATTGTTGTTCGGTGTACCCGAATCATTCCTTGGGAAAAAGCCGGTAAACGGATTGATCCACGCTCGCGATCCGAGATTCGGACCGGAATTCAAACTTGCCGAATACGGGTCGGAACAGCCTGAACCGAGCCGCGAACCGCCGGTTCCGTTACATCCGAGCTGGCAAAGATTCTGCGTCAAAGCTGTAAATGCATGCTTAACCTGTGATTGTCCAACTTGCTCAAAGCGCTCCTCGTTGTTCGCTCCGCCGCTCATTCTATATAGATTTTGCGGAATAACGGGATGATCGTTCGAAGGATTTGCGATCCAGTTCAGATCGATAGTTCCAAAATTGCAGGAATCCGTTCCCAACGCCAAACCTACCTGCGTTCCCGAACTGCTGCCGAACTGCGCAAGTCCGGTAACATCGCCGACGATCACATCCGGTCCCGGAACAGTTCCCGCATTGGGATCTCCCATTGCAGGTAAAGTTTGTGATTCCGTTTCACCGTTTACGATCTGTGTAACTTCGATCGGACGCATAGTGGCATCGATCGAGATGGTGCCGACGACTTCGCGAGTGTCCGCAGCACGTCCGAGTTCGGTTGCGAATTCACGGGACAAAAGCAGCCGACCGCCTTTGATACCAAGCGTTCTGCCGTCGGGAGCGTATTCGAACTCGTGTCCTTCGATATTGAAAAAATTAAATCCGCTTTTCGCATCGCGAACCGAAAATTCGAATGAATCGCCGAGCATTGAATTTTCCACAGTCAACTGACCATACGAAGTATTAAGTCGTCCGGGCAGTGCAGCGGCAGATCTCGGAACAAGTTCCATTGCGCTCGGCAAAGGTCCGCGAAACTCATTGTTAAAAACAACCACCGTAAAGAATGAATTGTCTTTTACATCGAAACTCAACGTGCTGTTTCCCGATCCTTTGATACGCGAGTTCGACCGCGTCAGCTTGGTTAGATCAATATCCATCGAGACCGTGCCGTTCGCTACGATCATTTTTTCCAGGGTTCCGGTATCAGCCTGTGCCGGTTCCGGCTTAGTTTCCGTCGTCGAATAATCCGGCAGAACGGCAACGAGCACGAGAAGCGGAAGCAAAACTGCAAAAATAGTCTTTAGCATAATTCAGGTTACATCCTCTGTGGTTGTTTAAGTGGTAAACTTCTGGTTTGCGTTTGGGCAACAAAGATTTAGCCTTTTTTATACACTTATCGAAGCTTAAAAAGCAAGTCTATTTTGTTTTATCCCAGGTTTTTAGCATTATTTATTAAAGAAGCTTAAAATTAATTTATGAAAAAAGGCTGCGAAGGAAAAGACATCTCAACAAAAAAACGAAAAGACCTTCCCGTTTTGGGCAATGCACCGCCGAACGAAGGCGGAATTCGCGATTCTCGAACGGCGAAATGGCGCGCAGGCGTGCTCATAACGTTGAATTTGCTGATGATCATTCACATCGTTCAATGGGCTATGACGGGAAGCACGGTGTCACCGATCGAACCTTCGGAATCGATGTACACCCTGCAGGACGGTGCGGTCAACGCCGGATTCATATTCTTTACAGCGGCGATCATCGCCACTTTGATATTCGGCAGATTTGTTTGCGGATGGGCTTGTCATATCGTTGCACTTCAGGATCTTTGCGGGTGGTTTTTGAAAAAGATCGGTCTTACCCCAAAACCGTTTCGTTCGCGCCTTTTGATATTTGTCCCGTTGATAGTCGCGCTTTATATGTTCGTTTATCCGACGGTCGCCAGATTTTTCTTAAAACCCGCGGCGGAACCGATTTTTCCGCAGTTTACGAATCATATAATCACAACCGATTTTTGGGCGACCTTTCCGCCTGCTTATGTCGCGATTCCCTTTTTATTTATTTGCGGATTCATGACCGTTTATTTCCTCGGTCAGAAAGGTTTCTGCACTTATGCCTGTCCGTACGGCGGATTTTTCGCCGTTGCAGATAAGGTCGCTCCGGGGAAAATTCGCGTTACCGACGCGTGCAATCAATGCGGGCACTGCACCGCCGTCTGCACTTCAAACGTTTTGGTTCATGCCGAGGTGAAAGAATACGGAATGGTCGTCGATCAGGGCTGCATGAAATGCATGGACTGCGTCAGCGTCTGCCCGAACGACGCGCTTTATTTCGGATTCGGCAAACCGGCGGTCGGAACGAAACAGACGATCAAGAAAAATTATTCGCTCACGCTTGCGGAAGACATCGGCGCGGCGGTCGTTTTCGCCGCTGCCTTTTTTGCAGTCTGGGACGCGTATCAACTTGTTCCGATGCTGATGGCGCTCGGTGTTGCGTCCGTTTCGACATTTTTAGCCGTAAAGACTTGGAAAACGCTTCGTTCGAAAGATGCCGCGTTTTATAAATATAAACTGAGATCAGCCGGGCGAATTCAGAATGCAGGCTGGGCGTTTTTGGCGTTTTCCGTCGCATGGATCGGGCTCAATTTTCACAGCGGATTTGTCAGATATTATGAAGCCGGCGGAAATGCCGCGTATGAAAGAGTTTTGATCCCGGACGAACTCGCGCTTGCCGAAGCCGATCCGAAACGCTGGATCACGCCGGAAATGCAAACCGAGATCGACCGCGGCATCGATCGGTACGAACGCGCTTTCGATTTCGCCCTTTTTACAAATGTCCACGCGCTTCCGAAATACGCCTGGCTCGAGTATCTCTCGGGCGACTCGACGCGCGCGGTCGAACTGCTCGAGCGGGCGGCAAAAAATCAATCCGGACAGCAGCGCGCGCTCAGTCTTTATTACCGCGGAGCGATCCTAAACCGGATAGATCGTCCGAAGGAAGCCCTGACCGATCTCGAAACCGCTGCCGCGGAGGCGCCCGATCTGGTTCTCGCCCACGAGGAAAAAGGCGAGGCTTTCTGGCGGCTCGGTCGCAAGCTCGAAGCCGTCGGCGCATGGCGCGACGCGCTTAAACTAAATCCCGCGATGCCGCTCGCAAACAATTTCCTTTCCGGCGCCGCGGAAAATATGGACCAGCAGGAAACAGCCCGGCTATACAAAACCGTCGCGGACAAATACACGCCAAACGATCCGTATTTTCACTGGGTTTTGGCAAAACGTCTTGAAAATCTGGGAATGAAACAGCTAGCGGATGCGCATTTCGAAAAATCTTCGAATCTGGCGCCGACGAAATAAGCTCGAAAAGATCAGCCCGTTTTGCTGCAATCCAAAAAATTCAATCTTACCGATTGGCAGCACCTTTTAGGAATCATCGCCGCCGGTTACGCCAAACAGCTGGGAGAAAAACAGAGAACTGCAAAAATCTAACCGGGCTCAACCGCCCCGAAAACAAACGGGCTCAACTGCCCGCAAAACAATCCATCAAATCACTTCAGGGTGAGGCTAAATCTAAACCAACCTTCCGCCCTTAAACTAAATCTCCGCCCAAAATCCTACATCAAAACCACCAATTCCCAAATCTACCCGAAAATAATTCAACCTTTTTTCCACTTCCCGCACCTTTTCACTTTACCTTTCTATCAATAGTTGTAATTTGCCGTCGCGGTTGAAGCCAGACGGTTGAATTGTCCGGTTTGATATGTATAGCTTGTTGAAAGATGAGAACTCGTTCGATTGCCGACCGTATCGTAATTATAATTTTCATTCTGATTATTCGATGCCGTGACGGTTTTCAAACGGTCAATCGAATCGTAACCGAAACTTCTGGTGTTGGTCGGCTCGACTATCTGATTGATCTGCGAAGCCGGATTATAAGCGTATTGCCGATCAAACAGCGTGGCGGTCATGGAAACATCTTTCAATCGTTTCAACCGGCTCATCCCGTCATATTCGTAAGTCGTCGTGATATTGTTCGGAAGTGTTTTCGAGATCAAACGGTCGGCATTGTCATAACCGAAGTTTATCTGTGTGCTGTCGTTTGAATCAACGATATTCGTCAATCTATCGGCATCGTCAAAGTTGTAAACCGCATACATCGCGCCGTCGAATTTCAGACGTTTCTGATTTACGGTCGAGGTCAGTTCGTATTCGTAAGCGAGAATATGACTGAAAACGTCGGTCGTCGAAGTTATCCGGTTATCATAAATAGAATTCATTCATAAATTTTCTTTCTCGGAAATGAATCAATAAATCGTATTAAGTCTTCAACTGTAACAATTTGCTTTTCCCAGTAGTCAGTATTTTTAGGAATCTCATAACTATTGGCTTCTGCTATTTCAATAATTGAATCATCAAGGTCTTCATCAGCAATACCGTATATTACAACCAGGTTATCCAAAGGTCTTACAGGAAAGTCGTTAAAGCTCATCCAATTTTGTAAATATTGATATACATCTAAAGCCAGCAGTTCTGAAATACCTTGTTTCACAAAGTGTTTTATAAAATCCTCTTTTTTATCCTCCTTACGGTTTCTGCGAATTATATAATCCTTAATCCAAAGAAGAATCGTTCCAAGAACAAACACTCCTAAAAAGATTAAAACCAAATAAATAAAAACCCGCATTGATTTCTCCTAAACTAAAATTTATTTGCGACATTCTTCGTTGTAACACTGGTTCGTGCAAGATCGTATTAAAAAAAAGTCGCCAATCATCATTCCTGCTCCGAGAATTGGTATCCATCGCCCAACTACTCTTCCGAATGTGTTTGACCCTCTAAAAGGTTGTTGGGATGTTGGAGCCCATACTCGCCGAGGTAGTTTTTGTGGAAATTTTTCTGATAACCACTTTGAGATTGGCGATGTTCCGGGAGATTCACCGGGTCTAACTGCGGATTTTGGAATAAGAGGTTGCCCAAATACGAAACCAGTAAAACCAGCTGCTTCACCAATTCCATAGGAAAGTAAGCATTTTGAAAGACAGGAGTTCCACTTACCGACATATTCTCTTGTTGCCGGGTCTTGGTGATATTGCAAACGATCAATCATACCTTCTTCTGTTTCCCCAAACGGATCAATTTTGTTAGCTGGATTATTTCCCACATAAGCGAACAAATTTACATCACCGCCCGCAAATCCAATCGGGTCTTCGGATGTAAATCTGCCGATCTGCGCGTCATAAAATCTCGCCCGGTAATAATGCAGTCCTGTAAAGTTGTCGTATTCCCGACCTGTAAACTGATAACGAGTCGAAAGATTATTTACAGCATTGCCGAAACTGTCATAAGCGGTTTGCTCAAGAATCGCACCGCTTGCATCGGTCAAGGCATTTGTCGAGCCAAGAAGATATAAAAGGAAATGAACTTTTCCTCAACAGTTTTTAAATACTCAGTTTATCAATAACTTAGATTGCTACCCATCCGTTAATATAATTTTTAGGTGGTGAGCAAGCAAATTATTTTCTTTTTCTTTATTTTCGGACAGGTCTCCAAGTCCCCAACTTTCTGACATCAAATGAATATGCTCCGTTTTGCCATCTTTTATTAAAGAAAGTCTGGCAATCAAGTCGTTAAGTCCTTCTCTGTCGAGATAAATTTCTACTTCCTCGCTAAAGTCACCGTTTTCTAATAACCCAATTTCAACCCTCAGCATACTATTTCCTCTATCTTGTATATTCAATTTTACAAGCTAAAATCTCTGGCTTTCCGATTTTTTCGTATTCCTCTAGGACGATGGACTCCAACATGAGGACCTTTTGGTGGCGGATGCTTTGCATCTATATGATACCCACGTCCTGATCTCGGATTCATATAAGTTCCTCGACCATTAAGAGGATCAGGTCCTTTCGGAATATAGCCTTTACCCAAGAACATGTCTTCAATTTGTTGCGGAGTTTTTCCTTTGAATGGATTAAACGGACGACCACCCGGAACTCTACCGGCAGTTCCGCCTAAAATAATGCCTGCAATGCCCGCCGACCTGCCGATATCCATTCCAATAGCCGCCGCTTTTCCATAAGCGTTGTCTTCGCAATAGAGCGCGTAACCTAAAGGATTTCCGGCAGTGAATGAGTCCAAAAACCTGTGTAACGTCAAAGGGAATTATTTGTCATATTTCTTAATGATATTTTTGCAGGCAGTAACAACATCATCTTTGTAGAATGATTCACACTCCTCCATTTCTTTATCATACTTAACTAAACTTTCATCAGATAAATTTAATCTGCGCTCTCCAATTGGCAAATGATCAGTTTCAGAATCAATAACCCAGAATATCTTCAGATTCTCTTCATTCTCTAACTCTGTTTCGTATTGTAATTTGACCAATTTTCTTGACGCTTCAATAATTCCAATGTCATTTGATAACAAAGATTTAGCTACCAAAACGATTTCATCAATCTTTTTCATTCTATCTATCAAGTCTAGGAAATTTGGTTTTAAATTCTACCCTCTGTCCGGTTTTAGCATTTTGCACCCAGTGAGTTTCAAATTGTTGCATTCCTCCAACTTCCGAGGATGTATAGCTTGAGCTTCTCATTTTGTACCAATCACTTACCTGTCCCCCATATTGATTAGCCACTCTCGAAGCATCTCTAAAAGGTGTTCCTGTTCCATGTCCTGCCATCGGCTGTCCGGCTTCCCCCATCTGTTGTCGACTGGCTAAATCTTTTTTGAGATTAACACCATTAGAGGGATTACGTGGACTTGATGGACTTGACTTAACGGCTCCCGAATTTGGTTTTGCGCCAACTCTACCGGCAGTTCCGCCCAAAATCACGCCGGCGATTCCCGCTGACCTGCCTACATCCATTGCGATAGCCGCCGCTTTTCCATAAGCGTTGTCTTCGCAATAGAGCGCGTAGCCTAAGCCATTTCTGGCTCTGAAGAGATCGGAGAATCCAGCAGCCAAGTCCGCCGCCGTATCGACACTGCCGTTCCACACCCAATGTTGCGGATCGCTCTTCCACCAATCGCGGGCATAATCAATTTTTTCATCACTCCAATCGGCAAAACTGCTTCCCCAACCGCCGGAAAGTCCCATCGGGTCGGTAAAACTTTGCGGATTATTCCATACATAGCCGTAAAGATTAATATCGCCGCCGGCAAATCCACTTCGGTCTTCGGAAATGAATCTGACTACTTTTCCGTGATACCAAGGAGCTCGGTAATAAAGCAGTCCGATCAACTTGTCTTTTTCATTGCCGGGGTATTGGAATCGAGTTAAAAGGCTTCGATTTTCGGTTCTTGGAAACGACTTGGCAACGTTTAGCAAATTATTCGAATTTTCATCAACAATATTTAAGTAAAAATCATCGATTTGTTCGCAATAGTTGCTAAACCTTGAGATTTTAATTTCTTGAAGGATTTGAAGAATATAAGATTCTTCGTAACAATTTTCCGTCCGCTTACCTAATTTTTATTTAATAGTTTCGATAATTTAGTTTCAACTCCTAGATATCCACACAGTGCATCCTCCTCCAGATGTGCCACATCGTAATTTACAGGCTCTTCAGCAATCAATTCCGACGGATCGTCATCGTTATAAATAATCAGCAGATTGCGATTAGTGAATTCTTCCTGTCGTCCAAACACAGGCGTTTTCCAGATTTCACGATTCCAATCAGGCAGTTCTCCGATTATCTCCCATTCACCGTTGATCAGTCCGAGATCGCCGATTTTCAGGATTCGGATTGCATCCCTTGGTGAATAATCTTGCATCCTCGACAGATCGGGAATTGACAAATATCGGTCGCCAAAAAAATAGGCGATGACGATTCTCCCTTTCGGAGCCATTCTGGCAACAACACCGACGGCGAATCCGTCCGGTTTTAACGGCACAGCGAACCAGCTGCCTTCTTTATAGTTTAGCTTTTTTCTCATTGTTAAAATTCCGCTTTTGGAATCGGATCGCTCAAATCCTAGAAAAATCAATTCAATTTACTTAAGAAATCATATGCCGCATTCAAGTACTTTCGACGATTGGGGTTCTTTTCGGAAATCCCTCTTCTAAAATTAAAAGGCGCATTAGAATACTTATTGTATAAAAGTTCCTCAAGCCCTCGTTGCTCGGCATAATCATCAGTTCTGTATTTAGGTCTAAAATCAAACTTTCCAAGTTCTGGATCCCGCGCATGTTCCGCCATTCGCCGTTCCAAGTCGTTAGTTCTGCCACCTCGCATAACCTTACCCGTGTTCGAATCAACTAAAACATAAACTCCTCCTCGTGGGAGGAACTTTTCAGCTCTTTTTCCAACCTTCGCTGCGCCGGCAGCCGCTCCAAAGAATGGTGCCATTGATGCCGCACTCAAAGCGGCATCGCAATAATTTCCTCTGCCTACACTCACTAATCCATCAACCGCATCAGCCGGTTCGCCAAGAATAGGCACCATCCCTATCCCGGCGAGTATCATTTGGAGGTCATCCATCATTTCCACGAAACCGCGCCTGCTCGGTTTCGGGCTTTTGAGCCTTTCCATCATTGCGTATTCATCCAACCCAAACGGATCCGAGAAATTCAATGAATTATTCCCCACATAAGCAAACAAATTGACATAACCGCCCGCAAATCCAATCGGGTCTTCGGATGTAAATCTGCCGATCTGCGCGTCATAAAATCTCGCCCGGTAATAATGCAGTCCTGTAAAGTTGTCGTATTCCCGACCTGTGAACTGATATCGAGTCGAAAGATTCGTTGTGGCAGTACCGAATGAATCGTATGCGGTTTGTTCGGTGAGATTTCCTGATGAATCGGCTAATCCGTTCGTGCTTCCCAAATGATCGGCAAGAAAATACTTCGCCGTGCCATTTAACGAAATCTTCAATTTGTCGTCTATTCCAAGCCCGTTTTGATATTTGGTTAAGACTCCGTTGTTGTCGTCAACCAGAACGTCTTGCCCGTCATAGATGAACTTGGTGTTTTCCTTTCCGCCTCTGAAATATCTCTGCACTCGTCTGCCGAGCGCGTCATATTTGTAACGAACCGTTTCTTTTCTCGTCGAAGCCGATGTCAAACGGTTCTCGTAATCCCAAGTGAATCGCCAGAAGTTTTTACCCTCGGATTTAGTTACCAGATTGCCGTTCGCATCATAGTTGTAATTTGCCGTTGCCGTTGAAGCGAGCCGATTGAACTGTCCGGTTTGATATGCGTAGCTTGCGCTTTTGTGTGATGATGTTCGATTGCCGACATTATCAAACACATAATTTTCATTCGGCTGATTCGTGTTTGAATAAGTCGCCGAAGTCAAACGATCAATATTGTCATAACCGAAATTTCTCGTCTGCGAAGGTTCGGTAATCTGTGAAATTTGATTTGCCGGATTGTAAGCGTATTGCCGATCAAAAAGCGTGGCGGTCGAAGAAACGTCTTTGAGTCGCTTTAACCTCGACATTCCATCATATTCGTAAGTCGTTGTAACGCCGTTCGGTAAAACTTTAGAAGTCAATCTGTCGGCATTATCATAACCGAAATTTATCTGCGAGCTGTCGTTTGAATCAACGATATTCGCCAGCCGGTCGGCATCGTCAAAGTTATAAACCGCATACATCGCGCCGTCGAATTTCAGCCGTTGTTGGTTGACGCTCGGTGTGTGTTCATATTCATAATTTATCAAATGTCCGAAAACATCGGTCGTCGAAGTTATCCGGTGGCGGTTATCATAATCGAGCGAAACCGTTCCCGCTTCGTTCGCCGCCGTTTTCAAACGCGAGATGTCGTCGTAGGTATAAACCGCTTCCAGATTCGGTGTTGTTGACGAAACTTCGCCGTAGATAATTTTTTTCAAACGGTTCAGATTATCGTATTCATAGTTCGTGATGCGCCCCGCGTAATCGGTGCGTTTCGTGCGGTTGCCGACCGCATCGTATTCGTAACTCATCACCGCTCCGGCGCGGGTCTGCGTTAATTGTCTGCCGAGCGCGTCATAGCTGAAATTGTAAACCTGATTGAGCGCGTCCTTGACCTCGATTGTCTGAAAACGCTGATTATATTTGACGGTCGTCGTTTCCAGTTCGGCATTCGTTACGGTGTTTGTCCGGTTCGCGTCGTCGTAGGCGTAAACCGTTTCACGATTTGCCGAATCAATAAATTTCTTTAGTCTGCCGACCGTATCGTAAATGGTATGAAAGGTAAAAGGGTTGAGCAGACCTCCCATGAATCGTTATGATTCTGTTTAGAATTAGGTTCGGGTTTGCCTGCTCAGCCTTGGTTCGCAACAATCAGTGAGCCTGCTTGAGGGGGCGGTTCGGTTATACGTATAGGCGTTTGGAGCCTGCTGTCGTAAATGAACCACCTTTTTCGCACGCACCATTTTGAGCTATCAAGCTCGGATCAATAGTTGTTGCTCGCTTTGCGCGAATTTAATTCATTCAAAAATACGTTTTTAAGGAGATTTTCAGATGAATCAAACGTCTCTAAAATTACCAGATTTTGCTGATCACGACAATCTTTTTTATGGTCTCGATCTGGCGAAAAAAGATTCGCAGCTGGCGGTTTTGGCTGCCGACGGCACTCAGCTCGCGAATTTTCGTTTTCCTTCCCGGCGTGAAAACTTTCTTTATCTTGCAAAAAGCTTAAAAAGCTCCGACACGATCGCGCTCGAGGTTTCGACCTCGGCAAACGCCGTGATGAGTGTTTTCAAACTCAATTCAGCGGCTCGATCTCTGCTTTCGAATCCGTTGCAGACCAAAGTGATCTCGCAAACGCGCTGCAAGACCGACAAGGTCGACGCCCGTGTTTTGGCTGATCTCGCCCGTGTCGATTATCTCCCGACCGTCTGGTTTCCCGATCAGGACACGCTTCGCCTGCGTCATCTTTTCACCGACCGCGAACTGCTTGTCAAACATCGGACGCAGTTTAAGAATCAGATCCATTCCATTTTGCATCGCTCTCTGATCAAATATGAAACCGCTTCTTTGTTTACCAAACAAGGGCTTGATTGGCTGAATAACCTTCTGCTTTCCAATGAGTTAGATTCATTTGAAAAAGACCGCGCCGGTTTTCTTCTCGCCGAGATCAAACGTCAGGATATTTTGATCGAAGACCTCGACGCGACCATCGCGGCGTTTATCCAATCCAATGCGGGATTCGCCCATCAGCTCAATCTGCTGCTTTCGATCCCCGGTATTTCCCTGGCTTCCGGCGGCGCGATACTTGCCGCCATCGGCGACGTTTCAAGATTTTCTTCAAAGAAAAAACTCGCTTCCTATTTCGGTCTGACGCCGCGGGTCAAACAATCCGGCGACAAACTCCATCTCGGCAGAATCTCAAAACAAGGCAACTCTTACGGCAGATTTATGGCGGTCGAAGCCGCCGAACATCTTCGCAAAGTCCCCGTTTATGCACGCCTTTTTCAAAAAATCAAAAAGAAAAAGAATCACAACGTCGCCAAGGTCGCCATCGCCCGCAAACTCATCGAACTCGTCTGGATACTTTTGACCAGAAACGAAGAGTTTATCTATTCGCGCCCGAAACGCTGCGATGATAAACGCTCTCTCGTCAAACAACTTGCAAAACGCAAAGCCAATCTCAAACTCGATAAAAAACCGACCAACCGCATTCTTTACGGCACAAACCTGCGCGGAACAATGATCCGCAATGAGATCCAAAAACGCGCCAACAACGAAGCCGCCCGCATCGCCGATCTGCTCGAACTCGGCAAAAAACTCGAAAAGATCAGCCCGTCCGGCTTTAATCCCAAAAAACCCAACTTCACCGATTGGCAGCGCCTTTTAGAGATCATCGCCGAAAATTACGCCAAACAGCTGGGAGAAAAACAGAGAGCCGCAAAAATCTAACCGGGCTCAACCGCCCCGAAAACAAACGGGCTCAACTGCCCGCAAAACAATCCATCAAATCACTTCAGGGTGAGGCTAAATCTAAAAACAACCTCCGCCCTAAAACTAAATCTCCGCCCAAAATCCTACATCAAAACCACCAATTCCCAAATCTACTCGAAAATAATTCAACCTTTTTTCCACTTCCCGCACCTTTTCACTTTACCTTTCTATCAATATTCATATTTTTCAACGAGCCGCGCCGCGCCGATTTCGGCAGGCGGATACTGAACTTCCTTGAGCCGGTCGAAATTGTCGGGAATGTAATTGGTCTGATTGCCGAGCGCATCCTTTTGCCAGATCAGATTCGACATCAGATCGTAACCGAATTCTCTTGAATGACTGAGCGGATCGGTGATCTTTTTCAAACGATACGCCGAATCGAATTCATAAACGGTAATTTTCCCGCGCTCGTCCGTCATGCTTTCGAGCAGTCGGCGAATGTCGTATTTGTATGTGATCTTATCCGCGTTCGGATAAACAAGCTCGATTTTTCTCTGCGTGTCGTCGAAATAATTGTAGGTCGTTATATGATTGAGAGCGTTTGTAACGGTCTTCGTTCTGCCGCGAGCGTCGTATGTAAAATTCGTCTTTTTGCCGTTGGCATCTTCGATTTCCTGCAACAGTCCCGAACTCGCAAACCATTTGAATTTGGTAATTTTGTCCCGCGCATCCTTGATCGAATCGGGCAAGCCCTTATTATTCGTCGCCGGATATTCGACGGTCGTTATATTATCGAGCGCGTCTTTTGTTGTCAGCAGATTCCCGTTAGCATCGTATGTATTCGTCCAAATCCCGTTCATCCGGTCTTTGTAAGTCAAAACCTGTCCGAACGAATTGTATGTAAAAGTAGAAGTTCCCCAAACGTCGGTCATCGTCAACGGATTTCCGTTTGCATCATATGTATAAATGGTCTGCCGTCCGAGCGCGTCGGTCTTTTTCGTCAAATTTAACTGGTTATCATATTCATACGTCGTTATTTCCGAGCCGCTTCCGCAATTACAGTTCCCTTCTGTCTTCGTCAAGACATTGCGACCTTTTGACTTATCGAAGAAATATTTGGTTACCCTGCCGAGCCCGTCCGTTACGGTTGTATATGAAGGATTGGAATAGTCGAGAGTATATTTTTCCGTGCCGCCGTGTTTTTCAGACGTATATGCGCGTCCGCTGGGGTCGTATTGATGAGTTTCCAATATATTGTCCAGCGCGTCGCGCACGGTTCTTAGAAATGTGTTCGAACCGACGTTTGCATATTCATATCGTTTTTTCGATCCATCGCTGAACGACACCTCATTCAAAAGGGTAGTCCCCGAAAAGTAAGAATAGCTCGCAATGTTTCCCAGCGCATCGCTGATCTGATAAACGAGCCCTCCAATAGAAATAATCGAAATCGTTCTCCCGAACGGATCGATTACGCTTTCTAGTACCCCATTGGCATTGTAGCTTATCGATGTTCTATTGCCGTTTCGATCTTCGAGCCATATTAACTTCCCGTTTGACCCGAATTGTCGTACACTGCCGTCTTTGTTAGTTAATAGGAACGTGTTATTAGATCCCTTAGATATCCAACCATGGAAATCACCAGTTACAGACTTAAATGATTGCGCCGTGTTCGTTCTGCCGAAATAAAGGGCTCGCCCGTCCGAACTCTGATATCTCAAAGAGAATTGATTAATCTCTTGAATTTGTTCGTCAAACAAGCTCGACCATCCAAACCCGAAGACGCCCGCAGTTTGATTTGCACTGTTGTACGTTCGCGAGAAATTTATCGATGCGGCGAGCCCGGGAAGACGATAGTCAACCTCGTTGATAAACATATTCCCGTTTGAAACGTTAATTGGTTCGCCTACCGAAAGACCGCACGATGGATTACCGAAATTCTGATCCGAAAAAGCGCCAAAGCTCACGACATTTGAGGAGCGCTGTCGATTCACTCGGTTCGCAGTAACATAGAAATAGCTGATCTGGTTAAACGGCGAAATCCAGGGATCCTCATAAGAAACTATCTCGGTCTGCGCACCAGGTTGACCCACATTATTCCAGGCATTCCACGTGTTATGAGCCGTACTAAACGTAAAAACCGTGTAACCCATCGCTCCCTCAACTCTATTCCACGAGAGCTGCAATTTATTGTTTGGGCTGATTGAGGCGGAAAGCGTCGGCTCACCAATATCTCTGGTGGTAGCGGAAACCGTTGGAGAACTTTTACACCGAGACCCATCGCAAACCTTCAGGTAAAATTGATAAGTTGCAAATGTGGACATAGGGGCGTTATATCCCCAGTATTTCGTTTCAAAACTCACTTGCTGACCGGGAGCCGTACTGTATTGAATCGGTAGCCAGGTACTGCCGCCGTCAGCCGAGCCGTAAACTGTATGAAGTATACTGGCGCCAGCAACACCTACCCACGATTGATGTATCTTTTCGTATTCAGTTCCGGTTGAGACCGAGAGAGAAGGCGTATCGAAATCGCGGGTAGTTACCGAAATTGAGTTCGAATTTGTTGGCACTCCGCAAATTGCTGTTGAAACATAAAAAGTATAGGTATGAAAAGTTTGAAGTGGCGAATTGTAGCCCCATACTCCAACTGTCAAGTTGACTTGTTGCCCTTCGCTGACAGAATACTGCACAACGCCCCAGGTTGCGCCACCATCAGGAGAACCGTGAACGGTATATATTCCGTTAGAGCCGGAAACTCCAGTCCAGCTCTGCGTAACTTCACGAAACCCGGGTCCTGAAACAACGGTCAGCTGTGGCGGTCCGCCCGGATTGCACTGTTGTGCATTCACGTCGTAATTGCCGAAAATAAGAATAGAAAGTAGAAAAACAAGGAAAACTGAACTTTTAAACCGGTCGCTCGGAATAGGAATGCGACAAAGCAAAGAAACTTGTCTCATAAATTTGAGGTATTAGGTGGGGAGAATCTCACGTCCGCCTAATTCTTGTCTAGAATAATCAATTAGCACTCTTATCTCTTCGAGTTCGGATAGTTATCGAAATGCGTTGTAATTTAGCGTTCAGGCATAAAAAGATTTGTGGAGCCGTAGATGCCCAAAAACGGCGAATTTTTTACTCGAGCTGGGTCATTCAAAAGCGAGTAAATAATCTTTTAAGTACCCACCAAAATAATTGCCGGAAGAGCGTGTCTAACTAGCACTCCAACTATTTCAAATTGACTTGAGATGAATAGTAAGGTTTTCCCAGATTTCCTGTCAAATTAATTTGCCGATTAACTTGTCTTGAGTGATTATTATTTTGTTCGCGACGTTCGCATTTACTTAAAATGCCGGGCTAATCTCGATCCAATCAAAAACGGGAAGATTAGAGAGATCTTCCCGATATTAATATTTGGTGAATTTTCGAAATCTAAGCGCCCGCAGCGGCGGCGACTACTTTTTCGGCGGCGTCGTTCATGCCTTGAGCGGTTTGAATGTTGATGCCGGATTCGGCTAGGACTTTTCTTCCTTCTTCAACATTTGTGCCTTCTAAACGGGCGACGATCGGGATCGAAACGCCGAGGTTTTTCGCGGCTTCGACGACGCCGCGGGCGACCATGTCGCAACGGACGATGCCGCCGAAGATATTGATCAAGACGGCTTTTACGTTCTCGTCGGCAAGCAGAATGCGGAAGGCGTTTTGAACACGTTCCTGCGAAGCGCCGCCGCCGACATCGAGGAAGTTTGCCGGTTCGCCGCCGGACAGTTTGATAATGTCCATCGTCGCCATCGCGAGTCCCGCGCCGTTGACCATGCAGCCGATGTTGCCGTCGAGCTTGATATAGGAAAGATCGAATTTCGAAGCCTCGATCTCGAGCGGTTCTTCTTCGTTCAGATCGCGAAGTTCGGCGTAATCCTTGTGCCGAAACATCGCATTGTCGTCGAAATTGACCTTGGCGTCGAGCGCTATCAAACGATTGTCTTTTGTCTTAAGAAATGGATTGATCTCGAGGATCGTCGCGTCCATCTTTTGATAGGCGTCATATAGCGAGATCATAAATTTCGCCGCCTGATTTATCAGCTCCGGCGGCAGACCCAAACCGAATGCGAGATTTCGCGCCTGAAAGGGCTGCAGCCCGAGTCCGGGTTCGATCGTTTCTTTGAGGATCTTTTCCGGCGTCGCCGCGGCGACCTCTTCGATCTCGGTTCCGCCTTCGCTCGATGCCATGAAAACGTCTTTTCCGGACGCGCGGTCAAGCGTTATTCCGAGATAAAACTCCTGATCGATCGGCAATCCTTCTTCGATAAGCAGCGTTCTAACTTCCCTGCCTTCCGGACCGGTCTGGTGCGTTACCAGATTCATTCCAAGGATCTCTTCGGCAAGTTGCCGCGCTTCTCCGGGCGATTTTGCAAGCTTTACGCCGCCGCCTTTGCCGCGCCCGCCGGCGTGAATCTGCGCTTTAACGACGACAACGTCCGTGCCGAGTTCGCGGGCAGCTTTTTCCGCTTCATCCGGCGATGTCGCGACGATTCCATTCGGCACAGGAACGCCGAATTTTTTCAATAGATCTTTACCCTGATATTCGTGAATTTTCATAGATTTTTGTTAACGTTTTGGATAGAAAAAAGATACGAAAAGTTTAGCCCAGCAGTCCAGAAAAAACAAAGGCGGCTTTTTTGCGAGCCGCCTTTGATCTGTTCGCGCAATGAACTTTACTGTTTGCCGAGCATTACACGGATGCGTGAAAGCTTCCACTCTTTACCTTCGGGAATATATTTCAGCTCGAACTGCGTTTGCGGGGTGATGTTATAGGAACCAGCAAGAGTCAGCATATTGAAACCCTGTTCCTTTTCAATTTTCGGTTCGGGAGAAAACTCCGCGTCTTTCGCTGCTAATGCCGAAATATCAACCTTTTTCTCGATAAATTCTGAAAATGCTTCTTCAAAAGTTTTTGCATCGATCTCTTTTTTCCATGTGTCCGAGATCGAATCGTAAAAATTCGAAAAATCGCCTTTTTGAATTGCAGCGTTAAATTCCAGCAGCGTTGATTTCGCCATTTGCTGTGCTTCTTCGTTCGAAGGCACCTCAGCTTTCGAAGCGTCCGCGCGTTTTATTTCGTTCGCCGGATCGGGCGTTGCATCCGGAGCCGCCGTGTTTGTCAATGGCACCGCATTGTTCGTATCTTCCGTGCTGCTTCGAAAATTATTGCATCCGACCACGACAACGATCATCAGCGAGATAACGCCGATCATGGAAACGAGATTTTTATTAAAATTCAGATTCATATTTAATTTTTTCGCCAGGGCTCTAAAATTTTAACCCAGCTGTCAACCGTCCTTTGATATTCCGAAGGACAGCGAACCGCCCGCGCTTTGGGGAGAAATCCATTATCGACAATGTCGGAATATTTATTGGTGTCCGAACCGTAAAGCATGCAAAGTGCGTTATAAAATCGCTGTTCCTGCAAGAGATGTTCGTCCGCCATACTTGTGGCATCCGGCGCATTGCCGCGCGATTCGATGCGGAATGCTTCTGCAGCGGAAAGCACCGCATTTACGCCTTCCTGACCGAGTTCCTCGAGATTTATGTAAGAAGAACAACGATCCGCCGCATCTTCCTCGTTGGCAGTAACGGGAAGCTTTAAAGTGTCGATCAAAGCGTGTCCTATCTCGTGTAAAAATACGAACTGAACGGCTTCCGACATTTTCTGCGAAGCCAGCTTGTCGCTGTCGCCGTTTGATTTGAAGACTTTGTAAAAATGCTCCATTAGCTCGTAGCACATCGTTACGGACGAATCGTTCGGATCGTAATATGCATTGATCTGATCGCAGTCTTTTGTTCGCAGATAGATGTCGTTCGGTAAACTCAGCGCGGCATTTAATTTATATGCCGCCTTTTCCAGCGTTTTACTTTCCTTGATATCGGCATCGATCGATTCATAGCGCGGATTCTGAACTTTTGAATGTTCGACGATAAAATCGCCGCGATCCTTTTCCATGGTTTTTGAATCATCTGCCGGCGGCGTTTCGGCGGTGGTAATTTCGTTGGAAATATTGGTTTCGGTCGTGCCGGATCGGTCGGTGTTGCAGACACACGCGGTAATGATAAACAAGATTGCGATGATCCCGACTGCGTTGATTAGATTTCGGTTCATATTTTCAGGGGTAAACGCTTTGAATTTTTATGGATTACACACCCTTTACGGCGTTCTTGTCAAATTTTGCCGGAAATTAGCTGTTCGAACTCTGCTTACGGGCAAAAAATTCCCCTCCCAAAGATCGGGAGGGGCGTTTTGCGAAACGGATCGGCTGAATAAATATTCGACTGATCAATCTGTCAATCGGACAAACGAATTTCATCAGCTATTGCGACCTTTCAACAAGCTTGACGAGCGTGCGGACAGCGACGCCGGTCGGACCTTTTGAATGATGCGGTGTCGATTCATCCGCCCACGCGGTTCCGGCAATGTCGAGGTGCGCCCATTTGGCTTTGTCGATGAATTCCTGAATGAAAACCGCACCGATGATCGTTCCGGCTTTTCGCGAAGGTCCGATATTTTTGACATCGGCGATATCGGATTTGATTCCCTTGCTGTAATCCTTTCCGACGGGAAGCTGCCAGAAATTTTCGCCGGCTTCTTTTCCGCATTCGATGATCTCGTCGACCAAACCCTGATCGTTGCCCATAATGCCGGTATTGATGTCGCCGAGCGCAATAATTACCGCGCCGGTCAGCGTTGCCATGTCGACGATTCGCGTCGCACCCTGTTTTTCAGCGTAGTGAACCGCATCGGCAAGAACCAGACGACCTTCCGCATCCGTATTTAGGATCTCAACAGTTTTGCCGTTCATTGCCGTTACGATATCGCTCGGGCGTGTAGCTTTTCCGCCGGGCATATTTTCGACCGCAGCGACGATCCCGATGACTGGAACCGACGGTTTTAAATTAGCGATCGCCATCATTGTCCCGATTACGGTCGCGCCGCCCGTCATATCGTATTTCATGCTTTCCATTCCGGAAGCAGGTTTGATCGAAATTCCGCCGGTATCGAACGTAATTCCCTTGCCGACAAGCGCGAGAAGTTCGCCCTTCTTCCCTGTGCTTTTCTTCGGTTCGTAGCGAAGTACGATCAATTTCGCCGGCTCAGCCGAACCGTGAGAAACGCTTAAAAGCGAGCCCATGCCCATCTTTTCCATCTTCGCTTCGTCGAGGATCTCGCATTTCAATCCGGTTTCTTTCGCCATTTTTTTGGCGCGGTTCGCCATTTCCGTCGGCGTTAAAATGTTCGGCGGCTCGTTCGCTAGATCGCGCGTCATATTCATTCCGTCGCCGATAGCCTGTCCGCGATCCAATCCTTTTTTCAGATCGGCGGCTTTTGCACCCTCGACACAGACGGTGAAACTGTTAATTTCTTTTGCGTTCTTATCTTTTCGATATTTATCCAGGTCGAATTTGCTGGTTACAACGCCCTGCATCGCATTTTGTGCAATTTCGACAGCATCGCCTTCGCAGCGCGGTAAAAACGCGAAACTTTTTACGTTACGTTTTCGCAAATAACGCGCGGCAGCTCCGGAAAGCGGCGAGACGTCTTTTGCAGCATAATCTGCCTTATCGCCCGCACCGATCAATAAAAGACGGCTTGCCTTTACCTTCCCTTTCGCTTCGATAACAAAATACGCAATGTCGCCCGACTCGCCCTTAAACTCTTCCGATTTAATAATCGAAGAGATCGATCCGCCCGTAAGCGAATCCAATTCCTTAATGACGCCCGACGATGCCTTTTCATCCTTAAAAACCGCTACGGCTAACGCTTCCGCATTTGCCTCGGTAAAATTGCTTGTAATTGCTTGAGATTTCATCCGTGCTCCTGTTTGTAATTAATAAAATTGCTATCTAAAATTTTCCTTGATCTGCGCGCGTGTTTCCTTTTCAACGGTTCGCCCTTTTAATGTTTCGCGCTTGTCGTATAATTTTTTACCTTTCGCTACTCCGATCTCAAACTTGATCCTTCCGTTTTTCCAATAGATACGGGTAACCACCAGCGTCATTCCCTTCTGCATTGTTTCCTTCTGCAGTTTGTCGATCTCGCGTCTGTGAAGCAAAAGTTTTCGTGAACGGAGCGGATCGTGATTTTCGCGATTGCCGTGCGAATATGGCGAAATATGCGCGTTAGCGAGCCAAACCTCGTTATCTTTGATCGTCACATACGATTCTTTCAGCTGGATCCTTCCAGCCATTACGCTTTTGACTTCGGTTCCCTGCAGCGCGATCCCGGCTTCGTATTTGTCGGAGATATGATACTCAAAAAAAGCAGATCTATTTGTCAATATTTCCTTGCCGTCATCGGACATATCTAAACATTTTGCATTGCTAAACGTGAACAAGCAAGTTTAGAGACGTTAATCTATTTGACAAGTCAGACTTTGCTCCTTAAATTTAAAAAGATCTTGGGAGATCGTCTAATGGTAGGACTCTAGTTTCTGGATCTAGCTATCGGGGTTCGAATCCCTGTCTCCCAGTTCTTTATTAAGTTCAAAAGTGAAAAGGTGAAAGAGTTTTCTTATTTCCGTGAAACGATTTTCCTGACAAGATGTCAATGATCTGTCGTTGAACCTATCAAGAATTACAAAGCTTTTTCACCTTTTTGCTTTTTAAACTATTTCACTTTTTAAGTTTCGCGAATTTATGCAGGAATGGTTTGAAACCGAGATTCGAGTTCGGTACGCCGAAACCGATCAAATGGGAATAGTTCACCATTCCAATTATTTGATCTGGTTCGAATTTGCCCGGAGCGAATATTGCCGCTCAAAGGGCTTTTCTTATTTGGATATGGAGCGCGACGAGTCTCTTCTGGTCGTCGCAGAAGCATACTGCCGATTTAAATCGCCGGCGTTTTACGAAGATCTTTTAACGCTAAGAGTAAAAATCGCGAAAATTAAGAGCCGGAGCATCCAGTTTATCTACGAACTTTACCGCGCTTCCGACCGAACGATGATCGCCCACGGCGAAACGCTTCACGTTGTAACGGACGCCAACAAAAAAGTTAAGATCCTTCCCGAACATTACAAAAAACTGCTGCTCGGCGACTCGGCTTAATGATGCCCTATTGCAGAATTTCATTGATACTTGCGTTTGCGCGCGAAAAGGTCGACGAACTCGCTGCTCCGCCGTCATCTGCCTACTTGACATACACAAAAACGTTTCGTTATTTTAAGAGTTCGCTTTAATTTCAAGCGGATGGATTTAGTCAGTTAGCTCAGTGGTAGAGCACTACCTTGACACGGTAGGGGTCAGCAGTTCAAATCTGCTACTGACTACCATTTTTATTCAAATTCTGCGGTAATTCCAGTTGCCCGAATTGAAACAATTTTTTGATAAGATGCTTTCGAAGAACTTTGCAGGGTTTATAACTACTACGACGCGCTAATCGCAGCGCGTTTCGCACAGAGTAACGCCTTCAGGCGTTGGTTTTTGCAAGGCAAAGTCGCTCTTATCAGATCAAATCTAGTTTAGTAGTAGGAAGTTGTTAATAGTTAATCGTAAACGATTTAGTTGATCCCGGATTTGAAAGCGGCTTTTGCAAAGAGTCATTTTCGAACTATTCTTTCAATTAACAAATTTACCTTTAGCAATTAACAAAAATATGAGCGAAATAAACGTTAAAGTCGGAGAATACCAAAAAAGTATTCCTGCGCCCGTTTCTGTCGAAGACGCAATAAAAGCCGTCGATCGAAACGCGGCGAAGAAGGCGCTTGCCGCAAAGGTCAACGGCGAAGAGGTCGATCTGAATCGTCAGCTCGACGCGACCGATGAACTTTTGAGCATTGAACCGATCATGCCGGAAACGCGCGATGGGTTGGAATTACTGCGTCATTCGACCGCTCATCTGCTTGCTGCTGCAGTTTTGGAATTATTCCCCGGAACAAAACTCGGCGTCGGACCTGCGCTGATGGAAGATCCGCGTTACGGATTTTATTACGATGTTATCGCACCGCGAATCTTGACGATCGACGATCTTGCGGCGATCGAAAAAAAGATGCGCGAGATGGCGAAGCGAAACAAACCGTACCGCCGCGAAGAAGTTGAGAAAGCTCGAATTCTGGAAATTTTCAAAGAACGCAGCGAACCTTTGAAATGCGAACTGATCGATGAAAAGGTTTCCGACACGGCAAGCATTTATTACATTGACGATTCGGCGTTTATTGATTTTTGTTTAGGTCCGCACGTCGCGCACACCGGAAAAATAAAGGCGTTTAAGTTACTTGCGTTGAGCGGCGCGTACTGGAAAGGCGACGCGACACGCGATCAAATGCAGAGAATTTACGGAACTGCATTTTTTACGCAGGAAGAACTGGATGCGTGGCTCAAACAGCGCGAAGAAGCCGAAAAACGCGATCATCGCCGCTTAGGAAAAGAATTGGATTTATTTTCGATTCAGGACGAATACGGACAGGGATTTATTTTCTGGCATCCGAAAGGCGGCGCGATCCGCACGGAGATGGAAAATTATCTGCGCGAAGAATTGATAAAACGCGATTACGGAATGGTTTTCACGCCGCATATTGCGAAACGCGAACTTTGGCAGACTTCGGGACACGAACAAAATTACGCTGATTCGCTGTTTGAACCGATGGGAATGCCGGAAAAATTCGGTGAAGATACGGAATTTCGGCTGAAACCGATGAACTGCCCGTTTCACATCGGAATTTATAAATCGCATCCGCGTTCGTATCGTGAACTTCCGCTTCGTTACGCCGAACTCGGAACTGTCTATCGCGCAGAACTTTCGGGAACTTTGCACGGACTTTTGAGAGTTCGCGGATTTACGCAGGATGACGCGCATATTTTCTGCACTCCGGATCAAATCACTGACGAAATCGGCAATTGCGTAGATTTTGCTTACGATGTTTATAAAACTTTCGGTTTTGAGAAATTCAAAGTCGAACTTTCCGTTCGCGGCGGTGCGGAAAATAAAGGTTATCTCGGTTCTGATGAAGATTGGGAAAAAGCCGAAGTCGCTTTGATTGCCGCTTTGAAAAAACGCGGAATCGAATATGAAAGAATCGAAGGCGAAGCGGCATTTTACGGACCGAAAATTGACATAAAAGTCGAAGATTCAATCGGTCGTCTGTGGCAGTTATCAACTGTTCAATTCGATTTTAATTTGCCGAAACGCTTTGAAATGGAATATATCGGCGAAGATGGACAAAAACATCAGCCGGTAATGGTGCATCGCGCACTTTACGGTTCGGTCGAGAGATTTTTCGGTGTTTTGGTCGAACATTTTGCCGGAGCATTTCCGTTTTGGCTGGCGCCGGTTCAGGTAACGGTTCTTCCGATCACGGACAGGATCAACGAATATGCGGAGAAAGTTGCTAAAGAGTTGAAAAATGCAGGCTTTCGCGTTGAATCAAATCTTAAAAGTGATAAAATCGGGGCGAAGATCAGAGAAGCGCAGCTCCAGAAAATTCCGTTTATGCTCGTTTTGGGCGATAAGGAACTTGAAGAGCAAAACATCGCGGTTCGCGAAAAAGTAAAAGGCGATCTCGGGTCGATGTCGCTGGAAGAATTCAAAAAAATGGCGCAGCGTTTGAAAGAATCGCGTGCCTTGGAAAATGTATAGATCAACGATCAGGCGCGGAACAGTTTCAAATTCCGAACCTGAAACTTTGAACAAATAGATGTCGGAGGTGGCAGTATAGCTAGATATAAAGGAAACAGGAGCCCTCGCTTTAGGGGACCGCAGCATCGTACAAATGAACGGATCAGGATTCCCGCAGTTCGCGTAATTGGCGAAGACGGGGAACAAATTGGAGTGATGGACACGCGCGACGCTGTTCAAAAAGCGCGTGAAATGGGATTGGATCTTGTTGAGATCGCTCCAAACGCAAAACCGCCTGTTTGCCGGATTATCGATTACGGAAAGTTTCTTTACGAAGAAAAGAAAAAAGCAGCGGAAGCGAAGAAAAAACAGGTTACACAGCAGGTTAAAGAGATCAAATTTCGCCCGGCGACCGATGATCACGATTACGGATATCGAATGGAACGGGCTCGCGGATGGATCGAAGACGGCGACAAAGTTCGCGCAACTATCGCGTTTCGCGGTCGCGAAATGTCGCACAGAGATCTCGGAGCCGATCTGCTTGCAAAACTTAGAGACGATCTGGCTGATATCGCCGACGTAGAAGTTACACCAAAGATGGAAGGCTATCAGATGTTCATCATTCTGGTACCGAAGAAAAAGGGATCGAGTTAGTGAGTAATTGATAATGGATAGTTGATAGTGATTTGGTTCGAGATGAACAAATAACGATTGACGCAAAGTGAATGACTGTTTTTGAATTTCGATTCGCTGCTTTGTATCACTGAAATACGACTTACTATTAACGATTAACGAATATAGGAGTAAATATGCCGAAACTTAAAACACATAAGGGCGCGCAAAAACGGTTTAGGATGACCGCAACCGGAAAGATCAAACGCGGAAAATCGCACGCGCGCCATATTTTGACCAAAAAAACGTCGAAAAGAAAACGTAAATTGGATCAGGACACATACGTATCGGAAGGGGATCAGAAGCGTGTCGAACGCATGCTGCCTTACGGAAGAGACTAATCGATTTGCGATTTGCGATAGCCGATTTGCGATTTGCGATTTTAAGAAAGTAAGAAGCTTCAAACAATCGCAGATCGCAAATTGCAAATCAAAAATAACAGGAGTGAAATAATGCCAAGAGTAAAACGTGGTAATAAGCGTTTACATAAACGTAAAAAATTGTTGTCCTTAGCGAAAGGTTATCGCGGGACAAAATCAAAACTTTATCGTTCCGCGAAAGAGTCCGTTGAGCGCGGTCTGAATTTCGCATACACTGGAAGAAAGCTGAAAAAGCGCAGTTTTAGAAGGCTTTGGATCGTTCGTATCAACGCGGCTTGCCGTTTGAACGATATTAAATATTCGCAGTTCATGCACGGTTTGAAACTCGCCGAGATCGAATTGGACCGCAAGGTTCTCGCCGACATCGCCGTAAAACACCCGGAAACATTCGCAACGCTCGCCGGACAGGCGAAGGACGCGATTGGAAAACAGGTGACTGCATAGGATGAATGTTCGCGATTTATGAAGAAATCGGCGCAGATAATTTCTTTACTGTTTTTGGCGGTAAATGTTGTAAGCGCCTGTGAGTATTCACGGGACCAAGAGGAGTTTCAGACCGGCGCTGCTGGAATATTAGTTCCGCTTTTTGCGGCGTCGTACGGTCTCATTTTCCCAATCGTAATTTTCTATTTTTTGGGAGATCGGTCGGGAACTTGGATTCTCATAACCGGATTAACAAGTCTTGTTTTATTAATTCCATTGCTTGTAGTCGCCTTTTATTTGGACGGATGTGGAATATTATTAACATCAATTTTAGTCGTAGGTGAATTTTTATTGATGTTTATACTTTCTACTTTTCAATTGGTTTCGTGGTTTTCGCAGAGATCAAAATTCAGGACTTCGCTTCCTTGAAATCCGTCAGATTAAAAATGACTGGTTGGAGAAATCATCAAGGCGTTCGGGACAGGTTTCGGACGCTTTGCTGATTTTGGGAACCTGATAAAATAATGCCTGAAAATATCAGACCCTTCGAAACCAATTTTATCGAGTAATCTATTGATCATCTTCGGTTGCGATTTCGCACGGCATATTCCGATTTTATTGAAGTATTTGTTATATATAAGATAGATACGAAATAAGGTTATTTTTGGTAATGAGTATTGATCCCGATAGAAGTAAATGTGGAAAAACTTATGATTGAACAAATAGCCAAACTTGAAAAAATACGGGAAGCGTTCAATCAGGAATTTGAACGCTTTCTTGATTTCGACGCGAATAGAACCTTTTTTTCCCTTACCGACGCTGAACTTCTTAAAAAAGAGTTGAGCGATTTTAGGATCAAAAAAACCGGTAAGAAATCGGAAATTGCAGGGTTGAACCGCTTTATCGGACAAGTGGAGCAGGAACATCGTGCAGAATTCGGCAAGATGATTCAGTCTTTAAGTTCTGATGTGTTGCACGCGATCGATTCAGTTGAAAAAAAGCTTGATGAATTTATCCTTAACTCTAAGATCGAGCGCGAACGACTAGATGTAACTCTTCCCGGTCGCCGTCCCCGCGTCGGGCATCTGCATCCGATCACGCTTTTGCGGCAAAAGATCGAAGACATTTTTGTAAGTTTAGGCTATGCCATCGAAGACGACCGCGAGATCGAAACGGATTATTACAATTTCGACGCGCTGAACATTCCTGAAGGTCATCCGGCGCGTGAATCGCAGGACACATTCTATACGACCGACGGTTTCGCGCTTCGTTCGCAGACTTCGACGGTGCAGATCCGCGCAATGGAACGTCGCGGCGCACCGCTGCGGATAATCGCGCCCGGCAGAGTTTTCCGCCGCGACACGCCCGATATGACGCATACGCCGATGTTTCACCAGATCGAAGGTTTATGTGTCGATAAAGGTATTACAATGGCGCATTTGAAGGGAACGGTTCACGAATGGCTGCGCAGACTTTTTGGAAAAGACACCGAAATCCGTCTTCGTCCGTCGTACTTCCCTTTCACCGAACCGAGCGCGGAATTTGATTTCTCCTGCTTCAAATGCGGCGGAACAGGAATTTTCGAAAATGACAGATGCCGTCCATGCAAAGGTTCAGGCTGGATCGAACTCGGCGGTTCGGGAATGGTGCATCCAAACGTCCTACGCGCCTGCAATGTTGACCCGACCGTCTATTCCGGCTTTGCATTCGGTTTCGGCTTGGAAAGAATGTGTTCGCTGATGTATTCCCTCGATGATATCAGGCTGATGTTCGAGAACGATGTCAGATTTCTGGACCAGTTTAGATAATTCTCGTTAAAGCAACTTTTTTTGTTTCTGCACGGAAATTGGAACGGAGTAAGTCTATGAGAAAGCTGTGTTTGCTGTGTCTTTTTTTATTTGTTTTTCCCGTTTATGTCTTCGCACAAGATAGTGGTCAAAAAGAAGAAATTCTTTCTGCTCGAAAACGAGAAAAAGAAAAGATAAAAAACCGAGAATTTTGTGCCAATTTAACTTTCAAGCAAAGCACCAGAGATAACCGATGTTTTGAATTTTATCCAACTAGAATAATTGATTGGGGAAAAGGATTTTCAAATGGCTTGGCGAAAATCACGGTTGACGGAAAAGCCGGATTTATTAACACAAAAGGCGAAATTGTTATCAAACCGCGCTTGAAAGATGCCGGATATTTTTCAGATAATCTCGCACCTTTTGAAAGTGAGAATGGTAAATGGGGATTTATCAATTCAAAAGGTGAAATGACTATAAAACCGCAATTTGATTGGGCATTAAGTTTCAAGGAAGGTTATGCACTCGTCCAAGTCGGCAATTTGTGGGGCTTTATTGACCAAACCGGAAAAATCGTTATTGAACCGAAATTCAAGGAAGCCTCAGGTTTTTCGGAAGGGTTGGCAAGAGTTGCAATTTTCGATACGGACTACGTTTGGGAAAATACCAACATTCCGAACGCGAAAAGCTATTGGGGATTTATTGATAAACAAGGAAATTGGGCGATTCAACCGACATTAAATTATATTTATAAAGATTTTAATGGTGGAATGGCACTTATCTCAATCAAATCCATTGGTAATAATTATGATGAAAGGTATTTTGTTGATAAACAAGGTAACAAAGTTTGGAAATTAACCTCAAGCATAATTTATGGATTCAGTGATGATGCTTTGGTTGTAAAAGTCGGAGAAGATAAACAGAAACACGATACTTACAGTTTTGTTGACCGAAATGGAAAACGAGTGACCGACAAAAGTTTTTCCTATCTTTCAGGATTTTCCGAAGGATTATCAGCCGCCAGAGTTACATGGGAAGGAAAATTCGGATTTATTAATAAAAAAGGCGATTTCGTCATTGAGCCGAAATTCGATTGGGCAAAATCATTTTCTGAAGGCTTGGCAGGTGTGGAAGAAAGAGGCGAAGGTTACGGTTTTATTGACAAATCTGGAAATTGGGTAATTAAACCTCAGTTTTATTGGATTTGGGAATTTCAAGAAGGTTTTGCCTTAGTTGCGCCAAAAGGAAATCGAGAAACTCAAGAAAAAACGGGTTACATTGACCGAAACGGAAATTATATTTGGAAACCGACAAAATAGATGGGTTGGGCGACTCCTTACATAACAGAATTGAAAAACGGCGAAACAGTTTCATTTCTTCCACTTGGGCATTCGATGAAAGGAAAATGCGAATCGGGACAACTTTGCACGGTCGAGCCGATTGCGGATTTTTCAAGTTTGCAGAAAGGCGACATCGGTTTGTGTAAGGTAAACGGCAATGAATATCTGCATTTCATGAAAGCGATTCTAGGGAATCGATTTCAAATCGGCAACAATAGCGGATGGATAAACTGTTGAGTTGGAGAAAATTTGAGTTTTGACAGACTTTTGATGGTTGAAGATTGATTTTCCAAAAGTATGAAAATACTCGTAACAGGCGCGACAGGTTATATCGGCGGACGGCTGATTCCGCAACTTCTTGAAAAAGGTTACGGAGTGCGAGCGTTTGTTCGCGACCCGAAACGCTTGCGCTTGAAGAAATGGTTTAAGGATATTGAAATAGCGGAAGGCGACTTGAACGACCGAGAATCGATCGAAACAGCAGTAAACGGCGTCGATGCCGTATATTTCCTGGTTCACGCAATGTACGAAGGCGATGATTTCGCCGAACGCGAAACTCGCTATGCCGAAAATTTTGCTGCGGCGGCAAAAGGTCTTGAAAAGGTGGTTTACCTCGGCGGATTGCTGCCGGACGGCGAGACGACTTCGGAACATCTGGAAAGCCGCGCGAATGTCGGCGAGATTTTGCGGCGAAACGGTAACGCGACAGAATTTCGTGCAGGACCGATCATCGGCAGCGGATCGGCTTCGTTCGAGATGGTTCGTTATTTGACAGAGCGGATCCCGGTTATGGTCGTTCCGCGATGGGTGAAAAACCCCGTTCAGCCGATCGCCGTCGCAAATGTGATCGATTATCTCGTTTCCGCGCTAGAAAAACCGGCGCTCGAGGTGGTTGAGATCGGCGCCAATCGACTTCCCTTTCGAGGGATGATGGAGATCTTTGCCGATGTGCGCGGGTTGAAACGGATAATTATTCCGGTTCCGGTTTTGACGCCGCTGCTTTCGGGTTTATGGGTCGGATTGGTTACCCCGATTCCAAATTCGCTTGCCGTACCGCTGGTTAAGGGAATCATTCATCCGGTTTTAGGGAACACGAGTAAAGCTGCCGAACATTTTCCTGAGATCAAACCGATTCCCTATCATGAAGCTGTTCGCCGCGCGCTTGCAAAGATCGACCAAAAAGCGACCGAAACGCGTTGGACAAACTCGCTGGGAAAAAGCGAAGCGTATAAACTGACCGACGACGAAGGATTGATCAAAGAAGTTCGCACGGTTTTGACCGATGCCAAACCGTCAAGCGTGTTTAAGAGCTTCACAAGCATCGGCGGCGACAACGGATGGCTCGCATGGAATTGGGCTTGGAAAATTCGCGGCTTGATCGATTCGATCGTCGGAGGTCCTGGACTTTCACGCGGTCGACGGCACCCGACCGAGGTTGAAATCGGAGAAGTCCTCGATTTTTGGCGTGTTGAAGCCATCGAACCGAACAGGTCAATTCTACTTCGAGCCGAGATGAAAGTGCCCGGTAAAGCATGGCTGCGATTTGAAGCGCTCGAAAAGGATGGACGGACCGAACTTGTACAAACGGCGATGTTTGCGCCGAAGGGATTGATCGGATTTTTGTATTGGTATGCATCATATCCGGCTCATTTTTTTATTTTCGAAAAAATGGCGAAACGAATAGCTTTCGGCGCCGAAGCGCTTGAGAAGAGCCCGCTTAAATTACCGGAAACGGTTTGAGTTTCGCGTTTGATAATTATTTATGTTGATTAGTTACAATTGGTTACAGGAACTTGAAAATAACGGACTGTCGCCCGCTGAGCTTGCTGAAAAGCTAACTTCTGCAGGCTTGACGGTTGAAGGTATCGACGAAAGAACCGATGATTTTATCTTCGACATCGATCTAACTTCTAATCGCCCGGATTGTCTTTCGCATCTCGGTGTGTCGCGCGAAGTGCGCGCGGCGGCTGCATCCGATCTCATTGTTGAACCGCATCCGCAAGAATTTCGCGAAAGCGCAAACTCCAGCCTCGTAAAGATAGAAGCTGCCGATCTCTGTCATCGATTTACTTCACGGATAATCAAAAACGTAAAGATCGGTCCGTCGCCGGATTGGCTGAAAAACCGCCTGGAATCGCTTGGAGAGCGTTCGATCAACAACGTTGCGGACATCACAAATTATGTAATGCTCGAACTCGGTCAACCGATGCATGCGTTCGATCTCAGTAAATTGGCGCAAAACCGTATAGTCGTGCGTCGCGCGAAAACCGGAGAAACGATCAAAACTCTCGATGAAGTTGAAAGGAAGCTTGATGATTCGATGCTGGCGATTTGCGATGCGGAAAAACCCGTCGCTGTCGCCGGAATCATGGGCGGTTTCGATTCTTCGATCAGCGAAGCTACAACAGACGTTTTGCTGGAAGTCGCATATTTTGACAGAGCATCGATCAGAGCGACTTCGCGGACCTTAAATTTAGCAACCGAAGCCAGCTACCGATTTGAACGCGGCGTCGATATTGAAAATTTGAAACGCGCCTCAGATCGCGCGACCGGGTTGATAATCGAACTTGCCGGCGGCGATGCTGCGGAATTTGTCGATGTTTATCCCCGCCGGTTTGAAGCGAAACTCATTCGGTCAAATGATCTAAGTTCGAGCGTAAAACGCTTAACCGGTCTCGATGTATCGGACAAAGAGATCGAACGAATTTTGACCGCTCTGGGAATAGAATCACGATCTGACGAAGGCGAACGCGTCTATATCGCGCCGAGTTGGCGGCATGATATCGAGATAGAAGAAGATCTTGTTGAAGAAGTTGCAAGAATCGTCGGCTACGATAAGATCGAGGATCGAATTCCGCCTGCAACATCATCCGGAAGCTATCAGCCTTGGGAACTGAGAAAAAAGTCTTTAAGGCAAACGCTTGCAAATCATGGCTTTGACGAAGCGATCTCGTATAGTTTTATCGATACGAAACACGATGAAGTGTTCGATCTGATACCCGGTCTGGTCGACGATTCGATCACCGACAAATTTATTTCACTTCGAGATTCGATAATCGAAGGTTCGACTCGAATGCGTCCGACACTGCTTCCCGGATTGGTCGACGCGGTACGCGTTAATTTTAATCAGCAAAATCGGGACTTGAAGCTGTTCGAAATCGGAAAGGTGTTCGCCGCTTCCCGCTCAGAAACCGGACTGCCGACGGAACGCGAACTTCTCGCGATCGCGATGACGGGTAGCGAAATGCTGGCTGAAAAGGCGTTTGCTGTTCGTCCGCTTGATTTTTACGATCTGAAAGGTGCGGTTGAGATCGCGTTAGATGCGATAAACATTGGACCTTTGGAGTTTCAAGCGGCGGACTGCAAACATCTTGAAAAGGGGAAATCGGCATCGGTCGCGTTGGATGGACGCGTCGTCGGGTATCTCGGGTTCCTTAATTCGGAGATCGCAGCACGTTACAAGTTCAAACAACCCGTAATGGTCGCGGAACTCGATCTTCAGACTTTACTTGAAGCTTCAGAAACGCAGGTGTTCTACCAGCCGCTTCCAAAGTTCCCGGCGATCGTTCGCGATGTTTCGCTGCTTATAAATCGAAAAGTAAGTTTCTTCGATATTAAAACCGCTATTCGGTCAAAGAATTTCGAACTTTTGAAAAAGATCGAATATGTCGATGTTTACGAAGGCAAGGGCGTTGCTGACGACGAAAGATCGCTGACCGTCAGGCTCATTTACCGGAGCAGTGAGCGGACTTTGCTTGAGGAAGAAGTTGAGACGGTGCATCAAAAAGTTCTTACACATCTAGGCGAAACCTGTAATGCGCGGCTGCGTTTTTGAGCATTTATTAAGAAATCACTTGAAGTTTTTCCGAAAAATCAACATAATGCTTTCGGAAGTCACACCAAGCAACACAAATTGGAGATATTAATGGGCGGATTATCTGGAATGGAAAGGTTCTCGCACCTCGAGGACAAGATCTATCTGACGATAGAGTTTGCTAAAAAAGTGCGCGAGGAAAAGGAAAGACTCGACAATGAAATGAGCACTCTTCGCATGGAAGTCAGTCAACTCGCCGAGGAAAAAAACCGTCTTGAAGAAAAGGTTCAGGATCTCATGTCCGAACGTGATGCTATGCAGCTTAAGGTCGAAGCCATGCTCGACGCGATAACGGTTGTAGTTCCAGATGTTGCAGAAGCCGTTCAAAGGTAAAAACTTATGATAGGAAGCAAGGAAAAGATAGATTCCGTGGCGCAATCTATCCGTGTTGAAATTTATAACCAGACGTACAACATTCGGTCGGACGGCGATAATGATTACATTATGCATCTCGCCGAATACGTCGACCGCAAAATGCGTG
This sequence comes from Pyrinomonadaceae bacterium, assembly GCA_026129865.1. Taxonomy (GTDB): domain Bacteria; phylum Acidobacteriota; class Blastocatellia; order Pyrinomonadales; family Pyrinomonadaceae; genus JAHCHG01. The sequence continues at coordinate 176,803 of JAHCHG010000001.1, forward strand.
AGATCTCGTCCGGGACGCTGACCGTTGATTCATTAAAAGTCGCAATTCTTGCGGCGCTTCATATTGCCGATGAGTTTCACCAGCTTCAGAATCAGCAGGAACTAATTGACTCGCAACTGGCAGCGCGAAGTGCGGAATGTGCGGAAATGCTCGATCGGGTCTTAAAGCATAAAGAAGCACCGGCACCTCAAGAACTTGAAGTGGAACAATAACTTAGCCCTTTTCGCCCCCTTTTTCCCCCTTTTCTGTAAGACTTCATAAATCCTTTGGCTATTCATTTCGCTGTGTTACAATTCGTTTCAGGCGAAAGAATTTTTCTGCGAAGCTCGTGACCGAGCGAAACAATAATTGAGCCAACATTTGAAGAACGGGAGACTGATGCCGGTCATTTCGGTGCAATCTTTCATAGTTAAAGATCTGCCATAGAATCCGGCTTTGATGCTCTTTAACCGGAGCAAAAGGTCACCCACCTGTACATTACAGGTTCAATTCAAACGTGAGGCACGGCTTACGCGGTTTTCTTTTGCCATCTATTTTCATTCAATCCCGGGACGAAAGTTGAGGAAATTCGGCTTTTAACGCGGGATTTTTACATTATGAACGTTTTAATGCTCGGCGACGTCGTCGCAAGACCCGGACGCACCGCGGTTCTCGCACATATCTCTCGTCTTCGGAAGGAATATTCCATCGATATCGCAACAATGAACGCGGAAAATGTTGCCGGCGGCTTTTCCATCACGCCGCCGATAGCAGAAGAACTTTTCGCTGCGGGAATCGACGTTATGACCTCAGGAAATCATATTTTCGACAAAGCAGAAGTGATTCCTTATATCGCGGAAACTCCTGCGCTTTTGCGACCGGCAAACTACCCAGCCGGAACACCGGGCAGCGGCACTTTTGTCGGAGAAATTAACGGATATAAGATCGCCGTATTGAATCTTCTCGGGCGCGTTTTTATGGCACCAAACGTCGATGATCCGTTCGCGGCGGCAGAGCGGGAAATTTCGCAGATTCCGGAAGAGGTGAAGATTCGTCTTGTCGACATGCACTGCGAGGCAACGTCGGAAAAAACTGCGATGGGCTGCTTTTTGGACGGAAGAGTTTCCGCCGTTGTCGGAACTCATACACATATACAAACAGCTGACGAAAGAATAATGCCGGACGGAACAGCGTTCCTGACCGACCTGGGAATGACGGGCAGTTATTCCGGCGTAATTGGAATGGATAAGTTCGACGTGATCGATCGATTTAGAAAGTTTCCGACGAAACGATCCGGACATTCGAAAGGAGACGTGTGGATCTGCGGCGCGGTTATAAAGATCGATGAAAGATCCGGAAAGGCGAAGTCGATCGAACGGCTGCGAATAGAGATCGATCGATCATAACTCCGAAATCTCATCCTTTTCTTCCAGTTCGGCTTCGAGTTCCTTCCGGATTTCTTCCTTCATCCTGGCGGATTCCAGCGCCAGCGGCAGATCAGCCGAACGCGCTGTCAGCTTTTTCAACGCCAGTTCCGAATGTGCAAGGTCAGTACCGCGTCGTGCGGCGGCTTCTATCATTTGCAGTCGTGTTTGCGCTTCAACGTTCATTTCTTCCGCTTCGGAATGGATCTGCTGAAGCTTTTCAACGTCTCGGCTCGTTTCATCGATCAGTTCCTTTGAATTTGCAGACTTCAAATATTTCAACTTATTTTGCCGCCTACGCGCAAACAGAAGCTCACGCTGCGCCGCTTTCTTTATCCGCGTCGCAGTCAAACGCGCCGCTAAACTATCCCGGTAAGCATCGCCTAGCAAAAGATCGCGCTTTTCCACTTCCTTAAGAGATTTTTTCTCAGATGAAGTGAGTTCGTTGCGAAACCAGTCGATCTCTTCTGCTTTTATGCCGTCAACAGCGATTCGTTCGCGCACATTCGCAAGCCATTTTGAACGATAATAAAGCAATCCTCCGGAAGCGGCGATTCCGACGACAAAGCCGACTATCAATGTGATAAAGCTTAAAAAAAAGAAAACTGCGGCTGCCGGCGGAGTCGTTCCGAAAACGAATCCGAGCAGGAAAAGAACCGCTGCCGGAACGCCTGCGGCGACAAACGGCGCTGCAGCCGCGCCGTATCGGAGCGACTTCTCCTTTACCAGATCCTTCCGCTCAACTTCGTATCTAGTCTCTAATTCGTTCATCTTATTCGATTTACTCTACAAACTCTGTCAACTTAATTCAATTGGCTTGCATCGTAAAATTTCAGAAATACGAAAATATAATGTAATATCTTGGCAGAATTGAATTTTTATTGCTCAAACTCAGTTAACGAAGCTTATGTCTAAAAAGTTTTTTGGATCAATTCTTTCGGCGTTTGCGCTGATCTGTTTATCTGTTTCGCCGACTCTATCTCAGTCGAAAGATAAAAAGAAGCAGGTCGACGACGAAGGCGTGCGCCCGATGACGATCCCGGTTTCTATTCTGACAAAGGCGGAATTAAAAGATAAACGCGCCGAAGAATTCGTCGAAGCGGGTGAGATCGTCGTAACGGAAGACGATGATAAGCAGGTGATTCTCTCGATTCGGAGCGTCAGCAACACGCCGCTGTCGCTCGCTGTTTTGATTCAGGACAATCTTTCTTCGGGTGCGAATCTTCAGCTGAACAGCATCAAAAAGTTCATTCGAAATTTGCCAGGCGGTTCTCGCGTAATGGTTGCATATTTGCGTGCCGGAACAACTCAGGTCAGACAGCGGTTTACTGACGATCTTGATGAAGCGGCTGATTCGATCAGGATAATCGCGGGCACTTCATCCGCAGCTCCGCGAAGCCCGTATGACGGAGTTTATGACACGATAAAGAAGTTTGATGCGCTCCCGACCGGTCGCCGAGCGATCTTGTTGATTTCGGATGGGTTTGACGCATCGAGCGGTTTTGGCTCGCTTCCGTCAAACGACAGCCTGGATCTCGACCGTGCAATTTTGCGCGCGCAGCGCAACGGCGTTGCGATCTACTCATTCTATGCTTCCGGAACTGTGACCGAAGGCGGCGATCCACAGATCGTTTTGAGTGCACAGAGCTTATTAAACCGCCTTTCGAACGACACCGGCGGTCGGGCATTTTTCCAGGGAACCTTCACGCCGATCAGTTTCGACCCGTTCTTTACCGAACTCAACCTTCTGCTAAACCGCCAGTTTGCATTGACTTACCTTTCCACACATATGGAAAAAGGCTATCATCGTGTAAAGGTAACGAGTACGAATCCGGAAATAAAGATCGAACATCCGAAAGGATATTATTACCGGTAAAGCTAATTGATCTTTAGATTGCAGACTGGACACACACGAACATCTTCTTTGATCAAAAGTCCGATCCAGAAAAGAGGGAAAACGAAAACGAGAAGTGCTGCGAAGACGACCCAGCCGGCATTTGAGATTTTGCGCTCGATCTTCGGAAGCAGCTGGCTCGAACATCGCGGACATCGATAACCGTACGCGAGATTTCCCTGTTGATAATGCGCGAGCGGCTGCTGTCTCGCAGTTTGGTTGGTCACCGCATCCATGTTTGCCAGCGGCTGAACCATATTGATCTGTTCGGTTGGACGGGCGTTATTTTCCTTTACCTGAAATTCGTCGGTTTTCCAAACATGAGGACGCGGCGGCGCATATTCAAAATTTTCACGAACGGGCTTTGGCTGGGGAAAAGGCTGCGGTGCATTAAAACCGGTTTGTGAGTGCATTTCGATCCTTGATCCGCAGAACCGGCAAAAATTACTTTCCTGCGAATTTGCCTGTCCACATTTATTGCAATGCTTCATTTCTGTTACCGCTATCGTTTGGTGTAAAACTTTCACACCATTATAAACGCATCATTACATAAAAAGTTCGTTTCTACAAAAATCTAGTCGAACTGAACTCGCTCTCCGGAATCGATCGCCCGATACACGGATTCAACAAGTTCCACAGACTTATAACCGTCAAATGCGGTTACCGGCGACGCGTTTCCGTCCAATATCGAGTCGATAAATGCGGCATCTTCCTGCACATAACCCCAGCGTTCCTCTTTTTCCACCATATGAAACGAATGAGTTTCAAAGTTTGGATCGATCCCCTGCGAATCCAAAATGCGTTCCATTTCTTCGGTCATTATTGTCCGGTGATGGCAAAACGCCTCGATGCGTTCGAACGGAAAATGCCAGCTTGCGTCAGATGACGACGCGAAAGTGCAGTGAAATCCGTTGTGAAACTTGAAAATTATCGAAAATTCGTCGAGTTCCGGATATTCGTGCTGCGAACCGTATGCGGCAAGTTCAGCGATCTCGCCGAACTGAAATCTCATCATGTCAAAAAGGTGGATCGTCGTCTCATACAAAAATCCACCGGTAATATTTGTGTCGCCCGTCCAGGTCGGATTCAAGAGCTCGCCGCGGTTCATTTTTATATGCGCGGAATGAACTTTATCGGAACTCAAAAGCTCTTTTAGTTTCACATAAGCCGGCGCGAAACGCCGATTATGTCCGACCTGAAATACCTTTCCCGATCGTTCCGCCACGTCGAGCAAGCCTTTTGCTTCGTCGATCCCGATCGCAAAAGGTTTTTCGCAAAAGACGTGTTTTCCTGCAGAAACCGCCGCCGCAGCGATATCAGGATGCGTTTTGTTCGGTGTGCATACTAAAACCGCATCGCAATTTTCGAAAAGTTCTTCGCGCGAGATGCAGACCCGACCGCCGACCGATCGTGCGGTTTTTTCGGCACGCTCGCCGACTATATCGAACAACGCCGAAACGTCAGCACGCTCGTCTTTGGCGAAAATCCGTGCGTGGACATTGCCGATATAACCGGTTCCAACTATTCCAATTCGTACTTTGCTCATTAAATTATTTACCAGCTTCCGCCGGCTGCAGAATTTTCTAATCCAAGAACGTCGATCGTTGCCCGACGCGCCTTAATTGCTACCTCAAAAGGATCTTGATTCCAATATTCGGGACGAAAGATCTCGATCGAAACCATCCGATCGTAACCGATCTCGTCAAATTTCGCCTTGATCTCCCGAATCGGCAGAATTCCCTCGCCCGGATAAAGACGGTGCGCATCCGTCAGCGATTCTTTTGGAAGATCTTCCGCGTCGTTTATGTGAAAGATGAAAAGCTTTTTCGGATCGAGGTTCGAGATCGCTTCGAAACTCGAATTTCCCGCATAAAAGTGAAAAGTATCGATGACAAGTCCGATGTTTTCGCGTTCAACTTCATTAACGATCTCGGCACAAAAATCGAGCGTTTGAACCGAACAGTCCGTTTGTCCCAAAAATTCGAATGCGAGCGCCGCCGCGTTTCTTTCTGCTATGCTGCCGAGTTCATTTAAAACCCGGACCGATTCCGCCTTTATTTCTTCCTGAGTCATTCCGGACGGAAGTTTACCGGGAACGACCACGACATAAGGACAGCCGATCTGCCCGGCGATCGACGTAAGCTCTTCGCATTCAGCTTTTATCGATTCGTAATCTTCCGCATTGCGAAAAGTGATGTGTTCTATCGAATTGATCGAATATGGCTCGATGTTACTTTCTGAAAGCAGGAGTTTTAGATCGTCGACCGTCGCGGTTTTCAAAAACTCTCTCAATTTTGATGCCCAGATCTCGATCAGATCGTATCCGGCGTTTGCCGCCGCCTTGATATCGGTCGGCAGATCTGCGTGCATTGTTGTTGCACCGTTTAACGCTATTTTCATTTAAATCTCCGCGGCATACTGCCGTCAAAATAGTTTGAAACGTTCAAATTGTATCATCGTAATAAGACAAAAATAAAAAGCGCCGGACGGTTAGATCGGCGCTTTTCACTGTTTGGAATTTGATTGCCTCAAAATTAAAGCGAAATTTTTTTATTTTTTTCTGTAACGTATTCGAGCTTTAAGTCATATATCAATGAAGCCTCATCCATAACAGGCAAAAATGGGGTCATCGGTCAATTTTCGTCGGTTGCATTGATGACCGTTGGTCACGAAAAAATCCCCTCAAAATCCACCGCACTTTCACCCCGCAATAATAAGGGTGCAATCTCAAATCGAGATTGCGCCTTTATTTTAATCCTCGACACGAAATTCGAGTTTCTTAAATTTGTCGCCGTTTATGAAAAAAAGGTCCGATCGTTTTTCTCCGATCGTTAACGTTACGAGATTTTTTTGAGTCGGAAAAAGGTCGAATAAGATCGAATTTTTCAACTTGAAATCTGTTGACGCACCGTCATAAGGAAACTCCACATATACATAAACGACATCGACCTTGGTTTCTTTTCCGACCCAAACCAGATCTCCGATCGAACCATTTTCGTTTGAAAGTTCGAAATTTTCACCGACGTATTTTAAAAGTGCCTTGTCATATTCGGCTTCGTTTTCCTTCGAACCTGCCGAAAGCGTTTTCATTAACGGAACTACGTCGTGAGTAAAAAGCTGGATCGTGATCTCGAAAAGCTTTTCATTGGAATTGTAATCGATTCGCGTCAAGCTTGAATGATAGGTATGAAACGCGCTCCCTTTTTCCGCCGATCCGAAGATCAAAAAAAGCAGAAATAAACCGGTCAAAGCGCGTTTTCCGTTGCTGACTTTCATGGAATTTTTGATCCGCTGAACGAAGTTGTGCCCTGCGGAGCCGTTACGTTTCCGGTCATTGAGCTTCCGCTTAATTGACCGACAAAACTTAACTCAATCGGCGACGTTGTTTTGATCGTCAAAATTCCGTTCTTAAACGTACCTGAAGCGATCGGCATAGAACCTTGCGCCGATTCGATCGTACCGGAAACATTTTCGCCGGTCTGCGTTAATTTTAAAGTAAATGGGATCGTCTGACCGCCCGCGTCGATGCCGATGTTCCATGTTCCCGTCAATGCGACAGGCGGCTGCGAAACCGAGTTTTCAACCGGTTGAAAATTTCCGCGCTGACCCGATTTGAACACCTGGAAACGCGTCGGCACGGCTCTTCGCGGGAAGAAGTTGTTCGACATATCGACGTCCGCTAGTTCAAGATTTGGGTCGAGAGTTATCGATTTTGCTTCCTTTTTAGTAATGATCAATTTTGAAACATTAAAATTATCGTAACGCCAGATCTCCGCCGGAACGCGAATTTCTTCGCTTGTTCCGTCCATAAATTCGACTTTAAAGATCAGCGGCATTACTAATCCGCCGGCATTTTTCACATCGACCACATAAAAGTAGTAGCCGCCGGAAATTATCGACTTTTCGACATCGTCCAAACTAGAAAGAAAAGCCTGATAATTTTTCCGCTCAATATCCGTGACTTTGTATTGATCGAAATCATTATAAAAATCTCGAAGACTCGGATATTGCTCAATTCGTTTCGGAAGCGGCTCGTTGCGCTGCATCGAAAGTGTTTTCGGCGCGCTGTTCGCCGCGCGGCGCTGAATTTCCTTTTCAACGTCAGGATCCTGAGTGTTTATTTGATAAAGCCGGACATTTTCGATCGAAAGATCGACATGATCGGTCGTGTAGAACCATCCGCGCCAAAACCAATCAAGGTCGATCGCGCTGGCGTCTTCCATTGTCCGGAAAAAATCTGCCGGTGTCGGGCGCTTGAATTTCCATCGCTGTGCGTACGTTCTAAACGCAAAATCGAATAGTTCGCGCCCCATTACTGTCTCGCGAAGAATGTTCAGCGCCGTTGCAGGTTTTGCATAAGCGTTCGCACCGAACTGCAAAAGCGAATCGGACTGCGTCATTATCGGGACCTGATTTTCGCTAGCCATATAATCGACGATATTTTTCGGCTCGCCGCGCCGCGAAGGGTAACGGTCTTCCCATTCCGATTCTGCCAGATATTGGAGAAACGTATTTATCCCTTCGTCCATCCATGTCCATTGGCGTTCGTCCGAATTAACGATCATCGGGAAATAATTATGTCCGACTTCGTGAATAATGACCGAGATCAACCCGTATTTCGTTCCCGCAGAATAAGTTCCGTCGGCATTTGGGCGCGGACCGTTAAAACAGATCATCGGATATTCCATTCCGCCGACCGGTCCGTTTACCGAGATCGCAACCGGATAGGGATAGGTAAACGAATAACGCGAGTAAACATTAAGCGTATGAATGATCGCGTGCGTCGAGTATTTTTCCCACAGCGGATTTCCCTCGTTCGGGTAATAAGACATCGCCGTTACCTTATTGCCTTCAACGTTATGTCCCTGCGCGTCCCAGATGAACTTCCGCGATGAAGCAAATGCAAAATCGCGTACATTGTCCGCCTTGAAAACCCAGGTTTTTGTTCCCGTCGGCGTACTCGATTCGTTCGCCTTTGCCTCGTCGGCAGTAATTATTTTGATCGGTTCTTTCGCAGTTTCCGCCTGTTTCAAACGATCTATCTGCGCTTTGCTCAACACATTTGCGGGATTTTGAAGAACACCTGTAGCGGCAACCACATGATCGTTGGGTGCGGTTATTCTCACCAGATAATTTCCAAATTCGAGCGTAAATTCACCGGCGCCCAAAAACTGCTTATGCTGCCAGCCGTAAACGTCGTAGTACGCCGCCATCCGCGGAAACCAATGGGCGATCTCGTAGATGTAATTTTTATCGCGCGGAAAATATTCATAGCCGCCGCGACCGCCGAAAATTCGCTGATTATTGATCGTAAAATTCCATCCGACATTAAAAACAAATTGAGTTCCCGGAGCGAGCGGCGTCGGAAGATCGATGCGCATCATCGTGTCAACGATCGTAAATTTCAACGCGTTGTTTTTCGAATCCGAAACGTTTGTTATGTTCACTTTGCCGTCAAACTGGCGTGCGGCAAGCTGCTCAAGTTGGCTCAAAGCGACTCTCTGGTCGAATGAAGGCGCGGTTTGAGTCTTTTGCGAGCCGGAATCCTTCGCAAAAATGTTCTGATCGATCTGCAGCCAGAGATAACTTAAAGTGTCCGGCGATTGATTGTAATAAGTGATCGTCTCTTTTCCGGTCAGCCGCTGATTTTTGTCGTCGAGTTCGACATCGATAACATAATCCGCGCGCTGCTGCCAGTATTTATGTCCCGGAGCGCCGCTCGCGGTGCGGTATTCGTTCGGCGTTGGCAGATTTTCTTCCAGCTGCTTAAACTTATCGCTCGGGTTTTTCTTCGATTGACCAAACGCCGCGGCTGAGAACATCAGCACGATTAAAAAGACGAAACATTTTTTCATTTGATTAGATCCTCTCCTATTCTGAACAAACATCGTTACGAAAACGGCTTATACGCAATTTTGTCACAAAAAGTTTTAGTCCGCGACGGCATAAACAAAAAAGTGCCGAAGTTCTTTCAATGGCGTCTTTTATGAGTTTCCGACGGTAAATCCGATCGGCTTACGTTATATCGCCGCCAACTGTGCTCTTTGCGAATATCGACTCGCGCTCAGCCTATCAACGATCGACGCACAAATGAAATGCCGCACGAGCCGGAATATTAAATCGAACCGACGCTTTCTATGTAAATTAGTTTAGAAAATTATTCGGCGTTAATTTCGCCCCGGATAGAGAAGTTTCCTTCAATAAAAATAGATACTATAATCGTCAGTGAAGAATTTTTTGAACCGGACAAAGCGAAATTAATTCCGCAACCCTTCGCGTTTCCGACGCGTCCAAAAACTGACCGATGACACGGGATCTAATAACTCAAATAATTATGAAAATCTTTTTTATTGCAGCCGTTTTTATTTTGTTTAGCTATACTTCCGGACCTGCACAGTCTTACAACGACTCTGCCCTCGACAATGTAATTGGCGAAGACAGCGCATCGCGCGATTCGCAAAAGTCGCTCGCGACCCTGCCCGTTGGAACGCATATTTACCGCGCCGACGTTTATATGGCGAACCGACATTTTCCCGAAGCTCGTGAACATTGGCAAAAAATTCTCTCAAATTATCCGAACGATCCCAGCGTTCCGAAAACGCTTTTCGGAATGGGGCGATCATATATGTGGGAGCGAAATTATGAACAGGCAGTTTTCTGGTTCGACAGATTATTTCGAGAATTTACGAACACACCGGATGGTCGAAACGGATTGAATTACAAAGGTGCGAGCTATGTACGCTGGGGCAAAAGCGCCGAAGCCGCCGAGGTTTACAAGCAATACACCGTGATGTTTCCGTATGGCGAAAAAGCGGATTCCGCATATCTGAACATCATTGATGCCCTGCGCGAAATTAAAAAATATGACGAAGCGAACGAATGGGTTGCGAAAACAGCCGAACGATTCAAAGGAACACCGGTAGAAATAAATGCTCACCATGCAAAGCTGCGAATGGAGATCTCGCGCGAAAACTGGAAATCTGCGATCGAAACCGCCGATAAGCTACTCGAACTCGGCGATTTTCGCGATTCGATGGCGTGGACCGACGAGGTTAAATATTTGAAAGCATATTCGCTCGAGCGGTCCGGAAAAACCGCCGAAGCAAAAATTGCCTATCTGGCGATTCCGGACAGCGCAACGTCTTATTACGGCGGTTTAGCGACTGAAAGACTCCAAAAACTTGGCATGACCGCGGCGGCGAAAGAGCGTTCTTCGTCGATCGGTTCAAATCTTTCGTCAAAATATCCCGTGCTTTTCCGGAACGAACTTTTGAAAGTGTCGCGTGCACGCGATCTCGATCCGCGATTTTTGCTTGCGATAATGATGCAGGAAAGTGCGTTCAAACCCCGTGCGAAATCGCCGGCGGCAGCCCGCGGACTTTTACAGCTCGTTTACGATACGGCGATAAAATATAATAAACAGGCGGGCTTCCCGAACCTTGAACCCGACGATCTTTACGACCCCGCGACCAATATTTCGATCGGAAGCGTTTATATTTCAGAGCTTAAAAATGAATTCGGCGGTCTTTATGAAGCGATCGCAACCAGCTATAACGGCGGCGAGGACAACGCGGCGCGCTGGCTGTCGAGAACTAATCCGAAGGATCCCGGTGTATTTGCTTCCGAAGTAGGATTCAAGGAAACGAAGAATTATGTTTTCAAAGTAATGAGCAACTACCGCGTTTATCGCGAGCTTTATAATGAAAACCTCGTGAAGAAATAAATAACGACCGCGCGGCGGGAAGTAGATCTTTCGTTACTCTTCCCAATCGCCGATGCCTTCGCGTTCTACGTGGTAACCGACTTCTTCGAGATGATTAAAGACTTCGATTCCGTGATCGTCGTCGCGAACTTCTAAAAGCATTTCAATTCCGACCCGACCAAGCGGTGCGAGCCACATTGCACGGCGGTGAAAGACTTCAATGACGTTAGCACCCGTTTCGGCTACGTGATTGAGCAGTGCGGCAAGCATTCCCGGGCGGTCGACAACTAGAAGTTTCAAGATCTGATAGCGTCCCTGACGAACCAGAACCTGTTCGAGAATTCTCGCAAGAAGATTTGCGTCGATATTTCCGCCGCAAAGTACCGCGCAAACGGTATCTTCCGGTTCGAGATCTATTTTTTTCGCAAGCAAAGCCGCAAGTCCCGCCGCGCCCGCGCCTTCGACGACCAGCCGCGAATTTTGAACACAGTGAAAAATTCCCCGGGCGATCTCTTCTTCCGAAACCGTAACGATATCATCGACATATTTCCCAATTATTTCGAGCGTTTTCAGACCGGGACTTTTTACTGCAATTCCATCTGCGATCGTTGCCTGAAAATTTATATCGACGGGTTTTCCTACTTCAAGGGAAGGTTTCATCGGCGCGCAGTTTTCAGCCTGAACACCGATCACGCGAATCTTCGGATTTAACGATTTTGCCGCGATCGCGGTACCGGAAATGACGCCGCCGCCGCCGATCGGAACGACGATGACGCTGACGTCGGGAATATCTCGGACTATCTCCAAACCGATAGTTCCCTGTCCGGAAATTATCAGATCGTCGTCAAAGGCGTGAACGTAGATATATCCTTTTTCTTCGCAAAGCTGCTTTGAAAAAGCGACCGCTTCGTCGAAAGTTTCTCCGTGTAAAATGACGTTCGCGCCGAGGTTTTTCGTGGCGATCACCTTTGTCAGCGGCGCATGTTTAGGCATGACGATCGTCGCGTTGATATTATGCAGCGCCGCAGCAAGCGCGACGCCCTGCGCATGATTTCCGGCAGAACCGGCGATCACGCCTCGCTTCATCTCGTCGTCGGAAAAGCGGTGAATTTTGTTGTATGCCCCGCGGATCTTAAACGAACCGCTTTTCTGCAGGCATTCGGCTTTCAGAAAAGAGGTCGTCCCGAGCTCTTTCGAAAGTCGTTCATCGTATATTACCGGAGTACTAACGATCACTCCGTCGAGAATTGTCTGCGCTTCGTAAATGTTTTCTATGGATACCGTCATGGTTGTCGGGATTATACGACAAACCGGCGCTTCAATTGAAATTAGTTTGGAAAAAAAGCGGGTTCGGGCGATGATTTAGGAAGGAAATAAATGCAGAAATTATGGAAGGTTATTGAACTATTCTTGAATTATTAGTGATCTTCGCCCAAACCCGTATATTTAAATTAGTACGGAATCAAAAACTCGCTTATTAATTCCGCGCTTCATTCATTAACGCGCGAAGTCGCGTTCGGTTGCATCAATCTCAAAAAAACTTCCGCCAAAACATTATCGAATGTTTTTCCAAAATAATATATATTTGAACAAAACGAATTACTGGAGGTCGTAATGGACGCATTTTTTGGACTTGGATTTGTTCTCTTTGCATTTATAGGTATAGCGCTGTTAATTGTGCTGGCAAAAACGATTAAGATCGTTCCGCAGTCGAGCGTGCTGCTAATAGAAAGACTCGGGCGGTTTCACAAGGTCGCGCAGAGCGGTTTGAACATCGTTCTGCCGTTTATCGAAGCTCCGCGTGCGGTTTTTTGGACGAACACGCGCCCCGGAATTACATCCATCGACCTTCGTGAACAATACATCGACTTGCCGCCGCAGCCCGTTATCACGCGCGATAACGTAACGATCAATGTCGATTCCGTCGTCTACTGGCAGATCACCGATCCGGTTAAATCCGTTTATGAGGTAAACGATCTCGTCGGCGGTATCGTTCAGCTGACTATAACCGGAATGCGCGCCGTTATGGGCGAAATGGATCTCGATCACACGCTTTCATCGCGCGATCAGATCAATAACAAACTTCGCATAATTCTTGATGAAGCCACCGATAAATGGGGCGTAAAAGTTACCCGTGTCGATGTTAAGAATATTAACCCGCCGGAAGACGTCCGCATAACGATGGAAAAACAGATGACAGCGGAACGTAACCGTCGTGCGCTTGTTTTGCAGGCGGAAGGCGACAAGCAGGCTGCGATCGCACGCGCTGAAGGTGAAAAGCAATCCGCGATCATGCGCGCCGAAGGTGCGAAAACATCTGCGATCCTTGAAGCCGAGGGCGCCGCGCAGGCTCGTCTTCGGGCTGCTTCTGCCGAAGCCGAAGCAATCGCGCAGATATCAAAAACTATCGGGAACTCTGCGGACACCGCGCAGTACTTGATTACGGCGCGATACATTGAATCGCTTCGCGACATGTCGCGGTCAAACAATTCAAAAGTGATCTTTATGCCTGTTGAAACCTCGTCAATGCTTTCGAGCATCGGCGCGTTTAAAGAGGTTTTTGCAGAAACCGGTGAAAAACGCGATGACACAAAATTGAAATCGCCGAATTCTCCTAAAGAACTGAATCAGTAAGCATTTAACTTTGCGGGTGTGAATTTATAAGTCTTGTTATCGATTTGCACCCGCGTTTCGTTTGAAAATTTTATGCGATTCTGAGATTATACGTCGATCCCGAACCAGAGAGAGAATTTTATGAAAAAGCTTCTTTTTATGTTTGCCGCGGCAGTTTTGATCGCCGGCTATGTTTTTTACGATGTAAGCACGTCCAGCGGATTCAATAAACGCTCGGTCCATGAATTTACTGCGATGGATATTGACGGAAAAGATGTCAGCCTAAAGTCGTACAGCGGCGATATACTTCTAATCGTAAACACAGCAAGTCAATGCGGTTACACGCCGCAGTACGAAGGACTGCAAAAGATCTACGATCGATTTAAAGATAAGAATTTTAAAGTGATCGGCTTTCCGACCAACAACTTCGGCGGTCAGGAACCGGGTTCGAATGAGGAGATCAAAGATTTTTGTACGACAAAATATAAAGTTACCTTCCCGATGTTCGCCAAGATCTCGGTCAAAGGCGAAGACCAGCATCCGCTTTACAAATTTTTGACAGATAAAGAACAAAACGGTGAATTTGGCGGCGATATCACCTGGAATTTTAATAAGTTTCTCGCGAACGAAAAAGGTGAAATAGTCGCCCGGTTCACGTCGAAGGACACGCCGGAAAGCGAAACGGTCGTTAACGCGATCGAGAAATATATCGCCGAACGAGACGCCGCAAAAGACAAAGCTAAATAGAAATTCTTTCCAAAATTTTATAAACCGAGCCTGTCGGCAGAATTTTGCTTTCAAAGATCGAGATCTCTGAAACATTAAACCCGACGGGCTCGAAATGTTTTTGAGAATGCGTTCTTGCAAGCAAACTTGCATTATCCGCATCGCGAACGCGACCGATAGTTAAATGCGGCACAAATTTTCTTGCCTCCTTCTCAAATCCCAGTCTTTGGAGATTGTCCGATAATTGATTTTCGATAGCTGAAAGTGCGTCAATGCCCCCCGACAGACCGAGCCAGATAATTCGAGGTTTTCGAATGTTCGGAAAGACGCCCGTATTTTCAACCTTTAGGTCGAAATGCGGTAAATTTTTAACCGAACTTCGAACCTCGTGAATTACGGATTCCATCCTATCCGCTTCGACATCTCCCAAAAATTTTAGCGTTATATGCAGCTTTTCCGCTCGTTCCCAACCGACTTTTACCGCGCGAAATTCAGTTCGAAGTTCGGCGATGTAAGCTGCTGCCGCTTTTCTCGCTGCGTCCGAAAGATCAATTCCTATAAAGATTCTCTTCTTGTCGTTTTTCATTCTGTGGTTTAAGACCGCGAACTTTGTTAAAATTTTCGGGTCATATGAAATATACCAAATTCATTTTCGCCTTCTTGATCTTGCTCGCCGCGGCGGTCGCGGCTTTTTCATATTGGACATACAGCTCGCTGTCCGCGCCGCACTCGCATGACAAATCCGAAACATACATCAAGATCGAAAAGGGGTCGACTCCAAATCAAATAATAGAAAAGCTTTCTGACGAAGGCATTTTGAGTGCAAAGCTGCCGCTGAAGATATATGTCAGAACTGTCGGAAGTTCTTCAAAATTTCAGGCTGGCGAATATAAATTTGCTTCGCCGATTACTCCGCTTGAAGTTTTAAACGAATTGGCGAAAGGCGAGGAGCGAACCGTAAAACTCACAATTCCCGAAGGTTTTACCCGTTTCGACATCGCAGCGCGAATTGCTGAAAATTTTCCGCAAGAACCGCCTGTGAGCGAGACCGATATATTAAACTTGATGAACGACACGTCGCTAATTCGCGAGTTCGACCCGGACGCCGGGAATCTTGAGGGTTATCTTTACCCGAGCACCTATAACATCGCGCCCGACGCCGCGCCGGCTTCGATCGTTAAAACGATGGTTGAGCAATTTAAAAAGACCTGGAAGCCCGAATGGACCGTGCGCGCCCGTGAATTGGGGCGGACAAATCGCGAGATCGTAACGATCGCTTCTCTCATCGAAACGGAATCCAAATTTGAGGAAGAACGCCGTGTCGTTTCTTCCGTTATCTATAACAGAATCAACCGAAATATCCCGCTGGGCATAGATCAAACCGCGGTTTATATTGCAAAAATGCAAAACCGTTGGGACGGTGTTATTAATAAAAGCGACCTTGAGGTCGATTCGCCTTATAACACGCGAAAATACGGCGGAATTCCGCCCGGACCGATCTCAAGCCCGAGCGCCAGCGCTATCGAAGCCGCGCTTTATCCGGATCAGACAGATTATATTTTCTACGTCTTAAACGTCGGCAAAAACGACGGTTCGCACGCATTTTTTAATAATGCACGCGATTTTGAGCGGGCAAAAGCCGCGTATCAAAGCTGGTTAGCGGAGGAACGTAAAAAAGTAAAACGATCCGAATCACAGTAAAAAGGTTGGGGAACATATTAGAAATTTGCGTGTCTAATCGGGCATGTTCGATCTGCAGGCAAACGAAAAATTCAAAGTGTTTTGTTCTCTCGCGCTTCTCTCGCTGGCGATTTCCCTATTTTCGTTTGCTCACGAATTTGTTGAAGTTTTTAACGATGCAGTTCGCGCCGATCAGCTCAAAAAATTTGATCAAGCCTCTAACCGACCTTCGTTCTCATTTACCGAATGTTTTCCGGACAATAGTCGCGGTTTTTACCGAACATTTTCGTTCTTCGTTATGATTCTCGCAGTCTATTCGAGCCGGCGGCGAAAATTTTATCTAAGTTCCGCTTTCCTATCGGCATCCGCGTTCCTACTATATGTTTCCTGGCTAATTAGATGGGGCGGACGGGCGATCGAAAACGAAATATGGTTAAAGGAATGGACTATTAGTGAGCAGATCTTTTCCGTAGCAAACCCGTTTGATTATTCGCTGTTTTCCATACTTCCCTTCATTATTTTCTGGCAATTCCGGTTTGGATTTCGTATGCTCCTAGCAAGATTTCGCGCTCGAACAGATCGGCTTATATGACTTGGATGAAAATTCGAGAAAGCGCCCGCTAAGCAGGTGATTTCGTGAATGGAGATAGGAAGATCTAACAAGATTCTATTGTCGCCCGCGTTTCTATGCGGTTTATTTCTTCTCGTAATAAATGATTTTTATCTCAAAGCGAATTTTCATAACGCTTTAACGGGGAAACTCTCCGATTTCGCCGGTCTTTTTGTCTTTCCGCTCTTTTTTGCGTCGATTTTTCCGAAACGAAATTTGGGAATTTATGCTTCGACCGTTATCGCCTTTATATTTTGGAAATCTTCGCTGTCGCAAGGTTTAATTGATCTTTTCAATCAACTTGCGCCTTTTAGAATAGGCAGAACCGTCGATTTTACTGATTTGATAGCCCTTTTTATAACTCCCGTTTCTTACTTCTACATTTTGAAACGTTCGGATTCAGACGAACGTGGAAAAACTGGTGTTATCCGTAAACTTGCTTTGACCTCGGTAATATTTGCTTCGGTCTTCGCCTTTACCGCGACTTCCTATGAAGAGGATCGAACTGTTCACTTTGAGAAGAAATACGCTTTCACGGGCGGATCTGAGAGGCTGATTGCTCAAATGCGTCGCCTTGACAAGATTCGCAAAGTTCAATTCAGACGCGAGTCCGAAGTTTACACGAATCTGGGAGTTAACATACCAACGGATCCTGAAGTTTACGATCTGGATTTTGAGATACGTGAAAAGTTTTGTGATTCGTACGATCTTGAGGTATCGCTCGACGTCGTGAAACGTGGCGGCGAATTGGAGCTAGACCTCGGTTTTATACGTTTCTGGTGCAAGACGCCGCCGACAGAACAGACGAAAGAGCAACTGATTCAACTCTTTGAAAAAGAAGTCGCGGAAAAGCTACAATTAAGACCTCTGGAAAAAAGGCGGCAAATGAATCGACAAATCAAACTTCTAGCCCTCGACCTTGACGGCACATTATTAAATTCTCACGGCAAGATCACACCCGAAAGCAAGATCGCCATTCGAAAAGCCGAAGAAAGAGGCGTTCTTGTGACTATCGCAACGGGACGCCGGTTCCGCGACGCGCGTCCGGTTGCGCTCGAAGCCGAGTTTAATGCTCCTCTGATCACGCATAACGGCGCGCTCCTGAAATTTGCGCAAACGCTTGAAACCGTTGCGTTTTCAACCATCCATTCGGAAAATGTTGCGCAGATCCTTCGCGTCGGAAACGAATTCGGCGCCGATGCGATGCTCAGCTGCGATCCGCATGGAAAAGGTGTTTTGTTTTACGACCGGATTTCCGAGGAAAATCTGCCGCTGCAAAATTACATAAACTGGTCCAAAACGCTTCACGGCGACGATGCCGATGCGTCGGTTCATCATGTGGACGACCTATTTGCGATCATTGAATATAACGAAACCGTCCATGTCTCGTTTTCCGGCGGATGCTCGACGATGGCAACGCTGCAAAAGGTTCTGATAGAAGAATTAACCGACACTGTGAATATTCTGGCGACGGTTTATCCGCATCTTGATTTCACGCTTTTAGATATTCTTCCCCATGGTGCGTCAAAAGGTCATGCCGTCGAAACGCTTGCCGCCTCGAGCGGGCTTTCCGCTGAAAACGTGATGGTCATCGGCGATAATTATAACGATCTTGAAATGCTGGAGTTTGCAGGAACGCCGATCGTTATGGGAAACGCCTCGGAAGATCTGCGAAAACGTTTTGAATCGACCGCAACAAATAATGAAAGCGGAGTCGCAGCTGCTATCGAACGGCACATCCTGAGCCGCTGATCGCGCCGTTTTTTATATCGGTTTCGATGTGCTAACCTTACTTTTTATATTTAAGCAAGGAGATTTTGATGGCTAACAGAATTGCAGTTTTAGAAACGAACAAGGGAACGATCAAATTTGAACTTTTAGAGGAAGACGCGCCGAAAACGACGGAGAATTTCCGTCTTTTGGCTGAAAAGAACTATTACGACGGCGTTATTTTCCATCGCGTGATTGAAAATTTTATGATCCAGGGCGGCGATCCGCTCGGTCAGGGTTACGGCGGCGAATCTGCATGGGGCGGAAAATTTGACGATGAGATCGATAAATCGTCGCCGCTTTACCAAGGTCCGTATTCGAAAGGAACTGTGGCGATGGCAAATTCGGGTCCGAACACGAACGGATCGCAGTTTTTCATTATGCATATCGATTATCCTTTGCCGCCGAGCTATACAAAGTTTGGTCAGGTTATCGAAGGACAGGACGTTGTCGATGCAATTGCAGTTGTCGAAAAAAATGCCAACGATAAACCGGTCGAGCCGGTAGTGATGGAAAAGGTTTACATCGAAGAATAGACCGCCTGAAAATGCGAGCCGTAATTCAAAGAGTTTCACGAGCGAAAGTTACGGTTTCGGGCAATGTTTCCGGCGAGATCGGCGCGGGTATTCTGCTGCTTTTAGGAATTTCGAGATCGGATGGACAGCGCGAAGCTGATCAGATGCTCGAAAAGGTGCTAAACCTTCGCATTTTCGAAGATCCGGATGAAAAGATGAATCTGTCGCTTTTAGATATCGGTGGTGAACTGCTCGTGGTTTCGCAATTTACGCTTTACGGCGACGCCAGAAAGGGTCGCCGTCCTTCTTTTATCGAAGCCGCGCCGCCCGCCGAGGCAAATTTGCTTTATGAGTATTTCGTAAGCGAAGCCGGAAAGCGAGTTTCCAAAGTTGAGACCGGCGTTTTTCAGGCTATGATGGACGTAGAATTGGTTAACGATGGTCCGGTAACTATATTACTCGACAGCGAAAAGCAATTTTAACTTGAGTTTATTTTATGAGATCAAAGATATTTATCGCGTTTATTCTGGTTTCGGCGTTTGTCCTTGCGGCTTGCGACGGCAAAACTGTTTCAAACAGCGCAAATTCGGCGTCGAAGCCGGAAGTAAAAGAAGGCGTCGAGCCGAAAGCCGATGATGAGATCGCTGTGATCGAAATGGCGGAACCCGCATTCGGTACGATCAAGATCGAACTATATTCAAATATCGCGCCGGAAATGGTTAAACGATTCAAGGAATTAGCCAAAGAAGGTTTTTACGACGGAACGGCATTTCACCGCGTGAGTCCGACGGTCGTTCAAGGCGGCGATCCGAATTCTAAAGACGACGATCCCTCGAACGATGGACAGGGCAGCTCCGACAAGCCGGATGTTAAAGCGGAGTTTTCGGACATTCCCTTTAACCGCGGAATCGTGGGTGCGGCACGCGCGACCGATCCTAATTCGGCAAATTCGCAGTTTTTCATTACAATGAAACGGTATCCTTCGTGGGATCGAAATTATACGGTTTTTGGTAAAGTGATCGAAGGCATGAACAATGCCGATACAATTGCCGGCGCACCGAAAAACGGCGAAAGTCCGATCGAAAAGATCGTTATAAAGACTATAAAGATTCAGCCGAAATGAATACAGGTGGGAAAAGTTAAAATGTTTAAAAGTGAAAAGGTTAAAAAGTTGATCGTTTTGCAGTTTGCTCGGTTCGGAAAGCAAGGCTGAGCTGAGATTTGGTCGATCAAATTCGTAGAGTTTTGGTCGTCTGCACCCCAAAGATAAACTTTTTCACATTTATACACTTAAACTTTTTGCCTTTTTTTTGCTTTTTTGCTCGCGTAGCTCAGTGGATAGAGCGCTTCCCTCCGGAGGAAGAAGTCGCAGGTTCGACTCCTGCCGCGAGTATTCTCAATTTTAAATCGCGAAAGTTTGAAGATAACCAGCCGCGACAATTCAAAATTAAAGAACGCCCGTAAAATTCGCGACGGTAAGATCGACGATCTTATTTTTGTTGAAGGTCTGCGCCTCTGCGAAGAACTTGTCAATTCCGACCTAAAAATCGCCGAGGCATTTTATACGGACCAGTTCCCTTCAACTACCCGTTCTGAAGAACTTCTCGACAAACTTCGCTCGAAGAATGTTGATCTTTTCGAAATTACCGGAAATCTAGCCGGGTCGCTTTCCGACACCAAATCATCTCAGGGTATTTTTCTTGTCGCCCAACGCCCGCACTTTGAACTTTCGGACATAAGAACACACGACCTCTCCGGAAAATCGCCGATAGTTTTGCTTTTATCCAAGGTCAACAATCCTTCAAATCTAGGTGTGATACTTCGAACCGCCGAGGCTTCCGGCGTTTCCGGCGTTCTGATCACAAAACA
This sequence comes from Pyrinomonadaceae bacterium, assembly GCA_026129865.1. Lineage (GTDB taxonomy): Bacteria > Acidobacteriota > Blastocatellia > Pyrinomonadales > Pyrinomonadaceae > JAHCHG01. Next base: position 197,585 of record JAHCHG010000001.1, read on the forward strand.
TTCGGCAAACGCTTTCTCACCGAAATCGCTGCGCGCATCAATGGGTTCCGCGTTCCGCCTTCCAGTAATCGAGAATGTAGATCTTTCGGAAGCCGTTGCCTGGGCAAAAAAGCACAAACTTGAAACCGTTTGCGCCGACATTAACGGCAAGTTTCCTTACACCGAATACGATTGGACAATTCCGACGCTCTTAGTTTTCGGATCCGAAGCGCACGGGTTAACGGCAGAAGAAATAGAGGTAATCGAAAGATCAATAACCGTTCCGATGAACGCTCCCGTCGAGAGCTTAAATCTCGCAACTTCAGCCGCAGTCATCCTTTTCGAAGCGAGGCGCCAGCGTGAAATTCCAAAACAAAACAGCGGCATGATTTAAGCGCACCGCTGTTTTCCCTAACTTTGCTCAAACTGTTAGTTAGTTGCTGGCGTTTTGATTGACATTCACGTTGTCAGAAGCGCCGTCGTCCAGTTTCTTCAATTCAGTCGAGAACAACCGCTGGGCGTTTGGGGTGTCGATAATTGCCAGGTAAGCGGTAATGTCGTTTGCCAAGACCGTTGCATTTCCCTCTTCGGCTTCGCCGAGCCTGTTTTTTGCTTCCAAAAACATCTTTTTGGCTTCGGCGTAGTTTTCTTCAAGAAAATATGCTCGCCCAAGGAGGAAATAGTCGACCGCATCGCGCGGGTCGGCTTTGGAACGTTCGATATATGCAGCCGGGTCGTCGTCTACACTTCGGCGAAGGGTTTCGAACGACGAAACCGACACGTCCTCCGATTGTTCAGGCGGAATTACCGGCGTTGGAACCGGCTGATTGTTCTGCATGAACAAATAGATCGCTCCTGCACCGATCACGGCGCCGATCAAAAATGTGAAAATTCCGAGCAAAACCTTACTGAAAAAAGTGTTTTCTTGAAGTTCGACCTCGTCGTACGGTGCGCTTTCATATTCCTTCACCGTCGGCGGAGCCGGAGGCGCCGTAGGTGCGACAGCCGGCGCGGGCGCGGGTTCGTCTTCAACTATTTCGTCATTTTCCGTATACGACACATCTTCGTCGGCTGCGATGGAAGACCGAGAATCGAATGCAGTCACTTCCTCTGCGGGTCTTTCTTCACTGATATCGAGCTCAAGCGGCGGGGCAAATTCCGGAACCGGCGAACGAAGCGGCGCCGTTTCGGTTTCATGGTCGAGTTCTAGGATATTGGGTCCGTCGGAAGCGATCGCCGCAGCCGGACGAGAATTCGCCTTCGTCGGTTCGTCCCGGTCAAAGACATTTTGCGAAAAACCGCTGCCTTCGACCGAGCTGGAAACTCTTGCAATTACGGCGGTCAAATTGTCTTCGGCACCGCGCTCGTAGCAAAGTTCCTTCATCCGCTGGCAAATTGCCGACGCGGATTGCCCGGACATTAAAAGCTCGCGAATCTCAAAATCGTCAATATGCCGTGTTATTCCGTCCGAACAAACCAGAAACGTCGTGTTCGGTTCGAACATTATCGTTTTCATATCGACATCGACAGACGCCTCGGCGCCGAGAGCGCGCGAAATTACATTTCGACTCGGGTGGTTCGCCGCCTGCGAAACCGTCATTCTGCCGGCACGAACTTCTTCTTCAACAACCGAATGATCGAGCGTTTCGCGGTAAAGATTTCCGCTAGCGTCGAGTCGATAGAGCCTGGAATCGCCGACATGACCGATCGTTCCGATATTTCCCGAAAGATGCAGCGCGACGATCGTCGTTGCCATAGTCGAAAGCTGGGGAAGATCCTGCGACATTTGATAGATCGCCGAATTCGCCTTTTCTATCGCCAGGCGCATTTGATCTTCGGCATCTTCGGAAGGCTTTAGATTATTAAACGCTTCGCCGAGAATTTCCATCGCCATCTGCGACGCCACGTCGCCGGCTTGCGCACCGCCGACACCGTCTGCAACGGCGAATATTCCGCGGTGATTTAGTTCAAGGAATGAATCTTCATTATTCGGGCGTTTGTTGCTCAATCCGCGATCTGAGATCGAAGCCGAATCGATCTTGAAATTGTTTTCCATTTTCTGAGTTCTCCGAGTTCGCTTAACACGTGTTGTAAACAAGAATAGAACGATAAATGCTTAAAACCAAACGTTATCGAGGGATTTGCATTGATTTCGTACTGATTTATTATTTTTCGATTAAAAGACTGTTTTCAAGATCGACCGTGTTCCGGTGCGAAAATGCCATCAGCATTCCGAGCATGATAAAACTTGTGATCAAACTGAACCCGCCGTGGCTTACGAACGGAAGCGTGATTCCTGTCATCGGCAGCGCACGCGTTATACCGCCGATATTTACCAGAGCCTGAAAGCCGATAAATGCGGCAAGTCCGATGGAACAAAGCTTGCTGAACATATCCCGCGCATCAAGCGCGCATCTGACACCGGCATTAACGAATACGAGCAATCCCGACATCAGCAGCAGTCCGCCGAATAATCCTAATTCCTCGGCAAGCGCGGCGTAAATATAATCCGAATCTGCAACCGGAATCAATTCGACGAATCCTAAACCGAGCCCGCGCCCGGTTGTTCCGCCGGAAGCGATGCCGAAAGTCGCCTGCGCCGGTTGAAATGCCAGAATATCGAACCATGCATCGACATTAATCGAACGCTGCAGACCCGGGTCTTCGGCTAGCATTTGCGGAAGATTCGGGTCGCGTTCGACCAGGTCATTATAATAATCGTTGTAATCCTGTTTCCACCATTCGGTTTCCGGCGTCGGCGGCGAGAATCCGTCAAGCCAGAGATGAAACCGCTGCTGGATACGATTTGGCAGTACGGTCTTTACCGGTTTTGACAGTGTCGGAAGCAGCGGAATTTTCTCCTGCGTCTTTTCCGGCAAGGCGCCGACGACCAGAACGCTGACGAGCAGAGCAACGCTTCCGACCAGAACCAGCCGCTGCGGCAGCCGCCGGACGGCGATCAGATAGAGCGTTGCGTAGACCGAACTGAAAACCATCATCTGCCCGAAATCTTTCAGTACAAAGAACGGGACAAACGGAATTACAGCCATAAATACCAGTGGGACAACGTCTTTCGCGCGCGGCAATCCCCAATATGTTCGCGCAAGATTTTTGTACAAAACTGCCAGAATGGCGGCAAAGCCGATCAAAAATGGAATTTTAGAAGGCTCCCACGGAGTCATGTTTCCGATGGATTTTCCGGCGCGGGACGTGATAGCCGCAACGAGAAGAGGCGCCAATGTCAGCAAAACTATCAGGAAACCGTTTTTCTGCAGCAGCAGAAGTACATCGTCGCGGCGGATCAACATTAATGCAGCGAAAAAGCATCCGAATGCGATAAGCGGAATTACGGTTTTTCCGGAAAGAACGACATCGGTAATATCTTCATTCGCCGGTCGCGGCGTTTCGGCAGAAAGATCGACCGGCGACGGCGGCGTCGCAGGCAAGCCCATCATCTGCTTTTTCTCAGCGGAATAATTTTCCTGAATATAATGAAGCTGAAGCGTTTTGATCTTCGCCTGCCGCGCTTCCGCCTTGTCTTTTCTCGAAATGTATTCCGGATCGGAAAAAAGTCTGTATTGAACGGTCAATCCGATGGAAAACAGTAGAACCGCAGAGGTGAACAGAGTCCAATTTCCCTTGTAACCGGCAAACCGTGAAAGCACGACCGGAAAAAGCGAAAGTATCAAAAGCAGTCCGATATTTCGCCCGGCGGTCAGCCAAGAAGTTTCATAGCCGCGGATCAGCGCGCCGTAGTAAATAGAATAATGCGCGATTGCCGCCGCAGCGGCGATGGCGACAAGAATAAGAAAATGTGTCGAGGCGCGGCTTTTCATCAATTTACCTTCGCCTCCTTTGATTTGCAGGTGCAGGTTTTGCTTTGGGAGCATATTTCTCGCCGAGCAAGCCTAGTTCGCGCGCTTTCAAAATGATCCGTGCTGCGATCGGTGCGGAAATTGCCGCGCCGTATCCGCCGCCTTCGACAACAACCGCAATAGCCAGCTGAGGATTTTCTAACGGAGCAAAAGAGATGTACCAACTGTCCGTTCTTTCATACATTTGCGGAACTTTATATTCCACCAATTCGCCGTCTTCGTTCTTTCGTTTTTTGGTTATCGTTTTTAACAGACCTGTTTTTTCATCGTAAACAGGCGCCTGTTTTTCCGCCGTTCCGGTCTTTCCGCCGCTTCGAATTCCGGCTTGACGAACATTTGCAAATACTCGAGTTGCCGTGCCGCCCGAACCTTCCGTTACAAGCGCCATAATGTCGCGCACCTGTTCAGCCTGCGCCGTCGATAAAAGCGACGCGAAAACTTCCGGTTCGCGCGACAATTCGATCCGCGGTTTCATCACGTTTCCCTGCAAATTCGCAGCCGCCGAAACGATCAGCGCCATTTGAAACGGCGTCATCTGCCCGGCGTAGCCCTGTCCCATTCCCTGCAGCGCGAGATCGTAAGCCGAGATCTCGCTGCCGAGAACCATCGTCGATTGTTCCGGCGCGATCGCATTTTTTATCTGATCGGAACTTGCGTTCCAGATGTCGGGAAACAATTTATGTTGCAGCGCGTCGGCGGGCGTATCGACCGCCAAAATGCCAAATTTACCGGCAGTTTCGCGAAATCGTTCGCGCCCGAGCGACACTGCCATCTGCGAAAAATATTGATTGCTCGAAGCTTCGAATGCCTGCGCAATGTTCAAAGTGGTGCATCCGTACGGCGGTTCGCAGCCGCCGTTCGCGTCCGTAATTTCACGCGATCCGCGAAACGGAACGAACCCGCCGGCGGAGCTGGTAAATTGTGTGTTTTGCTTTCCGGCACGGTATGCGGCGATCATTGTAAAAGTTTTAAAGGTTGAACCGGGAACATAATATTCACGCGTCGCACGATTTAAAAGCGGATTGTCGCGCTTGTTTCCTTCAAGTTTCAACCAATCGTCAAGCGTTTGCGCTTCGCTCAAATTAAACGAAGGGTTCGAATACATCGCCAAGACATCGCCGGTTTGCGGATTCAGTACAACGATCGCGCCTTTTTTGCCTTCGATCTGCTGCGCCGCGAACGCCTGAAGATCGCGGTCGATGGTCAAACGGACATCGCGCTCCTCTTCTTTTGCCGTCTTGATCTTCGTAAGCACTTCCCAAGCCTCGGGCGTCGTGTCTTCGCGTTTTCGAAAGACGGTTCTTTCAAGCCCCGGAGTTCCACGCTCGGTCCCGAGTAAGTGAGCCATTTCCCTTTCCAGCGCAAAAGACCGGACAATATCGTTGTTCGAATCGACTTTATAGTAAGCGAGTGCACTTCCGAGTTCGCCGGAACGATCCAGCATCCAACCGCGAAGATTCGCCGCAGTTATCCTACGATTTCTAAGATCTTTATAGGTAACCGCCTGATATTGCTCATTCGAAGTGTCGGCAAAATAAGTCCAGTAAGCGTGAAATCCAAAAACGAACAACGTAAGCACGGCGAAAACGAATTGCCAGACCCGGAGACTTCGATTGGCGACGGTTTTGGTCAATTTTCTCCGCACGGGTTTTGGCAGATCGTGCTCAAAGATAAATTTTTTCCGTTTGCGATTTATCAGCGAAGCAAAGAGCAAAACAGCAAGCGTCAGGATCAATCCGAGATAAACGATCGATAAACCCGCCGGAGTCCGCTCCAGGATCTGGCGCCCGAAGAGATTTTCAGGTCGCAGCGCGTCCCAATCGATAAACAAAAGGACAATCAGTAATTTCATGTCTCAGAATTCTCCTCGCCGGGATTTTTTTCTGCGTTAACCATGCGCGGTAACGATTCGGATTCCGCTCCTTTCTGCTCACTTAATTCGATCGAATAAACCGAATCTTCGGAAGAAAGTTCTGAATTGATTTCCGGAGGTTCGGACGAATTTGGTTCAATTAAATCATGATATTTTATCGATAGGTCGACGGTACCGATCTTCAGAATGTCTCCGCTGCTCAGATCGAACGCCCGTCCATAAGCTAAACGCTCACCGTTGATAAACGTCCCGTTTGTCGATCCCGTGTCGGCAGCGACGAGCTTTCGACGGCTGTTAAAAACAAGCGCCGCGTGCATCTTTGAGATCGACGGATGATCGATCGCCAGATCGTTTTCCTTTGTTCGACCAATGCTTTTTCGGTCGCCGACATGAAAAGCCAGGGTTTTAGCAACTTCGTTTCCTTCCAAGTTAAATTCAACTGAAACAGTCATCGAAACGTCTTCCCGTTCGATCGGCGGCGTTATCGCAATTCCCTTTACATCGGGCATCGATACCGTGAGCTCAGCTTCGGACGCAGAAGGATCGAACTTTTCAAAACTTGCAAGCAGCTTTACTCCTTCAGTGAAATAATCGGGCTTAATCTCGATCGAAACCGGCGCATAAGTATAATAAAGCCGGTCATTTATATGATCGATCGCGGCAATATGCAGCTCCTGTTCAAGTTTTGCGATCGAATTGTCGGAATCGGTTGAAAATTTATCCCACTGCATTTTCAAAGTGATGTTTTGCGGAACGACCTTGCCGTTTCCGTTAAGGTCTTTGGCTTCGGAATCGAGCAGCTTTTTTAATCGTTCGATCAATTCGCTGGTCGCTAAACTGCTTGTCGGTTTCCAGTTTCGCCCGGTAAAACGATCGAGAAGTTCGCCGGCTTTGGTAAGTACGCCTTTCATAAACCAATCCGGCGACATTGTTTTTACGGGCTTATTTTCCATACTGAGAACAAATTATCTACGAAGTTCGGGCGCGAGAAGTTTGGAGATAATTTTAGCCTAATAAACGTGTTTCTTAAAGAACGAAAAGCTTCGATAAAAACGACTTCAAAAAAGAATTGTTGACAGCTGTTAAAAATCTTTGTTACTTTATTAATGGTGTTTTGCATCGACAGTTATTAATATTTTTCCGGCAATCTTATGAACGAAAAGAATTCTCAGCAGAAAACGGTGGTCAAACGCAACTCGGAAGCGGGCTTCTTGATCGCCGAAATGGTTGTTGTTGTAACAATAATAGCGGTCGTCAGCATTATTGCGGTAATGAGCTTTTCGACGCAAAAAATGTACGAAGCCGAGTCGCAAACGCTGCAAATTATCGACTTTTACCAGGAAGCGCGTCAACGTTCGCTGAGTCAACGCGTAACGATGCGTGTTGAGATCAACGCCACGAAGCGAGCGGTGCGACTGATCGACGAAAAGGTCCCGGGCGACGCCTCGGATGATGAGGTAATTAAAACCACAGCTTTCATGGATCAGGGCGTTTTCATAGGCTCGAAACCCAGTAACGTTTCGAACGCGCCGACCGAACTTTCACCGGTACCGGAATCGGCATTCACCACAAGCAATCACCCGCTAAGCAACGGAGACAGCGTTTTCTCTTTACGCTTTCAGCGAAATGGAACGGTTCATAACGCGGGAACCAACGGAGCCGGTGCCAATTCGGTTCCGACCGGCGCAACGATCTATGTTTGGTCGAAACATGTCAACGACAACACGGCAACGCCGGTTAACGCACAGGTAATGCGCGGAATTACGGTCCTTGCAAGTTCAGGCTCGTCGAAAATGTGGAAATGTCTTTTTGACGGTGCAACTTGCTCAAGCTGGACAAAATAGACGATTTGCCGGGAAGCAGGATTTTTGCATTTTAAACGAATATTTTTTTCAGGTAGGCGATATGGAAAACAAAAACGGACAAGCCGGTTTCACGTATTTGGAAGTTATCTTCGCGATCATGATCATGACGATCGGCGTTTTAGCGATGCTTTCGGCAATTTCGCTGGCAATGCTGCGCGAAGCGGAAGCAGACGATAAGAACTCGGCTCGTCAGATCACTTCGTCCGCGCTCGAGTCGATATTCGCCGCGCGAGATCTCAGAAACTCAAATGCTTTGAACAATTGGAACGCGATCAATAACGACACGGTAACCGAAGGCATTTTCTTAAGCGGCTGGACTCCGATCCGGCTTGACGCGGGTGCCGACGGGATCAATGGAACCGCCGACGATTCCTGCACAACCGGCACGAACTGCACGGTTGGAGGATATACAAATTCAAGCGCCGAGATCAGGGGTTTTCAGCGCCAGATCGTCATTACGGATATTCCGGAAGTAAATATTCCGACGATCCGAAAAAAAGAAATTCGCGTCAGCGTACGGTATGTCATCGGTCAGCAAACCCGGACCGAAACGATCACAACGCTGATAACCAATTTGCCTTTCGATAATCAATAGTTCTGGAAAACGATATGCACGAAAAAACGGAAAACTCGATCAAAATAAAAACCGCGGAATCAGGATTTTCGATTGTCGAATTAATGGTTTCCGTCGGTATTTTTCTCATTTTCATGGGTGCGATCTACGGTGTTTTGAGGATGGGAACCATTCAAAAAACGTCGGCAACATCGCAGACCGATGCTATTAAGAATGTTCGCCTTTCGCTTAATACGATCGGTCGCGACGCGGTCAACGCCGGTTTCGGTTACAGTCGTGTCGGCGGTTATGCGCCCGACAACATTTTGAATTCCCGTCTCGGAATTACGGCGGACGCTGACGTTTCGCACGATCTGGTCACCGCGGTAATCGCCGGAAACGACGTTAATACGAACACGCTTTTAACATCCGGTAAAACGGACGTTATTTCATTCGTTTTCCGCGACACCGACTTTAATATCGGGCAGCCGGTAAAGCTTCAGAACTCGGCAAATTTATCGGGCAACGGTGTTTCCATCACCACCGCACCCGGCTGGGCTTCGTACGTTCGACCGTACGATTTGTTTCTGATAGCAGATTGCTGCCGAACGTCGCTCGCCGTCGTTACAGCAACACCGGGCGGAGATGTTCTGCATTTTCGAACGGGGGCGCAGGATCCGTTGGGAATCAACCTGCCGTACACGGGAACGGTAGACACACGAAGCAAATTGATCGCGTGCAATCCGCCTACAACCGTTGACAACTGTATGGATTATTCAAATAACGTAACTGCAAAACGTGTATTTTGGGTATCTTACAGCGTAACTTCGGACGGCACTCTGGTCCGAAAAACATTCGGAAATAACACCGGCAAACCTGCAGCAGAGCAAATCCAGGTTCAGCCGATCGCTTACAACGTGCAGAATTTTCAGGTGAAATATCTTCTCCGCGACGGAACCGTTACGGACGACCCGTCAGCCGGCGGAACCGACCAGCCGAACTTGAACAACGTTGTTCAGATCGATGTAACGATCACGGCAAAGATCGAAGTGGTCGAAAACGGGGTAACGATCAGCAATCTTGTGAATTTGAAATCCACGTTCAGCACAAAAAATCTCAGCTACGACATTGGTTAAAAATTGAGGATGTGAAAGATCATGCGAAAGACTAAGAAAGACAAAAACGATTTCGTTAAACAGGGCGTTTCCGGTTCTGAAACCGGTGCCGCGCTGGTGGTGGCGATCATGGTTATGCTGCTCCTGGCGGCGTTTGTAACGCTTGTTGTTTCAAGGGTTACGACAGAAACCGTGATCACTGCAACAGATTCATCGGAAAACAAAGCAGTCGCGGCAACGATGGCGAGCCTGGAATCCACGACAAGAGATTTCGCTGACGTTTTCGAAAGAAAGCTTACACCGACGGCGGCGGATATCGACGCGGTTAGAACGATGCCTATCCCGATTCCACAGCTCGAATCCGACTACACATTCACGAAACTGATCAACCAAACCCGCGATTCGGAAGCAGCTGAAATTACCGGAGGCATTTATTCCGGACTTTACGCTTTGCGCGATGAGTATGAAGTTGATATTACCGCGAAAGACAATTCGACAGGCGTCGAAACACAGATCAAACGAAGATTTTTGAACGACAGAATTCCGCTTTTCCAGTTCGGTATTTTTTTCGAAGACGATCTCGAACTCAATCGTCCTCCGCTTTTCACGTTTGGCGGACGCGTCCATACGAATCAAAATTTCTTTGTATCCGCATATCCAGTTTCTAGCGGCGGCGGAATTTACTTTAAGTCAAAAGCAACTGCCCATGGCGAACTCGTAAACGATATTTGGAAAACTCGATCGTCATTGTCAAACGGGACCGACAATCAAAACGGCGTCTTCGTTGCTGACGCCGGCGGTGTTTTTCGTCAGTTGAACACCGGGAAAGCAAGCGTAAACTGCGCAAGTCCGTCAGGTCCGAACGTTTTTGCTTACAATCCGCAATTGCCGGTTTGCAGCAGACGATCGCAATGGGCTTCGGAAAAAACTGTATTTCAGGGTAATTTGGACACAAACACACCGCGTCTAGATCTTCCCCTATATCGTTTAAACATCAATCTTGTTGAGCTTATCAAGCGCCCGAAATTGGTCGGCGACCTGCATTCGTTCGGAAACGCGGTTGTTCCTGTTACTGCTGCAAACCAAGATTCCGGTGTGGTTTCGCGTGAACGATTTGCCAATAAAGAGGGTATAAGAATTTCGCTGGCGGACAGCCGCGACAGGCTTCCGGGATGCGCGAACGTTCCGATCGCAACTCCGTGCGGTATCAGGTTGGACGGACCGCTCGTCAACGGAACGGGCGGAACTTCGATCGGCTACCAGCCTTTACCGATGCAGGACGGTTATCAGGCAACGGCTTTAAACGGCACGCGTATGGTCGAAAGCTGGATAAAGGTCGAGATGGTCGCGTTCGATTATAATAACGCGCGACCGATCACGACGGACATCACCGAAGATTTTCTTAGTCTCGGCGTTACCGAACGGGCTCCGATCAAGAGTTCCGGTTCGAATCTGTTCCAGATCAACGGTTATGGATTGGAAACCCTGCCGGACACATCTCCGCAGAAAGACGACGCCAGATCGATCATAAAGCTTCAGCGCTTTACCATTCCGGGTGTTGCGATACCGAATGCAAATTCCACTCCGGGAAATGCCGATTTTAATTTATCGAGCAAGACGATCGGCAGCACAAACCATAATTTGGTGATCCGGTATATAAACCCGGCTGCGTTGATCGCAACCAATCCATCGAACGGATGTTCGACCTCACCGGGTCCGAATTACTGCGGTGTTTCGACAAACCGCTGGACACCGACCTTCCCGGCTGCTCCGCCGGCTGCTTACAGCGAATCAAGCGAAGACAATTTTCACCTCAAATCGGTCCGATACGCTTCGACGGGAGCATATATTAATACGATCGTTCCGTTCCCGATTCAGATGTTCGACACGCGCGAAGGAATTCCGACCGACAACACTTCGCACACTAATACGTTTAATGCCAATGTCGTCCCGAACGCGGGCGTCATGAGCATGGTCGACATCGACGTCGAAAATCTAAAACGATTTTATAACGGAGCCTACAACGACCTTTTCCCGACAACGACTCCTTATGCGGTTGCAAAAGGCGCCGGTCAATCTTTGAAAAACAGTGATATACCGACGAATAAAGGTTGGGTTCTGTTTATCTCCGACAGACGCGGAGACCGCGATTTTGACGGCGAATACGATATGGAAGACGTATTCCCCGACAATATTCTTCAATATAACGAAGACGTAAATGAAAACTCGACGCTGGAACGAAAGTTCTATCCGGCAACGAACTGGGAAGCGCCGACGTACACAACCAGCGTCAACCGTTCGCGTGCAGCTACGACGGATCACGGTTATTTTCGTCGCGGTGTCCGTTTGATCAACGGCATCAGTCTGCCGGGAATTTACGACGTTGCCAAACCGAATCAGAGTCAAGGGTTTACGGTTGCTTCGGAGAACGGAGTTTATGTGCTCGGAAACTATAACGCGACCGGAGTGACGCTTTCGGGCGGATCGCTGCCGGCTCCATCGCAAAATTATTTGCCGCAGAATACCGTAGAACAGGTTCCCGCCGCCGTGATCTCTGATGCGGTAACGATCCTTTCGAATAACTGGGACGATGCGAAAAGCTTCCGCTATCCCTTTACGCAGGGCGATCGTCTGGCAACTGCAACACAGGTCAGATTCGCGCTCTTAACCGGCGACGGTATTACAGGAAACACGAGCATTTCGTATAACCCGAGTCAATTTGGACAGTTAAACGGCGGAATTCATAATTTCAAACGTTTTCTGGAACGATGGACGGACGTCCGGCTAAATTACGCCGGTTCGCTCGTAAACTTGTTCACGTCCAGAAATAACAACGGATTCTGGAAATGCTGTAACGCAGTATACAATCCGCCGATCCGAGATTGGACGTTTGACACAACGTTCCTCGACCCGAATCGGCTGCCGCCCGGAACGCCCTACATTTACTCGATGACGTTTACAGGATTTAAGCGTGTAAACGATTAGTTCGTTCAAAATAGACAAAAGGACGTGAATCGAAAGGTTCGCGTCTTTTGTATTTTAAACGAGTTTCGCTGAACGAACATTGCGTTTATAATGTCGTATAATAATCAGCGTAACATTTCGCGATAACACAAATATTTTGTCGTCAATGAAATATCTCGATCTTGAAAACACTCAATTGGACGGTCGCTATTCCGTTCAGGGATTACTCGGCAGAGGGAGTTATGCTGAGATCTACCTGGCGCGCGATTCGACCGTAAGCGCCGCTTCTCCGCATAGCCGTGCTGTGATCAAAGCGTTAAATGTGTTTCTTCAAGACGATCTCGACCGCGATCTCGAGCGAACATTGGTTGAGAATTTTCAAAATGAAGCGATCGCGCTCGACCGGGTCAGACATCCGAATGTTTTAAGCAGGATCGGGCATGGCACCGCGCGGGATCTGCGCGGCACAGTTTTTCACTACCTTTCCCTCGAGTACCTGCCCGGCGGCGATCTGGCTAAGCTTTGCCGAAAAAAGCGTTTGACGCTCAGTGAAGCGTTGTATTATCTTGAACAGGTCTGTGCCGGACTCGCTCATGCGCACGCCAACGGGATCATTCACCGAGACATTAAACCTCAGAATTTGCTGCTGACAGAAGATCTAAAAACTGTAAAGATCGCGGATTTTGGCGTTGCGCGTATTTCACACACCGATTCTCCGATAACGCGTGTCGGAACCAACATTTATGCGCCGCCGGAACACAGCCCGATGCTTGCGGGACAGACCGGTTTGCTTGTTTCTCCAAAGCTTACGCCTTCGGCTGACGTATATTCGCTCGCCAAAACCGCCTACGCGCTGATAATCGGCGATTCGCCGCGCGCGTTTGCGAATAATCCGATAACAAGTTTGCCGGATGATGTTTCAATAAAAAACTGGTCACGAAAGTTTTTGGAAATAATCGAAAAAGCGACCCAAACCGATTCGCGGCAGCGACATTCGTCCGTCAATGATTTTTGGAACGATCTATCGATACTAAAGAATTTTGATGAAACTTTGTCGAGCGCATTCGCGCATGATGGTGAAACGACCGCTGTATCGATTCCGCAGCCGCATTTTTCCGAAGCTTTCGATTTGAAGCCGCCGCGGGTTCCGGAATTCAAAGATTCGAGCGAGCTGTCGTTTAACGATATTAAATTTCCCGTTCAACATCGCGAACCGATGGCGGAGGCTCAAGACCTTATTCGTCCGCAGCCGAACTTGGATCCGGAAATTGCCGAGTCGCCCAAATTTATTCCGCAAAACCCTGCCGGAAAGAAGGTGCCGCGAAAAATTATATCTAAACTCGCTGTCGGTCTTGGTACTTTTATTTTATTCGCCGGGGCGCTGTTTGCGACGCAGTATTATGTTCGCAGCAACGGATATTTGTCCGGTATTAAATCACCTTTTCGAAGCCAAACCGGAGTTTCAACCACAGATATAAACCTGCGGTCGGAGCCCAATTCTGTTGTCGACAACCGCGTCGGCGTTGTTTCGAAAAACTCTCGGCTTAAGATCTTGAACGAGTCGAACAACTGGTACGAGATCGAGATCGTCGAGCATGGTCGGGAACCCTTGAAACCGAACGACACCGATCACGGATGGGTGTACGGTAAGTATGTTAAGATCGACGAAAACTAGTAAATTTATATTCCGGAGCAATTTGTGAGCGTTCTTGATAAAGTTAGAAAATGGATCGACGGTGAAACGGCTGAGCTCGTTTTGGAAGAAGCTGCGCGAAACGCGCAGGTAAAACCGCGCAGCCAGGCAGAAGAATTTATCGTCAAAATTGCACGTGCCGTTGAAGAGGTCATGCAGCGCGAACTCGTTCCGCTTCCACAGGGAACGACGATAATTCCGACCGAATATATCGTTTTTTTAAGCGAATCCGACGACAAAGATTGGCAGGGGATAAAGCGACGCGGATTGGAACAGGGGCTTTATCATATTCTTGCCGAGCGCGCCAAAGAAATCGCCGGCAAACGTAAATTGGAAACAAGGTCTTTTGTGATCGAGCTGCGCGTTGACGGCACTTTGGAAACGGGCGAGGTCAGAGTCCAGCACAGTTGGGACGAGGGTTCGAGTAATAAAACAGGTGTTCTGGCGCGACCTAAACAAGCAGAGAATTTCGCCCCGCCAACCCAGCCAAAGGTTGAAAGTCCCAATTTTACAGCCCAGCCCTCTGCTTTTGATATTGGCAGTAATGAATTTAAAACCGCCGAAGACGTTGCGATCCCAAATATCGCACCTGTTAGCGCAAATGACCCCGAAATACTGACACATGTTCAACCGCGGCAGCAAAATGAACTTTATCGATTGGAGATTTGGCGCGGCGGTGTTCGACAAAATGTGACGCCTGTTTACTCGGACACTATTAAGATCGGTCGCGGCTCCCGATCAAAGCCGGTCGATATAATGCTCCCGGGCGATCCGGAAATAAGCCGTCATCATGTGACACTGACCAATAGCGGAAGCGGGCAGTATTCCGTAACAAATCACGGGCGAAATCCCGCCGCCATAAACGGAAACGAGATGGGAGTCGGAGAAACAAGATTCGTTTCCCCCGGCGTTCCCATCTCGATTTGTAGTTACCTGATCAGAATACAACCCAAATAGGCTGATCTAACGAACTTTCAACGCGGGGTCGCCCATGAGCGTCCAGGTAAGCCGCACATCTCTGCCGCCCAAAAGGTTCTGTTTTGCATCGCGAATCAGATCTCCCATACGCGCGATATTTCCTTCAGAAATCTTTCTATAAAATCTTGTAGCAAGAACTTCCTGAACGTCCGGCGTAGTCTTGCCCGACGACGCCCAAGCCGCAACTGCGCCGCCGTTTGGAGCTTTTATCAGCAGTTCCGCCAGACTATCGAAGTTCGTTTCGAGAAAATAGCCGTTCAAACATGTCAGCATCCTAAATACCGAATAGTTTTCGCCGTTTGCAATGTTCGGGACATCCGTGTAGTGATAAAAACTGCTTGCTGCCCAGAGACTCGGCGCGCCGTGCCCCGAATAGTTTACAAGGAACTTGCCTGTGTCCAATTGAGATAAAAGGGTCGTATGAGAATTCGGATCTCCGCGATTCACCATCACCGACGTCGAACCGCTCGGCAGTTCATTTGCTAATCGCTGACTCATTCCGGCAAAATCGTATCCTATCGAAAGATCACTCGCAAAAAGCGCCCCTCTCGAAAATCCCTGTTGAGAAGACTGCTCAAATGCAATAGTTCGTTGAAGGGCGTCTGATACTTCTTCGGACGTTTTTGCTGTGATACGTCCGACCGCGATCTCAGCCAGACCATCCGCATCAAAATCCGCCAGCCCGTCGTCGCTGCCGGTTTCCTCATAAGCGGTGTCGAACATTAAAGTCGGAACAAAATTGGTATCAGGGAAAGGGCGATAACGGCGCGGATCATAACTCGCGTCGCCGAGAATTAACACATATTCCGGCGGTCCCGTCCAATTATTCTTTGCGTATTGCAGGAATGACCGGATTGCCAGCGACGAAGTAACGCCGTAACTAAACTCGTCAAAAATGTCATCGATCACCACCACTTCGGAAGTAAAACCGTCGCTAGTGCGGTAATCCGCCCATTGAAACGCTTCTTTTTTCCAGTTGTTGTGGGTAATTATCAAATAACGTGAATTATGAGTGCTCGTCGACAACGAAGATGGAGCATTTCTCTTAATAAAATCAGCCTGACGAACAGCTTGATCTGACGCGGCAAAGAAAAGCCTGCCGCGGTTTGCAGGAATCGAAACTCCAAATGAAGATCCTGAACTTATATTATTTACATTTGTTATAAGTTTCGGAGAATCACTCTCCGATACGTCAAGAACCCGTATTTCCCTGGAATTAAATCCGATCAGCTCGGTCTGCTTATAATTGTCCGTGTAAAACGACACGGTGTCGTTAATCGCCTGATGTTTTCGCGAATAATCGATCGTTATCGAATCAAGCGCGCTGTAATCGTTTGTCGCCACAGGAACTTTTAACTCGACGGAGTTTTCGCCTTCGAAAAGCATATTTGTCGGGATTATAAATTCCCTGGTCATATAATCATGGTTGTTTCCCGAAATCGGTGTCAAAACGTTTCCATTGATCTTGACGTCAATAGTATGGGGTGTGAAGGTCAAACCCTGAATCTTTATATTCATCCGAACGCTCGGCGCGGTAAAATCGATCCCTGAGACCGAAAGCGGAATAGCCGCGCCCGACGAACTGATCAAAAAACCGAAAAAGTTGTTCGCCGACCCGTTTCGAATAGCCGGGAAATAGGTATTTCGAGCGGCAAAAGAATACCGGCTTTGATAATTTCGAGATAACACGTTTCCGCCCAATCTGCGCAAAGTTGTATTTTGAATTCGCTCTCCGGCTTCCGTTCCATTGATCAGAAAGTAAACCTGAACACCCGAATCGATCGTGTCCATTCCCTGCCCGTAAAACTCGATAAATTCTCCGCCGGGGCTGACAACGATCGACTGTTGATTTCCGTTGAGATAAAGCTGCCAATTCGAATGCGGGAGATTTACATTGAAACCCGCGTCTTCTAACTCGCCGCGGGTTACCCGGTAGATCCCCTCGCGCGAAGTCCCGATCTTGACGCCCGGCTGCCCGGCTATAATTCGTTGCTGTTCGATGTCAGGCGGCAGGTACGAACGGTCTATTTCGCCGATCAATGATTTTGGCACTGAAGGTGCGAGATTTTCGAGTGATCCGGATTTTTTGGATATTGAGCGCATTTCGGTTGATGAGATTCCGGTAAAGTCTTTGAGATCTTTTACCTTTTCAACCGGAACGTAAAAACTATTTCCGCGTTGTTTCGAAACCGGAACAGTTTCGATTCGATATCGTGAATCAATATCGCCGCGCGGATCAAAATAGGTGTAGCTTCCGCCCAGATATGAATCGCTGTTGAAACGCAGGAAACCGCCGGCGATCAAACTGTCGTTTATCTGTATCGACTTTCCATTAGTTTCCCGGAAAATATTAAAACCGAGGTTTTCGAACTCCGAAGCCATCTGCCAGTTGAGCCAGATTCCACTTCCGTCAGTATAAGCTCGAGCGGCTGCCAAAACGGTCTTTTCCGAGCTCTTATCCATATTGGAATTCATCGATCGAGCTGAAATCGGCAGCGCGCCTGTTGACAATATCGAGAATATCAAAAGTAAGGTATAGAAAATTCGCATAGTTTTTTTCGATTAAAGAAGGTTCGCTTCAAAACAATCGCCGGGAGGACGGCAGCAAGGATTCTTCCATTTAACTGTGGGATCGTTCAACTTTACACTTTTTAGACTTATTTTCCAACAACTTTTTTCTACGCGAGCCTTATTTCACCGGGAGAAACTGGCGCCGACGTTTAAACGATTTGCAGCTAAATAACTCTAAAGGCTATGCTAACAATTAAAAACCGAGGAGATTACATGTTCATGAAAAATCAACGACTTCGACTGTATAGAGTTTTTTCGATCCTGGTGATCGCAGCCTTTGCGATTCAACCGCTTTCGGCAGCCTGGCGCGATCCCGTGCGGGGTAAGAATGCGATGGTTGCTTCCCAGCATGAACTTGCTTCGAGGATCGGCGTCGAAGTCATGAAAAAAGGTGGAAATGCGGTCGACGCGGCTATCGCCGTTGGGCTTGCTCTGGCGGTTGTCTATCCGGAAGCGGGCAATCTAGGCGGCGGCGGGTTTATGCTTATCAGGCTCAACGACGGAACAACCACATCGATCGATTATCGCGAAATGGCTCCGGCGAAGGCGACTCGCGACGTTTTCGTTGACGAAAAAGGCAATTTAATACGCGGCGAGGGCTCGTCAACTATCGGGTATCGTGCGTCGGGAGTTCCGGGAACGCCAGCGGGAATGGAATATGCGTTCAAAAAATATGGTTCGGGCAAGGTGAAATGGAGTGAACTCGTCGAACCGGCACGCAGGCTCGCTTCGGACGGATACGTTCTATCTTACCGGCTTGCGAATCTTTTCAAGGCATACCAAGGAAACTTGTCTAGATATGAAGACAGCAAAAGGATCTTCCTAAACGATGGAAAATTTTATGAAGAAGGAGATCTCTTTAAACAGCCCGATCTTGCCGGAACGTTGGCTAGAATTGAAAAAGACGGTGCGAAAGGGTTTTACGAAGGAAAGACAGCGGAACTGATCGCCGATGACATGAAGCGAAACAACGGGTTGATCACGTTGGAAGACTTGAAAAATTACAAAGTCAAAGAACGCGTACCCATTCGCGGAACGTATCGCGGACACGAGATCATCTCAATGCCGCCGCCTTCGTCGGGTGGAATCGTACTCATTCAGGTTCTTAATATTTTGGAAAATTACGACGTTACAAAGATGGGATGGGCTTCTGCAGAAAAATACCATGTTTTGACGGAAGCGCTTCGCCGTGCGTTCGCTGACCGGGCGGAATTTATGGGCGATCCCGATTTTGCTAATGTTCCTGCGGAAAGGCTTGCTTCAAAGGAATACGCTAACGGACGAATGAAAACGATAGATAGCAAAAAAGCATCCGCGAGCAGCGAGATCGGGCACGGAGCGCCGATCGGAAACGAATCAATGGACACAACTCATTACACGGTCGTCGATAAAGACGGCAATGTTGTAACGAATACGTACACGATCAATGATCTTTACGGTTCAGCCGTAACTGCCAAAGGTACCGGTGTTCTTCTAAATGATGAGATGGACGATTTTGCGGCTCGTCCCGGAAAGGCGAACATGTTCGGATTGATTCAGGGAGAGAATAACTCCGTTCAGCCCGGGAAGCGCCCGCTTTCTTCAATGACGCCGACGATCGTACTGCGAAAGGACGGATCCGTCTGGTTCGCGCTTGGCGCACGCGGCGGACCGCGCATTATAACGGCGGTTTTGCAGTCGACGATCAATATGATCGATCACAAAATGAATATTCAGGAGGCAATCGATGCCCCGCGAATACATCATCAATGGTTTCCGGATCATATTTATTTCGAACCGTTCGGACTGACGCCGGACACGAGAAATATCCTTGAAAAAATGGGACATAAATTTAATGATTCGCCGGGAAATCTTGCATCGGCGACCGGCATCGCGATCGAAGAAAAAACTGGAGTCCGCCTCGGTGCGATCGATTCGAGAAGCGATGGAGAAGCGGTTGGGTATTAAAATTGCTACTTAATTCTTTAAAAGGAATACAGAGCAAACGATATCCAGGAGGAAATAATGAAAAACATCATTCGAAAACCGGGCATTTTTCTATTTTTGTCAGCATTGGCGCTATTTGTCGCTGCGTGCCAACCCGCTGTAAACAATACAAATACGAACATGAATGCGGCGAACTCTAATTTTAATTCTAATTTAAATAATAATGTTAACCAGATGTCGGACACGACAACGTCAACGTCCGAAATTGATGCACAGGAGCCGGAGAAATATCAGGCGACCGTAACATTGAAGTTCGAAACGACGGGCGAAACAAAATCCGCACTTCCGCCATTGAAAGCTGCCGTTGGGCGTAACGGAGCCGACCGGCGGATGGAATTCGTTCTTCCGGGTGGTGAGAAGGTTGTCTATCTGACCAAGGACGGAAAACAGTATCTGATCTCTCCGACGAGAAAACAGTTTGCCGAACTCAATCAGGAAGCACTCGGGTTTGAAGTCAGAAATCTGATGATGCCCGAACAGATCGTAAATCAGGTTAAAGGCATGAGCGGCGTCGAAAAAGTCGGCGAAGAGCAGATGGACGGAAGGACTGTTATTAAATATCGTTATGGCGCAACGACTGATACTCAAACCAAAGCGGGCGACGTCTCGACCGAATCTTTTATAATTGTCGACAAAGAAACCGGATTACCGTTGCGGTCGATAACCAGCGCGTCCTCGGACTCGTCAAATGTTCAGGGCGTGAAAGGAATAATGCTCGTGACGGAAATTTCGGACATTAAGGAAAATGTGGATCCTGCAATGTTCGAAAAACCGGCAGATTTTAAGGAAGTTCAGCCGGAAGAGATTCGACAGCAGGTAAATTCGTTATTCTCGGCAGCGGTGGCAATCGTCGGACAGCTCGTAAAGGCGGCGCAGCCGAGCAATTCACCGGCGGCTAATTCGAAATAATTAAAATGGGAAAATTGTTAACTTTCATCATTGGCGCGCTAGCCGGCATTTTGGTCGGCGGCGCGCTCGTTTTTTTCTATTTCGGCGGCGTTCCGCGAGCAGCCGAACTTCCCGGTCATCCGGTTCAGCCGCCCGATCAGAGCGGTTCACCAGGCGGGACTGCGGCGGTCGTATTGGATCAAAAATTCTTCGATGCGGTTCTTCAAACTATTTTCTCTCAGATGAACGCTCCTTCTTTTCCGTTGAACGCGGCAAATTCAAACCCTAAAGTCGGGCGATTTACAGCCGAAAAGATCGCATTTCAGCAGCCGAATTCATGCGACGGCAAAATAACTCTCCTGCCCGAAGGCAGCGGAGTAAGAACATCGGTTAAGCTGGAAAATGGCGAGATCAAAGCGCCGCTTGCATTCAAAGGTTCATATGCGGTTTTCGGGCAATGTCTGCAGTTTGCCGGCTGGACGCAAACTAGTCTTGAGCTGCGTTACGACGATTCGACAAAGGATGTTTTTGGTCAAATCCGCGTTGAAACGGTCAATTTGGACGGCGTTTCGCCGCTGGCAAGCGGATTTGTTACTCCGATCGTTCAAACGACGCTGAACAACCGTGTAAATCCGATAACAATCTTAAAAGGTCAGCAGATCGCATTAAATTTACCGATCTCGGCAACCGACAGCACGTTGAGCGCGGTTGTCAGCGACGTACGCGCAGAGATCAAGGAAAACGAACTGCGGCTCTTTGTTAGTTATGACTTTGCGGGATCAAAGCAATAAATTTTAAATTGCTTTTTTACCGGTGCGGATGTTGATTTCGCAGATCCGAGGTTTCGCGCCACATTCCCTGACGACCGTCGAAAAACTGAGACGGCTCGGAAAACGCCGGAGGAAGAGCTTCGACGGGATCTTTCTTTCGAAAGAATCTCAGAAGCTTTTTTTCTAACAGCTCCGATTCCTGTCCTTCAAAAATTAAAGCATAGACGATCCGGAGAATGCCGCCCCAGAACGTGATCAAAGCCGTTAATCCCGCTAAAACCGGCGGAACGGAAAATATCTCCGACAAGATCCCAAATAGAGGAACAAGGACCAGCCCGGCTATAAACATTTTCGCGCCCTGCTTCACACCTTGCTTGCGGATCGAAATAGTCTTCGGCGGCACGTAGCCTAACTCCTGACCGCGAACGCCGCCATTTGCTATTAACTGGCTGACTTCGGTCAACAGAAGACCGCACGCGGAACAAAAACGAGTATTACCTTTCATTTGACGGCTTCCGCAATTTGGACAGAACATATTGATCTCCGTTATTTAAGAATTCTTTAATAAATTAGTAGTTTTTTCGGTTACGCTCGGCGGTGAAAAGTCGTTCGTGTCTCGCCAGTTTCGGGTTTCAGGACGCAGATATTCGCTTGCCGGAATCTGCTCGCCTTCCGAGATCTTCCGCGGCTGTACTTCACCGGTTACTCTATTCTCGCCCGATACGTGTTGAATTTTTCGATCCGAGTTATTTGATTCAGCAAGAAACGCGTAGATCATACGGAGCAAGCCGCCGCCGCCGAAGAGAATCGCCGCAATAATGACCGCCGCCGGCGTTTCCGTTCTGATCAGGATCGAAATTACCGTCAGGATCGGGACTATGAGAAACGAGAGCAAAAAGATCAGAAGACCTTGTTTCAGTCCGCGTTTCCGCGGCGAATCACCTTCGCTCATGATCGCCCCGCCGGATTCGAGTAAATGCGCGACGCCTGACATTGGAAAACCGCATCGGGAACAAAATCTGATCTCGTTGGAGATCTGCTTCTGGCTGCAATTCGGACAAAACATCTCTACTCTTCCTTCTTCAAAAGCTTCGTCGTATTTTCCGTAACACTGTTCGGCTGTGCAAGTTCGCCGGTATCAGGCGTTTTCCAACTTCCCTGCGGCGCGAAATAATCTCCAACCGGCTGCGACTGCTGCGGCGGCAGTGCTTGCTGCGATCGCGAGCCCGCAAACTGTGCAGGTACGGGCGGCGGATGATTTTGCATAAATTCCGGCAATTCCTTTGCCGCCGGTTTAAGCACAAGCAATGAAAAGAGTGCGATCATTAAACCGCCGAAAATTCCGATGATCGCAGACATTCCGGCAAGTTCGTCAACATCGACTATTCCCCAAAAAGGCGCCATGATCAGCAGGAAAAATATAAACCAAAACAAACTGAAAATGAGCCCGTTCTTTCTTGAAAAAAAGGATTTCTTTCCAAGTTCAAGCAGTTGCGGAAGCGTTCCGCCGTTGGCGATCACTTCAGAAATGATCCCGAGCGGCAACCCGCATTTAGAGCAAAACCGCAGATCGCCGGATGACTGCTGCTGACCACAGCGCGGACAAAACATTGTAAATTTCTCCCAAAATAATTATTCGGTTTCGCAGACCTCGCGCCGTTATTGAAACCGTACGCTCAACTATTGCCGAGAGTTCAATCAAAATCAAGTTTTTCTGAATTTCCCCTGTTGAGGAAATCTATGACAACGGCGCGCCCATGATAATTTTCGGCTGTCGCTATCGTTTCAAGTAAAAGCTCGCCGATAGACTTGAGCTTTTCCGGTGCAGGCAATGTACGAAAAAGATCTTCATCCGACACCAGAAAATCAAAACCGCGTTGACGAAGACCGTCAACTTCGTTCAAATGATCGATCAACTTTGAGCGGGAAGTAAGTTGTTCGGGCAGCGTCCATTCAAAAGGGTCGTCCCAAAGTTTCGCCGTCAGCCCGCCAAATGTCTGCTCAACAATTGCGCCGCTGCGCAAAACCAGTTCGCCGAGCGATACCGCGGCGTAAGTGTTTTCGAAAACAAGCGGCTTTCGGTAAATGTCCGCTTCTTTGCTTTGTTCGACCAGCGTGATATTTCGTTCGTGCAGCGAAGAGAACCGTTTTTCGATCATTTCGATGAATTTTCGCATAAAAGAAAGAGCGGCAAGATTTTATCCTGCCGCTCTCGGGTTTGTCATCTTCCAGTGAAACTATTTGGAATCTTTGAACTTTCTGTTGTCTTCGATCAAAACCAGTCCATAATTTTTACCGTTAAAATTGACGCCGTTCTGAATCTTTCCTTTGACGCCAAGCTGAGCGCCTTTTGAAGGCACGCTGCGTTTTGTCAAAACCCAGATCGAGCCCGTTCCGTCGCTGACCTTATAAATTCCGCCGCTTTGATTAAGGATCGGGATCGACCCGCCGAAACTGTTTTGAACCGTTCCCGCAACCGCAACATCTTTGTCATAAAATTTTGATGGATTCGCCTCAATGTCGGCAATGCTCGTGCGTTTCGGACAAGCGGCAGCAAACAATCCGACAACCAAAACCAGACAGGTTAAAAATGTCTTTGTTCCTCTTTTCATCTGTTCTCCTTTTTTTTTGAAAATATCGGGAGAGATTCTCAAGTCGTTGATAAGGATTCATTTCGGGTGTAAAAGTTTGCCATATTTTTTGATTTTTGAGATGCTATGGCACGGTTAAACCATTAATTTCTCTTTATCTTATACCAATGGCAATTTCGGCGCAGGAGTTGATCGGGGAAAATTTTTCCTATACGTCAAGCATCGCTCAGGATGTCTGGAGACCGCGGATCGAATCTAGCGGGTTCGACCGCTGGTATTTTGACGCGCTAAGCGAAGACGGTCGCGACTCGGTCGTAATATTATTTTTGGATAACTTTGTCTTTTCGCCGCGTTCTACTGCCGGCAGCGAAATCGACCCTATTCCTGGAAGCGCCGCAACGATACCTGCAATTGCTTTTTTTTATTACCGCGACGGAAAACCCGTGTATCGCGCCATTAACGAATACACCCCGGAAGAATTTTCCGCGAGTTCCGACGAACCGGGCTGTCAGATCGGCAATTCAAAATTTTCCTTTCAATCTGTGCCGTACGGTTCCGGTTATTTTGTTTCGATAAACACCAGATTGGCGCGAAACAGGAAACTAGAGGCACATTTCGAATGGCTTTCGATCGAAAGCGACTTTCTGCCGCCGCTCTCGGATGAAACGATAGCCGATCATAACTGGAATCTCGCGGCACCGCGGTCCGATGTTACGGGACGAATTACGGTATCGGACGACAAGGCGCGCGCACTTGATACGATCCATTTTCGCGGAACCGGTTATCACGATCATAATACCGAAAATCGCTGGCTGCCCGACGCGATGAGTGAATGGCAATGGGGTCGCGCTCATTTTTCCGACGCGACGGCAGTTTTTTATCGTTATAAAGAAGTCGGAGTATCGGAGCCGGTTTCTAAACTTTTCACCGTTCGAAACGGAGAACTTCGCGAGCGCGACGGCAAATATTACGAGACAAACTTCAAGCGGAACAAATTTGGTCTGCGGTTCCCGACGCGGCAAACGTTTCTCACAAACGACAACATTCGTCTGCGGATAAAAAATCAAACCGTAATTGACGCAAATTTCTTTCATCTTCGTTTTCTAAGCGAAATGACGCTCACTCTTCGCGATGGAAAACCCCGGAAAACGATCGGAATTTGTGAGTATTTATCGCCCAAAGCTTTGCGCTATAGATTCTTGGATTGGTTTGTAAATCTAAGGATCGGTCGCGACGGAAAAGGCGCGTTATTAAGTTGAGCTATGCAGGAAAACCCAGAACTTGAAAGAGAAAAAGTAAAAACACATCTGTGCGCCAACTGCGGCGCTAACATGGTTTTCGATCCGAAGATCGGAAAACTTGCGTGCCCTTATTGCGCATCGAGCGCGGAGATCGTTTCCGACCCGAGCGCGATCGTCGAGCGTGATTTTTATAGTTTTTTGCGCCCGGAAAATCAAAGGCTTCAGCCGATGGCGGTCGACGCGATGCAGGTTTCGTGCGGCAGCTGCGGCGCGACGATCGTTTTTATTCCGCCTGAATCTGCCCGG
Organism: Pyrinomonadaceae bacterium; assembly: GCA_026129865.1. Classification (GTDB taxonomy): domain Bacteria; phylum Acidobacteriota; class Blastocatellia; order Pyrinomonadales; family Pyrinomonadaceae; genus JAHCHG01. Next base: position 222,833 of record JAHCHG010000001.1, read on the forward strand.
CAATGTGATTTTTGCGGGGCAAAGATCGTCGCCCAGCCGAAATCTTCCGATCCGCTCGTCGCGCCGGAAAGCGTGCTTCCGTTTTCGATCACGAACAAACAGGCGATCGAAAACTTAAAGCAATGGACAAGCTCTCGATGGTTTGCGCCGAGTAAATTGAAAACGCTTGCCGAACATGACCGCGCGGACAGCATTTACCTGCCGTATTGGACATTTGATGCCGATTCGAACACAGATTTTACCGGACAGCGCGGAGATGATTATCAGGAAACGGAACATTACACAGATTCTCAAGGCAAACAGCAGTCGCGAAGTGTCACGAAAACAAGCTGGAGTTATGCTGCCGGCAGCACTTCGCGGCATTTTGACGATGTGCCGATTCCAGCAACGACATCGGTCCTTCCGAAATATCTTGAACGGCTGAACTGGGATTTCACCGAACTTGTTTCGTACGAGCCGGCTTATCTTTCCGGACACCGGGCGCAAGTCTACCAGGTGCCGCTTGAAGCGGGATTTGAACGGTTTCGGCAAATTGCAGACTCAGTTATCCGCGGCGACGTTAACCGCGAGATCGGCGGCGATCGGCAGCAGATAGATTCGATGACGACGGACTTTTCAAACATCACATTCAAACATTTGCTCGTTCCGGTTTATGCCGGAGCATACAAATTTAAAGGCAAGGTTTACCAGATCGTTGTAAACGGAAAGACGGGCGAGATACAGGGCGAACGCCCCTACAGCTGGGTGAAAATTTCGATGCTTGTTCTTGCGATCCTTTTTGTTTTGATGACCGTTGTGCTGATTCTCGGGCGATGATCTACGTGATTGAAAAGCCGGGCTGAAAATGCAATCGTAAACAAATGAATCCATGGCATGATATTTCGTACGGAAAAGATTCTCCTGAAGTTGTTCAGGCAATAATCGAGATCAGCAAAGGCAGTAAAGGCAAGTTCGAATTGGACAAGGTAAGCGGTTTGATACGGCTCGACCGCGTTCTCTATTCCTCAGTCCATTATCCTGCGAATTACGGTTTTATCCCGCAAACTTACTGCGATGACAATGATCCGCTGGACATTCTCGTATTCGCTTCCATTGAGATCCCAAAAATGTGTTTGATCGACGCAAAGGTCATCGGCGTGATGCGAATGGTCGATTCCGGAGAGATCGACGACAAGATCATCGCCGTTGCTGCCAACGATATTTCGGTCAGCTATCGCAACGATATATCCGAACTTCCGCCGCACACGACTCTCGAAATGCAGACTTTTTTCGAAGATTATAAAAACCTTGAACATAAAGAGGTCGTCGTCGAAGAGTTTTACGGACGCGAAAAAGCTTATGAAATAGTAAACGAGGCGATCGCGCTCTATCGAACGACATTTGGGAAAAAATGATTTTTGAACCGCGATTTGAATCGTTCCGGGATAAAGTAAAAGCTTCTTTCGAATCGCAGCCGGCAATGGCGACGATCGGTGCGATGTTAACTCGAATCGACCCCGGCGAAGTTGATATCGAAATGCCGTTCAGCGCCGCGCTTTCTCAGCAGCACGGTTTTCTACATGCCGGAATTACTGCTGCGATCGCCGACAGCGCTTGCGGATTTGCCGCGCTGACCTTGATGGACGAAGATTCTGAAGTTCTGAGCGTAGAATTTAAAATAAACCTTCTATCGCCGGCGGTCGGAGAAAAATTTCGTGCGGAAGGTCGGGTTCTGCGGTCCGGTAGAAACATTTCGGTTGTAAGAGGCGAAGTTTTTGCGATTCGGGATTTAAACGAGAAGATCGTTGCCGCAATGCAGGGAACGATGATGCAGATCTCAAAATAACCGCTAAATTGGTTTCACGCAGCGCCTATTTCATTTATCCGGCTTCGACCTTTTTCGATCGGGGTAACACTTGCAGGTCGTTTCTTTTTTCGTCGATGATGACGTTCAAGTCTTTCTTCGGCGTCGTCTGCGAACGAATCGCCGCTGCGCACAACCAGCGCGACAAGCATTAGAAACATCAGCGAAATTGCCGTTGTGTGCAAAACAAAATCGAATAGGCTGTGAACCAGAACGCCGAAAACTCCTGCTAATGCCCCGGCGGCGACACCCCGACGGTATAAATTTAAAGACCCGAGACTTTTTCGTCCTGTTTTTATCAGTAAGAAAAGAAACACTCCACCTATCAAAACACCGACTAAACCGGCATCTGCCCAGATCTGAAGATAATCGTTGTGCGCCTGTTCGACCCTTTCTGCGCCGTTAAAAGTATCGTTTTTGGCGTATGCAGGAACGAAAGCACCGATGCCCGCGCCGAATACCGGATAATCCTTTATGGCTTCGATCGTCACCGACCAGATATGAGTCCGATTCGCCGTCAAGTTGTCCGATCGGGCAGATTCCGAAAAACGTGTTAGAGATGTGTCACCGCCGACGAATACCGATCCGCCGATCATTACCGCTACCAGCGCCACGGCAAACACGATCCGAAGCACATATTGACGTTTATTTCCCTTGTTCGAAGCAATTATCGCCAAAAAGAACAGTTCGCATAAAAATGCGACAAGTCCGCCGCGCGAACCGCTGAGCAGCAGCGCGACGCCCATTAAACCGATCGCCGTAAAATAAAGCAGCCGTTTGTCTTTCTGCAGCGCGCCGACGAACAAGAGCCCGAGCGGCAAACCCATTGACATCTCCATAAAAGCAGCAAAGTTATGGCGGTTGACAAACGATCCGAACGGCGCAGCGAACGCCGCTTCGTAGATGCCGTAGATCTTCAGCGGGCTCAAAAACGACTGAAGAATTGCGAAAAACGAATAGATAAAACCGAATATCGTAAAGACCAGAACTACTTTTCGAATCCTTTTCGCACTGTCAAAAAACACCAGGAACATCGAAAAGATCAGCGAAAGCGCCAAAATATGAAAAGATGTCAGCTTCGTCCAGAAAGGCTCGATAGAAAGGGTTCGCGGAATATCGGCAAGTCCGGCGACCTCACGCGAACCAAACGGAATTATCTGAATCATTCCATAAACGAATAAGGCGTAAAGCGGAATTTGTATCAAACTTTTATTAACGCGAAACACGCCGCTTGCAAATGCATCATACGACCAAAGCAGCAGGATCACTGCTGTAAAAACATAGACCAGCGCAATGATCGGCTGATGCACCGCACCGTAAACGATCGTCGAAAAGATCGGCAGCGCGATGAGAAGAAAGAATGCAAGCTTATTTGCCCATGTAAATTTGATTTCAGAAGTCATTTATCCGATCTACCCTTTCACCCTTTCCAATTTGAAATCGTCATACCAAAACGTGCCCACGATCGGGCAATGTTCGCCGCAATATGACCGCGAAGTCCTGATAACGATTCCCTTTGCGTCTTCCGGCGTGGTAAATTCAACCTTTAACTGCTGCCAGTTATTTGTACCGATGGGAAAAGTCTCGCTCGACGTGATCAATTTGTCCGTGTTCGCATTCAATACTTCTAAAGTCGGCATTCCGCCGCTTTTCAGATCGTCGGTTTTAACCCAAAAACTTAAAATGTATTGCGTAGAGGGATCAACTGCGATCGTCTGATATGCCTCATAAAATAATCCGCCGGAAAACGTATCGAAATTTATTCGCAAGCTTCTGTTTCCCTCGTGTTTTTGCGTCGGATCCAGCTTGATATCGATCTTGTCGATCTTTGTTATTCGCCAGTTGAAATAGGTGTAGTCCAATTCGCCGATCGGGGCTTCAAAGCCTCCATTCTGAACCTCAGCCTTTCGGGCATTCGGTTCGATGCCAAGATCGCGAACGAACTCGACCGCTTCCCTATAAAACCGCTTCTCAAATAATCCCTGCGCAATTACTTTGGCAACATCGGAATTCGCTTCTTTCTCTTGCGGAGTCAATGAATTCCACATCCGCAAGCTCGCGTCCGGTTCTTCGCGGACAGCGTAAAACTTTGCAAGTCCTGCGCGAACCGCGGGCGAATCTCCGGCTATGGTTTCAAGCCTGCTCATGTCTTTATCAAAATAATCCCAGGCGATCGAAAAAACCTGTTCGCGATAGACGGAATTCAACTCTGCAGCTCTTTGCAGCTCGGCAAACGCTTTTTGATCGTCGCCCGAGCGCAGATAAAAATTCCCCAGCTGCCAGCGCGGGATCGTATAATTCGGCGCGAGTTCAACCGCATGTTTGAACGCGGCTTCGGCACTGTCTCTTTTTCCAGCCTGCTCGTACATTCTGCCGAGCTCAACCCACCAGTTGTAATTATACGGCGCAAGCCGGACGATATTTTCCATCCCCGAAACTGAAGCGTTAAGACTTTCACTGGTAAAATCGGACCGTTCCGAATTTAACAAATACCAATTTGCATGCGGGTCCGACGGTGCAAGGTCGACTGCGAACTGACCGATCGCTTTGGCGTTCGGCTCGCTGATCGAAGACTGGTCGGCAAGCATAAACGCAAGCTGCCATTTAACCGTAAACCACGCAAAAACGATTGCGCCGACGGCAATGGCAACGATCAGCACGCGCACGGCAGCAGTTTTAGATTCGATCACTAGTAACGATTCGTTTGATTTTTGTTCCACGATAAATGTTTTGATGAATTCGGAATTAATTCTATCAAATACGAAACGAACTTTCCTGTCAAAAACCGTTACCTCTTGCGATTTCAAAAATTAGCGGATGTCGGATAAGATTTAATGCAAATGATAACGAACAGATCGAAACGCACCGCGGAGATTATTTCACGGTTGAAAAAAGAATACCCGGATGCGCATTGTGCCTTGAATCATACAAATCCGTTTGAGCTCCTTGTTGCGACTATTCTTTCCGCGCAATGCACGGATGAGCGAGTGAATATCGTAACGGCAACACTTTTTCGTAAATATCGCGGTCCGAAGGATTATCTGGATGTGCCGCAGGAGGAACTCGAAAAAGACATTCACTCGACCGGTTTTTTTCGAAATAAAGCGAAAAATATTCAGGGTGCGTGCGAAAAGATAATTGAAATGTTCGGCGGCGAGATTCCGCAGACGATGGAAGAGATCTTAAAACTAAACGGCGTTGCGCGGAAAACCGCAAATGTCGTTTTGGGAAATGCGTTCGGCATCGCGTCCGGCGTGGTCGTCGATACGCATGTCTCGCGTCTTTCGCAGCGGCTCGGTCTAACAAAAGAAAAGACACCCGAAAAGATCGAACTCGACCTGCAGAAACTTGTTCCGAAAGAAGAGTGGGTTATGTTTCCGCACTGGATAATCTTTCACGGGCGCCAGGTCTGCAAAGCCAGAAAACCTTTGTGCAGCGAATGTGTTTTAGAAGATATTTGCCCGAAAATCGGCGTTTCCGCCTAAAACTCGATTCCCTGCTGAGCGAAAATGCCGGAATGAAACGGATGTTTTACTTCCTTCATTTCCGTTACAAGATTTGCGGCTTCGATCAGCTTTTCAGGTGCATTTCTGCCTGTAACGACTATATGAAGCGCGGGCTGAGATTCGCGAGCAGCGGCGATCTCGGCTAAAACTTTATCCAGATCGAGAAATTTGTAATCAAGTACATAGACGAGCTCATCGAAAACAAGCAGGTCGTAGTCGCCGCTCCGCATCTTTTCAACGCAGAGCGCCCAGGTTTCTTCGCTGGTTTTTATATCCTGAGCGGGATCGTTCGTGTCCCAGGTAAAGCCGTCGCCCATCGTGTAGATCTCAACGCCGAGTTTTTCCAGTGAATGATGTTCGCCGTATCTGTCGGTCTTCGACTTCATAAACTGGATCATGCAGCATTTCAACCCCTGCCCGGCGGCTCTTACCATCAACCCTATGGCGCACGTAGTTTTACCTTTGCCGTCGCCGGTGTTGACCATCAGCAAACCTTTTGTTTTTTCCTGATAATCTTCACGCCGCCATTTGTACCGCTTTTCTTTGGTCATTTCGATCTATGCAAGAAGAAGTTCCCGTTCGGACTCGTCATATTCGATCTCGGCTTTTTCGACCGCGTCGGACATTGCCGAAACAAGCTTCTTTTCGATCTCGTCCCAATCGCCCGAAACCCTGCAGCCGGCGGCGTTCTTGTGACCGCCGCCGCCAAACTGTTCGGCGACGCGCGCAATGTTGATATTTCCCTTTGACCGAAGGCTCACGCGAAATGTGCCTGGCTGAACTTCGCGCATATAAACGACGCCGTAAATATCCTTTGCGGATAACGGGATGTTGACCAGACCGTTGTTGTCGCCATCCACAGCGCCGGCGGCTTCGGAATCGGCTAACGACTGTCTCATCCAGGCGACCTTGCCGTTCGGATCTCTCTGAATAGTCGAGATCACGCGGCGCATTAGTTCGATCCGGCTCCATGAGTAACTGCTGTAAACCGCTTCGGAAATTTTCGCGGGTTCGACACCGACTTTTACGAGTTCGGATGCAACTTTTAAAGTGCGTTCAGTTGTATTTGGAAAGTGAAAGGAACCGGTGTCGGTTACGAGCGCGAGGTAAACGCATTCGGCGATCTCTTTCGAAACGCGTCCGCCGATAGCTTTGCAGAGGTTATAGATCATTTCGCCCACGGCAGACGCCGTTGCATCGATCCAATTTACGTTACCGAAATGTTCACAAGTTGAATGATGATCTATGTTTACAACGAATTGATTTTCAAGATTTCCAATTCCAGGTCGATCGATGTCCGAACATTCTATGACAAAAACCGCGTCGTATCTTCCGTTAACAGCGCCAACTTTTTTAACCTCTTCCGCGCCGGGAAGCTGTTTATACGATTCGGGAATTTCATCCCGTAAAATCACCTCGGCATTTTTTCCCAGCGATCTAAGCAGCAGACAAAGACCTAGAGATGATCCGATCCCGTCGCCATCCGGTCTGACATGTGTCGTGATCGCAAAGTTATTCTTGTTTTCAATTACTTCTATTACTTGACTTAACATAGATCATTGAAGAACCAGGCGGTTCTTCAAGCCTTCCTTACAATAAATTATTCGCCGGTCAAACCTTCCAGAATGGATTCGATCTTCTGCGCATTTTCTTCGACGGTGTCGCGCGCAAAATGAATTTGCGGAACATGCCGCAGATCGAGGCTCAACGCAAGCTGCTGACGGACGAAAGAGGTCGCATGCTGAAGCGCTTTCATCGCTTCTTTCTTTTCATTCTCATCGCCTTCAACAACAACAAATACTTTGGCATCGCGAAGATCGTCGGTTACGCGCACATCGGTAACCGTTACCGCGATAAGACGAGGATCTTCGAGTTCGAATCCAACGATCTCGGTGATCTCCTCACGTAATACTTCTGACATTCTTTCTGAACGACGCATAAAATTCGTTAGTCTTTTGAGTCTAGCGAGTCTTTTCAGTCTAGCGAGTCTAGCGAGTCTAGCGAGTCTTTCAAGTCTTTCGAGTTTAAACAGTCTCGCGAGACTCTTAATTCTTACCAAACCGCTATTTTAGCTTCCACCCCAAAATACTGCCTCGCCAACTTCATAGCCTCACCTGACTCGCTAGACTCGACAGACTCGCTAGACTCGCTAGACTCGCTAGACTCAAATGACTCGCCAGACTCAATTAAAGTTCGGTCGGTGCGATTTGCTCGATCACGTAAGCTTCGATCTCGTCGGCGACCTTTATGTCGTTGTAATTGACAAGACTGATTCCGCATTCAAACCCCGATCGAACCTCGTTGACATCGTCTTTGAATCGTTTGAGCGAAGCAATATCGCCTTCCCAAATTACAACTCCGTCGCGAATCAACCTTGCTTTTGCCTGCCGCTTGATAATTCCATCCGTTACGCGGCAGCCGGCGATCGTGCCGATCTTCGAAACCTTGAAAATATCCTGAACCTGCGCTTTTCCAAGAATCTCTTCTCTCTCGATCTTATCGAGCATTCCGATCATCGCCGCGCGAATCTCTTCTTCGACCTTGTAAATGATCGAATGAAGCCGGATATCGACTTCTTCCTGACGCGCTACGTCCGCCGCGCGCGATTCGGGTCGGACATTAAATCCGATGATCACGACAGCCATCGCGTCGTTGTCGGACTGTGTCGCCGAAGCAAGTAAAACGTCCGATTCGCTGATCGCGCCGACTCCGGATCGGATCACACGAACCTTGACCTTTTCGGTAGAAAGTTTCTCCAGCGTGCCGCGTAAAACCTCAACCGATCCCTGAACGTCGGCTTTGAGAATAACAAGGAGTTCCTTGATCTCAGCAAGTCCAAGCGATTCAATACCGCGTTTGGTCGTTTTGAGCATTGCGATCTGACGCGCCTGCATTTGTCTTTGCCCGGCGATCGTCTGCGCTTTATCAATGTCGGAAACGGATTGGAAAATATCGCCCGCCTGCGGAACGCCTTGAAGTCCCAAAACCTCAACCGGAGTTGCCGGCGGCGCCGAATCGACCGTTTCACCATGATCGTTGAACATCGCCCGAACTTTTCCGTAATACTGTCCAACGATAAACGGATCGCCGACGTTCAGTGTTCCCTGCTGCACAAGAACCGTTGCAACCGAACCGCGTCCTTTGTCGAGTTTCGCTTCAAGAACAACGCCGGAAGCACGCCGTGTCGGACTTGCTTTGAGTTCCATGATGTCCGCTTGAAGAAGAACGGTTTCAAGCAGCGTGTCGAGATTGGTGCGTTTCTTTGCGGATACTTCGACCATTTCAATGTCGCCGCCCCAAGTAGTTCCCTGCAATCCCTGCTGTGCAAGTTCCTGTCGAACCTTATCAACGTTTGCGTTAGGACTGTCGATCTTGTTGATCGCGACGATCAGCGGAACTTTTGCGGCGCGCGAATGTTCGATCGCTTCGATCGTCTGCGGCATTACGCCGTCATCCGCCGCGACGACGAGAATAACCACATCCGTCGCCTTAGCGCCGCGCGCCCGCATCATCGTAAACGCTTCGTGTCCCGGTGTGTCGAGGAAAACGACGCGCCGCTTTTCATCGGGATTATCCGGATTATCAACGAATACGCTGTACGCGCCGATATGCTGCGTGATTCCGCCTGCTTCGCCTTCTGCAACGTTCTCTGAGCGAATTGCGTCGAGCAAACTCGTTTTACCGTGATCAACGTGTCCCATGACCGTTACAACCGGCGGACGCGGCAGCTCGTCATCGTCCGAATCCGAAGCAATGATCTCTTCAAATTCCTGCTCAATGACCATTTCTTCAAACGGAACAAAGCTTACTTCGTAACCGAAGTTTTGACCGAGTTCCTTAGCCATCGGCTCGCCGATCGGCTGGTTCAAAGTGGCGAAAATACCTTTTTTGACTAGCAGTTGAACGATATCGCGCGGAGTAACGCCGAGCGCTTCCGAAAATTCGCGGATCGTCGCACCTTCTGTCAGGCGAACCTGCTTTAGCTTGTCTTTATTAATGTCGCCGATCTGATCGATGATTCGTTCTTCGATCGATTTCGGACGAGGTGCGGCAAATTCTCTTTCTTCGAAACGACCTGCCGGCTCAAATTTTCGTCCGCCTTTCTTACCGCGACCAAATTTCTTGCGCTGGTCGGCGGGCGGCGTGTACGTGAGTTTCGGCGCAGCGGTTTCGCCCGGCGTACCGCGAAGATCGCCCGGACGGCGCGCGTCTCTTCTGCCTTTTGTTTTGTCGGTTTTAAGTTTTCCGGTCTTGGTCGGAGTATCACTTACGACGCGATCGCCAGGCTTGATACCCTTATCAAGCGCGTCACGCGTAAGCGTTAGAACTTTTACCTGTGTGCCTGATTTCGACTCGACCTTTTCTTCGGCAGCGGGCTCGATTTCAGCTTCGGCAGGTTTTTTTGCAGAAAGTTTTTTGACCTGGGTTCCCGATGATTTCTCTTCGGTTTTCGCTTCTGTTACCTCAGCCGGCGGAATCTCTTCTGCGGTTTTCTCAACCGGTTTTGTTTCGCCCGCTTCGACGGTTTCTTTCGTTTCTTCAGCCGGCGGCTCGACTACCGCTTTCTTTGTCAAAACTTTGATCTTTCGCGCAGGGGCGTCAGACGCAGGTTTGGTTTCGGCAGGTGCAGTCGATTTATCGGGCTGTTTTGCTTCAAGCTCCGGCGTGGTTTCCTGAGGAGTTTCAACATCTTCAGCCGGTTCTTCCTTCTTAACCTTTTTGGCAGCCTTTTTAATTACCTTGATGGTGCGTTTCGGGGTAACTTCAGCCTTCGGGAAGTATTTATTGCTGATCTTATCGGCGAGTTCTTTACTCACCGAATTTGACGGCACACTGACGTCCGCGCCTTCGCGACGCAGATCTTCAATGATTCGCTTTGTGTCTTGTTTGAGTTCTTTTGCTAAATCGTAAACCCGAACTTTATTTCCTGCTGCCATATTTCTCTATGTAAGTTCTACCTTAGAGCAATTTACGATTTGACAATTTTAATGTGCTTTTGTCGCTTAAATCATAAATTACAATCCGTTCTGTCTATTTAGCAGATTCATCATCTGCCTCAGTTGAATCAGCATCCGCAGATTCTTCAATATTTTCGACTGCGTCATCTGAAGCATCCGCCGCATCGGCATCGTCCGTTTCTTCAACAGCTTGCTCATCAGCCGGTTCTTCATCCGGCGCGGCTTCGACACTTTCAACTTCAACGATCTCTTCCACCGTTTCGACAGTTTCCTCAGTTACGGTTGCTGCCGATTGTTCGTCGATCGCAACCGTTTCTTCAGAAACTTCTACCGACTCTTCATCTCCGCTGTCGCCCTTCGCTTTAACAACTTCCTGGGCTGCGGTAATGATAAACTGAGCCTCATCAAGACTCGTGTCCAAAATTCCGGCAAGATCGTCAAGCGATGTTTTCGCCAGCGTCTCGACGTCTTCAATATTATGTTCTTTCAGCGAATCCGCCTGTGCGACCGTTACGCCTTCCAATGCCGTGATCGGAACCGCTTCTCCGGCTGCCATCATTTTGCCCATTTTCTGAGCGATTTCTTTCTTAAGCAGATCTTCGCTGATAATGTCGATGTCCCAACCTACCAAGCGTGTCGCTAAGCGAACATTCTGTCCGCGTTTACCGATTGCGAGCGAAAGCTGATCTTCATTGACGATAACTTCCATTTTACGGTTATTAATGTCCGTGATCCGCACCTGACTGACCTTTGCCGGACTCAACGCGTTTGCCGCAAAAACAGAAGGCTCATCCGACCATTCGATGATGTCGATCTTCTCGCCGCGCAATTCTTTAATGATCGACTGAACGCGCGAACCTTTCATTCCGACGCATGCGCCTACCGGATCGACGTCTTTTTCGTTCGAAGTTACAGCGATCTTCGCGCGGTCGCCCGGTTCGCGAACTGCCGATTTGATCACGACAGTTTCGTCATAGATCTCCGGTACTTCCATTTCAAAAAGCCGTTTCAAAAGTTCCGGCGAAGAGCGCGACACTCTGATCTGCTGTCCGCGCAACTCTTTCGTAACTTCGTCTATGACAACGCGAATTCGTTCGCCCTGGTTCCAGATCTCGCTTCGCGGCTGTTCCTTTTTCGGAAGGATCGCTTCGAGATTATTTCCCAGATCGACGATTATGTCGCCACGCTCAAATCTTTTAACGACACCGTTTATCAGAGTTCCGACACGATCGATATATTCGTCGTAAACTTTTTCCCGGATCGCTTCACGAACCTTTTGAACTAGAATCTGTTTCGCCGTTTGTGCCGCAATTCTACCGAGTTCTTCGGTCGGGAGAGGAATAAGAAGCATATCGCCGACTTCGATCTCGTCGTCGCCGGTCAATTCGATCGCTTCGTCTAACGAAAGTTCCGTCTGAGGGTTTTCGACTTCGGCAACAACCGTTTTATGAGCCGATATTTCGACCATTCCCTCTTCGTTATTCCATTCAACTTCAATGCTTTCACCGGTTTTGTCGTACGATTTAAACTGCTTGCGCGCCGCGGCTTTTACCGCTTCCTTCATCGCCTCGATCACCAATTCACGGTCGAGTCCCTGCTCATTGCATAACGCCTCGATGCTTTGTCCGATGGTTGTCATAGTTTTCTAAAAATTAGTCTTTGACTTTCGCTTTTTTGAATTCCTCTTCAAGGTCGACCTGCAAATTTGCCTTTGAGATCGCCGAATACGGAACCTTTACCTCACCGTTCGTATTATCGACGAACAGGATAGTTTCATTTTCAACTCCGGTAATTCTACCGGTGAAATTTTTCTGACCGTTTATCGCCTGATAAGTCTTAAACTGCGCTAAACTTCCGCTGAATTTTTCAAAATCCTTAGCCGAATAAAGTCCGCGCTCCAAGCCGGGCGACGAAACTTCCAATACATACGCCGTCGGAATAAAATCTTCGTTGTCAATAATTTCGCCGACCTGATTGCTTACAACAGCGCAGTCTTCGTGCGTAACTCCGCCGGGTTTGTCGATGAATATCCGAACCGTTCGATTCTTGACCGCTCCGACAACTTCCGAATGAACGAGTTCCAAGCCGTTTGCATCCGCAACTTCGGAGGAAATCTCTCTGACTCGCTGTTCTATTGCTTCCTTCGCCATTTTCTGTTGCGCAAAATAAAAAGTGGGCGCGAAACCCACAGCACACGCTCCTACGCATTGCAGGAAACGAACATCATATATTAAAGCAACTTACAATGGCAAGCGAGCTACTCGACGTTTGCTTTAATTTTGCCCATTGCGTCGGACATCTTGCCAAATACATTATCGAGGCTGGCGAAACTTCCCTTTGACCTGTCGCCGGCAAACTCGTCAAGCATTATCGCAAACTGTTTCGCATCCGACTGAAGCCGTTCTGTTTCCTTCGCTACGATCTTTTCCGATTCAGAAACTTCAGTTCCTTCGCCGCCAATCTTCTTTGCTTCTTTTATTCCCCAATGCGTTATGCAAACGACGTCCGGTCGCCGGGTCTCCGCGATCCAGCCCTGCCGGCTCATTTGCTTGAAAATATCGGGATAATTACCTAAAAAACCCAGATCTTTTACGAGTTCTTTAAAGTCCACCGTTTGCGAATCCCGTCCTCCACTCGCCTCATGCAGCTTCACCAAAACTTTTTGATAAACATCCATATTTTTCAGCCAAATGCAAAAAACATCTTCGCAAAACTTAAACTAAGTCAATTTCAAAAGATTTTCAAAGGCAACCGCCGCTGCTCCAAGCACACCGGCATCGTCCCCGCGCTCCGCGCGCACTATTCTAGCACGTTCTCCAGGTTCCGGATAACTCCTTTGATGTACGATACTTCGAGCTTCTTCGATAAAAAGGTCCCAACCGGCGGAAGCACCTCCCCCAATTACGAGAACTTCAGGATTTAGAACATTTACTAGTCCGGCAAAGGCGATTCCGAGATAAAAGCCTTGTTTTTTGAAAACTTGCAGCGCAAGTTCGTCGCCTCTTGTGCCGGCTTCGAAAATTTCGAGCGATGTCAGCAACTCATCATCAACTAAGCTTGTTTCCGGAAAATCGTCCTTCATTTCCCGCGCCATTCTTACGAGAGCAGTCGCCGAGGCGTATTGTTCTAAACAGCCAATGCTGCCGCACCCGCATTTTGCGCCGGTTGGTTCTACACAAACATGACCGATCTCGCCGGCAGTTCCGTCGATTCCGCGAAGAATTTTTCCGTCGATAATGACACCGCCGCCGACGCCCGTTCCGAGCGTAACGCAGATCGATGTCATCGCTCCTACAGATGCACCGAATCGATTTTCGCCGATGGCTGCAGCATTTGCGTCGTTTTCGAGAAAACACGGCAGCGAAAGCGCCTTGCTTACCGCACGTGTAATGTTGAACCCGCTGAGCGAACGAACGTTCGGCGCGTCAAGAACAATTCCGCGCGAAACATCCACAGTGCCCGGAACTGCGACCGCAATACCTGCGATCGATGCAGGGCTTCCTAACTTTTCTTTACACTCTTGAGCGGCGGAATAAATTAGTTCGACGATCTCGTTTGCTCCGGAATGCCCCGGAGTTTTACGCCGAACACGCTGAAGGATCGAGCCGTCCCCATCGACCGCAGACATGCGAAGATTTGTCCCGCCAAGGTCGGCTGCCAAAATTAAGTTTTTCATCAATTAGGTTTTCAGATCTATCCAACCGGTCAGATTTGCAGCCGGTTCTGAGCATCCTCGAGTGATTCTGAATCTCCGAGCAGTGTCAGGATGTCATTATATCTTATGACGGTCGAACCGTTCGGTGGAATCAATTTCCCGTCGCGTCGAAGTGCGACAACCAAACAACCTTGAAGTTTCAAACTCGCTAGACTACTTCCAAGCCGCTTTTTCGATGTAACGCGAACTTCAGCGATCTTTTCGTCCTGTTTCTCGCCGCGTGTGGCAAGAAGTTTGAACAAACTGGGACGCAGAACCATATTCTCGAGGATGGCGGCTGCGGCGTGAACAGGGCTCATCGTTTCAATTCCGGCTTCGGTGAACGCTGTGAAATTAGAAGTCGTATTGGCGCGCGCGACGATTCGAGTGTCGTTGAAATTGGAGCGGATCACCTGACTAATAAGAATGTTGACCTTGTCGCTCGGGGTTGCAACGATAACAACTTTATTATTGTCAGCACCGACTTTTTTCAGAACGTCGATATTCGTCGCGTCCGCGCAGTAAACATTGACTCCCTTTAGCTTTTTAGCTTCGGCACAATTATCTTCGTCGGTATCGATTATAGAAACGCTTTCTCCTGCGCCGACAAGTTTTTCCGCTAGAATTCGTGCGGTTTCATCTGCTCCGATAATTATTGACAGTTTTGGCATAACTTTAAAAATTCTCGCTAACCAGCCGGCTGCGGTTCCCTCGACAAGGACGGTTCCAAGAATAACTGCGAAGACAAGCGCGACCATTTTTTTGCCTTCAACATAACCGAACTGCGGCAACTCTAAAGCGAACAAAGTCGCGACCGATGCTGCAACAATTCCCCGCGGTCCTAGAAATGAAATAAAGAACTTCTCATTTCGCTGTAGTTCGGATCCATAAGTAGAAAGGAACACACGAACCGGTCGCACCGCCAACATTATTAAAGCAACGATCAAAACCCCGCGCCAGCCGATATCGGCAAGATCTTCAAGCCGAAGACTGGCGGCGAGTAGAATGAAGACTGCCGAGATCGCTATCGATGCAAGATCGCCCTTAAATTCTTCAACAACTTCTTTATGAGGTATGTCTAACGAACCGATCGCTATACCGGCGATCGCCGCCGCCATCACGCCCGATTCGTGCGCAAACAGTTCTGCAACCGTGTAGGCAAACAAGGCGCTGCCCAGGATCACCAGACGGGAAAATTTTGCAGGAAGCAAATGAAATCTGTTCGAGATCAGCCAAATATATAGTGCAACCAGAACTCCGGCAACGGCACCTGCTGCGATCGTTTTAATTCCCTGCGTTGCAACGTACGTCCAATCGCCCTTATTGGTAATCGCCGTGAATATGATCGCAGCAAGTATGACGCCGAACGCATCCGCGATAACGGATTCGCTCTCCAGCGTCGAGCGAACACGCCTGTTTACGAGTACTTTTTGCAGAATCGGTGTAATTACCGTCGGACCCGTTACAGAAATGAGCGCGCCGAACAGGATGCTTATCTCCCACGAGATCCCGAGCAGATAATGTGCGAGACACCCGCCGAGAATGGTTGTGATCAGCAATCCAACCGTCGTTAAGCCTGCGACCGCCCTCGATGTGTGCTTCAGATCGTAGATATTTAGAAGCAATCCGCCTTCAAAAACAACGATCGCCACGGACATCTTTACGATCAGGCTGAATCCTTCCTTGAGGAGTTCGGGTTGGATGAGACCAAGAATGTCGGGTCCGAATATCAATCCTGCAAGCAGCAGCGGTCCGGTCGCCGGAAGCCGGATCCTTTCCGCGAAGATCTGCGAAGATGTCCCGACGAGCAGCACGAATACAAGCGTCACTAGGATCGCCATTACCGGGTCTAATTTAAACAAATAGGATTCGATCATTTAGTAAAGTCGACTCGAAAAACAAAATCAAATTTTTCAACAAATGCAGGGATTTTGCAAAATTCCGCGAACGATTGTTTTTGATCAAAATGGTTAATTCAGGAATTTCGGTCTTCAATTTTTGTTAGATTTTCATGTTTTTTTATAAAAAACGTCGAACCGGGCGAGCTAAAGGCGGATTATTCACGACTTTTCATTCCTTTATAAATTCGTATCGGTTCTTTTTACAAATTTGTTGATAAACGCGTTTCGAACGAAGGGCATTTTGTGATATAAATTAAGACGAATTTTAAGCCTTTGAAATTTCGTAAACTCAACAATACTTTAGCTTTAATTTTTCGAATACTTTCCAAGTTTTTGTTGACATCACAAACGAATTCGTGTAAAAGTTTCAAAGGTCTGATTTTTTGATAACTTTCATTGAACGCGAAACAAGAGGAGAATTATGAATAGCAAAAGTTTGAGAACTAAAGCACTATCGCTGTGCCTTATTGTTGCCACGATAGCAACTTACTCAATGGTCGCTTTGGCAGGGTCGGAAAAAGTAGCCGGAGAGCTTTTAGTGAACGGGAACAATGTTAATGGCGTAACGGTCAACGGGGATGTCGCTCAAAGCGGGCGATCCGTCTTTACAACTAGCAGGATTATTACGCAAGCCGACGCAAGTGCATCGCTCAATTTCGGCAAAACAGGCAGTCTGTCGATTGCTCCGAATACAGAATTTGTCGTTTCCGTTACAGAAAACGGAATTTCGGGCGAACTTCTATCGGGAGCCGTATCGGTATTGAACGCGGAAAATAACGTGATCATTAAAACCGCAACCGGCGAAACAATTAATGCTGCTGCCGGTGAAACGGTAAATGCGAATGCTGCACGGAAACAAGATGACGACGGCAACGGCGGCGGCGGAGCTTGGTTTATCTGGGCATTGGTACTCGGAGGCGCTGCGGCTGGAATTATTATGGCTGCAACCTCAAACAATAACGATCTTAATTTGGGTGGCGGCGTAACAGTAGTTAGCCCGAACCGTTAATTTTTTAATTGCAACCTTTTCTTGAAGTTACAATTTTAACGCGTATAATAGAAAAGGCTTTTATTTTTTCAGGATTGATACAGGAGGAAATTAAATCAATGCTCGGCACAAGTATGATTCGTAAATCACTAACATTGTTTACTGCCGTTGCTGTTTTGTTTGTTTATACAACGACCGCCTTGGCTGTTCCGAATGACGGAATGGGCGAAATTACCGTAACCGGTTCGGTTTCGGTAAATGGTCAATCAGTTGTTTCCAGCTCAACGATAAATTCGGGCAGTACAATTGTTACAGGAACAAACTCATCTGCAATCGTTAATCTGGGCGGAAACGGACGCGTGGAATTGCTCTCTGACACTTCTCTTTCGTTGACATTCAACGAAAACAGCATTGTCGGATCTTTGGATTCCGGTAAAATTCGCGTTTCGAACAAAGCAGGTGTAGTAACTTCTTTCACAACAAAGAACTCGACCGTAGTAGCGGACGCAGGACAAGCAAACACATTCAGCATTGACGTTGGCTGTGGCGACTCTGCACGCTGTACTCAAACTTTTGTTCAGACCACATCAGGACTCGTAACGCTTCGCAGCGGTTCGACGGATAAGCAGGTTGCTGCCGGAGCAGATGCTTCGATCGGTAACCCGTCGCAGACCGGTTGTCAGCCTTGCTTGCGTCCCGGTGGCGGCGCTCCTGTTCCGGTTGCCGGAATCGGTGCCGGTGCCCTCGCGGCACTCCTTATCGCTGCTGCAGGCGCGGTAGGAGCGGCGATCTTCCTTAGCAAGAAAGATAACGATGTGGACATTGGCGGCGGTGTTATCGTTGTCAGCCCGAATCGTTAATTCGTTTCAGAAGATAGTTTTAAAAAATGCGGGTCATGTTATTGATAACTTGACCCGCATAACTTTTTGTCACTTTGTGAATAATTTAACAATACATTAAAGATAGATAATATTTAGAATATGCATATTGCAGTTATTGGAACAGGTTACGTCGGACTTGTAACCGGGGCATGTTTTGCTGAATTTGGTGTTGAAGTAACATGTGTTGACGTCGACGCAGGTAAGATCGAAAGATTGAACAATGGCGAAATTCCGATCTATGAACCGGGTCTCGATACCATTGTTGAGAAAAACGTTAGGGCTAACCGGCTTCACTTCACTACGGATATTAAGAGCGCTGTCGAGCAGGCACTGGTTGTTTTCCTTGCGGTCGGGACGCCTCCGAAAGAGGACGGCTCGCCGGACATGAGCTTTTACAGGCAAGCGGCAAAAGATATTGCTCATGCGATGAACGGCTACAAGGTTCTCGTTACAAAATCGACTGTTCCGGTAGGTACCGGCAAATGGCTTCGTGATTTCGTTAAAGCAAATCTAAAGCTTGAAACCAATTTTGGCGTTGCGTCCAACCCGGAATTTTTACGCGAAGGTGCGGCAATTGAAGATTTTATGCGTCCTGACCGCGTCGTTATTGGAAGCAACGACGAAGACGCGATCGCGATCATGAAAGATCTTTACCGACCGCTTTACCTCATTGAAACTCCAATCGTAATCACTTCGCTCGAAGCAGCGGAATTGATCAAGTACGCCGCAAACGCATTTCTCGCAACAAAGATCACTTTCATCAACGAAGTTGCGAATCTTTGCGATGCGATCGGCTGCGACGTCCACGATGTTGCGCGCGGGATGGGAATGGATAATCGCATCGGACGGAAATTTTTGCATCCCGGTCCGGGCTACGGCGGCTCGTGTTTCCCGAAAGATACGCGTGCTTTGACGACCGTTGCCGACTCGTTCGGAGTCGAAACGCTAATCGTGGATGCTGTGATCGAGGCAAACGAGCGTCAAAGGCTTGCAATGATTCCGAAGATCGAAAAGATCGCCGGTGATCTCAATGGAAAAATAGTCGGCGTTTTAGGTTTGTCTTTCAAACCCGAAACCGACGACATGCGCGAGTCGCCCGCGATCGAGATCATCAAGGCACTTCAGTCAAAAGGCGCAACAATTCGTGCGTATGATCCTGTTGCGATGGACGAAGCCAAGCATTGTCTGCCTGATATCGAATACGTCGAAAATGAATACAGCGCGATCGACGGTGCAGACGTCCTTGTCTTTTTGACCGAGTGGAACCAATTCAGGGCGCTCGATATGAAGAAGGTAAAATCGCTTCTCAAAGAGCCGAAGATCGTCGATCTCAGAAACATATACGAGCCGGCAGAAATGCGAAAACTCGGTTTTGAATATGTCGGCGTCGGAAGATAATCAGGTTAAATTTCAGACGAAGGACGGCACCAAACTTTTCGCCGTCGTAAATTCTATTTAGGTTGGGTAACGGCATATTATGGCATTTACTGAAAAGGTTTTGGTAACCGGCGGTGCCGGATTTATCGGTTCGAATATTGCTGATGAACTCATCAAGCAAGGTGCGAAGGTTTCTATAATCGATAATTTCGCAACCGGTTTTCGGGAAAATCTTGACGAAATTTCCGGAGATTTTGAGTTCATCGAAGGCGATCTTAACGACGACGGCGTTTTGAAAACCGCTCTCGAAAACGTCTCGATCGTGTTTCATCAGGCTGCTTTGCCGAGCGTTCCGCGATCAGTCGCAAACCCCGAAGAAACACACCAGGCGTGCGTAAATGCGACGTTTAATTTGCTTTGCAAAGCGCGCGAGCAGGGAGTGCGGCGATTCATCTATGCAGCATCGAGTTCCGCCTACGGCGATCAGGAATCTCTTCCAAAACTTGAATCAATGAGTCCCGATCCGCTTTCGCCGTATGCCGCCGCCAAACTAATGGGCGAATATTATTGCCGCGTTTTTTATAGTGTTTACGGCTTAGAGACCATTTGCCTTCGATACTTCAACGTGTTTGGACCGCGCCAGAATCCTTCGTCGATGTATTCGGGCGTAATTTCAAGGTTCATCGACGCATTGATGAGCGGCACAAAACCTCAGATCTACGGCGACGGCGAACAATCGCGCGACTTTACTTACATCGCAAACGTCGTAAACGCCAATCTCCGTGCAGCACAGACTTCGGACGGAATCGGGCTTGTAATGAACGCTGCCAACGGCGAACGCATATCGCTCAATCAACTCCTAGAAGTTTTAAAGGATATCACTGGAAAGACGGATGTTACTGCCGAGTATCACGATGCGCGAAAAGGCGACGTAAAACATTCGCAGGCATCCAACGAACTCGCAAAGCGATATTTAGATTACGAAAATTTAATCGGTTTGGAAGAAGGTCTGCGGCGCACGATCGATTGGTGGAAAAACAGCCGGTTCGCAAATAAGTAATTTCCGGTCATCAATCGGGTGGAAAAATGTGAAATCCGCAGTTTTCCTTTGGCTGTTCGCCTTCCCTAAAACTTTTCAGCCGTTTCTTCGGACAATAATCGGTCGCCCGCAGACCAGTAAATTCACAGATCATTACCGAAACGTTTTTGCGATTATTTTCCGGGTCGTTCGAACTTTGTGTTCTCTGACCTGACTCCGGATTCTGCTGTTGACTTCCCTCTTCCCAGGTCGTAAAAGGTGTCGGCGATGCATTTGGATCCAAATCTTTTTCGCTGTTTAGCCTTTCGATCTCTTCTGCAGACAGCAGCGTCCGATTGGGGAGCGTTCCGCCGATGAACAGTTCGATGCGGCGGAACTCAGCCGGAACATCGGTTACATAGATCTCTTTCGGCGGTGCGATCTCGTCGGGAAATGGAACATCATATTCCGAAGGTGTCGGTGTCGCCGTTGGCTCAGGGGTCGGGGAAGTGTCGGCAACCGGGGAGATCTCTCTGATCAGACTTCCATTCCGAATATCGATCTCAGCTTTGCGAATCGAATCCGGCATTTGCCAATCTCCGTTCCATTCCGGATGACGATCGAGCGCTTCCTTCATAAAATCTGCCCAGATCGGCATTGCCGAATCGGAACCTTTCATTCCCAGGTCAGATCCGTCGTCGAAGCCAACATAAACAACGCAAACGATTTCCGGGGTAAAACCCGCAAACCAGCCGTCACGCGAAGTTCCCGTTTTCCCCGCAAAAGCGCTTTTTCCCGCAACATTTTTCAAGCCCCATGCGCGCAATTCGGCAGCAGTTCCGCGATTGACGACATCTTTCATCATGTCATTCATGATGTACGCCACGTCAGGCTGAACTACCCGATTTTTTTCCGTTGACGGAGCGACAACCGTCGTTCCTTCGCCGGTCGCAACGCGCTTTATGGCAGATGCCGTTGCTCGTTCTCCCATATTTGCAAAGAGCGTGTACGCCGAAGCCATTTGAAGCGGCGTCGCTTCGCTCGTTCCCAGCGCCATCGAAGGATAAGCGCGATTTACGCGCGGAAGTCCCGCTTTCGCAGCAAAATTCATGACCTTGCCGATGTTCAGTTCCATCGCAAGATCGACGGTAATAACATTTTTACTTTTGACCAGCGCGTCGCGAAGGGTGATCTCTTTGTTTGAAAATGTGTCGCCGTAGTTATTCGGTGAATATGATTCCTGACCGTATGTGAAAATCTTTTTCTCGTCCTTAAAAACGGTCGCGGCAGTTAACACGCGCGAACCGGAATCAAAAGGCGTGTTGATCGCCGCTGCATAAACGAACGGTTTGAAAACCGATCCGGGCTGGCGTTTCGCGTCGGTCGCGCGGTTAAACTGTGTTTCAAGAAAATCGCGTCCGCCGACCATTGCGACAATTTCGCCGGTTTTCGGTCTGACCGCAACTAAAGCGCCCTGCAGGCTGCCTTTAGGGCGTTGCGGAAAATTCTTTTCTAGTTTTTCCAAACGTTCGTTAACGATTCTATAAGCGATCTTCTGCAGATCGGGGTCGATAGTTGTATAAACCCGCAAATGCTGCAATGCCTCCGGATCACTGATCACTTTCGGAATCTCTTCAACAGCAAACTGAGTAAAATACGGCATTCCGAGGAGATCCTTCTGGCTCGTAATTTTTCTAACTTCGAGCGGCGTTCTTTTCGCCTCGGCTGCTTCCGAGGTTGTTATAGCCCCGGTTTCCGCCATTGAGTCGAGGATCTGATTTCGTCTTTCGGTAACCTTTTCCAGACGTTTATACGGATTGTAGCGGTTCGGACTGCGGATAATTCCCGCGATAAAAGCGGATTCCGGCAGAGTCAGGGCAGAGACGTCTTTTCCGAAGTAAGCGTTCGACGCTTCGCCGACTCCGTAGATCGAAACTCCGGTCTGTTGACCGAGATAGATCTGATTCGCATAAAGCGTAAAGATCTCTTCTTTATCCAAGCGGGTTTCAAGGATTACGGACATGTACGCTTCCTTTACTTTTCGCTCAAGTGTTTGATCGTTGTTCAGCAATAGATTTTTGACCAGTTGCTGCGTTATCGACGATCCGCCCTGGTTTTCCAGAACGGAATTTTCATTTTCGCCGTCGTACCGCCGCCAAAGCGCGCGACCGATACCGCGAAAATTAACGCCGTAATGCTCGAAGAACGCACGGTCTTCGGTAACTGTAATCGCTTTGACCAGATGCGGCGGAATGTCTTTAAATGTAACAACTTTTCGTTTGCCGTCGCCTTCTCTCGCGATAGAGCTCAGGATCTGTGGTTCGAGTTCTGCTGATTCCAACTCCTTTTCAGAATCCAGATCGACGATCGAGCTGACGCTTTTCGCGCCTTTTGCGAAGGTTATCTTCAACGCAGGGAACGTTCTTTTATCGTCTATCACCGCCGTCAGCCCGGGTTCAAGCTCGATGCTGTTCCCTTTAATTTCAAACCGGCTTCGCGACTCATCCGCCTGCTGGTTTTTATCGATGTAACCCGCCGAAACCAGGTGATCCTTTACCTCTTCGATTGAGATCTTTTCACCCTTTTTCAGGAGTTTCGGAGCAGAATAGATGCCAGCCGTACTCGTAAAGACCTCACCTTTCAATAAAAGATCGATCCGGTCGGAATATTCAAACCAAAAATAAGTCGCGGTTAAAAACGCCACCAAAAATATTAAACTCGAGATCCCGAGCGTGATCGGGTTTACGACTGCTCGAACGACGCGCCGCGCAAAGCCCGGCGGCGGCTGGCGAAACGAATTTACCTGCCGGCTTCGCGAGGCTGCGATTTTTGTTCTTTTGCGGCTTTTAATTTGATTGGTCATTAAAAACTTCTGAGACTCGGGAATTGCGGGCGTAACTGTTCGAATGCGAATGCCGGGTTAAATTTTATAGACTTAACCCTTAGGATGTCCAGTTATTTGGCAAGGTTCGACCTGTGTTACAATTCGTTCGGTTCACCGGCGGCGTTTTTCGACGTGTTATCTTATACAAAAACCAACTGATTGGCGGTATTTAAGGAGCAAATATCCTGAGAAATAAATGATACCCTTTCGCCCCAGATCGACACCGGCGCGGCGGCGTCTAATCTTTGCGCTACTCGTTTTGACGGTTTTGATCACCGTTGGAACGGTCGGGTTTCATTTTCTTGAACGTCTTGGATGGATCGAAAGCTGGTATTTTGCGACCGCTACGTTAACAACCGTCGGGTACGGCGATATTGTTCCGCTCACTTATTATGGAAAGCTATTTACTATCTTTTATATGCTCGCAGGAGTCGGCACCGTACTTTACGTGCTCACACTTCTCGCGCAAACAATGATCCAATCAGACATAATCGAATCGATTGGATTGCGGCTGAAGAAAAAAGAAATGCAGAAATTGAAAGATCATTACATTGTCTGCGGCGCCGGACGCGTTGGTCGGCGAATTATCGGGAATCTACAGAAGGAAAATCTTCCGTTTGTGATAATCGAACGCGATGAAAAGAAACTGGAGCAATATCGCGGCGAGAATCTGCATTTGATAGTTTCGGATGCGACGAGTGAAAAAAACTTGAGACTTGCCGGTGCCGAAAATGCAAAAGGTCTGGCGTCGTGTTTGCCGGACGATGCTTCGAATGTTTACGTTGTGCTCAGCGCGCGAGACCTCAACCGGGATCTGCATATCGTCGCAAGAGCCGTCGAAGAAGAAGCCGAACCGAAGCTGATCCGCGCCGGCGCAAACCGAGTGGTTGCGCCGACGATCATCGGCAGTCAGAGCATGGCTCGGTCGCTGCTTCGCCCGGCGATAGCGGATTTTATGGAATCGATAGTTGCCGAAAATCTGGAACTTGTTTTTCAGGAAATCGGTATCGGAGAACATTCGCGGTATGCCGATCAAAAGTTGAAAGATACCGATCTCAGCTCAAAATTAAATTTAATGGTTGTTGCCATTCGCCGAAAGGAAGGCGAAATGCTATTTCAGCCTTCTGCCGACACAAAAATAAGAGGCGGCGACCTGCTGATCGTTATCGGAAAGGCGGCAGACGGGCAGCGGCTCGCCCAATCGGTAAATGAAATATGAAAATTCTTGTAACGGGCGGCAGCGGATTTTTGGGAACTCATCTGGTCGAATATTTTAACGCCGACGATTTTTCCCGCCGCAGCGGCTTCGATCTCTTAAATCTGCAGGATGCAAAAAAAGTTGAAGATTACGATGTCGTCATCCATCTCGGAGCATTGATGGACAAATCCGATGAATCCGCCGGAGAAGTTTTCCTTACAAATGTTGAAGGAACGGTCAATATTCTCCGCGAGGTAAAGGAAAATGCGGCATTTATTTTTGCTTCGACAAAAGATGTCTACGGCAGGTTTGCCGATAATTACGCTTTGGTTCCGGAAACATGCCCGACGCTTTATTCGGGACAATCGGCGCTTGAATGGTCAAAATTGATCGCCGAACGCTATGTCGAATTTTTCGCACATAAGCGAAAATTTCGCGCGTGCACTTTTCGGCTTTCGACCGTTTACGCACCGCCGTCGGAGGCAAATACGCCGACTTTCGTTACATATTACGCCGATCTGATCAACACGGGCGAACCGATCAAACTTCCGGGCGGCGGCGTGCCGGTTCGCGATATTCTGCATGTTTCGGACTTCGCCGGAGCATGTGAAAAGTTCATAGAGTCGATCATCAGACACGGGCTTTATAATCTCGGCGGCGGCAAGAAAAACAGTCTTTCGCTTCGTGATCTGGTCGCAAAGATGGAGGAAGTATCGAGCCTTCAAGCCGTCATAGACGAGTCTGCCGACATTCCGGCACCGTTCCCGATGAACTATATAACCGATCTTTCGCTGGTCGAACGCGAACTCGACTGGTCGCCGGAAATTTCTATCGAAGACGGATTAAGAACGCTTTTCAGATAAAATGAAGATCGTAGTTCGCGGAGCAAATTGGATAGGCGATGCGGTGATGACCATTCCCGCGCTGCGTCGTCTGCGGCAGATTTTCGACGGTGCCGAGATAACTCTTTATACTCGCTCTTGGGCTGAAGGGATCTTTCGCGACGCCGGATTTATCGACCGGATAATTACGATAAATGCTGGAGGAAATTCAGCTAAGGAACTTTTTCGCGAAGCCGGGACTTTGCGAAAAGAACGTTTCGATCTCAGTATTTTATTTCCGAATTCATTCGAATCGGCGCTCGTTTCGCGCCTTGCAAACATACCGCGCCGGTTCGGCTACTCGAAGGAAGGTCGGCGGCTTTTGCTAAGCGATCCGATTCGAATTCCGGAGTGGAAAAATGATCGCCATGAGATCTTTTACTATTTACACCTCGTTGCTGCGGTTGAAAAGTCTTTTTTCGGAAGCGTTGAATTAAACGAGGCTGAACCGCAGTTTGAGCTTGATATTTCGAGCGAACGGAAGAACAAAGCCCGGAATCTGTTGAAAAGTAACGGCGTTGATCTCGATAAAAAACTCGTCGTCTTTGTGCCGGGGTCGACAAATTCGAGGGCAAAGCGTTGGGGCGCGAAAAATTACGCCGAACTTTCATCGCTTTTTCAGAGCGAACTCGGCACAAAAGTTTTATTGATCGGTGCAGCGGATGAGCTCGATGTATCAAAAAAGATTGCCGAACATTGTGACGTCAAACCGGTGATATTGACCGGACAGACCGACCTTTCGGAATCTGCCGCGATCTTAAGCCTTGCCGATCTCGTTGTTTCGAACGACACAGGTCCGGCGCATATTTCTGCTGCCGTCGGTGCAAAAACGATAGTAATTTTTGGTCCGACCAATCCCAAAACAACGTTGCCCTGGGGTTCCGAAATGATTCGAGTCGATGTTGACTGTTCGCCTTGTATGCTTCGCGATTGTCCGATCGATCATCGCTGCATGACGCGTATTTCGCCCGAAATGGTCTTTGAAAAGGCGGTTTCGATGTTATAAAATTCGCTTGCTTCGATAAACCGACCATGCCGAGCTTTTGCACAAATTGTGGTAAACAGATCGCTTTCGATGCGGAAGTCTGTCAGGAATGCGCCTCAACGCAGTATCGACGACCTTTCATGACTGCCGAACGCGAAGCTGACCGATTTTACCAGGCGCAAACAACGCAGCTTCCAAAACCGCCGGAAAATGTACAGCTTCAGCAATTTCATCAGAGTCAAATGCAGTTTTCAAACTGCCGGTTTTGCGGCGGAGCAGGCGGAATCACGACGCGGTCGACTATCTCAACCGGCGGCATCATTTACATGGCGATAATGTTTGCGTTTGCTTTTTTTTCGCTGATGATATTTTTCCCGTGCGCTCTTGTCCCGCTGGCTCTTTTGTTTTTGGGACTGCTCTTTAAGGAAAAACATTTCGCCTGCGTCAATTGCGGACAAAAAGTAAATTAGGAATTCATTTGAAGCGATTTGATACTAAACAAAAAGCCATTTTTTTGGATAGGGACGGAACGATCTGCGAAGATTCCGATTACCTTTCCTCCGCAGCAGACCTTCGGGTTTTCGAGTTTTCGGCAGCCGCGATCAAATTGCTTCGCGACTTAAATTTCCTAATTGTAATAATTACCAATCAATCCGGGATTGGACGCGGATTTTTCGATATCGAAGCGCTCGACCGAATAAATCGTCGTCTTGTAGATGAAATAACCGCAGGCGGCGGGTCGATCGACGCGATCTATTTCTGCCCGCATACTCCTTCAGACAATTGCTCCTGTCGGAAACCGCTTCCGGGAATGATCGAACAAGCGGCGGGCGATCTAAATATAGATCTTTCCTCTAGCTGGATGATCGGGGATAAATCCGCCGATATTGAAGCCGGGATCGCTGCGGGAACAAAAACCGGGCTGGTCTTAACCGGATACGGTAAGGACGAACAGAGGAAGGTTGAGAAAAAATACGATCTTTTCGCAGAGAATCTTTTTGCTCTCGCCCGCGCTATCGCTTCGCTCGAATCGGACGGCGAATGAGTGGAAATAAATATCTTCGCGAGAAATTCTACGATTTGATAGACTATCTCAGCGACTCGCCAATTTGGAGCGGCGTTTTCCAATTTCCCGGATGAACATTTCCGAACAGATCAATCTTTCCGCATCGAAACTTTTGATGAAAAGAATTCCGACCTTAATAATCGGCAGACTTTTTGTCATTTTTGTGCTTCTATTCGCCAGTTGGCTTTGGAACAGCGAACGGCTGACGCTTTCGATAGACAATTTCCCTCGCGGGCTTTTCATTGTATTTCTGATCTCGGTCGGGTTGACGATCGCCTATTTCGTCATATTCCGGTTCAATAAAAACTACGATTGGCAGGTTCGCGTTCAATTTATTCTGGATGCCGCGCTTGTAACCTGGCTGGTTTGGCGAACGGGCGATCTTGCGTCGCCCTATTTGACGCTTTATATCGTGCTGATCAGCGTCGGCGGCGTTTATTTGCGGTCGATGGAAACGCTGCTTTATGCTGTATTCTGCGTTTTCCTATTCACTCTTTTAACCACGCTTTCTGCCGTCGGAGCGATCACCTCATTTGGGACAACGTCGGAAATTTCAAAGTTGATCCAGATAGTCGGTTTTCACGATATCGCTTTTCTCGTCGTCGGACTGCTTGCAGCGCGAATATCGCAGCGGCACGAATCGTCTGAGAAATTGCGCGAAACCGCAAAATCGCTCGCCGATCTTCGTGTTCTGCACGAACGGATCGTCGAATCCATTCGGTCCGGGTTGATAACGACCGATCTCGAAGGCAATATCTACACTTTTAATTTAGCTGCCGAAGAGATTACCGGAATCCGTTCGCAGGATATGATCGGAAAATCGATCTATTCCATTTTCAGTAATATTAAGCATTCGGTGGTCACATCACTGAAAAACTCCGCAAGTGAGGAGTTTCACCAGCGTTTTGAAACCGATTTCATCACGCCGGACGATTTCATTTTACGGATCGGATACAGCATATCGCCGCTTTTTTCTGAAATTGGCGAACATACCGGTTTGATCATGACGTTTCAGGATCTGACCGACATTCGAACGATGGAGGAAAGCATTCGACGCAAAGATCGACTTGCAGCGGTGGGTCGCGTTGCGGCAGGACTCGCCCATGAGATCCGAAACCCGCTCGGCGCAATGCGGGGCGCGATCCAGGTTCTCGAATCAAAGACGCCGCCCGATACCGCCCAGGCAAACTTGATGGAAATTATCCTGCGCGAGTCCGACCGTTTGAACAAGATAATAACCAACTTTCTAACCTACGCCCGACCGCGCGTCAGCAATTTTTCTGCGATCGATGTGCGCGAATCCGTTGCCGATACGTTCACACTTTTGGAACACAGTCCGGACGTCAAGGAAAACCATCATTTGGAAACCGACCTGCCTGAAGAGGCGGTCCTGATCTCCGCCGACCCGACTCAGCTCAAACAAATTTTCTGGAATTTGGCGCGAAACGCAGTTCTTGCAATGCCGGACGGCGGATCGCTCAAGGTTTCGATCTCGGAAATAAGCCGCGACCGGATAAGAATACTTTTTGAAGACACCGGCATCGGCATGCCGCCCGAACAGGTCGAACAGTTATTTGAACCTTTTTCAAATTCAACCACCGGCGGAACGGGTCTCGGGCTTTCGATCGTTTAT
The DNA here is from genome assembly GCA_026129865.1 of Pyrinomonadaceae bacterium. Classification (GTDB taxonomy): domain Bacteria; phylum Acidobacteriota; class Blastocatellia; order Pyrinomonadales; family Pyrinomonadaceae; genus JAHCHG01. The sequence goes on from JAHCHG010000001.1 coordinate 251,646, forward strand.
CAGATCGTTCGTGACCACAACGGCACGATAAACGTTCGCAGTACTGAAAATAAAGGTACAACCATAACCATCGAACTTCCAAGAAGTACCAAAAATTTGCGTCAGACGATCGCAGCTGACGAAAGCAGATCGGAGCAAAATGCGACAAAGTTGGAAGATTTCTTATCGGTCGAGGCAGACGAAAGCGAAAAAACACCTTGAAATTTCGGCTCCCTTTCTGTGAAAATAGAAGTCGCGGAACTTTCCGACGTATTCAGCTACAAGTTTCCGCCTTCCCTAAACATTAATCCTTGGTTCCGAAAAAGTCGGTTTCTTTCCGCAATATTCATTAATTAAAATGGCAAATTTACTGATCGTAGATGATGAACAGAGTTACCGGCAGCTATTAAGCATGGTTTTCGACGGCGAAAACCATTCGATCCGTACCGCGATGAACGGGCGCGAGGCGATGAAATTGCTTCAGGACGAACCGGCGGACGTTATCATTACTGACGTCAAAATGCCGGATATGAACGGGATCGAGCTGTTGAAAGCCGCCCGTGAAGCACTCCCCGATATCGGCGTTGTCCTTATGACAGCGTTTGCGACCGTTGAAACTGCGCGCGAGGCATTTAAACTGGGCGCCGACGATTTTATACAGAAGCCGTTCGACGTCGAAGAATTAAAAATTATTGTTAAAAAAGCGCTCGACCGGCAGGTTTTGATAACGGAGAACCGGGCGTTCAAACGCGCTCAGCGGGAACGCGGCAGCATCAGCAATATCATCGGACATTCCGATAAAATGCAGGCGGTTTATCAAATGATCGAAACCGTTGCCGAGGTTCAATCAACCGTTTTGGTAACCGGTGAAAGCGGAACGGGTAAAGAACTCGTCGCCCGCGCGATCCACGATCTGAGCCCGCGCGCGGAAAAGCCGTTCATTTCGATAAATTGCGGTGCCTTTACCGAAACCTTGCTGGAATCGGAACTTTTCGGCTACGTAAAAGGTTCGTTTACGGGTGCGAATTCGAACCGAAAAGGTTTGTTCGAAGCCGCCGATCACGGAACGATCTTCCTGGACGAGATCGGTGAAATGTCGCCGGCAATGCAGGTCAAGCTTCTTCGCGTTCTTCAGGAGCGAAAGGTTCGTCCGGTCGGTGCGCACGATGAATTTTCGGTCGACGCCCGCGTTATAGCAGCAACAAACCGCGATCTAAAAGCGATGTCCGAAGACGGCAGTTTTCGCGAGGATCTCTTTTACCGGATATCCGTTATTCCGATCTCTTTGCCGCCGCTGCGCGACCGTAAGGAAGATATTCCGCCGCTGGTTGCGCATTTTATAAAGAAGTTTTGCGATCAAACCGGTCGCGATCTTTCGATTGCGGACAAGACAATGCAGTTTTTGGAAAATTATGCGTGGCACGGAAATGTCCGTGAACTGGAACATACCATTGAACGCGCCGTCGCACTTGAACGCGAAGAAGAAATTCAGCCCGAACGCCTGCCGGAGCATATTACAAATTACAACCCCGACCGCATTAAAGCCGAATTCGATCTGCCTGAAGACGGTATTAACCTGACTTCTCATTTAGACAATCTGGAAAAGACTTACGTCGTCGAAGCTCTCAAGCAAACCGGCGGAAATCAGACCAAAGCCGCCGAACTTCTGAAGGTGTCTGTCCGGTCGTTTCGGCATCTGCTCGATAAACATAATATCCGCACTCTTTCGGCACAAATGCGCAGTTCCAACGACTAGAACTGTTTTTTCTGACATTTTCCGTCACCGGACTCTTGCCAAAATCTGTTAATATGCCGGTTTATTCCTGCACGATCGAGCAAAGCCTTTCTCCGGAAAAACGCTAAGCCGTTGTATTTATTAAGTTTTCGATCTTCCAAATTAGCCAACGCACTTTGGCACGAAGTTTGATTAAACAGAGAGCGTGCCTTACGAAGGTAGAAAAAGACTTAAACATATTTAGGAGATTGTGAATTAAAATGAAAACAAACCAAAAAGGTTTCTCGCTTATCGAATTATTGATCGTTGTCGTTATCATCGGCATCATCGCTGCTATTGCTATCCCGAACTTGTTGGCTTCACGTCGTGCTGCTAACGAATCGTCAGCTATCGCTTCGATGAGAACGTTGACCGGCGCGCAGGCTACATTCAAAGCCAGCAACACCAACTTTGCTGACTTTGCAGGATTAACAGGTGCAGGCTTGATCGACGCTGCTTTCGCTTCCGGCGTTAAGAGCGGCTATGACTTCACCTGCGATGCTGACGGAACAGAACCGACACTTTACTGGGATTCGACTGCAGTTCCGACTGTAGCAACCGGTTTAGGTGCAACGGGCAACCGCGGCTTCTACACAAATGAATCCGGCGTTATTTATTTCAATGCTGATGGTACTGCTCCGACCGTTGATGCAGCAACACGTGTTGTAACCAGCGACGGACCGCTCAACAACTAATACAGTTTGATCATTCAAACTTTGAAAACCAAAGCGGAACGAGATTAAATTCTTGTTCCGCTTTTTCCCTTCCTGCCGATTCTCAAATTCCTTCAAGATGTTGCGCATCAATTTTAGAAGAGAACATTTCTGGCTGCTATTCGCCGCCGTCTTTACAGCGGCGGCGGTTGCGCCGATCGCTTTTATCGGAATTCCCGATACGGTCGATCTGCCGCAGCATTTTCGTTTTGCAACGCAGTTTTATCATGCAATTCTCGAAGGCGACCTCTTTCCGGGCTGGGCAGGTCAGGAAAACTTCGGCTATGGCGATGTCGGAATCCGATTCTACCCGCCGCTTGCTTATTATGTGCTGGCTTTCTCCAGAATGATCGCCGGAAACTGGTACGATGCTGCGTTCCTGACCTTCGTATTTTGGATGGTTCTGGGATGTTTCGGCATTTATTTTTGGTCGCGTAGCTGGTTCTCGATCAAAGAATCTTCGATCATTGCTATTGTCTATGCGTTAATTCCGTTTCATCTAAACCAGCTGTACACCGGTTTCAACCAATTTTCCGAGCTTGCCGCTACTTCACTTTTAACATTTTGCTTCGCTTTTCTAACGCGCTTACTGCGGCAAGGAAAGTTATCCGATATTTTGGGGCTCGGCTTCTTCTTTGGACTACTGATCCTGACTCATCTGCCAACCACGATCGTCGGATCGATCTCGCTTTTAATATATTTTTTCTGCTCATTTGACCGCCGTACATTCGTGAGATCATTTGCGGGCTCTGCATCTGCTGCCGCGCTCGGCTTAATGATCAGCGCATTTTACTGGCTCAGAATGATAACTGAGATCAAATGGCTAAACCACGAGTCCGAGCGTTATTCACAAGGTTTTTTTGATTACGCCGGAAACTTTTTCCCGCTCGCGCTGCATATAACCGGTAAGCCGATTTACATTTATTTCATTCAGGATCTGATCGTTTCATTTACCGTTATCTGTTTTTCGGCAGCGTTAATTCCGGTTCTTTTCCGAAAACGGTTTGCGTCCGAAGGTTTAAGATCGGCTTTTGCATCGGTATTCCCGGTCGGCATTTTTTCGTTCTTGATGTTCACGCCGCTAAGTAAACCCATCTGGCAAGTGATCTCACCGATTCAAAAGATTCAATTTCCAATTCGCTGGGTTCCGGTAACGGCGATGTGCGCGGCAATAGTTTTCGGTGCAGCGATCGGTTTTCTCATCAAGAATGACCTCTTAAACCGAAAAACGATATTTTACTCAACTGTGCCGTTAACTCTCGTAATTTTGTTATTTAACTTCACTTATATTCTTCATCCCAGTTCGTACATTCCGCTTGAACGTTCGAAATTTGAATCGAAGATCTCTCAGCTTCCTGACGAAGAGAGCTTCTTTTGCTGGTGGACGATCTGGTCTAAACAGAGCGCGTTAAAAACATCCGACAAAGTCTCGGCAAATGGTCGAAATATCGTCTCGCTCAATCAAACGCGCGAATCACTGAGGTTTGCGGTCGATTCCGGAAAAACCACGACTGCGAGGCTGGCAATGTTCTATTATCCGCATTGGAAAGCGAGCGTGAACGGCGTCGAAGTCGAAACGAAAGCGGCGGCAGACGGCGCGATTATCGTTGATCTGCCAGCGGATTCAGCTGAGGTCTCTGTCGAATTCATCGAACCTCCGCATCTGATCGCCGCACGCTGGATTTCCATTTCGTCTGTTGTCGGAGTCCTGTTAGTTTTTCTCGTATTGACATGGAAAGATCGCAAACGGCAATTTCCTTAGTCTCTCAATCGAACTGTCAAATTATGTTCGGAAGGTGACGAATTTTGACTATTTTCCCCAAAAAATTACGAATAATACCCCATAAATCTGGACGATTCTTGGCACGCGAGTTGTAAGTTCTAATTTGCGTGCTAACGCATGCAGACGTCAAAGGAGTGAACATTTAACAAATGGATAAAAAACAAAAGGGATTTTCTCTAATAGAATTACTGATAGTGGTCGTAATTATCGGAATTATTGCAGCCATCGCTATACCAAATCTTCTCGCTTCGCGCCGCGCTTCAAACGAAGCTGCGGCGATCGGTTCGCTGAGAACTATTACAAGCGCGCAGGCTACTTATAAATCCGGAAATCCGACCTTTGCCACACTCCCTGAACTTTACAGCGAAGGTCTGATCGACGAAGTTTTAGGCTGCGGTTCGCCGCCTTGCAGCAAGACAGGTTACAGTTATGCGGTAACGCCGCTTGCAGGTCATCCGGATTTTCACTGGGATGCGACCGCGGTTCCGGAAGTCGGCAGCGGGCTCGGTGCAACCGGCTTTCGCTATTTTTATACAAATGAAGCCGTGGTTATCTACGCCAATATCGGAAGTGTTCCGACCGTCGATGCGACTCGAGCTGTTTCAAACGGAACGCCGATCGGCGATTAAAGTTAGCCTACGGTCAAAAAAAACGCGTTCACCGGCAAATAAAATTTAATTATTTTGTTTGCCGTTTTGCTTTGTAAATTTCATATCGTATAAGATTTACCTGCAGAACGAGTTCCGGCAAATGCATTTGTTCAAAATTGTAATTCGGCGGAATTTTCGAAGTTCCTAAAAGCTCCAAATCATCACCATGTCAGATGTTCGTTCAGGTTCGAATTCAATTAAGAAAATAAAAACCATCGCGCTGAACGCTTTTCGCGAGGCAGTTCGCGACCGCATTTTATACAATCTTGTAATTTTCGTTTTGCTGATAACTGCGGCGGCGATCTTTCTCGGAGATCTGACGGCGGGACAGGAAGCGCGAACGATAGTTAATCTTGGTCTCGGCGCGATCCTTGTCTTTGGAACATTTATTTCGATTTTTGTCGGCGTCAGCCTGGTTTCGAAAGAAATCGAAAAGAAAACCGTGTACGCGATCTTTTCGAAACCGATCGGTCGGGGAGAGTTTATTACCGGAAAATATCTCGGGTTATGTCTGACGCTGTTTGTAAACGTGATGATTATGGGCTGCGGTCTTTCTCTGGCGTTGCTTTTCGTCGGCGGCGGTAATCTAGCGTTTCGAGTTTGGGGCGCGACTTTACTGATCTTTTATCAGCTCGTCATTTTAACCGCGGTCGCAATTCTTTTTTCGTCGTTCTCTTCGCCCGCACTCAGTGCGCTTTTGACGTTTCTCATTTTTTTGATCGCGCATTTCAGTACTGCGCTGCGTGAACTTTCCGCAACGCTCGGTTCGTCTGCCTCCGAGTTTCTATTTACGGCGCTTTATTACCTCTTGCCTAATTTTTCAACGTTCTCATTTGCCGCAAATGCATCGCGCGGCGAATTTCCTTCGTTAGCTTTGCTCGGCGGCGGTGCCGTTTATACATGTTTTTACGTCGCCGCACTGCTTGCAATGACAATTCTCATATTCAACCGGAGAAATTTCAAATGATCCGGAATTCGACAAAAAATCGTTCGACCTTTTTAGCCGCGGCTATTTTGATCCTGGCTTTTTCAGGAGTTTTCGCGTCAAGCAAATGGCTTGAAAGCGCCAAGCCTCAGAACCCAGAAGGCTTTGAAGACGAAGCGCTTGTTTTTCGCGGAGAAACTTTTAAGGATTTCTCGATGGGATTAAATGGTCTGATCGCCGATTGGTATTGGATGCGGTCGCTGCAATATCTCGGCGGAAAGCTTGCGAAAAAACCTGATGTAAAGATCAATGTTAACGACCTTCGCGAATTTGACCCAAAACTGCTTTACCCATTGTTGGACAATTCTGTTAATTTTGATCCGCATTTTATTGCAGTTTATGAATATGGTGCAGTCGTCCTGCCCGCTGTCGATCCGGCGAAAGCGGTTGAATTGGTCAAAAAAGGAATCCGCGAAAATCCTGAGGAATGGAGGCTCTATAATCATCTCGGCTATATTTACTGGAAAACAGGAAACTACAGCGAAGCTTCCGACGCATATTCCGCCGCAGCTGCGATCGACGGTGCGCCGGAGCTGATGCGCTCGATGGCTGCGAAAATGAAAAGCGACGCCGGAAGCCGACAAACGGCGCGTGAAATTTACAATGAGATCTACGAAAATGCCCGCGACGACCGCACCAGGCAAACCGCAAAGTTAAATTTATTTAAGCTCGATTCACTGGATGAGATCGATGTGATAAATAGAACTTTGAAGAGCAAACCTGCATGTCCGCGCGACGTCAGGGAAATTTTGCCCGAACTCGCAAAGGTCGCGCCGGATCTGAAGATCGACCGCGACAGAAGACCGGTCGACGGCGGCGGCACGCCGTATGTTTTTAACCCGCAGACTTGCAGCGTCGAACTTGACCGCGAGAAAACCACATTGCCGATCGACTAGATCATGACGAATATCATTGAGATCGAAAATCTATCGAAAGATTACGAAAAGGGATTTTTCAAAAAGAAAAAGATCCGCGCGCTCGACGGTTTGACCTTGTCGGTCGCACCCGGACAGATCTTCGGGTTTTTGGGCGGAAACGGTGCCGGAAAAACGACGACGATCAAGATCCTGATGCGTCTGCTATTCCCGACCGAAGGCGGCGCGCGAATTCTCGGAAGCGATATTTCCGACGTGAAAATGCATTCCCGGATCGGGTATTGCCCGGAAAATCCGTACTTTTACGATTATCTGAACGCCTCCGAGCTGATGATGTACTTCGCTGAGCTGCTCGGAATCGAACCTTCGAAACGCAGGGGCAAATGTGAAGAATTATTGGCAAAAGTCGGGCTTCAGGAAAAAGACTGGAACCGGCAGCTCCGCAAATTTTCAAAAGGAATGCTCCAGCGCGTAGGAATTGCGCAGTCGCTTATAAACGATCCGGAGGTCGTTTTCTTTGACGAGCCGATGTCGGGTTTGGATCCGATCGGTCGGCGCGAAATAAGGCAGCTAATAGAGGAGCTTCGCGCGCGCGGCGTTACCGTCTTTATGTCGACCCATATTTTGTCGGATATTGAAGCGCTCTGCGACAACGTCGCGATTCTTCGAAACGGCAAACTCGCGGCTTCGGGAAATCTTCACGACCTGTTAACTAAAAGCGGAGAAGTGCAAACGTTTGAAATAATTGTAAAAAATGTTTCAGCGGAAATTATGCGGGGCGAACTTTCAAACGCTGCCGGTTTTGATGTCGGCGAAAAACCGAACGGCGCAAGCATAATGGTTTCGGAAGAAGACGATATCGCAACGGTGCTCTCTGCGGCAAGATCGCGGGGCGGAAATCTTGTTTCGGTTCAGCCGGTTAAACAATCGCTCGAAGAACTGTTTGTCGGATCGGAAGAATGATTACTCGGTCTTGATCGCCGTTACCGTCCACCGAACCATCGCCCGATCGGCTTTCGGGTCGAAACCGTCGATCGTCTGCACGATCTTGATCTCGTCGTTCGGCGGTAAGATCTTAGCCTGCAGACCCGGGACAACGATCGCATCCTTTTCTTTTACGACCTCGTTGTTTACGTTTACGACAACCACTTTTACCTGCAAAAGCGTGATGGTTTTATCGCTTTTATTAGCGATCGTGGCTGGAACCGTCATCATTATTCGACCAAGCCCGGTCGGCGATTCGGTCGTGTTTTCCGCATCGGTCGTAAACAGAATATCTTTCGTCAATTTTTCAAAATCCGGATTTCCCGGCGTCAGCGCGCCTTCGAGCATTTTTGCTTTTTGTTCTTCCAAGGTCGGCTGAAACGAAAGCAGATAAACCGCGCCGGCAATGATCAAAAACCCGACGGCGACCGCGCCGAGCATAATTTTATTAATTCCCTTTTTTTTCTGGTTTACGTTCGCAAGTGTTTCCATATTTTAGATAATTCGTTTTCGGAAAATGAACGTCTAGGTTATCATTTTACCTTTCAATTTCGTAACGCGAACAATGTCCAAACCACGAAAAACTTTGCCGTCCGACGACAAGATTCGCGCTAATTTTCTTGACGCCGCACTTCCGATCCCGCTTCGCCAAACGTTTACTTACCGAATTCCCAGCGGCTTGTCCGGAACGGTAAAACTCGGCGCGCGGGTCGTCGTTCCGTTTGGAAAGCGTAAAATGACGGCGTATGTCGTCGGATTGAGCGTTGACTTTGACCCGTCTCTCGGATTCGAAGAATCAGCCGTCAAGGAAATTCTAGAACTATTAGATCTCGAACCGCTCGTCACGCCTGAAATTTTAGAACTTTGCCGCTGGACCAGCGAATATTACCTGAGTTCGTTCGGTGAAGTCTTAAAAGCCTCGCTGCCGGCGGGAATAAATAAAACGGCGGCACGTTTCGTTGCGATCAACGGCAAAGGTCGCGAACATGCGGAAAAACAAACGGTAAAACCCGGAATGGCGGATGAGATCCTCGCACTTCTGGCGCAGTCAGGAGAAATGATCGACCGCGAGATCTTTATCCGATTTGCGCAGTCGAAGGCGAATCGGTCGATCCGTCAGCTGGAGCGTAAAGGGTTTGTCGACATAATCTACCGGACGATCGAACCGATCGTAAAAAGCAAAAAGCGAAAGATAGTTCGGCTTGCGGGAAGCGGATCTGCAGGCGCGTTGGCGTCTGATCTGAGCAAAAAGCATCACGCAATTTTAGACGTTTTGAGAACTGCCGGCGGCGAACTGCAGTTTACAGAACTTTTGGAAAAAGCGGACGTCGGCGCATCGCCGATCAAGACGCTCGAAAAGCGCGGATTATTAGAGATATTTTCGGGTGAAGTTCGACGCGACCCGCTGGAAAATTCCTTGCTTCCGGCTGTTAACAAATTTGATCTGACCGCTGCACAAACTCAGGTTCTCGAGCAAATTACGAAGTCGCTGCGAGCGGAACAATACAGAGCGTTCTTGCTTCACGGCGTGACCGGAAGCGGCAAGACCGAAGTCTACATCCGCGCGATCAAAGAAACGCTTGCGGCGGGGCGATCTGCGCTGATGCTCGTGCCGGAAATTGCGCTGACGCCCGTATTTTCAAAGCGTCTGCGTGCCGTTTTCGGCGATTCGGTCGCGATCCTGCATTCATCCCTTTCGACCGGCGAACGTTACGACGAATGGCGCCGGCTGCGAAAAGGCGAAGCGAGGATCGCGATCGGAACGCGGTCGGCGGTGTTTGCGCCGCTCGAAAATGTCGGCTTGATCATAGTTGACGAAGAGCACGACGGCTCATATCGACAGCATGAGATGCCTTTTTATCACGGTCGCGACGTTGCCATAAAACGCGCCTACGACAGCGGCGGCGTCGTAATTTTAGGCTCGGCAACGCCCGCGCTTGAAACCTTTCACAACGCACAGATCGGAAAATATGAATATCTGGAGCTTCCCGAACGGATCGAAAACCGACCGATGGCGGCGGCGGAACTGATAGATCTGCGCGAGGTTTTTAAGACGGAAGGTGCAGTAATTCTGTCGCCGCAGCTCGTCGAAGCGATCGATCGGACCCATCGCAAAGGCGAACAATCGATTATCCTTCTCAACCGGCGCGGATTTTCCAGCTTTGTCCTTTGCCGGAGCTGCGGCGAAACCGTTCGCTGTCAGAATTGCGACATTTCGCTGACCTTTCATAAACGTGAAGGAAATCTTGTCTGTCATTACTGCGGCTACCGCGAAAAGCCGCCGGGAAAATGTCCGCATTGCGAAAAAGAGTTTCTTTATTATCTTGGCGAGGGCACAGAACAGGTGGAAGGCGTCTTGAGGGAAAAATTTCCCGATCTACGGATCGCTCGAATCGACCGAGATACGACCAAAAGAAAGAACGAACTCGAAAACACTTTGAATCAGTTTGATCGCGGCGAGATAGATATGCTCGTCGGAACTCAGATGCTGGCGAAGGGACACGATTTTCACAACGTTACGCTCGTCGGCGTCGTTTCGGTTGATGCGGGGCTGCAAATGCCCGATTTTCGGTCTGCGGAACGCACGTTTCAATTGCTGACACAGGTCGCCGGACGCGCGGGACGCGGCGATCTGCAGGGAAAAGTGCTGATTCAAACGTTTTTTCCGCATCATTACGCTCTTAAACACGCCCGCTCGCAAAGCTATTCCGATTTTTACGAGGTCGAATCGAAGTTTCGAAAACGATTTAATTATCCGCCGTTCGTCGTTCTAGCCTCGATAATAGTTAAACATCATGATCTGCATCACTCTCTCGAAACGGCAAAACTGCTTCGCGAATGTTTGAATTATGAAAATTCATCGCATCGAATAGCCGTCATGGGTCCCGCGCCGGCGGCTTTATCGCGTTTGAAAAATGAATATCGCTTTCAGCTGATCGTCAAGGCGGGCAACCGCTCGAATTTGCGCAAGATCCTGGATGCAGCGCTCGACCGTGCGGCGTCGCGCGGGGCGGATATGAAGATCGTTTTCGTTGAAGTCGACCCGGTCGACCTTATGTGAACCTTTAAAGGCAGAATTGAATCTGTCCGAAAAATGCGGTGCATTTGCGCATTATTTTCTGCCGATCCTCGGAAAATCACCTCAAAGTTCTTCAGACGCTGCATCTTTCCGGGTTAAAAACCGTAAACCGCCGGGCTTCTTTACGGGCAATTTTCCTTACGTTAGAATCGAACTATGTCGAACGACTCGCTTGCCGAACTTTACTTTATCGCCGCGATGATGGTTTTGATCTTGATCATCTGCGCCGCCGCCGTTTATTTCTTTTTTAAGACCTATTACAAGGAAAAGCGCGCTGCCGAGCTCGCGAAACAGCGGCGCAAAGAAGCAACGGAAGCTGAATCTCAGAAAAAAGCTGATTGATTATGCCGCATCAAAACATTTTAAATTCTGAAAAGACGGCACTTGTGGTGGTTGATCTGCAGGAAGCATTTCGTCATCCGATCAATGAATTTGCCGAGATCGCCGCACGCGCTTCGCTTGCGGTCCGCGGATTTTTGACGCTCGACCTGCCGGTTGTTATCACCGAACAATATCCAAAAGGTTTGGGACGAACCGCGGAAGAGATAATGCTTTCGCTTCCTGACGATTTTGAATTTTTTGAGAAAACTTCCTTCAGTTCGTGCGGAGCGGCAACGTTTGTCGAACGCCTGGACGCTCTAGGGACCGAGCATGTCGTTTTATGCGGTCTGGAAACTCATATTTGCGTTAACCAAACCGCGCATGATCTGCTCGATCGGGGTTTTTCCGTTCACCTGTTGATAGATGCGGTCGCGTCCCGCTTTACGGTCGATAAACAAACAGCAATAGACAAAATGAAACTATCCGGTGTGGTCCCGGCGACCGTTGAAATGACGCTTTTCGAAGTCATGCGCGATTCTAAACATCGAAAATTTAAGGAAATTCAGGAACTCATCAAATAGACGTTTTTTGCAATGGAAATATTAAATACCCTCAATCCGCAGCAGCGGAAAGCTGTGGAACAAACGGACGGCGCGCTTCTGATACTTGCCGGAGCCGGTTCGGGAAAAACGCGCGTTATAACGTTTCGAATCGCCTATTTAATTTCGGAAAATGGCGTTCCGCCGTACAACATTCTCGCCGTTACATTTACAAATAAAGCTGCGGGCGAAATGCGAGAACGCGTTTATGAACTTCTGAAAGGTCAAAAACTTAATTCCTCGCCGCTGATCGCGACATTTCACAGTCTCTGTGTTCGAATACTTCGCCAGGACATCGAAGCGCTCGGCGAAGGCTATACCAAATCCTTTACGATCTATGACACGGACGATTCGAACAAGGTCATTCGCGCCTGCATAAAAGATCTCGGTATGGACCCGAAACAGCTTGCTCCAAATGCTGTAAAAAATGCCGTCAGCGCAGCGAAAAACCGCGGCGAGGATGTCGCGGAATTTACGGCGCGTGTTGAATACGCCGACGAACGGCGCGGCGCGATCGCAAAGATCTATAAAATGTATGAAGAGCGTTTGAACAAAGCGAACGCACTCGATTTTGACGATCTACTAATAAAAACGGTCAGGCTTTTGCGAAAGTCGACGGATGTCCGCCGGAAATACAACGAAAAATTCAAATACATTTTAGTCGACGAATATCAGGACACAAATTCGCTTCAATTTGCACTGATCAAATATTTAACCGAAAAACAGCAAAACATCTGCGTCGTCGGAGACGATGCACAGTCGATCTACGCATTTCGCGGAGCCGACATCGCGAATATTCTGTCGTTCGAAGAACATTACCCCAACGCGACGACGATCATGCTCGAACAAAATTACCGTTCGACGCAGACGATTCTTGACGCGGCTGATTCGATAATTTCGAATAACGTCGGGCGGAAGGAAAAGAAACTTTGGACGGAAAAGAAGGAAGGCGGAAAGATCAATTATTTTCAGGCTTTCGATGCGGATAACGAGGCAAAATATGTCGCGTCGATGATCTACGATCACCAGCGGATGAATCCGAAGGAGAAGATCGCCGTACTTTACCGTACGAACGCTCAGTCGCGTGTATTCGAAGATGCCTTTCGCCGGATGCGGATCGATTATAACATTGTCGGCGGGTTCTCCTTCTACGAACGTGCGGAGATAAAGGACATCATTGCATATCTAAAGCTTTGCCTGAATCCATTTGACGACATTGCGCTGCTGCGCGTCGTCAATACTCCGGCACGCGGATTGGGCAAAACCTCGCTTGACGAAGTTCAGCTGAAAGCAAAGGAGCGCGGAATTTCGATGTGGGAAGCGATCGCGCTGATCGTCGATAACAAGATCGACGAACCTGTGAATCTGACGCAGCGCGCGAAGGATTCGCTCCGGAGTTTTAAAGCCGTCATCGAGAATATGGCAGAACGCGCCGCTGCCGGCACAACTTCCGAAACGCCCGTAACATCGGTCGTCGTTTCTGCGATCGAAGACACCGGCTATGCAAATATGCTGCGGTCGGACAATTCGGACGAGTCGAACGCGCGTCTTGAAAATTTGGAAGAATTGGTAAACGCCGCGGTCGATTATGACAAGCAGGAAGAAAACGGTTTGCGCGATTTTATCGATCATGCGGCGCTTTCGTCCGACACGGACAAATTTGACCGGAATGCCGGAGTTACGCTGATGACTGTTCATTCGGCAAAAGGACTGGAATTCCCTGTTGTATTTATTGTCGGACTCGAAGACGGTATTTTCCCGCATGCACGAAGCATTAATGACCCGAAAGAGCTCGAAGAAGAACGCCGACTCGCTTACGTCGCGATCACGCGTGCGGAGAAATCGCTTTATATTACACATGCGACGCGGCGAAGAGTATACGGTGCGGAAATGACGGCGGAACCTTCGCAATTTTTGAACGAACTTCCGCTGGAATTGATCGAAGATCATACTCGCGGTTCAAGCTGGTTATCGTTTGCGCAAAGTGCTACCGTTAAAGACAACAAATATACCGCCCGAGCCTTAAAAGGCGGGGCGCAGCGCGAGGAAAAGCCGCGAACTAAATACACCGGAAAAACCTACGACAGTGCCGATGCGATCGCGGATTTTTTCAAAATGAAGAACGGCGGCAGTCCTTCGAAAGAGGAAAAGCCGAAAACGAAAGCCGCCATGATCCCGCCGGCACAGCAGGATTATTCGATCGAAGAGTCCGGCGACAAGTTTCTTCCGGGTGCGCACGTCCGGCATGGAAAATACGGCAAAGGATTGGTCCTTCGCCGCGAAGGCAGCGGCGATAATGTGAAACTGACGATCAGCTTTCCCGGATTTGGACAGAAAAAGCTTGTGGAAAAATTTGCAAATCTTTCGCCTGCTTAGGTTTTCGTGAGCCTTAGATCCTTTTACCGGCGCATGCGTTCTGTTATAACAAACACACTTGGAGGCAAATCTTTTTGTCTCATCAATCAAAAAAACTCGGAGAATTAATAATGAAAAACAATTTTGCCTTTGTTTTTGTAGGTTCGATAGCAATCTTTCTCGTGCTTGGCTGCAGCTCGATAAATCCGTTCGGCGGCAGTTCTTCGGACTCGTCGAAAAGCGGCAGCACCGAAAAATCGACCGCCGATTCCGCAATCGATGCAGTTGTCGTCGAGAAAACCGGCGTTAAGGAATGCGATGAACTTTCTTCTTATCTGACGACGCTTATGAGTTCGGAAGACGAAGGGTATGCCGCGAAGGCGACACGCGAATTCATAATGAACCGCTACCGCGAAGCGATAAAGGAAAGTATCGAAAAAAATAAGGAAAATCCCGAAAAACTTGCCAAATGGTGCGGCGAATATAAAACGCAGCTCGAAACATACAAAAAAGACGAAGACGCGAAGAAAAACGCCAATTAACTTTGTCGGAAAAACGGGGCACAGCGACGGTTCCTTCTTAGCTGCGCCCCGCATAAATTTGCCGCCGGTACAACTCTTTTTACGGGTCGCCTCATCCTTTACGTTTGAACTAACCTGAATTTCTCTAGGAAACTGAAGAATATATGAACAAATTATTAATAGCCGTCGTGTGCTTATTGAGCGCCTTTTCCGCTTTCGCACAAACTCCTGCAAAGAGTACGCAGAATTTGCCGATCCGGCGGGTAATTCTTTATTCGAACGGGGTTTCGTATATCGAACGCCGCGGATTTGTCAATGGAAATGCCGAGATCGATCTTTCGTTCAAACAATCGCAGGTTGACGATGTTCTGAAATCAATAATCGTTCTTGATCTCGGTCGCGGTCGAATCGGCGCGGTTTCATATAATTCGTCTGCACCGCCTTCTGCGAAAATGGCGGAAATTCCGTTTTCGGTCGCGCCGGAAACAACCGGTACCGGCGGAATTTCAGGCGTTCTAGCTCAACTCCAGGGCGCGCGGGTTTCGCTTGCGACCGCGTCGGGCACAGTTTCGGGTTCGATCTTGACTGTCGAAAAACGTGCGGTTCGGGACGAAAAAACCGAGCGCACGGCAACTTTCTTGGTGATCGCTTCGGACGGCGGTGAGATCTCGAACTATGACCTTGCCGACGTTCGCTCGGTAAAATTGCTTGACGAAGGAACCAAGCGCGACATAAATGAATTTGCGACCGCATCGGCGTCAACTCGCCGCCGCGACGCTAAAACAATTACGGTAACAAGTGAAGGAAGCGGTCAACGCGAAATGATCGTTAGCTACACCATCGCGGCGCCGATATGGAAAACAACCTATCGCGTTGTTTTGGACGATGCCGGAAAGCCGTTTTTCCAGGGATGGGCGATAGTTGACAATGTCAGTGATGAAGATTGGGAGAATGTTCAGCTGTCGCTTGTTTCGGGCACGCCGATCTCGTTCATTTTGCCGCTGCAAAAGCCGCTCTATCGTTACCGTCCGGTCGTCCCAACGCCTCGGGAACTTCAATTGCAGCCGCAGGTTTACGAACCGACGATCGACACGACCGATTCGAAGATCGACACTAACATTTCGAAGCAAACGATCAACGAATTGCCGAAAGGTACAACCTTTAATTCCCTTTTGAAATCCGCGCCGAACGTTCGTCCTGAATCTCTTGCGGGCGGATTTCAGATCGACGGCGCAAGCGGCTCGGAAAATACGTTTTTGGTTGATGGTCAGGAAATCAGCAATTTTCGGACAGGGCAGCTAAATTCGAATAATTACATTCCCGAGCGGCAAACGACTGTTTCCGAAGCTTTAACTAGCGATAATTCCGGCGTAAGAACCGCAGCGACGGGCGGCGAGATCGGCGATCTTTTTGAATATAAGATCGACCAGCCGGTAACCGTGATGCGCGACCGTTCGGCGCTGATACCGATCGTGCAAACTACGATGGAAGGCGAACGCGTCTCGGTTTACAACCAGTCAGTTCGGATCGATCGACCGATGAGCGGTCTTCGATTGAACAATATTACGAATTTAACGCTCGAATCGGGCAGCATTACGGTCATTGACGGAAACGCTTACGCGGGAGAATCTTTGATGGAACGCTTAAAGGCAAAGGAAGAGCGTTTGATATCCTTTGCTTTAGATCTCGGAACGCATGTTCGTGTCCGTCAGGATCAAAATCGCGAACCGGCAAAGCTTATAAAAGTAGTAAACGGAGTCTTTCAAGTTCATTATTTTCGAACGGATGAAAGAACTTATCAAATTTCGAATCAGACCAATAAGCCGAAAGTGCTCTACATCGAATATCCGATTCGCGACGGTTGGGAGTTAACTGAAAAAACGGAAAAACCGGATTACACCACGCAGCGTTATTACCGCTTTCGAATCGAGCTGAAACCGTTGGAAAATAAAGATTTTCTTGTTTCGGAGCGGCAGGGTTTGATGGATAATTACCAATTGACATCGCTTTCAAAAACCGATCTTTCCCTTTTTGTTTCGCGAAAGTATATCGATGACAAAACGAAACAGCGATTGGAAAAGCTGATCGACATTCGAACCAGACTTGCCGAGATCGACGGAAAACTCGCATCTTTTGACCAAGAAATCGAGAAGATCGGAGAAGATCAGGAGCGTTTACGGGAGAATATCGAGGCACTTTCGAAAACTTCGGAGGCGAAATCGCTGATCGCGCGGTACATTGAAAAAGTTAACCGGCAGGAAACGCGCCTGGAAGAGATAGAAAAGGAACGGCAATCGATCGCAGCAGAGCGGACACGACTTTCGGCGGAGCTGGCAGCGGAAATTAGGAATTTTGAAATTGCCTAATCCAAAGGAAAATGAGCGCAAGCTGCCAGCCTGCGCTCGCGCGAAAACGCGGACCTCTCCGCCAATGAAATTGATTAAAGCGAGGCGAATTCATTTGCGTTGTAAACGCGCAGGCTGGCAGCCTGCGCTCCGGGGCTCCGCTGCACTAAACTTTGATGAAGATCCGTTTGCGATAAAGCAGCCACATCAGAAACAGCCAGATGAGGATGTAGGAAACTGCGAACATTAGCGATGCATTTATCGGCGCCGCGACCTGCAAGAATGTGTTTTTGAAGAACCACGACTTGACCGCGATCGATTTTCCGTCTGCGCCGGTAATCTTGATCGTATCGATCAGCTTTGAAACGATCCCCGAAAAGACGAACAGCGCCAACGCGTTAACTCCAAAAATTACAAATGGTTTCGTCCAGAACTTATAACCTTTGATGTCGATCAGCCAATAGCAAAACCCGAGAAAGCAGAGCGCCATTCCGGAAGAAAGAACCACATAGCTGCTCGTCCAGAGCGCTTTATTTATCGGAAACGTCAATCCCCAGAGATATCCGAGAGCAACCAGCGAAACGCCGAAAAAGAAGATTCCGGCTGCCTTTTCCGATTTTTCGCGCGGCTTCTGCAGCCAAATTCCCGTCAGAACACCGGAAATCGTAGTCGCAATTGCCGGAAACGTGCTTAAGATCCCTTCCGGGTCGTAAACCTTCGCCGATTTCCAGATATGTTCGAATCCGAATACGACACGGTCGATATAGGCAGCGAGATTGCACGTTTTATCCGACAGCGAAGTAACCTCACAGCTCGGCACGGGGATGACTGTCATCGCGAACCAATATGCGATCAGAATGCCGCATGCGATCACCGTTTGCTTTTTCCAGTTAAAATGAAGAAAGATCAGCGCCGCAGCGAGGTAACAAACTGCTATCCGCTGCAGAACACCGGGAATGCGTAAAGTCGAAAGATTAAAGAACGGCTGCGCGTGTAGAAAAAGCCCGAGCAGAAAAATGAGCGCGGACCGGCGGAAGATCTTCAGATAAACGTCGCGTGTTACCGTTGACGTCTCGATCCGTTTTGTCAGCGAAAGCGGAATAGCGACGCCGACAATAAACAAAAAGAACGGAAAGATCAGGTCGGTCGGTGTCCACCCGTGCCAGGCGGCATGCGCCAGCGGCGGATAGATCGCTCCCCAAGTGCCGGGATTATTGACCAAAATCATTCCCGCAATAGTAATTCCGCGAAAAACATCGAGCGAAACCAACCTGCCGTCAGAAGCAAATTCCGCCATCGTACTCTCCCTTTTTTACCAGCCGTTTCGTTCTCTCAATTTTGTTATATGCGCCGCGTGATGTTTTCCATGCCATGCGTAAAGCCCAGCCATTTCGGAAAGCTTCCATTGCCCCGATTCCGGATGATTCAGTGTTCGCGCAAGATCGATTTCCGTCATCGATTCCAGCAGATCGACCCAACGTTTGTGAAGACTTTCGATAAGATCGAGCGAATGATCGACCGGCAGTTTTGCATCGCCGAGTTCTGCCCAGCGTTCTTCGTAATACGGTTTTATCGTCGGATTTTCCTCTGTCAGCGCCCATTTGAAACGGATGAACGCGTTCATATGACTTTCCGGGACGTGATGAACAACCTGACGAACCGACCAGCCTTCGGGGCGATACGGAGTGTCGAGTTGATCGTCGTTCAAAGAATCTACCGCGTTCCCGATCAGCGAAGGAAGCGCTGCAATTTCTGAAATAAAGTGATTTAGACGATCGTGATCGGGTTTGGAAACCCTTTCGTATTTTCCGATCGGAAATCGTAGATCTTCACTCATAAAATGTCACCTCTAACCGCCGAAATAATTTTCAAAGCGCGTAAATTCCTTCAAGAATGCCAATCGAACGGTTCCGACCGGACCGTTTCTCTGTTTGGCGATAAGCAGTTCGGCAAGTCCCGCGTTTTCCTCTTCCGGCTTGTAATATTCTTCACGATAAATAAACGCAACGACGTCCGCGTCCTGCTCGATCGAACCCGATTCTCTCAGGTCGGAAAGCATCGGCTTCGGAGGATTTCTCGCCTCAGGCGCGCGGGAAAGCTGAGAAAGCGCGATAACCGGAACATTCAGTTCTTTTGCCAATCCTTTCAATTCCCTCGAGATCTTAGAAACTTCCTGCTGGCGCGATTCGGTTCTGCCGGATCCTGACATCAGCTGCAAATAATCTATCACTATTAGATCGAGTTGCTTTTGCTCGGCTGCAAGACGGCGCGCCTTTGCGCGCATCTGCAGAACGGATATTCCCGGCGTGTCGTCAACAAAGATCTTCGATTCGGACAAAACTCCGATAGCTTCCGCCAGTCTTCCCCATTCGTCCCGGATAAGGTGTCCCGTGCGGAATCGATGTGCATCGACGCGCGCTTCCGAGCTCAGCATACGCATAACTAGCTGCTCTTTTGACATTTCAAGCGAAAAAACAGCGACGACAGCTTTTTCCCGGATCGCAGCATTTTGCGCGAGCGTCAAACAAAGAGCGGTTTTTCCCATAGAAGGTCGCGCCGCGACGATGATCAGGTCGGATTTTTGTAACCCGGAAGTCATCTCGTCCAGATCGCGAAATCCGGTGGCAAGTCCCGTTAATGCATGCGATTCACGTTTTGAAAATTCGTGAACCTTCGCCAGAACATCTTCCGCGACCGGGCGAATGTGCGAAAATCCCTGGCGTGTTTTTTCGTCGGCTAACGCAAAGATCTCGCGTTCGGCGTTGTCCAAAATATGTTCGGCGTCTTCTTCTTCGGCAAGCGCATCCGCTGTGATCTGATTGCAAACCTTTATCAAATTTCGGGTAATGGATTTTTCTTTAACGATCTTTACGTAACCGTGAATATCGGAAAAATGCGGCAAACCGTAAGTTAGGTTTGTGATCGTCGCAACTCCGCCAATAGATTCAAGCGCACCTTCCTTCTTTAATTCCTCGCCGATCAGGATCGGATCGATCTTCTGACTCGATTCGAAAAGCGAGGACATCGCCTTGAAAACTCTTCGATGAAGAGGCGAATAAAAATCTTCCGGCGTTAAAACTTCGACCGCCTGCGTAAACAGCTGATTGTCCAGCAATACGGCGCCGAGAATCGCGCGTTCGCTCTCGATGCTCGAAGGAAGAGGTTTGTTCAGATATTGCTCGCGCTCAAATTCGGGTGTCGCCATAGCTTAAAGAAAACTCATTAATATCGATGAAATGTTTGAATAGCATTCTAAGAAGATCCGCTTCAAAAAGATAAACGGCGAGAGATTTTCCAACTCAAATGCAGAACCGCATTATATATTTTTCACCCTTAATTTGCGATTTTCAAAACCAATTTTTTCCCGCCCGAAAGACGCCGGATTTTGTTGTGGAAATGAAAAAAGAACACGCGTGTCGCAACGCGTGTCCTTTCTTATATCACATGCCCGACATCCAGCCGGCACAGATACTATTTACTGTTTTTCATCGGTTTTGACAGGTTGAATCGGTTCGATCTCCCACGTGATTATGTCGCTGCAGTGCGGCGGACCGTCCGGCGATACGCCGTTATTATACCGATCCAGGATCGTCGCCAGCCCGCTTGTAGAACTCGTGCTGAGCGTACCGTTTCCGATTGGCGGAATTGTTCGGTTACCGATCAGCATATCTGCCGCCGCGATGGCAACGTCTACATCAGTCGGTACACTTGTGCCGGCAGCTCTGTTGAGCTTTGCAGCGATGAGCTGATGCGACAATGAGATTAATCCGTTTCCGCGAACAGGTGTTCGGAAGATTTGGAGCAATTCGGCTTTGGTATAGTTTCTGCTGCCGAGGCTAAGATTATCCACCGCCCAAGCGTTCGGATGGTTTTTCCAATAACCCTGTGTGCGCGTGCAGCCCTGCGACGGGGTTGAACAATCGAGAACAACATTGATCGTAATCGTGCGGAAGTCTTCATCGGTTGCAATGATCGTAAAACTTCCAGGCGCTCCGAGATCCGGTTTGATACCAGATATAATAACCGGCTGCGTTCCGCCAAATGGTGAAACATAGACGGTTGCATTGATTCTATCGATGATCTCCACGTTTCGCCAATTGCCTGCCAGCGGCGTGATCACCAATTCCGTCGGATCTGCATTTGTGACATAGAAAGCTTTCAGATTTCCTGAACTTTGCTTAATCACAAGCGGGCATTTTTGATCGGTCTGAGCCGAAGCCGATGAATTAGCAAATGCTAAAAACACCGCAAGGAATGTAAAGATTGCTGTTGAACGAAAAGCTAAAAATCCTTTTCCAAACATAATCCTCCGTTTTAATTTGTTCATGTGTATTTCTCCTGTTTGTTCGTAAATGACTGGGATATGGACTCTAAAATAACAAATCGGGTCAGAATTCCAAAATTATATCTTGTTAAAAGTCTCTTCGTTAGAAAAGTTAGCTGACCGCGGCGGTTCGCGACGCCAATAATTCATCAACTTATAAAACGTAGAAATGCCCGGTTCCATCAATGGAACCGGGCATTTCTGCGAATCGGTTTAGCCAAATTCTATTCTGTTTCCGACGATTCGTCCGTCTTCGTTTCTTCAGTTTTTTCCACCGGAGACATTTTGCCGCCTTCGGGCAAAACTGTTACCGGAACTTCGATGACGACATCGCGATGAAGTCTGACATCGACCTTAAAATCGCCGATCTCTTTGATCGCGTCTTTCAGGTTTACCTTGCGGCGGTCGATCTCGTAACCTTTCGCGTTAAGCGCGTCGGTGATATCCATCGAAGTAACCGAACCGAATAACGTTCCGCTTTCGCCTGCTTTTCGTTCAAATTCGAGACGAATGTCCTTCATCTGTTCAGCCTGAGCTTCGGCAGTCGATCTATCCTGAGCTGCTTTCTTCAGCAGAAACTCGCGTTCCTGCTCGACCTGTTTGATATTCCCTTTCGTCGCAAGCGTCGCCAAACCGCGCGGCAGTAAAAAGTTTCGCGCATAGCCGGCTTTGACCTTGACGATCTCGCCGCGACCACCGAGAGTATCGATATCTTCGCGTAATAAAATGTTGATTGATGCCATAATTTCCTCCGTTTAATCTGCTACGTACGGCAGCAATGCCATTGTTCTTGCGCGTTTGATCGCCCGTGCAATTCGACGCTGATCTTTAGCCGAAACTCCCGAAATGCGGCGCGGAAGAATTTTTCCACGTTCCGGAATAAAGCGTCTTAAGAAATCGACATCCTTCCAATCGATATAATCGGGAACGAACATCGTCTGGCGTCGGCGCTGATAACGTCTTTGGGGACGAGGACTCTTTTCATCATCATCACTGTCAAAGACCTTCTTCTCATCATCTTCATCGCGGTTAACTCTTTTCTTTTCCATGATTATTCGTCGCCTCCTTGTTCGTTATCGTTTTCTTCGGTTTGCGCGCCGGTTCCGCCGAGCATGGCGGTTACGCGGGCGTGTTTCTTGTCGCGTTTTGCAGTCAATTTATCTGCGGTTTTGCGTTCTTCGTCAACACGGACGGTCAAATAACGCATAATAATGTCATTAACACGCATGCGTCGTTCGAGCTCGGCGATCTCCTGTCCGCTTCCTTCGATCTCGAAAAGGACGTAATATCCGTCTTCGCGCTTTCTGATCGGATATGCCATCCGCTGCGGTCCCATGACGTCTGTTTTGACGACATTTCCGCCGCTGTCCGTTACTAATTTTTCGATAGCTTTGTTAAGCTCAGCGATCGTATCGTCGGTCGTTTCCGGCTCGGCGATATACATCACTTCGTATGTTCTTGTTGCCAATTTTGTATCCTCCTTTTGGCTTTCAAGCCTCATTCCTAAAAAATGAAGCAAGAAGGTTTGTCGTTAGTTTTACGTTTGAAAATAATTTCAAACTTTTTCTCAATTAAATTTTGCCATCGCTGCGTCGATTCCTTCCGAAATTACGACCGAAACGGCTTTAGCGCTCGTTTCCAAAACTTCACTGACAGTTTCCCAGTCAGATTTTGAAAAGTTCTCCAAAACAAAACGCTTTGTGTCATTAATCGGATGCTCCGGTCCGATACCGATCCGCAAACGATAATATTCCTGTGTTTTCAAACAAGCGGTGATCGATTTCAAACCATTATGTCCGCCGTCCGAACCTTTCGGTCGCAACCTGACGGTCCCTAACGGAAGCGCTAGATCATCGACGATAACTATCAGTTTCTCAACCGTGCGATCTTCTTTTTTCAACAGGCAACTGACCGATTCGCCGCTCAAATTCATAAAGGTTTGCGGTTTTACCAATTCGACAGCCGCGTTTTCTATTTCCGCACGCCCGATGAGCGCGCGGCATTCTTCGCGTTTGACCGAGGTCTGCGCAATCTGCGCCAGAAGATCGATGACCATGAACCCGAGATTATGCCGCGTTTTTGCATAACGTTCTCCCGGATTTCCCAGCCCAACGATTAGCCATTTTTTATCGGACAGCGATTCCATTTTTGATCAATTCGCCGTCAAAATAAAACTACGGCTTTTCAACATCGCCTTCATCTTCAACTGCGCCCGGCTTATCACCATCTTCTTCGGTGGAGTCGCCGACGAGTTCGGGTTCGCCGAGCTCTTCTTCAGGTGTCGGTTCGAGCTCCGGCTCCTTCATGTAAACAAGCGAAGCAACCAGCGCTTCCATATCGGCATGAATTTCAACTTCGTCTTCGACCTTCAGATCCGAAACATGGATCGAATCTCCAACCTGCATTCCCGAAACATCGACATCGATAGATTCCGGAATACGCCGCGGCGTACAAAGGATCTTAACTTCGCGCATTTGCTGCGTTAAAACGGCTCCTTCGTCCGCCGGGTCGCCGACGAGTGTAATTGAAACCGTTACTTCGATCTTTTCACCGCGTCGAATGCGGCGCAGGTCCGCATGCATCAAGCGACCTTGGAGCGGATCGATCTGGCGATCGTGAAACATTACGTCCGTTGTGTCGAACCCGTCGACCTCAAGCGAAAAAACGCTGTTTTGCCCGCTGTCCGATCGAAGAATCGCAGCAAGGTCCGAAATTTCCGCGACCGCCGAAAGATTTTCGCCGTCGCCGCCGTAAACTATAACCGGAACTTTACCCGCAGCACGAAGGCGGCGCGCGTCGTTTTTACCGCGGTTTTCCCGAACTTCCGCTTTTACCACAAATTGTTCTGCCATATTTTTGACCTACTTTTAAATAAATAACGACGAAACGCTCGTCTCGTCATGAATCGATTTAATGCCCGATGCCAGCAATTTCGCCACACTGAGCACTTCGATCCTGCCTTCTTCAAGAAGTCCGAACGCCGATTCCCCAAGCGGTATCGTGTTCGTAACAATAATTTTTTTCAAATGCGATGCTGTCAAATTTTCGATCGCACTGCCCGAAAGAACCGCGTGCGTAAAACACGCGTAAATCTCATTTGCGCCATTTTTAAACAGCGCTTCGGCGACCTTGCAGATCGTTCCGCCGGTGTCGCACATGTCGTCGATTATCAAACAATTCTTGCCTTCGACATCGCCGACGACATTCATCACCTCGGCGACATTTGCCTTTTCACGGCGCTTATCGACAAGCGCCAAACCGGTATCGAGCCGCTTCGCGTATGCGCGCGCGCGTTCCGCGCCGCCCGTGTCAGGAGTTACAACGATCAAGTTCTCGATCGGATTCTCCTGAAAATACTTTACAATGACCGGCGCGGCAAATAAATGATCGACCGGAATGTCGAAAAATCCTTGAATCTGAGAAGCGTGCAGATCGATCGTTAAAACTCTCTGCGCGCCGGCTTTTGCGATCAAATTTGCGATCAACTTCGACGCGATCGGAACACGCGGTCTGTCTTTCTTATCCGAACGCGCATATCCGAAATACGGAATTACAGCAGTTACCCGTTCGGCTGAAGCCCTTCGAAATGCATCGAGCATTATCAAAAGCTCCATTAAATGCTGGTCGGTCGGAGGACACGTCGGCTGAATGATGAAAACATCGGCGCCGCGTGCATTTTCCTCGATCTGAAAATTAAATTCGCCGTCCGAAAATCTTCCGGTACTCGCCCGTCCAAGATCGCAGCTTAGATGATGACAGATCTCTTCTGCCAGCATCGGATGCGCGTTTCCCGAGAAGATCTTTATATTGCCTGTTACGCTCATTCGTCAGCAGATATAAATAAATGACGAGCACCCTTGAAAAGTCTCAAGTTGCCCGTCCGTTTGCAAAAATGCTGGGGCGGAAGGATTCGAACCTACGCATGCCTGGACCAAAACCAGGTGCCTTACCACTTGGCTACGCCCCAATAAAATTTTATCGTTGAAGCAAACTCTCGACCGTTTTCAACGATTCCAGATACTGACTTCGCGAGATCGTGCGCACGCTGTTCACACGCATCGACCTATTCTGCGAAAATGCGTCCGCAGCGGTCAAAAGTTCTTCCTTATTTTCAAACACGGCAAAAACGCTTGCGCCGCTCCCGGACAATAAAGCGTGTTTCGCGCCAAACTCAACTAACTTTTCCTTAACGTGCCCGATCTCCGGATGGACCTCAAACACTGAACTTTCAAAGTCGTTTTTCAATTCCGTATGCCGTAAATTCAGCTCCAAAGCCTCCCGACGGCAAATTTGAAGAATACTTTTTGAGTCTGTTTTTGTCAAGCGCCGCGCGTTAACGCGGGCGAACGCATCGGCGGTCGAGACCTTAACGGGCGGAGTGATGATAAGCATTTGTTCTGCAGCGATGTCGTCC
The DNA here is from genome assembly GCA_026129865.1 of Pyrinomonadaceae bacterium. Lineage (GTDB taxonomy): Bacteria > Acidobacteriota > Blastocatellia > Pyrinomonadales > Pyrinomonadaceae > JAHCHG01. The sequence goes on from JAHCHG010000001.1 coordinate 277,347, forward strand.
AACGATTCGACGTCAGTTCCGCGACCGGCACCGAGCACAGTTCCGCCATATAAAAAGAATGGAACGTCCGATCCTATTTCCGCTCCGGTCGACCTAAGTTCTTCGAATTCAGCAGGAATCTGCCAGAGTTTTGACAGACCTAAAAGCGCTATCGCTGCGTTTGAAGACCCGCCGCCAAGCCCGCCCGGCGCCGGAATTCGCTTTTCAAGGTGAATTCGCGCTCCTTTCTCAACTGAAAATTTTTCCCTTAAATGCCTGGCAGCTCTAAAGATAAGATTTGATTCGCCGATAGGCATCGTGGGGTCGCTGCATGTAAGGCGCACTTCACGATCGGGCTCAAAGCTGATCGTATCGTGCAGCGACACAGTTTGAAAAACCGTGCAAAGCTCGTGAAAACCATCCTTTCGTTTTCCTCTGATCTTCAGAAGCCAGTTGATCTTTGCAAATGACGGAAGCGAAAATGAAGGCATTTCAAGAGAATAGCAAAAAAAAAGAAAAAGGATGATCTCTGACCTCATCCTTTCTCTCCGGAGTGCGAATCGGTTTCCGTTTCGCCTAAAAGCTATTTTCTGACCACGAATACCTGTGTAAAGTAGTAGGTTTTTCCGTCCGCAGCGACGGCAACGCCGACACCGGTTTCCTTCCATTTGCTGCTCAAAAGATTTTCGCGATGCGATTGCGACTGCATCCATCGAAGAACCGCGAATTCGACCGGATTCTCATAACCGCGATTGTATGCGATGTTCTCGCCGATGCTCCGCCAGTCCCTGATCCCTAGTGAATCAGCGCGGTCATTGACCATTAAACCGTCGAGACCTTGATGGCTGAAAAAGTTGTTCAACGCCATATTTGCCGAATGAACCCGCGCTACCCTTGCAACGTCTTCATTCCACTCGACCGGCTTGAGTCCGTTTTGAACGCGTTTTTCGTTGAGCAAACGGAACGCCTCGCGCTCGAGTTCGGCGATCGTAAGTTTCGCCGTTTCAGCTTTTAACGGAACCGGTACGGCGACATCGTCGTTTTCGCGTTCCGGAACAAAAATGCGCGGACGCGTTCGGAGTTTTGATCCGACGAATTCCGAACCGGCGGAAAAATTGCTTCTATATTGAGTGATCTGTTTGTCCAGCTGAGGAAAAACGGTCGCGGGAATTAAGAGCAGAAGAGTAAAGCTGAGTAGAAACTTCGCACAGTTTACGATGGATCGTAAGTTCATTAATAACCTCACTTCGGTAATCTGACCATCTCAAATGTTTTTGAGATTCACGATTTTGCGTCGCCGCATCACTACGGAGTTGCCTTTAGTCGGTCAAGGTTTTTGGTAAATTTTATTCGGTTAAACCTGTTAAGGCTTTTTAACCTAGTATAAAAAAAGAGCCAATGGCGGATGCATTCCAAAAAAAAGATGAGTCTTGATCGTAAGCAAAACACGGTCGAAACCCATTCTTCATAGATTTGCGAAAAGGCTATTTTGTCGCCTTTCCGCCCAATTTTGTTTTAATCCGGGCAGTTTCCACTGTGTCGGTTGAAAGCTTAAGTGCCCGCTGCCAATTTTGCTTTGCAGCATCGGTTTTTCCGAGCTTCTGGTAAACATCACCAAGATGTTCCAGAATCGTCGCGGAAGCGGGATCTAGTTTTGCAGCTGCTTTCAAATGTTTCTCAGCTTCCGGATAATTTTTGAGCTTGAAATACGCCCATCCCAAACTGTCCAAAAATGAAGGATTGCCGGGCGAAACTTCCAGCGCTTTTTGTATCAGCGCAAGTGCTTCTTCGAGTTTTTCATCGCGTTCCAGCAGAAAGTATCCTAAATTATTGAGCGCAAACGGATTGTTAGGCGAAATTTCCAGAACTTCTCGAAGTTCGCGTTCGGCACCGGCATGATCACCGGACATTTGTAGTGCCGTCGCGAGCGTGACCTTTGCAATTTGCTGGCGCTCGACACCTTTCGCCATTGCCAGCGCCGCGCTCGCGGAAATTACTGCGTCTCTGCCGCGATTAGCCTGGCTGTAAAGACTTGAAATTACAAGCTGATTTGTAAAATCATCGACCGCGACCAGATTTCCGCCGGCTGTTCCTGCGGCGTTTTGTTTCGAAATATCTCTTAAAAGTGCGACGCCCTGATCGACCTTTCCGCTTTCGGTAAGTATTTCTGCTTCCTGCCGGTAAAGATCGTAGCTTTGAGGCGCTTTGAGCCGCGCAGCACGGACAGCCTGCAGCGCTTCGGTCCGCTGTCCATTTTCGCGATAAAAATCGATCAGGTTTTTATCTGCAAAGAGATCGTCGCTGCCGAAAAGAAGCGATGCGCGGTCGATCGTTTTCTTTACATCGGCGGGGCGATCAGCCTGTTTATAAGTTTGGATCAGCTTTTCAAAGATGACTTCGGAAAATTGCCGGTCAAGATCGGTAACCGGCTTGTTATTTTCGATTTTTAGAAAGGTAAAAGCGTGATTATAAGCAACGATCGCGTCGTTTATCCGGTCGTTCGAAAGATAAAGATCGCCGAGCGAAAGCTGTAAGTTGATCGCCGAAAACTTGTTGCTTTCGGACAGCCTCGCAGCAGCTTCGGAAAATATTTTCGCAGCTTCGTCGATCTGTCCATTTCCGGCGCGAACTTCTGCAAGCAATGTAATCAAGGCGACATTGTCAGGGTTTGCAAAGATCGCTTGCTGCAGCGCTTCTTCTGCGCTCGCAGCCGTTTTCGGATCGGCAGATTCGATAGCGCGGCTGAGAAGTTCGATCGCAACGTCATCATTCGGGTTGTCGCCGATCGCACGGCTCAGTATCTCAACAGCCTCACGGTATTCCCCGGTTTTGACAAGCGCATCGCCAAGTTTTACCAGCGCGGCTTCCGGCGATAGATCTGCCTGTCCCATAATTCCGCGGTAAAAGTTTTGATCGAGCGGCGTCGCCGAAGAAAGCCATTTTTTGAGTGCGCTAATACGCTCCGCCGGCTGGTCGAGCTCTTCATAAAACTCGCTCAGGAATGCGTACGCTTCGGCATTTCTCGGGTCGAGCCGCGCGATTTCCTTCCATTCCGAAACGGCGAGTTCCGCATTCGGTTTATCGAGCGTGCCGCGGTTCAGCCGGCTTAGATGAGTGTAAAGCCGTGCCAGCACTAAATGCCCTCCGAAATTGTTTTTATCGAGCGATACAGCTTTTTTTGCAAGACGAATCACCTCGTTCACATCGTTCGGCGGCGATTTATAGGTCAGCTCAGCAAGCGCTGTGTAGCCTTCTGCAAGCGTCGGGTCTAGCTCGATAGCCTTTAAAAAGGATTCTTTCGCGAGTTTTGTCCCGAGTGCGACACTGCCGCGCGAACGCGGATCGCTTAAGCTCCAAATATATCTTTGACCTTCAAACAACTTTGCATAAGCCTCTTCGCGCCGCTCGCGCGGAATAGACGCGTTAAAATTAGGCGTACTTTTCGCTTCGGGTTTGACCGGTGTCGGAGTTGCCGAAGGCGCGGTTTGCGCGCTTACGGAAACAAAAGAAAACACCAAAACGAGCGCTAATGCAATAAATAATCTTGTCATTTGAATTTCTTTAAACATCTTGTAAATTGACGACGATCTTTTCCCAAACGCTTCTCCTCGGGAAATTGATCAAAAACAGAACAAGCGCCACTGCGCCAAATGTAAACATCTCGGTTTTAACGCCGCCGAGAACGGCTATCAGAAAACCGATTATTGCAATGATCTCCGCCATGGCGCCTAAAATAACCGCATTACCCTGAAGCATCGTTGTAACACCGCGAATTCCCCTTAAGATCGCAGCGGTTTTCAGCCGGTCCCAGCGGAGCAGCATACGACGGAGGACAAAGCTCGTTATCGCGATAAAAATCACGCCGACGCGAAGCGACATCATAGATTCGTCAGAGATCGCATAATCCTTATTCGCGGAGATCAGCCAGCCGGCGGCGATCAAGGCGATCGTAAAGCCGATCTGAACGTAAAATATTATAGCCGTAACTCTATATTTTTCGCTCAGAATTTTTAGATTCTCTGGAGAAATTCCGGTCATATAAATCAATAGGTCGGAACCTTTTTTACAACGTGAAGTTCCGACCTTTCCCTATTTTTCAAATCAAAACCGCGTTTTGTAAATTTACTGCTGCGGTTCCTGTTTTGCCGAAATTACGGTTGTCAACGATTTCGGTATCTGAGATTCACTGATATCGCCCTGGTTTTCAATGATCTGATCGATCAATTCGAATTTTGTTTTATCAAAGTCATCGGTCATCAAAACACCGTCTTTATCAATCGTCAGTGGGTAAATTCCAAAAAGCTCGTTCTTAAAATTTTGAAAGAACGAAACATCTTCCGGCGGCATCACCTTCATCCGTTCCGGATTCGGTTCCGGCACCGTCGCGCCGATCAATTCCAGCTGTTCCTTTGATTTAGCGACCCATTCGCTGTTCGGATAATCCCGGACGAGACGCTGAAAAAAGCGTGCCGCCTGATCGGTTTCTTCTTCGATCAAATACGTAACAGCAAGTTTATAAAGCGCCTCGTCCATAAAACTGAATTCCGGATATTTTTCCAAAATTTCATTGTAGCGGGATTGCGCGCCTTTCAATCCGCCCTTCTTATAATCGACGGATTGTTTGTAGTAGTAATTGGCGATGTAAAGATTATGCAGACCGAGATTGTCCTGAACTTCCTTTAACCGGGCTTCCGCTTCGCTTCTTAGCGGCGAATTCGGATATTGCTGAAGCATCGCTTTGAGACGCTGTTCGGCGATCTTAGCAGGTGTGATTTCTCTGTCCGGAAGACCGATGCGGCGCATTTGCGATTCCGCGATCTTCAAAAGAACGCGATCCGCAAGCGGATGTGTCGGGAAAAACGTCAACCAATCCTGATAGGCAGCGGAAGCCTGAATTAACGCGCTTGTCGAACCTTCCAGATAAAACGAATCCGCAACGGCGAGTTTCGCCATCGGCAAATAAGGTGAATCCGGATAGGTTGTAATAATGGTTTGGAAAAGAAGACGACCGACGTCGTAACGATTCTTTCGAATATTGCGCGTTGCCTCGATAAAAAGTTCGCGGTCTCGCCCGGGAACGACATTACCGATCAGTTCGTCATATTCATCGTTTCCGCCGCCGCCGAATATTCCCAAAAATTTCTTTTTCTTTTTGATCTCACGCGGTTTGCCGACATCGGAAACCGGATTTGCGCGGCTCTCTGCAGTTTCCAAAAATGTCCGGTCAACGCGCGCTTGAAATTCGGAAACGCGTTCTTCGAGACTGTCGACATCGGACACTTCATACTGTTCCGCACGGTCGACTTTTCCCCACAGATTGTTGACTTCCGATTTAAGATTTCCCGCTTCTTTATCTAAAGATTTCAATCGATTAAGCGGCGAATCCAGCGAATCTTTGTCTTCATCGCTTTCTTTTTTCGTTACCGAGATCGTGCTGTCGAGAGACTTTCTGATCGCATCGAGCTTTTGCCGCATGATCTCCAGCCGCTGAAGCGGCGACGATGACGATCTATTTCCCTGCGCAAACGACGGGACCGCCAAAGCGAGCAGAATCATCGCAAGAACGGCGATCAAACTCTTTTTCTGAAAAAACATAATTACCTCAAAATAAAATCACAAATAATTTCTGTCGTTCAAACCCACACCGTTCCGGCTTCGATCAATTCTTTAACTGACTCGGTCGGCGTTCGCTTACCGAAGACTGCAGAACCGGCTACGATTATTTCCGCGCCGGATTCAACGATCTCGCCGATGTTTCCGGCATCAATGCCGCCGTCGATCTCGATCTTTGTCGCAAGTCCGCGTTCGTCGATCATTGCCCTTAGGCGCCGAAGCTTATCTACCATTGTCGGGATAAATTTCTGTCCGCCAAAACCAGGGTTTACCGACATTAAGAGAACAAAATCCGCATACGGCAGACATTCTTCAAGATGAACGAGCGGCGTTCCGGGGTTTATAGCAATTCCAGCCTTTCCGCGGGCATCGCGAATCGCCGTTAACGTCCGCTGCAAATGAACATCCGCCTCAACATGAACTGAAACCATATCCGCGCCGGCTTCGACAAATTTCGCAGCGTAATTTCCCGGATCTTCGATCATTAAATGGGCATCGATCGTCATTTCCGTGACCTTGCGAACCGATTTTAGCACCGGCAAGCCGACGGTTATATTCGGTACGAATTGACCGTCCATCACATCGAAATGGAGAACGGTCGCGCCGCCTTTTTCTATTGCGGCTATTTCTTCGCCCAATCTTGAAAAATCGGCGGAAAGTATTGAAGGTGCTATCTCAAACATTCGTAAAAATTAAGGCGTCTTGCGCGGTCGCGTTCCGCTATCGGCGGGCGGCGTGTTCGGTTTCTTGTCTGCCGGCTTTTTGCCGTCGTTCTTGTTCTCCGCCGGTTTGTCGGCACCCTTCGGAGCAGTTTGTTTGTCGCCGCCGGTCGCAGGCTTCTTATCATCGCCCGCCGACGTTTTCTCGCCGGAGTCCGCCGCTTTCTTATCGGACGAATCCTTTCCTGAATCATCCGTAGAACTGTTCGCTACAACATCGCGAGTTTTCGAACTCTTCTTTTTGTTGGAATTATCGTTGGTCGTAGACTTTTTAGGTTTGTCAGAGATCAATTCTTCTATCTTTTCAATATCGTCTTCTTCGTCGTCCTTTTTGATCGTGTCCGGAACGACGCCGTTCGGATTCTGCTTGCTGACGACGACCAGGATCATTTGACCCGTTTTAACCGTTTCGCCCGCTTTTGGAAGCTGTTCCAGGATCGTATTTTGTTTCTGGTCGCTAAATCGCTCCGCGCGGCGTTTTATCTTTAATCCGAGCGAAGCTAGTTCGTCCTCGCTTATATTCAGATCCTTGCCGACGAGGTCGGGAACCTTTATTTCCTCGCCCTGCAGCGACATATAAACAACGCCGCCCATTCCGAAAAGGAATGTTGCAGCCAAAACGCCGACAATTACCAATTTTCCTAACGCCGCCGCGCTTGATTTTACTAAACTCATTATTTACCGGATCAAAAAAGATCGAACCAAAATTACGCGAAATTCTATCATTTTTTCGTAGAAGTAACGAATTCCAAGCCTGATTTTAAATGCCCTGCTTAAACTTTCCTTCGAAGTTCCGCAATAAAAAATCCGTCCATCTTAAAAAGACTCGGGTCGGTGCGGGCAAACCCGTCGTCCGTCAAAAACCGTGCGGGCACTTTTGGATCGACTTTTTCAAACTTGTCCGAACCGTAAAGAAAGTTTTCAATAACTTCTTCGTTTTCCTGCATTTCCAGCGAACAGGTCGAATAAATAAGACGTCCGCCGCTTTTAACCACCTTTGATGCATTTTTTAGGAAGGTAAGTTGTTTGCGCGGCAATTCGACCAGATCTTTTTCCTCGAGAAAATATCGAATTTCCGGATTGCTACGGATCGTACCGGTTCCCGAACAAGGCGCATCAAGCAGTACTGCGTTAAAGCTTTCGTCTGCAAAAGGCAGCGCGATACCGGCATCATACCGCAAAATACTGACGAATTCGGATTCCTGGTTGACGCAGTTTTCGCGTAAATGACTTACCCGGTGCGCGTGAAGGTCTCCAGCAACGAGAAGCGTGGAATTAACGAGTTCTAACCTTGAACTGACATACGTAGTTTTGCTGCCCGGCGCCGCGCAGACATCGAGAAAACTTTCTCCTTTAGTCAGTCCGCAAGACGCGGCGACTAACTGCGAGCCTTCGTCCTGAAAATATATCAACCCGTTTTCGGCAAGCTCACGGAGTCCGGAAGAAGAGGCGCCGCAAACAAAACTGCCTTCAATTATTTCCGATTGCCGAACGCCGGAAGATTTTACGATCTCATCGATGTTGGATCTCCGGTCATTCGTAAGATTTTCGTATTTTCGTGTAAATCGAAAACTGCCCGCGGATTCGCGATTGTTCGCTTCGGCGATCATCGCCGCTTTTTCAAGCGAAAATTGCTTCGCCCAATTTTCGATCAACCAGCGCGGGTGCGAAGTTTCAGCAACTATTCGATCGATCGGGTCAACGTAATCTATTTTCAGACCGATCTCACGCGCAACCCGTCTGAGAACTGCGTTTACCAAACCGGTCGCCGAACGCTTTTTTGCACGGTGGACGAGGTTTACCGATTCGTTTATCGCAGAAAAATCCGGGATCTTATCCAGAAAGAGAAGTTGAAACATCCCGAGCCGCATCGCGATCAGCACTTCTCGATCAAATTTATCAATATTTTTCTTCGTAAGTTTTGAGATCAGGCGGTCGAGATAAAGTTTTCGTCTGAGCACACCCAGCGTCAGTGTATGACAAAGCGCGGCGTCCTTTGCAGAAAGACGTTCTTCGTAAACAGGAAGAAGTGCAGATGAATACGACTTTTCCTTTTCTATTTTTTGAAGTATTTCAAATGCCGCGAGCCGCGACGGCGAGATTTTTTCCATTAATTTTTAGATTGTCGCGGTGTTTATTGATTCTTTATGGTAACGCTGATGTCTTCTTCGCTTCCCTTTTCAAGCTTTTCGTCAACCGTAATCCGCTCGTCAAAAACGAAGCATTCGCCCTGCCAGAGACTTTCGTCAGGCGGTGTTTCTTCCAGATATTTCAAAATTCCGCCTTCCAACTGGTAAACATTTTCGAACCCGAGCGATTTCATGTACGGCGCGAATTTTTCACACCGAATTCCGCCGGTGCAAAACATCGCGATTTTTTTATGTTTCTCCGGATCGAAATTCTTCTCAACAAATTTAGGAAGTTCATTAAAACTCCTGGTTTTAGGATTAACGGCATTTCGGAATGTGCCGATCCGATATTCGTAATCGTTACGCGCGTCGAGAACAATCGTTTCGCGATCGGAAATGATCTCATTCCATTCACGGCTGCTTACGTGCGTGCCGATCCCTTTTTCGATTTCGACCTTCTTCTTTAGGGTTACGATCTCTTTCTTAATTTTAACTTTGACCCGTTTGAACGCGATCTTTTCGTGAAATGAAGATTTATAACTTAATTTCGTATCGAGGATCTTTTCCGCTTTCGCGATAAATTTCTCTATATCTTCGCTCCGTCCGCAAACGGTTGAATTAAACCCTTCTTCTGCAATCAATATCGTTCCGAAAATAGAATTTTCAAGCATTGCCGATTTTAGAGAATTTTTTAGAGTCTCTAAATCTTCCAATCTCTTAAATTCATAAAACGTAATAATTTGAATCGGACTTCTCATCTGTCTCGGAACCGCCCGCAGAAGCGGGCGGTTAAACTTGCGGATCTAACCAGTTGATAACTTTTATTCAGCCAGCCGCTGCCGCGGACGATTCTGCCGAACAACAAACTTACTTGAGTTCAATTTCATTTCCTAAAATTTCACCAACATGCATTTTCACGCCGTTTAGAAAATCTACGGTTTTCATTCGATTTTTTCCCTGAATTTGGAGTTCTTCGATTCTTAAAACCGTTCCTTCTCCGCAATTTACGAATAGGTCCTGCTTGTTTGCGTCAAGGATTTTTCCGAAATTATTGTCAATTTCGCCCGATTCCGCTTTCCAAACCTGCGCCTTCCATATCGTCAACTTTTTACCCTGATAAAATGTAAAAGAAGTCGGAAACGGCTGGAAACCGCGAATGTGATTGTTGATCGTTTCGGCATTTGCGCTCCAATCGATTTTTCCTTCTTCTTTAACAAGCATCGGCGCGTAGCTCGCGTTTATCTCACTTTGCTGCCGCGGCTCGATCTCATCTAATTTTTTCAAAGTTTCGCTCAAAAGACGCGCTCCTTCGAAAGAAAGCCGCGCCATCAGATCAATTGCGTTTTCGTCTTCACCGATCTCGGTTTCGCTCTGCAAAAGTATGTCGCCGGTGTCGAGTCCTTCGTCCATTTTCATCGTCGTAATTCCGGTTTTCGTTTCGCCGTTGACGATCGCCCAATTTACAGGCGCAGCTCCGCGATATTTCGGCAAAAGTGAAAAATGAACATTTATCGCGCCTTTCGGAAACGCTTCGAGAAAGGTTTTCGGCAAAATTCTGCCGTAAGCGACGACAACCGCCACATCTGCATTATGCGATCTAAATAACTCCAAACTCTCTTTTGTTTTGATCTTCGACGGTTGAAAAACTTTCAGATCGTTTTCAACCGCAAATTCTTTAACGGGCGGCGCGGTCAATCTGTTTCCGCGTCCCGAAGGTCGGTCCGGCTGTGTCCAAACGGCGATTACTTCGTGTCCGTCTTCCAAAATTTGTTCAAGAGTCGGAACAGCCGCGAGCGGAGTTCCCATAAATACGATCTTCATAGTGGTTTTAAGTGAAAAATGAGAAGTGAGAAATAAAAAATCTAAAAGACTATCTCAAAATTAACTTTCACTTTTCCTTTCTCACTTCTCATTTCTCACTTAATTTTCATCGCGTCTTTCATCACATAAAAGATCCAGTTTTGCTCCATCACGCCGTGAAACATCCAGGAATTAACGCCGTTCGCAAAGATCCCCACATCTTCGCCGCCGTGAGTTTCGCCTGTCAGAGGTATCAAAGCTTCCTGCTTGTAATTCGGATCGGCGGTTTCTTCATCCGTCAAAAGCGGACGTTCGCCCTTTCTGGCGCCGGAACCGTTCATATATCCCAATGTGGTGAAAGGTTTTTTATTGATGTCCAACCGGGGTTTTTCGGAAATTTCGCCCTTGTCGTCGACTTCGCGGACAAGACCCAAAATATTATTGCCGCGCGCCGGATAGCCGGAAATTACAAACGTATGGCTGTGGTCCGCGGTTACCACGATCAGAGTATCGTTCAAATTTACCTTGCTTTGCGCCGTTCTGACCGCATTTGAAAGTTCGATCGTATCGGTCAGCGCCCGAAACGCGCTGCCGTTGTGATGCGAATGATCGATTCTGCCGCCTTCGACCATCAAGAAATACCCCTTTTTGTTGTTCGATAAAATGTCGATAGCTTTCGATGTCATTTCCGAAAGGCTCGGTTCGCCCAATCTATCTTTCGGACGGTCATATTCATATTGAAGATGCGACGGCTCAAAAAGTCCTAATAGATGCTTCGTTTTCTTCGCGTCAATCGCTTCAAACTGCTGTTTGTTCCAGACAAACTCCGAATCTTTATATTTACTTTTCCATTCGTCAGTTAAATTTCTGCCGTCCAATCTTTCGCCTTTTCTGTTCTCATATTCGGGATCGTTCAATTCTTTCGGCAAAAATTTCGTCCGTCCGCCGCCGAGCGCAACTTCTAAACCGTCGCCGTAAGAAAATTCTATCAACTGCCGCGCAATATCAGGATACTTCGCTTCGTAAGCGTCTTTGGCAGATGCAAAAACGTCAGCGTCAGATTCCCAATTTCGATTCGGCGAATGCGCGTAACAAGCCGCCGGAGTCGCGTGCGTTAAACGCGCCGTCGAAACAACACCGGTTGACTTTCCGTTCTGTTCGGCGATCTGCAAAAGCGAGATCGCCTCGTTTCCTTTAACGGTTTTGTAATCGTTAAATACCACGTTTTGATTGACGGAAATTATTCCCTCGTCCGTTTTTTGTCCCGTAATGATCGCCGTCATCGTCGGCGCGGAATCCGATGTTTGCTGGTTTGCACCGTATGTTCGTGAAAGCGCCATAGACGGAAACTGCTCGAAACTCAAAAGATTTTCCTCGCCGCTCTCGCCGCGAAGCTGACCTTCGAGAATTCGCGCCGCCGTCAAAGTTGAAATTCCCATTCCATCCCCGACAAATAAAATGACATTCTTCGCCTTCCCGTTCTTAAACTTTCTATTTTTTGACCTGGCGACTGCAGCTTCGCCATCGTTCTTCCAGGTTTGCGGACTCTCTTCGCGCTTTACAGGAAACGATTTCTGCACTGTTTGAGCAAAACCGGTGCTGATCAATGCAAATAAAACCGACGTAGAAATGATCTTTTTAAAAATTGCCATATTTTTTTTAAGCCGCAGCGTTTTTATAAATTAATAACCGCAGTGATAATTTGAAGTTTCTAAAACCTGCGTCCATTTTCCGTCAACGCGTTTGTATGCATTGAAATTACTTCCTTCAAAACCTCGAGACATCGTAAAGATCTCGCTTTGCCCGTCGGCGTCGAAATCGAGCATATCGATCAAAAGTTCATGATAGATTCCGTCGTCGACGTCGTTGATCTCGCCGCTCATGACGCTTTCAATCGCAACGTCTTGAAATTTTGAGAACGGAATGGAGAACGTTCCGTCCGAATCGGTTTCCGCGATAAAAAAGAGCAGCGAACGTTGTTTCACGCCGGTGTTGTACCAGTAAGTGCCGACGAATTCGAAACGCCCGTCGCCGTCGACATCCAACTTCGTAAGATTATGATAACGGAGTTCGCCGGCGTTTTTAACCGGAACGTTTTTCGTTTTCATCTCGGAAACGACAAGTTCATTGATCGACTTTCGTTCGTTCGCGGTCGGCATTTTTCTGATCAATTTAGAATTCACTTTCGGTTGAAGATTTGTCCCCAGCGCCATTAAGAAAGGCTTCGGCTTGAAATTTTTCGACACGACAGCGATCTCGGCTTGATTTGCGGCGCATTCCGTTCCAGCAAGATCTTTTGAAATTATTACCGAACCCTGATTAACGCCGCCGAAGATCAAATTATATTTCGATTTCGATTTGTAGAATGTTTTTACTACATCAACAGGATTGTCTCCTTGTTCGCCGATGCCGCGAAGTTTTCCGTTTTCGACAAACGCGACCGGTTCGAGTATTTTTCCTTCGCTAAGAACCGCGAAAATCGCCTTTACCGGTGCCGTCTTTTGTCCGAAAGCCGATATCCCGAAAATAACGAAACATGCTATTGCTAAAAATAATATTCGACTCTTCATTTTTGTCTCCGTTTTCGTTTTTTGAACACAGATCGATCCGCCGGTAGGAAAGATTTTTCTCTTAGACGTATTTCACTCGGGCAACAATTTCAGCTCGAAATAGATGAAAGCTGATAGATGAAAGATCGATCTATTAGTTATTATCTCTAATCTATTCCGAGCAACTTGCGACGCAGCTATTCGCCCATTTATTCAGCTCTAAATTTTTCGCGCGATAGATTTGCCCTGCATAAATTGAAGCAAATATTCGCGTCCGCCGGCTTTTGAATCGGTTCCGCTCATGTTGAATCCGCCGAACGGATGAACGCCGACTAGTGCGCCCGTGCATTTGCGGTTCAAATAAAGATTTCCGACATGAAAATCACGCCGTGCTTGTTCTAACCGCTCGTCGCTTTCGGAATAAACCGCGCCCGTCAAACCGTATTGCGTACCATTTGCGACTTCCAGAGCCTCTTCGTAATTTTTGACTTTGATCACCGCTAAGACAGGTGCGAAAATTTCTTCCTGTTCGATGGTAGATTTCGGCGCGACATTATCAATGATGGTCGGTTCGATATAAAATCCTTCGGAATCGTCGCCTTTTCCGCCCGCGACGATCTTGCCCCCTTCATCAACGCCGATCTTGATATATTCGTTTGCCTTGCGGAAGGACTTTTCGTTGATGACCGCCGCCATATTTGTATCGGCTTCGGTCGGCTGTCCGATCTTTAATTTTTTCGTCAGTTCGACGACCTTTTCCATCAATTCGTCGTGAACCTTTTCGTCAACGATCAGACGCGAACACGCCGAACATTTCTGCCCTTGAAAACCGAAAGCCGCCGCAACTACGCCGCTTGCGGCTTCGTCCAGATTCGCGTCATCGGCAACAACAATCGCATCTTTTCCGCCCATTTCGGCAACGACGCGCTTCATCCAGTTTTGTCCTTCACGAGTTTTCGCCGCTTCTTCGTAAATGTGCAAACCGACCGCTTTTGAACCGGTAAATGAGATAAATCGCGTTTTCGGACTCTGAACCATCAATTCGCCAACCTTCGCGCCGCTTCCCGCGAGGAAATTCACAACTCCTTTCGGAAGTCCGACTTGTTCCAAGACTTCCATAAATTTATAAGCGATCACCGGCGCGTCCGGCGAAGGTTTCAAAACAGTCGTATTTCCCGTAACAACCGCCGCCATCGTCATTCCAGCCATAATTGCAAGCGGAAAATTCCACGGCGGAATGATCGCGCCGACACCAAGCGGAATATATTCAAAATCGTTTTTCTCTGCGTAAGGCGATTTTACAATTGGTTGTTCGCCCGCCCAACGCAGCATTTCGCGCCCGTAAAACTCAAGAAAATCAATCGCTTCCGCCGTGTCGCCGTCGGCTTCCGCCCATGTTTTGCCGACTTCAAAAACCATCCACGCCGAATAATAATGTTTGTCTTTGCGAATAATATCCGCCGCTTTGAAAAGATACTCGGCGCGTTCCTCAGCCGGAACATTTCGCCAAGTTTTAAAGCTTTCAGTCGCCGCGTCAATCGCTTTATTGACAAGATTTTCCGCGTCCGAATCGGCATCCGAAAATTTTCCGACAACCTGCGTTTTATTTGAAGGATTTACGCTTTCAAATTTTTGATCCAATTCGATTTTTTCGCCGTTGACGATAACAGGATATTCGCGTCCCAGTTCGCCTTTAACTCGTTCAAGCGCAGATTCCATCGCCTGTTTATTTTCCGGCTTTGAAAAATCTACAAATTCTTCATTCGTAAATTCGTCTAGTGTTCTTTGTGTTTGCATTTGTTTCTCTCTTATTAAATTTGATGTACCTAACTTTATCAGGATTCCGCCAGCGCTCAAAACTACGCTTTTAACCGATGCGTCGCCCTCAGCTACTATTTTCCAATCACTTCAAAATCGATCAATTGCGTAGCTGCCTGCCATTTCTTCTTAGCCAATTTATCTGTAATGATGACCTGAAAAATATAACTGCCGGGCTGTAGACCTGCGTTGAGAACAAGATTTCCCGAAATTTCAACTCGATTCAGGTCCTTTTGATCCTTCAAATTCACCGGCATTGGCTGCGATTCACTTATGACCTTTTCGTCGAGGATCAGTCGCGTCTGATAGGTTAAATCAGGAAGATTGCCTTCATTTTTCGCGGGATTATATACGATCGCTGCATAGTTAAGTTTTGTTGGAAGAACAAATTGACGCAGTGTCGTATCTGTAAACATCTTAGTGTCGTTTTCCTTTTCGACCTTTTGCGAATTCGATACGGTTTTGAAGGTAAGGTTCGATATCCACAAACGCTTTTTTTCAAATTTTGGAGTTTCCAGAAACTTCGCCGCCGCTCCAACTTTGCCTGTTTCGGAATCGTGAATCGCGACCCGGAAATGATAAACGCCGGATTTTTTTAGTACTACCGGCAAAACGTAAACAATTCCGTTCTTCAAAATTCCTCTGTATGTCTGTTCGTTTACGGAGAAATTGAAGTTTTTCGAAAACTGGTCGATCGGTTTTTCATCGGAATTTAGCGTGATCGCAAGCATATCGAAATTCGCCGTTCTCATGCCGTCGGACGATCTTTTAAATTTAAGATCTTCGGCGGAAATGTTAATTAGAAAACGTATGAAATCGCCCTGTTCATGGTTTCCCGTGATCGAATATAAGTTCAGCTTGATCTCATTGGAATTGAAGGGAAATGCGAGTGCCTGCCCCACTTTTTCACGTGCAGACCGAGGTGTGACAAATTCAGCCAGACGACCTTCTTCGGAATAGAATGAATTCCGGTAGCGAATTTCAAGATCAGGATCTTTCAGCCTGATCTCGACCTTGTCGTAAACTTCCTGTGCCGAATTTACTGCTTCATAACTGGTTACATAACTTAGCAGGTAATAGCTTTGATCATCGATGACCTTTTCCAAACCCTTTTCAAGTTCGTTTTGATTTAATGTCGCAAAACCTCCGGTTTCAGATGCTAAAACCTTAAGCGCCTCCTGACTTTGCCGGAATTCCGCATCGCGATTCGTCCGTTTATTATCAGTCTGCCCGGGTTTAAAATCTCTGTCGAAAGCGCGGCGAACATCGTCATCGGAATTTGCCATTCCTAGATACTGCAGTCCGCGCGGGTCGACCGGATAGATCACAACAGACGCCTGATTCGCAGTTTGGATCAAAGCCTGGAGCGCGTCAGGAGCGCCTGAACCAAAACGGTTTGAAGACGATGGTTTTGGTGTCTGGCTCGAGGTATCAAGATCGGAATTAGAAGAATTTCTCAATGAAGTGGTCGAAAGCGAAAAACCCTCGGAAAACAGGATCAGCGCTTTTCTGCCCGGCAGATTCCGCATTCCGCGAACGACATATTGCAGCGCTCCCAGAGTACCGATCGCAAGATCCGACTTTCTTTCCGCCTCAACATCTTCTTGAAGTGCCGTTTCCTCGCGCACGCCCGGCACGTCAAATCCCCGCGAATCGCTCAGTTCTTCGAGCAACGTCGGTCTGATCGGATCGTAAAAATCTGCACCGCCGCGGCTTTGCGCCCCCCATTTGATCTTTTTGACGATCGCCAAAAGCTGCTTTTTGTCCGAGGTAAACGCAGGGAGAACAGTGGCGCTTCCGGTGGTTACGACGGTAACGAGATCGCCGTCCTTGATCTGATCTTTGATGAACTTTTCGATCGATTTTTTAACAAGTCCGACGCTTCTGAAGCTTAATCCCAAATTATCGACCGCAAGCACCAATGTTCGTCTGATATTGTTTGGATCTGTCGGTTTATTCGTTGTCGGAATCGCTATTTTTTCCTTAAGATTCGTTCCGTCCTCGTCATTCTTAAGCCCGAGCATATCGTCTGCGACAAGATTTGCTCTATTGACCGCTTTTGGCGAAACGTAGGTTATGTTTGTGACCTCTTGTTTCTTGCCGTCTTCGTAAATTTCGAAATCGTCCTCTTTCAAATTTGCGACCGGGCGATTCTTTTTGTCGGTTACAACAACGTCAAGTCTGATCAGAGTAGTCGCGATCTTCACAACTTCCGTGTCTTCTTCGATCGGAGGCGTCGGAGTCGGAGTCTGCGAAAAAACCGATGAATGCAAAATGAATAGCAAAAAAATAAGACCTGTGAACACTAATATTTTCATCTTTTTTTCGCCCTTTCTTTCCCGTTTAAATTACCACTCGCCGTTCCGTTTTAGCCGCTTGATCTTACGCTTTGCCATTTCGCGCTTTAGTGCCGTCATCCGGTCGAGAAATACGATGCCGTCGCAATGATCGGTCTCATGCAAAATACAGCGCGCAGTCAGTTCAGTGCCGTCGAGTTCTTGAACGTTTCCGAGGACATCCTGATACCGCACAACCGTTCTCAATTCTCTTTTAACTTTTGTGTAAATCCCCGGAAATGAAAGACAGCCTTCGTCGCCGTTCTGTTCACCTTCGACATGAATTATTTCAGGATTTATCAGCGCGATCTTTTGTTTTTCATCTTCGCCGCCGGAACAATCCATTACAAAAAGTCTTTGCGAAACAAACACTTGCGGCGCCGCAAGTCCGACTCCGTTCGAAGAATACATCGTCTCAAACATATCGTCGACGAGTTTCTTCAGTCCATCATTAAATTCTTCATCCATCACCGGCTTTGCAACGCTTAACAAGACGGGTTCAGGATAATGCGCAATTTTCAAGATCGACATTAAAACAGTTTATATCGCGCGGAAGAAAATTGAAAAGAAGCCGATCAGCGAATAAAATGAAAGGTTCGATTTCCCGCTCTCAGCCAAACGGCGAACGTTCTTCTGAGCGCAGGCTCAGAAGCTAACGGATCTTTCGATCGCTCGCGAATGTCGTATTTCAGCTGTGCGGCGACGATCCGCCTTTCGAAATTATGAAACTCCAGCCTGCATCTTTCGAATTTTGCAAGGTCTTTGACCCAGGGTTCGATTTCGCTGTTCGATTCAAGAAATTCTGAGAATTCCAGCGCATCCTGCAAATGTTTTTTTACCTGATCAGGGATGAAAGTATTTGAGAAAACCTTAAAATGCGTCCTAAAATCGTGCTTCAGCTCGCGCGCTGTGAGATAAAGCAGACGTTCAACCTCATGAAGCCGCTTAAAATAAAGCGATTCGGCAAAACACTCGATTTCCGTTTCAATGATCGATAAAAGTTCTCTTATTTCGATCTCCGAAAGCTGATTTGCGCTTCCCGTAAATGCGGGATCTTTGATGAACGACTTACGCAGCGTGTCATCGGTGTAAAGCTTTGCAAGAAATTTTTGTTGTTCGATCAAACCCATTTTAGCCGATCAATTAGTCTGCATGATCGTTCGTGCTTGTCTTAGTTCATTCACGATCTCATCAAACGGCGGGAAATTTCCATCTCGTTCGAGAACTGCGCCTTTAAGCTCTGTTCGTTTACAGACTTCGCGGAAAACTTCCCAGATCTCTTCTTCAGTTTTGTCCGAGTGCGCGTCGATCAATCTCTTTCCATTCCGGTGAGAACCGACAAAATGAACCTGTACCACCGATTCCGTCGGAATTCCGTCCAAAAAACGCCGCCAATCGAATGCGAAATTTTGCGAATTTATATACAGATTCGTTACATCGAGAAGCAATCCGCAGCCGGTTTCCGACACGATCCTTGTCAAAAATTCGGCTTCATCCATCTCCGACGAAGGAAATCGGACCAAATATGTAATATTTTCCAGGATCAGCGGCGTTTCGATCACTCTTTGGACCTTTTTTACGTTCGCAGCAACAACTGCGACCGCTTCTCTGGTAAACGGGAGCGGGGCGAGATGTCCGATGTTGGTTCCGCCCGCGCGTGTAAAGCAAATATGATCGCTAAACCACTCGGGTTGAACAAATTCGACCAGTTCGGCAAATTTTTCGAGATATTCTTCATCGATTCCCTCTGCGCTGCCGAGCGAAAGATCCAGCCCGTGGGGAATGAGTTCGAAATTTTCGTTCAAAAGCTCAAGTTCTTTTTGTTTTGCCTCGTTTGCGTCGAAGTAATGATCGGCGGTAATTTCTAGAAAATCGATCTCTGTTCTATTCAGAAAAATGTCGGAACGAAAAGGTTCACGAAAACCCAATCCGACGCCCAAAGTTTTCGATTGAAGCAGAGTCGACATTAACTGCCGCACCCTCCGCATCCGCCGCCGCAGCCGCTTCCGCAGCCTGAACTGCACGAGCTTCCGCCGCTGCAGCTGCCGGCGTCCGAACAGCTTCCGCACGACGCTCCGCACGAACTCGCGCTAACTGCCTGTGATCTTTCAAACGCTTTGTTGTAACTGTCGTACATAGTTCCGGCGAGTATCGATCCGCCGAAAACTCCGACGCTTAACAGCAGCGGATCGACCCCGGCAAATGTCGTTTGCGCCGAAGGCATCTGTTGACCAACTGCGGCGCTTTCACGTGTGGCTCTGACTTTTAACTCGCCAAATGCAAGCTGCAGGCGTTCAAGGTAGGCATTTCCGAGTTTAGTCATCCGCGGCAGTTTTGAAACGTAGCGCGCGGCAATGACACCGATGACGCCCAATATGACTAAGAATGTAATATTGAAACGACCGTTCATAAGCGCAGCGATCATCTTGTAACCACCGGCAGCGGCGATCGAAAGAATGCCGATCCATTTGAACATCGAAAAACCGGCTGCCGATTCGTCGCTAGTTAAAAGCTGTCTTTGCTCAAGCGATGTCGCGTAAACATCCGCAAAGCTTTTTAGCTGAACGACCAATCCGCTTTTCCCAAAGATGTCTTTCGCATTTCTGGTTTCGCCGAACCAGTCAAGAGTTATCTTTTCGATGTTTCGCAGATTTCCCGCGACCTGATCTTTTGAGCGCGAGATAAAACTGTCTTTACCTGAATTTGAAACTTCGAGGACCTTGTTTTGAACAAGACTAAAAACTACCGATCGAGCCAATTCGTTTATCCCGCCGCGTAAAAACGCAATTTCGTAAGGATCGATCTTATGCGGGATCGCCGGCGACGGCAGACGGTCTGTCCGGTCAATCAGTCGTTTAGCGATCGCCAATACGATAACGACACCTAGAATAAAAACCGCATAGACCGCCAAAAAATACGGTCCGTACATTTGAGCGATCGGGTTTTCAAATAATAGATCCATTGCGCTTCTTCCTCCCGGCAGAAGAATTCTAAGTTATTTCGCCGGATTTTTCTAAAAAAAAGCGGCGCCTGAAGTAAATACAAAAACTTCGGCGCCGCACTACGTTAAATTTACGTTAGATCCTTAATAATCAGTTCATGAACACCTGTGTTACGTAGATCTTTCCCGTGCTCGAACGCGCAACGCCGATACCGGTGTATTTCCAGGAGCTTTTCAGCATATTCGAACGGTGTCCCGATGAATTCATCCAACCGTTCACGGCAGGCTGCGTCGGATCGTCGTAACCTTCACATGAATAAAGGTTTTCGCCGATGCCGGACCAATTCGAAATTTTGAAATCGTTGATCCGGTCGAGCAGCGATTTACCTTTCGAATCACGGTGTCCGAAGAAATTTTCGTTTGCCATTTTGGCGGAGTACGAGCGTGCCAGAGCGGCAAGGCGCGTATCCCAATCAAGCGTACCTTTTTTTAATTTTGTGCGTTCCTCGTTTACAAGATTGAATATCTTGCGTTCGCTGGAAGAAAACTTTGACGCGGAAGACCCGTTGAAAAGGATCGAATTCGCGAAGTGATCATCGGCGAAAACACTGATATTGGAGAGAACGAAAATTGCAATTAGAGCTATGCCCGGAACAATTCGAGTTTTTGTCATCAATTTTTATTCGGTTGTTTGAAAATTGGGAAAGCTTTTCGTCGGTTCGACTACTCTTTAACCTTTTACTATTTTTCGCCGGGAATTACAAGGAAAAGATCGGGTTATTTACTGACAATGTCGGGCTTTTGACCTTTACTAGATTGATAAATTCTACGACTCAACAAGTTACGGTATTTTTGCTGCTTCATTTTTTGACCATTCACAGACAGTTTTTATTTCCTGTTCCGACATGTTCGCGTCCCAATGCAGCCATAGGTACTGATAATGAGGCATTTCCCGCGATTCGATCTCCTGGCAGATCTCTTCCAGTTTACGGGATTTTTTTTCAGGCGAAAACGCCGCCCATTTTGAAAAATTCATCTCATCGCGACCGGCGTTTACGTGATCTACAATTCCCCACGAGAGCGGGGCTATGTTCGAATACCAGATCCAATTTGTTTCATTTGAATGGCAATCGTAACAAGACCGCCGGAGAATTTCGTGTACATTTTGAGGAATTTGCATCTGCGATTCCAGCGTTTCGGCAGCGACCACCGGGGGATTTGTCCTTGAAGGTCGGTAAAATTGAATGGCGATAAATGCGACCGCCATTATGATCAATACGATTTTGAGAGCTTTTTTCATCGTCGCCGCTTTTCGATTTTCCTTTGCCCGCGGCTGAATTATATTCGATTTACATCCATCGTCAAAAACTATAAAAGATCATGCGTTTAATGCTAAAATTCGTCGGTTTTATAATGTTGGACCAAGCTTTTTGATTTTGCTGAAATAAATGACCGATCTTAGTTTGCTTAGCCTTAATCGTAAGCAGCCGAAACTGCGTAAAACAAAGCTACTGGGCGTGCGCGGCGAAACTCTTGCGGCTGACTTCCTGGTGAAGAACGGCTACCGGCTTGTCGTTTCGAATTTCAAAGCCCCGATCGGACGAAACCGAGTCGGCGTTGCTGTTTCAGGGGAAATAGATCTGATCGCGATCGATGGAGAAACTCTATGTTTTATCGAAGTAAAAACCCGCCGTTCGGAAGCGTTCGCACCGGCACTTTCAGCGGTTGATGTACGCAAGCAGCGCCAGATCACGCGAACCGCACGGATGTATCGAAAGATCTTTGCGATCCGCGACATGCCGGTTCGATTTGATGCGGTTACAATTATCATCGGAGACTCCGTCGAACCCGTTTTTCAACTTACGAAAGGATTTTGGACGGAATCGAAGTTCAAAAAGCGCATCTGGTCCGACCGAATCTAACGGTTTTTCCTTCGAACAAACTTTTTACAACATCTGAACTTTTTTTATAAACTCTGTATATGGATCACTCAAACAACGCATCGTCTCAGACTCAGGTAGTTGACCGTGAACTTTTTTTCGGAAATCCCGAGATCTTGGGAGGACAGCTATCGCCGAACGGAGAATATTTCGCATTTATTAAACCTTACAAAGATGTCCGAAACATATGGGTTAAACGGACGGCAGAATCTTTTGATGAAGCTGTTCCCTTGACGAACGAAGCAAGCCGCCCGATCTCAGTTTTCTTCTGGAGCCGCGACAGCTCGCATGTTCTTTTTGTAAAAGACAATAAGGGCGACGAAAATTTCAATGTTTTCGCTGTAAAGCCAAACAGCAAACTTCCCTCCGTTATTAATCTGACGAATGCGGAAAATGTCTTGACGCAAATATACGATCTGCCGAAAGCGCGTCCCGATCTTTTATACATTGGAATTAACGATCGCGATCCGTCCTGGCACGACCTTTATCAGGTTTCTATCTCGACCGGCGACAAACAACTGCTTCACGAAAATCATCAGCGGTTGACCGCGTATATTTTTGACAACGCCGGTGAATTACGGCTCGCCATGCGGTCGGCGGACGGCGGAGATATGGAACTGCTGCTTATAAAAGATCGGGATTTCGAGCCTGTTTACACGTGCAGCGTATTTGAAACGCTAGTCCCCGTGCGGTTTCATAAAGATAACAAACGAATCTATCTGCAGACGAATAAAGGAGATCGAGATCTCACCCAGCTTGTCCTCTTCGATCCCGAGTCGCGAACCGAAGAATTTGTGGAGCAAGATCCCGAAGGTCGCGTTGACTTTGGTAGCGCCGGTTTTAGTGAAGTGACGGACGAACTTGTCGTAACTTCCTACGAAGACGACAGCATTCGAAAATACTGGCGCGACGCTCAGGCGGAAGCGGATTACAACTTCCTTCGCGAGCAGCTTCCAGGAATGCATATCGGCATAACTTCCTCGACCAGCGACGAACGGATCTGGGTGATCAATGCGACGAGCGATGTTGAGCCCGGAAAAACCTATCTTTTCGACCGCCCTGCAAGATCGCTGGATTTTCAGTACCAGATCCGCGAAAAATTACCGCGCGAGGCGCTTTCGCCAATGAAGCCGATTCGATACCGTTCGTCCGACGGACTGGAAATTCCGGCGTATTTAACCGTTCCTAAGAAAAAAGATTCGGAAAAACTTCCACTTCTGGTCATTCCCCACGGCGGACCTTGGCACCGCGATGTTTGGGGGTTCAATCCTCTTGCGCAGTTTTTCGCAAATCGCGGGTACGCAGTATTACAAATGAATTTCCGCGGTTCGACGGGCTATGGAAAGAAATTCATCGACGCCAGTAATAATCAATGGGGCGATCTGATGCAGGATGACATCACCTGGGGCGTCAAACATTTAGTAGATGAAGGAATTGCGGACGAAAAACGGATCGGAATTTTGGGCGGCAGTTACGGCGGCTATGCCACGCTTGCTGCGGTCGTCTTTACGCCCGATCTTTTTGCAGCAGCGGTCGCGATAGTCGCACCGTCGAGTTTGATCACGCTTATCAATTCGATCCCGCCGTATTGGGAAGGATTTAAGAATGTTTTTCTTAAACGAATGGGCGATCCGGGAACGGACGAAGGGCGGAAACAGTTAGAACGCCAATCGCCTCTTAACCATGTCGAGAAAATAAAAACTCCGCTGATGATCGTACAGGGTGCGAACGACCCGCGTGTTAAGAAAGCCGAAAGCGATCAAATAGTTGTTGCGCTTCGCGAACGAAATTATCCGGTCGTATATGTGTTGGCGGAGGACGAAGGGCACGGATTTCAACGTCCCGTCAATAATATGGCTATGTACGCAGAAGCTGAAAAGTTCCTTGCGAAGCACCTCGGCGGAAATTTTCAAGAAGAAATATCGCCGGAACTTTCCGAACGTCTTTCCGAATTAAAGGTGGACATAAACAAGGTTCAACTTCCAACTGCTGCAAGTGCCTGATCAAAGAAAATTTACCGTGAACTCTTCGGCTGCGACGCGTCGGTCAGGATTATAAAATCGCCAATCCCGGCATATTTCGTCGCATCGAAGGTCTTAAAATCCTCGACATAGCGCATCGTTACAACCAGTGCGCGACCTTTTGGCATGTATCTTTGAAAATGTTCGACCGTTCCAAGACGGCTTTCCGTATGAAATGCTCCATTTAAATGTAATGCGAGTGCACCCTCGTTTTTCTTAAGAAATTCCGCAACAAAATAAGACATCGTCGCGTCCCATAGCGTCTGCGAATCCAGGATATTTTCAGAACCGTGCCCGCCCATCAACGCATTGAATTTATCCGAATATTCCTTTGAAGAACTTGAGAACGGCAGCGGCGCGATCCAGCTTTTGGCGGTCGGTTCAAGACCGTCCAACGAAGCGCGTCCAAGGCGGCTGACCATATTTACATACCGGCGCGGCGCATTCGCAGCTACTACCGGCAGCTTTTTTTCCTTCGCAAATTCGACCAGCGGTCGATAATCCGTTTTATAATTTCCCCAAGGTCGGCTGCTTGACAGAAAGTGTGTTTCGGTGATCTTATCCGTCAAATATTCATCCAAAACGATCTGTACGTCGCGCTCGAACATCTCGAGCGAAAGCCCGATTTTTCGTTTTGTACCATACTCTTCAAAAGCCCTCTTAAAGATCTCAAACTGAAGAAGGTGCGCGACCGAATCGTCATGGTTTTCTCCGAGAAAAACTGCGTCTGCCTTGCCGACTGCAGTAATGATCGCCGCAATATCAGCGGCATTGCCTTTCGAATCGTAAATCCGGTAATGTTCGGGATTCGCCTGCTGAGCGAATGACGCGATCGAAATGGTCATAATTAGAATTGATAAAAGGATTGCTTTTTTCATAAGTAGTTCTTGTCAAAATACAACGATTCCTGAAAATTTTCTCAAAATTAATATAATTTGGCGAATATCGAAACTGTTTCGCTATCGAACATAGGATTGTCCCGTAATCGCACAAGCGAAAGTCGCATTTGTGCCGAAATCTCATCAATCAACGTATTTTCCAGGCAATCCTTGCTAGGCATACCGATTGCACAAGAAGTCTTAGAGGCTGAGATGCAGTCTAAACATTAACAAGGGAAGGAGAATTTTATGAATAACCAAGGAACAGTTACCGGAAAAGAAAGAGTTTTAACAGGAATGTTTACATCGCGCGACGACGCGGAAAAAGCTTACAGATCGCTCCGCGAGCGAGGATATAGTGAAGACGAGATAAACGTGATGATGTCGGACGCGACTCGGGATTCATGGTACGAAGATTACGACGAAAGCAATTTAGACGATAACGAACTCGGTTCGAAAGCTCTCGAAGGAACCGGCGTGGGTTCAGCCATTGGCGGAACGCTCGGCGCGATCATCGGCGGCATCGCTGCCATCGGAACGAACGTTTTAATTCCGGGATTGGGACTTGTCGTTGCAGGACCGCTTGCAGCGGCGTTGGTCGGCGCGGGCGCAGGCGGTGCGACCGGCGGTTTGATCGGAGCTTTGATCGGATCGGGAATTCCCGAAGAAAGAGCCGTAATTTACGAAAAAGGAATAAAAGACGGCGGCGTCGTATTTGGTGTTAACCCGAGAAACGACGAAGACCACGACTATTTCCGTAACGAATGGAAAAACTATCGGGGCGAACATATTTACAGCTAAATCCTGTCTTTAGCAGTAAATAGAAAAAATCCCCGCGCCGGACAATCGACCGGTGCGGGGATTTTTTGTGTCCGAAATTAAGCGGATTCGAAACATCGCCTAAAACTGTCGAATGTCGAGCGCGCGGCTTCGATCGTTTCCTCGTCTCCGCCGTTTTCCTCGTTATATTTTGTAATTACGGCGCCGAACTCCTTCCATTTCGGACCCGTCAATTCACCGTACCCGTTAAAGAACGATCCTCCGTTTTCCGGCGTAATCTCTAAATTTTCCTTCAAATGCCGCTTTATCAGCTGCCCGCCGAGCGTCGCTCCTTCGATAACATAAGCAGCGCCTAAAGCTTTCGCAAGGTTGTCGACTTTTGGAATATCGTTCCAGCCGTTCGAAACCTCGCTTGGCTCAAGACCAAGGTTTTTTAAGTCGTTTTCAAGCTTGCCCAGCTTTTGCCGCTCGTCGAAATCGTAACCTATCGTCTCCCAATCCAATTTAGCAAGTTCCGGTTCCATCGCTGCATAAAATCTGTAAAACTTTGACATCAAGGTTTTATAGTCTTCAATGGTAAATGTCTGATTCATTACATCGACCGTCGATTCCAAGTCGTCATGCTGATCGCGGGTAGATTCTTTAAGTTTTTTTAGGATCATAATTCAAGTTTATAATCGTTGTTTATTCGCTGGTCGTTTTGCAGCTAAGATCAATTTAGTATCTAAAGGTATTTAAGTAATTCTAAGTTTTCACTATAACTTATACCGAAATCAATTGTCTGCCATAAATTTGACTTCGACAGCTAAACTCCTTACTTTTTTGCAGTTATCCATTCGAAAGCACCGTCTGACTCGCTTTCTGGAAAAGCTTTCATGTCCATGGAGAAAAACATGTCCTTGAAATCAGTGATCTTTTGAATCCAGGACTTGTCCGAGACGACAGCGGCTTTTCTGAGTTTTCCGAGGTTCGGCAAGATAACCGAAAAACCTTTTTTCGCCTGTTCCGAAATTCCGCCAAACGACTCTTGCAGGTCATTATCGATCTCGACATACAAATTTACAAACTCTTCGCTGTCAAAGCTTTTCTCCAGGCGGTCTGCGACCTGATCGATATCCTCAGCCGAGACTGTACCGGACAAACGGAACGCAACCAGATTAGGGAGCTCTTCATGTAAAAAGGCGATCATATTTTTTCTCCGCAAATTAGATGGGCGGCAAGCAGCGGTATCATGATCTCATGATGACCGGTCAATGCAAATCCGCGACCTGCGCCGTTCGCCGTCGGGCGCCGGACGACATTGGTCAGCGGGCGGTAATGCTGTATAAAATCAAAATTTGCCGTCGTAATATCTTCGAGCGGATTTCCAAGGTTTCTAACAACGGTTACAGCTTTTAAAAAGATTTCCGGCATTGTAACCGCGGAACCGATATTAAGATAAACACCGCCGCCGTTCATTTCCTTGACGATCGATGTAAACAGTCGAAAGTCCGTATGCGAAGCTTTTCCTAGAGCCGCGCCGTCGCAGGAAGCATGAAAATGCCCGATATCAGCGCCGATCGTCAAATGAGCCGTGTACGGAATCTTCCGCCGGTATGCCGCGCAGAGAAGCGAAATTTCAATGTTTTTCGGGTCTTGAGCGAGAAGCTCTTGCCCCATTACCTCTCCGAGTCCGATATTGTCACCGGCTGCGCGTCGAGCCGCGCTGTTCAAAATTTCCCCCGTTTCTTTCGCTGCGCCGAAGTCACCGCTGCCGAGCGTTGCGTCGACATCTTCGCTGGTAAAACCGACTAATGCAAGTTCGGTATCATGAACAAGCACCGATCCGTTCGACGCGATCGCGGTAATAAAACCGCGGTCCATCAGATCGATAAGCAGTGGGGAAAGTCCGGTCTTTACGACATGCCCGCCAATTCCCCAAATTACCGGTTTTCCCGTATCACGGGCTTTTCTGATTCGCCGTGCAAGCTGACGAAGCGAATCGACCGCCAAAATATTCGGAAACTTAGATAAAAACGTTCCAAGCGTGTCGGCGGCGTCGATCGTCTTTGCAAAATCACCGATCTCGACCTTACTCGGGCGCGATTCTAGTTCGTAAGTTTTAACCTTTGAAAGGTCGATCGGCTTGTTTTTTTCGTAAATGGACATCCGAAAATAGTCTCGTTAGAAATAAGAAAACAGGAAAGCGGCGAACACTTCCCTGTTTTTAGACCGATTCAGAACATTGAAGAATTATTCATCAACGTCCTCGGCAGCAGGATCGAGAAGCGATGCGCTCGTTACAATGTCGTCGCCGGTCATTCTGATCAGCGTTACGCCCTGCGCGCTTCTGCCGGTCTTGCGGATCTTGCCGACCTCGAGGCGAATCAGCTTCGCCTGTTTCGTTATCAAGATCACTTCCGAATCTTTCTCAACCGGGAAAGACGCTACGACCTTTCCGGTTTTCGCTGTCGTTTTCATATTGATAACGCCAACACCGGCACGGCTCTGCAGACGGTAGTTTGCAACGATCGTCTGCTTACCGAATCCGTTTTCAGACACCGTCAGCATATTTTCCGATTCATCCTCGGAAACCGCGCAAGCCGAAACAACGTAATCGCCTTTTCGCAGCTTAATTCCGCGAACTCCGCGTGCCACGCGACCAAGCGGACGCGCGTCGGATTCGTGAAAGCGAATTGCCATTCCGTCGTGAGTCGCGATAAAGATCTGCTTGCTGCCGTCGGTGAAAAACACGTTCAGCAATTCGTCGTCGTCGTCAATGTTTATCGCATTAATGCCGTTCGCCCGAATATTTTGATATTCCGAAAGCGCCGATTTTTTAACGACGCCCTGACGCGTTACCATCGTCACATAAACATCATCGGCAAAATCTTTGACCGCCAAAACTTCGACCAGCTTCATTTCGGACGAAAGATTAACCAGATTTACGATCGCCTTGCCGCGCGTTGCTGCCTGACCTTCGGGGATCTCGTGAACCTTGACCTTGTAAACCTGCCCGCGCGCCGTAAAGATCATTAAATAATCGTGCGTCGACGCCGTGAACAGATGTTCGATAAAGTCTTCATTCTTCGCTACTGCGCCGAACCGACCTTTTCCTCCGCGGGATTGCTTCGAATATGTCGAGATCGGAGTGCGTTTAACGTAACCGGCTTTTGTAACTGTGATCGCAACTTCTTCGTCCGGAATCAGATCTTCGATGCTGAGTTCCACGCCGGAATCAACGATCTCGGTTCTTCTTTCGTCGCCGAAATTCTTTTTAATTTCGGTCAGTTCGTCAATTATCACCTGACGAAGCAATTGTTCGTTGTTCAGGATCGCTTCGAGTTCGGCAATATGCTTTAGCAAAGCTTCCAGTTCGTCGATGATCTTCTGACGTTCGAGAGCGGAAAGTCTGCGGAGCTGCAGATCGAGGATCGCCTGCGCCTGAATTTCCGTAAATTCAAGATCGCCGATGATCTTTTTCAGATCCTTAACGAAACTCTCAAGCTTCTGTTCCGCCGGCGCACCGCGCCAAACATCGACATCGTCGATCGAAGCAAAATTTCCTGTGAGCCATTGTTTTGCTTCATCGGTCGAGCGCGATGTTCGAATAGCCGGAATAATATAATCGAGCGTGTCGATCGCCTTGTTCAAACCTTCCAAAATATGCGCACGGGCGCGTGCTTTTCGAAGATCAAACTCGGTTCGACGGCGAACTACTTCGCGCCTGAAATCTACAAAATGCTCGAGCATTTGCTTGAGCGAAAGGATCTGCGGCTGCCCGTCGACGATCGCCAGATTGATGATGCCGAAAGACATCTGCAGCGGCGTCAATTTATAGAGTTTATTAAGAACTACCTGCGGAACGGCGTCGCGTTTTAGTTCGATGACGACGCGAATACCCTCGCGGTTCGATTCGTCTCGAATTTCGGAAATGCCGTCGAGCTTCTTTTCATTTACAAGCTGCGCGATCTTTTCGATTAAACGCGCTTTGTTCAGCTGATAAGGAATCTCGGTTACGACAACTGCGTCGCGCTCGGAGTTTCCGCGACCGATGCGGTCGATCGCCGCACGGGCGCGCATTTGAATAATGCCGCGTCCTTCGCGATAAGCGCGATGGATCTCTTCCCGTCCGTAAATAAAAGCGCCGGTCGGAAAATCGGGTCCGGGAACGATCTTAATAAGTTCGTCGATCGTGATCGCCGGATCTTTAATGACCGCAACCGTAGCGTCGATCATTTCCGACATATTATGCGGCGGAATTTTCGTCGCCATTCCCACCGCGATCCCTTCGGAACCGTTTACCAGAAGATTTGGAAAACGAGTCGGCAAAACCGTCGGTTCGCTTAACGATTCGTCATAGTTCGGAACAAAATCGACGGTTTCCTTTTCAATGTCCGCCAATACTTCCGCAGTCAATTTCTGCATTCGAACTTCGGTATATCTCATAGCAGCGGCGGAATCGCCGTCGATCGAACCAAAGTTTCCCTGCCCGTCAACCAGCGGATAGCGCATTGAAAATTCCTGCGCCAGCCGGACGACCGTGTCATAAGCCGCGATGTCGCCGTGCGGGTGATATTTACCGATCGTGTCTCCGACGACACGCGCACTCTTTTTATATGGGCGGTTGTGATAATTTCCGAGTTCCTGCATCGCCCATAAAACGCGCCGGTGAACAGGTTTCAGACCGTCGCGAATGTCGGGCAGCGCGCGTCCGATGATCACGCTCATCGCGTAATCCAGGTACGAACGACGCATTTCATCTTCGATATTTACTTGATTTCTATCTAAAGTATTATCCATTTAATGTCCTTAATTATCGATTTTCGGCTGTATTTCCTATTTTGCATGAGCAGTTGATAAAAGGTGTGATCGATAAAAAAACCTAGAAATCTCAGCCGCGTTAATGTATTATTATTTTACAGGCTGAAAGCCTGAATCGCAACCTGATAACCCATAGCAAAGCGACCGTTCCCAAGCTTTGATCAGCGAACTGAAATCCCGATAAAATTTAACTTTTGAGCAAATATACTCATTCCTTCGTCTAATCATAAAAAGCCATTCAAATGTTACAAGCTACCCAAGAAGAAAACCGAGTTATCCAGCGCATTTCGATGCAGCTTCCCGTTAAGGTAGAAGTTCGCGTCGATGCCAAGATGACCTGGGAAGAAATTGCCCGCATTCGCGATGTTTCGCGTTACGGCGCAGGCTTTGCGCTAACGCGCCCCGTAAAGCGCGGAAGACTAGTATTTATAACGATCCCGATGCCGCGCAGCCTTCGAACTTACGATTTTGCCGAACCGCAGTATAAAATTTGGGGTATCGTCCGCCGCTGCATTAAATTTACAGATGCTGAAACACGTTCTGAAAAGTATTCGATCGGCGTGGGATTTGTCGGAAAAGAGCCGCCGAAAAGCTATTGGGTCGATCCGGCAACGATCTATGAGATCGTCGACCGCGACGAGGAAGATTTTTGGAAGATCTCCGAAGCCTACACAGGTCCCGACACTGAAGTCGTCCCGGCTGAATCGCGTCGTCATTCGCGATTTCGCATTCCGACAAATGTGACGGTCGATATTCTCGACGGCGACGGCGAGCCGGTCGCGAGTGAAGATACCGTTACCGAAAACCTTAGTTTGAGCGGCGCGTCGATATACACTTCGTTTTCACCGTCGGTTGGCGATTTTCTGCGGATAAGTTCGACACAGTATAACGTAACGATAATTTCAATAGTCCGCGGCGTCCGCGTCGGCGAAGACAACATTCAGCGCCTACACATAGAATTCATCGACCGCTTTTTCCCGCTCGAGGGCATCGAGCATATGTAGATAAATCTTTCTGTTTAATGCTTTATTTGTTCCACAAAAATACAAAAACCGGAGCCGTCATCGCCCCGGTTTTTATTTTTGTAATTATTATGGTTGTCGACCCGTCACTGCTC
Source organism: Pyrinomonadaceae bacterium (assembly GCA_026129865.1). Taxonomy (GTDB): domain Bacteria; phylum Acidobacteriota; class Blastocatellia; order Pyrinomonadales; family Pyrinomonadaceae; genus JAHCHG01. The sequence goes on from JAHCHG010000001.1 coordinate 308,770, forward strand.
GTCGCCGGTAAAATCCGCGTCGGAGATCGATTGGTTTAGGTTTATGAATCTGCTCGGCTCCTCAAAGGAATACCTGCGCGAAAACACCTGCAAAATATACCCTTCTCCAAGCGGTATATCGTCAAAACGATATTGCCCAAACATATTAGTCGTCGAATAGAGCGGCTCCGGCAAACTCCCGCCCGAAAGCATGACCGTGCAGAATCGCAAGCCTTGTCCTTTTTGGTTTTTGATCTTGCCGGAAATGATTCCGTTCGCCGATGTAGTGACGGCAGCGGTCGTGCCTCCAATCGCCAGGTCATTGCCCTGAAGCCGTCCGATTGCAAAAGTCCCACCTGTCGCGCTTGCGTTCCAGCCATAGAGCCGAAACGTAATAGTATTAGGGAACGCGACGTTTTGTAATGCGACAACTGAGCTTAGGTCTATCTGCGCTTGAGAAACGCCGTTGTTATTTGTGTTGGTGAAGTTAATTGCTGACCCAACATTAATACCCGCCGTAGAGAATCCGTCAAGGCTATATTGCCATTGAAAATCGGTCGGTCCCGTACTTGAGCGACGAAAATTAGCGTCCAAAGAACTCAGCGAAACCTTAAATGCACTCTTAGGTTTGACAGTTATCTGAAGATATTCATTCGAACTAATAGCTGTAGCTAAAGTTGTAGCGGCAAAATTTGTCGAGGAGTATGAGTTAGCAAGAGCACTCGGATCAATTCCCGCTCCCCTCGCAATCGACGAAGATTCAAGATTTGCATCAATTGTTGTAGACGCGACGGAAATCTCATTACCAGCATTTCCATCCATTTCCCACGCTAAAATTTGACTATTTGCAATCGTCGCGGATATGAACAAAAAGGAAATCAGTATGATTCCCATAAATATTCGATAAGACATAATTCGCTCCTTGTGAGATGCCGGATACGGCAAATCGGTGATTTAGTTTTGAGAATGCGAAGATTTTAGCGCAGCTAAATAAATCGTGTCAACCGTTTTTTTTGTTGAATTTAACAAATAATTTCCACGACCAAAATTCCCTGTTTTATTGGTTCAAGTGCCAGCCAAAATCCTTTGATCGGGAAGGTTATTTGCGCTCTTTCTTCACTCGAGCGAATGAATTTTCCAACCGCTCGTCCGGAACTGAAAGTTTCAAAGGGTTGCTTTTAAGTCGCGCAGGCGCGTGGCATCATAAATGAAATTACGTGGTTCACATGGAAACTGGGAGAAAAGGGAGTTCGTATTGACGTCCCGCAGCTTTTTTCAAAATGCAACCCGGAAATTTCAGTAGTACGACTGAGTGATTCTCTAAAGTAATCGCCCCTTCATGATCTATAGATCAAGACCCGCGCCCTACGGTCGCCAACGCAAGGGCAGAAACGCGACCGCTAGGGAGCGTGCAATTCTCCCGCAAATACAAGGGCAGAAACGCGACCGCTAGGGAGCGTGCAGCACTCCCGCATCAACCAACTCTCGCAAACGCAAGGGAGCGTGCTCGACCCACACTTCGGAGATCACTTCCTAGTGATGCGCAATAGCGCCACATTCAACATATTCGCATTTTCGGTACGCTCCACTTAACGGTCTCGCTTCTTAATTTTGTTTTGCGGAATTGTAAACTGCGAGCTTTCTGCACGCTCCCTTGCAGTCGCGTTTCTGCCATTCGCTTCTGCCGAGTTGTATACTGCGGGCATTCTGCACGTTCCCTTGCGGTCGCGTTTCTGCCATTCGCTCTTGCCGGGGATGTTTACTGCGGGCTTTTTGCACGCTCCCTTGCGGTCGCGTTTCTGCCATTCGCTTCTGCCGGGAAGTTTACTGCGGGCTTTTTGCACGCTCCCTTGCGGTCGCGTTTCTGCCATTCGCTTTTGCCGGCATGTTTACTGCGGGCTTTCTGCACGCTCGCTTGCGGTCGCGCTTCTGCCATTCGCTTTTGCCGGGACGTTTAATGCGGGCTTTTTGCACGCTCCGTTGCGGTCGCGTTTCTGCCTTTTTGATAGTCGCTGGCATACGCATTGCAGTTTAGACATCTAGAAGCAAAATTTACGGAGATCGTTCCAAATTCATACGATAATTCAAGTTTTGCAAACCGAAATTATAAATTAAAAGGAGAACAGGAAATATGTTGGTAAAAGATATTATGGCGACAAACCCGGCTTGCTGCACGGCGGATTCGGGATTGCAGGAAGTTGCAAAGATGATGGTGCTCAACGATTGCGGCTGCATTCCGGTGGTCGAGGACAACACGCACAATAAGCTTTTGGGTGTGATCACGGATCGCGACATTTGCTGCCGCGCTGTGGCTGAAGGAAAAAATCCGCTTGAATTGACGGCGAAAGACATTATGACCGAAAAGGTTTTCACCGTTACGCCGCGGACTTCGGTCGAAGACTGCTGCAATTTGATGGAAGAAAAACAGGTGCGCCGCATTGCCGTAATCGATGAAAAAGGCGGATGCTGCGGGATGGTCGCACAGGCTGATATTGCGATAAATACCGACCAAAGAAAGACTGCCGAGGTAGTTCAGGAAGTTTCCAAAGCGTCGGCAAGTTCACATTCGGCTTAAGACTTCCCAAAATCAAAACTTTATAGACCGCTCGCCAGCTAAGGCAGGCGGTCTTTTTTTTGGGGACTTGATTGCATAGACAGAGAAGCTACCTCGCTAATCAAAGGCTGAAACGCGACCGCTAGGGAGCGTGCAGAAAGTGCGCAGATCGTTAAGCTCCAGGTACACAACATTTTCAAGGCACGCTTCCTGGCGGTCGCGTTTCTGCCCTTTTTGGCTCGGAGTTATTTTATTGCGGGAGTTTGGCACGCTCCCTGGCGGTCGCGTTTCTGCCACTCTTGGCTCGGAGTTGTTTTATTGCGGGAGTTTGGCACGCTCCCTGGCGGTCGCGTTTCTGCCTTTGATTACGGCGGGGTTTTTAGGTGCGGTACGCAGTTTGCAGAAGTAATTTGTACACGGATATTTTTCACGGCAAAATGCCTTAAAAAGATACAGGTGAATTCTGAAACTGGATACGAGGTGAATTGATGTTGATAAAAGATGTTTTGTCGGACGCGTCTGCCGTCTGCACGATGGAAACTTACCTGCCGGATGTCGCTCAAAAAATGGCGGAAACGCGGAGCGGCTGCGTTGCGATCGTAGAAAGTATGTCGCACAGAAATCTGATCGGAATCGTTACGGAACACGATATTTGCGAACGCGCAGTTGCAAAGGGATTAAACCTGCAGCGGACGACCGCCGGCAGAGTTCTGAACAGCAACTTTAAGACGATCGGTGATAATGTTGAGATCGAAGAATGCTGTCGTAAGATGATCGCCGACGATATTAAATATCTCGCCGTTTTGAACAGCAAAAATCAATGTGTCGGCTTGATCACGCGTGATCAGATCTCCAATTGGCTGCCCGCGACCTATTCCGGCAGCTTTCCAAATCCTGCAGCAGAACAGCGGGAACCGATAAATTATACAGACCGCATTTTTTAAAATAGATAAGGCGAGCCGAAACTCGCCTTTTCCAATAAAATTCCAAAGATTCTAGCGTCCGGCTGCGAGCTGCAGTTGGGCGTTTGCCTTTTCCAAACGTTCCGATTCGATCTCAAAATCTTCGGCTGAACCGTCTTTCCAGGATCCGAGCACCTTTTCGGCTTCGGCTTTCGCAGCGCGTGCCGACTCAACATCGATCTCGCCGGATTTTTCCGCGATATCCGTCAAAACCGAAACTTTGTTCGAGCTGACCTCGACAAATCCGCCCGAAACAACCATCTTTTCAACCGAACCGCCTTTGCTGACGGATAAGATACCAGGTTTTAACGCAGAGATAAGCGGCGCGTGATTTGAAAGAATTCCAACTTCGCCGGTCGCCGTCGGAACGGTAACCGAATCGACCGTATCTGAAAGCACCATTTTCGCCGGTGTAACAATTTCTAAGTTCAACATATCGTTAAAGTTCAAGGTTGAAAGTTCAAAGCTCCAAGTTCAAAGCATTTTTACCTTGAACTCGAAACTTTGAACTTTAAACTGCTTCTTTATGCACTTGCCGCCATTTTCTGGGCTTTTTCGCGAGCCTGTTCGATCGTGCCGACCATGTAGAATGCCTGTTCCGGCATATCGTCGCATTTTCCTTCGATGATCTCACGGAAACCTTTGATCGTGTCTTCGACCTTGACGTATTCGCCTTTCAAGCCGGTAAACTGTTCGCCGACAAAGAACGGCTGCGAGAAGAATCGTTGGACCTTGCGCGCACGCGAAACTGTTAATTTGTCGTCTTCACTCAATTCATCTAACCCGAGAATTGCGATGATGTCCTGCAGATCCTTGTAACGCTGAAGGATCTGTTTTACGGACTGCGCCGTGTTGTAATGCTCATCGCCGACAATGTCCGGTGTCAGAATAGTCGAGTTCGAAGCAAGCGGATCAACCGCGGGATAAATTCCAAGTTCCACGATCTGACGCGAAAGCGCGGTAACAGCATCGAGGTGGGCAAACGTCGTTGCCGGCGCGGGATCGGTGTAATCGTCCGCCGGAACGTAAACTGCTTGAATCGAAGTTACAGCACCGGTTTTCGTCGAAGTAATGCGCTCCTGCATTTCTCCCATTTCCGTTGCGAGTGTCGGCTGGTAACCAACCGCCGACGGCATACGACCAAGAAGTGCGGACACTTCAGAACCGGCTTGTGTAAAGCGGAAAATATTGTCAACAAAGAAAAGTACGTCGTTTCCTTGATCGCGGAAGTATTCTGCAACGGTCAAACCGCTCAAAGCGACCCGAAGACGCGCTCCCGGCGGTTCGGTCATCTGTCCGTAAACCAATGCTACTTTCGAATCTTTCAGCGCGCTCTTATCGACCTTTGTCATGTCGAATTCGCCGGTTTCTTCAAAATGCTTGTTAAATTCTTCGCCGTAGCTGATAACGCCCGATTCGACGAATTCGCGCAAAAGATCGTTTCCTTCACGCGTTCGTTCGCCAACTCCGGCAAATACAGAATAACCACTGTGCGCCGTTGCGATATTGGTAATAAGTTCCTGAATCAAAACCGTCTTACCAACACCCGCGCCGCCGAACAACCCGATCTTTCCGCCGCGCTTAAAGGGCTGGATCAAATCGATAACTTTGATACCGGTTTCAAACATTTCGAGTTCGGTTGCCTGTTCTTCAAAACTCGGTGCATGTCTGTGGATCGAAGCATGATCCGATGAAACAACATCGCCAAGTTCGTCAACCGGATCGCCGATGACGTTCATGACGCGACCCAATGTCGGAATACCGACCGGCATCGCGATCGTATCGCCGGTGTCGATAACCTTCATTCCGCGTACCATTCCGTCTGTCGGCAGCATCGAAACCGCGCGAACACGGCTTTCGCCGAGATGCTGTTGAACTTCAACGATAACGTCGATCGGAGTTTCAACATCAAATCCTTCCGAGGTTACGCGCAAAGCCTGATAGATCGGCGGTAAATAATTTCCTTCAAATTCGACGTCAACAACCGGACCGATGATCTGCACGATCTGTCCGACTTGTCCGTTTTCATTAGCCATTAATAATAAACTCCTAGAATATTTGTCTCAAAAAATGGTGTGTTAACAAAGGAGAGAGATTATCATATGCGCAATAAAGTTGGCAAAGACGGCATAGAAAAAAGTTTCGTATCAAATTCCGGTACAAAATTGCTTCTACGCGGAGCGGCGTTTTGGCAGGAATTGTCCATTTCTGCGGCGGTGGCACTATATTTGTTTTACAATCGACACTATGAAATGGATTAGCGGAATTTTAACGGTCGGAACGTTCGCGGTTTTGTATATTTTTGAGAAAAAGAGACCACTTCGTAAACAGATCGAGAACAAAGAGATAAGCACCGTCCGAAATCTTGCGATCGCTTCCGCGGCTGGACTTGCGATCGGATTGTTCGAAAAGCCGGTAACCGACAGGCTTACGAAGTATGTCGACAGCAGCGATTTTGGGTTATTAAAGTTGTTTAAATTGCCGAGATTCCTTGAAACCGCCCTCGCGGTAGTTTTGCTCGATTACACACTTTACATCTGGCATGTCCTAACGCATAAAATTCCCTTTTTATGGCGTTTTCACAAGATCCATCACGCCGATCTCGATTTAACGGCATCAACGGCGATTCGATTTCATTTCGCGGAAATGACGATTTCAGTTGTCTTTCGCGCCGGGCAGATCTTGCTAATTGGAGTGTCGCCAAAAGCTCTCCAGATATGGCAAAGCCTGCTGTTCCTGAGCGTATTTTTTCACCATTCAAATGTGCGTCTTCCGAAAGAGTTTGAAGAAAAGCTCGAAAAAGTGATCGTTACGCCGCGGCTTCACGGCATTCACCATTCGGAGAAAAAGGAAGAAATGGATTCAAACTGGTCGAGCGGTCTTAGCATTTGGGATTATCTGCATCGAACTTTTCGTAACGATATACCGCAACACGAGATCAGGATCGGTGTTTCGGGTTTCGATTCCGAAGATGACGTAACGATCCGAAAAATGCTGATCGAGCCGTTTAAAAGCGAGAGATAAGAGTTTAGGTCAACGACTGGAGCGCAATCCGTCCCGGTTGCAGCCGCCGCGCAAGCCGCGGAAAGATGTTCGAGTACGAGGAACTTTATTTAGCGCAAAGGCGTTTTCGCGTCGAAGCGACGATAATTGCAGCCGGGACTGATTGCGCTCGGGTTAAATTTATTTCTAACCCGCCCGCGTTTCGCCGCCTAAAAGCGTCATAACCTCGCCCGTGATGTAGCTTGAGTCCGCGTCCGACGCGAAAAAAACGTATGCCGGCGCAACTTCTTCGGGTTGTCCGGGACGCTTCATCGGTGTATCAGCACCATGTTTGGCTACTTCTTCCGCCGATTTATCGGCGACGTTCAACGGCGTCCAGATCGGTCCCGGAGCGACGCAATTGACGCGAATTTTCCGCTTTACCAGCATTTGCGCAAGCGATTTTGAAAATGCATGGATCGCTCCCTTCGTCGATGAATAGGCGAGCAGATCTTTGTTCCCTTCCAAGCCTGTGATCGAACCGGTATTGACGATCGCGCTTCCCTCGCCCATATGCTCGAGCGCGTATTTAACCATGTAAAAATATCCGTAAATGTTGGTCTTAAAATGCTTGTCCCAGTCGTCGAACGAGACCTCTTCGAATGATTCCTGATGTTTCTGGAACGCAGCGTTGTTGACTAAAACATCGAGTTTTCCAAATTTCTTGACGACCTTTTCAACAGCTTTCTTACAAAACTTCTCATCTTTGACATCACCGGGTATCAAAAGCGATCTTCCGCCTTCGTTTTCGATCTGCCGCGCCGTTTCTTCTGCATCGCTTCGTTCTTCTTTTAGGTAAACGATCGCGACATCGGCGCCTTCGCGGGCATAAAGCACCGCAACAGCCCGCCCGATCCCCGAATCGCCGCCGGTGATAAGCGCCGACTTTCCTTTTAGTTTGCCGGAACCTTTATAATTCGGCGCTAGATATTGCGGACGCGGATCGATCTCCGATTCGATGCCGGGACGCGGCTGATGCTGCTTCGGCAACGGGCTTTTCGGTTTCGAACCATTCTGGTTCTTCGGCGTTTTCCCGCCGTTCTTTTTCGATACGCCGCTGTCCGTTTTCGTTCCTTTCGCCGAAGTAGCCGCGTTTCGTTTCGCTACAGACTTTTTGTTTTCGGATTTCATAAATGTTTTAAATTATTGACGATGACTTTCTTCGCCGGACAGGTCGTCGGCGTTTATCGAAAAGGAAATCGGGAATCTCGAGCGCCGGACATTTCACCTCTTTGAAATTGCCAAGGGGTTTCGAGTCTTCCATTTGGCGAATTTTCTCATCGGACATTTTTTCACCGGCGATTGCTTTTTGCTGAATACTGATCATTGGTTTTCTCCTAAAACTAAACCAAAGGGGATTTTCTTTTGCCCGATTTTGGATAAGCAAATTCGGTGCGCTTGTTTTTATAGAGTTAGAAGATGCAATGAACGTGCCCCAACCGATACCGGAGGATTTTATTGACAGAGCAAAACGGTTTTAGTAGCCTCGTTCTTGTTCAATAATTCGATTATCAGAGGAAAAATTTTTTAATTTGAACAATTCAAAAAAGATAGAACTCCCGCCGCAAGGTCTGAAAACGCTATTCGGCGTTCAAGATCAAAATATTAAATATCTGGAAGCCCTTCTCGATATCGACATCAGCGCTCGCGGGAACGAACTGATGGTCGATGGCGACGAAAAGGACATCGAAACGGTCGAGAAAATTTTGAAGGATTTTGCCGAGCTTTTTGACGAGGGAAATCAATTTTCCGATAAAGAGCTTCGCGATGCGTTCAAACAGATAGCCGAAGACCGCGCTTATTCGCTTCGCGACTATTTTAAAAATTCCAGATTCAATCCTTCGGGCAAAAAGCAGGTCGCCCCGAAAACCGCGAACCAGCGAAAATACATCGAGGCAATTCAGGACAAAGATCTTACCTTCGGGATCGGTCCGGCGGGCACCGGAAAATCGTTCCTTGCCGTTGCGGTTGCGGTTCAATCGCTGTTTGCAAAGCAGGTTGAGCGAATCGTTCTCACTCGTCCTGCAGTCGAAGCCGGCGAAAAGCTCGGGTTTCTTCCGGGCGATCTGCAGGAAAAGGTCGATCCTTATCTTCGTCCGCTTTACGATGCGCTTTTCGATCTCGTCGACACGGAACGCGTGACGAAAATGCTGGAAAAACGGATCATCGAGATCGCTCCGCTGGCATTTATGCGAGGACGAACTATAAATAATGCGTTTATTATTCTCGATGAAGCACAAAACACGACCGGCGAACAGATGAAAATGTTCCTCACGCGAATTGGTTTCGGGTCAAAGGTCGTTGTGACCGGCGACGTTACGCAGATCGATCTGCCGCGCGGTCAGCACAGCGGTCTGCGCGAAGCAGAACGCGTTTTGAGCGGAATCCCGGAAATTGAATTCATATTTTTTGACAAAAAGGACGTCGTTCGTCACCGGTTGGTTCAGCTGATCGTTGAGGCTTACGAAAACGATTCCGAATAAATTTTCAATGATCGAGATCGTCAACAAACAGCGAAAGGTAAAGTTGGAAATTTCGACGATCGAAAGCTTTGTCAAGAATTCTCTCGAATTGATCAAAGAATCCGGAAATAGGGCGCCGGTCGTTGTTTTTGTCAGCGATGCAAAGATGAAGTCGCTAAACAGCGATTTTCGCCGGATAGATCACACGACGGACGTTCTGTCGTTTCCATTTGAAGCTGAAGAATTTGAAAAAGAAAGCGCGCCGCTCGGCGATATTGTAATTTCCGTCGAGCAGGCTGCGCGTCAGGCGGCGGAAAATGACCTGTCTTTTGAGCTCGAATTAAAACAGCTAATTCTTCATGGCATTCTCCATCTTTGCGGTTACGATCACGAAATCGATAATGGAGAGATGGATGCACGCGAAGGCGAATTGCGGAATCTGCTGAAAATTGAAGATTGATGCCAAGTCCGCTTTTTCTACGACCCTTAAATAGCCTTTCTTGCCGACTGTGTTTTAGATTGACTGTTCAATCTCTCATTCCACTTCCCCGTTTAGAGTTGTTGGTAGTTCTCTCATTTTTTATATTCTAAAAGCTTTTTTGCCTGACAGCGCATTTTAAGTTTATTAATCAAAAGCGGTCGCAACCGACGATTGACGGGCATTTTTGCCGAACGCGGGATCTTCCGTATAGACAGAAGCTGATTTAAACTCGGACCGAAAAACGCCGCCCAGGTATCATAAATAGGTTATTTATGCTCAATTATGTGCTAGTCTGAATTCTCAAACTTTTTATGAGTCAAACAGAAAAGACAGCAGAACCATGCGTCATGGTCATTTTCGGCGCGACCGGCGACCTGACGAAACGGAAACTGTTCCCCGCACTCTATAATTTAGCCAAAGACGGGCACTTGCCCGACAATTTCGCGATCGTCGGCGTCGGTCGGCAGGAACTCGAATGCGGCGATTTTCGCAGCAAGATCATGGCTGATCTAAAGGAGTTCGTGCCAAACACGCCGGATAAAAAACTGATCAAATGGTTTGAAGAAAGGACATATTATACAGGCGGCGATTTCGACGACGATAAAAAACTGTTTAAGGACATTAAGGAATTACTTGAAGAAGTTTGCACTAAGCATGATATTCCTGAAAATTTCTTCTATTACATGGCAATCCCACCGTCGCTTTTTGCAAATGTATCGGCAAAAATAGTAAAGAACGGGCTTGGAAAGGAAGAGAACGGCAACTGGCGAAGGTTCATTTACGAAAAGCCGTTCGGTTCGAATTTCGAATCGGCAAAGGCGCTCAATGCGAGCCTTTTACGAATTTTGAAAGAGCGTCAGATCTATCGGATCGACCATTACCTGGGAAAAGAAACCGTTCAGAATATCCTTGTTTTCCGGTTTGGAAACCTGATTTTCGAACCGATCTGGAATCGGAACTTTATCGATCACGTTCAGATCACGGTCGCTGAAAGCCTCGGCGTTGAATCGCGCGGCAATTATTACGAAAAATCGGGCGCCCTGCGCGATATGGTTCCAAACCATATATTTCAGTTGTTGACATTGACGGCGATGGAGCCGCCCGTATCCTTTGAAGCCGATGCGGTCCGCGACGAACAGGCAAAGATACTTGCCGCGATCCAGCAATTTTCGCCCGAGTCCGTCATCCATAAAACCGTGCGCGGTCAATATGACGCCGGAAAGATCGACGGAAAGGAAGTTCCGGCGTATCGAAATGAAGAATCGATAGCGCCGGATTCAAATACGGAAACCTTTGCCGCGCTTGAACTTTCGATCGACAACTGGCGTTGGGGCGGCGTCCCGTTCTATGTCCGAACCGGAAAGCGAATGCCGGGCAAACATTCAGAGATCGTTATTCAATTTAAGAAAGCGCCGTTCGTATTGTTTCGCGAAACTTCGATAGAAAAACTGACGACGAACCGGATCGTAATTCATATTCAGCCCGATGAAGGAATTACTCTGCATTTCGGCGCCAAAATTCCGGGTCCGATCGTAAACATGGGTGCGGTCGACATGGATTTTGATTATTTTGAACATTTCGGCGAGAACATCAGTACCGGTTACGAGCGGCTGCTCTTCGATGGAATGATCGGCGATGCGACGCTTTTCCAGCGCGCCGACATGGTCGAATCAAGCTGGCAGATCGTAACCCCCGTGATAGACGTGTGGAATGCGATCCCGGCGCGCGATTTTCCGAACTATGAAGCGGGATCCTGGGGTCCGAAGGAATCGGAAGAACTTCTCGAACGAACAGGTCGACGTTGGAAGAACGAAATTACATGAAAATCCCAAAAAACGTGAATATATTTCCTGATATCGATGCGCTGAGCGCTGCGGCGGCGAATGAATTTGTCCGTCTGTCCGCCGAATTTATCAAGCAAAACGGGCGTTTTACCGTTGTTCTTTCCGGCGGATCGACACCCGTGAAGCTCTTTAAATTACTGGCTTCCGAAGATTACCGGTCGAAAGTTGATTGGGAAAACGTTTGTTTTTTCTTTGTCGACGAACGCGATGTTTCGCCGGCGTCCGATCAAAGCAATTTTAAGCTCGCTTCCGAAAATCTTTTCAAACCGCTGGGCATCGATCGGACGCAGATCATAAGGTGGCAAACAGAAATAATTGATGCCGCCGGCGTCGCCGCTCAGTTCGAAACGACCGTCCGGAAATTTTTAAAACTCCCTGCCGACGAATTTCCGGTATTCGATCTCATTTTCCTGGGTCTCGGCGCTGACGGTCATACGGCTTCGCTGTTCCCGCATTCAAAGGCGCTGACCAATACGACGAACATTGGGGTTGCGAATTTGGTTGATAAATATCGCGCGTTTCGTTTGACGATGACCTTCCCGGTTATCAATCGAGCAAAGAACGTGATCTTTATGGTCAACGGCGAGGAAAAAGCCGAGATATTGTCAAAAGTATTTCACGGCGAGAAGGATATCGATAAATATCCCGCGCAGGGCGTGTCGCCGAAGAACGGCGATCTTAAATGGTTTGTCGATGAAGCCGCAGCCGCGCTGCTTAAGTGAAACCGGGAAATTTACTAATCCGCTCGGTGAAACTAAAATTATCCCCTAACTATGGAAATTGAACTTTCGATATCGATCCTGATCCTGGTTGTTTTAACGGTTCTCGCGACGGTCGATATGGCGTTTTCACAGCTAAGCGATGTTAGTCTTCGTCGTTTGTCTTCGGATCATGAAGAAAGCGCGAAGGTTAAAACCTTGAAATTTCTCCAGGAAATTCAGGAAAACCGCCCGAGATTTCGATTTGCGATCTCGGCTGCAATTCAGATCCTGCTTGTAATTTTTTCCGTCCTCGTAACCATCGTTACTTTTCATTTTTTCCAGACAAAGTTTGAACTTCTGTCGATCTCGCTTGCGGCTTGCCTGATCCTTTCGATCGTTTTCCGACAGATCATTCCGCGACTGTTGACGAGGAATAATCCGGAAACGCAGTTGATCTTTATGCTTCCGATCGTTCGTCCGTTTTACGGATTGCTATCGGCATTGTCCGACCCGTTTCAGGTTTTCACGAAACCCGAAACAGATCTCGAAACCTCGGTCGTTCCAGCAGCACCAAGCGAGGAAGAGCGGATGGATTACGCTGAAGATCTTCAGGCACTGATCGAAATGGGAGAAGCGGAAGGGATATTAGAAGAGAACGAACGCGAATTGATCGAAACGATGGTCGAATTCAGCGAGACCAAAGCCGGCGAGATAATGACTCCGCGAACTGAAATCACTGCACTTCCGTTTGATTCAACGGTCAAGAACGCGCGTGATCTGATAATCGAAGAAAAGTATTCCCGGCTTCCTGTTTATAAAGATTCGATCGATCATATAGAAGGCGTAATTTACGTCCGCGATCTGATGAACGCATGGTCCGAAGGTAAAGAAGAAGAGCCTATAAAGTCTCTGCTTCGTCCGGCGTATTTCGTTCCGGAAACAAAATCTGCGTCGGATCTGCTCAAGAACATGCAGACAAATCATGTTCAGATCGCGATCGTTATTGATGAATACGGCGGAGTTGCTGGCTTGATAACGGTAGAAGATATTTTAGAGGAGATCGTCGGCGAGATCGAAGACGAAGATATCGAAGAAGAGATCGTCGAAATAATCGAAGCCGGCGGCGGCTACTATGACGTTCTCGGTTCGACCGAGATCGGCAAGATCGAACGGCTGTTCGATATCGAGATCGAAGACGACGATTTCACCACTATCGCCGGGCTTGTTACAAGAGAAGCGGGATATGTCCCAAAGGTTGATGAAAAGCTGGATTTTCGCGGACTCGCGATCGAAATTCTCCGCGCCGACGAGAAGAAAATATCGCTTCTGCGTATCCGAAAACGGGACCCGGAGGAATTGGTCTCCGACGTCGAATTGCCGGAATGACGGTTCTGAATTGTTCGGATTCGTGATATAAATTAAGCATTCAACGACAAGATTTTAATCAAGGAGATGGGATGATGAATTGAAACGGTGGCGATTATACTCTGATGTTGAAAGAAAGCATTGGAGTAGAGAAGCAAGAAGCTGAATGTTTTTATGCGGCATGACCGCGAAAAGGAGATTAACTCCAATTAGCTTCTCGCGTCGAACCGCCACCATGAGGCAGAAGCTGGAAAAGCTCAGACCTCGAATAGGAGTTTGGCATAAAAGCCACCGTAAATCTATTCCAAAGCGAAGTGAAAAAAGACACTTTATGGAGGAATAGAAAATGAAAAGATATATCGGAGTAGATTTACACACAACGCAAGTGACGGTTTGTTATTTGAAAGAAGACGAAGAGATTTCTTTAGGCAAGTATCAGCTTTGTGAGATCGAGAAGTTTGTTTCAGGACTAAAGAAAACTGACGAAGTGGCGGTTGAAGCGACAGGCAACACGCGTTGGTTTTGTGAGCAGTTAAAAGTTCCCGGATTGAAAGTGCGGATAGTGAATCCGCGAGCCTTTGAAGTAATCAAGAGTTCGGCGAAGAAAACCGATGAGGAAGATGCGATCAATTTGGCAAAGTTCTTAAAAGCGAACCTTTTGCCGGAAGTTCGTCGGAAAAGCGAGGAAGCGGAAACGGTTTCTAGGATGAACGAAACGAGGACAAAGTTTGTGCGATTGCAGACTTCGCTCAAGAACAAACTGCATGCTCTGGCAGTATCGCGAGGGTGGAAGTTAAAGAAAGCGAGTCTTTCATCAGACAAAGGATTGAACAGATTGTTTGATTTGGAATGGACAGAGATTGAGCGAGCAGAGATTGAAATAATCATTGAACAAATGGGGTCATTGAAACAGAGCATAAAGAAATTGGAAAAGGCAATCGAACCGTTAGCGAAAAAACTGCAAGGATATGAAAACTTGATCTCAATGACGGGAATCGGAAGTCGTTCGGCGGGAGTGCTATTGGCAATAATTGGAGATGTTCAGGATTTTCCGACGAAAGATAAATTGGCAAGTTATTTCGGGATCGTTCCAAGAGTTTCAAATTCAAATGAAACAGTCAGGCACGGACGAATCACGAAGTTGGGAAGCAAAACGGGCAGAACGACTTTGGTGCAATGCAGTTTGGTAGCAATGAGAGGAAGTCGGTATTTAAGAGATTATTACGAACGGATCAAGAAAAGAAAAGGACACGGCAAGGCAAAAATAGCATTAGCCAGAAAGTTCTTAGGAATAATCTATGACACCTTACAGAATGAATGGGTGTTTGAAGATTTTAACAATTTCGTATTGGCAGAGTAAGAAAACTTTGCTTTTGGAGTAGAAATTCATCATAGGAGTAAAAAATTATGGCTATCAGATTAGGAGACACGGCGCCGGATTTTACGGCGCAGACAACCGAAGGCGAAATTAATTTCCATGAATGGCTCGGCGATAAATGGGGCGTCCTTTTTTCGCATCCCAAAGATTACACGCCCGTTTGTACTACCGAACTCGGAATGGCTGCCAAATTAAAACCGGAGTTCGAAAAGCGCGGCGTTAAAGTGATCGGATTAAGCGTCGACCCTGTCGATTCGCATAAGGGTTGGGAAAAGGACATCGAAGAAACACAGGGCTCAGCGGTCAATTTTCCGATGATCGCAGACGACGATCGAAAAGTTTCGGATCTATACGACATGATCCATCCGAACGCCAACGACACGCTCACCGTGCGTTCGGTATTCGTGATCGATCCGAACAAGAAAGTCCGGTTAACATTGACCTATCCGGCGAGCACAGGTCGTAATTTTGATGAAATTCTGCGGGTCATCGATTCGCTGCAGCTGACCGATAATTTCAAGGTCGCAACGCCCGTTAATTGGAAAGACGGCGACGACTGCATTATCGTTCCGGCACTTTCAGACGAAGAAGCCGCGGAAAAGTTCCCTGCCGGATTTAAGAAGGTCAAACCTTATCTTAGAATAACGCCGCAGCCGAACAAAGCGGAAAAATCGGTAACGGTTTGATGTTTGCACGTAGGTTTCAAGCATAGATGTTGAATTAAAGGTCAACATCTATGCTCTTTTTTAAAATGTCAAAGCGATCCGGATTATGGATAATTCGCCATCTCAAGTCATAAGAAATGTTCCAAGAATCGAACATTTGCGCGTCAAAAATTTTCGTGTCCTAAAGGACCTAGAACTCAGAGAAATAAAACCGCTATCTGTATTTCTAGGCAGAAACGGCAGCGGGAAATCAACTGTTTTCGATGTTTTTGCCTTCCTCGCCGACTGTTTTTCGATCGGATTACGAAAGGCAGTAGATAGCCGCGGACGATTTAGAGAATTACGAACCAGAGGTTCTAGCGAACCGATTGTGATCGAGATAAAATATCGTGAAAATAAAAACTCATCGCCAATTACCTATCACTTGGCGATAGATGAGAATGAAGGTTTTACGGGGGCATTCGTCAAAGAAGAATGGCTTAGCTGGCGCCGCGGACGACGGTATGGACAACCATTTAGATTTCTTAATTTCAGTATGGGGCGCGGGCAGGTCATCTCCGGCGAAGACCCCGATGAATCGGCTCAGCGAATTGACCAAACGCTTTCTTCGCCGGAAATATTAGCTGTAAATGCTCTTGGACAATTAGCAAGCCATCCGAGAGTAACAGCCTTAAGAGAATTTATCACGGGTTGGTATCTGTCTTATCTGACTGCCGAAACATCCAGAAATCAACCTGAAGCCGGTCCGCAAGAAAAACTTTCGGTTACAGGAGACAACCTTGCTAATGTAATTCAATATTATAGAGAGCGTCATCCCGAAATTCTAAACAAGATATTGAATACACTCTCCGCAAGAATCCCGCATTTGGAAAAGGTTGAAGCCGATATGATGCCCGACGGCAGATTACTGCTTCAGATCAAGGATGCTCCCTTTGCCCGACCGATTCAAGCAAAATACGTATCCGACGGAACCTTGAAGATGTTAGCTTACCTCACGGTACTCTATGATCCGAATCCGCCTCAGCTAGTTGGAATAGAAGAACCTGAAAATCATCTATATCCGCATTTGCTGCCCGAATTGGCAGACGAATGCAGAATTGCGTCGGCTAATTCTCAGCTGATGGTTTCAACTCATTCGCCGTTTTTCGTAAACAACGTAAATCCTGAGGAGGTCTTTTTTCTTTTCCGCGATAAAAACGGATTCGCGAAAGCCGAAAAGCCCCTTAAATTACCCGGCGTGAAGGAAATGCTTGAGTCCGGAGCAAATTTAGGAGATTTATGGATGGAAAACTATCTTTCGGAGGTTCAAAAGTAAGTGCACATCGAATTCTTACTTGAGGAAGCCTCTGCCGAAATTGTATTAGGAGAAATTGTTCCCAAAATTCTTGGCGGTAACGTTACTTTTCGGTTTATAAATCTTCGAGGAAAACAACGATTACTAAAACATTTGCCCAATCGGTTAAAAGGTTACAGAAACATACTGGAAATTCACAAAGACTGGCGAATAGTTGTTTTGGTTGACGAAGACCGGGAAAATTGCGAAATCTTAAAGGAGAAGCTCGAACAATTTGCTTACGATGCAAATTTGTCGACGCCCGCACGAACCGAAACTTTCCAAGTATTGAATCGAATTGCGGTCGAAGAACTTGAAGCATGGTTTTTTGGCGATATCGATGCCTTAAGAAATAATCATCCCCGCGTTTCGGAAAATTTGACACAACGAAAAAGCTATAGAAATCCGGATGCAATAAAAGGCGGGACATGGGAAGCTTTAGAACGGGTATTAACAAATGCCGGGTATTATAAAAAAGGCTTTACGTCTAAGATTGAAGTTGCGAGGAAGATCGCCCCGTATATGAATCCCGATAAAAATTGTTCTCAAAGTTTCCAGGTTTTTAAGAATGGTCTGATGTTATTAGCTGAACAAGAGTGAGATGGCAAAGAAAAAAAGTAGATTTTTAGGCGGCAAACGGATCGATCCGACGCCGATCGACAAAAATACGGCGCTTGCCGACCTTGTCGATGAGTCTTTTATGGCGTACAACGCCGCGCGTCTGCGCGAAGCTTGCCGTTTGTTTTCGGGCAAAATGCTCGAAGACGACGTAACTATCGGAGTTACGCTGACCGGTGCGCTGACACCAGCCGGTTTAGGAATCTCGGCGATAATTCCGTTGATCAAAGCCGGGTTTATTGACTGGATCATTTCGACCGGCGCCAATCTTTATCACGATACCCATTTCGGGATCGGTTTGAACCTTCATCAGGGAAACACTCTGATCTCGGACGTCGTGCTGCGCGAAGAAGAAGTCGTCAGAATTTATGACATTTTCTTCGATTATTCCGTTTTGCTTGATACCGATTCGTTTTTCCGCCGTTTGATAGAACATGACGAATTTCAAAGATCGATGTCATCTGCCGAATTTCATTATCTCTGCGGAAAGTACGTACGTGAAAGGGAAAAGAAATTGGGGATCAAAGAAAAATCGCTTCTCGGTGTTGCTTACGAATACGGCGTACCGATATATACCTCAAGTCCGGGCGATTCTTCGATCGGCATGAATATCGCCGCGAAAGAATTGCAGGGCGGAAAGCTTGTATTAAATCCTAACTTGGACGTAAACGAGACTGCTTCGATCGTTCTGGCAGCAAAACGCGGCGTGGTTCATTCCGGTAAGAAAACGAAAAAAGGCGGAAAATCGGCAATATTTATACTTGGGGGCGGAAGTCCGAAAAACTTTGCGCTCCAAACCGAACCGCAGATTCAGGAAGTTCTCGGAATAGATGAAAAAGGTCATGATTACTTTCTGCAGGTTACGGACGCGCGTCCCGACACCGGCGGTTTGAGCGGTGCAACACCCGGTGAAGCCGTCAGCTGGGGCAAGGTCGATCCGGATAAACTTCCCGACGCAGTTGTTTGTTATGTCGATTCAACTGTTGCATTGCCGATCATTACCGCTTACGCGCTCGCCCGTCATGAAAAAAGGAAACCGAAACGTCTGTACGATCGCCGGGGCGAATTTATGGATCTTTTGAAGAGTGAATACGAAAAATCCGAACGGCGCTGAGATCCGATTATTAAGATGAAATTAAATGCCGAGCTCAATGGCGAGCATTACGAAATTGAACTTAGATCGATCGAAGGCAAGTTATTCGCAAAGGTTGACGATCGTGAATACGAGCTTGAATCAAGTCAGCCCGAACCTAATGTTTATCTCTTCAAAAACAAAGGCGAAATTACGCAGATCTTTGTGTCGCCGCAGTTGAAATCAGGGGATCCATTCGTAGTCAATGCAGTCAATGAACAATTTACTATAACGATCACGGACCCGAAAAAGCTGCGAAGTTCGTCGGCTGCCGGCGCAAATGCCGACGGAATTGCGGAAATAAAAACCGCAATGCCCGGAAAGCTGGTCCGAGTGCTTGTTGATGAAGGTGCAGAGGTTTCTGCGGGCGACGGAATTTTGGTCGTCGAAGCGATGAAAATGCAGAACGAAATGAAATCGCCGAAAGACGGTGTAGTCAAAGAAATTCGATTTACCGAAGGCGCTACGGTTAATGCCGGAGACGTTCTTGCAATCATTGAATAACGTTGAATATGAAAAACAATTTAGTCTTGCCGGTTTTAGTATTTATCGCCGCCGCAGTTTTTTCCGGTTGCCAGACGACGTCTACATCCGAAAATTCCGAATTTGCCGCAGCATCGCCGTCTGCTACATCGGCTCCCGACGCGGTTTCAAAAGCGGGTGAGGCGAAAACGCCTGAAAGCACTCCGGCTGTTGAGAATAAAGCAAATGAAAAGGACGCGGATCCATCCGAAACCGAATCCAAAGTCGAAAACAGGTGCGGCTGGTTTTTTAATCCAACGCCTGCCAACGCCTGGCTCAATGACAAAGACGGGCAGTGGATAATAGCTGTTCAAGACGGTCATCAGGCTGAAGGCGATTGGGCGGAATTTTCCGACGACCAATGGGTCGCGACCAACGGAAACTACGGCTACGGATGCGCTTGTATGCGCGTGATCGTCGATAAAAAGAATATGCGCGTCCTGAAGATCGTTAGCGCACGGTCCAAAGCGCTCTCCGCGTGTCGCCGCGACAAGGCTTTGAACGAACCGATCGATTAAATTTTTGAAAATATGAACGCGCCGCTTCACGAAAATTTCGGCGGATCCGCAAGGATCGATCCTGCAAAGATAAAGATCCTGCTTTGGGATATCGATGGAACATTAATACGTTCGACGGTCGCCGGCGCTTACAGAACATATTTTTCAGCGACGATGATCAAGCTTTTCGGAAGCGACGGTCGTCTGAGCGAAATTACAGCGTCCGGAATGACGGATTCACAGATAATGTATGAAGCTCTGCGGCTTGAGGGCTTCACACCGGAACGTATTCTGAAACAGAGAAACGAATTGCTGGCGGTCTTTAAGGCTGAAATGACCCGAGTTCTCTCCGAATGCGAAAAGCCCTACGAAGTTTTGAACGGCGTTCGTCCGATCTTGAAGCAGACTCATGAAGACCCGCAATTCATTAACGGTTTGCTGACGGGAAATCTATCGGTCGCGGCAGAAATAAAACTGAGCGCGGTCGATCTTTGGCAGTATTTTTCGGAAGCGCCGAATGCGTTTGGCGAAATTTCGCATGAACGCCGCGAGCTGGCTGTTGCAGCCGGACGGCAATTTTCCGAATTTTACCAGTTTCCCTTTTCTCCGCAGCAGTTTATCGTCATCGGCGACACGCCGAACGACATTGCCTGCGCTCGGCATTTCGGTGCAAAAGTAATATCGGTCGCGACCGGACGAAATCATTCTGCGAGCGATCTGACAGGACATAAACCGGATGCGGTTTTAAACGATCTGTCGGACTCCGAAACAGTTTTAGGTTTATTTCAAAAGCTTTAAGATCTAGCTTTCCAGAATCTCGCGAAAACGGACGGCGTCTTTGAACATTTCCGAATTATTGAAGAAGACGTACGCGAGTTTGTTATTCGGCACTATTTCGGCGAGGTCGTTCAGCTCGTCGTCGGAGTATTTATAGCGCCAGCCGGTTAATCCGTGAAGCCGAAAATAGCATTTTTCCGGCGTAACGGTTCGAACCTTAAACGGATCGACAACATGCCAAAGGTCGTTTTGCCCGCAAATTTCTTTTACGACCTCCAAGTCCCAATCGCCGCGCGGCTCCCAGACGAAATTCATGTTTTTTCGCTCAATTCGTGCAAAAAATGCGTTCAAATTTTTGATGTTGTACTCGTACGGTTTAAAACTAGCCGGACATTGAAACAGGATAGTCCGGGCACCGAGTGCTTTGGCGCTTTCGAGCGTTGCTGCCAATCCATGATCGACGACTGCAGTGGGTTTGAAGGAACCTGCGTCCTCGCGCTGCTCCGGCGTCAGCTCGAGTTTTAAGCGACGGTAAGTGGGGCTTTTAATTTGATGAGTGATGAGCTGCCAGGCTTTGACGGTAAATTCAAACTCGTCCGGCATTTCGGCGCGCCATTTTTGAAGGGTTTCGATCTCGGGTGGTTGATAAAAAGTATGCTGAATTTCAACAACGGAAAGCGCTTTTGAATAATCCGTCTTTTTCGTCCGACCGAACCCGCATGTACCGACCTTTACTTTCATAACTCTAAAGACGTTCGGAGCAATATTTGCAAAAAAGTGCGTCGGCGTCGTGCCCCTCGGCGGAACATGACGGGCAATGCTGCGTGGAACGGGCAGATTTTGAAAGTTCGACGGTAACAATACCGGTCGGAACTGCGATGATCCCGTATCCGAGGATCATTACGATCGAAGCAAAAAACTGCCCGAGCCCGGTTTTCGGCGCTAGATCTCCGTAACCCACGGTCGTTAAAGTTACGATCGCCCAATAGATGCTTGTCGGTATGTCTTTGAACCCGTTTTGCTCGCCTTCGATAACATAGATCAGCGAGCCAATGACAGTTACGAGCGAAAGTACGGCAAACAGAAAAACGCCGATCTTTCGGGCACTTGCGCGAAGTGCGGTCGTAAGAATATGGGCTTCGGATACATATTCCGTTAATTTAAAGACTCTGAAGATCCTGAGAAGACGGAGAATTCTAACCGTCAGCAGATATTGAACGCCCGGGAAAAGCAAACTCAAATACGTCGGCAGAATTGAAAGAATATCGATCCACCCGAAAAAACTCCCCGCGTATCGAAGCGGTCGGCGGACGCTGAGCAAACGAAAAACGTATTCGATGGTGAAAAGAATGGTAAAAAACCATTCGGCAGCGTAAAGAAATCCGCCGAACTTCGCCTGATAACTGCCGACGCTGTCTAAAATAACGACAACGACACTTAAAACGATCGCGCAGATCAGGACAACGTCAAACGCTTTGCCGGCGGGCGTATCGGCTTCGAAGATTATCTCGTGAAGCCGTTTCTGCCACTGCCGGTCCGGAATTTCGCCGTGTTTAACTCTCATTGACTTCGATCTGATCTAGGTTCGATGAAAACCCCGTTCAATATCCTTCATTGTCAGCCGCAAAATGACCGGGCGCCCGTGCGGGCAGGTCGTTGGCGAAGAGGTTACGAGCAAACGGTCGATGAGCCAATGCATTTTTTCCGGCGTCAGTTTCATATTTATTTTGACCGCAGCCTTGCACGCCATCGTCGCAGCGATGTTGTCACGAATAGTTTCTCGTGCATTTCCGCGTTTTTCGCTTTCAGCCGTGTCCAGGATCTCGGCAAAAAGATTCCGCAGTTCGGAAGGCGGCAGATCGGTCGGAACGCTCTTGATCGCAATAGTTCGACCGGAAAGCCGCATCAGACCGAACCCGCAGCTTTCCAATTCTCTTTCGACAAGGTCAAATGCCGCGCTCTGCGCAGGTGTCAGATCAAAAGTCTCCGGCAGAAGAAGATTTTGCGCTTCGACACGTCGCTCGTCTTCCCGCTTTCGAAATTTATCGAAAAGGATACGTTCGTGCGCGACATGCTGATCGATGAGCAATAACCCTTCGTCATCGACGGCAATTATGAAACTTTCATGAAGTTGACCGATAGGTTTTATCTTGGAACCGGAAACTTCATCGACCTCGACGGAACGCGGAATATTTTCAGCCGAATCGACCGGCGGAAGAACAGCGTAACCGATGCCTGCAAAGTCATTCCGATCAGAAAGCGGCGATTTGACGGGTTCGACGCGTTCTTTGCGAACGGCGAGATCTTCGAAATCGTTTGAGGAAACGGGAATTTCAAATTCATCCGACGCAAACGGCGACCGGTCATTTTCCGCCGACGGTTGATTTGCAATTGCCGTTTCGATCTTTGTAGCATCGATAGCCGAAGTCTGCGCTTCCGATTGAAACTCGATCACCGTCTGGCTCGGTGAATGTTCAATATTCGCCTCATTCGTCGGCTCAATTTCGCGCGCCGGTTCGTCCGATTCCGGAACCGAGAAAGTCCGCTCGACCCCAATTCCCGAACGCTGCAAAGCTTCTCTAACAGCTTCTGCAATAACATCTTTTACTGCCTGCGACCGTCGAAATCGGATTTCCGTCTTTGCCGGATGAACGTTGACATCAATCTCTTCAAGAGGAATATCGAGAAAAAGAAACGCAACCGGATATACGCCGTGCGGCAGAACGGAGCGGTAACCTTCGAGCAATCCGCCTGCGATCACCTTATCGCGAACGAATCTGCCGTTTATGAAAAAAAATTGTGCATCGCGCGTCGTCCGGCGTTCCCGCGGCGCTGAAATATAGCCGCCGATCTTGGCTACATATTCCCTGCCGCCGCTTACCGGGATCAAACTTTCGAGAAGATTGCCGCCAAAGATCTGATATGCGCGTTCGCGCAGATCTTTTGCCGGCGTCAGTCTGAAGCTTTCGCGACCGTTGTTCGTTAAGGAAAAGAATATCGGAGGATTTGCCAACGCATAATGCGTCGCGATGCTTGTGATATGAAAATTTTCGGTGGCTTCCGAGCGCATAAATTTGCGCCGTGCCGGAGTGTTAAAAAAAAGATCGCGAACCGTGATCGTCGTTCCGGTCGCACGACCGGCGTCGCTGACGTCGATCAGCTTTCCGCCCTCGATCAGAACCTTAGTTCCCGCGTTGTTATCTTCTGTTTTTGTAACGAGTTCGACCTTTGCGACCGAAGCGATGGATGCAAGGGCTTCGCCGCGAAATCCGAGCGTCGCTATTTTTGCGAGATCTTCAAGAGTTTTTAATTTCGACGTTGCGTGCCGTTCGAACGCAAGGATCGCGTCATCGCGCTCCATTCCTTCGCCGTCGTCGGTGATGCGCATCAGACGACGACCGCCAAGCTCAATTTCTATTTTAATGTTCTTTGCACCGGCATCGATAGAATTTTCGACAAGCTCCTTGATAACGGACGCAGGACGTTCGACAACCTCGCCGGCGGCGATCTGATTTGCGAGGTTATCAGGAAGTATTTTGATCTTATTCATGGTTCTAGAGGCTGTTCCCTAATTATCCATAAATTCGATTTTATTCAAAGCAGGCAGTTTACGGTAGCAGCGGCAAGACGGTAAGAATCTTTCAACTAACATCTCCGATCTATAATCTATTCCGAAGATGCTGCAACTAAAATTCGATATAGATTATAGATTAAAGATCATAGAAATACGGCTATGACGCCAGATGCTGTTCGACCAGCGCATTCAGTTTTTCGCCTCCCGCGCGCAAGAAGTCAGTCTTTTCAGTGAAGAAAAGTTCATCGATCGATTCGTGGTCGCGCTCGACTGACAACGCGCGTCGCGTTTCCGAAGGAGCGGTTCCGCCGTAAATGGTTCGGACATTCACGAAATTTTCGGGCGATAATGTTTCATTCAATTCCGCTTCCGTCATCGAAATCTCGCGTCCCAGAACTTCTATCGCGGCGGTTTGCAAAATGGAATGCGTGACTTCGCTTTCGTTTTCGATCGCCGCGCGCACCGATTTTCCGACAATGCTATGAGCGATGCGGAAAGATAAATTTTCGCGTCGAACAATCGTGTCGGCGAGTTCCGTAACGGTGATGAAATTTTCTCCGGCGCGTTTTTTCAAAGTTTCGAGTTTGAATGTCGCCGATTCAAGCGTACCCGCAAATAAAGCAACGGCGCGGTTTGCGTCGCGCACTGCGCTGTAAATCAGCGGTTGGAGATCATCTTCTACATCGTTTATGTCGCCAAAAGGCGTGTTATGAATGCTCGTGAAAACGCCGAGAGTTTGACCGAGAGCCTTGCTGCCGATGGCGCGAATATGTTCCAGAGCGACCGGATTTCGCTTTTGCGGCATGATCGAAGAGCCTTGCACGTAACCGTCAGGAAGGCGAATCACGTCGAATTCCTTCATTGCCATCAAGAGAAATTCCTGTGCGAATTTTCCGATATTGACGAGAAGCGCGGCGGTCGCGCCCAAAGTTTCAGTAAAATAATCAACCGAAGCGATCGAAGCGTAGGAATTTATGGTCGGCGCATAAAAACCCAAAAGTTCGGCGACTCGTTCGCGGTTGATCGGAAATCCCGTCGTCGTGATCGCGCCTGATCCGAGCGGACACAGATTCATATTGTCGAAAGCCCTTTGCAAACGCTTGATGTCGCGCCCCAAATTTTCCGCCATTCCCAATAAATAATGCGCTAAAGTAGAAGGCTGTGCGGGCTGCGTATGCGTGTAAGCCGGAATCAAAGTTTCGTGATGTTCAGCAGCGAGATCAAGAAATACTTTTCGCAAATCCATCGCGGAACGCAAAAGTTTTAGAACCTGTTTCCGCAGATAAAGTCTGTAAATGGTTACGTCAATATCATTTCTGCTTCGCGCAGTATGAAGTTTTCCTGCCGTATCAACGTCGCAGTTTTTAGTAATTTCGCGCTGCAGATAATAAAACAGATCTTCAAAACTCCCGTCATATTCGGCTTGTTTTATTGAATCCAAATCCAAACTTTTTAACGCTTTCAACAACGCTTTTAGCTCATCTTTTGTAATTATTTCTTGTTCGGCAAGCATCACGACGTGCGCGAAATCTACGTCAATGTAAGGCTGCAAAAAATATCGTTTGGCATCTTCAAAACAATCTGCCAAAACATTTTCTTTATAGATTCGCGCCGGAAATTTTTCTTCAGTCATTTATTTGTCCACAGATGAACACAGATAAACACAGATTTTCAAGATAAATTAAGCTAAAAATATCCTTGTGAATCTGTGTCTATCCGTGGTTAATTATTTCTTGTCCGCTTTCGGCAAGCTCAACATATTTGCAAAAATTCGATACGCACCTTGATTTCCGACCGGAAGCTGTCTGAACCATGAATAAGATGTGTAAATAAATTTACCTTTACCGATTTCGGCGTAAAGCATTCCGCCTTTGCTTTCAGGTTCGCCTTCATCGTGCGTTTCGAGCAGAGGCGTATATTTCGATTCGTCCCACGAAGTCAGCGTGTAAAGATTCCGTTCCTGAATCCAGTTTGCAAAATCCGCGTCGGTGATCTTATTTGGAAAATTAAAGATCGGATGATTCGGCTCAAGAATTTTCACGGGCGCGTTTTCATCAACCGTTCTGGTGTTTCCTTCCATTTTTGCCGGATATGGCGGCAGATTCATCCTGGCGTACTCCTGCTGTTGATACTGCACAATCAAAGTTCCGCCGTTCTGCATAAATTCGTTTAATCTGCCGTTATTTGCAACGTAATCGGGACGAACTTGCGATGCGCGGATGCCGACGATGATCGTGTCGAATTGGTTCAGATTTCCCGTCGAAAGTGCTTTTTCGTCAAGCATCGTGACATTCAGACCCAAACGCTGAATCGCCTGCGGAACTTTGTCGCCGCTGCCCATTATGTAGCCGATCTTGACGGGCGAAACTTTCAGATCGAGAACCTGCGCTTTGACATCTGCTTTTGAATAAAGCCTGTGCGTTTGTATATGCGGATACGCGATCTCCTGCATTTGCAAATCGTAATTTTTGCCTTCGACCGTTGCGGTTGCCGTCAGATTGTAACTGTCCGCTTTTGTATTTGCCGGAATCGTAACTTCAAACGCAAGCGCGGTTTTATCGCCTTTTTGAGCGAGCGAAAATTCCGCCGTTTTCGGCGAAAGCGTCCAGCCGTTCGGAAGGTTGAATGTTCCAGTTCCTTTTATCGCATTCGGCGCATTATTCCTAACAGTCATTACGAGCCTGTGTTTATCGGCTTTTGATGAAACAGGCGCGATTAAAAGGTCTGATTCCAAACCGACCGTCGCAAGCGGAACGATATTCAGATCGCGGCGTAATTCTCCGCGAATGTCGTCTGCATAACGATACTGAACTTCCCTTTCCACCGTAATTTCCTGCCCGCCGATCTCCATTTTGACTTCTGCTGTAACGAGCGGTTTTTGAAACGGTAGATTTTTTGAATCTTTATCGTTCCAATCAAATGTAAAATTCGGATTTCGCGGATTTTCAAGCCAATAAGGTTCGGTCGGTTTCGCGTTTTCGGGCGCGGTCAGATTAAAAAACGAAGCGTTGAACGCATCTTCATTGCGCGGACGAAAACCCGTTTCCTGCCGAATCGGTTCAGGCGCAGTTTCCGCCGTCCAGCCGTTCGGAGTTTTCAGCGAAACATTCTTAATTTTGACATCGGCATTTTGCGGCGCAAAAACGCGCACTGCAACATTGGACGAATTTCCGGCAACCAGTGTGTCCGTGTCTGCCAAAGCGTCAACTACAACTCCGCCGGCAAGTTGCAAGGCTTTTATAAATTCGGATTGTTTTTGCTTTAATAAAAATTTCGCGTCCGCGTTTTGTGTTGATATTTCCGCGTCAACCGCTTGTTTATAGCCTTTCGCCAAAACGGAAACGAGTTTTTGTGGATTATACGGCTCGTAGCTTTTCAAAGCCGTTTCCGCAGTTTCCTGCAATTCGGCGAGTTTTTTCGCAAAATTTTCATCGGAACTATTCGTCAACGATGCGATTCCCTTGATCGAAGTGTCAATACCGTCGAAAACGCTCGTTTCGTTTTCAACCTTCGGAACATTACTTTCCATCAAGCGCATTCCCGAAACAAACTTTCCGCGGAGTTCCAAAACGCCCATTTCCTGCGATTTATGCTGGCTTCTGCCTTCCATCGCAATTTCAAAATAACTGCGTCCGATCAGCGGATCATATTCGCCGGTATTCAAAAATAGAGTCGGTTCATTATTCGGATTCGCGCGAAAACCTTGTCCCATATAAAGTTTTTTCGCTTGCCACGGACGCAGACCTTCCTGAAAATGTTCGGGAAACATCGCCGGATCAGCCGCAGCTTTAAAGGCAATCGGCGTTAAATAACCGGCAAGCTGATGTTGTCCGTGTCCGTCTGCCGGAGTTCCCGAAAAGCGCGAGATAATTACCATCGGGCGATACATTCTGATCGCTCTGACCATATCGCCGAGCGTCAATTGTTCGCCCCAAATTCGTGCGGCTTCGGCGCGTGTTTTAGAAAATCCGTAATCCATTACGCGCGTAAAAAGCTGATCGCCGCCGTCCAATCTTCGCGCTTGCAGAAGTTCTTCAGAACGAATCACGCCGAGCGGTTCAAACAGTTCTTCGCCGATCACATTCTGTCCGCCGTCGCCGCGATTCAATGACAAATAAACTGCGCGAGCCTGTTGTTTTCTCGCTAAATAAGCCATTAACCCCGAATCTTCGTCGTCGGGATGTGCGCCCGTGTGCATTGCGCTCGCGGTCGTTTGAAGCCGCTTTAACATTTGTCCCAAACCGATCGCGCCCATATCGTAAACCGGGCGAACCTGCGATCTAACGGAAAATGGACAATGGATAATGGAGAATAAAACCAATACCGCAATTATAATTTTTGAATTTGAAATTTTCATTTTGAATCCTCAGGAACCGTCAAACTGATCAAATATCCAGCCGCGACCGTTACAACACAACCGACCACGTTAAACCACAAAAACTCGATATCCGTATAATTGCTCGCGATCCAGACCGAAGCAATTCCGAACAAAAGTCCAAAGAACGCGCCGCGCGCGCGGGCACGTTTTACACCAATGGCTAAGACGAAAACTCCTAAAAGAGATCCGTAAAAAAACGAGCCGAATTTATTAACCACCTCGATCAGCGATCCGAGATTTGTTGCGTAAATAGCGACGATACACGCAAAAATTCCCCAAATAAACGTTGCGATGCGACCGAACATGACAAACTGTTTGTCTGTCCCTTCTTTATTGAAATGCCGCCGGTAAAAGTCGATGGTTGAAGCAGTTGCCAACGCATTCAATTCCGAAGAAATACTTGACATTGCCGCCGCGAAAATAGCCGCGATGATCAACCCGATTATTCCCATCGGCATGTTCTGAATGACGAACATTGGAAAGACATAATTTACATCATTAAAACTTGAGTTCTTATTGGTCGTTTTGACAAACTCCGTGGCTTCCTTGCGAACCGCCAAAAACTCCTTATTTGCCTTCAGATAACCGTCGCGAGCCGCATCAAGAGCTGCTTTATCCGTTTCTTTTTGCGCCCTGACAAATTCAACTGCCGCCGTCTTTCGCTGTTCATGGATCTGTTTGTAATTTCCCTCAAGCGCTCCATAATCCACCGAACGCGTCGCTGCAGCTTTTTTCGCTTCGACGTCGTTAAAGATCATCGGCGGAGCATTAAATTGATAAAAAACAAAGACCAGAACGCCGATCAGCAAGATCAAGAACTGCATCGGAATTTTCAAAAACGCACTCATCAACAGTGAAGTTCGTCCTTGAGCCACCGATTTAGCGGTCAGAAACCGCTGAACCTGCGATTGATCGCAGCCGAAATATGACAAGAAAAGGAACAGAGCGGCGAAAAGCCCGGACCAGATCGTGTATTTTTCCTTTAGATCAAAGCTGGTGTCGATCGTAGTTAGTTTTCCGCTCGCTCCCGCCAAATATAATCCGTCCGTCAGACTAACGTCCGCCGGAAAACTGGTCAAAATAATGAACAGGACTACACCTAAACCGACGAAGATCAAAACCATCTGCTTCACATCGGTCCAGGTTACCGCCTGAACGCCGCCGAACATTGTATAGATCGTCGTCGTCAAACCGATCGCAAAGATCGTTGCGATCTCGCTCCATCCCAACACGATTGAAAGAATAACTGCCGGCGCTGCAATAATTACGCCAACTCCAAGCCCGCGGGAAAGTAAAAAGAACAAGCTTGTCAGCGTTCGAGTTTTAACATCGAAACGCTTTTCAAGATATTCATAAGCCGTGAACACCTTTGCGCGGTAGAAAAACGGCACTACCGTGATGCAAAGGATTATCATTGCGAACGGCAGCGCGTAGTAAAACTGCAGAAAGCGCATTCCGTCCGAATATGCCTGTCCGGTCGTGCCGACCAGCGTGATCGCGGACATCTGCGTCGCCATTACTGACAACCCGACAGCCCACCATGGAAGATTCCGGTTAGCGAGAAAAAATCCCTCGACATTATCGCTTCCTTTGGTCATACGAATGCCATCCCAGATGACATAAGCCAAATAAGCCGCGACGATCGCCCAATCTAAAAATTGCATTTGTTTTTAGCTAGAAAAGTATTGCGAAAATGCCCAAAGAAGCGCTATCACGATGACCGTAGTAACTGCTACTGCGGCATAAACACGATACCACCACGAATCGGGCAATTCCTTGTCGATCTTTACTTCTGATTCTTCTTTATTCATGGAAAGCTTTGGCTGCGACGCAAAAATCAGTTTTTGCGTCGCAGCCGTTTTTCGGCGGTCTTAAAACTTGAATTTGAATCCAAGCTGGAAGAGCCGTGCATCGAGCGAAGAAACCGGTCGATTTCTGATCGTCGGAAGATCGCCTGTCGGATTTCCGAGTGCATCTGTCGTCACCGATGAATTGTTCAACTGAAAAATGCTGTTGATGTTGAAAACATTGATGAATTCACCAAAGATCTCAAGTTTGAATCTTTCAGTAAATGAAACAAATCGCGAGTAACGCAGATCGACGTTGACCTGTTTGGGCGTCGTGCCGGAGTTTCTTCCGATTCCGACAGGATTGTCTGAGCCGGAGAAACCGTCGAGATTTATGTCCGTTGCAGCAACGATATTGTATCTCTCTCCGCTGTTCGCCGTGGCGATAAAGCTCAATTGATTGTCATTGAGAATATATCGCAGCGTACGATTTTCGATGTCGAAAACCGGGCGGGCAACGAAACTGGTGACAAAAGTATGCCGCTGATCTGCAAGCGAAGGACCGAAATCGCGGGCGCGATTTGTCGGATCCTGCTGAACCAAGCTGCTTGCAGCGACAAGATTTTGCTCGGGAGCGTCGTCTTCAGCCTTTGAAAGCGTGTAATTCATGCTGAATTGATAGCCTTTCGACATACGCTTTGTGAGCTGAACGGTCATCGCATTATAGCTCGAATTTCCAACCGATTCCGCCTGAAGAATATTGTTGAACCGCGGATCGATTCGCGTAGCCGCATTGACCGCGCTTGAATAGATCGGTCTTCCATCTGCAAGACGTCCGGCAGTCGGAATTCGGTTAATATTTCTGTAAACCGGAATATGACGCCCGTTCGAGTGAATAAAGCCCAGCGTAACAGAGATGTCCGAAGTCAATCCCTGTTCAACCTGTGCGTTGTAATGGATCGCATACATCGTGTCGAAATCGGGCGCGACCGTTTCAATACTTTGAACCGGCAGCACCGTTCCCGGCGGAAGCGAACCCAATGTATTCGGGAAGTTCGGAGCCGCCGTGTTCGTCGGACCGAACGAGAAATTGAAAAAACGCGGGCTGCCGTTGTTTTGGATCGCACGACGGTACATATCCAGGAACGGCTGATCGTAATACATTCCGGCGCTTGCGCGAAGGATCGTCGCATATTTTCCGTCGCGCGCGCCGTAAACGATGCCTAAACGCGGCGCAAAATTGTTCTTATCGATTCGAAAATCCTGCGACGCCGCGAAAAGCGAATCGCTTCTGGCTTCAGGAATGTCGTAAAGATCGTATCGAACTCCGTAATTGACCTTTAAATTCGGCGTGATCTTCCAATCGTCCTGCGCGAACCAATTGTAAAAAGTGGATTTGTAGCTCAGATCCGGATCACCGAACGATTCGGTATAGTTTGTATAGCTTCGCGGATTTGCGCCCGTCCGCGCCTGGTTATAGGCGGCAAGCGTCGCAAATGTATATCTAGCAAAAACTCCCGAGCGGCGGACATCGTCGACGATGTTAAAGCCGCCGCCGAATTTCATCGTGTGATTACCGGTCGTCCAGGTAAAGTTATCCAAAACCTGAGTCATTTCTTCGAGCGGCGCGATCGTATTGGCATTTTCCGGAGCACCGAAATTTGCGCCCTGCGAACCGGTGCGCGTCGGATCTATTCGTGTAATAACGATCGACGGACCTGTGCCCGAATTTCCATTTGATAAATTCTGAGAATTTCGTTTTGCATATTGAAAACGAAACTCGTTCAAGTGGAATGGCGAAAATGCAGAGATCAGCTGGACCGCCGGTGCCCACGAAATATCATCAAAATCAATACTTCGTTCAAGTGTCGTGGTGCCGCCGCCGATGTTGTTCGGGGACAAATTCTTAAACCAGTTCAAACGTCCCGTTAAACGATGGACGTCGGTCAGCTGGGCATCCGTTCTAATAATAAAAAAGTTTACTTTTTGCGTAGCCGGAATTGCGTCAGGGAGCGCCGAAGCGGAAAGTCCCGATGCGATCAGATCCTGACGGTCGGCTTCGATGAACGAGAGCGTGCGCTGAGACGAAAGGTCTCTTTGAACCCATTCGTAGCCGCCGTAGAAATGCCAGCGGTCTTTGATGATCGGTCCGCCGATAGCGCCTGTTATGTTATCGACGATCGTGTCCGGTTTCTTCGAAGTCGGCGATGTATTAAAGGCTCTCGACGCCCACGCCGTTCGCTGCAGCCGGTAGCTTGCCGATCCGTGAAAACCGTTAGTACCTGACGGTGTAATAGCGTTCATGATCAAACCCGGAGTGTTTCCGAATTCGGCTGAAAAGCCGTTCGTTACCAATTGAACTTCGGAAACGAAAGTTTCGGAGATCGGCATTAAACGAATTCCGCCGCGGTCTGCCTGTGTATTTGTATTACCGTCAAGCTGGTAATTTGTTCTGCGCGCGTAACCGTTGGCATTGATACGCGGAACCCCAAACTCAGCGTTCGGGCGACCGGTGACATTAGCCTGTAAAAGTGCAAAATTATATGGATTGCGGGCAACAAGCGGAAGATTTTGAACTTCTTCGGGGTTCATAACGCGACCGACATCGATCTTTCCGGGATCAACGATCGGTGCATCTGAAGTAATTGTTACCGTCGCCGAAAGTTCACCCAGCTCAAGCGTTAAATTGACGGTTGCCGTTTGACCGGCAGTCAGCGTAATACCTTCACGAACGAGACGTTTGAAATTGGCGGCTTCGACCGTAATGACAAATGAGCCAAGCGGAAGCAAAGGAGCACGGTAAACCCCTGTGTCTCCCGTTACAATTACACGCTCGGCGCCTGTCTGCACACTTTTGACGGTTATCGTCGCGTTGGGCACAACCGCACCGTTCGTGTCTGTCACGACACCTTCGATCTGCGCATTGAGAGCCTGCGACTGTCCGTTAACAAATGTACCGTTAACTGCGAATACAGCAATTAACAAACCGTAAAACAGAACCAGTCTCGATAGACTCGATAGTTTTATCATCTGATTTTCTCCTATTTTTGAAATTGCAACTTCGGATTGGAAGATGCTTCGAACATATCACACTAGTACACGACCTTCACCACAAAAGTTTAGATATTTTTAGGATCGTTAAGAAATATTTCAGCCAAGCTGATTAAACGTTAATAGCCTGCGGGTTAACGGCGTTTGTAAAGATTTGTAAACCGGTAATAAATCGACTGTGATGGTGAAAAAAAAGCAAAGAATTTGTCCGATAAATCATAGAAATATAATTCTGTGTCCGTCATCATCGAGATCGATCGCCTGATATAGCCAGTCGAAAAAATATACACCGTGGCGGTTTACGAACTGACTCACGTTAAATGACCGTTCCTGGAGCGCCTTGTGCGGATATAAAGACGCGAATGCCGTCTCTATCCTCCGATTGATCGTTTCATCCTTGCGGATCTGAGCGTTGTGAAACTTCGATCGAATATTCGAAATATGATAGAGGATCTTTCGCCTCCGATTTGCAAGGCTGTCCGCAAGTGTCGGTTCGAGTTCAAACAGGTTCTGATCTAGTCGGTTCAGCTGCTTATTAATGTTTTCTTCAACTTCGGCAAAGACTTTAGCCATTTCACGGTTCAAAAATTGTTCAACGATCTTTGGCAGCAAAACTTCGATTCCCTCGAACACATCCCTGAACTCAAGTTCATATTTATCAAGAGTTTTTCCATGTTTCGATTCGACGATCGTAAAACTCTGGCGGTGAAAAATAGGCGTAACCGGTCGGTCAAGCAATCGATAAACTTCAGAAGACTGAGCAAAATAAGCTATTTCTGCGGCGCCGCCGAAGTAACATACCGTCGGCAGCAGATAGTCCTGAACAACTGAGCGCAAAACAACGCTTGGCGAAAAGCGCTGAGGCTCTTCCGCGGCAAGATCGGCGAGTTCGTCGATGGTGAATTCGCGCTCTATGTCTCTGGTTTTGAAGGTACCGGTCGGACTCTTTTTTAACGCATGGCGAGTTCTGTCCTTAGCCTGCCAAAATAGCGGAAAATAATCTTCTCCGACAAGCACTTGCGCATGGTATCCTTCCGACTCCAGCTCATCGCTGCGCTTTCGCAATGCTTCCACGATCTCATCGGAGCGTCGAATAGCATTAACGTAAATTGGCGTCGCTAACTTCTTAAGTCTGACATCAAGCGGACAAAGTACGATCAGTCCAAATTTACCGAGAAATTTTGTCAAGAGCCGGGCAAAAGCGTCGCCGTAATCTTCGCCGGGGGTCCAAGAGTTTTCGATCATTTCGCGAAGCTCATCGGTAAACTCGGTTCGCGGAAGACTTTCAAATAGTTCGTCGATCGTCTCCTTGATGGATTCGTCCAGTTTTACGTAACCTACCGGAAGATTTTCATAACAGTATTTCGGCTCGCTCTTTATTGTTCGTGACTTTCCGTCCGACGAGATAACTTCGATCTTTGAGACTTCTTCAAAATCATGATCTTCCGTGGCGATCCAAAAAACCGGCACAGCCTTAAAGCCGCGTCCCCGCAGACATTCTGTCATTTTTACCGCGGAAAGCGCCTTATAGATCGTGTACATCGGTCCAGTGAAAAGACCGGCTTGCTGCCCGGAAACAACTGCGACGCAATCGTCGTCGCGAAGCATTTCAATATTTTTCAACGTCGCATCTGTCGCTCCGTTTCTGCGGTTCGCTTCTTCGAGAACATCGCAAAGTACGGCGCGGTCGGTTTTGTATTCAGACAAGATCCGATCGATATGTTTCGATATCTCTGTATGAGAATTGACTGCCAGAGGGTAATATTTCCGCAGACTTTCCGGGTCGTTTTGATAATCGCGAAAAAGCTTGGACTGGTGGGGTATTTCGGTGAAAGACAGACTTTCAGTTTGAAGTACTACATTTCCGGAAGGACACGGACAAACGATTTCTTCTTTCACATTTATTCTCCTAAATTTCAAATTATAGGTTTCCTACCTCTAACTGCCAAACTCAAAACAAAAAAAACGGCGCATGAGAGCACCGTTTTTTCGCTAGTTTATCGATCGGATTAGTTTCCCAGACGAGTGTCTCCACCGGTTACTTCGCGAACCTCAGCTGCAACGCTGCTGCTTTTTCGTTCGATCATGTAAACGCCGGATGAATGCGTTCCGGCAAAGATCCGGTTCGAATCGACCGGATCGAACGCAAGCGTCCAAACGCGATGACTCGGCAGCCCGAGATTTTTCGAATCGATGCGCTTCCAGTTTTGTCCTGCGTCCTCCGAAAAATAAATTCCGCCGTCAGCCTGCAGCGCACTGGAAACGTAAACTTCATTAGTATTTCGCGGATTGATCAAAATACTTGTGTAATTTCCCAAAGGGAGATTTCCGCCGCGTCGAACCCACGAATTACCACCGTCGCGCGTCAGGTACAATGTCTGAAGCGTGCCGACATAAACCTTTTCGGGATCCTGCGGGTCAACTCTGATCGAACTGATCGGAATTCCTTCCGGAATGCCCTTAACTTTCCGCCACGTCGTTCCGTTGTCTTCCGAAACCAACACACCTGAAATTGATGTTCCTGCCCAGATCGTTCCAGGCAGCTGCGGATTGGTCGTAATAACAAAAATGTTATTCGCAATTCCCACCCCGAGATCGAGTTTCTCCCAGCCCTGTGAAATATCATAACTGCGGTACAAACCGCTGTCCGTCCCGGCTAAAAATCCGTTTTTCCCATCCTGCGTGTACGCAAGAACCTTAACCTTTTCGGTCAATGCAGGAACTGTCGAAACCTTAACCGGCTGCGGTGCCGCTTTTGTTCGCGAACTGCGTTTTGTCGAACGCGCCGCACGGACCGGCTTGGGAGCAGTGACCTGAAACCAGTTGACTCCGCGGTCAACAGATTTAAAGATGCCCGTATTTGATCCCATATAGAGGATCTTTGGATCAACTCTATCCTGAATGATCGCGAACGGCGACACGCGCGTGACATCTAGATTCTTTGACTGTTCCCAAGTTCTGCCCGCATCTGAACTTATGAAAACAAATCCACCACCGGTCGCCGTGTTATGCGTCGTCGCGTACAATCTGCCCGGTTCTTCCAGATCTGTTGTGATCGAATAAGTAAAGCGGCTCGTGAACCGGTCGTTTGTCTGCGAAAAATTTCGACCGCCGTCGTTAGAAACCATCACGCCATAATTGTTGGTCGCGATAAAAACCTTGTTTGGCTCACTCGGATGAACAGCGATAGAATTTATCTCAAGATTTCGCTGCGTCGTCATCGACCAGGTTTTTCCTCCATTCGTTGAGAGCCAAAAGCCTTCTGTCGTACCGGCGTAAATAACACCCTCGAGCGACGGATGCTGAACGATGTCCCGCGTTCTACGCGATTGAGACGGAATTCCCTGGATCTTTGCCCATTTTTCACCGTTGTTGAACGATTCGTAAATGCCGCTGCAGGCAGAGGCTACAATATGATCGGGATTTCGCGGATTAACCGTTATCGCAAACACATCCGAATCGTCGATCATTCCGTCTTTGATCAACCGCCAGGTTTTCCCCGAGTCGGTGGATTTATAAGCGCGCCACCATGTCCCGGCAAAAATGGTGCTGTCGTCGCGCGGGTCGATCGCCATTGAATCGATGTTTATCGGCATCGTGTCGGACTTGATCTTCTTCCATGAATCGCCTTTGTCTTTCGATTCCCATACGCCGTTGATCGTTCCGACCATTAAAATATTGGGATTATTTAACGATTGCGTCATCGAATGTATCGATTCGCTTTTGAGCTCTTTAGCTTCCTTCCACGTCTTGCCCGCATCAGCCGACTTAAAAAATCCGCCTGCTTCTTTATGGCGATGTCCCGAAGCGTAAATAATATTTGAATCCTGCGAATCGACAAACAGTTGGTCAAGTACTAACTGCGGACGATTTAAATTGACCAATAGCGACCAGGTATTTCCGCCGTCACCCGAAGTGTGAATTTGTCCGTCGAGCGTACTCACATACAGCCTGTTCTTATTACGCGGGTCGATGGTTACGACTCTGACATCGCCTCCGTTAGGTCCGACGATCGACCAATCGTCAAACTTTTTTAGATCGTTCGACGCAGCCGTAATCACAGCCGATGTAAGAACGATCATCGTCAACGCATACAATTTCTGTAAAGTCGAACCAAACTTATAATTTGCTTTCATATTGTCACTCTCTGATCCTTTGGGATTGGACGAATTTAATGGTGTTCGGATGCAACCGCTTCGTCGTGGCTTTGATGAACTAAAACAGTTCATTGTTTGCTTTGAAATCTTGTTAACTCGAATAAAAAGGCAGGTGAACGTAAAACGTCCACGTCATATTGACACTATAGTACAAAAGAAACGAAGATTTTTCAAAACATTTAAGCTTTCAATTAAGAAAAAGCAGGTAAGTCGTCCAATAAAACGACTTACCTGCTTTTGTAATTTCATATCAATGATATGAAGTTTATTGACTACGGGGTCGGAGGCGTTGCACCAGCCGGAACGATCCAAAGATTGCTCTTCAATCCTTCGCCGGTGTTGCCGCCGTTGACGAACGTGATTCGTCTTCCGTCAAAGTTTCTGAACGCGATGTGATTCTTCATCAGTTTTTCGCGAGCAGCAACATCTCTCGGTGTGCCGTAGTTGATGATGTAACCTGTTGCATTCGGATCAGCCTGAAGTGTTTCAAAGAACTGGTCCATACGCTGGCGAACATCGTCGTTAGCGATCTTGCCGAACTGATCCTTAAGGATCGATTCAGGAATATCACGAATGATCGCGACTTCCGAAGCCGAAAGATCACCACAGCTGCAGTCAGGTTCTGAGCGAACCACAACCGTTGCGGTAACATTGCTTCCTGCCATATCCGGCGAGGTCGAAACCGTGATCGACGAAGTACCCTGACCGCTTGTGATAGTTCCCTGTGAAACTGACCAGTTGTAGGTCGAAGTACCGCTGCCGTCCGTTACGTTCGCGGTGAATGTAATGTCATCGCCGCCGTTAACCAATCCTGACGGACCGATCACCGAAAGACCAGACGGACAACTGCAAACCTGTTCGCATTCGCATGCTTCAACAACGATCGTTTTGGTCTGCGTCGTTCCGCAAACTCCGCAGCCGTCATCAACGCCCGCGGTGATCGTATATGTTCCCGGCGTTACGCCGCTGAGATCCCAACTTACATTGGCACCCTGACCGACAACGCGACCGCCTGTAACGGTATAGTTGTAGGTAAGAACGTCATTTTCCGGATCAACGGCGGTCGTCGAAACATTTACAGCCATTGAATCGCTGCAGCTCGTTCCTTCTTTCGGACGCGTTCCCGGAGGACACGGCGTTTTCACCGTAGTATCCGACAAATTAAGAGCAGTTACGTTAGCAAATTCATTCTTTATCTGTCCGTCGGTTCTCGCATTTCTACGACCCGCTGTCAGCTGGAAAAGAAATCCATGTCCATCGGACGAAGGCACGAAACCGTTCGGAATACCCGAGAACGAACTCTGAAAAGGAGTCGTGCTGCCTGCGATAGCAACTGTTCCGCCGAACGACTGCGAATCGAAGTAGCCTGCATCTTGCTGGTTAAAGTGATAGCGGTAAGCCGCTCCGATACTCATCCAACGCGTCGGGTAAACTCGTGCGCCTGCTAAACCTTCGATCGGACTGTTTTCGAAAGCATTCGGTGTACGACCGCCAACATATTGAGTCGATCGGAATTCTAAGATTGGCTGGAAAAACTTGTTAACAGGAAAATCGACTCCGATACCTGCCAGAAGTTCGTCCGGACGATCGAGCAGTGTTACGTCCGCACTCTTGATGCTGCTGTTATAGATGTAACCAACGTTTGCAGAAATGTTGATCCATTTGCGAAGACGAGCGTCAGCAAATGCTACTACACCAAAATCTCCGCGGTTTCCGCCCGGGCTCGCGCCGCGTTGGAGCTGATTAAAGCCGGTAAAGTCGTTAGCCGAATCAGCGTAAAAACGATAGAACGGAATGATTCCGACTCCAACCGGATTATTCGGTCCGGTGAAGCGAATCTTACCGCCGACCGTAAATGTGCTGAATGCAGATTCACCGTATGTACGATTAAGAAGTGGAGCATCCGGTAAATACGAAGGTTGAAGCGTGAAAACGGTCGGAACCGTACCACCGGCTGAACCGTTCGGGTTAGTAACGTTAACAGTCGACAATACTAAGCCCGGAAGGATGCTGCCGTATACAGAACCGATACCCGGAAAGTTTGCTGCTGAACTGCCGGTGCCGCCATTAGACGGTCCCAAAAGCGCAAAGCCGCCCGAAAAACCGAAGATCGTACCGGCGTTAGCCGGCGAGATCACACCAAATGTCCCGGCATTTCCACCGGAATAAGGAAACTGAACGAACGGCGCAGTTCCCGCGGGGCGATAAACTGCCGCGTTACGATACTGATTGTTTCCGGGTCCATTCGGAGCCAAAACAATTGCCGGTGCGCTAACATAGTTGGCGCCGATCAGCACTCTGGAATTCGGCAGGTAAAAACCCGACAAATTTCGCGGTGAGTTTACCTTGATGCCGCGATAAGCGTCTGTGTTGAAAAACAATTCAACATAGTCGCTTAAACCGATTTGAAAACTGACCGGAACTTCAACGATGTCAACATCGCCGGGATCGCGGTCGTAATTGCTGTAAGCAGCACTAAAAGTGAACTCTCCCTTTCTCAAGGTTTGTCCGTCATAAATTGTAAAAAGACCTGTCGGACCCCCCGGAGGACCTCCGGTTCCTACGGTCGGTGCCGTATTCCGTGGGTCATCATTTGATCGTAAAGTCTGAGCTGACGCCGTAATA
This sequence comes from Pyrinomonadaceae bacterium, assembly GCA_026129865.1. Lineage (GTDB taxonomy): Bacteria > Acidobacteriota > Blastocatellia > Pyrinomonadales > Pyrinomonadaceae > JAHCHG01. The sequence goes on from JAHCHG010000001.1 coordinate 348,654, forward strand.
ATCAGTGTCAGCATTATTAGCGTAGTTAAAAACGCCGATTTCGCGAGTTTCATCACATTCCTCCGCCGAAAATATTTAATAAAAAATTTAAATTTCAATAGTAGTTAGTCAAGATAAAATCAAAAACTTCAATATATTAACTAAACTACCCAATTATTGCATACGCCGAAAAACATTCAAGTAACAAAACCCGAATTAATCTTCAGCGCAACAAAAAAGTTTAAGTCATTCGTTGTGATCTGTCTGGAAACAATCCCAGCTAAGTCATCTGTGCTTCAAACTACTTAATCACAACTCCGTAAAACATTACTTTATCTTTAACTCAAAATCAAGTGTTTTTAATAAATTACCTGATTTTTTGTTATGCATAAATGCCTCTCATTCTGGTGTCATATGCGACACGGTCGATCGCTAACATATAAGCAGCGGTTCGCGTGTCAACCTTGTGCAATTCCGCAAGTTGGCTGAGTTCATTAAAACTTGCGACCATTTTCTCTTCTAATCGCTGATTAACTTCGTCTTCGCGCCAGAAATATCCCATTCTGTCCTGAACCCACTCAAAATAGGAGACGGTAACCCCGCCGGCGTTCGCTAAAATATCAGGGATAACAAAAACGCCGTTCTTAAAGAGGATCTTATCGGCTGCCGGCGTGGTGGGACCATTTGCTCCTTCTGCTAATATCTTGCACTTTATCTTTGAAGCGTTATGCGACGTGATCTGGTTTTCAGTAGCACACGGCGCCAGAACGTCGCATTCGATCTCAAGCAGTTCATCATTTGCCAGATGATCGGCATCAGCGTAACCCTCGAGCGATTTTGTTCGGTCCAAGTATTCCAACACTTCGGGAATATTTAACCCTTTCGAATTATAGATCGCACCGTGAATGTCGGAAATAGCGATCACCTTGTACCCTTGATCGTACATTAAGCTCGCACCGATGCCGCCGACGTTGCCCGACCCCTGAACGACAACCGAAGTTTGTTCCGGTGTCAGATTAAATCGTTTAATAGCCTCATTAACCGTAAATAAAACGCCGCGCCCTGTGGCTTCGCGCCGCCCGAGCGATCCGCCGAGCGCGACCGGTTTTCCGGTTACAACTGCAGTTACGGTATGTCTTGCATGCATCGAATAAGTATCCATTATCCAAGCCATCGTCTGCTCGTTGGTATTCATATCCGGCGCAGGGACGTCGCGGTCGGGACCGATAAAATCGATCAATTCGGCAGTATAACGACGCGTCAATCGTTCGAGTTCTCCAAGTGACATTTGGCGCGGATCGCAAATAATACCGCCCTTACCGCCTCCGAAAGGTACGTTCACAACCGCACATTTCCATGTCATCCAGGCAGAGAGCGCTTTCACTTCGTCTAGAGTTACATCGGGTGCATATCTGATTCCGCCTTTCGCCGGTCCGCGCGCAAAGTTATGCTGCACCCGAAAACCTTCGAAAACCTCAATATGTCCCGAATCCATTTTAACCGGAATATAGACCTTGATCTCACGGCTCGGGACACGCATTACGGCGTAAAGATCCGGTTCGAGACCGAGTAGTTGCGCGGCTCGGTCGAATCGTTCGCTCATTGCTTCAAAGGGATTCTTCTCGTCGCTTCCCTTAAACCGCCGCTGTTCGTCAGCCATTGGGTTTGCCATTTTTACAAATTTTTCTCCGATCTATCTATTTGCTGATTTTTAGAATTCGATTCATTTAAAGAGCCGCTGCGAAATTCGTTTAGATCGATCGTAACAAAACGAAATTCCAGTTCAGCGAATGCTTTTTTAAGAGTGCCGTCCGACGCCATTTGAAATGCTCTGGGAAGTTCTTCGCCGGCGAATTCGAGTCTTGCGAGATCGCCGTGAACACGAACTCGAAACTCGCGAAAGCCGAGTTTTCGAAGTTCATTTTCGCCGTGTTCGATCTTAGAGAGACGTTCTATCGTCACCGGAACGCCGTAGGCGATGCGGGAAGACAAGCAGGGACTCGCTGGCTGATCCCAGGTCGGAAGACCTTTTTGTTTACTAAGAACGCGAATTTCAGCTTTTGTCATTCCGACTTCGGCGAGCGGACTGCGGACGTTTCGTTCCGATGCCGCCGCGCGACCCGGACGATAATCTTTTAGATCCTCAAAATTCGTCCCGTCGACAAGAAATGCCGATCCGATCCGTTTACGTTCAACCTCGAGTTTGTCGTAAAGTTCCGATTTGCAGTGATAGCAGCGATTATTTGGATTCGCAGCATAATTCGGATCGTCAAGTTCATCCGTTCCGAGGAAACTGTGCGCAAAGCCGAATTCGTTTGCGATCGAAACCGCATCGGCTCGCTGTTTTTCGGAAACGCTGGGAGAAATTCCGGTAATGCAAACCGCGTCAGAGCCAAGCTCTTCTTTAGCAATTAACGCCAGATAGGTCGAATCGACGCCCGCGGAAAACGCTACCAACACCGAACCGAATTCCCGCATCAAACGACGCAGATTCAGTTCCTTTTCAAGAATTTCTTTCGATATCGCTTGCTTTGCGTTTTTTTGTGACCGAGAAGTCTTTGTCATTTAACCTTAATAATTTCCGATAATGGTCAATGCCGCTTATCGACAGTGCCGCATAAAGAGCAAATGTTATCGTAGCCGAGCGAGACGACGCAACTGAATCAAGTGGAAATTGGAAAATTTGATCGCGGTTATGGAAAGCACGGGTTGCGAGCGGTACTAATCGACTTTTCAGCGAAATATTTGAAGCAATTATTGTAATATCTTAGTTGTAATTGATTTTTGTTCCGTAGGTATGTACCGAAAAATCTTGAAAAAATATAGACCGAAAAAACCACGAAGGGCGTTAATGAAGCTGCCGTCCGCAGCGTCGATCCTGTTGGTTCTTGCTTTTCTGACGATGTTTGCCGGAAGTTTCAGTGCGCAGGACACCGAAGAACCCGATCCGGTTCTGCTTTTTAACGAAGGTCAAACCGCACACGAAAAAGGTGATTTTGAAGCGGCGCTCCGATTATATGATGCTGCATTAGAGATCATCCCGGAATTTCCCGAAGCCGAATTTCAGCGCGGCAACGCCCTCGTTTCACTTAAACGGACGGACGATGCGGAAAAAGCTTTTCGTCGGGCGCTCGAATTGCGCGAAAACTGGACGCTGCCGATGACCAGTCTCGGTGTCTTACTCGTTCAAGCAAACCGGTTTGACGAAGCTGAAAAACTTCTATCGAAAGCGATCCAGCTTAGCGGAATTAATTTTCTTGCGTATTCCGCGTTGACAGATCTGCGAATCAGGACAAACGCTTCGCCGGACGTTCTAAAGCCGCTGCTGGCGAAGATCCAGTATCTTACGACCAAAGCAAATCCGACCGCGTCGTTATGGGCGTCCCGCAGCGCGCTCGAGCGTGCGCTCGGAGACAAACGTTCGGCGCGGATAAGCATTACCCGTGCGATCGAACTCGATCCGCTTGACAGAACTTCGCTGCTCGAACGATCCGAACTTGCCCTTGCGGACGGCGACATCGAATCTGCGCGGACTGATCTGGTAAAGCTAAAAGGCATCGACCCGAATTCATCCGTTATTCAATTTTTGGAAGCGAGGATCTTCGCCGGAGGCGGAGAATTCGAGCGCGCGATCGAGATCATTGACACGATAAAACCTTCGCAGCCCGAAATACTTGCATATCGTGATAAAATCCTGGCATTGAGTTCAAACGATATCGGTGAATTAGAGGCGAAGCTTTCCGGTGATCCGAAAAATCCGGCGATCCTCGGCAGACTTTGCGGGCTCTTAAGAACCGAATCGCCGTCCAAGGCACTGGATTATTGCCGAAGAGCGAGCGAGGCTGAACCGGAAAATCTAAATCATGCGATTGGTTACGGAGCGGCGCTTGTTCAGGCAAAGAAATTCCCGGAAGCCGTGTCGCTTTTTAAAAGGTTATTAGAGATAACGCCGGAGAATTTTACGGTTCACACAAATCTCGCAACTGCCTATTTTCAGATGCAGCAGTTTGCCGAGGCTAAAGAGCAGTATATTTGGATTCTGAAAAAGCAGCCCGACCTGGCGATCGCCTATTATCTGTTGGCGATCTCGCACGACAGACTTGAAGAATATATCGATGCTGCGGCAAATTATCAGCAGTTTTTAAGGGTTGCGGACAACGAAAAGAATCAATTAGAGATCGAAAAGGTAAACCTTCGAATGCCCGCGATTCAAAAATTGATCAAACAAGGTAAGGGAAAGAAAAATGGTTGACGTTAAAGAGCGCAAAGTGTTTTCAGACGAAACAGTTTCAAAGACGCGATTGCGGTGCTTTGAACTTTGCTTCGTGCTCTTTTTATTTTCCGTCTGCTTTTCACTTGGTGCCGCGGCGCAGGACATTCCCGACGACGCAGAACCGCCGCCGTTAAAGGTTATTTCGAAAGAAGAGCGCGAAAAGCTTTTTTCCGAAACGAAATTGAAAGACCGCACAAAGCTTTCGCTCGAATTAATGGACGTTCGCCTGCAGAAAGCCGAACAGCTTTTGTCCGAAAAGAAATACGCGGAAATGTTTAAGGAATTAGGACGCTTTCACGCGCTGGTCGATAACGGGCTTGCATTTCTTAGCCGAAACAACACCGGACGCGGCAAAGTTCTCGATAGCTTTAAACGCTTAGATATCGGACTTCGTGCGTTCCTGCCGAGACTTGAGTTGATACGCCGCGATCTTCCTTCAAATTTTGAATTTTACGTCAGAACACTTATCAAAAATGTTCGTGAGGCTCGCAGTAATGCGGTTGATCCTTTATTCGGCAACACGGTTTTGCCCAAAGGTCGAGATCGGGAAAATTAATTTTTTTATGAAAGTTAAAGCAAATCGTTTGGTGTTGAGTTTGTTCACCGTCATTCTGTTTACGATGTTTTGCGGTCAAATAAATGTTCGAGCACAGGTCCGCGATTATTTTACCGAAGCCGAGATCGAACTCGTTCGCGATGCAAATGAGATCGACAAACGAATAGATGTTTTGACAAAAGCGATCGACCGCCGCTTTTTAGTTATCGAGAAAGACACGTCTCAGGATAAACAGGTTAAAAAAGATGAGGGCAAATGGGGCGAACTTCCCTCCGGCACGCGCGCAGAACTTTTAAGCGATATCGCCAGAATTCTTCAGAAAGCTATCGACGACATCGACGATCTCGTTGCCCGAAAAGAGATGAATGAAAAACTCAAGAAAGGCGAAGTTAAAGACGATCTCGACAAGATCACGCAAAGTATTTTGCGGAAAAATGACGAGCGGTTCCCGATGGCGGTTCATAACTTAGCCGATGCTGCGCGCAGATATCTTCCTAAACTCGAATCGCTCGGCAATGGAGAGATCGACCAGCGCGAACGCGGCGCGATCGACAGATCGGTCGAATCCTGCGAAGCAATAATCGAGGCATCAGACCGAGTTCCGAAACCGACTGGAAAAAGCAAAAAAAGCTGACCGGTCAAACGGCAATAAAAGCGAAACGGGCGCTCTGCCCGTTTTTATTTTGCCCGCCGCGAAAAATAAACTAAACTTTTCAATATTTTGAAACCGAGGAAATCTATGAAAATCTACCTGTCTTTGTTTTTGGTCACAATTTTTTCGATCGCTTCTTTTGGTCAAGCAATGCCGAAGGACGCCGACCCGGCGATCTGGCAAAAAGCTCTGAAAATTCACCGAAGCGCGATAATTATTGACGGTCATAATGACATTACATCGCCGATGGTCGATGACGACTTCGATCTTTCGACAAATTCCATCGGCAAATATCACAATGACGGCGACCCTTATCATACCGATCTGAATAGATTGAAGCTGTCCGGCATCACCGGCGAATTCTTTTCGATCTATGTTTCCGGCAACACTCTGAAAACCGGCGGATCTATGCGCCGTGCGATGGATCTTATCGACGCGACCTATCGCGAGGTTGAAAAGCACCCGGAAAGTTTGAAAATGTGTTTCACGGCTGCGGACATCGTAAAAGCCAAGAAGGACGGCAAGATCTGCGCGCTGATGGGAATCGAAGGCGGGTACGCCATTGAAAACTCTCTTTACGCATTGCGCAACTTTTATCGTCTCGGCATTCGGTACATGACGCTGACGCACAACGTTACGCACGATTGGGCAGACGCGCACAATGATGAAAAACGCAATAACGGATTGTCCGACTTCGGCAAAGAAGTCGTTAAGGAAATGAACCGGCTCGGCATGCTGATCGATATTTCGCATGTTTCCGTCAAGGTCATGGACGACGTTCTGGATATTTCCACCGCGCCGATCATCGCTTCGCATTCTTCTGCTCGCGGCGTTGCGAATCATACCCGGAACGTTCCGGACGAAATTCTAAAACGCGTTGCAAAGAACGGCGGCGTTATGATGATCAATTTTTATCCCGCGTTTTTGGACGACGAATACAACAAAGCCGAAAACGAAAGATCTGCACGGTTAAAGCCGCAGATAGACGCTTTGAAAGAAAAATTTAAGGATGACCGTTTGGCGTTTAACGAAGCGGAAAGAAAGCTTTTTGCAGAAAATCCTATTCCGGTTCCGAGCTATACGCGCATCGTCGATCATATCGATCATATGAAACGCGTCGCGGGAATTGACATTGTCGGCATCGGATCCGATTACGACGGTGTTCCGCTTCTTCCAGCGGGAATGGAAGGGATGGAAGATCTCGTTCTGGTTACTTATGAAATGCTGAAACGCGGATATACAGAAACCGAGATCAAAAAGGTCCTCGGCGGCAATTTTTTAAGAGCTTTTCAGCAGGCTGAAAAGGTCGCGAAGATAAATACCAGAAAGATCAGCGCGGAAGGACGCTTGAGGAAGATTAAATAAGCGTTCCGACATTTCGTAAATCGTGTTGGTTAAATTCCAAAGAGAATCGATACGGATTTAGAATCGCTGAAAGCGATAAATATTAAAGCCCCGCGAGAATCGCGGGGTATTCTTATTTAAAGCAACCCGCCGGTGAAGCCGACGAATAAGATCTGCGTGCTTATTCGTCGGCTTCACCGACGGATTTTCTATTCTTGTTTGAACCACCGATTCTCGGAGGGCTTTAATATCCGTCGCCGTTGGCGACAAATTGGAAAACTAAGCCCGAATTACAACCCCAACATTTCCTTAACATATTTCGGAGCCGGAGAACCGAAGCTGAGCATTTCATCGTGCATTTTTAGAACATCAATTTTGCCTTTATGCTTTGCTTCATACGCTTTTCTTATCTCGTTAACCTCGACCGAGCCGACATAATATGTCGAAAGCTGCGTTGACGAAAGCTGCGCCCGTTTCCATTTTCCGGCGGCTTCGCCTTCTTCCTGAAAACCCTCGTTCATCATGAAATCAACGGCTTCCTTTTCGGTCATCCCGTCCGTATGGATCTTCTGATCGATGATCGCATTGATTATCACGCGAAGCTTCATCTTCAGCTGCTGCATCTGAACTTCGTCGCCGCCGTAACCGTTTTCCGCCATCACCTGTTCGGCGTAAACCGCCCAGCCTTCGGTGAAAGTTCCGCTTCTAAAAAGCGAACGGATCATCGTCGGCGCCTTAAATTTATTCGAATGCATTATCTGAAGATAATGTCCGGGCATTGCTTCATGCACCGTCAGGTTTTTCAGCATGTAATCGTTATATTCTTTATAGAAACTTTCTTTCCTTGCATCGCTCCAATCTTTCGGAGTGGGCGAAATGGTGAAAAATGTCTCGTTCTTTTTTTCAAAAGGACCGGCAGAATCGAAATAAGCGACGGCGGTTCCGCGGGCAAATTCCGGCATTTCTATCACCTTGACCGGTTCGGTCGGAACCGTAACAAGATTTTTCTTCTTTACGAATTCCGTAGTTTCTTTCAGATCTTCATTTGCCTGCGCAACGATGGTTTCGTTGTTCGGACGCTTTTCAGCAAGTTCGCCGAGGACGATCTTCGCAACCGCCCGCGGATCCATTCGGACCAGAGTGTAATCGATATCGGGATGCATCTTTTTATAAAGACGCCAGGCGACCTCGAACATCTTTTCCTGCGTTTCTTTCAGATCGCCCATTCCGTATTCGAGTATCTGTTCCTTCGAAAGATCGGACTGCAGCGCAAATTTTAATTTTTTGCGAAACTTATCGTCGCCCAGACGAAAGTCCGCGTTCGAACGCGGCAGCAGATCTTTTTCCATCCATTTGCCGAAATCTTCCAGCGCGGCTATCGCTATCTTCTGCGCGGGCGCCATTTCTTCCTGCATTCCCGCCTGGTCGATGAACATCTGCAGATCGCCGTTGATCAGATTTATCGTGCCTTTGTTTTGCGCTATCGCGGTTTCGGTATAAACCTTCGGCGGGTTTTTAAGATTTGCCTTGGCGGCGTTAACGACCGCAGGAATTCCCAAAAGACGTTTCTTCGCGTTTTCAAGACGTTCCTTGAGCGGTCCGAAATCGCGCGAGATCAAACTATTTATCGCGCTGCCGACGTTATACGACATCGGATTCCACTCATGCTCCTTCAAAACGTCTATCCGGAACAAGGTGTATTCCAGATTGTGCCGCATAATGCGGTAATCGACGTTGTTCACCTTGCTCAGCTTGTCCGCCTGGATCTTATTGAGTTGTTTCAGATAATTTTCGGCAAATTCACGATCTTTTTTGACCGCGGCAGCGCTGTAATCATCCAGCCGACCGTCGTACTTATGTTCGCCAAGAGCGGTCGCCCACTCCGGGCTTCTTTCCATAAGTTCGGCGATATATTTATTCGCGAGTTCTTCAAATTGTCTATCTTCGCGGGAGAAGTTAGTTGCCATAGCCGTTTGCATGAAAACAACACAAACAAGCAATAAAACCGATATTCTTGAAAACATATGATTTTTTTCCTTTTTTATATGCAAGGATTATGTAAATTTGCGCGTAAAAAATCCAGTAGAGATCACCGCCCAGCGCGTATTAACTGAATTTTTCCGGCAATCCGGTTAATGGATGCTGAAATTGACCGATTAGTTGAATACGCTCTGTAAATAAGGCAGAAACGCGACCGCTAGGGAGCGTGCCGCCACCGCAAATAGGGCAGAAACGCGACCGCTAGGGAGCGTGCAGCCACCGCAAATAGGGCAGAAACGCGACCGCTAGGGAGCGTGCCGCCACTACGCGTTCCCGGAATTGTCTGAAAGCGAACCTATTTGCACGCTTGCTTGCGCGCGCGTTTCTGCCCTTTGTTTTGCACGCTTGCTGGCGCGCGCGTTTCTGCCATTTGTTTCACTCGCCTGCTTGCGGTGGGCGCTTAGAATTTAGACCGCTAACTTCCTGCAAACACAAAACCAATCAATTGTTATACTTCTCCGTTTTCTGCTATTTTAGAAAAACCTTTTTTATTAATTCTCCAAAATATGCTCAACGGGAAAAAGATCATCGTCGTCATGCCCGCGTATAATGCTGCAAAGACGCTGCGCCGGACGGTTGCGGAAATTTCGCGCGATATTGTTGACGACATTTTGCTTGTCGACGACGCAAGCGCGGACGAAACCGTCAAGATCGCGAAGGAACTTGAGTTAAAGGTTTACCAGCACGAAGAAAATTTCGGGTACGGGCGAAATCAAAAAACCTGTTATCGCGAGGCGCTAAAGCTCGGTGCGGATATTGTCGTAATGGTTCACCCGGATTATCAATACTCGCCGAAGCTAATTGTGCCGATGGCGGGAATGGTCGCGTCCGGTGAATACGATGTTGTGTTGGGGTCGCGAATTTTGGGAAACGGAGCTCTCGACGGCGGCATGCCGGTTTATAAATATATCGCCAACCGCTTTCTGACCCTGATTCAAAACATTCTGATCGGGCAAAAGCTGAGCGAATATCACACGGGTTTTCGTGCGTTTGCGCGAAATGTGCTTGAAGATTTACCGCTTGAGGAAAATTCGGACGATTTTGTCTTCGATAATCAAATGATCGCACAAGCTGCGTATTTCGGTTTCAGGATCGGGGAAATATCCTGCCCGACACGATATTTTGCCGAGGCTTCGTCGATCAATTTTTCCCGCAGTGTGAGGTACGGATTAGGCGTTTTAGCTACTTCGCTCCGGTTTCGCCTGCAAAAATCCGGGATAAAACGTTCGCGGATCTTTGGCTTGCGCGGACGAAAGCTGTCGGAAGGCTACTATCGCTCGATCAAAGCTGAAGAAGCAAAGGTTACCGTTAAATCAAATTAGAAGCCCGGCTTTCGCAGCCTTTGCGGGAGCAATGATCCGTTAATTAATGGCAAGAAAACGAAAAACAGCTGGAGAAAAACCCTCTCCGCCGCAGAATAAAACCGAAACAGCACGGGACGATGGCGGCAGAACCCTGAATTTGCCGGTCAATAGGTCGAAATATCCGGTTTTCGCAGCGCTTGCAGTACTTTGTTTGATCATTTATGCCCAGGTTTACAGTTTTGATTTCATAAATATCGACGACGACCAGTATGTTTATGAAAATTCGTTCGTTGCAGGCGGATTGAAACTTGCCAATGCAGTTTGGGCGTTTACCGCGTTTCATTCTTCAAACTGGCATCCGCTGACATGGATCTCGCACCAGGTCGATTCTTCTCTTTTTGGATTAAATGCCGGCGCTCATCATTTGATGAACGTGTTGTTTCATGCGGTCAATTCGTGTCTATTATTTGTCGTCGTAAAAAAATTGACCGGTGCTTTCTGGAGAAGTGCGCTTGTTGCCGCCATATTCGCCGTCCATCCCGCACATGTCGAATCCGTCGCCTGGATCGCCGAGCGAAAAGATGTTTTGAGTACTTTGTTTTGGCTGTTGTCCGCGTATTTTTATATCGGCTACGCACGCGATACTTGGCGAAAGAATTCTTTATGGATATCGCTCATATTTTTTGCGTTTGGGCTGATGGCAAAACCGATGCTGGTCACATTGCCGTTTACATTTATTCTTTTGGATTACTGGGCGCTTGAAAGATTTGAGAAATGGAACGCAGCGAATCTTTTGCCGCTGATGAAGGAAAAACTTCCATTCTTTGCGCTTTCGTTAATTTCCGCAGTGATAACGATTTTTGCGCAAAGTTCCAGCCGTGCAATCCAATCGTTCGAGCAAATCCCGCTTTCAGATCGGTTGGTGAATGCGCTGGTGTCTTACGCAAAGTACATCGCAATGCTGTTTTATCCGATGAATCTCGGCGTTTGGTATCCGTTTAAGAACGATCATTCAGTGGCGCAGATAGTCATCGCTTCAATCGTTGTTTTGGGCATCTCCGCCGTCGCCGTCCTGCAAATTTACAGAAGAAAGTATCTTTTTGTCGGCTGGTTCTGGTTTCTGGGAACACTCGTTCCTGTTATCGGCATTTTGCAGGTCGGCGGTCAATCGCTTGCCGACCGGTATACATATATTCCCTACATCGGATTATCAATTGCCGTCGTCTGGCTCGCCGGTGAACTTTTCGAAAAGTATGATCTTAATAAGAATGCGGTCGCAGCGCTCTGCGGCGTCATAATTGTACTTTTTACGGCACTGTCCTTTCGTCAGACTTCGTATTGGAAAGATAATGAAACGCTTTTTGCGCGAACGCTGGCGATAACCGAAAACAATTATTTTGTCGAACATAATCTGTGCATTGCGCTTGAAAAGAAAAACTTGCTCGATCAAGCCGAGGCGCTCTGCAATGCGTCGATAAAAAGCAATCCCAAGCTTGCGGACAGCTACAACACGCTCGGGACGATATATCTGAAGCAAAACGATTTAAACGCGGCAGGTGAAAATTTCCGCAAAGCGATCGAAGTGGATGCGAATTTTGTACTTGCTTATGCCAACCTCGCCATTTCGGAAACCAGATCGGGCAATATAGAACAAGCGGGTCGATATTTGGATCTCGCCATTGAAAAAGATGACCGCGGGTTCTTCGACGATCGAAAAAAATTCGATGCCTTTACGACGATCGGGCTTGAATCGCTTAAAAAACAGGATTATCCGACCGCGGAATCGTATTTGAAAAAAGCGCTTTCCATTGTCCCAAACGATCTGGACGCCCGGCGAAATCTTGCGATAGCGCTGCACTCGCAAAATAGATCTGATGAGGCAATAGACACTCTTCAAAACGCGATCCGCGAGTTTCCTAATTCTGCAGAGGCATATAACAGTCTAGGTTTGATTTATGCGGAACAAAATAAAAAGCAGCCGGCGATCGAAATGTTTCAGCAAGCATTAAAGATAAACCCAAATTTTGCGCCTGCGAGGAATAATCTTTCGCGCATCGCGCGGTAAAGAATGGATAATAAATTTACAGCCTTCATCGAACGAAACCGCAGGCAGATAATTCTGACGATTCTGGCGCTGCTTGTGTTAGCGGTCTACTGGCAGACAACAGGTCATGAATTTATAAACTTTGACGACAATATCTATGTTTATGAAAACCCCGCCGTTGCGGGCGGTCTGACGCGCGAGAACGTTATCTGGGCGTTCACGCAGTTTCACTCGGCAAATTGGCATCCGCTGACATGGATGTCGCATCAGCTTGACGTTTCGATGTTCGGTTTAAGAGCCGGATCGCACCACGCAACCAACGTTTTTCTGCATTTGGTAAACTCGATCCTGGCTTTTTTTGTTTTTGCAAAACTAACGGGTTCGGAATGGAAAAGCGCAATTCTCGCGGCGCTCTTTGCCGTTCACCCGGCGCATGTGGAATCTGTTGCCTGGGTCGCGGAAAGAAAAGACGTGCTTTCGACAATGTTCTGGCTGCTGTCCATGTGGGCGTATATCGCGTTCGCTCAGCGTCGGATGGCTTCGAAAGGTTCGGCTTTATTCTATATCGGTTCGATACTGCTGTTCGCACTTGGGTTAATGGCAAAACCGATGCTTGTAACGCTTCCTTTCGTGTTTTTATTACTGGATTTCTGGTCGCTGGAGCGGCTTAAAAAACTGGGCGATCTTCCCCGCTTGATCCTCGAGAAACTTCCCTTTTTCGTTCTTGCCGGTATTTCTTCTTATATTACGATCCTTGCACAGCGTTCCGGCGGCGCGGTTATGTCGCTCGAGCGGCTGCCGCTTTATGAACGATCCGCAAACGCCGCTGTCGCATATGTTCAATATCTGATAATGCTCGTTTATCCGGTCGATCTGAGCGTTTGGTATCCTTATGCTAAAAACATTTCGCCAGTTGAGATCGCGGGGGCACTGATCGTGCTTTTGGGAATTACGGCATTTTGCGTCTGGCAGATGAATCGGCGGAAATATCTGCTGATGGGATGGCTTTGGTTCGTCGGAACGCTTGTTCCCGTAATTGGTATCGTGCAGGTCGGTGTTCAGTCGCACGCCGACCGGTATACTTATGTTCCTTATTTTGGTTTATTTATCATGATCGTTTGGGGCGTTAGCGAACTTTTCAGCGATCGAGTGAAGATCCCTTCGATGATTGCCGCGGCGGCGATAGCTATTTTCGCTGTGCTTTCGTTTAATCAGACCGCGCTCTGGAAAAATAATGAAACGCTTTATCGTCATTCCATTGCGGTTACCGACGGCAATTATTTGCTGATGCAGAATCTTTGTTTCGACCTAACACTGAAAGAAAGGCTGGACGAAGCTGAAATTCAATGCCGGAACGCCATCGATGCCAATCCCGAATATGCCGAATCATACAATTCGCTCGGAATCATTCAAATAAAACGCCGCCAGTACCCGGACGCCGAACAAAATTTTCGCAAAGCAATAACGGCGCGACCGGATTTTGGAATGTACCGCGTGAATCTTGCAATTGCACTGACGAATCTCGGGAAACCGGCTGAAGCGGAAGAAAGCATGAAAGCGGCGGCGGCGACCGTTTCTTATCGCGAAAATCAGGAGATCTGGATCTCTGCGATCAAAGGCTTGGCAACGGCATATGCGGCGGAGAATAATTTATCGAAAGCGGAAGAAAATTTGAACAGGGCACTCAACATTTCGCCGCGGGATCTTGAAATACGCAAATCGCTCGCTGCTGTTTTGCTCGCGCAGAACAAACTTGAAACCGCGGAGCGGGAAATTAAGACCGTGCTCAGTCTCGATCCGAACCTGGCGGAAGCGCATAATCTTTACGGCGTAATCCTAATGAACCAGCAGCGCAGCAAGGAAGCAATTTCGGAATTTGAAAAGGCTTTGCAGATCGAACCAAATTCAATAACGGCACAAGAAAATTTAAAGGCATTAAAGGATGGTACAAAAAAATGAGATTAAAACGCAGAGATTTTCTAAAAACGTCCGCGGTCGGCGGGATCGGGATTCTGGGGACAAAAATGACAAAAGGCAACGATAGAGACGCGGCAGATCGATCTTCTGATTCGTTTGAGTTCGAAGAAAAAACCGTCATGGAACTTCAAGAGATGATGAAGTCGGGAAAATTGACGTCAAGACAATTAACTCAAGCCTACATCGACCGTATCAAGACGATCGACGGGAAGATAAATTCCGTCCTCGAGATCAATCCCGATGCTCTGAATCTCGCGGAAAACCTAGATAAAGAGCGCAAAAACGGTAAAATTCGCGGAATGATGCACGGGATCCCGGTTTTGCTGAAAGATAACATCGACACCGCCGATAAAATGAAAACGACGGCGGGCAGCCTCGCTCTTTTGGACGCACCGGTGCCGAAACAGGACGCATTTATCGTTTCGCAGCTGAGAAAAGCCGGCGCAGTGATCCTGGGCAAAACGAATTTGTCGGAATGGGCAAATTTTAGGTCGGACAATTCTTCGAGCGGCTGGTCCGGTCGCGGCGGACAGACAAGAAATCCTTATATTTTAGACCGCAGTCCGTGCGGATCGTCTTCGGGATCCGGCGCAGCGATCGCCGCAAATCTTTCGGCAGTCGCGGTTGGAACGGAAACGGACGGCTCGGTCGTTTGTCCTTCATCCATTAACGGTATTGTCGGCATTAAACCGACTCTGGGACTCGTTTCCCGCAGCGGTATAATACCAATCGCGCATAGTCAGGACACCGCCGGACCGATGACCCGCACCGTTTCCGACGCCGCTGTTCTATTGAACGCGATGACCGGCGAAGACAAGTCCGACAACATAACCTCGCAATTCAAAACCAAGGGCTCGGCGGATTATACAAAGTTTTTGGACAAGAACGGATTAAAGGGCGCAAAGATCGGCGTTGTGCGGCAGTACTTCGGACGCAACGCAAAGGTCGATGAATTGATGGAGCAGAATATTTCGATCCTAAAACGCGAAGGCGCTGAAATAATCGACGTACAGATTCCGACGCTCCGCCAGTTCGGCGATGCGGAGTTTGAAGTGCTCCTTTACGAATTTAAAGCCGATTTGAACAAATATCTTTCAAACCGAGGCGGAAAAATTAGATCGCTTCAGGATGTTATTGATTTTAATGAAGCAAATAAGGACAAGGAAATGCATTATTTTGGACAGGATATCCTGCTCAAGGCGCAGCAGAAGAACGATCTGGACGACCGGGAATATCGTCTGGCGCTGCTGCAAAGTAAGGTTTTGACGCAGGACAAAGGTATTGACTCGGTGATGGACAAAAACAAGCTGGACGCGCTCGTCGCGCCTTCGAACGCGCAGTCCTGGATGATCGATCTGATAAACGGAGATTCTCCGGCAAACTATGTTTCAAGCTCATCGATGCCTGCAGTTTCGGGTTATCCGAACATAACCGTACCGGCGGGATTTATCAGCGAATTGCCGATCGGAATATCATTTTTCGGAAAAGCGTTTACGGAACCGACGCTGATCAAGATCGCATACGCGTTCGAACAGGCGACGAAAGCGAGGAAAAAACCGAAGTTTTTGGAAACATTCAATTAACAAAAGGAGATTTTGCGGTAGATTGAGAGCCGCCCGCTTACGCCCGCGGTTCTGACTAAAAAACGCCTTCTCCAAGGAAGTTTTCGCGAAGATAACGTATCGTATCCATCAAAGTCTCCTGCGGATCGCGGGTTTCGAATCCGAGTTCTTCGACGGCTTTATCGGAATCGAAATACCAGAAATGCTCGCCCATCTCGACTTCTGACGCTTCGAAAGGCGCCGGCTTGTTCCGGTGTTTATAGAACGAATCGATAAGATTGGAACCGAAAACCGCGACCGATTTAGGAACGCTGAGCATCGGCGCGGAAACGCCGGAAAGCCTTTCGAGCCGCGCAAAAAACTCCTTGACCGTCCAGTTTACCGCGCCCAAAAGATATCGTTCCCGGTGTCTTCCGCGATCGAGCGCGTTCATAAACGCTTTTGACGCATCGCGGGCGTCAACAAAATTCAAACCGCCTGTTGGCGTGATCGGCAGCTTTTTCGCCATGAAATCAAGAACGACCTTAGTCGAACTAAGACGTTCGTCGCCGCTTCCCAAAAGAAGAGAAGGATTAAGAATAACGAGCCGGTCGCCGTCATCTTTGTAAATTCCGAGCGCAGTCTTTTCCTGATAATATTTCGAAGCGTAATAAGCCCATTTCATCAGGATATCGACCGGCTGCGGATAATTCTCATCTGTAATTTCGCCGTCTTCGGTGATCGCACTGGTCCCGCTGGACGAGGCGAGAATGAAGTTTTTAACTTTATTTTCCTTAGCGGCTTCGCACAATAGCCGCGTGCCTTCGACATGAATCTTGTTCATCTGCGCCGCGCCGTCATAAGCGAACGACACCTTGCCCGCAAGATGATAAACGGCTTCACAATTTTTCGTCGCCGCCGCGACATCTTCCTTTTTCGTTACCGAACCCGCAAACGGTTCGACACCCGAATCGGTCATCCATTCGGGAACGGACGAAGCCATAACGCGAAGATTCTTTGCGCCATTATCGAGGAAATCCTTAACCAGATGCGTTCCCAGAAAACCCGTCCCGCCGGTAATTAAAATTTTCTTGTCCGATTTCTTTGCCATCAATCTAAATCTATCTTAAATATCTATCGAAAGAAAAGCGGCGCGGCTTTTCAACGCGATTCTTACGCACAGTTTTAACCTTGCAAAAATATTTATTCGGAATAAGTGGGAAGGGATAAGTGATAGGTGAAAAGTTTTACTATCTAAAATTCCCTTTTCACTTTACCCTTATCCCTTTTCCCTTACTCCGAAAAACCCGGTACAAATTTATTTATTTATCAAAACGGGTTCGCCAAAACCGAGTTCCTTCAAACGCGGCAGCTGGGTTTTCGCGTCGCCGACGACTAGCCAGTACATTTTGCCGGAATCCAGGTATTTGCCGGCGAGGGTTTTTATTCGGTCGATGGTCATTTCGTTGACTATCTTTTCCCGACCTTTGACATAATCATATTTCCAGCCGAATTTGCTGATATTTTCGAGCATATTTAGTTTTGCAAACGCTGTTTCAAAAGCGCGTGCGTTGCTTTTGATCAAAAAGCTTTTCGTTGTGTCCAGGTCGCCGGCGGAGTAGTTTTTTCCGTAATCGTCCAGGATCTCTTTGATCAATTGCAGGGATTCGAGCGTTACGTTCGACCGAACGCCGCTTGAGATCGCAAATGCGCCGGGCGATCTTGTTCCCTCGAAGCCGGAACGGATGCCATATGTATATCCTTTGCCCTCGCGAAGCTGCTGTGTCAATTGCGATGCAAAACCACCGCCGCCAAGAATGTAATTCATCACGACAGCCGGATAAAAATCTTTGTCCGTAGCCGCGAGCGCAGGATATCCGAGCCGTAAGACCGATTGTTTTGCATCGGGAACGTCATAGAAATAGACGACCGATTTTTCCGGCGGTTTGGGCGTTTCGAGCTGCGGTATTTCAACCCTTCGCGAATTCCATTTTTTATTAAGATCCTCCAGAGGTTTTGTTACGGACGCTTTATCGAGCGCTCCGACAACATGCATCCGGGCAACGGATGGCGAAAGATTCTTTTCATAAAACGCCTTCAGATCATCCATGGTGATCGAATTAACGGACTCGACCGTACCCAAAATGTTCTTCGACCGAATGTCGTCCTTGCCGTATATCAGCCGGTTAAAATTGTTCAGCGCCAGCGCGTTCGGATTTGCTTCCTGCTGTCGAATCTGGCTGATCGTACTTTGTTTTGCGAGTTCGAATTCTTTCGCGTCCCAGCGCGGTTCGAGCAGGATTTCCTCAACCAGGTCAAGCGTCGCCTGGTAATTTCGCGAAAGCGTGTTTACGCGAAGTCGGATATCTTCCGTATCGGCACTGACGTTTATTGTCGCACCAAGAAGTTTTATAGCATCTTCGAGTTCCTGAGGCGTCCGATTTTTCGTCCCTTGAGTCATCATCTGCGCCAGCAGATTCGCGACGCCAACCTTTTTCGGATCTTCCAGCAGCTGACCGCCGTCGATAACGATTTCAAACGTCGCGAGCGGCACTTCGCGATTCTCGATACCGTAAACGCGCATTCCGTTTTTCAGGGTTTGCTCCCAAATGGCAGGGATCTTCACCGCCGGAGTTTCGCCATACGGAGGTTCCTTTGACCGGTCAAAAGTTGAAGGAGTTTTTTCATACTCGGCGTTCACTTCAGGATCGACGTCTTCTTCAGCACCCTGAACGATCTTTTCTTCTGCTACCTCTGCCATTTTCGAACCTTCGAGCGCCAGTTCCTTTTGACCTTTCGGAACGAAACTCGCAGCAACGTAAGTTTTTCCTTTGATATATTTTTCGTAAACGCGTTTAACGTCCGCCGGAGTTACCGCGAGAATATTTTTGATCTCGGTTTCGATGCAGCCGGGATCGCCGGTCAAATAATTGCACTGTGCCAGCTGAGCGCCTTTGCCCAAAACGCTTGAAAGCGAGCTGTAAAACTGCGTTTCCTGTCCTGCCTTAATTCGATTGAGATCGGTTTCGGAAATGCCCTCTTTTTCAAATTTTGCGAACGCTTCGTTGACAGCCGACGCAACCGTGTCAAGATCTTTTCCTTGAAATGCACGAACCTGAAGCATGACCTGTCCCGCGAGCTCCGAGGAGTAATTGAACATTTCCGCGGTTGGCGCAAGCTTTTTCTCCTCGACCACAACCTTATAAAGCGGAGCGCTTTTACCTTCCGAAAGATAGGTCGTTAAATAATCTAACGCATATGAATCGGGATGAAACTGTTCTACGCCGACCCATGCAAGGGTCAGTTCCGGCAGCCGCGCAAAGTTGTCTTCGTGATAAAGTTTAACGGTTTCTTTCAATAAACCCGATCGCTTTTCGAGCGGCTTGACCTCTTCGCCGCGCTTGATCTCGCCAAAATATTTTTCAACCCATTTTTTCGCTTGAACCGGATCGAAATCTCCGGTAATGATCAGTGAAACATTATTCGGGACATACCATCGGCGGAAAAATTCCTTCACGTCGGACAGAGTCGCGTTTTGCAGATCTTCGAGCGACCCGATGACCTGCCAGTTGTACGGGTGATCTTTCGGATAAAGATTTTTATCGATCACGTAAAACGTGTGTCCATAGGGATTATTGTCATAGCTCTGGCGCTTTTCGTTCTTCACGACCTGTTTTTCTTTCGCCAGAACAGGTTCGGTAACGGTATTGATAAACCAGCCGAGCTTGTCGGCTTCTGCCCAGATCATTTTTTCCAAAGCATCCTTCGGAACCGTCTGTAGATAATTTGTCCGATCGCGCGAGGTCGAACCGTTCGCGCCCGAACCGCCGATGCGAGCCGTCATCTTATCGAGTCCGCCTTTTCCCAAATTTTCCGATTCAAGAAATAAAAGATGCTCAAAAAGATGTGCAAATCCCGTTCGTCCTTCTTTTTCGCGCGCCGAACCGACATGCGCCGTCAAATTAACCGCGACGACCGGATCGCTGCGGTCGATGTGAAAAATAACATCCAATCCATTCGACAGAGTGAATTTTTCATACTCGACCTTAAACGAAGGCGAACCTGCATTTTTCTGCGCAAAAACGCCGAGCGAAGAGATTAAAAGACAAGAAACGACAAGAAACGTTTTAATAAAATTCATAATGACAGTAAAAGTTAAGATTCTTTAGATATTGGGTTTACGGAGAAACTTAGATAATTAGTTTCAAAAGTTGAATGCAACTTTGTATACAAATTTACAATTCATTCCGAAGAACTGTCGAAATCGTTTGGATTTTCCGATTCACACGTTTCAAAATCCAACACGCCGTTTTGTTCAAGTTCGGTCAATCTGTCATATACCGCATCATAATTGCCATCAGGTTCAATTCCAACAGCAACATAGATTTCGTCAGATCTCTCAATTTCGACCCTATACTGCTTCAATTCTTCAAAAAGTTCTTCCTGATTTGATTCATCAAAACCATCAAAAAAACAAATTCTTAAAGTGCTAAAACCGCTTGGTTTAATGACTTCTAATACATGTGGTTTTAATTGTTGGTTGCTTGAATCAACCTTTACAACATCAAGATAATTCAAACCATATGCGAAAAAAGGGATGTTGTGGATTTCGTATAGATCATCGCCGAGAGGCTTTGCCCAAAGAGATTCGCCGCCAGTCGCCCAATGATTTGGCAAATCTACATATACTTTTTCTAATTCTTCAAGCTTTTGGCTCATTAATTTTACTCATCAATTATCGAGCCTTGTTTGCGATTTTCCCGGCGTTCGGCTCTCATTTTTTCTGGCGGTGGCGGGCATCAAATCACATTTCATTTCAGACACGGCACATCGTAATTAATTATTTGCGAATCAACAGTTACAATCGTTAAATGATTTGCCAAAGCCTGACAGATCAAAATTCGATCAAACGGGTCGCGGTGTAAAGCGGGCAGGTTTGGCAATTCCTTGATCGCATTTTCGTGAAGCGAATGACTTTTGATTTGATGCCTTCGTCGTTCATTTGGGATGAACATTTCAGGCGTTTGAGGAAGCGGCAGTCTGCCGAGATTGTATTTGATTATTATTTCCCAAAGCGAAACGACGCTCAGAAACACGTCGTTTTCCGGTTCACGAATCGCATCGCGGAAATGCGCGGGCAGACGCGCGTCGGCGGTGATGAACCATAAAAAATATATGCGTGTCCAAAAGCAATTTCATCAATTTTCAAAATCCGCCAAAACCTCTTCCGGCAGAGGCGCGTCGAAATCTTCCGGTACGACGAAATCGTTTTTGCTCAAACCGAATGGACGCTGTGTTTTCGTTTTTGGTTCTTCATCCAGGATTGTCACAATCACGTTGATTTGTTTATCGGCTTTCGCTTCATCCGGCGCTTCGTCCTTCCATTCCAATTGATTGCCGTTCAATGTCGCTTTGTATGTTTGAAGCATAATTTTTTCCTCACACTTGCAATTTTACAACAAGTTTCTACTCATCAATCACCGGCTCTTGTTTGCGAGTTTTCCGCCGTTCCGCTTTCCATTTTTTGCGAACCGCCGCGACGTCAAATTTATCGCGTTTTCCGTCGCGAAGATTTTCGACCTCGTGCTGGACGCGGGCGGCGACAAGGCGATAAGCTTCCGTGTTCGGAACGCCTTCGGTCATTTCCGAGAGTTCTTCGTAACTTAAAAAACGACCGACTTTTGCGCCGATTTTCGCGCCGATGCTGGTTCGGGGCGGAATCGTCATTCCTTTTGGAAACGCTTCGTAAGTTCCCCAGAGATAGATGGGGAGAATTCCGATTTTATCGTTGAGCGCGAGGTAGCCGATGATCGGTTTGAATTCACTGATTTTTCCAGATTCCTGACGACCGCCTTCGGGAAAGATCAGCGCGTTGTAACCTTCGCCTAAGATTTGCGTAACGTGGCGCAGAGATTGGCGCAGACTGCCCGTGCGTTCGATGGGAACGAGCGTTGTGAAATTGTTCATATACGCGCGTTTGTATTTCGTGTCGAACCAGTAATCCGCCGCCGCGACCGCGACCGTTTGTTCCGCCGCGTCTTTGCCGAGTGCGCGTTTGACCAAGCCTGTATCGAGATGCGATGTGTGATTCGGCGCGACGATGAAATTTGTGTGAACCGGAACATTCGATTCGCCTTCGATCTTTGTTTCGAGGACGTTTTCGTACAATTTTTCCTGCGCAAAATCGACGAGCGAATTTCCGACCCGGCGGACGATCGATGGAATGTAAAGATCGTCATCCTTTTTCTCTTCTTGCTTCGGTTCGTCAACGATCTTTTTCGATTTATCAATTCGCTGAACCGCGGCGATGAGTTCGCGAACGGTTTGCGCCTCATTAAGCGTGTCCGGCGATAAAACCTTCCCTCCGGCGTCTTCGACAGCCGCTTGCAGTTCGACAAACATCAGCGAGTCGAACCCGAGTTCCGGCAAAGTAGATTCCAGCGCGACTTCGGAAAGCGGCTGATTTGCGACGCTTGCAACGATCTTTCGCAGCCATAGCACGTTGTCGTCGCCCTTCGATTCGACCGCGATCTTGGTCCGTTTTCGCGATTTATCTTCCATCGCGAGCAGCATTTCAACCACTTCCGGTCTTTTAACCTTACGCGTCGCAGTTCGCGGCAATTCGAACGGTGTCAAATGCAGAACTTTTACACGTTTGAAAAACGGCAAGCCGGCAGAAACTTCGCGAAAATGATTTTCGACCTTTTGATTGGTTTGGGCGCGTGTCAGCGCAATGTCCTTTTCATAATCCGGCACGACAAGAGCCGCGATCTTCTCGCCGCCGTCCTGGTCGGGCAGCCCGACAACCGATAATTCCTTAATAAAATCGAATTTGGAATAAACCTCTTCTATCTCATCCGGATAAATATTCTTCCCGTTCGAATCGATGATCACATCTTTCGAACGCCCGACGATGTAAAGGTTTCCGTCATCGTCCAGTTTTCCGAGATCGCCGGTTTTAAGCCAGCGGTCCTCTAAAACGGCTTCGGTCGCATCGTCGTTGTTATAATACCCGAGCATAATATTCTGCCCGCGGGCAAGAACTTCACCGACGCCGTTTGCGTCCGGATTATCGATCTTTACTTCCACTCCCGGAAGCGGTTTTCCGACACTTCCCTTCAGCAGTTTGTTTCCCGGACGCGCAACGGTCAGAACCGGAGAAGATTCGGTCAAACCGTAACCTTCCAAAACCGTAAACCCAAGACCGTGAAGATCTTTCTGTACTTTTTCGCTCAATGCCGAACCGCCCGAGATCAAATACCGCATCTGTCCGCCCATGCCTTCGTGGATCGGGAAAAAGATGATCGGACCGAGGTTAAACGGCGTGTTGTCGCGAATCCAGGCGTTAAATTCGATAACGTTATCGGCGAGATCGGCAAACCAATCGCCGCGTTCTCTGAGGCGCGACTTGATCCGACGATGGAGCATTTCCCAAAGCGCCGGAACGCCGATCATTCCGGTAACGTGATTGTTCTCGATAGCCCGCGCGAGTTCTTCGGATGAAAGCTCGTCTAAATAAGTGATCTGCGTGCCGTTTGCAAAAGGAGTCAAAAATCCCGCGGAAAATTCAAATGTATGATGCATCGGAAGAACCGACAAAATTCCGTCCGTAATGTCCATTTCAAGGACGGACGAAAGCATCGAGACCATATGTGTGAAATTTTTATGCGAAAGCATAACCGCTTTCGGCGTTCCGGTCGTTCCGCTGGTAAAGATAAGCGACGCGACAGCGTTTGCAATAGCTTTATCCGGAAGCAGCGCATTGCGCTTCGCTTCTTCGGTTTCCGACTGAAGTTCAAAAACCTCGTCAAACGACCAAACTTTAATTTTTAACTTTTCCTTCTTGAATCTATCAGCCAGGTCCGGATTTTCTTCTGCTAATTTCGGCGAAAGAATGATCGCCGAAGCCTCGCCGGTGCGGGCAAAATTTACTATTTCATCGATCGAGCTCGCCGGATCGATCGGAATAGCGGTCGCGCCGGCTTTTAATATCCCAAAATATGACAATCCCCATTCGGGCATATTATGGGAAAACAGTATGACGCGGTCGTTCGGTTCGATCTTGTTATGCGCCAAAAAAGCCGCAGCGCGCGTGGCTAGTTCGCGTGCATCCTGAAAAGTGTATTGTTCTTTTTTACCGTTTCGCTCGATGCGCATTGCAACGCGTGTCGGAAAACGCTTCGTCGCGGTATCGAATAGATCGACAAGGTCGCGGTAAGTGTAAGCACGGCGCTCCTGAACTTTCAGATCTTCTTCAAGCTGCGGCAGAACCCATTTTTTCATTCCCGGAAAATGGACTTCGAGCCAATAGTTATACCAATCGATCTCCGCCGGATACCACGGAAGCAAGTCTTTCTCGCCGTTTTTCACAACAGACATCAAAGCGTGCACATTATCTGCGCGGTAATGATATTCATTATCGATCATGAACGGTTTGAAAAGCTCAAACGCCTGCATCGTTTCCCGGGTTGTATGCTCGAACGACCTAGCCGATTTCTTCAGATCTGAAACGATGTTCCCGATCCGCCCGCCGCCCCAGTTCGGTGCGGCTTTTTCGAGCGCGCTGTTCGCGACTTTGGCAAGTTTATTGAACATCGGCGCGCTTGTCATTTCATAAGCTTTTTGCGTCACCGGAGTCGCCTCGACCATCGAATTTACGCGGTTGACCAGCTTGTTTCCGGTTTCTTTGTCTTTGAAATAGCGGCGTTTATAAAGCCCGACCAGCCCGACAATGCGCTTCATATCGTTCGGATTCGAATCGCCGGTGCATGCCTGGAAAACAAGCGGCGGTTTATCGTCGATCAACGCATTCATCGCCGCGCCGAGCATCGCGCCGGCGACCATATCGACCGGAATTATATCCAGGACCAGCTTTTCATTGACAGGAAAGATCGGCTGTCCGCGAAGCGCGATAAGTATTAATGGTGCGGTCGTCGTAAATCCTTCGTTCCAGCCCGGAAACGGGTAGTTCAGCGAGGATTCGACGATCGAAGGGCGGACGATCGTTTTAACGATATCGTCCTGCTGGGCGATTATCTGCTCGGCGAGCGATTTCGAGTATGTGTAAATATTCGTCCAGCCCCAGTAAAGCGCGCGTTCTTCACCGAGTTCCGTTGTTCTTTCGCGAATCCACATTTTCCGTTCACGGAAAATGGCGGATTTAAGCGCGGATTCGTCGTCCGGATCGCGACCTTCTTCGATAAATCGCTCGCGGGCGAGCTCTCGAAATTTTGCAATTTGAACGGCGTCATCAGCTTCCTGACGCGCTTGCTCGGAAAGCCGCGCACAATCGGCAACCTCTTGATTAACGTCAAAAGTAGTGCCGACCAGCTCGTTCTTTCGCGGAAAATATCCAACAACAGGTTCGTTTTCCCATATCGAACCGCTTCGTTTTCCGGCGACGAAACAGGTCGAAACATGTACCAGACAAGGACGCTTCATCATCCGAGCAAGATTGAGAACATTATTTGTCCCGACAACATTTGTCCTCAAAGCGCTTTCAAGCGGCGGGTTGAATGTAACGTTGCCGGCGGAATTGATGATCACATCGCATTCCTCCATTATCCCGCGCGCCTGATCTTCGCTCATGCCGAGAAATTCATTGCCGACATCGCCGTTTACCGGCACTACCTTTTCGCGAATATAATCTTCAAATTTATCGCCGTATTTTTCCCTTAATGGATCAAAAGTAGGCGACGTAACAATGCTTGACCAAAATCGCGTATTCGACTCGTTTTCGTCGCGCGCACGGACGATCGCATAAACTTTCCCGACGTCAGGAAAATTATGCAGCAGCATCGAAAGCGTAACCTTGCCCACAAAGCCGGTGCCGCCGATGAAGAAGATCTTTTTATTTTTAAATATTTCTGTTGGTGATAATTTCATCTCAAAAAACATTGTAGGGGCGACGGCTTGTCCTCGCCCGATGAGCGCGAAAGCGCGAAAAATGCGTCAATAATAATTCAACATTGAATTTAATTAACGGCGGGCGACCTTTTTATCGCAAATAATCAACGCGCCCGACAAATTCCCAATTCTCTAAATTTTTCTTCGACGGATTTTCTTTCGTATATTTCAAACACTCGAAAAAGTCCGTTTCGTTGCGAATAATATGATCGAAAAAACCGCGCTGCCACAATTTACCTTCGCCGTATTTCCAAAAAATGCGCGTCGTCAAACTCTTAAACGCCCCGCAAATCCTTCCCAAATCTTTTGCCGATTCGCCGATGCCGATCAATGCGTGAAAATGGTTCGGCATCAAACAATATCCGTAAAGATTAAATTTCAATTCTTCGCGCAGATTCAAAAGACAATCAACGACTTCTTTGCCGAATTGTTTGTTATAAAAAAGGTTTCGGCGACCTTCAACGACGATTGTTACGAAATAAACACGGCGGAGTGAATAATCGAATTCTTTCAACCGTAGAGAATTTTTTCTCGTGTAAATTTCGTCGTGTTCCATATTGTAGGGGCGACGGCTTGTTCTCGCCCGCAACGTCCGAATTAAATCAACTTTGATTAAATTTAACCGCTTTTTCGCGCTTTGCGCTCATCGGGCGAGGACAAGCCGTCGCCCCTACAAATAATCCAGCAAATTAATTAATCGCTCACATTACACAATCCAATGATCGGCTGATGAAGCATCGTGATCTCCGCATTTCTTCCCATATAACTTCTTGCCTGCGCGATCGCTTCGGTCAGATTATCGGCGCGTTCCCAGCCGAGCATTTCGGGGACGTGCGCGTTTTCCGCTCCGGCGACGATTACTTTGCCGACGTGTTGGCGACCGTTTTCGCCCCAATACCACATAAAGAACGGGTGCGCTCCGTGATAGGCGTTGCCGCGCCGATACATTTCGATGTAGGCGGGATTTTCGGCAAATTCGCGTTCGTATTTTTCGCGCAGGTAAAACGCATCACGCGATTCGGGCAGTAATCTGTGAAAAAATTCGATATACGACGGGTGAAAATTATGATCGAATTCGTCAAAACACGGGTGCGTAATAATCATTACGCCGCCTTTTCGCAGAAGCGGTTTGTTGCGGTACATATTGAAATGATAGCCGAGAGCCATCACCTGCACGAGCAACGGATTAAGGGCGGAATAGACGTTATACGGCGAAATGTCGGGAATTCCCGAGATCAAAATGTCGCACTGACCTTTGACCGGAATTTCGTATTGTTGGTAATTTTTCTCCAAAATCTTGTCGTGAACGGGTTCGGTTTTTCCGGCGTAACAGGCGATCAATTCATACTGCGCCGGAATTGCGTGGAGAAGTTTGCGCCGCGCTCCTCTGGGCAGTTTTGAAAATGTCTTGTTCATCGCTTCCCATTTCATGCGGTCCATGAACGTAAATTCGTCTTCGTTGCGCGTCAAAATGTCGTAACCGTCGGAAAACATTTTGTTGTTGAGCGCGGTTTCGATGTGAAAAACCTTGCAATGCTCGTCAACCAATTTTCCCAGACGAATGACTTTGTGATTGAGTTCCGACGCGGGCGGATCCATATAAGAATCGGAATCGAGAATCGTCTGCGGCTCGTGATGCGCCCGCAGAGATTCGTAATCGCACAGCCCGACGGCAACCGATTTATGCCCGCCGTCCATCGGCACGAGATTTATATTCAGATAGATCAGCAAATCGCTCTCAGCGGCGCGGCGATTGATCCGCAAAGGTTCGTCGTGGCGAGTATGCCCCAAAGTAATAAGATTTTCGTCGTCTTCCGCATCGTGATTATAATAACGATCCGGGTAAAATTCGTTATGAATCTTATCGCCGACCATCCGCCTCATTTCCCACTCGGTCATCTTGCGGTGCAAAGAATTGGCGATTATCAAATGAACATCGTCCACGCCGTTCGCCGCGCACATATCGAGAACGACTTCGAGCATCGTCTGCCGCAAATCCGGCGTTTGCATCGGCGGCAAAGGCAGAGAAATATCGTCCATCGCAACCGTCACGCGCATTCCCGGCTCAAGCAGAGCGTAAAGCGGCTCCATTTCGAGCGGGTGATTGACCGCGTAACGAATCGCCGCCTCACGATTCGGCAAACCTTTGATCGGCGGATTCGGATAGATCACGCGCGTCCCGATAGGAATGTCTTCGAGAATAAAATCCTCGCCCATCGGCATAATCCGCGGCGCACTGTCGCGGTCAATGTAAATAATTGATTCGTGTGTTTTTCGTCTTAGCTGTAATGCCATATTTTAAATTTCGTCTAAAATCTTTTGTCTTCGCGTTTCGTATTCTTCTTCGCTGATTAAACTTTTCTCTTTTAGTTCTAATCCATAAGCACTCAACAAAAGTTTGCCTTCGTAATCAATCAAACCGAGTTTCACGCGGTCAAGCCAGCCTTGTCTGCCTAAAATATTGAGATAAAAACTTTCATCCGCCGCAAAATAAACGGTTGATTCGGTTTCGATGCCGAGAACGGAAAGATTTATCGTGTGTCCGAAAGTGTCGAACGGTCCCGTCGCTGTCAGCATTCTCAAAGGACTTCCCCATTTCAATATCCAAGCCGAGTCTTTCGCCGTGGTTTCTTTCAAAAACACAAAACGCCGAGCCTGTGTCGAGTTTTGTTCTTACATCGGATTCTTCTTCGCCTAAAATTAATTTGGCGGGAAGAACGATGCCCGTTTCGAGCGTATTGTAATCAAACTCGATTTCAAAAAATCAAACTCGATTTCAAAAAATATTTCCCGCGCCATTTATAGCCACGCTCCGACAAAATTTTCAGGTTCTTCGATAACTCTAACGAGATACGGCGACTTGATTCCTTTTTCTTTTGCTTGACGATGAACTTTCATCCCGTCTTCACCGTGCGCGATGAGTTCGTCGCCGTAAAGACAAACCCATTGTCCGAGATATTCGGCGCGGTTTTCTTTGAGCCATTTTTCGGCGGCTTTGAAACGCTCGACTTGTGCTTCGACTTCCCTGCGCTTTTCCAATTTTTCCTGTTCAAGAATTTTGCCGATTTTCTCCTGCTCGCTTTTCGGTAAATTGTGAATCGCTTCGACTATTTCATTTACAGATTGCATAAAATCCTCCTATTCGCTATTTTCACTCAACAAAAGTTTGCCTTCGTAATCAATCACACAGAGTTTCACGCGGTCGAGCCAGCCTTGTCTGCCGAGAACATTGCGTGTGAAAAAATCTTCTTTGGCGAAATAGACGGTTGAGAATATTTCAAAGTCTAAAACTTTAATCGTCAATTCATGTGCGTATGTAATAAAAGACGCGGTCACAGTTGAAAATACTTTTTCTTCGCCCGATTCAACTTCTAATCCAAGCGTTTCGCCGTGCCTGCGCTCGAAAATGCAATTTTCCGCGCCCGTGTCAATTTTCGCTTCGAGTTCGACGAGTTTTTCGTTCAGCTGCAAAATCACTGGAACGGTACGCCTCTTTTCAAAGTGTTGTAAAAATATGTTTCGTCAAAAGAAATTTCTTCCGCCACTTTTACCAGCCTCCGAACGGTATGCTTTCGTCAACGATATGGTGAATAAAAGGAATTTCGATTCCCGCATCCTTGGCTTTTTGATAAAGATCGCGTCCATCTTGGCTGTGCGCGATAAGTTTGTCGCCGTCCAGACAAACCCATTGATTCATATACTTTTCGCCGTTTTCCTCAAGCCATTTTCGCGCCTTTTTGTATCTTTCGATTTGCCAATTCGATTTTTCTTTTTTCTCGCGTTTGATTTGTGTTTCTTCATCAAGAACCTCGCGCACTTTTTCTAAAGCTTCAAGCGGCAAAGCGCGAATAATATTCGTAACTTGTTCGATATTTGTTTGCATAACTCAAAAACCTCCAAATTATTTCAAATCTAAAATCGCCCAATCGTGTTGAAGCGCGGTTTGTTTGAGTCGAAAATCTGGACTGACGGCAACCGGATGACCGACGATGGAAAGCATCGGCAGATCGGAGATCGAATCGGAATAAGCGTAAGATTCGCTTAAGTTTATGTCGTGTTTCTCGGCGTATTCGCGTATCCATTTTGCTTTCGTTGCCGACGCCATTACGGGCGGCAGAAGTCTTCCGGTTGCGTAGCCGTTGACGAATTCCAGACGGTTCGCGGCAAAATCGTCGATGCCGAGATAATCGCAAAGCGGTTTTACAGAAAAATCGAGCGCGCCCGTTATGACGATCTGCCGGTGACCGAGTTTTTTCGATTGTTTGATCAGATCGGGCGTTCCGTCGAATATCGCAGGTTTTAAGATCTCTTCAAAAAGTTCTTCCGAAAAATAGCGCAGACGGTCTTCCGACTCGCCTTCGTAGCTTCTAAAGAAAAATTCGTTGAAAACATTTCGCGAATAAAGATCTGTCGCGCCAAAAAGCGGTAATTTTGCCAATGTTCCTACGCTTTTCTTGACCGTGCTGAAAAAGCCCTGCTGACGGCGCGCATAAAACCCTAGCGTATGCACAAGATTTGTGCTGACAAGGGTTCCCTCGAGATCGTAAAATGATGCCGCCTTCCCGTTTTTGTTCATTTTGTCCGTTTATGAAATAATCGTTTGAATTAATCGCTTTGCAAAAACATAAAATATAGCAAAATTTTACCATTTTCGTAACTTGATGCAGATCGGCACATTTAGAAATTACGCTTTTATTACAATCAGTTTGCTTGCCGTTTTAACAGCATCCTGTGCTTTTCAAAGCGAGGCAACCGACCAGATCTCGGAACTGCCGAAGGATTATGATGCGGCGAAGACGCTTGCGACAGCAGATGAACTTTTCAACCAGCGTGAAGATATAGCAAAGCTTCGTGAAGCGGTTCAAACGCTAAACGAAGCGCGTATTGCCGATCACCGGGTTTTTGAGATCGAATGGAAATTTGCGAAATACAGCTATTTTCTTGGAAAGCGCACTGACAGTGAAAAGGAAACCGAGAAAGTTTTGAAGGAAGGCGAAAAGGCGGCGATGATCGCAATTCGGATGGAACCGGAAAAACCGGACGGATATTTCTGGTTTGCAGCAAATCTCGGCGAGGAGGCAAGACTTTCTCCGATGACAGTCGGTCTAAAGCGCGTCGATGAAATAAGAACTGCGCTTAAAAAAGTGATCGAACTTCAACCCGATTATCAAGGTGCAAGCGCGTACGACGGACTTGCGCGGATCGAATTGGAAACAGGTCTGATCGGCGGGAAATCAAGAAAAGCGATCGAATATCTCGAAAAGGCTCTGGAACTTGAAAAGAACAATTCGAACATTCGCATTAACCTTGCGAAAGCATATTTGCGGGTCGACCGCGACGGCGAAGCCAAGAAACAACTGGAATACGTCGTGTCGATGAAGCCGGATGAAGATTATAAATTTGAATATGAAGAAAATCTGAAAGAAGCCAAACGATTGCTTGAAACGCGATTTTGAGCGTTTCATTACTGCATTTAATATCCGATCACGACATTTCGGTAAATTAGCTTTGGTACAAAACAAATGAAAACACGCCGTGCCATTTTTCCAGGTTCCTTCGATCCTCTGACCAACGGTCATCTCGACATTATCAAACGAAGTTCGCCGCTTTTTGACGAAATTATTATCGCGGTATTGAATAATCCTGACAAAAACCCTATGTTTTCCGTAGAAGAGCGCTGCGAAATGATAGCGGACATTCTTCCGGCGATCGGCGGAAACGGCTGCAAACTGGTCGTTGACAGTTTTTCCGGTTTGACCGCAGATTTTGCGTTGGAAAAAAATGCCGGAGCGATCGTTCGCGGAATCCGTGCCGTGTCGGATTATGAATATGAACTTCGAATGGCGTTGATGAACAGGCGGCTTCAGCCGGATATTGAAACGGTATTTTTAATGGCGGCGGAAGAATATTCTTATGTATCGTCGGCGTTGATGAAGCAGGTTTTCACGCTCGGCGGTCGGGTTGAAGGACTTGTTCCCGAATCTATCGAACGCAAAATGCGTGAGAAACTCGGCACTTAAAATTGATTGTAATTTATATTAACTATGACTTCCTTTCCGGTATCTGACAGCGCTGCGCGAATGCAGTCTTCTTCAACTTTCAAGGCGATGCAGGCGGCGGCTAATCTTCGCGAACAGGGTTTTGACGTGATCGATCTTACGGTTGGCGAGCCCGATTTTCCGACTCCGCAGTTTATCAAAGATCTTGCGGTTGAGGGATTGAACAAAGGTTTTACTAAATATACTCCGTCCGCCGGTTTGAAAACATTCGTCGAATCTGTTGCAGATTTTTACAACGAGCAGTTCGGAGCTACTGTTCTTCCGACCGAGGTCGCTGCTTCCTGCGGCGGAAAACAGGCGCTTTTCAATGCAGTCTGCACGCTTGTAAATCCGGGCGACGACGTTTTGATACCGAAACCGTACTGGGTGACTTTCCCGGAAATCGTGAATTTTTGCGGCGCAAATAATGTTTTCATTGAGACGGAAGAAACAGATTTTATTTTGACTGCCGATCAGGTAAGGGACGCGATCACGGAGAAAACCAAGCTTTTAATTGTCAATTCTCCAAGCAATCCGAGCGGTCGGGTCATTCCGACCGATGAAATGCGGAAGATCATCGAACTTTGTGCGGAGCGCGAAATTTATGTTTTGACCGATGAATGTTACCTGTTTTTCGTTTATCCGCCGGCAGAGGTTTTCAGTTCGGCGGCACTTCCCGAAGAACTCAGAAAATACGTCTGTATCGCGGGTTCGTTTTCAAAAACTTACGCGATGACGGGCTGGCGCATCGGCTACACGATCGCGCCCGAAAGCTGGACAAAGGCGATGACGAAACTGCAAAGCCATTCCGCTTCGCATCCGACCGCGTTTGTTCAATACGCGTGCGCAAAAGCGCTGCAGCAGCCCGAGCGGTCGCTTGCGGAAGTTCAAACAATGCTGTCCGAATACAAAAAACGGCGCGATTGGCTGATTCCTAAGATCAACGAAATAAACGGTTTGAAATGTGCAATGCCGGAAGGAGCGTTTTATGCCTTTGTCGATGTTCGCGGTTTGTTCGGCGATCGATATTCAACTTCGGAACAAGTGTCAGATCACCTTTTAAACGAAAAGCACGTCGTCGCGACCGACGGTGCTGCATTTGGTTCGGAAGGATTCCTGCGTTTTTCCTACGCTACGTCGCTCGAAAACCTTGAAACCGCCGTTGAACGAATGAGCAGCCTTTTTGGAATCGATAGAGCGCTCGCCACCTAATCGAACGGTCTAAAATTGTATGACTGAAATTATCGGTTGGGCTAGTTCATTTATCCTTCTGCTCACGCTGGTAAAGCAGGTTTATAAACAATGGAAGGACGGCAAAACGGAAGGCGTTTCTAAATGGCTCTTTATCGGGCAGCTTTTTGCGTCTATTGGGTTTACGACTTACAGCTTTCTTGTCGGAAACTGGGTCTTCACGATAACTAACGGGCTTCTTACGATTAATAACATTATTGGAATCTCGCTATATTTTTATTTTTTGAAGAAAAACAAAAAGGAACGAGCAGGTGCATAAATCGTTTCGTCAATCTTATCAAAACAAAAGAACTTAAATGTATTTGAATTAATGCCTGATTACTCTGTGCGTCCTTCGGCAGATTCAAAGTTCCCGCCGGTCATCAGCAACCCGATCTCTTCTTTTGTCGTCGTTTTCGGATCGACTTCCCCGACGATCTTTCCTTCCCGGATGATCAAAAGCCGGTCTGCCAGCGCTGTCACTTCCTCAAGTTCAGCCGACACCAGCAATATCGCGCTGCCGTTATCCCGAAGATCGATCAGTTTGCGGTGAATAAACTCGATCGCGCCGATGTCGACTCCGCGGGTCGGCTGAGAAACGAGAAGAAGTTTCGGATTCAGTTCAAATTCACGACCGATGACAAGCTTTTGCTGATTTCCGCCGGAAAGGGACTTTGCGGAAAGATGTGGATTCGGAGGTCGGACGTCGAAATTTTCTATTAGTTCGCGTGTTCGCCTGTCAATATACGAAGTATTTAGCAATCCGGCGGCAGACGAAACGGGCGCGCGGTAATGCACGCCGAGAATAGCATTTTCTTCAAGGTCGGAATCGAGAAGCAGCCCGCGTTTGTGGCGGTCTTCGGGAATGTGACCAATTCCTAATTCGATCCGTTTGCGGACCGAATATTTCGTAATTTCCGCTCCATTGAGCCTTATTGAGCCTCTTGCTACCGGACTTAATCCGGCAACTGCTTCGATCAGTTCGGTTTGACCGTTTCCTTCAATTCCGGCGATCCCGACGATCTCGCCGGCACGAACATTAAGCGAAACGCTGCGCAAGGCATCACCATGTTTTCCGGATACTTCGAGTTCTTCTATTTCAAGAACAATATCTTTCGGATCGGCATCCGTTTTTTCTACCCGAAGCAGAACGTCGCGCCCGACGATCATTCTAGCCAGGTCTTTTGAAGTGGTTTCCGCGGTTTTCGCTTCGCCGACAACTTTGCCGTCGCGCATTACCGTAACCCGATCGGAGATCGCCGAAACCTCCTCCAGCTTGTGGGTGATTATTACAACGGTTTTACCCTGATCCTTCATTCTACGAAGAATGTTGAAAAAATCTTCGGTTTCCTGCGGCGTCAAAACAGCTGTCGGTTCATCCAATATTAAAAACGATGCATCACGGTAGAGAGCTTTCAAAAGTTCGACGCGCTGCTGAGCGCCGACGGAAATATCTTCAACATACGCCTTTGGATTTACCCCAAGACGCAATTCATTCGAAAGCGCCAAAATGTCGCGGTTCGCCTTTTCAATGTCAAGGTTAAACGCGCCGCCCGTTTCCGCACCGAGAACGATATTTTCAGCAACCGTCATCGTATCGACAAGCATAAAGTGCTGGTGGACCATGCCTATGCCGAGCCTGATCGCGTCTTCCGGATTCTTTATCTCAACCTGCTTTCCGTCAACATAGATCTCGCCGGAATCAGCCGTATAAAAACCGTATGCGATGCGCATAATCGTCGATTTTCCCGCACCGTTCTCTCCGACGATTGCGTGGATCGAACCTTTTTCGATCTTTATGGAAACGTTGTCGTTTGCAACGACATTCCCGAAAGTTTTTGTAACGTTTTTAAGTTCCAGCATACGTTCTATTTCGCCATTGCGTCCGTAACCTTTATCTCGCCGGCGACGATCTTCGATTTAGCGTCCTCAACCTTTTTAATAACATCTTCGGGAATTAGCGCCCTATTATTTTCATCGACCGCATACGCAACGCCGTCTTTGTCGAGTCCAAAAACGTGGAAACCGCCCTGAAAATTATTATTCCGCACTTCTTCCACAACGTTGTAAACCGCATTGTCAACTCGTTTAACCATTGAAGTTAGGACAAAACCGGGTTTGACCATGTTCTGATTCGAATCGACACCGATAACGAACTTTCGTGCCTCGCCGTTTTCGCCTTTTCCGAATTTTTCAACCGCGTCAAACGCGCCGAGCCCCGAATTTCCCGCGGCGGTAAAAATAACATCGGCACCTTTCTCGATCTGCGACAAGGCTAATTCTTTACCTTTTCCCGGATCGTTCCAGGCATGATCGGTAACGCCGACGTAATTATCGACAACTTTTATGTTCGGATTGATCGAACGTGCACCTTCCTCATATCCCGTCTTAAACCTATGAATTAGAGGAATATCCATCCCGCCGACGAATCCTAAAACACCGGTTTTCGATTTTTCCGCAGCGATCATGCCGACCAGATACGACCCTTCATGTTCACGAAAAACGAGCGAAGCAACATTCGGAAACGGCTTCCCGTCTTTGTCCGTGATAACTCCGTCGACGATCGCGAATTTAATATTAGGATAATCGCGCGCAACGCGTTCCATGATCGGTCCCTGCGCAAATCCGACGCCGATGATCAGATCGAAATTCTTTTCGGCAAACGCCCTCATCGCCGGTTCGATCGAGGTCGGATTTCCCGGTTCAACATCGTAAAGACAGACATTCAGTTCCTTTTCGGCACGCTGAACGCCTTCCCACGCTGCTGCGTTGAACGAGCGGTCGTTTTTGCCGCCGATGTCGAAAACGATTCCGACTTTTGTTTTGCAATCCGTCCGCGCCTCGATCGGATCGCCGCAGGACGACAGCAGCAGAACCGCCGAAAGCAAGACGATAATGAAAAGAAAAGATCGATTTTTCATAAAGTAAATTCGTAAAGCAGGATGTCAAAAATTCTTCCGCGCCGTTTCAGCGCCATTCACAGAACTAAGAAATAACTTCCTTCACCAATTCAAATTTGCGAACATTTTTTTCAAGCCCGATCTTGTAAGCCATCTGGAGTTTCGCCAGCACTTTCGCAGCCTGACCTTCATTGCGGCAATACAACGTTCCAAGCGGCTCATGCACGGTAACTCTGGAGCCGATCTTGCTGTCGCATGCATAGCCGACAAAATGATCGATCTTATCCGACGGAACGAATCGTCCGCCGCCGATCATTGCTACCGCTTTTCCGATCTCTGCCGCGTCGATCTCGGTAATAAAGCCGGTCTCCGGCGATTTTACCTTTACCTCGAGAAGACCTTTGTCGCAGAGCATTTCCGGCTTGTCGCATACTTTCGCGTTGCCGCCCTGTTGTTTTATGTTCAGCTTTAGAAGTTCCAGAGCTTTGCCGCTTTCCAGCGCATTTTTGACAATCGCTTTCGCTGCCTTTGCAGAGCTCGCGATCCGGGTCATTGTTAAGATCCTCGAAGTTAATTCCACGGAAAGATCCAGTGTCGGCTTCATCAATTTATCAAAATCGTTCTGAAGGATCTTGATGCATTCAAATATTTCAAGCGAATTACCGACAAATTTCCCTAGCGGCTGATTCATATCTGTGATCAGCGCTTCCGTTTTTACACCGAAAGCTTTTCCGGTTCGCACAAGAGCGCGCGCAAGTTTTCTTGCATCGCGCTCCTGTTTCATAAATGCGCCTGAACCGGTTTTTACGTCCAACACCAGTGCATTTAATCCTTCAGCGAGCTTTTTCGACATTATCGAGCCGACGATCATCGGAACCGATTCGATCGTCGAAGTCGCGTCGCGCAGCGAATAAAGCCGTTTGTCCGCCGGAGCGATGTCAACGGTTTGACCGGACATCGCAAATCCGCATTTTTTCAGCGTTTTGTGAAATTCATCCGTCGAAAGATCTATGTTGTAACCGTCGATAGATTCGAGTTTGTCGAGCGTGCCGCCCGTGTGACCTAAACCGCGCCCCGAGATCATCGGGACGAAAACTCCGCAAGCAGCCGCGAGCGACGCTATCAGAATCGACGTTTTATCGCCAACGCCGCCGGTCGAATGCTTGTCCGCAACCGGACCGTCGAGATCGGAAAAATCGAAAGTTTTTCCTGAATTTAGCATTGCCTCGGTCAATGCGTTTTGTTCGCGAAGATTCAGCCCGTTGATAAACATCGCCATTAAAAGCGCGGCGATCTGATAATCGGACCACGAGCCGTCGGAAACACCATTTACAAATTCCTTGATCTCATCCGGTGAAAATCGTCCGTTGTCTCTTTTTTTTCTGATCAAATCTTGCGGGTTCATTACGCTCAACTTTATCAAAACTTCCTTGCTCCACATAACTTCCGCAAAGTATTTCGAGAAAATCTTTTCAAAACGGCGTTCATTTGGCATAATAGAACCACTATGAAAAGATCAGTTTTATCCACTCTAGTTTTTGCACTAACTTTTGGAAGTTCGGTTTTATTGGTCGGGTTGATCTTTGGATTTCCATCGTTTACGGGAAAATTATTTTTTACAAATAGTTTATCAGCCGAAGAGCGGGTTGCGGTCAGAATCGAGCGTCTTTTAGAACGGGACCGCAGAAACGCTATTGTTCGAGATATGCGAATTTTAAGGCTTGAGCGGTCACTTGATCGAACGGCAACGCCGGCAGATTACGCTGGAATAATCGATCTTTACGCGACCGACATCGAACGGATCGATAGTAAACGCGTCCCGCACGAATTTCGTTCGTCGTGGAAAGCGCATGTAAAAGCGTGGCGCGAGTATTCTCTTTTTCTGAACAGCGTCAATGCCTCTTACGATTTTGAATCGGTTTATAGTCGTGAAAACGATCGCTTGAGCGGCGAAATTGAGCGGACATGGTATGAAACGCTGAAGGTCGGACGGCTGCATGGTTCGAAATTCGTCGACTAATTGTTAGTTTGAATAGATGATCTGGAAAGCCGGGCTGTCGTCCGGCTTTTTTTAATTGAAACGTCCGATCAGAACCACCGCTTCAGCTTTTACGGCTCCGCCAAGTCCGACCGAATCCAGCCCTTCATGAGTTTTCGCTTTAACGCTTATCCGATCGACGGAAATCATTAAAATATTTGAAACGTTTTCGCGAATTTCCGAAATATACGGTTTTATTTTAGGCTGTTCGATGGTAATGATCGAATCAATATTTTCAATTTCAAATTGCTCGGCTCGTACCAGTTCAATTGCGGATCTCAGAAAAACCGCGCTGTCAGCGTCTTTCCATTTTTCGTCCCGATCGGAAAAATGGCTGCCGATATCGCCGAGCGCCAGCGACCCGAGCAATGCGTCCGTTATTGCATGAAGCAATGCATCGGCATCGGAATGTCCGACGGCGCCCTTTTCGGAAGGTATCGGCACACCGCCGAGAATTAGCTTTCTTCCGACCTCAAGCCGGTGAATATCATTTCCGAAGCCTATTTTAAACATTCTAATTCTGTTCCTGTTTGAGGATCATTTCCGCGAATTTCAGATCTTCCGGCGTCGTGATCTTAATGTTCCGTGCGCTTCCTTCAACGAATGCAATGTCAACGCCTGTTTGTTCGACCAGATAACATTCATCGGTCGCCGCTCCGGAAAGATCGGCATTTTTTATCGCATTTTCAAGTACGTGAAATTCAAAGCACTGCGGCGTCAGCGCACGCCTAAGATCTTTTCTGTCAACCGTTTTAACGATCATTCCGTCTGAAACAAGTTTGATCGTGTCGTTTACGGGCGCCGTCAGGCACGCTGCGCCGAATGCGTGAGCGGCTTCAAAAACCTTTGTAATGTCTTCGCAGGTAACAAGCGGACGGGCGCCGTCGTGAACACCTACGATCGAAACGGCATCGCGGTCGACGGCTCTTAAACCGTTCGCGACAGAATGCGCGCGTGTTTTTCCGCCCGATACGATCTTTGCTATCTTTTTCAGCCCGTATTCCGGCAGTTTTTCCTTAAATGTTCCGCTCATGCTCGGCGGCAGAACGAGAATGATCCGGTCGACCGCATCGCAATTTTCAAACCGGTCGATCGTGTGAAACAGAACAGGCTTCCCGGCAAGTTCAAGAAACTGTTTTGGAACTTCGCCGCCGAAACGTGTGCCTTTTCCCGCCGCAACTATGATCGCTGTGTTCATCCGACAATCTTCGTCTAATAATAAAAAGCGGTAAATGGAAAATTCAAAATAAGTCCATTTACCGGCAGTTTCAATGAATAAAAAAAATAATTAATCGATCTCTTCGATGATCGTGTTCTGACGCAGTTCGCGCGTCGCGGTTCGGAAATTTGCAGAACGCGAATCGTGAATGCTCGCCGTCGATTCTTCATTTTCGTTCGCTTCTTCCCACAGCCGACCAAAGATCATTTTACCCGCGGTCGTCTGAAGAACGCTTGTAACCGCAATATCCGCAGTTTTCCCGATCAACCGCCGGGCGTTATCAACCACCACCATCGTTCCGTCGTCCAGATACGCGACCCCTTGATTATATTCTTTCCCTTCTTTCAAGATGAACACGCGCATCGCTTCCCCGGGCAGCACGACAGGTTTCAAAGCATTTGCCAGCTCGTTGATATTTAACACGCTTACGCCGCGAAGCTGCGAAACTTTGTTTAAATTGAAATCGTTTGTAACGATTACTGCTTCGAGCTGCTGTCCCAATTCTATTAATTTCAGATCGACCTCTTTCACCTGCGGAAAATCGGTCTCGACGATTTGAATATCAAGCTGATTATTGTTTCGAAGCCGCTGAAGCATATCAAGCCCGCGCCTGCCGCGCTGGCGTTTTGAAGAGTCGGGAGAATCGGCAACCTGTTGAAGTTCGGTCAAAATGAATTGCGGAATTATCAAGGTTCCGCCCAAAAAACCTGTTTCGGCAACGTCGGCAATTCGACCGTCGATGATCACCGATGTATCAAGGATCTTGTAATCACGCTTTAAATTTTTGTCCTCAAAAATCCCTCCAAGCGCGCTTAGATCGAGATAATCGCCTTTTGCCGCACCGACCATCAAGCCGACATAACCCATAAAAAACGCGAGCGCGATGGTCAAAAACGTCTGCATTTCGGCGGAAACGGCGTTTTCCTTCTGGATCGAGATCAAAATTCCGATTAGAAACGCTCCGATAATTCCCAGAATCGAACCGATTGCCGCGCCGATCAATGTTTTCAGAGATGCGCGCCTGACACGAACTTCGAATCCGAGGATCAATATACCGACAATTGCACCCAAAACTCCTGACAAAACCGGTCTGATATCTTCGGAAAACGCTTCAAAACCGAGCCGCTTAGTTCCGCCGAGCGGATTCAAAATTACTCCAAGGAAGATGAGTAAGAGGACAAATCCAATTCTAATTATGAGAACGTCTACTTTCATTACGTCGTAATTCTAGCACGAATAAACATCAACTTATAGCTTTCGCGCCGTAAACTAAAATATATTTCAGGCGGCATCAATCATTTGTCCGTTCACACTTTTTGCCTCGGAAGAAAGCAGGTAAACGGCAACTCTGGCAGCGTCATCCGGCGAAACCGCGCCGTCCGAGCGCAGCAGCAATTCGCCTTTCGGTTCATCGTTTTCCGATTTTGCGATCCTTATTCCATTCACGCGAAACTTTGACGATAACTCCCGCGCAAATGCCGCGGTCATTCCTGCAATTCCGAATTCAATCGCAACGGATGCCGGATTCGAACCCTCGAACGCGTAATTTACGATCGACGGTTTTGGTCGATCCTGCATTAAAACTATCGCAGCGCTGGTTGCAAAGTACGTTGCCTTTAGATCATTTAAAAACCGAGTTTCGAAATTTTCATCACCGTTTTTAAGAAATGCCGATTGCGCATCGGATTTCAAACAATTTACCAAAAGGTCGAGCCGTCCGAACGTTTCGTTTACAACTGAAACAAGATTTTCTGCGCCGGTTGCGGTTAAAAGATCGCATTCGACCGATTTTGCCAGCGTCCCGAGCGATGTTAGTTCATCCAGCGAAGATGCGTCGGCATCTGCGCCGGATCTTCTTCCGACGATCACATATGCGCCCAAAAGTGCTAATTGCAGCGCGACGGCGCGTCCAAACGGATTCGATCCGTCGGTGATCAAGGCGACCTTTTCTGAGAATGCATGAACGGAAGAAGTTGACATAGCTTGAAATATACAAAAGCCGCGCGGAAATTAAAAATAGCCAAGTTTACCAAT
Source organism: Pyrinomonadaceae bacterium (assembly GCA_026129865.1). Taxonomy (GTDB): domain Bacteria; phylum Acidobacteriota; class Blastocatellia; order Pyrinomonadales; family Pyrinomonadaceae; genus JAHCHG01. Next base: position 389,729 of record JAHCHG010000001.1, read on the forward strand.
GTTTAAGAGTTTTACATTTTCGGCGATTTTGAGATTATTCATCTATGGCAAAGACACCTTCTACTATCTACGTCTGTCAGGAATGCGGGCGGCAGGAGCGAAAATGGCACGGGCTCTGTTCCGATTGCGGAAAATATGACACGTTCGTCGAAGAAGCATTTCGCGTAACTGCGCAAACCGTGTCGAAAACCGGAGCAAAGATCGCGACGTTTCGAAATACTCAGCCGATCTCGTACAACGAGATCGAATCGCAGGACGATGCGCGGATCTCAAGCGGTATCGAAGAATTTGACCGCGTTTTAGGAGGCGGAATCGTCGGCGGTTCTTTGGTTTTGATCGGCGGAAGCCCCGGAATCGGAAAATCTACGATCATTATTCAGATCGCAGATCGTTTGAGTCACGGCGGTAAAAACGTGCTGTATGTTTCAGGTGAAGAATCTGAAAGACAGATAAAAATGCGCGGCGAACGTTTGGGATTGAACGCGGACAATCTGTTTTTGCTGCCCGAAACTAATCTTGAAGCGATCTTAGATGAAATTGAACGTTTAAAACCCGATTACATCATCGTCGATTCGATCCAAACGGTTTTCAGCGAAAAGCTTGAATCTGCGCCCGGTTCGGTTTCGCAGGTTCGCGAGGTCGCAGGTCAATTTATGATCTTTGCGAAATCGACCGGAACGCCGGTTTTTCTGATCGGGCATGTTACGAAAGACGGTTCGATCGCCGGACCGAAAGCATTGGAGCATATTGTCGACACGGTTTTATATTTCGAAGGCGACCGTCATCATAATCATCGAATAATTCGCGCGACCAAAAATCGTTTCGGTGCTGCAAACGAGATCGGCGTTTTTGAGATGACGAACGAAGGTCTGATTCCCGTCGGAAATCCTTCCGAAGTATTTCTGCAGGAACGCCCGGAAGGCGCAAGCGGTTCTGTTGTAACGGTATGCATGGAAGGAACGCGCCCGATGCTGGTCGAAGTCCAAGCGCTAGTATCAAGCACAAAATTCGGAACCGCGCGGCGCATGGCGCAGGGATTTGATTACAATCGAACTTCCCTGTTGATCGCTGTAATGGAGAAGAAACTCGGTTTCCAACTCGCCGGCGACGACGTCTACGTCAATATCGCCGGCGGTTTGGAGATCGACGAACCGGCTGCAGACCTCGGAGTCATCGCCGCGATCGCTTCAAGTTTCAGAAACCTGCAGATTCCGCCCGAAACCGCCGTTTTCGGCGAAGTCGGTTTAACCGGCGAGGTCCGCGGAGTTCTGCAGGCTCAAAGCCGGGCAAGAGAAGCGCAAACTTTAGGATTCAAGAAATTAATTTTACCTGCGTCGAATAAGCGCGGTTTGGAAAAACTGCTGGGAATCAGAGTTGTTGGTGTAAGGAATTTAGAAGAGGCGTTGGATGAACTTTTTTAGTCGATTTAGAAAAACAATTCAAAAACCAAAGGATTGGAATGACCACGAAAAATCGGAACAATATTTTGCTTCACTCTATCCAAAAGGCGAATTCAAAAATGAGAGCTTTTCGATTGGAACGATATCAATAGACAAGATTGCTGTTCTTGCGAACGAATTAAAAGAGAGCGGCGTAAGAAAGATCTGGGGTTTCCGGTTGTGGAATCTCACTTCTACCAAAAGCTTTGGCTCAACGTGGATTTGATGTATTCGCAGCCGACATCGCTCCGATAGCCGTTTCTTTTCAGACTTCCGACGACTCTCGGCTGCAAAATCTCATTGATCAAGAAATTGACTTAGCGATTGATGAATCAGGTTCACTTCATGCTGAGATCCATGACTTTTGTCAGCCATTTAAACATGAGTTTTTTGATCTGATAATCAATGTAAATGCATTTCAGGGTTTTGATGTTAAGACCATGGCTAAGGTAGCGACGACCCATTTTAATTCGCTAAAGATGAAGCGGAAAAACTAAAACAACCAGATGCTAAAATTGCTTCTATTATTTATTCGACTGGTTGTATTACAAGCCTAAATACAGCTGAACCCAGAGTAAAATGGGATTTCGCTTGACCGAGATTTACCAAACAGTTTTCACAAACGCAGAGTTTCGAATTCTCGTATCCGTTGTGATTAACTCAGCTGATAAATTCCTTGCTGTCGCGGCAATCAGGCGGTCGTGGAGTTCGGGAATGTCGGTTATTTGTGCGGCGGTTTCGACAATTGCTTGCGTCAGCGGAACCTCGCGGAAACTAGGATCGGTTTGAATAAGATTCTTTACATCACGTAAATTTGCACTAATTCGCCCTTTTTCTGATAAATAGAGAATTTCTGCAAAGACAATCGCTGGAATTTTAATAATCGTATTTGAGTTTTCGGCAGAATCGAAAATCGATTGCGAAATTGCACCCAGCTTTCTCTTTTCGAGAAAAACGACGAGTGCGACGCTGTCAGCGACGTATTCAGCGGCGAGGGTGAACGGACTCATAATCGGCGAATTCTTCTTCCAAATGTCGCAATTCGGATTCGTCCAAGGAACCTAAATCGTCTTCGAGCAAAGCGCGGAACTGTTCTTCTTCAAAACCTTTTGGATCAATGTCTCGTCGGCGCAGAAAATAAACGAAATCAGCTATTTCCTGCAATGTCCGCTTTGGCAAACCCTTGATCCCTGAAACTATGATTTTTTCGTAATTTGTGGCTTCCATATCCAAACTCCGTTTGCATTTTAGCACAAATCAGTATGAAAATTGCGACATGAAACAGGTTGAGCCAAGGGCTGGGCAAGAATCGGTCTGGGATTATCCGCGACCGCCGAAGCTTGAATTGACGAACAAACATCTGAGAATCGTTTTCAACAACGAAATTATTGCAGAAACAACCCGCGCTTTTCGAGTTTTGGAAACGAGCCATCCGCCGGTTTATTATTTTCCGCCGGAAGATGTAAAGATGGGATACCTCTCAAAAGCGTGCGGTTCGTCATTCTGTGAGTGGAAAGGTCGCGCCGGGTATTACGATTTAAAAGCCGGCGAACGAGCGGTCGAAAAAGCCAGCTGGTCTTACCCGAATCCAACGGAAAGTTTTGCAGAAATAAAAGATCACATCGCTTTCTACCCGTCAAAAATGGACGAATCTTACCTCAACGACGAGCTCGTTCAATTGCAGGAAGGCGATTTTTACGGCGGATGGATCACTTCTGAGATCGTCGGTCCATTCAAAGGCGGAGTGGGAACCTTCGGTTGGTAATCATCAAACAGTTTTATTCGAAATGTTTGACCATGAAGAAAACGTTAGAAACAGGCAAATTGAATAAAATATTGAAAAGACTTGCGGAAAGCGATCAACCGTCGACGATCCGGTCTATGGGACGCCAGCCGGTGCATGTCGTTTACGGCGGCGCGCATTTATTTTCCGCTGAAGCCACGGAAAAACTTGGAAGGATCGCACTCCGCTCGATCGAAACATATGCGCCGAATTTCGTCGAATTTGCCAGGGCAATGTGGTTGAACGGTGCTGATTCACTTCCGGTTTATGATAGCGCGATCCGATCGCTCGAACTTCGACTTGTCGAGAACCCCGAGGAAATAAAACGCGAAAACGTTCATGCTTGGTTTGCCTGGACCGTTTATCAAAAAACTCTTGAAAAGCTGAAACGCGAACCGATCGAAGATATTCGGATCGATTTTGAAGACGGTTACGGCATTCGGAGCGATAGCGAAGAAGATGAACATGCAATATTGGCTTCGAACGAGCTTGCTAAGGCGTTAGCGGCGAATCTTTTGCCGGAATTTTGCGGATTTCGGATCAAATCGTTGGCGCCGGAAACCCGAGCGAGGGCGATCAGAACGCTCGATCTGTTTTTGATAAATCTTCTTCAGCAGAGCCGCGGCAAATTGCCGCAAAATTTTGTCGTGACTTTGCCGAAGATCACGCGCAAAGAAGAGGTAGAAGCGCTTTCAGAACTTCTCTCGGAATTTGAATCGAAAAACGATCTGCCAAACTGTTCGATCGGTATAGAAATAATAGTTGAAACTCCGCAAGTTCTGATCGATCGAAACGGGCAGATCGCCCTTCGATCAATTGTCGATGCCGCGAACGGCAGATGCCGATCCGCGCATTTCGGTGCATATGATTTTACAGCGAGTTTTGGAATTGCTGGAAATCATCAGCATTTACAGCATGAATCATGCATCTTTGCCCGAAACATTATGCAGCTTGCGCTTGCGCCTCTTGATATCAGGCTCTCTGATTCGGTGACGACGGAAATGCCCGTCGCGGTTCATCGCGGCGAAGATCTTTCCGAAAAACAGATCGCGGAAAATGCTTTGTCTGTTCGACGTGCCTGGCGAACGCATTTCAACAATGTAACGAATTCGATGATAAACGGATTTTATCAAAGCTGGGATCTTCACCCTGCGCAGCTTGCCGCGCGGTACGCAGCCGTTTATTCATTTTTTCTGGAATCAAAAGACGATCAAGCGCGGCGCTTACGTGGTTTTTTGGACAAGGCAACGCAGGCGCTGACAACCGGAAATCAGTTTGACGATGCAGCGAGCGCTCAGGGACTTTTGAACTTTTTTAGCCGCGCATCTGATGTAAAAGCAATTTCCAACGATGAGATCAAAGCCGGGACAGGCTTAAAACCGGAAGAACTGAAGCTGCGCAGTTTTGACGAAATTCTAAAAATGCGGAATAAAAGCAGTGCTGTTCATTCGTGAATTGTCAGAATGTTATCCAAGATTCCGCTGACTGTTTCTTTTTCCGAAAGCATTTTCGCGTCGGTTTCCGATTCCGTCGAAAACGAACGTTTCGGCTGATCGAACGGGTCTATTTGAAGCGGCAGATTTTGCGCCCTCAAACTGTTCGAAATGATTTTTGCGAGCAGTTCCTGTTCAAACTTCGTGATGTCCATGAAGTTGATGCCGATGCCGATGCCGTCGAAAATATACAGCGCTTTTCCGTTTAGCGGAAGATAATTCCCGTTTTGCATCCGCGCGAGCAGGCGGATTTCGTCGCCGACGAAAATGTTCTCGTCCCATTCGAGCAGGCACCCGCCGATGCTGATCTGGTGAAGCAATGTTTCTACCGATTCCCCGTATTTTAACTGGCGAATTGCGGGAATATCCAATGAAAATCTAATGTGCTGGCGTTGAGCTATCGACATTTTAAGCAGGTTTTATTTAGAAACGACCAGGTCGTCGACCTGTTAACCATTTTACAGACTTTCGCTCAAGCGTGGCAAGGACTTTAAAAATTAAAAGCGCCCACCGAAATTTAGCGGGCGCTTTTGTGCTGGATTTAGCGTAAATTAATTGTTTGCCGCTTCAGTTTTTTTGCAATGAGAATTGAACGCTTCGACCAATGCCTGTGCAATGACCTGCGGAGGACGACCCTCGAGATCTTTTCGTTCAAACATCTGCACAAGCTTTCCGCTTTTCAAAATTCCGATCGACGGCGACGAAGGCGCATAACCTTCGAAATAGTCGCGCGCCACATCAGTAGCATCGATGTCAGCCCCGGCAAAAACCGTGATCGATTCGTCCGGCTTTGCTTCCGCATGCTGCAGCGCCATTGCAATTCCCGGTCGAACTCCGCCCGCAGCACAGCCGCAAACCGAATTGACGACGACCATTAACGTTCCGTCCGTTTTTTCAACGGCTTCTTTTACTTCTTCCGGATTCTTCGTTTCTTTGATCCCCAACTGCGCAAGTTCCTGTCGCATTCCCTGGATCATAATTTCTGGATATGGCATGTATTTATAAAACCTCTCTTAAATTGATTAATCTTTACTTTAATTTCCAGTATTACGACTAATTTACATTTCGTCAAGGAAGACACCAATTTTGAACGTCTTAAAATTCGCTGACGAAATTGTTAGAATCCTATCCGGGAAAGCAAAATTCGCAGCCGTTTCTTCGTTTTGAACCAAACATCGTCACTTAGGACCAATGCAGAGCTAAAACTACTGTGAAACGCCGACTTTACGATTTGGCTCTGATGATATTTGATCTCCAGAATTCCGGATTCAATAAGTTCGGATGTTAGATCCTCAGCTTTATTCGCACTTCCGTTCGCGTATCGATCATAAATTTTCAACCCGGTGTCCAGCAAAGAATAGAATATTTGGTCAAAATCACCTAAAAATCGTATGTCGACACCTATAAAAGAATTAAACGCTGTTTCATAATCTCCGGCGTGAACAGCATCAAGACCAATCATTAATTGGTGCCGGTTAATGGTGTCGTCTGCCGGCAGATCCAGCGCTTTTTTACTGACTTCATTCGCTTTTTTGATGTCACCGGAATTTCTAAGAGCTAGCACATAGTTCCAGAGCATCCAGGGTCGTACGTTTTCGCGCGATTCCCAATTTTCAAACCAGGAATCGGGGGAAACCATGTTGCCGCTTTCAACCAAAATGTAACCCGTAGAGCCCCAAATTTCTGAATTTCTCTGCAGATCGTCGTAATTTTTCCGGACAAAGTCCGCTACATTCGCTGCGCCGCCTCGCACCAGGAGCAATTCCATATATCTCGCTGCCGCTTTTGACCATACCATTTCTTTTGAATGGATCTCTTTGAGCGCATCCAGGCACGCGGAATCGTAGCCTTTCTCCCAACATTTCTCGATAAGATACGCTCCTATCATCGGATTTGCGGAGCGTTCCAGACTTGCCTGCTTTAGGGTTTCATAGACAAACTCGGCATCTTTTAAATGACATTGCTGAAATTTTTCGAAAACGTAATTAAACTGCGCCGCATCGGCTTCTGCGGAAAAGCAAAGCTCCCGAAACAGCGCTTGCGCTCTTTCAAGATCTCCTTTCTTCGCGTTTAATGCGATCTCGCGGATCGACGTGTTGTCGGTCTTTACGAAGACCTTAAGAATATTTAAAACGGATTGGCATTCTTCGAATTCATCATCGCGAAAATGCAGGTCGAACAATTGGAATCCGCTGAAAGCATATTCCGGCGACAGTTTTAGTGCCTGAGCAAACGCAAGTTTCGCCTCGCTGCGCTTATTCATCAACAAAGACGCCTCGCCGAGAAAACCGTAAACGATCGGATTCTGCGGCAAAAGCCGAACCATGGCGCGCGTTACTCGGAGATACTCCGGTTTTTTCTCCGCCATCCGGCTGTAATATTCGGCGAGCCTTTCAAACGCCGGATAATAATCGGGAGCCGATCTGGTCAATTCTTCACATTGTCTAATGCATTCCTGATGGTTGCCCCGTGCTGCCTCGATCCCGGATTGGACGAACCGCAGTTGTTCGGAGATAAATCCGCTTTCGCTGCCTGTTTTGCATATCTCGAGGGCTTCTGCGAAGCGTCCTGCGTCCGCGAGCGCGTTCGCCTTTAAGGCAAGTGCGTTCACATTTTCCGGATCGAGTTTTAAGGAATTTTCAATTGCTTCCAGCCGTTGACCGATCAATTGTTCGCCGTCGAGCATTCGGGCGTAGATCAGCCAGGATCGCACGTCTTTCGGCTTCTCTTTCGTCAGATCTCGCGCCAGGTCGACCGCCAGTTCGGGATTTCCGATCTCCATCGACCAGTTTCTTACAACCTGCCACGCCCATTCATAATCGGGTTCCAGCGTAACGGCTTTTTTGGCGGCTTCTATCGCTTCCTCTTTTCTATCCAATCGCCATAAAATATTCGCCAGATATCCGTAAAGAAAATGGTCGAGCGGCGTCCGCTTCAACGCGCCTTCGAGCAGGATTCGTGCATCCTCGAAGCGTCCCGAGCGCTCATACGCATCGGACAACTGCTGAAGCCCGAAACTCCAATTTGAAAAGATCTGCAGCGCGCGCTCGAGTGCTTCGATCTCTTTTTCACTTTCGCCTTTGAATTTGTAAACCAGTGAAAGATCGTGCCAGATCTGATAAACAAGCGGAAACTTTTCCGTCGTTTGCAATGCAAAGGTCAAAGCTTCGTCGATCTTGCCAAGATCAACAAGCTGTTGAACAATAACCGATGAAGCTTCCCAGAGGTCCGCGTTTGAATGAAATATTATGCGCAAATTTTCGAGCAGGATCTCCGGTTTTAGAATGCGGCGGGCAGTTTCGTGATATACAAGAATTCCGCGACCAAAGTTTGTCTGTTTGCCGATTTCTTCGAATATAAAATGGAGAATTTGCTGCTTTTCATCGTTCGATTGGGCATGAAAGACCCAGTCTGTCATTGCGTAATCGGCGTCGATCGAAAGACCTTAGGCTTTTTTGAAATATTCGGCGGCTTCCTCTTTTTTTCCGTTCAGAGCGAGAACGTTGGCTTTAGTCCAATGATTCAAAGGATCAGCCGGATCAATTTGAATTGCCGTATCGGCGGATTCAACGGCGGTTTCAAATTTTTTCACCTTTGCGAGCCAGCGGGCGAGCTCTCTGTGTGACCATGCATCGCGCGGATTTAACTTGATCAAATTCCTCAAAACGGCGATTGACTCCGTGGTCTTCTCGTTCAGGAAACTTAATCGTAATTTTTGCAGCTTACGATTGAAGGGAAAGGTTCCGGTTACCTTTTTCAAATAGGTTTGTGCCGATTCGATCCCTTCGATATACGAGATCATCAATGCAACGTTCTCGTGAGCATCGGCAGCGATCGGTTCGGACTTAATTATTTCTTCCCAATAGCTCAAACTTTTCTTCAGGTTTCCCTGAAGCTGCTCAAGAAGGGCGGCTTTTCTCAGCCAATTGCCGTGCTGGGCATTGTCTTTCGCTTTTTCCAGCAGAACTTTCGCGTCGTTGATCTTGCCATAGCGTGCATTTGCCTCGGCGGCGAACAGTTTTAATTCACCGTCGTCCGGTCGCTTTTCCAGCGCGTCCGCCAGGATCTCGAACGATTCGAGCGTTCGACCGAGATCGTTCAACGCGTGAAAAAGGCTTTCCGCCGGCTTATTCGATTGTTTTCCAAATCGTTCGAAACGGTCGCGCAAAAACAGCAGAGCGTCGTCCGTTTTCTTTAGGTGTCGTGCCGCAAGAAAATATGAATATGCAAATTGTTCATCTTTATCGTTTAGACACGCCGCCAATCGATATAGTTTTTCTGCATCTTCAAAATTCCTTTGCGACCATAGAATGTCAGCGATAAAACGGTAAGTTGCGCCATCCGTCGGAAGTTTCCGCGCGGTTCTATACAGCAGCTTCATTGCCCGCGAATGTTCGCCGGCGTCAAAACCGAGTTCGAAACCGAACATCTGCCAGATCAACGGATCGGAACTTTTTTGATTGGAAAAATCTTCCAGTATTTTTAGGCGTTCTTCGCGTGAGAGATGTTCATTTGTGATGCTCAAATATGTCAACTTAAAGTTAACGTCATCCGGAAATTTTTCCCGTAATTGTTCCACCGTTTCCAAAAGGTCTAAGCTGTTTGCGTCATAGCTTGCCAAAGCCCACCGGGCGTAAAGAGTGATACGATCGTTGGGAAACGCGGCTTCCATTTCGTCCAGTATTTTCCGCGCTTCGCTGCGATTAAATTTTTCTAGTTCAGTTTCAACTCGAAACAGAAAGTCATACTGTTTGGACTCTTTAAGGTTTAGATCGCTTAATAATTGAGCTTTATCCTTTGGAACGAGAGCCATAGCTCGCGGACCGCTCGAAACTTGATCCTCTAAAAGGCTTTCGATATTGCATTCGATAATGTTCCTGAAAAACGGATCGCGAATTAGTATCGTTCCCCGTGCTCCGTCATATCCCACAACCGCCTGCAAATGCCCGTTCCCCGGTTGGACCGTCGCAAGCGTAAACGGAACCTTTCTATCGATCAGCTTTTCCGTGTCATCCCAGTTAAGTGAAAATTCCCGTGTTTCCCAATCGTTTTGTTCAGCCCACAGTCGCTCTTTGTGCGCGGGCGTCCCGTTATATGAAATTTTTTCCGCAACTTCCAAATGCTCGGCAGGTTTCCCCCAAAACCGGCTAACATTCGCCAGAGTTGCGGGCGCACAGGTCATCTGATGCTGGCGTATAAAACCGGATCTCAATAGCTTCTTTTCTCCATTGCCGTTCCGGCTTTTTAGATTTTCTCTTATCTTTTTATGAAAAGGACTGTTGATCTTTTCCATAAATTCGACCGAACTTTCCAGATCGCCGCAAAAATAAGCCGCATCGGACAAGCTCGAATAGACCCATTCATCGAGATCATTTTCATTAAACGGCGTAAGCTCAAGTATTTTTTTGAAGGAAGAATACGCATCTTCGTGCAGTTCAAGTTCGGTCTGAAGATCTCCTAACTGTTTGAATATCCAAATATTCTCCAGACGGCTTGCAGCATCCTTTAATACGTCGAGGGCGCGTTCGTCTTGTTCGAGAAGCGTTGAAATATGACAATAAGATTGAATCGCCGGGCGATTCGAAGGGTCAAGTTCATATGCTTTTCTGCTCGTTTCAAGGGCTTCCTGATAACGATCCTGGAGCTCTAAACTGCGCGAACGAACGACCCAAACCCAGGGTTCGTCCGGCAAAATCTCAACCGCTTTCAGATGCCAGAGGCTGGCTTCCTTGAAGTCTCGCAATACCGAATAGATATCCGCATGAAGCGAGAACCACCATGCAGTTGTCCGATCGTCTGCCTTGAAGGTCTCTTCGTTCGCTCGCAAAAACAGCAAGGCGGACAAGATTCCGCGCGTGGATAATATTTCAATTGCGCGGTAAAAGATCGCTTTTGCATTGGTTTTACCGCTGCGCCACGCCTTTTGTGAGAGACGCCTGCTCAGCTTCTCAGCGCCCAGGTTATACGCGATCGAAGCCGCCGTTAAGGTTTCTTCCGTTCCTTCCCAATTCTCCAGCGGTAAAATGGAGCGGGCGAAATTGTATGATTGGAGAAAAAGTCCTTGTTCGTTTAGATCTCGGACTTTATCGAGAAATGTACTTGTAATTTGCATGCTGAACCGAGAGGCACTTGACTCGCGCCTTGATTAAGGTTGAATTATTACGGGCGTTCCAACGGGAATCACATTAAAAAGCTGCTGTATTTCTTCGTTTCGAAGCGCGATGCACCCGTCGGTCCAATCGGCGATTATGCCGCCGCCGTGAATGTAGATCTCGCCGCCGAGCTTCGTTTTTTGCAGCGGCATCTTTTTTTCGGATATCGCGTCAATAATTTGATCGTGTTCCTGCTGAGAGATCAAATTTTCCGCTAGCCCGCGTTTCGCATCTTCGATCGACGGATAGCTTACCCCAAGCGAAAGAAAAAACCGGCTCTGATCGTTTTTCGTGAAAATGTAAAACTCGCCTTCCGGTGTTCGACCGTCGCCTTCGATATCCTTATCTCCTGTCGGAGAAAAGCCCAAAACGATCGAGTAGGTTTTTACATGTTCTTCGCCGTCAAAAACCAGTAATTCTCGCTGTGCTTTTTTAATTACAAGCCGCGGATTTTGCAGATCTGGGAGAGCACTATTTTCAAAAGGCATAACGAAAAAATGTCCCGAAACATAAAATGCGGTCAATAAAACAACAAAAATTATCAGCGATATGATCAATTTTTTCATTGAATCTTGAGTAGTGCGCTATTTGACCGGCTAAAGAGTGATCCTAATGTTTTAGTTCGAGCTAAAAGAACTTAGATGAGAAGTTTCAATTTCGATAGTTCGAGGCTCATCTCCGTCGCCTATTATTTTTACCCGAAAAACCTTGTTCGGAAAAGAAAAATCTTTCAGACGCTCGGACCACTCGATGATAACGATCGCATTTTCTTCTTCCAGGATTTCGTCTAAACCAACGGCAGAAGCGACATCGGAATTTTCGTTTAGCCGCCAAAGATCTATGTGATAAACATTGAAATCATGACATTTATAAAGATTGACAAGCGTAAAACTCGGGCTCGTAACTTCGTCCACATCGTAGTGTAGTGCTTGTAAAACGCCCTTCGTAAAAAGAGTTTTTCCCGCGCCGAGATCGCCTTCAAGCAAAACGACTTCGCCGCCTTTTAGATCTTCGCCAAATATTTCGGCGATCTCGAAGGTTTGATCAGGCGAATTGCTGATCATCTCTTTGAACGTTGAACTTTGAATTTTGAACTTTTGAGTTGTCATTTCAATCCGATCTGCGCGAACCAGCTTAACTTGTCCCAGTAGCCGCGCTGCAGAATTATCTTTTCGTTCTCGAACTGAAAAAATCCGCAGCCGCGAATTTCGAAAGATTTTCCGGTCGGCTCATTGCCGTAAAATTCGCCCTTGAATGTACCGCCGCCGGTCCATTCCCACGCCGCCCGGTCGCCGTCCGACATTATATTTTCAACTTTTGACCAGGCATCGGGAAACCCTCGGAAAAATTCCGCCGTGTCTCTTCTTATCTGTTCTTTGCCGATCGATGGCTCGCCCGCCGCGATCTGAAAATTTACAGCATTCTCAGCATAACACTCGACTACTGCGACCAAATCTCTTGTTTGAAAAGCATCGATCCAATTTTGTAAAAGCTGTTTTGAATTCATAAACCGGAGCGCGGGCAGTCTGCCCGCCACAAAACCGAATTTAATAATATCAATCTTTCAATTACTCGCGGGCAGCCTGCCCGCGCTCCATTTGGCGAAATGCTTTGCCCAGACAGTCGCGAACATCCGAAGCGAGCATTGTCGGTTTACCGAATTTTTCCGCCGCGATGTCGCCTGCCAGACCCGAAACGTAAACCGCCGCGCAGACGGTTTCGAAAATTTCAGCTTTCATCTGCACGGCTTGGGCAATGAAACCTGTAATGATTCCCGTCAGCGTGTCGCCGTTTCCAGCCTTTCCGAGACCGGAATTCCCCGTCGGATTTATCACGACGCGCCCGTCGGGTGCGCAGGTTAAAACTCTCTCGCCTTTTAAGACCAAAATGACTTTGTGTTTTTCGGCAAAATCGCGCGCGACCTTTACGCGGTCTTTTAAGACTTCTTTGTCTTTCGTTCCGAGCAGTTTTAAAAATTCGCCTTCGTGCGGCGTTAAAATTAAAGGCAGTTCTTCGTTTCCTTCGAGATCAAACGGCGCGAGCGAATTCAGACCGTCGGCATCAATGACGAGCGGCGTTTTTCTCTCTTTGACAATTTTTCGCACGAGTTTTCTCGTGCTTTCTTCCGACGAGGAAAGACCGCTGCCGATCGCCACCGCGTCAATACTGCTTTCGATAAATTCGTTGATCTCTTCAAAAGCGTTTTCCGAAACTGCGCCGTTTTCGGTTTCCGCCACGCCGCGTGTCATAACTTCCGGCAAAACGCGCGAAGCGATTGCCGTCTGCGACGATTCGGGCGCGGCAATTGTTACAAGTCCGACTCCCGAAACGATCGCCGCATTTCCCGACAAAACCGCCGCGCCCGCGTAATTTTTCGAACCGGCGATCAGCAGCGCGTGCCCGCGTTTATTTTTGTAAGAATCGGAGGAAAATCTTGTGTTATATATCCAATCTATTGCATCTTGTTTTTCAGCAACGAAAAGTTTGGATTTTGAATTGGTAATCAAATCTATCGGTGAACCGATATTTACTACACGAACTTCTCCGTTATCATGACAAATCGGTGGTAATACATTAGCAATTTTGGGTGCGGTAAAAGTGATTGTTAAATCTGAATCCAAATTAAATCCAATCGGCTCTGCCGAGTCTGCATTTACGCCCGACGGTAAATCTATTGAAACTAATAAAGAACGGTGATTATCTATCGTATAATCTCTCGCAATATCAATAAATGTAATGTAAAGCTCTTCAAGCGGACGATATAAACCCGTTCCGAATACCGCATCAACAATTACATCGAACTTCATTTCAGATTTATAATATTTCCATACCTCAATAATGTCGTCTCTGAATTGAATTTCATGAAAATTTACAGGTCGCTGTTGATTCTGATTTTGAATAATTTCAAAATTAGTTCGCGCATCACCTTTTGTTTCTGCAACTTTTCCAAGCAATAAAACTTTGACTCTGGCTCCATGAACGGATAAAATTCGCGCCAGAGCCGCGCCGTCGCCGCCGTTGTTGCCTTTGCCGCAGAGGATGAGAAATGATTTTCCGTCGACGCTTCCGCCGAGTTTTTCTTTTATCACATTGGCGGCGGCGTGAGCGGCGTTTTCCATTAATAGAATTGACGGAATGCCGTATTTTTCCGTCGTCAGGCGGTCGACCTCGCGAATTTCTTCTGCCGAAAGTACTTTTTGCATCGCTTTGAGAATAAAAAAATAGCCGCATATCGTCAACGAAATGCGGCTAAAAGGATTGTGTAATCGGAGAATGTGAATAACGAAAAAGAGAAAAACGTTTAGTCGTTTGCCACTGTGCTTTGATTTCCTTATTTTCCGTTAATTTTAGAAAGACCTATTCAAATTACTATTCCAGATTATCAAGAAAGTTTTTAGATCTTTTTTGAGAATGCTCCCGGCAAGATTCGAACTTGCGACCTTTCACTTAGGAGGCGAACGCTCTATCCAACTGAGCTACGGGAGCTTGCACCGAAATTCGAATCAGAATTTCCGGCAATTGACCTATCAACTTACGAATCGTAACGGATCAAAGATTCGACCTCATAACCGTTTAATCGCTCTCTTCCGTTCAAAAAGTTTAATTCCACGACGAAAAGCATCTTTGCGATCGTCCCGCCGACCTTTTCGACGAGATCCGCAACAGCACGCGCTGTTCCGCCGGTAGCCAGCAGATCGTCGACTATCAAAACGCGATGCCCGTCGCCGACCGCGTCTTTATGCATTTCGACAGTGTCCTGACCGTATTCCAGATCGTACGAAACCGCAACCTTTTCCCAAGGAAGTTTGTTGGGCTTTCGAACCGGTACAAATCCGGCTCCGAGTTGATAAGCGACGGGAGTTCCGAATATGAACCCGCGCGATTCTATCCCGATAACGGTGTCGATCTTCTCATCTTTCACAGCATCAACCAGTGCGTCGATGGTTTGTTTGAAACCGTCGCTGTCCTGCAAAAGCGTCGTTATATCATAAAAATTGATGCCGGGTTTCGGAAAATCAGGCACCTCGCGAATTATCTTTTTTAATTGATCCATAAATTAACAGAATTTTTTAATTTTCTTCCTTTTTAGATTTCTTAGCGCTCGATCAAAAATGCAGTGTACCCGCCGATCGGATCAACTACTAATTCTTCAATATCTTGAACTCTGGCATACGTCGGACCGGCGGAAAGATCTTTCAGAAATTCAATCACAGATCGTTCATCGCCTTCGAAATAGCTTTCCACGCGTCCATCTTTAAGATTCTTAACATATCCGACAACCTGATGCCGCGCTGCTGAGCGCTGCGTGAAAAACCGAAATCCGACGCCCTGGACAAGACCCGATATGTAAACTTTCCTGGCGATCTTCATCATTGTTATCCGACCGAATCAAGACATTCCATCAATGTTTTCTGACGGCAGGTGTAAACCGGCATTCCGCGCAAGGTAAATTTGCTTGCAGGCGTTTCACGTAATTCTTCTGCCAAAGCCAGAAAATCTTTAGGTTCGTCCGTTTCAAACGACACAATAAATTCCTGATCGGAAAAGCCAAAAGCATGCGACAAATGGATCTTTATATTTTCAAACTTCTTCCCGACCATGAAGTTTTCTTCGACAAGTGCCTCGCGCTCTTCGCCCGATTGAACGTACCATTCGCTGCTTTTCGAACACGGATACACAAAGTGATACTTTTTCGCGCCGGCAACAACGTGATAACGATCTTCCGTATCTTTCGCAGCCTCTGCCGGAATGAACATCATTCGTTTTGTGATCGACAGGTAATTATCGGTAGTTTCAAGAAAACTGCCCAAATTTGTCCGGTATAGCTGCGCTGTCATTTCCTGGATCAGATCGAGCGATGTGCTCACCCGCCAAAGCATAAGATCTGCTTTCGAATCAAAACCGACAAGCGAATATGCGTAAAGCAGCATGTTGCCGGTAAATTTCTTATAAACGCTTTGAAATTCCGCTTTAAAAATCCGTTTTGTTTCCTGATTAAGCTTTCGCCAGTCCGGATGGACGCGCAAAAACATAAAATTCACAAATTGTTTCTCAATTGCGGGGAATTTCTCGAGATTCTTATTATCAGAAACTAGCCGAAGACCGCCCGCCTCGGTATTTGTTTTATCCAAATCAATCAACTCCATTTAATAATTACTTAAGTGTATCCGTGCCGGGTAAGGGACTCGGTACGACCAAAAAGGCTCATTCGAAAAGGGGTCGGTCTAAATATTCTTTGCGAACGCGAAATGATCCAAGATCAGCCCACGCATATTTTGTCAAGTTTTTATCCAAAACCCAAATCACCGATATATTTTGTTGTATTTGAAGAAATTAGAGTTATAATATGCCCACGATTAAATGAGTATTCTGCGCGGGTCGACCTCGTTGAGGTTGGATCGGCAGAAATCTATGGAAATGGGCTGACGGATTCCCTACGCTTTCGCACATTTCGCTGGGTCGAAGTCACGGTGCTTCTTTGAAGATCATCGTGTTCGATCATTTACATTTGGAGGAGTTTATTATGAAGAATGGAATTTGGCGAATATTAATGATAGCGATCATTGCCGGCGCGGCGTCAATAAGTGCAAATGCAGACACATTTTCGGCGCATATCAATTCCGCGCAGGAAGTTCCGATGAACTCGACGACGGGAACGGGTTGGGCTCGGATGAACTACAACGAAAGTACTCAAACTTTGAGCTGGACAGTATTTTTTACGGGACTGTCGAGCAATCAAACTGCTGCGCATATTCACGCAGCCGCCCCGGTGGGATCAAATGCGGGAGTTGCGGTCAATCTTGGATCAGTTGGCGGAACTACCGGCACGATCACCGGTTCTATGGTCATCAGTTCGACATTGCGAGATCAGCTGAGGGCAAATCTAGCGTATGTGAACATCCATACCTCTGATAATCCCGGCGGAGAGATCCGCGGACAGCTCGCCCGGCGGCGTGTTGTTGACTATGACGGCGACGGGAGAACTGACTATAGTGTTCTTCGATTTCCTGCGGGAACGTGCCCCGGTACGCCGCGTCAGATCACTTATTGGAATCGAAATTCCTTAGGCATTAGCTCGAATCAAACCATACCTTGGGGAGATGCGTGCACAGATTTCCCGTCTCCCGGCGATTATGACGGTGATGGCAAAGACGATCTGGCGGTATACCGAGCCGGCGCGGCTGCGGGACAACAGAGCACTTTTCTGATTCTTAGAAGTTCCGATAATACTGCACAGTTCGTCGCCTACGGACTATTTGGCGATCAAGCCGTTTCGCGAGATTACGACGGCGACGGAATCACAGATCTGGCGGTTTTCCGGCGAAGTGCGACGCAAACGGACCCGACGACATGGTTTATCCGCCAAAGTACGAGCGGTGTAACCAGGATCGAAACATTCGGGCTGAGCGGCAACGGATCAAGCACATTTGACACCCCGATTCCGGGCGATTACGACGGCGACGGTAAGTTTGACCTCGCGGTTTATCGGTTTGGACTGACGCCGGCGAATAATTACATCGTCAAACAAAGTTCGAACAACGCGGTCATTTATACGCAATGGGGCAACTTTACTACCGATTACATTGTTCCGGGCGATTATGATGGTGACGGAAAATTCGAGGTCGCCGCAGCGCGGACGGGCGCGACAGGAACATCCCCTATGGTGTGGTATATCCGCCGGAGTTCTGACAGCGTCGTAACCATCCAGCAGTGGGGTCAGAGCAGCGACGTTCCGTCACAGGGCGACTATAACGGCGACGGAGCGACGGACATTTCGGTCTTCCGCGCAAATAACAGCGGCGGCAATAGTGCCTATTTTACGCTCCAGAGCCAGTTCAACACGCCTTTGGTCAATAACTGGGGTGTTAATGGTGATTTTTCGGTCAACACTTTTGATGCCCGTTAATTTTACTTCGTATCTTTTAAGTTCGGTCCCGGTTATGCCGGGACCCTTTTTATTTCCTACCGGCTGAGGATTTACAACAAACTCAAATCGTGCAAGAATTACCAGCAATGATCCGAGTAAGTCTTTTAACAATTCTGCTTTGCATTTTTGCCCCCATAGGCTATTCGCAGCAGCGTCCTTTGATCACGGAAGATGTCGATATAACAACTGCGGGAACGGTCGAGATCTCCGCCGGCGTCGATTTTCAGCAAAATGTGAAATTTCCGCTTTCGGGTTTAAAAGGCGATCTGACCCGGGTCGGCGATATCCGAATAAGACAGGGATTTGCGTCGAATGTCGAGATACAGATCGAAGGCGTGCTTCAAAATTTTCTTGCGATCAACAGCCGGACAGATCCATCGCCGATACCGCTGAATATAAACGGGCAATCGACCAACGATTTCGACGATTTTACGATCTCGGCAAAGATCAAACTGAGAAATGAAACGCGAAATCTGCCTGCATTTGGTATGAAATTCGGTTTTCAAATGCCGAACACCGACCAGGCAAAAGGCATCGGAACAAATCAGATCAACGTTTTCAGCAAGATCCTTTTACAGAAAAAATTCGGCAAAATCGCTGGCAAAACCCCGCGCGCGAACGTTTACGGAAATCTCGGACTCGGAATAATGAGCGCGCCTCTCGCCGATTTTTCGCAGAACGACGTATTGCTTTACGGACTCGCCGGGATCGTTCGGGTTACCGATAGGATAAATATCGCTTCGGAGATAAACGGTCGAATCAGCACTAGAAGCGGCGACGCGCCTCTCGGGACGGAAAGCGTCGGTCAATTTCGGATCGGAACTCAAATAAAAGCATCGGGACTTCGTTTTGACACTGCTGCGATCCTTGGACTGACGAAATTCAGCCCGCGTTCGGGAATCACATTTGGCGTTACTTATCAATCGCCAAACATATTCACGCCTGCGAAATAATTACCTTCAGTTTAATTCTTGAACGTTTACGAAATGGTTGACCGGACCGTTTCCTCCGCCTAATTTTGGCGCGGAACGAATCGCCGCAGTAACAAATCGTTTTGCAATAATTATCGAATCTTGCAAATTCCTTCCAATAGCCAAATTTGCTGCGATAGCCGATGCAAGTGTGCATCCGGTGCCGTGAGTAGAACTTGAATCGATAAAATCGGAAACAAATTCCGTCATTTTTCCGCCGGAAAAAAATCTGTCGACGGCATTCGTCGACGAAGCATTTTTCAATTTATGCCCGCCTTTGATCAGCACATTCTTGGCGCCGGAATCGTGCATTATATTTGCCGCGCGCTGCATATCTTCTAAATTTTCTATCGAAAAGCCGGCTATTCTTTCAGCTTCGGCAAGATTCGGCGTAATGATGTCGGCAATTGGGAAAAGATCTTTGACAAGAGCGTCAAGCGCTTTTTGATCGATCAGATCGAATCCCGAAGTGGAACGAACGACCGGATCAACAACCAAATATTCAGGTTTTCGCGACGTGAAGATCTCTGCGACCGTTTCGATAACTTCAACTGTCGGCAGCATTCCTGTTTTTACTGCATCGACGTTTAGATCGGCGATGACAGGTTCAATTTGTTTGCGGACGCTTTCGGCAGACTGATTTACAGCGCCGTAAACGCCTAACGTGTTTTGAAAAGTTAAAGATGTGATCGCCGCGGCGCCGTAACAACCGAATGCAGCGAACGTCTTCAGATCAGCGATAACTCCTGCGCCGCCCGACGGATCGACTCCGGCGACCGTTAAACAAACCGGATTTTTTGAATTTCTTTCCATTTAGATAAATCGCTCGGGTTTTGAAAAAAGACGGATCGCGGCAATTCCGCCGGCGCCCGCGCTTTTTATTTCCTTAATATTGTCATGTCCGATTCCGCCAATTGCAATCACGGGAAATTTTTCTGCTGCTTTGCAAACCGATCTCAATCGATCTATCCCTTGCGGATCGCCGAATTTTTCCTTCGAAGGCGTACGAAACACGGGACCAAAAGTAACGAAATCGGCACCGGACTCGGACGCTGCAATAACTTCTTCCGAAGAATGCGTCGAAACACCGACAAGTAAATTTGGAAAATACTCTCGAATCTTTGATGCCGGGATCGAATTTGCGGGAAGATGCACGCCGTCAGCGCCGCAGGCTTCGGCAATGTCCGCGCGGTCGTTTAAAAGTATTGCCGTCTGCGACCCATGCGCGATCTCGACCGCGGCTTGTCCGAGCGCCAGTTGAAGCCGTGCAGATAATCGCTTTTCACGTATCTGGACGATCTCGAAACCTGCTTCGACGGCAGCCCTGATCTGATCTAATAATTGTTTGGAATGTCCTTGATAATTTTCGGCGCGGGTTTCGCCTGACGTGATCAAATAACGGACAAATGCGGATTTTTCGAAAAGTGGTTTCAATTTGTTTTCAGATTTTCAGCTCTCAAACGCGCGTCGCCTTCTTCTACGGTTTTCACGCTTTTATCAAAATGAGCTAATTCCCAAAACGCCAGCATCAAATTTAAGACGCCCAAACCGGTTACCGCACCGCGAAACCATCCCGAAGCCACGACCGATTTAATAGAAGCCAGACCGGTCGTTCGGACGATCAAATTCAAAAAATAATTATCGCTCCATTCGACCAAACCGCCAAAATTGGTCCAGGGCAGCAATGTGAGAAAAATGCCGACCATCAAACATAAGGCAATAAAGAAAATGACGGTAAGTTTTGCAACCATACCGTCAGATTATACATTCAGCGAGTTATTGTAAACAATGATCAGTTGATCATCGACGACGAATAATTTTCGCGTAAATTTTGGATCCGCTGACCTATATCGCGAAAATCGACGTCGAGGGCATAGACCTGTTCGAAATGCCGGAAGGCTTTATCCTTCTCGCCGCCGGCTTCGTATGCGCTTGCCAGTTCGTAGTGAAGCGCCTGAATCTCTTCATCGTCGAGTCCGGCTGTTTCAAGCGCGCGCTGAAACCACGTTATCGCCAGATTCGGCATGCCTTTCATCATAAAACAATGCCCGAGCAGGTTCGCGCATTGAAAATATCTGCGCGTTCCGTCATTCATTTCGACCAGATTTATCGCATCCTGAAATTCTTTGATCGCGTCTTCGAGCAATCCCATCTCTTTGTATGCGATCGCCGTGTGATAAAGAGTCGAATAATCGCCTTCATTATCTTCTTCAACGTCTTCGAGCCCGAGATCGCTGCGGAACTGTTCGAAAACATTGACAGCCGGGCTCATCATTTCATCGACGTGAGTTGACTCTTGTTCGAAAGTTCCAAGTTGAACGGTTTCTTCAACGACTTCTACTTCGTGGTAATCGGCGACGACATCTGCGGATTCTAAAACTGGCGCGGCTTCAACATATTCCGTGGCTTTCGCCGCGAAAGTTCCGGGATCGCCATTGATGTCGAATTCGCCGGAATATGCCGCAGTCTCTCCATGATCTTCAAATCCCTGCATGCTCAAACTGAGTTCGCTGAATTTATCATTCGGACCAAATTCGTCAACCAAAGCTTCAAGACATTTCGACGCCAAATCGATATATCCCTGATTTATGTAAAATTCGACGCTTTCGATCTCTTTTTGCATGCGAAGTTCATCCGCATGACTCATTTGACTATTTTGCGCTGAACCTTCTGCAACGATCGCGGCTTCGAGGCTAACCTGCTCGTTTTGGTCAAATCCTGCCGGTGCGTCTTCGTAAAAGGCGAAACTTGTATCGTTCTCATCCGGCGCTGATAAGTCTCCGGTCGATTCCTCGTGGTTCGAATCAAATCTCTCGACGATATCGCCATAGTCAACATCGACTTCGGCGTCATGATTTAACCCGACAAAAGTTTCAAATTCCGGCATTTCGCCGATCATCGGAACCGTTTCAACCGGCGCAGCGCCGTGTTTTTCCTTAAGTTCGTCGAGCCGTTTCGAATATTCCGTCTGCAGCGGCGTCATTGCTGCCAGCTGCCCGAGCGCAAACCTTTCGTCTTCGACCGATTCGGTCATCCGCGCTGTTTCTGCCAGACGTTCGAGCGATTTTCTGATCTCGGCTCCGTCGCGGTGCCAGGTATGGAATTTTACGGAAAGACGAAGTCCGTCGATAAATTCCGGCGCGCGCGTAAGAATCTCATTGATCCAACCGTTTACGACATCTGAATGTCCGCCGCCTAACAGATGCTCGAAAGCAATGTTTAGAACGCGAACAGACGATTCAAGATCGTCGTCTTTCATATATGCTTTGACCAGGTCGAGAAATTTAGGGAAATGAATAGGTTCCTGCTGAACAAGCGTTATTAAAGTATCTTCCGCTTTGCCCGGCGAGTTCATATCGAGATAACAATCTGCCAAAAGGATCAAAAGATCGCGGCTGTACGGATTATCGGCTAGCGCTTTTTCCAATGTCGCCGCCGCTTCATCGGCGCAGCCGAGTCCGATCTTTGCTTCGACAAAACCTTTTAATGTCCGCGGATCATGCGGTTGGATCAAGATCGCCTTTGAAAACGCGGCAACTGCCGATTCAAACTGCTGCTGCTGATTAAATCTGCAGCCCGCCTCGGCAAAAGCGTCGACTGCATCCGCTTTTTGATTTTCCTGCAGACACGCCTTTCCGATCGTCAAATAAACTTCCGTGTTATTGGGGTCGAGCGACGCGATCTTTTTCAAGATCTCAAGCGCTTCAAGCTTCTGTCCCGTTTTTTGATAAGTTTCCGCGAGTTTTGTATAAAGTTCACGCGCTTCTGCAAGCGAACCGCGCGACTGATATAATTGTGCGAGCCGCTCGCAGACTTCTATGTTCGAATCGTCCAACTTGGCTATTTTGTTATAAATAGCGATCGCTTTATTGGCAAACCCCTGCTCAAAATAATGCTCGGCAACCCTCAGAAAACACTTTATCGCTTCCCCGTTTTCGGAGTTTTTCACGTACAGATCACCCATCATGTTCAGCGTGCTGAAATCATTTGGGTTTTCGGTTACCACTTTCTTGTATTCGCCGATTGCCGCGCGCAGTTTTCCTTGGGAAAGGAAACGCTCAGCACTCTTCATCGCTCTTGTTTTATCAAAACTCATTGTGAATCAAGTGACCGCTTCTGATTGTTCGTAAAGTTTGGGTAATTGTTAACAGGGGATCAACGGCAAAGTCAGAAATATCTGCCAAGTCTTCAGGTATAAAACTAGCATGCAGCGACGGAATATGTCAACAAGTTTTAACAATTTTTGTCAACTTTGAGCCAATACCTCGATTCCAAACGCGGCTTTGATTTTTTTCGATTTTTTGCCTAGTCTAAGCGTTTGTAACCCTTGAAAAAATAGAATTTTATGCAGGCAATAATACTAGCGGGCGGCAAAGGAACGCGACTTCGACCGCTGACCGTATACACTCCGAAACCTATCGTTCCGTTCGCCAATCGACCGTTTTTACTTTATCAGATCGATCTGCTGAAACGCGCGGGTATAACGGACATCACCCTTTCGTTAAATTATCAGCCGGACAAGATCGAACACCAGCTCGGTTACGGTCCGGAGTTCGGCGTTGAACTGAAATATGTAACCGAACCTTCGCCGATGGGCACGGGCGGTGCCTATAAGTACGCCTCGAACGCCATTACAGACACGACCGTTGTCTTTAACGGCGATATTTTGACCGATCTCGATCTTGCGCGCGCGATAGAGTTTCACCGCGCAAAAAAAGCGGAAGCAACGATCGTCCTGACACCTGTGGAAAATCCGTCGGCTTACGGGCTTGTCGATTCCGATGAGGAAGATCGCGTGCTGCGTTTTTTGGAAAAACCGAAAGGCGAAGAGCTTGAAAGTCTTACGACTAACAACATCAATGCGGGAATTTATATTCTTGAACCCGGCATTCTCGATCTGATCCCGGAAAACGAAAACTACTCTTTCGAATACGATGTTTTTCCGTCTTTGCTGGAGAAAAAGAAGAGTTTTTACGCATTCGTTCTGGAAAATGAATATTGGCGCGATATTGGAAATCCCGTCAATTATCTCTCGGCGCATTTGGATCTTCTGAAAGGCGACATCACAGGTTTCGAGATCGACCGTTCGGGCGAATCGGACATTGCAACCTCGACGGAGATCGACCGGTTGTCCGTCATCGGCGAAAACTGCACTATCAAACCCGGCGTTTCTATTAGAAATTCGGTGATCGGCGAAGGCGTCCATATTGAGGAAAAGGCGCAAATAGAAGATTCGGTTATCTGGGCTCACACGCGGATAAATTCTTCCGCCGAAATTCACGGATCGATCATCGGACGCGGATGCTACATTGGCAGAAACGCGGTCGTGAGCACCGGCTGCGTGCTCGGCGACAAGACTTCGCTGACGGATTATACAAAGGTCTAAATTGAACGTTTAATAATTTTATGCCGGAATTGCCGGAAGTAGAACTCGTCGCGAAAACGCTGTCTAAACTGGTTGCCGGACGACGAATTCGTTTCGCTTCTCTGCTTCGCCAGCGTCTGGCACCGCATTGTTCGCCGGAAGAATTCGCTTCGCGATTGTCGGGATCGCAAATCGAAAAGATCTCGCGGCGGGGAAAACATATCTTGATAGATCTCGACCGCGGCTCAACGCTGATCGTTCATCTTAGAATGAGCGGCAAATTTTTGCTGACCGACGCCGAGATCGAACTTCCGAAATTTTCGCACGCAGTTTTCGAACTCGACGGTGACCAAAGATTGGTTTTTGTCGATCAAAGGCATTTCGGATTTATGAGGATTGTCGATTCAGCGGCAGCCTCAAATTCACAGGAACTTGCAAAGCTGGCACCCGAACCGTTTTCCGATGAATTTTCCGCGCAATATTTAAAGAACGTACTTCAGAATTCCTCACGAAGCATCAAAGAATTGCTTCTCGATCAAACGAAGGTTTGCGGTTTGGGCAACATCTACGCGGCAGAAGCAATGTTTCTCGCACGGATAAACCCTTTGACGCCGGCAAACCGCGTTTCTACGGTTAAAACGAACCGGCTTTTTTCATCCATTCGGGATGTTCTTCGCGAAGCCGTAGCGTTCGGCGAAACTTCGAAGGTCGATCCGGAAAACATCGACGGCAGCTATTTCAGCGGCGGATTCGAAGACCGATGGTTTGTTTACGACCGCGAGAACAAACCTTGCCCGCGATGCAAGACGATGATCAAGCGAACGAAACAAGCCGGGCGGTCGAGCTATTTTTGCCCGAAATGCCAGCGGCGCTAGCAACTTTTTTTATTAATGAGGAGAGATTATGAAGATCAGATTTTTACCAGCCGCAGTTGTTCTAGCAGTGATTCTTTTAATTCCGGCGAATCTTTTTGCCTGCGCATGCTGCGCTGAAAAAGGGTTTTACAGCATTTGGAACGGCAAACCCGACAGGTATAATTTGGAAGTCTTGCACAAGATCGATTTCTCCAAAAATGCGGAACTCTATTCCGATGCTGCCGGTTTTGACAATCTAAAGGGGCTGGGAGATCTTTTCGCAAATTCGCAAGACAGCGATCTTTCTCAGTTTGAACTCGCAGATTCGTTTGCCGCTAAAACCTGGACTTTCGCCTTTACGGGATCAAATGGAAAACCGGGCAAATTGACGCTGCCGCTTCCCGCGACTATGTTGTCATATAAGGTCGATATTCACGACGGAAAACCGAGCGCGGGCGGCGGACCGCTGCTTTATAAAGAATGGCGATTTAAGGGAAACGTCCGATCCGGTTCCGGTTTTTTTAAATCCGGAATTGTTAATCCGACCACCTATTTCCTGGTTTTGCAGGGGCGCGGCAACGCTTGCGATAACGCGGAAGATTTCACCAATTGGACGCTTGAGATCAACGGAAAGCGTGCGAATTACCGGTTTATGGGAACGCTCGCATCGGGCAAAACTGCCGATTCGGACGGCTAATCTTTAGATTCGAAGGTTATCCGATGTAATGATAGAGATAGGTGAATGGGACGAACCTTCCATCGCTTCCTCAAAAAACAATTGAACAAGGGAAATCCCGGATGAGCGAATGTTTTCGCCCGTCCGGGATCTTTGTTTTTAAGCAAACGGTTTACTTCTGAACCGGATTTCCCTCGACATCCAGAACAACGATTTCGCCGAGATTCAGTTCGCGAATTCCCGATTCGATCTTTGCCAGGTCGCCCACAAGAAGAAGCGTCGTGCCCGCCGGAGCGGCATATTTGGCTGCCGTGTTGTTCACATCGATCAATGTAAGCCGCGCCATTTCATCGGTTTCGCGCTGCAGATCTGTCATCGGAAGACCTTCCTGCCAGAGCGAAATTATTTGCTGCGCAATTCGTCCGTATGATTCAAATTGCTGAGCATATCCGCGGATCTTACCCAAACGCGCCGTTTCAAGTTCCTTCGCAGAGATCGGCTTCGCACCGGCAAGATTCTTCAATTCCTGCACAAATTCGACCACCGATTCCTTGGTTTTGTCCGTTTGAACTCCGCCCGAAGCGATCCATACTCCAGCTTTTGAATATTGCTGCGGAAATGCGAAAACGCCGTAGGAATAGCCCTTGTCTTCGCGCAGATTCAAATTGAGCCGCGTTCCGAAACCGCCGCCATAAACCGCATTTGCCAGATTCAGCGAATAATAATCGTCCGATTTCCTTTGCGGAGCCGGAAGAATATGATTGACGACGGTTTGAGCGGCGTCCTGCCGGTTGATCAGGAAGACCTTTCCGACACCGACCGGTTTAGCCGGCGGAATGCTGACCGTCGGAGCGGAACCGCCCGACCATGAACCGAAATGCTTTCGCGCGAGCGCCGTCGCTTCGGCAAGCGAGACATTTCCGACAAATACTATCGCCGAACTTGCCGGTTTCCAATACGTTTTATGGAAATTAACTAGATCTTCGCGGGTTATCGCCTGAACCGTTGACGGCAAACCGCCGGTCGGTTTTCCGTACGGATGATCTTTACCAAAAGCGAGCATAAATGCTGCACGGTTGGCGATCTGATTCGGATTATTCGCCGCCTGTGCCAGACCGTCGAGCATCTGCTTTTTCTCTCGTTCAAATTCCTCGGCAGGGAATGACGGATTGAGAACGACGTCCGACATTACCGTCATCGCCTGATCGAGATTTCGCGTCAAAACCTCCATATTCAAGCCGCCCGCTTCCTTCGACGCGCCGCCTGAAATGCTCGTACCAAGATTTCCAAGCGTTTCATCGATCTGCAGCGCATTTCGAGTTGCCGTTCCGCGGCGCATGACGCGATTCGTCAAAACGGCGGTTCCGGCTTTTCCGTTTGGATCTGCAACACTGCCCGCGCGGGTCGCCAGCGAAACCGCCACTTTCGGAAGTTCCGGTTTTTCAACTACATAAACGTCAATTCCGTTTTCAAGCTTTGCGGTTTTCACATCGGGAGCCTTAAACGGTTTGTCGCCGCCAAGCGGCGGTTCGACCGATCGGTCGATCGCGACGTTTGACGGCGGACCGGCTTTTGTCGGACTAAACCGGACAAGCAATCGATTTTTCGTGTTCAAATATGTGTTGACAGCGTTCTTGACGCTCTCGACCGTCACATTTCTATGCCGCTCAAGATCGTCGACAAATTTTCCGGGATCGCCCAGGAAAGTGTTGTACTGATTCAAAAGATCGCTCTTTCCGCCAAATCCGCCGATTCGTTCGAGTCCGGCGACGAAATTAAATTCCCATTTTGTTTTTGCGCGATCGAGTTCTTCCGAAGTGGGACCATCCTTGGCGAGCCGTGCAATTTCCTGATCGATCGTTTTTTCGATCTCTTTGATATCGACACCCGGTCGCGCCGTCGCCCACATCAGAAACGCGCCGGAAAGCGGTTGTCCGCCGCCAAACGCGACAACGTCCGAAGCGAGCTGTTTGTCATACATCAGAGCCTTGTTCAAACGCGCCGAAAGTCCATCGGTCAAAATGGTCCCGACAAGTTCAAGTTCCGCATCGCTCTTACCAAAATATGCAGGTGCGGTGTAAGCAAAATATGTTCGCGCCAGAGGAACGCGGTCGGTTACTTCAACAACCTTTTCGCCGTCGAGCTTTGGAACCGATTTAACCGGTCTTGCAAGCGTTGGACCCGCAGGAATGGTTCCGAAATATTTTTCGATCCATTTTTTCGTTTGTTCGACATCGAAATCGCCGGCTATAACAAGTGACAAATTGTTCGGCGTGTAGTATTCCCGGAAAAATTCGCGAACATCGTCTTCCGTCGCGGCGGTCAGATCTTCATGCGATCCGATGACATCGGTAGAATAAGGATGACCTTTCGGAAAAAGGTTTTCCGAGATCAATTTGAACCAGCGTCCGTACGGCTGATTTTCGAGTCCCTGACGGCGTTCGTTCTTAACGACCGCGCGCTGATTGTCGAGATTTTCCTTTGTCAGCGCTTCCGGCAAGGTTGCGAGCCGGTCGGCTTCGACCCACAACAGATTTTCCAGATTTCCCGAAGGAACAGTTGCGAAATAATTTGTCCGGTCCTGATTTGTCGTACCGTTCACGCCGCCTTCGAGAAGATTTGCACCGGCGGCTTCGACATATTCCAGATAATCGCGGCTGGCGTTTTTCGAACCCTGGAACATCATATGTTCAAAAAGATGCGCGAAACCGCTTCTACCAGGTCGTTCGTTTGCCGAACCTACGTGAAACCATTGGTTTACATGGACGATGGGAAGCTTGCGGTCAACATGCAAGATCACGTCCAATCCGTTTGAAAGGGTATATTTTTCAAATTCGATCTTCGGAACCGAACTCTGCGTCTGAGCGCTGATCGACATCGGCACAAACGGCGCCAACGCAAGCGCAAACGCAAAGTTCAGCGCCAGAAATCCTTTAAAGAAACTCTTCATAAATTCTCCTAATAGCTCGCTGCTCCGCATGTTTCTCAAATAAAGCTGCTGCGAAGCGCGTAAAGTTATATCTAATTTATTCTCTTCTTAATACTGGAATTTTTTTCCGAAAGTTTCAAATGATAAGGCTTTCGCGGCATGGCTTGACAGTCTTCGGAATAGGAAGCATTATAGGTTGCATATCGTTCGTGGTGAGTTATAGCAACTTGCGACCACGTTAAATAAACTGCTAAACAGCCGATTCGACAGTTCACATTTTCCGAAGGTCTCGCGTTGTTTAGGACGTGAGACCTTTTTTTGTTTTCGCGGTAGAATATCGGTTGATCAAGTTTTCAAAAATATGAGAAATTTTCGTGAAATTTTGGAAAACGACAGTGTATACGTTTTCGACGGGGCGATAGGGACGCGGTTTTATGATAAGGGAATTTATATAAACCGTTCCTACGACGAACTTAACCTCAACGCGCCGGATCTTGTGCGCGAAGTTCACGAAGAATATGTCCGCGCCGGTGCCGACATTATTGAAACCAACAGCTTCGGTGCGACGCGGCATAAACTTAAGCAATATAGTCTGGAAAATAAGCTGCACGAGATAAATTTGGCGGCAGCGCAGATCGCACGTCAGGCTGCCGGTGAAGATATTTTCGTCGCCGGTGCGATCGGTCCGCTCGATCTTAGGATCGAACCTTACGGTCCGACATCGTTCGAAGAAGCCCAGGAGATGTTTGCCGAACAGGTGCGTCCATTGTTAGAAGGCGGCGTCGATCTGTTTATTTTGGAGACGTTTTCCGATCTTTCTGAAATTCAGCAGGCGATACGCGCTGTTCGAAATCTCTGCGATCTGCCGATCGTAGCGCAGATTACCATTCAAACCGACGGAAAAACCGTTTTCGGCGCGACGCCCGAAATTTTCACAAAACGCCTGGAAGATTGGGGCGCGGATGTTGTCGGGGTAAACTGCGGCGTCGGACCGACGCATATTCTGAACGCGCTCGAAACAATGCGCGGCGTAACAGATCTGAAACTTTCAGCTCAGCCAAACGCTGGACTTCCCCGCGACGTCCAGGGACGCCAGTTTTACATGTGTTCGCCGGAATATATGTCGAAATTTGCGAAGCGGTTCATTAAGGCAGGCGCAAAGTTCATCGGCGGATGCTGCGGCACGACGCCGAAACATATCAAATTGATCGCGGATTCGGTTAGAGCCGTCAGCCCGCGCGCCTCGCGTTCGGCGCCGTCGCAGCCCGCGAAGGTGATCGAAACTAAAATTCCGGTCGTCGAAGTAGAACCGATTTCGCCGCTCGTGCGTTCCCATTGGTCGCGGAAGGTCGCGCTCGGTGAATTTGTAACATCGGTCGAAGTTTTGCCGCCGAAAGGCATCGCGGCTGAAAATACTTTAAAGAACATAGCGCTTTTAAAAGACGCCGGTGTCGACGCCGTAAATATTCCCGACGGACCGCGCGCGCAGACGCGTATGAGCGCGCAGGCGACCGCAATTTTGGTCGAACAAAAACTCGGCATCGAAGCCGTTCTTCACTACTGCTGCCGCGACCGAAATCTTCTGGGAATGATGTCCGATCTGCTCGGCGCAGCAGCTTTAGGACTGCATAATCTTCTGATCATCACCGGCGATCCGCCGAAAATGGGTCCGTATCCGGACGCGACGGCGGTTTTCGATATCGATTCGATCGGTCTCACGAACATGGTCAACAAGCTCAATCACGGGCTCGATCTAGGCAACAATCCGATCGGCGAACCGACCGCGTTTTCTATCGGTGTGGGTGTAAATCCGGGCGCGCTGAATTTGGAAGAAGAGATCCGCCGATTTGAATGGAAGGTCGAAGCAGGCGCGGAGTACGCCATCACCCAGCCGGTTTACGACACCGAGCAGCTTCGCGAATTTATGGAAAAGATCGCGCATGTGAAGATCCCGATCATCGCCGGAATTTTCCCGCTGGTGTCGAGCCGGAACGCCGAATTTATGCATAACGAGGTTCCGGGCGTTCGCGTTACTCAGGATATCTTGGACAGAATGCGCAAGGCTTCGGACATTTCAAAGGAACATGCGCGCGAAGAAGGCTTGCAGATCGCCCGCGAAGCCCTGACCGAGGTCCGCGATCTCATCCACGGCGTGCAGGTTTCGGCACCGTTCGGCAACGTAAAATACGCGCTGCAGGTTTTCGATGTTTTAGAAGAATTCCGAACCCGCCGCGCCGAAACAGTCGCGATCCCGTGATCCGTCAGAACCACCTGCGTAAGCGGGTGGTAAATTCTGCACAATTAAATACCTACTGCAACGCAATAAAACGCTATTGAATCTACCAAGATACGCGGCGCGGTTAGGTCATTTTTTTACCGCAAAGGAGGCGCAAAGTACGCAGAGGTTTTCAAGATTGAGAAAAGCTGCAAAAACCTGCCGTCGAGCAATTCTTCGCGACCTTTGCGTAAAACTTTTCGCCCTTTGCGGTTAAAAGTTTTTCGCGTACCAAATGAGCCGCGAGGGACCCAGATTTTTAGGAGTTTCTAAAATGAGAAAACAGCATTTCGTTACCAAAATCGCCCTATCATTTGCGATAACTTTTCTCTTATCCGTTCCCGCCATCGCCTCCGGCGGCGAATTTCGAAATTCGAGCGGCAACACGATCGGTTCGTTAAAATCCGACGGATCGGTGAGAAACTCCGCCGGAAACACCATCGGCTATTTCAAAGACAACGGCGACGTCCGCAACGCGAGCGGCAACACGATCGGCAAGATCGACAGCGACGGAACGGTCCGAAACTCGAGCGGAAACACCATCGGCAAGATCAATTCAAACGGCGACGTCCGCAACTCAAGCGGCAACACCATCGGCAAAGTAACCTCCAGCGGCGACGTCCGCAACGCCAGCGGCAACACCATCGGCTCAACCCGCGGCGACATCTCCATTCATCAAGCTGCTGCATTTTTCTTCTTTTTCTTTACAGAACAGGCGGCAAAATAAGCTCGCTGCCTGTTTTCCGCCGTCGTAAAAAATCTTGACATTATTCCCGTAAAACGATTATTTTTCTTCTGCCATAAACAATTTTCTTCTTCGCGGCGCCCCATTGATCAAAAGCCGCAGAAGACCGTATTTGAAGCAGATTTCAGCTGGCATTTATTAAATTTGATGCGCCATTGATCCCTGCCGATATCGCGCCGGAAGAATTTTATGAACCTCAAACTCGCTCCACTTCGATTTGCCGTAATTATCTTAGTCTTTTCCGGTTACGGTTTTTCTCAGGAAAACAAAGCTATCGAACTCGATTACTCGTGGGAGCGCTTAATTCTGCTTGTTTCGAAAGAAGCGGACGTTCGGCAGCTTTTGGGCGAACCTTATCTTGATTCAGGTCAGGTTAAGGTGTACCGCGTGAATTCTTTCGGATTTCGAGTTCTTTACAACGGAAGTCGGGAGTCGGGCAAGCAAGTCTGTGATTCCGATCAAATCTCGGCTGACACCGTTTACGGGATTTCTGTAACTCTGTCCAGCCCGTTGCCGTTTACGGAATTTAAAATACGACCCGAGACTAGAGAATTGGCGGATTATGAGCGGATCGAAAGCGATTCGGGAACTGTCGAATAAATAAATACAAAACAGGGCTTTGGATTTCATACCGCCGCGCAAGAGGACTTCGGAGAGGAATTTGTCAGGGGAATGATGTATTTTCCGAGTGATTCCGTTAGAAAAATTAAATGTAAAGAGACAACTGAAAATGCGGTTTCCGGTTACTTCACTAGGGAGCGCAAAGGCTACGACGGATGAAGAGATTTTGAGGGTGTTGTTTATGAAGAAGTTCAATATCGTTCTAATTCTAATGCTTTCAGCGATATACGTTTATCACCTTACACTTTCGATTTATTTTTTTGA
This sequence comes from Pyrinomonadaceae bacterium, assembly GCA_026129865.1. Classification (GTDB taxonomy): domain Bacteria; phylum Acidobacteriota; class Blastocatellia; order Pyrinomonadales; family Pyrinomonadaceae; genus JAHCHG01. The sequence goes on from JAHCHG010000001.1 coordinate 422,224, forward strand.
AAAGCATAGTGAAAGTGTAAAACTGTCGATGTCCAATCACGGAAGTCTTAATTCAGATGTGGGCTTAATTCATTTCTTACTGTTTATCACCACTTTGCTGTTCTCTTTTTTGCTGACCCGCAAAAGCCTGGCTGCCCGGATAGGTTCAGTGATAACCGGAATCCTTGCCCTTTTTGTTTATAGAAGCTGGTATCTTTTAACACACACTTATATTCGGGTTTGGGAGCTTAAGCCTGAGAATCCGAAAGATCAAATTAAGATCGAAGAAATCGGCTATTTTGTCGGCTCAGTTTCTGGCGATTATGCGGTCTTCGTTGTAACGGTTTTTCTAACGCTCTTTGCCGTTGCGGCGTTGATTTCAAAAGTGGGACATTCCATCGGCGCGGTAAAACTAAAATGAAATTGCGCCTAATTCGCTGGAATATCAGCGTTCGAAAATATTAAGCAGATTGGAGGCGGTCGCAGGCGCGCCGTTTACGTTCCATTGGTGATGTCGTTTTTTGGGTATCGCAACTAGGTAGAAAGGGGTTTCAGCTAATGCCTAAATTGCTTCTTGTTGTTCTATCTTTATTCCTTTTTTATTGGTCCGCCTGTTCATTCGCGTCGGCGCAAAAGGACGAATCAATAAACCGAACAATTGAAAATCCAGCGTCCAGTTCCGATGTTTCCGAAGGAATCATGACGATAAGCGACGGACACGGAATTGATTCGTTAAATCTGGGAATGTCGGTAGAATCTGTTGTGAAAAACCAAAGAGAGCCTTCGAATAAATTTTCGCATGTTTGCAGAGACAAAAGCATTTTACTTTTTCAGTGGCTAAGATCGGAAAAGGCGGGAAACTTGGAAGAAGGAGATGGCATTTTTGCTTATTTTCGCGACAACAGGTTGTCTTTGCTGAGCTTCTCAAGCCCGCGCGCCGTCACCACGGACGGAATAACTTTCGGGACTCCGTGGAATTCACTTTTGAAGGCACGACCGGAATTGCAAGTCTATTTGCTCACCCGCAGTTCCTCGGAAGCGACGAACGGGACAAATCGCATTTATGCAATAGACACTTCCAGAGGAGTCGCATTTCGATCAGGCGAGAATGCTGTTGGTGAGAGAATTGTGGATTCAATCGAAATATTCAATGTCGGGGAAGATTTTGAACCGAATGCATGTAAAGCGGATGATCAAAAATTCAAGCCTTACACATTAGACAGACCCTAAACATGTCAGACAAAAGCGTACTATATGAAGCGTATTTAGATTGCAGTATGCCCTGCGTTTTCCCTGTCCTTGTGATCTAAAGCGAAGATTTTTGATTTTCGGTCAGAAGGATCGAGACAATTAGAACTTAAATCGAATTATCCATGACGAACTGTTCAAATCATATTTGGGATGTAAAAGGATATTTATTGAATATGCGTTTTGACATTTCGCTGATTGAGATCGACCAACATGGGAACAAGATGGAGACGAGAGTTTTCGCAGGCGGAGCGGTTATTGCGAAGCAGAAACGGGCGATCGACGGCGGGCAGACTTACGATTCGATCGAGTGGCTCACCGCCGATCCGGTAACCGGGACCGAAGCGCGTTTCATTTACACAGACCTCGGCACCGCCCGCGCAACGGAAGAACAGGAACCGCTCGGGCAGCAGGTCTTTGCCCAAGACCCGGCGGAATTCCCCGACCCGCCGCCGAATGAAATGGTCAGTTTTTGGGAAGATATGCAGTGGCAATGCTCGATACCACAGGAATTTTATGGCGGATTCGAAGAAATGCCGTGGCATTGTCAAAATTCTTCATTGCTGAGCCGTTCTCTCAACGGAGACAAACTTTACGAAATCGTCGAGGGTGAATCGAGCCCAAAGAAAGTGAGAATCGGAAAAAACCCGAAGTCCGATCCGGAAGGCGAAGCTGCTCCTTCTCCGTCTGAAAAGATCCTGAGTTTCTCTCTCTCATCTTCGACAAAGCCGATCGCCCTCGATGATGATGAGGATGAAATTATCGCGGTTATACAAAACCAAAAGACCAAAGCGTTAACGATGCCGGACGATTTCAAAGACGCAAGTAACAGTGGACCTAGAATTGATCCTCGACTCGTAACCATTGTCGGTGATTTGAGGAAACGAGTTCAAGATATTACCTCGCGTCCCAGATGTGCTTGGGCGCTCGCACAGTTTTTTGGATCATTGGAAGGGATGAAAATGAAAACGAAAGACAATTTTGTAAATTCCAATGGGTTCACTGAAATACTGGACCTTTTTGATAGATTAAAATCAATTAAAATTAGTTCTTCCGTCAGCGCGAAGGCGGATGTTGATTCTGAAAGAAATGTAAGAATCTCCCGTCATAACCCTCAATCACGAGAAAATGCTGTAATAAATTGGTATGTAACAGCGACAATCGCTGAGATCATTCACACGGCAAAGCGGAAAGGTAATTATAGTGATAGCGATCTAGATAAAGCAGCATTAATTGCATTGGAAGATTTTGACGCAATTGGAAGTCTAAGTTATGACGGGGAGATTTCGCGTCGCGAAATTGAAATCAAAAATAAGACCTATGACGTTGGCTCCATGGGACATCGCTTTGTTAGTCAGTATTGCCAATATTCCGAAGAAGAAGTAAACCGCTCAACCCGGCTGCCGTAATCCGGCGATCGGCGAGCATGACCCTTACTTCGAGTAACTGGAGGACCGAACTATGAACTTTCGTTTAATTTGCATTTCGTTTATTTTCTTCTCTTTCTTTGCCCTTAAAACTCTTGCTCAAGATCAAGGAGAGTTAACGCATTGGCAAAAAATCAAGATATTTTTAAGTACAAAAGACGAAGTTGAACAGCTCTTTGGAAAATCTCAGAATAATGAGTTTCGCGTACTTAAAGGCGAGCAAACACCGACCTATGCGCGAATTTATGAACTTGCAGATGCGACGGTATTCGTTGTTTATTCCTCAGGCGGCTGTGAGAAAAATCCGGAACTTTGGGATGTTTCGGAATGGACTGTTTTAGAAATTGAGTATTCACCGAACGAGGACACGATCAAATTGATAGATATTTTGCCTGACAAAACCCGATATAAATCGAAACAAGCCGGCGATGTGGTCGACCACATCGAGTATTTCGACGATCAGCGGGGTGTGTCGATTACTTACGATAAATTTTTAGATCAAGTTTTACATATCAAGTTCTACCCGTCTGAACACGAACGTAAACTGCGCGACTGCAAGCGAAAAGAAATACAAATAAAGTGATCAGAAAGACTCACGCGGACGAGTTAGATTAGGTTTGCATTCGTTACGATCTTGCCGTTAACAATCTTCCTTCGAAGTTGAGCACAAAAGAAGAAGTAACACTCTGAAAATTATGTCGAACACTATTAACTGGTTTCACGCGTTTATGGTCGAACCTGCTCCAAAGTCCTACTTATTCAATGATCTAGGCAGCGCGCGGAGCACTGAAGAATTCGAACCGCTCGGGCAAAGAGTTTTTGCCCAAGACCCGGCGGAATTCCCCGACCCGCCGCCGAATGACATGGTCAGCTTTTGGGAAGATATGCAGTGGCAATGTGAGCCCGGCGAGGCATTTTACGGGTCATTTGATCAAATGCCGTGGCACTGCCAGAATTCGTCGCTGCTCAGTCGCTCGCTTAACGGCGATACTTTATACAAGATCATCGAAGTCGGATCGAGCCCAAAGAAAGTTAGGGCACCAAAGAACCCAAAAACGGACCCGGAAGGCGAATCCGTTCCCTCACCGACCGAGAAAATCCTCAGTTTCGCGATATCGTCTTCTGCAAAACCGATCGAGCTGACGTCAACGGGAGCCGATTTCTTCGCGGTTATCCAAAAACCTAAGATCAGCATGCCTGACGATTACAAAGATGCGAGTTGGTCGGCAACTTCATTCTTCAATTTCAACAACAAAAGTTCAGGAGTGCAGTTGCCTAAATGCATTCGGGATTTCCTTCGACCTCACTTTCCCAGCATTAAGGTAAATGGCACCGAGTACAACCCAGTCGACGATGCGAGATTCATTTCCGGCATGCCCAGTTTTGCGAAGGACAAAACTGCAATTGTTCTTGGACTTTTTGATATTCATTACAATAGCAACGATTTTATTTTTCGGGCGGACAGGACAAATCATCAATAGGAATACTTGCCGAAGAAATATTTCACGCAACACAGTTCCTCGTTCTCTGGGCTGGAATGGGCACGATTGGGGATCGACCCGGTAAGTTCCCAACTTACGGTCAGGCGAAAATTTCGTGGGGCGCTGAGTATTTGGGGGAATCTGCCACGATCATAGCCGGCAATATTGGTAAAGGAATAATAAACGCAATTGCAGGAGTTCCGGTACTGAAACCGAAAAATAGCTATTCCGACAATAAGTACGAGGACGACGCTAAAAAGGTTAGACGAACGATTCAGGAAATTGCCAAAAAATTACTAAAAAGTCCGTGTTACCCGTAACACCGTGAAATGTATGAAGACTATTCTTTTTATTGCGCTGATCCAATCTTGCCTTTTGTTTGGTTGCTCATCGATCTTTGAATGCGGGGATTCAAAAGGGGCGGAGGAATACAAGAAATTTGTCCGGACACATTCCGAGAATTTGCTCACTCCGCTAACACCGGAAAGCAAAGCGCTTAGGGACTTTTCGGCGTTTTCTGTAGAGCAGCAGATCGACGTTTATCTTTATGCGATGGGATGTCCAAACAATCCGCAGATCACTAAGTTTTTAGCTTATGACGGCGAGAGAAAAGTTCAGCCGATCGTTAACCGCATCAAGAGGTCGAATTTTTACGATAAGGGTAATCTTGTTTACGCGCTCATTAAGATCAATGAGGAATGCCGGTGCATTACAAAAGAGTCTATCGATACCGAATCGCTCCGTCCAAAGGATAACGGATCGAAAGCATCTCAAGATTCATACCGTGAAATTTACGAGCAGAATTTGAGATGGCTGGAGGAGGAGATCGAACAAAGTTCTCAATAGACAAGTTCGGTGCGGCAACGTCAAAGCAAGATTGACTTTGTTATGGCGGGAAAACTTAAGATTCGATCGAGTGGCTGACCGCTGATCCCGTAACCGGAACCGAGGCGCGTTTTATCTACACCGATCTCGGCACCGCCCGCGCAACGGAAGAACAGGAACCGCTCGGGCAGCAGGTCTTTGCCCAAGACCCGGCGGAATTCCCCGACCCGCCGCCGAATGAGATGGTTAGTTTTTGGGAAGATATGCAGTGGCAATGCGAAGCCGGAAATGATTTCTACGGCGGCATTGTAGGAATGCCGTTTCATTGCCAGATGGCGGTCTTGAGGAATTTCTCGGGCGACATTCCGTGGGAAACCCCTCCCGCTGAGAAAAAGGAAAGCGATCCGAAAAAGATTCCGGATCATGAAGACCACGGCGGGCAGCCCTCGGATCAATTTTCGCTGTCGCAGGCGGTTACCTCAGCTGCGCTGACCTCTACGATGAAGTTCACAGCCGACGACGATATTTCTGAGGACGACGAGCCGCCGATCGACATGGGTGGAGCTTTTGCGCCGCGCTGGCGGTCAGCATGCCGGACGATTTCAAAGACGCGAGCTGGGATGGAGATGGCGATATCTTCAATCTACAAGATATTATTAGCGACGCACGAAAAGTAATCGTGTCTGCGTTGAACTATCAGCAAAATGACAAAGCCACAAAAGATCAAAAAAAATGTGTGGATTTATTTGGGGATAACGCTTTGGAAACATTCGATAAACTCTCAGCTAATATCTCGTATGATGAAACTGGCAACGTTGTCGGAGATATGAGCGCGGTAACGACGAACGAGGGTATATTTCTAAATCCTCACGATAAAGTATTCAATTCTGCTGCTAGAGAATTAGTGCCGAATGTTACCAAAAGGTCTCACGAGTATCTTATCCAAAAAAATGAGTCTATTAACGATTATGGAAATTTCATAAATCAATCCGGGATTTCATTTTACGACAATGCGGTAGCGACATTGCTTCATGAAGTATTGCATAAAATCGGGAAATTTCCTGCTGATGTTCGAATAACAACTTACGCAGACGGAACGGTGTCGCGATCTAGCTCAAAAAGCCGCGAGCACCAAAAGGAGTTAATCAAAAAATATTTTACCTATCTTACGGCAAGTGATTGATAAGAGGTAGCTGTTAATGCAGTTTCATGCATGGTAACAAGTCTAAAAATATGAATATTAAGCGTTTTGCATTATCGATTCTTTTAATTTTCGGCGGAGTTGTTTACATTCGGGCTCAAACGACAGAATCAATTGCTAAAATTAACTGTCTAAATATTGAGCAATCAACACTTAAAATCTTTTCCGACTCAAAAGTTTTGCGCCGTGAATTTGACGATGACGAATGCATTTTGGACTTCGAGGCAGGATTAGAATCATTTCGAATTCACGCTGAACGATTTGAAAACGAAGTGTCGTCCAAAAGCCAGTTTGAAAAGCTTTTCGACCAATATACCTTGAACGAAACATATCCGGAGAATGTTAAAAGACCAGCGCTTGGCGAAATGTGGAGCGATTCGATCGGATATTCGAGTTTGACCGATACTCTGCTTCTATTGCGTGTTCAAAACGTAAACGTCTATCTATTTGGCGGCGAATTTGGATCTCTGGTGAAGATTGCGTTAGTGCTGGAAAACATAAACCTTCTCGACGAACCGCAGGTCCGGCAGTTTCAGCAGAAACGTTGACGATGCCAAATGAATTCAATAACGCGAGTACGACATTTTCGTTCCGATCGGATTTGGATCTAGATTCTAAGGATAAGAGGCCCGGCTTGAAGGAATGCGTAAGGTCTCACCCGGTCGGCGGTCGTTACTCAGATGTGAAAGGACTCTTTAACTCGATTTGAAAGAGGTATATCGTCGCCAATTAAACTAACGCGGAAATTGCACTTTACGATTTTAATTGAAAAGTGAAATGTCGGATTCAAAGATCATGAGACTTAATTCAACTTGGGAAAAAGCAGCGGCATTGTTCAAACATTTCAGTTTGTCATTTGCGATTCTATCACTTGCTTTAGCCGCCGGATGCGGTTCTCATGACCAAAGGGCAGAACATCAAGCGAACGTTCCTGTGCCGAGCAATCAATCTAAAAATGAAAGCGAAGTTCGCCGGGGTAAAGCCGCGGAAGAAATCATAGAATTCCACTCGGAAAAGGTTCTTCAGCAGTTTTCAGAAGCATCGGGAATCAGTCCGATTAATGAGAATGAACGGAGCGCGGAATTCGATTTCCGCCTTTTGATAAATTTTGGAATGCCCGGCGATGAACGAATGCTTCGCATTAATAGCGAATCCGGTGAAAATTCGGCGAGTTTTTATGAAATTTATTCCGGCTCTGAAAAAGTGAATTTTACAAAAACTGCGTTGTCAGAACCGAGGTCCGGATGGACTGATCTGAAAGCGCACATCGAATCGACGGTCGGACCCGAGTCATCGCTTGAGTCCGACCCAAACTTCACTATTGCGCGTCATGAAGGAATGTTGTGGTTAGATTTCGTTAATCGCGGAAATTACATCCGCAGATATTACGGTACGAGATCGGAATTTCCCGACGGCATCCGCCTCAGAAAACTATGCGAGCATTTGTCCCTGGAATTCTCTTTGGAAATAGACTGCCGCGGTGATAGAACGCGCCTCGGACCGGTTGGCGGGCGGTAAAAGAGTGGTGAATGCGCCCCGAACGGTTCGGACGCCGGTCTCCCGGGTGTGGCTTCCCCCATGTACCGGAATGGCTTTTGAAATATAAGATTGGATACAGGGTGATTTTAGAAACTTCCGAACGATTGCGGATAACACGTTTGGCATAACCCGCCCTTACGATAGCCGTGGCTTTCGGACAATTCAGATCCTAGTTGGGCGCAGTTCAAGAAAATCGTGGAAAATGGATCGCATGAAAGGCAGTTCTTAGAAAGTTCCGAACGAGGTGTAGGGTTTTTATGGTTTGTGTGGGCGATTAAGAATAGCCAAGGCTTTTGATTTGGAACTTTAGAAAGAGAGTGCAGATCGCAGCCAATCCAAAAAGATATTCCCAGACTCAATGTAAGATCGGCACGCTTTTAACCTGCTTAAAAGGTAATGAGAAGAAACCCTTATTTACTCTTCGTATTCGCATTGGTAGTAGCATTGTACTGCTCTGGATGTTGGATGTTTGAAAATAATGGATCCTTCCCGGGCGAAACTGGATACCACGAAATTTCATCATTGCCTAAAGATCATAACGAAGAGCGGCAGAAACTTTTTAACCGCTATTCAGTGCCTGAGCAAATTGAGATTTATTTACTCGCCGAGATCCACCGCGCTCCATCGGACACTGTTTTTCTGGAATATCTAAAAGAAAACGGGGCAGAGAAAACCCTGAAAATCGCCCGTAGAATAAAGTCCATAGAAAGCCTAAATGCAAAGGCAGTCCTGATGAAAGCATTGTGGAATATTGATCGGGATTGTGATTGTGTCGGGAGAGATTCGGCTGTTATGGAAATCCTTGAAGATTCCAAAGACAAGTTGGGCAATCCGCTCGACGAAGGCGATCAGATGGCGATACGAAACTATAATTTTTTTCTTGACGATTTGAAATTGAAAAAAGAAGGCAAGGATCTTCATCCCGATGATCGTCGCTCGATACCAAATGAAAACGGAAATGTCGTTTCACCTTGAGTTTTGACGCCTAGTCGAGGCACGATAACTCTTATCTTAGAATTCTCGCCCGTCGTCAGGCGACAAGTTAATTCTTGATAAAATAAAACTCATACCCATGAAAGCATCTCCAATTTGAATTTGATGACGGATGCAAAAGATAGTAATCGGAGATAACTATGAATTTCCAAAAAATGTCGAGAAAAACAGTCTTCACCTTGCTTTGGGTATGCACGATAGTTCTGTCCGGATCCGTTTGCTCAAAATCGCAAGGATCGAATCCGAATCGTGAAAACGATGCGAACAAACGTTCCAAGGTTCAAGCCACAAATTCGAATGCGTACGAAAAAGAGCAAGGAATTATCGTGGAAACGGCGTCAATGAAATTTTGGTGGTGGACCGAGGAAGATGTTCGGCTGGGCGTTTACAGGGACGATCCGCCGGTGAAATCTCGGTATCTTGAGCTTACGAAATGGCGTTATGACGGAGACAAAATTGCGACTTCACCGCACGAGATCGATCTGATCGGCGAATTCGCAAATCCCGGACCGGACGAATTTAGCGGGAAGGTGATATTTCGACTTTCCGGAAAGTATGAAGATTATGAAAACCTCTATTCCGAAGAATTAACGATTTATGAAGTTACGTCCGGCAGGGATATTTTCAAGGATCTGGCGTGGAAAAACGAAAAATCGGTTTATGAAACGAATCTGATTGTTGCCGCGGGCGGACATCGTACCGTGAAGTTTCCAAACTATGACCTAACGGGGTTCTTAAACTCGAAATTCGACGGTAAACCCCTGGCTGCCCTGCGGTTAGAGGTAGAGGTGAAATCCGTAGCCGGTGAAACACTTTCGAAGAAACAAATTGCGGTGCCGGTGATTTTAGGGGACTAATTGTTAACAGGAATTTTGAAGGTGAGTCAGGTCAGCATCGGTAATCTGTCTTTACGGCATCGGGCAGAATTCCCCGCCCCGCCGCCGAATGAAATGGTCAGCTTTTGGGAAGATATGCAGTGGCAGTGCTCGATCGTGCAGAAGTTTTACGGCGGGTTCGAAGAAATGCCGTGGCATTTCCAGAATTGGTCGCTGCTCGAGCGTTCGTTTTCGTTTGATGAAATTATGATTCACGAGGGACTCCATCGTGCCTGGAAAAAGTCAGACTGGGCTTGGTGGCAATGGATACCGTTTACTGAGGGTCGCGACTTAAGGGGATTCGACGAGTATAAGACGAGTATAAAAGGATACTAGAAGATTGCTACGTACCTAGAATGTAACGAGGAAATTCACATGAGAAAACCTTTCGCTCAGTCGCTGATTTTGCTTGCGTTCGGAATAAACTTATTCCTTCTCGGTTTTCATCTGGGATTCACTTACAATTCACCAGAATATGGATTTTCAGGTCGTAATTTTACGTCTAAAACATATTTCGAAATCCTCATTTTGCTGTCAATTTTTAAGTTCGCTTCCCGTTTTGAGAATCGCATGGGAGCGATGATAATTTCTGTTTTATCGCTTATAGCAAGTTTGCTGCTCTATTTCGGCTATATTTTCCCATTCCGTCGGCTAATGTTAGGCGAAATCGAACCCTGGGCTAAACTTTCGTTCTATTTCATGTTTTTGGACGGAACCAGTTTCATCTTGATTCTAATGTCGCTTTGCTTTCTGGTATGGAAACTGATCAGGTCAAGAATGGGTGAGGATGACCGATCGAATGGCTGACTGCCGATCCGGTAACCGACACCGAGGCGCGGTTTATTTAAATAAACTTGGGCGCCGCGCGGAGCACGGAAGAATTCGAACCGCTCGGACAACAGTTCTTTGCCCAGGACCCGGCAGAATTCCCCGCCCCGAATGAAAGGGTCATTTTTTGAGAAGATCTGCAGTGGCGACAAGTGTTTCTATATTTGAGATAGATGAGCTAACCATAATCGAATGCAGGCGAAGCGATGAGTGAAGAGTTGCAAATGATGAAAAAGCTGCGAGAACCTTCGCGGGCTCGCGCAGCGATCACTGTTTAGACCGATTTTACGAAATATCGCCTCCGCGTTTGAACGGTTGTTAATAAGACGAAAAGACCTTTGAATTCCCTTCCTTGTCGAATGCAAGAACGTCATATCCCGAGGGTTTTTCGCCGTCGGGCTGCATTCCCGGCGATTTTGCCGGCATTCCCGGTGCGGCGAGTCCTGCGATGCCTTCGGGACGTTCCTTCAAGAGCCGTTTCACATCGTCCGCCGGGACATGTCCTTCGATAACGTAACCGCCGATTAGCCCCGTGTGGCAAGACTGCATTTTATCCGGCACGCCGAGTTCCTTGCGGACCTCGGTCATGTTTTCGACCGGTTTCGAGGCGACGGTGAAACCTGCTTTTTCCAGATGATTTTCCCACATCGTGCAGCATCCGCAGGTCGGCGATTTATAGACAGTAAGGGTTTTGTCATCGCCTTCGAAGTTCACTTTTTCAGACGTTTCCGCCGATTTTTCCTTTGTTTCTTTTGCCAGTTCCGGGTTTGACGCATGCGAATCGGCGCTGTGCGATGATCCTTAATCGGCGCATCCAAGCGCCGCAATGCTAATTATTAAGGTTGCGATAAAAGCAAATTTATAGAAATTCATATCAGGTTATTTTCCGATATTATCTTCCACCTTTCGGATGATCGATCTGGTAGATAATGCCCGGTTTCAGCTTATCGGGATTCTTTTTCGGCGGTGTTACGAGCGTAAAGCGGTGATTGTAATTTTCATTGGCTGATTTGCCGGGAAAGCTTCGCCATTCGTATTTGATGAATGCGCCGTCGGTGATCTCATATTCGCGGGCGATATAATCGTCGCCGTGGTCGAGTGTTTCTTCCCAGGCGATCTGGTTGAGATCGTCTTCCATAATAATGCGGGCGTATTTTTCGGCACTGTCGGTTTTTTTCATTGAGATTTCTCCGCGAAGATCGATTTTATACAAAATAAGAAACAGCCGCAAAATTCAAATGAATTTCGCGGCTGTTCGCTTCCTTCCTGTTTCTTCGTTTAACTACTTGCCCGCGCCGGCTGATTGAGATTTCTGGAAGCTTTTCTTTTCCGCTTCCATTTTCGAACCCATTTCTTCAAGCTCCTGGTCGCTGAAATTTTCCTTTACCTTTGGAAACATTTCACCTTCTTCTTCCTGAATATGATGCTCGACGTTTTCGATCAAAACCTTGGCTTTCGGTTCAAACTTTTCGCTGTCGCCGACAAGATTATCGATCTCGCGGAAAAGCACATCGACTACATGATGTTCTTCGATTCCTTCGAGCGTAATGTCTTCAAGTTCCTTCTTTTCCTTTAGTGCCGGATAAAAAATTGTTTCCTCGATGTGTGTATGGACCTCGATCTCCTTTTTGAATTTTTCGTAGATCTTCTCCTTCTCGCTGTCGCTGTCGGTCGCCTCAAATTGGTTAAAGAGAGTTTTAACCTTTGTATGGTCTTCTTTTAAAAGTTGTATCGCGTTCATTTCTGATTTTCTCCTCAAAATTTTTAATCTAACTGCTGTGAAGTCAGAATCTGCAAGCACCGTGCCTGATTTTTAACTTGTTGAGAAAATTGGATTTACGCGACCCATGAATTTGACCGTTTAATTTTTCGTATTGAAGTAAGACAGTTTTAAGGAATAAGAACGATCTTTCCGAATGCCTTGTCTTCGATCACTGCGCGGTGCGCTTCCGAAGCTTGCGCAAGGGGAAAAGTTCGCCCGACTGCCGGATCGAGGTAGCCCTTTTCAAGACCGTCGTAAATGGCACCGTAGATCTCGCACATCGCTTCCGGCGGCGCATTAAAAAGCGACATTCCAAGAATCGACGCGTCTTTTCCCATCGCAAGCCGCGGGTTAAAGTCGAGACTTCCGCGATTTCCGATCACGACGATGCGACCGAATTGCGCCAGAACTTCAAAGTCTCGTACAAGATTTTCGTTTGCAAGCATTTCGAGAATGATGTCGACTTCGCCGACCGTTTCTTTTATCGCGGAAAGATAATTTTCGGAAGAATGATCGAAAACAAAATCGGCACCGGTTTCTTTTACAAGTTTTTTCCCATCGTCCGAACTTCCCGTTCCGACTACGCGAAGTCCCGCGTTCTTTGCCCATTGTGTCGCTGCCACGCCGACACCGCCTGACGCACCGTGGATCAAAACCGTCTCGCCGCTCTGCGCCTTTGCGCGGTGAAAAAGCGCGCGGTAGGAAGTCGCATACGGAACGAAAACTCCGGCTCCTTTTTCAAACGAAACATTTTCCGGCAATTTTATCAGCTGATCCGGCGAGCATAAACAAAATTCGGCGTAAGTTCCGGTTAACGAACCCGTTGTCAAAACACGATCGCCAGGTTTGAAATTTTCAACATTTTTGCCGACTGATTCGACGATTCCCGCCGCATCTTTGCCAGGTGTGTATGGAAGAGCGGGTCTCTGCGCGTGTGTTCCGGTTCGAATATATGTATCGACCGGATTTACGCCTGCGGCTTTAACACGCACAAGAAGCTGATCCGCCGAGGGTTTAAGCATTTCAGTTTCGCGGTATTGCAGAACATCTTCCGCGCCGAACTCTTCAATTATTACTGCCTTCATAGATTTAAAAATAAATTTCCCGCGAAATTGGCAGAAAACGCAGACGATTTCCGCGAATTCCGCGTTTTCCGCGGGAATAAAGAAAAACTAAACGTACTTATCAATTACCTTCGCGATCGCTTCGCGGGTTACCGCGCCGACGATACGTTCCTGTTCCTGACCGCCCTTAAAAACGATCAAAGTCGGAATTCCGCGAATGCCGAATCGCTGCGGAACGTTCATATTTTCATCAACGTTCATCTTATAAACGCCCGCTTTTCCTTCGTAATCCTGCGCCACGGCTTCGACCGACGGAGCGATCATCCGGCACGGTCCGCACCATTCCGCCCAAAAATCGACCAGAACCGGCTTGTCCGAACCGAGGACATCCTTTTCAAAATTTGCATCAGTTGCTGTTTTAGTAAAATCTCCCATTGTTTACTCCTATAAATAATAATTTAATTCCTTAACTTTGCCCGAAAGAATTTCTGAAATCAAACATTCGTGAAACTCAATAAACAGACAAATTTTCAATGTTTTGATTGTAACACTCACTGTTACATTTACCAAATGCTAGTTCTTGATCTCAAGTTCGATCTTCGTTCCGGCGAGCGCCTTTGAAACCGGACAGTTTTCCTTTGCATCATTGGCAAACCTTGCAAACTCTTCGTCTGAAAGCCCCGGAACGTCGCCGTTCAGTGTCAGTGTGATATTCGTTATTTCAAAACCGTCGCCGACTTTGTCGATACGCACGGCGGCTTCGGTATGAAGACGTTCCGGCGAATGCCCGGCTTTTGAAAGCGCCGCGTCGAGCGCCATTGTAAAACAGCCTGCATGAGCCGCACCGATCAATTCTTCCGGATTCGTTCCGGGTTTTCCTTCCTCGAAGCGCGACGCAAAGGAATAATTCCCTTCAAATGCGCCACTGCCCAACCGGATCGTACCTTTTCCGTCCGTAATCGTCCCCTTCCATTCCGCCTCTGCTTTTCTAACCGGCATATTATTTCCTCCATGTTCTAAATGATTTCCCTGCGAAATACTATTAATTATTCTCTCTCGCCCGGTAAATCGACCCTAAAAATCGTTTTCCAGAACTACGCGGTAACGCGCCTTTCCATTTTCCAGATGATCGAACGCTTCGTTGATCTCGGACATTTTAAAATTTTCAGTAACGGTTTCTATTCCGTGGCGGGCGCAGAAATCGATCATCTGCCGAACGACGATCGGACTTCCCGTGGCGGTTCCCGTGATCGCTTTTTGATTCATTATCAGGTCGAACGAGCCGACAGGAATCGGTTCAAGCGTTGCGCCAACCAGATGCAGCCTCCCTTTCGGCGCAAGCGCAGCAAGGTACAAACGCCAATTTAACGAAACATTTACGGTCGAAAGGATCATATCAAATTTTCCTTTTAATGATTCGAGCGCATTATCGTCGCGCGAATTTACGACATGGTCGGCACCGAGTTTTTTCAGCTCGTCCGATTTTGAAAGATCAGACGTAAACGCCGTAACCTCGCAGCCCCATTTGTCCGCAAACTGCAGCGCAAGATGCCCGAGACCGCCGATGCCGATAACTCCGACCTTGTCCGTCGGTTTTATGTTGTCCTGAACGAACGGATTGAACACGGTAATTCCGCCGCAAAAAAGCGGACCGGCTTTTGAAGCGTCCATGCTATCGGGCAGTTTAACCGCCCAATCCCAATTACAGCGCACCTTTTCAGCAAAGCCGCCGTACCGTTCGACGATCGTGCCTTCCAAATTGGGACAGTTGATGTGAAATCCGGAAATACAATTGTCACAATGTCCGCAGGTTGCAGAATTCCATCCCAAACCTACCGTGTCTCCGACTTTTAATCCCTTTACGGCACCGCCCGCCGCGGTAATTTTTCCGACGATCTCGTGTCCGCCGACGAAAGGATACTGCGTTATCATCCAGTCGTTGTTTTTCATCGAAATGTCGGAATGACAGATTCCGCAGTGATCGACGGAAATTTCGATCTGTTCGGCGCCAAGCTCGCCCGCTTCAAACTCAAACGGCACCAATTTCCCGCCGGCTTCCATCGCAGCGAATGCTTTTATCTTTTCACTCATGTTTTTTATTAGTTCTCCAAGTTCTTAAAAAAATTATTTACTTCATTGACCTTCTATACGAACCGTTTTCGACGTCGTCGATGATCGAATGATAGGAATTTGGCACCCAGCGAAGTTCGCGGACGGCTTTTTCCGACGTCATCTGATTATTCACAGACAAAAATTCGAACATTTTTCCAAACTGTTTGCGGGCTTTTTCTTCTGAAATGCTTTTTCCTTCAATGTTCAGCATTCGCGCGATGGCTTCCGCAAGGTCCTTCATCGACACAGTTTCAGCCGAGACGTTAAATAGTCCTTTTGCCGTACTTGTTTCGAGCGCAAGAAGATAGAGATCCGCAGCGTCCTCAACGTGAACTGCGGAAACCCGCTGCGAACCCGTTTCTATATAGTTGGCAGAGTTCTCCGCCTTTGCCTGATTTATCAAAAACGGTAAAAACGAACTGCCGCCGCGCCCGTAAACGAAAAGCGGAAGCCGCAAAACGACAGCGCGAATGCCGATCTGCGGCAGCCGGAGGACGTCCCGTTCGACCTCGCCGCGAAGAAGCCTCGTGGAATTCCGGTCAAAAGCGTGATCTTCATCGGCTTCGGCGCGTCCGGTTTCGCCGAGGACCGCCGAGCTCGACGTTACGATCAACGGTTTGTTCGTCTGTTTCAAAACTTCGGCAAAAGATTCGATCACCGTTCGGTCGAGACGCACCGCGTCGTCATAATCGTCAAAACCGTGGCTGAATGCCGTATGAATAACCGCATCAGCTTCGCGGGCGGATCGTTTAAGCACATCCGGATCACCGAGATCGCCGCGCACCGGCGAAATTCCTTTCGCGTTCAACGCCTTTTCAGAATCGTCATTGCGCGCCAAGCCGGCGATCTTATGACCTTTTCCTTTTAATTTTTCCGCGATCACGGAACCGACAAATCCGGTTGCACCGGTAATAAAAACATTCATCAAATTACTTCACTTTTTCCAAAAGCCGCTTCATTTCATCGATCTCTTTTCTTTGTGTTTCGATGATGTTATCAGCCAGCTTTCTAACTTCGGGATCCTCGATCTTTGCCCGTTCGCTTGTTAAAATTGCGATCGAATGATGCGGGATCATAGCGCTCATCCAAGCGCTGTCGCCGATAAAGGTCTGCGCACGGACAAAGACCAGCGCAAGTGTAAACACGACAACGCTCGCAGCAACGATCGACATATTGACCAATTTGTTCTTGTACATTCCGCGCATAAACGCGAGCATGATCAAAGCCATCGGCGAGATCATCAAAAAAGTCATATAAAAGCGCGTCATGCTAAAAAAAATATGATCGAACGCGTAAGTATTCAGATACATAACAGCGTACATCACCAGGAACGAGATCAACATCATCAAAGCGAATTTTGCGTAGTTTCCCGAACTTCCGTCGTGTTTTTTATCTCCTGATGCCGCACTATTTCCGGTCTTTCGGCTATCCGCAACGGCTGCTTTTGTTCCTACCATTTCCAACCCTCCTTGAACTTATACCCTTATCATTTCGGTATGATCTACATTAGATCGTCAACCGTTTTCAAAGACTCCGCTCGGTTCGTATAACCGGGATGAACGTCATCGGCTGTAGTAAAACTGTCCTGATTTATTACATATCGCGCCATCATCGGCAACGTCCGGGAATTTTCACCCATAAATCGTTCTAGATCCGAACCGAAACCTTTGTAAAATTCTTTCAGGTAAATTGGAAATGCAAGTTTCAATCCGAAACGTTCCGTGAGCCGGTTTCCTTTGACGCGGAGCATGTCAAACCGGAGATATTTCTCCGTTCTCATTTATCAGGAATATTTCTACGAGCTCAGACGCTGCACTGCACTATGGTCATCAAATCCCGAGATAAAACGTAACTACCCGATCGCGGTTTTTCAGCAAATCGTCCAAAATTAGCAACTCACTATTAATGTTCCGCAGCGAGAATGCTGGCATTTTATCGCGAACGCCCGGCGCGTCCGGCTCGACCGGAATCGTTTAATTCCTGCACAGCCTGCGCCATTTTGTGCCGCGACTCATCCGCCAATTTCTCGCCGCTTTCCTTTGATACATTTTCTAATTTTTCGTTCAATGACGTAATTTTTCTCTTTCTGAGTCAGAACCGTCTGCGGTAACGGGCGGTTTCTGTTGATCGGCTCGATAATTTAATTGCTTAAATTATTTATGTTCAACCATCCGTTACCGAAGATGAATCTGACTTATATGATTCAAAATCAATTTGCGGCTTTAGCTTCGTCCAAAGTTGGATAATCGATATATCCTTTAGTGCCGGGCGTGTAAAACGTCGAATTGTCCCATTCGTTCAGTTCTGCATCGATCTTAAAACGCTTCGGCAGATCGGGATTTGCGAGGAAAAGTTTTCCAAAAACGATCGCGTCCGCGCCGCCCGCTGCTAGAAGTTTTTCGCCGGTTTCTTTGGTAAAACCGACGCCGGCAAAGTAAACGCCTTCAAATTTCGGACGAATAACGGGATGCCAGTTACGATTTTGATCGAAGGTTCCAATGTGAAGATACGCAAAATCTCGTTTGTTCAGTTCATTTATGACATAATCGTAAAGCTCTTCCGCATCGTCTTCCTTAATGTCGTTAAATTCCCCGCCGGGCGACAGCCGCAAGCTCGTTCGTCCGCCGCCGATCTCCGCGATCATTGCGTCAAGAACCTCAAACAAAAAACGCGCACGATTTTCGATCGAACCGCCGTATTCATCGCTGCGTTTGTTTACGTTCGTCGAAAGAAATTGCTGAACAAGGTAACCGTTCGCGCCGTGAATTTCCACACCGTCGAACCCGGCAGCGATCGCGTTTTTGGCTGCGTTTGCGAAATCTTGAACAGTTTCCTTTACTTCCCCGGTCGTCATTTCCCGCGGTTCGACGAAATCCTTCATTCCATCGTCGGTATAATTTTGCCCATTCGCCTTAACCGCGCTCGGCGCGACCGGTTTTTCCACGCCCTCCGGAAGAAAATCCGGCAGCGCGATTCTACCGGTGTGAAAGATCTGCATAAAAATCTTTCCGCCTTTCGCGTGCACCGAATCGGTTACCTTTCGCCACGATTCGATCTGATCTTCCGCGTAAATTCCCGGCGTCCGAACATAGCCTTTTGCCATCGGCGAAACGTTCGTCGCTTCTGTTACCAGTAATCCGGCGCTTGCGCGCTGCGTGTAATAATCAACCGTAAATTCGGGCTGAACGCCTTCATCGTTCGCACGGCTCCGCGTCATCGGCGCGTAAATTATTCGATTGTCTAACACCAAATTCCCGATCTTTAATTCCTTAAAAAATATGCTCATAATTTTAACCTTAATGCTATTGTCTTTCTTAAAAACTGATTAAGCTCTAACCCTTCCGCGGACACACAGCCAGGCTGATTCGAATGCCTAAGATATGCAAGACGCTGCGCTTTTAGCCGACGGTCAATACTACTTTTCCTGTCGTTTTTCTCCCTTCGATCGCTTCGTGCGCCTCTTTTGCCTTTTCCAACGGAAATTCGGTTATCTGAATTTTCAGATTCCCCGAACTGAGGTTCTTCATCAGCTCTTTAGTAAAGCGAATGCGATTTTCGATCGATTCGTTCATCAGCCAGTAACCACGAATGGCATGATTTTTTTCCATCAAACTCAATACGGAAACCTTGAAATCCTCGCCGCTTGCGGCACCGTAAACGATCATCGTGCCGTGTTTCGCCAACACTTTCAGGTTTTGCGCAACGATCTCGCCGCCGACCATTTCGATCAGCCAATCGACGCCTTTTCCGCCGGTATGTTCGAGCACCTCGGTCGTCCAATCGTCTTTTGTATAATCGATCGCGTGATCGGCACCGAGGTTTGCTGCCAATACTCTCTTTTGCTCGCTCGACGCAGTTCCTAAAACTTTCAAGCCTTTCAACTTCGCGAGCTGAACAAGTAAACTTCCGACTCCGCCGGCAGCCGCATGGATCAGGATCGATTCGCCGGGTTCCGCGTCATCGAGCAGTCCGAGTGCCGTCAGACCCTGAACAAGGAGCGCGGTCGATTCGCCAAAGCCGAGTTCGTCCGGGATCGGCATTACAAGCGCGGCTTTTGCCGTTGCGAATTCTGCGTAACCGCCTGAAGAAACGGTCGCCAAAACCCGCTGACCTTTTTTGAAGTTCGCAACATCTTTTCCAACTTCCTCGATCGTTCCCGCCGACTCGTAACCGAGCGTGAAAGGCAGTTCCGGCTTGGTCAAATAATTGCCGCTCCGCATCATCGTGTCGGCATAATTTATGCCCGCCGCCGCGACTTTGATCAAAACTTCGTCCGCTTTCGGTGCCGGTTTTTCGATCTCATCAAGCGACAATTTTTCCGGACCGCCAAGTTCATTTACTCTAATTGCTTTCATAATTTTTTCTTTTGTTCGGCTAAAGCCGCAAACTAAATCCCAAGCTAACCACTAGCTAAAGCTAGTGACAATTCACTTAAGCTAGAGGCGGTTTATAAGAATCTGCGAAAAAAGCATTTGTTTATCCGCGTCTTTCCGCGGTTAATTTCTTCTCATTTTCGTCAAAAATTTCTGCGATGATTTCGTATGAACGAAGTCTTTTTGATTGATCGAAGACCATGGCGTTTACCATTATCTCGTCAGCTTTCGTTTCGTCTAAAAACTTCTCCAATTTTCTTTTCACAGTTTCCTTGTTTCCGAAGATCGAACCGCCGGTGCGCGAATTTACCAGAGCCTTTTCGCGCTCGTTCCAAATCGGATTCATATCTTGAACAGGCGGCGGAATTTTTCCGGGCGTTTGTCTGATCAAATTTAAGAACGATTGATATTGCGAAGTCGCTAAAAACTCGGCTTCTTCATCAGTTTCCGCCGCAATAATATTCAACGCGACCATCGCGTAAGGTTTTTCTAAATCATCAGAAGGTTGAAACGTTTTGCGGTAAAGTTCCAACGACGGCAAAGTGTATTCCGGCGAAAAATGCGCCGCGAACGCGAACGGTAAACCTAAAATTCCCGCCAATTGAGCCGAAAAACCGCTTGAACTAAGCAGCCAGATCGGAACGTCCAATCCCGCGCCCGGAACTGCTTGAACTTTTTGATTTTCGACCGTTTCGCGGAAGAAAAATCGTAATTCTTCCAATTGTTCGGGAAATTCTTCGCCGTCATTCGCCAGAGTTCTTCGCAAAGCCATCGTTGCCGGACGATCGGTTCCGGGTGCACGTCCCAACCCGAGATCAATTCGCCCCGGATAAAGACTTTCGAGCGTCCCAAATTGCTCGGCAATGACGATCGGCGCGTGATTCGACAGCATAATTCCGCCCGCACCGACGCGGATCTTCTCCGTATTCCCGGCGATA
Organism: Pyrinomonadaceae bacterium; assembly: GCA_026129865.1. Taxonomy (GTDB): domain Bacteria; phylum Acidobacteriota; class Blastocatellia; order Pyrinomonadales; family Pyrinomonadaceae; genus JAHCHG01. Next base: position 442,869 of record JAHCHG010000001.1, read on the forward strand.
AAACCGATCACAACCGAAGTCGCGGCGCTCGCAATGCCGGGCATGTTGTGATGCTCGGCGAGCCAAAATCTCTTGTAACCCAGACCTTCCACCGTCTGCGCCAGTTTCAGGGAATTTTGGAGCGCATCCGTCGCTGTTTGCCCTTCGAAGATCGGCGATAGATCCAGCACCGAGAACGGGCGCGTTGTAATACTGCTCATAATAATTTCACTCTATTCACCAGACGGCTGGTAGCTGCCAACATCGTTTTGAAAACTCATTGCAAAACGATTCCAGCTGTTTGTCATATTTATCATCATCGTCAGATAAACCAGTTCTTCTTCATCGAAATGAGTCCGGACTCGATCGAAAAGTTCGTCGGAAATTTCATATTCCGAGATTCGCGTCAGGCGTTCAGCCCATAAAAGTGCGGCACGTTCGCGTTCGCTATAGAACGATGATTCGCGCCAGGCGGAAAGGCAATACAAACGCTGTTCGGTCTCGCCAGCCTGCCGCGCATCTTTCGTGTGCATGTCGAGACAATACGCGCATCCGTTTATCTGCGAAACGCGAATTTTAACAAGTTCCTGCAATTTGCTATCAATTCTTCCGCGTTTGAGCAGCGCTTCAAACCCCAGCATTCGTTTGAAAACATCCGGAGCCGATTTTTCCAGATCGATCCTCTGCGTCATAAATTCCTCCAAAAGCCAAAAAATTCACATCATAAAATGCCGCGTTCCAAACGATGGAGATTTCGTTCTTCAAATGCCCGCTCCATCTGCCTGACTGTGGTCGACCGCCGTATCAAGCGCTATTTCGCGCATTTCATCGATGTTCTTAAGAACGGAGTGGAGCTTTTCTTCCATCGCAGTTACGGCGTCTTCACCGAGCGGAAGCCGCAGCGGCGGGTTTTCCATTTCCGCTATTTTCACGATCGCCTTGACGGCTTTTATCGGATCGCCCGGCTGATTATTGTGATATTCGCCCATTTTATCGATTCGTTCCGACGTTATGTAATCGTCAATGCGGTTAGCCGGCTGGGTGAACGAACGCCCGGCAAAATCGGTGCGAAAACCGCCGGGTTCGACGATCGTTACCTTGATATTTAAATGTTCGAGTTCTTTCGCGAGACCTTCGGACAATGCTTCGACCGCGAATTTTGTCGATGAATAATAACTGCTCGAAGCATACGTCGTAATACCGACGACCGACGAAAGATTTATGATATGCCCGCTTTTTCGTTCGCGCATTGCGGGCAGTACCGCACGCATCATTCGGGCAACGCCGAAAACGTTCGTATCGTACTGTTTTTCGATCTGCTCCATCGACGGTTCTTCGATCCCGCCGCCGAGTCCGTAACCGGCATTGTTGACCAGAATATCGATCGCGCCGAACTTCCCGGTCGCCTTTTCTACCGCCGATTTCACCTGCGATTCGCTCGTAACATCCAGCTTTACCGCCAGCGCGCGCTGCGGATATTTCGTTTCAAAGTCCTTTACATCCTCAATATTTCGCGCAGTTGCGATTACCTTATATCCGTTCTCGAGTGCTTCTTCCGCCAACAATCGACCAAAACCCGTCGAACTTCCCGTAATAAACCAAACTTTATTTTTATCGCTCATAATTTTCCTTAATTCTTTCCGTACTTTTTATCAAAATATTTGACCGACTCCGTGATCAGCTCGCTAAGAACCGACTCATCGACATCGCTCAGCCGCTTAAGATAAAGACAAGATTTTCCGGTCTTATATTTTCCCAGCTTCGCCATCAATTGGTCATAACGTTCGAATCCGTTCATGATGTAAACCGTTAAATTCTGTTTTCGCGGCGAAAAACCGATCCGCATCCATTCGCCCTCTCGCCCGGACGCATATTTATAGTGATAAGTTCCAAATCCAACGATCGAACTTCCCCACATCCGAGGTTCCTGACCGGAGATCTCGCGCATCATTTCCAATACCCGAAAGCTGTCTTCGCGTTTTTCCGGGTCGGAAACCTTATTTAAGAACTCGCCGACGTCGGCATCATTCAGTTTTGTCTTCAACTCCGCCATATCAATCAAATTCCTTCCGGCTGACCATCAATCCATCGCGAACCGCGAGAAGAATGTTCGAAACGCGCGGATCCGAATTTATTTTTATGTTGTATTCGTGAAGTGCGCGCGTCGATTCGTTCACGTCTTCCCCGTTTTCGGCATTCAAAACGTCGCCGCTCCATAGTACGTTGTCGGCAATTATCAGCCCGCCAATACGAAGCTTTGGAAATACGAGCTCAAAATATTTTGAATAGTTAGGCTTGTCAGCGTCGATGAAAACGAGATCGAACTGCTCATCGAGTTTCGGAATTACTTCATCCGCTTCGCCTAAGATCGCTTCGATCCGGTCCTGAAAAGACGTCTGCGCCCAAAATTCCTTCGCTATCCGGTTCGTTTCTTCGTTAATATCGAGCGTTATAATTTTCCCGCCGTCCGCCAGTCCTTCCGCAAGACAAAGTGCGGAATATCCCATATACGTGCCGATCTCGAGAATTCTTTTCGGCTTCAGCATCTTGCTGAACATCGCTAAAAGCCGCCCCTGGTAAAACCCTGAAAGCATATTCTTATCGCTTCTTTCGCCGAAGGTCTTCGCCCGCAACTGCTGCAAGATCTCACTTTCCGCCGACGTAAACTTTTCTGCGTAATTTTGTATTTTTTCGTCAATCATAATTTTCGAAGGAAACGGGTGAAACGGTTAAAACTCGATTTCGTTAGCTAAAAAACCAAATGATTTGCCGCATCGCCATTGTCCTTATTTCCCGTTTTAAATTTTCACGACTATTTTTCCAAAATGCGCTCCGGATTCCATATATTTGAGCGCGTCTTTTACTTCGCTAAACTCAAATGTTTTATCGATCACAGGCTTGATGTGAACGTATTGCGACAACATCCGCGTTAGGTTTTCAAACATCTGCCGCGAACCGACATAAATTCCCTGCAGACGAACCGATTTCATCAAAACGTTTACCGGATTAATCCCGTCATTTACCGCTCCCGACAGTGCGCCGATGACAGCAATGTAACCTCCCATTTTGACGGCTTTTAACGATCTGCCGATCGTTCCCGCGCCGCCGACTTCGACAACGTGGTCGACGCCCCGTTTTCCGGTCAATTCAAGAACTGCTGCGTCCCAATCTTCACGTTCTTTGTAATTTATGAGATCCGTCGCACCAAGTTCTTTCGCTCGCTCCAATTTCTCATCGTTCGAAGACGTAATAATGACCCGCGTCCCGAGCGCAGCCGCAAATTGGAGAGCAAATATCGAAACGCCGCCGGTGCCTAACAGCAAAACCGAATCGTCCGATCTCATTCCGCCCGATTCGAAAAGCGCGTGAAAAGCCGTAACAGCCGCGCACGGCAGCGTCGCCGCCTCTTCGTAAGAAAAATGATCGGGAATACAAACCAGACCGTTTTCGTCAAATGTGCCGAACTCGCGCAAACAGCCATCCAAATCGCCGCCAAGCGCGGTTCGCGCTTTTTGAAAATCGATCGCGCCGTCCGTCCATCCCTGCATAAATGCGGGCATCACCCGATCGCCGACCTTAAATTTTGTCACCGCATCGCCAATTTCAGTAACTTCACCGGCACCATCCGAAAAAGGCACGAGCGGACGTTTTAGCCGCGGGTTATAATCGCCTCTGACGACCATTAGATCTCGATAATTTAACGATGTCGCGTGAAATTTCACCTTCACCTCATTCGGCTGCGGTTGCGGTTCTTCACGGTCAGTCAAGGTTAAATTATCGATCCCAAATTCATTTATTTCGTATGCTTTCATAACTTTATGTTAAACCTAAATTGCGCGGCGACTGCTTCGATGCCTTTGAAATATCGAAATTAATCGCCGCATGTCCTTCGCCCGCCGCCGAAAAAGCGGCTTTTATCGGGATTGTCACGATCGAATGTCAGCCCACTAAGGTCGGACTCAATTTTGCCACCGCTTTTTTGCTGCGGTCGCCCGCCCATCTATTTAAAAGTTGTTCAAATTCTTTCTGGATCGACCGCTCTTTATCGTTTATATACCAGCGCTGCAGACGTTCCATCATTTCGGGTTTTTCCAAACCCTGGCTGCGCATTTCCAGAAAATAATCCATAGCCGCCGCCGGGCGCGGACCCCAGGTTCCCAATACTTCAAGAGTTTCGGCGTCGAGCGAGATCAGTTTTGGGATCGACCGGGCGCCGTTCGTTAAAAAGCGGTCCATTAAGTCGAGATTTTCGTCCCGAAGAAGGTAAACGGTACGAATGTTCGAATTTTCGTGCGCGATCTTTTCGATCACCGGAAGATTCTGCGCCGCGTCGCCGCACCAGCCTTCGGTAATGACAAGCCAGATAATTTTTTTGTCGATCGCACGAACAGTTTCCAACAGACTTTCATTGAGTTCGACAGTGTTTCCCAAACGCTTCATTCGCTGGCGATTGAGCTTTGCATAGCCGAACATCTCTTCCGATTGCACCGGACCGGTTGTTTTTCCCTGCTGGAGTAATTCGTCGATAAGACGAATGTACTCCGCGAATTCTATTCCGTTTTCAATATATTCTTTCATCTTAAAAATTCCTTTATTTTTTCTTTGTTAAAGCACGATCCAAACTCCAATCTCCGCCGCCCGCAAAGAAGAAGTAGAAAAATACGAAACAATAGAGCACCGCGAGTTCGCCGCGATTTACGAGCGGCAAAAATCCGTTCGGCGAATGCGACATAAAATAAGCAACCGCCATCAATCCGCTTAAAATAAAAGCGGTCGGGCGGGTAAATAATCCAAGTGCTAATAGTGTGCCGCCGGTGAGTTCGAGAATACCGGCAGTCAACATCAGCGCGCCTTTGCCTCCGCCTTGCTTTTCCGGGAAGCCGAGGATCTTTTGACTACCGTGCCAAAAGATTAGAAACCCCGAGATAAAACGCAAAACGCTAAGAATTTTAGGAGACCATTTTGTTAGTGAATCAAACATGTTTTAAATTGGTAAAATAACGTTTGTAACATCATTTGCTACAAAACGAGTCAAAAAAAAGGTTAATGTTTAAGCAGCCGCACTTAAATCGGTGATCGGCTGCCCGGTTTCAACAGACTCCAAGACATCTGCCAGCGAATAATCGACGAGTTTTTCGTCTATCGCACGATCGATCACCTTTTGAAGGTGGCAAAGCACCGACTCGATGTTCTTTCCTACAGGACATTTTTGACTTGGTTTTTGTCGATGGAGCGCGAATGCGTCTCCGGGAACAACGGCTTTGTAAACGTCGCTCAACAATATCTTGTCGGCATGTTTAGCAAGTCGAAAACCGCCGGTCGCGCCTTTTTGCGATAAAACAAGATCCGCAGATTGAAGATTACATATCAATCTGCGGATCACGACCGCGTTAGTGTTGACGCTTTTCGCAATGTATTCAGATTTAACAAGACCGTCGCCGCTTTTGGCTAAGATCGTTAAAACATGAAGTGATATTGCAAACTGTGTATTCGATGCCATTTGTAACAAGGATAGTTACAGATGGAAATTATGTCAAATCACTTGTTTAATTTTTTTTCATCGGCTAAAGAAGACCGCGTTCGTCGTCGTCATTCGCTTCCGAATCTTCGAGCGAAGGAAACGGGTCGCGGTCGGCTGGCAGCGGGATCGCTTCTCCCGGATCGCCTTCTTTGCCTGGACTTTCAATACCGCTGTTCCGCGGTTTCGGATCGTAAGCAGCGTGGCTGCCGAATTCTTTTTCATCGTTATCCGTGTCCGGATTGGGAATATTCTGAACGTCTTGCATACTGATTTCTCCTTGTTTTCCTAAAAGTTGACCGTAGATCAACGTAGTTCATTTAACAAACTTCCCTGGTTCTTACTGATATATCGTGAAATATACGGATGCCGCCAAAAGTCGGAACGCGGGCGCGGTGTCGGCTGGCGCGCCGGTCTTTCCTCTTTTTCCTGTCGTGCCTTTGCATTGCGGTCGCTGCCGTAAACGATTTCCTGTAAGTTTTCTTCGAAAATATTAAAAGTTACTTTTCTGAACATAAATTCCTTCCCGTTTGCTCGTTAGTAGTTGGCTTTTATAAAAGCAAAGCTTATGCCGAACCCGGAAAAAGGCGCAGAACCGGAAGATTACTATTCATTTAAGATGATTTCGTAGCAGTTTGGGACGATCGTCAGTGTGTTGAATACGGACAGATCAGCTTTACGTAAGCAAAGATATCTCGTGGAGGGAATCTTCAGAAATAAGTGGAAATGCACGGACATTTGGCAAGTCGCCGAGGCATTTTGCTGTTAATGTGTCGCAGACGATCATCGCGGCGCTGCCTAGTCCTTTTTGCCAATCATCGTCTTTCGTCGAACGAAGCATAAGGCTTTCCGGATCGATGTTCGCTGCCAGCAAAATTGTCTTTGACAGCGCCAGAAACTTTTGCCAGCCGGATGCGATCGCAACGATCTCGTCGCTTGACGGTGGAATCTTGCCGCTGAGTGCTGCCGGTATAGAACTTGAACGAATATATAGACAATGCTGATCTGCGGTGAGAATTGAGTTTATTTTTTCTTCCTCATCGCTCATGGCAACGAGGTTTCCTTTATATTCTCCGATCGAATTCGCGAACTCTTCAAATGCTATGCCTTTTATATCTACTTCAAACAAATCTCTGAGTTCCGACAATAGAATTTGACGAAAATCTTCGTCGGATTCGATCAAAATAAGTCCGGAGGATCTCGGCTCGACAAATTTCCGAAGCCGTGCGCGAACTTCACCTATCGAAATTCCGTGCTTTTGAGCGGATGTAAACATTTCCGTGATCAGAGAATCGAGTTTGGACAAATCTTTATTTTCCCGGACGAGAGGTTCCCGCACGTAAAAACCGCTGCCGGTTCGAAATTCGATCCAGCCGTCCGACGCCAGATTTTGATATGCGTTGGAAACGGTATTCGCATGGATCCGAGATCTTCGAGCGATCTCCTGCGTGCTCGGCAGACGCGAACCGATCGGAAGGTCGCCGCTCGTAATACCAAGCGTGATCTGTGTAACGATCTGCTCGCGGACAGGAACCTCGGAATTTTTAGAGATCCATATTTTCATCGGTGAGCGTCGAAATTATTGCACGACATGTTTTAGTGCATCGTCCAATTTCGGGAACTTAAAACTAAATCCAAGCTTTTCGAGTTTCGACGGGATAACTCTATTTCCTTCCAACAAAAGCGTTTCGCCCATTTCGCCGAAAAGGAGTTTGACGCCGAACGCAGGTATCGGAATGATAGTCGGTCGGCTCAAAACCTTGCCGAGCGTACTGGTAAATTCCTCATTCGTCGCCGGGTTCGGCGCCGTCGCATTAACGGCACCGCTGACGCTTTCGTTTTCGAGCGCAAAAACAAAGACATTCACAAGATCGTCGATCGCGATCCAGCTCATATATTGATCTCCGCTGCCGATCGTTCCGCCGACTCCAAATTTGAAAGGCGTCAGCATTTTTTCCAACGCGCCGCCGTCTTTCGCCAAAACGACGCCGATCCGAGGATGGACGACCCGCGCACCGAATTCGGCAGCGCGGCTGCCTTCGCGCTCCCATTCAGAGCAGACTTCCGGGAAAAAGCCTTCCCCGCGGTCGCTTTCCTCGGTCAAGAGCTCGTCCCCTCGATTTCCGTAAAACCCGATCGCCGACGCAGAAATAAATATCGACGGAGGATTTTCGGATTTCGAAAACGCATCAACTAATGTTTCGGTTCCCTTTACCCGGCTGTCGCGTATTCGACGTTTTTTGTTTTCAGACCAATTTCCGGCGACATTTTCACCAGCCAAATGAATAACAGCTTCTATTTGATGAAGTTTTTCGAATTCGGACGATGAAAAGCCTTCGTAAGGATCCCATTGAATCTCGCCTGGATTTTCGGCTTGCGACCGCGATAGTTTGAAAACATCGTGACCTTTTTGTTCAAGAATGTTAACCAGTCGCCCGCCGATGAAACCGCTCGCACCTGTAATTAATACCTTCATAATTTTAATTTCGCGAACGACCTTCGAACGGTTTCAGTATTTGCGCAGTATATTCGATCAATTGCCTTGATCCGGAGTTTCCGTTCCGCGTGCCTGAAGATCGACTCTGATAAATTTCACCATTCGGCGGATATCTTCTTCGCTTAGTTGATTTTCAAAAGCCGGCATCGGCAATTTTCCGTGTTTTATCTGCTCGTAGATCTGTTCATCGGTCTTTTTCGCCGCATCCCCGTACCGGAGACTGGGAACGAGTCTTCCGCCTATCTCCTTTCCGTTGCCTTCTTGTCCATGACAGATCGCGCAGTTTTGCCGGAACAACGATGCCTCGTATGAATTGCTTTCTGCGATGACGATACCTTGGCGACGAGATTCCTTTTGCGTACATGAAACCGCAGCGAATGCCGAAACAAGCAAAACGACGACCAATTTGATCAGAGTTTTTTTATCGATCGGCTTCAACTGATCGCACCTTCGATCGGGCTTGACGCGCTCGCATACAAACGCTTCGGCATCCGCCCCGACAAATACGCAAGACGACCGGCACGAACTGCAAGCTTCATTGCTTCAGCCATTTGCGCCGCATTGCCGGCTTCGGCGATCGCAGTGTTCATCAATATTGCGTCGGCTCCGAGTTCCAACGCTTTTGCCGCATCTGATGGAACACCGACGCCGGCATCGACAATGATCACCGCGTCCGGGAGCTGCTCGCGCATGATTCTCAAATTTGAAGGATTTTGAACGCCCATACCCGAACCGATCGGCGAGGCAAGCGGCATAATCGCGGGACAGCCCGAATCTAACAGTTTTTTCGCCATGATCAGATCGTCCGAAAAATATGGCAATACAATAAAACCTTCGCTAACCAAAATCTTTGCCGCTTCGAGAGTTTGTTCATTGTCCGGAAGCAGCGTCACCGGATCGCCGATGACCTCGAGCTTTAACCAATCGGTTTCGAGCGCCTCGCGCGCGAGACGCGCGGTTCGAACCGCATGTTCAACATCGTAACAGCCGGCTGTGTTCGGAAGGATCATCATTTTCGGATCAAGAAAATCGAGAAACGATTCCGTTTTTCGATCGAGCGGAACGCGGTTTACAGCAACAGTCACCATTTCCGCGCCTGAAGCGCGATGCGCGTCCTGCATTTCACTATGCGAGCGATATTTTCCTGTTCCGATTATAAGTCTTGAATCGAAAGAAACGCCGGCTAAATTAAATTTGTCAGTCATAATTAAATCTTAAAATATGTTCGAGCTGATCTAAGTCTATCAAAATTTTGAACAAATGAAATGCGGACTGAATTCAAAAACACAGTCCGCATTGGAAGGTTATTCAATTTTACCTAAACTTAACCGCCGCCGACGAAATGAACGATCTCCAGTTCGTCCGAATCGAGCACTTCGGTCGTTTCCCAGTCCTTTTTACGAATTACATTTTTGTTTAGTTCTACCGCAATCTTATGATCAAGCGTGATGAGCCGATCGAGAACTTCGCTCAAATTCAAACCGCTTTCGATTTCCTTTTCTTCTCCATTAACCGTGATCTTCATGATCCAAATTAAACACCAAACATGGAGCGGTCTTCAAGGACGTCTTTCCATGTTTTGAATGATCGGCAGACGAACTTCGGTCTCTTCGCCTTCATGGAGTACACGGATCAACAAAACCGCGCGACCCGATGTAAAGTCCGGAAGCTGTAGATGAACTATGGCAAAACCGTCAGCATCGGTCTTTGCGTGAAAGATGATCGGACGGAAAGAGGAGCCGAGAATTTTAATGATGACGTGCGCTTTAACAAGACCTTCCCTGTTTTCACCTTTATGGACCGAAATTCTCAACGTCCGCTGTGTTCCGCCGACAAACTCGGATCGATCCTGCAGGCGTATTGAAAGCTCGTTCGGCAGCGGGTTTGATTTCCCCAAATTGCCGGTAATTATTGCGACGGCTTCCGCCGGAAGGATCGGTTCTTCATCTACGATCACCGGGATCGTTACCTGGAGGCGTTCTTCAGGTTTGGGAATTCGTCTCGCTTCGGTTTCAAATGGATCGGTCGACGCATCAAAATTATCAACCTGAGCTTGAAGAACCGTGGTTGTCTCGCGAAAAGCAACAAGCGCCGCCGGTTCGACAACTACCGGTTGAAAAAGTTCAGGCTTGCTTTCTGCCAGAATTCTCGGTTCCACCGGAAGAAGGTCAACGAAATCCTCATCAGTTTCGATGATTGATTCCACCGGAATTTTTAAAGTGATGTTCGGATTGAACGGTTCGTCCGGCTGAGGCTTTTCGCTGCTATCGGGAAGTTCTTCGAGGGGTTGGATTGTCAATATGGGCTCTGATTCTCTAGCAGACATCTGCCTCAGGTCGCCGAGCCGTCCGCCCTTAATTGCTGCGCAGATCAACTTATGCTGCCGCTGAAGGCGGTCGTTTAACGCCTTATCATCCAATCCTCCATCGATAAGATCGGAATAATTCGATCGCTTGCTTGCCAAAATGGTCCCGCCTTCGTAAACCAGCGATAAGATTACAGGCGTAGCAATACCTTTATCTTCCGTCTGCACGTGATAGGTTACGCCTTCATGGACAATATCTGTATTGAATCCCGAAATCATTGAAAATTTGAAAATTGCGAGAGAATTGCAGGCTTGTTAAACCATTTAAAAGCTATCACAGCGCTCGGATAACGGTCAATCATTTTAATATGTTGAGACTCGTTCCGGCACCCGGCAATCCGGCTTTTGCGGGACTTTGCTAAAACACGAAATTGGCAGTGCCTTGACACTCCAAACCGCTTAACTTAGGATTGGAATTGTGCAATAATTCTCAAAGTTACCGCCGTTATTTTAGCTGTTTTTGGTTGTGTTTATGACGAAAAATTCGTTGCACGATCTGCGATTTAACTTTTATTATGAGCGAATTTAACATCTTCGATTACGCGCCGATCGTTATTATGTTCCTGGTTGCGATCGGGTTCGCCGGAAGCCAGATCCTTGTAACTCAATTGGTCGGTCCGCGAAAACGAACCGCAACCAAATTGATGCCGTACGAATGCGGGAAGGATCCGGTCGGGTCTGCAAGAGATCGTTTTTCTATCAAGTTTTATGCTGTGGCGGTCGTTTTTTTATTGTTTGACATCGAGGTTTTGTTCATGATCCCGTTCGGGGTCGCATTTAAATATTTGATCGGTCAGGAACAGTTGAGCGGCATTGCCTACGGGACAATTGCATTCGTTGAGATACTTATTTTCATTGCGACGTTTGTCGCTGCATATGTTTACGTGTGGAAGAAAGGTGTTTTCGAATGGGGAGTGGAAGCGCGTGAAGAAGCTAGAGCAAAATCAAATGCATTATTGAAGAAAAAGCAGCTACGCATTGAAGAATTAAAACGCGCGGCGTAGGCTGCGATCAGATAAATTTACTGTAGCCGAATACCATGGGTTTAGAAAATAAAATATTCGAATCTTTGCCGGACGTGATCACCGTAAAACTTGACGCCGTGGTGAACTGGGCGCGCAAATCTTCGCTTTGGCCGGCAACGTTCGGATTGGCTTGCTGCGCGATTGAAATGATGAATACCGTCAGTTCACGCAACGATCTATCGCGCTTCGGCGCTGAAACGTTTCGCGCGAGTCCCCGGCAGGCTGACGTGATGATCGTTTCGGGTCGAGTATCGCGGAAAATGGCACCAGTCCTTAGAAGAATATATGATCAAATGCCTGAGCCGAAGTGGGTTATTTCGATGGGCGCATGCGCAACTTCGGGGGGAGTGTTTGACAATTATGCCATTGTTCAAGGAGTCGACAAGGTTGTTCCGGTAGACGTCTACATTCCGGGCTGTCCGCCGCGACCTGAAATGCTGATCCACGCTATCATGATGCTTCAGGAAAAGGTTATGAATGAATCGGTCAAGGATCGCCGCGATACTTTTGAAAAGGAATCGCGAGTTTCCATCGTACCGGGGACCCTTCCGGTCACCGAAGGTACCGAACTCGAGCAGGATACAAAGGATGATGTACGAAAAAACGATGTTTCGCGTCCATATACCGTGCCTTCCCGGCACGAAAAGCGAAGGTCGTCCTAAAGTTTTCTTCGCGGCGGTGCGCACAACGGCATCGCCGCTTTTATTGTATTTATGGCTGAATCAACTGTTTTACTTGAGTTTGTAGAAAAACTAAGAACTGAAAACTCCGAATGGATCTCAGATTTTAAGGATGCGCGAGGCGAAGTCACTATCACGGTGCCGCGTGAATTCATTGTCGACGTTTGTTGGGTTTTGAAAAGCAAACACGGATTCAATATGCTCGCCGATCTTTGCGGTGCGGATCGAGGACCTGAGGAAGATCCCAGATTCGAGGTAAATTATCATCTATTTTCGACAACGCATCACAAACGGATTCGTTTAAAGGTTTTGTTAAGCGAAGATGACCCGAAAGTGAATACAGTAGTCACGATTTGGAAAACGGCTAACTGGCATGAACGCGAAACTTATGACCTTTTGGGAGTTATTTTTGAAAACCATCCGGACCTTCGCCGAATACTTTTACCGAGCGATTTCGACGGACATGCGTTGCGCAAAGATTATCCGCTTCGCGGCTACGAGCCGTACAGTTTGACCTAAACCAACTATGAGCGCAGTTTTAGAGAATATTCCGGAAAAATTTGAAGTGTTGGATCAATCGCTTAATTCACACATGACGCTTTCAATGGGTCCGCAGCACCCGTCAACGCACGGCGTTTTGCGCCTTGAGCTCGAACTGGACGGCGAACTTGTTGTAAATGCAATTCCGGACATCGGCTATCTCCATACCGGAATGGAAAAGCTCTTTGAATACAAAAAATATCAGCAAGGGATAGTGATAACCGACCGCATGGATTATCTTAATCCTCTCGGCAACAACCTTGTTTATGTGATGGCAGCGGAAAAGCTGCTCGAGCTTGAAATTCCTGAGCGCGCACAGGTCATCAGGGTTATGATGTGCGAACTTCAAAGAATTGCGTCGCACATGGTCTGGCTCGGAACGCACGCGCTCGACATCGGCGCAATGAGCGTGTTCTTTTATTGCTTTCGTCAGCGGGAAAAGATTCTGAATTTGATCGAAGCTTGTTCCGGCGGAAGAATGACTCCCAGCTATTTCCGTATCGGGGGGCTTATGATGGATATCCCGGCAGGTTTTGAACGTCGGGTGAACCAATTTATGGCGGATTTTCCAGCCGCACTGGAAATGCTGGAAACGCTGGTCTCGGGCAACACGATTTGGCAAAGCCGGACAAAGGGTATTGGAATTATCACCGCAACCGAAGCGATCGATTGGGGCTTGACCGGTCCAAGTCTTCGCGGAAGCGGAGTCGATCTCGATCTTCGGCGCGACGAACCTTATTCGGGCTATGAAACTTATGATTTTGACGTTCCGGTCGAACGCGACGGCGACGTTTGGGCTCGATTTCGTGTGAGAATGCGGGAACTTTATGAGTCTTATAAGATCGTGCAGCAAACGCTTGACCGGTTAAAACCCGGACCGATCAAAGCCGACGCTCCGAAGGTCGTTTTGCCCGATCGTGACGATATGCGAAAACACATGGATTCTCTTATCCATCACTTTTTGATCGTTGCGGAAGGATTTAATGTTCCCGAAGGCGAGGTTTATCACGCCATCGAAGCCTCAAAAGGTGAACTTGGCGTTTATATGAAATCCAACGGCGGTCCGAAACCGGAACGAGTTCATTTCCGGGGTCCGAGTTTTGTAAATTTGTCTGCTCTTCCCGTCATGAGCGAAGGTGAGATGGTTGCAGATGTTGTCGCCATAATCGGATCGCTGGATATTGTTCTTGGAGAAATAGACAGGTAAATTTCTCAGAATTTTATGACCGAAAATCAGGAAAGAGAATTATTTAACACACTTGCAACTTTGGTTACAGGAGTTAAAGGTATTCAGACCGAAATGAAGGTTGTGCAAACCGACATTAAGGTATTGCAAACCGATTTTAAGGTCATGCAAACCGACATTAAGGTATTGCAAACCGATATGAAGGTCATGCAAACCGACATTAAGGACATGCGAGCCGAGATGAAGGTTATGCAATCCGATATCGAAGGTATTAAGGAAACATTGACGAATCACTCGCAGATTCTTAAAAAGCTCGATGCGAAGACGGATAGTATTGCTGATAAAGTCTTAAACCACGAAACCAGATTGACAAAAGCGGAAAAGAGTTTAGAAGAATTACAAAGTAACATTCATTAAATACTTGCTTTCAGGAATCCGTATTCAGAATTACTGACTATTGAAATTATGGCATCAGTTGCAACAGATTATACGAACCAGGTCGTTTATACCGACGAGGTTGCAGATTTTTCGCCCGAGATCGTCGAGGAGATGAGAGCGCATTTGGTAAAATATCCCGCCGACCGAAAGCGTTCTGCGCTGATCCCTCTCTTATTCGTCGTCCAACGGGAACGAGGGTACATAGACAACGAAGGCGTAAACTTCCTCGCTAAGTTCTTAGATCTTGAAGTTACCGACGTCTGGGAAACAGCTACCTTTTACTCGATGTTTAATATGCGCCCGGTCGGCAAGTACCATATTCAAGTTTGCAAAACGCTTTCGTGCCGAATATTGGGTGAACCGGAGATCACGGGACATATTTGCGATCGTTTGGGAATCAAGCCGGGGGAGACAACCGAAGACGGATTATTTACGGTTACGAGAGTCGAATGTCTGGGCAGCTGCGGGACGGCGCCGATGATGCAGATCGGGTTTGATTATCACGAAGATCTAACGATCGAGAAGGTCGATCGTCTACTGGACACCTTAAAAGCGGGCAAATGATCAAGAAATCGAAGCGCATTTATAGCAACGATAAATAGCGAAGCACTTAATTCGGTAAGAATTGTAGTTTATGGAAATCAAAGCAATCGGTTGCGAACCTTTACAGTTAAAGATGATGCACGTTAAAGACGGGCATACGCTGAAGGTTTACGAAGATCACGGCGGCTACAAATCGCTGAAAAAGGCGATGAACATGTCGTCGGACGATATTATTAACGAAGTTAAGGCATCTGCGCTGCGCGGTCGCGGCGGGGCGGGTTTTCCGACCGGAATGAAATGGAGTTTTGTTCCGCGGGATTCACCAAAACCGAAATATATTGTCTGCAATGCCGATGAATCCGAACCGGGAACATTTAAAGATCGGTATTTGCTCGAACGCGACCCGCATGCATTGATCGAAGGAATGCTGATCGGTGCATTCGCGTTAGGCGTTGAAACTTGCTACATCTATTACCGTGGTGAATATAACTATTTGATCGACATAATGGATAAAGCGATCGAAGAGGCGCGCGCAGCTAACCTGGTTGGCAGAAATATCCTCGGAACGGATTTTTCTTGCGAAATTTACACGCACACTGGTGCCGGAGCGTATATCTGCGGTGAAGAGACCGCGCTTTTATCGAGCCTGGAAGGTTTTCGCGGACACCCGCGAATGAAGCCGCCGTTTCCCGCGATTGAAGGTGTTTACGCATGTCCGACAGTTGTAAATAATGTCGAAACTTTGACGAGCGTTCCTCAGATCATCGAGATGGGCGGAATCGCCTGGCGCGATCTAGGGACTGAGAAATCGGGCGGAACAAAACTTTGGTCGGTATCGGGACACGTTAAAAAACCGGGAGTTTACGAACTTCCAATGGGTTATTCCGATATGGAAAAGTTCATTATGGAAGATTGCGGCGGAATGCTTCGCGACGATAAGAAATTAAAGGCGGTCATACCGGGCGGATCTTCGGTTTACATTATGAATGCGGATCAGATCATTGGCAAAAACGTGACCTTAGATTACGAAGGACTGGTCGAAGGGGGTTCGATGGTTGGATCTGGCGGATTTATCGTTATGGACGAAACCGTCGATGTAGTGGATTCGACGAAAAATCTGACTGAATTTTACCGCCACGAATCCTGCGGCTGGTGTACGCCTTGCCGAGAAGGAACCGATTGGTTGGTAAAGATTTTTAACCGGGTAGCCGACGGCGGGGGAAGACCTGAAGACGCACAACTGCTATTGGATATTTGCGACAATATTGAAGGAAAATCATTCTGTCCGCTCGGCGATGCGGCAGCCTGGCCTATTCAAAGCGCTGTCAAAAGATTTCCGGAAGATTTTAAAAAACATTTGTTTCAAAACACAGGTATTTAATACGAACTGAGGTACTTAGCATGGGAAAAGGTGATAAGAAAACAAAACGCGGAAAGATATTTGCGGGAAGTTACGGCAAAACACGTCCGAAGAAGAAATCGAAAACTCAATCCAAAGGTAATTCAGATAAGGAAACGAAGTAAAAATTTTACAAATCAATTAAATGTCAGCAGAACTTATCAAAGTTACGATAAACGGACAGGAATTTGAGGCTGAGAAAGGCAGACCGTTAATCGACGTGTGTCTTGAAAACGGTTTTGGAATTCCCTCTTTTTGTTATTACAAAGACCTGGCGCTTCAGGCGTCGTGCCGGATGTGTCTAGTTCGCATTGAAAAAATGCCGAAATTGCAGACTTCGTGTTCGATCACCTGTACGGACGGAATGGTCGTGACTACCCAAAGCGAAGAGATCGAAAAGGCGCAGCGTGCAATGGGTGAATTTCTTCTGGCGAATCACCCGCTCGATTGCCCGGTTTGCGACCGCGGCGGCGAGTGCGAGCTGCAGGAGGTGATCTTTGACTGGGGCGATGTTGAAGAACGATTCACGGAAGACAAAAATGTTCAGCCGGAAAAATTCCTGTCACCGATAGTCGCCAACGATCCGCAGCGCTGCATCCTTTGTAAACGCTGTACGAGGGTTTGCGACGAATGGATGGGCGAAGATGCTATCGAAGCCGGAAATCGCGGGGCGAATACGGTAATTGGAACATATGGCGGCTGGTTGAACTGTTCGCAATGCGGAAACTGCATCGAAGTTTGCCCGACAGGAACCTTGCTGGACGGTGTTTACAGGCATGAGACGCGCCCGTGGGAACTCGACCAAACGATAACGACCGACGTTTACGGCTCGGACGGAATGCAGCTTTCTATCGGGTCGCGCAGCGGTTTGGTTCATCGAATCGTCGCACGAGACCGTTACGTTAACGGTTTGAATGGCGAATTTTTGGATGTCAAAGCCCGATTTGGACACGAATTTATTAACCATCAAGATCGACTGAAAACCCCTTTGATCCGTTATAAAAAAGGAGGAAAGCTGATTCCTGCAACATGGGACGAAGCCGTTAATCTAGTCGCCGAAAAATTCAGGGAAATTGGAAACACCGGTGTCATCGCTTCTTCAAGAATCACTAATGAATCGGTCTTCACGTTGAAAAGATTTGCCAAAGAAGTTGCCGATTCGGAAAACTACGCTGTTTCCGATTCGTACGATATGTCTCCGGTTTTCAACAACCTAAGCGTTCCGCTCGCAACGCATCGCGAAATTCGTTACGCCGGAACTATCGTTTTGATCGGAGGAGAACCTGAAGAGGAACAAACATTTACCGCAAAGCAGATGCGTCAGGCTGTCAGGAACGGCAAGGCAAATTTGATAATCGTAAATGACCGACCGATTCGTTTAACTCAAAACGCTACTCAGTTTATTCACGTAAATCCGGGATCATACGACGCATTTGCGTATATGTTCGGAGGCGAGATCGATGCCGCGGCAACAAAAAAACTCGGGATCGAACAATCGGAGATCGATTCCCTTCTGAAAACGATAGGCGAAACCGAAGGCGATCTCGTAATCATGTTCGGCGGCGATCTTTCGCTCGAAGCGCAAGCTGTTTTAGCCGGTTCGGCGGCAAGATTTGTGTCAGAGGCGCGGCGTGTTCTTTTGCACCCGTTACCGCTTTACAATAATTCCGTCGGCGCAAACGACATGATGGCTGATAAAAAGAATGTGCCCGACGTTTTGAATAATTCAAAATCGCTTTTGATCGCCGGAAGACTTTCCGAAGAAAATGCTCAATTGTTGGAAGGCAAAGATTTCGTAGTTGTTCAGGAACTGTTCGAAACATCGACTACCGATCATGCAGACGTCGTTTTGCCTGCAGCGAGTTTTGCGGAAGTAGATGGAACATTTACAAATAACACCGGTTTTGTTCAACGCGTTAGGCGGGCGATAGATCCGGTTCATCAATCAAAACCGGATTGGATGATCACTTCCATGATCGCAGACGCGATGGGAGTCGATTTTGGATACAATCTTGCGGCGACCGCAGTGTTCAAAAATATCTCTGACAATGTTTTGGCATATCAGGGAATTCGATATCCAAATTTGAAGGACGAATCCAACCCCGTTCAGGTAAATCATCCGATAAATTCGAAACCGGACATTTCGAGAGCCCTAGAGGAGCTTGGAAAAAGCTTAAAATCGCTGCCGGATGATGCCGAAAAAGATCAAACAGTGCCGAAAGTCGGGCATAAACTGCACCGGTTAACTACTTTAACCAGCAAGACACCACAGTTTCATTTATTGGCGCACGGAAATCCGAAACCGGACAATTTACTGGTCGCGCCGCTTGCCCAGTTTAATTTAGATGGAACGCCGAAGCTTGACAGCCGTGTCGACGCGGCGGCGGTTGGTGCGATCGACCGAGAAAATTTAAGTATCGACAGCTAATATGGAAGAAATTGTAAAGACAATTTTCCCTTTCGCCGTAATCGGTTTGGGTATTTTTCTGGCGTTTCAAGGCGTCTTGATGATTGTCGCCTATACGGTCTTGGCGGAACGAAAGGTGCTGGGATGGATTCAGGGTCGAATAGGTCCGAACCGGGTTGGTCCATGGGGACTTTTACAGCCGTTTGCCGATCTCTTTAAATTCATTTTTAAAGAAGATATCGTTCCCGATAAATCGACCAAATTCATTTATTATCTGGCGCCGGTCGTTGCATTGACATGTGCGCTTTTACCGATCGTCGTTTATCCATTCGGTCCGGCAATTACAACGGTCGATTGGAGTTTTCTGCCTTACGGACTCGGCGAAGGGATTCGCGAACTTCCACTGACAATTGCGCAGATCGACGTCGGTGTCCTATATGTTTTGGGAATCACCTCGGTCGGTGTTTACGGCATCGCGCTCGCCGGCTGGTCATCAAACAATAAATACAGTTTGATGGGCGGTCTGCGTTCGTCGGCACAGATGATCTCTTATGAGCTCGCAATGGGAGCATCGATTATCGGCGTCGTCATGTTGGCTGGATCGCTTGATCTTAATACGATCATTCATGCCCAGATAAATTCACCATTCAAATGGTTTATTATTCCGCAGTTTGTAGGATTCTTTGTGTTTCTGATCGCTGCGTTTGCTGAAACCAATCGTATACCGTTTGACCTTCCGGAAGCCGAAACCGAACTGGTCGCAGGATTTCACACGGAGTATTCTGCGCTGAAGTTTGCGCTGTTTTTCATGGCGGAATACGTGAATATGTTCACAGTGTCCGTGATGATCGTAACGCTTTTTCTCGGCGGATGGTACGTTCCCGGGCTTGGCAAGATCCTCGAACCCGGCTCGATTCCCTACGCATTGGTCAGCCATATTGCGTTCCTCGGAAAGATCTTCGCGTTCCTGTTTCTTTATATCTGGATCCGCGGTACGCTGCCGAGATTCAGGTTCGATCAGCTCATGAATTTCGGTTGGAAATTTCTTCTTCCGGTGGCGCTTGGCAACGTGATCCTGACGGTCATAATTGTATATTTTTTGAATATTTAACGTTCACGGGAGTCTGCGGTTATTAATGCCGGGCTTCCTAAATCGATTGCAAAATGGTTACAGTCCTTTTCTATATATTCGCGGGTTTGGCAATCGCTTCGGCGATTTCGACCGTTTATCACAAAAACCCGCTATACAGTGCTGTTTCGCTTGTGGGAGTGTTGATCTCGCTGGCATGCATTTACGTTACACTGGCGGCACCGTTTATCGCAGCCGTTCAGATCCTGGTTTATGCGGGCGCGATAATGGTACTCGTGATCTTTGTGATCATGCTTCTAAATCTTGAAGAAGATCGTCCCATCAATCGGCTCAGATATCTTTTTGCAGTCGGTGGTGTTTTGGGAGTCATTTTGCTCGTTCAAACTTTCTTTATTTTTTACGCGGTCAGCAAATCGCCGTTAAATGAAGTAAAGATGGACGAAACTGTCGGAAAGACGCTCAGTATCGGCACGGCAATGTATACCGAATATCTTTTGCCCGTGGAAATAGTCGCTGTTTTATTGATGATGGCGATAGTCGGTTCGGTGATACTGGCGCGAAGACTGAGTCAGCCGAAATTGGATATGGTAGCGACCGACGAACCTTTGGATTCGGCGGATCATTCAAACTGAAACTAGAAAGATTTTGAAAAAACACTAATGGAACCGAGTTTAGCAACATATCTGGCGCTTTCAGGAATTTTATTTACGATCGGTACGGTCGGCGTGATCTATAAGCGCAACGCGATCGGAATGTTTATATGTATCGAGCTTATGCTCAACGCCGTAAACCTCTCGTTCGTAGCATTTTCGCGATATTACGGCGACGTTACAGGTCAGCTTTTCGTTTTTATGGTAATGTCCGTCGCCGCCGCCGAAGCCGCGGTAGGACTGGGGATTTTCATCGCATTCTTCCGGAACCGTCTTTCGGTTGATGTAGACGACGCCAGTTTGATGAAGAATTAAATTCCGGCGACTCGGCTTGAATTGAGGAATAGTTAAAGTAGCGGAGTCAGCCGTGAAAAGTAATGCTAAATGCCGATGTTTTGACATTTCAGGAGTTTGTGGCACACGAAACGTTACCACTTTCTCAGATACACGGCGCAGTGCTTGAATTTTTGCAGGGGCGCAAGGATGTCGCGTTGTTGGGGGCACATGCGCTCAACGCTTATGTTTCGGAGCCGCGTATGACGCAGGATGTCGATCTGCTCTCGACTAATCCGAAGGAATTTGCCGAAGAACTGACCGAACATCTTAGCGAGACATTCAAAATTGCAGTTTGTGTTCGCGAAGTGGCGCAGGGAAAGGGTTATAGATTTTATCAAAAGTGCAAAGAAGGAAATCGTCATTTAGTGGATGTTCGCATTGTGGAGAGTTTCCAAACACAGAACAAATTGAAAACATTAATGATTTAGCGCCGACCGAATTGATCGTAAGCAAGATGATTTCCTTTCAATCAAGATACGGCAATCCGAAATCTTGGACCGATCGACGTGATCTTGCGGTATTGCTTTTGCGGTTCCCGGAGCTAAAAGAGAAGGTAACAGAAACTTTGCAGTCAAAGAATGTTGGAGACGCCGTATTGAAGATGTGGTCAGAGATTGAGGCGCAAGATCTACGCGATCAGGATAGTGATGATGATTTAAGTTTTTGAGATCTATTTATGAAACGCATTCTCTATTTACTTGTTCTTTGCATTTTGGCTTCTGCCCAAATAATCCTTGGACAATCTCAAGAAACTGTCATCAAAAGCAAACCCTTAGCTGCCGATGATAGAGGTTTTTCAGGCTATCCGAATCTTAGGTTACAAGCTGAAGAAGTAGTTAAAGCAACTGTTACCGGTGATTTTGCTAAAGTTATCGATTTTACGCATCCTAAAATCGTAGGCTTAGCCGGCGGAAGGGAGAAAATGATTGAGTTCATGAACAGTGATTTTGTTCAAATGAAATCGGATGGCTTCGAATTAGTTTCGGTAACCGTTGATGAAGCCGTACAGATCGAAGAAATCGAGAACGAACTTTTCGCGGTTATGATGACTACGTTGAAAATCAAAGACCCTTCGGGACTAACTGAGTCGAAAAGTTCGCTTGTTGGCATTTCTAGCGATCAGGGTTCAAATTGGACATTTGTAAACGGTGTTGGTCAAGAGAGATTTAATAAGATGTTTTCTGCGGCGTTGGGGCGAGTTACAATTCCGGATGAACAGCCGGCAAAACGAATTGAGAATTAGTATTTGATTAAGTTATTGAAACAAAAATGATTGAGAACAATCTTTTAAGTCTAATAATTTTCGCGCCTTTGCTTGGTGCTTTGCTCAACTGGATCTACGGCGGCTGGCTTAAGCAGCGAAATGAGACGGTCAGCGGTGCAATTGCCTGCGGATCGATCGCGATTTCGTGCATCGTCGCGTTTATGATCGCCTTTGGCATCGGGACGCCGCATGCGGGCGCGCTATTTGCGGACAAACCGGTTCTCGACCAGATCTGGACATGGGTTGACGTCGGCGGTTTTCGCGCCGATTTCGGACTCGGAATGGACAGACTTTCCGGAATTTACGCCTGCTTCATTACTTTCGTCGGGTTATTGATCCATATTTTCGCGACCGGCTATATGAAGGGCGATGACGGTTTTTACCGGTTTTTCGCTTATCTGAACCTTTTTATGTTCGCTATGCTGACGCTCGTTCTCGCAGACAACTATCTGCTTATGTTCGTCGGTTGGGAAGGTGTCGGGCTCTGTTCGTATTTGCTGATCGGTTATTACATCAATAAAGACGAAGCGCGAAAGGCGGCGAAAAAAGCCTTTGTCATGAACAGGATCGGCGATTGGGGCGTTTTGATGGGCATTTTCCTGATCTTTGCGATGACGGGTTCGATCTCGTTTTTCGATAAGACGGTTGATGGTGTTCAGGTTCAAAGCGTATTTTCCTGGGTCGCGGCTAATGTTCTGACGGCTGAACCGTTTACGTGGGGAATAATTTTCGCGGGCGGAATAACCAGTGCGGCTGTTTTATTATTCATCGGCGCGACCGGAAAATCCGCGCAGATCCCGCTTTTAACCTGGCTTCCGGACGCGATGGCTGGACCGACGCCGGTTTCGGCGCTTATCCACGCAGCGACAATGGTAACTGCCGGGGTTTATCTCGTCGTGCGCTCAAATGTGATCTTTCAAAAAGCCCCGACTGCGATGTGGATCGTTGCGGTGATCGGCGCGGCGACGGCGATATTTGCCGCAACCATCGCGATCGCCCAAAACGATATTAAAAAGGTTCTTGCTTATTCGACCGTTTCGCAGCTCGGGTTTATGTTTCTAGCTGCGGGTGTCGGAGCGTTCGCAGTCGCAATTTTCCATGTCATGACACACGCGTTTTTCAAAGCGCTGCTGTTCCTCGGTTCAGGTTCGGTCATTCACGGAATGCACCATGAACAGGACATGCGGCGCATGGGAAATTTGAAAAAATACATGCCGATCACATGGATCACAATGGTCATCGGTACGCTCGCGATTGCCGGAATTCCGATCTTTGCAGGATTTTTCTCAAAAGACGAAATTCTTTATAAGACGTTTGCTGCCGATAAATATTTTCCGACCGGACCGTTCCCGGGAAATGAGATCTTATGGGTCGTTGCCGTCGTTACGGCAGTTTTGACCGCTGTTTATATGACCCGGATGATGGTCATGACCTTCTGGGGCAGCGAGCGTTTCCATCAGGAATTACTGGAAACCGCGCCGGCGGTTCATGACGACCACATCATCGACGAATTTGCGCTGGCAGAACATTCGGACGAGGCTCATGCTCATGCAGCCGATCACGGCGACGACGATGACCATCATCATGCCATTCCGCCCGACTTCAAGCCGCACGAATCGCCTTGGTCGATGACCGTGCCCTTGATCGCGCTTGCTGTTCTTTCGACGTTCGGCGGACTTGTCGGGGTTCCTTATGCAATGAGTTCTTTGGTCGGCGCCGGAGATATTAATGTTTTTGAACACACGCTTGAACCGGTTATTTATAAAGCCGATGCCGCGCATTCTGATAACGCCCATTCTACTGCTGCACCGGATGTCAAACATGCGACCAGCGGAGAGACCGGCGAAGGTGGCGCAGACGGCGCTCATTCTCCGGAGGTCGTCTTTAAGGAACAAGTTCTGGCTCTGCTTTCAGTAATTTTCGCTGTGATGGGAATCGGAATCGGGTGGTTTGCATTCCGTCATAATCCGCTGCGAAAAATGCCGAAAATTCTGGAAGAAAAATGGAGGCTCGACGAGTTTTATAACCGTTACATTGTCGACCCGATCACAAATATTTCAACCAAAGGATTGTGGAAAGGAATCGATATCGGCGTGGTTGACGGCATTGTCAACGGCATCGGAAATTTTGTAATCGCCCTGGGTTCGGCTGCGCGCAGCGTTCAGGTCGGTTTTGTCCGAACTTATGCGGCGTTTATTTTATTCGGCGCGCTGATCGTTATCGGATACTTTCTTTATTACGGATTTAAGTTGATCGCATAAAAACTGTTCTCTCGTTGAAAATCGGGTGAGCAAAACACGTTATTAAAATGGATTTCATACACGAAAATCTTTTAACCATCTTGATCCTGCTGCCGACGTTCGGCGCAATTGCGCTGGTTGGTCACTCGATGTTCTGGAAACAGGAATCGCATTTAAAATGGCTGACGCTCGGTATAACGATTCTAAATTTTATCGTTTCTTTGCCGATGACCTTCATCAGCGGCAAGATCGGCGAAGGCGGATTCTTTTTTGAAAAGAATATCCCGTGGATCAAGGCGATCAATACGAATTATCACGTCGGCGTTGACGGAATCAGCCTTTGGCTGATCATACTTACGACATTCATGATGCCGATCGCGGTGCTTTCAGCGTGGAACGCCGTCGAAAAGCGGCAGACAGCATTTTATGCGTTTCTGCTTTTGCTCGAAAGTGCGATGATCGGCGTTTTTGTTTCGCTCGATCTGCTTGTTTTTTATCTCTTTTTTGAAGCTTCGCTCGTTCCGATGTTCTTTCTTATCGGAATTTGGGGCGGCGAAAACCGCATTTATGCGGCGGTCAAGTTCTTTATTTTCACGGCTTTTGGAAGCTTGTTGATGCTTGTCGCAATAATTGCGCTTTATTACCTGCATTACGAAGCGACCGGCGCCGGAACGTTCGATTACGTAACGCTCGTCAATTCTCTGCAGAACGGCAGCCTAACGTTCCTTGGGTCGGGCGGCGAACTGACGACTGTTGGAATTCTCCTTTTCTGGGCGTTTGCACTAGCGTTTGCGATAAAAGTTCCGATATTTCCGCTGCATACATGGCTACCGGACGCACATACCGAAGCGCCGACGGCAGGTTCGGTTATACTTGCCGCAATTCTGTTGAAAATGGGAACCTACGGTCTGCTGAGATTTAATTTTGCGTTATTTCCCGAGGCTTCCAGAGAATTTGCATATGTGTTCATCGTCGTAGCCGTAATCGGAATTATATACGGCGCGCTCGTCGCAATGGTTCAGCCCGATATGAAGCGTCTGGTAGCTTATTCTTCGGTCGCTCACATGGGTTTTGTCATCCTCGGAATGTTTTCGTTTACCGAAATGGGTATGCAGGGGTCGCTTTATCAAATGCTCAACCACGGTATTACGACCGGAGCGCTCTTTCTACTTGTCGGGTTTATTTACGAGCGCCGGCATACGCGGCTTATTTCGGAATACGGCGGGATTGCTAACGTAATGCCCCTTTATGCGACGATCTTTGTAATTACGACAATGGCTTCGATCGGTCTTCCGTTCCTGAACGGCTTCGTCGGTGAATTTTTAACAATGATCGGAATGTGGACGGCACCGGAAACGGTGTTTTCCGGCACTTTCGCAAAAGTTGCGACAATGTTTGCCGGCACGGGCGTTATTTTTGCTGCTGTCTATCTTTTGTGGATGGTTCAGCGGATTTTCTTTGGAAAGCTCAGTAATTCTAAAAATAAACTCCTTGCCGATCTATCGCCGCGCGAGATCGGTTTAATTGCACCGTTGGTCTTTTTGATGGTCTTTATGGGCGTTTACCCGAAACCGTTTCTCGATGCGTCGCAGAAAAGCATTTTGACTGTTCAGGAACGCGTACTCCATCAGGCGGGCGGCACGATTGAAAAGGCTAAAGCCGTTGAAAAACCCGTGCATTAACGTTATGAAGTTTTTGTTGGCAGTCATATCTTTTTGCGTTTTGTTAGGATGTACGACGCCAAGGACTACCTTTTACGGAACGTCCGATTTGAAAACCTTTCGTGATGGACGCGATGCGGAATTTAGGAACAAAACTGAGAGCCCGCTTTCAGAATCCGATTTCGAAATGTTTGACGGACTGGATTATTTTCCGGTCGATCAAAAATTTCGTGTGCAGGCAAAATTTGAAAAGTCGTCCGGTGAAGAGGTCATAAAAATGCCGACTTCATCAGGAACCGAAAAGACGTTCCGAAAATTCGGGGTTTTGAAATTTGAGATTGACGGTAAACCGTTGGAATTGACCGCTTTTCAGCTTGATCCGGAATCATTACGTTCGATCCCGGAGTATGCCGATCTGTTGTTTATACCTTTTAAGGATCAAACGAACGGCGACGAAACTTACGGCGGCGGACGTTACATTGACATAAAGATCCCGGATGGAGATTCAGCCGTTATCGATCTGAATCTTGCTTATAATCCGAGCTGTGCATATGGAACGAATCGTTACAATTGCCCGATTCCGCCGGTTGAAAATCATTTACCGGCAGCGGTAAGAGCCGGCGAAAAAGCGTTTCTTTCGCCTAGCGCCGCAAAATCAGAGTGATCTTTTTATAGAATTTTTTCTAAGAGAACATGTTTATTAGTTTATTAAATCCAAACGTAGATATTTCGGCGATCGCGCCGGAACTGATGCTTACGATCACCGGTATCTTGGTGATGCTCTACGACAGTTTCAATCCGCGCCAACGCTATGTTTCCGGCGCGGTTTCGCTCATCGGGATCATATTCGCAGCCGTTCTGCTCGGTTTGATGTATGTTACGCCGTCTTCTGCATCAGCCTGGAACGGAATGGTCATCACGGACGGGCTTCGCGTAAGTTTTTCGTTTGTCTTTCTTTTAGTCAGCGCTTTAACCATTTTGATCTCAGCCGTTTGGGTCGATACCGAAGAGGTTCCGGTCGGTGAATATCACACGCTCTTGCTTTTTGCGACGGTCGGAATGATGTTCATGGCTTCGGGCAACGATCTCGTGATCATCTTTCTCGGGCTGGAAACGCTTTCGATCGCAACTTATGTAATGGCTGGACTTAGAAAGTCCGACCTGCGTTCGAACGAAGCTTCGATGAAATACTTCATTCTCGGTTCGTTCGCAACGGGTTTTCTGCTTTACGGCATGGCGCTGATCTACGGTGCGACGGGTTCGACGAATATCACAGAGATCGCCCTCCTCGTTGCCAATCCGAATTTTCCTGCTCTGCTTCTGATCGGCGCTGCAATGCTTGTCGTCGGTTTCGGTTTCAAAATAGCAACAGTTCCCTTTCATGTGTGGACGCCGGACGTTTATGAAGGTGCGCCGACGCCGATCACCGGATTTATGGCGACGGGACCGAAAGCGGCGGGTTTTGCGTCTTTTATGCGTGTTTTCGTTTTGGGTTTTCCGCTAATCGCCGGTGCGCAGGCGGCTGGATTGCTTCATGAAACATGGATCACAGCGCTTGCCGTAATTGCGATGTTGACGATGACCGTCGGCAATGTCGCCGCAATCCTGCAAAACAACATCAAGCGAATGCTGGCATATTCGTCGATCGCTCATGCAGGTTACGCATTGGTCGGGTTTGTCGGCGCCGGAATGGCAACTACGTTCCCGAAACGTAACGAAGCGATCGCAGCGGTTGCGTTTTACCTGCTTGCGTATGCGATAACGAATCTAGGTGCTTTTGCGATAGTTGCACTTTTAGGCGAAAGAAATGACCGCCGATCCGAGTTCGAAGATTACAACGGCATCGGATTTAAGGCGCCGCTTCTTGCGTTCTCACTTTCCCTGTTTATGCTTTCGCTGCTTGGTTTACCGCTGACCGCGGGCTTTATGGGAAAAGTTCTCGTGTTTCGACCTGCACTCGAAGCCGGAAATATGCTTTTGACGGTTCTCGTGATAGTCGCGGTCGTAAACACCGCAATCTCCGCTTATTATTATCTTCGTTTGATCGTCGTAATGTTTTTTCGCGAACGGGTTACCGAATGGACAGCGCCGCAGATTCCGACCGCGATCGCAGTTGTCTTATTGATCACGGTGGTTGGCGTATTCTATTTCGGGATCTTCAGTGAATCATTGATCGAGCGATTTTTCCAGGCGCCCATGTGATAGGAAAGCGGTAAAAAAAGATGCTGACCGTTTCCGTTGATGTTCATCGTGCTGTGATGGACGGAATTCATGTGAGGCAGTTTTTCGGTTTGGTCCAAGATTATTTTTCAGTTTTGTCGAACATTTGCCGATAAGTTCGTTGGCGGACGCCGCGTGCATAGTTTTTATGAGAATCTGACGTCTTCAAAACATTTCGCTGATTGTGTTATTCTAAATCGAGCCTTGCGGCTCTTCATTATGCAAGCGGTTTCCGAAATTAAGCAGCGTTCCGGTCAGGATTGGCTTCCTGCCATCTATGAAAAAAAGATTCGAACATTGCGAACTCGGTCTTTTCAACTGGCGATCTCAAAGCGCGAACATCGCGCAGTCATCCAGCATACATTGCTCGGGATCGAACTGAAGGTCGGAAACAAGCGTTTTTCCTGCCCTGATCTTTCTACCGCACGATATTTACAGGTATTTGCCAGATTCGGTTGTCTCGAGTTTGCAGTTCCCTACGACATAACAAAGATCGCTGCACTTGCCGACGAGCTGGAAAGCGCATGGCAGCGGGCACTTTTGATCGCAGAAAAATTGCCGGATAACGTCGGTGAAATTGATAAGAAAAAGCTAAGAACTGCCCTGATTCGAACAATTAGATCGGAAATAGAAGCACTTGGTGCGGGTCCCGCAATTCCTGAATTTAATCAAAACACGAAACAAAGAAGCGCTTAATTTTCGCCGGAAAACTGCGCACAACGCAATTATTAAAAACTTTTTTGTAACTAATCCGTAAGACGGTTCATCGAAAAAAAGACTATGTTAGACGAAATGCCAGTTTCATTCACTTCCAAGCCGACTTTGGCGGAACTCCCGTTTCCGTATAATAAGCGTCCGTACTGCCGTTACCAGCCGATCGAAAAAAAGATCGAACATGCAAAAGTGCTGATCATGAATAATCTTCTGCGCTATGAAACGGACGTTTCCAACCTGGCGATCGAAGAATGGAACGAAGATCTTTCGACGAAGCTTAATTTTGAACGAAAGATTTCGTCGATGGCGTGTAACAACATCGCGCAGAATGTTTTGCGGCTGGTAAAACAGCCGAAAACGCTGACCGTCCATCTTTCAGAGGTTGCCGATGCTGCAAAGTCGTTTCAGCCGGACGCGATCGTCATGAGCGGAACGCTTTCGGATTTTGATTATTACAATCCGGCACATATTGCTAAATTCACAGAATTTATTACCACGACAAAGATTCCAGTACTGGCAATTTGCGGTGCGCACCAGCTCGTCGGTATCGGCTTCGGTGCGGAACTCACAACTCTCGATGAATTTGCTCCGTCAGAAAAGCGGACGGACCGCATTATCGAGTATCAATATCGATTCGTAAAAATAACCGACACTTCGGATCCTATTTTCGCCGGAATTGCGAACGGGGACACCGAAGACGCAAGGGTTTGGCAGGATTATACTCTGGAAGACGATATTTTAAGGGTTTGGCAAAATCACGGGCTGCAGATAGACGGAATCCCGCGCGGGTTTAAATTGCTTGCTACATCGTATCTTTGCAGAAATCAGATGATGGTAAAGCGGTCCGAAGGTCAGCTGATCTACGGTGTTCAGTTTCACCTTGAAAAATCATTTGAAGACTGGTCGAAAAACCCGACCCGTTGGGAACATGTCAACGAATCGCGCGACGGTCGGATCTTATTCGAAAATTTCCTGAAACTCGCTCTTCAGCACAAAGCCGCGTAAAACTATATTTCTCAACCGAAACAATCTTCCGGGACGTTTTCCATCGTTCTTACGATAAGCATATCAACCACGGCATTAAAGTCGCCGCCGGACTCTTCATAGACCTTAAGCTGTTCGTCTGCGGAAGTTCCGCGCTCCAGCATAGTATGGATATGTTCGATCTCTTTTCTTGAATCGAGCTGATCGACAACATCATCAATAAAATCAAGAAGTTCACGGATCAGATCCTTTACTGGAACTTCCTTTTGCTTACCCAGATCGAGCAGTTTTCCGTCCAGACCGTACCGGACCGCGCGCCATTTGTTTTCCTGGATCAGCCGCCGGTGATAAAGCCGGAACCCGAGATTTTTGTCTATCAGGGTGTCGAGCTTGCAGACGATCGCCTGAAACAGCGCTGCGATCGCAATTGTGTCATCGACCCGCGTGGGAATATCGCAAATTCGGAATTCGAGCGTCGGAAAAACAGGATGCGGGCGAATGTCCCACCAGATCTTGGTCGCGTCCTGCATACAGTTCATTTTGATCAAAAGATCGATGTAGCTCTGAAACTGCTGCCCGGATTCAAAATGATCGGGAATATCCGTACGCGGAAACTTTTTAAAAACCTCGGAACGATAGCTTTTCAATCCGGTATTAAAACCGAGCCAGAACGGCGAAGAAGTCGTTAAAGCCAACACGTGCGGCAGAAAATAACGCGCGGCGTTCATTATATGAATTCGCCGGTCGAGTTCTTCAATGCCGACATGAACATGGACGCCGAAGATCAGAAGCGACCGGGCAACCATTTGAAGTTCCTGAACCAAAAGCTTGTATCTATCATGTTCAAAGATCGTCTGTTCCGACCATTTTGAAAACGGATGCGTCGATGCAGCAACGATTTCCATTCCCTTTTTGCGCGCCAGCGACGAAATTATACACCGCAGCTTTGTGATGTCCTCGCGCGCCTCCTGAATGTTCGCGCAGACGCCGGTCCCGACCTCGATCATCGATTGGATCATCTCCGGCTTTACTTTTTCTCCAAGTAGCAGGACGCCTTCCTCGAGGATCTCAGAAACATGAGATTTTAGTTCACGCGACTGCGGGTCAACGATTTGAAACTCTTCTTCAATGCCGAGTGTGAATTTTTGAAACATAATTTGAATTCGATTTTTAAATAAACCACCAAGAAAAGCTCTTTCGGTATCACGCTTCTATTTCGCTTCTTAGTAACTCTAAAGCAGATTCGGAAATGTTAATAAACGAAATGCCTGCTCCGATGCCGGGATCGCTGTGAACAACTTTTCCTTCGAGTCTGAGTGTTTTGCCTCCGATCGTTAATCGAAGTACGAGGAACGCGCCCTCATTTAGAGGCGTGTTCGTTTTCATGTACAAACCGCCCTCGCCAATATCTTTCGTATTTGCTATCCCGGTCGCGTCTCCGCCGGCAAAATGCACATCGACTATCAGTTTTCGACGATCCGAATCGCGCTTCTCCGCGTGATGATCTTCGTTGATAGAATCCAAACTTGCCATAAAGGGTCGTTCCTTTTCTTTCTTGTTTTCGTAAGTGAACTAATGACAGAAGATTTGTTAAAGCTTTTCGTAAATAGTATTCCATTTTGACCAATCGAACAAACCTTTTTTTCAGAAGGGCGGACGCACCGGTGCAAACTTCTTAATTTGTGGTTTTACCAGCGGTCAAAATCCTAATTTTGAAAAGGTTCGAGAACATTCTATCCGCACATCGACGATCGAGAAATTGCCAGCGAGTTTCGAAAAGACCCGGATAATCTCCCCGTTTATCGATGGTTTTGCAAAACGGCTCATTGTTTGCTTTTTTAACGACGGCAAGTTACCATAAATCCGCATTAAACAGGACTTCAGATAGCCGAAGTTATTTATAATTTGTTAAAATCGGCTGTCATAATAACGGATCCAATTTCTTCGCTATTCTATGGGTTTTTCAACAATCGCAATTCATGCGGGAAACGATCCCGACAGTGCAACCGGTGCCGTTTCCGTACCGATCTATCAAACATCGACTTATGCCCAGGACGGCTTGGGCGAACATAAGGGATTTGAATACGCAAGAACGCAAAATCCGACGCGTTCTGCGCTCGAGGCAAATATCGCAGCTTTAGAAGGCGCTAAATTTGGCTATGCGTTTGCGTCCGGAATGGCAGCGATCGACGCAGCTTTAAAGCTTGTTGTTGCCGGCGACCATGTTCTTCTCGGCGACAACACTTACGGCGGAACTTTTCGCCTATTCGATAAGGTATTAAAGCATTACGGCATTGAATTTGATCTTGTCGACACGACAGACATTTCCAGCGTCGAGCAGGCATTTAAGGAAAACACGAAAATGGTTTTCGTCGAAACGCCGACAAATCCGGTGATGAGCGTTACCGATCTGAAAGCGGTCTCAGAACTGGCTCATGCGCGCGGCGCTAAAGTTGTCTGTGATAATACGTTTATGTCGCCGTATTTGCAGCGTCCGATCGATTTTGGCGTCGATATTGTCGTTCATTCGACCACGAAGTATCTGAATGGTCATTCCGATTCCGTCGGAGGCTTCGTCGCGTTGAGCGATGAAAAGGACGCGGAACACATTCAATTCATTCAAAATAGTGTCGGCGCAATCCTCTCTCCATTTGATTCCTTTCTTGTGCTGCGCGGAACAAAAACTTTGGCTGTCAGAATGGAAGCCCATGACAAAAACGGGCGCGAAGTTGCAAATTTCTTAACCGAGCATCCAAAGATCCAGAAAGTCTATTACCCCGGGCTTGTTTCGCATCCGCAGCATGAACTTGCGAAACGGCAGCAGACAGGATTTGGCGGAATGGTCTCCTTTGAGACCGGTTCGCTTGAAAACGCAAAAGCAGTCTTGGAAAACGTCAGGCTCTGTACTTTGGCAGAAAGTTTGGGCGGCGTTGAAACCCTCATTTCGCACCCGGCATCTATGACGCACGCATCAGTTCCGATTGAAAAACGTGAATCGCTTGGAATTACCGACGGATTAGTCAGGATCTCGGTTGGAATTGAAGATGTTGAGGATATTATTGCCGACCTGGACCAGGCATTGAGTTAAACGAACTTGTAGAATTTTCCACGTGATTTAAAAATTCTCGAGTAATCTGGCTGAATTAATAATCGAATATATGCTTATTGTTGAATCACATGCTACTTCGCACGTGGGGCGCGTACGACAAGGAAACGAAGACAATTTTTTAATGCTTCACGTGTCCGATGCCCGCACATGGATGAGTTCACAGGAACCCGGCGAATTTGTAATCGAATCGCAGGTTTTTGAGATCGATTCGAGCGGGGTCGTTCTAGCAGTTTCCGACGGAATGGGCGGCGCGTTGGCGGGCGAGGTAGCCAGTAAAATGGCTGTCGAATCCGTAAGTCGAAGGTTCATTGATCAAGACCCGGACGAAACGATCGCACCGGAGAACTATAACGATGCTCTTGTTTCGACCTTGTACGATGCAACAGTTCAGGCGAATAATTTGATCCACTCTCAGGGACGGACCGATCCGCAATACAGCGGTATGGGAGCGACGTTTACTGCCGTCGGAATAACGCCGAGGGAGATCGATCTCGTACAGGTCGGCGACAGCCGCGTTTATCTGTTTCGCGGAGATCAGATCTATCAGGTGACCAAAGATCAGTCGCTGGTTCAGCAATTAATTGATGCCCAGCAGATTTTACCTGAAGAAGCCGAGACGCATTCTCTAAAAAACGTTATTTTGCAGGCGCTCGGAGCTCAGCCGGAGATCTATCCGGTCGCTGCGCGCTTCGAGCCGAGACAAAATGACATATTGTTGCTTTGCAGCGACGGTCTTTCCAATGAGATCAGCAGCGGAGATATGCAGCGAATAGTTACTTCAAATCTTGAACATCTCGAAAAAGCAGCTGCACAGCTCGTCGAACTCGCAAACGAACGCGGCGGCAAAGACAACATTACGGTGATTTTAGCGAGAATTCGCGGGGACGAATTGTCCGACGCATCAAACGGCGAGGTTAAGCTGGAAATGTTGGATCTTGGAAATATTCACGACACTGCGGATCAGGATACTGCCGAGATTCTCTAGTTAAACTGAAAATAAGTAGATCAGCTTTCCGAACGCCAGTCGGGGAGCTTTTTTTCATTGTCAACGGGTGTTACGTAAACGGATGCGCCTTCCACCCGTTCGATCATCACTTTTTCGCCTTCGATCAGCTTACGAGAAGCATCCGCCGGAAATGCGGTCCAGGTCGTTCCATAAGCTTGAACTTCGCCCTTGTTTAGCGAACCTTTGCTTTCTGAAGTTACTGTCCCGATCTGACCGGGCAAACTGTCTATGCCCGTCCGGTGCATATCACCCTCGCCGAGCGAAAAGTAATTTTCAAAAATAGTTTTCGACATCGCCGTCAGAGCAATTGAAATTCCAGCAAAAAGCAAGAACTGCAGCCCGAACCCGAGTCCCAGCCAAGCCGCAAATGCCGCCGCGATCGCGCCGATCCCAAACCAAAGCAAGATGAAACCCAAGGTAAAAGTTTCCGCAATGATCAGCGCGATCCCCAAGACTATCCAAAATATCCAGGCAAATTGTTCCATTTTAAATACCAAAGCGACAAAAAACTGCTTGATTAAGTATCGCAATTATAAGGGAATTTGTCATTTTACGCGTTTATTCCAAAACGCAGTTATTAATTGTTCGAACTTACCTGCGATAATTGAACTTCATCATCTCTCGTGCTACTCTTTTTTCTCGTGCTGCTTGGGTGGCGGAATAGGTAGACGCACAGGACTTAAAATCCTGTATCCTTCGGGGTGTGCGGGTTCGATTCCCGCCCCAAGCACCAAATTCGAAAGTAAAAAAGCGGGATGGGCTGCGTTTGCCTAGTCTCGCTTTTTTCGCGTTTTGGTATGCCGCAGATTTGCCGGAGCTTGGGAATCGAATATTATGCCGGCTATACAGACGATCGCTCATTAACCTGATACTTGGAGAACAGTCGATTCCGAAGAAACTGTCGAACCTGCTGCATGACTAAATAAAGAATTATGTGACGCCGGAAACCGTAAGATCAAAGGTTGCGCTCACCGTGCAGAAGTTTCTGTCAGTCTATGGTAACAATCGCCGCACATCGAGTGTGAAATTCGCGTTGAATCGCTCGACATGGTACCCGGAGTCAAAGCAACAAAATCCTCAACCTCAAGCCAGCTTCCATCCTGCCCCTTAAAACGGCAGCACCACGAGCACATATTTACCAGTTCAGATTTCCCGCCAAGAACGATCGATCTAAAAAACTCTTGTTCAGGGCGATTTTCAAATTCAACCGGATCTACCCGAAAGATAATCGAGCTCTCATCTCCGAGAGACATCGAAAGCCTATAAAGCCTTCGCTTTTCCGGCAGATCGCAGCGCAGTTCAAAAGCAACATCTTCGCCCGTTTTTCTGATGCGCTCCATGACCATCCGATACAGGTCTTGAGTCACGCCTTTGGCAAGATATCTCCAAAGGTTTTGACCGATGATCCGATCGGTAAAAAGCTGTTCCAGTTCGTATTCGTAAGCTACTTGAACCCATTCTCGATTGACGGAAATTATTCGGTCAAATCGGTCGACTGAGTAAATAACTGTTGCTCTGTTCCGTTTCATTCTTTTGAAGTTAAAATTCCTGCTGCCGTCTTTCCCGCCGCGGGAATTAATCATTATTGCATTTTGCAGTCCACGGACGGATTCCGCGCCGGTCGGCAATACGCCGGATTTCGCCGGTGTGGATTTGACGCTTTTAGGCAGCGACCGCTTCCTGCCTGCCTATTTTGCCCCACTCCGGGAAAATTTCGACCGGTTATTTTGCCCCGTCTGAACGGCAGTTTATCCCTTTGTCTGCATTACTAAATGTTTAAGCCGTTCCTATCCAGCAGTTTGAACGGACGTCTTCATTTTGGGGCGAAGTGGCACAACGGTTGCCATTAAAGTTTGTGCCATTCGGCAGTTTTCCCGCGAAAAACCTTTAAAATAATTTGATTACTCCGAAAGCTACCGTGAATTTGAATTGCCAGCCGCAACAGGCAGTTTACAGCTAGACGATCCAATTGCTTACCGTCGGATAAAATTTATGAGCCTTGACCTACCTACAGAAAATGAATTACCACCGACGATCGGTCAATATTTGCAGCATTACGGTGACCTCACAATACGTGAAGATCAAGATAAACGCACTTTCGCACATATAGATCGTTGCGATCTTGATCAAGTTCGGCAAGAGAGCGGGGGCGAAAAGCGCGGCGAAGTAAATAACGACGAGGTTCCATTCCAAAAGGAACCTCGAGTGTTTAATTTCTCGGCGGACAAACTGCATTTACTCGCTCAAAATACGCACCATGCGGTGATCGTTGCCGACAAATCCGGAAAGGTAAGGTGGGTGAACGGAGGATTCGTTTCAATGACCGGATATTCGCTCCGCGATATGCTCGGGAAGTTTCCGGGAGAAATTTTACGCGGCGGTGAATCAAACGGCACTAATTCCGTAGAGATCGATTGGGCAGTCGCGAACGGCGAGTATATTAGAACCGAAACCTATAATTACAAAAAGAGCGGCGAAGGTTATTGGTCGTCTTTGGAAATTTTACCTGTTTACAATGAACAGTCTGAGATCGACGGCTTCGTTTCGATTCAGATGGACATCACCGAACAGCGGAAAAGGATCGAACTTCTCAACCGTCGTGAAAAACAGGCAAGAATGCGAGCCGACATCGGTACGATACTTTCTGATTCAAAAAAACCTCTCCGGCAAACGCTTCAGGAATGCAGCTCAGCTATCACAGAGCAGCTTGATCCCGACTATATCGGTATCTGGACGTGCAAAACTGCCGGACATATTTTCGAAATGCACGCCGGCGGAGGGCGAAAGATCGGCGATCGCGATTACAACGACGACCCGCTATTTGCGACGCTGTTTCGAAAAACGATGATCGCTGAATTGTCCGGTCGAAATTCGCCTCAGGTTATTTCTGATATCAAGAGTTATCCATGGATGATCGACCGCACGGTCGCTCTTTCTGAAAACCTGACATCATTCATCGGCTGTCCGCTTGCGCTCGACGACACTAATCTCGGCGTCCTCGCAATGTATTTCGAAACCCCGCTGACGCTGGACATGACCGAAGCGGTCAATTCGATTTCTGACATTATTGTCCAGCGGCTGAAACGGGAAAAAGCCGAAGAAGAACTAAGACATGCACATTTCGTTTTGGAAATGCGCGTCGCAGAACGAACCGGCGAGCTTGTAAAAGCGGTCGAAATGATGCAATTCGAAGTAAATGAACGGAAACGCGCCGAGGAAGAGCTAAGTGAAGCGCAGCGTTTCCTGCGAAGGATCATAGACAGCCTGCCGAACTGTATTTATGTAAAAGATACGGGCGGGAAATATGTCCTGGTAAATGAACCATTCGCCCAATTGTTCAACATAACAGCCGATCAGGCGATCGGTAAGACAGCTGCCGATTTCGTCCCGCATGAGGTCCTGAAAAAGACACAGTTGGAAGACGAAAAAATATTTGGAGGCATTGAAGAAAAGTATGCCTACGAAGAGAAATTGGTAGATCTGCTCGGAAAAGAGTACTGGATGCAGGCGATCAAGCTTCCGCTGCTGGATGCCGAGGGAAACCCGCGTTATGTGCTGGGAATAATAAACGATCTGACCGAACGTAAGATACTCGAAGCCCAACTTCAGCATTCGCAAAAATTAGAATCCATCGGGCAGTTAGCCGCCGGGATCGCGCATGAGATCAATACGCCGACGCAATTCGTCAGTGACAATACGCATTTTCTGCGCGAAGTCTTTGAAGAGATCAACCCGATGCTTAAAAAATACGAGAAACTGCTTGACCAAGCGGAAACGGGCACCATAGATCCTGAATTGATTGCGGAAATCAGAAAAGGGATTGAAGTTGCGGACATTAAATATCTTTGCGAAGAGGCGCCGAAAGCGCTTGACCAAACTTTCGAAGGCGTTTCGCGCATAGCAATGATCGTTAAATCGATGAAAGATTTTGCTCATCCCGGTAACGGCGAGAAGCAGTCCGTTGATCTAAATCGCGCGATCGACAGCACTTTAACGGTTGCCCGCAACGAATGGAAATATGTTGCAGATCTTAAAACTCAGTTTGACCCAAACCTTCCTGCGGTTCCCTGCCTTTTGGGCGAGATAAATCAGGTCATTTTGAATATGGTGATAAACGCGGCACATGCTATCAGTGAGCTGAAAGGCGACACTCCGGATGTAAAGGGCAAGATCACTGTTTCGACAAAAAACATAGACAATAAATGGGCGGAAATTCAGATAGCGGACACCGGCGCCGGAATTCCCCCGGAAGTTCACGCACGGATCTTCGATCCGTTCTTTACAACTAAGGAAGTCGGGACCGGCACGGGACAGGGTCTAGCGATCTCACATAACGTGATCGTCGATAAGCATGGCGGTAGGATCACTTTTAGCTCGGTTCAAGGTGAGGGGACGGTTTTCATTATCCGGCTGCCGCTGACTGCGCAAAAAGGGTAATTGACGATTCTTTCAGGTAAATCAGGAGAAAATCTTTGCCATGATAAAAATTATGTTCGTTGATGATGACCCAAATATCCTAAACGGGATCAGACGAATGCTTCGAACGATGCGGGAAGAATGGAGTATTTCACTTTCAGGCGGCGGAGTTGAAGCACTTGAAGTGATGCAGCAGCAGCCTTTCGATGTGATCGTTTCGGACATGCGCATGCCCGGCATGGATGGCGCCGAGCTTTTGAATGAGGTCCGCCAACGCTTTCCGCATGTCGCAAGAATAATTTTATCCGGGTATTCCGAACAGAAAACGATTTTGAAATCCGTCGGTGCGGCGCACCAATACCTGGCAAAGCCGTGCGATTCGGAACTGCTCAAATCAACGGTTCAAAGAGTTTACGAACTTCGTGAGTTTTTGGAAAACCCTAAATTGCGTTCGCTCCTTTCCAAGCTTCACTCCGTCCCAAGCCTTCCTTCGATATATTCCGAACTTCTCGACGAGCTGCAGAATGAAGAGCCGTCAATAAAAAAGATCAGCGCAATAATTAAGCAGGACATCGGTATGAGCGTGAAGATCCTGCAGCTGGTAAACTCCGCATTCTTTGGTCTTCGACGGGAAATATCGGATATCAATAACGCGGTCGAGTATCTTGGGCTCGAAACGATACGCTCGCTCGCTCTCGCGCTCTGCATTTTTACAAAATTCGGTGAAAATCAGCTTCCGCCGGGTTTACTGACAAAGCTCTGGGCACACAGTTCGACGATCGGTACGCTTTCTCGCCGGCTGGCTTTAATGGAGGATAAAACTTTGGCTCAGAATTCATTTACTGCCGGTTTGCTTCATGATATCGGTCGGGTGCTGTTGGCGACGAATCTTCCGAAAGAATTTCTTGAATGCGTTAATTTATCTGAGAAACAAGGAATGCGGTTGACGGATGCCGAAGTCGAGATATTCGGAGCTTCGCATGCCGAGGTCGGCGCGTATCTTTTGGGTCTTTGGGGACTTCCCGAAAGCGTAGTTCAAGCCGTCGCATATCATCATCAACCCTCTAGAACAGAAGACACGAAGTTTTCCGTGCTCAGCGCGGTTCATTTTGCCGAAGCTCTGGTCGAAGCGCGTGATGAAACGGGAAGCGACCCGGGATCGCACGTCGACAATGCCTATCTTGACCGACTTGGAATGCGGGAAAAATGGAGTTCCTGGCAAACAGCGGCGTCCGAGATATAAAGTACTAAACATTTTAAACATTTTGCGAGGCACCTTATGACAAAACGAATTTTATGCATAGACGACGAACCCAATATTTTAGAGGCGTATAAAAGAAACTTTCGGAAGGATTTCGATATATGCATAGCTGAAGGCGGAGAACAGGCAATATCTTTGCTGCACAGCGGCGAAACGTTTCCCGTGGTTGTTTGCGACATGCAGATGCCCGGAATGAACGGAGTTCAGGTTCTGCGAAAGATCAAAGAAATATCACCCGACACCGTCCGTATCATGCTGACGGGAAATTCCGATCTGAAAACCGCAATGGACGCGGTAAATGAAGGCAGTATTTTCCGATTTATCACAAAACCCTGCCCTCCGGAAGATTTTCTAAGGACCTTAAATGCGGGTATCGAACATCACCGTCTGATCACCGCCGAGAAAGAACTCCTTGAAAACACTTTGAGTAAGAGTCTTCAGGCGTTGATCGACGTGCTTTCTCTGGTCAATCCGACCGCTTTCGAACGGTCTTCCCGGGTAAAGCAGTTGGCTCGAAAAATAGCAGATCATCTCTGCATCAATCGGGCATGGGAAGTAGAGCTTGCGGCAATGCTCTCCCAGATCGGCTGCATTACGGTTCCTGAAAGCATCCTCGAAAAGGTAACCGAAGGAAAACCTTTAAGCGAAAAAGAAATCAGGCTCTACCAGCAGCATCCGCAGATCGGGCACGATCTAATAGCTAGAATTCCGCGGATGGAGACGGTTGCCGACATGATCTCCAATCAAAATCGGAGGATCAACGACAATATTATTTCGACGTCGGAGAATGTTGCACCGGATTCCCTTCAATTGGGCGCGCAGATCATAAAAGCGGTGCTTGATTATGACGCGCTGATAACGGCAGGAGCAAATAATAGAACCGCGATCCGGAAGATGTCCGAGCGAGCCGCGTGGTACAATCCGCGTGTTTTTGAAGCGCTGCGATCGTCTATCGCTGACCGGGTGGAATCGTATGAAACGGCTGAAATACATTTTTCCGAACTGCAGCCGGGAATGATTCTCGACGAGCCGATCTTCTCGCATCACGGCGTTCCATTTGTGTCAGAAGGGCAAGAGATCTCTCTTTATTTGGTTCATCGACTTTCGAATTTTGCCGATCTCGGGATCATACCGGCAAATATGCGGGTTCGGATTTTCGCAGGCATGTCAGCGCGTCAAGATGGCGAACCAGCGCAGAGCGAAGAAATTCATATGGAATTGCCGCTATGATCCAGCAGGAGTCTTGATTTGTACGTTTACCTACTTTAATATTCGTTGCCCGGCGAATAACTGGGGAAACATCTAACAGATTTTCGGAGGACTTTGAACGTCAGAATGAGATTAAACATTATTACTTACCTTCGAAAGCCGTGATCCATCACTCTGGTGACCTGATTTTCGGACTAAGTGAAGCGTTTTTGAAAGTAACTTAAGCCTGCACCCGATCTCGAGCATATCGGACGATAACCGGAGGAATTATAAACTTGAAGATGACGGCTTTAGAAAAAGAAGCATTTTGTCCGCTGACCGGACTGCGGCTTTTTCACCTGGTGAATCAACGATCGAAAAATGGTTTATTTCGATTGAGGAAGATGAACTTCCGTGGATCGACACTAAGGTAGGCAATTGAGACGGTGCGGTCTATCTCAGAGTCGAGGACAACGAACAAAAACGGCTAAACTCGATTAATAGTAAGATCTATGACGTGTTTTCTTTCCACCCGAAAGTACTCCATAAAAGTTGGCAGAGGTGAACATGAACGTTACCGAGAAAAAGTTGATCTCGCAAACGCTTAAAAAAAGTGAAGAGATGTTTCGTATCGTCGCCGAAACCGCATCGGACGGTATTCTCACGATGGACCGATCATGCAAGATCCATTTTGTTAATAATGCAGCTGCGTCGATATTCGGCTACCGTCGCGAAGAAATGATCGGGATGGATTGCTCGGAGCTTTTTGACCGGGTATTTTCTGAACTCCTGATCCAAGGTCTTGATCAGTATATTAAAGATGGAATTCGCCCCGATTATTGGTCGGGCAAAGAGTTCACGGGATACAGGCAGGACAAAAGTTCCGTCGAATTGGAAGTTTCTTTGGGCGCTGCGGCTGATTCCGACTATCCGAATATAACGGCGATCGTCCGAGATATTGGATTTCGAAAACAAGCAGCGGCGAAAATAAAAACAAGCGAGGCAATGTTAGCCCGTGCCCAGCGTATTGCCCATGTCGGAAGCTGGGATTGGGATCTGCGAAAAGACCAGATCACCTGGTCCGATGAACATTTCCGCATTTTCGGTTCTGATGTTCGCGATGGTCCGGTCTCTTATGAGTTTTTTGAGCAAAGCATCCATCCGGCATACAAGCAAACGGTGAAAGAAGCAGTTGAAAATTCTTTAAAAACCGGCGAGCCGTTTAATGTAGTGTTTCACATCATTCGAAATGACAATGGCGAGCAGAGAATCGTCCATTCTCTTGGAGAGACCAAACTCGATGAGGAAGGAAAGCCGATATTTGCGAGCGGCACGATTCAGGATATAACCGAATTTCGTGAGATCGAAGCGAAGCTCATGGAAAGTGAAAACCGATACCGCTTGCTCGCCGAATCAATGCCGCAGCAGGTTTGGACTGCGTTGCCCGACGGCACAATGGACTACGCGAACAGCCGCTGGGTTGAAAGTTACGGAGATTTTCAGACGGCGGCGAGCTCCGGATACGAAAATGTTGTTCATCCCGGTGATATTGACGAATATCTGAAGTCTTACCAAAAAGCCATTGAAAATGGAATCCCGTTTGAAAACGAGAGCCGGCTAGGTAAAAAGAATTCCGAATATCGCTGGCACTTGATCCGCTGTTTTCCGATGCGGGATTCGGACGGAAACATCGTTAAATGGCTTGGTACCAACACCGATATCCATGATCTAAAAACGGCACAGGTCGAGCTTAAAAAGACACAGGATCAACTCCGACAATCGCAAAAACTTGAATCGATTGGAAGACTAGCCGGCGGAATTGCTCATGATTTTAACAATATGCTGACTGCGATCAACGGCTACAGCAGCTTGATACTTAAGCATATCGACTCTGATAACCCGATCGAGTGGCAGGTGGCAGAGATAAAGAGAGCCGGAGAGCGATCTGCAAAACTGACTCACCAACTGCTCGCATTTAGCCGCCAGCAGGTTCTTAAACCTGAAATTTTGGATATCAACAAGATCATCGATGAAACAAGCCAGATGCTCCGGCGGCTGGTTTCGGAGAACATCGATCTGCAAATAAAGACAGCACGCGAAACAGGAATGGTGCAGGTTGATCCGGGTCAATTGACTCAGGTCATTGTCAATCTGGCGATTAACGCCTGCGACGCAATGCCGAACGGAGGCAAGCTGGTTATCGAAACTGCAAACGCGGAATTGGACGACCATTACCCGGAAAAACATTTTCTTGCAAAGCGGGAAGGTTATGTCATGATCGCGGTTCATGACACAGGAATCGGGATGGACAATGAGACAATGGATCATATCTTCGAACCATTTTTTACAACCAAAGAAGTTGGCAGGGGTACCGGACTCGGACTTGCGACTGTCCACGGAATCGTCTCTCAATCAGGCGGAGTAATCCGGGTATATAGCGAATTGAACAAAGGCACCACGTTTAAGCTCTTTTTCCCGAGAACGAATGACAAGGTTCTGGCGGCAAACCAACACTGGCACGGAAAGCGCAATCACGGGCACGAAACGATCCTGCTTGTTGAAGATGAAGAGATGGTGAGAAATTTGGCGCGGCACATTCTTGAAATGTCCGGATATACGGTAATTGAAGCGCGTAACGGCATTGAGGCATTGAAACTTTTCCGTGGTTCAGAAGAAAACATCGAACTGGTAATTACGGATGTAGTTATGCCGGAAATGGACGGACGTGAACTTTCTGAACGACTCAAGGAGCAAAATCCGAATCTAACCGTATTGTTTATGTCAGGTTACACGAACGAGGTAATTTTGAAGCAATTTGTTACCGATGCGAGTTCCAATTTTATACTGAAACCTTTCACATTCGAATCTTTCGCGCACAAAGTGAGGGAGATCCTGGACAGTTAAGCGGCAGAGCGAAGTTTATTGATCAATTTCAGTTTATCCGCTGCGGCTTAAGATTCTGCTTATAGTTTTCCGATCGACCTGCAAAATTCGGGCTGCAGCCTGTTTGTTTCCACCTGTATGCTGCATGACCTGCTCGACATATTTTCGCTGCATTTCTGCAAGCGAAAAAAAATCACTTTCTTCTTCGTCGCCTAAGTTTTTTGTCGAGACCAACGGCGTGTCGGCACTCTGCTCGGGTTCGGATAAATATTTCGGAAGGTGATTCGGGTAAATCATTCCGTCGCTCAGTGAAACCGCATGCAGAACTACGTTTTCCAGTTCGCGAACGTTTCCCTTCCAACGATGCGAAAGCAATATTTCACATGTCTCGCGAGAAAACCTAACTGACGCGCGGTCGGGGGGTTTGTACTTTTCTGCGAAATGTTCAGCCAGCAAAAGAATGTCCTCTCTTCTTTTTCGAAGCGGAGGAATTTCGATCTTGACTGCGTTTAACCGGTACATTAGATCCTGCCTAAATCTTCCCGCTTCTACATCTTCTTCGATATTCCGATTGGTAGCTGCGATCACGCGAACGTCAACTTTGATAATTTTGTTTGACCCGACCCTTCGTATCTCGCCCTGCTGCAATATGCGCAGCAGTTTAACTTGAAAAAACGGAGTGGTTTCCGTGATCTCATCAAGAAATATAGTTCCGCCGTGCGCTTCTTCCCATAATCCGGCGCGATCTCGTTCGGCGCCGGTAAATGCACCTTTAGCATGACCGAATAATTCGGACTCGATCAGCTCTGCCGGGATCGCCCCGCAGTTTACGGCGATAAAATTACCTTTTGAACGATCACTAGTTTGGTGCAGCGAATTTGCAATGACTTCTTTTCCGGTTCCCGATTCCCCGGTAACCAGCACAGGCAACTCAGTCATGGCGACTCGTCCCACCAGTTTTAGACAGTCGATAAATAACTGACTTCTTCCGACCAGATCAGTTTCAGGCGGAACCTGTCGCGGTGCCTCAAGCCGGGAGACAGTTG
Organism: Pyrinomonadaceae bacterium; assembly: GCA_026129865.1. GTDB lineage: Bacteria > Acidobacteriota > Blastocatellia > Pyrinomonadales > Pyrinomonadaceae > JAHCHG01. The sequence continues at coordinate 487,514 of JAHCHG010000001.1, forward strand.
CTTCGGCATCAGAATCTGCGCCGATTGATCGCTCTACCTGAGCTGCTATTTTGATTATGTCGTCGTCGAAAAAAGGTTTGACGAGATAATCTCGAGCCCCGAGATGCGTTGCTTCGAGAGCGCCGACCGCCGAACCGTACCCGGTCATCAAGACAATAGAAACATCCTTTAACTGAGCGTTAAAAGTTCGTAGAATCTCGTACCCGTTTGCATTTTCTAAAACCACATCACAAAAGATTAGGTTCCAGGGTTTGAAGGTCATTTTCTCAAACGCTGACTGGGCAGTTTGGGCTTCATGAACGGTCCATCCGCGACTTTCCAAGACAAACCTGATAAATCGCCGAATTTGAGGATCGTCGTCAATAACTAAAGCGTATAGATCTTTCTTCACCGCGCCCGATTATAACAGGTTTAAACTACAATCGCGGCGTTTATCAGAACGTACGTCAATAATCTTCCCGAATAATGAAATTTCGCTGCAGAACTTTATTTAACGGTACCGGAATCTCCAAATTAAGATTTATTTTGGATTCAGGGTCGCCGACGAATGATTTCATCTGACCATTATTTCTCGTTTCTTCTGATAGATTTTTATCAAACGACCCAAACGATTCTTGAACGATGTATTCCCCGTCGGCACCCAAATACTCGAAGCGATCGATATAGACTTTGATGAATCGTTGATTCGAGCCCGGCGAGCGGTGACCGGAAAAATATTGAGAGTTGGGAGCAAACCGTTTTTATTGCCCTCACTTATCGATCGCTTCATTCCGAAAACCCGATCTTACGGTAGTCAATTTTTCTTCACCCGAAATCGTGCAGGCGCATACCGAAAATGTGACCAATAAGTATAGACATCTTTAGCCGACAGTATGTAAAATGCCACAAATCGTTGAAATCTAATCGGTTTTGCAGATAACGAAAATGATGGCACACACATTGCTCATATACTTCGCGGATACTTTGTTTGACAACATAACCGCGAAGATGGAGGTAGGAGATGGTTAAATTGACGACCAAAATCTTTGCGATTTTGTTTTTGATCTTTGCAAGTTTAAGTTACGCAGAAGCACAGGACGCCAGCATTTACGAACTTCCTGTCGGCACGTTGATCCGGGTTCAAATGGATAACGGTATCAACTCAAAAGTTTCGTCGGTCGACGATACCTTTACGGCAACGGTGATCGAACCGGTATTGATAAGAGGCGCTGTCGTCGTCCCGGTCGGATCGGTCGTCGAGGGTTCCGTTGAATCGGTCAAACGAGCGGAAATGTTCAACAAAAACGGCGTTCTGATACTTCGATTTAACTTTTTGAGATTTAAGTCCGGGGAGGAACGCAAGATCGTCGCGGAATTAAACGATGCATTAACGGTTAAAAACGATCCTGTTAAACCCGTTGCGATTATCGCCGGAGGCGCCGGGATCGGAGCTTTGCTCGGTTCGCTGGCAAAGTCGGGCAAAGGAAGCTTTATTGGAGCCGCCGTCGGCGCGGGTGCAGGCACAGCAATAGCGCTTGCGAGCAAAGGAAAAGAGGCAGTTATCGGTACAGATGAAAAATTTACGATTCGTCTAAACGAAAACGTAACGCTGCCCGTTAGAGATTTTTGAAAAGTTTGGTTTGATGATCCTTCGATCAGAAACCGAAAAAATAAAAAGCCCATTATGAAGGGGAGAGCATTTTGGGCTTTTTATTTAAAACATTTAATTTTGGTCCGATGCGCCTTGTCGCTTTGACCAAATAACAAAAGCCCGGTGTGAAGGGGAGAGCGCACCGGGCTTTTTCGTTTTTTGCCTTCGCCGCATCGCCCGTGCTTTTGAGCTTTTCCGCTATCTATGACAAAATAACGCTTTTATCACACAACAATTTAAAATCAGAGAGGAACATCTATTAAATGGTAAAACGCAATAAAGTAACCGTAGTTGGAGCAGGAAATGTCGGCGCGACCGCCGCGCATTGGATTGCCGCTAAAGAACTGGCAGACGTAGTTTTAGTCGATATTGTCGAAGGAACTCCGCAGGGAAAATCCCTGGATTTAATGCAAGCCGCGCCGATCGACGGTTTTGACGTTAAGCTGACGGGCGCGAATTCTTATGAAGAAACCGCAGATTCCGACGTTGTGATCATCACCGCCGGACTTCCCCGCAAACCCGGAATGAGCCGCGATGATCTTTTGAAGACGAATTCGGACATCGTTGGCGGCGTTACCGATCAGATCGCAAAATATTCGCCGAACGCTTTTATTATCGTCGTTTCTAATCCGTTGGATGCTATGACGCAGGTTGCATTCAATCGTTCGGGCTTTCCGAAAAACCGCGTAATGGGAATGGCTGGCGTTCTGGATTCGGCACGTATGCGCTGTTTTGTTGCCGAAGAACTCAATGTTTCGGTTGAAAATGTTACCTGTTTCGTTCTTGGCGGGCACGGCGACACAATGGTTCCGCTGCCGCGTTATTCGACCGTTGCGGGAATTCCGATCACCGAACTCATCGAAAAAGACAAACTCGACGCGATCATCTCGCGCACGGCAAACGGCGGCGCGGAAATTGTCGGACTTCTTAAAACCGGTTCTGCATATTACGCCCCAAGCTTAGGCGCGGTCGAAATGACGGAAGCGATCTTGAAGGACAAAAAGAAAATCCTTCCCTGCGCCGTTTATCTCGAAGGCGAATACGGAATTAATAATTTATTTGTTGGCGTTCCGGTCAAACTCGGAAAAGACGGCGTTGAACAGATCATCGAAATTTCCTTGACCAACGACGAACGCGCCGCGCTGCACAAATCAGCCGGAGCAGTTCAGGAATTGATCGATGTTTTAGGGATTTAATTTTTAGAGATAACTTATCGCAAAGAAGGAAAGTCTTAATTGGGCTTTCCTTTTTTATTGAAATCACAACCCAAATAATTCTTGAATGCTTTTATGCCCCACATTTTATATTTCATCATGCAGTTTTGTCATATTTTTTCGCTGATTTCGTTTAACTACCTTTACGGAATCTCAGAATTGGCAGGGAAATCAAAGCAAACAATTAGCTAAGTGAAATTATATTGACTAATAAACAAAGGTAGAGTGATAAAATGTCTATATAAGAATCCGAAATTCAGCTCAATACGAAGTTGTCCCGCTCCGTGCTGGGAGCGAAACGTACTATAAATCATATGGAATATGTGATGAGAAAACAGTTAATCCTAAAACCGCTTCTTATATCTTTCTTTATTGTAGGGACAGTTTTGGCTGGCAGCACAATTTCGTTTGGACAGTTTCTCGAGGATTATGGAAACATCGGGACGCTCAAAACTTTAAAAGGTCAGGTTAGAGATGCAGCGGACGGTTTGATTACCGGTGCGACAGTTCAGTTTAAGAATTGAGTTCCGAAGAAGAACAATCCGTCGAAGCCGACGAGAACGGAGTTTTCAGAGTTAAAGAATTGCCAACGGGAGAGTATAAAGTCAAAATTGCGCTTTCAGGATTTAACCCGACAGAATTCACGATAAATATTAGCCCGTATGACTCAGCAGCATCGAAAAAGTTCATCATAGTTCGGCTGTCTCCAGGTTGTGCGTCAGGCGGGTCGGTTGAGTTGGAAAGCAGAATAAAGAAGGAATAAAACTCATTTGATAATAATGGGCGCCTCAACAAATCCTTTGGCTCGAGGGCGAATTAGCGAGTTTGTTACCAACAGTTTCGTTTTTCATACAGTTTTTCGCAGTTGGTTCCGCCTGCGTTCATCTCAGCCGTTAGCCGATTCGTGCTAAAATTCGCCATTTGAAATCGAACTGCGAATTTTCAATGATATGAAAAAGGAAAAATCAATAATCATCCGCCTGCTCTGGACGGGAATAATTTTGCTGAGTGCTTATTATTTATATCGGGCTGTTCGTTATCGCTTTTTTGTAGAAGGGATCGGAGAAACATTCTGGAATAAGCAGTTTTGGTTTGTTTTCCATTTAATTACCGCCCTTCCTGTTTTGATTTTGGGACCGATTCAGTTTTCTGAATCGTTTCGCCAGCGTCATATCAACCGGCACCGGCAGTTCGGGAAAATCTATGTCGTCGCAAGTATTTTTGGCGGTTTGTCGGCATTATACTTGGGTTTCACGCTTCCTTATCAAGGCTCGATCGTACCGGTCATTATCGGCTCGCTTTTGTGGCTGTTTATGACGACAGGCGCGTGGGTAACGATTAAGAGAAAGAACGTGCAGGCACACCGCCTTTTTATGATTCGCAGCTATGTGCTGGCGCTGACTTTTATTTCGCTGCGCATTTTGTCGGATATGGTCGAACATCTGAACATATTATTTTTTATCGAGAATCAAGATGTGAAAGACACGACCTACGAATGGATGAGTTGGGTTTTGCCTTTGCTGGTAACGGAATTGTGGATTAACTGGGTACCGCTTTTGAAACAGAAGAAAAAGATTGCATAGTAAAGAACACGGCTAACGAACAAATGGACGCGGACAACGCGGGCAGCGACTTTCCGTTAACTTTAGTTGGCTTGGCGGCGGCTTCACCCAACGCCATCCGAGCCGTTAAATACTCAACAATTCATAAACAAGCATTTCGATCTGCAAGCGCGAACCCTTTTTTCCGCCGCCTCCGCGCGAGGTTTTTATTGCGAGGTCTGTGTCCGCGATGCGTTTTAACAATTGTGTGACCTTGTCTCTATCTGTCCGTCGTGCAGCTGCGATCATGACGTTATAGGCATCATTCGGCAGCCGAAACTCGTTGCGGATCTCGCCCGGATTTTTGCCTTGTATAACAAGTTCTTTCGCAAGGGCGAGCTGCCGGTAGTTGTTGGCGATCAAGCCAAGAAGCATTAACGGTTCGGCGCCGTCGTCGAGGATCTTACTTAAAATTTCTATCGTCTTCCGTGCATTTTTTTCCATCAGACGGTTCGTCAGTTCGAAATTTTCCATTTCACGAGAGCTTGCGACTAATGAGCTGACGAGATCCTTTGTGACCAACTTATCAGGAAGCGCCGCAACCGAAAGTTTGCTGATCTCGTTCGAAAGCCGGCGAAGATTGGATCCGATCAGATCGATCAGAAGAGCGACCGCGGTCGGCTCCGCCTCGGCTCCGTTCTCCGCGAATTTGCTTTTGACCCACTTGGTCAATTCGGGTTCGACGAGCTCGTTAAATTCGACGACAAAAGCCTTTTCAACCAGTACTTTAGAGATCTTTCGGCGTTTATCGAATTCGTCAGGAAGCAGAATTAAAACGGATCGATCGGAAGGATTCTCCAGATATCTCACCAAAATCTCTTCATCTTCATCTTTGAGGTTTTCTTTTTTCCCGGAAGACGAGATCAGAAAATTCGAAACAGTCACGACACGGCGCGCCGCCATCATCGGCAGCTGTTCTGCGTCAGAGACGGCGCGACCGATAGAACTTTCGTTCAGCGAATGCTGGACTTCGTTAAATTCGCGAAGCTGCGCGTCTTCGAGTGCGAGATCTGCAATGGTTTTTGCGGCAAGGTCGCGAAGGAAGGTTTCTTGCCCGATTAGAACATAGACCGGCGAAAATTCGCGGTTCCTCAGCTGATTTCTAAGTTGTTCCCGACCGGCGATCTTCATTCGATTCTATGAGCTATTTCTTCTCCTGATTGACTCCGATGCCGTTGATGATCGCCGACACAACGGATTCCGCGAACGCCCGGGACATTCGCTCGACCGCAGGATCTTCTTCGTTAAAAAAAGAACGCGGATCATCGGAAAATTCAAAGGAATCGCGAAAAATGAAATTTTGATTATCGTAAAGGATCTTTCCGTTATCGAGATCTCTAATGGTTACCGCGGACGTGACCGTTACTTCGTAAACACGCGCTCGCCCGTCCCGATCGAGCAAAACACCCGCAAAAGTAAAATCGCGAATGGTTCCCTCGATCACGGCGTTCGCGCCTTCACGCGATCCCTGCACTTTCAAACCGCGACCGCGGCGGATGATCTCGTTGGAAACTGCTTCGGTAAAACGCGATGCGACGCGGTAACGGGCGCCTTTCACCTCGAATTGAAACGCCGGAACAGCAATTACTTTAACGTTGGAAGGCAGACCGGACTTGGTTACCGGTTCGTAACATCCCTTAAAACCAGAAACGCTCATAACAAGCGCGGCGAATAGAAAAACTTTTACAAACTTCATAACTGTCCCTTAACAGCTTCCACTATCTTCAGAGCCTCGGCAGTTTCCCTAACATCATGGACCCGAAGAATATCCGCTTCATTCCACGCAGCCAATACATGCGCAGCGAGCGACCCTGAACTTCGTCTTTCCGGATCCGCTTGATTCAACACTTTGCCAATAAATGATTTTCGCGACGCTCCGATAAGCAGCGGAATGTTTTGAAAATGCTTTTTGATCTCTGCAATTTTAGCAATTAATTCGAAATTTTGCTCGACCGACTTTCCAAATCCGATGCCCGGATCAATGCATATCTGTTCAGCTTTGACACCTTCATGCTTCGCGGCTTCGATAGAATTTTCCAGAGAATCGAAAACCTCGGGAATTATATCTATAATTTCCGGTTGGCTGTGCATCGTTTCAAACGTGCCGCGAAGATGCATTAAAACCAAGCCCGCACCGCGTTTTGCGGCGATCTCGGCGATCGTAGGATCGAACTTTAACCCAGAAACATCGTTAACGATCTCAGCTCCGGACGCAATCGCCGCATCGGCAACTTCTGCACGACTTGTGTCGATAGAAACGACCGCATCGAACCGTCGTGAAAGTTCCTTTATGACCGGCACAACTCTGGAGATTTCCTCATCGACAGATACGCGAACGCTGTTCGGGCGGGTCGATTCGCCGCCGACGTCGATCATATCTGCGCCTTCCTCTATCATTTGCGCGGCATGTGAAAGGGCATGATCGATGTCGCTAAACTTCCCGCCGTCACTGAAACTGTCGGGCGTTACATTCAGAATGCCCATTACAAGCGGGCGATTCCCAAATGCTATTTGTCGTCTCGCGGTTTGCCAGATTCTATTCATCATAAAAAAAGGCAAAAGCAGAGCGAAACTCAAAACTTTTGCCTTTGATCTGAAAGTTATGAAAAACTTACGCCGTTGCCGGATTATTTCCCGTGATCGGAGGAAGTATCGATTTCTTAAAGGGATTTCTCGATTTTTCCTCGGCTTCCGGGGTTCCGTCGTCGTTGTCCGGTGTCGAATCGTCATCATCAAGCGGCAAACCGGCGACAACACGGCGAATTTGAACTCCGTCGAGTGTCTCTTTTTCAAGAAGGGCTTCGGCGAGTCGTACCATCGCTTCGCTATTTTCCGTGATGACCTTTTTCGCCAGCGCGTACTGCTCTGCAATGATCTTCTTGACTTCAACGTCGATCTTGATCGCCGTATCTTCCGAATAATCGCGGTGCTGCGATATCTCACGACCAAGAAAGATCTGCTCTTCCTTCTTTCCGAAGGTCAAAGGACCGAGCAAACTCATTCCGTATTCGCAGACCATCGCTCGTGCAAGTTCGGTTGCGCGTTCGATATCGTTCGAAGCTCCGGTCGTGATCTGATCAGCGCCGAGATAAATTTCTTCGGCAATTCTGCCGCCCATCAAGATCGCGATACGGCTCGTCAAATGCTCTTTCGTGTAACTATGACGATCTTCTTCCGGCAACTGCTGCGTTACGCCGAGCGCCATTCCGCGCGGTATGATCGACACCTTATGAACCGGATCAGCCGAAGGAACCTTTAAGCCAACCAATGTATGACCGGCTTCATGATAAGCAGTCAAGCGTTTTTCTTCTTCGGAGAGCACCATGCTCTTGCGTTCCGCGCCCATCAAAACTTTATCTTTCGAAACTTCAAAGTCCGACATCGTTACAACCTTTTTGTTGTACCGTGCGGCGTTCAAAGCTGCTTCGTTAACAAGATTCGCGAGGTCTGCGCCGGTAAATCCGGGCGTACCGCGCGCGATTACATTGATGTTCACGCCTTCGTCGAGCGGAATTTTTCTCGTATGAACCTTCAAGATCCCTTCGCGTCCTTTAATGTCCGGACGACCAACCATTACACGGCGGTCAAACCGACCCGGGCGAAGAAGCGCCGGATCAAGAACGTCCGGTCTGTTCGTTGATGCAACGAGAATCACGCCGTCGTTCGACTCGAAACCGTCCATTTCAACAAGAAGTTGATTCAAGGTCTGTTCACGTTCGTCATGTCCGCCGCCTAAACCGGCGCCGCGATGACGTCCGACCGCATCGATCTCGTCGATAAATACAATGCACGGCGCGTTTTTCTTGCCCTGTTCAAACAGATCGCGAACTCGGCTGGCGCCGACGCCGACGAACATCTCGACGAAATCGGAACCCGAGATCGAAAAGAACGGAACATTGGCTTCGCCCGCAACTGCTTTTGCAAGCAATGTTTTACCTGTTCCCGGAGGTCCCACCATTAAAACGCCTTTCGGAATCTTGCCGCCGAGCTTTTGAAACTTCTGCGGATCCTTAAGAAATTCGATAATTTCCTGAAGTTCTTCCTGAGCCTCTTCAACGCCTGCAACATCTTTAAATGTCACGCGTTTCTGCTGGTTGTTGAGCAGTTTAGCTTTTGATTTTCCAAAACTTAAAGCCTTATTTCCGCCCGCCTGCATCTGCCTTAAGGTAAACAGCAAGAAGCCGATCAAAAGCAGAAAAGGCAGCGCGTTGATCAACAACAGCCAACCCCAGCCTGACGATGACGGTTCTTCCTTGATCTCAACTTGCGAAGCGGAATTCGCAACGTTGTAATCTCTTATATTGTTAAGCAGCATTTCGCGGGTCGGATCGCTGCCGATCGTGGTGATATATTTCTTACCCGCTGCATCGGTAAACTCCACCTGCGACGCTTTGAAAAAGGCTTCCTTAAAATCCTTGTTATTAATACGGGTGATTGCTGCGGAAATCGTCAGATCATCCGGCGTAGTCTGTTTGCTGTTTAAGAAATAAATCAGCAACAGTCCGCTCGAAACAATAACGAACCACAATAAAACTTGCTTTGCTTTAGAACTCAACTTAATAGCCTCCAAAAAATAACTTTCATCGAGTTTTCGCCTGAAAGTTCCACTCTCAAATTCGATACGGACTTTTGATGAAAGAACTCCAACTTTCGTTGTTCCCGCAAATTCCCGCAGCGGTCTCCGAGACCTAACCTTTGATTGTAATTGCCAGACCTCATTTTTTCAACTTTTCTTTCGGGAATATACCAGCAAGCCGCCTTGCCGCATTACACGGTCGCCGCCGGGCAGTTCGGAAATTTTTCCGCTCTTTCTACTTATTGCCAGGTTATCGACTGCTTCGATGTGCAACGTTGAAATTCCGCGCAATGAACCGCGCGCGCAGCTAAGCCATTTACGTACCAACTTTCGGCGGACCGCCGACGGCAATTCACGGAAGTTTTTTAGCTTGAGCGCATCATCTATTAAAAATTCGGCTATCGGAACTTCCCGGTCAAACATGCTCTCGATCTGGTCAAGTTCTTCCTGCAAAACGAACGAAGTATTTGCGAGCCGTTCAATAATTTTCGGATTGAAATCCTTCAAAAGCGGAATCAGAACCTTTCTAATGCGGACTCGCTGAAATGCAAGGTCCTCGTTCATCGAGTCATAACGAAAATCAACCGCCGATTCACGGCAAAATTGTTCGGTCAGATCACGCGAAGCCCAGGTCAGGAGCGGTCGAATTATCAGCGTTTCGCGATCGGTATTAATTCCCAACTTATCGAAAACTCTAAAAGCGCGCATTCCTGCAAGACCGTCCAGACCGCTGCCGCGAATCAAATTCATCAAGAATGTTTCAGCCTGATCGTTCAGCGTATGTGCGGTTAAAACCCCTTTTGCCCCAACCCGCACCGCGAGATTCGATAAAAAGTCATACCGCGCCGTTCTTGCAGCTTGTTCCAAATTTCCCGAAGCTTTATCTATCTCAAGCTTTTCTACGGCGAGTTCGAACCCATGCGCGGCGGCAAAATCGCGAACAAATTCTGCATCTTTTTCGCTTTCAGTTCCGCGCAGACCGTGGTCGGCATGACCGATGACAAATCGCAATTTCAGTTTTCCGAGCCGTTTTAATTCGGCAAGAGCAAGCGCAAGACTAACAGAATCCGCACCGCCGGAAACTCCTGCGACAAAAGTTGCGTCTTCGAACGGAAGATCCAGATTTCGCCATTCGGTTATAAGATTTTTGACAAAATTATTCATCTGGCTCGCGATATGCTGTCGATTATAAACGATTTTTTCTATCCGAAGGCTTTTCCGGTCGCAAAATGTCAAAGTATTTCTCCTCGGAGGCTGAACGAAACAAAAAAATCGATTTGTGATAAGCCGTTTTTGCGGTAAGATTCTCTAAACAAAGCAATTCCATATCAAAAAATGGTTAGAATAATTTTAATTCTTTTGATCGTATTTCCGGTCGGAAGCCTCGCTCAAAAACAGGGAAAAGTTGAAGTTACTCCGCGCATTCTCATCGGCGAAGCGGATAAGAAATGCGAATCGCTCGAACTCGGAAAAGTGATTTTCTATCATGAACCGGCGTTCCCTCAGGATATGTTGGGCGGATTTTTCGATGGCTCGGTCGAAGTAGTCGGGCATCTCGATTCGGGCGGAAGCGTCGACCGGATAGTAAAAATCTCCGGAACGTCTGCATTTTTCGATGTTGCCGAACGCGCAGCGCGCAAGGCGAAGTTCTCGCCAACTTTATGCAGCGGCGCGGCAATTGAATCTACGGTTTCAATGAATTACCGGTTCTTTGCGCCTAGATCGCTCGAAACCTATTCGATCCCGATCGAATTAAACGAAATCATTGATCTCGAAACCAATGACACGCTTTTTCCTGTTATCAGTGAACTCCAAACTAAATACGGCTTGATCCATGTTTTTCCAGACGGGCGCTTTTATGAAAAAGCACCGTTGACACGCGGAGAATTCGCACAATTCCTTAAAATGACGATCGATGTGTTATTCGAAAAAAACAAAACTTCCGGAAGATCGCTGAATGAATCCGGGCTGGTCAAAACGTTTAATCCGAAAGATCTGAAAAATATTGCCGAGATAAAAGATCTCGAAAAGCGCCAGCCTTTTTATAAAGCCGCGGGCGTTTTGCTTCAAACGTACAATATTTCGCTGGCAGACGATCAAAATAGATTTCGAGGTCGCGATTCGATGACCCTCAATCAGGTCATAGATATTTGGCTTCAGATATTTGGAAATGAAGCAATTCCGGTCAATTTTAGAAAAACCGACGAACCGCGCGAAATGACACGCGGCGAATTTGCTTTATTTCTGAACGAAAGTATGCAGGTTTTGTCGTACAAACTGCTTCAATAAACCGCAGCAGGAGAAACCGTTTGAAACGAACGAAATACCGGTATTACGATCTGATGATGGCGGCGTTTGTCGCTGTTTTGCTTTGTTCAAATTTGGTCGGAGTACATAAGGTTTCGTCCGTTGAACTTCCCTTTTACGGCACGTATATTTACGGCGCGGGAGTTTTGTTCTTTCCGTTAAGCTATTTGTTTGGCGACGTTTTGACCGAAGTTTACGGCTATGCACGCTCACGAAAAGTGATCTGGGCGGGATTTGGTGCGCTGATCTTTGCATCGCTGATGGCATTCGTTGTCACGAGCCTTCCGGCGGCATCAACTATGTCGGTCGAACAGCAAAACGCTGTGAATTTGATCTTCGGACAAACTCCGCGAATCGTCGGCGCTTCGCTGCTTGCTTTCTGGACGGGCGAATTCGCGAATTCGTTCGTTCTGGCGAAACTGAAGATATTTACAAACGGAAGATTTCTGTGGACAAGAACGATCGGTTCGACAATTGCTGGCGAATTCGTCGATTCCGCCGTATTTTATCCTGTCGCTTTCCTCGGAACTTGGTCAAATGAACAGGTGATCAGTGTTATGATCGGCAATTATTTTATAAAAGTTATTTGGGAAGTTCTCGCAACACCGTTTACATATAAGGTCGTAGGATTCTTAAAGCGCGCTGAACAGGAAGATTTTTACGACCGTGAAACCGATTTTAATCCGTTTAAGATAGAAACGTAATGAGCCGTTTGAAGATCACTACACCGCTAATCGAACTTCACAAATTTGACGTCGCGCATTTATCCGAAGCGATGTCGAAAAAGCTTGCGACCGCCGCGGCAGGTTTTGCGAATCGAACTGACATAAACAGCGCGACGGTCGAAGATCTTCTTTATTATTTTCCCATGCGTTACGAAGACCGCTCAAATCTCATTGGTGTCGGCGATCTTTTTGACGGTTTGGAAGCGTCGGTCGAAATCCATACGCGTGTTTCGGGCGGATTTCGTGTCGGAAAAAATCGCGCCCGCAGCGCACCGCCGCTTTATATTTTCGAAGTAACCGGTTCAGATCCTGGGTATTCCCAAAAACCTGTCGTCGTATGGTGGTTTCTTTCGGGAAAACAGGCGCAGCACATTATTTCGTACTGGCAAAAAAAGTTCTCCCGCGGAACTCGATTTATCGCTTATGGTAAATGGGAATGGGACTCGCGCCGAAATACTTATTCGCTGAAAATTTCGAAACCGGATGACGAACTGGAAATATTGCCCGTCATAGAAGAGCAAAACGGTTCAGACTTGATCGGCGAACTTCTTGAACAGCCGAAACCGGATTTACCAGCCAGGGAAAAAAATGCTGGAGATGACGAAGAGTCGGCTGAATTTCCTCTGATCCATACTGCGCGGCGTGTTCCAGTTTACCGCAAATTCGGACAATTTCAAACCAAGCGCCTGCGTGAAATAATCTTCAGCATTTTCGAAAAGCTTGACCGTTCGTCGATCGCCGAATCGCTTCCGCCCGAACTTTGCCGGCGGCATAACCTGATTTCCCGCGCGGATGCGATCGAACAGATTCATTTTCCGCCGGAAAATTCAAATCTAACTGAATACGCCGCCGCCCGAAGCGACGCGCACAGACGTTTGATCTTTGAGGAATTCTTCAAACTTTCTTTTGCGCTGCTGCTAAAGCGCGGCGACCGCGAAACGGAACCGAAAGGCGCTTTGATCGAGATTTCCGATAAAACGATCGAACGTATCAAATCGATCGTTCCGTTTTCGCTGACAAATGCTCAAAAGCGCGTGATCAAAGCGATCTTTGACGATATGTCTTCAGAATCGCCGATGAATCGTATGATCCAGGGCGATGTCGGCAGCGGCAAGACGATCGTGGCGTTTATCGCGATGTTCGCGGCGATGGAAAACGGCTATCAAACCAGTTTGATGGCGCCGACAGAAATTTTGGCTGAACAACATTTTCGAAACGCAAAAACTTTCTTTGAAAATTCCGGTTACCGCGCGGAGCTTCTTGTCGGCAGTCTTCGAGCGGCGGAAAAAAGAAAGGTACACGAGTCGATAAGATCAGGTGAAGTTCACGCGGTCATCGGAACGCATGCGGTTATTCAGGATGCTGTCGAATTCGAAAATTTGGGGCTTGCAGTTATCGACGAGCAGCACCGGTTTGGCGTGCTGCAGCGCGGACAGATCCGCGAACAGGGACTGAATCCGGACATTTTGGTTATGACGGCAACACCGATTCCGCGGAGTTTGGCAATGACGCTGTACGGCGATCTTGATATTTCGGTCATAGACGAGCTTCCACCGGGACGAACGCCGATAAAGACCGTTGTTGTCGGCGAAGACCGGCGCGCGGGAGTTTACAAAGGGATCGAACGCGAGGTAAATCTCGGCAGACAGGTGTACATCGTTTATCCGCTTATCGAAGAGTCGGAAAAGATGGATCTCAAAGCCGCAACGAAGATGTTCGAAGAGCTGCGCGACAAAACTTTTCCGAATTTAAAGGTCGGACTTCTTCACGGAAAGATGAAATCTGCGGAAAAAGAATCGACGATGCAGGATTTTGTTAGCGGAGAACTAAACATTCTTGTCTCGACGACCGTAATAGAAGTTGGAGTCGATGTTCCAAACGCCAGCTTAATGATCATTGAACATGCAGAACGTTTCGGTTTGTCGCAGCTGCATCAGCTGCGAGGACGCGTTGGAAGAGGCGCGGAGCAATCTTTTTGCGTGCTGCTGACCGGCGATAAAAAGACGGCAGTCGCAAGAGAAAGGCTTGGTATTATGGAGGAAACGTCTGATGGATTTAAGATCGCCGAGAAAGATCTGGAAATACGAGGTCAGGGCGAGATCTTTGGAACACGACAGGCGGGCATTCAAACATTCAAGATCGGGAATATCGTCCGCGACCTTGATATTCTTCAGACAGCAAGATCGGAAGCCGAAAAATATCTCGGTCCAAAGCGTTTGACTGCCGAAACCGCTGATTTGATTGAACGAGCGCGGAAAGATTCTAGTTTTAAACTTGCCGGAATCGGCTGATCGTATGGTTTCAATTCAAAAAAACCATTTTAATCATTGTTTTTTCCGATAGGATTTGATTAAATTTTACTAATAGCTTTGGACTCAAGCATTAGATTTTCATAGCCTGTTTGAAGCCTAATCTTTCTTTAGCGTTTTCCGATTCACAGCAACTGCTTCCCATTGTTCCTGTTGCTTAATTCGCTATTAATGGTACAGGGCGACTTTATCACTTGCAGGATTTAGAGCCTGCAATTATGACGAATCACAGAACGTAAAATGAATAACCGACGATCAACTGGGACTGAAACTTCCAAGCCCTACTATAAAAAGAATACCCAAAGGAAGCCTGAAGACCGGGAATCGGGCGACCGCGGCTACCCGCCGCGCGATAACCGGTTTAAGCCGCGTGGAACACCAAACTTTCGCGGCGGTGATGACAGAAAACGAGATCCGAATTCCCGTTTTCGACCCAAAGACCAGCGATTCGGACCGAAAGGGCGACCTGCTGTGAAAGGAAAGGGTCCGAAACCGTGGGAAAAAGCAAAAACGCCGAAGATCGTTTCCGACATGCAGATCACAGACGGAAAGCACAAGGGTAAGTATCTAACAACTACTGAATCTAAGAAAGTTAGACCAACTTCGCGAAGAATACGCGAAGTAATGTTCCGAATACTTTACCGCCGCGTAAAAGCCGGAAGGATTTTGGATCTTTGCGCCGGTTCGGGCACCATCGGGCTTGAAGCGATCTCGCGCGGAGCTTTGATCTCAACGTTCGTTGAGCGATCTGCGAAGATGTGTTCGTTCATCAAGAAGAACATGGAAACGCTCGGCATTAAAGAAGGGCACGGCGAAGTATTTAATATCGAAGTCGTTCCGTTTCTGAAACAGATGAAGAAACGAAAACGCGAATGGGACGTTATCTATTTTGACCCGCCGTACGATTCGAATTATGACGAAGTACTGGAAATCATCAGCCGCGGTGCAGCGCTCAAAAAACGCGGTGTTTTGATTGTCGAGCACCCGGCGGAGATGTTTTTTCCGGAAGATATCGGTCAACTGCATCGTTGGCGGGTACTCGTACAGGGCGATACGGCGTTGAGCTTTTTTGACCGCCGTTAATGTCCCTTTTGATTTATGCGCATAATCGCCGGTGAATTTCGCGGGCGCGTGATAAAAAGTCCGCAGGGACAAAAAACGCGCCCGACCTCCGACCGTCTGCGTGAAACTCTTTTTAACATCCTCAATCCTTTTATCGACGACAAAACCGGATTTCTGGACCTTTGCGCCGGCACCGGCGCGGTCGGCATCGAGGCGATCTCGAGGGGCGCGCAATCATGCACGTTTGTCGATAGATCGCGCCGCGCATGCGGATTGATAGAGGAAAATTTGGATATTTTAAAGATACCGGAAGAAAAAACCGGAGTCGTGTGCACGTCTGCGGAACAGTTTACTTCCCGCAATCACGACCAGCCATTCGACATCATCTTTTTCGATCCGCCTTACGCTTCCGATTATAAATTGACGATCAGCCTGATCGCCGATCCGGCGTCCAGTGTTCTTTCACCTGACGGCATTTTGATCGTCGAACATCATTTTAAGAATCAGCTCCCGAAATCTCCCGGTCGGCTAAGTACTTTCCGTCAAATAGAACAGGGCGAAACACGTCTGACATTTTATAAATAAATCCGTCGGCTGTTTGTTAAAACTTTCACGCAAATTTATCATTAAAAATTCCAAGGCGGCTTTTTTAATGAAGATACTGGTTTGGCTGACGCTATGCGTGATTTGGGGAACGACCTGGATCTTTATTAAGATCGGGCTCGAAGATCTTCCGCCGCTGACTTTTGCGGCAGCCAGATTCATTCTTGCGTTGACCGTTCTCGGCGTTATAATTTTTGCGCGGAAAATTCCGCAGCCTGTTTCGCGCCGGGACTGGCTGCTTTTATCGGGAACGGGAATTCTCCAATTTTCAATAAATTACAGCCTTGTTTTTTGGAGCGAACAATATATTTCGTCGGGTTTAGCCGCGGTTCTTCAGGCGATGATCACCGTTTTTGGACTTGCTCTCGCTTGGATCCATCTGCCGAACGAACGTATCACCGGCTTGAAAATTTTCGCCGTAATTTTAGGCTTGATCGGCGTTGCAGTAATATTTCTCGAACAGTTGGAAGTTCGAAGTTTTATGGCGTTTGCGGGCTGCGTGGCGATCGTCATCGGCGCATACGCCGCCGCGCATGCTTCGATCCTGATCAAAGCATACGGCGGAAAAATGCATCCGGCGGCGCTCGTTTTCTGGCAGATGCTTTTCGGAATTTTGCCGATAATAATTTACGCGCTGACGATCGAAGGAAATCCGCTTGCGATCAATTGGACGCCGCGGGCGATCGTGTGCGTGGTTTACCTTTCGGTGTTCGGTACGATCGCCGCTTTTTGGCTGTATTACTGGCTCTTAAATAAGATCGAATCGACCAAAGCGATGATGATCTCGCTGGTCACTCCGTTGATCGCGGTAATAATCGGCGCGATCGTCCTCGGTGAAAAATTGCCGCCGCAAACATTTTTCGGCGGACTTTTGATCATGGGAAGCATCGGGCTGATCGTATTTCGAAAAAAATTAAAACCGCCGGTGATTTTGTCGTCGGAACCGCCTGCGTAAGCGGGCGGAGAAACGTTCGCATAGCGTCCGCGCATAAAATCACCTTTGGAAATGTGCGAAGAAAAAACACCAAACGGCTGCTCATTTGCGTAGTCGTTTCGGCGCGGATCATTTACCGCCCGCTTACGCAGTCGGTTAGGACAATTTTATGAGGTTCAATTTTACAACTGCCGGAGAATCGCACGGCAAAGCGCTTGTCGCGATCATTGAAGGTCTTCCCGCCGGAATGCCGGTGGATATTAATAAAATCAACCACGAACTCTGGCGGCGCCAGCAGGGTTACGGGCGCGGCGGGCGTATGAAGATCGAAAGCGACACGATCGAGATTCTGTCCGGCGTGCGCCATGGCAAAACTCTCGGTTCGCCGATCGCTTTGATCATAGAAAACCGCGATTTCGTACATTGGCAAGATATAATGGCGAGCGAACCCGTCGACGTAAATCCGAAACGCGACCGTGTCGTTAAGCGACCGCGCCCGGGACATGCCGACCTCGCCGGCGGGCAAAAATACGGCGCGCGCGATCTGCGTAACATTTTGGAACGCGCGTCGGCGCGCGAAACTGCGGCACGAGTCGCCTGCGGCGCGTTTGCAAAGCAATTTCTTGAAATTTTCGGTACCGAAATACGAAGTCATGTGATCAAGCTCGGCAAAGTCCCCAAAAAGCCGCTCGATCGATCTTGGGAAGACATCGGCAAAATCCCCGAAGATTCGAAGCTGAACTGCGCCGATCCGGAGATCGAAAATCAAATGATCGCGCTCATCGACAGCGCCAAAGAAGACGGCGACACGCTCGGCGGCGTTTTCGAGGTCGTCGCGAAAAACGTCGTCGTCGGCTTGGGATCGCATGTTTCCTGGAACGAAAAACTCGACGGTCGCATTGCGCAGGCGTTTATGTCGATCCAGGCGACAAAGGCGGTCGAGCTCGGCACAGGTGTTGAAAACGCCGGAAAATTCGGCTCCGGAGTTCACGACGAGATCGTTTTCGAAGAGGAAAAGTTCCGCCGTACGACAAACCGCGCCGGCGGACTCGAAGGCGGCATTACAAACGGCGAAGAGCTCCGCGTCCGCGGTTACCTTAAACCGATCTCAACATTGCGAAAACCGCTTCGCTCGGTTGATATCGACACCAAGCAGGAAGATCCGGCAGCTTTCGAACGATCCGACATAACAGCCGTCCCTGCCGCAGGCGTCATCGGCGAATCAATGCTCGCGATCGTTTTGGCAAATGCAATGAGAGAAAAATTCGGCGGTGATTCGATTGCCGAAGTGCGGTCGAATTTCAATAACTACATTACATCTTTAGCCAGCTACTAGTGCTTATTTTCCGATGTCGCGGCGATACTGCATACCGCGCCATTCTATCTCGTTAACGGCTTTATAAGCGCGGTGGATCGCGCCGTTCAGGTTTCGCGCGGTCGCGGTTATGCCAAGGACTCTGCCGCCGGCTGTTATGAATTCTCCAGCCTCGTTGTTGGCGGTTCCGGCGTGAAAAACTACAATCTCGTCGTGTTTTAAGACATTTTCCAGCCCGTCAATCCGGTCGCCGGTTCGTGCGTTTTGCGGATAACCTTCCGTGGCGAGCACGACACAGGTGCTGCTTCCCTCTTTCCAATCGATCAGGAGT
This sequence comes from Pyrinomonadaceae bacterium, assembly GCA_026129865.1. GTDB lineage: Bacteria > Acidobacteriota > Blastocatellia > Pyrinomonadales > Pyrinomonadaceae > JAHCHG01. The sequence continues at coordinate 506,121 of JAHCHG010000001.1, forward strand.
TTATCAAGGGATTGGGTATGGATCGCTTCGCAAATGTCGACGAGGTCGGTTTCGAGCCGAACAAGAATAGCCTGCGTTTCGGGGTCGCCGAAACGCACGTTATATTCAAGAACTTTCGCTCCATCCGGAGTCATCATCAAACCGAGGAACAAGATTCCCGAAAACGGAAAGCCGTCTGACTCAGCGCCTTTTAACGTGGGTTTAACAATCGTTTCAACTATCTGTTCGAGCTCGTCCGCAGAGAGCAGCGCCGAGTCCGTGATGACGCCCATGCCGCCCGTATTCGGTCCGGTGTCGCCTTCGCCGATGCGTTTATGATCGCGCGCGGGCGGCATCGGCGCAAAATTTTTGCCGTCGCAGAACATGATCAGCGAAACTTCTCGTCCGAGAAGACATTCTTCCAAAACGATAGTTTCCGCCGCCTGTGTCCCGACGGTTTCGGAAAGCGATTTAATTCCCTCGATCGCCTCGCTTCTATTTTTTGCAACGATCACGCCTTTTCCGGCAGCGAGCCCGTCAGCTTTTATGACGACCGGAGCATTTTCGTCGCCGAATTTTCCGCTTTTTAAAATGGCTGCCGCATTTTCGGCAGAGTTCGCTGTTGCAAATTTTGCTGTTGGAATGCCGTGTCGCGCCATAAAATCCTTTGCAAAGGATTTGCTCGATTCGAGCTGTGCTGCCCGTTTCCCGGCACCGATTATCTTTAATCCACAAGTTTCGAATTCGTCGACGATACCAAGCGCCAGCGGCGTTTCGCCGCCGACGAAAGTCAGTTCGATCTCGTTTTCGACGGCAAACACGGCAAGCGCGTTTATATCTTCAGGTTTGATCGCGACGAGTTCCGCGATCTCGCCGATTCCGGCGTTGCCGCTTGCGCAAAAAATCTTTGAAACACGCTGGCTTTTAGCGAATGAATAACAAAGAGCGTGCTCGCGCCCACCTGAACCGATTACGAGAATTTTCATAAGACTGAATTTTTACGGAACTTGACACAAAAACGTGATAGTTATAATTTCAAAAAATAGTTTGTATCAAGTTTGATTGTAGTTAAAACGGACTTTTCGCTCCCAGCTTTTAAAATTTACTACAAAAAATTTTAAATACCGAATCGTCCCCTCGTGAAAATTAAGCCCCGCCGCAAAACGAGACAGCAATCTGCTAACGATCGACGATCAGCAAAATTCGATAACCAATAAGGGAAGATACAAGGAGAGTCGATGGTGGGAAGTAGAAAAATCGAAGAAAGGATCAGGGAACCATTCGAGCGCGTAACCGATTCCGAATTTGAAGACACGGAAATTCTGTGTGTCGATTGTAACGGCTTGTTCATTTGGACCGCCGGAGAACAGACGTTTTTTCGCGATAAAGGCTTACAAAATCCGCCGAAGCGCTGTAAACAGTGTAAGAAGGCAAAAAATGAACGGTTAGAGGCGATCAACGCCGCGCAGGTTTCCGGCGCAAAGCAGCGGATCGAAGTTTCCGTAAATTGCGCAAAATGCAAAGCGAACACGACGGTTCCGTTTTATCCGTCGCAAGGACGCCCGGTTTACTGTCGTTCATGTTTTCTGGAAATGAATCCTTCAATTTTAGGTGAAAGCGAATAATATTAGCCTCCGACGTGAACGCTCGGTCTAAGTTCGGGATCCGATTCAGCCTGACGCAGGATTTCGCGTGTAACCGGTGCCGTATCGCCTTCGCCAAAAATCATGTACCGTATCAAATAGGCGATCGGATTCCCTTCGCTCCAACCAAAGTACACGTGCGGAATTTTCTGCGTTTCATCCCGCAAATATAACAAGAGAGCGGCGATCGCATTGGGAACCGCCGGCGCTTCCGTCCGAAGAATCTTATATCCGGCAACATCGACTCCGCGAATTTTCAATTTCCCTGTAAATTCTGAAGCGTCGCCTAATTCGACTTCGTAAAAAATGATCGGATCGCTCGAAGGAATGTGATTATCGGTTCGTTTTTCATGCTCTTTGAACCGGTATTCTTCCAGATCTCCGTTCTCACGCCGGTTCGTAACGATCCTGATAGAATCGCCGCCGAGCTCATTGATGAACTGCTTAGCTTTTTCATCTAGTTCAATTCCTTCAACACGAACTTCTGTCGTCCGCATCGCACGGGAAATGAATGAGGTTACTACTATGCCGAGAATGAACAGCGAAGCTATCTGCAATCCGCTTGGCTGCTCGACGATATTTACCAGCGTTGTGTAAAAGAAAACAAGGGTTATGATCAGAAAACCGATCCATTTACGTTCGCCGCGCTCCCAAGCTGAAATGGTAACTGCGACAGCGGCTGACGCCATTAAAAACAGAACTCCCGTTGCGTATGCACCGCCCTGCGCATCGACGTCAGCTTCAAATAATATGGTTACTATCGCAGCGATTCCGGTGAAAACCAGGACCAGCGGGCGCGTCGCGCGAGCCCAATCCGGTGCCATTCCATAGCGCGGTAAATAGCGCGGAACGATATTTAGTAAGCCAGCCATTGCAGAAGCGCCCGCAAACCAGAGAATCGTGATCGTACTGATGTCGTAAAGCGTCCCTAAGCCGTCGCCGAAGAAGTTATGCGCTAAGTACGACAACGCACGCCCGTTTGCCTCGCCGCCGACATTAAATTTTTCCGCCGGGATCAACAACGTTGTGACAAGACTGCTGCCGACAAGCATGACGCTCATTATAAGAGCCGCACCGCTTAGAAGTTTTTTCCCGTTTGCGATTCGGCTCTGAAGATACTGCTCCGCGTTTGGCGTCAGTGTCGAATCGGGGAGCGTCGAAACATGGAGCGATTCGCGGTCGACATCCGAAAGCTCAACGTCGCTTTTTACGAGCGGCATCACTACGACACCGGTTTCGAAACCTGACAGACCAAGCGCAAGTTTTGGAAAGTAAAACAAGGACATTATGGCAAGCGCAACGATACTTCCGTTAACGCTCGGGTAGGCAAAAACAGCGTCTTTCCATTGAGTAAGTACTTCGGGTCTAATGAAAAATATCTCAAAAAGCCCTGTGGCAATTACCGCAATGTTGAAAAGAAGGTAGATGATCACGATCACCACTGCAATTCCGATTGCTTCTTTGAAACCTTTTAAAAATACAGCGCCGAGAAATGCAATTAAAACGAGGGTTACAATGATCTCATGATGCAGAAATTTCATATTCTGCTCGACAAATGGATTTTCGACGATATGCGCCGTCGCGTCTGCCGCCGAAAGCGTGATCGTAATAATGAAGCTGGTCGCAACAAATCCTAAAAGCGCAAGCACGAACATCTTGCTTTTCCAACGGGAAAGCAAATTTTCGAGCATTGAGATCGACCCGTCGCCGTGCGGGCTCTCTTCAGCCACGCGCTTATACATCGGCAGCGCACCAAACAGCGTCAAGATCACCAAAACAAAAGTGGCAAAAGGAGAGAGCGGTCCGGCAGCTAAAAACGCAATTCCGGGTTGATATCCAAGAGTCGAAAAATAATCGACTCCGGTCAGGCACATAACCTTCCACCATGCGTGTTGCTCGTGCTTCGCGGCAGAACTGCCTTCAACGTCCGGATCGCGAACGCCTTTCAAGAGCCAGTTTCCAAATCGCGTCTTTTTTTTCATTTTACGACCTGTTTAAAGAGAAAAAAGACCGCCGGACTAAAGAACTCGGCTTGGTCTCTAAAGAAAAGAATTTTTCGATTGGTTGATTTTTTCACCGTCCGCATGATACTTCGAAACGCAAAAGCAGATTATAAGCAAATTTATGTGAAATCCAGAAATCGGAAGCGAACTTTTATGAAATTTCGTAAACATGGATTTAAAAAGTAAAAAGGCGACGTCTCCCACACCGTCGCCTCTAGGTCACAAGTCCTCACCCCTCGTGACCAAATGTTCACCGGGGAGGTGAACATCTATAGATTATGCACACGCAAAAAAAAATTGCAAGCATAAACTTTTACTTTATAACCATCAATTTACGGGAATTTGGAACGAGTTCCAGTTGTTGACGACCTCGCCGACCGAGAGTCCGCCGGGCAGAGCATCGACGGAGCCGCCCGGTGCGCGATAATAGATACTATAGTCTCCCGGCGGCACATCTGAACTTAGAGAAATCTCGAAACTGAACACGGAAAGATCACTGGAAAAGTCATGCCGGATTAGTGAGCCGCGAGAGATCGACAAAAATGGAGAATTGAAGAAGATATCCGGAGAATCTTCAGTGATGCCGCTGCCGCCAATATAAATGATAAACGATTTTCCGCCGTTGACGGGAACCGGAAGCCGGGACAGCTGTCCGCTAAAACCTAGATACGAAAGTTGAGTTTTCGATGAACGTTTACTTGAGATCGACGGGATCTTGATCGATTTTCCGGCTTCGACCTGAACCGTTCCCGAATCATTTACAGATGATCCGCCTTTCAGATTTATCGGTTTCGAGTAAAGTTTGTATTCGCCGCCGGTAAGTCCTGAGATCGAAAACCTTGCTTCCGAATCGGAATCGGTTCCGGCAATAACGCGTCCCGTAGAAAGCTCTTCCAGCCAAACATGCGACCGAACGCTTGCAGATTGAATTTCGCCACTGATCGAACCGCAGCAATTTTCAACACCTGCAGGCGGACCATAAATGGCTCTGACTCCGGCAATATCATCTTCGGAGAGTGATCGTCCGGCGATCGCGGGAAGCCCGTAAATTCCGTTTCTCCCCTGATTTATCTGCATCGTCGCGCCGATGATGAAGGAATGTTCGAGCCCAAGAAGATGCCCGATCTCATGCGTAAGCGTCGATTCCAGATCAAAAGTTCCGGCGGAACCGTCCGTGGAAAACTGCTGGTACGGGTTTAAGACTATATCGGCTTCTGTAATCGCATCCTTGCCGTTATAAAAAACACGCGTCCGTGCCGGAACTTCCTCGGCATCACCTGCAAAGAATAGTAAATTTTCTGCCGTCGGCGCGATCGTGACCAGGCTGACACCGTCTCCCGACTTTCCGGCAGGGCTAACCGTTGAATTATCGGTTGTCGTAACGACGAACTTAATATTTGCCGCCGCTTCCCAGGTTTTAAAACTTCTCTCCAACGCACCTTCAACATCGCTCCCAGGTCTCAAGCCAATCTGGGGCTGAAAAAGGGACGATGACAGAGCAATCCTGACAATGCGGGAATTCCAACGCAGGTCGGAAGGCTTCGCCGATTCCGCCGAACCGTTTGCCCAAACAGTCGACGGCAAAAACAAAGCGAACGCGATCAACAAAACCTTTGCCGGCAGATATAATTTCAAGAACTATTCCTCTTTCGCAACCAACCCTTCGATATCTTCACGTCCAACGCTTTCCAGGTCGGAAAACCCGACGATCAAAAGCAGAACGACCAATGCCAATGTTGCCAGGACATAAAGGATCGAGATCAATTCGAAGTAGATCAAAACCCCGATCACAACAGCGACACACGCAACCCAGAACAAAGCGACAGTTCTGCGGCTAAATTTACTTTGATTTTCTGACATATTCTTTAGGAAGCCGCGCACAAAAACGCGCTAGTACAATAGATAACAGATTTCGGAACACGGAACAATAAAAAGTTTGATTCTTTCACAACTTAAGCGATCAATCAATTATACGAAGAGGAAGTTTTTGCCGGTCATGTTCCGTGAAAGCGTTCGGAGAAATCACCGGTCGGGATTCGCCTGTACTACTTCCGCGAACGGGAATTTCTACAATATCAAATGCCTTCAAAAGAATATCTTCCATTTCATTCGATTTGATCTTTTCAAAATTGGCTCTGATAACCTCAGAAACACTGCCTTCGCGCCGAAAAATCGAAATACTCGTTGGGTCCGAGTTTTTGGTCAAACCGCCGGAGGTTGCAATGGCTCGGGTTAATGTCATTTCCGACCGCGAAGCTAACTGACCCGGGTTTTCGACACCTCCGATTACATATATAGGTTGTGCATCCTGGACTGTAACGATATCGCCGCTCAAGATTTGGGGATTCGAATTAGGTTTTCCCGACAAAAGATCGCTGATTTTGATGTTGATAAACTGAGCGCCGTTGTCCTCGCGGGCGGCGACGAAACGTTCACGCCGTTCGGCGTCCGGAGACGATTTTTCCAGGCTTTCACCCGCTTGAGCGAGGCAATTGAGTTTTTCCGGGCGAAAAATCTGGACTTCGCCGCTCGCCGTGTCATTGAGACCGCCGGAAATTACTAACAGCTCATTCAAGCGAACCGGGCGTTTGATCTGAAGTCTTTGCGGTGTTTTTATCGCACCTGAGATTATTGCGACGGGGCGATTTGACCTGTCTAGAATCCTTACTGAAATCTGAGGATTGCGAAGAATCTTGCCAAAAAGCGGCGAAACCGCATCTGCGATCTGCTTTTCACTTTTGCAGAGACCAAAAACAGTTCCTTCAACAAAATTGATCTGTTCGAGAAAGCCTTCTGCCGTCAAACTGCCGCGCCAATCAAACTCCGCCGAACCGATGACGTCAATCTCGATCAGATCGCCGAAATGGACGAGATCTTCTTCGTTCACGCTTCCGACGGAAGGATTTGCGGCGTCCGTTTTCGTCTGAATATTCGTACTAATATCTTGAGCAACGGCTGTATGACAGAGCGAAAGCGTGAAAAATAAAAATTTCAGAATATAAATCGATCTCTGTTTCATTTTTCAGTTCCCGCGCGATCAATTATTTTACATTTCGAAAAACAATTATCCCGTCGTTTTGGCTTTTTTCTTTTTTCTAGCCGATTTTGAAGTGACCGTGCCCGGCACGGCAAAGCCGCGAAATTCCCAGTTGCAGGAATCGCAAAGCAAATTGAAGCGAAAGATCAACTTACTCAAAAAAGGAGTTGGGATATAACCACGGCGCACTCTGGAGCTAAAACACCGCGGACACCTTTGACTAATTATCTTCATCGTTTACAACAAACTTCTTATCGTTTCCAGTCTTTTTCGCCGAGCCCTTTTCAAGCGCTCTGATCCTTTCGATCTCCGCATTGATCCGCGCGGCAATAACTTCTTTCTCAGAACTCTGAACGTCTTCACGAGCCAAATAGAACAATGCGTCCCGATACTGACCTACCGCTTTACGATAGTTTTCTTTGAACGCTTCCTTTTCCGCATTCTCGATCCTGTGCGAAATTTTTACCGAACCGATAAACTCTTTTAACGCCGACTTTGAGTCTATCAATTGCTCCTCGTCGGGGTAAAATTTCAATGCCGATTCGATCGTCAAAAGCGCAGTTTGCGCTAAGTTGATCTTATCCGCCAACTCGGGCTGTAAATTCGCCCTTTCGGTAAAAATCTTGGTTTCTATCTCGACCCATCTTAACAGATGATGCTTCCTAAACCCCTCTGCGATGTCCCTTCCGCGCCTTAAGGCGGCGAGCCGCGGGGAACCGACGCCAACATGCTGCATCTGAACTTCGTTTAGGGACAAATATTCGTTACATAGTTCAAAAACTTCCCAATGCCCGTCCGGTAAATGCGACAACGTTCGGGCTGCCTCGCTTTTCTTTTGAAGCTGTTCGACCAATTGCGAATTCCGCTTCAAACTCAATTTATGAACATTGTTAACACCACGTGCACTGGAAACGAGCTTTTCAATGTTCTTGTCGAGCTGCCGCTCGGCGCGAAGATAGCGGTTTCTTGCCTTTCTCAACACCACTTCGCGCAATACAACACCCAATACAAGAATAATGCTCGAACCGATACCTGCAGCGATCCAGGGCGAATTTTCACCGCCTTCTTGAAGGATTGCCCATACAACAAAAAATGTCGCGATCGAAACCGCTACAGTCAGAACGTAAAAACTGGACGCCGGCAGCCAAAAAGGACTGCGGCTATTTGGGGGGGACCGCTTAAGTCGGTTTGCATTAAATCGTCGTGGCGGCTGTTGGTTTCGAAACCTGTTATCAGTCAATCTCTACTCCGATTTATCAATTTCTCGCAAATGGTTCAGCGCGTTATTTATTTGGCTCGCGCATGTTAAATACTGAAATTTAATATTATTCTTGTCAATTATCAATTGGATTTTTTCCTAACTTAAGCGATTTGCTATACTCTTGCCGTGGGCGGAAAGCGTAAAAAAGATAAAGAAAGACCGGTTTTTGAATCGATCAGAAAGCCGACGGCGCCGCCTACTCGACGATTTGAAAAATCAAAGTCCGATGAAAAAGAGTATCCCGCACGGCGGCATGTAAAGCACAAGAAAAAGGACGATCTTCAGGATTAATATGGGTGTTTTCAAGAAAAAGAAACCCGCTTCACAAAGCGAGAACGTATGGGCTCGACCAAAGATGTTTGTTACGTTCCGCGCGAGCGTAATGCCGGGCAAAACAACGGAAGAACGCACTTTTCAGATAGAAGAGGTTTTAGCCAACGGTCGTGTTAGGTTAAGCGGCTTTATCGGAGAGCATAAGGAAACGGCGTTCGAACCGGTGAATTTTCTCCGCGGCAGATAAACGGCTTCACCATTCATAAATTTTTCCCACTTCAAGAATACTTAAGTTAGGAATTTCCAGTCCCGAGATCTCGTCTGCAACCGAGTCCCGGTACATAGGTTTGACGTTTATAACGTATATCGGACAACCGTGTCGGAGTTTTGTGAGTTCCTGTTCAAGTGCTTTCGGCGTCAAATGGTGAGAAATCCCTGCAAGGTTTGCAAGACCGTTCGGAAAGGCACATTCGATAAGGATCGCGTCGAGCGACTTTTCGTTGTTCACTTCATTCCAAAACTCCGACATTTTAGATGTATCACTTGTAAAGGCAATCGTTGACGCTTCGTCCTTGATAATAAAACCGACGGTCGGAACCTTATGATTTACTGAAACTGATCTAAATTTCAAATGTTTTATCGCGAGCGTTTCACCGATCGAAAATTTATGGTATTCCAAAACGCTGCCGTTTTCATTCGTTAATTCCGAAAAGCGTGGATAAATCTCCCAATTGAAGATGTGATTTTCAAGACTCTCGATCACTTCTTGCTGACCATGAACTCGAATCGGCGATTCAAGTGTTGCGAAAAGATCGTCAACAAAAAGCGGCAATCCGGCTATGTGGTCCAGATGAGCGTGTGTCAGGACTACGTCGCGGATGTTCTTTCGCTGAAGCGGCGTCGCGGACATTGCCAGGCTCCCCGCGTCAAGCGCAACGCAGTCGTCGATCACGAAGCTTGCAAGATGCTGCTTTAATGAAGCGCTTCCGTCCTTCTCAAACGTGCTTGGCAATAATTGAAGTTTCATTAAAAATGATCAGATAATTTGTCAGCCTAAAAAGCTCCCGGTATTAAGGCGTAAAATTTTCACCGGGCACAAGTTAGCGCGTGCCCGCCATCGATCTCGTAAGTTGCGCCGGTTATCCAACCGGCTTTTTCCGACGCCAGAAAATATATCAATTCTGCAACCTCAACTGCCGTTCCGACGCGTCCGATCGGATGAGTTGATTTCGAATGTTCGAGAAACGTTTCGTAATCGCCTTCGTTCATTCCGCTGCGCCGATGAAGTTTTGTCACTACTACGCCGGGATTGACGGCATTTACGCGGACTTTCTTGGAAGCAAGCTCAAGCGCCGCACAGCGGGTTAGCTGGTCGACGGCAGCTTTCGAAACGCAGTAAGCTAAAACATTAGGAAATGCCCGCGGTCCGGCGACACTCGATACGTTTACAATGTTACCTTGCGTTTTCTCAAGCTCGGGAACACAACGGTTCATCAAATAAAACATCGAACGCACATTTACGTTCATCATTTTGTCCCAATCGTCGAGCTGCGTTGTTTCAATCGAACCGTTCATAATGATACCAGCCGCATTTACAAGTATGTCAATTTGACCGAATTGACCGACTGTATCGTTGACCACTCTTTCGACCTGGGTGTTCTCGCAAATATCAGCGAGATGCGATTTCACGGTCGTGCCGCTTTCCTTTGCTTCAAGCCGCAGTTCTCCGAGCTCCTTTTCATTTCGTCCGACCGCAACTACATTTGCTCCATTCTTTGCAAATAATAACGCCGAAGCTCGACCAATGCCGCTGCTGCCGCCGGTAACAATTACAACTTTGCCTTCCATAAATTATGCCAGAAAAGATTTTTCTAGCAGTCTAGCACAGTTAACTCAACAATTTCTTCTTTACAAATCAAGCAGAGATTATTTTTAGACAAAAAAAAGAACGGCATTAAAACACCGTTCATCAAACGTTTAGGGAAAAGTGGAATCACACTGGAACTCTTCTATTCTTAAACAAATGCGCTGATGAAGACACCTAGGCGCCGTTCGTCTGCGGTTTGCTCGATAAGAAGGTTTCTATCGCGTGTTTCGTTTCTTTTCTCTTCCGGTTTTGAAAATCGCTAACCCAATTTGAAACGGTCGAAACCATCTCACGGGCGGATTGTTGTTTAGTCGGTTTCGGAGCAACTTTCGTTGCTTCGGGAGCATTTTGCTCGCTCTTCTTTATAACTTTTATTTTTGCTTTTGCAGTCATTGTTATGATTTCCCTGTTTGTATGTATTTTACTTTTATGAATTCGAAACGAGTTCGACTTATTCCCTGCTTGTTCTTGGTGCAATTCGGGTGCCACGAATTTCGGACGAAATTGAAACACTCTTTTGCGGCTTTTAAATCGGATTGCAATTTGCGACTAAGAAAAATAAAAATTTCGCGCATTGCAATTCTGTTTAACGATATTAGAACGCGTTCGGTTCCCGAAACTTTCGTCTAAATCTATGTTTTTCCGTAAATTAACTCTCTTTTTCGAGCTTTCTCTAAAGGCGATCAGCAAAAGGCATATTGATTGCCGAGAAAGATAGGTATGACATGGACCGAAATGATCGTTTTGTATCTCGCTGCCGGCGCGCCGTTTTGTGCGCTGCATTACTTCGAAATCAATAGTGAACGAAGTCCGTACGTTCGAGCGTTGACCTCAACCGGCTTGCTTCCGATCTGGATATTTTGTGCCGTTAGATATATCGTTTCGACTCGGTCGAAAAGACTCAAAAGTCGATCTTCGCAGGATGAACGCATCCACGAAACCTCAAAACGCCTTGAAAACGTTTTCGCTGAAATTGCCGATTCGGTTTCAATCTATGAATTTCGAGAGACGGTCGAACGGTATGTCGGGCTAAGCTTTGCGAATCAAACTGTTGAACCTAACACACTTGACCCCGCAGCGCCAACTCAGCAAGACGTTTATTTCGAATTCGGCGTATCAAAGCTCAACAACATCGTCCTCGCCCGCCGCAATCGAAAACTTCTCGAATTTCACTTGAACGATGCGCGTCGAAACCTTTTTGAGGCTATATCGTCGCAAATTGTTTTTCGCACACACCGTTCGAGATCGCTGCTCGAAGAACTTTTTAATGGGCTGAACGACGCCAAAGCGATCGCGGAACTAAATCAAACTTTCCCGACTAATGTAGATTCCACCCAAGTAAGATCCAGCGAACAAATTGACCGCGAAAAACCGATCTGTAAGAATGTTTCATTCGACATTGCTTCGGCTGGCTTGCCGGATCAATAAATTCCGGGTTGTTCCAAATCAAGGAAATTTTTCAAATTAATCGCACTTTTATTGCTTCTGTAACATCGCGTTAACAATCCGACGATATAACATTTTCGTATGCGCAAAAAAATCTTAACGGTTATCGTGTCAATAGCGATGTTTTCGGTGATCGGTTATTCGCAGACGAATGATCATGATACGCAGATCTGGAATGAAACGACGCTGGTTTTTCCGATCTATAAAGCTAAAGATCAGAACGGAAAAGAGTCCGAAAAGCTCTCCGGTTTTGTCAGCGGTACTTTACGTCTTGGACAAAACGCGCGGCATTTTGTCGATGAACGGATCGGAATCGGTCTCGATTACAAGGTGAATAATTATCTAAGTTTCTCTCCGAGTTATATTTACCGCGCCGGACAGCCGACGCGAAACAGAAAGGAATTTGAACACCGGCTCCGGTTCGATCTGACCGTTGAGAAGAAATTTAAGTATTTTTCACTTAAGGATCGAAACCGGATCGAACATCGAATACGTCATTTCAGGGACGACACAACACGCTATCGAAACAAGCTTACCTTAAAAGTTCCGATCAAGTACAAAGACGGCAAAGATCTGTTCGCGCCGTTTGTCGCGGACGAAGCTTATTATGATTTTCGGCAGGACCGCTGGTTCAGAAATGAATTTTCCGTCGGTATCAGCCGAAAACTTTCCGGAAACACGTCCGCAGATTTCTACTACATGGTTCAATCGAACAAAGCCGTAACAACGCTAAAAGACATCGACATTTTCGGTATCAGCCTTAAGATCAAGTTAAAATAATCTGGAATACCGAGCCGCCGGCACGAGTCTTAACCTTGAGATTCGGGATTTTTTGCATTTCAGGATAATTAAAGCTAAAACAAAGGAACGATGCTGGTTATTCTTCATTTGTTCTCGCTTTTTTTGCTGGTCGCACTCGGTTTCTACGTGTTCGTCGCAAATCCTCGAATGCGGGCTCATCAAACTTTCGCAGCGTTTATCTCATTCTTGGCGCTTTGGACGGTTAAGGATCTCATCTTTTGGAATTTTCCCGACACCGGCTTTCATCCGGGATGGTGGGCAGCAGCTAGTTTTATCATTGCGCTGCTGATGCAGTTTGCATTGGTCAATTTCGCGTGGGTTTTTCCCGAAAACTCACGGACGCCGAAAAGACGTGCCGCGATGCTCTTTTCGCCTGCTATCGTTCTTATCCCGGCAGTCATTTTTGGATTTCTGCTGAAACGGATCGATTATTCCAACGGTGCACTTTCAATAGATTTTTCGCCGCTTGCTTACCTTTATGTCGCTTATGTTTACATGGTTTTTGGCTTTGGATGTTATCTGCTTTTTAACAAATATCTAATATACCGGAGTACGCAAACGGGTCAGCAGCTTGGGGCGATTCTTTGGGCAGTGCTGCTTACCGGACTTCTAAAGACGCTTGCAAACATCGTTCTTCCTTTCTTTGGAAATTATGAATTACTGCCATTCAGCGCGATCTTTGTTCTTCCCGGCGTTCTGATCTACACCTACGCGATCTCAAATTTTAAACTTTTTTCGCTGCAAACTGCACTCGATCAGTTCCGGCTTTTTCCGGTCGCCTATAAGATCGCTCTTTCGATCGCCGCCGTTGCCATCGTCAGCTTCGTTATATTTCAGATTCCGATCGTTTACTGGGCATTTCAGGACGGAATGAATTTTGAAGCCTGGCGCAAATACCTTGTTTTCAGCGTTATTTCGGCTCTCGTACCCAATCTCTTGCTTGTTTTGATCGTTATTCGAATTTTTTCGCGACCGCTGCAGCGGATAACTCTCGCATCGATTCAGGTTACTTCGGGAAACTACGGAACAGAAGTCGATCTTCGAAAGACAAACGATGAGATCGGGCTTCTGGCAGAATCATTTAACGAAATGAGCAGAAAAATGGCTTTCGACATAGATCAGCTAAAAACCTTAAATGAACAGCTGATTCGGACGGAAAAGCTCGCCGCGATCGGAACCCTTTCTGCCGGTGTCGCGCACGAGGTAAACAATCCGCTGGCTTCAATCTCCTCGCTCATACAAATGATGCAAAGCCGTGAACTTGATTTCGATACGCGCGAAAAGCTAAAACTGATCTCCGAACAGATCTCGCGGATCACGCGTGTTACTAAAGATCTGATGGATTTCGGACGCTCGCGCCCGAGCGCTCGTTCCCGAATATCGATCAACAAAATTGTGAACGCAAGTTTACGGCTCGCAAAATTTGACAGTTCATTTAAGAAATTAAAGATCGTCAAAATTTTAGATGAAGGGATTCCGGACGTAGTCGTGGATTCGGACCAGTTTCAACAGCTTTTCCTAAATCTTTTCCTTAACGCCAGAGATGCGGTGAGTGCAGACGGTGTTTTAACCATAAAAACCTATTCCGGTGGAGGAGAAATTTTCATTGAAGTATCTGACGACGGCTCGGGGATTCCGAAAGCTGATCTGAAAAAGATCTTTGACCCGTTTTTCACAACCAAACGTACAGGCGAAGGAACGGGTCTCGGACTAGCGGTTTGCTATGGAATCATCGCTGCTCACGACGGAAGGATCGAAGTGAGGTCGAATAACTCGCACGGATCGACATTCCTCGTTGCGGTTCCCTGCGACGCAAAAAAAGGCGGCAAGTGAAACATCACCCGCCGCCGACATTCGCGATTCAAAAAAACTTTCAAATCACGAAAAATACTAATTGTCGATTACAAATAAACCCGGCGACCGTTTTTATTGTAATACGTACGACCATTGCTTGCGCGATAGTATTTCTTCCCGTTCCTTGTATAAAGATACGTTGCGCCGAGACCCGCACCGGCACCGATCAACATTCCAGTTTTCCCGCCGATTGCTGCCCCGGTTCCGGCACCGACGAGCGATCCGCCTGCTATCTTCGCTACACGTCTTGTTGTCGAATTCGCGTATCGGCGTTTCGTTCCCTTTCGGCTCGATGCATAAAGCAGTCCGGCGCCTGCGCCGATCATCGCACCGTTTCTTCCGCGACCGATCAATGCGCCGGCGGCTGTGCTTCCTGCAACGATCGCAATGTTCGTCGCTAAACCTTTAGTTCCCTTTTTCTTCCGTCTGGTTTGCGCAGCGCCATCGATCGCGAACGCGCTGAATAAAAATGTAAACGTGATAATTGCTGCAAATAATCTTTTCATAACAAGATTCTCCTTTTTCAGGACATTTTGCCCTTAGTTGATGAAGGTTTCCTATACAATGCCCGTGCCACCAAGAACTCCCATGGGCAAAAAACGGCTATCCGCCCGCAAAATCAGGGTGAAAAACGTTTGGCAATTTTTTATCGATTTATCTCCGATGCAACACAGTCGACGATATCGTGCCGCAATTCTTGACACCTGCACGATTTCGTTGCAAGTTATTGATACATTCCAATTTTCTATAACCCGAGGAAAAATCCAATGAGATATTTTTTTAAGATTGCTCTTTTTGTGTTTGTTCTCGCATGTCCGCTTTTAGGACAATCGAAACAGACCGTTTATGTCGGCGCTGGAATAATTCCAATAGTCGGCACCCCGATCGAAAACGGCGTGATCATTGTTGAAAACGGCAAGATCGTCGCCATCGGCGATGCAAGGAGCGTTAAGATTCCGGCAAATGCCGCACGAATCGATCTGACCGGCAAAATCGTAATGCCGGGACTTGTAGACACTCACAGTCATATCGGCGAGGGGTCGGGGGCGGACGGTTCGGCGCCGATCCAACCCGATGTACGACTTCTCGACGGTATCAATGCCCGTGCAGCAAATATTCAGCGTGCTCAGTCCGGCGGAATTACGACGGTGAACGTTATGCCGGGTTCGGGACACCTCGACAGCGGTCAAACGCTTTACCTAAAACTCCGGGACGGCGCGGTGAAGATAGACGATCTTTTGATCTACGATAAGAACGGAAAGTATATGGGCGGAATAAAGTTCGCGAACGGAACGAATCCGATCCGCTCGGGCGGCGGAACTTTTCCGGGGACTCGTGCAAAATCCGCCGCGCTTGTCCGCGCGCAGTTTATCAAGGCACAGGAATATCGGGACAAGATAAAGAAGGCAGGCGACGATAAAGAGAAAATGCCGCCGCGCGATCTAGCGATGGAAGCGCTTGTCGAAGTATTAAATGGCGAACGCGTCGTTCATTTTCATACGCACCGGCACGATGATATTTTGACCGTTCTACGGCTGCAAAAGGAATTCGGGTTTAAGGTTGTGCTTCAACATGTTTCCGAAGCCTGGAAGGTCGCTGACGAAATTGCAAAAGCCGGTGTTCCGGCATCGATAATTTTTATCGACAGCCCGGGCGGAAAGCTTGAAACTGCGGATATCAGCTTTATCAACGGCGCAGCACTCGAAAAAGCCGGTGCGCTTGTCGGATTTCATACGGACGATTACATAACGGATTCGCGACTGTTTCTTCGCTCAGGCGGACTCGCGGTTCGCGCGGGAATGTCGCGCGACGCCGCACTTTATGCGCTGACGATGGCGGGTGCAAAGATGCTGGATCTCGATTCGCGCATCGGCTCGCTCGAGGTTGGGAAAGATGCCGATTTCATAGTTTTAAGCGGCGATCCGCTGAGTGTCTATACAAAAGTCGAGCAGACTTTCGTAGAAGGAAAAAAGGTCTTTGACCGCGCAAATCCGCAGGACAGGCTGATACAGGTCGGCGGATTCGGCGCAACTACCGATCGATATCTCCATCTTGATTGTTTCGGAGACGATTTTGAAGGAGGTTTGAACTAATGAAATTCCATAACTTAATGCAAACGACTGGTAACCTTTCACTAAAAACCGCATTCGGCACCGCTGCGTTGATGTTTTATCTTTCCGCATTCGCATTTGGTCAAATTGCGGTCAAGGGCGACACGGTTTGGACCATGTCCGGCGAGCCGCTGACGAACGGAGTCGTCCTTATCGGCGCGAACGGCAAGATCGAAGCGGTAGGAACTGCGGCACAGATCGCAATTCCATCAAATTACCGCGTAATGTCGGCAAAAGTCGTTACGCCTGGACTCATCGACGCGCGAACAGTGATCGGTTTGAACGGATATTTAAACCAGCCGCACGATCAAATGGCGCTCGACGGAAGCTCGCCGGTTCAGCCGGAACTGCGGGCGATCGATTCATATAATGCTCGCGAAAAGCTTATCGAATGGGTTCGCGAATTCGGCGTAACAACTATTCATACCGGTCATCAACCTTCCGCGCTCGTTCCGGGACAGACATTGATCGCGAAAACGACCGGCGATAATGTGGAAGAGGCTGTGATCGTTCCGACCAAGATGATCGCAGTTGTTTTGGGACAAAACGCGCTCGCGTCGCAGGGGAAATCGCCCGGAACCCGCGCAAAGCAGATCTCAATGCTGCGAACTGAGTTAATAAAAGCCCAGGAATATGCGAAGAAAAAAGATCCGTCGCGCGATCTGAAAACCGAGATGTTTGTTAAGGTTCTTAACGGCGAGGTTCCGCTTCTTGTTTCGGTCAACCAATCGCAGGACATCATGAGCGCTTTGCGGCTCGCGAAGGAATTTAACATTAAACTGGTGCTCGACGGCGTTTCCGAAGCGCATCAATTGCTCGATGAAATAAGAGCCTCGGGTTTTCCGGTAATTCTTCATCCGACAATGTATCGCGCAGGCGGCGACACTGAAAATCTTTCGATGGAAACTGCTTCAAAGCTTAAAGCTGCCGGAATTCCTTTCGCAATTCAAAGCGGCTATGAAGGTTACGTTCCGAAAACACGCGTCGTGCTGTTCGAAGCGGCGATCGCCGCAGCAAACGGGCTGTCAAAACGCGACGCGCTTGCTTCGATCACGATAGATGCCGCAAAAATACTTGGGCTCGACAGCCGGATCGGTTCGCTCGAGAAAGGAAAGGACGGCGACGTTGCGCTTTACGACGGAGATCCGTTCGAATATGTAACGCACTGCGTCGGAACCATTATTAATGGCAAGGTCGTCAGCGAAGTCGTTCGTTGACCTTCGGTAAATAGAGTGTTGCGAAAGCCCCGTGAAATTTCATCGCGGGGCTTTTCTACGTGGTTAATTCCCGCAAATAGCGGTCGAGCGCTCGTTTGCTGACAACTCCCATCACGATCAATGCAGTGATCGTAGAAATAATTCCGAGAATGATCATCCAGGACTGCGTCGGCTGGTTAAAATCAAGCATCGTAATTGTCGATCCGACGAAAACGGTGGCAGAAGTTCGCGGAATATAACCGATGACGGTGCCGAGAAGAAACGTTCGGATCGAAACCCCGGACGCAGAGATAAGAAAATTTGTCGCAGCAAATGGAACTGCCGGTGAAAGTCGAAGGAGAACGATTATCACCAGATTGCGGAAGAAATGACTTTTCAATAATTCGCGATGGATCGCTTTAAGCTTTGGCTTTTTCTCGATCAATTCGGTGAAATTTTTTCCCGCTAAACGTTTGGAAACAAAAAAGTTTATCGCAAGCGCTCCAGCGATCGCGCCAAGCATGGCAAACAATCCAAGCTTAAATCCGAAAGCCCAACCGGCAGCCATTCCGACGATATTTGTCGGAAGGATCGCCAGACCCGCCAGGATCGCAACCGTTGCGATAAAGAATAGAACACCGTATGTTTTATTCGCCTGAAGCCAGGGACTTACCTCGTAGATCAACCCGATAAATGCGGTCAAACCGAATATCGGCATGATCAGCGAAAACGCAGCCCAAAAACCGATCCGCCCGAAATCTTCCCTGGCATTTTTAAATTTTTTGACCGATCTGCGGAAAAAGCTCATTAGATTTCAGTTTTATCAAAGCTATAGAATCATATTTTGGTGTTGACTAGTCAAACCCTTCGAAAAATACGGTCCGGTTTCTTTGAAACTCAGATCGGATTTCTTCAAATGACACGATCGAAATCACTTCGGCGCGCAGAAACCGGTTCCCAATTGAGTTTTTTGTGAATTTATGTCAATGTTTCTGCAATCATTTTTTCGATCACCAATCTAAACAAAAAAAGGAAAAACTATGTATCAAATAGAATTTCAGCGAAGCGCGATCAGCGCGGGAGACTGTATTGGAAACGCGTGGGAACTCGTTAAACAAAACTTTGGTCTGTTTTTTGGAATATCCGTTGTCGGATTGATACTAGCCGGATGTATTCCGTGCGTTAGTCTTTTCATTTCAGGTCCGATCATCGCAGGAGTTTATTTTGTCTATCTTAGACAGATTCGCGGCGAATCGGTCGATTTCGGAATGATGTTTAAAGGTTTTGAGGTCTTTGTTCCGGCAATGGTCATCGGAATCATCCTGGCGATTCCCGAAATTATCGGGCAAGGGCTTCGCTTAACCATAAATCTCGCGGATATCGGATTTGCCGGCAGCCGCGACGGGCACGAAGCAGCGATCGCGGGAAGCATTTTGATACTCGCGCTCGGCGGCGGATTGGTTCTTTTCATCCTTGGAATCGTTTTGAGAATCTCGTTGTTCTTTGCTCTTCCGCTGATCATGGAGAAAAAACTCGGCGTTGGCGAAGCCGCAAAGCTGAGTTTTAGCGCCGGCTGGGCAAACTTCGGCGGTATTTTAATTCTTTCGATACTTGAAGGTTTGATGGCGATCGCCGGAGTTCTCGCTTGCGGAATCGGAATCTTGTTCGTTATTCCGATCATTTACGGTGCCAACGCATTTGCTTACCGCCAGGTATTTCCCGATTCTCAGCCGATGAATCAATACGCACCGCCGCAGCCGAACGAGTATGGTTCGAGCTTCGGTTCGGGGCAATAACATTTTAGTTTCAAAAGAAATTGCGGCGGATTTGTTTAATGCACTTCGCCGCACTTTTCTAAAAATTATACATTCCGCCGTCATCGCCTAAACGGCGTTCCGTCTAATTTCCGGATCTCAACTGAAAAATTATGTTTGCAGCATTTTTGACTTCGTTATTTCTTTTGTTCCAATCGCCTGCCGTTGCAGCTCAACCGACGCCGACTCCAACTCCGTCTCCGCAAGTTACGGTCAAGATCGGCGATCCGCAGGAAGACAAAAAGTTTGCTCTTGATGAGCCGACGTCAGTTACGCGTCAATCTATCCGGGTCGGCAGTAGAACGTTAAACTACACGGTTACAACCGGATATATGCCGATCCGGGAAGAGCGCACGGGCGAAACCGAAGCCAAGATATTCTTCATGGCTTATAGACTCGACACGCCAAATCCTGCTGAAAAACGTCCGCTGATGTTTTCGTTCAATGGCGGACCCGGTTCGGCATCTGTCTGGCTTCATCTTGGCGCGTTGGGTCCTAAACGGGTACAAATGCTGGACAACGGATTTATGCCGCCGCCGCCGTATAAAATGGTCGATAACGAATATACCTGGCTGACGGAAACCGATCTTGTTTTTATCGATCCGGTCGGAACAGGCTTTAGCCGTGCTCTCGATCCCAAAAAAGCCGAAAAATTCTTTAGCGTAAACGGAGATATTCAATCAGTCGGCGAATTTATCAGGCTTTACCTGACGCGCTATGAACGCTGGAGTTCGCCGCTTTTTCTTGTCGGAGAAAGTTACGGAACCACACGTGCTGCCGGTCTTTCGGGATATTTGTTCGAAAAAGGAATCGCTTTTAACGGTATTGCTCTCGTTTCCAACGTGATGAACTTTCAGACGATCCGATTTGCCGATGGCAACGATCTGCCTTTGACATTTATTTTTCCGTCATACGCCGCGACTGCCTGGTACCACAAAAAACTTCCCGCCGATCTTCAGGCGAAACCGCTCGAAACCGTTCTTCGCGAAGCAGAATCGTTTTCCGTCAATGAATACGGTCCGGCTCTAACGCGAATTGACCGTCTTTCGCCGCAGGAAAAAGACGCGCTGCTTGAAAAATACAGCCGTTATTCCGGACTTAGTAAGTCGTTTATCGATCAAAATAATTTTCGCGTAGATCTAGGCGAATTTATGAAGGAACTTCTTCGCGACAAGCGTCTGATGATCGGAAGGCTGGACAGCCGTTTTACCGGTTACGACTCAAGCGCTGCCGGCGATAATCCGGATTTTGATCCGAGTATGACCGCGATCAGAACGCCCTACACCGCTGTTTTTAACGACTACGTCCGCCGCGATCTAAAGTTTAAGACCGATCTTGAGTACTACATTCTCGGCGGCGGAATTACATCCCCATGGAATTGGAACGTTAACAACGGCTACGCAAATACGAGCATTCCGCTCTCAAGCGCGATGCGCAAGAATCCGTATATGAAGGTCTTTGTCGCCTCGGGCTATTACGATATGGCGACTCCTTATTTTGCGACGGAATACACGCTTTCAAACATGAACCTCGAACCGCCGCTTCGAAAAAATGTGTCTGTAAAATATTACGAAGCCGGGCATATGATGTATATCGAGAAATCGTCCTTGAAGAAATTAAAAGACGATATCGTGGGTTTCATTCGGGAATCGGTTAGTTAATTTTTCGTTTGTTCGTGCGATGTTTTTCCGCTTAGAAGTTCGACCGCATGCGGCAAAACGTCCTTGATCGCTTCAAAACATTCCGCGACGCCTTTCGGCGAACCGGGAAGATTAATGATAAGCGTGCCGTTTCTAATACCGCACACGCCGCGTGAGAGCATTGCTTTGCGCGTATTTTTTAAGGTTTCGGCGCGCATTGCCTCTGCTATGCCGGGCGCCTCGCGTTCGATGACGGCACGGGTCGCTTCGGGTGTGTTGTCGCGTTCCGCAAAACCAGTTCCGCCGGTCGTGACGACCAAATTGACGTCTTCCCGTTCGCACAGACCGTATAAAAGATTTTGGATCGCGGTCAGATCGTCCGAAATGATTACCTTGTCAACGACGAGGGCGCCGATTCCGATAAGAAGCCCGACCAGCGAAACGCCGGAAACATCGTCTTCTTTACTTCTGGAATCGCTGACGGTTACGACTACTGCGCGGATCCGGGTTTTTTCATTCATAGTGTTAAATCGATGAAATCACGCAGATTTTCAGTTGTCCAGTCTGAACGCGATTAACCGATCGTCGATTCGATCTGCTCGACCTGTTTGACGCGGCGCCCGTAAAGCACGCTCGCAACGACGCCGACCACAACAAGCATCATGCCTAAAAGCGCCGCTAGCGTTTGCGGTTCGTCAAAGAATATCCAGCCGATAGCAATGCCGTAGATCAATCCGGAATAAACGATTATTGCGACGCTCGCAGCCTTTTCCTTGCTGAAAGCATTTGTCAGAAAAATCTGCCCGAGCTGCGAAAAAATCCCTATCAGCAGCAAATAAAACCAATCGGAACCAACCGGAATTTTCCATGCGAATGGTATAGAAATTACCCCCGCGATAATTCCGACAAGCTGAAAATAAAGAATTATCGTCAGCGGATGCTCGGAATCTTTCAGTTTTCGCACCAGATTATAAGCAGCACCGGAACCCGCCGCAGATAGAACGCCGAGCAAAATGAAGACGAACGAAACACGCGCATCGACCTGTCCGATGAACACTACGCCGGCGAACGCCGTTGCGTAAAATATCCACTGCACCGGTTTTACGGCTTCTTTGAGAAAGAATATCGCGATGATTGCCGTAAAGATCGGCGAAAGGTATTGCACCGTCATTGCCGTTGCGAGCGGAATGTTTTGAACCGTCAAAAAGAAGAACGCTAGTGCAGCGGTGCCGAATACGCCGCGCAGGATAAGGAACAAGTGATTTGAACCGACGAGCGAAGCATCTGCGCGTTTTAATCCGATCACGCAAAGAATTCCGGCAATAAGGCAGCGGAAAAAGACTATTTCCATTACCGGAATATGCGCGACTTTTTTTACAAAAACGTTTGCAAGTGCAAAAGCAAATGTCGAAAAGAACATTTGCGTAATGCCTGAGATCAGAAAATTTTTATGCTTTCGATTCAAAAGGTTCTATTGAGAATACTTACCGGGATAAATTACTCAAAAGCATACTATAATCGACGGATAATTCCACGATCTATCCGTCATTTTTCGTCAAACTTCAATTACGCGCTTTTTGCGCCAGGCACCGAATCGTCTGAGGGCAAGTGAAAACCCCGTCCAAACCAGAAATGCGCCGCCGACACAAGCGACGAAACCGATCAATTGTCCGATAAAACCGCCGGTTTCACCCGTATGTGTAAAGCGCGCCCAGCTGCGCAATTGCTTTCCCCCATTTTGTTCACCGTACGGCTCCCATTTCATTATCTCTCCCGTTTCGGGATTCAGAGTTAACGGCGACCGAGCGAAGATATTCCAGTAAATCCCTTCTTCGACCGTCAAAACCGCTTCTTCCTTGACCGGGAGACGAAGCGAGATCGTTTTCCATTCCGAATTATTTGCTGCGGTTGAGAAAAATTGATCAATGTTTTCAAGATTAGATGCCGACTCTTCGTTTGCAGCCGAATTTGAACGCTGCTGCTGTGCCGGCGGTTCGTTACCGGTCGCGCGATAAAGCAAGTCGTTCGCCCATTTATACGACATAACGACCGCCGTCGCAGTCAGGATCACAAGAACAAGCGACGTCCAGAATCCGATCACATTATGCCAGTTAAAATTTCGCGCTTTCCCGCGGAGACCGCGACGAAACCAGATTACAGGCTTAAAATTTCGCCACGCCAGCTTTTTCGGAAACCAAATATAAACACCGGAGATCGCAAGAAATAAAAATAACAAATTTGCCGCGCCATTGATCGATTTTCCATACGCCCGTGACTCGCCCGGAAACGCGAGCCAGCGATGCACGTCTTCGACAAACCCTAAAAAACCGCGAAGCCCCGACGCGTCTTCGCCCAAAACATCGCCGGTGTACGGATCGATGAATAATTGCCCTTCGCGACCAAACGAAACAGCTGCCGACAGTTCCGGATCGCGCGAAATCAAAAGTGCCGAAGGCTCCGCATTTGAACGTGCCCGTATCGCCGAATTGAGTATCGCTCCGGCAGTCAGACGTTCCGATCCGACATTTACAATGCGTACGTCTCGTTCGGCAAATTTTATTAAATTGGATTCAAACGACAACAGAGCGCCCGTTATGCACATTATGAAAATAAATATTCCCGCCAATGTACCTGACGCGAGATGAAGCCAAAAAACTGCCTTCCGAAAAGCTTTCATGATTTAATTCTGCGGTTTTATGTTTAGATCCGCAAAGACCGATTTGCCGGTTCGGCACTCGAATCCTTGCGGAATATTTGAGTTTAGATGATGTTTGACTTATTGCGCGCCGTTTACCATTTATACCGCAAAGTCACCGATCCGTTTATCGGCGATCCGGGCATGATCTGGTTGTCGTTATGCGCGGTTTCGAAATACTTCCGATTAAAAATGTTCTTCAGATTAAACGCAATTTCATAATGCTTTTCGCTCTGCCATGAAAGCGATCCGTCAAACTTTGCGTACCCGGGAAGGGTTACCAGATTATTCGTAGAAGTAAAAGTTTTACTTCTAGCGTTGCCGCCAAATCCAATTCGGAATCCGGACGGAAGGCGGTACGTCATCCAAAAATTTCCGGAATTTCTCGGCGTCAATTGCGCAAAGCGTCCTTCGAGCGGAACGCCGCCCGAAAAACTGGTCGATCTCGTAATCCTTGCGTCGAGCAGCGCGTATCCGGCGACGAAATCAAACTTATCGAGCGGCGAACCCGAAAAATTGATCTCCAATCCGTTCGTGCGTTGTTCGCCGATCAGGATCAGCTGCCCGGGATTCAACGGGTCGTTGCTTTTAATATTGTCCCGGCGTAGATGAAATATCGCGAAATTTGCATTGAGTTTAAGCGGGACGAATGTTGCTTTTATCCCGGCTTCATAATTTTTTGTGGATTCGGGACCGAGTTCTTCATTCGAAGCAGCGAGCGATAAATTTTCTCCGGACGGCTGAAACGAACGGGAAAAGCTGCCGTAAAACGAGAGCCATTCATTTGGCTGGTAAACAAGTCCCGCGCGCGGGCTCCATTGTTTGTCCGTTCTTCCGAGGTCGTTGTTTGCCGGAAGAAGATCGTCCAACTCTTGTTTGAAATTATCAAATCTAACACCGATCAATGCTTTCCAGTGATTGTTAAATGCGATCTGGTCCTGCACGTAGAGACCGACCGTTTTACCGCTAAACGCGGTCAGAGTCCGCAAAGGCGCATCCGCCACCCGCACGTTAAGATCAGGGTTTGTCAGAGCTACCGGAACCGGCGAAGCGTTATTCGACCGAACCGTGCGTTTGTCTTGAACTCCGTATTCGACACCGGCGAGAAGCGTATGAACAATTCCTGCAGTTTCAACGACGCCGACGAACTCCGACTGATTAAAGTAATTTTCCTGACGAAAATCTCCGGAATATTGCCCGCGAACAACGCGCAGCCTCGGATCGTCGATTAAGATCGCCGAAGGTATATTTGTCGAGCAAGTTCCGGACAACTGCTGCAGACAGATACCGTTAGAGAAAGTATTATAATATTCCGTGTCGTATTCGATCCGCCTGAAATTATTACGAAACTTCCAAAACTTCGTGATCTCGCGTTCAAATATTACCGCCTGCGAATTCACCTTGTTATTGATTTCGTCCTCATTTGGATTTCCATAATATGTACCGATCGGCACTTTCACCGGTCTCCCGCGAAACGACGGAATGCCCCGATCAGGCGTTCGCGTGTCGTCAAGAAATTCGAACTGGAATTTGATGTCGGTCTTAGCGTCCGGCTGCCAAGCCAGCGACGGAGCTATATTCAGGCGATTTTCCTTGAAATAATGTCTGAAACTTCCTGTTTCTTCGACGGCGCCGATAAAGCGAAACGCAAGCTTTTCGGAAATGATCGGCATTCCAAAGTCGAAATTAGCACGCTTTAATCCATATGTGCCAAAAATTCCCTCGATCGAGCCGACCTTATCGAACAAATTCGGCTTTTTCGTAACGCGGTTAATTATTCCGCCCGACGACCCGCGACCAAACAGCGCAGCGCTTGGTCCTTTAACCACTTCGATCTGCTCAATGTTTGCAAGATCGCGGTAATAAAGCGCGTCGTCCCGCACTCCGTCGACAAATTGATCGCCGATCGCCGAAAATCCGCGAATGAAAAATTGATCGCGCCGACCTTCGCCCTGCGCGGTCGAAACCGCGGTTACGTTCGACAGAGCATCCTGCATCGACCGCACCGCCTGCGAATCGATCAATTGCCGATTGACGATCTCGACCGACTGCGGAAGATCTCGCAGCGGCGTGAAGGTTTTCGTGACTGCCTGCGTTTCAGAAGTTATGAAGACAGGTTCGATCTCAACCTGAACGACCTCTGCGACTTCGGCGACATTTAGAACAACATCGGAAACCGACACATTCTTTCCGCTCAGTTCAACCGTCTTTTCGGCAACAGCCATTCCGCGCTTTGTGATAATCAGCGAATATGCTGCGTTCGGATAACATCCAAGCCGAAATTCGCCGTTTTGGTCGCTTTCGGTGCGCTCGAGCGTTTTTCCGTTCACGTCTTTCAACACAACTTCTGCGCCCGTTATAAACGCCTCGTTGGCGTCCTTAACCGTTCCGCGGAAACATTTTTCCGACGATTGCGAGAACGCAGAAATTGCCAAGGTTAGTGCGATCGTAATCAGTACCGATAACTTATAGACCCAAAACGTAAAATTTTTTTCTTTTATAAATTCTTCCATATGTTCACCTTTTCGACACGAAAAAGCTCGATTTTGACTAACCATTATCAGCTTTTCGATTTCTCAATTAGACTAAATCTCCGATCTTATTTCCTTCTTATTGAAAATGACTTTCATTTTCTTTTTCAGAAGTTGGTAGTTTAATTTCATTGATCGATCGGCGTCAAGGCGATTAGTTAATTTTTTTTAGAGGATAAGAAAGCGCTGGAATTTAAGAAGCTTTCATCGATCAATTGGACACGCTCCAACCGGTAAGAATTGATTAATCTAATAGTTTCTAAAACGAAGATATAATAGTGCGGTTGCGATTGCCGCTCCGAAACTGGTAAGCGTGCCGATTATAATATATTCCGTAAGTTTGCGGTTTCGCGACTCCTTCAGGTAACCAAATCGAAAGATCGATTTTGCCGCTATGAGAAACCCGATCGCCTGCCATTGTCCCGAAACGACAAAAGTAAAGACAAAAAGCCTTTCCAGTATTCCAATATATTTTCCGGCGCTTTCGAGTGATTCGAGATCTTCTGTGTCGCTGATCGCCGGATCTTTCATCTCGCCGATCTGCGGCGTCCAACGAGAGATGAAGATCTTGATTGCGATAGACGCAGGTTTTGTTAAAAGAACGATTCCCGCTATCAACGAAATATTCGAAGAAAGCTCGTTCAGGAAGATGCGCGTCTGAAACGGAACTGCGTATAGAAAGAGAAAGAAAATGACGACAAAATGCGCAAATTGATCAATAAAAAACCAGCGGCGTCGTGTGTCTTCCGTCTGCCGATAAAGTTTTAGCGCGTCGATCAAAAAATGTGTAACTATAACAGTAGGAACTATTAGAGGCTTTCCCGACATTGCTGCGGCGGGAATTGAAAGAACTCCATGAATGAGAGAATGGGCGTAAAGCTGCCAGGCTTGCAGCTTTTTGATTTCCTTCGCCTCGACCCACGACGCTGGCTGAAGCAAAAAATCGCCCACCAGATGCGCCAGTATCAATACGCTGAGAACGTTCATATCAATTCGAGTATTTTTATGCGATAAATGCCGATGACATCTTTAATCTCGTCAAAAAACGCGCGTTTAAGCCTTCCGCTTACAGCATTTTGTTTAATCCCGAGTTGTTCTCCGATCTGCTGCTGAGAAATGTCCGGAGCGATCAATGCAGCATGAACCGCCTGTGCGGAACTAACCGTCCAACCATCGATAGCGATCGAAGCCAGTTTCAGGATCAGGTTGATATCCCGGTCGAAAATGTCCGATGGACTTTTGACGGCTAAATTTTGACGTTCTTTCTTCAGAAGCTCAAACTTCTGACCCGAATTTACAAACGCAGTGCCGTTTGATTCAAGAACGTTTGCGGCTCGATGATCGACATCTCCAATCCCGATCGCCATTCGAACGTCCATTCCATTCTCAGCTTTCATTGCGGCTCTGATAAGAATTGCGTTGGCGAGCGCATCTGCGGCGTCATTTATAAAGATCTGAAACGCATCGCCGCGATAAATTTCCCAATCGGCAGGTCGGCTGCCGAGACGTTCGAGTTCGCGTTTTAGCGAGTCAAGCCAATCGCTTGAGCTCCTCGAGTTTATAATGTCTCCGGTTATTACAGCCCTCATCGACGAAAAGTGTATCACGTATCTAGGTGATATTTCAATATATCATCTTATGGCGTGATAATAAGAAATATCGTGTAAAACGATGATAGCCCGATTAGATTGTCGACCGAACCTTAAACGACGTCGAATGAATGTCTTGAAGACTTCTGACAACGACAACATCTTCCGATTGTTTAGCTGAAATCGCTTCAACAAGCGCTTCGGCACCTGTCATGGTCGTCACACAGGGAACATTAAACTGAAGCGCAGCCTTTCGGATCGCTTTTTCGTCGTAATGTGAAGTTCTACCGAGCGGAGTGTTTATGATCAAACTGATCTCACCTTGTTTTATATGATCTGCTATGTTCGGGCGACCTTCGTTGACTTTGAAAACGGTTTTGCATTCCAAGCCGACTTCTCTTAAACGCAAGGTCGTGCCGTAAGTGGCAATGAGTTTGAAGCCGAGTTTGTCGAGTCTTCGCGCTAAAACTACGGCTTGACCTTTATCGGAATCGTTGACGGAAATGAACGCCGTGCCGGACATCGGCAGATCGGTTCCGGCGGAGATCATCGCTTTGCCGTAGGCTTCACCGAATGTTTCGCCAACGCCCATAACTTCGCCCGTCGAATGCATTTCCGGTCCCAAGATTGGATCAACTCCGGCGAATTTTTTGAACGGGAAAACCGGAGATTTAACGAAGATCATCGGAACTTCGAGCATTTCAGGCAAATTAAATTCGGCGAGAGTTTTAACTCCAGCCATTATCAAAGACGCGATCTTGGCAATCGGAACGCCCGTCGCTTTTGCGACGAATGGAACTGTGCGCGACGCTCGCGGATTTACTTCGATAACGTAAACGCGGTCGTCTTTAATCGCCAATTGCAGGTTCATCAAACCGACGACTTTCAACGCCTTAGCGAGATTTCGCGTGTAATGTTTGATCGTTTCGAGATGTTCTTCGGCAATTTTCTGCGCGGGCAAAACGCTGCTCGAATCGCCCGAATGAATTCCCGCTTCTTCGATGTGTTCCTGAATTCCGCAGATGACCACTGACGGAGCGCGGACACTCTTGTCCGCTTCGCCGCTTTTGTCTGTGTCGGAAGAAGTTGCGGACAAGAGTGTCCGCGCTCCATCGCAATCCGCGAGCGCGTCAACGTCAATTTCGACGGCGCGTTCTAAAAATTTATCAATCAAAATCGGTTTTTCGGGCGAAGCGTCAACCGCTGAACGCATATATTCGTCGAGCGTCTGTTCGTCATAAACAATCGCCATCGCACGTCCACCGAGAACAAATGAAGGACGAACAACGACCGGATAACCGATTTTTTCGGCAATCGCTTTCGCTTCTTCGCCCGACACGGCAGTTCCATTTTCGGGCTGCGGAATTTTCAATTCCTGCAAAAGTGCGGAAAATCTTTTTCTGTCTTCGGCTAAATCAATTGAATCCGGTGAAGTCCCGATGATCGGAACGCCCGCTTCGTTTAGTTCGTCAGCTAAATTAAGCGGCGTTTGCCCACCGAATTGAACGATCACGCCTTCGGGATTTTCAGTTTCGACGATGTTCATTACATCTTCAAAAGTCAAAGGCTCGAAATAGAGTCTGTCCGAAGTGTCGTAATCGGTCGAAACGGTTTCGGGATTGCAATTGACCATAATCGTTTCAAAATCAGCGTCCTGCAAAGCGAAACTTGCGTGACAGCAGCAATAATCGAATTCAATTCCCTGCCCGATGCGATTTGGTCCCGAACCCAAAATCATAATTTTTCTACGGTCGGTCGGTTCGGCTTCATTTTCTTCTTCGTAAGTCGAATAAAGATACGGCGTGTTCGATTCAAATTCCGCTCCGCAAGTATCAACACGCTTATAAACGGGAAGTATATTTAGATCTTTACGTCTTTCACGAACTTCCTTTTCAGTCGAATTCGTCAGATAAGAAATGCGGCGATCAGAAAGCGCATATTCTTTCGCCTGCCGCAAAACTTCGCTCGGCACGTCGTTTAACTTTCGCCCGTCAATCCGCGCCTGCAAGAGCATAACTTCCTGCAATTGTTCGAGAAACCACGGATCAATTTTTGTCAGACGATGAATTTCCGCAATCGAATAACCGTTTCGCAAAGCGTAAGTTAAATATGAAAATCTATTTGAATTCGGACGTGCAAGTTTCTGCTGCAAAACGTGATCCGGGATTCCTTCCAAACGTAAAGGCTTGATGGCTTCGAGCGAACGCAAACCTTTGAAAAGAGATTCTTTAAATGTTCGCCCGATCGCCATAACTTCGCCGACCGATTTCATCTGCGTTCCCAAAACGTCTTCCGCGCCGGGAAATTTCTCGAA
Organism: Pyrinomonadaceae bacterium; assembly: GCA_026129865.1. Lineage (GTDB taxonomy): Bacteria > Acidobacteriota > Blastocatellia > Pyrinomonadales > Pyrinomonadaceae > JAHCHG01. The sequence continues at coordinate 536,175 of JAHCHG010000001.1, forward strand.
CGCCCATTTCGGAATTTTAGTTACGACATAATCAATTGTCGGTTCAAATGATGCCGGAGTTTTCTTTGTAATATCGTTCGGAATTTCGTCCAAAGTGTAGCCGACAGCAAGTTTTGCAGCGATTTTCGCAATAGGAAAGCCCGTTGCTTTACTCGCTAATGCAGAAGAACGAGAAACGCGCGGATTCATTTCAATAATGCGAATGTCGCCGTTTTCGGGATTTACGGCAAATTGAATATTAGAACCGCCCGTTTCCACGCCGACACGGCGAATACAGGCAAGCGACATATCGCGCAATTTTTGATATTCGACATCGGTCAAAGTCTGCGCCGGCGCGACCGTGATCGAATCGCCCGTGTGAACGCCCATCGGATCGAAGTTTTCGATCGAACAAATAATCACGACGTTATCGTTCAAATCGCGCATCACCTCGAGTTCGTATTCTTTCCAGCCCAAAATTGACTCTTCTATCAAAACCTGCGAGATCGGTGATGCAGACAAACCTCTTTCAACGATTTCTTCAAATTCTTCGGGGTTATACGCGACTCCGCCGCCCGTTCCGCCCAAAGTAAACGCGGGACGAATGATCGCCGGATAACCCGTTTCCTCGACGAGTTTTTTCGCTTCGTCCCAGGTGTGAGCGAAACCGCCTTTTGCCGACGGGATTCCGATCTCGTCCATCGCTTCTTTAAAAAGTTCGCGGTCTTCGCCGACCTTTATCGAATCAATATTCGCACCGATCAGTTTTACGCCGAACCTTTCCAAAACGCCTTGTTCATACAGATCAACCGCTAAATTCAGCGCCGTTTGTCCTCCGACCGTCGGCAAAACCGCATCAGGACGTTCTTTTTCAATGATCACCGTAACCGATTCGACAGTCAGCGGTTCAATATAAGTTTTGTCCGCAATTTCCGGGTCAGTCATAATCGTCGCCGGATTTGAATTGACGAGAATTATCTCAAAACCCTCCTGTTTCAAAGCGCGGCAGGCTTGTGTCCCCGAATAATCAAATTCGCAAGCCTGCCCGATGACGATCGGACCCGATCCGATGATCAGGATTTTGTTTATATCAGTTCTCTTGGGCATTAGTTTAAATTTGCTTTCTTAAAATTTTTTTTGCAATAATTTATGAGTATCACGCTATTATACACACCAAATTTTGATTCGAAAAAAGCGGATATTTACAATCATATGATCAAGTTCTCAGTCTTACTTTCGATTATCTTTTTCGCCTCGTCATGGGTTGTTTTCGCTCAATCGCAAAGTAGTTACGAAAAGGCAGTTGACGTTTACAATCAGGGGGTGAAGCTGCAAACTGCGGGTGACAACGCTGGCGCCGAGGCGAAATATAATGAGGCGATCAAATTGTATCCTGCTTTTTCTGAACCGTACTTGAACCGGGCAAATCTTAGACTCGAAAACGGCGATGTCGATGGTGCGCTTGCTGATTATGGAAAGATAATTGAGATCGACCCGAGAAATTATCAAAGTTATTTTAACCGCGGAGTCGTAAACTTCGACAATAAACGGTTTAAAGACGCGGTTTTTGACTTTTCCAAGACATTGGAATTAATGCCGAATTACGCTATGGCATTTAATAACCGGGGAAATGCGAAAAAAGAATTGGGGGACAAAAATGGTGCTTTGGCGGATTACGATGCAGCAATAAAGATATATCCAAAACTGTTCGAAGCGTATTTCAACCGTGGCGGAATTAAGCTTGAGCTCAAAGATTTTGACGGCTCAATTGCGGATTATCTTAAAGCTGCAGAACTTCAACCGGATTATGCGTATACATTTTTCAGTCTCGGGTTAGTGTTCGAAGACAAGGACGACGTTTCTTCGGCGATTTCAAATTTTTCCAAAGCTATCGACCGCGACCCCGAATTTGCTGAAGCTTATGCTCGCCGGGGGCTATTATTACTGGCATCAAAAAAGAAAAAGGAAGCAGCAGAAGATCTTTCCATGGCGATCAAACTCGATCCCGCACTCAAATCCGCTTATAACGATTTTTTGGTTGATGCGCTTAAAAAATAAAAATTGATCCTTTTAATCAAGACGCAGGTAATATTTAAGCTGCGGGGACTTTAACTGCCTGCCTGTCAAAGTTATCTGACAATCTTTCTTTTCTGCTATTTCGCGCGGAACAAGTATTCTAATCTCCGAACCTGCATCGTGCGGATAGGCTTTTATTTTGCTTACGGAGAACTTTTGACCTTCATTTACCGCGATCTCAAGAGAAAAGCAATTTTCGGAAACTGCTTCCGGCGGCAACGCCAACCGCAGAAGAATGTCTTTCGAAAGCCCGCTCGCCCGGACGTTAATTCTATTTCGATGATTTTGCCCATCTTCGGCAAATAGGTTCACGCTGGAATAATCTTTAAAATTGTTCAGATCGCTGAGATCGCGCTTAGTTACCTCGGACAAAAATGCCTGTAGACCATTGTTGTCTAGGCTTGGGCGGTTTCGACCTATCTGCCAAACGAGTGTCGCCGCAAAAATGATTACTAAAATTCCTAAAATAGAGAGGCTCGGACGCCGGTCGAGCGCCAGCAAATACATAAAAGCGGCTGAAACGTTCTCAACTCGACTTTTCTTTTTTGGAATGTCCGCCACGTGCTCATCCGCTAAAGTGCGCAACACACGTGATTTACGAACTGCATCAAAGCGCGGGCGCGAGATCAAGAAATTTTGGAAAAAGAGTTCTTCTTCCTCTTCGGTCAAATTTTTATCGATGTAATCGTTTATCAGCGCGTCTTCCGCTCTGAGCAAATCGACCTCCAATGAACGATCTTCGATCAAGTCCCGATCGATCCGCTCGAACTCATCGGGCGGCAGCGCGCCAAGCAAATATTTCCGTAGTTCGTGATAAGAAAAATTCATTTTCTACCCAACTCCAAAGATCGCGTTTCACAAGATCTACCAAAACCTCACGCGCGGTTTAGTCATCATTTAACAACTCGGCAGAACGAAAATTCTTTAGATTTTCAAATGCGGTGTTCAAAATCCGACGAAGATTGGTTCCGGTTCCAACGATATTCCGAATTCTCGATTGACAGATTCTTGGATTTCTTCCTTTAGCGCAACGATTTCTGCTGCTCCGGCATTTCCGCAATTGATCAGCGCCAACGAATGATTTGCAGAAATTCCCGCGTTACCTTTTCGAAAACCTTTGTGAAACCCGGCTCGTTCGATCAGCCAGGCGGCGGCGATCTTTGCATGCGAATCGTCTATGCGAAACGACGGCACAACCTCTTCAAATTTGAGACGACCGGACTTTCGCAGCTCGACATCAAGTTGATTCAAAAATTCAAGAGTGACGATCGGGTTTTTAAAAAACGAACCCGCGCTTCTGGAGTTTGGATCGTTCAAATCGATTACCATCGATTTTGCCGCACGAATCGCCAATACTGCGTCTCTGGTTTCCCTTAATGTTGGTATTCTTTCGTCGAAATGCTTTTGCAGATCAGCGTACACAATTTTCGGTTTTCCGGCAATATTTAATCGGAAATTAACGGATAAAACGACAAATTTTTCCTTCGCCGTCGTATTAAAAATGCTTTTTCGATAGCTAAAACCGCACTGACCGTTCGAAAGATCGACGATCTTTCCGGTCGAACGGTCGAGACATCGGACCGAATGGATCGTTTCGGAAACTTCCTGACCGTATGCGCCGACATTCTGCACCGGCGTTCCGCCGACCGAACCCGGAATTCCGCTAAGACATTCTATTCCTTGAAGATCGCGTCGTATTGCTTCTTCGACAACATCGTCCCAGGATTCGCCGGCAGCACAGATTAAATTGAAGGTATTCTCGTCCAATCTATCAAATGCCCGTCCGAGCAAATCGACCTTGATGACCAATCCGCGAAAGCCTTCGTCGGAGATCAGAACATTGCTTCCACCGCCGAGAACGAAAACATCTAAATTGTTTTCCCGGGCAAAATCAAAACCGAAAAGAATCGCCTCTTCTGACGTCGCGGATAGAAAATGATCCGCCTCGCCGCCGACGCCGAGGGTTGTCAAAGGTCCAAGCGGCACATTTTTTTCGATGCTAAAATTCCGAATCATAAAAATAGGAAGCCAAGATAGTAACTTCTCAACTTCCCTTTTACAAAATCCAATGCAGATCTTTGCGAAAGATCAATTTTTAAGCGACATAGCAAATTGCAGGCGGTTGGCTTCATTTATTGCCGCGGCGCTTTTTATTTTCTTCAGATCTTCTATCACGCCGCGGACGGCTTTAAGATCGTTCTTTAAAAGATATGCGTTGCCTAAACCTGAATAAGCAGCAACATAATCCGTTTCCTTCTCAACGGCTTTCTTAAATTGCGAGATCGCATTGTTCAGATCGCCGCCCTTGAAATAAGCAACGCCGAGTGAATAATTTGCGAACGCCCAATCGGGTCGGCTGTCTGTAACGGGTTTTAAATTCTCGACCGCCGATGAGAATTCACCGAGATCGATCGCCGTAATTCCTTTATTCAGCTTGATCGCGGTCATTATAACCGGATTCGGCTTCAGCTTTTCCGCCTTGTCCAGATTTTCTTTCGCGGACATTAATTTTTGCCGCGCAGCATCCGGATTTGCCTTCAGATCGTTTCGCGCGCTGTTGTAAAACGCCCAGCCGAGATTTGCATAATCGAGAGCGTCATTCTTCATCTCGGCAGCGGTCGTCAAAGCTTCCAGAGCGCGGTCCCAGTTATGCGTAATTCCCTGAACGCTGGCAAGCATATTTCGCTCGCCGGCGGTGTACCCGTATCGGCTGAAGATCTCCGCGAGTTCGTCGTCCGTAAATTCTTCGCGGTTATTCGGATTATTTTGGATAAGCGTCAACCCGGTCGAATAGCGGCTTAAAGCCTGTCCTAAAAGCGCATATTTTCCTTTTACCGTCGAGTCGTTATCGGCAAGCTGCCGGTATGAGTCGGCAAGGTTTATATATGCTTCCGGATCATTGTTTCGAAGTTTTATGGCTTCCAGATACGCATCGACCGATTTCTGATAATCTTCCGTATTAAAATAAGCCGAGCCCAGATCGAACCACGCTTCCGTGTATTTCGGATTGGTTTTGATCGCTAAATTATATTCGTCGATCGCTTCTTTCTCGCGAGCAAGTTTTGAAAGCGCCGTTCCCAGACCGTAATAGCCTTCCGAAAAACCCGGATCAAGCTGAATCGATTTCTTAAAGGCTGTTTCAGCTTCGGCAAACCGGTTCTGAGATAATTTCACAAGTCCGAGAAAGTACTGAGTTTGCGCGTCGTCCGGCTCGCTTTCCAGAGCTTTTTTCAAAAAAATGTCCGCTTTCGCAATGTCGCCCGCGCGGTAGTATAAAATTCCCAACGGGGCGCTTACATCTGTCAGGTCAGGATCGATCTTTAGAGCCTTTTCATAATTTTCGATCGCTTTTTCGGGCTTTTCCAATTGATCGTAAACTTCTCCCAATCCGGCGTAGGCAGCGGAGTTTTCCACGTTTAATTCGATCGCTTCAAGATAGAAGCGTTCGGCGATCGCCGCCGGCGATTCTTCCGAACTCATCAGATCGTCGCCTTTTCGCGTTAATGCATCGGACAGTCCCAGCCGCGCGAAATCATTCTTGTTGTTGAGTTTGTAAGATTCGCGGTAATAATCGATGGATTTATCGACCTGGTCTTCGTTGAAATAATACTGCGCCGCACCGGTCAGCGCGAGCGAAGCTTTTTCAGGATCTTCGCGCGGGATTAGATCTTCCGGCTTGATAATCTCGATCTTATTTCGGCGTGAAGCAACTCGGTCGAGCCTGTCATATTGCTTGCGGATCTTTGTTCGGGTCGCAGCGCGCTGCGAGCGCGAACGTTTAACAGAAGCGCTTTTTGTCGACGCTGTATAGCGTTTGGGCGCTTTGCGGGATTTCGGAAATGAAAAAACGCTTGAACTTCCGGCAATGTCGCCGGAAATAATAAAGTCTTGGGAACTTCCTGAAAAAATGCCGGACGCCAGGATTCCCGCGCTCATTAAAACAGACGCCAATACTAGTAACTGTATTCGATTCTTCATTTCTTTCACCAGAATAAAATTAAGACCTTCGCCGGACGAAGGTTTCCGCAATGCGCGACGTTGACGCTCCCGGACACTTGATTTTGCTTTCGCTGCCGCTGAGGATTCCGGTCTGAAGTTATCACTAATTAGATGATCAAGGCAATGAATTCGGCATTTTTCGCTTGTCGAGAACGCCGCGTATCTTGGAAGTTAAAGTTTCAACGGTGAACGGCTTTTGGAGAAAGTTAACGTTGGCTTCAATGACGCCTCGTTTAACAAAATCGTTATCAGGATATCCGGACATGAACAAAACCGGCAGGTCGGGATCGATCGAATTTATCTTTTCCGCAAGTTCCTTTCCGCCCATTTTAGGCATAACGATATCGCTGATGAGTAGATCGAAATCCAGGTTGCGCGTTTCAAAAATATCCAGAGCCTCGACCCCGTCTTTTGCTTCGACCACGCTGTATCCGCACGATTCCAATACCTGGCGGCAAAGGTTTCGTACCATTTCCTCGTCTTCGACCAGTAAGATCCTTTCCGAACCGGCGCTCGACGCGGGCGAACCTTCTTCGATCTTGGACGATTTTCGCGAATCCAAAACCTGCGGAAAGAAGATCTTGAATGTCGCGCCTTTTCCGGGTTCGCTGTCAACTGTAATAAATCCGCCGGATTGATTGACGATCCCGTACACGGTCGAAAGTCCCAAACCGGTTCCTTTCGCGGCTTTTGTAGAAAAGAACGGTTCGAAAATATTTGATTTTATCTTTTCATCGATGCCGATACCTGTATCGCTTACCTGAAGCAAAACATATTTTCCCGTGGTCGCGTCCTCGTGAAACGATACGAGCCGTTCGTCGAGTTCAAGGTTGCACGTCTCTATTCTCAGTTCACCGCCGGCGGGCATCGCATCGCTGGCGTTTACTATGAGATTCATGAGCACTTGTGACAACTGACCCGGATCGACCTTGACCGCTCCCAGATCATTTGCGAGGTCGGTTTCGAAATGAATGTTAGCGTTGATCAACCTTCTGAGCATCGATCCGGTCTCGCGGACGATCTGATTAATGTCGATCACTGCCGGATTTAGTACCTGTTTTCTACTGAATGCTAAAAGCTGCTGAGTAAGCGCCGCCGAACGTTCGCCGGATTTTCTGATCTCTTCCAGATATGGTCGCAGCGGATTGTCCCGTTCGAGTTTTCGCAAAGCAAGATCGCTGTAACCGTTGATCGCGGTCAGCATATTATTGAAATCGTGAGCGATGCCTCCGGCGAGTCTTCCGACCGATTCGAGCTTTTGCGCCTGTGCCAATTTCTCTTCGCTCGAACGAAGTGCTTCTTCGGCAGCTTTTCGACCGGAAATATCTAGGTTCATTCCGACCCATTCGCGAATTTGACCGTCGTCGTTGAATACCGGAACGGCGCGGATAAAGTAATGCCGGTAGCCGTCATCGGAATATTGTATGCGGCATTCCATTTCAAAGACCGACCGAGACTTTACCGAACGTTCCCAATTTTCGATAGCCTGGGTTTGTTCATCCGGGTGGATGATGCTCGCCCACCAATTTTTGTCGTCAAGGTCCAGCGATCTTTCATGAAACGACCCGCGGGAGATTTCCGGTTTTGAAATGTTTCCGTCGCCATCCGCGACCCAGACGAGATCCGCACTCGAAGCAAGCGCGTGAAAACGCTGTTCTATCTCACGCGACTCTTTTTCCGTAGTTTTTTTGTCGGTAATGTCGCGGATCGAGCCGATCACGCGCTGCGGATTGCCCGAATTATCGTACTCGGCTAGCGCCGTAACGGTGACATATTTTGTCCCGCTTGCGCCCTGAATGCGAAAATCGCCGGAGTAAACTTCGCGCTCATCGATCGATTTTTGCAGCCGTCTTAATGTGGCATCGATATCGTCCGGATGACATCTTTCCGTAAACTGCTGAAATTTCGAAACCGATTCATCAACTTCCCAAATACTGTAAAACTCTGTCGATCCGGAAACGTTGTCCGTTTTAAGATTCCATTCCCAGACGCCCATCTCGGCAGCTCTCAGAGCAAGTTTTAATCGTTTCTCGCTTTCGGCAAGCGAAGCGTCCGATTCCATTTTGCGCAGTCTGTTTTCAGCTTCCTGCAATTCCCGTTCGATCGCCGGACCTAACCGCTTTAGATTATCTTTCATCAGATAATCACCGGCACCCGCGCGCATCAGCTCAACCGCTTTTTCTTCTAAGATCGTTCCGGAAATCACGAGAAATGGAACGTTCGGGTCGTTGGTTTTGACAAGTTCGAGCGCTTCGTCGACCGATAATCCGGGAATCGAATAATCGCAGATGACTATGTCCCATTTTTCGTTCTGTAAAGCATTTTTGAGTATCTCGAAGGAATCGACGCGAGTGAAATCGACATCGTAATTCTCGGCATTTAAATGCCGCAGCAGCAGTTCTGCGTCAAATTCCGAATCTTCGATATTGAGCAATTTCAGTTTTTTTGCCATTTTTAGGGGAACCTGAAGTCGGCGGGCACTAGCCCGACCGGGAAAAGTAACTTGGAATTTTAAACCGTACTCGCCGCCGTTCGCAAAAAGCTCGACTCGAAAACATCCGAAGTTACCGGTCGGCTAAAGTAATAACCCTGCCATTCGTCGCAATCGATATCTTTCAAAAATTGAAGCTGCTCGGCATTTTCGACGCCTTCGGCAATGACCTTGAGCCGCAAATTGTGAGCAAGCGTCGTGATCGCCTGAACCAGCTCGATATCATCCGGATTTTCAGTAAGATCCTGAACGAACGACTGGTCGATCTTCAAAATATCGATCGGCAGCCGTTTAAGATAGCTTAGCGACGAATATTCCGTTCCAAAATCGTCTATCGAAAGCTTTATGCCTAGCTTTTTCAAAGAGTGCAGAGTTGCAATGGAACGCTGCGGATCTTTCATCAGATAGCTTTCGGTAAGCTCAAGCTCGAGTTTTGACGCGTCGATGCCGGTTTCGGCAACTATGCTTTCGATCTCTTCCAAAAGGCATTCTCTCTGAAATTGCCGCGCGGAAAGATTTACCGACATAACGCCTGGCGAAAAGCCCTTGTTGTTCCAGGCTCTTAACTGTTTACACGCCGTTCGTAATACCCATTCGCCCAACGGGATGATCAGTCCGGTCATTTCTGCGAGCGGAATAAAATCCTTTGGCGAAACGAGTCCGAGATCTTGATTCCTCCATCTGACAAGCGCTTCAACCCCGACGATCTTATCGGTCTTAACATTCAGTTTCGGCTGGTAATGAACCTCAAACTCCTCGCGTTCGATAGCTTTTCGCAGTGAATTTTCAAGGATCAGCCGTTTTAATGCGCGCTCGTTCATTCCGCTGCGGTAAAATCTGTAATTATTTCCGCCTTGTTCTTTTGCGCCTGCTAAAGCCGCGCTCGCATTTTTTAACAGCTTCTGCCCATCCGTCGCATCATCCGGATAAAGACTGATTCCGACACTGAACGAAAGAAAGATTTCCTTGCTGTCGACAACGAACGGCGCTTCAAGCGCGGAGTAAATATCGTTTGCTACGGCGATGATGTCTTCTGTTCCCGTAATTTGCGGAATCAGGAGTGCAAATTCACTGCCTTCGAAACGCGCGATCGTCAGATCTTCGGCAACCGAACGGCTTAACCGATCGGCAACCTTCTTCATCAGCTCCGATCCTAGACGGTGTCCGAGCGTATCATTGACATGATCGAAACGATCGATCGAAATATAAAGCATCGCCAGACTTTGCTTAAATCGGTTGGCATGAGCGATCGCCTGTGAAAGCCTGTCTTCGAACAAAATACTGTTCGGCAGATTTGTCAGTGCGTCGTGATACGACAAATAGATCAACTCTTCAGTCCGCTGTTTTACAAGCTCTTCAAGCCGGGTTTCGTGTTTTCGTTTCTCGACCAGTAACGAATGATGTTCAAGTGCCCGTTCGACCGCAACTTCTATGTGGTCGAGGTCGAGCGGTTTTGATATGTAATCAAATGCGCCCAGGCGCATTGCATTTATCGCGCCTTCCATAGAACCTTCACCGCTGATCATCATAACAACGGTATCCGGCGAAGCTGCGTGGACATGCGGGATCATCTCTGTTCCGGTCATTCCGCCGAGATTGATGTCCGTCAGAACGAGATTTATGTCGCTGCTACGCAGAATTTTAAGTGCTTCCTCGGCAGAATCGGCAGTTATGCAGGCAAAATTGTCCTTTAAGAATTCCGCGATCAAATTTCGAATCGGCGGTTCATCGTCAATAATAAGAATATTTTTGTTCGAGTTCCGGTTTTCCATAATGTCAATAGTTGAGCGAACAGCGTGAGTAGCGTAAAGGACAGCTATCGACGAATTGAAGATTTGTAATCAATTTTTTGTCCACGTGGAAGATCCTCAAAGCACTGTGCCGGGAAAGTTTCGAAGATAGCGAGTATTTTAGTGCCGTTTCAACCTATTTGTAAAGACATTTTACTCCGCGCCGGTCGCGGATGAGTCTTTCTTGCTATCTTTTGCGATGTCGGATAAATTTAATTCTTACCAACAAACAAAGTTTCAAGTTCAAAGTCTAATGTTCAAAGTTTAAAGCAAATCAACCTTGAACTTTGAACTTTGAACTATTATAAAAAGGAGATTTTGCCGAAGATGAAAGCATTTGAAACAGAGAATTTACGCAATCTGGCTGTCATTGGACACGGCGACGCGGGTAAAACCCAGCTTATCAGTTCGCTATTGTATGTCGCCGGAACAACGCCGCGCTGGGGAAAGGTCGATGAAGGAACGACCGTCACCGACTATGAAGACGATGCGATCGAGCGCAAAGTCTCACTCAATAACAGTTTTGCCCATCTCGAGTTTAAGGATGTTAAATGTAATTTTATTGACACGCCCGGCTACGCGGCGTTCGTTGCGCACGCCCGTCCGGGCTGCCGCGTTGCGAACTGCGCTCTGGTCGTTGTCGACGGCGTGAACGGGATTGAAGTTCAAACCGAAAGAACGTGGAATTATGCGAACGAATTTCTTCTGCCGCGTTTTATGGTTATCAATAAACTGGACAAAGAACGAGCCGATTTCGGACATGCTGTAGAAACCGCAACCGACAGTTTCGCGCGTTCGATCGTGCCTTTTACTTTGCCGATCGGGCAGGAAGCCGATTTTCGCGGCGTTGTCGATGTCGTTCATATGAAAGCGTATGAATTTGACGAAAAAGGCAAAGCAAAGGAAGTTCCGCTGCCTGAAACCGGACGCGATTATGTTGATAAGACCCGCGAAAGGATCATCGAACTCGTCGCCGAATCCGACGACGCGCTGATGGAAAAGTATTTCGATCAGGGAACGCTCGAAGAAGAAGATGTTATTCCGAATTTAGCGGCAGCCATCGCAAAAAGCCGGCTTTGCCCGGTATACGCAGTTTCGTCGGAAAGTTTAGTCGGTTTGGAAATACTGCTGAATCACATCGTCGAATTCGCACCCAACCCCACTACGCATGAGGCGGAATCCGGTTTCAAAACCAACGAAATGACCGGAGAAAGAATTTCGCGCAAATACAGCAACGACGAGCCATTTTCTGCATTTGTTTTTCGCACGATCGCCGATCCTTTTGCCGGCAGGATCAACGTCATGAAGGTCGTTTCCGGCAAGATCGACTCGGATGCGACGGTTTACAATTCGACCCGCGAAACCAACGAACGTCTCGGCGGGTTGCATGTTTTGCAGGGGAAAACGCTCGACAAAGTTGATAAAGCGCAGACCGGCGACATTATCGCAGTTGTTAAATTAAAGGAAACTCAAAGCGGCGATACGCTCTGTGATAAGAACAATCCGATCGTATATCCGAACGTAAAATATCGCGAACCGGCGATCTCCTTTGCAATCGAACCGAAATCACGTGCCGATGAAGAAAAGATCAGTGTCGCGCTTCATAAGATCTTAGAAGAAGATCCGAGTTTGAAATTCGATCGCGATTCGCAGACGAAAGAATTTATTTTGAGCGGTTCGGGACAGCTTCATATCGAAACGGTTGTCGATAAATTAAAAAACCGTTACGGTGTTGAAGTCGAACTTCATCCGCCGAAAGTTCCGTACAAAGAAACAATTACGCAGCAAGTCGAAGTTCAGGGAAGGCACAAAAAACAATCCGGCGGTCGCGGTCAATTCGGCGATTGCAAATGTGTTTTCGAACCGCTGACACACGGCGAAGGCTTCGTTTTTGAAGACAAGATCTTCGGCGGTGCGATTCCGCAGAATTTCCGCCCGGCAGTCGAAAAAGGAATCATCGAAGCCGCACAAAATGGCGCAGTCGCGGGGTATCCGCTCGTTGATTTCAAAGTTACGCTAATTGACGGAAGTTATCACACGGTTGATTCCGACGAACATTCCTTCAGAGCGGCGGGCAGGAAAGCGTTTAGAAACGCGATGGAAAAAGCGCGTCCGACATTGCTCGAACCGATCATGGAAGTCGAAGTTTTCTGTCCGCAGGAAGTTTCGGGCGACATTATGGGTGATCTAAATTCGCGTCGCGGCAGAGTTCAGGGAATGGATATGCGCGGCAAACAGCAGGTTATCAAAGCGCAGGTTCCGCTTTCGGAAATGCTTGATTACCAATCGAAATTAAACTCCGTAACACAGGCGCGAGGAAGTTATCATATGCAGTTTTCGCATTACGATCCGCTGCCGCAAAACCTGCAAAGCAAGGTCATCGAACAAGCACAAGCCGACGGCAGAATTCGCGGGCATGAGGACGATGATTAACGATTCGCAAGCCCCGTTAGTAATTTAATTCCGCAATTCGAAGTCTATGAAAAAAGGTCTTAAAGCATCTGCAAAAGCGGATGCTTTAAGACCTTTTTATTAGTTGACCGTCAATAATTGGACCGCCCGGAGATTCAGGCGGTTTTGACCAAATTACCGAAGAAACGCGTTTGGAATTGGAATGTCAGTGCTGACGCCCCAGTTGAACGCTGCAAATCCGTCAGTGGTGCGAAGCAAATACCAAACGCCGGTTGACGGTCGAAAGACCGCGATGTCAGCCTTTCCATCGCCGTCATAATCTGCAGCGACCGGTTTATCTTCTGACAATCCGAAATTAACGATCGTCGGCTGGAAATTGGAACTGTTCAGAATATACCAGTTTCCGTTCGACGGTCGATAAACAGCGAAATCGGTTTTCCCATCGCCGTCATAATCCGCGGGCACCGCAATATCCGTACTAATTCCCCAACGTGTCGCCCGTTGGATATTATCGATGCTGCTCTGCCACCACCAATCGCCGGTTGACGGACGGAAAACGGCGACATCCGATTTTCCGTCGCCGTCAAAATCTCCGATCAAAGGTTTGTCGCCCGTAACCCCGAACCCGACGGACGATGTCAGAGAGTTTGCGCTGCTTGCCCGGTACCAGGTGTTCGCCGCCGCACGGAAAACGACGTAGTCGGCGCGTCCGTCGCCGTCCCAATCGGACGGAAGGGCTGTGTCCGAGCTATTTCCCCAATGCGCAAATGTTTGTGCATTGTTTGCGCTGCCGCGATACCACCAATCGCCGAGCGACGGGCGGAAGACTGCTAAATCGGTCTTACCGTCGCCGTCATAATCCGCCGGCACGGGAATGTCGCCGCTGACAGCAAAGACCGGCTGATCTACGCCGAAATCGGAACTCCGCAAAATGTACCATTTATTCTCCGACGGTCGAAAAACTGAGATATCGGCTTTCCCGTCCCCGTCGAAGTCATACGGCGTTACCGCCCGGAACGGCGATACAACGAGCCGCGAAATTCCGGGCTGCGGGGTATTCTCAACGCTTGTAAAATCGCCGCCGATCAGGATCTTATTTTCTGAATCCTGAACAACCGCTCGAACGCGACCATTCGCTCCGATAGATACGAACAACTGATCCAATTCACCGTTCGGCGCAAGCCGCGCAAGATTACGTTTTGGCGTTCCGCCGACCGTGTCAAACCTTCCGCCGACGATCAGACTTCCGTCAGGACGCAGCAAGACCGCATGAATCTGTGTGTCCGACGAAGAACTTGCGGAAAAATTAGTAGAAACGAAAGATGCGTCGTTTGACCCGTCCACATTTTTGCGGGCGATACTCGCGGTGCCGCCGACAATATATTTCCCGTCGCTTTGCCGCAGCAAAGCGCTGACACCCGAACTAGACGCATTAAATGTTTGATCCAGAGTTCCGTCGGCATTGAGTCGGGCTAGATTGTTTCGGTTAAATCCATTAACTCCGGTAAAGCTTCCGCCGATCATTATTTTACCGTCAGGCTGTACCAATGCCCGGTAAACGGCTCCGCTCCCGATAATGGCATCGAACGAATTGTCGAGAGCGCCATTGGTTTCAAGTCTTGCGATCCTGGTTTTGGGAACGCCGTTTACGCTTGTAAAACTGCCGACAATAATGATCTTTCCGTCCGGCTGAATTGCAATTCCGGCAATGGACGATACGTTAGGCGCGAACGAAGAATCGAGCGAGCCGTCAAAATTGATTCTTGCGATCGACGGGCGCGCTGCTCCGTTATACGTCGTGAATCCGCCAACCGCAATGATCTTTCCGTCGCTCTGCGAAACGAGCGCTGACGGTATTAGATCGAACCCGGTTCCGGGAACGAACGACGGATCAAGGTCGCCGTCGGAAGTCGAACGGGCAAAACCCGGTCGGGCGACGCCGTTCATTTGTGTATAACTGCCCGCGCTTACAATCTTTCCGTCGTTCTGTCTGAGCATCGTATGGATCGTTCCGAAAACGGCTAGGTTCGGGTCAAAAGAATTATCCAACGCCCCGTCGGGCAGCAGGCGAACAAGGCGTTTTTGCTGACCAATGAGACCTAGAAAGATTATGTTTCCGCTTGCTGCGCGAACCCATCGATTGGAAACCGAGGTGATCGACGCATCCATTACAAACGTATTATCTGCCGAGCCATCCGTATTCAAACGGAAAAGCCTGTAAAAACCTTGCGTATCAACTTGCTGCGAAAAAAGGATCTTTCCGCCGGGTAATGCCGCGACGGCGGTAGAGGGCAACCCGGTCACAGGCGGAGAAAAACTTACATCGACATTCCCCGCAGAAAAAAGTCTAATCAGATTCGGCTTCGAAAGTCCGTTCACCGTGTCCCATTTACCCGCAACGATCAAACTGCCGTCTGCTTCCAGAGCGATACCGTTGATCGCGGTCGATGTCGGAAATCCGCCGCCGGTAAAGTTAGGAGTTTCCCAGGTCGAGTCGACGGTTCCATCGGCATTATAGCGGCGCAATGTGCCTGCCGTTCCGAAAGTGCCCTGTGTCCAACCAAAGTAAAATCTGCCGTCCGGTAAAAAGACAAGCCCGCCGACCGTTGCGGCGGCAGGGCTCCCACCTGCCATCGCGATCGCTGTAAATGTAGTGTCAACCGAGCCTTCCGGATTAAATCGGAAAAGTTTGATATCTACAAACCCCTGCATCGATTGTCTTCGAGAAGCAAGGATTTTCCCGTCCGGCTGAATAGCGACCACATCAAAAACCGAATTTCCAAAAGGATTTGCGGGCATGCCCGAAACGAACGCGGGATCGATGCTTCCGTCGGAATTTAATCGAATCATTCTCCCGACGCCATCGCCGCCGGCGACGATGATCTTGCCGTCCGGAAGCAGCGCAACACTGGTTATGTACAATATTCCGCACCCGCAATAAGCAAATGTTTGATCGACCGTTCCGTTCGCATTCAGACGCAGCAGTTCGCCTTTCGCAACCCCGTCCGCGACAAGCGAAGCACCCCAGACAATTATTTTTCCATCGGGCTGAACGATCTGCTGAATGGAATTAGCATTCGGAATCGGCGCAGAAGGAACGGCATGAAAAGCGGGATCGACAGATGAAGCTTTTGCGGTCGTTCCCGGCAACATGACTGATGACGCTGTTAACAGGCAAAACAGCATAAAAAATAGCCTTGATTTCATTTCGTAATTTCCTCCGGAATAACGTCTGGCACTATCTAACTTCTTTGAAATAGACCATAGAGAATTAAAAATTCGACATTTTTGTTTGAAACGGCTGAACGGCTAGTTTGAATCGAATTTCTCTTTGCCATAAACTTAATACATAAATTGCGGTGTGTAAATAAAATTTCTTCCTTTTGGCGCGATCGGTTTCGGCATAATGTCAAGCGGTTTTTAGGTGAGTTTCAATGTCCAACTACACTGATCCAATCTGCGGAATGAGCGTTTCGCCCGAAACCGCCCAGGCAACCGCAGTTCGCAACGACGAAGTTTATTTCTTCTGCAGCAAACGCTGCAAACAATTGTTTTCGAATCAAACCTCTGAAAATCGGCGCCAAGGCGGTAAACAAACCGACAAAGACCTTGCGAAGAAGGCAACGAAAAAAGCCGATTGATCTTTTCCGATTCCCTGTCCTCAAAATTTCCGTCGCTGTTTCAAAAATTCGTATGAATAGATCTTCGCTCATTCGAAAAAGACGGCTGATGCTATCCGACCGTTCATCCCTTTATTTCAAACGCTCAAATTAAGGAAAGCTTTGAATTATTGATGGCTCGAGTACGGGAAGCGCATTTCAAAAGACGGCGTTGAAGCGAATTTGGAAAAAATTAAGAGACTGAATAGCGATCGGAAACATCTATCCCTGTCTTAGGTCGGATCGAGCCAACGAGGAAAGCAAGTTCTTCGATGCCTGAAGGCTTGAAAACTGTGCTGAGAAGTCGGTTTTCCCAACTACTTTTGAGATGACACACGAAACCTAACAGATTTCTTTGCTCATTCTGGGACAAATATCCTTCGTCGCTTTGCACGCTTCAATGCCATTGATCATTTTATGCGTTCATACTGATAGAATGTCTTAGTTAGAGAATAATTAACCGCGAGATAAAATTATGATGACCGCAGGTGCTTTGGCAAAGAAAATTGACGTACCCGTTTACACGGTGCGTCATTACACACGAATCGGGCTTTTGAAGCCGACACGCAATCCGGGAAACGGTTATAAGGTCTATAACTTTTCGGACGCAGTGCGGCTTCGCTTTATTATGGCGGCGAAAGATCTGGGATTTACGCTCGCGGAGATCTCGCACATTCTCGATAAAGCCAAACGCGGAAGTTCGCCGTGTCCGATGGTCAGAGAAATTGTCGAGCAGCGCATTGAAGAAAATAAAAAGAAGATACGCGAAATGCAGAAATTGCAAATGAAAATGGAAAAGTCGCTGGATGCCTGGACAGCGATGGAAAACTCAATGCCGAACGGTGATTCGATCTGTCATTTGATCGAATCGGTTGCAGATGTTGAAAATAAAATTTTTTAAACAGTACGTCGGACAGCTTTTTGATTTTGTGAAATGTTTCCGAGTTTTATCTGGAGGATAGATAATTGTCGAATGCGCAGACTTTAGCCAAATTATCAAAATAAACATCGGTCATCCGAATAGCTTTATCGGCAATTCGGCTAAAGCCCTATATTCATTGATTTGCAAGTCCGCGAGTTAAAACTCGCCGCATTTTAAAAAAATTTGTCCGAACTGTTGATAAGTTTTTCGAAAAACTTAAACGAGTCCTTGACCTGACACTTACTGACAGGCTGTAAATTGTATTTGATAGGTTGGAAAGAGGTTCCGACCGACGAAAAATTGAAACGAGAGTCCGATTATGAAAAATTCAAAGACAAAATCCGAACAGTTCATCGATCCGATCTGCGGTATGACGGTAACGCCTGAATCCGCAGCCGCAAGCGTCGAACACGATGGCGAAACAATTTACTTCTGTGCCGTTAGCTGCAAGGAAAAGTTCGTTGCCAAAATCGCGAATCCGGATAAAGCGACATCTCCAATACAGATCAGCCGCGGCAAACCGGCGTTTGAAAAGACCGAAAAAACTTATATTGATCCGATCTGCGGAATGACGGTA
Source organism: Pyrinomonadaceae bacterium (assembly GCA_026129865.1). Classification (GTDB taxonomy): domain Bacteria; phylum Acidobacteriota; class Blastocatellia; order Pyrinomonadales; family Pyrinomonadaceae; genus JAHCHG01. The sequence goes on from JAHCHG010000001.1 coordinate 554,080, forward strand.
ACCCCGGAGAACGCCGCGGCAAGTTACGATCCGCCCGGCGGCGGTGAAACCGTTTATTTCTGTGCAGAAGGATGCAAAACGAAATATCTTTCGCAAATCCAAAACGGAAGCGGAAAAATTTCGGATGCAAAGCCGGCAAATGTTCAAGAACAACACGGCGAAAAAGTCGTTTCGCACGGCGAGATGAAAGCGGCGCCGGACGGCGAACATATCGACCCGGTTTGCGGAATGTCGGTCGCGCCTGCAACGGCAGCAGGAAGTTTTGAATTTGAAAACGAAACGTATTATTTCTGTTCGAAAGGCTGCATTACAAAATTTCGGCAAAATCCCGGAAGTTTTCTCGAAGAAAAAGAGCAGGAAAAGCTCGAAGCGCAGAGCGAAGGTACGGAATATACTTGTCCGATGCATCCGGAAATCGTCCAGATCGGTCCCGGAAGCTGCCCGATCTGCGGAATGGCTCTGGAGCCGAAAGTAATCTCATTGGACGATACGCCCGATCCTGAATTTATCGATATGAAACGCAGATTTTGGATATCTGCCGTTTTTACGTTCCCCGTTTTTGTTCTTGCAATGGCGGAAATGCTGCCGGGTTTCCATCAATTCATTTCTGCGAAAACTTCGCTCTGGGTCCAATTCGTTCTGGCAACTCCGGTTGTGCTTTGGGGCGGATTTCCGTTTTTTCAAAGGGCTGTCGCTTCGGTCAAAAATGTCAGCCCGAATATGTTTACGCTGATCGCTATGGGAACCGGTGCGGCTTACATTTACAGCCTGGTCGCATTGTTCTTTCCGCAGGTTTTTCCCGTTTCAATGCTCGATCCGCATTCGAATCTGATCGCCGTTTATTTTGAAGCGGCAGCCGTTATCACAACACTCGTTCTGCTCGGGCAGGTGCTGGAACTGCGCGCAAGGAATCAGACGTCTTCGGCGATCAAGGAACTTTTAGGTCTTGCTCCAGAAACTGCAATCGTCGTTTTTGAAGACGGAACGGAAGAAGAAATATCGCTCAAAGACGTGCAGATCGGTGCAACTCTGCGCGTAAAAGCGAATGAAAAAATTCCAGTTGACGGCGTAATTATCGAAGGTCAGACCAATGTCGACGAATCGATGGTAACCGGCGAATCGATTCCGGTGGAAAAAACAACCGGCGACAAAATTATCGGCGGAACGATCAACGGCAACCGCGGTTTTATGATGAAAGCCGAAAATGTCGGAAGCGACACTTTATTAGCGCAGATTGTCCGAATGGTCGGTGAAGCACAGCGTTCTCGAGCCCCGATCCAAAGACTTGTCGACGTTGTTTCGGCGTACTTTGTACCGGCGGTTATCGTCGTGGCGATTGTCGCCTTCGTTGTCTGGATGGCGCTCGGTTCGTTCACATACGCGCTTGTTGCGGCGGTTTCGGTGTTAATTATCGCCTGCCCGTGTGCGCTCGGTTTGGCAACGCCGATGTCGATCATGGTCGGCACGGGACGCGGTGCGAAAACGGGTGTTCTGGTCAAAAAGGCAGAAGCACTTGAAATTTTGGAAAAGGTCAATGCGATCGTCGTTGATAAAACAGGGACCTTGACGGAAGGCAAGCCGAAACTGCAAGCCGTAATGCCAAATTCCAAGTCTCAGATTTCAGAAAATGAACTATTGAAACTGGTCGCCTCTTTGGAAAGATCAAGCGAACATCCGCTTGCCGATGCGATCGTCGAAGGCGCTAGAGAAAAAGGAATCGAGTTTGCAAATGTCGAAGATTTTGAATCGGTTACGGGCAAAGGAATTTTTGGGAAAGTATCAGGCAAACGAGTTGTCATCGGAAATGAGGATTTCATAACCGCCGAGACGCAGAGACACAAAGAAAAGAATATTTCTGAAAACAAACCAAAAGAAAACTCAGCGTCTCAAGGTCTCAGCGGTGAACTTTTATCTAAAGCCAATGAATTGAGAACCGAAGGTCAAACCGTGATGTTTGCTGCGGTTGAAGGCGAATTTGCAGGGCTCATCGGCGTTGCCGATTCGGTTAAAGAGTCCGCAAAACATGCGATCGACGAACTGCACCGGCAAAATATCGAGGTCATAATGATGACCGGCGACAACGCTAAAACCGCCGAAGCAGTTGCGAAAAAATTGAATATAGATCAGGTTTTCGCCGATGTTCTTCCGGAACAAAAAGCCGAAAAGGTAAAGGAACTGCAGGCGCAGGGAAAGATCGTTGCAATGGCTGGCGACGGAGTGAACGACGCTCCCGCTCTTGCTCAGGCACAGGTCGGAATTGCGATGGGAACGGGCACCGATGTTGCGATGGAATCGGCTGATATAACTCTGCTCAAGGGCGATCTACGCGGAATCGTCAAAGCCAAAAAATTAAGCGAAGCGACAATGAGCAACATTCGACAAAATCTGTTCTTCGCATTTATCTATAATTTGGTAGGCGTGCCGATCGCTGCGGGCGTGCTGTATCCGTTCCTGGGAATATTGCTGTCGCCGATGATCGCCAGCGCGGCGATGACATTCAGTTCCGTCTCCGTCATCATGAACGCGCTTCGGTTAAGAAATCTGAAGTTTTAAGCAAAGCTCGCGACCTCCAATGGGGCAGAAACGCGCGCGCAAGCAAGCGTGCGACAACTGCGGCATCCGCCGACGTGGAATGTCTAATTGTTTCACGCGTCGTAAATTCGGTACTTTTCAAGAGCAATTTATGAGCAATAAAAATATAGCATTGGCAATCCATGGAGGCGCGGGGACGATCCTCCGGTCCGAGATGACGCCGGAACTCGAGGCGGAATACCGCACCGGACTTCAGAACGCGTTACAAGCCGGATGGAATATTCTTCAAAGTGACGGCAGTTCGCTTGATGCCGTCGAAGCGGCTGTTGTTCAGCTTGAAAATTTTCACCTATTTAATGCCGGTCGGGGTGCGGTTTTTACCCACGAAGGCAAGAACGAGATGGATGCGGCGATAATGGACGGCAGCTCGCTCGACGCGGGTGCCGTTGCGTTTGTAAAAAACGTGAAAAATCCGATCAAACTCGCGCGGTTAGTGATGGAAAGAACGGAACATATACTGCTCGGAGGCAGCGGAGCGAACGAGTTCGCAGCGGAAATGAAGGTCGAGTTTGAGCCGGACGAATATTTTTTCACCGACTTCCGCTACGAACAATTTCTCAAGGCTAAAAAAGAAGGCGTGGTTCAGCTCGACCATTCCGTTGAAGGTCCATCGGAAAAAACTAAACCGATCGGCACGGTCGGCGCCGTTGCATGCGATTCGAACGGCGACCTTGCAGCAGCAACTTCCACCGGCGGAATGACGAATAAAAAATTCGGACGCATCGGCGACACCGCGATTATCGGCGCGGGAACATACGCCGATAACGCTTCCTGCGCCGTTTCCTGCACGGGACACGGCGAATATTTTATGAAAGCGGCGACCGCTTATGACGTTTCAGCACGAATGAAATACAAAGGATTATCTCTGGAACACGCCGCCCTGGAATCGGTTGACAGACTAACCGCCATCGGCGGCGAAGGCGGTTTGATCGCGGTTGATGCCCGCGGAAACCTTACACTTCCGTTTAATTCGGATGGAATGTACCGCGGGTTCGCCGCGGACGGAAGATTCGTCATAAAAATCTACAATGATTAGATATTTTTTAAATTAAAAAAAGTAACTGAGTAAAAACTGCAGATTATTTTTCCATTTCCATTTCATCGCGGTATTGATCTACCAGTTCGATATCTTTGCTCACCGTATCCGCCAAAATCACCACGAGTTCATCTTTTTGCGCGTCGTCAAACGCCGTGAATATTGCCTCTTTGGACTCTTCAATGAACTGAAGGTCGATCTTTCGCCCGCTTTCCTTGACGCCCTGTTCCAGAAGGTTAAACACTTCTTCCTGCGTCCTTCCGCGAAGGTAATTTCCGCGGCGGATTATCAGCTTATCGAACGTTTCCGCCGTAAGGCGACCCATTTCACTTAGATCTTCATCGCGCCTGTCGCCGACACCGCTCAATATTCCGGTAAGCTTGGAACTGTTCAAATTTTTGATGAATTTGCTCAAACCCTTAAAGCCTTCGGGATTATGTGCAAAATCCATAAGAACATGAAAATCGCGAATTTCAACGATATTCAAACGTCCGGGCGTTTGCGCGGTTGACGGAGTAAAGGTCGTCAACCCGACCCGAATATCCTCGAGCGAAACTCCGTGAACAAACGCCGCGAGCGTCGCCGCCAGAACGTTCTGGATCATAAATTCGGCTTTTCCGCCGAACGTCAGCGGGATATTGATAACCTTTTCGACCCTGACCTTCCAATGACCTTTCAAAATAGTGATAAAACCGTTTTCAAAAACGCAGGAAACACGCCCGCGTTTTGCCTGCCGCTGAATGTTGGGATGATTTTCATCCATCGAAAAATAAACAAGATGCCCGTCAACCATTTCCTTCATCTGGTACACAAGCTCATCTTCGGCATTTAGAACTGCGTAGCCTTTTTTTGAAACCGATCTTGGAACGACCGATTTTACGCGCGCCAGATCTTCCAGCGTATTTACGTCCTTCATTCCAAGATGATCGGACGCGATATTCGTTACAACTCCGACATCACAATGGTCAAATCCCAGACCGGCACGAATGATGCCGCCGCGCGCAGTTTCCAGAACCGCAACTTCCACGGTCGGATCGCGCAGAACAAGCTGTGCCGAGATCGGTCCGGTATTATCGCCCGTAACGATCTGATTGTTGCCGATATAAGTTCCGTCGGTTGTTGTAAAACCGACCGTTTTTCCGCTGTTCTTCAAAATATGAGCGATCAAACGCGTCGTTGTCGTCTTTCCGTTCGTACCGGTGATAGCAAAGATCGGAATTCGCGAAGAAACTCCCGGCGGAAAAAGCATATCGATAACATGTTCAGCGACATTCCGACCGATTCCCTCGCTCGGCGATAAATGCATACGAAATCCGGGAGCAGCGTTTACCTCGATAATTCCTCCGCCGTTCTCGGTCAAAGGTTCGCTGACATTCGGCGCAATGACATCTATTCCGGCAATGTCGAGCCCGATGATCCTTGCGATCCGTTCAAACAAAAATTTGTTTTCCGGATGAATCTCATCGGTTCTGTCGATCGCCGTTCCGCCGGTTGAAATGTTCGCTGTCGTCTTAAGGTTAAGGACTTCATCCTTGGCGAGAACAGATTCCAGCGAATGATTTTTCGCCTTTATCAGCCTTTCCGTTTGCTGATCGATCGAGATCTGCGTCAACACATTTTCATGCCCGTAACCGCGCCGCGGATCGGCATTTGTTTTGTCGATCAATTCCCGGATCGTCGAACTTCCGTCGCCGACAATATGCGCCGGAAGCCTTTCCGCAACCGCGATCAGCCGGTTGTTTACGACAAGTGCGCGAAAATCGGACCCGATCAGCTGTTTTTCAACGATGATCCAACGGGAATATTCCTTCGCTTTTACAAAAGCGTTTTTTGCATCTTCCAGAGTTTCAATGCCGATCGTCGCACCTTTACCATGATTTCCGTCGAGCGGCTTAATAACGACGGGAAAACCGACGCGGTCGACGGTTCTTTCAAGATCTTCTTCGTCGCGAATTTCGTAACCGGTCGGCACCGGAACGCCCATTTGTCCGAGCAGGTTTTTCGTTGCGGCTTTGTCGCCTGCGATATCGACAGAGATCATGTTCGTATTCGACGTCGTCGTCGCCTGTATTCGTTTTTGGTGGATTCCGTAACCTAGCTGAACAAGCGATTGATCGTTTAGCCGAATGTACGGAATGTCGCGCGAATCGGCTTCTTCTACGATCGAACCGGTTGACGGACCAAAACGAACATCTTCACGGATCTCGCGCATTTCCTGAACATCGCGTTCAAGCTTTGCCCTGATCTTTTCGATATCGGTATTTTCTGCAAGGTCGAGAAACAATCTAACTGCTGCCCGCGCCGCAAAGCGTCCGACCTCTTCTTCCATATAGGCAAAAACGACATTGTAAACTCCGGGATCGCTAGTTTCGCGCGTTCTGCCGTAACCGACGTCCATGCCGGCTTGAGTCTGTATCTCGAGCGCGAAATGCTCGATTACATGTCCCGCCCACGTTCCTTCCTTTACGCGCCGCAAAAAACCGCCATCTTCGCCATAACTGCAGCCGTGCGTTTGCAAACCTGGCAGAATTTCCCTCATCCGCTCATAAAATCCGTCAATTTTATCGGTCGGTTTTTCTTCATAATCATCAATATCGAGGCGCATGATGATCAGCTTTTTCCAATAACCGCTCCAATAGTTGGGACCGCGCAATGTACGGATCTCGTGAATGTTCATATAGACCAACGACCTCGGAAAACTCTAAATTTTGTAAAAGCTATTCAATATCCGGAAGCAAAAATTCTTTCGGCGGGTGAATCGGTTTTCGGCTGAAATAATCATAGGTTAAGCCATCGCCCAATATATGGATCTTGGCACCGCAAACCGAAAACGGTTCGGCGTCGCCGACTTCGGCGATCTCGTTATATGTAATGTCGGATCCGTCGACGATCGTCGCGGTTCCTTCACCAAAAACCTCAAGTTCGCCGGCGTTATTTAAAATGATCGCGGTGTTTTCGTCAATTCCGACGCCCAGATTGTAAGGATTATACGCAACCGCGGTGATCAGACGGCTAAGACGTCCGCGTTCGGTAAAATGCTGATCGATAATTATATTTTTCAAAAAGCCGAGCCCGGGCGAAAGTCTTACCGCACTTTTTCGAGGAAACGGCGACGCATCGCCGCGGACTATCATCGACGAGGACATTCCGGCAGCGCCGGCGCTGGTTCCGGCAATGACAACTTCGGTCTCACGCGCTATCTCCCGCATTCTTTGCGAAAAATTTGTTCCGCCGAGCGTGGACGTCAAACGCATCTGATCGCCGCCGGTCATAAAAATTCCGGTAATGCCGTCGAGCAATTCATCGGCGTCTGCTTCGAAAACGTCCTGGCGCGCAGCCGCACGAAGTACACGCGGATTCGCGACTCCCAATTTTCGAAACGCCTGTGTGTAAACATCGGCGGCAAACTCAGGATAATCGGACGCGACCGGAACTATCAAAACCTGAGCGTTTTCGCCCCCTGCAAGCGAAAGAAATTTCTTCAAAATTCTCCGTTCGTTGTATTTATCTTCAGCGCCGCCGATCACAAGAAGGTGACCGCCGACGATTTCGCGGTGTATTAGCTCTGTCATGAATGATTGCCGTATCTATTTAAAATGATTTGAATTAAGTTATTTCAAAAGCGAGGCGTGCGTCAAGAATGACTTCTTTAATTAGAGTGATCGTCGGAGTTATTTCGGCAAGTTTGATTCGGATTCCGCCGAACAACCGCAGCCGGTTTTGCATGATGCCTTTTTCGAAGAAAATGCCGACAATTTCTTGTAGGTCAGCGAACCGACATAGACCAGCGAAAGCAGTATTATTATTGCCGCAACAATTGTTTGTGAATCCATAATCGTATCAGCCAAAGCCTAAATATTTACCGACTTGATATGTCAAAAGCGCCGCCAAATATGCGAGTCCCGTCATGTAACCGACCATAAAGATCGTCCAGCTCCAGGAATTCGTTTCACGCCTGACGACCGCGACTGTTGACATACATTGCATTGCCAGCACAAAGAAAACCATCAAGGTCAGCGCCGTCAGCGGCGTCCAGGCTTTCGATCCGTCATCCTTTTTCGCGTCGCGAACGGCGTTGATCAGCGACGGAGATTCTTCGGTCGAATCGGCGCCGGTGTTGTAAATTATACTAAGAGTTGAAACTAAAACTTCCCTCGCCGCAAACGAAGCAATCAATGCGACGCCGATCTTCCAGTCGAATCCGAGCGGTTCGATCACGGGTTCGATCAAATGCCCGAGCTGACCGGCGAAGCTGTTGCGCAGCTGTATGCCTTCATCGGGCGAACCCTCAGCAGCAGCAGCGGCGGTGGAACTTTGAATGTTTGAGATGTCTTCCGCGCTCGTCCGCGGAAAATATGCGAGAGCCCAGAGCAGGATCGATATCGCCAGGATCACAGTTCCGGCGCGCTTAATGAAAATTCCCGCGCGCGTGAACATATTCAGTAGCACGGTCTTGAAATTCGGCACTCGATATGGCGGTAATTCCATTACAAACGGAGGCGGCGGCGATTTCAGTATCGTACGTTTTAATATAAATGCGACGATCACCGCCATGACAATTCCGAGCATGTACATTGCGAGGATCAAAACCGCGCCGAGCGACAGAAATCCAAAAATATATTGACCGCTGAAAAACGCTGCGATCATCAATGTATAAACCGGAAGCCGTGCCGAACAGCTCATGAACGGCGCGATCATGATCGTCGCTAGGCGGTCTTTCGGATTTTCTATCGTCCGCGTCGCCATAATTCCCGGAATTGCGCACGCGAAACTAGACAAGAGTGGAACAAAAGCTTTTCCATGCAACCCGACGCCGCGCATCAGGCGGTCTAGCAAAAACGCCGCCCGTGCCATATATCCCGTATCTTCCAAAATCGACAGAAAAAGAAAAAGCAGCAAGATCTGCGGAAGAAAAACAAGCACGCCGCCGACACCGGCGATTATGCCGTCGGCAATTAGGTCGGTTAAGATCCCTTCCGGCAGGCTGGACTTCGCTAATTCCGCAAGAGAACCGAACCCGGCGTCGAGAAGGTCCATCGGAAGACTCGCCCATGAAAATATTGATTGAAATACGATGAGCAAGATTCCGATCAGTATCAATAATCCGAAAAATTTATGCGTCAAAATTCCGTCGATCTTCTCGGAATACCCTCGTTCGAGCGTGTCGATCGGCGTTACGGAACGTTGGTAAACTTCCGAAATAAACCCGTAACGCGCAAATATCTGCTTGTTTGCCGATGCGTCGTCCGTCAGACTCAAATGAATTTCTTCCTCCGAACCTTGGATCGTTTCGGATAACCATGAGGCTTTCGGTCGATCCGTCGAGCGAGCCGTTCTTAATACCGCTGCTTCCAATTCGTCAATTCCCGCACCGCTGGCGGCGGTCACCTTAACAACGGGAATTCCGAGCATACGCGAAAGAATCTTGACGTTTACGCCAAGCGATCTTTTCTCTGCGACATCGACCATCGTCAAAGCCACAACAACCGGCAGCCGGAACTCGATCAACTGCGTAACCAGATAGAGATTGCGCTCAAGATTGGTCGCGTCGACAACCGCTACAACGACGTCCGGTTTCGGAATATCATAGATATTCCCCGTCAAAATATCGCGCGCGATCTGTTCATCAAGCGAAGTCGCGTCGAGACTATATAAACCCGGCAGATCGATCAAACGAATAACCTCGCCGGCAGCGTTCCACGTCCCTTCTTTTCGTTCGACAGTTACGCCCGGATAATTCGCAACCTTTTGCCTCAATCCGGTAAGCTGATTGAATAAAGTCGTTTTTCCGGCATTCGGATTTCCGGCAAGCGCAACGGTTAAATCGTTTTTCGCCGTTTTCACCCTGACGTCGGCTTTAACCGATCGGATATCTTTTGATTTCACCGATGCTATCGCCATTATTCGCTTTCCACCTCGATCGCATCAGCTTCGCTGATCCGCATAGCAAGACTGTATCCGCGGAGCTTAATTTCTAACGGATCGCCGAACGGCGCCGATTTTACAACGCGAAAAGTCACGCCCGGGACAACGCCCATTTCCATCAAGCGCTTTGTAATCGCATTGTTTCCATGAACCGCAATGACCTTTGCGCGCGAACCGATCGGTAATTTTGTTAAAGTCTGCATCTTTTACCCGATTTGAAAAGTCAGCCGCCGGATATCGTTAATCTATTTAACCTTCGTAAATTTTGCCGGCGTGGTCGCCATCCGAACTTAAAAAAGCTCCGAACCAAAATCAGTTTAGTTTAATTGAAAATAGATTTCAATTTCATTAGCAGATAAAATCTCATCGTAAAGCAATTCAGAGTTTTAAAAATGACCGAATAGTGAAAATCCTTTGAAAGTCCAGGAAAATTTGAAGGATTATTTGACGATCTCGTTCTTTATAGAAACAAGCTCACCTTGATAAGTTCCGGCGGAAAACCTGAGCGGGACGCGCTTTTCGTCAACCGAGAGCCAAATTTTTAAGTTGTACCGGTCAAATTCTGGATTTCCTGTCGAAATCGACAGCATCTGCGCTGTAACTTTTTCTCCGTTGACGGTTACGATCTCCGAATTTGACGGACGAATCGTGAAAACATACGCGCGATCCATAAAGAAAACGGCAACGCGCGTATCGTTAACCGGATTGTTAGGATCTTTGCTCGGCTTCAAATTGAAAGAACGAACCGCGTACGCAAGCGACAAAAGACTGTGCGTTCCGACCGGAATATCCGACGAGACGCGTCCGTCGAAAGCGACTGTTCCCGTTTTTTGATCGAAAACCGCTGATTGATTGTAAACTGCCAGCGCGCCGGAAAATTTTAGATCGATAGCTTGCGGAGCCAACGATTCCGGATTTACTTGTGCAATGATCGTGTCGTTCAAACCCAGAACCGAACTGGCACCGTCAACTCCGGTTACCTGAGCGCGTAGTTGAAGGCTATCAACGCCCGAAAATAGCTTGCGCTCCGACGCGTGAAGCGTTACCAGACCGATCGGCTTTCCAGCATCTGTTACGCGAAACTCAAGTAATTCGCCAAGTTGAAAAGCAAGATCCGGAGAAAGCGGAAGATTTTCCACAAAAGGAACCGGAGTTGCAGCCGGACGCGGAGTCGGAACAGGCGTCGGAACTGGAGTCGGAGTTGCCGCGGGCACGATAACCGGAGCAGGAATAGTGTTTTGAATACTTGCCGCTTCAGCACAAAAATCGCCTTTATCGGTTTTGAAACGGATCAAAACAGGAACGCGCGATTCATCGATAGTGAAATTGATCTTTAGATCGCGAATTCCCTTTTCCGTGAAATATTCGCTTGTTACCGAGGAAACAGATGTTTCAAAATCGCCGGCGTCTGTAGAAACCAATTCGGTCGCAGTATTCTGAAAGACCGCCTGATAGACGCGGTCGTCTTCGAAAAAAGAAAAGGTTCCCGTTCCGGCAAAGAATCTTGCCTGAAAAAACATTGTCAGAATATCAAAGTTTGCGGTTGGAGATGTTAAGTAGTTTTGCACGGTTATTTTAGGCAAAACACCTTCATTTACGGTCTTTCGGACATACAACGGAAATCCGTTCTGAGCAGAAGCAAACGTGGTTCGCGATTCGTCAATATAATAAAACGCAGCACTGACAACGTTCGTGGTCTTGATCTTAGAACGAAGCTCAACCGCGTCGCGATCTCCTAATTTGCCCCGTGAAACAACATGCGTTTCGGCATAAGCGGCATTCTTGAACTTTCCGAACGTTACATTGTAAGTAATCTTTTCGCCGGTTCTAAACGGCGTTGCGGGAAGGTCGGCTACCACCGGCGCTAACTGTGCTAATACGGAAACAGACAGGATCAGCATTAATAGCGGCGCAAACAGAAAAGCACAGCAGAGGATTTTATAAGGAAGTTTTTGCGACTTTATCATTAATGATTTGCTGATCTGTTCAAACTATCGTCCAATTCGCCAAGGATTCGGATCAAGGTTTCTTTCGGATTCTTCGATCTTGTGATCGGACGCCCGATCACCAAATGGTCGGCACCGAGAGCGACCGCCTCGGTCGCGGTCATTACACGTTTTTGGTCATCGTTTGTTGCATTATCAGGACGAATTCCGGGGGTAACGATCAAAAAGCTTTCATCATCTACAGCTGACCGGACCATTCCAATTTCCTTAGGCGACGCTACAATTCCGTTTAAGCCGTTAGAATGACAAAGCTTAGCCAATTTAATAACTTCCGAATCGACCGGCTCGTTAATCCCAATTTCGAGAAGTGTCGAATCGTCGGAACTAGTTAAGACTGTTACGCCGATCATCAGCGGTTGATCGCGACTCTCTTTCGCGCAGAATTCTCGAACGGCATCGACGGTCTGTACGATCATCTGAGATCCGCCGAGCGCATGAATGTTAAACATCCAAACACCGAGCCGGGCAGCTTCGATGGAGGCATTTGCGACTGTGTGTGGAATATCGTGAAACTTTAAGTCGAGAAAGATCTTGATGTCCCGATCGACAAGTTCTCCGACAAATTTTCCGCCAGCCGCAAGAAAAAGCTGAAGCCCGATCTTGAAAGCTCCGGCTTCAGGATGAAGTTCGTCAATTAATTTGCGCGCCTCATCGGCAGATTCCACGTCGAGCGCGACTATGATCTTGTTTTTCGTCAAAGTAGTTTAAATTAGGTAAAGACAATGCGGTCAAACAGAAAGCGCCGTAAACGGGCTGAACCGCCAAACAGAATTCTAGTTTTTGGCTCCTCAAAATGCAAAAACGGAAGCGGAAGCAAAGGCGTCAGCTGCTCGTTTTCATTGAGAAATTTCAAGCATTGCGCGCGCGATTCGCGCGAATCTTTAGCCGCCGCAAGCGATTCGTTCGCGCTTAGGATATTTTCCATTCGCCGGTACGCAGCACTCATCATAAACCATGCATCCGCGTAACGCAGATCGAGCGCAACCGCTTTCATAAAATGCTCAACCGCCTCGGCGTCGTTCCCCATCGCCGCATAAACACAGCCGATCAAATACTCTGCCTCAGGCGTTATTTCAGATTCGAACGATCTGTTAAACGAATCGAGCGCCTTCTCGTATTTGATATCGAAAGCATGCCGCATTCCTTGAAGATAATACGCCGCGGACGAGAAACGCAGATCGTTTTTCGCTATTAAAAGTAGTTCGTCGTCAAGATCTCGATCTCGGTCGTCCGCGCGTAATGCGGTGAGAAGAATGGTAACGTCCGCGTTTTCCGGTTCGATCGACCTCCCTTTTTCAAGTAGGATCTCCGCGTCGATGAACCTTTCGCACATCAAAAAATATCGGGCAGAGAGCACGATCAGCGGTAAATTTTCAGGTGAAACTTCCCGCGCTTTGGAAAGATTCTTAAAGCCTTGTTTTTCCTCGTGGTTTTCGAACGTTCTAATCGCTTCCGAACAGAGTGTTTCGAGCAACGCCGAATTTGACCCTTCGTGAGCACCAATTATTTGATCGAGATTCGGACTGGAAATAACTCTCGATCGCGAAGGTTCGCCGGCAAGTTCGTCATTTTTGATTTCCCCGATCTGAGGGAAACTCGCTCTTAACGAAGCATAAACTTGTTCCAACCGTCGTTTTTCGACCTCGAACGAATGCGCTTCGTGCCGGATATAGTCAAATGCGTTTGAGAGCTGCTGCGCAAGCTGAGAGATCCGAAGTTCAAGCAGCGACACGCGTTCGAGCAAATGATCTTCGTAGTATGTCGGCGAAACACCGGGCGGCTCGAGCTTTTGCGAACGCGGCAGAACGATCAGCATCAGCGGCGAGCCGCAGCGATGGCAGCTTTGTTCGCCGGGTTCATTCGGCGAGGAACATTTCTGACAATAATGAGATATCTTTTCCACGAAAACCTAAAAAATTATTAATCGAGATCAAGCGGATTCTTAAACGGTTTGTGAAGATCGGCGTCGTCCTGCGCACGTTTTTTTGCCTCTTGAAACTTCTCTTCCAACAGTCGTTCGCGGTCCTTTTGCGACGACATCTCCTGTGCAAACAACTGATCACGTAGTTCCTTCTGTTTTGTCAATTCAGTTCTTAGATCGTCGAAAGATCCGTGAACCTTCTTCTTTTCGGCGTGCGAAATGATCGCTCCGGTGTTTCCGTCGATGACCAGCGTCGCTTCACAGCATGGACAAATTACACTTATTTTTTCCATAGTTCGATTATACAAAACTCACAACCGAAAGATCATTGCGCTTCATTTTTATTCCCGTCTTTTTTCGAGACCGGCGCCGGTGTCGGGACGTCAACGCCGATCGCTTTAAGAATATTTCCCGGCGCAGTCGTCCGCATGTCTGCGATCTGGTCTTCTGTAAAGTCGTAAACTTTACCGTTTCTTAAATAAACTTTTCTCGTTACGTTCGGACCGTTCGTCACTCGCTCGATCTTTAACAATTGCGGGTGATCTTTGAATGTCCGGGTTTCCGCAAAGCTTCCGTCCGGTCGCATATATGTCAAAACTTCAGAATTATCCGGCGCCGTGCGTTTTTGAAAATCTTCGCTTTTCGGCACTTCGCGGTTAACGGTCGGAATGTTCGCGGTGTTTGCGTTGAACGCCTCGGCGTTAACGTTCGGCAGCAAGATCATCTGGGAATTTCCGTTTGAATTTACGGGTAAGTTCGTGTTCGCTATATTTGCATTTACATTTTCGTTAGAAGCGCTCGAACATCCAGCAGCAGATGCGATCGCCAATGTTATTAGTAGTTTCTTCATCTATCTCTTTTTAGTTTCTCCAAAAGATTTCGTTTTACCGATTCCCATTCGGAATCTATGATGCTGAAAATGACGCTGTCGCGAATTCTCCCCGAATCGACGATCAGATGATTTCGCAAAATTCCTTCCTGTTTCGCCCCGAGCCGCAGAATCGCATTTCGAGATCTTTCGTTAAAGACATCCGTTATGATCTCAACTCGAATGCATTTCCAAGTTTCGAATGCGTGCGAAAGCATCAGCAGCTTTGCTTCGGTATTGATATACGTCCGCTGCCACGCCGGGTTTATCCATGTCCAGCCGATCTCAGCCGAACGATTTTCCGTTGAGATATTACCAAACCGTGTAGCTCCGACGATCTTTTCCGATTTGCGGTCGACGGTTACAAACGGCAGCGCCGTTCCGGCGCTTTTTCCGGCAAGAGCTGATTCGACATACCGGCGCATATCGTCAAATTTTTCGATATTGGTAGTCGTCCATTTCCAGATGTCTTTTACGCTTCCGATCTCAAAAAGTATTTCCGTGTGATCGGCTCGCATCGGCTCAAGCCGGACGAGATCGCCTTCGAGAATAACGTCGTCAACAGTCATCCGAAAAAGTTTAATCAAATAAAAAGCGGCGGGCAACTGTGCTGGTGCCCGCCGCTTTGCTCAAAAGGTAAAAACGACCTAAACGTCGTAATACATCGAAAACTCCATCGGATGCGGTCTAAGCCGAAGTTTGTTGACCTCGTTGTCGCGCTTGAATTTGATCCAGCGCTTGATCATATCTTCGGTGAAAACGTCGCCTTTCAGCAAAAATTCATAATCGTTTTCGAGTGCGTTCAGCGCTTCTTCCAAACTTCCCGGCAGGCTCGGAACATCCTTTAATTCTTCCGGAGAAAGATCGTAAATATCCTTGTCGAGCGGTTCGCCCGGATCGATCCGATTTTGAACGCCGTCAAGTCCTGCCATTAGAAGCGCGGCAAAAGTCAGGTACGGATTGCAGCTCGGATCGGGCGGACGAAATTCAAGCCGTTTTGCCTTCGGCGATTGCGAAAACATCGGAATTCTCACCGCCGCCGAACGATTTCGTGCGGAATATGCAAGATTTACCGGCGCTTCGAAACCCGGAACGAGTCGTTTGAAGCTGTTTGTGGTCGGCGCAGCAAACGCGATCAACGCGGGCGCGTGTTTTAGCAGCCCGCCGATGTAAAACTTTGCCATCTCCGATAAACCCGCGTATTCATTACCCGAAAACAGCGGCTGACCGTCTTTCCAGAGCGATTGATGGCAATGCATTCCGGACCCATTATCGCCGACCAGCGGCTTCGGCATAAACGTCGCGGTCTTTCCATAAGCATGCGTCGCGTTCTTTACGATATATTTGAAAAGCATCAAGTTATCTGCCGTGTTCAGCAGATTCGAAAACTTAAAATCGATCTCGCACTGTCCCGCTGTCGCTACCTCGTGATGATGACATTCGACGAAAATTCCGACTTCGCCTAGGATCGAAGATATCGCATTTCTTAGGTCGATCAGCGAATCGACCGGCGAAACAGGCACGTAACCTTCTTTCGGTTTGATGTGGAAACCCATGTTCGGCGCATCGCTGGTACTTTTCCGTGCGGAATTCCAATGACCTTCCTCGGACTCGATCGTGTAACCCGAAGATTGCTGGTCGTTGTGAAACGAAACTCCATCAAACACAAAAAATTCCGCTTCCGGTCCAACATAAACGGTGTCCGCAATTCCGGTAAATTTTAAATAACTTTCCGCACGTACCGCGACCGAACGCGGATCGAGCCAATAGCCTTCTTTCGTCATCGGTTCAACCACATTTGCAATAATGCAGAGCGTCGTATCTTCCGTAAACGGGTCGATCCAGCAGCGCGCCGGATCGGGAACAAGAAGCATGTCCGATTCATTGATCGCCGCCCAACCGCGCAGACTCGACGCGTCAAATCCAAATCCGTCCTCAAACGAATCTTCCGTCAATTGTTCGATCGGATATGTAAGGTGATGCCAGGAACCGAGCAGATCGGTAAACCGGACAGAAACAAACCTCGCTTCCTGATCCGCAGCGTAATTCAATACATGTCTTGCGTTCATTTGATCTCCTAAGATGATTGTGAAATTTGATAAACTTTTCTTAAACAAAATTCGCCCGGATGATGCGCGAATAAAAAAAAGATTCTACACCAGCACCCGTATTGTTTAAAATGGGTTTTGTAAAAACGTCGGAAGAATTTCGTTTTTTTCGTTTATCGAAAAACGCTGACAAAAAATAACCGATCAAACGGCGTTTTGCAGTTTGATCGGACTTATTTAAATTGGTTTTGTCTACTTGATCTCGACGGTTGAATCAGTTGCGAATCCGACGGTTTGACTATTTGAATTCAGCAAATGAACCTTCTTGTAGCCTTTTTTCTCACCTTCGGCAACGAGTTTTCTAGCGATCTCTTCTTTTTTCTCGCGCGGTGCGCCTTCAAATTCAGGAGTTGCAATAACAAACAGAGTATCACTTGTTACACGCCCGGATTCGATAAAGTTCTTGAATGGAGTTTTTTCAAACTCTATCGCTTTGACGTCCGAATCGCGTTTAAGCGGAGCGCTAAAAACTTCGACCCAGAGAACAAGGGCGGCAGATAAAACGAGCGACAAGATCGTGAGTCCGAGAACCCAACGGTTTACCGAGAAAACATTGAAAAATTTCGACGAGAAAAACGATTCTTTCGCTTCCGTTTTTCTCCTTCGCGAAGGATCGTTCAAACCTTCACAATCTTCCGAGGAACCGATGCCGGGATTTTCGCGGATCGTCCTTATGATCTCCGCGATCTCGACGGATTTATTGGTCGCTTCCGATATGGTCGAATCAAAGATAAAACTGTATTTATCTTCGATCGTTTCAGCAATGCTTCGCTCCTGACCGTATCGCAACAGGTCGATATAGCGATTGCCGATCTGAACATTGCAAATGATCGCGGTTGCTGCGATCTGTGGCGAAAAGAAAAGTTCTGCCGTGCTTCGTTTCAAGATCCGAACACGGTTAAAGAACTCGGAGTCGATCAGATCATCAAAATCACGTGTACTGCGCGCTTCGCGAAGCATTTCCTCAAATCGTGCGAGTAATGAATTTATTCGTTCGGATGCTTCCTCATCTAGATTTGTCGGAGGACTTTTCCATTCCAAATAGAGCTCCGAAAGATGTTCCACAAGTTCTTCTTGCGAAAACACAAGTTCCCGCTTGTTGTCTTCGACATCGGTAGCGAAAAGTCTTGTAATTATCAATTCAAATTTATTGCGGTTATTTTCCGAAAATTTTGCGTTCCGATAAAATTTTGCCAAAGCAAGCAATGCCGGCGGTGAAAGCGGCGGACGCGTATTTTCACAGCAATAACGCAAATTTTCGATGGAGATCTTCTGATCGCGCGACGCGAGCGCCATCTCCCACATAGACATTTGTTTTGTTAAAGCGTCCTGAAATTCGCCGCAGTCGTCAACGTTCGTTGCCGGCGGAAGCTTGACGAATTCGTGGAGAATTTTCTTCAGAGGCAAATCGTCAAACGGCTTGGCGTTCGTTTTGATCTGTTCGCGTTCGACACTTGAAAAAATGTTATCGACCATTTGAAGTGAAGAAACCTGCTCGAGCATCTTCTTACGAAATCTTTCAAATGGTGTCGGAATACGCTTTTTCTTTACCGGCGGCGCTTCATCGCCGTTACGTTCGACAACGAATTGATCTTGCGAAATTTCCAGAATGTCATCCTCTGCCACATTCGGGGTAATTTCGACCGGAGTTTCATCGGGATTTGCTGAAGAATCGGCAAGCGTTTCAAGAAACGCTTCGGATTCCATTATCTCGAGTTCCGACAATTCGTCTCCGGCATCGTCGATAATGATGTCGCCGAAAAGATCGCCGTCCGCTGTTTCCGGATGGCGATCAGCCTCTTTTTTTGGTCTCTTTTCTGAGAATTCGCCCGTGTTGGTTTCGATCAAATGCTCTTCTTTGAGCTCGTCGATCAACTCATCAAATACGTTCATGTTGTTTTAGCTGCACAATTCGTCTAAAAGGGGTTTAAGGAACTATCAAGGAAATATCTCGGTGATCTTTCCGGTCTGATCCACCTGGACGACATACCGCGTTTCCTGAGAGCTGGCGGGTTTCGTAGCAATAATCGTATAGCCTTCCTTCAGGTCGGCGTCGGTCGGGTTCGCATTCGGGCTCAATTCAAAAGTAAATTTTCCGCGGATTATGTTCGGCGCGACGACCGTTCCCAAACCGTTTCCCTGGCTTGTGTTTAACTCATCAAGACGCGCAAACCGTCCGTTTGACGAAAGAAAATTTACCTGTGCTGAAGACATCGTCCGAAGCGTCGCGTAGGCGTTTCGCTCTTCTGTCCGATGGATCGCCTTCAAAAGATAAGGAATTGCGATCGTTGAAATGACGCCGAGGATTACGACAACAAGTAATAACTCGATCAGTGAAAATCCGCTCTCTCTGTCTTTCATATTTTTGCCTCACAAATTTTTATTAGGGTATAAGCGCTTTTGTGACAAATATTGGCAGTTTTTCGAAACAAGATACGACAATTGTTGGCTCCGATTTCCGGGACAGCCTACATAAACCGTTGAAAAACTTGATTTTATCGATGCTTTTCATATCTTTCGATATTTCCCGCATCAAATTAGTGCAACGACTGTGCCATCCGTGTATTTCCACCGGCTCGCGTCGGTTCAAGTACTAGCCGAAAATCAATTTTGGGAATTTTAAATTTTTCCGCGGCGCGGCTGTGAAATTAACTGTTGTTCTTACTTTTCATTTTTGATAGATTTCTTATAAGTTATATGGCTTGGTTTAATTTCGTGGAATTTCATTCTTGAAATTTCATTTTTTATTTGGAGAAAAGTAATTTGAGCGCGGTAATAGAAAAGAACATAGAAACGTACGGAATAGATAATTGGGGCGCAAATTACTTTGGAGTCAATAAAAAAGGAAACTTGATCGTCCGCTCGCCTGAAGGTGATAACCTTTCGGCGGACGTTAAGGAGATCATAGACGACCTTCAGCGGCGCGGAATTTCGACGCCGATCCTTCTTCGCTTCCCGCAGCTTTTATTCGGACAAGTTCGCAAACTTCACAAGGCTTTCAGAAATTCAATGAAGGAATTTGGCTATGAAGGCGGGCATATGTGCGTTTACCCGATGAAGGTAAATCAAAACCGCGCGGTCGTAGAAGAGTATTTAAAGGAGGCGTCGCGATATGATTTTGGGTTGGAAGCGGGTTCAAAAGCAGAACTTTACGGCGCGCTTGCGATGGACCAGACCAAAGACAGTTTGTTGATACTCAACGGATTTAAGGACCGCGACTTTCTTCGTCTGGCGTTTGTCGGCGCGCAAGCAGGCAAAAACATTGTCATTGTTATCGAAAAATTGAGCGAACTTGAAAACACGTTAGCGATCGTCGATGAGCTGACTGCGCAGAATTCCGATGCCAAGCTTCCGATGCTTGGTGTGCGCGTCAAGCTATATTCAAAGGGCTCCGGCAAATGGGAAAAATCCGGCGGCGAAGCTGCTAAGTTCGGATTGACCACGACCGAGATCCTTGAGGTCATTCGCCGTCTTCACGAAGCCGGTCGGACCGACATGCTTCGACTCCTGCATCTTCACATCGGTTCTCAGCTTACCGACATCAAGCGGATCAAGAACGCGATGAAAGAAGCGGCGAGGACTTATGCAAAGATCAAACAGCTGAATATCCCGATCGATTATTTAGATGTCGGCGGCGGTATGGCAGTGGACTATGACGGTTCGAGAACTTCTTATGAATCTTCGGCGAACTATAACGCGCAGGAATTTGCAAACGACGTAATTTATGTGATCAAAAGTGTCTGCGACGACGAAAACGTACCGCACCCGACGATCATCCAGGAGTCGGGAAGGTTCCTGACGGCATATCACGCGATCCTTGTAACAAATGTTCAGGATGAGATCGAAACAGTTGTCGAAGATCTAACACCGATGGTTGTTGATGAAGACGATCCGCAGGTGGTCAAGGAATTATACGATCTGCGCGAGAGCATAAACGGAAAAAACTATCGCGAGTACTACCACGACGCGCTCGAACATCGCGAAGAACTTTTTACGATGTTCATTCTCGGGTTGATTTCCCTCGAAGATCGAGGTAAAGGCGAAGTTTTGTTCTGGGATGTATGCGAACAGGCGGACAAATTTGCCCAGCAGAAGAAATATGTCGCTGAAGAATTTAACGATCTTCGCCGTCTGCTTTGCGCGAAATACCTTGTAAATTTTTCGGTCTTTAGGTCGATGCCGGACAACTGGGCGCTCGAGCAGCTGTTCCCAATTGTTCCGATACATAAACTTAACAAAAAATTGACGGAATATGCTACTCTTTGTGACATCACTTGCGATTCAGACGGTATAGTTGACAAGTTCGTCGATCTGCATGATGAAAAACCGGTTTTGGAACTTCATTCATTGCAGAAAAACGAGCCGTATTATCTGGCGATAATGCTTGTCGGCGCGTATCAGGAAGTGATGGGAAACAATCATAATTTGTTCGGGGTTCCGCACGAAGCTCATATTCATATCGGCGAAGACGGTTATATTATTAAAAAGGTAATTCCGGGCGCGACACTCGGTGATACTCTTAAAACCGTTCGCTTCGACGAAGCGCAGCTTCATGAGCAGTTTCGGAAAATAGTCCTAAAACAGATCAAGAATGACGAACTTTCCGAAAAAGACGGGCAAAAACTGATCGAATATTACGAGAAAAAAGTTAATAGTTACACGTATCTTTCGGTCAGCGAGAACGGCGCAAAAGTCGCCGGATCCGGGACGAAATAATAAAACATTTTCTAGATTTATACAGTACTTATTAAAATTGAGACGGAGACAATATGGCAACACAACGAAAATCAAAGGCTTCGAAATTTCTGACGGTTCCGACACGACCTATTCCGGTCGATCGTGACCGTTCAGTTGCGGGGCTTCTTGAAAAAATGGAAGGCGCGGGATTTGGTGCCAGGCAGCTGGCGGAAGCACATCGAATTTGGCTCGATATGCTCGACGATACAACCACGATCTATATGTGCGCGTCGGGAAATTTGATTCCTTCCGGAATGCGCCGCTTGCTGGCGTACGTAGTAAAAAACCGGTTTGTCGATGTTTTAGTGCTTTCCGGCTCAGTCATCTTTCATGACATTCATGAGATCCTTGGACGCAATCATTACCAGGCTCATCCGAGCATGAACGATGAAGAGCTTGAAGAATCAGAAGTTACGCGCATCGGCGACCTGCTTTCGAGTCAGGAAGAATATCGCGAAGCGGACGAATGGATCGGCAGCGTTATCAATCAATTAGAACTTTCGCGATCGTATTCGATTCGCGAATTTCTCCATCTTTTGGGTCGCGAACTTGCAGAGATCGCTCATGAAGACGGCATTTTGACCGCAGCATTCAAATCGCGCGTCCCGGTTTATTGTCCGGATCTGTTGTCGACCGAACTTTCCGTCGGCATTGCCCGCGCGCGGTTTGAAAAGAAGATCCAGTTTAATTTCGACATTACTCAAGACACGCTGGAAATGATGCAGATCGCTGAGAAAACGCGAAATTCCGGCATCATCACGCTCGGCGGCGTCGACAGCCAGAAAATGGTTAATATGGCGGAAATGTCCTCGTACATTACGCGGACAAACACGCGCGGACATAAATACGCGGTTTCCGTTACGACCGATTCAGTTCCGCTCGATACGCGCACCCCGTCGATCGGCGGCAATCATAGAAGCGTCTTTGGGAAATTGCTGAAAAACGCTACGACAGCTTATGTACCGAGCGATCCGTCGATCGGTTTGCCGATGCTGGTTACCGCGCTTTCGCAAACCGCTGCAAAATTTATGAAGACCCGCAAGCGACCAAGTTTCAGCTTTTCGGGCAAAGACCTCGGAATCGAAATTCCGTAGACCTCCGATCGTAATAGTTAAAAGAGTCTTTCAAATCACTTTTTATCAAGGTTTGAAGGGCTCTTTTTCGTATTTCAGGAATTATTTTGTAAACTTTAGAAATGAGTGAATCAGCGACTTTACCAATGAACTTCGGCGGAATCTCCGAACCGGAATTTTCAGATTTCGATTCGGCGCGGGTTTTGGTGCTTCCGGTTTCGTACGAAGGAACCGTTTCGTTCGGTACGGGAACCGGCGCCGGTGCGATGGCTATTGTCGACGCGTCGCGAAACATGGAGCTTTACGAAGAAGAAACCGATGCCGAAGTTTATAAGATCGGCATCCATACGCTGGACGAATTCAAACCGCGCGAAACGCCAGCCCGGATGATGAATGATCTTTACGAACATTCGAAGGAATTATTAAATTCGGATAAATTTTTATGTATGCTTGGCGGCGAACATTCCGTCAGCGCGCCGATCATTAAGGCGCATGCGGAAAAATATCACAATCTTTCGATCCTGCAGATCGACGCGCACGCGGATCTTCGCGATGAATATGACGGAACGCCGCATTCGCACGCTTCGATAATGGCGCGGACAGTGAAAGACCTGAAGATACCGGCGGTTCAGGTTGGAATACGCTCGATCTCAGCGGAAGAAGCGCGGGCGATCGAATCCGGTCTGCCGACAAAGATCTTTTGGGCAAAAGACATTGTTGGAAGAACGGATTGGATCGACGACGCGGTCGATTCCTTGACCGAAAATGTTTATCTGACGATCGACATCGACGGACTTGACCCGAGCATAATGCCGACGACCGGAACTCCCGAGCCGGGCGGCTTGGGTTGGTACGAAACGTTGAAATTAATTAGAAAACTTGCGAAAAAGCGTCGCGTGGTCGGAATGGATCTCGTCGAATATTCATATTTTGAGAATCAGGATGCTCCGGCGTTCCTTTGTTCAAAGCTGGTTTACAAGTCGTTGGCTTATATTTTCCGGGAAGAAACGCCGAAAGTTGTGGGCAAATAATTTAACCGAACATTAATCGAACTTTCACGTAAAATTAACTGTTAGATTCGATCGTAAAATTAAAGAAAAAAGTATTGCAATTTAACCATTTCTGGAGAGTTTTATATGAATTTTAAAATGAGCTTTCAGCGAAACGTCGTAAAATTTGCGGCAATCTCCGCATTGATCGCGGTGGCGGCATTTTCCGGATGCAAGTCGACCTTTTTCGGCGGAACAGAATCCGCTCCGTCGAACCAAGCTCCGCAGGCGCCGCCGGCTCCCGTAGTTGTGGACGGCGTCCGGACGTCTTACGCCGACGTTGTCGACAAAACGTCGCCGGCTGTCGTCATGATTCAATCGGAACGGAAGGCTTCTGCTCAATCGCAGCAATTCCCTTTCGGCGATTTCTTTAACTTGCCGAACATGCCGCAGCAGCCGCAGGAGCAGCAACGTCCGCTCGAACGCGGCGTCGGATCCGGTGTGATAGTCAGCGCCGACGGGACGATCCTGACCAACAATCACGTTGTGGACGGGGCTGAAAAGATCACTATTCAGATGAACGACAAACGGACATTCGAAGCAAAGATCGTCGGTTCAGATCCGCCGAGCGATCTCGCCGTACTTAAGATCGAAGGTGAAAATTTGCCGTTTCTGACACTTGGAAATTCCGACAATGTACGCATCGGCGACATTGTACTTGCGATCGGCAACCCGCTCGGCATCGGTCAAACCGTAACTGCCGGAATAATTTCGGCAAAAGGAAGACAAACCGGCATCAGCGACGGTAGTTTTGAAGATTTTCTTCAAACCGATGCTCCCATAAACCGCGGAAATTCCGGCGGAGCGCTTGTTAATTTGACGGGCGAGCTGATCGGAATCAATTCTCAGATCCTTTCCGGCGGTAACGCTGGCGGTAACATTGGAATCGGATTTTCGATCCCGTCGAACATGGCGAAATCGGTGATGGAGCAGCTTCTAAAAGACGGGAAGGTTCGTCGCGGAATGCTTGGGGTGAACATTCAGAACCTGACCGAAGACATTGCGAAAAATCTTGAACTAAACACAACTAAAGGAGTTGTCGTCAGCAATGTCCGTACAGGAAGCGCAGCTGAAAAAGCCGGTATAAAGACCGGAGATATCATCATTGCGATCAACGGCGAAAATGTTGAAGACAGTAACACACTGCGAAACAAGGTTGCCGGAACATTGCCGGGAACCGAGATCACGATAAAGATCATTCGCGACGGCAGTGAAACGGAACTCAAAGCAACGCTTGATGAATTTGAAGTTCCGGGTGCCGCTACACCGGGACAGGAACCGAAAAAGAACAATCCTGACGGTTCCGAACAGAACGGCAAACTCGGTCTCAGTCTTCAGCCGATCACGCCGGAGATCGCAAAGCAGTTGAAATTGGAATCGACGAATGGTCTGGTTGTTACAAATGTTGATCCGAACGGCGCCGCCGCCGAAAAAGGAATGCAGCGCGGCGATGTGATCTTGCAGATCAACCGCCAGCCTGTTTCTTCTCTTGACGAGGTCAGAGCGGCGATAGAAAAAAGCGGCGATCGTCCGGTATTGCTGCTCGTATCGCGCGGCGGAGTTCCTATCTTTTTGACCGTTTCGCCGAAATAAAAGCGAAGTGATCAATCAAAAAAAGGCTCCGGACAATTTTCCGAAGCCTTTTTTATTTTGGTCGGGACGGCAAGATTCGAACTTGCGACCTCATCCACCCCAAGGATGCGCGCTACCGGGCTGCGCCACGCCCCGTCATGAATTAAACAGAGTAGAAATGTTTTTGGACAAAGTCAAACCGGCGGGAAATTACGAGATCAAACGTTCTTTTTCCTGAGTAATTCACGAAGTTCGAGCAATTGTTCGGTCAAACTCACCAGCGCTTCGCGGCGGTCTTCGTCGAGTTCGGTAACTTCGGTTTCCACCGATTCCTCTGAATCTTCGAATTCGATTTCATCATCCAATTCGACGTCTTCGACCGGTTCCGCGCGTTTAACCTCTTTCAAAAAACTCTCTTTCTTTGTGTTTTCCGAATGAACGATCTTCAGCCGGCTCGAATCGCGCATTTCGTTTTGCAGCTTTTTCTTCGCACCGGCGATCGTGTACAAATCTTCGTAAAGAAGTTCTTTGATTCGCAGCGCGATCTCAACATCGCGACGGCGATAACTGCGTTGACCGGAACGGTTTTTTTGCGGCGAGAGCATTGGAAATTCGGTTTCCCAATACCGCAAAACATGTGCCTGGACTCCGACCAGATCACAAACTTCACCGATCTTAAAAAATATTTTCTCAGGTATCGACACTGCTGCGTATCCCATTAATTCCTCGATATGTGTTAAAGTTTTTTGTAAATTGCGCCGCCGTTATTGTATGTATTTAATGATTTTGTGTCAACGAAAATCCTATGAAGACCGAATTTGAATTTCTTTCAAACCTGAAGCAAAGGTTTAAGCTAAACAATATCGGTGATGATTGTGCCGTCTTGCCAAAGGACTCGGAAACGGATCAGGTAATTTCCGCGGATCTGCTCGTTGAAGACATTGATTTCAGGCTGAAATGGACGACACCCGAATTTCTCGGTCATAAAGCACTTGCGGTTTCCCTTTCCGACATCGCTGCGATGGGCGCAAAGCCTGTCTGGTCAATGCTTTCCCTCGGAATTCCTGAAAATTTATGGCGCACCGATTTCGTCGATGAGTTTTATGAAGGCTGGTTCAAATTGGCTCGTTCGACAAAGGTTGAGCTCATCGGCGGTGATATTTCAAGAACACCGGATAAGTTAGTCATCGACTCGATCGTCGGCGGCGAAGTTGACAAAGGTCGTGCGGTTTTACGTTCGGGTGCAAAGACAGGCGATGTTATCTTTGTCAGCGGTTCACTGGGCGGTGCGCAGGCAGGACTAAATTATCTGGAATCAGGCATTTTACCGGACTCGGTTAATATTCAATCGAGCCTGCGGAAACTCATTTTGCGCCAACTCAAACCGGACGCGCAGACCACTCTCGGTCGCATCTTGGGCGAACGAAAACTTGCTAAATCGATGATCGATATCAGCGACGGATTATCGAGCGATTTGTTTCATCTCTGCAGATCAAGTAATAAAGGCGCCCGAATTTATGCGGACAAAATTCCGTTCGACGTTAATCTAACAAAAAATTCATCCGAAAATTTGGACATTCTCGATCTTGCATTAAACGGCGGAGAGGATTTTGAGTTGCTCTTCACAGCAGATCGGAAAATTTCTGAAAAATTTTTTCGTGAAATTTCTACTGCATTGAAAGTTGCGCTCACCTGTATCGGCGAGATCACGGAAACGCCCGAAAACATTGAGCTTTGTGTTAATTCAACAAGCCGAACTTTAATACCGAAAGGCTTTCAGCATTTTGCGAAATTTAATGAATGACTTTCAAAATTTTAAAAAAATGCTTGACAAAGGCATTTACGATCTTGCTATACTCGCCACTGTTCGCCGGATGACCGGACGAACTTAATTTTTGGAGATAATTTTAATGACTCAGAATCGGTTAAATACAAACATGATTGCGAACAGCTTATCCGCAAATTTGCGGTTTTGCGGAATTTTGCCGGTTTGTATCGATTTTGAATGTTCGAAACTTCAACAAATAACCGACGGCGTAGAATGCCGCGGAAGAAAGATCTAAAAAAGCGGGAGCGGCGGTTTCCGCTCCCGAAACTTACAATTTAAGAGTTTTTGAAACTCGAAATCGGTTTTTGGAGCGGTGACGCGAAAGTTCTCGAAAGAGAATTACGAGTCTCCGCTCTTTTTCGTTTTTTCACTGATGTTTGACAATTGAATAACCGACAAACCGTTCGGAGCTGTTACTTTAGGCGCGAAGATGCGAGCGAGGGTGCAGCTCCGGACACAAAAAAGGTAGAGAGTTCTTAAAGATCGTCTTCTTCCATAAAAACTTTGGCGAGTTCCAAAGAAGAAGACCTTGTGGACCGCACCGGGACTTCGATTTGTCCGGACTCTGCCCGAATTCTCTGCCTTTTTTTACAATTTTTTCTTATTGATTTACCGGTCTGGCACGTCTCAATTTTCAGATTTTAAATTGGTCACTCAACGCCCAAATTATTCAGCAGACGCACCCACTACGGGATGATCACGCCTGAAGGCATTACTCTGATCGATTTTTATCGAGCTTACCAAAACGAAATACGGGCGAACTATTTGCGAGGAAAAGCGAAGAATTTTAATTCCTATGTTCGCAACGAACACTTTTTTCGCTTATCTAACGAAGCAAATGAAGCGCCTGTGTTTCCTCCGTACAGAAAGAGTTCAACACCAATGTGTGGTTTTACGGAATATCTTTCAGCGGAAAAGTCGAATTTAATCGGCTAAATTTTACGAAACGGTCATCCTGAAGTAAATAACGGATGAGAACCGGAAAACAGAGAATTATCAAAGAAATCAGAAATTATCTCGGATAGTACTTTTTTTTTAATTTTTCGCTTTTAGATGTAATTCGATAGACAATTTCGATTAGATTCGTTAGGATTCGAATCTGATTAAAAATCGATCTCATTTGTCCCAAAAAATCTTCCGATTTCTAGGTCACGCATTTAACATTTTTCAAACCCTTAGAGAAATTAAATGCACTGAGATTCTTGTCAAAAAATAAAACTAAACATTGGAGCGTAGGATTTATGCAGTTTAACCCCAAAGGGACACAAATGTTCCTGCTTTTGGCGATGCTTGCGATCTCGGCGCTGGGCGTTACCGCTCAGAAACAAGTTTGGTCGGAAAACGACCAGAACCGGGCTAGCATTACAACAAACAAAGCTGTTGCGAGACAGTCTTTCCCCGAAGATTTCAAATTGTTCAATTTGAATATCGAACCCCTGAGACAGCAGTTGTTGTCGATCGTTGATGGACGATCGTCACGAAATTCGACCGTCATCACTCTTCCGAATGCCGACGGCAAAATGGAACTTTTTGAAGTTTATGAAGCTTCAAACTTCGAACCCGATCTTCAAGTTCAATTTCCTGAGATCCGCGCTTATTCCGGAATCGGAATTACCGACCGTTATGCGACGTTGAAATTGAGCCTTTCTCCGCAGGGCATTCAAACAATGGTTTTCCGAACCGATAGTTTGAACGAATTTATCGAACCGTATTCACAGGACGGTACGATCTATGCCGCCTTTAGAAGTTCGCGCAGCAAAGGCGAATTGCCGTGGGCTTGTACGACGCACGACCAAAATTTTTTTGACGGAATGGGCGAGAAGTTCGGCATTTTTGACGAGCCGATCAGCAACGAAGGCAAATTGAGAACAATGCGCCTCGCCCAATCGAACAACGGTGAATACGCAAACTACTTCGGTGCATCGACATCCGGA
The DNA here is from genome assembly GCA_026129865.1 of Pyrinomonadaceae bacterium. Classification (GTDB taxonomy): domain Bacteria; phylum Acidobacteriota; class Blastocatellia; order Pyrinomonadales; family Pyrinomonadaceae; genus JAHCHG01. The sequence goes on from JAHCHG010000001.1 coordinate 582,729, forward strand.
ACGCCAGCCGATCAGGCGATCGTTCTTGCGGCATTTAATGCGACATTAACCCGCGCCAACGGTGTTTACGAACGCGACCTTGCGCTCCATTTGAATCTCGTAGCACAAACTGTAAACGTCATCTATTATGACCCGGCGACCGACCCGTACACGACTTTGAGCAACTGGAACAACCAGCTGCAGACTGCGTTGACAGCAAATGTCGGCGAAGCAAATTATGACATCGGTCATATGTTCGGAGCTTCGGGCGGCGGCGGAAACGCGGGCTGTATCGGCTGCGTTTGCTCCGATGGTCAAAAAGGGCGTGGAATTACATCGCCGGCGGACGGCATTCCGCAGGGCGATAATTTCGACATCGATTACGTTGCGCACGAGGTCGGACACCAGCTTGGTGCAAATCACACATTTTCAATGTCATCCGAAGGAACCGGACGAAACAAGGAAGTAGGTTCGGGAATTACCGTTATGGGTTATGCGGGAATTACGTCGCAGGACGTTGCACCGCATTCGATCGATGTGTTTCATCAAACCTCGATCGAACAGATACAGGCAAATTTGATCACGAGACCGTGTCCGGTCGTTACGACAATGACGGCGAACGGTCCTCCGGTCATTGCACCGATCGGTAATTTTACGATTCCGATCAGCACTCCGTTCCAGTTGACGGGTTCGGCAACCGATCCTGAAGGCGATGCGATCACTTATAACTGGGAGCAAAATGACAATTCAACCACGACGGGTGCGGCAAGCGTTGCTTCGCCGACGAAATTAACCGGTCCTAACTGGCTGACATTTCCGTCGACAGCTTCCCCGACCAGAATGTTTCCGCGGTTATCGACGATCCTTGCAGGATTGGCTGTAACTCCGCCGCTGCCGGGCGGCGACGCGGGCGCGAATATCGAGGCTTTGAGCTCGGTTACCAGAACTCTGAATTTCAGATTGACGGCGCGCGATAACAAACCGTATGTTCCGGGTTCGACCATCGGTCAAACTCAGTTTGCCGATTCGGTTGTTACCGTGACGAACACAGCGGGTCCGTTTAAGGTAACTGCTCCGAACACAGGCGTTTTCTGGGCGGCAACGTCAACTAAGACAGTAACCTGGGACGTTGCAAACACAACAGTGGCTCCGATAAATACGGCAAACGTTAAGATCACAATGTCAACGGACGGCGGAAATACTTTCCCGATCGTTCTTGCTGAAACTACACCGAATGACGGATCGCGTGACATCGTTGTTCCAAATACACAGACAACTACAGGTCGCGTTAAGATCGAATCGATCGGTAATATCTTTTTCGATATTTCCGACGCCAACTTTACGATCATCCCGAACGCTCCTTTCATAACGAGCGGCGGACCGGGCGCAATTACGGCAGAAAGCTGCCCGCCGGCAAACAATTCGCTCGATCCGGGTGAAAATGTTACGGTCAACTTCCCGATCTTGAATTCGGGCGCTCAAAACACGTCGAACCTCGTCGGAACGCTTCTGGCGACAGGCGGCGTAACGAACCCGAGCGCGCCGCAAAATTACGGCGTAGCAGTTGCGGGCGGCGCGGCAGTTACCCGACCGTTTACGTTCAAAGTCGATCCTTCAATGATCTGCGGAAACACGGTTACCGCAACGCTTCAGATGCAGGACGGCGCAACGGATCTCGGAACTGTAACATTTACGTTTACGACCGGCGTTCAGGCAATTAATCTTAGCCAGAACTTCGACGGTGTAACGGCGCCTGCGCTTCCTGCCGGCTGGACGATGAACCAAACATCCGGCACGGGAATTACGTGGACGACAAGCACAACGTCGCCGAATTCGGCGCCGAACACGGCTTTTGCTCCCGATCCCGCAAGTATAAATGCGGCGGCGCTCGAATCACCGGTGTTCCCGGTTTCGGTTCCTAATGCATCGTTAACATTCCAAAAGGCTTATACGACGGAAAATACATTCGATGGAGCTGTTCTTGAGATCAAGATCGGTTCCGGAGCATGGACGGATATCGTTGCTGCCGGCGGAGTTTTCGTATCCGGAGGATATACAGGCACGATCAGCACGTCTTGGGGCAGTCCGATCGGCGGTCGAATGGCTTGGACGGGAACGTCGGCTTCGTTCACTCCGTCGGAAGTTACTTTGCCTGCGGCTGCAAATGGACAGAACGTTCAGCTTCGCTGGCTGATGGCATCTGACAGTTCGGTTGCATCGGTCGGGTTCAGACTCGATGACGTCTCGGTTTCTGCAGGTGTAATTTGTTCCAGCTGCACATCATCGGTCAGATCACCTTTCGATTTTGACGGCGACGGCAAATCGGATGTTTCAATTTTCCGCCCGAGTGTTGGTGAATGGTGGTATCTGCGAAGTTCCGATTCGACGAGCCGCGCATTGCAGTTCGGTCAGGGAACGGAAAAGATCGCTTCTGCTGATTATACCGGCGACGGTAAAACAGATGTCGCGTTCTGGCGTCCTACGACCGGAGAATGGTTCATTTTGCGGAGCGAGGATCAGTCGTTCTATTCGTTCGCATTCGGTGCGAGCGGAGATATTCCGGCGCCTGCGGATTACGACGGCGACGGCAAAGCCGATCCGGCTATTTTCCGTCCGTCGAATTCGACTTGGTACATCCTGAAATCGAGCGGCGGAACTATTATCACCACGTTCGGAACTAGCGGTGACCGACCGGTCGCGGCTGATTACGACGGAGATGGCAAGGCGGATCTTGGAGTCTTTCGCCCGTCAACCGGAGAATGGTGGATCAATCGCAGCTTGTCAGGCATTTTCGTTGCCACGTTCGGATCATCGACCGACAAGACCGTTCAGGGTGATTACACCGGCGACGGAAAGGCTGACATTGCGTTTTTCCGTCCGTCATCGAACGAATGGTTTATTTTGCGCAGCGAAAATCAATCGTTCTACTCGTTCCCGTTCGGTACGAGCGGTGATCTGCCGGTGCCCGGAGATTTTGACGGCGACGGCAAGATCGACCCGTCGGTTTTCAGACCGTCAAACAACGTTTGGTATAAACTGCAGTCGACAGCCGGTTTTGAAGCCATCACCTTTGGTGTTAGCGGCGACACTCCGGTTCCGAATGCCTTTGTACGATAAGAGGAGTTTTTATCGTAAAGCGTTGGCGGGAAAGCGGTAAAGGTTTCGATCTTCGAATCCGGACATCTTTTCTGCTAAAAAGATCGAACAATTTACGAATACGGAATCATTTCCGTATTCAAAACCATCGAAGCTGGCAGTCGCGGGAAATTTCCCCGCTGCCGGCTTCGTTTTTTCATAATTCACGGCTTTTTATAAATGGAGGAAAATATGCCATATAGAAGACTGAATATCAGCGGCGCAGAAGCCGACATTTTGTCGTGGGTCGACCACGACCTGTCGCTTGACGAACAAAATATGCTCCGCAACGTTTCGCGGCTGCCTTGTCTTTACAAGCATGTCGCGCTTATGCCCGACGCGCATCTCGGGATCGGTTCGATGGTCGGATCGGTTATCGCGACGAAGGACGCGGTAATTCCCGCGACTGTCGGTGTCGATATCGGATGCGGGATGATGGCGGTTAAAACGCCGTTCAAAAGCGGGATCTTGGATGGAAAGCTAAAAGATCTTCGCCACAACATCGAACGCACAATTCCGGTCGGTTTTAACGAACATAAGGAAGCGGTCGAAGAGTCGAACGATTGGTCGCGCTGGTCGGAATTCGGCGATCTGCACTCAGGTGTACACGACCGCAAAAGGAAAGCGATGCGGCAGCTTGGAACTCTGGGCGGCGGGAATCATTTCGTTGAAGTGTGCCTCGATACCGAAAATTATGTCTGGCTGATGCTTCATTCTGGTTCCCGCGGTATCGGAAATCAGCTCGCGACGCGGCATATCGAAACCGCCAAGCAGCTTCATCGTCTAAACGAACTGCCCGACCCGTCGCTCGCCTATTTTATTAAAGGAACCGATGAGTTCAAAAATTATTGGCGAGATCTGAAATGGGCGCAAAGCTACGCGATGAAGAATCGCGAGATCATGATGACGCGTCTGCTTTATCAATTTAACCGTATGTTCAATAACGGCGAAGATTTCCAGCCTGAAATTACGGTCAATTGCCATCACAATTACGTCGCCGAAGAGTTGCATTTCGGCGAAAACGTATTTGTAACCCGCAAGGGCGCGATCAATGCCGCAGACGGTCAATTCGGAATTATTCCGGGTTCGATGGGCGCGAAGTCGTTCATCATCAAGGGACGCGGAAACGCCGAAAGTTTCAATTCCTGCTCGCACGGCGCGGGACGAAAAATGTCTCGAACCGCCGCGAAAAAGAGATTCTCGAAAGAGGATCTGGAACGTCAAACAAAAGGCGTCGAATGCCGCAAAGACAAAGGCGTAATTGATGAGATTCCCGGCGCATATAAGGACATTGACGAAGTTATGCGGAATCAATCCGACCTTGTAGAGATCGTCGCGGAATTGAAGCAGGTCGTTTGTGTGAAAGGGTAAGGCGAGTTTGTTGAAGTATTATGATATTTCAACATACTCAATTGATTTCAACCCATTGAGAAAAATTATGGACATATTCAAACAAGCTAAAACTGAACTCAAATCTGCCGAACGCGCAATTTCAATGATGAAAACTGCCAAGACTTTTGATGAATTTGAAGAAGCTTGGAAAATGTATTTGAACAGTATTGAGAAATGCTGGATTAAAGTTGAAAGAATTTGCCAACACAAAAGGAATATTTTCGAGCCGTGGCAAGGAAAATATAAAAGACTGCGAAAAAAAGATATGCTCCTTAGGTATCTTCACCATGCAAGGAATGCAGATCAACATACCATTGAAGAAACGGTAAAACATATTCCAAGCAGATGGGAAGCTAAATTTCCAAATGGAAGCGGATATATTAGATCAATGAAAATAGTAAATGGAGCAATCACTGAATACGAGGGTTCGCCAATGCTGATTGAAAGTTTTCCTTCACGTATTGAATTACTCAGATTTAAAGAGCGTGGTGATTGGCATAATCCTCCAACTCAGCATCTCGATAAAAATTTAGAACACCGTGATCCAATTTCTATAGCACAAAAGGGTTTTCGTTTTTACGGTGAGTTTTTAGTGAATGCAGAAGATAGATTCTCCTAATGTTTGATTGAGTAAGAAAACAGAGTTGGTGTAGTGGCTACGACCTCGACTTGCTACTCTCGGGAACAGCGGTTCGAATCCGCTACCTTGCTCCAATTTCAAAGCCCGATAAATTGTTTTTTTCCTATGATATAATTTCAAAAAACTTTGCGAGAAATAAAGAAGATGGAATCATCAATAATCGAAGGCACTTGGGAAGAAATTCAGCGATACGGTTCGCGGCTTATAGGGCATCGGCTTCGGGTTACCGTTTTGGATAAAGAAAACGACGATGCGAACGAAGTTGAACCGAATCGTAAAATGCAAGAAGCGATGGAAAAGATCAAAGCAAAGCAGGAACATATGAGATTTACCGACGGCTCGAAAACGCAGGAGATTTTGCGTGATGGTCGTGATGGAGGAATGTTTGACGAATGATTCCGGCAAAACTTCCCGATGCGGTAGTCGTTGACGCGAATATTCTCATCGCGCTCTGCACAAAGGAAAAACTCACATTTCAAACCGCCGAAAATGCTTTTAAAAATTATGTCAAAAACGGTTGGGTTTTCTTCGCGCCGAACCTCATCGTCGCCGAAGTCATTTATGTTCTTTGTCAAAAACTTTTGCAGGGAGTTTTAACTCGAACCGAACACGAAGAAGCCGTCGAGTTTTTCGAAAATTATATGACTGCGATTTCGCCACCCGAGAACGGCGAAGCAACTTTAATCAAACGCGCCGAAAAAATCAGAGAAACTTACGGATGCAGTCGCACTTCCGATGCGCTTTACATCGCTCTGGCAGAAGAATTAACCAAAACCCGCGCAACCGAACTCTTAACTTTCGACATAGGTTTTGTTAATCAATCTGCCAAAAACGCTCCAACTGTTCGCGTAAATTTGCTGGCAATATAGAAATTATCTTTTTAAAAGGAAATGCGCGAACAGTGTCAAAAACTTATCTTGCCGCGCTCGAGAACACCGGACGTGAAACCGCTGCCGCGCTTCAGACGTTCTAGACAGTTCAACGACCAACAATCAATAATTTCTCGCAGACGGAATATCTCCCCGGACCAGCCCGGTTCTTGGCTAGTCTCGTGAGCCGCGCCGTCTGCCGGATGGAGCGGATCTGATGCAAACGATCCGCTTCTTATAAGCTGCAGAAAGCCCTGCGAAGTAAGAAAATTTGAAATTCCGATCAATCCGCTGCTTCGTGTAGATCTGCAAAAAGACTAAAAATTTCGTGTACAAATCGATAATAAATCGTTTAATATAGTGGCAAATAAAAATTTCCCCACAATATATTGCGATTTGTTTTTTACTTACAACAATTATCAAAATATAAAGACAGAGTAGGAGGTGAGTCCGTTGATAACCGGAAGAGTACTATTACTTAATTTTTCTTATGAACCGCTCGGCACCGTCGGCGTTGCGCGAGCTGTCTGTATGTGGTTTCGAGGCAAAGTTTCAGTCGAAGAGCACGACGGCGAAAACTTTCTGCGTTCGCCTTCCACAGAAATTCGCGTGCCGAGCGTAATTCGTCTGCGAACTTATGTAAACATTCGGCGCCAGCGCCGCGAAACAACAATGAAGCGCGCGCGAATTTACATTCGCGACAAATACCGCTGCCAGTATTGCAGCGACCATAAACATGCGAAAGATCTGACGCTCGATCATATTCTCCCGCGTGCACAGGGCGGCGAAAGCACTCCGCAAAATCTCGTTACGGCGTGTGTTCCCTGCAACCAGCGCAAAGGAAACCGAACGCCGGAACAGGCGCGCATGCCGCTTTTAACGCCTCAGAAAAACTTCAACATCGGGCTTGACCGCGTTCTGCTATGCCATTACGCCGAATCGCGTCCGGAATGGAAGAAGTATCTGTTCATGGATGAATTCGAGTCTGACGAACTGATCGCTGCTTGAGTTAAATTCCCTGACTCAAGAAAAAAAGGTGGTCAGCCAGATCACCTTTTTCCCTTAACTAAATTTTCACTATTCAATGGTTTACATGATCGCTGCCGGTCTGCAAAAGCGGGATCGCAGGGACCGGAAACTCCCGGTGTTCGAACGATTTGAAAAAATCGGGTACTTCTTCGACTTTCAAAGGTTTCGCGTACAAATATTCCTGCCCAAGATCGGCGCCGAGTTCGCAAAGTCTTTCATGCTGGCTTAGCGTTTCAATTCCTTCGGCGATTATCTCGAGTTTCAAGGTCTTCGAAAGAAGAATGATCGTTTTTACTATCTCAAGGCTTTCAGACTCGCCGCAAATTTGCGAAATGAACGAACGGTCGATCTTCAAACTGCTGATCGGAAGTTTTCTCAGATAACTAAGAGATGAATATCCGGTTCCGAAATCGTCCATACTGAGGTTAATTCCTATCGCGCGGAACTGTTTGAGAACTGAGATCATCGCGTCGCTATATTCAAGCAGAACGCTCTCCGTAATTTCCAGCTTAATTTCCGACGGCTCGATATGGTATTTTTCAAAGACTTCCAATGTATCCAGCAAAAATTTCTTTTGAAGCAGCTGTTTTGTCGACACATTTATGCTCATCCATAGTTTTCTACCCTTTGGAGCGCTGTTTTTCCAAATACTATGCTGCCGGCATGCTTCTTCCAGAACATATTTGCCGATCGGAAGGATCGCACCGGTTTCTTCCGCGATCGGAATGAAATCGGCTGGCGAGACAAATCCTAATGTCGGATGATGCCATCTGACCAACGCTTCAAATCCGACGAGCTGCCGGTCGGCTAAAGATACGATCGGCTGGTAAACAAGAAAAAGTTCGTTGCGTTCAACCGATTGGAGCAGATCCTTTTCGAGTTTCATTTGATTTTGCGCTCTTTGACGCATTTGCTCGTCAAAGATCACATACCGCGATCTTCCCTGTGTTTTTGCAATATGAAGCGCAGTATCGGCATCGCGCAGAATGTCTTCTTCCGATTCATGAGACTCATCGTTTCCGACTATCCCGATGCTCGCGGTAATTCGTATTTGCTGACCGCCTATGCCGTAAACAAGCCCGACTTGCCGCTGAATTTCTTCCGCGATGACGGCGAGCGGCGGGTTTCCGGGTCGATCATCCAGCAAGATCAGAAATTCGTCGCTGCCGAAACGCGCCAATGATCTGCCGTCAACCTCGCGAGAATATGGAATACATTTGGAAATTCGATCGCTGACCGCTTTTAGCAGCTTGTCGCCGAGCGTATGTCCGAAAATGTCGTTGACAAGTTTGAATCGGTCCAAATCGACGAAAAGTACGGAAAATTTATATCGCTCATCTGAAGCAGCCCGTGCGATCGCTTCGGAAAGCAGCTCCATAAAAGCAGCCCGGTTGGCAAGATTCGTCAGCGAATCGAAACGCGCGTCATAACGAAGTTTTTCCTCGGCGTAATGGCGGGCAGTAATATCCTGAAATTGAAAAATCAGTTTTGAATCGTCCGCGTCATTTAATCTGGAAATACAGGTTTGCGACCAGATCTCTTCGCCCGCTTTGTTCGAAAACTTGAGCTCACCCTGAAAAACCGCAGATTTTCCCTGAATAATTTGACCGATGTTGGTCAATATATTGACCAGATCTTTGGGATCGACAAGGTCGTGAACCTTTTTCTCAAAGATCTCTGCCTGAGAAAAACCGAATACTTTGCGGAACGCTTCGTTGACATCGAGCCATTTTCCTTCTTTTGAAAGTATTCCAATTCCGATCGGAGCATTGCTGAAAGCCGAACGAAAACGCTCTTCGGACTTTTTCATATCGATCAGATGCTGTTCGTTCTGTTCGGATTGATCGATCAAAGCCTGAACCTTGCCTTGCTGCGTGTAATAGGAAAAATAGATTATCGCGACGAACGGCAGAATGACCAGAAATGCGTAGAATCCGGAGGTCTGAATAATGTTGTCCGCGATCAACGCGACCGAACCGCTGGCGAGAAACGGGACGAACATCCAAACGTAATATTCCGTCCAAGTTGACAAAAGCGACCGTCCCGAGCGAAAAGCGTTCGATCCCGCCACGACGAAAGTATTTATCAAATAATGCGCGATGATCATTACAAACATCGCGCCGAACAGCTTCGCCGTGAAGCCTTTGGTCGCAAGCTCCGGCAGCGATCCGAAAAAGGCAAAGGTTATCTGGTAGGACGTGAAGATGGAGATTGCCAGAATGCCGGAATTGAACGCGCGAAATTCGACCCGTTTCGTAAATCTGGTTGATGTGATGTAGGCTTCCGTCGCTGCGATAACCGTAGCGCATTCGATGCCGTAAAGCAGAGCCGTCAAATAGATAAAGATATCTGCAACCGACAGATTCGACTTAAACGCCTGGAAATCCATCGCGACGCGCGACCCTAGAACGAGCGTGAGGATCACGATCACTGCAAAATTGATATCGACGGCGCTAAACGGAAAGAACAGAAGCGAATACACGAAAACGACCGCGCCGATAAAGGCAAACGACCAGTGATAAGTGTTTATTAATAGTTCGGACTTCGCCGGTTCTGTTTTCAAGAAGTTAGGGTTTTGAGATCGGAATTTTTTCGGAACTTGGTAAGAAGGGAGCGTTCGAAACAGACACGCAATCAAATATTGCACTATAAAAGCGGACGGTGTCAAGAAATGTTAGTTATTGCAAAAGAATGTTTTGCGTTTGTCGGCGATTTAATTGTTCATAGTTTTTATAGGATAACGACTCCGTCAAATAATTTTACAGATCGAGTCGAATTTATGAAGAGGTTTCTGATGAAATACAAAACGAATGAAGAATTAGAAGATGTATTCGATTCGTTCGAGCGGGCGACCATTAAACGGGAAAATTGGGGGCATGCGGAACATTTGATCGTCGCGTATTATTATGCGCGCGGCAGCGATCTTGATCGGGCTCTCGTCAATATGCGTGCCGGAATCTTTCGCCTGCTAAAATCGTTTAAAGTCGATCTTTCAATAGAGATGCCGTACCACGAAACATTGACGGTATTTTGGATGCGGACCGTTTTCGATTTTCTTGAAAAGCATGAAGAGTTTTCGAATTTGGAGATTTGCGCATCGCTGATCGAAACGTTCGACAAGGATTTTCCATTGAAATCTTACTCAAAGGAATTTCTCTTTTCCGACAGGGCGCGGCGTGAATATGTTGAACCTGATCTGTAAAGTTCGACGAAATTTGAAGATCGAGAAATAGACATCAGCGCCTTCATATCGTTTAATGAAAATTTATACGATTTCAAAAGACGCGCGGCAAAGCTCAGAGGCTTTGCCAGTTAAAGCAACTGTAACGGCGAATAAAATGCTCAAATTTCACAACACATTATCGAACAAGATTGAAGAATTTCATCCGTTGTCGGGAAACGAAGTAAAGATGTATATTTGCGGACCGACAGTCTGGAATTTCGCACATATCGGCAATTTCCGAACTTTCACATTCGGCGACATTCTGGCGCGGTATCTTCGATATAAAGGATTTGACCTAACCTATGTAATGAATTTGACGGACGTCGATGACCGGATAATTAACGAAGCTTCGAAGCGGAACATTTCTATTGACGAGATGACGGCTCCGTTCATTGTCGCTTTTTGGGAAGACATGGACGCGATCGGCAATCTTCGTCCGGACATTGCTCCGCGCGCAACGGAACATATCGCGGAAATGATCGAGATCATCAGCACTTTGCTCGAAAACGGCAAGGCTTACGAATCGGACGGTTCGATCTATTACCGAATTTCTGCATTTCCCGACTACGGAAAACTGTCAAAAATTAAGTTTGAAGGAAACATTGTCGGCGGCAGCGAGCGGATCGACACGGACAAATATGAAAAGGAAGACGCGCGCGATTTTGCTCTTTGGAAATTAGTCGACGACGATGATCCGACCGGCTGGGAAGCGCCGTTCGGTCGCGGAAGACCGGGCTGGCATATCGAATGCTCGGCGATGTCGATGAAATATCTCGGCGAAACTTTCGATATACACGCCGGCGGCATCGATCTGCAGTTTCCGCATCACGAGAATGAGATCGCGCAATCTGAAGGCGCGACCGGGAAGTTGTTTGCCAAATATTGGCTGCATGGCGAATTTTTGAAGATCGACAATGAAAAGATGGCGAAATCATTGGGAAACGATTTCACGCTTCGCGATATCTTTTCGCGCGGATTTTCTCCGCTTGCGATCCGATATTTGCTTTTCAGCGTACCTTATGGAAAGCAGTTAAATTTTACATTCGAAAATTTAAAGGGCGCCGAAACAACGGTCGAACGGCTGAACGATTTTAAAAAACGCTTGCACGAAGCGCATTTACAGGACGGAGTTAACCCCCATCTGCAGTCGAAAGTCCGCGAGTACTTGCGGGAGTTTGAAGAGGCAATGGATGATAATCTCAATACTTCAGTCGGTTTAGCCGCTCTTCACAATATGGTTCGCGAGGTAAATACGGCGCTTGCGAATGAAACAGTTTTAACGGAAGACAGAAGCGTGATACTTCAAGTTCTCGACAGCTTCCATGCGGTTCTTGGGATCTTTCCGGACGAATCCGAAGAACTGATCGACGACGATATTGAAAAATTGATAGACGAAAGACAGGAAGCCCGCCGCAGCCGCGATTTTGCACGTTCCGATGAAATTCGGGACATGCTCGCGGAAAAAGGGATAATGCTTGAAGATACAAAAGACGGCGTCCGCTGGCGGCGGAAATAAGTCACGGATCGGTTCGTTCCGCCTTTAAGAGGAACGCCTGCGATCCGCCGGTGTGAAATTCGCTGATCTTTTCTATTTTGAATTTTTCATCGAGTAAATAATCTCGAAAAGAAAGATCCTCGGCGGTTTTTCCGCGAAATGCAATATAGAAACTGTTGAGGTCTAAATTCGAACCATCTTTTCGTTGAACTTCATCAAATCCGCGCGGTAGAAAATAAGCTGAATCTTCCCTTGCGCCCTCTACCTTTTGGAGTTTTACGACCCGCAGATCGTTCCGTTTTCGCACAGCAAACCACGTTTGGTACGCAACAAGATCCTCAAAAACAACGATCGTTTTCGGCTGATCGTCAATCTGAATTTCGTTCGCAAACTGCTCCCACGCGCACCATATAGGCGTTTCGTTCTGTGATCTTAATTTCACAACAAACGCCGCGCCCGAAAAAATGATCATTAAAACAGCAACTGCCGGACCGGCTTTTCGAAGCTTCACTTCGAAAATACATTTACTCAAAAGGATCGCCGCCGGTACAAAAACGATGATCAAATGACGCGACCCCCAGATCGAAAACGGCAAAATCCAGCTCGCCGCAAATGCCGAAATTATCGGCAGCAATATCATGATCGAAAGAAAAAGAAAGCCGTTCCGGTCATTTTCAGAACGAGTTTTCCAGTCGGCAAGGTATAGAAGAATTGCTGTAAGTGAAACGATCAAAATCGGAATGCTGATCTGCCAGATCGTAAAAATGTCCGCGTTGCTGACCTGAAAATAGAATGGTTCAGTGAGGTTAAATAAAAAAAGTGTCAGCAAAACGAGTCCCGGCTTTTCCGCCCAGCCGAGATTTTGCGCCGCATCCGCCGCAAGCGACGAATTCGAGAACACATAGACGCTCCATGGAATCGCAGATGCCAGCGTTATACCGAACATTATCATCATCTGTCCGATCTTAACGCGCTGTAAGATCGTCAGAATTAAAACTTCCGATCCGACCACGAACCAACCAAAGTACTGCGTGTGAACCAGAAGAATGTTGACGCCCGCCAAAAACCAGATCCCTTTTCCTACATTCAAATACCGAGCAAACAGCCAAAGCGAAAGCACCGAAAGGAACAGCAGGACGGAATACATTCGAACTTCCTGCGAGTATTTGATCAAACTTCCGTTTACTGCAAACAGAAAGAAAGCGAACAAAGTTGCTGAATCGGATAATTTAAGCTGACGGCAGAGTTTGAAAAACGGAAAAAGCGCGGCTAACGAAAAAAACACGGAAAACGATCTGACAGCGAGCACGGAATCGCCGGTAAGTCCGATCCAAATTTTCAGCAGAACATAGAAAAACGGCGGATGGATCAGGTCGTTCCCGATGAACGGAAACATTGCGCTCCAGGTCATTTCAGCGGCATGAATGCTGAATATTTCGTCAAACCATAAGCAGGCGTCCGTCAATCGCCAAATGCGAAACGCTGCGTAAATTACACACAGAACGACTGTTAACGCGGCAAAGGTTTTTCGGTTCATCGATGAATAAGAAGAATGAGACTTAATCTAACCGAAGCCGCGAATTCTGTAAATCTTTCCGGCATTATTTATAAAACAACGCCGCTGCAAAGCTTTCCTTTAATACTTGAATAAAATAGTGGCACCGACTTGAAGGTGTCGGTTTCGCGGCAATACGAAAGACAGGATTCGAAGGGTCTTGAATAGATATGAAGACTGACGGCACGCTGATCGAATTCGGGTAGATTCAATATTTGATGGATCGGTTCTTCCAGTTCGACCTTTGCAGCGAGGCAATCTGAAAGTTCAAAACTGTCGGTCTGTTCAAGTTTGCAGAAACCTTTTTCCGGCTGAATTTCCTTAATCTTAAAATTCTGACCGCGCAGTCGTCCGACAGGGACGGTCATCCAGCACATTTGATCGGCATGATCGTGAACTCGGGAGATCTGACCTTTTTCCCAGCAAAGAACCATCAATTCGAAACGCTCGTCGCGGTAGATCAGATTGCGGGTGTAACAGTTCTTGCTCCAGAAAAAATAGGGCGAAAGCGTATCGACATCGATCGGATTATCCGTCAAAAACTGGTAAATATTGTCACCGCGAAAATCGTCATCGGCAACATTCTGCAAACCGGAAACCAGGTTTTCGATCGATACAATTTTCATAGATTTTAAAACGGTGCGTGTCTCTAACGGTTGTTCGAAAATATCAGACCTTTCAATAGAGAGCAAATTTGCATCTGACTGTCCGATTTTTACAGCGGTTTTCCGGCGTCGCCATCCTGCGCTTTCTGAAGAAAATCTAAAAACTCGGAGGTGTTTCGTGTAAGCCCCGGAAAAGTTGAAACGACCGTTCCGTCCGGTTCCAAAACCGCGTAAAACGGCAGCGCAACAGTTTTGAATGCTTTCTGCTGATAACTTTGCTGCCGTTCGTAAATTTCGCCGTCGCCGTCTGTGTAAAGTTTGGCGAGGACAAACGGCGCAAGTTCGGCTCTAACCTCTTTTTTTACAAAAACATTTGCTTCCATCCACCGGCAGTTTGTACATGTGTAACCTGTAAAATCAATAAATACCCTTTTATTTTCAGCTTTTGCCTGAGTCAGCGCTTTATTCAGATCGTCTTTGATCCATGTGAGTTCATCTTTTCGATTTCCGCCAAAAAGTCGTGCCGAGTTATTTTCAAGATCGGGCGGCAAAAACGATTCGAGTTCGCCGAGTTTGGCTCCGAATAATCCGGTCAAAAGATAAAAACTGATCGCCAGACTTAAAACGGCAGCCATCAAACGGACAGCACCGATACGTTCCGGTTTGGAATCATGCGGCAGCTGAAATTTACCCAAAAGATAGATCGCCAAAACTATTCCGATCGCGATCCAGATCGATAAAACTACATCGCGGGTAAAGATGCCCCATTTCCAGATAAGATCGACGTTTGAAATGAATTTCATCGCGGCGGCGACTTCCAAAAAGCCCATCGAGACCTTTATCGAATTCATCCATCCGCCGGCGCGCGGAAGATTCGCGATCAACTGGGGCGCAAGCGCAAGCACGAAAAACGGCAGCGCAAATATGACCGAAAACGCGAGCATTCCGACCAAAGGAAGCTGCCAGCTGCCTTGCGCCGACTTGACCATGATCGAGCCGACGAATGGTGAAGTGCACGTGAAACTCGTCAAAGTAAACGTCAATCCCATCAAAAGCGCGCCCAAGATTCCGCTGCCTTCGCCCTCTTTGCTCCTCGTCAGCGAATCGAGCTTTGTCAAAACCCCGGTCGGCACCGATATTTCATAAGCGCCGAAAAGATTGAACGCGAAGAATAGGAATATTCCGGTGATCAGCAAATTTACCCATGGATTTGCTGCAAAAAGATTGATCCCTGCTGCTCCGACAAAGATCGCGAGAAGCATTCCTAGAATCGTAAACGTGGCAATAATGCCGAATGAATAAACCGCTGCGAGTTTCACAGCCTTTTTTCGGTCGCCGGACGAATGATTCGTAAAATAAGAAACCGTGATCGGAATCATCGGAAAAACGCACGGTGTCAAAAGTGATAACGCGCCCGCGCCGAGCGCAAGCCAGATCAATGACCAAATGTCAGTTTCGAGCGGATCGTCATTCGCTATTTGTGCGGTCGAGTTTTCCTGAACGGATAAATCAGGGATCAGCGGATCGGAAACATTTGACCGTTTGACATCGCTAAAACCGGCAAGGTTTACCGCAACGGTTTTCGGAGGCAGGCAGACCGAGTCGTCGCAGACCTGATATCGGACATTCACCTCGACCTCGGAATTCTCAATATCCGTATCGGAGCTCAGCAGAACCTTGAAAATTGCGCTTTCTGAAAAAATTCTAGTATTTGTCTTAAAATTCGGATCAAACTTTTCGACCGCACCTTCTGAAGTAACACCGCCTTGAATTTTGTAAGTTTTGCTGTCCGGGACGGTGATCTTCGTCGGGAATGGTCCGCTTCCCGGCTGCGAAACGTCGTAAAGATACCACTTCGGTTCGATCGCGGCTTTTAACTTTAATTCAGCCTTTTCGCCCTTTTTTATCGTTTTGACTTCTTTCGGGAACTCGAGCGACCAGCTGACCGGATTTTGAGCCGGCGTTATTGGCGAAAACAGCACAAGCACCGAAAAAACGGTCAAGAATACTTTTATTATCGTAATTTGCTTCATTTAAAAGTCTGAGACGAAAATACTTAATAGTTCGTCGCGGAATTTTTCTCCCGATCAAAGCGCGGTTGAAACTGTGATTCTATCATTAAAATATTTAAAATTTCGAACTGAAATCACGATAGACTTTTCGATTTTGCAGTAATCGTCTGCGCTCGCTTATAATCAAAGCTTGAAGTTTTCAAACTTAAATGAATAAGTAAAAAGCGTTGAGTTTTATTCCAAAGACAAACGCGGAGGAATTTAGTTTTGCCAAAGACGACCACGAAAAAAGCTCCCGCGAGCAAAGACAAATCGGTTTCGAGCGCAAGCTCTGACCCGAAAAATAAAAAGGCAGCGAGCAGTTCGAAGCCAAAAACCGCGAAATTTGACAGCAAAAAAGCAAAAGCCGAATTTGCCGAGCGCAGTAAACTTCAGCTTGAATCGATCAAAAAGCTTGATAAGAACCTCTTGCGCGAAATGCTTTATCAAATGGTTCTTGGGCGCGTTTTCGAACAAAAATGCGCCGAAGTCTACCGAATCGGTAAGATCGGCGGGTTCTGTCATCTTTATATCGGTCAGGAAGCGATCGCGATCGGTTCGATGATGGCTCTCAAAGAAGGCGATTATGTCATTACTTCTTACCGCGATCACGTTCAGGCGATGGTCGCCGGAATCACTCCGGAAGCCGTAATGGCTGAACTTTACGGAAAAGCCGATGGGAACGTAAAGGGCAAAGGCGGTTCGATGCATCTGTTCTCAAAGGAGAAGGGTTTCTTCGGCGGACACGGCATCGTCGGCGGTCAGATCGGTGTCGGCACGGGAATGGCTTACGCGCAGAAATACAAGGGAACGGATAATGTAACGCTGTGTTTTTTCGGCGAAGCAGCGGTCAATCAGGGAATTTTTCACGAATCTTTGAATATGGCTGAGCTATGGGATCTGCCGATCATTTACATTTGCGAAAATAATAAATACGGAATGGGAACGTCGCAAAAACGCGCGATGAGCATTTCGAGCGTCGCTCAAAAAGCCGAAGCTTACGGAATGGCTGGCGAATTTGTCGACGGCATGGACGTCATCGCCGTCCGCGACGCGACGCTGAGGGCGATTAAACTTGCCCGCGAGGAATCGCGTCCTACGCTGCTCGAAATCCGGGCGTATCGATATATGGGACATTCTATGAGCGACCCCGGAAAATATCGCTCGACCGATGAGATCAAGAAATATCAGGAGCGCGACCCGATTCTTTTATTTAAGGAATCTTTAAAAGCGGCGAAAATATTCACGGATAAAGATTTCGCAGAAATAGAAAACGAGGCGAAAGAAGCAACACAAAAAGCAGTCGATTTCGCGGAGAACAGTCCGTTTCCCGACGAAAGCGAGTTGTTTACTGATGTATATGCTTAAACGGTTTTGCCTTGAGTAATCGAATTTTTCGCGACTGCTATTTAAAAGTATTGCAGCGATCACGCACCGCCAGCATTTTCACGCGGAATATAGCGGAAACGAGGCGTTGTATGAAATCGAAACTTTGCGGGTTTATGCCGGAAGATTGCCGCGCCGGGCACATAATCTGGTTAAAAATTTTGTCGTTTCAGTTGAATTTACAGATGGCTCGAAACGCGAGATTGGTCTCGAACCTTATCTGCGCGGAAAAGTTTTTGAACAGATAAGGCAGGATCAAACGGCATTCAAAGCGATGAAGATTGACGAAAGAATGGGAACGATTGTTTGGGGAAATGGCGCGGATATTGATCCTGATGTTCTTTTTCACAACTTGAAACCGGCTTGGGCAGATGAGAAAGAATTGGAATTGACGAAATAATTTATGGCAGATGGCAGAAATGACAATCTGCAATGCCCTCAATCAATCGTTGAGCGAAGAAATTTGATTATGAAGTTAAAAGTAATTGTTCACGAAGCGGAAGAAGGCGGATTTTGGGCGGAAGTTCCCGCGATTCGCGGTTGCGCGACGCAGGGCGAAACCTTTGAAGAATTACTCCAAAATCTTTACGAGGCAGTTGAAGGTTGTTTGTCGGTTGATATTTCGCCGACTCAGATTACGGCTAATGAAAGAATTGTCGAAATTGCAATATGAAAACGGTTTCGGGAAAACAGTTTGCTAAATTGCTGGAGAAAAACGGTTGGGAACTATTGAGAATTCAAGTCATCATATTTACGGGAAAAGCGGAAACGAAGCGAGAATTTCCGTTCCGGTTCATAAAAATCAAAATTTGAAAACCGGACTTTTACGACACTTACTAAAATTAGCCGAATTAAGCGAAAACGATATATAAAAATTTTATGGCAGAAATGACAATCCGCGATGCGCTGAATGCGGCGCTGCGCGAAGAATTAATCAGAGACGAAAACGTCTTTATCATGGGCGAGGAAGTCGCCGAATATGACGGCGCGTATAAAGTTACGCGCGGGCTTTGGAAGGAATTCGGAGATAAGCGTGTCGTCGATACGCCGATCACCGAGCTCGGATTCGCGGCGGTCGGAGTCGGGGCGGCGATGGCTGGACTTCGTCCGGTGATCGAATTTATGACTTTCAATTTCAGCATTTTAGCGGCTGATCAGATAATCAATCATGCGGCAAAGATGCTTTACATGTCGGGCGGGCAATTTAACATCCCGATAGTCTTTCGCGGTCCCAATGGTTCCGCATATCAGGTTTCGTCCCAGCATTCGCAGGCGCTTGAGGCTTTATATGCAAACTTTCCCGGCTTGAAAGTTGTAATGCCGTCGACACCCGCAGATGCGAAAGGTCTTTTAAAATCGTCCATCCGCGACGATAATCCCGTTATTTTTCTGGAACAGGAAACTATGTACGGATTAAAGGGAGAAGTTCCGGAAGACGACGATTTTACGATTCCGCTGGGCGTCGCCGATGTTAAACGCGAAGGAACCGACTGTACGATCGTGGCACGATCGTTCACCGTTCCGCAGGCTTTGCAGGCGGCGGAAATTATGCAGAAAGATTTTGACGTTTCGGTCGAAGTGGTCGATCCGCGCACAATTAAACCGCTCGATATTGAAACGATCGCAAATTCCGTTAAAAAGACAAACAGGCTGGTTATTGCGGAAGAATCGCATTCGTTCGCTTCCGTCGGCGCAGAAATTTCGCATCAGGTTTTGGAAAACGCCTTCGATTATCTCGATGCTCCGATCAAACGAATTTCGACCGCCGAGGCTCCGATGCCGTACGCGCGAAATCTTGAAGTCGCCGCGCTGCCGAGCGTAGAAAAGATCGTTGCTGCGGTTAAGGAAGTTTGTTACTTGTAATTTCCAGGGATTCGGGACAAGGGCGAGGGACGGGTAATCCCTTGTTTCTCGTCTCTCTTTCCCCATCACTAAATAAATATGGCTAATAAAATTTTAATGCCGAAACTTTCTCCGACGATGGAAGAAGGACAAATTTCGACCTGGGTTAAATCGGAAGGCGACGAGATCGAAGCGAATGAGACGATCGCCGAAGTCGATACCGACAAAGCGACGATGGAAATGACATCGCTCGAAGCCGGAACCCTTTTGAAAATTCTCGTTCCGGGCGGCGAGAATGCGAAGCTCGGTCAGACGATCGGGATCATCGGCGAAAAGGGCGAAGATATTTCGGCTCTTTTAAAAGAGATCGAAAGCGAAGGGTCGTCAAACGGTGCATCGGCAAAAGAAGCCGGTCAAAAGGAATCCGGAGAATCCGACCGCGAAGCTTCGGATAAAGATACTTCCAAACCTGCCGACAAGCCCGAAGAAGTTCCATCAAAATCCGAAGAAAAAAAACCGGCGGCTGAAACCGGTTCGTCCGGTCGAATGCTCGTTTCGCCGATTGCCGCGCGCATGGCGACGGAAAACGGAATCGATCTACGTACGATCTCCGGTTCCGGTCCCAATGGTCGCATTATCAAGCGCGATATCGAAGCCGCTATTGAGTCCGGCGTGCAAAGTTCGGAGCAAAAGACCGAAAAGACTGTTAAGGCTTTCGCGCAGACGGCTGAAGTTCAAGGCGCAAGCGCTTACCGGGAAGAAAATACATCAAACATTCGCCGGATCATCGCCGAACGATTGGCGGAATCGATCGGTCCAGTTCCGACATTTTATTTAACCGTCGATATCGAAATGGACCGCGCGCTCGAGCTTCGCAAGAGCATAAACGATGCCGTAGCGCCCGAACGCGTGTCGGTTAACGATGTCCTGATAAAGGCAGCTGCAATGGCATCGATGCAGCATCCGTTCGTAAATTCGTCATATCGCGGCGACAAGATTCGATTTTACGAAGACGCCGATGTCGGCGTTGCCGTTGCTATCGACGAAGGGTTGATCACGCCCGTCATTCGCGGCGCCAATAAAAAAGGGATCGCCCAGATCTCGCGAGAAGTAAAGGAACTTGCTGAACTCGCACGCGAGAAAAAGCTTCAGCCGGAGCAGTACACCGGTGCGACTTTTTCGATTTCCAATCTCGGAATGTTCGGGATCAAAGAATTCACGGCGATAATCAATCCGCCCGAAGCCGCGATCTTTGCGATCGGCGCAGCGAAACCGACGGCGGTCGTGAAAAATGGTGAGATCGTTGTCCGGAACGTCATGTCCGTTACAATGAGCTGCGACCATCGCGTAATCGACGGCGCCACCGGCGCGAAGTTCCTTCAAACCTTCAAGCAGATGCTGGAAAACCCGGCTTTAATGCTTGTTTAGAGATTTCAATTTGACCCAATAAAGGACATTTAATATAGATCCTCACTTCGATTTTCGTTTCACCGACGCTGCCTTCTTGCGGTCTTTGTCGGCTTTTTCCGTTTCATTTATCGAATCAAAAGCGGCTGCGCGGTTTTCATACGCCAGATGATCTTTCGGATCCAGCTCGATCGCCTTTGTAAAATCTTCGATAGCAAGCCGGTAATTCTTCATCTCCAAATGTGCAAAGCCGCGATTAAAAAAATTCGTTGACTCGACCATCGAGAGTTCGATCGCCCGGTCATAATCCTGAACCGCGCGCTGATAATCGCCGATCTCCAAATAAACATCACCGCGCGCAGAGATAGCTTCAGCGTAATTCGGATCGACCTCGATCGCAGAATTAAAATTTAACAATGCAGCCTGATAAGCTTCGCGTTCATAAAAGATCGCGCCGCGATTGTAAAACGCATATTTATCGTTCGGGTTTAACGTGAGCGCCGCGCCGTAATCTTCCAGCGCCTGGTCTTTTTTATCGAGGTAATAGTTGGCAAGACCCCGGTTGAAAAATAATTCCGGATCCGAATTATCGATCTCAATAGATTTATCAAGATCGTTTTTCGCCAATGAATATTTTCCTTTCTTTATGTATGCCACCGCCCGACTCAGGTAATAGCTGCTTACAAGCGGCGCAATAGAAATCGCTTTTGAATAATCCGCAATCGCTTTATCGATATTTTCCCTGGAAAAATATATATTTCCACGACCGTTTATCGCGTAATGATTTTTCGGGTCGAGTTTTATCGCTTTTTCATAATCCTTGAAGGCTTCAGCTTCGTTTTCGAGCATTTCATAAATAAATGCCCGCTGCGCAAACGCGTCGGACGATCTTTCATCGAGTTCCAGATACCTTTTTAAGTCAGCAAGCGCCGAATTGTAATCTTCTTTGTCCCGGTAAGCGACCGAACGATTATAAAGAGAATCTAAAACCTCGAAATCCAGTTCGATAGCCTTCGAATAATCAAGGATCGCAGCGTCATATTCTTTAGCTTCCGCCAGCCAAATTCCCCGGTTAAAATACGAAGATCCGTTGTCGGGCAAGAGTTCTATGCATTTGGAATACAATTCTGTCCGACATTGAGTATCTTTATCGCCGCATTTTTCGGCAGCGTCGAAATATTGCCGCGCAGTCGCGTTCTTTAACTCAATGATCAGATTGTCGCCAGCCTGCTTCGACCGCAAGTCCGCCTCGATCTGCCGGTCGATCAAAAAATCGATGCCGCGTTTTGAGATCTGTTGAATGAGCAGCAGATTCCGAGTCTCGACAGCCAGACCGGTGTCGCTAAGCGCTGTATTTATCTCAGATAATGTAACCGGCACGCCCGCCGCCGGTGTTTGAGCGTAAAAACTAACCGCAAAAGAAACTAAAAATACAATCGATAAGATCTTTTTCATCCTGAAAATCCGCCTTTTGAATAGAGATTCCGGCAGTCCATGATTTGGACAAAAAATTCTAGCATATTCAAATCGTTTTCAATCGGAAAAATCTCTTTTTATTTACAGCTCAATCTCTCTATTGAGAATATGCAATACTCAAATAATTTTGTTAGCATCAGCCTTTAACTTTGATGGAAAACGACTCGACAAAAGAGAGTTACGCGCCGCATATCGCGTTGATCGCGGTTCAACTTATGTTCGGCAGTGCGCCGATCCTCGGAAAATTTGCGCTCCTCGAATTTCCGAGCTTCGCGATCGTCGGATTCCGGGTCGCCGGCGGGGCGCTCGCATTCTATATCCTGCAGCGGTTTCGCGGAAAACTCGCACTTGACGAGCGTAAACATTATCTATATTTCGCACTGTTCGCGTTGTTCGGCATTGTGCTCAATCAGCTTTTGTTCTTCCACGGTCTCTCCCTGACAACGGCGACGAATACTTCCCTTTTTGCAGTTTTGATACCTGTTTTTGCAATAATTGTCAGCGCGATGGTCGGGAACGACACGCTTGGATGGAAAAAGATCACGGGTATTATAATCGCAGGGTTGGGAGTGGTTTATTTGATCGATCCGCGCAATGCGAGCTTTTCTTCGGCAACCACGATCGGCGACATTTTGGTGATCTTAAATAGTTTATCGTACGGCATTTACGTCGCGATCTCGAAAAAACTGATCAGCCGTTACGGAGCGCTGCGGTCGATCGCCTGGCTCTTTATATTCGGTTCGATCGTTAATGTCCCGATCGGTTTTATTTCGCTTCAGTCTGTCGATCTGATAAATGTCAGTCTAAAAGCTTGGATCGCGTTGGCGGCTATCGTTCTGATCCCGACAATTCTTGCATATTATTGGAATACCTGGGCGTTGGCTCGCGTCGAACCGTCGATCGTCGCGGTTTACGTTTACTTACAGCCTGTCATCGGAACGGTTCTGGCGATAACCATTCTCGGCGAACCGCGAAATCCGAGAATTTTTGTAGCGATGGCGCTGATCTTTGCAGGAGTCTATCTGGTAACTAGAAAACGAAAGATCTTTGTAACCGAGACTCATCTGACCGCAAGTTAGATCTTATTTCGACTGCGATTTAGCTAGATTTTCACGATCGGCAAAGCTTTCCTTGCATAATTCGACAAACTCTTTCGCGATCGGTGAGAAATATCCGCCTTTAAGGCGTGCAAGCCCGAGATCCCATTTTATATCTGCGCCTTCAAGTTTCCAGGAGTTGAGTTTTCCTTCCTTTACCTGCTGCGAAACATATTTGACGCCCGAAATTCCGACGCCCATATTGTTTTCGACCATCTTATTTATAGCTTCCTGCCGGCTTAGTTCCATGACAACATTCGGTCGGACGTGAGCCGAATCAAAGAATTCATCGATCATTCTTCGCGCGTTACCGCCCTGCTCGCCGAGGATCAGGTCTTCCTTCGCCAGCAGCGCCGCATTGATCGATCTTTTTTTGGCAAGCGGATGCGACGGATGCGAGATAGCAACCATTTGATCGCTAAAAAGTGTCTCGGTCAGAATATTCGCGTTCTCGACGGGCAGCGAAACAAACGCTACGTCGATCTCGTTATGCATGATCTTTTCGACGAGCACGGCGCTTGTCCCGGACGATACCGTAACTTCGCTTTTTGGAAATTTCCTTTTTAAAGCCTCGAGTATCTTCGGCAGCTGAGCTGTTGCGAACATCGCCGACGCCGATCCCACACGCAGCCGTCCGTATTCCGAACCCGCAATTTCTGCTATTTCAACAATTGCGGTGTCGTGCTCGCGCAAAATCCTTCGCGCTCGCCGCAACAGACATTCACCGGCTTCGGTAATTATTACCCGCCGCGATGTGCGTGTGAAAAGCGAAAGACCGATCTCTTTTTCAAGCTGCTGGATCTGCATTGAGATCGCCGCCTGTGTAATGTTCAGCCGGCGCGCGCCCGCGGTAAAGGTTTTCGTTTCGGCGATAGCGATAAATGCCTTTAATTGCCTTATTTCCATCTATTTCTGCTGAAGGTATTAGAAATTGGGCGAACAAAACGTCATCCACAGTGGTCATGTTTCGTTTTTAACAACGCTTATGTCCGAGTTCCCAGGTTACCTTTGATTGCTTAGATAGTCTGAATATAACGCAATTCGATTATTTCGTCTATAAGTATCTTTGATGGTTTAGAGAAAGTTTAAAACCTGTTCCGGCATACGTCGCCGGCTGACTGAAAACCCTGATCCTACGCCTGTCTGAGGCTTCGAGTCCTGCAATGCATTAATGTTGACGAGCTTCCGACCGATACCGGAAAGGAACAGATTTTTATTGAAACGACTCTAACGGATTGAATTTTATGAACTCATTCGCTTTAATTAGCAAATGAATCAGGCTTGGGCAATAGAAAATCTACTCGGTGTAAATAACGGTGAACTGGAAGTTTGCGGTATTTCAACGACGAAACTCGCAGACGAATTTGGAACTCCGCTTTTTGTGTTTAGCGAAGAGCGAATAAGAGAAAATTTATCCGAACTCAAGCGTTCGGAAGACCGAATCGGCAGCAAACTGAAGATCTGTTACGCGGCAAAGGCAAATTCTGTCATGGCGATCCTGCGAACGGTGCGCGACGCCGGCGCCGATCTTGAAGTAAATTCGGGGGGCGAACTGTATAAGGCTTTGAAGATCGGATTTAAACCCGACCAGATCATTTTTAACGGCACGAGCAAGACAGAACGCGAGCTTGAAGAAGCCATTACGGCAGGAATTTATGCGATTCAGGCAGATTCTGTTTTCGAGATCGAACTTGCGGAGCGTGTTGCGAAGCGGATCGGAATGCGGGCAAATATTTCACTTCGTTTGGTTCCGGAAATAAAGAGCGAAACACTTTCAGGACTGCAAACGGCACTTTTGACCTCAAAATTCGGCATGATGCCGGATGAAGCGCTCGCGGCATTCCGCCGCTGGAAACCAGACGATCCAAATCTTAATCTCTGCGGAATTCACCTTCATATCGGATCGCAAAATCCGAGTTCCGAGCCCTATGCAGAGGCTTTGACAAAACTTTTCAAAAACCTTCTGGAAATTAATGAAACGACCGGTCACAGGCTTTCGCATTTGAATCTCGGCGGCGGTTTTCCTGTGAATTACCTGCGCGACCGCTCTCATGCCGGAGATTTTTCGCCCGAAAAGCGCGAAATGCTGTCAGCAGAATTAGAACCTGCAAAAGTACTGGAAAAAGCCTGGGACGCGATGGCGATCGTTGCGGAAAATCTTGACGCACAGCATTTGATCGACGGCATCGAACTGCTGATAGAACCCGGGCGAAGCGTTATTTCGGATGCCGGCATTTGTCTGACAACTGTTAGAAACAAAAAGGAAAGACCGATCGAGCAATTAAGAAATTCCGACGCGAATCCGGACAAAAAGAGCCAAAAGGATACGTGGCTTTTAACCGATGCCGGATTTAACATTTTGCTTTCGATGGAAACTTATAAATGGTATTACCACCTGATCTCGGCTTCGCGGGCGGCGCTTCCGCATAAAACCGAATACAAACTTGCCGGTCCGCTGTGCGACGGCGGCGATGTTTATTTTGATATCGAAGGCGAAGGTCGCCTGCCCGATCATCGTAAGCTGCCCGAAAACGTTGAGGTCGGCGAGGTTTTGGCACTGCTCAATTGCGGCGCTTATTCTCTTGCTCAAATGTCTCAATACAACGGTCGCCAGCTTCCAGCTGTAGTTTTGATCCGCGAGGACGGAGAAATTGAATTGATCAGAGAACGGGATAAATATGAAGATCTTCATTCAAACGACATCTTTTAACCCCGGATCGAACGTCGTCAAAAGATCCTAGAAAATTTCAGCCTTTCGAACCATTTCTTTTAAAATTGCGGTTTCAGCCTCGGTCAATTTGAATTCGTATTGTTCGTAAAACTCTGCGAGTTCGGCGAGTTTTATCGAACGATTCGACTCATCGCGGATCCCGGAGATCGTTTTCAGATTTTCATGAAGAAAAAGCCGCGCTTTTTCAATGTCTCCGTGCTGTTTATAGCGCGTTGCAAAGGCGCTGAAAGCATCGGAACGCGAAGCTGTCTGGGGAACCGAATCAAGTAATTCCTGCGCTTCCTTCAGATACAAAAGCGCCTGCGAATCGTCTCCGGCTGCATTTTTTGCGTCGCTCATTCCGATCAAGGTAAACATTTTTGTCGATTCTTCAAAGATCGCGTTCAGCGCCTGTTTTGCCAGTTCGTCGTTACCTTTTCCGGCAGCGATCCGGGCAATTTGTGAAAGTGCCGATAGTTGCTGCATTTCATCGATATTTTCCTGAGCGATCTCTATCGCGCGTTCGTACTTTTCAAATTGAGCAAATTGAACCGCAATATTCGCAAACAACCCGAATCGCGCTTTGCTGTCGCGAATCTCGGCGTCGCGCTGAGATTTCAACAGCGCATAAGCTTCTTCCAGCGTTTCGATCGCTTCCTGAGTTTCGCCGTTTTCGTAAAAAATTCGTGAAAAACCGACCAGACACGATGAAACCTGGGTATTGTCCCCGACCAGATCGAGAGTCCGGTCAGCCGATTCCAGGTCGCCGGCTTGAAGAAATCCGACAGATATTTTAGCCAGGAGCGAATCTCTGTGAACGCCGTCGATGCGTTCGGCAAATATCTTTGCATCTTCAAAAAGCTCGCGGGCGCGTTCTACATTCCCAACTTCACGAAACTGATGCGCAACGTCCGTCAACGCGCGGACCTTCTCTTCGTAATACTCAATATCTTTGGCTGCGCCGACCGCTAATTCAAAAAATTCATCAGCCTTTATCGAATTCTGCTGTTTCGTAAAATATACTGCAATGTTCTGATAAGCGGTCGTGCGCGAAGCAGGAAAATCTATTCTTTCCAGGGTTTTCAGCGCCGATTCTTCATCGTTTTTAATTATCTGATGAAGTGCGATATCCGCAAAAGCATCGTCCGGATGCGACAGAACTTCTACGATTTCCAAAGCCCGGTCGATCTCGTCCTTTGCCGATTTTTGCAGCGCAACCTTTTCCCGCGCCATACTTTGCGTTCCTTGATCTTCGATCGCCTCGATCAGCTGAAACGCGTACTCGTCATCGTCGATGGCGGCGCATTTTTCCGCTACATGCATCAGCAGCCGATCGCGGACGAACGGGTCACGGACCGAATCGGCAAGCTGCGCCGCGAGGTCAACTTCGGAACGCTCGATGAATCGCGGAACAAGTGCGCTCATCGCCTCAGAATGCCCGTCGGCGCTTGAAATGTTTTCGGCAAGAAAAGTAGCGCAGGAAAGCAGATCTCCCTGCGCATCGTCGATATGAATTAAATGTTCTGACATATAAGTAAAGCGGCTGAAACGTGGAAAACGTTAAAATGGGGAAAAGCGAAAAAGACAAACGGCGAAAAAATTCGATTAAAATTTTTAGGAGTGTTGAACGAGAATGCACGTTCAGTGAAAACGTGTTTGCAAATCTTTTTTCAAATTATCACTTGTCCACGTTTTCGCATTTTCACCTTTTACATTTTTATCATTTGATTAAACAAATACCTGCCGCATCGACTCAGGCATCCAATCGTTTAAATCTTTAGCCACAGAATAAGCGCCGGCTTCTCTTAGACGACGTTCGGATACGGTATTCGTTACACCGAGCGTCATTAATCCGGCGAGGTTTGCTGAGACAATTCCGGGCGGAGAATCTTCGATCGCCAGACAATCTTTATGAACCATCGGATTTCGCCCCCGGCGGGTACGTTCGGCGTCGATCAAATTAAATCCCGTCAAATAACATTCCGGATCGGGTTTAGGTCGCACGACGTCTTCCGCGCTGACGATAGTCATAAAGCAATCGCGAAGTCCCGTTTTTTCAAGGACAAATTCGATCTCTTTACGCTGCGCCATGCTGACGATGCCAAGCGCGAAATCTTTTTCCATCTTTTTGATGAAATTTTCAATTCCGTCGAAAAGCGGAATCCTTTTTTCGACCAATTCAATCCATTTCGCGGTTTTCGCTTCAATTACCGCCGCTATCTGTTCGTCAGACGCATCTTTCTCTACTCGCTGAAACGCCGCGTTTGTAAAGGTTACGTCGTCCATGCCGAGACACGAATAATATTCCTCTTCCGAAAGATCGATCCCTTCGTTTTTCAGAGCGTGCTGGTAGCCCTGCATATGCAGCGGTTCGTCATTGATTATGACGCCGTTAAAGTCCATCAAAATTGCTTTTATCATCTTGTTTTTACCGGTTAAATTTTTCGTTAAAATATATCAGAATTTTTGGAATGGAACACTTCGACGGAAAAATAGAAGCTCGTTTACGTCGCAAGAAATTTTTCGTCAAACATATTTCCGCGGCTCAAAATTGAGTTCGGGTCAAATTCTTTTTTCAATTCCGCCATTTCGTTTAGATAACGCTCGCCGTACATGACGTAAAGATAATTTCGTTTGAGCTTCCCGATGCCGTGCTCCGCCGAGATCGTTCCGCCCATCATAACGGACTGCGCAATGAATCTTCCGTAAAGATGTTTCGCGCGCTTTGCCTCTTCGTCGTTCTTTGGCAAAAGATTGGCGTGCAGGTGATTGTCGCCGATATGTCCGAAAATGACATATTCAATTCCGCTTTCAATTAGTTTTTGTTTATAAAATCTCAAGAACGATTTAAATTTATCGTCAGGAACAGCCATGTCCGTCCCGATCTTTCGCTGTTTATTTCGAACGACCTTTTCATTAACAGAAACCGGCAGTGCATGTCGAAACGCGCGCATTTTCTCGAGGTCTTGTTCGTTTATCGCAAACCAGGATCGATCTATCTCGGCATTGTGCTTTTCCAGAAGTTCGTTCCATTTTTCAAAAAGTGCGTCTTCGTTCGATTCGTTTGTTTCTTGCTCAAAAAAGATTGCGCCCGCCATATTTTCTGGTGTTTCCGGGAACTTTTCAGAAATAAATTTCAACGCCTGATCGTCGAAATACTCCAAAAGCGAAGCATCAAGGCGATTTTGGATTTCGGATTTTGGATTTTGGATTTGCCTTGTTTCAAATGATTCTTTTCTAGCTTCGTTCACTAGATTCAACAGATCATTTTCGTGTTTGAAAAATACGATTCCGCTCAAAAAACCTATTGGTTTAGGCAAAAGCTTAAGTTCGATTTCCGTGATTATCCCGAGTGTTCCTTCGCTTCCAATAAAAAGATCGATCGCGTCCAATTTGGAAGACGTAAAATACCCCGAAGTGTTTTTGCGGGTTTCAGGCTGCAAATAGGTTGGAATTTTCACATTCTTCAAATTTCCTTCAACCGTTGGAAACCTGACAAATCCGTCCTTTGCGAAAAGTTCGCCGCGTTTGATTTGTAATTGTTCTCCATTTGCCAAAACGATTTCCAATCTTTCAACATATTCCCGCGTCGCGCCGTATTTGAAACTTCTCGCGCCGCTCGCATTTGTCGCGACAGTTCCGCCGATCTGACAGCTCCATTCGGTCGGGTCGGGCGGATAAAATAAACCTTTCGCTTCGACCGCTTTCTGCAGATCTGTCAGCAAAACGCCCGCTTCAACTACGGCAAAATCGTTTCCGATCTCCTTTATCCGGTTGAGTTTTTCAAGTGAAATAACATATCCGCCGAACGGAATCGCACCGCCAACCGTTCCGGTGCGCGCGCCGGAGATCGTTACCGGAATTCGGCGCTCGTTCGCCTCGCGCATTATTTCCGCAATTTCCTGTGCCGATTCGGGAATGAACAATTTCTCCGCGAATCCGCCGGACATATTGCTTGCGTCCGTTAAATAGTTCTGCAAATCTTCCCTCTGAGTTTTCACCTGCATACGGAAATTATATAAGACAAACGAATTTTTTTCTTGGCGGCGCTGCAAAATTAGCCGAGCTGGATCTGACGTTCTCGCAGATAATTGATCTTGTCGCGATATTCCGCGGCTTGCTCGAACTTCATCTCTCTTGCCGCCTGCCTCATATCCTGTTCGAGATTTGAGATCTTTTCCTTCAATTGTTTCGGCGAATATTCTTCGTATTTATCGAGTTCGAGCGGAACTTTGAAATAATCGGCTTCATACGCCGTAACCAACGTCGCTTCGATAGATTTTACGATCGTTGTCGGAGTAATTCCGTGTTTCTCATTATATTCTTCCTGAATTTTCCGTCTGCGCTTTGTTTCGTCGATCGCAACCTTCATCGAACGCGTAATTTTATCGGCATAAAGTATCGCTAAACCGTCCGAATTTCGCGCCGCGCGCCCGATCGTCTGGATCAAACTTCGCTCCGACCTTAAAAATCCTTCTTTATCCGCGTCCAAAATAGCAACAAGCGAAACTTCCGGAAGATCGAGCCCTTCACGCAAAAGGTTGATCCCGACTAAAACATCAAATTCACCGCGGCGAAGATCGCGAAGAATTTTTATCCGTTCGAGCGTGTCGATATCCGAATGCAGATAACGAACTTTCACGCCGACCTCGGAAAAATATTCGGTCAGATTTTCCGACATTCTCTTAGTCAGCGTCGTGACCAAAACTCTTTCATTTCGTTCCGTTCGCAGCCGGCATTCTTCGAGAAGATCGTCGATCTGCCCGCGCACCGGTCGCACTTCGATCTGCGGATCGAGCAAACCGGTCGGACGAATCACCTGCTCAATTATTTCGCCGCCTGTTTGTTCCAGTTCATAATTTCCCGGCGTTGCAGAAACATAGATCGTCTGACCGATCATTTGGTTAAATTCTTCAAAATTGAGCGGTCGATTGTCCTTCGCGCTCGGAAGCCGAAAACCGTATTCGACCAGAGTTCCCTTTCGCGATTGGTCGCCTTTGAACATGGCGCCGAGCTGAGGAATCGTCTGATGCGATTCATCGATCACGATTATCGTGTCTTTCGGCAGATAATGCAGAAGCGTCGGCGGCGGTTCGCCGGGATTTTTCCCGGTCAAATGGCGCGAGTAGTTTTCGATCCCGCGGCAAAAACCCATTTCTTTGATCATTTCAAGGTCATACATCGTCCGTTGATGAAGCCTTTGCGATTCGACGATCTTACCTTCTTTTATCAGCTCTTCTTCCCACCAATCGAGCTCTTCCTTGATAGTTTTCAGTGCGCGCTTGATGGTCGGCTTGCTCATTACATAATGGCTTTTCGGATAGATCGGTAAACGCGAGTCGTGTTTGAACAGAACTTCGCCAAGAAGCGGGTCAATGGTCGAAATCGAATCGATCTCGTCGCCCCAAAACTCTATCCTGTATGCCTGATCCTGATAACTCGGATAGATCTCGACAATGTCGCCGCGAACGCGAAAACTGCCGCGATCAAAATCGATGTGCGAGCGCTCATACTGAAGTTCGACGAGCCGTTTCAGCAGCTCTTCCCGCTTCATTTCCTGCCCCGGCTCAACAAAGAGAAGCATTCCGAAATAAGCATCCGGATCGCCAAGACCGTAAATGCACGAAACGGAAGCAACTACGATAACGTCGCGCCGTTCGAAAAGCGCACGCGTCGCGCTCAAACGCAAACGGTCGATCTCTTCATTGATCGTTGCTTCTTTTTCTATGTAAAGGTCAGCTGCCGGAACGTAGGCTTCAGGCTGGTAGTAATCGTAGTAAGAAACGAAATATTCTACGGAATTTTCGGGGAAAAAGGATTTGAATTCTTGATAGAGCTGAGCTGCGAGAGTTTTATTATGCGCAAGTACCAGCGTTGGACGCTGGACCTGATCGATGACATTTGCGATCGTAAAGGTTTTTCCGCTGCCCGTAATGCCGAGCAAGACCTGATCTTCGGTGTTTTCGTTCAGCCCTTGAACTAATTGAGCGATCGCCTGCGGCTGATCGCCTTTCGGATCGTTATCCGAAACCAACTTAAATTTCATGCAAAAATTGTATCGTTTATGATACGCAAATGCACGGGCGAAATTTGATTTTTTAGCCGCAGATTTTTTCTATGATTCGATTTCGCTTGAACGAGCGCGTGCGGTTATCGTCGCATAACTCTCCGTCAATGCGTCTGCACGAGCGGCATGGATCGCGGTGATCACACTTCGGTCCGACGGGCGAAATGCCCGCAGCATAATCTTCCGCGTTCGGACAAACCCTTTTGCATCAACAACAACGATAGCTCGCGTAAAACTCAGAGGAAAGATCGGATGTTTTGCAAATTGCCTGGTTACCTGACGGTCTTGATCAGCGAGTAAACGAAGCGGCAATTTATATTTCGAAGAAAATTCCAGATGATCAGTTGAGGCTGCAGGTGAAACTCCGACGATCTCAGCGCGAGTACTTAGATATTCCGACCAATTATCGCGAAGCGAACAGAGCTGCCGCCGGCAAACCATCGTTTCGTTTTGCGGGTAAAACAGGATCGCGGTTACGCGTCCGATCTGGTCGGACAAACGCCAATCGTTTCCCTTTTCATCCGGAAGGACAAAATCGGGCGCGATCTCCGGAATTTCTTTCCCGCGGATAACATCGGCGCTTTCGGCGTGGAAGATTGAGGGCATGATTTTACGACCAAGTCGAAGATGCGTTAACTAAATTAAACTGTCACAAATCCCATTTCTTCGACCGTTTTGTCGATCTCTTCCTGAAACTCGGGCGTTAATCCTTTCATATTCATCAAAGCGTTCAAAGCATCGAGCCCGTGTTTATTTTTGCTGGATTTGATCGTGTGCAGAAGCGCGCGGCGCAAGCCCGTGTCCGTCGACTTCTTTAAGAACCTGACTATTTCTTCCATTTCGCCGGCACGGATAAGCATTATCACCATTGCGAAAGCCTCATACGCATATTTCCGATCGCGATGGATCAACCGTTCAAACGATCGTTCGACAAGGTCGGCAGCGATCGCAGCCCGAGCCATTTGGACAACCCGACCACGATCCGAAGAATTGGCAATTCTTGCGTAAGACTGTGCGCGGTCAAACGTTAGATGAAACAAAGCGCGAGCCGATGCGGCACGAACTTCCCGCGATGGGTCGGCGCATGCGAGCAGGATCGTGTCGAAAACGGATTCGTGATCAAATTCCGAAAGCGTTGTTACAGCCGAGGACCTGACGTTCGCCGAAAGATCGTACAGCGCGACCTGCGAAAGCGCTTCGACCGAGTTTCTTGTTTTGAATGCCGCTAAAATTCTGACAGCTATCGATCGAATTTCCTCGTCTTCTTCAAACTCATCGCGAATTTGCTCGATCGCGTTCAAGAGCGAAGGGTCGTTCGAAACCGGAAGCTCTTTAAACGGCGGTACGGCTTTGAGTTTTAAGAACGAGTAGATCGGAAGCGTGGCGGACAGCTGATCGATGTCTACATTTGAAAAAGACATGGTTCGCGACGTATCTTCTCCGTTGAGCCGGGCTTTGACGGCGGGCTTTGGAGATGAAGCGCGGTTCCTTTCGCTGCTATTCCTGCCAAGCTTTGCGAGATCGGATGCGGAACGTGTCGATTGAGCGGAATCTCTCTTATAAGGAGCTGCAGGCGCGACATCCGAACTCTTGTTCTTGAATTTAAAATAGATCGCTATCACCAAACATCCAACCAGAACGGCTAGGATCGCGACGGTCCAATTTTGTCCTTCGGGCTGAAGATCAACCGGACGTTTTTGCTGTGCGATCGTGCTGACGGAAGACGCGGCGATCAAGATCGCGGGAAAAAAGACATTCATTCCCGATCTGAGAATTTTATTACGTTCGTTTTTAAGCATATCTAATCATCCAAAAAATCGTTGAAAATAAGGGTCAATTCGATTGGTGCGAGATGCGGATACCGATTGGCTGGGGCAGCTTTTACTGCGATTCGAAGTCAATTTATTGGTCTGGCGGTTTTGTCGCCGAATGTATTATGCAACTTTTTATTCGCCTTGTCATCTCTTTTTTGACATTTTTTGCAAAATGACAACAAATTTTAACATTTTTCCGGGAGTTGTCGAATTTTTGCGGTGTTTGCTTTACCAAAATCGAATTTCGTACTAAAGTTACACCTGCTAAATCTCCAAAAAACTTGTATGCAAGCTATTAAAACGGTTTCGGAAACTCGTGTTGCAGGATTGTCGCTGGCGCATCGCGGAAAGGTTCGCGACGTTTATGAAGTTGGCGATGACCTTCTACTGTTGGTTGCGACCGACAGAATTTCGGCTTTCGATTGTGTAATGCCGAATCCGATACCTTTAAAGGGTCGTATTCTGACAGCACTCTCCGTTTTTTGGTTCGATCTTCTTTCGGATATTACCGCGCACCATTTGATCACGGCGGATCTGGAGCAAATGCCGCAAGAAGTTCGCCGCAACGAAGAACTTCGCGGGCGTTCCGTGTTGTGCAGACGGACAAAGGTTTTTCCGGTTGAATGCGTTGTCCGTGGATATCTTGAAGGTTCCGGCTGGAAAGATTATTTAGCGTCCGGCGAAGTCTGCGGTCATAAACTGCCCGAGGGTTTACTCCAATGCGGCAAACTTCCCGAACCGCTGTTTACGCCGGCAACCAAAGCATCGGAAGGACACGACGAAAACATTTCAGAAAAACACTTTGCCGAAATTATCGGCAAAACCGCTGCGCAAAAGCTGAAGACGCTGTCGCTTGCGATCTACCGGCGGGCAAGCGAATACGCGGCTGCAAAGGGAATAATTATTGCCGATACAAAATTTGAGTTTGGGTTGACCAGCGACGGCGAAATTATTCTTATAGATGAGGTTCTAACGCCGGATTCATCGCGGTTTTGGTCGGCTGAAGATTATAAACCCGGTCGCGCCCAAGCCTCCTTCGACAAACAGTTTGTCCGCGAATATCTGGAAACTCTGGAATGGAACAAACAGCCTCCCGCGCCCGAGCTGCCGCCAAATATAGTCGACGCGACAACTTCGCGATATTTGGAAGCTTACAAGATACTGACAGGAAAAAGTTTAGAAATTTAACGATCATTCCGTGTTTATTAACGTCAAGCGTTATCTGACAGTCACATAACTGTAATGTTCAACCCCCAAAAAGTATGCAACTGCGCGACCGAATTGAAATCTTGATCGAGGAAATGCTTGACGGTCAGATCCTTTTAAACGAAGCATTGTCTGAATTTGAGAAGATCTATATCGAAAAGGCTTTGACGAGAAACGATGAACATCTCTCAAATACTGCCTGTATGTTGGGAATTCATCGAAATACGCTCGCTAAACGCGTCGCCGCGTATCAGAACGGCAACGCAAAAACCCCAAAGCGGCTTTTAAAAAGAAAAGCGCGTTAATTTTCGATAGTTGTAAATGTATCGCCAACTTTAATGCTGCTGCCGAACTTTTCCGGAACGAAATTTTGTCCGAAAAGCACGGAATTAGCTGAAAATCCGAAACTCTCGTAATTTTCGGGGAAGACGTGCGAGGCGGACCGAAATTTCGCAAGCGACCGTAGCGGTTCGCTTCCCGCAGAAGTTCCGGTCGATTGATCGATCGTCGTAATTATGCAGCGTGCGCACGGTTTTGTCGATCGAAAAACGTTCTCCCCGATCTTAACCGCTTTCCATTTGTCCTCGCCGAACGGTTCCGATCCCTCCAAGACAATATTTGGTCGAAACCGGTTCATCGGGACCCTGACTTCCATTTTCGAATTTAGCTCGTCAAGCGAACTTTGTCCGATCATCAAAAGCGGATAGCCGTCGGCAAAGCTGACTATCTCTTTCCCCTTATTAAACTTTTTATTAACCGGACGAAGAGAATCTTCCGGCATATAAGCAAGCTCGAAATTATGACCGAGTTGATCGGAAAACCATCGGTTGATATGACGCCCCGCAATGACTGCGTCGCAAATGCTGTTCCAAACCGTAACTTGTTTGCGATCGCCCTTAAGGATAGACGGAACTCGCAAAACTTCCCCGTCGGGTGCCGCTACTTTGAAAAACTCATCGTCAATAGAAAGAGTCAGAGCCGCAAGACGCGGAAACTCACGCTGCGAAACGAATCGATTATCAGCGTCGATCAGCATGAACCGCCGATCAAAACGCAGACCTCGTTTTTCAACAACCGACTTTTCCAATGAAATTCCGCCGAGCGATTTAATCGGATAAATATTGATCTCTGAAACTCTCATAAACTTGACAGTGCTGTTATCACATTTTATGCAACGTAATTCTTAGGCTTGATATTTTGTGAAAGTTTTCCTATACTAGCACTCATTGATCACGACTGCTAAAAACTTCGGATTTCTGTGTTCGTGATCCTTCAGATCATAAATCTTATTAGAGATAAATAAAAGGAGTTACAACTATTATGGCTACAAAAATCAAACCTTTGCACGATCGTGTGATCGTTCGCCGCATTGAAGAAAGCGACAAAACGGCGGGCGGGCTTTTTATTCCGGATTCCGCTAAGGAAAAACCGCAGGAAGGCGAAGTTATCGCAGTCGGCGATGGAAAATACAAAGACGACGGCAGCCGTCAGACGCTTGATGTTAAGACCGGCGACCGCATTCTTTTCGGAAAATACAGCGGTTCGGAGATCACCATTGACGGTGAAGAATTTTTGATGATGCGCGAAGACGAAATTCTCGGAATCATCGAACGCGCGGGCGCAAACGCCAGCTAGTTGAACGAGTTCGCAGAGTTGCGAGCTTAAAAACTCGGTCAACTCAGTCAACCCGGCAAACTTTTTAACAAAACATTTTTATTAGTTAGGAGACCAAATTATTATGGCTAAGCAAGTAGTTCATGGAGAAGATTCCCGCGCAGCGATCCTTCGCGGTGTAAATCAGCTCGCAGACGCAGTAAAAGTTACGCTCGGACCGAAAGGTCGCAACGTTGTTATCGACAAAAAATTCGGTTCGCCGACCATCACCAAAGACGGTGTAACGGTCGCAAAAGAAATTGAATTGAAAGATTCGCTCGAAAACATGGGCGCACAGATGGTTCGCGAAGTTGCTTCGAAAACTTCGGACGTTGCCGGTGACGGAACGACGACCGCAACGGTTCTCGCGCAGGCGATCTTTAAGGAAGGTGTTCGCACGGTTGCTGCGGGTGCAAACCCGATGGCGCTCAAACGCGGCATCGACAAAGCGGTTTTGAAGGTTGTTGAAGAGATCAAAAACTTTTCGCAGCCGGTTTCGGGCAGTGCTATTGCACAGGTCGGAACGGTTTCGGCGAACGGCGATCCGAAGATCGGCGAGATCATTGCCGAAGCAATGGACAAGGTCGGAAAAGACGGTGTTATCACGGTTGAAGAATCGAAAACGATGGACACCACTTTGGAAGTCGTTGAAGGTATGCAGTTTGACCGCGGTTACCTTTCACCGTATTTCGTAACAGATCCGGAAAGAATGGAAGCTGTTCTGGAAAATCCGTACATTTTGATCAATGAAAAGAAAGTTTCGTCGATGAAAGACCTTCTTCCGATCCTGGAACAGGTTGCAAAACTCGGCAAACCGCTTCTTATCATTGCTGAAGACGTAGAAGGCGAAGCGCTTGCGACATTGGTTGTAAACAAACTTCGCGGAACGTTGAACGTTGCTGCCGTCAAAGCACCGGGCTTCGGCGACCGCCGCAAGGCTATGCTCGAAGACATTGCTGTCATGACCGGCGGTAAAGTTATCTCGGACGATCTCGGTATCAAGCTTGAAACGATCACAGTTGACGACCTCGGACAGGCTGCCAAGATCACGATCGACAAAGACAATACGACCGTTGTTGACGGCGCCGGCAAGGGCGAAGACATTGCGGGTCGCGTAAAAACGATCAAATCGCAGATCGAAGAAACTTCTTCGGACTACGACCGGGAAAAACTGCAGGAACGTCTGGCTAAATTGGTCGGCGGAGTTGCGGTTATCAAAGTCGGTGCTGCTACCGAAACCGAAATGAAGGAAAAGAAGGCTCGTGTTGAAGATGCTATGCACGCTACGCGCGCTGCTGTCGAAGAAGGAATTGTTGCAGGCGGCGGCGTCGCTCTGGTTCGCGCTTCGAAAGCTCTCGAAAACTTCGATACGGAAAGTGCAGATTCCGATGAATTGATCGGTGTTTCGATCGTCAAACGCGCTCTCGAAGAACCGCTTCGCCAGATCGCAAACAACGCAGGTCGCGAAGGCGCGGTCATCGTTGAAAACGTTCGCGGAAACGATTCGGCTTCGTACGGCTTCAACGCTGCTACCGAAGAATTTGAAGATCTCGTCGCTGCAGGCGTTATCGATCCGGCAAAGGTTACGCGCACTGCTCTGCAGAACGCTGCTTCGATCGCCGGCTTGATGCTGACCACCGAAGCGATGATCGCCGACGTTCAGGAAGAAGGCGAAGGCGGCGGAATGGGCGGCGGCATGCCGGGCGGAATGGGCGGCATGGGAATGGGAATGTAAATTTCCTCCTCGCAGGTGTTCGATTTCGGAATACCAACATTCACATAGGCAAGAAAAAGGCTCTGTTCTCAAACGAACGGAGCCTTTTTGTGTCACGAGGATTAAATCGAGCGAAAAATTCTCGAACTATCTTGTCTTACGTACGATCGTAGAATTTTCCCGAAAATTCAATGGTCGCCTTAAAATCAGCTTTACATAACCGTATTCAATGCCTTCAAGTCCTTGCAAGGTCTTATGCGTAATATCTTCCATCTGCCCTAATTTTGTAATCCACCACCCATTTGCAAGTTGCCTCGAGGCATGAGTTACTTCAGAATCCTTCACATAAAAGGCAACTTTTTCAAATCCTTCTTCAAAGCTTTCGTCGGTCCGTTCCTGAAACCATAACAAATTAAATTGTTTTTCGAAATTATCTAATGTTTCGCCCAACTCGCCAGTCAACCAACAATACCTTTGATTTGTCGAGGGCTGCATACAATGGTCAGAGTATCCAGCCGCCCACGCAAAACAATTATAAGTGAAATCAACTGGACTAGTGATTTCAAACTCGTCCAGTTCCAAGTTCGGGAAAAACCTACTTTGAATTTCTTTTTTTTTGAGGAGTCCTAGATCGACCATACATTACTTGGTTAAGTAATTGTTTATTCTTCCCCATTCTTTCCAGTTTTCAATCGCTTCTTCAACACTTTCCGCGGTTGCTGCAGGATCCTCCCCCGTAATCGCCTCCAACGCCCGAAACCAGGCTAAAAAAGGGCGACGCGAAAATCTTTCAAAAATTTGTGGCAAAAACTTGTTTCCAATCGCAACGATTCGAAGAAATGCTGGATGTCTAATCTGCTGACTTTCAAGCGATTGATATTTTATCGCATTCTCCCACGTCTCAACTAGCTTTTCGAATTCCACTAATAAAGAACTGAGCTCTTCGGTGGGTTCTTTACGACTGATATAAGAGTACCAGAATGTTTGCTTTTCGATACATTCCATGTCATCGGCAATCATTTTGGGAGTCGCGCCATGAAGATGACGGCTTTTTTTACGACATTGAAAGCCTCTTATAGATTGATCTGTCATGATATTTAATCCTCACGCTCTACGAGTGAATTTGCAAAACTTCCAAAGTATTCCACTTCAGCTAAATAGTTAAAAACGGAAGGTCTTATAGCTATTTTGCCTCCTATGATTATATTGATTCCTTTTGCGAGCGAGGAAATTAAAATTGTCTTGGCTCTTGCGTCCGCCAACGAAATTTCATAACCGGAAACAAACGAATTCTTAAACTTCTCGTTGTTAACTAGAACTGGATAATTAAGCTGTAAAACCGATTTAAATCCAGTATCGTATGTAAAATGACAAATTGTTTGCGCTTCATATTCTAACTCTTCAAAAAACGCTCCTAACAATTTGAAAACGTTCTCCGTTGGGGTTTGGTGAACTTCCAACTCACTGCCCTCATCCTCAAGTTTCGACGAATGATACGAAATTTCCAGTAAGCTTCTCTCACCTTCCAATAAAACTTCGAGATGGGAATGTTCCGCTCGACCCCTAATCTTACTATTGTGATGAGTGACAAAAAAATTGTGGCGTTCGTCTTCACAAAAGATCGACTTTCGAAATTCTTTTTCTTGGAATTTTCTTGCATCGAATTTCATAGTGAGCTGAAAGTTGACACACCGAAGCTTCTTCAAACTATTAGTCATTTTCTCGTTTCCCTATTTGATGCAAAAATAATTCATCTTTCTATAGAATAGCAAGTCAGTAATGCTTTAATAAACACATTAGATAAATAGAATCTTGGAATTCGCCTTTTTCAGTCCGCTCCTTAAAGCGAGGCACAGTCTCGAATGGCTTAAAATATAACTCTTATTTTAAGGGGAAAGGCGGCTCGCCTTTATGGTGTCCTATATTTTAGCCCGTATCATTTTAGCACCTTTCTTGACAAATTCTTGGAAAACCTCTACAAAATAAACGTTTAGGCGATTGAGACGGGTGTTTGAACGGGCGGAATTTACTGTTCGCGGGAGATCTTTTAACGGCAACGGAGGTTCCGTTGCCGGCAACGGAAGTTCCGTGACCATTAACGGAGGTTCCGCGAACGATAACGGAAGATCCGTGACCATTAACAGAAGTTCCGCGAACGGCAACGGAAGATCCGCGAATATTAACGGAAGATCTGCGAACGGTAATCTAAGCCGCGCGAACATCGAAATTGCTTTCACATATCTCAAAATAAACGAAATCCGGATACCCTTTTACGTTGCCACAAAAATCCTTAAAAATTAGGACGTCTTTTTTGTAAGACGGGCGTCGAAGCTTCGATGAAGGAATATGAAGACTGTAAACGACTCGGCGAATCTCATGATCCCATCATCGGAAGATGCAGTAAGGCAATCAAATAGCTGACGCCTTGTCATTTTTTTCGAAGATCAATATGATTTTCTTACCCCTTCTCAGGAGTCTCCAAATGAAAATTTTTCTCGCACTTGTTTTTGCGATCAGTTTCGCATTGTTTAATTTCGCTTCAAACATTCACGGACAACCACCGTCTCAAATCGACACTAGTTTTGCCCCGGTCATAGAAGGGTTTACGGGAACCGTAACCGCAATTGCGAAACAGCCGGACGGTAAGGTTCTGGTCGGTGGTTATTTTTTGTCGGCAAACGGCGTCGACCGGTTTGGGCTCGCCAGATTCAATGCTGACGGGTCGCCGGATAACTCATTCTCAGCTCCCTTAGGTCTTTATCCGACAGGGATACGAGCTATTGTCGTCCAACCAGACGGCAAGATTCTGGTCGGCGGGTTCTTTGTAACTGCTTCTAACCCTTTTGCGAGTAAAAATATAGCGCGGCTGCATCCGAACGGCAGCGAAGACACGTCGTTTACGGGATACACAAATTCCGCTGTTTATGCGGTCGCTTTGCAGTCAGACGGGAAAATCCTGATAGGCGGAGCATTTACGAGCGTCAACGGACAGAGCAGATTCGGCACGGCTCGGCTCAACGTCAACGGAACAACAGATACTACTTTTTCCTATACGATCAGAACGACCTATTCGATAGTGATTCAGCCGGACGGCAACATTTTGATCGGCGGAAATTTTGTAAATACGCCGCCGAACACGCCCAGCTGCATTGTCAGAGTAAGCCCGACCGGTGCCGTCGACAGCGCTTTTATTTCTAATGCATCAGCAAACGGCTCCGTTCGAACTATGAAGGTTGAATCGGATGGAAAGATACTTTTAGGCGGTTCGTTTTCGATCGTGAATGGAACTTTTCGCAACACGCTCGCTCGTCTTAACGCGG
Source organism: Pyrinomonadaceae bacterium (assembly GCA_026129865.1). Classification (GTDB taxonomy): domain Bacteria; phylum Acidobacteriota; class Blastocatellia; order Pyrinomonadales; family Pyrinomonadaceae; genus JAHCHG01. The sequence continues at coordinate 624,394 of JAHCHG010000001.1, forward strand.
ACGGAACGATCGATCCTTCGTTTTCGCCGTCGATCACGGCTTCCACCATTACGAGCGTAGATAGTCTCGATCTCGACCTGAACGGAAAGATCTTGATCGGCGGTGAATTTTCGGGTGTGAACGGCACAAGCCGACGAAACATCGCACGCCTGCACTCGGACGGGACGCTCGACACCGCGTTTGCGCCGCAAAACGGTACCAATTTGCCGGTTCGAAGTGTGTTACCAGAAAGCGATGGCGGGATACTGATCGGGGGCGACTTTCAAATCTTTAACAATCTTCCGAAGTACCGGATCGCCCGCTTAAACTCCGACGGTTCATTAAACCAGTCCTTTAACGGCTCGATACATTCAAACGGCACCGTGTTCGATGTCGAGATACAGCCGGACGGCAAGATCATCGCCGCGGGAAATTTCTTTTATGTCAATGGAAACGCGGTCGGATCGGTCGCGAGATTCAACTCTGACGGAACTCTCGATTCATCGTTTGTTATTTCGCAGATCTCCGGCGATCCAATATACGATATCGAGATCCAGCCCGACGGAAAAATTCTTCTGATCGGTACGATCTATGTCGGTGCCGCTCAAAATCCGTCAGCGGTCGTGCGGCTAAATTCGAACGGGTCGATCGACGGCTCATTTATGCAGCCTTCCTCTACGGGAGTTGCTACCAAGGGTAAAATTCAGTCTGACGGAAAGATCCTAGTCGGCGGAACGCTTAGTTCAATTGCGGGTGTAACGAGAACAAAACTGGCGCGGCTTAATTCAAACGGCAGCGTTGATTCGGGGTTCAATCCTTCAATAACCGGTCAATCGACCGCTGAAATTGAGGATATCATCGTCAAAAGCGACGGAAAGATTATAATTGCCGGATATTTCACGTCGGTCAACGGCTCCGCTAAAAATAGTATTGCTCGGCTCAATTCGGATGGAACGACCGACACGTCGTTTACCGCAAATGCTTCGACCTCGGTGAATTCAATTACACCGCTTCCGGACAGCAGTATTCTCGCAACGGGATTTTTTACCTCCGTCAACGGCACGACCGTTAATCGCATTGCAAAACTTCTCCCCGACGGTCAGCTTGATCCCGGATTCAACGTCGATCCGGGATTAACTGTTCCCTACGTCGTTATAAAGCCGTATACCGACGGCAGGATTATCGTCGCCGGTCAGGGCATTTACAGCAATTCACTTCCGAGTAATGTCGTGATTCTCAACGCCAACGGGTCGACGAATGTGGTACTGTCAAACGCCCAATGGTTCAGGGGCAATGTTTACGACGTAGAAGTCGGCGGTAACGGCAAAGTGATTTTTGGCGGTTCATTTTCGAGAATCGCGGGCGAACTGCGGTTCGGGTTGGCGAGATTTAATTCGATCGACTTTACGTCGAACGTAAACCGACCGGTATTCGATTTTGACGGCGATTCTAAGTCTGATGTTTCGATCTTTCGTCCTTCGGTCGGCGAATGGTGGTATCTGCGGTCTTCGGATGGCGGGAACGGGGCGGTTCAATTTGGGAATTCTTCGGACAGGCTTGTTCCGGCGGATTATACCGGCGACGGCAAGACCGATGTCGCGATCTGGCGACCTTCGACGGGCGAATGGTTTATTCTGCGGTCTGAGGACGGTTCGTTCTATTCGTTCCCGTTCGGAGCAGCGGGCGATATTCCCGCGCCGGGCGATTTTGACGGCGACGGCAAGTCTGATGCGGCGATCTTCCGATCTTCGACGTCGACGTGGTTTATTTTGAAATCGACCGGCGGAACCGACATTCGGACATTCGGCGCGGACGGCGATCTGCCGGTGATCGGAGATTACGACAGCGACGGAAAGTCCGATCTCGCGATCTTCCGACCTTCGAACGGTCAATGGTGGATAAATCGGTCGTCGAGCGGCACGACGACTGCAATAAGCTTTGGAACGTCGACCGATAAGACGACTCCCGGCGATTTCACCGGCGACGGCAAAACGGATGTCGCGTTTTTCCGACCGACGAGCGGCGAATGGTTTATCCTGCGCAGCGAAGATTCTTCTTTTTATTCATTCCCGTTCGGGCAAACGGGCGATCTTCCGGCTGCCGGCGATTATGACGGCGACGGAAAAATGGACGCCGCGGTCTTTCGACCGTCGAACAACACCTGGTACATGCTCCGCTCAACCGCCGGATTTCAGGCTGTCGGTTTCGGAGTGAACGGTGATATTCCGGTTCCCGGCGCTTTTGTCAGGTGAGTCGATCAGATCATAAAGAATCCCGAAGATTTGATGCTCAGCTTAAAAAAGTAATTCAAATCGACAAAAACAGCTTTGTTCTGAAACAAACAAGGCTTTTTTTGTGCACAACGACTTCGAAAAAATATTTTCGAAATTTCCCTTTTCGTACTATACTTCGACTGAAGTTTTTGCCAATAGACGAAACAATTAAAAAATTCCTTCTTAAAGTTACTTCCGGACGGTCGCCCCTTTGTATCGTTTTTATACCTTTTGAAGGATTGCGACGACGTTCAGACGAACTTATCGTTTGTCCGTCTCAAATCCTTTTTATTTAACTGGAGCGAAATAATGGAATTTATCAAAAGGATCTTTACAGTCACTTGTCTCATCCTTATTACATTTTCGACCGGGCTGTTCGCCCGAACCGCCGGCGCGGTTGACCCTGCGTTTAGTCCGCGTCTTGTTGATGTCGACTACGTTTTTTACACCGGGTCGATTGAGAGGACAAGCGTTCGAAAGGTCGCCGTTCAGCCGGACGGAAAGATCGTTGCTGCCGGACTTTTCAATGTGGTGAACGATGCAATGCGCGACAACATCGTGCGGTTTAACGCCGACGGCACGCTTGATCCCGGTTTTAACCCGCCCGCGCTCGCTCGATTTAACGGCAACCAGCTTTTGATCATAACTGCGCTTGCGCGGCAGTCGGACGGCAAAATTCTCATTGGCGGAAACTTTACGACGACCGGCGCAGTGAGAAGAACTAATCTTGCGCGCCTTAACGCGGACGGAAGTCTCGATACTTCGTTTAATGCGAATCAGCCTGGAAACAGTCTCGGCGGAACGGTCGTGGACATAGAAATTTCGGCGGACGGAAAGATCACGGTCGGAGGCGATATCAGCGTCAGCGCGGGCGGACGGAAAGAAGTGGCGCGCCTTTTACCTGACGGCACGATCGATAACTCATTTAATCCACAAATGGACACCGCTAATTCCACCGGCTCTCTCGACACATTTGTTCAGGCTGACGGTAAAACGCTGGTTTCGCTGCGGTATTCCAGCGGAGGCAGCAGGATCTATCGCCTGAATATCGACGGTTCGGTCGATTTTTCGCACATGATCGACGGCGGTTCGCGGGTCGTAAACCGTATGATCGTTCAGCCGAATGGAAAGATTTTGGTCGCCGGATCTTTCGATATGATCGACGGATTTCCTATTCAGGAAGGTATTTTACGGCTTAACGCAGACGGAAGCTTTGATACGACCTTTAACCTCGGAAACAGCGGCGCGGGCGGCACTATTTCCGACGTAGAATTTTTATCAAACGGAAAGATCCTGATCGGCGGTTCTTTCGGTTCGTACAATGACGTGTCCCGGCAATATCTGGCGGTACTTAACGACGACGGAAGCCTGGACGATTCATTCAGTTACACACCGGGGAGAGTTTTGGGCGTTTATGATCTCGCGCTGCAGTCCGACGGAAAGATCGTTGTCGGAACATATGTCGATCAGTCCCAAGGTACATTCTTCCCGCCGATCGCCCGCTTAAATACCGACGCGACCATCGATGCTTCGATCGATCCTTTTATGGGCAGTGCTGGCAATGTCAATAAAATTCTGGTTCAGCCGGACGGAAAAATTCTGATCGCCGGTTTTTATAATCACATCGAAAGATTATTCCGCCGCAATTTCGCAAGATTTAACAACGATGGAACGATCGATTCATCGTTCAGTAGTTCGATCTTTTTTCCTAATCCTTTAAGTACGCTCTTAAATCTCGCTCTTCAGCCCGACGCAAAGATCATCGCGACCGGCGGCATTCCCGAAGGCGCACGGCTTAATCCCGACGGCTCGCACGACGCGAGGCTGCGAGGATCGCCGCCGCCCGGAATCGCGTATGTGCTGCCGGACGGAAAAATTCTGGGTCTGACCGATCGGACACAGAGATTTAGCGCGGACTGCTTCCTAGAGACCGAAGCGACAAGATTTAATTTTGGCGGCGCTCCTGTCAGAGCAGCCGTTTTACCGGACGGAAAGATCATCGTTGTCGGCACGTTTACCGAGGTAAACTTCTCTGCCGCCCGCGGTCGCATAGCGCGGCTTAACGCAGATACGACCTTTGATCCCACGTGGGACACGCCCGGCGGCGGCGCGAACAATAAAATAAACGACATTCTGCTGCAGGCAGACGGAAAATTGATCATCGGCGGAGCGTTTACAACCGTCAACGGCAACTCAAATTACAAATATCTCGCCCGTTTGAACGCCGACGGAACTCTCGACACGTCCTTTAATCCGGTGTTGAACGGCGAGGTGATCTCTCTGAAAATGCAGCCGGATGGGAAAATTCTTTTTAGCGGCGCGATGACTACGGTTAACGGAATTTCGCGAAATAGCGTTGCGCGTGTGAATTCGAACGGAACGCAAGATGCTTCGTTCGATCTAGGTTCAGGGGCGGACGGAACGGTTCGAACTATTGATCTGCAGCCGGACGGAAAGATTCTGATCGGCGGCGATTTCAGACGCGTTAACGGAGTTGAAAGGCTCGGTGTCGCGCGGCTTTTAAACAATACTGTTCAGCAAACGAAATTATTCGACTACGACGGCGATGGACGCGCTGATGTTTCGGTCTTTCGACCTTCGACCAGTCGCTGGTATGAGTTTTTGAGCGGAACTGCGACCGTGGTTGAAAAGACTTTCGGTGTTTCCGGCGACATCGTTTCGCCAGCCGATTTTGACGGCGACGGCAAAACCGACATTGCTATTTATCGACCTTCGACCGGCGATTGGTGGTATTTGTCTTCGGCGAATAATGCGCAGAATCAAGTTCACTGGGGCGCGAACGGCGATATTCCCAGACCTTCGGATTTCGACGGCGACGGCAAAGCCGATTTCGTCATCTTCCGACCGTCGGAGAACAACTGGTACCGCCTCGGTTCGACCGGACAGGTTTCGATCGTCAACTTCGGTCTGTCGGGCGACAAACCTCTGACCGGAGATTTTGACGGCGACGGAAAATCGGATGTCGCGATGTTCAGACCTTCGACCGGAACCTGGTGGTATCGTTCGTCTGTCAACAACGCACAGATCGCGACGCAGTTCGGCATTTCGACCGATATCCCGACACCGGCAGATTTTGACGGCGACGGCAAAACGGACATCGCGGTTTATCGACCTTCGAACGGAAACTGGTACATCATCAACAGCGTCAACGGTACGGTCTCGATCGTCAATTTCGGATTAGCGGAAGACAAACCGGTGGCGGCAGACTACGACGGCGACGGCAAAGCAGATATTGCGGTATTCAGACCTTCGACGGGAATCTGGTACATGCTTCGTTCGACGCAAGGGTTTTCAGCACAGCAGTTCGGCATCTCGACCGACATTCCAACGCCGAACGCATTTGTGCCTTAAAAATTTAATTAATCCAAGGGGAAAGAAATGTTTCAAACAAAAAGAATTTCCATCATCGCACAATCAATCCTGCTCATTTTTGCGGCAGTCTTTTCGATCAACGCCGCGGGCGAGGTCGATCCGACCTTTACCGGCAATGCATACGGCGAACTGACCAATCAGGGAAGCATTTATGCGATCACTCTCCAGCCGGACGGAAAGATCCTCATCGGCGGCAGGTTTACCGAGGTTCAGGGTTTTGGAGCACCGGGAATCGCGCGACTAAACGCTGACGGGACTGTTGACAGAACATTCAACCCGCCGGAATTCCTGGCTCAGGACACGAATACAGGCGCACTCACGTTCGGCGGAGATATCTATACCATCGCCGTTCAACCGGACGGAAAGATCGTTGTCGGCGGAAATATCTTTATCGGAATATTCGGTCAGGCTGGCGTAAGAAAAGGAATCAGACGATTAAATGCTGACGGGTCGATCGACGAAACATTTTTTGTCGAGTTGATGCATTTTGGAGCGGTGATTCACGACATCGAGCTCCAATCCGACGGTAAGATGATCCTCGGCGGTTTTTTCACTCTTGCTGGAAATACCGCGGTCAAAAATCTTGCACGTTTCAACTCCGACGGGACGAATGACACGTCTTTTGCCGCGAACACTTCAGCGGCACAGATCAAAGGTGTGGAAATTCTATCCGACGGAAAGATAGTTGCCGGAGGACATGATGGAACTACGCCCATCGTGCGCAGATATAATATTGACGGTTCGGCGGATACATCATTTTTACATACCGACACGGGCGATGGGACTATTGAAGCGCTTGAAATGCAGGCGGACGGAAAGATTTTGGTTTCGGGAAATTACACGACATTGCGCGGTGTTTCTCAAGGTCGGGTTTCACGTTTGAATGCGGATGGATCGCTGGATCAAAATTTTAACGCAAGCGGCGCGGGCGCAAACGCGGTCGTTAACGATCTCGCCATCCGTTCAGACGGAAAGATCGTAATTGGCGGAAATTTTTCGAGCTATAACTCAACGCCGATGCAGAGAATAACACGGTTAAATACGGACGGTTCGCTAGATACCGGTTATTCGTCGTTTCCGGGAATTACGGATACGGCGGTAAATGATGTTGAACTGCTTCCGGACAACCGCATTCTCGCAGCGTTGACGACATCTGCGACTGTTGATCCGCTGCTTCGATTCAGCGCCGACGGCGTTTTCGATGCAGCCTTTATCGTCAAGGCAAGCCGCGGCGGATTAGTTAATAAAGTATTGCAGCAGCCGGACGGCAAGATTCTCGTAGCCGGTCAGTTTCTTTATGCAGGCGGCGCAGAACGGCGTTCACTCGCACGGTTTAACGCGGACGGTTCGCTCGATACGACCTTTGTGCCGTATTTTAATAACCAGTCGCCGCTGCCGTTGATCTATGGACTCGCACTTCAGTCGGACGGAAAGATTTTGGTCGGATCGTGGCACGGTTTTGTCTTACAAAGATTGAATTCTGACGGTTCGCAGGATACTTCGTTCAATACTCCGCTGACGTCAAGCAGTCAGGTTTACGACGTGGCGCTGCAGTCCGACGGAAAAATTCTGGTCGGCGGAAACCTTACTGTTCCCAATGCGCTTAAGTTTGCACGGTTAAACTCGGACGGATCGCGCGACACAGGTTTCAATCCGGCACAGCCGAATAACTATGTCAGCAAGATCCTGGTCCAACCGGACGGAAAGTTCATTGTCGCCGGATCTTTCACTACGATAACCGATATCGCATTCCGAAACGGAATAGCTCGATTTAGTACGGACGGAGTGCTTGACAACGGATTCAACCCGCCGGGCGCGGGCGGGACATTGAACCCCGTAATAGATGTGGATATTCAGTCGGATGGGCGAATACTTGCAGTGGGAAGAGGGCTGCGCCGCCTGCAGCCGGACGGAACGCTCGATCCGACACTGGATCTGGCGGCAAATTCGGATGTCACTGCGGTAAAAGTTCAGCCTGACGGAAAGATCTTGGTTGGAGGCAGTTTCAGCATTTTTAACGGCGTTCCGAAAAATGGAATCGCGAGACTCAAGACCAACGGCGGGTTCGACCATAGATTTACAGCCGTTGCCAATCGAAGCGTATTTGATATCACTCTTCAAACGGACGGAAAAATTTTGATCGGCGGAGCATTTACAAGTGTCAGTAACGTTGCCGCGGCAAGGGTTGCGCGTCTTTTGAACGTTGCCGTTCCTGATTCGATTCCTTTCGACTATGACGGCGATGGACGCGCTGATGTTTCCGTATTCCGTCCTTCGACCAATCGCTGGTATGAGTTTTTGAGCGGAACTTCGACCGTTATTGAAAAGACCTTCGGTGTTTCCGGCGATGTTGTTTCGCCCGCCGATTTCGACGGCGACGGCAAAACCGACATTGCTATTTATCGACCTTCGACGGGCGATTGGTGGTATTTGTCTTCGGCGAATAATTCGCAGAATCAGGTTCACTGGGGCGCGAACGGCGATATTCCCAGACCTTCGGATTTCGACGGCGACGGCAAAGCCGATTTCGTCATCTTCCGTCCGTCAGAGAACAACTGGTATCGGCTCGGTTCGACCGGACAGGTTTCGATCGTCAATTTCGGTCTGTCGGGCGACAAACCTCTGACCGGAGATTTTGACGGCGACGGCAAATCGGATGTCGCCGTGTTCAGACCTTCGACCGGAACCTGGTGGTATCGTTCGTCTGTCAACAACGCGCAGATCGCGACGCAGTTCGGCGTTTCAACCGATATTCCGACACCGGCAGATTTTGACGGCGACGGAAAAACGGACATCGCGGTTTATCGACCTTCGAACGGAAACTGGTACATCATCAACAGCGTCAACGGCACGATCTCGATCGTCAATTTCGGATTAGCGGAAGACAAACCGGTGGCGGCAGACTACGACGGCGACGGCAAAGCAGATATTGCGGTATTCCGACCTTCGACGGGAACCTGGTACATGCTTCGTTCGACACAAGGGTTTTCAGCACAGCAGTTCGGTATCTCGACCGACATTCCAACGCCGAACGCATTTGTGCCTTAAAATTTAAATTATCCAAGGGGAAAGAAATGTTTCAAACAAAAAGAATTTCCATCATCGCACAATCAATCCTGCTCATTTTTGCGGCAGCCTTTTCGATCAGCGCCGCGGGCGAAGTGGACACGAGTTTTCAGGCGAATCTGAACGGAGTACCATCAGGAACGATAAACAAGATCGTAGTCCAGCCGGACGGAAAGACACTCGCAGGCGGAAACTTTCGCATCGTCGCCAATTTGCCGCGCGTTAGCTTGTTTCGAATGAATGTCGACGGCACTCTCGATGCAGGATTTCAGCCGCCTCAATTCTATATTTCTTCCGGTATCGGCGGAATTATCAACTCGATCGCGCTGCAACCGGACGGCAAGATTCTTGTCGGCGGAAATTTTCTGGGCGCGAACAATGTAGCGCGACCCGGACTTATGCGTCTGAACGTTGACGGTTCGATGGACACTACATTTGACGCACAGATAAACAGCGGCGGAACTGTTGTGGACATCCATGTTCTTTCGGACGGTCGAATTGCGATCGGTGGCAGTTTCACGATCAACAACGCAGTAGCAAATCGAATTGGAATTGCGATGCTTAATTCTAACGGAACTCTCGACCCGACAATTTACCAAAACATAGTCTCGGTTACAAAGATATTACCGCTGCCGGACGGCAGACTCATTGCCGGAAACCAAAACTCTGTCCGCAGATTCAATATCGACGGGGCGTTCGATCCCGGTTTCGCTGCGATCAACACCAGTTCGACGGTTTTGGACCTGCAGCTGCTTTCGAGCGGAAAGATACTCATTGCCGGAAATTTCAACATGGTCAACGGATTTAGTCTTCGCGGGCTTTTTCGTATAAATCCCGACGGCACGGTCGATACGACATATAATCAGGGCGGTTCTGACCCGAATCCGAGCATTAACGGAATAACCCCTGCGCCGAATGGAAAATTCTTTATTTTTGGTCCGTTTTCCGGTTATAACGGCGTAGGTTCTCCTCGAGTCGCTCTTATCGATGAAAACGGAGTTCGCGACAATTCCTACAATTTTTCAGGTTCTATTGTCCCCTTGGATCTAGCCGTATTGCCGGACGGAAAAGTGTTCTTGGGCGGTACCGGGTTTGGCGGAAGCAATCCGCAAAACGCGATTTTACGAACAAATGCGGACGGTTCGCTGGATAACTCATTTAGCCTTTTGATCGGAACAAGTCCGGGAACCGGTTACACAGTTTTGGTTCAGCCGGACGGCAAGGTACTTGTCGGCGGAACGTTTCCGTATGCGAACGGCGTGTTCCGCCCTGCGCTCGTCCGGTTTAATGCGGACGGTTCTTACGATCACGGGTTCGCACCGCCGAATTTCGGCACGTCGGTCGGAATCTATCATCTGGCATTGCAGCCGGACGGAAAGATCATCGTTCCTATCTGGAATGGTAGCAGCGGAGTGACTTATCGCTTGAATCCTAACGGTTCGACCGATGTTACGATCTCGAGCCCGTTTGCCCACGATGCCGAGGTTCTTCCGAACGGGCAGTTTCTCGTCGCCCACGGTGACCGTGTCAGGCGTTATAATCCCAATACAAACGGCTCGTTTGACCCGACATTTACATCTCTTACCACCAATGGTTCGGACGAGATATATGACATTGCGGTTCAGCCGGACGGAAAGATCGTCGTTGTAGGTACTTTTACAAGTTTCGGCGGTCAGACGCGCGGTCGAATGGCGCGGTTAAATGCTGACGGAACGCTGGATTCTACGTTCAATCCGCCGGGCGGTTCCAATGCTAATATTCACACCGTTCTGGTACAATCCGACGGCAAAATTTTGATCGGCGGTGCTTTTACCGGCATCAATTTCGACAGCACAAAAAAATATCTTGCTCGTTTGAATCCCGACGGTTCGCTCGATGCAAGTTTCTCGCCGGTCCTAAATTCGCCGGTGCTCGGTCTAAAAATTCAGCCGAATGGCAAGATCCTGATCGGCGGCGCGATGAGTACGCTAAACGGTGCGCTTCGTCCCGGGATCGGTCGGATCAATCAAGACGGCAGCCTCGACGCAAGCTTTGACGCGGGTTCGGGAACGAACAGCACCGTTTGGAGCGTCGATCTTCAGGGCGACAAGATCATCTATGTCGGACAATTCTCCGCGACGAACGGAATTACTACGCTAGGAATCGGAAGACTCCTGAACGCAGCGGCGCCGCAAACGAAACTATTCGATTACGACGGTGACGGGCGGGCGGATGTTTCCGTCTTCAGACCTTCGGAAAACCGCTGGTATATTTTCCGGAGTTCCGATTCCGTTGTTTTGGAGAAAGTTTTTGCGGTTGCCAACGACATACCGGCGCCTGCCGATTTCGATGGCGACGGCAAGACCGATATCGGTATCTTTCGACCTTCGACCGGAGATTGGTGGTATCTGTCTTCGATAAACAATGCCCAGGTTCAGACGCATTGGGGCGCAAGCGGCGACGTTCCGCGACCTTCGGATTTTGACGGCGATGGAAAGGCGGATTTCGTTATTTTCAGACCGTCGGAAAACAACTGGTACCGGCTCGGTTCAAGCGGACAGGTTTCGATCGTCAATTTCGGATCTTCGGGCGACAAGCCTGTTATCGGAGATTTCGATGGCGACGGCAAAGCTGACCCTGCGGTCTATCGTCCATCGACCGGAACATGGTGGTATCGATCTTCGATCAACAACGCTCAGATCGCGACGAACTTCGGCATATCGACCGATATTCCGGCACCCGCAGATTTTGACGGCGACGGAAAGACCGATCTCGCCGTTTATCGACCTTCGAACGGCGTTTGGTACATCTTAAACAGTTCGAATGGTCAGGCGACGGTTTCGGCATTCGGTCTTAACGGCGACAAACCCGTTCCGGCAGATTACGACGGCGACGGAAAAGCCGATGTCGCCGTGTTCAGACCGTCAAACGGTGTTTGGTATCTGCTTCGTTCAACTCAAGGATTCTTTGCACAGCAGTTTGGAATTTCGACAGATATTCCGACGGAAAACGCTTTCGTGCCATAAATAAAAGAGGCTCGCGGTACTGGTTACAGCGAGCCTCTTTTTTGTTTTGGTTTAATTTAGCGTTTCGAAATCGAGGCTCAGTTTTTTAGCACGACCTTTCTTTGATAAAGTAATATCTAGTTTTCCAGTATTTGCCTGCTGTTCGGATTGAAACGCGACCTCATAACGGTTCCGCAGCATCGCTGAAACGGAGCTAATTCCCTCTTCTAAAAACTTCTCCTTTGTTATTAGAATCGATCCGCCTTTGCTTGCACTGGAAATCTTATTGATAAAATCGACCGCCTTTTGCTTCGGGCTTTTTCCTACGAGCCCGCTCTCACGTTCAAATTCATAGATATTTCCGATGAAATACACCGGAACATCCGATGTTTTCAATAGTGCTACAAGTTCATTTTCCGACCTCAAACTGTCCCGGTCTTCTCCATCGGAAACAATGACTACTGCGCGACGGTAACCGTCGTCCTCGCTTTTTTGACCGGCAACGATTTGAACGCTTTTATAAATTGCATCCACGAGCGCAGTTTTTCCACCCTCGACACCGAAAAGATCGATTTTTTCGTGAAGATAGTCTTTCTCAGACGAAAACCGCTCCGTAATTCGTATTTTTTCAGTGGATACAAAAAGCATTAAGGCAGTAATATCCCCGACCTCATTCTTGTTTACAAGCGATTTTGCCGCGCTTTTTATCCGATCGTATTGCATCCGCATGCTTCCCGAGCTGTCTATCGAAACAATGTACGCGAGTGGTTCAGGTATGCGCCGCAGTGTGAACGACGGCAAAGGTCTTCCATCTACACGAACTTCAAGGTCGTCGGTACTAATATCTTCAACTGGAATTCCATTTTCGTCTTTCACTGTGATTCGGACTTGCTTTTTAATTGAGAGGTCTTGCCCGTGCGATACCCCGGCGGCGATAAAAAATAATGAAAATAATGCGCCGTAAATAGTGAGTTTACACCTAAAGAAACTGGTTCCTGCTTTCATTTTTTACCTCAAATAATCTTCCAACTTCGTCGCCGCGTCGGTTCGTTCGTCCCGATACTTTACGATGATCGGGGCATAGATCGATAAACCGTTTTCCTTTCCGAAGCCTGATGTGATCGCGCGCGAGCCCTGAACGACAACTGCATGCGAAGGAATTTCAAGCGGTTTTCCATTCTGAGCCTTGAAAACAACTTCGTTCGCAAGATCGAACACCGGCGTTGAACGCGTCAAAATAACGCCGGAAGCAATGACGCATTTTTCGCGAACGATGACGCCTTCATAAATTCCCGTGTTTCCGCCAATCAAACAATCGTCTTCGATTACGACCGGATTTGCATTCACCGGTTCAAGCACACCGCCGATCTGCGCGGCAGCGGAGATGTGAACACGCTTACCGATCTGAGCGCAGCTGCCGACGAGCGCATGGCTGTCGATCATTGTTCCCTCGTCAACATATGCGCCGACATTTACATACATCGGCGGCATACAAACGACGCCGGGCGCGATGTAGCTGCCGTCGCGGATCGTCGAACCGCCCGGAACGATACGAATTCGATCTTCCAAACTCATCGGACGAAGCGGGTACGTGTCTTTATCAAAAAATTGAAATTGATCGCCCTCGCTGCTCACTTCGATCATGGCGCCCATTTTAAAACCGAGCAAAATGCCCTGTTTTACCCAAGCATTTGCTTTCCAATTTCCCGCGGAATCCTTTTCGGCGGCTCTAATTTCGCCTTTTCGCAAAAGTTCCTTGAACTCTTCGAACGCCTTTCGGTCATCCGCCGTAAATTCCGTCTGTTCAGCCAGCGCTTTGATCCGTTCCTCTAAGTTCATAATTTATTTGTAATAAATGACGTAATTTCCATTTTCCTCTTTGGTAAAAGATCTTATGACGTCTTTTTCCTGATAAAGCCTGTTTCCTTTGCTGCCGACGAAGCTGATCAGGTTGATCGGAAACTCTTCGGTTTTTTTCGGGTCAAAATTATCTTCCGTAACAATTAGAAGCGCCTGATTCGGGTCGATCTTTACGCTGACCATTCTGGTATCGCCGTCAACGTCGAAAAATTTGGAAGGAATCTCGCGCCATTTCTTTCCCGGATCGTCAATTTTATCAGACGGCGCAACCCGGGGTTTGTAAATGATCCGCGCCTTATCGTAATAGCTGTATTGAACGATCAAATCCGAGTCGGTTTGATTCGCGATAATGAATTCCTGACGGGTCTGTGAACAGCCTGAAAAAAGTAAAACGACGGTAAAAAGCGATAAAAGATAGAATTTCATTAGTTTTTCCTCGATTCAAAAAAGCCGACCGCAGATTACGGTCTACATTCTACCTTTCGTCAATTTACCTCCTAAACTTAAATAACACGGCTATTTTTGATCTCCGGTCACCCTCGAATACTTCTTCAAAGCTGTTATTAATCGATCATGCGGAAGAGCATGAACCTTGTTTCCGTTGTATCCAGTCATTGTTTCAGCAGCGACCATGGCATTTAGGATCGCTTCTTCCGTTGCTTCAACCGTTGCATAAAAAAGCGGATTTATCTGTTCGTTGGGCAGCATAGTAACTGAAGAGATTCCCTTGTCTTTGCTTATTTCCGCGGCATTTGCGGTCGAAAATGCAATAAATATATCTCCGGATGAGTTCTCTCCCCGTCCACCGACCTTTCCGACGCCAAGCGAAACTCTCTGCGCGATGCGTTTCAATTGATGTGGAAGCAGCGGCGCATCGGTTGCGACGACAACAATGATCGAACCAGCGCCTTCGTCCTTTTTCCCCGGCTCCGGAACAAGATCTTTTATCTCCAGACCGACAGGTGCACCGGCGACTGAGAACAATGGTCGTCTTCCATAATTTGCCTGAACAAGCACGCCGACGGTATATCCGCCAAATCCTTCGTCAAGTTTTCGTGAAGCCGTTCCCGTTCCGCCTTTGAAACCGTGCGCGATCATTCCCGTGCCGCCGCCGACATTTCCTTCCGCTATTGCGCCCGATTTTGCACTGTCCAACGCCTGGAAAACATGCTCTTTTTTCACATGAAATCCGTTAATGTCGTTCAGAAAACCGTCGTAAGTTTCGCCGACCACGGGGAGCGAAAAATCGCCCGAATATCCGTCGGTAATTTCCCGTTTCAAACCCCATTCGATAACAGCGTCGCGAACCGTGCCGACGGAATGCGTGTTCGTGATCATTACCGGCGAACCCAATCCGCCCGATTCCTCGATCCAGGTCGTCCCGGTTATCTCGCCGTTGCCGTTCAAAGCGTGCCAGCCGGCAAAAAGCCGTCCAGCAAAACCTTTCCCCTGCGGCAAAATTGCTGTAACGCCTGTTCTTACGGCGTTATTCCCTTCGCCTTCGATGATCGTTGCATAGCCGACCTCGACACCTTTCACGTCCGTGATCGCATTAAATTTCCCCGGTGTTCCTGCGAACGGAATGCCGAGATCTCTCGCTCTGGGTTTTGTCTGCGCCATAAATGTATTGCTGAAAATAAGGATTACCAGTAAAAAAGCCGTTTGATTTTTCATAAATTTCCTGCCATTCGGTAAAACGATCTTCTCACGCAAGCTGCGGGTTTCTCCGGACAAAGATTCTTTAGATTCGACCGATAATCTCCTTTAGTTTTTTACGAGTTGCCGCAGTTACCGGCACAAGCGGTAGACGCAGATTTTCTTCCAAAAGACCCATTTCCTTCATCACGAATTTACAAGGCGCCGGCGACGCTTCGATAAAATTCGCCTCCATCAATTCCAAAATTTTGTAATGAATTCGCCTCGCCTTTGAATATCCGCCGTCGAGCGCCGCTTCGACCAGATCAGAGGTTTCCTTCGGCAATTCGTTCGAAACAACTGAAACAAGACCGTCCGCGCCGACCGCGATAAGCGAAACGGTTGTCATATCGTCACCGGAAAATACTTTGAAATTTTTCGGTTTGTCGCGAATGATTTCCATGATCTGCGAAAAATTTCCCGAAGCTTCTTTTGTCGCGACGATGTTTTCACAGGTCTCGGCTAATTTAAGAGTCGTCGCAGCCGAAATATTCGAAGCAGTGCGCGACGGAACGTTGTACAGCATGATCGGAAACTGCTTAACCGAATTTGCGACCTCTGTAAAATGCGCGATCATTCCTTCCTGCGTCGGTTTGTTGTAAAACGGCGCAACGACAAGCGCGCCGTCCGCGCCGAGTTCGCGAACTTTTCGCGTAAATTCTATAGTTTCCGCCGTGCAGTTGCTGCCGGTTCCGGCAATGACATGCGCGTTTAGCTTACGCGCAGCTTTTACGGTCATCGAGATAACGTCGATCCGTTCCTGATCCGACATCGTCATCGCTTCACCGGTCGTCCCGCACGGGACCAGGATCTTAACGCCGTTCTTGACCTGTCTTTCAACAAGTTTGCGAAACGTCTCTTCATCGACCGAGCCGTTCTTTCTAAAAGGAGTTACAAGCGCAGTAGCGCAGCCGCGCATCCAGTCTGTTTTGATCGTCATAATTCGTGGTTTTCAATAAATTCTTGACAGTTTTTGAAAGTATATGTGCATAATTGCGGAGTTACAATTTCAATCGCCTTTCATTTACATGAAAACTCTTCTTTTTAATCTTGTTCTGATTCTCGCTTTCCAGTCTTCGAATAGCTGCGGCGAATCAAACTCCCGGAATTCATCCGGCGACGAGTCAACGCCGCCAAAGATCATCGCCGATTCTTTCGCCTATCCAGTCGGCGATTCGGATTATGTTACCGAGGCAAAAGATTCGAAAGATCTATGGTATAACGCGCAGGATTTTGGTGAGAACAACCATCTGGGCGAAGACTGGAACAAAAATTCCGGCGGAAATACAGATTGCGGCGAACCGGTTTTCGCCGCTGCCAACGGAACGATAACCTACGCGGCAAATGCCGGATCCGGTTGGGGAAACGTCATTATTATCGAACATACGTTACCCGACGGCAGAAAAGTTCAGACGCTTTACGGTCATCTTGAAAAGATCTTGAAATCCGGTGGCACGGTCAAGAAACGCGAGCAGATCGGCACGGTCGGAAACGCCGACGGCAGATATTTGTGTCATCTGCATTTTGAACTTCGCGAGGAAAGCTGCCTGCTGTGGAATAAGGTTTTTGTAGGATACAGTCCAATTAATAGCGGCTGGCTAGATCCGTCGGATTTCATCGACGGTCATCTCCGTTAACGTAATTTGTCACATCCGTCTGCGTAAACCAAGTCAGAACCGCCTGCATAAGCGCGCGGCGTTTCGCTTGAAAACAAAAAGTACCGGCGATTACGCAACGGGTCCATTATCGAGTCTCCGCCGCCCACTTACGCAGGCGGTTCTGACAAGATCTCGTCCATCACTTCGGTAAATTCCCAAAAGCCTTTTTTGCCGCCGATCCATTCCGCAGCTAAGATCGCGCCCGACGCAAAACCTTCGCGCGAACGCGCAAGATGTTCCAGTTGAATTTGATCCGCGTGCCCGTCAAACCCGACGCGGTGCGTTCCGGGAATTCGTCCTGCGCGGGTTGTAGAAACGCTGAAGTCCTTGTTGATGTGTCCGGCAACGATCTCTTTTAATTTCAATGCAGTACCGCTCGGCGCGTCGAGTTTGCGCGAATGATGCTGTTCTTCGATAAACGCTTCGTAATCCTCAATTTTCGCGAATAGTTCCGAAGCGTAATCGACGATCTTATAAAACAGATTCACACCGATAGAAAAATTAGCGCCGAAAACAAAAGCGCCGTCTTTTTCGATAACCAGAACTTTTACCGATTGCTTTTCAGAATTCCAACCCGTCGTACCTTCGACAAGCGGAACATTAGCAATCAAACACGCTTCGACGTTTCTTTTAACCGCCGACGCGATAGAAAAATCGATCGCAGCATCAACGCCCGAGAACTTTTCCGCCAACTTTTCAGCACGCAGATCAGCATCTGATTCGTCAATGATCACCGCAATCTCATGACCTTTTTCCTCGGCTAATGTTTTAATGAGCTTCCCCATCGCGCCGTAGCCGATCAATGCAATTTTCATATCTTTACTAAACCCGGAGAAATTGGTTTTAAACACATAGGAATATAGGAAACAATAGGTTGTTTATTTGTCGAACAGCCGTTAACGCAAAATATTCTATCTTTTTGATGTAGCGGTTCTAAGAAAAAAACTACATGCTCTTTGTTCCTCTGTTTTTAATCCTTTGGTAAATTTCTAAATAGGTCATTTACTAATGTCTTTTGTCCTTGCTTAAAGAGGTTAACGCAGTTGAAATTTATCAAAATTCCTTTCGGCACTTTGAGAAGTTTCATATATGTCAAAAGCTGGGCTTCATTGACCGGTAAAAGTGCCGCAACGGCTTTCAATTCAACGGCTAGACAATTTTCAATCAAAAGGTCGCATCTCAAATCGGTGTGCAGAACAATATCTTTGAATCGAATCGGCACGATCAGCTCAGTTTGAAAGCTTATCTGTCGGTGAGCTAATTCGTGCTTCATACATTCATGATAAACATTTTCGAGCAGCCCAGCTCCAAGAGCTTTATGGACTTCTATTGCAGCACCGATCACCCTATAAGTGAGATTGTCCAAATCCCTTTTGGTCATATTGTATTTAAAAAAATAGGAACGTAGAAAGCAATAGGTTTTTAATCTGTCTCAAAGAGTTCTTCAAAAAATACCAGTCGCATCTTTAAATAGCAGGTAAAGGATTATACTCCAAACCTATATGTCCTATCTTCCTATGTGTTTAACAATTTTCTTATTAAATTTTCATAGAGCAAGACCGACCGTTCCAGATCGCTTTTTAACACAAATTCATGTTTGGTATGTGCATCGAGAATCGAACCCGCACCTAAAAGCAGAGGAGTTCCCCAATTCGTCAACTGCGGAATGTCGGTCGTAAAACGCACAACTTTCTGGTTGAAACCTTCGACCTCGAGCATTTTTACCGGCAGACTGCACGACATAACTTCGAGCTCGCCGCGTCCCGCAACGGCTTTTTCTAAGATCTCCATGACGGGTTCAAGCGGCGTAACCATCCGAATATGAAGTCCGGCTTCGGCAAACGGCGGGATGACATTTGTTTTCAACCCGCCCGAGATCGTCCCGATATTAAGCGTAGTTTCGCCGAAAAATTCGTCTGTCGGCAGATCGGTTTCGCGCAAAGTCTGCAAAATGTCGAGAAGTTTTTCAATTGCGGACTCGCCCATTTCCGGATAAGCCGAATGCGCGGCTTTGCCTTTTGTTTTCAAAAGCATTCGAAGAGAACCTTTTGAACCTATGGCGAGATCTAGATCGGTTGGCTCGCCGTTGATCAGATATTCGCATCTTTCAGCGATCGGCAGATCATTTGCCGCGCGCGAGCCTTTGCTCGATTCTTCTTCGTCAACCGTGAACAGCAAACCGATATCTTCAATTCTTTCTCTGCGAAGATTTTCGGCGGCAGTAATGTGCGAAGCGATGATCCCTTTTGCATCACACGACCCGCGCCCATAGATTTTCTCGTCGTCTTCGGTCGGCGCGATGAACGGCGGAACGGTGTCCATATGCGTCGAAAGAAAAACGCGCGGCGTGTCGTTCAAACATGCGATGACGTTGTTTCGCTTTGGCTCGACTTCCTGCAATTCAACCGTCCAGCCCAAATTTTTAAGATAATCACGTAAAAAAAGCCCGACCGCTTCTTCATCACCGGAAACGGAAGGGATATTCATCAAGGATTTCGTTAACTCAAAGAGATTCATAAATTCCTATTAAACTATTGCCCGCGGAACACGCGGAATTACGCTGAAAAAGAGCAGAGAAGATTTCCGTGTTTTCCGCGTTTTCCGCGGGCAAAAAATACGCGCAATTCTCAACTGCCGCCGACAATCATTGTTCCTTCGCCTTCATCCGTAAACACTTCTGACAAAAGCGCGTTGCGGTTCGAACCGCTGATGACGTGTGCTGATCTTACGCCGCGTTCTAAAATGGTGATCAAACTTTGCAGTTTCGGTATCATTCCGCCCGTCGCCCTGCCGCTCGTGATCAATTCGTTTGCCTGATCGACCGAGATCTGCGAAAGTTTGGTCGATTCGTCGTTCGGGTCAAGATAAATTCCGTTTACGTCCGAAAGCAAGATCAATTTTTCTGCTTTCAGTTGGACCGCGATCTCCGCCGCGATCGTATCTGCATTAATATTAAAGACCGCTCCGTTTCTATCGGCGCCGAGTGAGGAAATGACCGGCAGATAATGTGCATCCAACAAAAGCTTTAACAGATCTACATTTATCTCAATAATATCGCCGACATTGCCGAAATCCACGGTTTCGCTGACTCCCGTTTTGCGATTCAGCATCTCTTTCGGCGGACGTTTTTCAGCATGAACGATGTTTCCGTCTACGCCGGAAAGCCCGACCGCGCTCGTACTTCTCTGTCTGAGCGCAGCCAGAATATCGGTATTTATCTTGCCGGCAAAGGTCATTTTCGCAAGTTCGAGCGTGTCGTCGTCCGTTACGCGCCGACCTTCGATCACCTTCTGCACAACGCCAAGTTTCTGCGCGAGCTCCGAGAGCTGTTTCCCGCCGCCGTGAATGACGCACACTTTTATCCCAACCTGATGGATCAGCGCCAGTTCTTCCGCCAAAGACGCGAGATTTTCCCTGTCTTCGGTGACTTTTCCTGAAAATTTGACGACGAACGTCTTGCCCTTAAATTTCTGGATATAAGGGAGCGCTTCGCGCAGCAGCTCTAATTTCGATTGCATCATTTTCGATTTTCTAAAATCCCGCCGCGAGGCTCAGCCTCGCCCCTTGGTAATTGAAACTTTCAAAAAGTCGGAGACTTTCCGCATCTTTTCTTTCTAAGTCTTTTCTTTCCAGAGTCTCAGAAACTTGAAAGCCATTTCATTTCTCAAAAGTGAATTTTAATCATGCGGAAAGGCTTTACCTTTCCGAATCAGCTTCAACCAAATCTGCGAGGCTGAGCCTCGCCTCTTCCTGATCACGACGCGACCGGAAAGTCCAAGACTTTCCGCACTACATTATTTGATGATCTTCGCCATGATCGCTTTTTGAACATGCAGCCGGTTTTCGGCTTCGTCGAGCACGACCGAATTTGCCGAATCGATGACGCCGTCCGTTACGATCACATTTCGCCGGACCGGCAGGCAATGCATAAAGATCGCATCTTTGGAACGCGCCATTTTCGCTTCGTCTACGATCCAGTCTTTTCGAAACTGAGCCCGAAACTGCAGATCCTTTTCCGCCTCGCCGTAGAAATTTTTGCTTCCCCACGATTTTGCATAAACAACTTCAACATTTTCAAACGCTTCGTCGACGTCGTTAACAATTTCCAGACTTCCGCCGTTTTCTTTCGTTTGATCTTCGATCTCCGACATTAGATCTTCATCGAGCTCAAAACCTTTCGGATGCGCTATTCGCAGATCATGCCCGAATTGCGCCGCCGCAAGAGCGAAACTGTTCGGCACAGCCATCGGCAAAGGCTTCGGATGAAACGCCCACGTCAAGAGAACTTTCTTTTTCGAACTTCCGAGTTTTTCACGAATCGTCATCATATCAGCCATCGCCTGACACGGATGGTGCATTGCAGATTCGAGATTGATTACGGGCTTCGAAGCATATTTCGCGAAAGCGGCAAGCACGGGATCGGTTCTTTCCAAGTCCCAATCCTGTAAATTGGCAAAGGTCCGGACGCCGATCGCCGAAACATACCTTTCCAAAACACCGACAAATTCCTTCAAATGTTCAGTCTTGTCTGAATCCATCACGGCATTTTCCCGATGTTCAAGCGTCCAACTCGTTCCGCCGGGTTCTAAAATTACAGCGTTTCCGCCGAGTTCGTAGATCCCGACCTGCATCGAAGCGCGGGTTCGCAGCGACGGATTGAAAAATACAAGCGCGATCGATTTGCCCTCGAGAAATTTCTTCGAAATTTCGCCGTGCTTGAACCCTTCCGCCGTTTCGATCAGTTCTTCGAGCTCGGATCGCGTGAATTCGTTTGTTTTAAGAAAATTATTGACCATGAATAACATCCCGAGCGATCCTCACTCCGTTTTTCTCGACGTCCGACACGTAACAATTCACCGCAATTTCGGTTTTATCGTAAACGCGATTCATGGCATTGACAACGTTTCCGGCTATCTCGCGTGTTCGCGCAAGCATAAAGACACTCGGACCCGAGCCGGAAATTCCGCCGCCGAGTGCGCCGGCTTGTAAACCCGCGGTCTTAAGTTCGTCGTAATGCGGTATGAGATTTTTCCTATACGGTTCAGCAACGAAATCTTCCAGCGATCTCGCGATCAGATCATAATCGCCTTTTGCCAAACCCGCGACGAGCGCGCCGACATTTCCCCACTGGCGTACTGCGGTCGTAAGCGGAAACTCGCGCGGCATAACGGCGCGTGCGTCCGCCGTTTTTATTTCTATCTGCGGATGAATGACGGCGGCAAAAAGCGTAGGATGATCAAGCGATATCACGTCAGCGACCGGCTCCGTCGCGCGAACAAGTGTAAAGCCCCCGAAAATGCAGGCGGAAACGTTGTCGGCGATTCGCGAACCGCAGGCGACCGCTTCGCCGTTTCGCGCAAACTCTACGAGCGCGCTTTTTGAAAACCGGTCGCCGAGCAAAATGTTAGCGGCAACCGCCGCGCCCGCAGCGCTCGCCGCGCTTGAACCGATACCGCTGCCGGGTTTTATCCGTTTTGTGATTTCAATATCAAAGCCGAAATCCGCATCGATATTATCGAGGATCGAACCAAGCACGGCGCCGGCAACATTCTTTCCCGGATGGGTCGGAAGTCCAAAATCGTCGTGATGCTTTATCCGGATCGTTTTTTGCTCTATCTTTCGCAAAGTCATCACATCGAACGGTTCCGAAAGAGCAAATCCAAGACAATCAAATCCGCAGACGACATTTGCGACCGTTGCGGGCGAATGTACCGTAATTTCATCCATAGCTTAGCGAAACAATTGAAGGTCGTATTATGATAAGTCTTTGAGTTTTCAGCGCAAAGCCCGGTTCTCGAAAGTTATCCACAAAATCTGATGAATTTTTACAGTACAAACAGGCAATCAGCCGCGGTCTCCTTCCGCGAGGCGGTCTTGAACGCTCAGCCGTCCGACAAGGGGTTATATTTCCCCGAAAAAATTCCAAGACTGCCGACCGATTTCTGGAAGCTTTTACCCCAACGATCTCGCGCCGAGATCGCGTTCGAGGTTATAAAACCGTATGTCGAAAATGAGATTCCGGAAGAAACGCTCTTTCAGATCTGTACTGAGACGGTAAATTTTGATTTCCCGCTTGTTCAAATCACTGAAAAGATCGGCACGCTTGAGCTGTTTCACGGTCCGACAATGGCATTTAAGGATGTCGGCGCAAGATTTATGAGCCGCTGTCTGCGGCATTTTTCGAATGAAAAAGGCGAAAAAACGATAGTTATTGTCGCGACATCCGGCGACACGGGCGGCGCGGTGGCAAACGGATTTTTTGACGTCGACGGAATTGAGGTGGTCATTCTATATCCGAAAGGAAAAGTATCCAACGTTCAGGAATTGCAGCTGACAACTTTGGGCAAAAACATCTCGGCGCTCGAGGTGAAGGGCAATTTCGATGATTGCCAAACCCTAGCCAAGACCGCGCTTGCCGACGAGGAGTTAAAGAAACAAGTTTTCTTAACTTCCGCAAATTCAATAAACGTCGCGCGTTGGTTGCCGCAGCAATTTTATTATTTTTACGCACTTCAACAATGGCAAATCAAAAGTCCAAAATCCAAAATCCAAAATCCGGTTATTTGTGTTCCGAGCGGTAATTTCGGCAACATTTGCGCGGGAATTTTGGCGCATATTTCCGGCTTGCCTTGCGAAAGATTTATCGCCGCGACGAATGCAAATGATGTGATTCCGCAGTTTCTTGAAACGGGCGAAATGAATATAAAAGCATCCGTTTCAACGATTTCAAACGCGATGGATGTTGCAAATCCTTCAAATTTCGTGCGAATTTTAGAGATTTTCGATAACGATTATTTGAATTTAAAAGAAAAAATGGAAGCTGTCAGCGTAACTGACGAAATCACCGCAAAAACAATGCGCGCTGTTTATGAAAAATACAATTACATTCTCGACCCGCACGGCGCGGTCGGATTTTATGCGCTGGAAAAATTTTTAAATGAAAACCCGAATAAACAAGGTTTTTTTCTCGAAACGGCGCATCCCGTAAAATTCGATTCGGTTGAAAAGATCGTCGGAACTTACGGCGAAATGCCGGAATCTGTGAAAGAATTATTTGAAAAAGAAAAATGCAGCGTCGAGATCGAAGCGAATTACAAAGAGTTGAAAGAAATTTTGTTGGAGAAAATTTAAAGACTGGAGCGCAAGCGTCCCGCTTGCTACCGTCGCAAAAGCGGCGGAACGGCGTTTATCTGCGATCAAGATTATTCAAAGCGAAGGTTTTTTCGCGCTATCACGCTCATTGCATGCGGGACGCTTGCGCTCCAGTCAACGAAATCTATGAGAGTTCTAAAATTCGGCGGTTCCAGCGTCGGAACCGCTGAATACATCGAAAAAGTCGTAAAAATCATTCAAAGCGCGAGTGAAAAAGATTCGTGCGCCGTCGTTTTGTCCGCAATGCAAGGGACGACCGATTCTTTGATCGAAACGGGAAAACTCGCCGAAAACGGTGATGAGAATTTTCGCGTTAAAATTAAAGAAATCGAAGACAAGCATTTTGAAGCAGTCAGAAATTTATTGCCTGTTCAGGCGAAGAACGGAATTCTGAGTTTTGTTAAAAAACAGATCAACGAACTCGAAAATATCTGTGAAGGCGTGTTTTTATTGAGAGAATTAAGCCCGCGAACTTTGGACAGAATCACGAGTTTCGGCGAGATTCTTTCGACCAAGATCGTTTCCGCAAAACTTGATTCTTCAGGAATTGAAAATGTCTGGAAAGATTCGCGCGAATTGATAAAAACTAACTCAAACTTCACAAAAGCCGAAGTTGATTTTGCAAAAACCGATCAATTGATCAAAAACTTTTTCGCCGGTCAAATCCAAAATCTAAAATCTAAAATCCAAAATCCGGTTATTTTGCCGGGTTTTATTGCTTCCGACGCAAATGGAATTACAACGACTTTGGGGCGCGGCGGTTCGGATTACACGGGCGCGATTCTGGCGGCGGCGTTGGATGCGGAAGTTTTGGAAATATGGACGGATGTTTCAGGAATGATGACCGCCGATCCGCGCATTGTTCGGAACATAAAGCAAATTCCGCGAATAACTTACCGCGAAGCGATGGAACTTTCGCACTTCGGTGCAAAAGTAATTTATCCGCCGACGATTCAGCCGGTTTTGCGCCAAAATATTCCGATCTTGATAAAAAATACTTTCGCACCGGAAGATTCGGGAACATTTATCGAAGCCGAAACTTCCTGCGAAAACGAAATAATTCGCGGCATCACGAGTATTGATAAAATTGCAATTTTGAGTCTTGAAGGCGCGGGAATGGTCGGAATTCCCGGATTTTCCAAACGTCTTTTCGACGCGCTTTCACGCGCTAAAATTAATGTCATTTTGATCACACAGAGTTCTTCCGAACATTCGATCTGCGTCGGAATCGAAGAAAAATTTGGCGAAGCAGCAAAACAAATTGTTGACGCTGAGTTTGAATACGAAATTGCGGTCGGAAAAATCGAGCCATTATCGGTTGAAGACAGACTTTCGATTCTCGCCCTCGTCGGCGATAATATGCGAAATCACACGGGCGTTTCCGGCAAAATGTTTTCCGCTCTCGGCGCACAAGGCGTAAATATTCGTGCTATTGCTCAAGGTTCTTCAGAAAGAAATATTTCCGCCGTGATCGAATCCGCAGATGTAAAGAAAGCCGTCAACACTCTGCACGAAGAATTTTTCTCGGACAACAAACGGCAGATAAATCTCTACATCGTCGGTGTCGGAACGGTCGGAAAGAAATTGCTCGCGCAGTTAGATCAGCAAAAAGATTTTTTAAGCGAACAGATGAATTTGAACGTCCGCGTTGTCGGTCTGGCAAACAGCAAAAACATCGCTTTTGATGAACATGGAATTGATCTGTCAGAACCGCCTACGATAGCCGGTGGTTTAACGGACGATTCGAAAAATGTTTCAGAAAATCTGGCTGACTTGATCATAGAAAAAAATCTCCGAAATTCGATTTTTGTTGATGTTACGGCAAGCGCAGATGTTGTTGAAGTTTATCCGAAACTCCTGAAAAAGAGCGTTTCATTAATCGCCTGCAACAAGATCGCGGCTTCGAGCGAATATGAAAATTATCGGAAATTAAAGGATCTGGCGCGTGAATATAACGCGAATTTTCTGTTTGAAACAAACGTCGGCGCGGGTTTGCCGATCATCAATACTTTGAACGATCTGACGCGAAGCGGCGACAAAATAACGCGCATCGAAGCCGTTCTTTCGGGAACTTTGAATTTTGCTTTTAACAATTACGACGGCTCGCGCTCGTTTTCTTCGGTCGTCAAACAAGCGCAAACGGAAGGTTACACCGAACCCGATCCGCGCCTCGATCTGAGCGGAACAGACGTTGCGCGAAAGATCTTGATCTTGGCGCGTGAAGCAGGTTTTAAACTTGAAATGTCCGACATCGAAAATGCCGGATTTTTGCCCGAATCTTGTTTAATGGGCAGCGTCGAAGATTTTTATAATGAAATGGAAAAACACGAAAATTATTTTCGTGAACTTTTGGAAAATGCGAAAAACAAAGGATTATCGCTGAAATACATTGCAAGTTTTGCAGGCGGCAAAGCGTCGGTCGGATTGCAAAGCATTGATTCGAAACATAATTTTGCAAATCTTTCGGGCAAAGACAACGCCGTTTTATTCTACACAAATCGCTACGCTGATCTGCCTTTAGTCGTCAAAGGCGCGGGCGCAGGCGCGGACGTTACAGCGGCTGGAGTTTTTGCGGACATTATTCGCGCGGCGAGAATTTAATATGGGGGCGATGGCTTGTCTTCGCTGAAAATCTTAGTATCAGAACCTATCTCAAACGCATTTTCGCTTCGCTCATTGGGCGAGGACAAGCCATCGCCCCTACAAATTCCCTAACAATAAATCAATTTCTTCTTTTTTCACGCAAAGCGGCGGCAACAAGCGCAAAACATTCGGATTGCTGGAAGTTCCCGTAATTATTTTGTTTTCCAATAATTTTTGATGAATCGGTTTGCAGTTTTCCGAAAATTCAATTCCCAAAAGTCCGCCTTTTCCGTGCAAAGCAACGACTTCTTCGATTTTTTTTAATCTTTCGCGCAAGTAATTTTCGATCTCGGAAATATTTTCGCGCATTTTGTCTATTTCAATCGCTTCGAGCGTTGCCAGAACCGCCGCCATCGCGAGCATTCCGCCGCCGAACGTCGTGCCAAGATCGCCGTTTTTGATGACCTCTGCTATGCGGTCAGTTACCAGACAAGCGCCGACCGGAACGCCGCTGCCCAAAGATTTTGCCAGCGAAATAATGTCGGCTTCGACACCGCCCGCCAGATCGCTTCCCGAAAAAAACCAATTCCCGGTTCGTCCGATTCCGGTTTGAACTTCGTCGAAGATCAAAACAATGCCGTATTCATTGCAGATCTCGCGCAAACCGACAAAAAAATCCGGCGCAGCTTCGATAACGCCAGCCATTGATTGAATCGGTTCGAGCATAATTCCTGCCGTTTCCGCGTCAGCTAATTCTCTGACGCTCTCCAGATTTCCAAATTCGGCGCACACGTGTCCGGGAACATTCGGTTTGCCGATTTCGCGGTATTTTCCCAAAAAAGTCGCGGAAATAGCGTCGGCAGTTCGCCCGTGGAAACCGCCGGAAAATGTAATTATTTTCTCGCGCTTCGTCGCAAACCGCGCCATTCGCATCGCATTTTCGTTCGCTTCAGTTCCCGAATTGCAGAAAAAGGCTTTTGTAATTGAATCCGGCGCGATCGAAACCAACTTTTCCGCCGCCTTCGCGCGAATTTCCGAATAAACGAGATTTGAATAAAACAAAACTTTCTCAGCTTGATCTTTCAACGCTTCGACAACGTGCGGATGCGAATGCCCCGTCGCGCAAACCGCGTGTCCGCCGTAAAGATCGAGATATTTTTCGCCTTCGCTCGTCCAGATCCACGCGCCTTCGCCGCGTTCGACGGAGAAATTCATCTTCGAATACGTTGAGACCTGAAAAAGATCTTCCTGATTTTTGATTTCGGTAAAATTCACTACACTTTATTGTTTGAAATTTCTGTTTAGCGCCGCCATCAAAACGGTTTTCGAGAACGTTTCGAATTCTTCAACCGCCTCGACTTTTTCCTAAAAAACGGCTTTTTTCTTGGCGTTTCGCCTCCGTGTAGGCAGAAAGTAAAGTTTGCGCTGATAAAGTTTCTGCTAGATTGTTTACCGAAAGAAGGTAAAAACCTTATCTTTTTGAAATTCCAACGACCATACCCAATCTTCTTAAAAAGCCTCAAAGGCTTTCCGATCAACTTGCATTTGTTCTGCGATATCGGGCTTTTAGTAACTCCAACACTTTATCCCCGCCGGGCAACATAGATTAATGTAATCTTCGTCTGCTGAACCCTCAAAAATTTCGGGAATTATCCATTCAAACTCCAAAATGATTTCAGGAAGCGTTTTTAAGATTCCGCAAATTTTAAAGCTTCGTTGTAATTTAAAACGGCGTCCTTGCTGTTTTGCAAAGAGTCTTGAAATTTATTGTTAAAATCTTCGTCCGCGTCTTCGAAATTCAGAAGAGTCTTTGCTTCACCCAACAGCGCGTTCGCGTCCGTTTCGTTCGCGGCTCTTCTGATAGAGGTCGCTTCGTCGATCAAAGCGATCATCGAAGAGATCTTTCGAAGCCATGCAAAATGCGGATCGTCGATTACAAGCGAAAGGTATTGATTCGGCGATGTTATTGCGCCGTTTTTCGCTTCATAATCGGTTTTCGCGCCGTCGAGCAAGGTTTTGTGAAGCCGGAGCATCGCCTTGCTTAAATCCTTTAATTTCTGGCGCGTTTCATCGGTCAAAACGTCCGCGCCGTTTTCGTAATTTGTTCCCATACATTTATTCTATCTCCATTTGTTTGCCCGCGGAATTCGCGGAAAAACGCGGAAAATTCTTGTATTAATTCCGTGTGTTCCGCGAATTCCGCGGGCAAAAATAAATCTTACGGATTTGTTCCAATTAATTTTAAGCCGTAGGTTTCATCCAAACCAAACATTAGATTCATATTTTGAACCGCTTGTCCCGCGGCGCCTTTGACGAGATTATCTATCGCACTGAAAATTGCGATCTGTCTGCCGCTTGCGTGAAACGAAATATCGCAAAAATTCGTCGTTTTTACCCAATTTATATCGGGCGAACCTTCGACAAGACGCACGAAAGGCGCGTCATGGTAGAAATCTTCGTAGATGTTCTTTAGATCCTCGTTCGTCGAAACGGTCGCGGTTTCGACATAGCACGAAGCAAAAATCCCGCGCGAAACCGGCAAACTGTGCGTCATAAAAATTAGATCATTAGCGAACTCGCCGACTTCCTTTAAATGCTGTTCGATCTCCGGGACATGCTGATGCTGAAAAGGTTTGTAAGCATAAAACGAATTCATTCTCTGCGGATGATGCGTATTCGCCGCCGCTTTCGCGCCTGAACCGCTTGAACCGGTTTTTGCATCAACAATAATTTTTCCGTTCAACAAACCGCTCTTTACCATCGGCGCCAGCGCAAGCAGGACGGCGGTCGCAAAACATCCCGGATTGGCGATGTAGTTCGCCGATTTTATTAATTCGCGGTTCGTTTCCGTCAAACCGTAAACAAACTTCTTCTGCAGTTCGTCGGCGGTGTGTTCGAGTTTGTAGAATTGTTTGAAAATATCTTTGTCATCAATTCGGAAGTCACCTGACAGATCAATGACTTTTACATTTTCCGGTAGTCGTGGAATCAAACTCAACGCCTGTCCGTGCGGCAAAGCGAAAAATGCGAAATCAATATCTTCAAGCCCAGACAAATTTTCCGGCGATTTTTCAAATCTCAAATCCGTCAGACCGAATAGATTTTTATGAACTTCGCCGACCAACTTTCCTGCGTGTTCGTTCGCCGTTACAAGAACGATTTCCGCGTGTCCGTGAAATAGCAGAATCCGCAAAAGCTCGCTTCCGCCATAACCGGAACCGCCGAAAATCGCAATTTTTAGTTTATCCATTTTCAATTATCTTTTCCCCAAAATCGCCTGAATAAGAATAATGCGGATTACTGCGTTTTGCATCCTGTCCGTATTTTTTATTGCGCTGAAATTCTTTTTACGCGGGGTTTATTATTATTTCTTGAAAAGAAATGTTTCTCCGTGTATAAATAGCGCACAAGTTATCAAATTCTGATAAAAATTGCCGCTTTGTCCGAGCATTCGGGCATCAAGAAATCGAAAATTCTCGCTTGTTTCGGGATGTTCTTTTCGAATTGTAAGTTTTCTGGCGTTATCCGATCTGAAAATAGTCATATTTTGCCCTGTTCGGATAAATCTAATTGCTTAATATTTCCCCGGTTAGCCGAATTATTGCGCTATGAGATCATTTATGACAAACGAAATGAAATTAAAATTGCAAACCCTGGTCATTTTTTCCTTTTTTGGATTTTTCGCAATCGTTTTCGTTCCAAAATTTTTTATCACGAACGCCGGAAAAGATTCGGTTGTCAGCGACGACATGAAATCAACGGAAAATCGTCTGCCGGAAATTATGGATCTGCACCATAAAGAGATCGGACTCGGACAGCGTTGGTTTTTCGGCTTAGAGGTAATCGACGAAGAAGGCGATCTTGTCCGAGCCGAATTGGTCGAAAAACCTAAATCGGCGAAGTTTAACCAGAACACTTTGACGGTTGACTGGACGCCGCAGAAGTCGGACGGTAAAAATCCTAAATTCGTCGTTAAGGTAACTGAAATTCCGCGCGACAAATCGCGCGAGCAACGCACCGTGACGAAAGAATTTAAGGTAAAAGTCGTCAAAAAACCGGTTCAGCTTTTAAAAATGCCCGACGCCCCGCTCGAAGTTGATGCGCTTGTCACGATCATCGATCCCGATAGATTAAAAGCCGTCAGCGAAAAATGGAATATTTCGAACCTGTTCCAGCGCATTGCCGAGATCGAAGCCGAAAAACAGGTCAAACCCGGCAGCGGAATTCAAAAGACAGATGGAAGAGAACTTTTCAAAGATGCGTTGAAAGACCTCGCCATTACGCATAAAAATCCGACGCTCGATCCGGACGATCCGAAATATAACGCTGAATGGAACGCGGAACATTGGAAACTGATCGCAGTTCGTCCGCGCGTCAATAAAAAGGTTTTCGAACTGCGGCTGGTTTATTTCAACGTCAAAGCTCCCGAACAGGCTTACTTGATGCCGCGTATGCGAATCGTCCGCGGGAAAGATTCGGAACGACCAGAAGAAACAAGATTAAAGAACAACGAAACATTTTTGAGATTGTTTCACGAAGCGTTTTTTGACGGTGAAAACTTAAAACCGTTCGTCGCCAAAGACAAAGTCGAATACGGCAGGGCTTTGAATGCCTTTGTTACGAAAGTTTTGACATATAACGACAAAGACGACCCGATGATGCGTGCCAACTTAGCCGCGATTCCGCATAACTCACGGCTCGGCGGCGGCAACGAATATGACGAGAACGGAAAATATCTATACGGCGACGGCTGGCTTTTGGGAGAGATGAAAGTTATTCCCGTAATGAAAAACGGAAAGAATGTTCTGACAATGACAAGCACGCCGTTCGAAGGTTTCGTGTCTTCCATCAAAGCGAACAAAGACGGGACATCTTATACGGCTGTTCCCGCGCCTGCCGCCGATCGGGACGATCCGAACTATCGAAAAGGATGGGAAAAGCTGATCGATAAATCGAGCGGTAATCTGGCGATACCGAAAATACTGGCTGATAATTCGGTTGTTCCGAACAATATCGATACAACACTCAATAAATATGAAACTCCCGGCGAATTTCGTTTTGCGGAAACGAGTTTGCGCGATGCGCGGAGGCGCATTTTCGAGGAAAAAGGAATGACCTGCGCGCAATGCCATATTCGCAATTTCGATGAAGGAAATTATTTAACGGATATGCGCAATCCGAAAAAAAATCCGAACGATTTTGCGACCAATACTGTCGAGCGTGTGTTTTTCATCATTACGCCGACCTTGCACAGCGGGCGAAATGAATATATGCGCCGCGGCGAAATAGAACAGGTCGGTAGTCTGCAGGGCGCATTTCGCGATTATCTCGGGATCGACGTCAAGATAAATTCGCCGCTTGCGGCAGATTGGGTTCACGACACGAAAAAGGGGAAAAATTAAAAAATGAAAAACGAAAAATGGAAGATGAAAAGTTCTTTGAAGTTTTGTTTTCGAATTTTTCCGGTTTTGATGCTGTTGCTGCTTTTCGCGGGCACGGCTGACGCACACGTAAAATGGTTTTTCGATTATGACGTAACACAGCCGCCGACGCCGATCGGGGATGTCATTGACGGCACGTTTGTAAAAATGTTTATCGTGTCGGTCGTTGCGTGCTACTTGTTTTTTCTTGCCGACCGCTACATTTATGAAGAAGGAATTCTAGCGAACCTCGACCGCAAGATGAAGATGTTCGACAACGCCGCGAACGCTATCATGCGCGTCGCTGCCGGAATATTTTTTCTCATCTTATTCGGGTGGTGGTCGCTCGGTTTCGGTCAGAGCTTTTATCTAACGCCGGAACTGAAAACCGATGCCGTCTGGGTTCCTTGGCTTCATCTTTTAATGGCTCTGGCTGTGATCTCGAAACGAACGATGTTCTTAACCGGTTTAGGCGTTTTCGTTCTCTACATCGCCGCTGCGTTTCAATTCGGCGTTTTTCATCTTCTCGATTACTTAATCTTTCTCGGCATCGGCTATTTTCTCACCGTCGCCAATACCCGCAAGGTCGCCTGGGTGAAATCGGGATTTGTCGTGCTTTTTGCGGCGGCAGGTTTGACGCTGATCTGGGCGGCGATCGAAAAATTCGCCTATTCGCATTGGACGATTTCCGTTTTAGCCGACAAACCGCACGTTACGATGGGGCTGAGTCCGGCGATTTTTATGAAGCTGTCGGGTTTTATCGAATTTTTTGTAACGTTCATCCTGCTCGGAGCGGTGTCGGTCGTCGGACGTTTGATCTCGCTCGGCTTTATGTCGGTTTTTGTACTGGCGGTTTACGAATTCGGCGTGCTCGATGCGGTCGGTCATTTAATGATCGTAGCGATTCTATGGGTTCTTATTGTGCGCGGTCCGACCGACGCGCGGAATATGCTCGTTCTGCCCGACAAATCGCTTTTTACCGAAGCGTATTTTATGACCGGACTTTATTATCTGGCGTTTGTGACGATTTTTATCATCTATTACGGCGTTCATTATTTAGCCTACGGATCGTAAAAATTCCTTAAAAGACCGCAAATTTATGAACTTAAACAGAATTGCCGCCTGCATTTCGCTTGCGCTTTTACTTTCCGTCTCTGCTTTCTCGCAGGCGTTTGTGGACGAAAACTCGGACATTGTCGGCTGGAGCGATTTCACGCTGATCGTTCCGCTTTTGAAGAAAGAGGAAAACGGGAAAAAGGTCGACCGCTTAACAATGAATATCGGCGGCGTTTTTCGTCAGGGCAGAGACCTTAGACGCCCGATCGACGAGCGTGGAACGGTAACGTTCAACTACCGTTTCAACAAATATTTTACCGCCGGAACGGGTTATCTCTATCGCCGTTTCCGCCCGACCGAAGCACCGCGTCAATACGAACACCGCCTGATGTTTTTTCTCAATGCCGAAAAAAGCTGGCAAAAGCTCGTTCTTAAAAATCGCGCTTTGACGACATTTATAATTCGTCATTCACGTCCGGACACCGTCGTTTATCGCAATCGAATACAGGCAAATTTTCCCGTCAGAAATAAAGAAAAGGTAATTTTCACGCCGTTCGTTGCCGACGAACCGTTTTATGATTTCCGCGCAAAAAGCTGGATAAGAAACGACATTTACGCGGGAATCACAAAACAATTCACCCGGAATCTCGGAGCAGATTTTTACTATTTGAACCAGCGTTTCCGTTCGGGAGCACTAAGACAAATAAACGGTTTCGGCGTAAGTTTCCGGTATAGATTAGATCGGCTGAAATAAATTTCCGCGTTTCTGACGGTTGTTTTCATCTATCGCGGCTGCGGTTTTCGTCATATTACGCGGCAAAGCCGCCGAACCGGTTTTGTCTGCTTCTAAAACCATTTCCATCTCATTTTTTAACCACATAGAAACATAGCTGACATAGGTTCTAAGAAATTTATTGAATTTTTCTATGTGTCCTATGTTTCTATGTGGTTCATTCAACCTAATCCATCTTTCTCAATCTCAACCGCAGCGACTGCAATCTGATAAAGCCTTCCGCGTCGAGTTGGTTATATGCGCCCGCGTCGTCTTCAAAGGTGACGACTCGTTCTTTGTAGAGCGAATTCGGCGATTTGCGACCGAGAATCGTGACGTTGCCTTTGTAGAGTTTCACGCGCACGTCGCCCGAAACGGTTTCCTGCGTTTGGTCAACCATCGAGCGCAAAATCTCGAATTCCGGCGCGAACCAGAAGCCGTAATATATTGATTCGGCAAACTTTACGCCGAGCGAATCACGAAGGCGCATCACTTCTCTGTCCATCGTGATTGATTCGAGAGCGCGATGCGCCGCCTGCAAGATCGTCACGCCCGGAGTTTCATAAACGCCGCGCGATTTCATCCCGACGAAACGGTTTTCGACCAGATCAACGCGCCCGATGCCGTGCGTCCCGCCTAAGAAATTCAGTTTGGAAAGCATATCAACCGCGCCGTATCGCTCGCCGTTGATCGCTACGGGTTCGCCTTTTTCAAACGTCAGAACGATTTCTTCGGCTTTATCCGCAGCGTTTTCCGGCGATTTCGTGAGCAGAAAAATATCTTCCGGCGGCGCAGCCCAAGGGTCTTCCAAAATCCCGCCTTCGTAGGAAATGTGCATCAGATTTCTGTCCATCGAATACGGTTTTTCGGCGGTTGCGGTAACATTAATTCCGCGCTCGGCGCAATACGCGATCAGATCGGCGCGACCTTTAAATTCCCAGTGCCGCCATGGTGCGACGACTTTAATGTCCGGCTGTAAAGCATAATAAGTAAGTTCAAAACGAACCTGATCATTTCCTTTACCCGTCGCCCCGTGCGCCACCGCGTCCGCGCCTTCTTTCTGCGCGATTTCAATTTGTTTTTTCGCGATCACGGGACGCGCCAACGAAGTTCCTAAAAGGTAAACGCCTTCGTAAAGTGCGTTTGCTTTTACGGCTGTCCAGACAAAATCTTTAACAAATTCCTCGCGCAAATCTTCAATATAAAGTTTTGACGCGCCCGTTTTCAAAGCCTTTTCTTCCAAACCATCGAGTTCGTCGCCCTGACCGACATCCGCGCAAAAACAAACGACTTCCGCGCCGTATTTTTCTTTGATCCACAGCAACATCGCGGAAGTATCGAGTCCGCCCGAATATGCCAGAACTACTTTATTAATTTTTTTTTCCATAAGCGGTAGTTAGTGATCGGTAGTCAGTAGTTAGTAAGATTTTGTCTACTCACTACTAGCTGCTGATTACTTTTCAAATAATTCCCAAATTTTCCGCATCGCAGATTTTTGTGTTTTTGCGTCTTTTACGGCAATAAAGATCGTGTCTTCGCCGGCGATCGTGCCGACTATTTCATGAATTGCTGCGGCGTCTAACTTCACGCAGGCTGCCGACGCCAGTCCGAGCGAACATTTTGCGACTATCAAATTGCCGCCCGCGGTTTCCAGACTCGAGAGTCCAAAGATATTCGCTTCACTTCGCGTTTCAGGCAAAGTATAGTTTCCGTTAACCTTGATAATTCCGAGCTGGTCAAGATCGCGGGACACGCTCGACTGATTAACAAAAACTCCTGATCTTTCAAGGAGCTCGTTCAAGTCTTCCTGAGTCGAGATCTCGTTTTCAGAGATAAGCTCGAGGATCTTATGCTGCCTGTCTCCTTTTGTCATATTGCATTCTCATGTTTTATGCATTATCTTTGCATAGACATCGCATAAATGCATAATTTAGATATTACGTTGTTAAAAGTCAAATGAATAAAACTGAAAGCCTCTGGGGCGGAAGATTCACGGAAAAAGCTGACGAGACATTTGTTGAATTTAATCGCTCCTTTAATTTTGATAAACAGCTTTTCGCGGCTGATATCGAGGGTTGTCTCGGGCACTGCCGCGGGCTGGAAAACGCCGGGGTTTTGAGCAGCGAAGACGCGAAGGCGATCCGAAAAGGTCTTGATCTGCTCTTATCTCAGGCAGCGCAAAGGTCTGATTTTTTTGAAGATTCCGCAGCAGAAGACGTTCACTCTTTTATCGAAACTAAGCTGAACGAACTGATCGGCGACACCGGTAGAAAGCTGCATACGGGGCGCAGCAGAAACGACCAGGTCGCGACAGCGTTGCGAATCTGGATGCGCGGCGCGGTCGATGAGGTTTTGCGTAGGATCGTGAATTTGCAATCGGCTCTTTTGCATCTTGCCGACGGAAACAAAGTTGCGGTTTTACCAGGATACACTCATCTTCAGCGGGCGCAGCCTGTGCTTTTTGCGCATTGGTGTCTTGCATATTTTGAAATGCTCCGACGCGACTATGAACGTTTTACTCAAACGCGAGCGAGAATAAATATTCTTCCGCTTGCTTCGGCGGCGCTTGCCGGAACTTCGTATCCGATCGACCGCGAAGCAGTTGCGATCGATCTTGGTTTCGACGGCATCACGCGCAACAGTCTGGACGCAGTGAGCGATCGTGATTTCTGCATCGATCTTGTTTACGCTGCTTCGGTTACGATGATGCATCTATCACGTTTCGCGGAAGACATAATTCTGTATTGCACGACCGAATTTGGCTTTTTTACGCTCTCCGACAAGGTTTCGACGGGTTCAAGCATTATGCCGCAGAAAAAAAACCCCGATTCGATGGAGCTCGTCCGCGGAAAATCGGGTAGAGTTTTCGGAGACTTGATCGCCTTACTCACTACAATGAAAGGACTTCCGCTCGCATACAACAAGGATATGCAGGAGGACAAAGAAGCTGTTTTTGATGCATTTTCAACCGTTCGCGATTCGCTGGAAGTTTCGACGATCGTCATTCAAAATATAAGCGTCAATAAAGACCAAATGTTAAAAGCTGCAACTTCCGGCTACCTAAATGCGACAGAATTAGCCGATTATCTGGCAAAAAAAGACATTCCGTTTCGACGTGCGCATGAAATCGTTGGACAGATCGTATTATATGCAATCGACAAAGGAGTTGAATTAGAAGAGCTTTCGCTCGAAGAAATGCAAACATTCGCATCGGAAATCGAAAAAGATGTTTTCGCAAAATTGACGCTTGAACAAACTCTGAATTCGAAAAGCGCAATCGGCGGAACTTCAAATTTAGCGGTTAACAAAGCGCTTAGCGAAGCAAAAAAATATTTAGCTGATTTTTGAGCAAAAACGGTCAGGCTTCTGAAATAACTTGCAGGTTTTCAATGTTTTCAAAATGCCTTCGATTGTGAGTTATAAGCGAAATATCAAACAAAAGAGCAACCGATGCAACCCACGCATCCGCCGTTTCTATCGGATTGCCTTTTTTGTGAGCATCGCTTTTTATTTCTCCCCAAATTCTGCAAAGTTCTTCATCTGGATAAATTATCAGAAAATCACTTAAAAATTTTACTAAATTGCTTTTCCTTTTTTCACCCCAATTATTTCTTATTGTCCAGAGTTGCAACTATGCAAAAGTCATAAAAGAGATCAGCAAAAAATTGTTTTTAAGGTGAGGTTCATATAAAGCCGCGCGAGAATCTTTTTTGTAGGTATAAGAAAGAACGTCAGTATCTACCAAGACATTCATAACTCGCGTTCCCTTTTTAACTTTCTATCTTCTTCTCGCCACTCTTCGCGCATTCTTAAAAATTCATCTACCTCGGCTTGAATTTCTTCTTGCGTTTGTCCGCTTTTATCAGAATGCCGATATAAATCTTCGCTGGTTTTAGCAACTTTAACACCCTGCTCTTTAATAATTCGTTCGAGCCGTTCACGAGCCGCTTTGCGAACTTCAGGAGAAATTCCATACGGATATTTTTGCTTTTTATTTTTTTCAATTACGGTTTCTGCCATTTTCTCAAGTTCCTTTCGAAAATCTTATAAGTCTATTTTCTCTAAAAAAAGGAATTATGCAATCTTTTTATAACTTCATTTACTTTTTCTTCCTTTATAACGAACGTCATATTTACACTCGACGCGCCATGCGAGATCAGCGATATGCTAATGTTGTCGATCGTCGAAAATATTTTCGAAGCAAGTCCTGCGCTTGCGCGTAAACCTTCGCCGACGACGCAGATAACGGCGTGACCGTGTTCGATCTCGACATCGCCCAGGCGTTCGAGTTCCGAGACGATCTTTTCGAGCGACTCCGTGTTGTCGAGCGTCAATGCTACTGAAACTTCCGAAGTTGAAATGACGTCAATGACCGTTCGGAACCGTTCAAAAATCTGAAACAGTGCCGCCATAAAACCGTAGCTTCCCAGCATTCGGGCAGACGAAATTCGTAAAACGGTGATCCCATTTTTATGCGCGATCGATTTAATTTTATTTGGCGAAACGGCGCTTTCCGCTAAAACCATCGTCCCGCGTTCCGATGGCTGATGCGAATTACAGACGCGAACCGGAATTTTGTGATCCACCGCGGGTTTGATCGTTTTCGGATGGAGTACTTTTGCGCCGAAATATGCAAGCTCGGCAGCTTCTTCGTAAGATAGAACGTCGATCGTCCGTGCGTCGGAGCAGATGCGGGGATCGCAGGTTAAAACTCCGGTAACATCGGTCCAAATTTGAATTTCGCGTGCATCTAACGCAGCGCCGATCAGCGCCGCGGAGTAATCGGAACCGCCGCGCCCGAGCGTAGTTGTTTCGCCGCTTCTGCTGGCAGCTATAAACCCGCCGAGCACGGGCACTTCGCCGTTTTCAATGATCGGACCGAGTTCTAAACGAACCAGCTTTTCCGTCTCCTCCCAGATCGGTGCCGCCGCTCCATATTCTTCGTCGGTTACAATCACCCGCCGCGAATCAACCTGGCGAGTTTTAATTCCGCTGGCTCTTAACACTTCAGCCAGCAAACGTGAAGAAAGCTGTTCGCCATACGAGACGACAGCATCTTTTAACATCGAAAGCGGAAGGCTCCTGCGTTCGGCACGAAGCAGCAGATCTGAAAGCTCCTGCATTGCAAGATCTAGTTCGGCTTCAAAAGCCGTTTGTCCCGAGCGTCCAAGAAGTTCCGACGATACGGCAGAATGCCGATCAAAATGCTCTTGAAGTGACGTGAATGCAATGGTTGAATGACCTTTCTTCGCTGTGTCGAACGAACCGAGCAAAGCATCGGTAAATTTTGACATGGCTGAGGTTACAATAACCGGAGAAAATTCTTGTTGACTTGCGGCGATCTTGGCGACTCGTAAAAAGGCGGACGCGTCCTGCACCGATGTGCCGCCGAATTTCATAACCGTCGGTTTGATGTGTGCTTTCAATTTATCCTCGATCTGCTGACAATTTGGCTTTGATCTAGCCGTCCTACCGATTGATATCCAAAAAGCTCGATATCCGGCGAAAGGTAATCTTCCTTCAAAGATTCCTGCTTCACCAGATCCGTACTTAAATATTTCTTATTATCATCAGCAAAAACAGTAACAACAACCGCATCGGAGCCAAGCTTTTCCCGAGCGATCAGCGCTCCCAAAAAATTCGCTCCCGACGAAATCCCAACTCCTAATCCCAGTTCAGTCGCGAGTCTTTGAGCCATTAATATTGAGTCACCGTCCGAAACGGTAATTATTTCATCGAGTTTTTCGAGTTCGACTATCGCCGGAATGAATTCGTCTGAGATTCCCTGAATTCTGTGACTTCCGCGTCGGCACCCAGCTGTCAACGTCGGTGATTCCGCAGGTTCAAGCGGGTGAACCTTGATTGCGGCATCTTTTTCGCGCATGAACTTCGCAATTCCCATCACCGTTCCTCCGGTCCCGACTCCCGCAACGAAGGCATTCGGCAAAAAGCCGATATGCTCAAATTGCGACCATATTTCCGGTGCCGTCGTCACATAATGTGCTTCCGGATTTGCACGATTCGAAAATTGGTGCGAAAGGAAAACATTCTCATGATCTTCGGCGAACCGGTCGCAAAGTTCGATGCTTCCGACGAAACCTCCCTGTTCATGGCTGACAAGAACGACGTCGGCACCGTAGCTTTTTATTAAAGAAATTCGCTCGCGGCTCATCCAATCCGGCATATAGATCTTAACCGGATTGCCAAATGCATGTCCGACGGCAGCGAACGAAATTCCCGTATTTCCACTGGTTGCTTCAACTATTGTGTCGCCTTTTTTGATCTCGCCCCGA
Source organism: Pyrinomonadaceae bacterium (assembly GCA_026129865.1). GTDB lineage: Bacteria > Acidobacteriota > Blastocatellia > Pyrinomonadales > Pyrinomonadaceae > JAHCHG01. The sequence continues at coordinate 664,578 of JAHCHG010000001.1, forward strand.
CGGTAAGCTTCTTTTAAGATATGCAAAGCCATCCGGTCTTTTATACTTCCCGAAAGGTTCAAATGCTCGGCTTTTGCAAAAATGGTTCTGCGTTCGCCGCGAAATTTGAAATGAATTGCCAGAAGCGGCGTATTTCCGATCAGATTTTCGACGTACAAGGATTTCCCTGCCCGTGCGAAATGATCTTGATATGCGTCTAAATTAAGGAAGCTCATAAAATTCAGAATATTTTAGCGCGGACCTCGAAAAACCCGTGAACCTTCTATCCATAAAGCACAAAAAAATATAGACCACTTCCGGTCAGGCATATTCAAACTTGATCGACACGCCACTAACCGCAAAGCACGGCTCCGCCGTTTATATTCAAAATTTCGCCCGTAATGTGGCGCGACCAATCTGAGAGCAGAAAACAGATCGACAACGCAACATCATCGGTCGTCGCCATTCGTTTAAGCGGAATCGAATTAATAACACTTTGCTTGTAAGCCGCATCTTCAAAGACCGGTCGCACCATTGCGGTCTCGATCCAGCCGGGCGCAACGCAGTTCACGCGAATTTTCGGACAGAGCTCACTCGCCAGAGCCTTGGTAAACGACAATTGTCCGCCCTTCGAAGCGGCGTAATTTGAATAATTTGCCTCGCCGCGCTGTCCGGCGGTCGAACTGACAAGCACGATCGCTCCGCTTTCCTGCTTTTTCATCGAAGGGACACAGGCTTTCGACATCGCCCAGGCTGCTTTCAAGTTAGTGTTTAAAACCTTGTTCCAGGTTTCTTCCGACATTTCTTCGATCGGCGAACCTTCCCAAATTCCTGCATTTAAGACCAGCAGGTCGATCTTTCCAAATTTTTTAACGGTTTCCGCTGCGATATTATGAGCCGCCTGCCATTCCGAAACATCACCCTGAACTGCAAATGCTTCAACGCCGTATTCCCTGCATTTTTCGACAACTTCGGCAGCTCGTTCGGCTCGCGATAAGTAATTTACAACAACATCGGCACCGGCTTGCGCCAGGCGAATTGCCGTTGCGCGACCAACACCGCGCGAAGCGCCTGTCACGATCGCCGTTTTTCCGGCTAAAAGGTTCGCAGGTAATGAAATCGGTTCTTTTTCCATAATTCGCAGACTTTATTTCTCCAAAGTTCGGTGGCTTAGACTTGCAATAACCGCGATAAGTTCCGCCGGTTCAAATGGTTTCGCAATATGCGAATCAAACCCGGCGGACAAAACTTTCAGACGATCGGTCGTTCGGGCATGGGCTGTCAGCGCTATTGCACCGATCTTTTGAAAAGCTTTTCCGTCGGACGATCGAATCTGCTTTATCAATTCATAACCGTCTCTATCCGGCATTTCGATATCGCTGATCAAAAACTCGAAATTGCCGGATTCGATCTTCGAAAAGCATTCATCGGCGGATCTTGCAGTTTCCACGGTTGCGCCGTAACTCGTTAAAAGTGTCCGCAAAAGCTCGCGGGCATCGAGTTCGTCATCGACGGCGAGAATATTTAAACCGTCAAGTGCGTCCTTATAGACGAATTCGACGATTTCTTCCGATGCTGTCGGATGCGACCTCGATCCGGTTTCCGACGGAAATCTGTCCTCATCTTTTACTATCAACAGCGGAAGTTTGATAGTAAACGTTGAACCTTTTCCCGCGCCTTCGCTGAACGCGTGAAGCGATCCTCCATGAAGTTCGACCAGATGGCGCGCGATCGAAAGCCCGAGTCCGAGCCCGCCGTGCTTTCTCGTTTTTGAAGAATCAGCCTGGCGGAAACGGTCGAAGACATATTCCAAAAAATCGCGGTCAATTCCCTGCCCGGTATCGCTCACGGTAATTTCAACGTGCGAATTTACCCGTTCGAGGCGAACCTGCACACGACCATTTTTCGGCGTAAATTTGATCGCATTTGCAAGCAAATTCCACAATGCCTGCTGAATGCGTTCGGGATCGCCCGCTATCAGAACACCGGTTTGAACTATCACTAACTGAACCCGAATTCCCTTATTATCGGCAGTCGGGCGCAACGTCTCCACCGCCGATGTGACAACTCCGGCAAGGTCTGTCGGACGAACTTCGAGACGCAGTTTTCCGGAGATCATCCGTGATATGTCGAGCAGATCTTCAACCAATTGCGTTTGCGACCGTGCGTTGCGCTCGATTGTTTCAAGTGCGGAATCAAATTGTTCGCCCTCGAGTTGATTAAGCCTCAGAATTCGCGCCCAACCGAGAATCGCGTTCAGCGGAGTGCGCAATTCGTGCGAGACGGTTGCCAAAAATTCGTCTTTCAGTCTGTTTGCTTCGCGAGCCCGGGCATAAAGTTCCTGAAGTTCAGTCTCAGCCCGGCGGCGGTCAAACACCTCTCTATTAAGTTCGTCGATCTTTTGAGATAAGAGTATAAAGCGATTGTCCGCCTGCTTTTTATCCTTTAACCGGATCAGGATCTGCGCTGCGTTTTCGCCGTCCGAACGCCGAACTACGGCGCCTTCGCATCTAAATGGATGAATAATGCCGTCCGAACTTTTAAGATCGACGGCGCCCAGAACCAGCTGCCGGCTCTGCGAACAATTTCTAATGAATCGATGAAGATTATCCGCGTCTGTACAGGAAAGCTCGCTTAGGTTTTTGCCGATTATTGCATCGCGGTTCGCACCGACAACTTTTTGAAATGCGGGATTAATGTCCAAAACGGTGCCGTTTTCTGACAGAAGAACCATCGGTTCCGGAAAAATATCTGCAATAGAGGAGAAATCGAGAGAATTCAAATATCAATCGCCTCCTCGAACATACTCCCTACCTTCAGCGGCTAGAGATTGATCTGTCGGTTTTAGGTAAACAGTTACTACACAGCGGTTACTTCCCGAGGCGATCGTTTCGTTCAGTTCCACCTTTGCATAACCCAAATTTTCTGCGGCGATCGAACCGAAAACGTTAGACGTCATCATACACATCGCCGGACGACCGATGACTTTGTCTTCAAACGGACAAACTCGATTATGCAAAACGATCTTCTCCTCATTTTCTTCGACAATGTAAAAATCGCCGTGAATTCTCCGTTTCAGATCGACCAAAACGGCTGAAACCTGTTCGCGGTTTAGGCGGTCGAGCCGAAGCGCTTTGCGGTATTCATTATTGATCTGATTGCCCATATTTTGCCCGACAACGCTGATAAACCCGGCGGCTTCGTCAATGCCGACAACATCCTGAAGCGTCCCCGAAAGTTCACGGATCAGCGTCCGCAAAAATACGTCCCGCTCAAGCGGAATATCTGCGCTTTCCGCTTTTTCCACGGCGTTTTGATCATTCATAATAAGCCCCGCCTGTTTCGTCTGAAATATTATCTGTTGTAAAATTCACTCAAATCAAATTTCAATTCGTCCGAAGTATGGGACGAATATACATTAAATAAGCTGATTTTTCTACAACATGAAAGAAACATCGATATTAGAAAACCAGGCTGTCGCCTGGTCGCCTTCCGACAAAGTTATTGCTCGCGCGCGGCTGACGCAATTCATGAAACAGACAGGCGCCGCCGGTTGGGACGACCTTTACCTTCGCTCGATAGAAGACGTCGAAAAATTTACAGATGAAGTGCTGAAATTTTTCGATATAAAATTCGATCCGCCTTATGAAAAACTTCTCGACACATCGGAAGGAATCGAATGGTCGAAATGGTGCGTCGGCGGCGGTTTGAATATTACGGAAATGTGTTTAGATCGTTGGATCGGAACGGAAATCGAAAATCAACCTGCAATAATTTGGGAAGGTGAAGAAGGACAAACCAGAGAAATTTCTTACAAAGAATTAAAAGGCGACGTAGAACTGTGTGCCGCAGGATTAAGAGCGCACGGATTAAAAAAAGGTGATGCCATCGGCATTCATTTGCCGATGATGATTGAAACCACTACTGCACTTCTGGCGATAAATCGAATAGGTGCGATTGCCGTTCCGGTTTTCAGCGGTTACGGAGTTGAAGCAATCGCAACTCGTATGAATGCGGTCAAAGCCAAAGCAATTTTTGTTTGTGATGGTTTTCCAAGACGTGGTAAGCCGATTAATACATTTGAAGTTGCCGATCAAGCGATTTCCAATTGCGAAAGTATTAAAAAAGTTTTTGTCGTTTCAAGAAGTTATGATGAAGACTTCTCAGAATTCATAGATAAAAGTAAAAACAAAGATAAATTAATAGATTGGACGCAGGAACTTATCGGAAAAGGTTTTGATAATGAAGATAAAATGTATCTCGAAAAAACTTCCGCCAATGATCCGCTGATAATTCTATACAGTTCCGGCACGACAGGCAGACCGAAAGGGATCGCGCACGTTCATTGCGGGTTTCCGATCAAAGCCGCCCAGGATATGGCTTTCGGGACGGACGTTGGACGCGGGACGCGGATTTCTTGGGTAACGGACATCGGTTGGATGATGGGACCTTGGCTGATCTACGGCGCGCTGATAAACGGCGCGACGATGTGCCTTTACGACGGTTCGCCCGATTATCCGAATCCCGACAGAATGTGGGAATTTTCGGCGAAACACAAAGTTGAAATCCTCGGAATTTCGCCAACGCTGATTCGTGTGCTTTCGACAAGGGGCGCGGACACTCCTGTCCGCCAAGCTAAAAATCAAGAGTCACCCGTTCAAACGGATTCGACCGGAAATTCCGACGAAGTAAATTTCGCCGTTTCCGGTGATGCGGACAGGAGTGTCCGCGCTCCGTTTCAGAAACACGATCTTTCTTCCCTTCGCGCCTTCGCTTCGACGGGCGAGCCCTGGAATCCCGCGCCGTGGTATTGGCTGTTTGAAAAGGTCGGCGACTCGAAATTGCCGATCATTAATTATTCCGGCGGCACTGAGATTTCTGGCGGAATTTTGATGGGAAATCCGCTGCTGCCGCAGAAAGCCGGTTCCTTTTCCGCGCCGTGCTTGGGTATCGACGCAGATATTTTAGGTGAAAACGGCGAATCGCTGCCCGCAGGCGCGGTCGGGGAACTCGCGATCAGAAAACCCTGGATCGGAATGGCTCGCGGTTTTTGGGAGGAAAACGAACGCTACATCGAAACTTACTGGTCAAGATTTGAAAAAATTTGGGTTCACTGCGATTTTGCGATGACGGACACGGACGGTCATTGGTATATTCTGGGGCGTTCGGATGACACATTAAACGTCGCCGGAAAACGCGTCGGTCCCGCCGAGATCGAAAGCCTGCTCGTCGCCGACGACCGAGTCGCCGAAGCCGCTGTCATCGGCGTCCCAGACGAAATTAAAGGCACGGCGATGGTTGCATTCTGCGTCCTACGGAGCGCAGGCAGCCTGCCTGCGACGAACGCAGAGCTCGAAAAAGACGCTTCTAAGCCCGAATCACCGGAAACGCCTTCGCAGTCTGACGGTGAAGAAAAACACGCAGGCAGGCTGCCTGCGCTCCGGCTGGAAGCCGAATTAAAAGCCGTCGTCGCCAGAGATATGGGCAAACCGCTCGCGCCGTCGCGGATTCATTTCGTTTCCGCACTGCCGAAAACCCGAAACGCCAAAGTAATGCGCCGCGTCATTCGTTCGGCGTATTTAGGCGAAGACGCCGGCGATCTTTCGGCTCTCGAAAACCCGCAGACGGTTGAAGAGATTCGGCAGATAATAAAATGACAATAAATTATCAGCAAATTCTGGATGAAATCCGGCGCGAAGTTTCTCCTTTCAGCGATGAAGGAAAGGTTGCCGATTTTATTCCCGAACTCGCTTTGGTGAATCCTGCAAAGTTTGGCATTCATTTGATCACGACCGAAGGCGACCGTTTTTCGACCGGCGATGAGGACGAAAAATTTTCGATCCAGAGTATTTCGAAAGTGCTTTCGCTGTCGCTGGCAATTAAGTTTTCCGGCGAAAAGATCTGGGAGCGAATCGACGTCGAACCTTCGGGAAATGCATTTAATTCGCTCATCCAACTCGAATATGAACACGGTAAACCGCGCAACCCTTTTATCAATGCCGGCGCACTCGTCGTCGCCGATATGCTGATCTCGAATCTTGCCGAACCCAAAGAAGATTTTCTTGAATTTGTGCGGAATTTAGCTGACTGCCCCGAAATAGATTTTAATTACAAAGTCGCTCAATCGGAAAAATCGCACGGTTTTCGCAATGCGGCGTTGGCAAATTTGCTGAAATCATTCGGAAATCTGGAAAACGATGTCGAACAGGTTTTGGATTTTTATTTTCATCAATGCTCGATCGAAATGACTTGCCGCGAACTTGCTTATTCATTTCTATTTTTCGCAAACGAAGGAAAAATTCTTCACAAAGACGAACAAATTCTCACTCAAAGCCAGATCAAACGCCTCAATGCGCTGATGCTTACTTGCGGTTTCTACGACGAATCCGGTGAATTCGCTTACGAAGTCGGACTCCCGGGCAAAAGCGGCATCGGCGGCGGAATCGTTGCAGTTCATCCGAAAACATATTCGGTCGCAACCTGGTCACCTCGCCTAAACGAAAAAGGAAATTCCGTTCTCGGCATGAGATCGCTCGAACTTTTAACAACGAAAACCGGAATGTCTGTTTTTTGAAAAGTTTAAGATAAAAAAGATCGGCACTAGTTATCGTTTGTTAACAAGATGCATTGCCATTGGACTTGAAAAAAGTGCCTGAAAAAAATTCCTTTAAAGAACACCCGTTACGTCTTATAATCCTATTCATCATATGACCGTCAAACTTTTTCTCACTGCAGCAGTAATTGTTCTTTTTGGTTTGCTTACTGCGAAAGTTTATCCCCAAAGCGCGCCCGATGCACCGATCGGTTCGATTAAGCTGAGCAAGAACGTCTTGAAAATATCCTGCCTGCCTGACAACCGTCCGTTAGTTAAAGGAAGCTGCGACGAACATCTGTCAGTAGAGGTTGAAGTTGTTACTCGTGAAAAAGCGGATGAGATAGCGGAGTATGAATACGAGATCGATAGCGGACAGATAGTTAGCACGGGTAAGAAAGTTACCTGGAATCTTCTGACGGAAAATCCGGGAAACTATAGGATCTCTGTTAAATTTAAAGACAGGCGGGGAAGGATTATCGGAAAGAGCGATCCGCAAACTTTGATCCTGGAGTATTGCGAATGCCAACATCATTGCTTTTGCACGAAATTTAAGATCGCGTCGCCGGATCTTGATTCAGGTGAAGCAAAGGTAAAACGCGGCGAATCTATAGTGTTTATCGCCGAGATCATGGAAGACGGCACACCGACCGAGGATGTCGATCCGACATTTTCATGGGCGGTTGAGGGCGGCGAGATCATTTATGAAGGCGACAAAAACTCGCTGATCCGGGTAAAGGTCGATTCGGATCCTTCCCTGAAGCAGTTAAAAGTAACAGTTAAGATCTCGGAGGAGTGGAGTTGTTTTGGAACTTGCAACGAAAAAGTCTCCCGCATAATTCGAATCATTGATTAGTCTGAAGTAATGTCTAAGACGTTGGAATCACGAACCCACGGAATAATTGTTTATACCATAGGACACGGACGGCATGCGTGGACGGACTTTCTTGCGCTTTTGAAAAAGCACGAAATTGAATTTTTGTGCGATGTTCGAAGCGCGGCACGGTCGCGCTGGGTTCAGTTTAACGGAAAGGTTTTAGAGGCGAATTTGCTTGAGAACGGGATCGGCTACGAATGGCTGCCGGAAACCGGCGGAAAAACAAAGCCGCGCCCCGAAGATCTTGACCGGGGAATCAATCGAATACTGGAGATAGCCGCGGAAACAAGAACCGTCATCATGTGCTCGGAATCGCAGCCGTTAACCAAACATCGGATGCCGCGGGCAAATTGTCACCGCGTCGGTCTCCTCTCGCCGCTGCTGCGTCAAAAAGGTGCGGAAAAAATAATCCATATTTTGCCGGATGGAGAAGCGATGGAAGTCGAGGAAAAAAGGCTGTTGTCAATTTGGTAAAAACTTGGAGAAACTCGTTGTATGTTTGATCGAAAAGCTCTCTGCTGTCTCACGTTGTCGATATTTTCAGTTCTCTGTACGGCGAATGCCGCTTTCACGCAGTCCAACGGTGCTGAAACTCTGCCCGATCCGGCGGCAACGAATAAAAGTTTTAATTTGAAGCTGGACAAAAAACTCGTTTATTCCATTTGCCCTAATCCGGAAAAGATCAAAATAGCTTCTGTTTGTTCAAAAGAAAACGCCCAAATCGCCGTAACGATCGAACCTCTTTCGAATTTTCCAAAAGATGCTGAAATTTATTTCAGCGTATCGGGCGGCAGCATAAATTCTGATGGTATGAATGCGGTCTGGGACCTATCGACTGTTCCCGTTGGGGAATACTCGATAAGTGCGGCTGTCGGAAAAGATCGGACGGTTTCGGGAAATACGGTAAATGCGAACGTTGTAAAAGAAAACTGTTTTTCCTGCGATCCGGTTTGTTCTTGCCCTGCCGCTTTAAAGATCCTCGGACCGGAAGGCAGCGTTTCTCGCGGCTCGATCATTGTGATCAGCGCAAATCTCGGCAATGAAACGGACAAAACGCGGTTTCAGTGGACAGTAGAGAATGGCACGACCACCGCGGGACAAGGGACAAATCAGATTTTCTTAAAGACATCTGACGACCGGTCCGCCGCAAGCGTGATCGTTAAATTAGTGGTAACCTCAGATGAATCATGCATCTGCGGTACGGTTTCGGTCGAATCCGAATTTACGCTAAGCTCTTCAAAATAACCTAGCCGATCAATTCAAGAATCGTTTCGTGCTGTTCGAGTTCGCGCGGAATGTTTCCGGGTAATCCTTCGACAAGTGCGGTCGCGGCGCTGGCATCGAGCGGTTTTGAGAAGAAATAACCCTGACCTTTCTCGCAGTTGAGCGCGCGAAGCTGCATCAATTGATCGGCGGTTTCGATCCCTTCGGCGGTGACATTGATGTTCAAATTATGGGCAAGCGAAATGATCGTGCTGACCAGTTTGCTGTTCTCGTCGCCGGCAACCATTTGATTTACGAACGATCTGTCGATCTTTAAATTTGTAACCGGAAGCCTGTGCAGGTAGCTCAAACTTGAATATCCCGTCCCGAAATCGTCCAAACTAAGTTCGGCGCCAAGCGTCCGCAGGCGTTTCATCATTTTTACGGCGGCTTCGCCGTTTTCCATCACATGACTTTCTGTGATCTCGAGTTTTAAAAACTTCGGATCAAGCCGGGTTGCGACTAAATTCGCCATAACCTGTTCGGCAAGATCGACTTGCAGAAACTGCTTGACCGATAGATTGACGCTCATCGTCAAATCAGCCGCCGCCGGGAAGTTGTCTAACCATTGCCGCATTTGCCGGCAGCTCTCATACATTATCCAGCGACCGAGCGGAATTATCAGACCGTTCTCTTCAACGATCGGAATAAATTCGTTCGGCGGCACCATTCCCCGCGTCGGATGCTGCCAGCGAATCAATGCTTCGAATCCGACGATCGATCGTGAATTAAGGTCAAAGATCGGCTGATAATGTAAGCAAAACTCGTTTCTGCCGAGCGCCTGCCGCAGATCGGTTTCTATCTGAAGCTGGTTCAGCGCTTCGTCATGCATTGCCTGGTCAAAAACCTGATGCCGCGCTTTTCCTTTCGATTTCGCACGATACATCGCAATGTCCGCGTTGCGAAGCATATCCTCGGCGGTGACGTTGCCGTCGTTTCCGATCGCGATCCCGATGCTTGCCGACATGAAAACTTCTCCGCTTTCCAGCGAAAACGGCAAACTTAGAAGTTCCTGAATTCGTGAAGCTATTTGCGTTGCCTGACTCGGTTCTTCGAGCTCATTCAAAAGCATCGTAAATTCGTCGCCTCCGAGCCGCGCGATAAGATCGCTGGAACGAAGCGTTGATTCCAGCCGCTGGGCGACCGCGATCAGCAATTTATCGCCTTCTGCGTGACCGAGAGAATCATTTATCACCTTAAATCGGTCAAAATCCAGAAATAATACTCCGAAAAACGAGTTTTTCTCGCGGCGTGCGCGTTCGATTCGTAAACGAAGATGATCGGTAAACAATGCACGGTTGGCAAGTCCGGTGAGCGCATCGTGAAACGCGTCGTGAACCAGTTTTTCTTCCGCGTGTTTTCTTTCGGTAATGTCGGTGAAAACTCCCATCGACCCGTTGATCGAACCGTCGACAGCGTATGTCGGCGCGCCGCCGACTAAAACCCAGAGCGATTCGCCGGATTTTTTCCGAAGACACAGTTCGTAGCTTTCCGCAATTCCCTTCAACCGCCGCAGATCACGACGTTTCAGCATTTCGACACCTTCGTCGTTCGTCATCATGTCGAATGTCTGTTTTCCGACGAGTTCCTCGGAAGAATATCCCGTCATTTGGCAGAACCTATCGTTTACGAATTGAATCTCTGAGTCGTTATTTACCTGGACAAGCCCTTCGCTCATGTTCTCTAAAAGCGCGCGGTACCGCGATTCGCTTTCGACGAGCGCCATTTCCGAACGTATCTGTTCATCAACGTCAGTGTTCGTACCGAACCATTTGACTATATTTCCGCCTTCGTCCAGCTGGGCGGTCGCTCGCGCGGTATGCCATCGATATTCACCATCGTCGCGCAAAAGACGGAATTGTTCCTCGTAATACTCGCCTGTCCTGAGCGAATGCTTCCAGCTTGCCGTGCATCGTTCCAGATCGGCAGGATGGATAAATTCGCGCCAACCGTTCTGAACAAGGTATTTCGAATTGACGCCGACGTATTTAGACGTCCGTTCATTTACAAAATCGAGTTTTCCATTCGGAAAAGCGGTCCAGATCTGGTGAACGATACCTTCGCTCAAAAACCGGTAGATCTGTTCGCTTTTGCGTATCGCCTCATCTGCATTTTTGCTCTCGGTTATGTCGAGCATAACGCCCTGCCATGAAATGGCTTGACCGGATTCATCGGTTACAAATTTACCGCGGTCGAGGATCCATCGGATATTTCCGTCGGCATCGATAATGCGATATTCAGTTTCTTTTTCAATTCTTAATGCAAGCGCGCTTTCGTTTTCCGCAATATAACGAGCCGAATCTTCCGGATAGACCTTACTATTCCAAAACCCCGGCTCGGTTTTCCATGCTTCGGCTGAAAACCCGAAACTCGCGATACTCGGACTAACATAAACCGGTCGATGCGGCGGTTCCGGTTCAATGACATAGACGATCGCCGGAAGCGAATCGACCAATGACCGGTATTTCGCTTCAGATTTTCGGAGCAATTGTTCGTCCCGCCGGGTTACCGTAACGTCGCGCGCAATTCCCTGAATTCCGACCGGCTTTCCATCTTCAACCAGTAATCTTGTGCTTAGTTCGACGGTCAAACGCGTATTATCCTTGGTTGAAACATCGATCTCGTATCTAGTTGTGCTGTCGGACGCCATCTTGTTCGCGGTCATTTGGTGAACAAGCGCGAGATGTTCGGGCGCAACAACGTCGGCAATGTTTCTTTCGAATGCCTCTTCTTCCGAAAAGCCGGTCAGGCGTTCCCCGACACTATTCAAAGACGTAAACCGTCCGGTAAGATCGATGGTAAATACCAGAAATTCTGCATTGTCGAGCAAATCACGAACCTGAGTTTCAGAAGATCTGAGACGTTCGATGGCGGTTGATTTTTCACCTTCCGAAAACTTTAACCGGCGATAAAAATTTTTGAACTGCCAGATAACCAAAAGCCACGATCCGATCGTCAGGATCGAGATAGCCGCGACCGACAAATTGACGTAATCCGAATGCGGTCCGTTAACCAGGTTCAAAAGCTGTGATGAAAAATCGGTTTTCCATACAAACGCAAATACGATGGCACTGTTTAAAACCAGCAGCAGCGTGAGGATTCCAAACGAAACCTTTACCGGCATAATTAGACGGTTCTGTTCAAATTTGGGGATGGGAAATTTAATCATCGATCGGGTATTTAGGGGGAAAATTATCGCAGGGCGGCTTTATTTTTCAGCCGTTCGTGTTATCTTATCGGTCTTTCCGGAATTTTAATTAAAGGAATGTAATTTTTCGTCGAATGGTCTATTTTCTGAATAATTTCTAAAAATGGCATGTAGATTTATCGCGTTTTCCGGCGAAAAAAGCTTTAGAAAGTTTACAGGAAATTTCCAGCAAGCGCAAAATTTATTTGGACAATTGCCAAACATTTTTAACATTTCTTTCAGAAATTTTCTGTAGCCGTCGTACGATCTGATCCGAAGCCGCAAGATCAGCAACTTTTTCGATGAAATATCCGACGGTCACTGAAGAAAACTTATTGAGCCATTGTTCCGAACTTGCTGGGCGAGAAGAGTTTTTTGCGCAGATCCTGGCGGACTTCGGTCTGCCGCCGCTCTGGAAAAGATCTGAAGGTTTCGCAACGTTGATACGAATCATTCTGGAACAGCAGGTTTCGCTCGCTTCGGCGCGGGCTGCACACGAAAAGTTTTTTGAGCTTTACGGCGAACTTTCTCCCGAAAAACTTCTCCGGCTTTCCGATGCCGAGTTGAAAGCTGCCTATTTCAGCCGCCAAAAGATCGGATACTCCCGGGAACTTGCACGCGCCGTCGCCGGCGGAGATCTGGTCTTCGAAAAGCTTCGCGAACTGTCCGATGATGAAGTTCGAGAACGATTGACTACCATCAAAGGGATCGGGCGATGGACGGCGGACATTTATCTGCTGATGGCACTTTCGCGACCGGATGTTATGCCGGTCGGCGACATCGCGCTATACGCTGCGTTTCAAAAATTACGCGGGCTTGAAAGGCGACCACTTCGCGAGGAATTTGCGTTGACCGCAGAAAAATGGTCGCCGCACCGTTCTGCCGCTGCAAGGCTTCTCTGGCATTTTTATCTATCATCCAAGAAAATTGCGAAGCAAACGACGGGTTAAAGCAAAGATCTCGGAGTTGTGCTAGCTTTTAATTTATGTTTGAAACTGAATTAAGGACGGCGATCTCGCTTGCAAACACCGCCGGCGACGCGATCATGCAGTTTTATCGCGACGGATTTGCGGCGGAAGAAAAGATCGGCAGCGATAATTTCGCAGAGCCCGTCACGGTAGCCGACAGAACTGCGAGCCGCTTGATCGTCGAAGGGCTTGCAGAACGATTTCCCGATGACGGAATTCTGTCCGAAGAAGAGCCCGACACGCTGACGCGTTTAGAAAAAGAACGCGTCTGGATAATCGATCCGCTTGACGGAACGAAAGGGTTTATTGAAAAAAATGGCGATTTTGCGGTTCAGATCGGACTGGCTGAACACGGAAGAAGCGTTCTCGGCGTTGTTTACCTTCCGTTTTTCGATGAAATGTACTTCGCAGCGAGCGGTTCCGGAGCGTTTCTTAAACGCGGTGATAATTCGCGCATATTGTTAAAAGGGTCCGACAAAACCGACTTTAAAACAATGTCGCTTGCAGTTTCGAGACATCATCCCAGTCCCAGGATGCGGCAAGTGATCGAAGCGTTTGGCTTTCGAAAGCTTGTGCGCCGCGGTTCGGTTGGATTAAAAATCGGACTGATCGCGAAGCAAGAGTGCGATATGTACATCCATTTTTCTCCGCGGACGAAACATTGGGACACTTGCGCACCCGAGGCAATAATTAACGAAGCCGGGGGACGTTTGACCGACATTTTTGGAGATACGATCATCTACAACACTGCCGATGTTCAAAATCACAACGGGGTTTTAGCAAGCTGCGGTGAAGACGCGCATCGGAAGGCAGTTAACGAACTAACGCAGCCTCTGCAGGAATTTGGAAGAGTTAAGGTTCAGACCGGGTGAACCTACTTATTAGTAGATGCCGAATTCATTTCAACGCGGAAGAATAAAGCTCATTTGCAATTGCGACAAAACGCTCCTCGCTTTCAACGGCGTTTGCCATTATAAGCGCTCCCTGGACGGCGCTATAAAACGATCTCGCTTTCAGTTCGGTGTTAAACGGCACGTTTAAGGTGCCGCTGTTTCGTCCGTCGCGAAATAGTACCGCAAGCCATCGTTCATTGTCTGTAAATAGTTGATGTGCAGCGTTTTTGACGGGCTCCGGAAGCGTTGCCATCTCGGCTGCGAGCATTCCGCCGACACAATTTTTACCGCCGTCAATTCCGTGCGAACACATATCAAGATACGCCCGCAGCCTTTCCGGAGGCGTTTTTCTTTCTTCGACGATTCGATTTAACCCGTCGTTCATTTTTTTCCGGTAACGATCGGTCACCGCCAAAACCAGGTCGGTTTTCGACGGAAAATGGTAATGAATGCTTGCCGTCTTGATCCCAAGTTCGGCAGCAAGATCACCATACGAAAAAGCATTGTATCCGCGCGTTCGAATAAGACGTTCGGCTATGTCGAGCAATTTTGACGCAGTTTCATTCATTGTGTACGATCGTAAACCTACTAACTAATAGGCGTCAAGTAAAATATTTGCGCTCACTATAAAAGGTCGGTTTTAAGCGCGCGAAGCCGACCTCGCGACCCTTTGCAGCAGCCGCAAGAAACCCAACGGACAAGATCTTACGCGATCTCTTGGCAGACGGCTCGTTTGAGTGAAGTCAAATCAGGGCTGGGAATTGCAAGAACATTTTTCGCAAACTTGAACCGGAAACCGGAGGTCTTTCGGTTAACAAAGATCGAATTCAAATATCGAGATGTGCTTAGCTGGTCAATTACATCTGACGAAGCCGTTTCCGGGAGAATTTTTCAATCGATCATTATTGAGCGGATCAACCGGTTAAACAGTGAGTCCGGTAAAAACCTCCGCGCGGTGAGCAATCCTTTCGAATTAACCTTGTAACGAAGCTTTTTCGTTCCGTCGGTAGCGGCAGTGTAGATCGCCTCCGCGACGATGGAGCCATCCGGCGCGGTTTCGCCAAATTTCGCCATATTCGGCAGCGTCCGTTCGGTCAGATCTTCATATGCATGCAAGTCTTCTTTTTTCGCAACTTCCTGCGAACGCTCGTAAAAATCGGTCTTGATCGGTCCGGGTTCGATGATTTTTACTCGAATATTAAACTTTTCTAGTTCAAATTGGAGCGATTCCGAAAACCCTTCGACCGCCCATTTTGTCGAATGATAAAGGCTGTAAAGCGGAAATGCGACACGACCGCCGACAGAAGCGATATTTACGATGATTCCGCTTTTTCGAGCGCGAAAATGCGGGATCACCTCGCGGCAGACATTCATTAGACCGAAAACATTTGTATCGAATTGTTTGCGTACCTGTTCATCCGAAGCCGCTTCAAACGGACCGACGAGCGAATATCCGGCGTTGTTAACCAGAATATCGATCTTTCCGAAAGTTTCGATCGCGCCTTTGACCGCAGATGCGATCGAATCACGATCGGTAACATCCAGCCGAAATAGTTCGACATCGGCGATCTTAGCAAGATCCTTCGAGATTTCGGGCTTGCGCATCGTCGCGGCGACCTTCCAGTTTCGCGATTGAAACAGACGAACGGTTTCCAGCCCGATTCCGCTCGAAGCACCGGTGATCAAAACGACTTTTTCCATATGTCTGGATTGTAGATGGTAATTCGTAAATCGTAAATGTTAGAATGACCGTATGAAATTCCTGCATATTGCCGACGTTCATCTCGGATGCACCAGATACCAGCTGCCGGAATCGCCGCGCGATTTCTTCGATGCATGGATAGACGTCCTGCAAAAATACGCGATCGACGAAAAGGTCGATTTCGTAATTATGTGCGGCGATTTCTTTCATAAAAGAAACGTTCCGCCGGAAACGATGAATTATGCATTCGCCGGATTGAGCTTGCTGAAAGATGCCGGAATTCCGGTGATTTCGATCGAGGGCAACCATGATCAGAAGCATAAAGACATTGAATATTCGTGGCTAAGGTCGCTTGCAAACTGGAATCTCTTATATCTGCTTGAACCATCAAACATCGACGGCAGGATCACGTATCTGCCGTGGGATGAAGAGCTCGGTCGCGGCGGTTTTATCGATATCGGGAACGCGCGGATATTCGGTTCAGACTGGTTCGGCGCTTCGGCAAATTGGGCAATTCCGATGCTTACGGAATCGATCAAAGAAAATACACGAGCCGGCGCATTTCAAATTCTTCTTCTTCATACCGACGTCGAAGGACATCAAACTCACCCGATACCTGCGCTGACATTGGCAAATTTGAAGGAACTGAAATCGGTTACGAATTACGTCGGACTCGGGCATACGCATAAATGTTACGAGATCGATAATTGGGCGTTTAATCCCGGATCGCTGGAAATTACAAGCATCGACGAATATCGCGAGACGCGCGGAGCATGGCTCGTCGAAGTCAGCGACGACCTTTCGATAAACGCGAAACATGTTTCGGACTATCGCCAGCGACCGTTTCAGCGGCTCGGTTACGACGTTACAAGCGGACAAAGCGCCGAAGAGATTACCGAGGGTGTTTTGGAGATCGTAAATGCGCAGGCGCTAAAGGCGGAAGAGTCTTCGCCGCTTCCGATAGTTGAGATGACTCTGCGCGGACATTTAGGATTTCCAAATTCGGAACTTCAGATCAAGGAAATTCGCGATCGGATATTGGACATCACCGGAGCCCTTCATGTTCGCGTCAAAAATCATACGGCGCCGGTCGAATATGCGGTTGCGGTCGACGCGTCGGAGGACATTTCGCGCGAAAAGCTTGAACGCCGCGTTGTCGAGGATCTGATAATTCGGGATAACCGTTTCAAAACCCGCGTAGAATCCGTTGCGGATGCCGTGGTTGGCGCAAAACGAATGGCTTTAAGCGATGAACCGCCGGAAAAGATCGTCGATTTTATTGCCGCCAAACTCAATTCGCCCGACACGATCGACTCAGCCATTTAACAATTCGTAAAATTGATGTCAGACATATTAGATCAGATACGCGATGTAAAACAGCTGCCGATATTTCCGCTGCCGCTTGTTTTGCTGCCGAACGAAATGCTTCCGCTGCATATATTTGAACCGAAGTATCAACAGATGCTGACGGATATTTCGTTGAAAGACAATCTATTCGGAGTCGTATTTTTCGAACCTATCGATGATTTTGTCGACCGACCCGAAAGCGGCTCGATCGGCTGTGTCGCTGAAGTTCGTGATGTTCAAACGCTGCCCGATGGTCGTTCGAACATTCTTTCGCTCGGAATAGCAAGGTTTAACCTGCTTGGCTGGATAGAAACTGAAGATGCTTATCTTGTCGGGGATGTAGCGTATTTCGACGACGATCCGGAAGACGACGCCGAACTTGCTCCGTTGGCTGAGGATGTTTACCAGCTTTTTCGCCGGATAGCGAAAGCCGCCCATAAATTAAGCGGCGAACGCACGGCGTTCCCGGAAATTCCGCGTTCCGAGCCGGTTTCGCTGTCATTCCTGATCGCGACCGCTTTTAATCTCGAAGCCGATCAGAAACTCAAAATGCTGAAGACACGCTCGACGATCGAACGGCTGACGCTGCTCAAAGAGATACTCGATGGAACCGTCAGCCAGATGGAAGAAAGCGCGGAGATCAACAAGATCGCGAGAACTAACGGTCATTCAAAGAAAAAGCTCGATCTTTAGTTTTTCAGCGTTTTTGTCAAAAATTCGATCACTCTTTGATCGTAAACATTAAGCTGATCGACGGTTGCATTTGAAAGGCTGAAACCCGACGGATTGAAATCGAGCTTTGATTCAACCGGAGTGGTTTGCGGAAAACACCTCGTCAATTTTTCCGTCGCGGCTTGAAAATCGGGGGCGTCGGCACCGCCAAGCAAAAGAACGCGTTTATCCGCCAAGTCGCTTGCCTTGTCGCAGGCTGACGAACGGTCGAAGCCGGTTCTGATGAAATACAAATAAGTTCCGGCGGACGCGACTTTCGACGTAACGGCGCTCATAAACGGATAGCGTTTTGAGATCGCGGTTTCCAATACCTGATCGGCGCTTTGCGGCACAGAATCGAGCACAAGCGCTGTAATTTTTGAATCCTTCTTCGCAGCGTCGAGCGCCCCGAGAGCACCGAGCGCGACGCCGTAAATCCCGATATTTTCGCCGACAAGCGGTGCGCTGCTTTCGGTTTTAAGTCCGCGAACGAATTCAATAGCAGCATTCGCATCTTCGCCTTCGGAAGCTCCGAGCGAACTGTGCGCGACGAGCGGATCAATTCCGTGCCCGCGAAGATCCGGCATTAACACCGTAAAATTGGTCGCTTCGTTGATCTTGACGCCAAGGTCCAGCACGTGCGACCGATCGGCGCCGTACCGATGCATAAGCAAAACAGCCGGCGCTCCTTCGCTGCCGCGCAAAAGCCATCCGCGCGCAGACGTACCGTCTTTATTAGTCCAGGTTTCATCCGTGATCTTCGCTCCGCGCGTGCTCAGCTGACCGTAACGCGTCGGCGTTACAAGATATTCCGCCTTAAACGGCTGAGAGATCTGGAAAAGCAGCCATATCGATGCGCCGCCGAGAACCAAAATAATTAATATAACGACCGGCAGCACAAGCCGGAAAAAGCTTTTTGCAAGTCTGGTTGATTTTGACATATTTTTTGTTGAATCGAAGTTGCTCTAAGAATGAAAATACAACTTGTGGATATTATCGGGAGTCTTAAGATTGCAGCCTGGAATAAAAAACTTTTGAGAAGTCGGGTATGATGTTACCATATCCGATGAGGTTTTTGGAAGAGTTTTGAGAGATATGAAAGTAAAAATTTCCGCAATTTTATTGAGTGTTTTTGCATTTTGTTTTAGCGCAATTGTTCCGCCGGCAGCGGCGCAGCAGAAAGTTTCTTTGACAAAAAACGGTGTGAAAACATCGTTCTTTCCGCTTAGCGATATTCGCGAGGGAATGACCGGAAAAGCTTATACGGTTTTTCGCGGTACTGAACCTGAAGAATTCAGCGTTGAAATTCTCGGCATCGTGCCCGGCGCGATCGGACCGAAGCAAGACATGATCGTCGGACGCATCAGCGGCGGAAGCGCCGACCGAACCGCCGTTTTTGCCGGCATGAGCGGTTCGCCCGTTTACATCGACGGAAAATTGGTCGGCGCGATTGCGTACAGTTTTCCGTTTTCGAAAGAACCGATCTGCGGAATTACCCCGATCGATCAGATGATCGGAATTTTTAAGCAATACGATAATCAAATAACCGAAACGAAAACTCCGAAACCTTTTTCCTTCAGTGAAATAGCTGTTAATTTAGATCAAAATTTTTCGGGCGGAACATCTGCTTATTCGGGACAGCTTTATTCGAACGTTAGTACCGGTTCAGCCTTGAGCGCCTACGTCGGACAAACATTTCGACCGATAGCGACGCCGGTCAGTTTCAACGGTTTATCGGCATTGACGCTCAAAGCATTTGAAAAACAATTGCTCGACGCCGGTTTACTTCCGGTCGCGTCTGTCGGCGGATCGGCGCCGATCTCACCGATGAAAAACGCCGAAAAAGAGACTTTAATTGGCGGAACCTCTGTTTCAATGCAGCTTGCGCGCGGCGATTTTTCGCTTGCAGCTGCCGGAACGGTCACTTTTCGAGACGGTGAAAAGATCTATGCTTTCGGTCATCCGTTCTTAAGTCTCGGGACTTCGGATCTGCCGATGTCCGAATCGAGCGTGGTTACGGTAATCCCGAATTTAAATAATTCTTTCAAACTTGCGGTTCCCGGCGCTATGGTCGGAAGCATGACGCAAGACCGCGCGACCGGAGTTTTTGGAAAGCTCGGGCAAGCTCCGAAAATGATACCGGTTCGGATAGAGATGACAACGAGCCGAAATCAAAAACAATACTTTAATTTTGAAGTCGCCCGCGACGACGGTTTGACACCTTTGCTGGTAAATATCGGAATTTATAACGCACTTGTTTCCAACGAACGCGGAATGGGCGATTCGACCGTCGAAATAGATTCTACGATATCGCTGAAAGATCAGAAATCTGTGAAAATGGGCAGCAGATTTTCAGGCAGCAGCGCCGTATCATCGGCTGCGCTTTCCGTCGCACTTCCGGTCAACGCAATATTGACGAGCCGTTTTGACGATGTTGACATCACCGGAATCGATGTCGTGCTGAAATCGTTTGACGGCAGCAAAAACGCGAATCTTGAACGTATCTCGATCGACCGTGCGGAGGTTCGTGCGGGAGAAACGATCGAGCTGAATGCATTTATTCGAACAGATACCGGCAAGCTGCTTTCGCAGAGAATTCCGGTTTCAATTCCGGCAAGCACACCGACCGGAAAGCTTTTGATATCGGTCGGCGACGGAAATTCGATTCAGCAGGCTTCGATCTCGAAACAGTTTGTCCCGCAGGATCTCGGCGAACTTGTCAAAACTATCAATGAATCGAAAAAGACCGACCGGCTTTACGTGCAAATAAACCGCGTATCAAACGGCGCAATCGTCGGCGCGACCGAACTGCCGAATCTGCCGCCGTCGATGCTTGCGACGATGAATAACAATCGGACAGCCGGCGGCTTTACGCCGACGGTGCAAACGGTTTTAACGGAACATGAACTCGCTCCGGCTGAGTTTTTGATTAGCGGACAGCAGACGCTGTCGATCGAAGTGATCAAATAGTATCGGCGATTCTCTAATTAATTTTTCGAAAGCGGACGCCGATACGTCCGCTTTTGTATTTGGAAATAAAATTTATGGAAAATCACGTAAAATTATTAAATGCCGCGGCATTTGCGGCGAAAAAACATCGCGACCAGCGGCGCAAAGGAAACGACTCAGCGCCGTATATCAATCACCCGCTTGAAGTTGCGAAGATGCTCGCTTCGGTCGGCGGCGTTGATGACGCAGACGTTCTGATCGCTGCGATCCTGCACGATACGATCGAGGATACTGAAACCTCCGAAGACGAGATCAGAGAATTATTCGGCGACCGTGTCGCATCGATCGTCGTTGAAGTAACCGACGATAAATCTTTGCCGAAGCAGGCTCGAAAAGAGAAACAGGTCGAGCATGCGCCGCATTTGTCCTCTGAGGCAAAGCAGTTGAAGATAAGCGACAAGATCAGCAATATTACCGATGTATTGAATAATGCGCCCGACGGCTGGTCGGTAGAAAGAAGAATTGAGTATGTAAAATGGGGCGAGCGGGTTTTTGCCGGATTGCGCGGCGAGAATCAAAAGCTGGACGATTATTTTCTTAAATTAGCGGAAAATGCCAAGAAGCAGCTTGCGGAAATCGTTTAATTAAAAGCCGCCGAATCTCCCTCGATCCATGTTTCTCCGTCGGCGTAAACTTCTTTTTTCCAGATCGGGACCGTACGTTTTAATTCTTTGATCAGCCATTCGCAAGCTTCGAAAGCAGCACGGCGGTGCGGCGACGAGACAGCGATAACGACACTGGTTTCGCCGATCTCAAGTCGTCCGACGCGGTGAACGATCCCGATGTTCGCGATCTCAAATTTTTCCAACGCGGCATCGATCAATTTTTCCATCTCGCTCAAAGCCATCGGTTCGTAAGCTTCATAAACAAGGTAATCGGTTTCGCGACCTTTGGTAAACTTTCGAACGTAACCGTCCAGCGTTACCGTCGCGCCGCACTCGGGTAAAACAACCCGCCGCGCGATCTCGCCGACGTCCAGCGGTTCGCCCGTGATCTCAAAGAAATGATTTTTCTGTCCGTCGTTTGTTTTCATTGGTCGATTACGAAAAACCGGATCGTCTCATCCTCCGGAAACCGCGGTAAATACAGCTAGTTCATCGCCATCATTGATTATCTCATCGTCGTCTGCGTATTTTTGATTGACCGCAAAATGAAGAGATTTCCGCCCATGATTTTTCTGGAGTTCCGGAAATTTTTCAAAGATCTGCGAGAGAGCTGCTGAAGCCGCCGTTTCTTCGTCGAACGACATTTCGACTTCGCGTTTTCCAACAGTATCTGCGGTGGCGCCGAAAAATAATACTTTTACATTCATACATTCTCAAAGTTTAAAAGTGGAAATGCGAAAAAGCTATCTCGCTGCCGGACAAACTTTTTCTCAGTTTCACCTTTAGACATTTTCACTTTCTATCTCTTCTTTTAGCGCACGTTTTAATATCTTTCCGGTTCCGCCGACCGGCAATTCGTCGCGAAACTCAACAAATCTGGGATATTTGTAAGCGGCGAACTGTTCCTTGCACCAGGCGATCATTTCATCCTCGGTAATTTCAGCGCCCTGTTTCTTAACGATGAAAGCTTTTACATCTTCACCCATTTTATCGCACGGAGTGCCGATGACAGCGACGAGAGAAACCGCCGGATGCGTCATGATGACTTCTTCAAGTTCGCGCGGGTAAATGTTAAATCCGCCGCGCAGGATCATATCTTTCTTGCGGTCGACGATGGAAAGAAAACCGTCTTCGTCCATAACCCCGATGTCGCCGGAGTGAAACCATCCATTTCTAAACGCCTCCGCGGTCGCGTCCGGTCGCTTGTAATAGCCTTTCATAATATTGTGCCCGCGCATAACGATCTCGCCGCGCTCGCCTGTCGGCACCTCATTATCATCGTCGTCAACACATTTGACCTCTAAACCGAAAAGCGGCTGACCGACGGTTCCCGGCTTGGAGCGTGCTGTCGGATGATTAAATGTCGTGATAGGAGAAGTTTCGGACAGCCCGTAACCTTCTAAAATCCTGCAATTAAAAAGCTTTTCGAATTTCGTCATCACCTCGACCGGCATCGGCGCGCCTCCGGAACTTAAAATATTAAGCGATTCCGCATACGGCGCGACATCGATATTATTTTCCTCGACATATTTCAGGATCGCCCAATACATTGTCGGCACGCCGGTCCAAAAATTTATTTTTTCGTTTTTGAACGTTTCAAGAGTCGTCTGCGCGTCAAAACGCGGCAAAAGTACGATTCTGTGACCGGCGAATATTTGCGCGTTCATCTGCGCGGTTTGACCGGTCGTATGGAAAAGCGGAAGCGTGATCAGACAGGTTTTCTGTTCCCCGTTTGTGTAATCGAGTCCCGGAACGTGAAGATTGAATGAAGCGATAGCGTTAAAAATAATATTCGAATGCGTTAATTCCGCGCCTTTCGGTGTGCCGGTTGTTCCGGAAGTGTAAAGAATCGCGCAGGTGTCGTCAGGCAAGGTAGGCACGACGTCAAATTCAATACTTTCTTTCGCGGTCAATTGATGCAGCGTCGGATGTTCGGAATAAGGGCTTTCCGACGAAGGATCTTTCATCATTACGATCAAATGCTCGCAAGACGCAGCCTGATCGAAGCCTTCTTTAACCATCTGCGCCATCGGGAGTTCGTCCGTTCCTTCAAAAACAAAGACGGCTTTGGCGTCGGAGTCCGACAAATGGTAAGCAACTTCGCGCTTCTTGAACAAAAGATTGAGCGGAACAACCGCCGCGCCGACCTTTAGAATTGCGTAGTAAACGATCGGAAAATACGGCAAGTTGGGACAGGAAAGCGCGACCTTGTCGCCGCGTCCGATTCCCAGTTTTACGAGAGCGTTTGCCGTTTGATTAGAAAGCGCTTCGAGCTGACCGTAGTTTAGCCGCACGTTCTTCCAAACGACGGCTTCACTTTCAGGAGTCAACCGCGCATGGTGTCTTATTAGCGACGCAAGATTTAAAATAGTTGGGGAATTGTTCATATTGCGTTTAGGTACCGATTTCAATGCTTTTTTGTGATTTAACAAACGTTGAGAGACCGCAAATTAAGCCGAAACATTATAGTCTGATCCTACATTCGTCGAACGCTGTCAGATCGTCATGCCTCCGTCTACTATGATTGTCTGACCGGTAATATAGCTCGATGCGTCGGACGCGAGAAAAACCGCCGTTCCTTTCAATTCGCCTTCTTCGCCGATCCTCGGAATCGGATTGTTTTCCTGAATCGACCTTTCGTAAAGATCGATGACCGCGTCCGCCAAACGTGAATGAAAAAAACCCGGTGCGATGGCATTTACGCGAATTCCCTGCCGCGCCCAGCTTGCCGCGAGCTCGCGTGTTAAACCGATAAGCCCGGCTTTGCTCGCCGCGTAACCCGCGTAAAACGGACCGTTCGCCGACGACGTCAATCCGCTGATCGATGCGATATTGATTACTGAACCGCTTTTTTGTTTCAACATTTGGCGACCGACCGCCTGCGCAACGATAAAACAGCCTGTCAGATTAACGTCCAAAACCTTTTGCCATTTTTCGAGCGGCATTTCTTCCGGCATTGCGCCCCAGGAAATTCCGGCGTTGTTTATCAAAATATCGACCGAACCAAATTTTTTAACTGTTTCGCTGACAAGATCTCCAACTTCGTCCGGTTTTGAAACGTCGCATATTTTTGCATGGACATGAAAGTTCTTTTCACGAAATTCTTCAGCGGTTTCGATCAGCCATTCTTCGCGCCGTGCGCAAAGCATAAGGTTTGCGCCCGCTTCCGCCAAACCTTCCGCCATTTCTTTCCCGATTCCGCGCGAACCACCCGTAACGATCGCGGTTTTGCCGGTAAGATCGAATAAATCCTTGATAGTTTTAGACATTTTTTTCTAACGACAGAGTACCATAATTATTTTCGTCCGCTAAAATTTTGAAATCCGATTTGTGCAAGTCTTTTATTCAATTGTTAAGATTTATTTATGAGCAAAACAGCAAAGGAACTCGCCTTTTTGCGCGATCTTACGGTCGATGAGTTTTGGACGGCGCGGTTCACAGAAAATTTCGATAAAAACTACAAGTTCACCGACGAAGCATCGATCCTTTACCTGAACGCCGGCACCGGCGGACATGTGCTGGCGCTGCGCGAACAGCTGGACAATGATATTGAGATCTACGGCGTAACGGAAAACGAAGATCTGACCGTTATAGCAAAAGCGAAAGCCGAAGCGCTTAAAGCCGATGTCGGCTTTTCAACATTCGTGCCGCCGGATCGTTACGATCTGGTCATCGCCGATGCAAGTTTTGTCGCGCCTTCGAAAGTAATCGATTTTATCGAAGACACGGTTCATTATGCAGAAGACCGTGCAGTTATTTTTCTTCCTACCGCAGGAAGTTTCGGCGAGATATTTTCAATGCTCTGGGAAGTTTTGATCGGCGAAGATCTGTTCGATCAAAGCGGCGAAGCGACGCGCCTTATCGAGGAAATTCCAACCGTTTCGCGCGTCGAAGAAATCGCTAAAAACGCCGGGTTAAAAAAAGTCAGATCGAAAACCGAGATCGAGATCTTTGAGTTCGAAAAAGGTGAAGAATTTGTGAATTCGACGCTCATCGCGGACTTCCTAATGCCGCAATGGTTCGATTTTCTGAACGAAAAAAACACGAAAAAGGTCAAAAAGCGACTCGCCAAAACAATCGATGAAAATTGCGGCGATCTTACCTTTCGATTCACGGTTAAATCGACAATGATCGACGGAGTAAAAGGCTAAAGGTGGTCTAAGAAAAAAGTTTCCCAGTAATTTAGGCTTGTTTCGCTTCGGTCCTGCGCCGCATTTCCGCTTGCAATTCTTCATCGCTCAACGAATTGATCTGCGGAATTTGTGCCGATGCCGGCGAAGCGATCTTTTTTTTCTCGGCTTCCAGGCGCGCCTCTTCATCGGCTTCTTCCATGCCTTCTTTAAAGGCACGTTTGCTTTGTCCGATAGATTTCGCGAGCTGCGGTAAACGGCTTGCGCCAAAAAGCAGGAAAAGTACTGCCACGATCAAAATAATTTCGGTTGTTCCAAATGATCCCATATCGTTTTAATTATTCCGGTTTGAACTAGATCAATCTCATCATACAAACAATTCTCGGAATTTACACCTTTTTACGCTAAATTTAGACGGTCTTTTATAAATTAAATCGCATCGCCGATCTTTACGGTCGCACCGGCGACGGTTAATTTTTCCGCCAATTCTTCGACGTCGCCCTCATCTGCAAAATCAAGCGAAATGACATTGCCGCTCGTAACCGCGTCCGACATTTTGACGCTCTGTTCGCGGTCAAGGTCTAATTCTTCCTGAAGAAGTTTTACCAGCGCAGCCTTTTGAAAACCGGTTTGATATCCGGTAATGCTAAGCTTAGGCATTTGATTTCTGCTCCCTGAATTTGTCCGTCGCCTCGACCAGTGCCGCGGAAATTCCCTTTTCACTTATCGAATGCCCCGCGTCCGCAATGATCTGAAGATCGGCTTCCGGAAATGCACGGTGAAGTTCCCAGGCGGAAACCGCCGGACAAACGACGTCGTAACGTCCCTGAACGATGACCGTCGGAATATGACGAATCTTATCGACGTTTTCAATTAAATAATTCTCGCTCGGGAAGAACGAATTGTTCATAAAATAATGGCATTCGATACGCGCGAGCGCCAAAGCTTCGTTCGGGTCTTCCCAATGATTCATCAGATCCGGGTCGGGGAAAAGCTTGGACGTTGAACCTTCCCAAACGCTCCACGCGCGGGCGGCGGAAATTCTTGTCGCTTCGTCGTCGCTTGTCAGCCGCTTGTAATATGCGGACATCATGTCGCCGCGCTCATTTTCGGGTATTTCATCGCGATAACGTTCCCAGAAATCCGGAAAGATCTCGGACGCGCCGTATTGGTAAAACCAGTTGAGTTCTTTCCGGCGTGTCAGGAAAATTCCGCGCAGTATCAAACCGCGAACACGATCCGGATGCGTTTCTGCATAAGCCAAACTGAGCGTACTGCCCCAAGAACCGCCGAAAACGTACCATTTTTCGATATTAAATTTCTCTCGCAGCGTTTCAATATCCTTGATCAGATCCCAAGTCGTATTTTGTTCAAGCTCGGCGTGCGGAGTCGAACGCCCCGATCCGCGTTGATCGAAAAGAACGATATGATATGCCTCGGGATCGAAAAATCGGCGATACATCGGAATTAAACCGCCGCCCGGACCGCCGTGCAGAAAAACGACAGGAATGCCGTCAGGATTTCCGCATCGTTCGAAATAGATTGTATGTATGTCGGAAACTTTTAACATTCCCGAGTCAAATGGTTCAATTTCCGGATAGAGCGTTTTCATAATTTGCATGATACAACGATTCGACAAATTTGTTTAATAACTAATTTTTCCCTTGTGGTAAAAAAATGTTGACGCACAACATTTTGTGGTTTATTCTGTTTTTGCTTTAACACTGAAGAAGGAGGTGATCTACTAAACATGCTAAAGATTTCCAGTGAGGTGGCTGCGACCTAGCAGCAAGTCTTCCTTGGTTTGTAAGGCTTGTTCGGCTCGCAAAAGTGGTGAGCACAGGTCAATCCAGACAGTTTACCGAAAAGCCGCAGAGGTCAACATTAACCTTTGCGGTTTTTTCCGTTTTAGGGTTGTCGAAACCATGCTTTTTTGATTGACTTAAATAACAACTTTTTCAGGAGACATTTATGCGTTTGATCACATTAGTATTTTGTTTGTTGCTTTTCACCCCGATCTCTTTCAGCCAGAATTTGGAAGTTCCGACACTCAGCCCTTTGGCGGAAGTTACGCAGGAAGTCGCTTTAACGAAGGTAAATTTAAGCTATTCGCGTCCGGGTGCGAAAGGGCGTAAAGTCTTTGGCGATCTGGTTCCGTTCGGAGAAGTTTGGCGGACAGGTGCAAATGCCTCAACCAAATTAACTTTTACGGAAGATGTAAAGATCGAAGGCAATGCCTTAAAAGCAGGAACTTACGCACTTTACACAATTCCGGGTGAGAAGGAATGGACGATAATTATCCACACAAATACAAAACATCGTTCGATTGCGGGAGACGTTTATAAACAGTCGGAAGATGCGTTCAGATTTACAGTAAAACCCGCGAAAACGTCGAATTTTATTGAAACTTTCACAATTGAATTTACCCATATTACGACAAATTCCTGTCATCTAAAGATCAGTTGGGAAAACACCGAAGTTAAGTTCGAGATCAAATTTGAGGTTGACGGACAGGTTGATAAACAGATCGCCGAATTGTCGAAAACGCCGGACGGAATGAGTGCCAGAAATTATTTTCTTGCGGCTGAATACTATTTTCACAACGATAAAGACCTAAACAAAGCGATCGAATGGATAAAAACCGGATTGGAAAAGAGCCCGAAAAATTTCCAGTATGGATTGCTCCACGCGAAGATCTTGGCCAAACAGGGGAAAAAGGATGAAGCCTTAAAAGTGATCGCTGAAGCAAATGCCTGGGCAAAAGAAAAAAACAACTCAAATTATATTGAGCAGACACAACTATTCTGGGATTCGATCAAATGAGTTCAATTCCATATTTTTTCGTCGAACCGCAAGCCGAAAAAGTGCCGTTTGTTTTGAGCATTCCGCATCGCGGGACGGAATTTCCCGATGAATTGAAAGACAATTACGTGCCGGAATTGCAGGAAGTTTTGGACGATACGGATTGGTTTTTAGAAAAGCTTTACGATTTCGCGCCCGACCTCGGAATTACGACGATCTACGCAAAATATTCGCGTTGGGTGATCGACCTTAACCGCGATCCGGTCAGCAAACCGCTGTATGATGACGGAAGAATTATCACCGCGCTTTGCCCGACGACCAATTTTTTCGGCAAAGAAATCTACTTAAAGGAAGAATTTGAACCTGACGATGCGGAAATCGAACGGCGGCTTGAAAATTATTATCGTCCGTATCACCGGAAAATTGATGAAATTATCAATGATTTGAAAGATGAATTCGGACAAGTTTTATTTTGGGACGCGCATTCGATTCGCCGACGCGTTGAAACGATTCGCAAAGAACCTTTTCCCGATTTTATTCTTGGAAATAACGACGGAAAAACCGCGGGCGGGGAAATTATTGAGTCAGCACTTGCAAGGCTGCGGAAGAGCGGTTGGCAGATCAATCACAACGACCCGTTCAAAGGCGGATTTTTAACGCGCTCTAAAGGAAAACCGGAAAATAATGTTCACGCTCTGCAACTGGAGATGAGCAAAGATTTATATATGGACGCGGCAGAATTAAATTACGATGAGGATAAAGCAGAAAAGGTGAAAATGCTTTTGCGAAACACTTTTGAGAATCTAATTGCTTATTGTTGACTGGAGCGCAAGCGTCGTAGGAGCGCAGGCTGCCAGCCTGCGTCGTCGAGGAAGCGATAACTCGACGCGTTCGATATCAAATCAAATTTCTTTTCAGCGAAGAATTTACGCGCTTTTCGCGCTCACGTAGGCTGGCAGCCTGCGCTCCATTTCTAAGATGAAATTCCACTTCAAAAAATTACTGCAAAATGACGGCTGGCTCGAAAACGTCGTGGTCGAAACCAAAGTAAACGGCGTGATTATTGCGATCGAGGAAAACGTCAGCGAAGCGGAATCAAGTAACTACCTTGCGATTCCCGGTTTCCAAAACGCACATTCGCATGCTTTTCAATATGCGATGGCGGGAATCGCCGAAAATCATTCCGCTGGCGAAAGCGATTTCTGGAGCTGGCGCGAGGCAATGTATAAGCTCGCGCTCGCCCTAGATCCCGACCAGCTGGAAGCGATCGCGACGATGCTGTATGCCGAGATGCTGCGCCACGGCTACACACACGTCGCGGAATTTCATTACCTTCATCACGAGAAGAACGGAAAGCCTTTCGATAACCTGGCTGAGATGGGCTCGCGCCTTATTTCCGCAGCGAAGACTGCCGGAATCGGCATCACGTTGGTTCCTATCTTCTATCAAAAGGGCGGCTTTGATAAATCTCCGGAACCGAATCAAAAGCGTTTCATTTCAAATTCCGTCGAGGGATATCAGAAACTTTTCGAGGCATCGGAACGCGCCTGCAGACATTACGAACACGCTAATATCGCCATTGGAATTCACTCGCTGCGCGGCGTCGAACCCGAGGCGGTCAAGGAAGTTGCCGAAAATTTCAGCAAAGATATTCCGTTTCACATACATATTTCAGAACAGTTGAAGGAAGTCGCTGATTGCGAAGCTTTTTTGGGAAAACGACCGGTCGAATGGATGCTCGAAAACATCGATCTTTCCGACAGATTTCATTTTGTTCACGCGACGCATTTGAATGAAGGGGAAATTGCCGGGTTAGCTGAAAAGGGCGTCAACGTAGTGCTTTGCCCGACGACCGAGGGAAATCTCGGCGACGGGATATTTCCGCTCATCGAGTTTCAAAATCATAGCGGAAACTGGAGCATCGGCACCGATTCGCACGTTTCACTGAATCCTTTTGAAGAATTGCGCCTGTTAGATTACGGGCAGCGGCTGATCTCGCACAAACGCGACAGTTTTACGGGTGAAAACGGCGGCAGCAGCGCCGTGTCTGCCATCCGGCAGACGACGATCGCAGGCAGAAAAGCGATGAATAATTTTTCGCAAGATTACTTCTCTGTCGATCAATCTTTCAACGCATGTGTTATTTCAGCCGAACATCCGCTAATTCAAACGTCCTCGCGCGAAAACCTGTTAAATACTATTGTTTATTCGTCGGATGAAACGATGCAGAGAGGTGCGATTTTTAGCGGAAATTGGAAAATCATAAATCCAAATCATGAATTTACCCAAAACTTTGTGAAAGTTTTAAAAGATCTAAAACATCGTTAGTAAATTGTCGTTCTTTTGCGCTCTTCTTTTAGATATTCTAAAAATTATAATCTTCAAAACTGAATATAATTATTAATTAACAATTAGTAATTTTTAATTATTTTTTTCCAAAAAAATTCGACATTAAGTAAAATCCGGATTTCTGAAATCTTAAAAATTAGACGGTAACTACGATAATTTCTTATTAGCCTTTATCTTCTACTTACAAATAAATTATCTTTCACCCAAAAACGCCACGGTTTCTCCGCGAATTCTGCGGCGTAATCGATACCGATCCGCTTTCCCGAAACGATCTGGTTTTTTGGAATTTCCTTTCCTTCTTCGAGCCAGACCTTTTTGCCCAATAGATCCTCGCGGTCGAATGATTTGTCGATGCCTAGTGCGATGCAGAGTTTTCCGGGACCTGACGTGAGATTTTTGTCCGGCATTTTTACATGCGGATCTTTGCTTTTGGCGATCCTCCTCGCCCGCATCACTTCAATATTTTCGAGCGGTTCGACGGCTCTGACAAGGATCGCGTGCGGCGTTTCGGCTTCGCCGGCGACGACGTTGAACTGAAAATACATTCCGTAAACAAAAAAGATATACGCGGTGCCGCCGATTCCGTACATCGTTTCCGTACGTTTCGTGCGGCGGTTTTTATACGAATGGGCGGCTTTGTCGATCGCACCTAAGTACGCTTCGGTTTCGACGATCGTTGCTGAAACTCGTTCGCCGGATGCAGTGGGAACAACCAGAAGTTTTCCGAGCAGATCCTGAGCGACCTGCAGCGTATCTTCACGCGTATAAAATTCGCGCGACAATTTTTTCATAAAGATCTGCCCGCCAGAGTTACGGCTTTAGCCGTGAACGCTCCCGCCAGAGTTACGGCTTTAGCCGTGAATGCTCCCGCCAGAGTTACGGCTTTAGCCGTGAATGCTCCCGATTCGCGGACCGAATTTCACGCATAAATGCGTAACTCTGGCGTTTTTCACGAATAAATGCGTAATTCTGGCGCAATTTTTTAATATCTATTCGCTGCCGAAATCCTCCGGATAATAGATCAATTCGACGATCTGACCGCCGACGCCTTTTGTATAAAACGACGATGTTCCGTCACGATGCGGTTTTATCGGTCGATTTTCACGCTCGGCGGCGGCTTTAAGTTCCTCCATTGAATCGACCTTCATGCCGATATGCGGCGGATGTTTCGAATTGGGCGGCAAAAGCGCGACGCCGAATCCCCGCGGATCGCGCATCATCGCCCAATCTTCATAAACGGTTTCGGTTGTGAATCCAAGCCGCTCATATTCCGCGACGTCCTTCGCAAGATCCTCGCATTTGACCGCAATGTGATCAACCGTGCCCGTAAATCTTTTTTCGTTTGTGGTTTCCATCGTTATTACTCCCTGCCAAAATCTTAACAATTTTTGAAACCGAATTGAAATATGACCGGCAAACGAAAACGGCGAGTCTTGGATAAAAAGACCCGCCGTTTTCTTAATTTAGAAAGGAACGATCATTTGATGAACACAGTCGGATCACCGATCAATGTCCATGTTCGCTTTATGTTCATGTCGGACGATGCCGCTTTTGTCGATCGAACTATATCACCGATCCGCAGTGTTCCCGCCGGACTGTTAAAGATTTGCCGCGTAAATATCCGCGATATCTCAAACTGCTTATCAGGATATGTCGTTCCCGACGAAGCCCAAACCGCTATCGCACCGCCGCCCTGACGTTTGACCAAGGTTTCCGCCATGCTGTCAAAAATCGGGTTTGGAATGTACGCATTCAAGCAGGTCATCAGAAGATAAGTGGAATATTTTGAATTATTCAACTGTGCGACATCTTCAACTCTGAAAACGTTTTGCGACGCCATCAAACTCGGAGCACCATGCCCGTTAAATGTCACTAACAAAGGTCCTTCGTTGAGCCTGGTCATTACCTGCTGGTGCATCTGCGAATCCGACATTTGCGAACGGTCGATTCGGGTTGATGTCGCAAAAGACGGCATCTCCGATTGCAAAGCATCGGAATAATTTTCAAAACCGCGATCCGTTAACAGGATATTATCCATATCGCGCTGCGCCTGACGGTCATATTCCGCGAGCTTTGCAACTGCATGTGCAGCTTCGGAATCGTTCGAAACGGGCAATCGACCGATCGCCAGATCTTCTATTCCATCTTCGTCAAAATCCGCGAACCAACTATCAGAGGTCGTTTCCTGATGTGTGGTGTCGATATATTTTGTCGGCACCTGATCGGGAACCTGATAGTTTTGGTAACCGCGAGGGTCAAAAGTCGTATCGCCGAAAAGAAGCACGTAACGAGGCGATTTTTTCCAAACTTGGACGGCATTCTTGAGAAATTCCTTTATCGCAAGCGGCGATGGTTCGCCGAATCCAAATTCGTCAAATATATCGCTGACAGATACAACAACAGTCTCAAGATTCTGTGTTCTTCGAAGATCCGCTAGGTTTTTTGCGCTCTCAGCGAATTGGTCGTACGAAATTATGATCAGATCGGCAGAATTTTTTGCGGCATTCCAATCCGAAGGTTCATTCGCAACGATCCGCCTGGGCGACTCGAACGCGGTTCTGGAGAGTGCCAAGATTTCACGTTCATGATTCTCAGGAGCAATTCGAAGAGCGAATGCATCAGCTGAGGATTCACTATATGTCGGAACGCGCCGCCGGGCAGCACCGTTGTCGACCTCAAACAGTTCGATCTCTTTGTCCGAAAATCCGTCGATAAGTCCGGCTTCGCCGGCAGGAAGGATAAACCGCAATCGATTCGACTCTGCAATGAATTTTCGGGGGTATGTCAGAGCGATCGAATCGATCGCGCTGTAATCCGCACCGGCGCTAACCGCTTGAAGTTGTACTGTGTTAGTTCCTTCTAACACGTAGTTCAACGGAATATCATAACTAATCGACCTGTTCTCTTCCGGAGCAAATTCGACGGTTCCAAGCTGAATTCCATTAAAGACGATATTGACAAGATGACTTCCGGTGTTTAAGCCCTGAAGCCGGACGGTCAACCTGGAATTACCTTCGGCAGCCAGGTCTTTAACCGTCAAATTCTTATTAACAGCCGCCGAATTTGAAACGAGCGAACCGAAATAGTTCTTGTCGTCGCCGTTCCGGATTGCCGGGAAATAAGTGAATCTTTCATCCAGTATAGTCGTCTGATCAAAACTAGAAGGTGTCCGGTCCGTGCGAGGCACGTCTCCTTTTACAGGTTCCAAACGTGCGCCCGGGCTTTCGCCTTCCACTAGATAATAAACCTTTTCCGCAGTCCAGATCTTGTCATTTCCGCTTCCGAAAAATTCGATGGATCCATCGGAATTTAACCCGAACGGAATTTCTTCTCCATTTGCGAAAAGCTGCCAATAATCCCTGTTTGACGAGCCGGAAAAGCCGGATGCAGCCAATTGAGCGGCGGAAACTGTGTATAAGCCATCGTGATCGACAATTATTTTTACGCCTTTCATTCCGGCGATCTGTTTTTGCCGCTCGGTGAACGCAGCGTGGAAACCTTCGGTTTCGTTGTTCGGTGTTTCAGCAACGAATTCCCGTTCAGGAGCCCGGTCAAATTTATCAACTTCAATAAACAGTTCCGACCGTGGCTGAAGCGACGAAAACTTTATTCTCGGAAAGATCGGACCGTGAAGCGTTGTTTTTCCGCTCATTTCAAGGTCTTCAAGATAGTAAACCGCATTCGATTTAGGATCATGGTCCCGGATCATATAGCGGTCGCCTGATGCGACGAGATTTGCGGTCGATTTCAGAGCATTTCCCGCTATCAATCCGCGGTTTACAAGTTCTCGCTTGCCGTTTGATTCGCGGTAGACGTTAAATCCGAGATTTTCAAATTCTAACGCTGTCGACCATTCAATGACCGTTTCGCTTCCGTCAGAATATGCCTCGAACTTTTCCAAATTTACATAAGATGGAGCGACGATAAATCCAAAATCTACGGTCGGATTTCGTGTCGATCCCTGAGCGTTGGAAATTATGTTGTTGTTCAAAGCGCCTGCATTTCCCGGCGACAACGTAACAAGGTTCGACACCGTTAACCCGGCAAACTGACCCGTTCCCGGATAGCCGTTGTCGTCGCTGTCGATATTGTCGTCAGGATTCAAAGACGTCGGAGTGCTCGAAGTGCCGCCGTTTCCGACCGCAACACGATACTGTCCCGGCGGTAAACCGCAAAGACTGTAATCGCCCGAAGAATTGGTTGCGGTTCCGCCGATCGCGTCATCGCTCGTGCCCAAGATCCCGTCCGGACCGACCTGCACCTCTGCATTTGACGAATCAAAAACACGAACTCTAATGAAGGGAATTCCCGTTTCGCCCGGATTTAAGATCCCGTTGTTGTTCCCTCCCGAACTCGTATCGTTCCAAAGCGTACCGTTCAGACACATTTGATAAAAACCGATATCGATGGTCATGTCCGCGCGTGAGTCCAGCGAACCCTGACCGGCAAATACGCCTGTTGTCGGTATGTCCGGTTCAGAGGTCGGTGCGGTCGCCCCATTTACGCCCAAATTATTGGAAACGATTCCCTCCGAAATAATCGCGTTCATCGGTCCGGCTGTGTTGACACCGTTTTCCGCGTTTATTGATGCGCCGGCAGAATCGATCGGTGCAGTGTTAATGCTAGTTACGTTGCGATACCTTTCAAGCCGTCCGCCGGAAATAAAGTTTACGGGATCGACACAGACGATATAATTGCTTGTCCCGAGCCTGTCAAAGCGATAGTAACCTAATGAGTCGGTAACAACTGTCTGCAGAGGCGAGCCCGGCGTGTCCGGTCGCCCGTCGTTGTTCGCATCTAGATACAAGCTAACGGTAAGACCGCCGATTCCCTGTTCTCCCGAATTAATTATCCCGTTATTGTTCGTGTCGAACCAGACGCGGTTTCCTATCGAATTTGTTGTCCCGGATCTGAATCCGAAATCGACAGTGTGATTATTTTCTCCCGAACCGCCCGTTAAAACCGGTGCGACAACTTGGTTTCCCGAAACCGATAAACCGTTCGAATCGCGAATAACGCCGTTCGCGGATGTGTCGGCATTTGCGACCGTTGGTGAAAATGCGTTCAATGGCTGACCGCTGTTGAAATTTGCAGCCGGAACGCGAACTTCGTAATTTGTATTGGGTGAAAGGGTGTATTGGCAAGTATTCGCAACAGTGTAATTCACTACCAAACGTGCAGCGCCAGTTGTACTTCCATCGATCGATTCAGCATCACGTCTCGTGTTTCCGCTTGTCTGGATCAGCTTGAAAACCATCGCGTTTCCGCTGTTCCAACCCGGGCGGTTGACTAACTCCTGAACGATGGAGTTTATCGACGGAGTTCGCTGATTAAGACCGGCTTCGGAATCAATTCCCCAATTTGGGATCGTCCAGTTCGTTACTGCGCTGGTATTGGGACGATTCGTAATGTTCAGGTTAGATGAACCAAAAGTCGGAGAATTGTCGTTTGCCTGCCCGTAAATTTGAACTGTCGGCGTACCGGTGTTTGAAGAAGTGTTGTCAGAAGTAAATTGAATATACGAACTGGTTATCGTTGCACCGCGCGGAATAGACACATTCTGAAAACGAACGCCTGCGGCGTCTACGCTCGATCCGATTCTTATCTCTGTCTGGCTCAGACTGTTCATCGAGCCGTCAGCATTCTGATAAGCATCATCGGACGAAGCATTTACCGGAATATCTAACGAACCATTCGTGGTCCCGCATGAATAAGTACTGAGGTTCGCATTTCCGGCTCCGCCGAAGAGATAACCGCCGGTCGAATCTGACGTTGCGGAACCGATCTGTGTGTCGACAACCGTATCCGCATTTGTATCCGCCCAAAGCTGCAAAGCGACGTTTTGTATTCCGTTTTCATTCGAATCCTGAATTCCGTCGCCGTCTGTGTCATTCCAAACGCGGTTCCCGATCTGCAGCGGTGCTGCCAGGCAGATCGCCTCGGTATCGCCGACGCCGCCGGCTTTGCCGAAATTTCCCGGATCGGCGTCAAGGTAAACATCATAAGCGCCGAGCTGCGTTCCGAGCGTATTGTGGTAGCGCTGAAGACCCGCAGTGTAATAGTTAATTACCCTCGTGCCGGCTGAATTGAATGTGACGGGATCATAAAATGACGAAAGAACGTGATTAAATCCCGGAATCTGCGTCAATCCGCCAAGACTGCCTTCCTCGCGACCGTCGCCGTTGAGATCGTAATAATATTCCCGACCGCCGTTTCCCGAGTTGGCATTTCCGCCTGAAGGAACGGGCGTCGTTACCGAACCGCATGTTCCGTTGCTCTCAAAAACATAATTTGCGCCGTTCAAACAAACGCGCATATTGTCGCCGTATCCTCGTAGGTAATCTGGCATTACAACCTGATCGCCGTAACGATCCCGGATACCGAGAATCATGTCGTTTCCGTCAAATTCGATGTCCGTTATCCAGGGAGCAGCGCGGTTGATGGGACCCGAAATACTTGCCCATCTTTGCCAGGTTGCCGATTCACCCGAGCGGGCGGTTCGTGTAAACGTCAAATTGTTGTTTGCGACGAGGGTAAATATGCTGCCTGAAAACCGCCAAACATAGGCGTGCAATTTTGCGTCGCTTGTTTCGGATTCAGCCGAACAAACAGCTCCGACATAGATCTGTCCGCTTCGGTCTCTGCCGAGAGCGAACGGTCTAACGTCATTTGCATTACACGTTCCTGCCGATGTGGCGAGCCCGGTCGTGGGAATGTTGTATCTTTGGATCGTAGTCGAATTCAGAGTGCCGCTTGTTGGAATGGCATAGAGTCTTCTGTCGTTGAGATTAACGGTATATAAAGTTGCGCCGTCTGCCGAAAGCTTTAGTCCGCCCAAGCCCCGTTTTCCGACTAGCGGTACGGTTGCGGCATCGTCCGTCCAATCCGATGTCGAAGCCGACGGATGCGGATTTGCGCCCGCTGTCCCCGCGCCAAAAATTGCATTTAGATCGGTATAAAGCGCTGCTGCAGGAGCCGAATTTCCGGGGTTCGAAACAACGTAGATCGCGCCCGTGCTCTCGCCGGAAAGCGAACCGAAACGCGCGCCGCGTTTTAAGAAAGACGAGGCAAAAAGCCTGTCATTTCGGCTGTCGTAACTTATTCCAAACGTGGCACCGACGGCATTTACATCGCCGAATCCGTCCGGGTCCAAAACCGAGGTGCGCGATGGCGCCGTCGTCCAATTTGTCGGATCGACACTATTTAAACGACCGTCGAGTTCGTCGGCGTAGTTCAGCGGAAAACGTGCAAAAGATTTGAACGGTCCACTGCCGACGGTATAAACATTTGTGTAAATGAAGGGATTGTTCTGGCAATATTCGATTGGTCGAACTATTCCAAAATCGACGGCTGACGAATTTCCGTTCGGAACGATCCTGACAGATGAAGCGTTATTCGCGCCTACCTCGCTCGGATAATATCCAGCCGGTATATTAGTAAATTCGATTCGATAAGGTCCCGTGCCCGAAGCATTTAAAACATATGCTCCCGTCGAACCCGAAACTGCAGTTCCCCGCAAAACTCCGGCGGCATCATACGCAGAAACGGTTACGCCGCCAATTCCGCTGTCAACCGCGTAATTCGGC
Organism: Pyrinomonadaceae bacterium; assembly: GCA_026129865.1. Classification (GTDB taxonomy): domain Bacteria; phylum Acidobacteriota; class Blastocatellia; order Pyrinomonadales; family Pyrinomonadaceae; genus JAHCHG01. Next base: position 702,578 of record JAHCHG010000001.1, read on the forward strand.
GCTGCGCCGCTGGAATTGTTTACACCGTTCATGTTGTAGTCAACATAAACCGTGCCGCTGATCACGCCGCTCGCTTCAGATTGAACGATCCACAAAAAAGATCCAACGATCCCAAGAACTACGGCAAGAAGCTTTGCCCTTTTGGAAAATTTGGTTAAGTAGGTATTTAGCACGTTTTTCTCCCACAAAAGCCTGCGCTCCCGACGCAAACGTTTTATGTTTCAGATCATTATTCGTAGGAGAAAAATGTTGTGTTGAGTTGATTTGTTTCATGAGTTTCGTCTCAGCTCGAGCGTTTCCGTTGCCGGGGTGATTTTTACGGAAGTTCTAATATGAAAGTCCAAACACGTTCAGCTGGCTTGAGTGTCCATTTTCAACGAAAATTTTGAACTTTTTTGGTCCAAGCATATTTTTAGGTAATAAAGGTGGGATACCTTTGATTCGAAGGAATGAAGATGACTAAGCTCTCGTCTGAGTAACGATCGATCACATGCCGCCAAAAAATTTGACGAAAGATCGCATGAAGGTCGAATTGCCAGCCCTGATGGCGTTCCGACTTCCACAACGATATTAGCAAAACATTGTTTTACAATGCAAGTCATTTTTTGCCATTCCCAGTTAATAATTGAATTGCCGCGCGCTGAGCCCGCGGTTGACATCAAACAAAAAGTTGACTTCACTGTTAAATATGAGCCGCAGTCAAAAACGAATTGTTTCGCTATTACCTTCGGCGACCGAGATCGTCTGCGCGCTCGGGCTGGAACAGAATTTGGTCGGCGTGACGCACGAATGCGATTTTCCCGAAACTGTCCGATCGCTTCCACATTTGACAGCGAGTAAGATCTCGCACGAAACGATGACAAGTGCCGAGATCGATCACGAGGTCAGAAGCAATCTGGACGGGCACGGATCGATCTATGACCTTGATGAAGAGAAGCTTTCGGCGCTACGACCTGACGTGATAATTACACAGGAACTATGCGAAGTTTGTGCGGTGAGTTATTCCACGGTAAAAGACGCCGCGAGAATATATGCATCGAACGCGGCGGTCGTTTCGCTCGAACCTAATTCGATCGAAGATATTTTCTCGACCATAATGGTAATCGGCGAACTTTGCGATGCTTCGGAATCCGCGGAAAATTTGATCGCCGACCTGAGAAACCGGATCAACGAACTAAAAAATCGGTCTTCCGGAATTTCGGAACGTGATCGAAAGCGCGTTTTTATGCTCGAATGGCTCGAGCCGCCTTTTGCACCGGGACACTGGGTTCCCGAACAGGTCGAGCTCGCCGGCGGAATATGTCTGATGGGAAAACCCGGCAAAAAGAGCGTTTCCACGACGTTAGACGCTATTATCGAATCGGACCCGGAGATTTTGGTGATGATTCCATGCGGCTACGAAATTCCGGACATTTTTCGCCAGATTCGCAACACCGTTTTTCCGCTCGATTTTCAGCAAATGAAAGCATTTACCGAAAACAATATTTGGGCGATGAACGCAAGCGCCTATTTTTCGCGCCCCGCTCCTCGCGTCGTTGATGGCGCAGAAATATTGTCGCAAGTCTTAAATCCTGAGCTAATGGGGCATCCGGACGAACGCGCCGCACGTCAAATCGATCGTCATTTGTTACAATTTTCCTAAAAATTATGAGACGTTTTTTTCTTCCTATTTTAATACTCCTTCTATCTAATCTTTCCGCTGCTCAAAAGCCGGACGATGTCCTCGCTTCCGGCGATGGAATAACGATTACAGCTTTGGAACTTTCGCCAGACTCGTCGGAAGCTTATTCAAACTATTCTGAAGAGCTTGCAAAAACAAAAAAAGCGCTTCTGGAATCAATGGTCGATGAAATTTTGCTCGATCAGGAAGCCCGTGCGCGTGCGATTTCCGTAGAGGAATTGCTTCAGAAGGAGGTTTCCTCTAAGGTCCCTGATCCTTCAGATGAAGAAATTGCCAGGATTTACGAGATAAATCGAGTTCAGATAGGTAATAGAACGCTCGAAGAAATGAAGCAGCAGATTTCAGCATTTTTGAGAAGAGATTCGGAAAACGCAGTTTATCAAAAATTTATCGAAACTCTGCGCGGCAAGGCTAAACCGGCGTTTCCTAAGCCGTTGTCAAATTCACTAAAACCTGCGGATGTCGTTGGCATGATCGGAACAAAACAGATCACTTACGCCGATTTTGTCGAAAAAAATGGAGCGAAGATCGCTGATTTTGAAGCTCATGAATACGATCATCTGCGAAGCGCGGTCGAAAACGCGGCTTATGAAAAGCTGATAATTCGCGAGGCTGCCGCACTCGAACTCCGTCCGGACGAATTACTTGCCCGCGAGATCACAAACAAAATGACGGATTTTACCGATGCGGAACGGTCAGCTTTGGAAAGTTCGCTCAAGGAAAAATTATTCAAAAAGTATCGCGTGCAAATTTCGCTGAAGGAACCTGCACCATATGTTTACAACGTTTCTGCTGACGACGATCCCTCGACCGGAAACGAGAACGCGAAGGTTACGGTGATAATGTTTACCGATCTTCAATGTCCTACTTGCGCGTCGGTTCACCCGATTCTCAAACAGATCGTGCGGGGATATGGTGCCGACGTACGCCTTGTCATCAGAGATTTTCCGCTTGAAAATCTTCATCAAAATGCTTTCGCTGCGGCGGTCGCTGCAAACGCTGCAAACGCTCAGGGAAAATATTTTGAGTTTATTGAGATCCTTTATAAAAATCAGACACATCTCGACGAAAAATCTTTGAAGGAATATGCGGCGCGTTTGGGTTTGAATGCGAGCCGGTTTGAATTAGACTTAAAAAGCGAAAAATTAGCCGCTGAGGTTCGAAAAGATATGGCAGACGGCAATTTGTATTCTATCTCGGGAACGCCGACGATTTTTGTAAACGGCGTCAAGGTGGCGGCGCTTTCATCGGACAGCTTTAAGCGCGCGATCGAAAAAGCTTTGAAGAAATAATTTATGCGATTTATTTTATTGATCCTGCCGTTATTTTTAATGATCGGCTGCGACAGCCAGCCGGCAAGTTCAAACGTGAATTCGATGACTGGAAATTCGGCAAATTCGGGGAAAAAATCTTCGTCGGCGCCCGTTTTCGGCTACAACGTCGTTAAAACCTACAAACACGACTCAAAGGCATTTACTCAAGGATTGGTCTTTCACGACGGTTTTCTCTACGAAAGTACTGGAAACTATGGCGATTCGACGCTTCGGAAAGTAGATCTTGAGTCCGGCAATATACTGGAAAAGAAAGATCTTTCAAATAATTTTTTTGCCGAAGGCATGACCATCCTGAACGGCAAGATCTATCAGATAACGTGGCGCGAAAAGACAGGTTTTGTGTATGACGCCGCAACGCTCGAACCTCTCAAAGAGTTCAAATATCAAGGCGAAGGCTGGGGACTGACGACCGACGGAAAACAGTTGATCATGAGCGACGGAACCCATATTTTAAGATTTTTAGATCCGGAAACGTTTACCGTAACGCGTACTGTTCCTGTAATGAAGGAAAATGGTCAGCCATTATTTTTACTGAATGAGTTGGAATATGTAAAAGGCGAGATCTGGGCAAATATCTGGCATTCCGAAGAAACCGAGACCGGAACGACACAGGGACGTCTTCCCAACATCGGAAAAGCTAATTACATTGCACGGATAAATCCGGAATCGGGCAAGGTAATCGGATGGATCGACCTTGCAAATATCTCGCCCGACGACACCGGCGACAGCGAAAACACTTTGAATGGAATAGCTTACGACGCAGAAAAAGACCGGATCTTTGTAACCGGAAAGAAATGGAAGAAGTTGTTTGAGATCACACTTCAGCCAAAATAGTCATACTTTCAGACCGTTGTACGCCTGCGCAGATAATTTAACAGTTCATCGATATCCATCGGAAAAATCGGTTTCGGTAGTTTTTTGGCTAATTCTTCGAACGGCATTCCGTCGATCAGGATAGGTTCGTCAGATTTGATCGTATGCCTTGGAATGATCGCGAAATCTCCCATGATCCGATCTTTCACAGCCAGATAATCCTTGCCTGAAAGCAAGCCTGCAACCGAAACGTCACCGCCAAAATAATCGTTTTTTACCGGTAAAACCGAAAGATCTGCGTTTGTCAGCCGGTTGAATCTTTCGATTTCCGCTTCGAGGATAGGCGCAAACATTTCACCCGTCAAAATCGTCCCGCTAAAAGAGTCAGGAAATTCGGAAAGCTTCGACTCTTGGGGACGGACCGCATGTTCGTGCGTTCGAACATTCTCAGACTTAGTTTTCTCAAATTCTCGGTCGGTTCCGTTTTCGATAGAACGGATCAATGCATCGAAGCGGTTAAGGAACGACCTGATCATTCCGACACCGTCTTCGATCTGAGGATAATTTCCGTAATGTCGGCGCGTCGGGATCGGCATTCCGCCTTTTACGTAAATCTCATCGCCCAGAAATGCAAAAGTCACACCGAGCGTTTTTCGAAATTCCTGCTGCAGCTTTTCAACTTCTTTGATCGTGCGGCGGCAAAACTCGGGCGTAACGCGGGTTAACCGTTCGTCCGTGTTATAACGCGTCAGTGCGACGGGAACGACTGCCGTTGAAACGACTTTCGGATAATGCGACGCGAGATCGCGCAAAGTTTTTTCCAAAATCTTGCCGTCGTTGATCTCAGGGCAAAGGACAACCTGTCCGTGGATCTCGATGTCGTTGTCGAGCAATCTCTGGAGTTTATCGAAGATATCCGCGCGCGACTCTTCTACGCCGAGCAGATAGGCGCGTGTTTTCAGATCGGTCGCATGGATCGAAACGTATTGCGGCGACAAACGCTGTTCGATTATTCGATCCATTTCATCCGGCGTTATCGAACTCAGCGTTGTGTAATTTCCATAGAGAAAAGAAAGCCTGATGTCTTCATCCCGAATAAAGAGCGCGGGTCGGGCGTCGTCCGGGTTTCCCTTGCAAAAACAAAAAAGACATTCGTTAGCACATTGCCGCGGCACGATCTGTTCGAACATCAAACCGAAATCTTCGCCCTCTTCGCGGTCGAGTTCGATCTCCCAGGTTTCGCCGTTTGTCTTGCGGACAAGCCAGGTCATTTCGACCTCGCCGGATGTTTGGAACCGAAAATCGAGATAATCGCGTACAGCTCTGCCGTTTACACGAACTATCCGGTCGCCGGGTTCGAGTTCTAGTTCTTCCGCCAAACTATTCGGCGTTACCTCAGTTATGATCACGCCCGGTCGGCGCATCTGCGTTATCGCCGGCGTGACTGCAAATTCATACATCGCAATTTCCTTTCCAGCAACCGTAAAGTGTATATTTTCGACTTTCGCCAAGCAAACAACGTCTAATGGTTTTAGGCAAATTGCGCGCAAATGCTAAAATGACACTGTTTAACGTTTACCGGTAAAAATCGTCGAGTTGCCCTCTGCCATGGATAAAAACCAAGCTCGAAAAATTTTGATCGCTGAAGACGACGTTTCGATGCGCCGTTTTTTAGAAGTACTGCTTCAAAAGGACGAATTTGACGTCACCGCGGCGCACGACGGTGCCGAAGCGCTCTCGATAGCGCTTCAAAAGGATTTCGATCTGATCATAACGGATGCCGTTATGCCGAATCTTTCCGGTTATGACCTTTGCCGTATCTTGCGGCAAGATCCGCACAAACGTTCGATCCCGATAATTCTTCTAAGCGGACACGAAGAAAAAGAAGACGACAAATGCATCGCCGACCGCTACCTGAAAAAAGACGGTGAACTAAAAGAAACGTTGTTTCGCGCAATTAATGAATTGATCGTAAATAAATAGAAAAGAGACGCCGGATTTTGACGCCTCTTTTTTTAATTGTTCACAAAGTTTAATTCGCGGCTTTTGAGGCGATACCTTCGATCATGCTGTCAAGCGCCGTATATTCGAGGTTTTGCGACTCGGCAACTGCTTCATACGTCAGTTTTCCGGCATATGTATTAACACCTTCCGCCAAGCCTCGATCTTCACGGATCGCTTTTTCAAATCCTTTATTCGCCAGCGCCAATGCATAGGGCAATGTCGCATTCGTCAAGGCAAATGTTGAGGTTCTCGGAACCGCGCCCGGCATGTTTGCTACACAATAATGCAGTACGCCTTCTTCGTAATATGTCGGATTCGAATGCGTAGTCGCATGGGTCGTTTCAAAACATCCGCCTTGATCGACGGCAACATCGACGAGAACCGCACCGTTCGGAATTAGTTTAAGCATGTCGCGCGTTACAAGTTTTGGAGCCGCAGCACCAACGACCAGAACCGCACCGATCACAAGATCTGCGCGAGAAATTGCTTCTTCGATCGCGTATCTCGAGGACGCAAGAGTTTGGACCTTTGAAAGGAAAATATCGTCGAGTTCGCGGAGACGATCGAGATTTCGATCGATTATCGTAACGTGAGCGCCGAGCCCGACAGCCATTTTCGCAGCTTCCGTTCCGACTATTCCGCCGCCGATGATAACAACATTTGCCGCCGGAACGCCGGGCACGCCGCCGAGGAGGATTCCCCGTCCGCCGTTCATTTTTTCAAGATAAGTTGCGCCAACCTGGACCGACATTCTGCCGGCAACTTCCGACATCGGCGTCAAAAGCGGCAAACGACCCTGTTTGTCGGTGATAGTTTCGTAGGCAACACCGGTCACCTTTCGTTCCATCATCTGTTTCGTAAGTTCAAATTCCGGCGCAAGGTGAAGATAAGTAAAAAGCAGCTGATTTTCGCGCATCCGCGGATATTCCGGCGCGATCGGTTCCTTTACCTTCACGATCATGTCGCCCGTCTGCCAGACTTCGTCAGCCGTTTCGAGCATTTTCGCGCCTGCATTTACATATTGCTCATCTGCAAAACCCGAACCTTCGCCCGCGCTCTTTTGCACATAAAGTTCGTGCCCGGCATCTTTAAGCGCCTGCACTCCCGCCGGCGTCAATCCGACGCGATATTCGTTATCCTTAATTTCCTTCGGTAATCCGATTTTCATTTGATGAATCTCCAAATATTCTTTTAATAAATTGTATTTTTGCGTGATCTTACGCCTTTAGAAAAAGTCCTCCAAACGGCGAACTCTAAATTTAACCTAAATCGGCTGAAACTTAAAACCGCCAAACTTGGGAATCGGGCTATAAGCTGACGATCCCTTCGGGCAAGAACTAAACTTAAACAGAGTTAAGTCCAAGTCAACGGCAACGAAAAACAGCTTGACATTCCTTGTTATAACAAGTATTGTTACAACAATGACCGACTTACTGCGACAAGAGATCAAACAGACAAAGCCGTTTGAGAGCGCCGCGCACGAAGCATTTTTGAACATTCAGCGGACAAGCGATCATTTGACCCGTCGATTGGTTGAAATGATGAAGCCTTATTCGATAACGCCAGCGCAATACAATGTTTTGCGAATTTTGCGCGGCGCGGGTGAAAAGGGTTTGATAAATAAGGAGATCGGTGAGCGAATGCTCACCTTTGTTCCGGACGTAACGCGGATGCTCGATCGATTGGAGTCGCGCGGTTTCGTTTGCCGCGAACGCGGCGCAGAGGACAGGCGGCTTGTGACGGCATTTGTTACAGATGCAGGTAAAGCGCTTTTAAGCGAACTTGATGAAGATCTGAGATTGTTTCATCAACAGCTGTTCGTCGAATGCGGCGACAGCGAGATCGAACAATTGATAAATATTCTCGAAAAACTTCGCAGTTAAAACGGTCGAACGAGGAGTAAAAAAATGACAAAGACGCAAACAAAAGTAAATGTAAAAACTGTCGAAAGGGTTATACTGCCGCCGCCGGTTCATATGGTCGGCGACGGATTTCGTGTTCATGGATTTTTCCCTTCCAGTGTTCTCAGCGCTCGCCGGATGAGTCCGTTTTACCTGCTCGATTACAATTCGAAATTTGTATTTCCGCCGAGCAGGAATCTGCTTGGTGTCGGACCGCATCCGCATCGCGGATTCGAAACGGTAACGATCGCCTATCACGGAAAGATCGCGCATCACGACAGCCGCGGAAACGCCGGCGTTATCGGCGAAGGCGATGTCCAATGGATGACAGCCGGTTCGGGCATTCTTCACAAGGAATATCACGAAGAAGAATTCAACCGCAAAGGCGGTCTTTTTCAGATGGTGCAGCTCTGGGTCAACCTCCCGGCAAAAGACAAGATGACCGAACCGCGTTACCAGGCGCTGACAAATTCCGAAATGGGGCGAGTTGAATTGCCGGACGGCGACGGATCGGTCGAGATAATCGCCGGCGATTTTCGCGGCGTCAAATGTCCCGCGAAAACATTTTCGCCGATTAATCTTTTTAACTTACGCTTGAAAAAAGGTAAGACCGTAGAGATAGATCTGCCGGAAAATTTTACGACGGCGATGGTTAATATCGAAGGCAGCTCGTTGATAAACGGAACGGAAAAAGTTCCGGAAGACAATTTCGTCCTATTTAATAACGACGGCAGGCGTTTCATACTCGAAGCATTGGACGATCTAACTTCACTAGTGTTGAGCGGCGAACCGCTCGACGAACCGGTTTCGGCTTACGGTCCGTTCGTAATGAACACACCTGACGAGATTCGTCAGGCGATAGAGGATTTCCAGAACGGAAAGTTTGGCGAGCTGGAAGGTTAGAAATTTCCCGAAAAACGGCGAATGAACACCGCGTTCGATCGCCTTTTTGCGGCAAAAGACGTCGGCAATCTCCGACGGAGAATTTCCTTTTCGTTAGCTTCGAACAAACGCAAATAGCAAAATGCGATTCAAAAGCCTAAAATGGTCGAAAGTCTTCAAAAGCATTTCGCAGAAAAAAGGGGAGCGTTCTAATTTTATGAAAAGATTCTATTTCGCATCGATGTTTTCGTTTCTGATGATCTTAACCGGAACAGCGTGTGCGCAAAATGCACCGCCGGACAAAGCTGCAAAGTCGGCGTCGGACAAAACCGGCTGCCAGCCGCTGGAAACTCGCAAACCCAATGCCGGCGAACAAAAACGGACATTCCCCGAGCAAACACGAGCATGCGGCGTTCAAACAAAAGCCGGTTACGACGTTTCGGTCGTTGCAAAGGGTCTGAATAAACCCTGGGCGGTTGAGCCTTTGCCGAACGGCGATTTTCTGATCACGGAAAAGGGCGGTCAGATACGCATCGTTTCAAAAGACGGAAAGATCGGCGAACCGCTTAAAGGGGTGCTCGCCGTTGGCGAAGACGGCGTGACGGAAGAAAGCAAACAGGGCGGATTGCCGCCGGTAACCGCGCGCGGTCAAGGCGGGTTGCTTGACGTAGCGCTGAGTCCGGACTTCACGAGTGATCGGACGATCTTTTGGAGTTTTTCGGAAGTACGCGAAGATGGCAGCGGCACAAGTGTCGCGCGTGGGCGTTTGAGCAAAGATCGGACGGCGATCGAAGACGTAAAGGTGATCTTTCGAGCGGTTCCGGGTTACAAAAACGGCTTGCATTTCGGTTCGAGGATCGCCTTTGGACCTGACAAGAAACTATATGTGACGACCGGCGACAGGTTTGATCGACCGAACCGCGAAAAGGTTCAGCAGCTTGATAATCATTATGGAAAAGTGATGCGGATCAATCCCGACGGGACGATTCCGGAAGACAATCCTTTTGCGAAAAAGGAAGGCGCGAAAGGTGAGATCTGGTCGCTCGGTCATCGAAATCTACAATCTGCAGCGTTTGATCGGAACGGGCAGCTTTGGACTGTCGAGCACGGACCGCGCGGCGGCGACGAACTTAATTTGATTACGAAAGGTGAAAATTACGGTTGGTCGCTTGTTTCATTCGGTCAGGAATATTCCGGCGAACCGATTCCGAATTCTAAAACACAGCGCGACGGATTTGTCGATCCGGTCTATTACTGGGATCCCGTGATCGCGCCTTCGGGCATGGAAGTTTATACCGGCACGGCTTTTCCCGAATGGCAGGGAAATATCTTTATCGGCGGACTCGTCTCGCAAAAGCTTGTTAGACTAGTTTTGAAAGACAACAAAGTGGTCGGCGAGGAACATTTATTAACAGACCGCGGTCAGCGCATCCGCGACGTAAGACAAGGTCCGGACGGTTATCTTTACGTAATTACGGACGACAGCAATGGTGAACTTATAAAAATATCGCCGAAAAAATAAAAAGAGCGGCTGACAGATTTTCTCTGTCAGCCGATCTTCAATTTACCAACTCTGAAGTTATTGGATCATCACTGCAATCCGAAACTAAAACCGCGTCGTGGTGCCACCCGACCTGAGCGAGGTTGAGTTACTTTTCGTCGTGCGAAACGGCAAGAACAAGTTTTTCCGAGATTCCTTCGGAGCCAATATCGGCGATCTTTTCCGCGTGTCCGCTTTAGAGCGATTGCGACCATAGCGAAGACGATTGAAAACTAGCGTCGGTCAAAATGTAAAACGGGCTTTCCCGTTCCCAGCCCAAATGAGTTCCGGCATTTTACTTCCCGATTTCCAAAGAAGTAACGACATTAAACGTACTTCCCCCCCGTATTTCGGCAAAGGCAACGCGCATCGCATCCTACGATAACGCGAAGCGATATTTCGAATTGCCGATGACCACTTCAACTGAGTAGTAAGAAGATAACTGCCTTTCGTTTTGGTTAACTTCACCTGATTGCTGCCATCGGCATTCGTTCGCCAAACATGGGTGGCGACTGTTCGGTTTGAAGCGAAAAAACGGTGTTTCCGTATTCGGAGGCGACCCGGCGGACATCGTCCGCCGTATATTTAGTCTACTTCCTCCGCCCGCTGCCGTCATGATTGATGACCCAAATTTTAGGATATCCGAAAAGCTGCGAAGTCGAATATATTTTGTCGTCCCCGCGATGTAGTAACTGCCGAGCTTTATAGTTTAAGGCAAAGTTGTATTTTCATTATTTCAAAGAGAATTAAAAGGTTTTGGAAAAGCGACGAACTATCCCGATCCGTGCCTCATCGTTTTGTGTTCTTTACCGCACCTCCGTTTTACTCTAATTTGCGCCTTTTTTCGCATTCTCCGATCTCGTCAATAACTGCAAATTGCTAATTTCCGTCAGACCGCCATTTTTCATCGGCGTTATATGGTCTATCTGAAAATTATATTTGCTTTTGCTGCGGTAATCTCTTTCCGCGCTGCAATAGAAGCCGTCTTTTTCCTTGAACTTTGCAAAGACTTCGTCGCGGAGCTTTTTGTGATATTCCGGAAATTGTTCGCGAAGTTCGAACATCGAGAGTTTTTTCAACTCGCGCAGCTCGTAATCATCGATCGGGATCTTATGTTCACAGACAAAGATCTCCGGATTGTTAAGTTTTCGGATTGCCAGATCAATTTCATTAAGAAAATAGCGCTTATCGTATCCGAAAAATGCACGCCATTCCTTTTCACCATCGTTCCATTTTTTATCGATGTATTCGTTTTTCTCGCTGTTTCGAAAATCTTTTTCCGCAATTTCCATCGCTATTGCCGACAAATCGAACTTTTCGCGGTCTTTTAATTCGATGAACGGAGGTACGGTTTCGGTGTTCGCGTAAAACTGTAGAACGTTTTTTATGTCATCCAGATAATACGCAGGGTATTTCAAACATCCGCGAAAAAATTCGGTTTCGGCTATATTGCCCAAATCTTCCAGTTCGTCCGGGGTCAAAAAATCTTTATCGTTGAGTTTGTGGGAAGCGAAAAAGTGCGGCAGCGAATCGATAAAGTCTTGGTAAGATTGACGTATGTTGTCGTAAATTAATACTTCGCAATTCTTTACATCCGGCTCTGACAATGCAAACTGATAAATTCCGAGCGGAACTCGTTCTATAAAATCTAAACTTTCCAATTGTTTTTGCGTTTCGATATCGAGTGTGTTGTTGGCAAGCGCTGCAAACTCTTCGATCTTTTTGATCGAAATAAGACGAACGAATCGTTCTCGGGTATTTTCATCCTGATCGTCGAAATCGACATTTTCCTCGATAAAAAGCTGTTCGGGATTTACCCAGGAAATGTTATTTTGCCCGTTGTCGATAAAGCTTACTATATAGGTTTTCGCCGTTCCGCCTGCTTTAACCCCGCGAAGCCCGCGCCCGATCATCTGGGTCATTAAAATTGTAGAAACGGTGGGACGCGCTAGAAAGACACTTTGAACGCCCGGCAGATCCGTACCTTCGGTCAAAATGTTGACGTTTATTAAAACTTCAATTTCTCCTCGCTTAAAACGGTCGATCTTCTCAGGATTTTCCCGATCGGAACGCGAAACGCCGAGAAATTCGTCTTTTACGGCTGAAATCACATAGTCCGATTTCACGCCTTTGTCGCGAAAAAGTCTGTTGAGCGCAATAGCGTTATCCTGATTGAGAGCAAAAACGAGAGTCTGACCATATTTTTCTTTATTTTTGACATAGCGATTGACGATTGCCAGATTTCGCTCGCGATTTTCGGAAATTGTTTTTATGGTATCACGCCCTAGCGAATCGAGATCCAAATGACTTGTTCTGAGTTTTTCAAGCTGTTGGTCACCAATTTCCCTGGCAAAATCGAATTTTGTTTCGACGTCTTCGAAAATTGGTTCCGACAAAATACCAAGCCTGATTAGCGCACGCAGATCGATTTTATAAACGATGTCGTCCGGAAATACCTTCTTAAGCAAACCTTGTTCGTCTTCCGCCGTTCGAAACGGCGTCGCAGTCAGCCCGAGAATGTTTACGTTTTTACATTTTCCGCGCAAGTTTTCAATCAGTCGGCGATATGTTTTCGCAGTTGCATGATGCGCTTCGTCGATTACGAGAAAAACTTCATTCAGATCGTTTAACCAATTTTTGCCGAGATGTTCGAGATTGGAGTTTATGCTGTCTTTCGACGCAAAAATAATATCGTCTTCCTTTTTAATATTGACGGCGCGGTCGTGAATGCCGGAAACGGGGCGGTAATTTATCGATTCCTTATGCTTAAAGACATCAGCAAAGGCGAGTTTTTCACGAAACGCAAGTTTTGCCTGATTGAGCAATTCGTGGCGATGGGCGATCCAAAGGATTTTTTTATTTCTGTCGAGATAGTTCTTCGCCAGCCAATACGCCGCGGTCAAAGTTTTTCCGCCCCCGGTCGGTAAAACCAGCATCCCCGAAAAAGACTTCTTCGCGATCGTATCTTCTAGATTCCGGATCGCTTCGCGCTGATGGTTATAGAGATTTATTCTGCTCGAGGCAGGCGAAATTTTTATGGTTCCCGCATGTTTGTTTAAAGCCTTCGACATATTGTTATTTGGCGATTCGCCGACATCGAAGCGAAAGGTTACCGTTTCGCCGCGACCGAAATCGTTTGCAGATTTCCGTTCTTCTTTGCCGCACCAAAGTCTAATTTTGTGTTTGTTAAGGTGATCGTCTAAATGATCGATAAGATCGGCGTTGCGGCGTTTTTCCATGCCAAACCAACTGAGAAATGTATCGTATTTTCGATAGATTAAACCGCCGCGGCTGTTTTCGATCTTACCGACTATTTTTTCCGAGAGAATATTTTCGATTTGATTGGGATGCATAATGGCGGGAGCGTCGTCTGCGCTTTAAACAAAAAACTGCGAATTGGTAAAATTTTCCAATTCGCAGCTTGTTAAATTTGAGTTAACCTTAAATTTCCACTTCGTCTATCTGCGCTTTCTGCAGTTTGCCGGAATAATCGATATAGAGCGATTTCCATTCGCTGAAGATGTCCAGAACCTGCGTTCCGGCTTCGCGGTGTCCGTTTCCGGTTCCCTTTGTGCCGCCGAACGGGAGATGGACTTCAGCGCCGATGGTTGCCGAATTCACGTAGCAGATTCCGGTGTAAAGTTCCTCCATTGCGTAGAACGATTTGTTGACGTCCTGCGTGTAGATCGCCGACGAAAGTCCGTATTTTACGTCGTTTACGATGTCGATCGCTTCGTCGAGGGTTTCAAACTGAATGACGACGGTTACGGGACCGAAGATCTCTTCCTGCGCGATGCGGTGATTGCGTTTCACGTTTGTGAAAACGGTCGGTTCAATGAAGTAACCGTTCTTGAATTCGCCTTTTGTCAGGCGATTTCCGCCGCAGGCGAGCGTTGCTTTATCTTCCGATTTGCCAATCTCTATGTAGTTCAAGATCTTTTCCATCGCCTGTTCGTTGATGACCGGTCCGACCTCGGTCTTCGGGTCGAGACCGTCGCCGACCTTTAGTTTTTTCGTTCGTTCGACGAGTTTTTCGCAGAATTTTTTATAAACTTTCTTGTGAACGACCAGACGCGACGAAGCCGTACAGCGCTGACCCGAAGTTCCAAACGCGCCCCACAGCGAACCTTCGACGGCATTGTCGATGTCGGCGTCGTCCATAACGATGATCGCGTTCTTGCCGCCCATTTCGAGTGAAACGATCTTGTTGTCGCGCGCGCATTGTTCGGCGATTATTCTGCCGGTGTCGGTCGAACCGGTGAACGAGATCAATCGCACATCTTTATGTTTTACAAGCGCTTCGCCGGGTTCGGAAAAGCCGTTTACGACATTGATCACTCCTTTTGGAATTCCGGCTTCTTCGCAGGCTTTTACGAGATTAATTGTCGAAAGCGGAACATCTTCGCCGGATTTGATAACGACGGTGTTGCCGCACACGAGTGCCGGAATTAACTTCCACGAAGGAATCGCCATTGGAAAATTGAACGGCGTTATCAACCCGCAAATACCGACCGGCTGCCTCACGCACATCGCAAACTTATTCGGCATTTCTGCCGGCGTTGTAAAACCGTGAAGACGTCTGCCTTCGCCCGCAGTGTAATATGTGCAGTCGATCGCTTCCTGAACATCGCCGCCGGCTTCCTTCAAAACCTTTCCCATCTCGCGAGTCATATCGCGAGTAAAATTTTCCTTATTCTTTTCTAAAATTTGCGCCAGCCGAAATAAAATTTCCGCTCGTTTGGGCGCTGGTGTTCTTCGCCATTTTGTCGCCGCAGCTTTTGCCGCCGCGACCGCATTGTCAACGTCTTCCTGATTCGACCGGGGAAACCGCCCAATTATGTCGTTTGTGTTCGCCGGGTTAATATTGTCAAACCATTCGCCCGACGAAGATTTCACCCATTCGCCCCCGATATAGTTATGATATTTTTTAACCGAAGTCTTTGTTAAATTCTCTTTTTTATTCGCTGCTGCTTTTGCTTTTGTCATATCTTTTAAAGTTATCTTCCTTTCGCAATTGATAGTGAAAATGTTGGTGGAACTATTCTAACGTGAAATCTTTACGCACTCAATTGACCGTTTCGGCGACTTGCGCGCCGGAAACCAATTTCTGCACGACGCGCCGCCGACTCATCGTGCAGTTTTTACATCCTAACCTCCATTAATAAAACACTTGCCGAAAATTAATTTTTGCCCGATAATGCGCTTCATGCCGCACATCGTAAGTTATTGAGTTGTTTAAGCGCAAAAAGTTTACGGATTACCGGTTGAATCTAAAAGATGGTTTCGAAACATTTTTGAAGGAGAAAACGATGAAAAAGAAAATAGCTATTTTTGCTGCAGCATTTATCTTTCTAACTGCATGCGGAATGAATTCGGTCACAAAAGAAGAGATCGGTGCGATCAAACCGGGCGACGTCATTTATTACCGTTTCCAAAAAAACGGTAAATCATGGTTTTACGCCGACAAGATTACAAGGATCGAAGGCGAAAAGGTCTATTACAACCCCGGAAAAATGGAGGCGAATAAAGGAACTGACGAAAGTCTTAAAGATTTCGATTCAACGCGCGAACTTTCCATCGAGAAATCCGAACTCGCGAAGTTCGCAGCGGAGCAGGGCGACGATAAAAAGGTCATTATCTGGATAAAATGAGCCGCTGCAAAATCGAAAGTTTTTACGGCGGCTCGTTTTCGCGTGAACGAAAAATTACTGGACGGTAAATTGAACGACATTTAACTGTGTCGACCGTCGCAGACGATCGTAGCTGACGATATGGAGCACAACGGCATCACCTTTTTTCAACTTACTAACTATTTCCGTAAAACTCTTTAGATCATTTACCGGCTGACGGTTTATCCGTTGAATTAGATCGCCTTCGTTAAGCGCGCCGCCGCCGCTCGAACTTTTTACGTCGGCAATAAAACTTGCAGGATTTATCGATTTAACGATCAATCCGCTTTCGCCTTCGAGTTTGTATGTTTTCGCAACATCGGGCGTCAGCTCGGTCAACGTTAATCCGAACGGCTGAACCGGTTTCGGGGTTTTGTCGAGCGGAAGTATCCGCGGTTCGACATTGTCTATAATACGGTCGTTCGACGGGCGCTCGGCAAGCGTGATGGATGTGGTTTTCGTTTCAAGCTTTGAACCAGTTTCGCGCAAATATGTGACAAGCACATCGCGCTCCGGCGCCGTTCCCGCGACTTTATAGATCAAATCCTGCGCATCGGCAACGGTTTGACCGTCAAACGTGAGGATCACGTCGTTTGCCTTTAATCCTGCACTCGCCGCCGCGCTGTTTTTGTCGCGAATCTCTGTAATGATCGCTCCTTTTGCTTCCGGAAGCCCATAAACCTTTGCAAATTCGCTTTTCACCGATTCAAGCAAAACGCCCAAATAACCGCGCCGAACCTTGCCGTTCTGCAGTATCTGTCTGTAAACCTCGTTCGCCTCGTTCGAAGGAAGCGCGAAACCGATGCCGTTGTAATCCCCGGTCGAAGTCGCTATCTGCGAGTTAACACCGATCACCTCGCCTCTCATATTTACAAGCGGTCCGCCCGAATTTCCCCGGTTGATCGCCGCATCGGTTTGAATAAATTTTTGAAATGTATTTCCCGCCGGAGTTTCCCTATTCGTCTGAGAAATAATGCCCGCAGTAACAGTTTTCGAAAGTCCAAACGGCGAACCGATCGCCAAAACCCAATCACCGATCCGTGCCTGATCTGAATTTCCCAGCCTTAAAAAAGGCAATTCGTAACCGGCATCGATCTTCAAAACCGCGATGTCGGTTTCTTCGTCCGTTCCGACAACTTTTGCGACGAATTCTTCGCCCGACGGCAGACTGACAGAGATCTTTGCCGCATCCTCGATAACGTGAAAATTAGTTAAAATATGACCTGCACTGTCGACAAGAAAACCGCTTCCGACTGCGTATGAAGGTCGCCGCGGCATCTGCCGTTTGAAGAAATCCAGAATATCGTCCGAATCGACGCTGCCGCCGCCTTTTACCTGAATGTCCGGAATCCGACCTTTTGTTTCAATATTGACCACTGCCGATTCAACACGCTTTGAAACTTCTGCAAATGACGCGGATAATTTTTCAGGCGAGATTGCCGGATCGCCGACGATCTGCGCTTCGATGCCCGACCCTGAAACGACCAGTGTCAGCGCAATCAAAAAAATGCGTGTTAACCTGATCGTAAAGATATCGGTGAATGTTCCGGTCGTTTGCTTTCGAATTTTCATAAAAACCTCCGTCTAAAAACGCGCAGCGGCGGGTAAAAAAGTGACATTTGAAAGTATAAAGTCTTGAAAAACCGCTGACAAGTAATTTTTAAAATTTCAACGGTTGATCGCCGGACCGTTTCGCAGCAAAACCTTCATCGCCCCTTTCGCCGCCGCCGCTTCCATCGCGGCAACGCCGTGCGAGAGATCATATTCCGAATCGATCAGATCCGACGGGTCGATCGATCGATCCTCGAGCAATTTAATTGCAGGTTCGAACCTTCCGCACCGCGAACCGACGACCGTTATCTCATCGACGACAACCCGCCACATTTCCGGTTTCGCATCGGCTTTGAAAGTGGATTTAAGAACAAGTTTACCGCGCGGTCTAATTATATCGAGTGCGAGTCCGAAACCCGATTCCGACCCGCTGGCTTCGACAACCACGTCAAATTTCCGCCGGAACTTTTTCGCATCCGTTAGCAAAACAGGTTCAATATTGCCGGCGCCAGCGCGATCGAGTTTTGCCCGATGTTTCCCGATCAGCACAAGCCTTTCGCATTTCAACGCCAGAACTCGCGCGCATAAAATTCCGAGTTTTCCATCGCCGATTACGGCAACACGCGTGTTCTGAGCAATTTCAACCTGTTCCGTAATTGCGTTTGCTGCCGCTAACGGTTCGACAAAAACCGCTTGTTCGTCCGTTATCGAGTTCGGAACGACTAGTAAATTTTCCGCCGGAAGCGATAAAAATTCGGCGTGTGCGCCGTCGCGACCGATTATTCCTAAAACCGTTCGATTCAAACAATGCCTCGCGTCGTTGCCTCTGCATCGGTCGCATTTGCCGCAACCCGCGTTAATTTCGCCGACGACGCGTTTACCGATCAATTTTTCGGCGCCGGGTGCTTTTTCTACGACGCCGACGAATTCATGACCGATGATCCCTTCGAAACCGGCATATCCGCGAACGATCTCGAGGTCCGTATTGCAGATTCCGGAAGTTGTAACCTTAACCAGAACTTCGTCGGCGATCTGCGGAATTTTCGCTTCGGCGAGGAAAAGTCGACCGTTTTCAAATTTCAGAGCTTTCATTTGTTAATTTAAGGGAAAACGCCCGATCGCAGCGCGGCGAATGAAGGTCGTCTGCCGGTTCGAACCCGAATTTGGTATAAAGCCCGATCGCTTCTTTCAAAACGCTTGCCGTTTCAAGCGTTATTGTCGCGAAACCAAGCTTTGCCGCAGTTTGAACCATTCGCCCGAGAGTTGCTTTTCCAAGACCTCGCCCGCGTATCGACGGTGCAAAATACATTTTTCTTAGTTCGACGGTTTTATCGTCGATCGGAAAAAGTCCTACCGTTCCGACGATCTCGCCGGTTTCGGTTTCCAGCACTTCAAAAACGCCGCCGCGGTTCAAATAATGCGCTTCGATATCGAAGAGGTCTATGTCAGTTCCCTCAACATCCGGTTTGAGACCATATTCATCGAGAATACCAAAAACCAGCGCTCTGACCATTTCGGCGTCGCCGTTATTGGCAGTTCTAAAACAAATCTGGAGATTTTCGTTGTCCAATCTTTTATTTGAAATACCGGCTTTTCCGACGTCGTTCACTCGACGAAAATTAGGAAATCGATCTGGCAAGACCGGCGTACTTCGCAGTCCAAATTTACATTTCCGGAAACACTATCTATACTTCTAATTTAAAAAACGTCAGTAGGACTTAATATAAATGAATTTCAAACAATATCCAAAAATCACACTCTTCCTTGTTACAATTTGCGCTTTTTCGATCTTTTCTGCGTGTAAAAAGAGCGATTCGGCGGTTGAACCCGGTAAGGCTTCTTCGCCGACCGAAGCTTATAAAATGCTCTACACAGCGGTAAAAAGTAAGGACACAGACAAAATTAAAAGTATGATGTCCAAAGCAACCGTCGGATTTGCCGAAGGAGTTGCAGCGCAGCAGAAAAAAGACATTAAAGAAGTGTACGCAAATGGATTTACTGCGACAACGTTTGCCGAAACGATGCCGGAGATCCGCGACGAACGCGTCAAAGACGAATTTGGAAATGTAGAAGTTTACAACAGCCGCGACAACCGTTGGGAAGATCTCGCATTCGTAAAAGAGGACGGCGGCTGGAAGCTTGCGGTCGGAGATCTTTTTGCCGGAACGTTTAAATCGCCGGGCAGATCGAAAGCGATGCTTGAGGCGGAAAATTCGAACACTTCGGGTCTGGTGCCGCTCGACCCGAATATTAACGGTAATTTTTCCAGCGGAAGTCAACCTTCAAATTCGAACGTTAAAACGATCGAAGTTAAGCCGGAATCGAACAAGGCTGCAGAAGCGCCAAAGAAATGATCACAGAACAAACTGTTCGCGAAATTATCGCTCAATATACGAAACACGGCTGGAATTTACGCCGTGTTTTGCTTTTGCCGGAAACGTATGATGAGTTCGCCGCATCCTTGTCAGCGCAGTTCGAAGATGTCGAGTTCTCAACATCCGAAGTCGATGCCGCGTGGTTTTCGCGCACGTCAAAAAAAGATCGCGTCGCGTGGGAGATTCGTCATTTGAGAGAAAATCCATTTGCGCTTATCGAAACTTTCGATGAATCCATCGATCCCGACGAACTATCTGACTCGCTGCATGAAATGGAATCAAAACTTATCGAAAGGCTATTGAAATAATTCTGAAAAAATTGGAATTTACAATTCTTTTGAATTGTTGCAAACTATCGGTATTGAAATGACGATCAAAAATTTCGGCGCGCGGGTTGAGAGTGTTTGGGAAGGCTTGCGACCGATGACAAAAAAAATGCTGGTCGGCGCTATGCAGTCAAACGCAGAAAAATCCCCCGCGCCGGTGCAGAAATTCTCTTACGATACCCATGCCGATTGGGAATTGAGCCGGCTTCTTTCCGCGCTTGATGAACAGTCCGGCACACCTGACGTCGCGGGAAATCTTGAAAAATCAAACGAGATCAAGCAGCTTGCAGAGACTTGTGCAGATGTTTTGCGTTCGAAGACCGAATCTGCCGAGGTTTTCATACAATTGATGAACCGCGCGCTCAAAAAAGCCGATTACAATATGATCGACAAACTCGGCGATATTTTGGCAGCGCGTTTCAGCGTCGGCGAGATCGCAGAGATCGTTCGTCAAACGAAAGTTCCGCATATTTGTGCAATTGCTTTTGAAACTTTGGCGATGAAACCGGTTAAGTCGATCATGTCGCTGCTTGAAGATCCGATCTACGCAGAAATTGCGCGAACCACGCTTGAGCAGCAGGCATACGACTTTGAGATAGAAGAAGCCCAGCGAATTTTAGAAGAATTTGATTGGGACGATTTTGACGAAGATTAAATTTAACCCGAGTTTTAAAATTAAAAAAGCTGCGCGACCGGATAAGGATCGCGCCGCTTCTTAATTTTACTTTTTCATCAGATCTGCATATTGACCGCTGTCGACCCATTTCAAGATCTCCGAAACACGCCAGATCGGGAACGGGTGCGAAAGTCCCGCGTTAATGATGTCAGCCCAGAACTTATCAAGCTTTTTCTCATCATAATTTTTCTGAAACTCACGTGCCTGCTCGAGAAAAAGATCATAATCGATCTTCGAAGCGAGCGTTCCGCCGGCAAGTTTCATCATGGTTTTTCCGATCACATGCGGATCTTGCGTAACCAGCAATGCCGCGCGGTCGCAGGAAAGTTCAGCCCGGCGCATCCATGCGAGAAGCGCTCCGCGCATTGACGCCGTCAAAAGTTCCTTAATGATTCCCGCGATCGGAAGCGACGCCAGCGGAATTGTCGCAACCGCAAGGATCAACTGTGCCGCGGTCAAATAAAGAACGTGTTCTGCATGAATATGTCCAACTTCATGGGCGATCACTGCCAGAATTTCTTCCTCATTCAATCGTTCGATCAAGCCTGAATGAAGCACGATGATCGGATTATCGACGCCGCCCGTGAATGCGTTGACGATCGGGTTTTGCTGAATATAAAGATCGGGCATGTCGACGCCGAGCGTCGTACACGCGATCTGAAGTTTCGCGTGCAGGTCGGGACATTGTTTCGGCGTAACCTTAACGGCGCTTGCCATAAAGGTTACACGGATCGCAGATTCGCCCGTAACTTTCAAAAGCTGCCTAAGCGCGGTATCGATTCCCGGAATCGCGCGAAGTGCGGCAAGGGCTTTGCTGTCAGAAGGATGAACGTATTCATGCTTTCCGAGATCGGCAAATTTCTTGTGAAATTCGTTTGAAAGCGCCAATTTACAGCGCCCGCATTTTGCCTCGCCGTTCTTATAACCTTCGCGGACGGTATTTTTCTGCCCGCAATATCGGCAGCGGACGAAAAGCGTTTTCGCAACTGCATTAGATTCGCCTTTCGGTTCTGATTTTTTTCTCGCCATATGGTTTAAGTTTAGTTTACTACTCCGAATTTATTCAAACGTTAAGAATTCATAAACGATTTTGATGCGGGATTGTTTAATAATTTACTTCGAGAGTTTATTGCGCCGGATTCAATCGTACAACCGTTTCGACATGATGGGTTTGAGGAAAAAGATCGATGACCGTTATCGAACCGATGCTGTAACCGCCGTTTACCAGCGCCGCCAGGTCGCGCGCAAGGATCGACGGTTCGCAGGAAACGTATGAGATCTCGTTCGGGCGAATCGCGAGAAGTCTTTCGATAACGCCTTTCTCGGTTCCGGCTCGCGGCGGATCGAGCAGTGCAAAATCGATTTCGGCGCCGCTTTCGGCAACTTCTGACAAAAAGTCCAGCGTCCCGGCACGAACGAAAGAAACATTTTCAATCCCGGCACTTTCAGCATTTAGTTCAGCAAAATCAACTGCCCGGTCATATGCTTCGACACCTTCAACACGACCGAATTTTTTAGCAAGCTGAAGCGTAAAAAGTCCGACGCCGCAGTAAAGATCGATCGCGGCATCGCCCGCGGCGCCGGAGATCGCGGTTTCGATCAGTTTATCGACCAGAAACGGATTGCCTTGAAAAAATATATTCGCTGCGTATTTATAATTCGATTCGTTCGTTCGATGGGTGATTTCCAGCGTCGGTTCCAATATTTCATCGGAAAAGATCGAGGTTTGACCGGATGCCGACGCGGCTTCGATATCTACGATCTCGGCGGTTAGCGATTTCCAATCGATCGCGCCGCGAAGATCTTTTAACGTTTGTTCAAGTTCGGGAAGCAGGATCGGGCATTCTTCGACATCTATCACGCGGTGCGAATTTCTTTCAAAATATCCGAATCTCTGTCTAATCGTATCCAGATGCCATTGCGCCCGGGAACGATAATGAAACGGTTCCGGACTTGAAATTGTCTCAATCTCGCCGGCGAACTTGATCCTGCCGATCCGTGAAAGACAATCGCGGACGATTCCGACTTTAGCCGGGAGCTGCGTTTCATAGGGCATCTGCTGAAAATTGCATCCGCCGCAGCGCCCGAAATATGGGCACGGCGGCTCGATCCGTTCGTTGGACGGTTCAATTATCTCGACGATCTCGGCAAATGCCGATTTCCCTTTCAGCTGGTAAATTTTGACTTTTAAACGGTCGCCTGCAACCGAAAGCGGCACGAAAACAGTTAGATTTTCGGCAAACCCGAGCCCGTAGCCGTTCGGCACGATCTTTTCGATCGAAACGTCCAAAGTCTCGCCGTTTTTATATTTTTTGCCCAACTTTTTTGATCCTTAAAGGTGAAAAAGACTGAAACGCGGAACTCCCGTTTTTTCGCGAAGCTTTTTTGTCAGCATCAGATCAAATGTCTTTTGATATGACGCCGCGTCCATTTTCCGTTTATATTCCGCCATCGAAATTTCCAGGTCGCGAAGCATTGAATCATCTGCCGCAGCCGACCGTAATTTTTCATCGACTTGTTCGTCGAGTTTCTCGAGCTTGAGTTCGAGCGCCTCGCCCGTTTCGCCGCTCTCGATCAGAAGTTCGAGCTTTCTAGCTATCTTTTCAAAACTTCTATCTACTTTTGCGGCAATTTTTGCCGTTGTCGATCTAAATTCCGCCAATACCTTTGAAAGATGCTCGGAAACGTCGCTTTCTCGCGCCGACTCGCTCAGATCTTCGGCATCGGTCGCTTTTCCGACCTGCGCAGCAAGCCATTCCGCATATCGGGCTTCGACCTCGTCTTTGCAATACGACAGAGATTTTATCGCACGTTTCGTCGTTTTTTTGTCATATGCATCGAAAACATCTTCAATGCTCTGCAGAATGATATGAAGCGGAATCTCGTTTTTCTGCCACGATTCGATCAATGTCCAATCGACCGGACTTAAAAGCAGATTTCGCCCGCGCCGGCGTATGAACGCCGCTTCAATTTCGGAAAAATAGTTAAAGTAATTCAAGGTCGGATCGAAGGATCAGTTCAGAATTTTATCTTCATCCGGCGAAGCGTGCGGAGATCTTCGTCGGTCAGATCAAGCTCAATTTCGTCGTGAAAATCCTCTTCGCCGTCTTCAATTTCCTGCAGACCGATCTCGAGTTTCAAGATCAAATTTGGCTCGTAACCCAGATTTCTCAGGACTTCTATTGCATCCGCGACCCTGTCGGAATTTTCGATCGCCT
This sequence comes from Pyrinomonadaceae bacterium, assembly GCA_026129865.1. Lineage (GTDB taxonomy): Bacteria > Acidobacteriota > Blastocatellia > Pyrinomonadales > Pyrinomonadaceae > JAHCHG01. The sequence continues at coordinate 726,548 of JAHCHG010000001.1, forward strand.
TATTGATCGATTCTCCAAGTTCGCGAACTGCTAATTTTGCGTTGGCGTCGAGTTCCATTTCTCTCTTTGAATGCTACGCGACGCCCGAAAAACTTTCAAGTTCCGGAAATAGTCTGCCAAGATCAGAAAATTTCAGCTTTTTTTCGCTTGCCAATTTCAAATCGAACCGCGTATGCGATAATTTTAGTTACTTACATCGGCAATTAGCTTATAAACAATTATGGAACGCAAGGAAAAATTTCAAACTTCGTCCGGGATCGAATTTCCGGAAGAGTTCAATCCGGAAAATACCGATATCAATTTCGAAGATGAGATCGCGCACGCCGGCGAGTTTCCCTACACGCGCGGGGTTCGCAAAAATATGTACCGCGGCAGATTTTGGACAATGCGCCAGTATGCCGGATTTGCCACGGCTGAAGAATCTAACGAGCGGTACAAATATCTCCTGTCTCAGGGAACGACCGGATTAAGCGTCGCGTTCGATCTTCCGACGCAGATCGGTCTCGATTCCGACGATCCGCTTTCCGCAGGCGAGGTTGGAAAAGTCGGCGTCGCCATTGATTCGCTCGAAGATATGCTGACGCTCTTCGACGGAATTCCGCTTGATAAAGTCTCAACCTCAATGACGATAAATGCGACCGCTTCGACGCTTTTATGTCTTTATTTAACGGTCGCGAAGAAGCAAAATGTGTCGTTCGACAAGGTGAACGGAACGATCCAGAACGATATTTTGAAAGAATATATTGCGCGCGGAACTTATATATTTCCGCCGAAACCGTCGATGCGGCTGATCACCGACACATTTGCGTTTTGTGCCGATCAGGTACCGAACTGGAATACGATCTCGATCTCCGGCTATCACATTCGCGAAGCCGGCAGCACCGCCGCGCAGGAGATCGCATTTACGCTCGGCGACGCGATCGCCTATGTCGAAGCGGCTTTGGACGCGGGCTTGAACATCGACGATTTCGCGCCGCGGCTGTCTTTTTTCTTTAACGCTCACAATAATTTATTAGAAGAAATAGCAAAATTCCGCGCTGCCCGGCGGCTTTGGGCAAAAACGATGAAAGAGCGTTTCGGTGCGAAAAAACCGAAATCGATGATGCTCCGCTTTCATTCTCAAACTGCCGGATCTACACTCACCGCGCAGCAGCCGGAGGTTAATATCGTCCGAACGACCGTTCAGGCGTTAGCGGCAGTACTTGGCGGGACGCAGAGCCTTCACACAAATTCAATGGACGAAGCGCTAAGTTTGCCGACCGAGCAGGCGGCGCGTATTGCGCTTCGAACCCAACAGGTTCTTGCATATGAATCGGGCATTGCGGATACGGTCGATCCTTTTGCCGGAAGCTATGCCATCGAAGAATTGACGAATAAACTTGAACAAAAAGCCGTTGAATATATTGAAAAGATCGACGCGATGGGCGGAATGTTAAGCGCAATCGAAGCGGGCTATGTTCAGCGCGAGATTCAGGAAGCTGCGTATCAATACCAGCGCGCGTTAGAAAAGCGCGAAGAGATCGTCGTCGGCGTAAATCGTTTTCGTATCGACGAAGACGAATCGATTCCGATTTTGAAGGTTGACGACGCTATCGAAAAAGGTCAGATAGAACGCCTTCGCGCGCTTCGTGAAAAGCGTGACAAGCAAAATGCCGAACGTTCGATCGCCGAACTTTCCGCCGCAGCCGCGACGGGTCAAAATCTTGTTCCGATAATTCTGGACTGCGTTGAAAATTTTGTAACCGTCGGAGAAATTTCAAACGAACTTCGCAAGGTTTGGGGCGAATATCGCGAAGCTGTGACCGTATAAAATGACTAAGACAATGAACTTATGGAATCGGCTGATGTCGACGCTGTGGTTTGTCCCGGCGCTGTTCGTCATTGCCGGATTAATTCTCGGGATCGCTTTTATCGGGGTCGATTATTTTTTCGAGAGCCCGTTCCAGCGCATTCCGATGTTTTTCGGCGTTCAACCTTCCGGCGCACGTGATATTTTGGCTGTCATTGCGGGATCTTCGATCACGGTCGCGGGAACCGTTTTTTCGATTACGATCATCGCTCTCACTTTGGCTTCGACTCAATTTTCGCCGCGGATCTTGCGCAATTTTATGCGCGATACGGGAAATCAGGCGGTTCTCGGCGCGCTTGTTGGGATCTTTGCATACTGCATCGTCGTTTTGCGAACGATTCGCGACGGCGGCGACAATCCCGATCTCGATTTTGTCCCGACAACCGCGGTTTTCTTCGGCGTCATTTTCGGATTTTTCGGCGTTGGCTGCCTTATCTATTTCATCCATCACGTCGCAACATCGATCCAGGCTTCGAGCATAATTTCAGCCATCGCTAAAGAGACGATCGCAGAAGTAGAGCGAACCTTTCCGGACGAATCCCCCGAGCAGAACGTTCCCGTTTCAATTGAAAAGCTCTTGCAGAAACCACCGGCTTTTACCGTCACTTCGAATCAGAGCGGATATGTGCAAAATGCAGATTCCAATGAACTTAAGGCGATTGCAGCGGAATACGATCTCGTCATCAGAATGCAGCGGCGCATCGGGCAATTTGCAATTTCCGGGCTTCCTGTTTTAGATGTTTTTTCCGAAAGCGATAGTTATCGACCGGACGAATCGACTATCGTTCGAATGCGCTCGGTTTACAATATCGGCAGCTACCGCACGGTCGAAGGCGATGTCGCGTTTGGTCTGCGGCAATTAGTCGATATTGCGCTGAAAGCGCTTTCGCCCGCCGTAAATGACTCGACCACGGCGGTTACATGCGTCGATTATATCGGTTCGATCATGGTGTCGATCGCAAGAAAGCCGTCTTGTCCGTCGCATCTTTACCAGGACAGACAATTGCGCGTGGTGATGGAAGAACAGCGTTTCGAGGATTTTTTCGATCTCGCCTTTAATCAGATTCGGCAAAACACAGGTGGAAATGTGGCGGTCATTCTTCGATTGTTAAATTCCATTAATGTTTTAAGCAAGGTTAATGCAAACCTTAAATTTAAAGAAGAACGAAACGAAAGACACGAATTAATTCAGTCGCAGGCAGACCTACTATTTGCTCTGGCGCAACGAACCGTGCCCGAGAAAGAGGATCTCCGGAAAGTCGAAAAGCTTTACGATCGGGTTCATGCTTCTCTGACGGAAACACGTTCGAAATTCCAATAAAAAAAGCGGCGAACCGCTCTTTCCAATAAATTTCTATCACGATTTAAGAATTCTTCACCAAAAAGGTCGCCGGTGCGGACGAGTATTCAAATTCGTATTTGTATACCCAAAGCCCGAACGGCAGAAGTTCGACATCTTTCGTATAACTGACGTGCCCGGTGATCGCTTTATCCTTCATCGTTACTTCGAGCACGGCGTCATCAGGGATATTGTTGACCTTTGCCGCCTGAAAAAGATTTTTCTTCACGACATCGATCGGTGCTTTCCCGCTGGTCGGCAAAACCGTCCCTTTTACGATCGCGCCGTCAATATCCTGTTTGAAACTTTCGCCCTGGTAGGCGACCGGCACAAAATTATAGCCGGCGTTGCCGATCAAAATAAAAACTACCAGCGCCAGCAGCAACTTAATGCCGGCACCGCCCCGCTCCGAATTGCGGTTGATTGAAAAACTTTTGTTCATATTACGAACCTCTTTCAAAATGAGCTTCGGAAATTTAACTTTCCAGACTTGTTTCGAGCGATTCTTCGATCATTTCATTTGAAATGTCATTTCCATCGCGAATTACCGGTACGCCAAGATCTTTGAGAAACACCCATTGCAGTGAGTTATCGACAATTTTCTTGTCAAAAGCGAATGCCTCGACGATCTTGTTTTTGTTGATGTTGCTGGCTTTAGGAAGACTTCCCGCCCGATGCACAACATCGTACAACAAGTTTAATCTATTTTCATCCAGTTTTTCAAGTCTTTTTGATAGTTCGCCGGCGAATAAAATTCCATAACCGACCGCCTCCCCGTGCTTGAAATACCGATAATCTGTCGCCTTTTCGAGCGCGTGCGCGAGCGTATGTCCAAAATTGAGGATCTTGCGAGAAAGGCTGTCGGTGCGCGCGGCAGCTTCAAACTCATCTTGCGTGACAACCGCGGCTTTAAAATGGATCTGATCGGCGACGAGATTTGCGAGTGAAGCTAAAAAGTCTTCATTATCGAACGAATCTGCAAATTTTGCGACCGGATTTTGCTCGAGAAAATTTCGGGTGCTCTCAAATAGTTCCCCTCCGGCGAGTGCACCGTGCTTGATCGCTTCGCAGAAGCCGGCGGTAACTTCGCGTGCTTCAAGTGTTTTCAGTACATCGACGTCTATAAAAACACCGCTGGGTTGATAAAACGAACCGATCAAATTTTTTCCGAATTCGGTATTTACAGCAGTTTTTCCGCCGACCGAAGAATCGATCATCGATAGCAGCGTCGTCGGAAACTGCAAAAACGCGATGCCGCGAAGATAGATCGCCGCCGCGAAGCCTGCCAGATCGCCGACGACGCCGCCGCCGAGCGCGGCGACGACATCGGTTCGCGCAAATCCGTTCGAACTTAAGAATCGCAAAAGATCCTCGAGCGAATTTAAGCTTTTATACTCTTCACCGTCGCGCATTTTCCACTCGAAGACGTAGAATCCGGCGGAACGAAAGCTTGCTGCAGCAGCGTTGCCGTAAAGATTGAAAACTTTATCGTTCGACACCAGCACGACTTTCTTATCCGCCGTTTGCAGCGTATTTGCCGCCCAATCGCCGCAGTCGGCGAAATTTCCGGCTCCAATGTCTATTGGATATTTTTTTGCGGCACCTTTTAATGTAATTTCAAGTGATCTCATTGTGATTTATTGAACTAATTTAACGATTCGGCAAGAAACTCAAAACTCGTTTCAAATCCCATCAAATTCGCCAGTTCTTCAGGCTGATATCTCGACGCGGTATTCCAGATATCGATCAGTTCTTCGAAAGACGCGCGGTTTTTCCACCAGTTAAAATCGTATTTTGCCCGCAAATATTCTCGCAAGCCGTAACCAAAGAGCGAACTTCGAAGCAAACTTCGATCTGAATCGTCAAAGGAAATGAGTCCAATTGGATAAGTGCCGGCTGCATTTACTCCGACTTTTAAACTATTTTCACTTTCAAAGACCTCGTCAAGCTTCGAGGTTAAGGCAAATACTGCGCGATTAAATTTGATAGCAGCTATCCGCGATCGAATTTGACCAAGCCTTTTTAATTTTTGAGTTTGGACCAAATGTTCGATGGAAGTTTGATCTTCGATCCGGAAACAATTACGAATAAATCCATCATCTTCCAACAGCGATTCGAACAGAATTCCGTATCCGGTTCGCAAAATATTTTGCGGCGGGTGAACGAATTCAGGATATCGTGAATAAAGATCGGCAGAAGTCCATGCGTTTTGATTGACCGCGCCGAAATTAAACAAAAAATCCGAGTAATGTTCAATGCCGGATAGATCGGGGAAAAATATATAATTTCGATCCGGAATCGACGGTGAAAAACTTTGGATTCTTAATGCTGCCGGCGCATTTTTTACTTCGATCTGGGGAACATTTCGCTCGGGAAAAGAAAAGTTCTTTAAAATCTCTCGATAGAACGATCTGAGCGACCGCCCCGGAAAAACCGACTTTAACATTTTTTCAATAGAATGCTTTCGCGCAGCGCTGATCTCTTGATCTCTTTGTCGAGAAGCAAAAGCTTCATCGGTCTTATTAATGAAAACGTCGGACTCTGCGTCGAATTTCCCGGTGTCAACGCCGGAAAGCTTTTGCAGATACTCTTGAAAGTCCGTCAAGCCGAAATCGCTAACTGCACTGTTCAGAACAGCGATCTTCTCGTCGAAAAGCGCGATTAATCCACGATTCCGATCAAGCGGTTCGTTCTGCGTTGCAGCACTCAAAACTTCGATTTCTGTCGAAATTTTGCCTGTCTTTTTCCGTAAATATCCGTGCTGCAGGATGTGAAGTAGAACTTTTCTTGCTTCGCACTCGACCTGACTGAGATTTTCGTCCGCGGTCCGCGAACGATCGAGCGCTTGTATCGTGTGAATTGAAAAAAGATCACTGAATCTATCGAAAATCTCAACAAGCGGGCGGTCGGGAGGCTTTCCCAAAAACTTAAGGTAACGAAACTTTTCAAGTTCCGTTTCCATCGACCTGAGATTTTCGCGAACTTCCGCGAGATTCATATGTTGAAGATTAGCCCAGCCGAACGGCTTTAGCCAGTTTGCGCGGAAACGTCGGATTTAAAAATATAAAACGGGTGGAGCAACGTGGAAGTGTGCCGCACCCGCCAATTCGCAGTTACTGTCCTCACCCCAGCAACCACTGGAAACGGAGGTTTCACCTACCGTTTCGGTATCCTTAATATAACCTCACGCGAAAGCTTTTTGCAAGGCGGGCGAAAAACGCGTTCCGACATCTCAAGTGATTCTTGCAGCGTTTTTCCTGCAGCGGCTCGTTAGCGTCCGATCGTTCGATCTTTTAACTAAGTACCTTTTTTATAATTCCGGAAAGTTTTTTCGCCTGTGCCTCGATCTTTGCCTGATGGTCACCTTCGATCATAACCCTTGCCAGATTTTCCGTTCCGGAATAACGCAAAAGCAAACGACCTTTTTCGCCAAGCTCAGTTTCGATCTGAGCCGCTGCTTCGCATATTTCCGGAACCTCGTCAAACGGTATTTTTTTTCCGACGTGAACATTATAAAGCACCTGCGGGTAGGAAACGAATCCGTCGGTCATTTCGGAAAGCGGCTTGCTGCCGGCAAAACGGATCGCCTCCAGTAGGAAAAGCGCCGTAAACATACCGTCGCCGACCAGGCTTTTCTGCGGAAAAATGATGTGACCGGATTGTTCTCCGCCCAGCGAACCCGCACTTTCCAACAGTTCGCGAAGCACATATTTATCTCCGACCGCCGTTCGCGTAAGCTTTATGCCGACTCGCGACAGAGCTTTTTCAAGCCCGATATTACTCATTACAGTAGCAACGACAGTATCGTTTGCAAGCTCGCCGACCAACCGCAAATGCTGCGCCATTATCCATAAAATTGCATCGCCGTCCACGAAATTTCCTTTCCCGTCGACGAACAACGACCGGTCTGCATCGCCGTCAAATGCGACCCCCAGATCAGCATTGTTTTCAACCACAAGCTTTTGAAGCCCGGCAATATGAAGCGAACCGCAATCGCGATTGATGTTTTTTCCGTCAGGAGAATTATGAACAGCGATCACTTCGGCACCGATCGATCGAAAGAGGTCCGGCGCAAGAGACGACGCGGCGCCGTTGGCGCAATCCAACACGATCTTTATTCCTGCTGCGGAAAGCCCGTTAAACTGGTTTCGTAAATGATCGAGATAGATCTTCTGCAAATCTTCATTTGCTTTTGGATGATCGTCGTGCGAAGGAACTTCTTCACGTTTTCCCGAAGTTCCTGCAACAAATTCTTCGATCTTTTTTTCAGTTTCCCCGTCCAGCTTTTTCCCGCACGGGGAAAATATTTTTATTCCGTTATCTTCGAAGGGATTATGCGATGCGCTGATGACAACGCCTGCATCGAGGTCGAGATGTTTAGCGAGGAAAGCAACGCCCGGAGTGGTAATGACGCCCGCAGACGAACATTCGGCACCTTCGCTGCGGGCGCCGCTGACGAAAGATCGCTCGATCCAATCTCCGCTCTCACGCGTGTCGCGTCCGATCACAAACCTTGCATTCCGCCCGAGTTTTTCACGAAGTTCGATCGCAAGGGATCTTCCGATCGATGCGACAGTTGCGGCGTCAAGAGGAAATTCTCCGGCTTTGCCGCGAATTCCGTCTGTTCCAAAAAGTGAATTCATTTATTAATTTACGTGTCTAAAATTTTGTTCCTAAGCAATTGAAGATTCTTATATTTACATAATAACTGAGATTGCAATATCCGGAAAATGTACTCAATCTATAACCAATAGTTGTAGGAAGTATAAAAATTTAACACCTAGTTTGACAACCATTCCTGGAATGAGCGAATCTTTATATACGAGGTCGCAAGTTGGCGCCTCGAGTTTGTCCACTTTATTCTGCCGAAAGCATTAGCCAAAGCCAATTTAATTCAAGAAGTTTTATGAAATTGAAAATCGCTCTTTCTTTGCTCCTCGTCTCGACATTTACATTAACAGCCGTGTCCCAGCAAAATGACAAGCCCGGCTTGCGTCCGCGCGTGATCGAACCCGACGAAGCGACAACAAAAGTCGTCGTGGTAACCGATGCGACAAAAAATATACCCGCAACGCCCAAACCTACGCCTTACCGTGTTCCCGAACCGGTCAAGCAGGCAGACGAAGCCTCGGTTCAGCCGAATACCGGCGGTGCGTCGCGAATGTCTCTCGGGCAGATCAAAGCTAAGATCGAAGAGGCAAAACGTGAAATGCAGTCGCGACCGATCCTAACAGCTTCGGTCGATTCGATCTCGCTTGTCGAAGTCGTGAAATTGGCGTTTTACGACTGGGATGAACAGCATATCGATTTCGTGATCGTTCCCAAGGAAATGTTTTTGTCGCGTTCAAAAGATCTGGTAACGATTTCTTCAAAAGGAAAAGGGATCACCGTTAGAACAATTCGCGGAAACGGCGTAAACACGCCGGTGATGATCTTCGATCAGAAAAACTACGCTCATCTGCCGCTGCTCGTCCAGTATCCGCGCGAGAACAACGGAATTTTACAAAATGTTGCGTTTTACGTTTCAACGCATCCCGGAATTGTAACGCCGGAAGTCGTTAATGCAGGAAAACTATACGTTCGTAACACTATCGACATTGCACGCGAAAATCTTCGAAAGAAAGGGCTCTATATTTCGCCGCAGGTAGCGGACATGGCTGAACGACTTGCAGTAGTCGAGCATATCGATCACTGGCGGTTTAGAAACGAATATCATCCGAATATTTTTAATGACGTATTCGCGCTTTTCGCTTTGAACGAAGGCGACACATATAAGTATTCGGTCAGCAGCGCCGGCGCCGGTGGAATGGTTCAAATGATTCCGTCAACGTATCGCATGATGCGGTCGCGTTATCCCCAAGTCGGTTTAATGCCCGATTTTGTTGAGGGAATGCGTAATCACGTAAATGCTTCTGAGGCAATGCTGCTCTATATTCAAATGACCTGGAACGACCTGATCGCCAGTGAAACGGTTAATGAAGCTTTGCGAGCTAAGATAGCGACTCCGACCGAATTGATGTCCGCCGGTTACAATTCGAATCCGGCTAGACTTCCGGGCTACATCAAACGCGGCGGCGCGGGTTGGAAAACTTTGATCCCGCGCGAAACACAGATCTATCTTGAAATAAACGAATCGTTCGACAAATACTTCCCATTAGTTGAGCGAACGAAATAGTTTGAAAATAAAGCGGCGAGCATAACCTGCAAGCCGCTTTTTTTATTTTAAATTTTCACGAATTCTCGTAAACTCTTCCTGAACGTCGGCAAACTCTTTGTCCACGAGGATCTCGCCGGTGAAAAACTCCAGCTTTGAGATTTCAAAAACCGAAATTTCCGGCACTTTGAAAAGTAACGCCTCCTCGGTATTTTCGAATCTGACGTTCAGGATTTTCAGCCCCTGAAGATCGCCCAAGTAAATGTCAAATTCGAATTCTTTGCCGTGGAACTCGTGAAAATACCGGTTTTTTCTAACCTCTCGACCTTCGAAATCTTTGAACAAACTGTATTCCGCCTCGTTCAAAACCAGCTCGGAAAACTTCCAGATCGACCAATCGTCCGGTTTCGACGGAAATCTCTGCTGAAGATGCCGCGACCAGCTCTTTTCTTCAGGCGAACGAATCGAACGCAGCCGCAGACGAGTGTCTTTCAGGTAATTATCAAAAATTTGTAAATGCGCGCTAGCCGTTGTCAACTGTTCGGGCAAACCCTCGATCAAAAAAGACCGCCTGATTTCGGCTTGATATGTTTTGTCCATTGTTTCGATTTGATTTATACTTCCCTCTTTCAGAGGTGAAAACTACCCGATATTCTATTATTTTGGAGTAATAAATGCGATTTAACACGATACTAATTTTTGCGATCTTGATGACAACCATTTTAGCTTCGGCGTGCGGGACCGAAACGGTAAACGATGCGCCGACAAACGCGACAGCCAATACGAACATGACGCCGGAGAATAAAGATCCGCTTGCAACAGCGAAAACACCTGAAATTTCTACGACCAACGATGCGCCGACGTTTTCGCCGATCGTCAAAGCCTATTGCGAAGCGATCATAAAGAAAGATGATGCGGCGCTGAGAAAACTTCACTCGCGTGAAACGCTGGCGATCTATGAAGCTGATATGAAAAATGATAAGAAAACTTCGCTAGCGGAGTTTTTATCGGATCTTGAACCGATCACCGACGCTTCGAAATGCGGCGCGCGGAACGAAAAGATAGAGGGCGACCGGGGTTCGGCGCGAATCAGAAATCAGAATATGCCGAACGGTGTCGAGATCGTTTTTGTGAAAGAAAACGGTGAATGGAAGATTACGAACAAAAGCCCCGAATTTGATTCCGTCAAGAAATCGGCTTCAAATTCGAACAGCGGTAATTAGTTTAGAAATTATTTGCACTTGTTCTCTCAGAAAAAAAGCGCCCGCCGGTTTTATCCTGCGAGCGCTTTTTTTTGATCAAAATGTATTTAACCAGCCGCTTCTTTCGTCTTATATGACGGCAGCGAAACTCTCGCCTTCGGTTCCTTCTTGAGCCCGAGCGCCCAATCAGCCTGCATCAGCGTGTGAATATCGCGTGTTCCTTCGTAGATTACGGCTGCCTTGCAGTTCCTTAAATAGCGTTCGACCGGATAATCATTGATATATCCGTTTGCGCCGTGGACTTCGATCGCCATCGACGCCGCTTTTTCACTCCGAATGGTCGCCTGCCACTTTGCAAGACTTGCGGCTTTTGTCGACGATTCGCCTATGTTCTTGAGCCATCCGGCTTTGAGCCATAAAAGATGGCACATTTCGTAATCTGCCTGCATGTCGGCGATCTTTTGCTTAACAAGCTGAAATTCTCCGATCTTTTGACCCTGAACTTCTCTTGTATTCGCATAATCGACCGAAGCATCGCGCGAGGCGCGAATGACGCCCGTTGCGCCCGAAGCAACCGTATATCGACCGTTTTCAAGCGAGAACATCGCTATCTTAAATCCTTCACCTTCGTGACCGAGCATATTTTCCTGCGGAACTTTTACGTCCTGCAAAGTGAAATAGCCGGTGTCGCCCGCGCGAATTCCCATCTTTCCGTGCAGCGTGCCTGAGGAAAATCCTTCCATTCCGCGTTCGACGATAAAACAGCTCATTCCCGAATGGTCGCGGTTTTTGCGCTTTTCTTCGTCGGTCCAGCAAAAGAAAAGAAAATTATCGGCTGTGTTTCCTAAAGAGATCCACATTTTCTCGCCGTTTAAGATCCAGTGATCGCCGTCGCGTTTTGCAGACGATTTCATCCCGATCACATCGCTTCCGGCGTTCGGTTCGGTCAAACCGAAAGTCGCCAATTTTTCGCCTTTCGCCTGCGGAACAAGGTATTTCTGCTTTTGCTCTTCGGTTCCCCAGGTCAAAAGCGAAAGCGAATTAAGCCCGACATGAACAGACATCGCAACCCGAAGAAAAGTGTCGCAAGCTTCAAGCTCCTCACAAACCAGCCCGAGCGAAATATAATCAAACCCCGCTCCGCCGTATTCCTCCGGAATGCAAACCCCCAAAAGCCCGAGCTCGCCCATCTTGGTAAAAATGCTCTTTTCAAAATGCGATTTCTCGTCCCATTCTTTAATAAACGGCGCAACTTCCCCGTCGCAAAATTCCTTAACCGTTTTCCGAAGCGCAATATGGTCTTCTGTTAATTCAAAATTGATCACAATATTCGTTTTTCCTTAATTAGAATCTATTTACGGCTATTGTATCACTGCGCTAAAAGCATAAGTCAAACGCGATCGGAGATGTAATATCGAACGAAAATGACAAATCGGCAGGAATATCAGGGTCAGGGTATCTCGATCTCAAGGATCTTCGACGAAAATAGACCATTAAAAAGGCGTTTCGCAAGAACGCTATTAGAACTTTGAAGCGTTTTATATAAACGCAGCGCCGAATCTCTCCGGTTCAATTTTAAAGAGACAACCGCAAGATTAAAGGCTATATTTGTGTCATTCGGTACAAGCTGGTGGCAAAGCGAATAGGCATCAAATGAATCAGAAAACTGCTTCAAATAGTAATTTGCGGCGCCCAAATTCGACAATAAATAACTAAGTGTTTCGGGATCGATCTCCGGTCGTCCCCTGATCTTTTCTGATAAAAGCGTGCGGGCTTCTTCGAACCTTTTCTGCCGCAAGTAGGTTAATCCAAGATTATTCACGGCTCCGAGGTGCGCTTCGTCGAGTTCGATTACTCTTTTAAATAACTTTTCGGCATCTTCATAACGCTTTAGATCGAGATAGGCTGTACCGAGAAAATAATACCCGCGAACGTATTTTGGATTTATGCAGATCGCGCGTTCGAAAAACATGATAGATTTCTCGATCGAATTGGAACCGGCGACGTAAATCGAACCGATATTCGACCATACTACCTCATTTGACGGATCTAACTTGACGCTGTCTTCAAAAGCTTTCAGCGCAAGTGCGGGTTTGTTTTCAATGAAAAGCTTAATTCCTTCTTGATTGAGCCGGATTGCGCGAGCAGCGTCGACGGAAGAAACAGTTAGATCATCGCGGCAAGATGTTTCCTGGCTGAGTGATGAAGTTGCGAGTGTGACGATACAGAGAAGCAGAATACTGAGTCTCATATTTTCCTCCAAATATGTGATGACGGTTAAAAGTGAGCGGCATTAATTGCCTTTCGATATGGGGATTTACAGAAAAACACGGAACGGGTACTAATCTATGTAAAGCTAGAGATGAAAGAAGGTGAGGATGTGAGGGAACTTAATCCCCTGCCTACTTAAGCAACGTCTGCGAAAAATTTGTGACAACAAATTTTCGTAAATTGATAGTTTTTTATTTTCACGAAATGGATCAATGGGAAGGTTCCAAATTTATGACATCAGAAACATTTGTTGACGACGCTCTTTTTGCAGAAATTTCAAATTTTGAAGATTTGGATGAAATGACGTCTCACGTCTACACGGAACTTAAGAGGATCGCCCGTCATCACCTTCGTCGCGAACGCCCCGGGCACACCTTGCAGCCAACGGAACTCGTCCATGAAATTTATTTAATTTTGCGCGCGGACGACAAACTCGAAGTAGACGACCGCCTCCGCTTCCTGGCTCTTTCTTCTGTAGTAATGCGGCGATTTCTAGTAAATTACGCGGTCCACAAGAAGCGAAAAAAACGCTCGGGAGAATTTCCCGATATCACTTTTGATGAGAACGAGAATTTGACGTTCGTAACTTTCGAACGAAAATCCGTCGATCTTCTAGCTCTCGAATCAGCATTGAATCTGCTTGCCAAACAGGACGCTCGAAAGGTCCGTATTGTCGAACTCAAATTCTTTGGCGGTCTTACGTTTGCTGAGATCGCTGAACATTTATCTTTGTCTATGCGGACCGTTCTACGCGATTGGAAACTTGCGAAACTCTGGCTCTACCGTGAGCTAAAGAATAAAAGGAAAGACAAATGACAAAGATCTTAGACGAATTTGATTGGAACAAGCTCAACCAAGTTTTCGATCAGGTCAGCAATATGACCGAAGAAGAGCGGCGTGCGCTTTTGACCGAACTCCAAATTAAAGATGCGAGCCTGTTTCACGAACTGGGGGATCTTCTGTCGCTCGAAGAAGACTCGGAAGATTTTCTGGAATCTCCGATAAAGATTGAATTCCCACCTGCCGGGACCCATCATTTTGTCGGTAAAAAGATCGGACCATATACCATCGTTCGTGAGATCGCGCGCGGCGGGATGGGCATTGCGCTAGAGGCTGTCAGAACCGACGGCGAATTTGAGCAGCGCGTCGCAATAAAGATCATGGATCGCGGGCTGTTTGCCTTTGACCTCGTTGAGCGGTTTCGCCGCGAGCGTCAGATTCACGCATCGCTCGAGCATCCGAACATCGTCACTTTGATGGACGGCGGCGTTACGGAACAAAACCTGCCCTTTTTCATAATGGAGTTTGTCGATGGGAAACGCATCGACGAATACTGCCGCGTAAATGAACTCGACATTGACGCCCGCTGCAAGCTTTTCCTTCAGATCTGCGACGCCGTCGGGCATGCGCATCGGCGACTTGTCGTTCACCGCGATCTCAAGCCGTCGAACATTCTGGTTAATCAAGACGGTCAGGTAAAGCTCCTCGATTTCGGAATCGCGAAAATGGTCGAATCCGATGCGGCATTTCAAACGTTAACGCGCGGCGCGCCTCTTACACCCGGATATTCCTCGCCGGAACAGATCCGGGGACAACCCATATCTACGCTTAGCGACATTTTTTCGCTCGGCATTGTTTTTTGCGAAATGATATGTTCGGCAACTACAAATGAGATTTTCGGCGTCGATAAAATGGAGCTTCCCGCAGCTATCTGCAAATCCGAACATATTCCGCCGTCGCGCCTCGCCGCTAAAGGCTCGCCTTTTTCCCGTTTGTCGCGCCAGAAGAAAAACGATCTGGAAAAAATTATTGCGAAAGCCCTGAGAAAAGAGCCGGATCAGCGATATTCTTCGACCGAACTGTTTGCCGACGATATTCGAGCCTTTCTCAACGGTCTCCCTGTCAAGGCGCATCCGCCATCGATCAAATATCGCGCATCAAAATTCATTCGGAGAAATTCCTATGCGGCAGCCGGCACGCTGGCGGCTTTGCTTTTGATAGTTTTCGGAGCTTCCGCCGCAGTCTGGCAGTCGCGCATTGCTGTTCGGAATCAGAAGCTCGCCGAAGATCGCTTTGAACAGGTACGCAAGGTTGCCAATTCGCTTATCTTTGATTATCACTACGAGATCGCAAAGCTTGAGGGCTCGACAAAACTTCGCGAAAAGTTAGTTGTCGATGCAGTCAATTATCTCAACGCGATCTCACAGGGAGATTTGTCCGATCCGGCTCTCGTCAAAGAACTTGCGGTCGCGTACCGAAAGATCGCAGACGTTTACGGCAGCCCGTACAACAGTAATCTCGGAAGATTGGAAGATGCGTTAATAAATCATCAAAAGTCTGTAGCACTTTTGGAAAAGGCGGCGACCGATTTGCCGTCGGATCTCGATATCAAGGTAGAACTTGTCCAGTCGCTGCAGCAGTTATCGATCGCATTTAGCCGAAATGAAGACCCTGAAAGCGCCAAATCATGCATCTTCAAAGCAATCCGCATAGCGGAAACTATGCCCGATGTCGAAAGCGTCGCAGGACAAAACAGGCTGCTTCGAATAAAGCTACACGAAGCCGATACCTCCTGGTCCATTCGTGAGAGGCTGGATAAATACACGAGCAACCTTCCGGCAATCGAAGCTCTCCAGAATAAATATCCCAACGATGAAACGCTTATACGGCTAAGACTAATTTATGAAAGCCGGAGCGGGAACGCCGCGAAATGGCTAGGGTTCGATGCCGCCGACGCGGGCGATCCGGACGCGGCAATGCGATTTTACCAGACTTCACTGGTGCACCATCAAAACAATCTTTCGCAATCGGAGTTGTTCGAGTCATTATTTCCGGATGATGCCAGAAATACTGTTGGGAGATTTGTTGCGCATATTAACCTTGCCGATGTTTTCGTTCGATTAAGACGACCGGAGGACGCGAAAACGCACCTCAAAATCGCAAAAACAGCCGTGGCAAAAATGCAGGAGGATCCTGACAATAAGGAAGCACGGAAGGACGATCTGGATGTCTTTAACACAGAACAAGATCTGCTGATCTATCAAGAAGACGTCAAGGCGGCGATAAAACTGTTAGAAAAGTCAATAAGTTTGGCAGACGAGCTTATGAAAGCAGATTCCAAGAACGTTGAAATTTTAATGTTTAAAATCCATTTTGTTCAGAAAGCGGTCAAAATAATGAAAAATCAAACCAACCGGGCAGAAGCGGAAAAATATCTCACACTGCAAAGTCGACTTGAACAAACTTTACGAACAGATTTTAATTACAAGGGTGAAATGAAGTTCTATTTTTAGAGCGACCGAAGCCTAAGTATGATATTCATCGCTTCAGCGAAACCGGTGAAAGACTCTTTGAGGGAGCTAGAAAAAGCTCAGCAAAAAGGAGGGCGGTTTCGCAAATAAGTAATTTTTAAAGTTCCGTTCCGGGGAAACCTTAAAATGATCCCAATTTCCGACGCGTTAAATTTTCTAGACCGCGAAACGATCGCACTTCCCGCTGATGAGATCAAGCTCGAAGCTTCCGTAGGGCGGATCTTGGCAGAAAACGTCCGCGCCGATTTGGACCTGCCGCCGTTTGATAGGTCGCAGATGGACGGGTTTGCGGTTCGGGTTGAGGATGTTCGGGATGCCCCGGTTGACCTTGAGATAATCGGTGAATCGGTTGCCGGAAAAGGATTTGGCGGCGAGGTAAATTCGGGAGAAGCGGTGCGGATCATGACCGGCGCGCCGGTTCCGAGCGGGGCAGATTCCGTTCAGATGGTCGAATTGACGGAATCGGACGGCGACAAGGTTACGATCAAAAATGCTGCAAAACCGGAACAAAACATAGTTCCCCGCGCAGCTGAGGTCAAAGCGGGAACGGTCGTTTTAGAGAAAGGCGAGATCATCACGAAAAATATGATCGCGACGCTTGCGTCTTTCGGTTATTACAAAATCAATGTGTCGAAACGACCGTGCGTTAAGATCCTGGCGACGGGCAGCGAGATCGTTGATATTTCGGAGAAACCTGCTGAGGACCAGATAAGGAATTCAAATTCATGGATGATTGCGGAATTTGCGAAAAAATATGCGGACGTTGAAATGCTTCCGATCATCCGGGACGATCTTGAGTCGTTGAAATCGGCGATCCGCGAAGCGGCGAGTTCGTGCGATTGTTTGATCATTTCAGGCGGAGTTTCGGTCGGCGATTACGATTTTACGAAGCCTGCATTGCGCGAACTCGGTGCGGAGATATTTTTCGAGAAAGTTTCGCTTAAACCTGGAAAGCCGACTGTTTTTGCAAAACTTGGAGAAACATTGATCTTTGGGCTTCCGGGAAATCCTGTTTCGGTTGCTGTGACGTTTTATGTTTTTGCCCGAACGGCACTTTTAAGGATGCAAGGTGCGAAATTTCCGGAATTAAACCGTGGTTTTGCCAAACTATTGCACCCGATTAAATCGACTAAGGGGCGGGACGCTCTGCTGCCGGCGTCGTTTTCGACCGACAGCGCCGGTCATTTAACCATCGAAACGCTGCGCTTTTCGGGTTCGTCAAATTTCATCACCTTCGCACGGGCGGAAGGATTGGTCTTTGTTCCCGCCGGCGTCGATTTAAACGCGGGCGAAGTTGCAGAAATTTACTTTTTCGATTAAACGCAACGGATTCAAATTTATAAAGATGAAAAAACTGTCTCATTTCGACGATCAGGGAAAGATCAAAATGGTCGATGTTTCCCGCAAAGAAACTTCGGCGCGTCGCGCTGTCGCTTCCGGTAAGCTTTTGCTCTCTGCAGAAACGCTTGAAATTCTGAAAGGACAATCTAATCCAAAAGGAGATCCGCTGGAGATCGCAAGGATCGCGGGAATAATGGGAGCAAAGAAGACATCGGAATTGATCCCGTTGTGTCATCAGATAAATTTGTCCAAGGTTGAAGTAAAAGCCGAAATAAAGGAGTACGGAATTTATCTCGAAGCTGAAGCCAAAACTTCGTCTCAGACCGGGGTTGAAATGGAAGCATTGACGGCTGTAAGCGTTGCCGCGTTAACCATTTACGACATGTGCAAAGCCGTTCAAAAAGATATTGAGATCTCGGAAATCCGTTTGGAATCGAAAACCGGAGGAAAAAGCGATTATTCCGCTAAAAACTAACGCGTACAACAGCTGCGAGCCCTTTATCAACTAAAAAATACCAATTGCCCGAACTTTGTTGTAAACTTAAACGTAAAGTTTTCAGGTCTTTTCAGGAGTAAACCGATGAAATATAAGTTAGCCGAAGATGTAAAACCGCAGCTCAAATTGTTGATTTTAGCGACTATTGTGAGTGTCGGTTTATGGTTTTTATCATCATGGATCTTCCCTTCGCTGAATTACTTAGTTTATCCGCTTCAATTGTTTGCAACGTTCGTTCATGAAGGCAGCCATGTTCTG
Source organism: Pyrinomonadaceae bacterium (assembly GCA_026129865.1). Classification (GTDB taxonomy): domain Bacteria; phylum Acidobacteriota; class Blastocatellia; order Pyrinomonadales; family Pyrinomonadaceae; genus JAHCHG01. The sequence continues at coordinate 744,769 of JAHCHG010000001.1, forward strand.
GCGGCGGTTTTGACCGGCAGCGCCGTGCAAAGTTTGACGGTTTCGCCGGACACGAGCGGCGTCGTTTGGAGCGTTCCTTCGGGCTGGCTCGCTTCGCTTTTTATTTCCAGCGCGGGCTATTTGGGAACGACGCTTTTCGGAACGGCTCTTCTCGTGTGGATGCGCTACAATTTTTCTTCGCGAAAGGCGCTCTATTTTTCCGCGGGATTTATCGGTGTGATGACGCTGGTTTTCGGTTTGTTGTTCCCGATATTTAATATCTTTTCGCTTCAGGTCGGGTTCGGCAGTATTTTGTTTACTATCTTTTCCGGCGCGGTTTTGACCGCAGGATTGTTTGCGATAGCGCATTTTGCGGAATTGAAATGGGTAAACTTTTCTCTCGCTTTTTTAGCTGTTCAATGTTTACTCAACGCCGTTTTCCAGCTGGCTAATCTTTTTATAATCACAACATCGACCGATGGTCATTCGGATGCCGTGAACATGGCGCAGGCGACTGGAATACCGGCGATTCTTTGGGTGTTTATTTGGATAGGAGTTTCGATCTTTATGATCTCCGTCGGTTTGCGTCTTTATGCAGCAAGCAATAAGGCAAAGCAGCACGATCTCCCGTTTGAAGATCAATAGATGAAAAAGTCTTTCTTTTCAATTTTTTTCACGCTTATTCTTTCAGTTTCAGGTTTGGCGCAGGCGAAAGTTCAAACATCGCTTGCGCCGAACGGCTTTTTAAATGACTTTGCGAATGTTTTTGACCTCAGAACCAGGCTCGATCTGGAGCAGACGCTTCAGAAAATTTCAAAAGAAGAAGGGCTGAACATCGCGGTCGTAACGGTCAAAACCACCGGAAACATAAGCGCAAAGGATTATTCGCTTTCGCTTGCCAGAAATTGGAAACTCGGAGAAAAGACCAAACCGAACTATTCGATGCTGATACTAGCAGCGATCGACGACCGACAATATTTTACGCAGATATCGCGCGATCTTGAAGATGTGACGCTAAATTCATGGCTCGATTCCGAGCAAAAGCGGTTGCTTGTTCCCGCGTTTCAAAAACGCGAATACGCTTTCGGATTGGAAGGTTTTATTGACAGCTGTGTGAAGAAGTTTATCGACTTTAAGCAGCAAAAGCGGGCGGAACTCGAACGTAAATTTCGAATTTTCGAACCCGCGGCGGTGCTGGAAAATTCTTTGCAGGCGGTAGTTGTTGCTGCCGACGGTTGGGATTCATCCAATGGGACGGCACAGCTTTTCGAACGCCCGAACGCGAATTCGGGTTGGGCTGAGAAAGGAAAGCAGTTTCCAGTCGTTTTGGGAAGAAGCGGTCTGGCTTGGGACGAGCAGATCGCGTATCTGTTAAAAGATCCGCACAAAATTTTCAAACAAGAGGGCGACGGGCGCGCTCCGGCAGGCGTTTTCGACCTTAAGTTCGCGTTCGGTTCAGTTGAGAAGCCTGCAAATTCAAAGCTTTCGTTCGTGAAGGTTGAAGAATATACGGAATGCGTCGACGACGTTAATTCGGCAAGCTACAATCGCATCGTTGATCGAATGAAGATCGGAAATTTCGATTGGCAGTCGTCGGAAAAAATGCTCGAGATCGGCGAAGAATATGCGCTCGGAGTTTTCGTCGATTACAACAGCCAGCCCGTCAAAAAAGGAAACGGTTCGTGCATCTTCCTACATATTTGGACAGACAAATCAACTGCGACATCCGGATGCACCGCAATGGCGCGCGAAAACCTCGAAAACATCGTCAATTGGATCGACCCGTCGAAAAAGCCCGTCTTGATTCAGATCCCACGCACGGAATATCAAAAAATGGAGCAAGAATGGAAGTTTCCAAACCTGCGATAAAACTTTCCGAACTTCCCATCGGTGCGCGGCTGCTTTACCGTTCAAAAACCGAATGGCGGTTTGCCGTTCTGTCGCGGTTGAGCGAGGAAAAAGCGACGATGATCGTTTGTTCGCCTTCCGGAAGAACTTACCGGCTCAGCCGCGACCGCGGCGCGGAAGTTGTGTTTGACGGTGCAGTTGCGATTCTAAAATGTTACGAATCCGACACCTGGCGCGAAAATTTCTCAAAATATGATTGTCGCTGGTGATAAAAAACCGGCTGGATGATTTTCAAACGTTGAAAGACTTGATTGCTTTTTTTCGATCAAGTCAGCGTGAAGGTTCATTTTGCAACGACCCGGCTCGCTCCGAGTATCTTTCGGCTTTGGTTTTCCTGTATAAAAACTACGTATTTCAAGTTTTCCCTATTCCAGTTTGGAAGAATTTGAACCGTTTGTTCATAAGAAAATTCGCTTTGTTCCGGCGAGAGCATTCCGATCGATCGGAGTTCTCTTACGACGGCACCATGTTCCAATTTTCTGCCGGAATTTTCACCGCCTTTAACATCCGTCGAAATCTTGTCTTCCGTAATTGCAAGATAAACGGTCGATCTTTCACGATCGGGAATGCCGGAAATTCGAATGTTCAGCTTATCGTCTGCAAACGAAACGTCGATCATCGCTTTAGAATTTTTTGCGTTTGCTAATATCGCCTTTCTTGCCTCTTCTTCTTTACTTCCGATAAAACTCGCGCGTCCGTCGACTATCATTTGCGGCGTGAAAGTCTGTCCGGTTTTCAATGTCTGTGCATAAATATCCTGCCGTCGCGTGAACAACGGCGACGAAAACTCGTCCTTCCAGCCCAATGAATCCCAATAATCGACATGAAGCGCGAGCGTGATGACATCGATGTTGTTGAACGGCTGTTCTTTCTCAAACTTAGCAAGCAGCCTATCCGCCGGCGGACAGCTCGAACATCCTTCGCTGGTGAAAAGTTCGACTAAAACTGCGGTCTTGCTTTCGTTTTTGCGGTTTTGATCCGTTTTGACTTCTGAATTTGAAATAGTTTGCGCACCTACCTCTGAAATTCGCCCGCTGCACGCGCCAAAAAATACTGCGAAAAATGCAAGGAGAGAAATAGTAAAAGGGTTTTTCATAACGATAATCAAGATCATGTTTGATCCCGGATAATTATACACGAACGGCAAAAGATTATTCCTGCGTTGGCGTGGTCTAGCGCGTTTGATAAAATTTTAGTTTGCGCAAAACGACGAAAAAAATACCTATGCCGGCAGTAAAGACCAAAAAAGACGCGATTACCGTTCGCGGCGCTCGAACACATAATTTGAAAAACATTTCCGTATCGCTTCCGCACAATAAGCTGACGGTCGTGACCGGAGTTTCAGGTTCGGGAAAATCGAGTCTTGCGTTTGATACCATCTACGCCGAAGGTCAGCGGCGGTATGTAGAATCCTTGTCCGCCTACGCCCGCCAATTTCTCGAACGAATGGACAAACCGGACGTTGATGAGATACTCGGAATCGCGCCGGCGATAGCTGTCCGGCAAAAGAATTCGACAAAAAATCCGCGTTCGACCGTGGCAACGCAGACCGAGATCTACGATTATTTGCGGCTGTTGTTCGCGCGCGTCGGGCAAACCTTTTGCCATGTCTGCGGTCGCGAAGTAAAGAAAGATTCACCGGAATCTTCGGCTTCGGAGATTTTGGAAACTCTTTCCGCAGGCGAGCGGTTTTTTGTCCTTTTCCCGATCGAGACATTCTTTAATCCGACGGCGACCAAACAAAATTCGACCGCGGTTTTGATGACGCTGCTCGGTCACGGCTTTTCGCGTCTTTACCGCGACGGCGAAACGCTGAATTTGTCGAAGCCGGAAGATTATCAATTCAAAGACTTTAAGAACACGTTCGTGTTGGTCGACCGTTTAAAAGCGGATGAAAACATTCGTCAGCGGCTCGTCGATTCGCTCGAGATCTGTTTTCGTGAAAGCGGAGACGCGATAATCCGCAGCGCAAGTGAGAATACGGTTTTGAACTTTTCCGAAAAGTTTATATGTAAATACGACGCAGCGGTTTACGAAGAGCCCGAACCGCAGCTTTTTAGTTTTAACTCGCCGTTTGGCGCCTGCCCGACATGTCAGGGTTTCGGCAACACGACCGGAATCGATTATGACCTGGTCGTTCCAAACCCGCTTTTATCTTTGAAAAAGGACGCCATCGATCCCTTCTCGCGACCGGCGTACAAAACTGCAAAGCGCGATCTTTTAAGATTTGCCGAAAGCGAGGCGATTCCGACCGATGTTCCTTTTGCCGATCTCGAACAGTACCAGCAAAAAATGATTCTCGAGGGACACGATCATTGGATCGGCGTGAAAGGTTTTTTCAAATGGCTGGAAAAGAAAAAATACAAACTGCATGTGCGTGTTTTTCTGGCAAAATATCGCGGTTACACGCGCTGCGAAGACTGCGGCGGCGGTCGCCTTCGCCAGGCTGCGCGGGACGTAAAGATCGCCGGAAAATCGCTTCCCGATGTCGTTTCGATGTCGGTTGTCGACGCTCAAAAATTTTTTGACGAACTCAAACTTTCAAATGAGCGCGAAAATATTGGTGAGAAATTGCTGCTGGAGATTCGCCGGCGGCTAAAGTTTTTGGTCGAAGTCGGCTTGGAATACCTGACGCTCGCCCGGCTTGCTTCGACATTGAGCGGCGGCGAGGCTCAGCGCATTCAGCTCGCGACAAACCTCGGATCATCACTCGTCGGCGCGCTGTATGTTTTAGACGAACCTTCGATCGGACTTCACCCGCGCGACAACTCTCGTTTGATCAAGATTTTGCAAAATTTACGGGATATCGGTAATACGGTTTTAGTAGTTGAGCACGACGAAGAAACCATGCGAATGGCGGATCATGTTCTCGATATCGGCATTTACGCGGGCGAGCTCGGCGGAAATGTGGTTTACGAAGGCGATTTTCTTGGACTTATTCAAAACGAGATCTCGCTGACCGCAAAATATCTGCGAGGCGATCTCGAGATCGCGACGCCTGCAAAACGTCGAAAGCCGGTAAAGAAATTTCTCGAAATATCGGGCGCGCGGGAACATAATCTGAAAAACGTCGATCTAAAGATCCCGCTTGAAATGCTCGTCTGCATCACAGGTGTTTCGGGTTCCGGCAAATCTACGCTGGTTCACGACGTCATTTACGCCGGATTAAAAAAGCAAAGAGGCGAATGGAACGCGCGCGTCGGTTTGTTTAAGGAATTGACCGGCGGGAAACATCTAGATGACGTGATTCTTGTGGATCAATCGCCGATCGGTCGAACTCCGCGTTCCAATCCGGTTACTTATATAAAAGCCTACGATGTCGTTCGCGACGTTTTTGCGTCAACCAATCTATCGAAAACAAAAGGATTTACGCCATCGCATTTTTCGTTTAACGTTCCCGGCGGACGGTGTGAAACCTGTCAGGGCAGCGGAACGGTAACCGTCGAAATGCAGTTTCTTGCCGATGTCGAACTGACCTGCGACGATTGCCGCGGTACGAGATTTAAACCCGAAATTTTGGATGTCCGTTACAAAGGCAAAAACATTGCCGAGGTTCTGGAGCTGACGGTTCGCGAAGCAGCGTTTTTCTTTAAAGACGTAAAGAAATTAACAAGTAAGATCAAGGTATTAGAAGATGTCGGTCTCGGTTATTTACGGCTCGGACAGTCCGCAACGACCTTGAGCGGCGGCGAGGCTCAGCGGGTAAAACTCGCTGCTTTTCTGGCTGCGAAAACAAGCGCCAAAACTCTTTTTATTTTCGATGAGCCGACGACCGGACTGCACTTCGATGACATAAACAAACTGCTGGCAGCATTTAACGCCTTGCTCGATAACGGTGCGAGTCTTTTAATAATCGAACATAATCTTGACGTAATAAAAACGGCGGATCATGTGATAGATCTCGGACCCGAAGGCGGAATCGGCGGCGGCGAGATCGTCGCCGCTGGAACTCCGGAGGAAATTGCTAAATCAAAAAATTCGCATACCGGCAAATATTTGAAGGAACTTTTAAACTGAGCGTTCGGATTACCCGCCGACATGAACGTTCGGGCGAATTTCCGGGTCGGGTTCGGCTTTCCGCAGGATCTCGCGCGTAACAGGTGCGGTATCGCCCTCGCCGAAAAGTACGTATCTCAATAGATAAGTCAACGGATTGCCTTCGCTCCAGCCGAAATACACATGAGGGATCTTTCCGGTTTTGTCGCGCAAAAACAACAAAAGCGCTGCAATCGCATTCGGAACTGCAGGAGATTCCGTTCTAAGGATCTTGAAACCGTTGACTTCAATTCCGCGAATCTTTAGCTTTCCCTTGAATTCCGAAGCATCTCCGGTTTCAATTTCATAAAAGATTATCGGGTCGCTCGATGGAATATGGTTGTCGATGCGTTTTTCGCGTTCGTTTAGCTTGTACTCTTCGATCAAACCGGTTTCGCGTCTATTTGTCACTATTCTGATATCACTTGTCCCGAGCTCGTCTAGAAATTTCTGAGCCGTTTCATCTAGTTCGATCTTGTCGATTCGTAATTCAGTCGTCCGCAAAGCCCTTGAAATAAACGACGTAAGGACAATCGTAAAAATGAATATCGACGCGATCTTAATGCCGTCCGGACGTTCGAAGATATTTACCAGCGTTGTGTACGCAAATACGAAAGATATAACCATGAACGCCCAGCGAACGATCTGCAGTTTTTTCCATGCCGAGATCGTTACCGCGATCGACGCGGATGTCATCAGCACCAGAACGCCGGTCGCATACGCGCCGCCCTGATCGTCGACGTCCGCCTGGAAAACTACCGTTACGATGAAGCAGATCGTAATAAATACGAACACGAGCGGTCGTGTCGCCTTTGCCCATTCCGGTGCCATTCCGTACCGCGGCAGATATCGCGGAACGATATTCAGAAGTCCTGCCATTGCCGAAGCGCCGGCAAACCAGAGGATCATGATCGTGCTGATGTCGTAAGCAGTTCCGAAAAATTCACCCAAATACTGGTGCGCAACATAAGCCAGCGCGCGTCCGTTAGCTTTGCCGCCTTCCTGAAACTCGGCAGCCGGAATGATAACTGTTGTGACAAAACTGCTGGCAATGAGCATTACGCTCATGATCAGCGCGGCGGACATTAAAAGTTTTCGCGTATTTCCTATCCGGTTCGGTTTTTCAACAAGCGGCATTACGGCAACGCCGGTCTCAAACCCGGAAAGACCGAGCGCAAGTTTCGGAAATACGATCAGCGACAAAACAACGATCCCTAAAACGCTTCGAGTTTCGACTACGCCGTTTTCCGTTGTTTGGAACAATGCTTCCGTCCAGTTATTCAAAAGATCGGGATGTACAAATATCTCGTAAAAACCGACGCCGACAACTACCAGATTGAGAGCCAAATAGGTCGCGACCAAAACAACCGCGATCCCGACCGCTTCCCTAAATCCTTTTAAGAAAACAACGCCCAGCAACGAGATCAGACCCAAAGTAATAAAGACCGGATGATTCAAAAATGGAAGATGTGATAAGACGAACGGGTTTTCTATAATATGCGCCGTCGCGTCCGCCGCCGAAAGCGTGATCGTGATCACAAAATCCGTCGCGACAAACCCGAGAAGCGCCAATACAAAAAGTTTGCCTTTCCACCGCGGCAAAAGCTGCTCAAGCATGGAGATCGAACCTTGCCCATGCGGACTTTCGGCAGCAACTCGCCTATAAATAGGTAATGCGCCGAAAAGCGTTAATATCACCAGAACAAATGTCGCGATCGGGGAAAGCGCGTTTGCAGCCAAAAACGCGATTCCGGGCTGATATCCCAATGTCGAAAAATAGTCGACTCCGGTGAGGCACATAACCTTCCACCATCGCTGCTGATGATGTTTCTCTTCCGATTTTTTTCCGTTCTCGGGCTGATTCGCGCCCTTCATTAACCAGTGTCTAAACCTGTTATCCCGGGGATTCTGCTCTATCGTCATAGATAAAAACCGCTTTTAAACGAAAAAAAGCCGCAAACGCAAGTCATTTACGTTTGCGGCTGCTTAAGCCGAATTAGCCGTCTGGCTTGTTTCCAATTACGCCTGCGAGGTTAGCTGTCGGGCTGGAACTTTGGAATGTTCTGCATTATTAAAACGCTTCGCCCCTAATTTTTTTGGGTCCCCCGCGCCGCTTCCCTGTGAAAGCAGCTTCGGCAATTAAATTATCAAGATTCAGAATATACGCCTGCAATTTTTCTTTTGCAAGCGCGAATCGCGGCGCTTGCCGTTATATTTCAAGGGAATTCAAGACCTCGGAAATTTCACCGAAAACCCGGTCGATCTCGTCGTCCGAAATGGAATACGGCGGCATAAAATAGAGCACGTTTCCGAGCGGTCGCAGAAGAATTCCCCGGTCTAAGAATTCGAGATAAAGTCTTTGACCGATGGTGGCAAGATAGCCTGTTTCCGACGAAACTATATCGAACGCCGCAACAGCGCCGATGGTTCTTGCATTTTCAACCATCGGCATTCTGCCTATCGTTTTAGCAAAACTGCGAAATTTTTCGCTGATCGCCGAAACACGTTCGAGCGATTTTTCGGAATCGAACAGCTTGAGGCTGGCAATCGCAACCGCGCAGGCAAGCGGATTTGCCGTATATGAATGTCCGTGAAAAAAGGTTTTCGCGCGGTCGTCGCTCAAGAACGCTCCATATATATCTTCCGTCGCAACCGTGGCGCCGAACGGCAGGTAACCCGCGGTCAGCGCTTTTGAAAGGCAGATCATATCGGGCGAGATCTCGGCGTGTTCGCACGCGAACATTTTTCCGGTTCTGCCGAATCCGGTCAAAACCTCATCGGCGATCATAAGCACATTGTACTTGTCGCAAAGTTCGCGCACTCCTTTTACAAATTCGGCTTGCCAAATTATCATTCCGCCCGCTCCCTGCAGCATCGGTTCGATGATAATTGCCGCGATCTCGCCCTCGTGTTTGCGGAACAAGCTTTCCAATTTTTCGAGATCTCCGTCCGCACGCAGTACACGGCAAAGCAGATCTTGGAACGGTTTTGTAAAGCTCGATTTGTCGCTCGCCGCCATCGCTCCGAAGGTATCGCCGTGATATGCATTTTCAAGCGCGACAAATGTCTTTCGCTCTTCGCCGCAATTTTGCCAGTATTGATACGCCATTTTCAGCGCAACTTCGACCGCCGTCGATCCGTTATCGGAATAAAAAACTCTCGTTAAACCTGCAGGCAAGACATCGACCAAACGTTCCGCCAGTTCGATCGCGGGTCGATGCGTAAAACCGGCAAATATCGTATGTTCCAGCTCCGCAGCCTGTCGTGCGATCGCCTCATTTAAAAATGGATGAGAATGCCCGTGAATATTTACCCACCACGAGGAAATTCCGTCCAGAATCTTCCGACCGTCTTCGGTTTCGAGCCAAACGCCCTTTGCGCGAACGATCGGAACCGGCAGCGGAGCGGTTTTCTCCTGAGTGTATGGATGCCAGAGATGTTTTCTATCGCGTTTTACTAAATTCACAGTTACGATTTGGTACGAAATAGATAATAGATAACAGATTAAAGATTATCTAAAATCTCTAATCTTTGATCTGTAATCTGTTTTGGAAATAAATTTCAGATTTCTTGCGGGTCGGATTCGGGGTTGTCGAATATTTTCCACCATTCCGTCGCGATCTCTTCGACGATCTTACAATCGCAATAGCCGCCGTTTTGCGAAAGCCAGCCCGAGACCTTTGGAAAACTCAGACCGTTCTGCATCAAAAACTGCATGGTAAAACGATTTGTGTGATCGCACGGCTTTTCTTCGAGCGTCATTTCCAAAAAATCGAAAAGATCGTCTAACTTCTCCTTCGGTGCCGGCAGCCGGACCAGATATTTCTGCAGTTCCTCACCGCTCAGCTGCGCCATTACTTCTATTTCGCGTTTTTTTACAATCGGCATAAATTTTCTCTGCTCCAGTTTCTAAACTCGTCTGAATCAAGTCTCTCAAATTTCGGCATCTCTGCCAAAACGTCCGTTTTTCCGTAATGTTCGATCGCCGATCTATTTTCAGCATTAAATTCGCCGATCATGACAACGCCTTTCACATCAATTCCGCGACCTCTCAGCGATTCGATAGTTAAAACGGTGTGATTTATAGTTCCAAGATTGGAGCGCGATGCGATCAGTACCGGAATGTCAAGACATTTTATAAGATCGATGATCAACTCGTTTTCATTGAGCGGAACCAAAACGCCGCCTGCGCCTTCGACGATCCAAAAACGGGAATCGTCTATCTTCATTTTAAGAATTTCGCCGATCGAGATACGTCGACCTGCCAAACGCGCAGAAAGGTGCGGCGAAAGAGGTTTTTCCAATCTAATGCCGGTTTCGTGAATCTCGTCATCAGAGCATAGGGCGAGATTTCTTACCGTTTCGGTGTCGTTATCTTCCTCTATTCCGGTCTGGACCGGCTTCCAGTAAACCACGTTTTCCGAATCACGCAGTCCAAACGCTAAAGCGGCTGAAAGTACTGTTTTTCCGATGCCGGTGTCCGTTCCGGTTACAAAAATTCCGCGCATAACTTAATTTTCCGACATTGATATTTCCAACGCGTCGACAAATTCCCGCAGCACATTTTCGGTCAGACCCGAATTCAGCGAAACGCGCAAACGAGACGTCCCTTCGGCGACCGTCGGCGGACGTATCGCACGAACGTCGAAACCTTTCGCCTGCATCGATTCTGCTATCTTTACTGCGCGTTCGCTGCCGCCGATCATTATCGGTACTATTTGGGAATTGTCATTTGGAACCGTTATTCCCGCATCGTTTAATAATCTGCGAAAGAACCCGGCAGTTTCGAGCAATTTTTTGCGGCGTCCATCCTCGGTTTCTGCAATTCCGATCGATTCGATCAAAGCCGCGGCAGCAGCCGGAACCGGTGCGGTTGAAAAAATAAATGAACGGCAGCGATTGATGAGATATTCAATCGTCTCTGTATCGCCCGCCGCAAATGCACCTGACACCCCGAGCGCTTTTCCCGCCGTGTTCACAGATAAGAAAACGTCCTGTTCGATCCCGAATTCTTCGATCAAACCGCTGCCGCGTTTTCCGAAGATCCCAACCGCATGTGCCTCATCGACGATCAGATTTGTGTTCGTCTCGCGGCAAAGTTCGGCATATTTATCGAGCGGAGCGATATCGCCGTCCATAGAGAAAAGCGACTCCGTAACAAGAAATTTTTGACCGCGGCATGAAGTTTCCCTCAGCAGTTTAGATAGATGCTCGGGATCCAAATGCGGAAATACTACCTTTTTGCATTTGGATAATCTAATGCCGTCGATCAGACTTGCATGATTTAATTCGTCGGAAAACACGACATCTTCCGGTTCGAGAAAAGTCTGTAAGATCCCGACATTTGCCTGGTAACCCGTTGCAAAATAAAGCGAACCTTCCGTAGTTTTCCAATCGGCAAAACGCGCTTCCGCTTCATGGAACAAATCGCGATCCCCGCGCAAAAGTCTCGAAGCGGTCGAACCGATTCCGTCTTTTCGCGCGCTGTAGACAAACGCATTCTTTATCCGTGAATCGTTTGCCAGGCAGAGGAAATCGTTCGAAGAAAAATCGATACCCCGCGGCGGCGAAAGCTTTCGGGTTAAGCCTTTCGCTTCGATCTCTTTAAGCTGCTGCCGGATTCTTTCAGCAAGTTTCATTAAAAATTTCCGCTGATAAATAGAAAAACTGGATTTGCGAACCTTAATTATTGTTCATAAAACGCGTTCGTTCAAACTTATCGTTGTGCTGATCCCTCGTGTTTCGCGTCCTCGATTTCCTTCTGCTTCAGTCCGTCGCGACCATCGTATTTCATAAACTTCGGCAGCAGGATCGCGAGAACAATTGTCCCGATCACGGTTAATATTCCGCCTGAAACAATAGAAGTTTTGACATCCGTAAAATAAGCGACGATCCCGGATTCCGCATCCCCCAGCATCGGTCCGGTTAGAAAACTGATCATTTCAATTCCGGCAAGGCGCCCGCGAAATCTGTCCGGAACGGTCTGATTCCAGATAGTTTGCCGGAAAATACCGCTGATCATATCGCAGTAACCGGCAACAGCTAAAAAGAACAAGGCAAGATAAAGACTGTTGGAAAAGCCGAAAAATGTGATCGCTGCGCCCCATCCGCCGGCGGCGAGCGTGACAGCCAATCCGTGACGATGAACCCACTGCGCCCAACGCGAAGTAAACGTTGCCACAAGCGCACCGACAGCAATCGCCGAGTAGAACAAACCGACCGACGACGCAGCGCCAAAAGCCACCGCAAGCGCCGGAAACAGTGCTTTCGGCATTCCGAAAAACATCGCGTTTATGTCGATCACGTACGTGCCGATCAATTCCTCCCGGCTCATCGCGTATTTGAAGCCTTTCTTTATCGATTCTAAATTCGGTCGATCTGCGCCCGGCGGCGGCGGAACGGCTCGGATCAGCCATACCGCCGTAAGCGAAGCCGCAAATGTTACCAGATCGATCGAATAAGCAAGAAATGCGCCGTAATTTGCGATTATTACACCGCCCAAAATCGGTGCAAGAATAAATCCGAATTCGAACCGGATCGCGTTCAATGACGCAACAGCCGGCATCAATTCAAGCGGCACGATCTTTGGGATCAAAGCTTCGAACGAAGGTCGCTGCAGACCGGCAAGTCCGGCATGAAACGCAACAGCAACGAACAGAACCCAAATATGAGGATCCGGTAAAAGCGCGTTGATCAGAAGGATCGCAACCGTTATCGTTTGTCCGACTTCGGTTAGCCGGAGCATTTTTCGGCGATCGACCGAATCCGCCAAAGCGCCGCCGATGAACGCGAGAAAAAACATCGGAACGAATTCCGCAACGCCCAAAAGTCCGACGTAAAGACTCGAATTCGTCAGCTGGAACATCTGCACGGGAACAACGATGAACGTCATCATCGTCCCGAAAAAAGAAATCAGCTGCCCGATAAAGAGCAGCCGGTAATCTCTTGAAACCTTTAGCGGCGTAATATCCAGCGCGAGATTTTTTAAGAAACTCATTTCTTTTTGGTTTCTTTCGGTTTTTCTTTAGGTTTGTCCTTTAGATATTTACCGAAAAACGCGATCGTGCGTTCCCATGCGATTTTAGCCGCTTCGGCGTCGTATCTCGCTTCGTTGGTGTCGTTGTGAAATGCGTGATTTTTGCCTTCGTACTTGTAAAGTTCATACGTTACGCCGTTCTCTTTTAATGCTTTTTCGTAATCCTCAATTCCGGCATTGATCCGTTCATCTAACCCGGCGTAATGCAGCTGGACCGCGCCGGTGATCTTTGAAACGTCTTCCGCTTTCGGCTGGCTGCCGTAAAATGCGACCGCGGCTTTCATATCCGGCGAATTTACCGCAAGCTGATTTGCCATCGCGCCGCCCCAGCAAAATCCAACGCAGCCGACGTTTCGCGGTTTTTCATTGTAATTTTTCAAATAATCCACTGCTGCGACGAAATCTTTAATCGTCGTTTCGCGATTGAGCTTTCCGATCATCGTCCGCGCTTCGTCCATATCGTCCGGCGTATTGCCAAGCGGCGAAAGCGCGTCCGGCGCGAGCGCGATAAATCCCGCCAATGCGGCGCGCCGGGCGACATCTTCGATATGCGCGTTCAATCCGCGATTTTCATGGATGACAACAACGGCTGGGGTCTCTTTTTTAACCTTTTTCGGCGTTACGAGATAAGCACGCATTTTGCCGCTTTCACCGGGATAAGTAATGTATTTTGTAACGAGGTTTTTATCGTTTGCCGAGATCGTCTGCGCTTTGGTCCGATCGTTTTCGAGCGTCGGAAGCAGAGCCAGTGCCAGAGCCGAACTTCCTGCGATCTTTGTTAAACGATCTAAAAATGTGCGGCGGTCGATATCATCGGCGTGCGTGTATTCGTCGTAAAGATCGATATATTTCTGTTCCATTTTTGCCTCGTTAGAAGATTTCTTAATTTCTATTTACCTTCGGAATAAGTGAAAAGGGATAAGTTTTAAGTTTTATCTAAGCAGCCGCGGAAAACAGCTTCATTCCAAGTTTTTCCAGCAATTGGGTATCGCGGTTCGTTTCCGGATTCGGAGTTGTAAGAAGCTTTTCACCCATAAAAATGGAATTCGCACCGGCGATAAAACAAAGCGTCTGCGCTTCGTCGGAAAGTTCCAATCTTCCCGCACTTAAACGAACCATCGACGATGGCATCAGGATTCGCGCAGTTGCGATCATGCGAACAAAATCGAAAACGTCCAATGCCTTTTCGTCCTGCAGCGGCGTACCTTTTACCTTTACCAGCTGATTTATCGGCACACTTTCCGGATGCGGATCTTGATTAGATAACTGCTGAAGCAAACCGTAGCGGTCGTTTTTAGTTTCGCCCATGCCGATAATGCCGCCGCTGCAAACCGTCACACCGGCTTTACGAACGTTTGCCAGCGTTTTAAGCCGTTCGTCGTACGTTCTTGTCGTTATTACATCTCCGTAAAATTCGGGCGACGTGTCGAGGTTGTGGTTGTAAGCCGTCAATCCGGCTTCGGCGAGCTTTTCCGCCTGATCTTCACGCAGCATGCCGAGCGTGCAGCAGGCTTCTAAACCTAATGAACGAACCCCTTTGACCATTTCCAAAATCTGATCAAACTGCTCGCCGTTAGGAACATCGCGCCACGCGGCACCCATACAGAAACGCGTTGCGCCCGAATCCTTCGCGTTTTTCGCCGCTTCAAGCGTACTTTCGACGCTCATCAGAGCCTCGCGTTCCAATCCGGTTTTGTAGTGAGCCGACTGCGGGCAATAGCCGCAATCTTCCGGACAGCCGCCGGTTTTTATGCTTAAAAGCTGACAGCCTTGAATCGCATCAGGCTTATGGTATTCGCGATGGACGGTCTGTGCCCGGAAAATAAGCTCCGGCAGCGGCAAATTGTAAATCTCTTCGATCTCTTCGATCGACCAATCGTGTCTTAAATTTGTCATATCGTTTGAAGTGCTAATCGCGTTTACGGCTTGACGAAGTCAGTCCATAAAAAAAGATAGGTCGCGTAAAGATTGATGATAAATGAAAAAATATATGTAATCCATTCGAACCGCGTAATTTTCTTTGGTGCAGATTCAAGCAGTATGACAAAGATCCACGGCAAAAGTATGATCGCGTACCGGTAACTGAACTGCCATCCGCCCGCGTTTCCATGGATCCAAAGCAAAAATGTCATAACAACGATCGCTATCCACGCGGTATATTTCAACAAAAAGTTTCGGGCGCCGCGGCGAAGCATCAAAAGCAGAAACGGACTCGCCATTAAGATTGAACCGCCAAACCCGGTCGGCGTGTAAAACGGAAATCCTTCGACTTTTTTCCACGTTTCGAGCAGCATTTCGTTTATATTGTACGGAATGTAATAGATCGAAAAAATTCCGTATCGGTACCACGGCTCGTCTAAAACACCCGGAATATGCGAGTGTCCGAAATCGAACGGCGAATGAAAGCGCGCGTAATTGTAAACGAGCGTTGAGACGCCTAGTAAGAACGGAATAAGACAAAAACCGGCAAAGCTTGTTAGTTGATCTTTGATGTTTGATCTTTGATCTTCGATCTCTTCAACTTCGAACTTTGAACTTTGAACTTTGAACTTATAAAGCAGGAAAAGATAGATCGGCGCCGTTAAGATAATCTCCGTCCGGTTTCCAAACGCAAGTGCAAAAAATGCACCGGCAGCGATCGGATTTCGCTTGTAAACCGTAAAATAGATCGCGCCGAGTTCGCCGAGCATCGCAAACCCGAGCGTTAATTGCCACGCGCCCGCCATTGCAAGGTTTGTCCAAAGCCAGGTGCCGAACATTATTCCGCAAACCATCAATATCCGCCGCTGCGGCGTGTGTTCATAAAAACGCGAGATCAGAAAGAGCATCAGCGCGATCAGCATCGCCAGAATCGACGCGATAAATGCGGCTGGCATTTCCTTAACGATCCCGAGCTGTTTTAACAGAGCAAACGGCATCATCGAAACGACGCTGCCGTACGGAAACGCCGAATAATAATTCCCTTCGAACGGGATCATCTCGTTCAGCCAAGACGGCTGCTTCAGCTTAAAACCGATCGCACCGTTAAAAAAACGGTCTGCCATTCGAAACGAGTAATCGTAGTAATACTGCGGTTTCGGATTGCTGAAATAATAAACGGCTCCGGCGGTGAGAATAAAGACAAGGATAAGAACCCGTGTTCTTCTCACGCTTTCAGATTTCGAATTTTCGTATTCGTTTGAAAACATTATGCCTTACAGTTTCGTACGGACGACAGAAAAGACAGTGCGGATTATTTTCGTTCGTTCCCGCCGATCATTTCTTTCGCAGCTTTGATTGCGGAATCAAGATCGGAGATCTTGCCGTCAAGCTGCAGTTCGTAAACCGCATTCGTGATCTCGCCGAATTTAGGCGACGGTTCGAGCCCGAGTTCGATTAGGTGTCGCCCCATCAAGATTGGCTTCGGAGCTTTCTGCTCGACCTGAAGTTCCCTTACCTTTTCGATAAACCATTCCTGCGCTTCCGAGCCAAAGCGCCTTTCCGGCGGCAGCCAATCGGGATTCCGACCCAGGGAATCGGCTTTTGCGACGCGATATAAAAGATCGGGTTCAACTTTCCGCGCCAAACGACGAAACGCGCCGTCGCCGACCGAGTCCCGAACTTTGAAAAATTCTCCCGGTTTTAGATG
The DNA here is from genome assembly GCA_026129865.1 of Pyrinomonadaceae bacterium. Lineage (GTDB taxonomy): Bacteria > Acidobacteriota > Blastocatellia > Pyrinomonadales > Pyrinomonadaceae > JAHCHG01. The sequence goes on from JAHCHG010000001.1 coordinate 761,355, forward strand.
ATATCGGACCAGCTGAATGACCTGTTCGCGAACGTCGAAACCGTGAAGCGTGTGAATGTTCAATCGGTCGAGAAATGAGATCGTCGGTTTTACGCCTGCCTCGTCATGCGCATGAGAGCGCCAGCGCCCATCGAAAAATTTCGTCGTCGGCGGTTTCCCGAAATCGTGGCAAAGCGCGCCGAGCATTACCGCGACTTTTTTCGGATACGGCAGATCTTCGATCAATTTGCGCGCTTCGTCGGCAACCATCAAAGTGTGAACGTCGACGTCGCCTTCCGGATGCCATTCCGGTTCCTGCGGAACGCCGACGAGCGACTTTAATTCAGGAAAAAGCTGGTCGACAACATTTAGGTCGTAAAGCAACTGAAGTCCGATGGAAGGTTTTTCCGATCTTAACAGGATCTTTTCGATCTCGCCCCAAATGCGTTCCGGCGGAAGATCTGCCAGATCAATATTACGGCAAAGTTGGGCGGTTTCAGGCTCTATTTTGAAATTAAAACGCGAAGCGAACTGCGCCGCCCGCAAAACTCTCAGCGAATCTTCGGCAAAGGTTTCCGGCGAAACCATTCGCAAAATTTTCTTTCGGAGATCATCGCGACCATTGAAACAATCGATAATTTCGCCCGTCAGCGCGTCCTTTAGGATTGCGTTGACGGTAAAATCACGACGTTTCGCCGCTTCTTCGAACGACATGTCCGGGTCGCCTTCGACTATAAATCCTTTGTGACCTTTTCCGGATTTCCGCTCACGGCGCGGCAGCGAAACGTCAAGATCGTGTCCGATCTTATACACCGTAAACGCCTCGCCTACAGCGTTTACTTCACCTTTTTCGCTGATGATCTCTTTTAATCTTGTCGGGTCAATTCCGTAAACTTCAAGATCCCAATCTTTAGGTGAAATACCCATCAACTCATCGCGCACACATCCGCCGACAAGCATTGCGCGACCACCATTCTGGTTGATAGTTTCGGCGAGATTTATGATCTTGTCAGGTAAAAATTGCATTAAAATAAAAAATTTGTATTTCTTTAAAATACGAAACTGGATTTAAACAATTTGCCGAAAAATCTATTAAAAGATAATGCAATTCGGCTGGAAATTGAACAAGGCGTTTTGATTTTTCGTGCAACAGAGAAAATTCAAAATAGAATTGCAGAGTTAGTCGAAAAAGAAAAAACATTAGCATTGACGGCAAAGGGAACCGAAGAACTAGATGCCTACGAAGAGATTGACGATTATTTAAGCTACATCAATCGTTTCATACGAAATTCCGCAATGACTTCCGAGGTAAATATTGCCGCGTAAAATTTCGATCTTCACATCTAAAAAAGTCCGTCAACGTGCTAAGTTTCTTTGCGAATACTGTCATACAAACGAGAGTTGGCAACTTATTCCTTTTACAATCAGGGCTTTCCTATAAAAAAATAGTAGCGTTATAAAATTGAGTTTTTATCAATTGCCGTCTGCTTTAGCTGACGTTAGATTTGTCAATGAACTTGGCGGCTTGAGCCGAATTCCTGAAAAATAATCAATCATCCGATCAGCTTTAGCTAAAGCTCCAAGGATTTTATTTATTTATTGTATTTGGCTAAAGCCTGCCCCCTTTTTTCAACATTTTCCGTCCGCTAAAGCAGACGGCAATTGATAAATCGCTTCTTACAGAGAATCACTAAAATTTTTTATAGGAAAACCCTGCTTTTACAATTGACCACATTGTTCCTGTTTCAAAAGGCGGAACGGATGACTTAAAAAATTAAGCTTTAGCGTGTTTTCATTGTAATCGCCAAAAATCAGACAAACAATTTTTTACTAAAATTCCTGTTTTCAACCCAAGAAAAATGCATTGGAATGAACATTTTTCATGGTCGGACAGTTTTTCAAAAATTATTCCAAAAACCGAAATAGGTCGTATTACAATTGAATTGCTCAAACTTAATCGTCAGCGAATTTGTGAAATTAGACGAGCAGATGTTTCGATCAATCGCCATCCGCCCGAAGATGATTTGATTGAAAACTAGCTTTTAATCAAACGCTCTTGTAAATAATTCTTCAATTGATCCGCATTTACGCGAACTTGTTCCCAAGTATCCCTGTCGCGCACGGTTACGGAATCATCTTCCAAAGAATCAAAATCTACCGTAACGCAGAAAGGTGTTCCGATCTCGTCTTGCCGCGCGTAGAGTTTGCCGATGCTTCCCGTGTCGTCGTAAACGGCACGCATTGAACCGAGCAAATCTTTCTTGATCTTCTGCGCCATTTCGACGATTTCGTCTTTGTTTTTCTTGAGCGGCAAGATCGCAACTTTGATCGGCGCGAGTTCAGGCTTTAGTTTTAAGATCACGCGCTTTTCGCCGCGTTCGTCTTCTTTTTCCGTGTAAGCGTCCATCAAAACGGCTAAAAGCGTGCGGTTCACGCCTGCCGCAGGTTCGATGACATACGGATAAAAACGCTTATTCGTGTGCGGATCAAAGTATGAAAGATCGTCCGTTGTATCAGAATTTAGACGCTTTCCTTCTTCATTTTCCGGCTTTTTGGAATGCGCCTTTAAATCGTAATCGGTTCGGTTGGCAATTCCCATCAGTTCGTCCCATTGTTTGTCTTCATCTTCGCGTTCCGGGAAAAAGCGATACAAAATATCAACCGTGCGGACAGCGTAATGAGCGCGTTCCGCGTCGGTTTGTTCATATTTCAAAAGATTTTTTTCGGAAATCCCTAAATCCTGAAACCATTGCCAGAATGAATCAATCCATTCCTGCAAAATTCGCGGCGCGTCTTCGGGATTGACGAAATATTCCATTTCCATCTGCTCGAATTCGCGCGTGCGGAAAATGAAATTTCCGGGCGTAACTTCGTTGCGAAACGATTTTCCGATCTGCGCGATTCCAAACGGAAGTTTGCGGCGCGAAGTGTTCAAAACATTGAGGAAATTTATAAATATTCCCTGCGCGGTTTCGGGGCGCAAATATGCTAAAGCGGTCGGATCGTCTTCGGCGGAAGTTGCGCCCATTGTCGTGCGAAACATTAAATTAAACGGGCGCGGTTCGGTTAAATCTTTTGAACCGCAATTCGGGCATTCCGGTTTTTCCAGTTTGTCCGCCCGCCAACGGGAATTGCATTCGCGGCAATCAACCATCGGATCGCTGAATGTATCTTCGTGTCCCGAATACTTCCAAACGAGTCGGTTTTGGATGATCGAAGAATCAATTCCTTCGATGTCATCGCGTTCATAAACAAGCCAACGCCACCAATTTTGCTTGATGTTATTTGCTAATTCGACTCCGAGCTGACCGTAATCCCAACTGCTTCCAAGTCCACCGTAAATGTCGGATGAAGGAAAAACAAAGCCGCGTCGTTTTGATAGATTTACAATTGTTTCAATATTTTCTGCTGACATAAGTTCGTAAATGGTTCTTTCCTCGAAAAGGATAATTCTACAATTAAGATTTAACTATTAAAAACGGTCAAAATGAAAAAGGACGACCGAAGCCGTCCTTTTTCAAATTGCATATTAGCCTAACTAGTCGTTCGGCACCGGCGTTTTTGCGCCGGGCGGAATCAACCATAACTCATATGTAGTAGTCGGACGATTGCCCCATTTAGTGATCACGATCCTACTTGGATCAATACCTCTTGTGTTCACAAGATAATCAAGTGTTCGTTTACTCAAAAGATCTACATTTCGGTTCTTTATGCTGTTGGTATCGGTGCCCTGATACATGATGATGTATCCCTGAGCGTCCGGCGAATTCTGCAGTTGAACAGCGAATGAATCAAGTCGTGCTTTATCGTCATCAAATGCTTTCGATTCAAACTCATCAAACTTGATGGCTTCGATCGGCGGAAGCGATTCAACGATCGTCGACACCGGCAAACGCTGTCCGCATTCCTTCGCGTACAAACCGTCGCTGACATCGAGTTCAGCCGTGATCGTCTGACCACCCAAACCGCTGGTATCTACAGTGATAGCTGATGTTCCAAATCCGCTTGTAACCTTAGCCGCAGACGGCGAAACTTTCCAAACATAATTCAACGGCGTCGGGTAATCCATCGCATCGATCGAAGCAAAGGTGATCAGGTCGCCTTCAAGAACTTTATCCGGTCCATCAACGCTAACGTTGTACGGACACGCTTCGGTTTCGGTTCGCTCAACGATCTTCAAACAAACACAATTTCTCGTGTCTTTACGAATTTCTACCTGCTTGATGAACGATTTTCCGTTCGGACCTTCCACTTCCAATGTGTGAAAACCCGGAGACAGCCAAAACTCGGCAGCTTCTTCAACTCCGCTCATTCCCAAAACCTGACCATCAACCTTTACCGTCCGCGCGTCAGGAGTCGTCTTAACCGTCAAGATGCCGGTATTTTTTGGTCGCTTCTTGGCATCATCGTTTTTTCCGCCCGCAAAAGCCGGCAAAGTCCCAATTGCCAAAACCAATGCAAGCAAGGCTGAAATTCTATAGATACTGTTTTTCATTTTTCAAATCCTCAATTTTTATATCTGCGAGAAGAAGTTAAACGCTCGTCGTTACTCAGATTTATCCGTCTGCTTCCCAATTCGCTTCCGAGCAGCCAAACCAACACCCGCCAATCCGGTGCCAAACAAAAGTAATGTCATCGGCTCAGGAATGGGTTCCTGCGGAGTAGGCGTTTGGGTCGGCGGTGTTACGGTTGGAGTTGGTGTAGGATCTTCGTCTTTCTTGATAAAAGCCAACGGAACCGCGCCTAAACCAAAAAGAGGCCATTTTGGAATACCGCCGCGCGACACCGTAATTGCTTCGACGCAATCGCACTGATCGTCATCGGTAATCTCGGCGATCGTTGTTGTTATAACTCTACGATCCTGCGGATTTGCCGTTTCCTGTTTCTTTTTCTTGTCGCCATCTCCGTCGCCGTCATTTGATGCGCTGACTACAGGCGGATCCGACACGCGGAGTTTCGCAAAGCTGCCGCTGTTAGCTTTTGACGGATTCGCGTTGACGATCTGCACGATCTGCTTAAATTTAACCGGCGCCGCATTTGCAGAAGTGCCGAGAATCGTAAAACCAGCGACGACAAGCGACGCAATTATTAATCTGAAATCGATTTTTTTCATAATTCCTACCTGCGGAACGTATCGGTGATTGAATCTTCCGCGAGCTCACTAACCACAAAAGTTTTTCAACGAAAAAGATTTGGCTGAACTATACCAAATTTTCAAAACAATTGCACACATTTTCTTGCAATCTATGAAAACAATAAGGTTTACGTTTTGAGATTCCATCGTTCACACTTAAACAAGTGCGAATAAACAACAGATTCCACAAAAATCCTGTTTTATTTCAAAAAAATCACCGGTCGATTGATCTGACCGACCGGTGATTAATTTTAGTCAACTTTATTGCTCTTTAGCGAGCGCCTGTTCTTCGTTCAAAACGGCTTTTCTTGAAAGCTTTATTTTATTGCCTTCCTTGCCGATGCATTTAACTAGTACCTGCTGCCCTTCTTTTAGTTCGTCGCGAACGTCTCGAATCCTTCGATCGGAAATTTCCGAAATATGGAGAAGACCGTCAACATTCGGAAATATTTCTACGAATGCGCCGAAATCAACGATACGTGAAACCGTTCCCATATACGTTTCACCGACCTCCGCCTCCGCCGTCAATGCTCTGATGCGTTCAACCGCGGCATTTGCAGCATCTCCGTCGGCGGTTGCAATGTTGATCGTTCCGTCGTCGGAAATGTCTATCTTCGCACCCGTTTCTTCCGTGATCGAGCGAATGATCTTTCCGCCGGGTCCGATGACATCGCGGATCTTATCCGGATGGATCTGCATCGTGATGATACGCGGAGCATAAGGCGAAATTTCTTCTCGCGGCGAATCGATCGCCTGTTTCATGATCTCAAGGATATAGAGACGACCCTTTCGTGCCTGTTCCAGCGCTTCCTGCAGAATCATCGCGTTGATCCCTGCGACCTTAATATCCATTTGAAGAGCGGTAATTCCCTCTTCGGTACCGGTAACCTTGAAATCCATATCGCCGTAATGATCTTCGGCACCTGCGATGTCAGAAAGGATCGCATAACGATTTTCTTCCATGACCAATCCCATCGCGACACCGGCAACCATTCTTTTGATCGGCACACCTGCGTCCATCAATGAAAGACAGCCGCCGCAAACCGATGCCATTGATGACGATCCGTTCGATTCCGTAATGTCGGAAACTATACGAATGGTGTACGGAAATTCACTATCTTCCGGCAAAAGTGCTTCGAGCGCACGGCGCGCAAGATTTCCATGTCCGATCTCGCGGCGCGATGTGCTTCCAAAACGTCCGGCTTCTCCGACCGAATAAGGCGGGAAATTGTAATGGAGCATAAAGCTCTTTCGAACTTCGCCGGTTTCAAGATCGTCCATGAATTGTTCATCGGTCTTGGTTCCGAGCGTCGTCGTTACGATCGCCTGAGTCTCTCCGCGTGTGAACAAGGATGACCCGTGAACCCGCGGAAGCCAGCCGACTTCGCACGAAATCGGGCGAATCTCACTGAATTTTCGTCCGTCCGGACGACGTTTGTTGCCCAAAATATCTTCTCGGAAGATCTTTTCCTTCAAATGTCCGAAGACCTTGCCCGCCATGACACGTTTTTCGGAATCGTCCTCCGGATAACTTTCTACGACTTCTTTCTTCAGAGCATCTATCGCCGCATAGCTCGTTAATTTATCTTTTCCGGTTGAATCAAGCGCTTCGCGTAATTTACCCGAATATTTTTTCTCGATCTCTTTGATCAATTTGTCGTCAAGCTTAGGAGCCTGAAATTCCCGTTTTGTGATAGCAAGCGCTTTATATAGCTCTTTCTGCCACAAACAGATCCGCTTGATCTCTTTATGTGCGAGCATCATCGCTTCGACCATTATTTTTTCTTCAACTTCACCGGCTTGCGCTTCGACCATCACGATCGCTTCTTCGGTCCCGGCAACTACCAGGTCAAGCTGCGATTCGCGGCGTTCGTCGAAAGTCGGATTGATCAGATATTTACCGTCGATCAAACCTACGCGAACACCTGCGATCGGCGTTTCGAACGGAATGTCGGAAAGAAACAAAGCGCACGAGGCGCCGGTGATCGCTAAAACATCCGGGTCGTTTTCCGAATCCGATGAAATTACGCTTCCGACGATCTGCGTTTCAAACCGGTAATTGTCCGGAAACAAAGGACGAATCGGTCGGTCGATTAGCCTGCATGTTAAAACTTCCTTTTCGTTCGGTCTGCCTTCGCGCCGAAAATAGTTTCCGGGAATTCTTCCCGCAGAATATGTCGCCTCACGGTATTCAACCGTCAGCGGAAAGAAATCCAGTCCTTCCTTTGCCGTTTTCGAACTAACAGCTGTTACCAGCAGCATCGTCTCGCCATATGTGATGACAACAGAGCCATCCGCCTGTTTGGCGACTTTACCGGTTTCGACCGTAAATTCTCTGCCGCCAACTTTTATCGATTCTTTTAAATATTTTTTCTTTGACATTTTTTCCTCAATGATGGATCGAAATCATAAAACTCAATTTACTTCACAAAATCTATTTCACAAATCTTTTTCAACAAAAATCGATTTCAATTCATCGTCGTCTAAACAAAAAGCGGCAAGGACGATTCGTGATGTCCTGCCGCTTTTAGATCGTCTAATTGCGATTGTTCTCTTTTGTCTGATGATTCATAAGCTGTCACGTTCAGCGATCCCCGACAAATCTTCGTAAGAACATTTTTTAATCCTGACTCGAAGATGTCATTTAATTGGTGAAAAGTGAAAAGGTCTCTTTTCGAAAAAGCGCTGATGATCAGTTAAGAAATTCCTATCAACGCTTTAATAATTTCAATTCTACCGTCTTAATCCTAATTTCTGAATTATCTCGTGGTACTCGCTAATGTTTCTACGTTTGAGATAATCAAGAAGTTTACGTCTGCGAGAAACCATTTTCAGCAATCCGCGACGTGAATGATTATCTTTCTTGTGGATCTTGAAATGCTCCGTGAGTTCGTTGATCCTTTGCGTCAAAAGCGCGATCTGAACCTGCGACGAACCCGTGTCGCTGTCATGTGTTTTGTAGTCTGTAACAATGTCTTCTTTTACTTCTTTCGGTGTCATAAATTTGCTGAAACCAGCTTCTCTCCTTTTACGCAGTAACTTCGAAATCGCTTTCGATAACCACGTTTAATTTTTTTATTTTCAACTGTTTAATTAGATGATTCAATTGAGTTCGTTGACCACTCAACCTACTTTTTCTTATCGAAAAATTCTTCCATGAACTTCGTCGAAAAATCTCCTTTTTGGAAATTTTCGTCATCCATGATCTTCAAATGAAGCGGAATCGTCGTCTTGATGCCCTCAATTACCAGCATTCCAAGCGCCCTGCGCATTCGCTTAATGGCGAGTTCGCGGGTTCGTGCGTGAACGATCAGTTTCGCGATCATCGAATCGTAATACGGCGGAACGAAATATCCCGGATAAATCGCTGTATCAACCCTAATTCCCGGTCCGCCCGGAAGATTAAATGCCGTGATCAAACCCGGACTGGGCGTAAATTTTTCAGGGTCTTCCGCGTTGATCCGGCATTCTATCGAATGTCCCACGATCTGAACGTCTTCCTGAGTATACTGCAGATCGTCGCCTTCCGCGATGCGGATCTGATTGCGAACAATATCCGCGAGAGTAACCATTTCGGTTACCGGATGTTCAACCTGAATTCTCGTGTTCATTTCCATAAAATAGAATGAACCGTCTTCATCAAGTAAAAATTCAAAAGTTCCCGCGCTTGAATAACCTATCTCTTTACAAGCTTTTACAGCAACAGCACCCATTTCTTCGCGCTGCTCGACGGTCAAAACCGGAGACGGCGCTTCTTCAAGCAATTTTTGGTGTCGGCGCTGGATCGTGCATTCGCGTTCGCCTAAGTGAATGCAGTTGCCGTGTTCATCGGCTAATACCTGAATTTCTATATGGCGAGGACGCTCGATGTATCGTTCGATGTAAACACTTCCGTTCTTGAACGCTGCCAAAGCTTCCGTTTGAGCCATTTCAAGATTCGACGCGAGGTCAGATTCCTTGCGAACGATCCGCATTCCGCGTCCGCCGCCGCCCGCCGCAGCTTTGATGATCACCGGAAAACCGATCTCCTTGACCAGTTTGATCGCGTCTTCGGCTTTTTCGATCGGATCGGGACTCCCCGGCAGGATCGGTACGCCGGCTGCAACCATCGTTCGGCGCGCTTCAACCTTATCGCCCATCACACGGATAACATCTGCACGCGGACCAATGAACTTTATATTGCAGTCTTCGCAGACCTTTGCAAAAGTTGCCGATTCCGCCAGAAATCCGTATCCAGGGTGAATCGCGTCAACATTCGTGATCTCGGCGGCACTGATGATCGCCGGAATATTCAAATAACTTAGCGCCGATTGCGGCGGACCGATACAGATCGCTTCGTCGGCATACTTAACATGGAGCGCTTCTTTGTCGGCTTCGGAATGGACCGCAACCGTCTTGATTCCCATCTCACGGCAAGTCCAGATGATGCGGCAGGCAATTTCGCCGCGGTTGGCGATCAAAATTTTACGAATTTCGCGCTTATTCATTTATGTACAGTTCAAACTTCAAAGTTCAACGTTAAAAGTCGTGTTTTTAACTTTAGACTTTAAACTTTGAACTCTAACTTGCGAACTATTTCTTAATTCCGAAGAGAGGCTGACCGTATTCGACCGGTTGACCGTTTTGAACGTAGATCTTTACAACTTCACCCGCAACTTCGGCTTGGATTTCATTCATCAATTTCATCGCTTCAACGATACAAACAACCGAATCCGCTGCCACCACACTGCCTTCCTTCACATACGGATCTTTGTCCGGTGCCGGAGAACTATAAAACGTTCCGACAATCGGCGAAGTTATTTGATGAAGATCTTCCGAAGTGTCTTCAGCCCGGGAAGTTTCGGCTCCGGACGGAGCTGAGGGCTGCGCCGGAGAACCGGTCGGTGCCGAAGTTTGCGGCGCTGACTGCATCGGCGGTGCAGCGAAATACTGCGGTGCAGGATTTTTGCTCAAGCGAACACGGATATTCTCGTTCTCGAACTCGAAATCCGTAAACCCATGCTCATCCACCAATTCTGCCAGTTCCTGCAATTCCTTCATATTCAATGAAGGTTTTGCAGTTTTACCGGTATTTTTGGTCGCGGCTTTCTTTTCGGTTTTACCGGATTTGTCTGCCGCTTTTGCTGAACCTGCGTTGTCGCTCATATTGATCTCGCTCCTTCGTTCTTAACTTTTTGCTGCTAACTCGTAAGGATTATCCACCAATTCTATCACAGCCATTTCGGCATTATCACCGCTGCGGCGTCCGAGACGAATAATTCGCGTGTAACCGCCATTGCGGTCCTTGTAACGAACTCCAAGTTCGTCGAACAATCGCTGGACGGCTTTAACGCCCGCGGTTCTTTCGATCGGTTCTTTCGATTCGCCTTTAGCACCGCGAAAACGGCTCTGATCTTTCTTAAAGTTACGGTTCCCGGCATGAAAATACTTCGCCGCCTGTCGACGCAAGTGAACTTTTTTGATCGGGACATCGTCACCGGTCAGATTTTCAGCCTTTCTCGCCAAGGTAATTGCCTTTTCAACATACGGGCGAAGCTCTTTTGCCTTTTGAATGGTGGTAACAATATGTTCCTTATCCGCATTAATAAGCGAAGTTGCCATGTTCCTAAGCATCGACATGCGATGTTCGGTCGTTCTTCCCAATTTACGATGTGCTTTTAAATGTCGCATATTCTTAGTAGCCTAAAATTCAAAGTCCGGAGTCCAATAATGCTTATCTTGACTGAAAACTTCAGACAATGATCAAATTTTTATAAATCGCGTCCGCCGGAACCCGGAATCGGATTTCCCTGTTCATCAAAATCCATTCCAAAATCCAATCCCATACCATGCAGCAGATCTTTGATCTCAGTCAATGATTTCTTACCAAAATTCTTGGTATTGAGCATATCCTTTTCGCTGCGGCGGATCAGATCGCGGATGGTTCTAATATCGGCGTTTTTCAAACAATTGTATGAACGAACCGAAAGTTCGAGTTCATCAACCGAACGGTCGAGCAGATCGTTTCTAAGAAGCGGCGGTCGCGCTATATCTTCGAATTTATAATCTTCCTCTTCCTCTTCAAAATTAATAAAGATCGACATATGATCCTTTACCAACTTTGCCGCAAGACCGATCGAATCTTCGGGTTTCACCGAACCGTCCGTCCAAACTTCGATAGTCAATTTGTCAAACTCTGTGTTCGATCCCTGACGGGTCTTTTCGACGCCGTAATTTACTTTTTTGATCGGCGTATGAACCGAATCGATCGGAATATAGCCGACAGAAAGGTCTTCGTCGTTGTTAAATTCAGCGGAAACATAACCGCGTCCGCGCTGAAGCCGCATTTCGATGTTCAATTCGCCGTTGGCGCTGATCGTCGCAATATGAACTTCTTTGTCCAAAATTTCTACGTCGCCATCGTGTTCGATGTCTGCGCTGGTCACTTCAGCAGTACCGCTTTTGCTGATCGTCAGCGTTTTTGGACCTTCGCCGTGAAGCGAAAAAGGAATCTGCTTGAGATTTAGAATAACGTCGGTCGCATCTTCGACCACACCTTTGATCGAAGAAAATTCATGCTCTACGCCTTCGATCTTAACTGCTGTTACGGCTGCGCCTTCGATCGACGAAAGAAGCGCGCGTCGGAGTGAATTACCGATGGTAGTTCCGAACCCGCGCTCGAAAGGCTGCGCGTAAAACTTTCCATAGCGGTCTGTTAACGTTTCCGATTCAACCTGCAAACGGCTTGGCATTTGGAAATCTGTCCAATTATTGTTTTGTGTCATATCTGTCTTTTTAAAAAACTCTCTTTAAAACAAAGGACAACCGAAGGGCACGGAAAAACCTTGCGCCCTTCGGATAGAAAATTACTTACTGTAAAGCTCAACGATAAGCTGTTCGTTGATATTTGCGTCAATATCCGCACGAACAGGAAGCGCCGAAATGGTAACATTCAAGTCGCCGGCTGATGTCGAAATCCAACCCGGACGACCGCGTCCTACAGCCGTTTGCCACGCACCTTCTACATGCGGGTTCTTATGGCTCTTACTTTTTACTGAAACAACGTCGCCAACTTTTACCTGAAATGACGGTATGTTAACCTTTCGACCGTTAACTTCAATATGACCGTGATTTACAAGCTGGCGTGCCTGCCGGCGCGATGTTGCAAAACCGGCACGGTAAACCGTGTTGTCCAATCTGCGTTCGAGCATGAAAAGCAGGTTTTCGCCCGTAATACCTTTTTGCCGCGACGCTTTGTCGAAATAGTTGCGAAACTGTTTTTCGAGGACGAAGTAAATACGTTTTACTTTCTGCTTCTCGCGAAGCTGCAAGCCGTAACCGGCTAAAGCCTTGCGGCGACGGTTAGCACCGTGCTGTCCCGGCGGATTGGTTCCGCGTTTTTCAATCGCACACGACGGCTTAAAACAGCGGTCGCCCTTCAAAAATAACTTTCCACCTTCGCGGCGGCACAACCGGCACACCGCATCTCTATATCTAGCCACTCTTTTTGCCTCCAAGCAGGCGATCTCGGAATTTGATTCTTGGATTTTGGATTATTTTCGATCCTAGACCCTTACAAACCAAATCACTACGTCGCCTAATATATTTGGAAAAGTTTACAGACAAATTTGATTTTGCCCTTCTTCCTTTAAATATTTACTAATTTTAAAATTCTTAAACCTGCGAATTGAATTCTCAATTCTAAAACCCAAACCGAAGATCGTCACACTCGTCTGCGCTTCGGCGGTCTGCAGCCGTTGTGCGGAACAGGTGTCGTGTCTCTGATCGAAAGAACGCGAATTCCGGCGTGGTTTATCGCACGAATAGCCGATTCACGACCACCGCCCGGTCCTTTTACACGGACTTCAGCTTCACGCATTCCAACGTCAACCGCCTTGCGGGCTACTTCGCTGGCTGCCTGCTGCGCCGCAAAAGGCGTTCCCTTTCGCGAACCGCGAAAACCGCGTGCCCCGGACGACGACTGAGCGATCAAATTGCCCTGCATATCCGTGATCGAGATCAGCGTATTATTGAAAGACGCTGCGATATGCACAATGCCGGACGGTATATTCTTTTTCTCTTTCTTACGGAAAGTCTTTTTCTTTCCGGTCGCTTTTGCTTTAGCCATAATTCAATTCAATACCAAAATTACTTCTTACCCGGTGCTTTCTTCTTCGCAACCGCAGCTTTGCGCGGACCTTTCCGCGTACGGGCATTCGTGCTGGTGCGCTGTCCGCGAACCGGCAAACCTCTCCGATGACGAAGACCGCGATAACATCCGATGTCCATCAATCGTTTAATGTCCATCTGAACGCGCTTTCTCAGATCGCCCTCAACATCGCCTTGCGCGTCAAGGATCGAACGGATCTTTGTTAATTCGTCTTCGCTGAGATCTTTGATCTTTGTATCGATGCTGATATCAGCTTCGTTCAAGATCGCTGTCGCGCGGGGTTTACCGATTCCGTAAATATACGTTAAACCGATCTGCGCCCTTTTGTTTGGTGGTAAATCGACACCTGAAATACGAGCCATATTCTCTCCAACTATCCAAAAACTCTAAATTTAACCTTGCCGTTGCTTATGTTTGGGATTTTCGCAAATAACGCGAACAACGCCTTTACGATGAATGACCTTGCATTTATCGCACATCTTTTTTACTGAAGGACGAACTTTCATAACTTTTCCTCAAAAACTTACTTGTAGCGATACGTGATTCGCCCGCGGCTAAGATCATACGGCGAAAGTTCTACTAAAACCCGATCGCCGGGGAGAATGCGGATAAAATTCTTTCGCATTTTACCGGAAATATGTGCCAAAACCTGATGCTGGTTGTTTTCTAGTTCAACCTTGAACATTGCGTTCGGCAGCGTTTCCAAGACTGTTGCCGTGACCTCAATCGCTTCTTCTTTCGACATAAAATATCAAGCCCAAATGATACCTTGTTGGACAAACCGTAAATGTTACTGTTTTTGCCTTTATAAATCAAGTTAAGCCGACACTCTTTCAGACTTATCTTTCTTCAACTTCGCTTTCTGTTCGCGGGTAAGCGTCAGAATTTCCGGACCACCGGGCGTGATCGCCACAGTGTGTTCGGCATGGGCGCTGGCTTTGCCGTCTTTTGTAACAACGGTCCATTTATCATCAAGCGTTTTCGTTTCGTGCGTTCCCAGATTCAGCATCGGCTCGATCGCAAAAACAAATCCCGCGCGAATCTTTTCTCTCGTTCCGCGTCGTCCGTAATTTGGTATCTGCGGAGCTTCATGCATATGTCTTCCGATGCCGTGACCGGTATAGTCGCGGACAATGCCGTAACCGAACTTTTCGGCGTGTTCCTGAACCGCGGCACCGAGATCTCCGACGCGATTATTCGGTCGGCATTCTGCGATCGCAAGATCGAGACATTCTTCCGTAACACGAATAAGCTGCTTGAGTTCATCTGTAATCTCGCCAACCGGGATCGTTGTCGCCGTGTCGCCGACGAATCCGTTGTAAGTTGCCGCCATATCGATGGAAAGGATATCACCTTCCTTCAGGGGAATGTCATTCGAAAACCCGTGAACCACCTGTTCGTTTACAGACGCGCAGATCGCATACGGAAAAGGAACCATTCCATGCGGTTTATAGCCGATAAAGGTCGGAATCGCACCTGCGTCGCGCATCATTTTTTCAGCGACAGCATTTAATTCGAGAGTCGTAATTCCCGGCTCGACCATTGCACGGAGCGCTTCGCGAACGCCGGCGATCAATTCACCGACTTCGCGCATTCGATCCATATCTTTTTGTGATTTCGCAATGATCATTTTATTACCTAATATAAGCCTGCCTATTGCCTCGAACGCGCTTAGAATATTCAAAATCCATCCCGCCTTTTAAACGACTGAAGATACCTTTTCGTATATCTGCTCGAGCTCTCCTTCTCCGCTGACCTTAGTTAGTCTTCCGGAAGCTTTATAATATTCGATCAACGGCTTAGTTTTCTCTTCATAAGTCGCGAGCCGCGTGGCGACGCTTTCAAGGTTATCGTCTGCTCTGTGATGCAATTCGGTCTCTGGATGCCGATCGCAAAAACCGCTGACTTTTGGCGGTTTTGAATAAATGTTATAGATCTCGCCGCAGACGGGGCATGACCGGCGTCCTGTCAGACGTTTTATCAATTCTTCCTTCGGAACATCAATTTCGATCGCCTGGATCTCTTTGCGCTGTTCATTGGCGAGTTCCTCAAGCTGCTTTGCCTGAACCGCCGTACGCGGATAACCGTCCAAAATATATGCGCCAGTTTCGCGTGCCGTTCGGTCTTGGACAATCTTGTACGTCAATTCGTCGGAAATCAGTTCCCCGGCGTCCATGATCGCCTGAACTTCTTTCGCAAGCGGCGTATCGGCTTTTTTCATCTCGCGAAATATATCGCCGGTCGAGATCTGCGGAATTCCGCGCCGCTCGTCAAGGAGCCGCGCCTGTGTTCCTTTGCCCGCACCCGGCGCACCGATTAAAACTATGATCTTGTCCATAACCCGATAATCAGAACTCGAAACCGCGTCCATGCGGAAAACATGAAACGCGGGTCCGTTTTCGAATTAAATTAACTAACTTCTTCGCCCGCGAAGCCTTGAACCCGCGCCAAGGAAGCCTTCATAATTTCGCATTACAAGCTGGGCTTCGATCTGCGCGACAGTGTCCATTGCTACACCGACGATGATCAATAAAGACGTGCCGCCAAAGAAAAACTGATATCCCAAACCCGTCGGAACCCAGCTTAATCCAGGCGTCGCCGTAAAGAAATTATCAAGCGACGTTCCGATCCACGGAAGTCTCGCGACACGAAAACCGCTTAGTAAAATTTGCGGGACGAAACAAACGAATGCCAGATAGATGGCTCCGATTGTCGTAAGCCGTGTCATTATCGTATTCAAATAATCCGCCGTCGGCGCACCGGGTCTGATTCCCGGAATAAAGCCGCCGTGCTTTCGAAGATTATCGGCAACATCGTCCGTGTTGAAAATGATCGTGATATAGAAAAACGTAAACAGAACGATCAGCGAAATAAACACGAGCTCGTAATACGGATCGCCGCCGTGAAACTGCGTAAAGAACGCATGAACCTGAGACCATGCGGAACTAGGATTGTTCGGATCCGGCGGCAGCGCTGTCAAAATGGTCTGCGGCATCGCAAGCACAGACGACGCAAAGATCACAGGAATAACGCCGCCCATATTCAATTTGAGCGGAAGGCTTGTTTCCTGACCTTGATATGTCTGATTTCCGACACGGCGGCTTGCATAGCTAATCGCCACGTTTCTACGAGCCGATTCCATGTAAACGATCAGTGCGATCAATGCGACCAAAACGATGACTAGGAAAATAACTCCAAGCGTTTGCAGCGGATCGCCGTCCTGAATTCGTCCATAGATCTGTTGAACACCCGCGGGCAAGCCGATGATAATTCCGGCAAAGATCAATAGCGAGATACCATTTCCGACGCCGCGTTCGGTGATCTGCTCACCGAGCCACATTACAAAGATCGTGCCCGTCGTTAAAGTTACGACGATCATGATCGAAGCCCACCAGGAATTCGCCATTACGCCGTTTCGCTGAAGCCAGGTCGCGACAAAAAATGATTGAACCGAACAAAGCGCAACCGTGAGATAACGCGTCCACTGATTTATCTTTTGCCGACCAACTTCACCTTCTTCCTGAATTTTCTTGATCTGAGGAGAAAGGACCGGCATCAGCTGCATGATGATCGACGCCGTAATGTACGGCATAACACCAAGCGCGAGTACGGAAATTGTCCGGAAGTTTCCGCCCGAAAACAGATCGAGAACACCGAGAAGCGTTCCGGCAACTTCGCCCCAAACCTGTTCGAGACGTGCCGTGTTGATTCCCGGCGCTGTTACATGCGCGCCCAAACGATAGATCGCCAAAAGACCGAGCGTGAAGAGAATTCTCTTCCGAAGCTCGGGCACCTTGAACATGTTTTGGACGGCATTTAGAAACTTATCCATACTTTAAAAAGGTAACTCCAAAAAAATTATTAGCCTTTGCCGTTTTCATCCGATTTTGACGGTTTTACAAGTGCTTTCGGCGCTTTTTCGATAACCGTTGCGGTACCGCCGGCTTTTTCGATCTTTTCTTTCGCCGATTTTGTAAAGCGATGCGCTGAAACATTCAAAGCTTTGGTGATCTCACCGCTGCCGAGAATTACCAGATCATGTTTCGCTTTTTTGATCAATGACCGTTCATGCAGAACCTCCGGCGTGATCCGATCGCCAGCGTTAAAGCTTTCTTCCAGCTTGCCGAGGCTGACTTCGATCCACTTCGTTTTAAAGATGTTCGTAAATCCGCGTTTCGGCAAACGGCGCTGCAAAGGCATCTGTCCGCCTTCGAATCCGATCTTTCGGCTGTAACCGGATCGCGATTTTTGACCTTTGTGCCCGCGACCGGAGGTTTTTCCGAGTCCCGAACCGGGTCCGCGTCCAACTCTCTTTTTCTTATGCGTCGAACCTTTTGCCGGACGCAGATTGTTTAGTGCTAATGCCATTTTTCTTTCCTCTGTAAAAGGTTAATCGTGAATTGCGATTCGCCGATGAAGATTTTCGATCAAAGTTTGAGGATAATTAACTCAAACTCAAAAATCCATTGACGTTCAACGATTCACGATCAGATTCTTCTCTTACTCGACAATTCTCAATAGATGCGGAACCTTTTCGACGATACCTCGCATCGACGGGTTGTCCGCACGTTCGACGATCTGGTTGAGCTTTGTAATGCCAAGACTTTTGACGATCGTCTTTTGCTTTTTCGGATAACCGATCATGCTCTTGTAATACTGGATCTTGATCGTTCCGCCGTTTTCTTTTGTTTCCTTCTTTGCCATTGTTTTATTTTCGATTTTTGATCTTCGACCGTTTGGCTTGTTAACTTAACGACCTCGTCCAATCAAGTTAAACGCTAAGCAGATCGTGCAGATCGCAAATTAACCAAGTTCTTCTACTTGTTTGCCGCGCAAGCGCGCCACATCCATCGGATCCTTCATTCGCATCAGTCCGTTAAAGGTTGCGCGAATTACATTATGCGGATTGTTAGAACCGAGAATTTTCGTTCTTACGTTATGAACGCCGAGCGATTGCAGAAGCGGACGAACCGCGCCGCCTGCGATAACTCCGGTTCCTTCCGATGCCGGCTTGAGCAATACTCTGCCTGCTCCGTATTCACCGATCATTTGATGCGGAAGTGTTCCATTGATCAAAGGCACGCGTATCACGTTCTTTTTCGCAGCTTCAACAGCTTTTTTGATCGCGTTCGGAACTTCCTTCGCTTTACCGGTTCCAAACCCAACGTGTCCGGCTTCGTCGCCAACGACAACAAGCGCGGCAAACGACATATTCTTACCGCCTTTTACAACTTTTGTAACGCGGTTGATCGAAATCAGCTGATCGTTCAAGACCAGCCCGTTCGGAGAAACTCTTTGTTTATTAGCTTTCATTACTTTTTCTTATTCCTACGCTTCCTTCTGCTCAGATTCGTTCTTGTTCAAACCGGCTTCGCGCGAAGCATCGATCAAAGCCTTTACACGACCGTGGTAAACGTATCCGCCGCGATCGAAAACTACCTGATTAACTCCGGCAGAGATCGCGCGTTCGGCGATCGATTGTCCAACTTTGCGTGCAGCCTCAACATTGCCGCCGGTTTTTAGACCGAGTCCTTTTTCCGTCGTCGAGGCAGCAGCAAGCGTTTTGCCGTTTTCATCGTCGACGATCTGAGCATAAATATGATTCAGGCTGCGATATACCGCCAAACGCGGGCGTTCCGACGTTCCTTGAACCTTTTTACGAATGCGGGTATGAACTCCGCGTCGAATTTCTGCTTTCGTATTCTTTGCCATAACTCTATTTTAGACCTGTGATCTTTGACCCTCGTTTCCAGATTTCGTTTACGATTTAGTAAGCAAATCCAAAATCCCCGATCGAAAATCCAAAATCGAAACTACTTACCTGTTTTACCCGGTTTCAGACGATAAAGCCTGTCGGCGTAACGAACACCTTTGCCTTTGTACGCGTCCGGCTTTCGCAAGCGGTTCAATTCCGCTGCAACCTGACCCAAGAGTTGTTTGTCGATTCCCGTCAACGTGATCGTCAGCTGATACTGGTTGATGTTCGACTTGGTCGCCACACGTTCAGCCTTTGCTTCAATGCCGTCCGGAAGTTTGTATTCGATCGGATGAGAATATCCGAGCGCGAAAACGATCTTCCTTCCCTGAACTTCGGCTTTGTAACCAACACCGACGACGTCGAGGTCTTTTGTAAAACCTTCCGTTACGCCGACAACTGCGTTGTTTGCCAGAGCGCGTGCCAGTCCGTGCATTGCCGAAAGATCTTCGTTCGCGCGTTCTGCAACCAGTGAATTTTCTTCAACTTTGAACTCGACGCCGTTCGGGATCGGGCTTTTCAGAGTTCCTTTCGGACCTTTAACTTCCAATTCACCTGAATTGATCGAAACGGTTACGCCCGACGGTATCGTGATTGGTTTTTTTCCTACTCGAGACATAATTTCCTCATTTCGATTTGCGATTTTCGACTGCAGATCTCCCATCAATCTCACGGAAGATCAAGACATACGAAAATGCAAATCAATATACTTCTGCCAATACTTCGCCGCCAATGTTTTCCTGACGGGCTTTCTTACCGCTCATCAAACCGCGCGACGTTGAAACGATATTGATTCCAAAGCCGCCCAAAACCTTGGGAACTTCTTTTGACCCGACGTAAACACGACGTCCGGGACGCGACACTCTGGAAAGATAAGTGATCGACGATTCACCTTTCGCGTCGTAGCGCAAAAAGATGCGGATCACGTATTTAATGCCTTCGCCTTTGGACACATAATTGTTAATGTATCCTTCTTCCTTTAGAATTCGCGCTAGTTCGAGCTTGAGCTTTGAACCCGGAATATCAACACGCGGATGTTTCGCTGCAATTGCATTGCGAATTCGCGTAAGCATGTCTGCTATTGGATCTGTCATTTTCTAATTTAACTCCATCAAACGATTTCGGATCTCGGATCTGCGATTTTGGCTAACCCAATTCAAACAAACCTCTTCCGACTAGAATCTTTTTCCAAATGTGGAAACACCGAGCGGACGATTCGTAATCAGTATTTCCAAATCCGGCGCTGAACTACCAACTCGATTTAACTACGCCGGGAATTTGTCCTTCCAGCGCAAGTTCACGAAGTGCGACGCGCGAAATACCAAATTTTCTCAGATAACCGCGCGGTCTGCCGGTCTGCGAACAACGGTTTCGAACTCGAACCGGGCTCGCGTTGCGCGGGAATTTTTGAAGTCTCAATTGCGCCGCATCAACTTCTTCAGGAGTCGATTCCGGATTATTGATGATCTTCTTCAATTCTGCGCGGCGTTCGGCGTACTGAGCGACCGTTTTCTTGCGCATTTCGTTTTTTACAACTTTGCTGATCTTTGCCATATCTTTATCTAAACCTATCTTCCTTGACGAAACGGCATTCCGAGCGCTTTCAAGAGCGCGCGCGACTGTTCATCGTTTTCCGCCGTCGTAACTATCGAAATATTCATTCCGCGGGTTCTGTCAACTTTGTTAAAATCGATCTCGGGGAAAATCAACTGCTCTTTAATACCGAGCGTATAGTTTCCGCGACCGTCAAACGCTTTGCCGGAAATTCCGCGAAAATCGCGAACTCGCGGCAGAGCAACGGAGATCAATCTATCGAGAAATTCGTACATCCGGTCCCCGCGCAGCGTAACCATCGTTCCGATGTTCATTCCCTGGCGAAGCTTAAAAGCCGCGATCGATTTTTTGGCTTTCGTAATTACCGGCTTTTGTCCAGTAATCGTCTGGATCTCTTCAACAGCCGTGTCGAGAATTTTAGAGTTGCTGATCGCTTCTCCCATTCCCATGTTGAT
The DNA here is from genome assembly GCA_026129865.1 of Pyrinomonadaceae bacterium. Lineage (GTDB taxonomy): Bacteria > Acidobacteriota > Blastocatellia > Pyrinomonadales > Pyrinomonadaceae > JAHCHG01. The sequence goes on from JAHCHG010000001.1 coordinate 782,381, forward strand.
CACGACCTTTTCGACACGCGGGATCGCCATTACATTTTTGATGCCGAATTCTTTTGCAATCGCCGGAGCGATCTCTTTTCTGTATTTTTCCTTTAATCTTGCCATTTTGTTTGAGTTATCTCCTAAATTTTACGTTTGGGACCCACTCTCTAAAATTCCAGGTTCAAAGTTTAACGTTCAAAGTTGCTGCTTAAAACCTTGAACCTTGAACTAGACACTTAGAACTTACTGCGTGTTACCAAACCTCAAACTTACTCTTCGTTTGATTCTTCGTCAGCTTCTTTTTCAGCCGCTCGCGGTCGTTTGGTCTGTTCCGGTTCCGGAATTGCCTTTCCGCTCTTCGCGATGCGAACTTTTTTACCGTCTTTCGTTTCGTACTTGATCCGCGTCGGCTTGCCGGTTTCCGGATCGATATGCGCAACATTGGACATATCTACCCAGGCTTCCTGCTGAATAATTCCGCCTTCGATATTCATTTGCGGAATCGCCTTTCGGTGCCGTTTAACGATCATTGCGCCTTCGACCTTAACCTTGCCGTTTCGCGGATCGACTTCAATAACCGTGCCGCGGTACGGGCTCCGCTTTCCGTTGCTGTCAAAGCGGTTATATTCTTTACCGGCGATAAAAACCACCTGGTCGCCGCGCTTGATCTTGCTTCTAACTGTTCCTTTCTTAGCCGTTTTCATCATTAAATCACCTCCGGCGCTAGCGAAACGATCTTCATAAATCGTTTTTCACGAAGCTCTCGAGCAACCGGTCCGAAAACACGGGTTCCGATCGGAGTATCATCATCTTTCAAAAGCACCGCCGCGTTTTCATCAAAACGAATGTATGTTCCGTCTTTCCGGCGAACTTCTTTGCGCGTTCTGACGATGACCGCGTTGTAAACTTTACCTTTTTTCGCCGTTCCGCCCGGCTGCGCTTCTTTCACGGTAACTTTGATCTTGTCACCGAGACGAGCGATCTTGCTGGTCGAGCCGCCGATCGGCGCGATCATAACCACTCTTTTTGCACCAGAATTGTCAGCGACCGTCAAAGAGGTCTGCATCTGAATCATAATTTCACTCCGTTCAGAAGTCTTCGAAGTCTTGGAAGTCTTGGAAGTCTTGGAAGGAATTAACTTCCAAGACTGTCAGGACTTTCCAAACTGTCCAGACTTATTTCTCTGCTTTCTGAATAATTTCAACTACGCGCCAGCGCTTTCTTGCTGAAAGCGGTCGCGTTTCCACGATTCTTACTCTGTCGCCGACGGTCGATCCAAGATCGTCATGCGCCATAAAATTTTTGCGGCGTTTGACGTATTTCCGGTAGATCGGATGTTTTACCTGCCGTTCGACGCGAACCGTAACGGTTTTCATCATCTTGTCCGAAGCAACTATTCCGACTCGTTCAGACCGCTTGGAAACCTTTTTTTCAGACGATTTGTCGGCTTCCGTATCTTCATTCTTCGACTTCGGAGCGGCTTTCTTCTTGGTTTCGTTTGCCGGTGTTTCTTCTGCTGAATCAGCCTTTTTTGCTTTCGGCTTCGCTGCTTTTTTCGTCTCTTTTTCAGCAGTTTCCGTTTCCGCCGCTTCTACTGCAGTTTCCGTTTCTTCAGCTTTCTCGGTCGATTCGACAGTTGCTTCCGTTTCTTCAACCGTTTCTTCACTTTTCTTCTTTGCCATTTTAATATTTCAACCTATTTCGCGGCTGCCTTTTTCGATTCGCTTTCGCGTTCGGTGATCAAAGTGTAAACGCGTGCCAGCGTCTTTTTTTCGCGGCGGATATCATTTACGGTATCGCCGACGCCGAGTGATTTCTTAAATTTTAATCGAAACAGCGATTCTTTCAGCGTGTCAGCCTGCTCGCGCAGTTCTTCGACATTCATTTCGCGCAGCTGCTCCATTACGTCTTTCCGTTTCATAATTCTTAAACTACGCCTCCTTCGAGATCGGCGCGGGTAACGAACTTCACTTTTACCGGAAGTTTTTGCGCCGCGAGTCTCATTGCCTCGCGTGCAAGGTCTTCGTTCACACCCTGGATCTCATAAAGAATTCTTCCCGGGCGAACAACGGCAACCCAGTGATCCGGAGCACCTTTTCCTTTACCCATACGGGTTTCAGCCGGTTTCTTCGTAATCGGCTTGTCAGGGAACATTCTGATCCAGATCTTTCCGCCGCGCTTTACGTGGCGCGTCATAGCGATACGAGCCGCTTCGATCTGACGATCGGTGATCCAGCCGGATTCCAATGTTTTCAAGCCAAAATCACCGAAATTCAACTTGTCGCCGCGCGTTGCTTTTCCGCGCATACGACCTTTCATTACTTTGCGGTGCTTGACCTTTTTCGGCATTAACATAATGAGTTCCTCTATTTGCGATTTTCAATTTGCGGTTGTTTCCTTACAACTGCAAAGTTCGTCAAATGTATAAATGTTTATTCGTATATCTTCCAAATTAACGATTAATCTTTCACAATTTACAATTACTTATCTATCTTCTGTTGTCGCGATCGAAGCGTCTTCCGCGTCCGCGTCCGCGCGCTCCGGCGTCGACCTTAACTTCATTTATCGGATCGGTCGTCGTTCCGCGCGCCATCGATGCGTTGGGATCGAGAATCTCTCCGCGATAGATCCAGCATTTTACGCCGATAATTCCGAACGTTGTCAAAGCTTCGGCGAAACCGAAGTCGATATCGGCACGCAGCGTGTGCAAAGGAAGTTGACCTTCGAGCGACCATTCCGTTCTTGCGATTTCAGCTCCGTTCAAACGACCGGCGCACATAACCTTGATTCCCTGAGCACCGAAGCGAAGAGTTTCTTCGATCGTTTTCTTCATCGCTCGGCGAAAAGCGATTCGCTTTTCAAGCTGCTGCGCGATCTTTTCAGCCTGAAGCTGAGCATTGAGTTCCGGATGACGAATTTCCTGGATCGAAACAATTACGTCGCGTCCTGTTTTCTTCGAAAGATCCTCTTTCAATTTTTCGATCTCGCTTCCTTTACGACCGATGATAATTCCCGGACGAGCCGTATAAATAATGATCTTCAAACGGTTTGCCGCGCGTTCAACGTCAATATGCGATACACCGGCGCCCATAAAGCGCTTCTTGAGATCCCGCTTTAGCTGAAGATCTTCAGCCAAAAATTCGGCAAATTCATTTTTCGCATACCAATGCGAATGCCAATCTTTGTTGTATCCAACTCTAAATCCGTACGGATGAACTTTCTGTCCCATAATATCTATTTTCGATCTTCGATCTGCGATCAACAGACGCGTAAAATTCACGTTGTTAGCTCAGTTTTTCTACTTGCATCGAATCGCAAATCGAAAATTGCAGATCGCAAAATTAGTTACTGCCGTTCCAACTCCTCGTTTTCGTCGATCTGAGCTTCCTCAGCTTTTTTCGTACCGGTCTTTTCTTCTTCTGTTTGCGCGGCAAGCGGTTTGTTGTCAACCGTTTCTTCTGCCGGTGATGCTTCCGCTTCCGGAGCCGCATCAGTTGTTTCGTTTTCCGGAGCGACGTCCGTTTTCGCTTCTTTGGTAACCGTTGTATCAGGTTCCGGAATGTCTACGACCGGCTTTTCAACTTCGATCACTTCCTCTTCGGACTTCTTAGTTTCGGTTTTCTTCGTTGACGGCTTATCGGCTTTCTTGCCTTTCTTTTCAGACTCGCTCTTCTTGCTCTTGGCGTTTGCTTCCTTCAAAGCAACTGCTTCGGCATCTACCGAATTGCCATGCTTTTTAAGCTTAACGACCGGGCTTTCAGGCTTTTCGCTCGAAACCAGGATCGTAATATGACAATAATGCCGTTGTTCCTGATATGCGCGTCCCTGCGGTGCCGGGCGAAGACGTCTGCGGTTTTTATGCATGCCCATATCGACGAAGCATGACTTTACCCAGAGGTCGTCCGGATCGATCGCCACGTTCTTCTGTTCAGCTTGATATGTCGCATTTGCGATCGCCGAACGGAGCAACTTTGTAACCGGCTTTGCCGCCCGCTTATTTGTATATTGAAGTATCGCCAACGCCTGCGAAACATTTCGCCCGCGAATCAAGTCGATCACAAGCCGCGTTTTCTGCGGCGAGCCTTTCAGATTTCTTCTTTTTGCTATCGCTTCCATAATTCAATTTTGGATTGCGGACTTCGGATTTTGGATTAAAGTAATTAGCCGCAGCCAATTAGGAATCCAAAATCTAAAATCCAAAATCTGTTTACTTCCTCTTCGCTGCCTTTTCCGCTTTAGTTCCGGGATGACCTTTATAAGTTCTCGTCGGCGAAAATTCGCCAAGCTTATGTCCGACCATATTCTCAGTTACGAAAACCGGAATATGTCGTTTCCCGTTGTGAACGCCGAACGTCAATCCAACCATCTGCGGTGTGATCGTCGATCGCCGCGACCAGGTTTTGATCGCCTGCGGTTTCGCTCCGCCTTCAATAATTCGTCTTAACGTTTTCTGGACACTGACATCAATGAACGGTCCTTTCTTCAATGAACGTGGCATAGTCTTATTTTCTTCTTCTATCGCGGACGATCATATTGTCCGTACGTTTATTTCTACGAGTCTTGTAACCGCGCGTCGGCTGTCCCCAAGGAGTAACCGGATGACGTCCGCCGGAAGTTTTACCTTCACCGCCGCCGTGCGGGTGATCGACCGGGTTCATTACAACTCCGCGAACTTTCGGGCGGCGTCCTTTCCAACGCGTTCTGCCGGCTTTACCGAGCGAAACGTTTTCATTTTCCTGATTTCCGACCTGTCCGACCGTCGCTGTACAAACAACCGGAACACGTCGAACTTCACCGGACGGCATTCTCATCTGCGCATAATCGCCTTCTTTTGCAACAAGCTGAGCAAATGTTCCGGCTGACCGAACGAGCTGTCCGCCTTTTCCGGGACGCAGTTCGATATTGTGAACCTGTGTGCCGAGCGGAATATTCTTGATCGGCAGTGTGTTTCCCGGCAAAATATCGGCGTCTTCGCCGCTCATGATGGTCGAACCAACTTTCAAACCGATCGGAGCAAGAATGTACCGCTTTTCACCATCGAGATAAGTGATCAGCGCGATATGCGCAGTTCGATTCGGATCGTATTCGATCTGAGTTACTTTCCCCGGAATACCGATCTTGTTGCGCTTAAAATCGATGATGCGGTAATGGCGCTTATGTCCGCCGCCGCGTCTGCGCACCGATATCCGTCCGTCATTATTGCGACCGGAGATCCTTTTTTTCGGTTCGAGCAAAGATTTTTCAGGCTTCGCTCCCGGAGTAAGTTCGTCGCGCGTCAGATAAGTTTGATATCTTCGCGCCGGCGATGTCGGTTTTAATCTCTTAATTCCCATAACTTTATACAGTTATCAGCGATCAGTTATCAGTGATCAGCTTTTGTTTACTGTTTACTGTTGACTGTTGACTGATTAAATTGCCTCTGCGTAATCAACATGCGGCTCGCCTTTTTTCAAGGTAATGTACGCTTTCTTCCACGATGGGCGGCGACCTTCCTGTCTTCCGCGGCGTTTCATTTTTCCTTGATACTGGATCGTGCGAACTTTTGCTACCTTGACGCCGAAGATCTCTTCGACTGCGCTCCTAATGTCGTCCTTTCCGGCTTTTTTATTGACGCGGAACGTCAAAACCTGACCGAGTTCCTTGTCATCGCTCGTTTCTTCTTTCAAAAGAACGCTCTTTTCCGTAATGAGCGGCGATTTTAAAACGTCCCAAACATTTAGCTTATTCATTTTCAGTCGCCTCCTCATTGGTTTCTACAGCGGCTTCTTCCGTTTTCTTTTCGGCTTTCGGCTTTACTTCCTTCGGCGCTTTTTCAGCTTTCGGCTTAGCTTCTTTTTCAGCCTTCGCCGGCTTTTCGGCTTTCGCCTTCTTTTCAGCCTTTGGCTTTTCCTGAATAACTTCGTCGCTCGCCTTTACGCTCTTTTCCCGAGCCGGATCAAGCAATTCCTGAACTTCAGCAAGAGCAGATTTCGAGATCAGAAGTTTTTCGTGGTAGATCAGGTCGTAAATATTTAAACCGTAACCGTTTGTAACCTTAGTCTTCTGAACATTTCGCGAAGACAGGATCAAATTCAAGTTATCAAGCGAATCGACGATCAAAACCTTGGTCGGCTTCTTCGCGCCTGCAAATCCCAAAGTTGTCATTACATTGACAAAATCTTTCGTTCGCGGATTTTCTATCTTGAAATCATCGATGATTACGATATTTCCTTCACGAAGTCTTTCCGACAAAGCCGATCGAAGCGCACCGCGGCGCATTTTCTTCGGCATTTTATATGACCAGTCTCGCGGCTGCGGACCGTGAACCCGACCACCGCCGCGCCACAATGGCGAACGGATAGAGGCTACACGAGCGCGTCCGGTACCTTTCTGTTTCCACGGCTTTTTACCGCCGCCGGAAACGTCTCCGCGCGTTTTTGTTGCCGAAGTTCCCTGCCGGCGGTTTGCCAGATAATTTCTGACGGCACCATGGATCAGGGATTCATTCAGTTCAACACCAAAAACTGCATCCGAAAGTTCGACTTCGCCGACTTCCTTATTACTTAAATTGCGAACCTTTGCGGTAGGCATAATCTCACTCCATTCTAGTTTCAAGTTCTAAGCTAACTGCTTACCCAACTTGAACTATTTTCTATCTGATTTCTTTACAACAACCAATCCGCCGTTCGGTCCTGGAACAGCTCCGCGAACCATGATCAAATTATTTTCGGCGTCAACTTTGGCGACCTTCAATCCTTTAACCGTTACACGCGCATCGCCCATATGTCCGGACGACTTCGTGCCTTTAATAACACGCGAAGGATAAGCGGATTGACCGATCGATCCCGGCTGGCGAATGTTCATTGAACCGTGCGACATCGGACCGCGCTGGAAATTATGTCGTTTGATCGTACCGGCAAAACCGCGACCTTTCGATTTTCCAACAACTTCGATAGCGTCTCCGTCTGCGAAAAGATCAGCTTTAACCTGATCGCCGATCGCAGCTTCCGGCTCATCCGTTAAGCGAAGTTCGCGTAAGATTCTGGTCGGCGGAACGCCGCCGCCTGTTTTTTCAAAATGTCCGCGCATAGGTTTTGAAACGTTTTTCATTTTGATCGGCTGATCTTCAACCAAACCCAATTGAACCGCGTTATAACCGTCGCGTCCGGTCGCGCTTTTCGTTTGCACTACCACGCAGGGTCCGGCTTTGATGACAGTTACCGGGGTAACCGTTCCATCTTCCGAAAACAGCTGCGTCATTCCTACTTTTCTACCAATGATTCCGTTAATCATAATTTTGTTAATTGTTAATGGTTAGCGGTTAAAGGTTAATTGCTAAGGCTGTAAAGCCGCAATTAACGATCAACAATTAACTATTTTCCAAACTTTTTAGCCAAATGCTTTGATCTCGACATCAACGCCGGCGGGTAAATCCAATTTCATCAATGCGTCAACCGTTTCAGCTGTCGGATCGAGAATGTCCATCAAACGTTTATGCGTTCTGATCTCAAACTGTTCGCGCGATTTTTTATCAACGTGCGGCGAACGCAGAACTGTCCATTTGTTTTTCACGGTCGGAAGCGGGATCGGTCCTGCGATCCTGGCGCCCGTTCGCTTTGCAGTGTCAACGATCTCAACGGTCGATTGATCTAAAACGCGGTGATCGTATGCTTTAAGCTTGATGCGTATTTTTTCGTTTAACATAAGTTTCAACTTTTGTTCAGAGTATCGCCTTCAGGCGATCTCTTTTTTCGC
>JAHCHG010000010.1 GCA_026129865.1 Pyrinomonadaceae bacterium
ATTGACAAGCCCTTAACCAGCGGGGACTACGATTTTGATTTTCAAATCCCTGGTCAAAAGTACCTGTGTTTTGACCCCAGTCGCAATTTTAAAATCGAAACGATTCAAACGAATTCGGGGGTAGCCTATCGACTTACTTGTTTAAATTGTCAATAGAAATTTGATGTAAGCTTGCATAAAAAACTATCAAATCTTCCGGAATACCTATGCAAAAAAGCCTCACGTTGTGTTCGATTGAGGAACAAACGCAACTCGACATCTTAGGGCGTGTGAAGGCGCATAAACAGACAACCGACGGGCAAAGCTACACGACCGGATATGTTTACAATTTCTCCGGCGCGATGGTCGAGCAAGTCTATCCGAGCGGCAGAGTTGTCAAAAATGTTCTGGACAATGACGGGCAGCTTTCGACGGTTCAGAGTAAAAAGAATGCGAATTTCGGATTTTGGAATTATGCCGATTCGTTTACATACACAGCCGCCGGAGCGGTTTCATCGATGCAGCTCGGGAACGGCAAATGGGAATCGACACAATTTAATTCCCGTCTGCAGCCGACGCAGATCGCGCTTGGGACGGTTCAAAATTCGACGGACAAACTGAAATTGAACTTTACTTACAACACGCCCGGGCTAGCGGACAATAACGGAAATGTTCTGAGCCAGACGATAACGGTTCCGACTGAAGTCCGCAACAATATAACTTACAACGGATTTACCGCGAATCAGGCTTATATTTACGATTCGCTCAACCGCATCGAGCAGGCGACGGAAACGGTCAGCGGGCAGACGGGGAACAACTGGCAGCAGACTTTCGATTACGACCGCTACGGAAACCGTACGTTTGATGAGCTAAATACAACAACTCTGCCGAAAAATTGCGTAAATGGAAATCAGCAGGCGATTGTTTGTGCGAATATGGTTGCGCAGGTCAATCCGTCTGCCAATACCGGAAACAACAGATTGAACGGCTACTCCTTCGACAACAGCGGAAACACCATTCTTGACGCGCAGAGCAGAAAATTCACATACGACGGCGAGAACAAACAGGTGAAGGTTGAAACGGTCGACGCAAATGGAAACCCGGTAAACACGATCGGAATCTACGAATACGACGGCGACGGCAGGCGGGTGAAGAAAATTTCCGCCACCGAGATCACAGTTTTTGTTTATAATGCCTCAGGGCAGCTTGTCGCGGATTATTCGACAAACATCGAACCGGCGCAGACCGCGCGGGTGAGTTATTTGACATCCGACCACCTCGGCAGCCCGCGCATCACGACCGACCGCGACGGCAAAGTGTTCTCCCGGCGCGACTTCATGCCCTTCGGCGAAGAGATCACCGCCGCGCAAACCCCGCAAAGGTCGATAAATCAAAACTACGGCGAAGATGGAATAAGACAGAAATTTACCTCGTATGAACGGGACTTTGAGACGGAGTTGGATTTTGCTCAGGCGAGGATGTATTCGAGTAAACTTGGTAGGTTCGCCAGTTCCGATCCGGTATTTTTGACGATTGAAAGAATTCGAGATCCTCAACGACTGCAACTATACGTTTATTCCCGGAACAATCCATTAAAATTTATAGACCCGGACGGAAAGGATGTCGTTATCAGTGGAAGCGATGAAGGAAAGGCACGGAAGAAGTACGAGGTCATCCTTAAGGGACTGAAATCAAAAGACAGAAAAAAAGTGAGCTTTTTCGTGGGTGAGGGCAAAGATGGATACAAAACGGGGGAGTTTTACGTTTTGGTTGACAAAGACCACAAGAGCAAATCAGAAAATTTCAATGCTCTTCAGAGTGCGGCTAACAACAGAGACGAGTTAGTAAAGACGACAGTTTTAGCGGTAGGCGATTCGTATTCTGTGGCATATTATTCAGATAAGGAAGATAAGAAAGTTTTGGTAACGGCATCCACAGGTTTCAATGTCAGTGATTTTGAGGGATACACGCTTTTCCAAGCTAGGGGAGAAGATGTAGGAAACCTTTCATCCGGTCCCTATAATGAAATTCTGATTAATGGAGAACAATCTGATGTGGAGATTGCGGCAACTTTTTTTCACGAGCTTAGTGCTCACGTCTTGCTTGGGGATTACGGACGAAACGTTCCTAACGGGGTGCATACCCAAGAGTGTGCTGAAAACTGGGCTGGTTGCACTCCGGGAAATGATTCTGACAAGCAAGGAAAAAGATCAGAAGAGGAGGCAAGAGAAAATGCTAAGAAAAAGAATTGACGGATTTAATCATACTGGTTCCTTTCTCGTAGGGATGAGCACTTTATTTTTACTGATTTCTTTCGGGTTCGTCTTGGGCGTGAACCCACAAGAAGCAGTTTCACATTCACAGGACAGTTGCTCGATACCGTCAGATGCAGCCCGAAGTCAAGATGGTGAATTACTGTTTTTTACTTCTGAACAATTGATGGGACTTGTTCTTGAGAAAGCGCCAGTCGAAAAGCCACTGTCATTGAAAGAAAACAATCTTTTCGGAACGGTGGTCGTTGATGTGGTTGTTAAAAAAGATGGTCGTCTCTCATGTATTCGTCCAATTCAGGGTCATCCCCTTGCAAGAGCCGCTGTGATTCGTTCATTACGTAAATGGGTTTTCAAAAGTTACCGATCATGTAGTGGAAAAAAATCTATGGTCGGCGTTTTGGAAGTCCCCTTTGACTTTCGTTAATGAAATCAAATACTAAGTGCTGTATCCCTAATAAGGACTGGAAGTTTAGAAGTTTTTTCACGTAAACTGAGATGGTTTAATTTTTCAAGAGGAGATGTCTTGGTTTGAATCTGACCTAGCAAAGAAATTCTGTACGACGCGGAGAATAAACAGACAAAGGTCGAAACTCTCGACGCTAACGGAAATCCGGTAAACACGGTCGGGATCTACGAATTCGACGGCGACGGCAGGCGGGTGAAGAAAATCTCCGCAACTGAGATCACGGTTTTTGTCTATAATGCCTCGGGGCAGCTCGTCGCGGATTATTCGACAAACGTCGAACCGGCGCAGACCGCGCGGGTGAGTTATTTGACATCCGACCACCTCGGCAGCCCGCGAATCATCACGGACCAACTCGGTCAAACCGTCTCAAAACGAGACTTCATGCCCTACGGCGAAGAGATCCAAAGACCAGACCAAGGCGCGGATACCGTCCGACAGAAATTCACGACGTATGAAAGAGATAGTGAAACTGACTTAGATTTTGCTCAGTCGAGAATGTATGCGAGTAAGTTGGGAAGATTTACATGTGTAGATCCGATATACATCACTCCAGAACGTGTTGTTGATCCACAAAGGATTAATTTATTCATCTATTCACGAAACAACCCATTAAAATTTGTAGATCCGATGGGTGAAGATATCGTGTTGAAAGAAGGAATGACCCAAAAACAACTTGATGACTTAGTAGAAGCGTTTTATGCAGCATATAAAACAGAACAAGGTAAAACATTTTTCGAAAACGAGGCAGCAGCAAATACAACTTTAACTTTAGAAGTGGGGGATGTTGGAAATCCTAACGACCCAGAATACGGAAACACTAGAGTAGAAGGAAATGGAGATATTACCATTACCCTAGATTTAGAGAAGCGCAGTCGCCAAAAGAAAGAGGGCGGGGTAATAATCAATCCCGAAAGAGGTTCCATCATGGGTGGGAATAGGACAAAGTCAATTAAGCAACCAGAAAGTTTAGAAAATACCGGGAAACATGAAGTTGCTCACGGGATCGATTCAAGGACAGACCCTAAAGAGTATAGCAAAGCCGCAGAAGCAGATAAAACTTTTAAAGGAAAAAGCAAGGATAAGCCGTCGGAAAAAAGAAGGGAAACAATTCAACGTGAAATGAAAAAAAGAGAAATTGATAATAAAAAGGAGGATTTAAAAGACTTTAAAAAGTTAATTGGTGCTGATAAATATAAGGTTAAATCGTGATAAAAAATTTAAATCAGTTTTAGATTCCCTTTAATAAAGGTATTTGTGGAGACATAATATGAAAATAGTAGTTTGGAAGCATTGTTTAATTTGGGCTTTTATTGTTGCAATGATTACAACGGGTAGTGTGGCAAGTATTCAAGTTCTTGGTCAAACCCCTGAATGTTCATTTTTATCATTTTATGAAAACGATAAATCGGGGAAGATGGACAGAAACGGAAAAACAATTATTGAACCAAAATTTGACTCCATAATTGGTTTTAATGGCGAAAGTGCCTTAGCAAAAAAAGATGGCTTGTGGGGAATTATTAATGGTAGCAGTGAATGGATTGTGAAACCTACTTACGAGTTTGTTTCAGATGGTTTTTTCGACGGCTATGCTTACGTTGTAAAAGACAAAAGATATTATTTTATTGATAGAAAAGGAAATAAATTAGCTGAAAGTTTTGATGAAGCCAGATACTTTTGGGACGGTTTAGGTCGAATAAAACTAGATGATAAATGGGGTTATATAGATACCCAAGGGACTATGGTTATTCCTCCGCAATTTGATGAAGCCGGTCCTTTTTCTGATGGCATTGCTCGTGTTGAGAAGAATAGAAAAGTGTTTTATATAAATAAATTAGGACAAAAAGTTATTGAATTGTCTGAGAATATGGGAAGCGGACATTTTGCAGAAGGACTTGCTTTTTTTGATATTAATGGGAGTGAAATCTTTGGTTTTGTAAATACCAAGGGCGAAGTTGTCATCGAGCCAAAATTTAGAGAAGTTGATGAATTTGTAGAAGGTCGAGCGAGAGTTTATATTGATGGTAAATACGGATTTATAGATAAGCTAGGAAAACTCGCCGTTTCTGCAAAATATGATGATGCTGAAGATTTTAGCGAGGGATTAGCGGCAGTTAGAATTGGAGAAAGAGGAGCAGAATTCGGTTATATTGACAAAAAAGGAAGAGAAATTCTTCCCTTTAAATATAAATATGCTGGAGATTTTAATTGTGGAGTTGCTTATGTCGAAATTGATGGGCAATGGAGTTACATAGATAAAAATGGAAATTTTTTGTTTAAACTAAAAGATTTGGAATGAGCATATGGACGAGCGGAGGTGTGTCAGAAATATTAAGCCTTAGTCTATGAACCGGACAAACTTAAAAAATCGTCAGTACTAAAAATATGAACCTGAAATAATTTAATCCAGATTTTACTTTTGCATTGCGCTCTTATTCAATTCACGTATAACCGAACTTCTGCCAATTTTTAACTCCCTGGCAATCTCAGAGTTATTTAATCCTTTTCTATGTAGATTTTGAATTTCGTCCTTTTTTACTGCTGCGGTTTTGGGTCTGCCGTGGGGTCTTCCTTTGCTCCGCGCTTCAGCGATTCCGGCTTTGACTCGTTCGCGGAGTATTTCTCGTTCGAATTCGGCAAAAACCGCCAGCATTCCGGCTAAAGCCTTCCCCGAAGGGGTGGTAAGATCAAGCGACTCATTCAATGAAACAAAACTGACTCCCAGCGAATTTAATTCATCGAGCGTTGTAATTAGATCGGCAAGAGATCGTCCAAATCGATCGAGCCGCCAGACGAGAATACAATCTATTTTTCTCTGCCGGGCGAGCTTCAAAAGCTCTTCACGCTTAGGTCGTGTTTTCGCGCCGGAAGCGACGTTCACTCGCGGGCGCGTTTCTGCCGTGGAGTTTGGGCAGAAACGCGCGCGCAAGCAATCAAGTAATACATTACCGAGCTCGACCGGCGAAAAATCAAAATGCCGCCGGAGTTTCAAACTCCCGCGGCATTTCTATTATTTCACCAATTAAACTATAAAATGTCAGATCGAGTTTCCGCCTTCCTTTGAGCCTTCGCGGAGTTCGAAGCGGTCTTTGTCGCGTTTCGAGATCTTTTTTTCGAAATCGAGCGGTTCGTTGTCCTGAAAATCTATGCCCATCGCATGCGCGTTTTCTTCGACATCGGATTGATCCGGAGTCGGATTATGCCCGCCGACGCTTTCCGAACCGTCGTCGTTCGATTCTTCCCAATCTGCATCAATATCACCGCCCGAAAGCGAAGGCGAGGTCGAATGATGCTCGCGTAAACGTTCCTTTAATTCTCCCGGCGCCTGCGGCACATGCGCGATCTCATCATCCATCAATTCTTTAATGTCGTCATCGGGAACCGGCTGATTTTGATAAAATTCCAGATCCTTTCCTTTCATATTTTCACCCATTGTTTAACTACCCTTGTTCAAAATTTTTGTGTCGTTAGGATAGCACAGGCGTCGGGATTGGAAAAGATTTTGTCAGATAAAAACGATGGATTGCGCAGACGGGATCTCGAAACGTTTCCGGCAGCGGTTATTTTTGCACATCAGCTGATCGTCTATTCGAACCATATAATCGCGCGATTTTTCGAACTGCATCCGGTCCTGCTCGTTCATTCGCCGGTTCGTGTTTCGCTTTTTCGTCCGTTTCAGCCAGCGGACGTCGTAATCGTTTCTTTCACGGCAAAAAGGGCAAGCAAAGCTCGCCGTCTTCGTTTCTTGTTTTTCGTCAAAAATGTCTCGTTCCTGCATAATTGTTATGCAGGATTCTAGCATATTTTTACCGGAAAAAAATTTTACTCGGAAAGATCGCGAAGATAATTGAAGCTGAAAATGCCGGTGTCGTGCCCGTCGGAAAAATGAAAATTCAGCGCATAGCGCCCGACCATAGTAATATGCGAATAGCTGAGATCATCCGGAATGGAACTGTCGTTAAGCATTTTTTCGCCGGTCCATTCGTTAATGCAGCTTGCGCACGGGCAGGCGCGGCGCAGCTGCGGTGCTGTGTATGTCGTTTCCAGATCGTCCGACCATTTAATGGTCAATCCGGAATTTTCTTCTTCGATTATTTGGACAGGTTCTATCATTTAATTTTTAGAGCGTTTTCAATGTCTTCCGATGAAATGTCAAAATGCGAAGCGCTGTAAACCGGTTTTGAATGGACAATTACGATCGCCTGCGGCGATTGATGGCGGATGCCGGTTCGATCGGCTATCAGATTTGAAATGTTTCGCGCGCGCTGAACAACGACCATATTTATTTCCGCCTCAGCGTTTGAAACGCCTTGAAAGACGCTCGCGCTGATCGAACAGGTGTCGCTGTGTTTGAACAGCACGACAGGCTTTTCATGAGAAAGCTTAAAAAGACTTTCGAGCTGCTGTTCTGAAGTTATTTCGTTAAAAACTGCCGGCATATATTTTTCAAAAAAAGGATATCAAAGAAAACTTCCCGGCGACGGCGGCGAGAAATTGTAAGTTTCGAGCGACGGAAAGATCTTTCTGTAAGCAACGGACAATCCTCCGAACATCAATGGAATAACAAAATATGCTCCGATGCCGCAGGTCAAGAGTGAAACGACCACCCCGAGGACAAATTGAATACCGATCATTCCGGTAACGCCGCTTAGATTATTCCAAACTGCGCTGATACTGAGTTTCATCGCCTGAAATGCAGACAAATTCCGGTCGATGATCAGCGGAAAAGCGAACATCAAAAGTGTGTGAAAGCAAACCAGAGCGATTATCAATATCACGTCCAGGACTATTCCGCCCGCGATCAGCATAAAAAATTCGTCGGAACTTAGATCTTGCTGCATTACGAGTGCAACGATGACCGGCGCGTAGATAACCGCGTAAAGTGCGAGCGTCGGAACAACGATGATGAGCATCAACACCAATGACGGCGCAAAAACGGTAAAACCTTTCCAAAGATCGTCGAACGAAGCGGTTCCGGTATCGATCTTTTTCAAAAAGCTTAAAAAGATTCCGCAGATCATTGCACCGAGCAGAATGTAAAACGAAAAACTGCCGATCAAAACGCCGACGACACTAATGCCGAACAGCACCCAGTAATCGTCTTTGATGATCGCCCAGGCTTCTTTGTAACATTCGACGGGGCGAATGACGCCGGTTCTGAAAGCGAGTTGGTTCATTAATCTTGTTTGTAGATCGACGAAAAGTAATCTCTTAACATTCTATCGCTTGAAAACTGCGGCGTCAGTGTCGCGATCGCGTTTTTCATTCGACCGATCCATTTAGACGGCAAACCGTTTTCGTCGAGCTCGTAAAAATCGGGAATTACCTGAGTTTCGAGAACATTATAGAGCGCTTCGGCATCGCGTGCGTCGATCTCTTCCTGCGAAATGTCCGGATCGTCGAGGTCGCCGATGGAAAAACCGTTTATTCCGTTGTCGCCTTCGATCCACCATCCGTCGAGAATGGAAAGATTCAGTCCGCCGTTCATTGCCGCTTTCTGACCGCTCGTTCCGCTCGCTTCCATCGGTCGGCGCGGCACGTTCATCCAGACATCGACGCCCTGAACAAGATATCTCGCAACTTCCTGATCGTAATCTTCAATAAATACGGCGCGGCGCTGCCATTGCGAATTGTTGTCGAGCGCCATTAGATTTTGCAGCAAAACTTTGCCGTTTCGATCCTGCGGATGCGCTTTTCCGGCAAAAACGAACTGCACCGGTCGATTTTCGTCATCGACCATTTTCAGCAGCCGTTCGAGGTCGCTCATCAGCAGATTCCAGCGTTTATACGCGGCAACGCGTCTTGCGAAACCGATCGTTAAAACCCCGGGATCGAACAAACGATTGGTGTCGTCGTGTTCATGAATCGTGTCCTGAGTTCCGGTGTCGGTCGAAAAAGTTCTTTGTCTGATGAACGAGATCAAAAGACTTTTTAAAAGCTTATGAGATCGCCAAACTTCGCTGTCCGAAATGGCTTCGACTGCGCTTTTCCAACTTTCCCAGTCGTTTGCGACGTCTTTCCAATTTTCACCGATGTGCTGCGAAAACAGATCCTGAAACGCGGGAGCGATCCAGGTCGGCGCATGGACGCCGTTTGTGATATGCGTTATCGGAACATCGTCGACGGACGCTTCGGGAAACATCTCGTTCCAAAGTTCGCGCGAAACTTCGCCGTGTTTTTTGCTGACGCCGTTTGCCGTGCGGGTCATGCGCAGCGCGAACGGAGTCATTCCAAATGCCTCATTTTCGTCGTCCGGATTTACACGACCGAGCGCGAAAAGTTCATTCTTTTCAATTCTCAGGTCTTCGATAAAACTCTGATCGAAACAGGCTTCGATTAGTTCCGGAGAGAATACGTCATTGCCGGCAGAAACCGGGGTATGCGTCGTAAAAACGCATTGCGAACGAACGTTTGCGATCGCGTCGTTAAAATCGGCTTGCGGATTTTCGGCAAGAAATTCGCGGGCGAGTTCTAACGTCAAAAACGCGGAATGTCCTTCGTTAAGGTGAAAAACCGACGGTTTAATGCCGAGTTTTCTCAACAACTTAACTCCGCCGATGCCTAAAATTTTCTCCTGAACGACGCGGGTATCCACGTCCCCGCCGTAAAGATGTCCAGTGATAAATCTGTCGACATCGTTATTTTTCTGAACATTTGTGTCGAGAAGATAAAGCGAAATTCTGCCGACCTGCGCCAGCCAAACCTGTGCAAAAACTTCGCGCCCGCGCATGGTTATCGAAACCAGAACTCTTTCGCCTTCGTCGTCGAGAACGGGTTTCAACGCAAGGTTTTGGTCGAATGAATTTTGATAGCGCTCTTCCTGCCATCCGTCGTGACCGATCGATTGGCGAAAATATCCGTAGCGGTAAAATAATCCGACCGCAACCAGCGGCGCGTTCATATCGCTGGCGGATTTAAGATGATCGCCGGAAAGTATTCCAAGTCCGCCCGAATAGATCGGCAGCGAATTATGAACGCCGTATTCGGCGCAGAAATACGCAACCGGTCGATCCATCGAAATTCCCACGATCTCTGCCGCCGGCTGCGAGATGTAATCCCGAAATTCCGATTCGAAATTATTGAGAGCGCGAACATAATCTGCATCGTTGGCGCGCTGCCACAGTCTTAATCCCCCGATCTTTCTCAAAAGCTGTCGCGGGTTCTGTTCGACTTCGTCCCACAACTGCGGATCAAGGTCGCGAAACAAATTTACCGCTGACGGTCGCCACGACCAGTAGAAATTCCATGAAAGTTCCTCAAGAAACTTTAGATTTTCCGGCAGCGAGCGGTTTAGCTTGAAATCCGGTTTGAAGCTTTTCTCGCTTTGAAGACCTGTTGCTGGGTACATATTATTAGATTCGTTTTCCGTTGAAAGACCGTTCATTGATCGATTTAATTTATAGCAGTATATACAAAACGCGATCCGCGAAATTTACTCGAGGGAGTATCACGGATAATTTTTTCGGACTGTTTCGGTTTTGGATTAAGATTTTCAAAGACGTAATTTAATCAAAATTTATGGTGATTGCCAAATAACTCGAAATCTTTCGCCGAGAAAAAAACCAGGTTGACGATCATCTGCTGTTCGTAATTCATCAGGAACGCCCGGATCGAAAGCGAGGATATTTCGGCGGCGGCATCTTTCGGAAAGCCGTATGCGCCCGTCGAGATTGAGGGAAACGAGATCGATCTTAACTGATGTTTTGCAGCGAGGGATAAGCAGGAAGTATAGGCGCGAGCCAACAGATCGGAGTCGTTTCCGGAGTTTTGACCGAAAACCGGTCCGACCGTGTGAATTACATGTTTTGCGGGAAGATCGCCGGCGGTTGTAATAACAGCTTTGCCCGTCGGTAAACCGTTTGGATAGGAAGTTTGTCTGATCTCGCGGCATTCTTTAAGTATCGCGACGCCGCCCTTCGAGTGAATTGCGCCGTCGACTCCGGCGCCGCCCATCAGTGAGGAATTAGCGGCGTTGACGATGGCATCGACCCGCTCGTTCGTAATACCGCCGGACTTTACAAAAACTGTCCCGCCCGGAAAATGAAATTCCATTTATCTAAAATTTTTCGACCGAGATCGTGTCGAACATTCCCTGGCGTCGAATAGATTCCGCAAGCTTTTCCGCCTTTGGCTGATTCAAAACGACCTGAGCCTGCGGACATGAAACCCGATAAACGCCCGCCTGCAATTCTTCGATCTCAAGATCGCTCAGCGAAATGCGGTTGGTTACCCTTATATTTTCAAGATCCTGAAACGTGAACCGACCTGTTTCTTCGACATGATCTTCGATAAAAGGATCCTCGAGCGCGTGTTTTGCTTCGTTGATATCTTCGAAGTTTCCGGTACAGATCAAACAGTATTCTTCAGACTTTGCCATTCGTCATTTTTACAACGTATCGCCGCGTGTTTTCAAATCGCCGACGGTGATGAATTTATGATGAACCGCCACGGCAAGCCCGAACGCGGCACCGAGCGCGACCAAGATCAGTGCGTATTTCCACGCGCCGCCGATCGGGTTGTTGACGAACATGAGCAATCCGAAGAAGGCAAAACCGCCAGCACCGAAAAGCGCGGGTAAGAGAAGCAACTGATTCTTGAAAGGCTTTGCCCGCTCGTCCCGTTTGACGAAAAAGATCGCTTTCAAACGGTCGTAATCCCAGCAAACCAGATAGAACGCAGCCAGCGCCATCAGGATCGTCACGAGCCAGGTTCCCGCAAAACCGACGGAATTGGTCAGAACCGCGATATTTAAGATTATCGGAAAGAACATCAGCGCGCCGAGATGCGCCGTCCGCGGAAAGATCAGCAAAACCGCGGCTATCAACTGTGCCCAGCCGATAAACTGGTAATAATAGCCGGTGGCATAAAGCGCGTTGAAATAATGCCCGACCGGATGCGAATCCGGAATTAGCGTAAAAGGAATATTACGTATCTTCGTTATGCTCGGAGGCGTGAAACCGATGAAAAGAAGAAGCCGGGTAAACGCGGTAAATAATTGCAGGAAGCGGTTTCTGGTCGCGGCGGCGTGCCATTTATCAAGGGTGTTTTCGACGTTCATGAAATTGTGAACGCATTTCGAAAGACAAAAGTTTTGAAAAAATTTAGGTTTCGAAAAAATATAAAGACAAAGCATTGTTTGAACTCTTTCGGCATCTCTCATACACTTTTTGAAAACATTTCAAATCAATTTCAAGGAAAACAATATATATGATCATCCCGGTTGAATGGACGGAAGAAGGCGTAAAAATGCTCGATCAGCGATTGCTGCCGACCGAAGAAAAATGGCTGATGCTGAAAACTTTTAACGATGTAGCGGACGGAATCCGCGATATGGTCGTTCGCGGCGCGCCGGCGATCGGCGTTTCGGCGGCTTATGGAATTGCGGTCGGTGTTAAGAATTTTGTCGGAACCAATGTCGAAGATCTCGAAGAAGAACTTGATTATATCTGCGAAGTGATCGGCAAGACGCGTCCGACCGCCGTTAATCTTTTCTGGGCGATCGATCGAATGAAGCGGACGTTTCAAAAAGCAAAAGGCGAAGGCAAAACGATAACGGAGATCAAACAGATCATGATCCAGGACGCGAAGGATATTCATGAAGAAGATATCGAATCGCAGCGTCTGATCGCAAAATTCGGCGGGGAACTGCTTGATGACAATTCGACCGTTTTGACGCATTGTAACGCCGGCGCGCTCGCAACCGGCGGCGTTTGGGGTACTGCGCTCGGCGTAATTCGCGGCGCGGTCGATCAGGGCAAAACGATCTCGGTCTATGCCGATGAAACGCGCCCGTATCTGCAGGGAGCGCGTCTGACGGCGTGGGAACTTCTGAAAGATAACATTCCGGTAACGCTGATCACGGACAATATGAGCGGGCATGTGATGAAAAAAGGTATGATCCAGGCGGTCGTTGTCGGTTCCGACCGCATTGCGGCTAACGGTGATGTTGCCAACAAGATCGGCACATATATGGTCGCGGTTCTGGCGAAGCAGCACGGAATTCCATTTTACGTTGCGGCGCCGCTTTCGACGGTCGATATGAACTGCCCGACCGGCGACGATATTCCGATCGAAGAACGCGACATTCGCGAGATCACGCATATGAAAGATATTCAGCTCGCACCTGAGGGAATTTCGGTTGATAATTTCGCGTTTGATGTAACACCGAACGAGATCGTCGACGCGATAATCACGGAAAAAGGCGTCGCGCGTAAACCTTATACCGAAAGTTTGCGTAAGATGTTCGAAGAAAATTAAGTTTTAACATCAAATTCAAAAAAACAATAGTTCGGACAGTTTTTGAAAAATAAAAAATGAATTGCCGTCTGCTTTAGCTGACGTCGGTTATTCAATGAAATCAAAGGCTTTAGCCGAATTCAAAAAAAATAATTAAAATCATCTTCGGCTTTAGCTAAAGCAAAAAGGATGATTGACGGATTTATTAAATTTCGGCTAAAGCCTGTGGTTTCAATTAGAGTTCCGTCAGCTAAAGCAGACGGCAATTCATAAAAAATTGTCCGAACTATTGAAAAAATTAAGGAAAAATTAAATGAAGAAATTTAAGCAAATTTCAGTGTTGCTGATTGTTTTGGGAATGTTTTTGCAAGCCGCGCCGTTTATTGCGGCGCAGACGGGCAATGGAAATGCCGACATCAATGCAAAAATTCGCAAAGAAGCGATGGAAAATTCGCAGATTATGAAGACTTTGCATTATTTTACGGATGTTTACGGACCGCGCCTAACCGGTTCGCCGAAGCTGAAAATGGCTGGCGAATGGGCGATGAAGGAAATGAAAAGCTGGGGTTTTGACAGAACCGAGATGGAACCGTGGGATTGGGGACATCCGGGATGGGAATCGGACCGCGCGTGGGGTTCTATCGAATCGCCGGTGCGCGATTCGCTGGTTTTCGAAGTTCTCGCCTGGACGCCGAGCACAAAAGGGACCGTCCGCGCACAGGCGACGCAGATAAATGTGCCGCGAATTAAATTAAATGAAGATCCGCGCTGCATGAGAAATCCGACACAGGAAGAATTTACGGAATTCGTCTCGAAATCCGATGTTAAAGGAAAGATCGTACTTGTCGGGTCGCCGCGGAGTCCGGGCGTCGATTTTGATCCGCCTGCAAAACGTTTGGACGCCGAGGCTCTAGGTCGTCGCAACACGCCGCGACCGCCCGCGGATGTTCAGCCATGCCCGAAAGTTACGGAAAAACCGCTCGATTTTCGCGAATTGGCGAGCCAGTTTGACAAGTTTTTGCTCGACAGCGGCGCGGTCGTTAGAATCGACGACGCCGGACGCGAACACGGGCAGATCCGCGCTTTCGGCAACCGATCTTACGATCCGTCAACGGTCATTCCGACGGTCGTTCTGCGAAACGAAGATTACGGTCGCATCTGGCGTTTGCTCTCGAACGGAAGCCCGGTCGAACTTGCATTTAACATTCAAAACTCGATCTATCCCGAAGGCAAAACGTCGTACAACACGATCGGCGAAATTGCCGGCAGCGATAAAGCTGACGAAGTTATTATGCTTGGCGGGCATCTCGACTCGTGGCACGCTTCGACCGGCGCGACCGACAATGCTATCGGCTGTGCCGTAATGATGGAAGCCGCGCGAATTTTGAAAGCGATCGGCGTAAAACCGCGCCGGACGATTCGCGTTGCGCTATGGTCAGGCGAAGAACAGGGACTGTTGGGATCGCAGGCTTATGTCGAAAAACATTTCGGGTCGTTTGAAAATCCGAAACCTGCATATTCGAAATTCGGCGGATATTTTAATATCGACTCCGGAACCGGCAGAGCCCGCGGAATGTCCGTTTTCGGTCCGCCGGAGGCTGCGGGAATCGTTAACCAGGCGATCCTGCCGTTTTACGACCTAAACGTTATCGGCGCGTCGAGCACCGCAAGCCGCGGACTCGGCGGCAGCGATCATACGTCGTTTAATCAGGCTGGGCTTCCCGGCATCGGCGTTCTTCAGGATCCGATCGAGTATTTCACACATACGTGGCATACGAATCTTGATTCTTACGAACGAATTGTCGAAGACGACGTAAAGGCTTCGGCAGCGGTCATTGCCGCCGCCGTATACGAACTCGCAATGCGGGACGAGCTTTTGCCGAGGTTTTCGAAAGATAAAATGCCGAAACCGCCCGAAAGACGTCAGTAAATTTCGGTAAGATCAAACCCGAACGACCGTCTTTACCGGCGGTCGTTCATTATTTTCCCTTGTCGTTCCTTTGTTCGAAGATCCACCCGCGACGCCAGAAATAGATCAGTAGGATCGCCGCGATCGCAAACATCAGACCGAGTGCGATGTAGTAACCGTAAGGCGATTGAAGCTCCGGCATATCTTTGAAATTCATTCCGTAAATGCCGGCGATCAATGACAGCGGCAGCAAAATTGCCGAAAACACGGCAAGGAGCTTCATGACCTCATTGGTTTTGTTCGCAGTAACCGCAAAATGGATCTCGAAAAGACCGCCAACAAGATCGCGATAGCTTTCTGCAAGATCCGAAATCCGCAATAGGTGATCGTGAACGTCCCGGAAAAACGGAAGATCGTGATTTGGGATCTGCCGAAATTCGCCGTGCGAGATTCGATAAAGAACCTCCAATTGCCTCGCCGAGATGCGTTTTAGCCGCGCGACGCTGCGGCGCAGGTCCATTATTTCTTCAAGGAGTTCGGTTCGCGCGCTTCGCATCAAAAAAACTCGGTCTTCCAGATCGTTTATCGCGAGATCGAAATCATCCACCAGCGGCATATACATATCGACTATCCGGTCGAAGACCTGGTGAAGCAAATATGCCGCGCCGCGCGACATTACCTCGGAATCGGCTCTAACTTGCTGCTTTACAAAATCGATACTTCGAAATTTTTCGTTGCGAACCGTTACGACATAATTTTCACCTAGATATCCATCAAGTTCTTTTGTAACAAAGTTTGCAGTATTGGTTTCTGTCTTGATGCCGTGAATTATAAAGAATAGGTACCGGGAAAAGGCTTCAACCTTGGGTTGGTTTCTCGCCTCGCGGCAGTCTTCGACAGTTAAATGATGAAACTTCATCGAATTAAGAAGAATATCTTCCGCGACCGCTTCCTGCTCCGGGTTCGTGATCTCAAAATCAAGCCAAAATACTTTGTTATCATCGAGAATCAGATCCGGGAGATCAGCCGATACAAACTCTTCGCTCAGCAATTTCGTTGTTTTATCGTAAATAAAAATTTCCATTATTAAATCGGGTTTACCAAAAACTTTCTACAACATGAAAATCGTATTCACGCTATCATAAATTTCGCAAACTATTGAATTCATTTGGCATAAATATGTATGTTAATCTTTAACTTCCAATTATATGAACGAACAAAATGTTACATTGCGCGTCGAAAATGTTACGAAACGCTTCGGCGATTTTACGGCGGTTGAAGATTTGAGTTTTAACGTCAAAGCCGGACGGGTTTTCGGATTTTTAGGTCCGAACGGCGCGGGAAAAACGACGACAATTCGAATGATCGTCGGAATAACCGCGCCCGACGAAGGAAAAATCAGACTTTTAGGCGAAAAAGTTTCGAGCGAACTGCAAAATCAGATCGGTTATCTGCCCGAAGAACGCGGACTTTACAAAAAAATAAAAGTGCGCGATCAGCTTCGATATTTCGCCGCGCTCAAAGGAATTTCGCAAACCGAAGCCGACAAACGCATTGATTTCTGGCTCGGAAGAATGGAACTTTCCCAGTGGAAAATGAAAAAAACGACCGATCTTTCCAAAGGAATGCAGCAGAAGATTCAATTTATCTGCACGGTTTTACACGATCCCGATTTGCTGATCTTGGACGAACCTTTTTCCGGTCTTGATCCCGTCAACGTCGAATTTATGATGGATGTCATCGAAGAATATAAATCCGCCGATAAAACGATCATTTTCTCGACGCATCTGATGTCAACCGCCGAAAAACTCTGCAAAGATATTCTTTTGATCAACAAATCGCACAAAGTAATTTCGGGAAGTCTGCGCGAAGTAAAGGCAAGTTACGGCAAAAATCTGATCGCGCTCCGGGCAACGGGCGGAAATGGTGTTTTGGAAGATAAAACTCTGGTTGAAAAAATCATCGAACACGCGGACGAAAAAGAACTTCATCTTGCCGAAAATGCCGATTCGCAAGTTTTGCTGAAAAATTTGATCGAAAGTGGTGCGACGATCTCAAAATTCGAACAGATCGAACCGAGTTTGAATGATATTTTTATCGAAAAAGTTAGAATGTAAATTAGAGGTGAAATTTTGCAGACGGAAATTTTGAATGAAAAGATTAATGGCTTGCCAGCCGAAAAAACAAATGAGGTTGAAGCATTTGTTGATTTTTTAAAACAAAAATCTTTAAAGGAATTAAGAGAAGTACGGTTTCGTGAAATATCGGAATATGCAGAAATTCACGCCGGAAGCGACGCAGATATTGATAACGAACTTGAACAGGCGGGCGTGGAAGTTTTAATTAAGGGTGAAAATAGATGAAACGCGGCGAAATTTATTGGGCAGATCTACAGCCGCGTTCTGGCTCGGAACAGAGAGCATGAAGACCTGTAACTATAATTTCGCACGATGGATTTAAGTCAAATGAGCGCGGCGTTCAATAATCGGTAGTCCCGTTTCCGCATCATCAGCGCAAGCAAAGATAGGTTTAACTGCTGTTTTTTTACCGCAAAAAGCTAGCGGATTGACTCACGAAAGTGTCGCATTATGTCATCAGGTCATTACATTTGACTGTGCAAAATTGGCGGAAAAAATCGGCGGGCTTTCCGATGGTTGGCTTGGACAGATCGCAAATAATTTAAAGGCGGCAATGGACTTAGCTTAATAAAATGATGAAGTTTTTAGCTGTTGTAAAACACGAATACAAAAAAGTCGTTCTGAAATGGTCGTTTTTGATCGGAACTTTGCTCTTTCCGCTGATAGCGGCGGGCTTTGCGGTTGTTCCCGCGCTGATCTTTTCGATCAAAGGCGAACCGACTCGTATCGCGATCTTCGATCAATCCGGAAAGATCGAATCGCGGCTTCGCACCAATCTTTCCGAAGGAATTTTGCGCGAGCGCGCGCAGCAGGCGGCGAAAGATGCGATGAAGGATATGACCGCGCCGCAAAAAGACAAGGTCAACAGCGATCTCGCGCAGTTTGGAGATAATTTCCGGTTCGTCGATTACAACGGTGAGATGAAGGAGATCGAACAGGTTCGCCGCGAACTTTCCGGTCGAATTGCCGCCGGAGAGTTGGACGCTTACTTAATAATTCCGCAGGATTTCTCCGCTCCGGATGCGAAATTTGAATTTTATTCTCGAAAAGCCGGCGATTTTATCATTAACGAAACCTTTCGCGATGCGTTAAATAATGCCGTCCGCTCGCAGCGCTTGGCGGATGCAAACATCAGCGAAGCGCAGTTGAAAACTCTTAGTCAAAGCGTCGATCTCGAAGTTAAAAAGCTCGACAAAGAAGGTACCGAAAGCGACGACGAAGGCGGATTTTGGGCAGGATTTATCATCGCATTTATGATCTATCTGAACCTTGCGATCTACGGACAGATGATAATGTCGACGGTCGTCGAAGAAAAGGAAACTCGTGTTGCTGAAATTTTGTTTTCTTCGGCGAGACCGTTTGAGTTAATGATGGGAAAACTGGTTGGCGTCGGATTGGCGGGAATGACGCAGTTTGCCATCTGGATCGGCTCGGCGGCAATTTTGATCGCCGCGGCAATTCCGTATTTCATGTCGAGCGGCATTGATGTACCGCTGCCGAATATAACGATCGGGATAATCATCTATTTTCTGATCTATTTTCTGCTCGGCTTTTTTCTCTACGCGTCGATCTTTGCGCTGATCGGTTCGATGGTAACGAGCGTTCAGGAAGGCGGACAGTTCGCATTTTTCCCGATCATGTTGATGCTCGGCGGGTTTTATTTTTGTCTGGCGGTCGTCCGCGATCCGAACTCTTCGCTTTCATTCTGGTCGTCGATCGTCCCGTTCATTGCACCGATGACAATGCCGGTCAGGATCATTTCCGAAACGCCGCCGTTCTGGCAGATCGGGCTGTCGATCTCGGTCAATGTATTGGCAATCGCGGGACTCGTTTGGGTCGCGTCGCGTGTTTACCGCGTTGGAATGCTGATGTATGGAAAACGTGCGACAATTCCGGAAGTCTGGAAATGGATTCGCGCTTCGTAAACCGAGATGGCGATCGAAATTGAAAAGAAATATCGTCTGACCGCAGATCAATACGCCGCTGTCGAGGAAGAGTTAAATTTTTTCGGCGCCGAGTTTCGCGGTGAAGATTTTGAAGAGAACACGCTGTACGGAGGCGGTCGGCTTGCAAAAGACGGATCTATTTTGCGGATAAGAAAAACCGGGACGCGTTCGATTTTGACCTACAAACGGCGAATTAAAAATACAGACAGCATAAAGCAGACCATAGAATATGAGACAGGGATCTCAGATCCCGAGTCAATGGCACAGATCGTCGATCTGCTCGGGTTTGAAAAAACTTTGATCTACGAAAAACGTCGAAAGACCTGGAATTTCCGGTCCGTCGAAGTCGTGCTCGATGTTCTGCCTTTCGGCGTCTTTATGGAAATCGAAGGAACGGTCGAAAATATTCGCGAAGCTGAATTTATGCTGAGCGCGTGCGATTTTGAGGTTGAACACGAAACTTATCCGATGTTGACGACAAAATTGGGGAAAAAAGAGGGAAGCCTGATCGTTTCACGTTTTTCCTGAAAAGACTTGATTATGAAGTTCAAAACGGCGCTATTTATTGGACTACTTTCTTTTGCACCCGCGGGCTGTTCGAAACAAACGGGCGATTCTGTGCACGAAAAAAACGCCATTTCAGAAAACCGGAGTGCCGCCGAAAACCGGTCGTCAAGATTAGATACGCCCCGACCAAAAGCGGAGAAGGTGACGTCGCCAATTGATGCCGATTTCAAAAGCGGACTTCCAACCGGTTGGGAGAGTAACGAAACGGGAAAAGTCGATCGATCGCTGTTTTCTACCGAAGACGGAACTTTGAAATTACGTATTCCCGGCGGCAGCGGACTTTCAGACCAAGATCAAACAGTGCCGCGACTCCTAAAGCCGATCTCGGGCGACTTTGAACTTGAGACAAAAGTTAAGTTTGACCCGAAGATCGACTTTCAAGGCGCGGGACTCTTGATCTGGGTCGATGCAAAAAATTTTCTACGTCTCGACCGCGCGTTTGGAGAATCCGGCAACGGCGTCCGGTTTGCGAGATCTGTCAACGGAAATTTTTCAACTGTTCCCGAGATCGGACAAAATCGAACGGAAAGCCTTAATACTGAATTAAAGATCGTCCGCAGAGAAAACGAGTTTTATGCGTTTTTACGTGAGAATATCGACTCCGAATGGAAAGAGATCGGTTTTGTAGACGCCGCATTCCCGAGAGAACTTTCGGTCGGTCTTTCAGGCGTGAGTACGCGGGGCGATACAGCTGCCGAATTTGCATATCTGAGGATATTTCCGGTATCCAATTAACAAAATCAGTAAGCATGCGTGAAATTGAAGTCGAATAAATTTCGCAAAAATCTTGATGCTCCGCAAGCGAATAAGGTATCCTCGTTCATATGAAGTAAAAGGAGTTTTTGAATATGAACAAACATCTATTCGGATTGATAATTTTTTCATTCATTGTTGGAACAAGCGCGGTCATCGCAGGAATGTTCGTCAAATTGCCGCCGATCCCGACGCTCTCTCCGGTTTCTGAAACCGAAAATTACGAGGTTTATCGCGGCAGGAAACACTGTAAACATAAGAAGAGAAAGCCGCGTCCGAAAGCGGAAACGGAGTCAGCCACGGTCCAGGCGGTTCAGGCAGTGTACAACCTGGAATCAAAGGAATTAAAAACCCAGCTGATGGTTGAACGGTTTGACGAAACGTCGGAAAAGTTTAATGTGGCGCTTCATTTTTTCGTCAATGACGGTTTTGCCGTGCAGCATATTGCCACCGAATTCGTTTCGGTTCGCCCGAATTTTGATATGGGCGACACGGCGTCGGCTATTTCGACCTCGACTTTCCGGTGGCTTGAAAATTTAGAGTCTCGTGAAAATCTTTATGTGATCGCAAAGATAACCGACTATTCTCCGGACAGACTGAGTTTTCCGGCGTTTAATGCTGCAGAAGCTCAGCCGGTCGTGGCGGCTCCGATAGCAAGACGCGTGGGCACGATCATTCGCGAAGGACGTGTAACGACAAGATAAACAAAATTTTCTCCAGAATAAATTGCAAGTTCGTTTGAAGACGGCGTTCTAAATTCCAAATTTAGAAGTTTTCAAACGAACTATTTTTTTTGAGGAATTTTTATGAAAGTATCGAACCGCATTTACCATTCAAGCAAATTTGCAGCGTTTTTGATCGTAACAGCATTTCTCGCAGCCTGTTCGTCCGGAACGGTCAGCGAAAAAAGTCCCGACGCCGCGCGCCAATACCCGATGGCGACGCCAAACGTCATGGCAGCTAATTCAAATACTTCTGCAACGATGGGATCGCCATGGTCGCACGAGGAAACGGGCTCGGGCGAAAGGTACGAACAGATCGAAGAAAATCCATTTCTGGAGACAATACGTGCGCCGCTTTCGACGTTTTCAGTCGATGTGGACACAGCATCTTACGCCAACGTGCGCAGATTTCTCAATGAAGGGCGGCGTCCGCCAACAGATGCGGTCAGGATAGAAGAGTTGGTGAATTACTTCGATTACGATTACCCGCAGCCTATCGGCGAAGCGCCGTTTTCGGTCACGACAGAAGTTGCCGCGGCGCCTTGGAATACAAAACATAAGATAGTCCAGATCGGTTTGCAGGGAAAAAAGATGAGCCTGGAAGACGCACCGCCTTCGAATTTGGTTTTTTTGCTCGATGTGTCCGGATCGATGAACGCGACGGACAAACTTCCGCTCTTGAAAGAATCGCTCAAGATACTTGTAAACCAGATGTCCGAGCGCGACCGGATCGCTATCGTAACCTACGCGGGCAGCAGCGGTTTGGCGCTTCCTTCGGTCAACGCAAACCGGCGCGCCGAGATACTTGACGCGCTTAACAACCTGGAAGCGGGCGGCTCGACAAACGGCGGCGAGGGAATTCAGCTAGCTTACAAAATTGCGGAGCAAAATTTTCTTCAAAGCGGCAATAATCGTGTGATCCTGGCGACGGACGGCGATTTTAACGTTGGACTTTCCAGCGACGCGGAGCTGGTAAACCTAATTGAATTGAAACGACAAAGCGGGATATTTCTGTCAGTTTTCGGCTTTGGAACCGGAAACATCAACGATTCGATGATGGAAAAGCTGGCAGACAAAGGCAACGGGAATTATTCGTACATTGATTCCCTTGCGGAAGCCAAAAAGTCGCTCGGCGCGCAGGTTTCCGGAACGCTCCACACTATCGCGAAAGATGTAAAGATACAGGTAGAATTTAATCCGGCGACAGTTGCGGGCTATCGTTTGATAGGTTATGAAAACCGGCTGTTAGCGGCGGAAGATTTCAACGACGATCGAAAAGATGCGGGCGAGATCGGAGCCGGACATTCGGTAACGGCGCTTTACGAAATAGTGCCGGCGGGTCAAAAGATCGTAAACCCGGGAATCGATCAGCTGAAATATTCACAGGTTGAAAAAACCGATACGCTTTTCAACGGAGAACTTCTGACGCTAAAGCTAAGGTATAAAGAGCCGACAGGCGGTTCGAGCAAACTGTTGACCGCAGGCGTTCTTGACAGAAACTTGCCGATCGAAAATGCGTCGAACAATCTAAAATTTGCTGCGACTGTTGCAGAGTTCGGAATGCTGCTGCGCGGTTCACGCTATAAGGGAGATTCTTCTTTCGCGTCGACGGCGCGGCTTGCGCAAGGGGCAATGGGAAACGATCTCAACGGCTATCGCGCCGAGTTCGTTGAACTCGTAAAAAAAGCAGAACGGTTATATTGAACCCGTAACGCATAGATCGAGATCGTTCCAAAACGCAACGATCTCGATCTAATTCTTTTTGGTTAAGTTTAAGATGTCCTGAATAATTCCGTCCGGTTCGAACGGTTTTGTGTGATACTGCTGAAAGCCCGACTTAAACGCCCGCTGTTTGTTATCATTGGACGAAAATGCGCTCAGCGCAACCGCGGGAACGTCGCCGCCTTGTTCCGGTTTGAGTTGTCTAATTTGGCTTAACAGGGCGTAACCGTCCATTCCCGGCATCGCGAGATCGGACAAAATGATATCCGGCAGATCTTGGTTGTTCCGCGATAAGTATTCGAGCGCCTGCGACGCAATATCGACACTTTTTACTTCCGCTCCGTTCTGTTCAAGAAATAGCTGAAGGACTTCGCGTGAATCGGGTTCATCTTCGACAACAAGAATTTTTATCCCGTTCAAAAGTTTCATTTCCGGCAGTTTTTCGATCTTTGCTTCACTTTCTCTTTTCTTTTGGGACACAAGCAGCGGAAGCGCAATAGAAAAAGTCGACCCTTGTCCGACGCCTTCGCTCGTTGCCCAGATCTTGCCTTTATGCTTTTCAATTAGGATCTTTGCAATCGACAACCCCAGTCCAAGCCCGCCCTGGTCGCCCGAATCGGCATCACCCTGGCGAAATTGACGAAAGATATTCGGCAGAGTTTTTTGGCTGATCCCCTGACCGGTATCGGCAACATGTACGATAACTTCCGTTTCCCCGGACTGAATTTCGATATTCACTTTGCCGCCGTCCGGCGTAAACTTTAATGCGTTCGATAAAAGGTTTGTAATAACCTGCTGAATCCGGATCGGATCGCCAAAAACGCGAATATTATCCGAATTTGAATCAATGTTTATTTCGATCGATTTCGCATCCGCAGTGGGTTTTTGAAGATTGTAAACAGTTGAAATTACTTCGTATAAATTTATGTCGCGAAATTCGAGTTTGAGCCTTCCGGATGCGACGCGCGAAGAATCAAGCAGGTCGTCGAGCAATTTAGCCTGCGAACGAGCGCTTTTTTCTACCGTTTCCAACGCCTTTCGGCGCGTCTCTGTGTCGAGTTCCTTTGTCAGGAGTATTTTTGTCCAGCCTAATATCGCGTTCAAGGGTGAACGCAGTTCGTGGGAAATAACGGCGAGAAAAAAATCCTTTGCCCGATTCGCTTCTTCCGCTTCATCGCGAAGCTTTTTCTCGCGGGCATATATTTTTGAGAGTTCCGTCGATTCAGTTTTCGTATCCGTTACTTTTTGCACTACACCCATCATGTTCTTCGGCGTTCCGTCTTCTCCTAAGAACGTCTTGCCTTGTGCCGCGATCCATTCCTCGGTTCCATCAGGGTAAATCACGCGAAATTCGGAGTGATATTCCTTTCCGTAATTCTGAGATTCAAGAATTTGTCCCTCGACACGCGCCTTATCGTCGGGATGAACCAATTCATAAAATTTGTCCAATGTGAGAATGTCGTTCGGTTCGAGTAAGAAAAGTTCATTGCATTTCGGCGTCGTATGAATTTTTCCGGCGCGCAGGTCCCAGTACCAAAGTCCGACATCCGCGTTTTCTGCGGCGAACAGCAAATGTTCGCTTTTTTCCTTATAATAGGCGATCTCATTTTCCCGCGTGGTTACCTCATTGGCGCAAAATATAAGTCGGTCAACCTCCCGTTGCGGACTAAAAAAAGGATGAATAAAAAGTTCGACGATCATCTTCTCTTTCGAACTCACTCTAAAATCTACTGCCAGTTTCGACCGTTCGCCCATTCCGGCTTTTTCGACGGCTTTGCGAACCATTTCAGAATTTTGTTCGGACGATTGCCAGAAGACATTTTCTGCGAAAGGCTGACCGACCAGCAGCTCCGCGTTTATTCCCGCGCGTTCGATCGCTTCGCCAAACAGGCTTTTAATTCTACCGTCCGGTGTTAACGTTCCGAAGAACGAAAAAACATCTTGAAAGATCTGCTGAGTCTGGCTATCCGGATTAACATCGATTTCATTGAAATTCATATCGCTCAAGACAATCCTAAAAAAAGGGTACGGACTGATCTTACCACTTAAAAGTTTAAGCTTATTAGACTTAAACCGAATAGACGCGCTCCGAAACAAATAGGTGCAAACCCCTCGTGAATCGCTTCGCCGAGGGATTTGCTTTATTTAACGCAAAACAAAAATTAATTGTTGCTGATCAATTTTTCAAATTTGCAATTAAACTACCCGACGTCCGCTAACAAGTCGAATGACAAGTACCACCAACGCAAGCAGCAATAATATATGAATAAATCCACCTATCGAAGCCGGTCCTGCAACCATTCCAAGTAACCACAAAATGACTAAAATTACGATAATTGTTTCTAACATTCCTTTGTTCTCCTTTGTTTCTTTTTTCTAAGTTAGCGTTTTCGCGCTACGTTATGTCCGTGCAGATTGACAGTTCAACTCTCGTGCCACTGCGCCTAAATTCTTTATAGCCAGGTAAATACCGATTTTTTCTAAAGTCGTGGAATTCTCGACGAACGAAATTCGTTCTATTTCGATACAAATTAATCCACAGATCGTCAACCTGCTGCGGCGAGGCGGCATTTAGACGGTGAAACATTGCGACGAACGAACCCTGTCGATTTTTTACGTGTGCAGGATGCGGGCATCGACAACTCCGTACGCCGCCGCGAAAGGTAGCTTACAGACTGTATTCTTTCGGTACGCTTTTGGGCGGCGGATTTTAGGGTATTCTGGATGAATTGCGCTAAACATCCTTATTTATAAAGGGTTTGTCCGGATGGCATAGTGCTTGCAGTTTTGCATTCCCGGTCAATACTTTTACGACCGCTAAAATTTTTAAGACTTAAAGGGGAGAAATTATGAATAACAATACTTCAACGCGATCGGCAGCCGGCGAAGCTACATCTGCTGCGCTTGAGAACAGTGATTTGAACGTCGATGGCGTAACAGGGACGTCTACCGGCGCGAATTTGAAAGACTCGCTGAACGCGGGACTGCACCTGGTTCAGGAAAAAACTGCGGTCGCAAAGGAAAAGGTTTCGGAAAACTTAGCCGCAGCCGCTGAACAGATCCATGTTAAATCTGACCAGACGACGGGTTTCCTGGATAAAAAAGCCGACAGCTTTGGCGAGTTCGCCCACGAAACGATCGGTCGGGCAAACGATCTCGGGCACAAGGCGGGCGATGCGCTCGCGAGCACTTCAGATTTTGTAAAGAATTTTGAATTTAATGAAGCTCGTAAACAGGTAGCCGCGACGGTCAGACAGCATCCCGGTAGAGCGCTGACAATTGCTGGAATATTTGGTCTCGCAATCGGTTTATTGATAGGCAGAAATAGTAAGTCAAGATAAACTTGCCTATCGATTGACCGGGGAGCGTGAACACGCTGGGAAGAGGTGAGTTAAAAGGGGGCTTGCCTCTTTCTCAGTTTAATAAGGACTTTCATTTTTGAAGTTGGCACTTACAGGGGATAAACTTGGTAAAAATCGGAGATGAGGTACAACGAATAATGCTTAACAGGGCGCTTGTTATCGATGACGATGCTGCGACGCTGGAGTTAATGGAATTTCAGCTCGAATCGGAAGGTTTTGAGGTCAAGACCGCCGACTGCGGCAGAAAAGGGATCGAATATCTGGAAGAAAATGATTTTGACATCATTTTGACCGATCTAAATTTGCCGGATATCAACGGCATCGAAATGGTCAAAAGATGTAAGGAAATTTCACAGGATACCGAGATCATAATGATCACGGGTTTCGGTTCGACCGAAAAAGCGGTCGAAGCGACCAAGGCTGGAGCATTTTATTACGTTGATAAGCCGGTAGATTTTGATGAGCTTCTCGTCCTGATCGAAAAGGCGATCGACCGAAAGAGCCAAAAGGCTGAGATCAAAGAGCTTCGCGGAAAACTTACAAGCAAAACCTCATACGAGGGCATTATCGGCGGAAGCCGGGTAATGCAGGACATTTACGAAATTATCGAATCGGTTGCGGCTTCCGATGCCAATATTTTGATCCTTGGCGAATCCGGGACAGGTAAGGAAGTGATCGCCAACGCGATCCATTACAAAAGCCACCGGTCGAAAAAACCGTTTGTAAAACTTAATTGTTCGGCACTTCCAAAAGAACTGATCGAGTCCGAGCTGTTCGGACATCGTAAAGGAGCGTTTACCGGCGCAACTGCCGACAAGGTCGGGTATCTCGGTCGGGCAAACGGCGGTAGTCTTTTGCTCGACGAGATCGGAGAAATGCCGATCACTCTGCAGCCGAAACTTTTACGCGTTTTGCAGGAAAAGATCTTTTATCAGGTTGGCAGCGACAAACCGCAGTCTGCCGATTTCCGGCTGATCTCATCTACCAACCGAAGTCCGTTCGAAGCGATCAAGGATGGAAACCTCCGCGAAGACCTTTATTACCGGATCAATACGATCGAAATAAAGATCCCGCCGCTGCGGGAGCGAATGGAAGACGTTCCTATGCTCGCCGAACATTTTCTGCAGATGTACCAGGAAAAGTATGAGCGGGAAGACCTTAGTTTTTCGGAAAGCGCGTACGACCAGATGCTTAATTACAACTGGCGGGGAAACGTTCGCGAACTTCAGCATGTAATAGAAAGGGGCGTGCTGCTTTCGAAAGGAGGAAAGATTCGTCAACTAAACATTGAGCGGAACATGGAGAACACGTTAACGATGGATTCGCTGCCGAGCGCTTCGGAAATAAAACGCAGTTTTACGAATGGCGACGGTAACGGCAAAGGCGTTTTGATGAGCGGCAATCTCGACGGGGAAGATCTTTTCGAGCAGATCGGAAAATTTATTGTCGAAAATCTTCCCGAGCCCAAAGAAGGCGAAGATCAAAACGACGTTTTCAGCGAGCTTGAAAATGTGGTAGTGTTAGCCGCGCTCAAGCGCACCGGCGGCAACAAGCAGGCAGCTGCCAATTTGCTTGGGCTTTATCGTCCGCGGCTTTACGGTATGATCAAACGTCATAATTTAAAAGATAAGATATAAAAAAAGGCGTCCGAAGTTTGTTCGGACGCCTTTGCTTTTTTTGATAACTAAACTTTATTTTGTTTCAGGTACTGTAACGTTAATATCGACCTCTTTATCGTTATTGACGGCTTTACCGAGAAATCCGCTGTAAAATAAAGCGCCGGCAATTATTGCTACGATGATCAATGTTGTTAATGCCCAAATTAGATTGTTTCCTGTGCTGTTTCCTTCGTCCATATTGTTCTCCCTTTTGAATAGAAATTTTAGCTGTTGCTGGGATGGTAGTTGCAACTTAGATGCCAAAATTGCAAACTCCGCAATTTGTTGAAGTTAAAGAGCTTGATGAGGTAAGCGGTTAGATTGAAAACACAAAAGTGTACGATTTTGAGCCGCAATTGTTATTTTCCGAAAAAGGTTTTTCGAAATACGAAACTGAGATGAGTTTGCGTCAGAAAGTTAAAAAGCCCGGCAAGCGACGATCGATATTTCCGTATTTTATCCTGATCGTTCTGCTGCTGATCACTGTCGTGATCACATTCAATTTTTACCGCAGTGCTGTTTCTAAAGATCAAATACGTTTTGCCAACGAAGTAAGCCGCGCTCAGGCAGCATTTCAAAATAGATTAAATCTTTACATTTCACTGCTAAAAGGAGGTCGCGGTTTCGTTGAGTCCGTCAACGGGCTCGACCGAAACAAGTTTGCAAATTACGTTAGAACGCTTGAGATCGATAAAAATTATTCGGGTATTCAGGGAATAGGATATTCGAAGGTTATCAGGCGCGAAGAAGCGCAGGTGCTTACCGAGCGTCTTCAGTCGGAGTATTACGAAAATTTTAGGATGTTTCCTGATACGCTTCGGGACATTTTCCAATCGATTATTTATCTCGAGCCTTTGGATGCCCGCAACCGGCGTGCTCTGGGTTTCGATATGTCGTCCGAACCGACGCGGCGCGAGGCGCTTGACCGCGCCCGGGATACGGGGCGTGCGGCGGCAACGGCGCGGATCGTGCTGCTGCAGGAAACGGACAGAAACACCCAATCCGGATTTTTGATCTATGTTCCGGTTTACAAAAATATCGAAATTCCCGACACGATCGAAAAGCGGCAGATGGCGATCGACGGTTTCATCTACAGTCCGTTTCGCGCCGGAGAATTCCTCGCTGAGATCGAAAAGGAAGCTTCGGCGAGCCACATCGGGATCGCAATTTACGACGGCGCCATCGATTCAAATCATTTGTTAGCGAATTCAAAAGGGCAAGTTGTACCGACGGATCCGGCAAACCTTTCCGACCCGGAGCGGAGCGTTTCTTACCTTGTCGACAAAGAGCTTGAGGTTGCGGGAAGAGAATGGATAATTCGATATTTTGCTTTGCCGTCTTTCGAGGAACAATCCAGTGTCGGGTGGACGCCGTTTATCTTTCTTTCCGGCGTCGCTTTCAGCTTTCTGCTGTTCGGAATGATCTATTGGGAAGCGAGCGCCCGGCTTAAACTCGAAGCGACAGCAGCAGAGCTTTTCGAACTGGAAAAGCAGAAACAAACTCTTTTAGAAAATGAACGGATTGCGCGAGTCGTGGCTGAAACAGCAAACGCGACAAAAGATGAATTTTTGTCGGTAGTTTCGCACGAACTTAGAACGCCGCTGAACGCGATCGCGGGCTGGTCGCGCATCTTGCGCACGGAACCGCTTTCTCCAAACACGCGTGAACTCGCTCTGGCAAAGATCGATAAAAACGTGCGTGTGCAGACCAAGATCGTCGAAGACCTGCTCGACTATTCGCAGATCCTCGCCGGCAATACATCTTTAGAGCGATCGGAGATTGAAATTGGAAAGATCATCGACGATCAGGTCACGAATATTGAGGTCGCGGCGTTCGAAAAACAGATTAACCTTACGATCAACAATTCCTTCAATGGTCAGGTGATACTGGGCGATGAAAGAAAGGTGGCGCTCGCGGT
Organism: Pyrinomonadaceae bacterium; assembly: GCA_026129865.1. Classification (GTDB taxonomy): domain Bacteria; phylum Acidobacteriota; class Blastocatellia; order Pyrinomonadales; family Pyrinomonadaceae; genus JAHCHG01. Next base: position 29,647 of record JAHCHG010000010.1, read on the forward strand.
GGAGAATTTATTTACCAATGCGATCAAATTTACCGAATCGAACGGAAATATCGCGATCGATGCATTTGAAGAAGACGGCTATGCAAATGTGGTCGTAAAAGACGACGGCAGAGGAATTGTCAAAGAATTTCTGCCGCATGTTTTTGAAAGTTTTCGCCAGGCTGACAATTCGACAACGCGAAACGTCGGCGGACTCGGTCTCGGACTCACGATCGCGAGCCAAATCGTCAAGCTCCACGATGGCGAGATCTCCGTTTCGAGCGAAGGACGCGGCAAAGGCTCTGTGTTCACGATCAAACTTCCTGTTAAAGACTTAAATTAAAAAAACGTACCGTTTCCTTACGTTTTACCCCGATATCATACCGACGACTTCCGGTCCCAATAGACCTCGACTAGTACTCTAAGTTATACAAATAGTGATATTTACGCCGCCGCGCTCAATTGCTGGCATAATTCTTGCGCTGCTTGATAATAACTTTAAGAAAGAAGTGTGTTAATCGAACATACTTCCTACTTACTGATTCAAGGAGGGAAATTATGAGAAAGCAATTTATAAGAATGCTCTTATCGACTTTGTTCGTAGCGCTGCTTGGCGGCGTAATAGGAGCTCAAAATAAGCCGTATCGCGTTACGGACCGACAGGTTCAGCTGACATTAAACAGCATTGAAGCGCGAACAGACATTTTTAGACGCGAGCTCGACAAAGCTCTCGACGCAAGCAAACTGGACGGCACCGAGCGTGAAAACATGATCATGAGTTATGTTACCGACTTTGAGAATGCGACAGATTCGCTAAAACAGCGGTTCGACAGCAAGAAATCGGTCTCGTCGGATGTGTCGACGGTGCTTAACGCAGCCGGGAATATCGAAAGATTCATTAAAACTAACAGACTAAATTACCGGGCACGTTCCTATTGGAATAACGTTGCAGCCGAACTCGATAAACTTCAGCGATATTACGGATTAACCGGAAGCTGGCGAACAACGATCGTCGGCAATAGTTATCAGGTACCTTATCGCGTTTCCGATTCGCAGGTTTCGAATCTTTTAACATCGATCGAAACGGATACCGATATTTACAAAAGATCGCTAAACCGAGCCTTGGACCGATCGACGCTCGACGGAACTAAAAGCGAAGAAAGCGTTCTGAAATATGTTGGTGATTTCGAACTTTCCACCGATCAGTTAAAACAGAAATTTGACTCTAAAAGTTCAGTGGCATCGGACGTTCAAGAAGTTTTGAACAAAGCCTATTTTATAGACGGCTTCATGAAGGATTACCGTCTGACGAATGCGGCACAGCGTAACTGGACGAGTTTGAAGAGCAAGCTAGACAGGCTTGCAACTTATTACAGCGTTGCGTGGAACTGGACAAATCCGACTGTCGACATCAACCCGTACACCGCATCGGATCAGGCTGTTCGTTCAACCCTCGCGAACATTGAGAGCCGAACGGATGTCTTTCGACGTGAGTTAGCACGCGCGTTGGACGCAAGTGTACTGAACAATTCGCGAAGCGAGGAAGCGGTCAACGCCTACGTAAACGATTTTGAGGGTGCGACGGATCGTCTTAAAAAGAATTTCGAATCGCGTGTTTCAACTTCGGCGGACGTTCAGGAAGTTTTGAACCGGGCGTATTACATCGACGGTTTTATGCGCGATTATCAGCTTCGTCAAAATGCCGAGCGCGATTGGCGTTTGATTCGGGCAGACCTTGAAAAACTGCGCGGATACTATAACGTCAGCTTTGATTGGGAGAACAGACAGTACGTCCCGATGAGCCGCTTTGACGCAATGCTGACGGGAACATACCGACTGAATACGGCATTGAGCGACAACGTCAGCGTAGTCGTGGACAATGCGATTAAAAATTATCCAGTCGGACAGCAAAACCGGTACGAACGCAATCTCGAACGCAGATTGAGTTCGCCCGCGATGATAGCACTTGAAAAGCGCGACAAAATGGTTTCGCTGGCGTCTTCCGGTTCTCCGCAGATAACATTCGACGCTGACGGAATTACGCGAAATGAAAATCTGCCGAACGGGCGTGTGGTAAAACTTACCGCCAACACGAGCTACAACGGCGTTTCGTTAAATTATGAAGGCGACCGAATGAATGATTTTTACGTTAATTTCATTCCGCTCGATAACAACCGGCTTCGTGTCGTAAGAAGAGTGTATCTTGAAGATAAAAACGAAACTGTAGCGGTTTCAAGCGTTTATGACAAGATTAACGACATCGCACAATGGTCGACAGTTACAAACTCAGGTAACACTGCAGGAAACTCGTACGAAGATTTTGTTGTTCCGAACAACACGGCGCTCATTGCGGTTCTTAACGATAAGATCGCTACCGAAACAAGTAAAGACGGCGACGTGTTTACATTGACGGTAACATCGCCTTCGCAATTTAACGGCACGATCATTTCGGGTCGGGTTGCGGACGCCGAACGGTCGGGAAGAGTTACCGGCAGAGCAAATCTTTCGCTCGAATTCGACACTATTCGACTTCGAAACGGTAAGACGTATCGATTTGCGGGCTTGGTCGAAGAAGTCAAAATGACAAACGGCGATACTGTATCCGTGAACAACGAAGGAACGGTTCGCGATGGCAGTCAAACGACTAAGACCGTAACGCGAGCCGGGATCGGAGCCGCTATCGGCGCAATTATCGGAGCGATCGCAAGCGGCGGTAAAGGCGCTGCGATCGGCGCTGCCATCGGAGCCGGTGCCGGAGCGGGAACAGTTGTCTTGCAGGGTCGCGACGATATCAATTTGGAACCGGGAACGGAATTTAAATTGACCGCGACGGCGCCTGTCAACACAGCATTAAATCGATAAATATCGAATTACTGCAAATTAAAATAGGAGCGCAATGATTTCGGCGCTCCTATTTTTTTGTCCCGGCGTAAACGCATCGAATTCATACAGCTGAATTTTGCGCGCGAAAGAAAACGCCCGTAAATACGAACCTTCACGGAAACATTCCGTGGCACGAATCTTGTTAGTTGAAATAGAGTAGAGACTAAAAAGAACCGGAGAAACTAAAATGGGAAGATCAGCAGCGGCAAAAGTTACAGCAAAAGAGATCAATCGCGAATTGACTGAACATAATAATCCGAATGACGAGATAGTTCAGTCATTGCAGAAACAGACGGCAAATGCATTTATCGTTTATCTAAATTTCAAGCATTACCACTGGCAAACCTTCGGACCGCTTTTTCGAGATCTTCACGAACTTTTCGACGAATTTGCCGCAGAAGTATACGGTACGATCGACGAACTTGCCGAACGGATCAGAATGATCGGACAAGATCCTGTTTCACGGATCGAGGAATTTCAGAAATTCGCTACTGTCAGTTCTGCGGAAAAGGGAGGAGACATGCGTTCTATGATCCGCGAAGCGAATGAGAACTCAAAGCGGATCATCTTCGAAATGCGCCAGGCGATAAAAATTGCTGACGAAAACGACGATCCCGGCACCGCCGATATTTTGACGCGTTTTGTTCAAATTCACGAAAAACACGAGTGGTGGCTGCGCGACATTTTGGAACGTCGTGACGGCTTAACCGAAGACGCGAAAGGTAATTAGAGATGGAGTGAATCGATAATGAATTCAATAAAACTTAACGAAAAGACCAATGTGGAACGAGAAGGATGGAAATCAAACAAGATCACGCGAGAGGGTTCAAACACAGACCCTGACGAAAACGTCAGAGAATTACTGCGCGGCGACGAATCAAAAGGCGATCCGGACGAACGCGATATCGTCGGCGCTCCGGATTCCAGCGATACACCGCACGGACGTCAGGAAGATAAGAAAAAGTAACGGAAGTTGGGAGGTCATCAATATGATTGACAATAAACTTGAACAAGAAGAGGCGCAGCGCACTGCGAATTATGAAGCGGTCAAATCCGAAGTGAAATCCGAAGTCGGCGGCGAGATCGCCGTCGAAGCCGAACGGTCCACGCCCGGCGAGCAGGCGGAGATCGATAAAATGGCGGGAAACATGCGCAGAAAAGCCGTAAATGAGCTTGTCGAGACCGAGAACGAAGTCGAACTTTCACGAACTCTTGCACGATTTTCGCAGGTTGTGGACTATATTTTCTTCGTGATCTACGGTCTGTTGACAATGCGCCTGCTTCTGGCATTGTTTGCAGCGCGGAGCAGCGCCGACTTTGTGCAGTTTATCCGGGCGATAACGGACCCGTTTTATGCTCCGTTTCGCGGCATTGTGGCAAGCCCCTCGGTTGACGGTTTTACGCTGGCACTGCCGATAGTTATAGCGATCATCGCGTATATGCTTCTTCATTTAGCAATTATCGGGTTTCTACGTATTTTCGCACACAGAAAAACCGCTGTTTGAATGTGTTAGAGTAGAGACAGGTTTTGAATTGGGATCGATTTAAGAGAGGAGAATTAAAATGACTATTATCTGGCAACTAATCGTAGGACTAATTATCGGAGCGATCGCGCGACTTTTGCTGCCCGGAAGGGAAGCGATCGCCGAAGGCGCGTTGGGCTGGCTGATAACGGCACTGATCGGAATGGGCGGCGCCTTCTTAGGGACGCTTGTCGGAAGCGCTTTGTGGGGCGGCGAAGGCTACACCGCAGGATGGATCATGTCGATCCTCGGGGCAATACTGCTCCTTTTGCTAGCACGCGTGCTGTTTGCGAAAAAGTCGTAGCGTTCTGGAATCTAACGAGTAAAGAACTAAATGACCGTCGTTCCGGCGGTCATTTAGTTTTGCAAGTTGGCAGGCAGTAATTGAAAAGTTGTAATCAGATCGGGAGGACACGAAACGAAATAATCAAGAAAATGATCTAATCATTGGCGTTGGTGATCACTTCGCCGCGATCGACCACCGTTAATTTAAAGGACTCGGTTCCGAAACCCGCATACGGCAGACTGCACGTCGAATCAAAGGTTTCAGCAATATATTTCTCAACGGCGTGTAGTGCTTCGGTTAGATCTTCTGCCATTACGAAAAACGAATACTGCCCGTAACCGCTTGGTTGAAATGCAAATAATTTCATTTTTTCAATTTTAATATGTTTTCCGTAACGGCTACAAACAGCATTGAGAATCTTCAGATTTCGGTAACTGATATCGAAAGATGAAAATCTACCCGTCTTCCCTCAGCTTTTTTATTTTTTCGACTAGACGCTCGAAAGGATTTATTGATTCACGACCACAAGTGCCGGGCGCAAAAGTTTATCATTCCAGAAGTACCCGCACCTGAGTTCACTATTAATTCTCCCCGGCTTACCGGAAGGGTCGGAAACTACATCGAATGCTTCGTGTAGTTCCGGATTGAAAACCTCGCCGGTACTTTTAAAAGGAACAACCTCGTTTGCTTCGAGAACCGCTTTCAACCGGCGTCCGATCATTTCCAAGCCTTCGATCATTCGTTTGTCCGATGCGTCGTCCACATTTGCAAGTGCGAGTTCAAAATCGTCGGCAAGCGAAATAAGCCGTTCAAGCAATTCTCGTTTGCCCATGTCTGCGGCTGCTGCCTGTTCACGTTTGGTGCGCCGGCGATAATTCTCATATTCCGCGGCAAGCCGCAAATACTTCTCGCGTTCAGCATCCAATTCTTCTCGCAGCGATTCAATTTCCGCGTCGACAGGTTCGCGAACTGTGACCTCGTCGATCAAAACCGGCGACTCATCGATAGTAGTCATTTTTGTATTATGTGTTTCCATTTTGAATTTCTTCCTAAAATAGCTTTACTTTGATCCTAAATGTTTGAATCGGGACGGAATACCCGTTTACAGTAATTCTATAATCCCGGAGCCTCTCATAATAAGCGTAAAAACACCTGATTTCAGCACGTGTTTTCACCCTTTAAATGTGATTGAATAGGATTTAGCCTAAATGGTCGGCAGGGAAAAAGCTTTAAAGCCTGCGATCATAAGACTGAAAATATATGAGCGTCAGACAAATCTTTATAACATCGTCAATAGTATTAGTATTAGCAATTCTCCTTCTAAGTTTGATCAGTCCGTACTTTCTGCTTCTTTTTATAATTATCGCCCCGCTCATCGCAGTCGGCGTGCGGGACATTACACAAAAAAGGCAGACTATTCGCCGGAACTTTCCGATCATCGGAAATTTTCGCTATATGCTGGAAAAAGTTCGACCGGAGATAATGCAGTATTTTGTTGAAACGGATACCGAGGGAAAACCGATCAACCGGCTCTTTCGTTCGGTCATTTATCAACGGGCAAAAAAGGAAACTTCCACGAGTCCGTTCGGAACTCAGTGGGATGTTTATCGGTCTGGTTATGAGTGGATTGACCATTCCATCTATGCCGCAAATCCGCATGATCTGGAACAGGAACAGAGAGTTCTTGTGGGCGGAGCAGATTGCCTACAACCGTATTCGGCAAGCCGTCTGAACATTTCGGCAATGAGTTACGGTTCTTTGAGTAAAAATGCAGTATTGGCAATGAATGCCGGGGCAATGCTTGGAAATTTTGCACAAAATACGGGCGAAGGCGGACTGAGCCCGTATCATCTACAGCCCGGCGGCGATCTGATCTGGCAGATCGGGACGGGTTATTTTGGCTGCCGCACCGAAAACGGAGAATTCGATCCGGAACTTTTTCAGAAAAAAGCCACGCTGGACAATGTGAAGATGATCGAAATAAAACTCTCACAAGGAGCAAAACCGGGACACGGGGGAATTCTGCCCGCCATAAAAAACACCGAAGAGATTGCCGCGATTCGGCACGTCAAACCCCATACGACCGTCAACTCGCCGCCCGCTCACACTGCATTTATTGATGCCGAAGGATTGATGCATTTTATTAAAAAACTGAGAGATCTGTCAGGCGGCAAACCCGTCGGTTTTAAGGTTTGTATCGGTAAAAAATCAGAATTTATGGACATCTGCAAGGCGATGATAACGACGGGAATAAAGCCCGATTTCATTGCTATTGACGGCGGCGAAGGCGGCACCGGAGCGGCACCGATCGAATTTGCCGATTCGATCGGAATGCCTTTAAGAGATGGTCTTTCGTTTGCAGTCGATTGCTTGAACGGATTCGATTTGAAAAAGGACATCAAGGTGATTGCCGCCGGAAAAGTCTTTAACGGATTTCATATTGCTAGACTGATCGCGATCGGTGCCGATATGGTCAGCGTGGCAAGAGCAATGATGTTGGCAACAGGCTGTATTCAGGCATTGCAGTGCCATCTGAATACTTGTCCGACCGGAGTTGCGACTCAGGATGAAGGGTTAATGAAGGGTTTAGTAGTTTCAGACAAAGCTCAAAGGGTTGCTAATTACCACGAAGCAACGATTAAGAGTTTCATTGAATTGCTGTCTGCCTCCGGTGTAGTTTCCGCCGGGGACTTGAAACGCGCGCATATCAACCGGAGGATAGGAGCGACTAAAGTATTAAAATACAGCGATATTTACCCGGAAGTAGAAGTTGGGGCATATTTAAAACCAGAAAACGAAAAATCTCAGAAACACGTCGGTTAGGCGAAAACTCCCGGGGGAATCAGTAATGACAAATTTTCAGAAAGTTTGTGTTTTAACCGATGAAACATGTTCCGGGCAGTCAATTCGTAACTCCGCGTCAGCGAGTTTCTTATTTAGAAGTTGGCAAAAATGTCCGTCGTCCGATCTGTAAAATTGGCAGGTTGAACACATTCTTTGAATCGTTATAACGCCAGTTTGGTTTAAATGATGGATGATTTCGAGCAAACTCGACAGCAAATCTTCTTTCGCGGCTGAAGGCAATTTATCGATCGGATTTTGTAATTGATCAGCGAAAAACGAGGTCTTTTTCGCAATCTCTTTTCCGGGTTCGGTTAAATGAATAATGTAGCTTCGGGTGTCGTGCGGTTCGTATTCTTTTTTGATAAGTTGTTTTTGTTCAAGCGTTTTAACGCAATCGCTGATTGTTGCTTTGGTCATATTAAATTCATCAGCTAAATAACTTACCTTCCTTTTTTCCGGTGAATGGTGCAGCAGAAATATCAATACTTGAACCTGGATCGGACTCAGCGAAAATTCCTTACTTTCATTCCAGAGCAAAACCCTAAAAGCCTGCGACACTCTTTCGAGTGAAGCGACTATCTTGCTTTCGACACTTGAATTTTGATGATCTAAATCGAACGCCGAACTTTTCATTTAGTTACAATTTTCCATCTCAAGAATAAAATAGCCTTTCTGTTCGATAGCTTCCGTCCACTGCGGTCGGACGTTTTCAACGTGGCAAAAATTGCACTCGTTCGCGGTTAAAGGTTGAGTTTCCTGTCCTTTTTCCTTCAAATATTCCAAACCGTAACCGTAAATCACGGAGCTGTCTTTTATTTCTGACGGAGCAATAATGTCAAAGTGCATAATGCTCCCGTCTTTTTTTGTAACGTATGTGTCCCAAACTGCTATTTGCATATCTTTTGATCCCTAAAAAATCGAAAGCCCTATCGAGTTATCTATCACCTTAACTCAATAGGGCAATTATTTTAACCTTTGACATCAGCCATTGAAGCACCAAAATTGATGTGAAGCACATTTCCGTTTGGCGTTACCAAAGCCGGAACAGACTTTACACCTGCTTTTTCTGCCTCGTCAAACCTCGACATATCGTTACCAAAATGAACGACTTCCACATTATCCGCACCGACCAAATTTACAATGTCGTGTTCCGCACTGACGCAAACAGGACAACCTGCATGATAAAAAACTGATTTACTCATCTTGTGACTCCTTTTTTATTTGATTGACATAATCGTCTATTCAAGAATAGTTAGGAGTCCTATCTATGTCAACCGGGTGTTTCAAAGTTTTTTATTTATAAGTGTTGTCACTTTTTTAAATAAGTTCGATTTACACGCGGGACGAAAATTGAAAACAATAAAAGCTGTAGTAAACAGTGCAATTATGGGTGAGATCGCAAGTTTTCGCGCAAAACGGTGAAAATATACCGCAAAAGAACCGACCTATGACTTAATGCAACCGAAATCGCGTATAATTAAGGCTAAATCGCTAATCCAAGATTTGCCGTTTAATTTATAAAAGATCAATGCCAACAGACAATATTCCTGAAATCTTTCTGACGGAAAAAAACGAGAACCGGGATCTTTTCGTCTACGATTTTAAGATGACCAATGATGTTTTTAAGAGCAAGGTCAATTTGGAGATGAATATGTTCAGCTTTCTGCAAGTAGGCAGAAAGCAGGTTCATTTTGCGGGAACCTCCGTAGCCGTTAACAAAGACCAATCGTTATTGCTTAAAAAAGGAAATTGGCTCTGGACGGAATTATTAGATACCGAAGCTGTCTATTATTGTAAGCTCTTATTTTTTTCTGAAAAGATTTTACGAGAATTCTTGAAGAAACATACTGAGAGCAAGGAAGTAAGAAAGAAAAGATCACCGTATTTTATAATTCGGAACGATGCTTACATCGCCTCTTACATCGACTCATTGACCATAATTAACAGAACTTCTGCGGTTTCTATCGAAAACCTGCTAGCTGTAAAGTTTGAAGAATTGATGCTCTATCTTCTTCAAAAATACGGAAGAAAATTTGAATCGTATTTAAATTCTCTGATCGTTTCTAAAAGCTCACCATTTAAGAAGATCGTCGAAAGCAAGATACATTCCAACCTAAAATTAGAAGAAATTGCGTTTTTGTGCAATATGAGTTTATCCACCTTTAAGCGGCATTTTATTAGAGAATTCAAAATGTCGCCCGGTAAATGGATTCAAAATGAACGCCTGCAAAAAGCAAAGGAAATGCTGGAAAAAGGCAAAAAACCGTCGGAAGTTTATTTCAATTTTGGATACAGCGATCTATCAAACTTCAGCATTGCCTTTAAAAATAAATTTGGAATCAGTCCAAAAGAGGTCTTATGAACGATTTTCTTTTCGTGTAAACACTCATTCAAAATTAAAAAGATTTGTTTTCAGCCGGAACGCAGGCAGCCTTGCCTGCGAGAACTCTCATAAAATTGTTTGCTTTTGATTTCAAAAAAACAGACTCACAGGCAAGGCTGCCTGCCTGCGTTCCAATTTTCAGCAAAATTCGCCCTTTCCTTGAAAAACTTATTTAATTGGCGATATCTGACCTGTTTTCATAAGTAATCAACCTGTTTTCATAAGTCCTTTTATACGAAATAAGCTTACACTTCTTAGTAAATCAATTTTTCACTTGAAATTTTGTGTAAATTTCAAAGGAGCCAAAATATTATGAACAAGAATCATGGCGTTTCCTATATGGGAACTGGAAAAGTAGAAGTATTGGAAATAGACTATCCGAAACTGGCGTTGGGAGATCGAAAGTGTGAACACGGTGTCATCTTAAAGATAGTTGCCACGAATATTTGTGGTTCGGATCAACACATGGTCAGAGGAAGAACCACCGCCGAAAAGGGTTTGGTTCTAGGGCATGAAATCACCGGAGAAGTTATAGAATGTGGACGGGACGTTGAATTTATCAAAAAGGGCGATTTAGTTTCCGTTCCATTTAATATTGCCTGTGGTCGTTGTCGAAATTGTAAAAGCCGCCTAACGGGTATCTGTTTAAATGTAAACGAAGCTCGTCCGGGAGCCGCTTATGGATATGTTGATATGGGAGGCTGGGTCGGAGGACAAGCCGAGTACGTAATGGTGCCTTATGCCGATTTTAATTTATTAAAATTTCCTGATAAGGATCAAGCCATGGAAAAGATTTTGGATTTGACAATGCTTTCCGATATTCTCCCGACCGGGTTTCACGGAGCAGTAACGGCAGGTGTAACCGTCGGTTCGGTCGTGTATATCGCCGGTGCGGGTCCGGTCGGACTAGCCTGTGCCGCAAGTTGCCATTTATTAGGTGCGGCTGTGGTCATAGTCGGCGACCTGAATGAAGAACGTCTTGCTCATGCCAGAACTTTTGGTTGCGAAACCATTAATTTGACCAATGACACCCCGGTCGAAGAACAAATTGCTGAGATCGTCGGTGTACCGGAGGTTGACAGCTTTGTAGATTGTGTGGGTTTCGAAGCCAGCGGACATGGTTCCAGTGCCGGAAAAGAAATGCCCGCCATCGTTTTAAATCAGGCTATGGCGGTAACCCGAGCGGGCGGACAAATCGGAATTCCGGGTTTGTATGTAACCGAAGACCCTGGAGCAGAAGATGAAGCCGCAAAACAGGGAAGTCTGAAAATCCGTTTTGGATTGGGCTGGGCTAAATCCCATTCTTTCCATACAGGGCAAACCCCGACGATGAAATATCACAGGCAGCTGATGAATGCTATCTTGTATGACAAAATTCATATTGCCAAAGCTGTAAATGTGGAAGTGATAAGTCTTCAAGATGCACCGAGAGGGTATGCCGAATTTGATACAGGTGTAGCTAAAAAGTTTGTGATTGACCCGCATGGTTTAATAAAGTAGTTTTTTGACCTTTTTTCATAAACTATGAGGCTGTTCTAGTAACTATGTAACCCACTAAGCAGCTATGATATTTCGGAGCAGACGATAACTGATAGATGATAACTGATAGATACTAACGCGGTTACATCTATCAACTTTCATCTTTCATCTATTCCGAAGATCAGTCTAATCTAATTTTGGACTACTACTTAATTGCAGTATGTTTGAATCATCTTAAAAATAGAATTAACAAAAAAATTATGAATATTACATTACAACAAGCAGAAAAAGCGATCGCTGCAGCGAAACAAAAATCAGCCGCAATTGACACAAAAATGAACATTGCAATTGTTGATGCAGGAGCAAATTTAGTCGCTTTTGCACGAATGGACGGAGCCTGGTTAGGTTCGCTTGACATTTCAATTAAAAAAGCTAAAACAGCCCGATTTTTTGATATGAATACCGGATCAATTGGAGAATTATCTCAACCGGGCGGTTCGCTGTACAATATAGAACATTCTAACAATGGTCTTATAACTTTCCCCGGTGGTATTCCGATTAAAAACGCAAACGATGAGATCATCGGAGCGATTGGCGTCAGCGGAAGCACTGTTGAAAATGACCACGAAGTTGCTGAGGCGGGAGCAGGAGCAGCAATCTAAAAAGAAGACTAATAATTCGAATCGAGAGGATAATTAGTTTTAATTGTCCTCTTTTTTTACCAATAAATACTTCGCTATATAAGCCGGAGAGCAATTATTGGCTCTCGATTTAAAGTTTTTAAGCCGGAATAAAGAAGAAATTGATAACGATAAAAATCAAGTAGATCATGAGCAGAGGATTTGTAAAAGAAGGCGATCAGGAAGAAATTCCTGTTTTAACGCCAAGAGCTTACTTGCCGGACGGCGTAACCAATTACGTTACTCAAGTCGGTATGGATGAACTTTTGGAAGAAAAACAAATGCTCATCAATGAAAGAGACCAACTGGACGCTGCAAATGAAAATGAAAGAAGAATTGCATTAAATCACATAAACGCAAAATTGCAGCTGTTAAGTGATAGAATCCTTACGGCGCAAATAATCGATCTGGACAAACAATCGCCGGAAGAAGTGTGGTTCGGCGCAACGGTAACGCTGAAAGAGGATAATGAAACAGAGCTTCAGCAATTTCAGATCGTAGGTGTCGATGAAGCCGATGTTTCAAAAGGAAAAATCTCGTTCATTTCACCGATCGCGAAAATTTTGCTGGGAAAAAAGGTTGGGGACGAGGCAGTTTTAAGAACTCCAAACGGAGACAGAAAATTTGAAATTATTGGAATCGACTATTGATTTGCATCAACTGTTGGTTTTCCGTCGTGACCGCCGCTTAAAAAATAAAGAGAGACGGTCGAATTTTCGTTCAAATCCGCCATTATTTTTTGGGTACATAATATTAAACTATGTCGAACATCAGTCTAATTATAGAAGAGCGAGCTGCCAGCATCGGGAAGTTTATGGTCGGGCGTTTACTGCCGTTTCGCCAAAAAAGAATGGTCGGACCGTTCATTTATATCGATCATATGGGTCCGGTCAGATTAGGTGAACATGAAAATTTTGATGTCTTGCCGCATCCGCATATCGGGCTTTCGACTCTCACATATTTGTTTGACGGGAGCCTTATGCACCGCGATACGCTTGGCAACCACGTAGAAATAAAGCCCGGCGCGGTAAATTGGATGACTGCAGGCAAAGGAATCGTGCATTCTGAACGAACACCCGATCATTTGCGAAGATCCGAAATGAACATGCACGGTTTGCAGATTTGGGTGGCATTGCCGAAGGATCTGGAGCAGATGGAACCGGAATTCTTTCATATTACAGAGCAGGAAATTCCTGCATGGAGTGAGGGAGACCTGAAGTTCAAACTTGTTGCGGGCGAAGCATTCGGCAGAAAATCTGCGGTTCCCGTTTTCAGCAGATTGTTTATGCTTGAAATAGAAAGCAAAACAAAACAGTCCGTAAATATCGGAGACCGGCTTTATGGTGAATCGGGTTTGTATATTCTTGAAGGATCCATTGAAAGCGAAGGAAAAATATTCGAACCCCAGCAATTGTTGGTGGCAAAGGACAGCAAACTTTGCGATTTCATAATTGGGGAAAACAGCAAGATCTATATTTTTGGCGGCGAAACTTTTCCGGAGGAACGTTTTATCGACTGGAACTTTGTTTCATCGAGTAAAGAACTCATCGAAGAAGCCAAGCAGAAATGGAAGGCACAATCATTTCCCAAAATTGAAGGAGACGAAACCGAATTTATTCCTTATCCCTCATTCAATCGACGCTAAAAAGCTTGAAACGTGCGCAATTGTCCATCGGACAGCCAACTTGATTTAATAGACCTTCAAACGACGGTCGATTAAATCCGGGATCAAATAATAAATAGAAAAATGAAAAAAAAATTCTTTAATCTGAAAATTTACCTCGACGACACGGCAACCGAAATGATCGTAGAAGATGGAAAGATCGATCAGATCGGCACAAATCTTCCCAAATGCGATGAAGAAATCGATCTTGCGGGAAAACTCGTATTGCCGCCCTATGTTGATCCGCATTTGCACCTGGATTATGTCTATACCGGACGCAATGACGGTGGAAAAATCAAAACGGGAACGCTTTTCGAAGGCATTGCGCGCTGGCATGACATCAAGAAAAACCAGACGAAAGAAGATGCTAGAGAACGGGCATTGGCTGCCATCCGCGAAGAGGTTTCCCAAGGCGTTCAGTTTATTCGAACGCACATCGATGTGACAGACCCGAAACTGCTTGGGATGCAGGTTATGCTTGAGCTTCGTGAAGAACTCAAAGACATTGTAACCATTCAAATTGTATCTTTTCCGCAGGAAGGAATGTATGCCTATAAAGGCGGCTACGAGCTGGTCGAGGAAGGATTAAAAATGGGCGCGGACTGTGTCGGCGGCATCCCGCATTTTGAATGGGCGCGTGAGATCGGCGAGAAATCGGTGCACAGCACGGTCGAACTTGCGTTGAAATACGGCAAAATGATCGACGTGCATTGCGACGAAACGGATGATGTAATGGCGCGTTTCCTGGAACTGCTTAATGCTCTGACCATGCTGGAAGGCGCGGGCAGTAAAACAGCCGCCAGCCACACCTGTTCCTTCGGCAGCGCAGACGATGCGTATGCTTACCGTATGATGGGATTATTTAAAGCCAACGGCATCAACTTTATTGCCTGTCCGACAGAAAATGCCTACTTGCAAGGACGTCAGGATACCTATCCGAAACGCCGCGGATTGACCCGCGTAAAAGAATTTTTGGAGGAAGGCATCAACGTATGTTTCGGACAAGACTCCATCAACGACCCGTGGTATCCGCTAGGAAACGGAAATATGATGAATATCCTCGATAACGGTATTCACTTAACGCATGTTTCATCGTATTCGGAACTAGAAACCGCTTTTAATTTGATTACCTATAATGGCGCAAAAACAATGATGTTGGATGACCAATATGGTTTAGAGGCGGGAAAACCTGCCAACTTTATTGTTCTAAACGAATCTTCTGTTTTTGAAGCGATCCGCAGAAGAGTAGAGGTGCTGGCATCGGTCCGTAACGGCAATTTCCTGTTTCGCCGCCGAGAACCGGAATATGAAATTCCGCTAGACCTTTAAAAAGTCGAGTCGAAAGTTTTCGATATTGTGAAGACATCGAATAAGGCTTTTATCGCAACGATAAAAGCCTTATTTTCGTTGTAAACAGCAATGCTTCAACCGCGATCAGCCTAAGGTCTTTTTGCCGAAAATCGAAATGATCATTCCCGGAACAGCCAGCGCGATGGCAAGATAAATCAAGCTCATCGGTGAATAAATACCGAGAAGAAGTCCGGCAGCCGAGGTTGCGATCATAATGGAAAGGTTGAAAACTGAAGATTGGACGGAAGTGGCGACATCTTTAGCAGTTTCAATTTGTTTGCTTACCGCTGCCTGAAGCAGTGTTACCAGCGGACCGAACGAAAGCCCCCATAAAAAGAAAGCAAAATGTCCGATACCCGTAATTCTTCCGAAGGTTAGAAAAACAGCCATCGAAACGATCAGCAGCGCAAACATTGCTATGGTCAGCAATCTCAGATAATTATCCGTATATTTTATCGCGATTAAAACGGAGATCAGCGATCCGATTCCAAAGAGTAAGAGAGCGCTTTCAATGCCGCCGGCGAGTTGAATTTCGTCAACAAGACTCGTGACATATACGTAGACGCCGTAATGTGCGATCACGCCAAGCAGCGTAAGCAGTAAGACGATTAAAACTGCCGGAACCTTTAGAAGCGCAAAAGGCGACGAACTTTTCGTAAGCTTCTCGCCCGGTGTCGACGGCAGGACAAAAAAACTGATAATTGAAATAAAAACGATGACGATGCCAAGTCCGATAAATTCTGCACGCCAGCCATAATCGTTACCGATGGTCGTCATGATCGGCATTCCGATACTGATGCCAAGGGTGTTGCCCGCCATAATTACCGCAATAGCCTTTCCGTGATGCTCTTCGTCTACCAGCCGCATTCCAAATGCGGCAATCATCGCCCACATTACGCCGGCACAAATTCCGCCTATAATTCTCAGGATAATAATAATCGTGTAATCGTGAACGAGCCCGGCAATTATATTTGAAACAGCGAAGCCGCCAAGCAAGATCAGCAGCAAAGATTTGCGGTTAAACGCCATGGTCAATGAAATGAGCGGGATTGCGAAAATTGCAGATGCTATCGCGTAATAGCCGACGAGATTGCCGGTTTGCACCTCGCTGATATTAAGGTCCGCCATCATTAGGGGGAGAACGCCCGAAGGCATCAGTTCGGACAAAATTCCGACAAATGTAACCGATGACATCAATATCATTATCAGCCACGGAAAAACATTTTTAGTTTGTTCTTTAGAATCTTGCTTGCCCATAAATTTCCCCTATCATTTCCAATTTTGCGCACCTGCACGACCGAAAACTTCGATCTCGCCGGCTGCGGCTTAAAAGATTCGTCATAATTATGTCGATCTATCTTATTTCTTCTCTACCGATGCCGTAAGTGTGAGCATTTTGCTGCTGATCGAAAAAAGCCACTGGAGTTGTTCCCAAATTAAATGGGCTTCCTGCATATTGCGGATGCTCTTTTCTTCTTCGAATTTCAGATCGCGGGTATTTACAGAATCGAACGACGGCAGGTCCGCTTTAAAAAGAGGATCGGTTTCGGACGTTTCCCCGGAAATCTCACATTTGTTCTCTTTTAAACACTCAATTACCAGCTCCATATTTTTCGCTATTTTCTCTGTTCCAAGTTTGAACCGTTCCGATGCCTCAGTTGTTCTATGGTACTGAATATATGTGCTTAAGGATGCCAGCGCAGCTAGAAAATTATGATTCAAAACGACAAGTTCATAATTTTTATCC
The DNA here is from genome assembly GCA_026129865.1 of Pyrinomonadaceae bacterium. Lineage (GTDB taxonomy): Bacteria > Acidobacteriota > Blastocatellia > Pyrinomonadales > Pyrinomonadaceae > JAHCHG01. The sequence goes on from JAHCHG010000010.1 coordinate 46,464, forward strand.
ATTTCGTTTTGCTTCGACCTGGGTTCCTGCCTCATCCGCTGAAAAGCCGAGTTAAGATTTGATGTTTCCAAAAAAGCGTTCTTGCGTGCGATTTTATAGGAGTTCGGAACGTTTCCTTTCCGTTGATAATATTCCGCGATCTTATGGAGAAAATCTTTGTTGGCTTTGACACTTTTTTCGATACTTTCGTTCATTTCGACGAATTCCCATGCAGGAAAAAGCCAGCGCATTGCGGCATATGACAGACCGGCTCCAACTAAGGTGTCCAAAATTCGGAATTTAATGACCGATAAGACATCGGGCTCGAGAATGGCAAAGACAAAAACCACGCTCAATGTGATAAATGCCGCCGATGCGCGGGACCTTGTTTGGATCAGGGAAAATGCAATTACCAAAGAGAGGAGACCCATCGCGCCGTAAGCATAAGGATTTTGTATGAGGAAAACTATTCCGGCAGCAACACCTCCGCCGATAAGCGTGCCGATACTGCGGTCCTTTGCCCGGCTTTTGGTAAGACCGTAATTGGGGCGCATAATTACGATGATGGTCAACAATATCCAGTACGGGTTTTGAAAAGGAAAAATTAAACCAAGTACGTAACCGATCATTACGGTAATCGCGAGCCGTAGGGAATGTTTAAAAATTACCGACTTAAAACTAAAGTTCTCTAATAACAGACGGGGATCGTAATCCTGCGGTTCGAGGAAACGTTTAGCCGCCTTTCTATCGATAAATTCGACGTCCGACGTGTTAGGGTCGCCCAATAACCATTTTATTCGCTTTAATTTTTTGAATTGCTTTTCCTGATATTCGAGAAAATTTTGAAGCATCAGAAATTGTTCGTAATCGAGGGTTTTACGCAGCGACGCCACTTCCTTGCTTGCTTTTTCAAAACACCGTCTGACTAATTCGTTCCCGGGCATTTTGTTCTTGTCGTTTCCAGCTTCGGAGATCATCCGCAATTGGTCTGACATTTTAAAGATCAGATCCTGAAACAATTTGATGTATTGAGGATGTTCCGTAAAAAGCTCATCCATTCGATCATAATTTACCGGATTGGCGATCGCCGTTTCCATCATTTCTACCAACTGCACGAATACCAGGAGTCGTTTGTCGCGGTAATGCGACCAACCCGCGGTTTGTCCGGAGAGAATTAAAATTTCCCGCAGGGTCGTGTGCTTCTCGGTAATCTCGCTTTGCAATTTAAGGAGTTCGGACTGTAGATCGTCGCGCGCTTTATACGGAGCGATCAAGTTCCCGCGTGTTTCTAAAAATTCCGCCGTAAGCACGAACGTTTCGGAAAACAATTCCTCCGTCTCCGCCTTTGGATTAATTCGATTCCAAATGTCAGCCAAGAGCAAGTACCAAAGTCCGCCTGCCCCTATCAACAGAGCGTGCTGATAGATTTCGAGTTCTTCTGCATCGTGGGCAAAGCTCAGAACCAATGCCAAAAGTCCCGAAAAGCTTATTAATGAAGCCCGAAACCCGTAAACAGAAATAAACGCTATGCTGAAACTGAGAATCCCAAGTACCGGAAGAGACAGCCAGGTTTCGTAATGCAGATAACCGCCAATAAAGCTGACGACCGTAACCATCGCCGCAGAAATTAAAATCCCGACCCGCTTATGCTGAAAACTTCCGGTGATATCGCCCGGCGAACACCAAAAGGCTCCGAAACCAAGCGCCAGACCGACTTCAAAGCATCCGAATTGTAAACCTAATACGATGGGCAGGGTAACCGCGATACCGACCAGGATAGCTCTTGAAAAACTGGTACTTTTCAAGAATTGCCGCAGTTCTTCAAAATTCCTGGAAAGACCAAAGATAACTGTACTCAAAGCCGAAGGTTTCATATACTGGTTCGTGAATACGAATTCTCTAATTTTCTTTTGCTGACGATTAATTTAAACCGCGAAGTGATACCCGGTTTAACTCTTAACTCGGCAGTTTAAGATCGGTTTGAAAAAAACTTTAGCCGGTACGGGCTAAAAGCAGTGCAATCATATAAGAGATGTCCTTTCACAACCAAGAGTAGAGGAAAGAACTCGAGAAATTCAATTTCGCCCGTTGGGCAAAACCGCCCGGTTTTTGTTGTTTAACAATTCATGTTGCTCAAGCGACCGCTAAGTGCTTTAGAACGTATCTCTAACCAAACTAAAACCCTTATCGTCTATGGAGTGAAAATTAATTATAAATTGACCGGACATTTTAAAAGGGAAGAAATCCGAAAATTCGACAGAGTAGGAAACTAAGGATCTTAAAAAAATACTTATGACAATCAGACAAAAATTGGAAACATTAGCAAACGAAACGAGCTCTCCTTGTGTCAGTATTTCGCTAAATACGCACAGGACACATCCGGACAATACGCAAGACGTAATACAGTTAAAAAATCTGTTAAAAGAGGCGGAACAGAGAATTTTAAACGAATTTGATAAAAAAACGGTCGCGCCGTTACTAAAAAAAATATCGGAGATCGACCCGGATCCAACTTATAACTTGGATTCGCTGCATATTTTTCTTTCGAACGATACTAAAGAAATTATAAAGTCGCCGTGGTCAACCCAAATGAATAGCGTTCAAATTTCCGACACATTTGCTATTCGCCCGTTGATAAAAAATCTACATCGAAGTGAAGAATATTTGATCCTTTTGCTCTCGCAAGGCGGCGTTTCGCTTTATAATGCGACCAATGATGAGGTTACAAGCGAAGTTATAAATAACGACTTTCCGTTTACGGAAAATCCGCATTATGTTGCTGACCGCGAAAAGCGAAGCGACGGTTTGCTTAGGGATAATTTGGTTCGTCAATATTTCAACAAGGTTGATAAGGCGGTCGTAGATGTTTACAACAGAACAGGTTTAGATTGTGTCGTAATTTGTACCGAAGACAATTACAGCCGTTTTATGGAGGTTGCCGACAGACCGACGATCTATCTTGGTTACGCGGATATTGATTACGGCAAAACTGATGTCCATCATATTGCAAAGCAAGCCTGGGAAATAGTTAAAACCGACCTCTTTAAGCGCAAGACCGAAGCCATTGAGGAAATGAGGGAAGCCGTCAGCCAGGGCGTTGTTTTCACCGATCTGCAGGAAATTTATCAAGCTTCGATCGACGGACGCGGCGATTTGTTAATGGTTCATATTGATTATGTTCAACCGGTTTTAATGACAGGCGAACGAACCTTTGAATTGGTGTCGGACAAAACCGAACCGGGTGTAATAGATGACATTACAAGCGACATCGCATGGAATGTTTTATCAAAAAGTGGGCGGGTCTTTTTTACCACACAAGAGGAAATAAAAGATCTTGGAGAAATCGTGCTAAAAACCAGGTACTAATCGAGCGGCGGAAGAAAAGTCGGAATTTTGATTGTTCTGCGTATATTCCGCCAATCTTTAACCCGCATTTTACGGGATTCCGAATCGTCCGCCAATCTATACCAGTCCGGCAGCGCGGCTGTAACAAGCGTTGCCAAAGGACTTTTCTCTTTCCCGTTACACGGTCATTTAACCGATCCGTCGAATTTCTAAAAATACTATGAGACACCTCTTAATAATCATCATCGCAACCTCATTATTATTGGTTACAGCGTGTGACAAGAAAGTGAATTTTACAATTAGTCCGGCTGTTCCGGCGGCGACGGCAAAGGGAAAAATCGGTAAAGACCGAAACGGCAACACAACCGTTAAGTTTGAAGTTCGGAAGTTAGCGTTGCCGGAAAAATTGACACCGTCCCGGAAGTTTTATGTTGTCTGGATACAGCCGCCCGGACAAATGCCGGAAAATCGCGGTCAGCTGACGCTTAACAAAAGTTTGGTCGGAAAGAAAACCGTTACAACGCCGCATCGTGATTTTGACGTATTTATTACCGCCGAAGATACGATTACGGGAACGTTTCCAGCGGGTGAACAAATTATGAGAGCCAGCCCGCGTAGGTAGGATCGGCTTGTGGAGAATGAAATTATGAATGACGAAAAGAAAAAACTAACATCGATAACCGGCAGACCGATTGCCGACAACCAAAATGTAAAGACAGCCGGTAAAAGAGGTCCGCTGCTGTTAGAAGATTTTTGGTTTCTCGAAAAACTCGCTCATTTTGACAGAGAAGTAATCCCTGAAAGACGAATGCACGCCAAAGGTTCGGGAGCTTTTGGCACGTTTACCGTAACTCACGACATTACGAAATATACAAAAGCCAAAATATTTTCAGAAATCGGCAAAAAAACAGAAATGTTCACACGCTTTTCAACAGTTGCAGGTGAAAGAGGCGCTGCGGATGCTGAAAGAGATATTAGAGGCTTTGCACTGAAATTTTATACCGAAGAAGGAATTTGGGATCTGGTCGGTAACAATACGCCCGTGTTTTTCTTTCGCGATCCGCTGAAGTTTCCCGATTTGAATCACGCCGTTAAGCGCGATCCGAAAACTAACCTGAGAAGTGCAAATAACAACTGGGATTTCTGGACTTTGCTCCCGGAGTCTTTGCATCAGGTCACTATTATTATGAGTGATCGCGGCATTCCGAAAGGCTTCAGAAATATGCACGGTTTTGGGAGTCACACCTTCAGCTTTATAAACAACGAAAATGTGAGGCATTGGGTCAAGTTCCATTTTGTCACGCAGCAGGGTATTGACAACCTGTCCGATGAAGAGGCTGCAAGAGTAGTCGGCGTGGACAGGGAATCATCCCAAAGGGATCTTTTTGATGCTATCGAGAGAAACGATTTCCCGAAATGGAAGATGTTTGTTCAGATCATGACGGAAGAACAGGCAAAGACCTATCGCTTCCATCCTTTTGATCTGACCAAAGTTTGGTCAAAAAAAGATTTTCCGCTTATTCCGGTCGGTGAATTCGAACTGAACAGAAACCCGGAAAACTATTTCCAGGATGTCGAACAGGCGGCTTTTAATCCGGCACATATTGTTCCGGGAATCGGATTTTCGCCCGACAAAATGCTCCAGGGAAGATTTTTTTCCTATGGAGATGCACAACGCTACAGGCTGGGCGTAAACCATTCTCAAATTCCGGTGAACAAACCGACGTGTCCATATCACGCTTTTCACAGGGACGGGGCAGGACGTGTAGACGGCAACTACGGCGCCGCTAAACATTATGAACCAAACAGTTATGGAGAATGGCAAGAACAGCCCGACACTCAAGAACCGCCTTTAGAATTGGACGGCGACGCTTATGCTTACAATTTTAGGGATGATGATGAAGATTATTTCACACAACCGGGCGATCTGTTCCGTATCATCAAAGCCGATGGTAAAGCAGATTTATTATTTAACAATACGGCTGCTCAAGTGGGCGGTGCAGATAAATTTATTCAGATCCGCCATATCAGAAACTGTTTCAAAGCGGATCCCGAATATGGACAAGGTGTCGCAAAAGCGCTTGGTTTAACAATGGACGAAGTGAACAGCTTCGACATGACACCCTTTGATAGATGGGCGCCGAGACCGACGAACGGTTAAAGTTTCTGAAAACAATGATTGGGGTTGGCTGCCCAACCCCATCAAAACCAATAGTTAAAATACAACCTGAACAACGATCAAAATTTCCCGGATTCAAGTTGCTTTTAGAACGTAGTTCCAACAACAAAGAAAATGACAATAAAAATACTAACAATCGCAATGCTGGCAGCATTATTCTTAAGTGCTTGCACAGAAACACCAAAGCAGGGAAACGCGGAAACAACGACGACGGCGAAAACAGCAGAAACAGTTGAAAAAGTTACTGATGATATTGTAACAACTACTTCGACCGACAAAGACGGGAAAAAGTTAGACATATCATTTAACAACACAAAAGGAACTGCAACCGTTAATTTTAACGGAGAAACTATTGAACTTGTGCAGGAAAAATCCGCTTCGGGCGTTTGGTTTAAAAATGAAAACTACGAATTAAGAGGAAAAGGTAACGATATTGAATTGAAAAAAGACGGCAAAGTGATCTTTGAACATAAAGACGATATCGTCAGCGTGGAGGCAAAAAACGATAAGGGCGATGTATTGAATCTCACGTTTAATAATACGGAAGGAACCGTTAAAGCCTATTTGAACGGCGGCGACCAAATAGATTTAACAGAGGAAAAAGCTGCTTCCGGCATTTGGTATAAAAACGACCAATATGAATTAAGAGGAAAAGGCGACAATTATGAATTAACCAAAGACGGAAAAACGGTTTTTAAAAATTAAAATTCTCATAATGCAAACATATAATTAACAAAAAATGAACACAGTATTACACAAAGCAGACACAAGAGGAGATGCCAATCACGGTTGGCTGCATTCAAAACATACGTTCAGTTTTGCAAATTACTACAACCCCGAAAGAATGAATTTCGGCGTGTTGCGGGTATTAAATGATGATGTGGTTTCTGCGAATCAGGGTTTCGGAGAGCATTCCCACAAGGATATGGAAATCGTGTCCATTCCGCTGGAAGGCGATTTAAGGCATAAGGATAGTATGGGGAACGAAACCATCATCAAAGAAGGCGACATTCAGGTGATGAGCGCCGGAACGGGCGTCGTGCATTCCGAATACAACAACAATCCTGATAAGCCGGTAAAATTTTTGCAGATCTGGGTAATTCCGAACAAGCAAAATGTCGAGCCGCGATATGACCAAATTTCTCTAAAGGACATTGCCAAAGAAAATAAGTTTTACCAGGTGCTTTCTCCCGATAAAGAAGATGAAGGCGTTTGGATCTATCAGGATGCCTGGTTCAACATCGGAAAATTCTCGAAAGGAAGTTCCGACGAGTATAAGATCAACAAAGCAGGCAACGGCGTTTATGCGTTCATTCTGGAAGGCGAAGTAGAGATCAACAATGAAAAACTTTCCAGAAGAGACGGAATGGGAATTTGGGATACATTTTCGATTACCGTTAAAGCAACCGAAGATGCCCGTGTGCTTTTGATGGAAGTGCCGATGCAGCTTGATTAGATAACAGGAGCGATTTAATTCGGAAGAAATGCTCAGTTCGACGGGGAATGCTGTTAATTTAACGAAAGTCTTTATTAATTTCAAAAGAGACATGCAGCCGCAAAATCTTAATTGATCAACTTGGATTGCTCTTTTGACGAACCGATAAGCATCGGTGAACATTACGACAGACCAAAATGCAGTTAATTTGAAAATAAACGTTAATATCCTGATCGGCGCCTCGGATGCGCCCTTTTATTATCCGGCGGTGATCTTTCTGAAGGACGATCCGCCGGCACTTACGGTGGGGACGTCAAGTCGTGAAGCGATCGACTCGTCCTCGCAGAGTTAGTTGGAATCAGGTGTGCGCAGTGCCGATTGCGTTATTAGAGGAAATAAGGTTCACATATGCATAACGATCCACTGAATATCACAACGATCCTGGAAACGAATTCGGGATCTCTTAAATACGCAAGCCTTGCTAAACTCGCAGACAGGACAGGTAAAGACGTCTCGCGATTACCGCATACGGTCAAAATTCTGTTAGAAAACATCGCCCGAAGAGCAGGCAGCAGGGACGTTTCAGAAAAAGACGTTGAAGCGCTTGCAAGTTTTCCCCACGGTGGAGACGCATCGCTGGCTTTTATGCCTGCTCGGGTCTTGATGCAGGATTTCACCGGCGTCCCGGCTGTAGTTGATCTCGCAGCAATGCGGAGCGCTTTGACTCGGTCGGGCGGCGATCCGAAGAGAGTTAATCCTTTTGTTCCGGTCGATCTCGTTATCGATCACTCGGTGCAGGTCGATCGATTCGGCAGCCCTGATGCCTACGACGCCAATCTGGAATGGGAATACCGACGCAATCGCGAACGTTACGCGCTGCTCAATTGGGCGCAGCAGGCGTTCGACGAGTTCCGCGTGGTACCGCCCGGTATGGGAATCTGTCACCAAGTTAATCTCGAACACCTTGGAAAAGTGGTCAAGAACCGCAATGGCTGGGCGTTCCCGGACACACTGGTCGGTACTGATTCTCACACGCCGATGATCAATGGTCTGGGTGTTCTTGGATGGGGTGTCGGCGGTATAGAAGCCGAAGCTGCGATGCTCGGGCAGCCTATGTTTTTGCCTAAGCCTATCGTCGTAGGTGTCAGAGCGAGTGGGACGCTGCCTCCCGGCACGACCGCCACTGATCTAGTTCTTACCCTGGCGCAGATTCTTCGGGCACATGGGGTTGTAGGCAAGTTCGTCGAATTCTTCGGTTCGGGTTTAGGCAGCCTGAGTATTGCCGACCGTGCAACGTTATCCAACATGTCGCCCGAATTTGGCGCCACCGCAACGCTGTTTCCTGTCGATGCGAATACATTGAAATACCTGCAGCTGACCGGACGTGGCGACAATGTTGATCTGGTCGAGCGTTATACAAAAGCGCAGGGGCTCTTCCGAACAGATACAGACCCCGAGCCGCGTTTTGATGAAACTCTCGATCTCGATCTCAACTCGGTCGAACCAAGTGTTGCAGGTCCCAAGCGCCCGCAGGACCGGGTCGGGCTCTCAGGTGTCAGGGAGTCATTTAATCTCGGGGCATCCGGCGAGGTGAAGGCTGAAGAAATTGCGCGGCTCGTCGCCGAAAGCTCAAGCGCGGCGGGCGATTTTCTCAGGGCTGATCCGGAACCGCTGGAGGAGCCAAGCGCAGCCAGCCGCGTCACTCACGGTTCGGTCGTCATCGCTGCGATCACAAGCTGCACGAATACGTCCAACCCGTCGGTCATGCTCGCCGCCGGACTCATCGCCAAAAATGCGGTCAAAGCAGGGCTGCGTTGCAAGCCGTGGGTGAAGACCTCGCTGGCTCCGGGCTCACGCGTTGTGACCCAATACCTGGATAAAGCCGGTCTTACTCCGTATCTCAATAAGTTGGGATTTGATCTCGTAGGTTACGGCTGCACGACTTGTATCGGAAACTCCGGTCCGTTACCTAAAGAGGTCGCCGAAGTTGTCGATGAAAAAGATCTGTCGGTCGTCGCTGTGCTGTCTGGTAATCGAAATTATGAAGGACGGATCCATTCCCAGGTGAAAGCAAGCTATCTGGCGTCTCCGCCGTTGTGCATTGCGTACGCACTCGCCGGGACTGTGCTAAACGATCTGAGCGTCGACTCTTTGGGAAAAGGACACGACGGACAGCCGGTTTACCTGAAGGATATTATGCCGACTGCCGAAGAGATCGAAACACTCGTCGCCTCGTCTGTAAAAGCGGAGCAATTCGACCTGGAGTACGGTCGCATCTTTGACGGCGACGAAAAATGGAAGAGTATGCCCGCGCCGAAAGGAACTCTGTTTGATTGGGTAGCTGATTCTACCTACGTTCGTGAGCCGCCGTTTTTTATCGATTTCCCCGACGCGCCCGCAGAGCCTGCAAATATCGAACGTGCGCGCGCGCTTGCCGTACTCGGCGACTCTGTGACAACGGATCACATCTCGCCAGCCGGAGCGATTGCTGTCGAATCCAGCGCCGGACAATATCTCCTCGGAAATGGAGTGCCGAGGGCGGAGTTTAACAGTTATGGTTCACGTCGAGGCAACCACGAAGTCATGATGCGCGGCACATTCGGAAATCCACGTTTGCGCAATCAGATGGTGCCGGACACCGTCGGTCCCTGGACCTTGCATCTTCCGAGCGGTGAGAAAATGAGTATCTACGACGCTGCCATGCGCTACATTGGCGAAAACACGCCATTGATCGTCATCGCAGGACGCGAGTACGGCGCGGGCAGTTCACGCGACTGGGCTGCCAAGGGTGCTTCTTTGCTCGGCATTAAGGCGATTATTGCGGAGAGTTACGAGCGGATCCACCGCAGCAATCTTGTCTGCATGGGCGTTTTGCCCCTGCAGTTCAACGCCGGAGATTCGGCGAAGTCGCTCGGGTTAACCGGGTCGGAGGTTTTTACGGTCACGGGAATTGATTCCGGCATCGAGCCGCGCCAAAGCGCAACGGTTACGGCGATCCGGGAGGACGGATCGCAGATGACCTTCGAAACGGTAGTAAGGGTCGATGCGCCGGCAGAAGTCGAATATTTCCGCCACGGCGGCATCCTGCAGATGGTTCAGCGCCAATTGTTGGCAAGCTAGCGATGACCAAACTAAGAGTACGTGAGGAATTGCGGTTTGATGAAGACGAGTTGCTGCAATTCTGCCGCGATCTTCCTGAAACTGCGTGCCGTGAGCAGCCTCACAACTACATACCGCATGTCGTCTCGCTGAGTCTGACAAGACTCGGCGAAGGACTTGCCGATACAAAACTCGTACTCGCCTGGCTGCTCGATGCGATCGGCGGACCAACATGGGCGATCGGACTGCTGGTACCCATCCGCGAATCACTCGCAATGTTGCCGCAGCTTCTGATCTCAGCACGAATTCGAGCACTCAGCGTAAGAAAACCCGTATACGTTGTCGGCTGTATAATCCAGGGTTTAGCAATTGTCGGATTTGGGCTGGTTGGACTGACGCTTAAAGGAATAATAGCCGGGGTGATAGCGCTTGCGTTGATAACGGCGTTTGCTCTCGGGCGGAGTCTTTGCTCAATTAGCCATAAGGATGTGCTGGCGAAAACTGTGGATATCGGACGGCGCGGATCGGTTAGCGGCATCGCCGGTAGTGTTGCCGCCGTTACGACGCTTCTCCTCGCGATAGGTTATGCTTCGGGCTGGATCCCGCTTACCGTGCCGGTTGTTGCGAGCGTCGTGATAATCGGCGGTTCGATCTGGTTTCTTGCCGCGCTGGTTTTTAATTCGATTGAGGAATTTCCCGGGGCAACGGAAGGCGGTGTGGACGGTTTTTCTGCGGTCGTTGCACAGTTTTCGCTGCTGCGAAGTGACCAAGAGCTTTGCTGGCTCATAGCGACCCGCACCTTGCTTTTATCAACAGCGCTCGCCCCGCCATTTTACATTGCGCTTAGCGGCGACTATTCGACCAGCGGACTCGGCTCGCTCGGGCTTTTCATGATGGCGTCGGCGACCGCGGGAATGGTCAGTTCGTATGTCTGGGGCAGACTGGCGGATCGATCGAGTCGGCGGGTGCTGATGTTCGCGCCTGCGCTGGCGGCAATGACAAATTCCGCAGCCGCCGTATTGGCACTCGCATATCCCGAAAAACTTATATTCGCGCCGATCCTCCCAATGCTTTTGTTCGTCCTAACAGTCGCGCACCAGGGGGTTCGACTTGGACGTTCCGTCCACATTATCGACATGGCAGAATTACATAATCGCGCTGCTTACACGGCATTAAGCAATTCGATCGTGGGCGTGATTCTTATGGCAGGCGGTGTGTTTGGGCTCATCGCCCGGTGGTTCGGACTTGGCGTGTTGCTGGCGGTCTTTGCTTTGATGGGAGTTCTGGCAATTTTCGCTGCCGCGCGACTAAGAGAGGTCCAGGAGGTGGACGACGGGCAAAGTTAAACGAGGGAAAAAGGGGACGGAACAGAAAAAACAGAATTTACAAATTAAAAGTGAACCATTTTGCAGAAATATTTATAACGCAGACCGCTTATGTTCCGCGGTTCCGGGTCAAAAGACAGAACATCTATAAGTGGTAGTAAATTGAAAGTAATGCTTTGATGAATTGCCGTCTGCTTTAACTGACGGCAATTCATAAATATCTAAAAAAGTATTACTTTTAGAACATTGGGACATAAATTAACCAGGGTGAATGCAGATCACCTTTCTTCAAAGTATCTGTAGTCCGTAGAAAACTTGTTGATCATTAAATAGGTAAAAATTATGAAAAATTACAAAATTGCAGTTATCGTCGGGAGTCTTCGCAAAGAATCCTTTAACCTCAAAACAGCCAAAGCATTAATAGAATTGGCTCCTGAATCGCTATCTTTTGAAATATTAGAGATAGGAAATCTCCCGATGTTCAATGAAGATCTGGAAGGAACTCCGCCGGACGAATGGGTAAAATTTCGCGAGCAGATTAAGGCTTCGGACGGTCTACTTTTCCTGACACCCGAATATAACCGTTCCGTGCCGGGCGTTCTAAAAAATGCCATTGATGTCGGCTCGCGTCCTTACGGACAAAATTCGTGGAACGGAAAACCGGCGGCAATTGTAAGTGTATCGATCGGAAATATCAGCGGATTTGGAGCCAATCACCACTTGCGTCAATCGTTGGTATTCGTCAATGTTCCCACCATGGCTCAACCGGAAGCCTATATCGGAGGAGCAGGTGCTCTTTTCGACGAAAACGGGAAGGTGACTTCGGATTCCACCAGGGAATTCCTTAAAAGCTTTATCGAAGCTTTTGAGAAATGGGTTCAAACCATTGCGGGGCAGTAACTGCGCGTAAGTGTTCAAAATCCATAAATGGAAAAAGGATGCGTTACCGGTTTACATCGGTACTCGATCCATCGCCGGATAATATAAGACCGAGTTTCCGGTTCCGAATGTTGAAACTGTTCTGCAAAAGGAAGATACCGAAAGATTTGCGGCGGTCGGAAACTCGGGTTCTCGATCTACTGTGAAATTGGTCGGAGTGGAAAACTTCGCCAATTCACAGTAATCGAAGGATTTGTCCTAATGCTAAAGCAGCGGTTGAACTCCTCCAGAACTTAAACATATTTGGAAATTTACGCATGAACCTCAGAATCCATTAACAGCTTTCCCTCGCCGTATTCGTCGCGGAGGTAAAGGTAACTCAGCGCGAGTTCTTCATCCTTCATCCTGTCGCTCAAATCCGTATCACGCGGCGGCAGACGGTTGGCGTTCCGGCGAAGCGACCAGCGTAAGAATTGCCGTATCGATTGACCGGGATGCGGATAATCTTTCGCATCCGATTCCATCGCGCGAACAATTTCGAGCGCGTCTGCACCATAATAATCTCGTTTTTTGGTCCGAAAAATCATTTCTCACCTTTTGTTAGAATTTACCGGCAATGATGGTCGTAACTTATGCTCCGACCTGTGCCGTGAAATATTTGGGCGGGGAACCAATGACCGTGTCCGCTAGCTGTGCTGAGGACTTCGGCTTGATCCCGACCGCCTTTTTGAGAAGCGCCGGCACGGGTACAACCAAAAGTTTTTCGGCGCTTTTCTCCAAAACGTCCCGCGAAAAATCGGTGTAAGCGTATTGCGAATAATATGCTGCCCGCACCGATCTTTGTTCGCTGACCGTCCCGATCCGTTCTGCCGCCAGGCTGAAATTGTCATAAATCTCAGGCGCGGCATTGCGGATCTTTCTCAAAAAAGTCGCTGCCGATCCGGTCATAACCGAACTGTTTAAAAGCGCTCCGTCCTTGAACTGTCTCTTCGCCCGATTCCGATCGGTCAAAAAGCGGCGCACGCGCCAAACATCAAGAATTTTATCGACGGGCGCGGACGAATCAGCTTCGATCCATTCACCTTCGTTAAGAGTGTTATCCGGCTTGATGCCGATCAGGATCAAGTTCGGATCTTGGCGAACAAACGCGGCGGCAGATCGGACTCGATACATCAATTCCTCAGGATTCGGAGGATTAAAATCGGCGGGGAAGAATGTCAGAATTGCCGAAGGATTTGTCATTGCCAGCCGCAATACCGCGTAAAAGACAGCCAGCGTCGTTCCAAGGTCTTCCGGCTGAACTATTAGATTTTCTTGCGGCACATCCGCCAAAACTTCCTCGTAATAAGGTTTGTGCGGCTCGCTTACGACGAACATCGTATCTTTCGGCTCGAACGCTCGTGCGATCTGCTTTCGCGCCTGATCTATCGTTATCTCGCCCCCGGCATTATGTGAAAAATGCGCCGGACGCCGGTTGATAAGATCAGCGGGAAAAGGTCCAATTCCGGGAAATCCGTTTCCCCCGGCTAATACGATCGCCTTACAATTTTTCATTACCTCGGATCTCGAGGCGTCGCTCAAATTTCCCGGTATTACGAAAGGCTTATTATTCTTTGACATCATATCTTTGAAACCTCAAATTACTCGCTGTTTGATTGAATGCAACTATTTAGAGTTCCCGCAATCAGTCTTTATCATAGTAAAGTCGCCATTTGCCGCGCGAGAGTATTAACACCCTTAAGTTACAGGTGTTTACTCTTATGAACGGGGAATTCCAGTTTGATATACTCCGGGTGAAAGCAGGCGTTTTTATAGGAAGTCTGTAATATATTAAAAAATGTCAAAAAATAAGGATGAACGTTTGAACCGGTTAAGAGCAGCCGCGGACAAATTCGGTGAGAGAGATTTTTCCACCCGAATCGAGGTCGAAGAAGCGGATGAACTCGGTGCGGTCGAAGCGAGTTTTAACCGAATGGCGGAACGTCTCGAAAAACGTGCGATGCGGTTTCAGGAAATTGACCGCGTAAAATCGGATTTTGTCAGCAGCGTGTCGCACGAACTTCGCACCCCTCTGACGACCATTAAGGCTCTGACCAGACTTTTGATGCGCGGCGAGATAACGGAGGAAAAACGGCGCGAATATCTCGAAACGATCTCGGTCGAATGCGACCGGCAGATTGATCTGGTTTTGAATCTGCTCGATCTGTCGCGCATCGAAGGCGGCGTTTACCGCCTCAACTTTGAGCGCGTCGAACCGCTCGAAGCTATCGAATCATGCGTTAAATCCGAAATGACCGCCGCCGAAAAACGCCGCCACACATTACGCATCGAGCCGTTCGCCGAAGTTCCGCCAATTTGTGCCGATCCCAAAGCTCTTCGGCGCGTCCTCAGCAATCTAATAGAAAATTCTATAAAATACACGCCTGACGGCGGTTTGATCTCGCTTTCGGCACAGCTTGGTGAAGATAATTTCGTCCTGATCAGCGTAACGGATAACGGACGCGGAATTCCGCCTGAAGATCTGCCTGTATTGTTTAATAAATTTCATCGCGGAAAACCGGTCAGAGCAGATTCGACAACCAATGAAGATTTTTTAGAAGATGCGGATGTTTCCGGCGTCGGATTGGGGCTTTATATGGGAAAATATGTTATCGAACGGATGGGCGGACGCATCACGGTCGAAACCGAAGTCGGGAAGGGAAGCCGTTTCGATCTGCATCTGCCGATCTGGAAAGAGTCCGAATGCGGAAATAATTTAAGCGAGGAGAAATAAAAATTATGGCGAAACGATTGCTGGTCGTTGATGACGATCCCGGTTTATTGCTGGCAGTATCTGAAACTTTGCGGGCGGAAGGTTACGAAGTTAAAACGGCACGACGCGGTGCCGAAGCATTGACACAGATCGCCGGCACTATGCCCGATCTGATTATCAGCGATATTCGTATGCCCGGAATGGACGGTTACCAACTCGTCAAAAATCTACGCTCAAATCCCCGGACAAGGCTTGTACCGATCATTTTCCTAACTGCTAAAGATGAGATCTCCGACCGCATCACAGGCTTTCGCACCGGTGTTGATGCTTATATAACAAAGCCTTTCGAGCCTGACGAATTAACGGCAATCGTTCAGGCAATCCTCAATCGCATCGAAAGGACACATTCCGATCTGGCTCAGATGTTCGGTAAAAAAGAGGATGAACCGCGACAATTTATACGCGACGAGGAATTAACAGATGCCGAATGGCGAGTTGCCGAAGAGGTCGCCAAAGGTTTGAGCAACAAGGAGATCGCCGCCGAATTGAACTTGAGTTTGCGGACTATCGAAGGACATATCAGCCGCATTCTCGACAAGAAAAGTTTGAATAATCGCGTCGAACTCGCCCTGCAAATCGCCGAACGCAAATAGAAGGAATAAAAAGTATCGGAGCGCGGACACTCTTGTCCGCGTCAAAAAGTATCGGAGCGCGGACACTCATGTCCGCATCGGCTGCTAACAGAACAAGAAGCGAGCAAAAACATCGCGTCTTTCGACAGTAAGAAGCGGACACTCTTGTCCGCGACAAGGAACAAAAAGTATCGGAGCGCTGACACTCATGTCCGCGTCGGCTGCTAACAGAACGAGAAGCGAGCAAAAATATCGCGTCTTTCGATTGTAACAAGCGGACAAGAGTGTCCGCGCTCCGTCGCTATTTATCCGAGTTTAGCCGTATCAATCTGCGGCGGAAAATTTATTAAATTTAAATTTGCCCGATTGCTAAAACTGAACAATGAAAAAGAAAATGAAAGCATTCGTGCGAACGAATTCTCAAAATCAAACAATCGAAATGGCGGAACTGCCGATTCCCGAAATCAGCGATAACAAGGTTCTGGTAGAAGTTCGGGCGTTCGGTGTCGGCATTCACGACCGTTATTTTATCCCGAATGAGGCGAATTTTCCATACACAATCGGCTCGGAAGCCGCTGGTGTAATTACAAAAACGGGCGATAAAATTTTCCGCTTTAAAGCCGGAGATCAGGTTATTTTGACAAGGGTTTTGCCGCCGAAAGGCGGCTGTTGGGCGGAATACGTCGCCGTGCCGGAAGATTTGCTGACCCAGTTGCCAGATAAAATGGATTTTACCGAAGGCGCGGCGATTTCGGTGGCGGGCAAAAAGGCGATCGAAAGTATGCGTGCGCCCGACCTTAAAAAAGGCGATACGCTGTTTGTCGCGGACGCGCCGGGCGCTTCTGGTAATTCAAATGGCAGCGCAGAAAGGCATCCGCGTTATCGCGTCCGCCTCGGCGAAAAATCACGAGTATATGACGTCGCCCGGCGCGGAAAAAGTGGTTGATTATTCTGTGCGAACTGGAAAGCGCAGGTTAAAGAATGGATGCCGAACGGCATTGACGCCGTGTTTTGAACAAGCGTTGGACGCGCTGGAAAAAACCGAAACGAGACACGCCAGAGGAAAACTCGCGGTCAAACTTGACGACGTGCAATCCTGAATTAACGCTCTGATCCGCGAGTTTGAAAGCTAAGTATTATCGCCGCGCATGACGAAGCCGGCGCGGCGTTTATCGAAAAATTCTTCGCCGAATGTAAAATCGAATGTCCGATTCGCCGACCGTTCCGCCGGCGTTTGTGATTGACCGCGAAGGACTTTTGGCGAAAAAACGTGAGTTTGACGCAAGAAAGCGGGATTTTGCCGGTGAAACCGAAGTTATATGTCCCGCTTCGCCGCCCGCTGACGGCTTATATCGAATTCACGTTATTTTCATTTAGTTTGACCGCTGAAGGTTAGGAGAATTTTATGCCGCAAAATCGTTTTGATTTGGAAACAGTAATAAGCGAGCGGGATTTTACCGCGCTCGGCGACGCCCTGCAAAATTTGTCGCCATCCGCGCTCGCCGATTTGATCGGCGAAACGCCCATCCGGGATCAAGCGCCGGTGTTTCGCTCGCTGCCGCGTGAATTTGCCGCCGATGTCCTGGAATATCTGCCCGTGCGATCTCAGATCGAGCTGCTTAACTCACTGGAGCAGAAAGAAGCGGCAGCCATTCTCGACGAGATGGCGCCCGACGACCGCACGCGTTTGTTCGACGCGCTGCCTGATGATGAAAGGGAAAGATTTCTCGCCCTGCTCAGACCGGACGAACGCGGCGTTGCCGTGCGTTTTCTGGGCTTCCCGGAAGACAGCGTCGGGCGTCTGGCGACATCCGATTATGTGCGTTTGCGTCCCGATTGGACAATCGAACGCGCTCTCGCTCATATTCGCCGTTACGGAAACGACAGCGAAACTCTCAACGTGCTTTATATTATTGACGAGAGCGGAAAGTTGATTGACGTTTTGCGCATCCGAAAACTCCTGCTGGCTTCGCCGGAGACAAAGATCGCCGATCTAATGGACAATTCGTTTATCGCGCTGCAGGCGGCGGACGATCAGGAAACGGCAATCGAAGCGATGCGCCGCAGCGATTTGACCGCGCTGCCCGTCGCGGACGAAGACGGCGTTTTGATCGGCATAGTAACGGTTGACGACATTCTGGACGTTGCCGCCGCCGAAACGACAGAAGATATACACAAACTGGGCGGCAGCGAGGCTTTTGACGAGCCATACCTGCAAATCGCCCTGACGCGAATGGTCAGAAAACGCGCCGGTTGGCTCGTCATTCTGTTTCTCGGCGAGATGCTGACGGCGACGGCGATGGGTTTTTACGAGGCGGAAATCGAAAAAGCGGTCGTCCTGGCTTTATTCGTGCCGCTGATAATTTCTTCGGGCGGCAATTCCGGCTCGCAGGCGGCGACGCTTGTCGTCCGCGCGATGGCGCTCGGCGAAGTTTTTTTGAGGGATTGGTGGCGCGTGATGCGGCGCGAGATATTTTCCGGCTTGATTTTGGGTGCGATTCTCGGCGCAATCGGTTTCTCGCGCATCGCGCTTTGGTCCGCATTTTCGAACATTTACGGTGAACATTGGTTTTTAATCGCCTTGACGGTCGGCGTCGCGCTCATCGGCATCGTGCTGTGGGGCACATTGTCAGGCTCGATGCTGCCCTTCATCCTGCGCCGCTTGGGACTCGATCCGGCGGCGTCTTCCGCGCCGTTCGTCGCCACGCTCGTTGACGTAACGGGCTTGATAATTTATTTCACCACGGCGATATTTTTTCTTCGCGGAACGCTGCTTTAAGGAATGTGAGTTCGAGATAAGAAATTCGGTTTTAGTCGGTGAAACCGACGTTATATTTATAGCCCACATCACCAGATGTGGGAAAAGTATAGTTTATTGACAAAGCCATTGAAAATGGCGATATAAAAAATGTATGTCGCGGTTTTCAACCGCTTGAAACAAATTGCTAAATTGTTCCCATAACTAGCGTTATGGGCTACAAATAGGTTGCCGTCTTCGACGGCTTATGGCGAACTCACATTAAAGTTGTTTATGATGAACTAAATGAAACAGCCCGAAAAATCTTTTATCTGTTTCGGAGTTATAATTTGTTGAAATATTAGTGATTACTTTTTCCCGCGCTTCAGTTTAGAACCGCATAATACCGATTCAAATTAGCTTTTGGCGTAAATTGCCGGAACGCGGACACTCCTGTCAATTGCCGGAACACGGACACTCCTGTCCGCCCCGCGTTGAAATCGGCATACCTTGCGGACAAGAGTGTCCGCCTTCCAACCGAATACGTCATTTCAATTTGAATCGGTATAACGCACAAGCAAAAGTAACGCTGAAATTATTCCAGCGTTACTTTTGAACTTGGACGATTAACCGCTTGCCGCTCCGGTTTGTGTCTGCGTATTTACAAGGCGTTCAGTTTTCGCAGTTTATCGTGCTAAATCAACGATAATTTCAGCTTTGTCGGGATTGCCGTTTGTAATTACCTGATAGCTTTTCGTGCTGGTAAAACGCAGTTTGCCGTTTTCGTAAATTTGCGCCCGCAGTGCGTAACGATTGCGCTGATTGATTTTGTTCGGATCGTATTTTAATTCAAAATCAAACGGTACCTGGCGACCTTCGGCATTGATCGTCTGTTCGGCGATGGTTTGGGATTTCGCGTCCGCCTTTGAAACGTCAAGCAATTGAATTTTAATCACCGCATTCGGCGCGAGTGCGATGCGCGGCAGATAGCTGACCGTTCCCGTTACGCTCGCCGTTTTATCTCCGGGATTTTTCGCACGGAAAATTAAATTAGGTTTGTTTTTAACAAAAAGCCGCAATGTGTCGCCTTCGATTTCAAATTTAGTAACATCACCCAGCGATTGCAGGAAATTTCTTTCGAGACGATTTGCCGTTTCGTCGGCACACGCCATCAGCGTTCCGGCGATGTTGGAAAATTTCAAACTCGCGCCGTTCATTTCAAAACCGCCCGAAAAAAGATTGCAGCCCGCGTCGCCGGAAATGCGTTTTTCGTCTTTGTTAAATTCAATGAACGGTTTGTCCGAAGATAAATTTTGATTCCCGATCTTCGTTAAAGTCCAGCGTTTGCCGAATAATGAATTCATATTTGAATTATCGTTCGTTTGATTATCGGGCTGAACGGTCGCGTTTGTTTCAATTAACGTCGGCACGAGATCGGGAATATCATCGCGTTTTAGTTCGTAAAAAACATTACTGATTCTCGACGGACAGCAGAGCGCGTCGGTTTGATTATAGCGGACAAATTCCGCCGAAATATTTGTCGGACTGTTCAAACTAAAATCGGTCAAAGCACCGTCCGAGCGCGAATCCATCGCCGCAGGCGAAAGCGTTCCGGCGTATCTGCCTTCCCAATAAACGAACGCTTGATACCCGACGGGGCGGCACATTCCGTCAAAACCTGAAAGCGCGGTAAAAATCTGCGTCGTGCCGAATCGCTGCGACGCGCCGTATAATTTCCAGCCCATTTTCGCCACGGCTTCTTCCGCCAAATTTGACGGCTGACGAATCTGTTCATAACACCGTTTGAGCATCGTCGCATCGTCCGTTACTGCGGCGGGACGCGGCAGAGTCGGAAAATTATTTCCCGTTCTGTTCCAACTTTTAAGCGGTTGGTCGAGCCAAGATTTATTCGTCTGCGCGGTTTGCGCCGACGCTGCAATTGTAGTTAAAAATATTGCTGAAATTAAAAATAGTATTGTCGTTAAGTTTTTTTGTATCATTTTTCTTTTCCTTGTATAAAATTGTTTTAATATAAAAAAATCCGAAACATTTTTCTGGATTGTGAATCGAATTTTTTCTAATTCGATTTCTGTTTTTAGAACGAAATGAAGCACTCCGACTTGCAGTTTTTCGTCCCGTTTTTGCGACGTGAAACCTTTATATTCACTCGTCAAAAACTAATTTCGTTTCAACTCAACGGCGGAGTTTCCTTAATTTCCTCAATCGCCGTGCCGCGCCTTTTTTGCAGCGAAATCCATACGCCGAGTAAAACCAATGTGCCGCCGGCGATTTGCCAAAAAGTAGGGCTTTCGCCCAAGAAAATGACGGCAATTAACACGGCGACAACCGGCATTAGATTGAGAAAATTCGCCGTCTGTCCGGCGTTTAAATGCTGTAGCGAACGGTTGTAAAGCAGCATTGCGACCGCCGACGAAAACACGCCGAGATAAATTATGCCCATCCAGCCGGATGCTGAAATGGGTGGAAAATTTGTGCCGCCGATTTCAAAAACGGCGGCGGGCGCGAGCAGAATTGTTCCGAAAATCGTGGCACCGGCTGTGATGACGAGCGGATCAAAGTTTGCCAGACGCTTGGCAAACAGCGTGTAAGCCGCCCAAAATAAAACCGACAAAAGCATCAGGAAGTTTCCCAAAGACGAATTCGGCGCGTCCGCGCTTTCGCTGGCAAAAAGCATTATCAGAAAAATTCCGGCAATCGAAACGCCGATTCCGAGCAGACGAATCGGCGACAGCGTTTCTTTAAGAAAAAAAGCGGCGAGCAGCGCGGTTACAATCGGAATAAAACTCTGCACGAGTGCGCCCTGTGCCGCACTCGTATAAACGAGCGACAAATTGTAGACAACAGTGTATAAAAAAACGCCGCTCGCGCCCATCAGCGCGACTGCAATCCACGGCACGGGACGCGGCATTTTCGCCAACTTGCCGCCGAAAACGACGAAAGCGATGAGCAAAACCGAAGCAATCAGATAACGCAATAACGCAAACAAAACCGGCGGCACTTCGGCGAGCGACGCTTTTGTAACGGCATACGCGCTGCACCAGATAATCATTGCGATAACCAATAAAATAATCGCTGAAAACCGTTTATTCATAATTAACGCGAGTTCGAGATAAGAAATTCGTTTTTAGTCGGTGAAACCGACGTGATATTTGTAGCCCAACTCGCAAGAGTTGGGAAAATTGCAAAATGTTGATGAAGCCATCGAAGATGGCGACATAAAAAACCGTATGTCGCGGTTTTCAACCGCTTAAAATAAATAGTTAAACTGTTCCCATAACTAGTGTTATGGGCTACAAATATGCCGCCGTCTTCGACGGCTTATGTCGAACTCACGTTAATTATTACTTCAACTCATTCTTGGGTTGGAAATGGTGCGATAAATTCGACGAAATCGTCGTCGCTTTTATCCAAAGGTTTGACTGCGCCGCTGGTTTGAATATCGCGCCATCGCAAACGTCCGTTTGCGCCGTAAAGTATAAATTTAACTTGATTTTTCGAGCGTTCGACGCTGACTTCCAAGAAACTCTGAAAAAACGGCGAACGGTTGAAATCGAAAGCACCTGACACCATTTCCTCGTCGAACGGATAACCGCGAAACCATTTCAGCCACCAGTAAAAAGGCATTTTCCAAAATGGAGCTTCCCGTTGGATCTTTTTCGTCAATTCGTCGGTTCGCGGGTAAAATGCATAATCATTTGTTACGGGATTTTCGGGAAATCCGAGCGATGTGCCGATGCTCAAATATGCACCGCCGCCGCCGTTGACGAAACTCAGCATTTCCTTTTCTCCGTCCACCGTCTGCGACTTTATTTTGTAAAATTCAAAATCGTGCGTGTCGCCCGCCATCACCGCGTCAACATTGTAGCGTTGCAGCATTTGGTAAATTTTGTCGAAATCTTTATCATCCGTTGCCGTATATTCACCGCCAACGTAGAACGGATGACCGAGAACTACGAGCTTAAAATTGTTGCCCGCTCGTGTCAGAGCCGCTTCGAGCCACGCTTTTTGTTTTTCATCAAGCCGACGCAAAATGCCCGTATCAACTGTAATTAAAGAAAATCCTTTGGTGTGCATTTCAAAAAAAGGAGCTCGTTGCAAACCGTTTTTGATTCGGTAATAGGAACGCAAGCGTTCGGCTTCTGCGGTGATTTCGTCGAATCTTTGATCGGTTGTTACAGCATCGGTGTTTAAGTCTTCGGCAAGACGCGAACGCAGAGAAATTTGTGCCGCATCAAGTGTTAAAAAATTAGCGTTAAAACCTTCGTTGGCATCAAACCAATCGTGATTGCCCGGAATTGCGTAAAGAGGTTTTTCAAAGCCTTTGAACGGCAGATAAAAATTTGTTTCATAATCCTTCATCTTTCCGTCGGGATAAATTACGTCCGATGAGAGAACGAGAAATTTCACCTCGTCGCGCTGGTTTGCGGCGATGATCTGATCGTGCAGAGATAATTGCGAAGCGTCGCCTTCGCCCGTATCGCCTATGACAATAAAGCTAAAATCACCCTCATCGGTTACGCCTTCGGGTTCGATCGCAAAAACTTTGTCCGGTGCGACACCTTTTTTAAGTGCGTCCTTTTCGACATCTTCAGCCATTCTTTGCCGCCAAACAACCACGCGGTTTTTCGTAATTTCCTGCCACACGCCGGATGCCCAGTTTTCCGAATTAAAATACCAGCTAAAACCCCAGATCGAATTGACCGCAATCAAAATCGCCGTCAGAGGCAAGCCGTAGCTTAGAACACGCCAAAAAGCAAAATTTAGCGAATGTCGCATCTCCCGCATCTCCAGAGCAAACCGCATACGGCTCGTCAACCAAAACTTCAAAAGCCGTTCGGCGAGAGAAAAATCCTTTGATTTTTCGTTGAGGTTGAAAAACCGATGCCAGGCGATCCTCTCAAGCGGGCGAGTAATTTTTCGCCAGAGCAAACGTAATGGAAGAATTAGAATTAACGCCAAAAGAAGAGCAACGACCGCGTCGCCGACGACTGCCGTGAACGGCGAGATAAAACCGATAAAAGACCATTGTGCATCGGTTCGCAAGAGATGTATCAGAAAAAATATTCCGAGCAAGGTCAGACACCAGAAAATATTCTGACTTTTGGAATTTGAGAAAAACGTTAAGATCTTCTCTTGTAAGTCCTTTATCAAACTGTTCGGCTCAAGTCCCAAACGAGCGTCGGGATGCAGGCTTGTGTCGGGTTTGAAAGCGGGCGGCTCAAAACCTTTTTCGGGAAGAAAAAACATCGTCCAGCCTTCGAATATCAACCGCAAGCCGAGAATCACGCCGATTGCTAAAATGCCGAGGTCGGCAGTAAGAAAAAACCAAATTAAGAATCCGAGGGCGATAGTAAAAAGTCCGTTAAAAACGCTCCAACGCCGTTCCTGTCCCGATTGTTTATAAGCGGTAAAAAGTTTGAACGCGCCGTCGCCGGCGAAAAAAAGGGTTACGGCAAAACGCAGTGCGGAAACGGCGATATTCGGGCTTAAGAATAAAACCAAACCGAGCAAGGTCGTAACCACACCGGCGGCGTAGGAGACCAGCGATTCGGTTTTGTCATCGGAGCGAAAAGTTTCGACAAATTGCAGCAGACCTGCGGCAACCAGCGCGATTCCCAAAAGCGCGATGATCCATCCGCCAAAAAAAACGGGAGCGAATACGACGGTCGCTCCCAATAAGATCACGCCCAAACCGAGTGCACGGCGTTTGGTTAATTTTTTCCAGTTATTCTGTTTCATACTCGAAAGCCGCAATAACGAAACAGATCATTTTGAGTTTAAAGTTAAAATGCGCCCTTCGCTTTGTTTAAAAGGAAACAACAGAAAAGATACAAGTATCATAATCGTCGTTTAAGTGAACTAGAGGTTAAATCATAACTCGCCGCACGCCTTTTTTATAATGACGTCGTGCGGCGAGTTATCGTTACGCTTCCTGTTCTAAAAAATACCCAATCCGCTTCTGAACGAAGCGCCGGTTCGTCGGTTGCGATTACGCCTAAGCTGCATCCGACGATTTGCCTATACGATTTTTCTTGCGTTTTCTTTTGGGCGGAATGATGTTTTCGGGCGATTTTTTCCCATCGGCGACAATTTTGCCGCCATCATTTTCCCATCTATCTACAACCTTTTTCTTAAGTTTTTTTCTTGATACAAAATCCGGCATCTTTTTAACCCCCATTTATTTAGTGTCTAATTACCGTTTTCGTGCGGAAAACACGATTGTTTCCGCTGACCGACTTTTAAGAGAGGGTCGTCGCCTGCGGGCGAACGACCTCAACCGAGCAATGCGCGTTCGTCGCCACTGCGGTCGAAACGCTTCCCATTCTGAACTTTTCCAAGAAATTGTCGAAACTGCGTGTCCCGACAAAGATACAATCGGCGTTCCATTTCTTTGCTTCGCTCACCAGAATTCGCTTAGGATCGCCCTTTATCGTCCAAATCGACGGTTTCATTCCAATGAGTTTCAGTTCTTCAGCGCCCCATTCTAAAGTCGAACTTAATTTTGAAGAAATGGACTGCTCCGGGCTGTCAGTCGCTTCCGCCGCGAGCGAAGCGCGGGGTGCGTTCCGATTTGCAGGTATGCTTTCATCGACGGCGATCAGACGAACTTCAGTACCGTCGCGCCAAACGCGTTTGCCGACTGCAAGAATTGCTTCGACAGCGGTCGGCGAATCGTTCACGCCGACTATGATGCGCGACGGCGAACCATAATGATCTGCATCAGCAGGTCGTGCGACCCGCACAGAGCAGTCCGCGTCCTCGGCTATCTGTTTTGAAACACTGCCCAGAAACATTCGTCCGATCATCGAGCGACCCTGCGATCCGACGACGATCAGATCTGCGTCAAACCGGTTTGCAGCTTCCATAAGCTCGACCGCCGGCGTACCGGCAGCAGTTTCGCTGCGAACGGTCCATTCCGGAAACTCGAGTCGCAGGCGTTCGGCAGCGTGCGCCGCAAAAGCTTCGGATTCATGAATGACTCGCTCTCCGTGAGTCATTGATTCTTTTAACCGGACCGCCGCGCCCCCGGAAGGAAAAACTTGTGCCGCCATTTCGCGCAATGGCGGATTGCTCATTATCAAATCTCCGACCGTAACGACCAGCGCCTCCGAATCCCGCGGAAGTCCCGCATGCTTCAAATCGTCGACGATCGCGTCGGCACTTGCCGAGCCGTCATAACCGATTAAGAGTTTCATAATATAAACCTCGCTTATAAAATTCGGATAAAAACAAATAGCTTGATTTCTTTTAATATCCGTATCCAAGATTTAAACCTCTTTTTGTTATCTTGAATTCACCTTAATTTTAGACGGATGTCCCGATCGCAAAAAGAGGGTTAATACTCGAAAAAACTAGGTGTTTACACGCAAAGTTGCTCTATTAGGTCTATTCCGACGATGTTTCCGGCGGACGAACGATTTCGACCGAGCATTGAGCGTTTGTTACAATTGCAGTCGAAACGCTTCCCAAGCGAAATCTTTCAAAAGCACTTTTGATATCGCGGGTTCCGACGAAAATCGAATCGGCATTCCATTTTTTCGCTTCGGCGAGGAGAAGATCTTTCGGATTACCCTTTTCCCGTAGAACCGATGTTTTCAGCCCGATGATCTTAAATTGTTCCTGCGCCCAGTCGAGCATTTCGGTGACTCGCGATTGTCTGGTCCTCAAATAGCTGCTGATCATTGCCGAAGCCTGAGGCAGCCGCGATATGCTAGCCGACGGTGAAGACTCATCGACGGAAACGAACCGCACCTCGGTTCCGTCTTGCCAGGCTCTCTGACCGACCGCATAAATCGCTTGTTCCGCTGCGGGGGAACCGTCCACTCCGACGATAATTCTCGGTGGAAGCGCAGGGTCGGATTGTCCTGTTGACCGGGCGACGCGTACAGAACAATTTGAATCTGTCGCAATTCGCTTTGATACGCTGCCGAGAAACAATCTGCCGATCGCGGATCGTCCCTGCGAACCGACAAATATAAGGTCGGCGTTCATCTTTTCAGAGACATCTATAATGACCCAAGCCGGTGTTCCGGCAAATACTTCAGCCCGAACTTTCCAATCCGGCAAAATTTCCTCAACCCGGCGCTTACCCTTCAAGGCTAATTCTCTCGCTTCCTTAATCGCCCGGTCGGATTGCGTCTGTGCCCTTTCGAGCGCAGAGGAGTAGCGATTTGTGGGAATTACCGACACAAAATCGTCTTCGACAAATGGTTCAACCATCTGTAAATCTCCGACTGACACAACGACCGCTTCAGTGCCGGACGGCAATCCGGCTTTCTTTAAATCTTCAAATACTGCGTCCGCACTTTCCGAACCGTCATAACCAATTAATATTTTCATAAATTCTCCTCTTTCTTAATTGTTGATAAATTTAATATCGAAGTTCTTCAAATTTCTTCTCTCCAACATTAAAAAAGTATTGCTCTTCTTTTCCGGCGATAACAGAGTGTTTTTACCCCACGAACGCGGGTGTTTTCCCGCTGTCGGATCGCATAAAAAAATCAGTACGGCGTTTCACCGAAATTTCATGACCGCTGCGAGTGTAAACACCCAAGATCTTCGCGTGTAAATACTGTTTCGCGCCCGCTGCCCAACGGATAGAGTTGATTTAACAACGAGATTTGTTATTGAAGATCAAATCTATCATAGGAGGAGGCGAAATATAATGAAAAAGATTTATGCGACAGCCTGGATTTTATTGACAGCTCTATTTTTAACGTCGGTCGTTACCGGATTTCTCGATCCGCTCGGACTGTTTGCTTTCAGTTTAAGCGCTTTAGCACTGGTTTACGCGCTGGCTTTTTGGTCGGTCATCGTTAATACACGGTACGCACAAACAGACAATTTACAAAAAATACGAAGTTAAATTCGGATCGGAAAGGAGGAAGCCATATGTTTATAA
The DNA here is from genome assembly GCA_026129865.1 of Pyrinomonadaceae bacterium. Classification (GTDB taxonomy): domain Bacteria; phylum Acidobacteriota; class Blastocatellia; order Pyrinomonadales; family Pyrinomonadaceae; genus JAHCHG01. The sequence goes on from JAHCHG010000010.1 coordinate 73,749, forward strand.
CACTTTACATTTTGATTTGGTTGGTGTCCGCGGCGGCGGCAGGCGTTTTATATATATCCGGAAATTTTAACGAGATGTTGGTTACTCTTTTCGGGTTCCTCTTTTCGACGCTCTTTTTTGCGGGAATCGTGGCGGTCCTGCCGTGGTGGATCGATAAACACCACACATATCCGCATTAGGTCGGCGAAAGCTGCTTGAAAAGAAAAGGATTTTGAAGAGGAGGAGTAAGAATGAAAAATCTATCAAACGATTTAATTGCAGAACATCTTGAAGAATTGACACAGTTGGAACCGAATGGCTTTCCATTTATCAGTCTCTATCTCAACACGCAGCCGAACCAGCACGGGCGCGATAATTTTGAACCTTTCGTCCGAAAAGAACTTGCGGCGCGCGCCAGGACGTTTGCGGATGGTTCGCGCGAACGGGAATATTTCGAACGCGACGCCGGACGAATTGTCCGATATCTGACCGACAATCTGGAACCATCGGCAAACGGCGCGGCGATCTTCGCATGCACGGGTCAAGAAGATTTCTTTAAGGCGATGCAGTTAGATGCTCCGATTCAAAAACATAGTCTGCATGTTTCGGAAAGACCTTTTATCTATCCGCTCGCACGTTTGATCGAGCAAAACCCGGTCTATGTCGTTTTGCTTGCAGATACACAATCGGCACGGATATTTGTATTTGACCTGGGGCGTGTCAGAAGGCTCGAAGAGTTTACGTCAGCTGACAACAGTTTCGCAGCCGTCGGCGAACATTCGCATATGCGTTACCGCCGCCGTGTTGAAAACAGTCAGGGACTTCACGCGAAGGAGATTATCGAAATACTTGAGCGCGTAGTGATCGAAGAGAACGCGGAACGCGTTATTTTGGCAGGAGACGAGATCATTATTACGCTGCTCCGCCAAAGAATGCCGGCGCAAATTGCCGATAAGATAATTGACATTTTAAGGCTCGATATTCGATCACCGGAGCGCGAGATCTTAAGAGCAACGATCGAATCTTTGCGGGAAGACAACATCCAGGCAGACGCGGAAAAGGTGCGTGAACTATTCGATCAATACCGTGCGGGCGGTTTAGGCGTGGTCGGCTTGGACAAGACGATGTATGCGCTTGTTCACGGTCAGGCTGACGAATTGGTCATTAGCGCGTCGCCCGATGCTTTAGATCCGTTGCCCGCGGAAGTAGCGGCAGCCGGAACTGCAGCTGTCCAACCCGCCAAGGAACTTAGTCCAAAGGCGATCGCGGATGCGCTAGTTTCATTAGCCGGTAAAAGCGGCGCGCGGGTAACTTTTATCGAAGATGAGGAACTTTTGGCTGATGTCGGCGGTGTCGGCGCATTTCTGAGATACAAAGCCGGAGTTAGAGAGGATACGTACGTATTCAGGTGATAGAAAATGTTGAAATATGTAGGAAAAAAGATTGATGAAAGACGAAGGCGGCGTTCTTTGATTCATGTCCGGCGGAAATTTGCAGAGTGCGGGTATTCGCTGGACCATCTTGACGACTTGAAAATCGAAGGTGCGCTAACACTCGGCAGGTGCCGCATCGATCAGATAGACCTGTCCGCCAAATCAATGAGCTTTGCATTGCGAAGATTGGCTGTAAACCGGAAAAATCGCGCGGCAAATTAACTTAAGACAAATAACTTATGAAATTCGATCGTGGAGAAAATAAAAATGGATTTGAGCACAATTATCGTCATTATAGTGGGATCGGTACTGTTTTTTGGTTTTATCGTTTGGATGGAGGTCTATTCCCGAAGAAAAAATCTTGAGAAATCGCTAATGGAGCGTCCGGAGATTAATTTCTCCGATGTTAGAAAACAGAACAATCTAACATCAAAATAAGAAACAAATTACGTTCAAAGTTCCGGTCGTTAGGTGAAAACACCTAACTGATTCGGGTGCAAACACGCTGTTTGCCGGCGCGGATTTCGACTAAATTTAGCTTAACGCGGGCAAGGGAAGGTTAATCGTTCTCCCGCAACAGCGATCGGCAAGGGCTGGACAAACTGTGATAAGCCCTAGCCGGTCGCGCCAACTATTTACTATTTTTTGCGATCAATTGCTATAAACATATGAGAATCTTAATTCCACATGACGGCACTAAAGCGGCGGACAACGCGCTGGATGAACTACAGCGTGCAGGGATCGGACACGCAGATGAGGTTTTGGTTGTTATCACTGACGTCTTCCTGCCCGAGTCGACCGAAGAGTTTTTCAGAGCCCAAAAGGAACGTCGTATGAATCTCGAAAGATCGGGAATCTGTTCCTTTGTTCCGGCGCGAATGCAGTTTGAGGATGAGAAATTTCTAACGCTGCAAATCCGCCGCAGTTTGTCTTCAAGATTTCCGGGGTCGAACATTAAGATCGAAGCATTGCGGGGCTCCAGTTTGACGTCCAGCGAAATTCTGGAAAAAGCCGCGGCATGGAACGCCGACCTGATCATTCTCGGGTCGCAGGAAAGCGATACGAACGCACCGAACGGCGGTTACGGTTCAGGTTTGCGGCGCATTGCGGCGGAAGCCGGCTGCTCTGTCCGAATTGCGCGGGGAAGTTGTTTAGTAAGCGAGAATTTACAAAATCGGATCGTCGCTGTGTTAGATGGATCGAGATCCGATCGAAAAGTTATAGAAGCGATCACCGGTCGCCGATGGTCGGAAGGCGGCGATGTTCGCTTGGTCCAAGTTGAATCGAACACGGGATTCGAGCTCAATAACAGCAATGTTAAGCCGGTAGAACCGGAATTTTCGAACGCGGCGCCGCCGGAACCGGGAAATGTGACATTGAAAGACAAAGTAAAAATGCTTGAAGCAGCCGGGCTCAATGTTTCACCGGTGGTCCTAAAGGTAAATGATCCGGCGCTTTCCCTCGATCGGGAAATCACCGAATGGAATCCGGACTGGGTATTTGCAGCCGACAGCGGCAGTTCCGGCGGGATCAAAAATCCAAGGCAAACGAACAACTCGAATCGACGGGCGGAGATGTTTATGAAGCATCTGGAATCGTCGATCGAGATCGTCCGCTCGGCTTTGAAAACACAAAACACATCGAAACCTAAGGCGTTTCGATATGCAGGCGAACGAGGACTCGGAATGAAGCGGATTGCGCCTGCTGCGGCATCTTTTTAGGAAATTCTGCCAAAAGGAAACACGACGGTTACCGGCACAAAGAGAATCGGGGGAAAGGCTTTTCAACGAGCGATATGGAGAGCTTTTCGCCGAGGCTTTTAAAATGCTTTGCGCTCCATTATAAAAGGAAATTTAAGATAGAACTGGGAGAAAGTAATTATCATGACAAAAGTATTAACGATCTACACTACCGAAATCGACCGCCAGCGGCTTGGACATTTGATCCAGCGCGTTCGCAATCAGGGCGAAAGGGAAAATTTTTCCTACATCAACAATTTGGAAGAAAAACTTGAATACGCCGAGGCGGTCGCTCCCGAACAGATTCCTCCCGACGTTGTAACTATGCGGTCAAAAGTGAGTTTTAAGGACCTCGACACCAATGAGGTATCGACATATTCGATAGTTTTTCCGACCGAAGCTGATTACGATAGCGGAAAGATCTCGATACTCGCGCCGCTCGCCACCGCATTGCTCGGCTATAAATGCGGCGACACGGTCGAATTTCAGGCGCCGTCGCGCCTGCGGCGACTAAAGATCGAAAAGATTTTATATCAACCCGAAGCATCGGGCGATTTGGATCTATAAACGGTCTTCATCGCAGATTTCCGGGTTCGGCAATGCGGCTGCAGGCAGGCGGGATAACGCGCTCATACAAGCCAAGCCGCTTGTGCGCCCCAGCCTGAGCCGGATGGCTCCGATTCCGGCTAAGTGAGGAAAAAAGCCGAATCCCAGCCGTGTAAAACCGATTAATCGCCCGATTCAATTTACAATGCCTCTTGCCTCTTCAGACGCTGCATGACGGTAGAATGAAAAAATTTTGAGGATCAAATGAAGATGAATGAAATGAACGGAAAATTCGTTCGCTTGCAGCCGCATGCCTATGCCGGCTGATTTTCTTCGAAAAAGCGCATCGAGCGCAAAATTATTAAAATCTCCGAAAGATATCGTCGCCGGTAGAGTCGATTTTTATTTTGGCGTTCAACTCACCCATTTATGAACCGCGGACGATACACAAACGCAACGATTTGTCCGCGAAAACCTATTAGCTATTTTTAATTATTGATAATAGCTAAAGGTTTTTGTTATCATTCCCCGTCCCCCGACTTCATCAGTTAGTGGTAAAACTTCTTCGATCAGAGGTAAATCAAATGAAATATTTTTCACCGGCTAAATGTCGATTTTTACTCGTTTTGGGTACAGTTCTGTTCCTTACGGTCGCTGGCAGCGCGCAATCGCAAGGAGCCTTAAACTCTTTTAATGTAGGGCTCGCTTGCCCGGAGACTGATTTCGACTGCAAGATAAACAACTTTTCTATCGCGATCGAATTGGATCCTACGCTTTTCCAGGCTTATTTAGGACGCGCCATTGCCTATCGAAAAAAAGGGATGAGCGATCAAGCGCATACCGATCTGAATAAAGTTCTTGAGCTAAATCCCGACAGTGCTGCAGCTTACTACTTTCGCGGACTCGTTAACGGCGAAGCGGGAAAATACGAACTGGCACTTGCCGATTTTAATAAGACGATCAAATTAGCTCCTGACGTTGCGGATTCTTACAACAATCGCGGGTTCACTTACCGTCGCCTTGGCAACAACAGGCTGGCGCTCGAAGATTTTGATAAAGCGATTCAGCTTTACGGCGATTCGCCTAACGCCGCACATACTTATTTGAATCGCGGATTATTGCGCTGTTCCGAAGGATGCTCCGACCTGGCTATTGCGGACTATAACAAAGCGATTCAACTAAACCCGAACTATGCCGAAGCCTACGTCGAACGCGGGAGTGCATATGACAATAAGCAACGCTTTGATCTGGCGCTTGCAGACTATAACAAGGCGCTTCAGCTAAACCCCGAACTTCCGCGGGCTTATAACGGTCGCGGCTGGGTTTACCATCAGCAGCGGCTTTTCGACAGAGCGATCGCCGATTATACGACGGCTATTCGCATCGATCCCGGCTATGCGACCGCCTACTGCAATCGCGGAGTCGCCTACGCCTCCATCGGCGAATATGACCTAGCGATCGAGGACGATACAAAAGCACTCGATCTTGACCCCGATTTAAATGATGAGATTTACCGTTCGAGAGCATTGGCATATTTTTACAAAAACGACGGTGAAAATGCCTATCGCGATACGGTTACCTACCTCAAACGAAACGGTGTAAACGGCGAAGCCGTCCCATACGGGATAATGATCGGGTATCTCGGACTTCGCAAGACAGGGAACACCGCCGACGCCGATACTTTTCTAAAGGACTGGCTCAAACTGCTTAATCCGGGAGCCTGGAGCACGCAGATATTAAAGTACTTTGACGGACAGATGACTGCGGAGGAACTTCTGAAACTCGCGAATAACAACGATAAGCAAACTGAGGCTCACGCATATATCGGTGAAATTCTTTTGTCCGAACATAAAAAAGCGGACGCCTTCAAGCATTTTGAATGGGTAAAGCAAAACGGAAATAAAACCTTCATCGAATACAGAATATCGTTAGAAGAGCTGGGACGGTGAATGCTATTTCACCCTACGGCAATTAGTTTCAACGACTGTTACGGATTGATGTCATTTAAAACTAGAAGCGTCAGAAAAAATGAATTTTCTGACGCTTCCTTATTTGATCCGTATTTGAAAGGGATGCGGGACCTGCCCCTTCGCGCTTAAATCGTTAAAAAAAATGGTGCACCCGGCAGGAGTCGAACCTACGACCTCATGATTCGTAGTCATGCACTCTATCCAGCTGAGCTACGGGTGCAAAAGCCAAGAACATAGACTACAAACCCCTTTGTGATCTGTCAAGTATGATTGCAGTTTTGCTTGTCTTACTTCGCGTAATAGCCGGGACGGGTTCTTGACAGCAGCCCCGGATTATTCACTTCAATCTTTATCTCGCGCCATTTTCCGTCGCGAACATTGTTTTTCGGTTCGTATTCGATCGTGTAAAGCGCACGAAGATCTGCCGCAACTTCCGCGTAAAGCCGACCCATTTCTTCAAGCCGATTTATTCTGTTTAGAGTACCGCCCGTGCGCCTTGCGAGGATTTCGAGGCGAGACTGCGCCGCGGTAAAAAGCGCGATCTGGATCGGCGTAGGATCGGCAAGTTTCGCCGGATCGCCGGTTGGAAGCGCCAGCGGATAAACAGTAACTCCCTGTTTGTCGGACCGCAAAAGTGTATTTGACAGCGACGGATTAAGTTCAGGTTTTATCGCCTTTAAAATCTCGTTTTCCGCAACGTTTTCGAGCATGTCGCGGTCCTTATCGCGAACAGCCGTATCCACGCCGTCGGTCAATACAATGATCGCTTTGCGGCGATTGCCTTCTTTTGAAAGTTTATCTAAAGCAAAGTCCAGCGTTTTATACAGCTGTGTTTTGCCCCTTCCATTGGCTAAAGCAATGGAATTTACGATAGTTTTGCGATTAGCTGTGAAATCATTCAAAAGATTGATCTTGTCGTAAAACTCGATGACGGCGACACGATCGTCCGGACCGAGCGCGTCAACGAACCTGATCGCAGACTGGCGAATTGTTTCTCTGAAACCGAGAGTCGACCCGCTCATATCCAGGATCATTGCTACGCTGAAAGGCGCAACCGTCGGTTCAAACCTCGAAATTTCCTGCTTAACGCCGTCCTCATAGATCGTAAAACTGTTTTTATTTAGGTCCGTGATCGGGCGCCCGCGATTATCGACAACGCCGACGTTTAATCTGACAAGCGCAGAATCGACAGTAATGATGTCATCGTCGTCCTGCGCAAAAGCTGCGGAAAATGCAGAGCATAACAGCAAAAACAAGATAATAATCTTTAAAGGCTTCATATCAATAGTTTTCAGACGCCCGGCTGCCGGTAACGGTTGCACGTCTGCCCAGGCGGAAATTAATATTAACATTATTTAGCATTTCGATTATAATAACTGGAAACGCGAACAACCGAGTTATCATCATTGCGTTTATCGAGATTTGTATAATTTTTGGGACCTCATTAAATTAGTTGATTTAAATGCTCTACAACCCAAAATTCTGTTGCGAATGCGGTGAAAAGATCGAACGCCCCGACCGGAAATTTTGGACGAGCAGGCGGTTTTGCGAACTTTGCGAAACGGATTTTGTCCTAACGGAATGGCTCGGAAAAGCCGCTGTTTCAGCCGGTCTGCTCTTTGGGATCATTTATTTGGGCGCGGCATTTCTGCCGTCGGATGTGGAAAAGCAACGGGCAGCAAATGCTGAGGTTATGCCGTCGAATCGGTCGACGGGAATTCGTGGAGACATTGATTCGAATAAAACCGCGACCCGCGAAGATACGACATTTTCTTTGAATGCTAACGCATCGGCGGCGGTGCCGAATGTATCGAAAAATCCGCGCCCGGCGCTTGAACAGAATACGGCAACTGTTTCTAAGCAAACGTCTTCGCCCGTTGCTGTCTATTTCTGCGGCGCAGAAACAAAGAAAGGAACTCCCTGCACACGGCGTGTCAAAGGCGGGGGACGATGCTGGCAGCATGTCGGGCGCGAAGCTATGCTGCCCGAAGCGAAATTGCTTGCAAGTCAATAACTTGGCATTATGCTAAAATAATATCCGCGGTTATTATCTAAATTATGAAACCATTAGCAGCGAATGTGTTGATTCAGGACCGGTATCTGATCGTTCATTTGATCGGAAAAGGTGGAATGGGCGAGGTTTATCTCGCGGTCGATCAGAGACTTGGCAGCGCAGTCGCATTAAAACGCACTTTTTTCAAGGACGATGAAATGCTTGCGACCGCGTTTGAACGCGAAGCGAGAATCCTTGCAAATTTGCGCCATCCGATATTACCGAAGGTCAGCGATCACTTCATCGAGGGAGAAAATCAATTCCTCGTCATGGAGCATATTACCGGTGACGATCTGTCGAAGAGGCTTGAGAAGACGCAGCAGCCGTTTCCGTTAAGCTGGGTTTTGTTCTGGGCAGATCAGTTGCTGGACGCACTGAATTACCTTCATACTCATGAACCGCCGATCATCCATCGCGACATTAAACCGCAGAATTTAAAACTTACGAACGACAACCATATAGTCTTGCTGGACTTTGGTTTGTCGAAAAACTCGGTTGGCGAAACGAGAACATCTTCAACGGGCAGCATCGTCGGCTATACACCGCACTATGCGCCGATGGAGCAGATTCGCGGGACCGGGACGAATGCGCAAAGCGATCTTTATTCGCTTTCGGCGACGATTTATCAGCTGATCACCAACATGGTTCCGCCGGACGCCCTAACGCGTGCGGACAGTTTGTTGAGCGGTCTCCCCGATCCTTTAAGACCGATAAACGAACTTAACAAAGAAGTTACGCCGGAAGTTTCCGAAGTTATTCTTAAGGGAATGGATATCCGGCAAGACAGCAGGTTCGAGAGCGCCCGTGAAATGCAGAAAAAGCTTCGCGATGCGTATTCGCGATTGCAATCGGCAATGAGCGCCCAAACGATCGCATTTTCTCTCGAAGACCAGCAAGTTGAAACGGTCGCGGAGCCGGTAGATTCGCTGCCTAAAGTTCCTGAATCTGAATCTCCGGAGGTTACAACCGGATCCGATCGATCATCGTCGGGCGATTTGCCGGTGGATAGCGGCGGATTTCAACAATCCGGTTCCGGATCGCTTTCGGAACACGATTCGCACCCGAAACCGTCAGATGTTAAAACCGAAGTTTTGCTTGCCGGTGAATCGCCGGTCATCGCGTCGTACCAATCGGCGGCTCCGACTGAAAGCGCCGAAAGTTCCGAAACGGAACAGGGAGAATCTCCTGTTAACTTTGGGTTTGATGACGATGAGTCTGCGGAGCTTGGCATTTCGGATGAAAGCGATGCTGATAATGCCGGATTTACGGTTTCGATAAATGACAGCGATGAAAGCGTTGACGAAATGGACGCCTTTGAAGGTGTCGGCGGTCAGGGCGATACGGCGTTCTTTTCGAGCATTGATGTCGAAGACAGCCAGAACGCGGGCGCAACGTTTATTGCAGACCGAAGCGAAATTGAAGAGGACAGCCAGGCTGCGGCGGCAAGTGCGACCGCGTCGCCGTCTGTGCCGGCTGCTGCTAATGCAAAATCCTCAGGCGGAAAGAAGTTTCTTGTCATTGGAAGCGTTCTGGTTCTAATGTTCATCCTTTTAGGGGGCGCGGGAGCTGTCGGCTGGTATGTTTTGCAGGGCAGAAATACCGGAACCGTTCAGGAAACGCCGACTCCGGAACCGACGGTCGAGGTTTCGCCGACGCCGTCCGCGACACCGGAAGAAATTTTTGCATCGGACGAATCGAATACGAACACGGAGAATACAAATACTGAAACAGCTGCGGTGAACAGCGATCCAGCCGTCAAACCTGTGACGCAGACGACGCGACCGGCGACCACACCGGCGCCGGGTCGACCGACGCCGAGACCGACCGCTGTTACGCGACCGACTTCAAATCCGACACCTGCGCCGACGAAAAAACCTTCCACCGGCGGTATTCTTCAATAAATTATGGAGTCTTAAGAGAATGAAACGATTTACAAACAATTTGATTCTGTTATTTTTTGCGTCAGCGCTGTTCTTTGCTCTTGCAGATTCGACATCTGCTCAGAACAAACGAGATATGAGAAAGGCGAAGTCGCTTGTTTCTCAAGGCGACAAGCTCTTTAACAAACGCGAATATAAAGGCGCGATCGACAAATATACCGAGGCTATCTCGCTTGTCGATAATTACGCCTACGCACATTTTTGGAAGGGAAACGCATACTATTATTTAAAACAATACGACGTTGCGCTCGATGAAATTAACATTGCGCAAACTCAAGGTTACACGCCGCTGATCGATCTATATCGAATTCGCTGGTACTTAAATTACACGCAGGGAAAATACGATGACGCGATCAGCGATCTGAATAACGCATTACAGATCGAGCCCAATAATGTCGCGTTCAAAGCCGGTTTAGGCGATGTTTATTACGCCAAAAAATCTTACCGCGACGCACTAAATATTTATAACGAAATTGTCGATCAACTTCCAAATAACGGAAACACTTACTACAGCATCGCTAATTCCTACTATAATTTGGGCGAAACCGAGCTGCAGAAAACAGCTGCTGAAAAGGCGGTTCAAAACGGTACGCAGTTCATGTCGGATGCTTACTTTCTTATCGGAAAGGCGTATCAGAAAAACCGGAAATATGCTGAAGCTGCGTCGAATTATGAAAGATCGATAAACGTAAAGCGCGATAATTATGACACTTATCGAAGTTTGTCGGACGTTTACCGCAATTTGAACCGGTTTAAGGATGCGGTTCAGATCACGAAAAAGGCGCTTGAGGAATATCCGCGGGACGGAAATCTTTATACGGATCTCGCCTGGTATTACAGTCTTGCGGATCAGCATGCCGAAGCCGTCGGAGCGGCTGAGATCGCGATCTCGCTGCTTCCGGACAAATATCAGGCATATACGTATCTCTGCCGCGGGTATAACGATATCAAGGAGTATCAAAAAGCGATCGCCGCATGTAATGATGCGCTGAAATTGAATCCGGAAGACGGCGAGACGAATTTTTACATCGGTCGCGCCTATGAATTTTCGGGTAAGACAGACACCGCGCAGAAATTTTACAAGAAGGCGCTAGCCGGCTTGATCGAATATACACAGCGCTATCCTGATTTTGCTGACGGATACTATCTGCTTGGAAACGCGTATTTTTCGAATGGTATGAAGGCGAAAGCGATCGAATCTTACATCAAGAGTCTGGAATTCAGCCCGGATTTTAAGAAAGCCCGCTACAACCTCGGGTACGTCTATATCCAAAACGGCGACCTGTCGTCTGCCGAGGCTCAATACAATGCATTGCTGGGATTAGACAAGGTGCTTGCGGCAAGGTTAAAAGAAGCGATGCCGAAGAAATAAGTTGTTTTGACTACGATAAAATGCGGCGTTCCGGGAATGGGACGCCGCATTTTTTTGATCTAACCAAAAATCGATTTTGAAGGAAATTCAAATTGGTTTCCCATCAAAAAATATGCAAGATTCGGAGAATCGTGCGACCTGTCGTAACCGACGAGTTCAACATAAGCCTGACCTTGTACCGAATTCTCGCCGGATCTGCCCGAGACCGCACAGGCGCCTTCCCAATAAACGATCATAGTCGTGCCGCGCGTGTCGAGTTCCTGATCTTCGAGGTGCGGACGGACTCGGAGGTCTACACCAAACTGAGGAACTGAGATCTTCCAACCGCTCGGGTAAACGGCGCCTGTGTGCGGACTTTTCCAGTATCCGGTTGGCGATATCGAGAACTCTTCTCGCGAAAGCGGAGTAGCTTCGCCATTTCGATGGATAAAATTTCCGCTTGAAAAACTTGAAACTTCACTTTTGCTGTCGCGAAGTTGATAACACATCAATTCGGTTCGATCGTCGAGTTGGATAGAAAACCAATCCCAACCTTTCTGCTTTTCCGTCGGAGTCCAGGTTCCGAACTCTCGATCCATCCAGGCAGATCCGTTGAAATGCTCGGTTTCACCGTCGATAAAGAGGTCGCCTTCCATCTCCATTCGAGTATAGGAAAAATATCTTGAAGCCTCCCCATCATCCTTAAATGAAACACCGTCCTTTAATTTTCCGTTTAGGACCGGAGCTTTTAAGGGTCTAAGATTTGCGTCGAAAACGACCGAATCGCCGGCGGTCGCACGTAGAATATGCGCGCCTTGAGACTCGCGAAGAGACCAGTCGCCTAAACGAAGATGGAAATGAGTCTCGCTGGCGGATGCGGGCACGTCAAAGAACCCGTTCGCGCTTTTCCGATGGGCGTAACGAAATCGTTTTCCGTCAATGTCGGTCAGCGCGAAATGGGCGAAATAGATCGGATTTCCAAAAAGCCGCAGCGGTACAAGCGAAAATTTGTCGAGATCGGTCCTGCGTTTAAAGAAAACTAATTCGAAACCGAATTTTTTACCCGAAACGGTCTCCGCGTGACCGGTGTAGTACCACCATTCGGTTTGCGCGTTTTTGTGGGCATAAAGATCGCGCGGCAGTACGACCGGATCATGCTCGGTCCCGTCGCGAAGCGATTCAGCGCTTCCCGCAAAGCTGTCCGCCGCGGCTTCAAATAAAGCAGCAGCACCTTGTTCGACCGTTTTAAAATAATTTTCGATCGAGTTGCCAAAAAAAGTTCCTTTTTCCATTAAATATCCGGACGCCTCCGATGCAGAATTCTCGTCTGCCCAAATTATTGTCTGTGGTTAGCCAATTGACAAAATGAGATTCGGGATTTTCACGGATTCGGATTCAATTGTAAGAGTTAGTATGAAAGATGTGAGGACAATTTCCCAAAAACAGTAGGACCGATCATTCCTGTATATCGACGGTTACGGTTTGAAATTTCAAAATAACACGAACACTGTCCGACCGGTTATCCATGTTCGCGGGCATAAACGGCGGCGCGAAATCGGGGTTCGATCGCAGGGCTTTCTCAAGTTCGCGAACGGCGCGCCGGTCGCTTGAAGGTTCGACAACTTCTGCAATTCGCGCCAATCCGTTTCCGAAAACGTCTGCGACAACAACGACTTCGTCATCCTTCATTTCGCCGCGAACGAACGATTTTGTCAGCGCGATGAGCGCACCGCGAGGATTGACGGACGGCGAAACTGACGAAACAGAAAGACGCTCGTTTGCGAACGTGAGCGGATCCATATCGTAATTGCCGCTCGAAACGGGCGAAGAAGAAGCAAGCAATGTCGAAGATTGTTCCGTTTTTTCGTAAATCGCATATTCGTCCGAAGCGCCCGTGTTTGCGGTCATCAGCGACCAAAAGATCAACGACCCGAAAACCAGCGATGCCGCCGTTCCGGCAAGAGTCGGGATCAAAAACGCACGCCGCCATGCAGCAAAACCGGCAGAAAAACCTCGGTCGGCAACATTTTCTTCAAGTTCATTTGATATTCTGCCGCGAAGCGACGACAGCGCTTCATGGGTCAAAACCGGCTGCGTTGTCATTCGAAAATGTCGCTGAATATTTTGAAATTCGGACAATTTTTGTCGACACATCGGGCAATGCGGTAAATGCCGGTCAACGACCGACCGTTCCGCCGGCGACAAAACATCGTCGTAGTAAACAGCTATATCCAATTCTAATTTTTCGCAGTTCATTTTATCGATCACCGCTTCTTATCCAGCGAATGACTCACTAACCCCGGCTGTTTTCCTTTTTCCGGAAAACAACGCTTTATTCGGTAGAACCTGTTAATCGTCATTTCGGCGATCTTGAAATTGTTGTTGCTGGTCTATTTTTTCAAATAGATTCAAGATCGTTGTGGACGCCGCCCAAGTCCGCTTTCCGAATAGATCGTCACCCTTGACCCGTCTTCGTTGGCACCGATTTTTGGTTAAATTAAGTGAAACCGGGGCAAGTCAATCATTCGCTCTTTCTTTGCTGCGCCGCCGTTTGCGGCGAAAAGGCAACAAAATTCTTCAAATATCAAAAATTACTAAACTGTTTTCGCAATTCGATCCTTCCGCGTGCGATTCGCGATTTTACAGTTCCCATGCTAATTTCAAGCGTTTCAGCGATCTCGTCATAAGACATCCCTTCGATATCGCAAAGGATCACTGCTTCTCGGAAAATTTCAGGAAGTTCGTAAAGCGCTTTATTCAAAACGTTTTCGCGTTCCTTTTGGAGAACTTGTTCTTCCGGATCGATGCGGTCGCTCGCGACCGTTTCGCTCAACGGCGATTCGCTTTCGCCGACCGGAGCGTCCAAAGAAACCGTTTTTTCACGTTTTCGACGCTTCCACCAACGGAATCGGTTTTTCGATTTATTGATAGCGATGCGAAAAAGCCATGTTTTCAGCTCGGCATCGCCGCGAAACTTCGAGATCGCCTTCAACGCGCTCAAAAACGTCTCCTGCATCAGATCTTCAGCTTCTTTCACATCGTTAGTTATCCTGACAAGCAGTCCAAAGACCTCGCCGGAATATCTAACGACCAATTTATCGAACGCTTCTGCATCACCCGCACGTAATTTTTCAATGAACTCGGAATCATAACCGGTTGAGCTTGCAGAGCTTATGCCCGTCGCCAAAGCCACGTTCGAAAGTTCCTTCTCGTCAATTGTTATTGACTTGCTAAAGAACATCGTCTGCCTTTTATCTTTCTCCAGATCTGAAAGTTTCAAATTGCTCATCCACCGGTTTCCCGTGAACTGTTCATTTAGACACGCTGTTTTCTAAATTGTTCCCGGAATTTGAAAAAAGTTCAAAAAAATCGTTCCCGCTTATCTTTGGATGCGAAATAGCTTTATTATTAAGCCTCAAACTTGATTTAACTAACCCTTTACGCTAAATTTGCTACTTTGCATTGATTCAAAAAATCACATCAATAATACAACGATCATTAAATAAGGAATTGCAGTTTTTATAATGGCTAGAAAAAAAAGACGCGTTCCGGCACAATTTAAAGAGCCGGTAAAAGAAGAAGATACACCGAAAAAAGCTTTTCAAGACGAATTTCAGTCCACCGTTGGAAAGAAAATTGAAGAATACAGCGGTAAGTTTGAAGGTAAAGGCAAGACACTTACCTACGCGCTCGCCGCCGTCGCCGTCTTGGCTGTGATCGTTGGTATATTTTACATTTGGAACAAACGATCGACGAATGCCGCGCAAACCGCGCTCGGAAAGGCGATCGAGGTTTCACAGCGCCAGGTGACCGATAATCCGCCGCCCGCAGGCACCGGTCAAATTACTTATAAAACTCAAAAAGAACGAGCCGAAGCGGCGATCGCAGAATTTCAAAAGGTCGCCGACACATACGGCGGTGCGGTCGGTGAAAAGGCAAACTACTTTGTTGCGACAAATATGCTGTTCTTTGATCGAGCTGCTGCGATAGAGAAATTATCCGAGCTTTCCAAAAACAGCGGCGAAACCGGCACGCTGTCCAAGTTCGCACTTGCACAGGCTTATGCCGATGACAACAAACTGGACGAGGCGGCGAAGCTTTATTCGGAACTTGCCGCTATAGACAATCCGATCCTGGCAAAGGAAACGATCAATTTTGCACTCGCAAAGATCTACGAAAAGCAAAACAAGACGAATGAAGCGGTTGAGCTTTATTTTTCGATCGCGAAAACGGCGAGCGAGGCAAAGGACGCGGAAGGAAATGCGGTTCCGATGTCGTCAACGGCGCGCGATGCAAAGGCAAAAGTTGAAGAATTGAATCCTGAAAAGGCAAAAGAGATCGTTGAACCGGAATCGACAGCGCCGGCTGGCGGTTTGCCGCTTGGCATGTAAGTTTAAGATCGAATTGAATTTGCGCGAATTTTCTTAGATTTGACAGGCAGTCTAAATCGGGAAAATCGCGCATTTTCTATTTTGGGAACCTTGAGCTCGAATTTTTTGAAGAATCTTGTTTCAATTCGGTCTTTGTAGTAGTTATTAAAGGACGGAGAATTTCTAATTTTGAGCAACGCTGTAGACGTAAGACTATCGGAGATCGCTGCACGGGCTGAGGCTCGCGCGGAAGCACTTGCTGTGCGAACGGTCAGTATTCGCGTTTCGCCGAACAGTTATGCTGCCGGACTTTTCGTCGCGCTGTTTTTTTCGGGATTTCTTTTTTACATCGAAAAAGAGCTTTTTGGAATGTTGCTGCTAATTGTCGGCATTTTGATAATTCCCGCGCTGGCGTGGTTCGACAGGATTTCTTTTGACGGAAAGGGTCTCAGCCGGACGGGGATTTTGCCGCGAGCCTGGGCTGCGGTCAATAATTCTCGCACCCGCCTTAAATTGAACGATATCGAACTGGTTGAAACACATGCGCTCCGGGCGTTGAAACGCGGCGGAAACGTTTTTTATAGATATCGAACTTCGGTACAGGGAAAAGATCAGAAATTCGTTTTTGCGTCCGGCGGAACTGAATATCGCGATATGGTTCACAAGCTTTTTCCGCTTGTTTCCGAAAATACGCTTGATCAGCGTTCAATAGAATTGCGTGATTTTCTTTCGGAACCGAAGGAAGCGTTGATGAAGGCTGAATTTGCAAAAATTCCCTCAGCAGAGGTTTTGGAAGAATCGCTTCAGAAGTTTTATTCACCGCTCGCGGGCTCGCGGGCGAAGCGCGACAACTGGATTGTTGGCGAAGAAGAGGTTGAAAAAGCTGATTATCTTCGCACCTTGGCGAACGAGTTGCGATTAAGCGGTTATTTGATTCAGGCTCTTGAGGCATTTCGCCGATCGCTTGTTATCAACCCTGAAGACGCCTGGGCTTTGTTTGAATATGCCCGGTGTCTTCATTCGTACGCCGGTTCGGAACGCGATGCAAAGCTTCAAAAGAAGGCGTTTGCTGCGCTGAGGTTAGCGGAAAGGCGCGGGAAGTCCGACGCGGAATTTTTGGAAAGGCTAGGAGAAAGTTATTTTCAGTACGGTGAGTGGACGCGTGCGCAGAAAATGTTCGACCGCGCAATTGAGTTAGCCGACGAAAGCTATCGCGCCGTCCGGGGATTAGCGGAAATCGCCCTGCGCGACGGAAAACTGGCTCATGTAATTCACCATTTTGGAACGGCTTCGCGACTTGCCGAAACACCGGCGCTTCGCCGCTGGACGAGAAGCGAAAGCGATTACTTCGCACGCCTGAACAGCGACGATGAGTATATGGAACTCGAAGTCAGCCGCGTGAAAATGGTTGAAAATCTGGACGAAGCACGAAAAACCTCGCTGCGAATTGCCGTATTCGGAATTCCCGTTATCGTCTTCGGCGTTATCTTTGACGAGCCGCTTTTGGGAAACATCGGCTGGGCTGTTTCGAGCATCGCGCTTTTGATCTGGATCGGTTTGATCCTGAGCAGAAATTTGCTTTCGAACAGAATCCCCGTTGAATTAATTGAAGAAGATTAACGGATAGATCACTGATAAGTATATATTTAATAATGATTTACAGGGGTTTGCTGTGAAAATTAGAAAAATTTCTTGACAATTTATTACAGGCTATTTAATCTACTTTGCAGAGTATTCTCAAATAAATTTTAGTTGAAGTAGATAAAATAATGATCCTCTTATTGCTTCAAAAATTACCTGCACTCACAGCTCCCGCAGACTCGCGATTATCAGTCTTCTGCGAAAAAAAGAGCAATCCGTGTGCCAAGTTTAAAATTTCTTTTGGGATTAAAAAGTTTTGCTTTAATGAATAAACCCTGCCGTCATTTTACCGATGACAACAGGGTTTATTCGTTTTCACCGTCTTAGCCATATTTCGGGCAAACGATGTGTCCCAATAGACATTTACATCTTAACGCAAATACAGCTAGGGCTCAACCATAAACAAAAAACGAAAATTCTTGAGCTGATAATTTCAATGCATCTATTCAGCAAGAAATTTGCCCGTCATTAATTTTCGTTCTTCTCATTAAAATATGGAGAGAGTTGATCGAAATTTTGTTGGTGGAAGCGGAACGTATGGTTCTTTAACAACATTTCAAGTTTTTGAAACAAGTGGAGTTGGCTTTACTCAAATTGCCAACGCAAAAGTTCCAGGAACTTGGCAATTGACTTACGGACCCAGTTTTTCCGGCGGAAGTTTATGTTTAACATTCACAACCGAAAACAGAAATGTGAGTTTAGGAAGCCTTGAAAGATTGAATTGTGTTCCCCGTTTCTTTAGTTTTACAGCTTCGCCCGATTCGGTTGACGCGCTCAATCCGCCTGCTGCTGTTACATTTAACGGAAAAGGAATCAATGATTTGTATGGAACCCCTGTTCTCGCTTACTACAACGAATTCGGTAATATCGTAGCTTCGACTTCTAGCGGTCAATTGTTGTATGAAAACGGTAATGTCGAGGGCATTTCTGTAAATGTTCCTGATATAAGTCAGGTTTATAACGGTACATATACGGTAGCCGTTCATAATGTAAATGCTGACGGAACTTGGGAAATTATCGGCGCGGCAACAATGAATATTTATGGAAATCCACCGCCACCTCCAACCGGCGGAGGTGGCGGCGATGAATGCGGTCCGCCGCCGCCGCCTGACCAACCGCAGCTCCCTTGTAACCAATCTTAAACATATCTAAGAAGGCTTTCCGAAGTTTGAATAAAATTATTCAAACTTCGGAAAAGAACGCGTTCAAAATTGAGGTATCGTCAATGAAATACAATCAAAAGATTTATCTGCTTTTCGCAATCTTAACGATTATTTTGCTAAAGGTTTTTACGTTTGCACAAACAGAAGATAACTTAAAGGAATCTGAAATAAAAAAATATGAAATCGGTGGACAGATAACTATATTGAGGCAACGAAGTTATGAAGATGATTCAATAGTTTTTGATGTGGATTTTGGTGCGGACAGTTATATGCGGTTAGCTGACAATCATCAAACCGAATATGGAATAGGGGGAAGATTTACCTACAATTTTAATAAAAATATAGCATTAGAAACAGAGGTTAACTATTTCCCGGTTGATAGATTATCCAGAACTGGAAGGGAAAGCGCGAGAATTATCGGAACAAATGAATTTTTTAGGAGATCCGTCGAACCGCAAGGAAGAAAATTTCAGGCAGTTGCAGGTCCAAAAATCGGAATCCGAGGAAAAAAATTCGGCGTTTTCGGAAAGGTAAGACCGGGAATTTTTTATGTCGAAAGAATGCCAGTTATAGAGCTTTTGTCCATTTCAAATCCCGGACTAATCGCGGCAAGTGAAAAGAAATCAACATTTTTTACTTTAGATGTTGGCGGAGTAGTTGAATATTATCCGTCAAAGAATACCGTTTTACGATTTGATATTGGTGATACAATTATTCGATATCGTGCCTTAGTGCCTAGAGAATTCAATCCTGCTTTTACGCGCCATACATTTCAATTCAGCACAGGATTCGGCTTTCGGTTCTGACGAGTTAGATCAAGTTTTATGAATATAACTAACAAAAGCCGATTTTTGATTTTAGGGTTTATATTTTTATTTTCAATTCACGCTTTTGCTCAAGACACGCAGCCGACACCAACCGAAGATGAAGATATTAAGATTTTCACCGAAGAAGTAAAACTAAATGTAACCGTGCAGAGCGTTTACGGGAAATCTGTTCCAAAATTGACGGCGGATGATTTGCTGATCGTTGAAAGCGGCGATCCGCAGACGATCACGAGCATTCGGCGAGTTCCGGCAAGCGTTTTGATATTGCTCGACACGGGCGGAAATCTTAATTTCTCCAAAACGATTGACAAATCGCGCCTGACCGCCAAAATTCTTGTCGAGAAAATTTCCGCCGAAAATTCATTTGCCGTAATGCAGGCTTACGACAAAATCGAGATGGTTTCGGATTGGACTGATAAAACGGAAACGCTTAAGGCAGATTTGGACAAAAAACTTTTCGGGGGCAATCGTTCGCGTTTTTCGGGTGCGATAAATGCGGCAATCGATCGGTTCGAATCGCGTCCGATAGAAAATCGGCATCTTATCTTTATCGGGGACGGTTTGGACAGCATCGCAACTTTTAAAGAACGTCAAAATGCTTTGCAAAATCTGCTTGCGGCAAACATTACGTTTCATTTTATCGGCTACAACAAAATGGAAGCGAAACACGCCGAAAAAGCTGCGAAACTCATTCAAATCGGCGAGGCAAAAGAACCTCCGCGTATGCCGGACGATGTTCTCGAAGGAATTATTAATTCGATGCCGCGTCAGATGAAGGATAATTTCCGGCGATTTATGAATGCCGAACGCTTGATAATTTTGCGGCTCGACGGCAAACAGCGAAAACTTGCCAAACAAAAACGCGAAGATTGGATCAAAAGCGAAACCGAATTGCAAACGATTGCCGAAGATACGGGCGGAATGTTTCACGCGCCGGAGGAATTGGAAACAATGTGGAAATTTGCCGTCGAAATCGCGTCGGCGGTTGATTCAAACTATGTTATTACATACACACCGACAAAACCGATTGCCGAATCGCCGCAGGAAATCGTCCGTAAAATTCGTGTCAGCACTTATCTCGACGGTGTAAAAGTGTGGTCTCGTCAGAAAATTGTTGTGATTCCGAACGATAAAAAATAAAAGGTAAAACAAAACACGAAAATTGTTTTACCTTTTATTTCTATTTTATCCCTTCAAACCTATTTAGAGTTCGAGGCGTTTTTGGCTTGCGGAGTTTCCTTTTTGGTTTTGGAAGTTTTCGCTTTCGATTTAGTTGTATCAGTTGTTGTTTTTGCCTTCGGCGCGGCTTTCCTAGTTGTTTGAGCTTTACTTACGGCTTTTTTTTTTGAATCCCGGGCGGGATTGAGCATCGAAGTCCAGCGATATTCCGGGGTTTCGAAGCCTTCTTCCAGTTTTCTCAAGATAAAATCGGTCATTTCGTTGACGATCCAATTATGGTTGAATTCGCCGACCGAAGCCAATTCTGCATCAGGCGCGGGATTCATAAAATCGATCGCGTAGGGAATACCGTCTTTGATCGCAAATTCGACTGTGTTCAGATCGTAGCCGAGAGCTTTACAGATCGTGATAACGTCTTTTTCGACTCTCGCGTGAAGTTCCGGCGACAGATAATCGTCGATGTTCACATACTGCATTCCTGAAAGATACGGTTTTGACGGGTCGTAAGGCATGATCAAAACCTTTTCCTGCCCAACGCAGTAGCAGCGGACGAACTGATCGAATTCGATCCCTTCCTGCAGAGTCATACAGAGCGTGCCGGACTTATTATATTCCGCCCAGAGTTCTTCCAGAGAATTGACCTTCGAAACGTTTTTCCAACCGCCGCCGTCAAACGGTTTCAGGAAAGCCGGGAATCCGACATATTCGCAGATTCCTTCCCAATCGATCGGAAATTCGAGATTTCGCAGCGATTCGCTGGTTACATCGGGAATGTATTTTTCCTGCGGCAGAAGAACGGTTTTCGGGATCGCAACACCGAGCTTTGCCGCCAAGCAATAGTTAAAAAACTTGTCGTCAGCCGACCACCAGAACGGATTGTTGATAACGTAAGTTCCCTCGAGCGCCATCCGCTTCAAAGTCGCGCGGTAATAGGGAACTTCATGAGAAATACGGTCGATGATCACATCGTATTTCTTCGGCTCATCAAGACGAATACCGCCGATCTTGACCATTTCGGCAACGACCTTGCCGTCGCCTTTTGCGTTGATACTCTTAATTATAGATTCGGGAAACGTCTGTTCGCGCCCGACTAAAATTCCAACTCTTTTCATAATAGCTTCCTTGTTTTGATAATTAATTAAATATAGATGTTTGTTCGATAATTTCGGACTTTCCGAAACGTAAAAGTCTAATAGAGAAGCCCAAACGACGCAAGTGTTTCGGCAAAAAATTAAGGGAACGATCGAATTTTACCGATCCGTTCCCCAAATTAATGAAATATTCGAATTTCTACGAGTTCGAACCCGGCAGCAGTTCGTAATTTCCCATTTCACGATTATACGCGTCGAGCGCGCCGACCGTATCCGATGTCGCGTCAAGCATTTGCTTGGTCATAGCGATCGAATCGGAAAGCTGTTCGAAATCGAGCAGAGAGAATTTTTCCGGAGTCGACATGGTTACTATTTCGTCGTTTAGGTAGCCGAAGAAATTTTCAATCGACTGCAGTTGACCTTCGACGAGTTTTACGCTTTTTTCGAGTTCGTCGAACGACGCAAGCCGCCGTTTCAGAATCTCGACATTCGTTTGCTGAATTCGTTTTGTCTTTTCGTCTTCCGTGCTTTCAACCGTCCTGAACGCCTGGCTCAATTGATTATGAACCGCCTGGCGGTTGATAGATTTCAGATGCTGTTTTCGCCGACGGTAAACGTCCAAAAGATCGACAAAATCTTCCCAACGACGGTCGAGCGTTTTCAAATTTGTCGGAAGTTCGCGCGCGCCGGTAAATTTCTTATAGTTTTCCTGGATTTTATCCTTCTGCCAGCGAAGATATTCGACTGCTTCACGTTCACGCGGAGTGAATGATTTGATCAGTTTTTCGCGCGTCGAAATGTTCAGCGCGCGGATGCGTTCCCGTTCGCGGTTATTTACAAGCTGGCGGTAGATAGGAAGATTTGGAATAACTAGCACATACGCAATTTCGCAGATCAGTGCGATAAGCAGAGGAATAACACTTTGAGTGTAAGCCGCGGCAACGGCAAAACCCGCCAGACCCCAAAAATTCACGGGCTCTTTTATTGCTTCTTTGGCGTAAGATGAATTGAATCTGTCAATTTCCTTTTGGTATTTAGCTAAATCTGCCATAGAAATAAATTCGTCGATCTCAACTTCGCCAATTAATGTTTTTGGCATAAAAATCTGATTCTATACTCGTTAGACGCGTTGCTTTGCTTGCCGATCGGTGCGGCGGCAGCGAAAATGGCGAAGATCCACGATCGGCGTTTCAACTTTTCGCGTTTTTCAACAGTTCTTCGGCTTCCGCAAGAAGCTGATCTGTCGACTTTTCTTCGGACGAACTTTCTTCTTCCGCTCCGGCGGCGATCTGTTTCTTGTCGTTTGACGAACCGGAACCCAACATTCCCATTTCCTGTTTGTAAGAAAGCAATTTGTCCTGAAGCTGAATATCCATCGCTTCGCGTTCGATGTCCTGCATCTGCGCATCCACAGAGGTCGAGCCAAGCTGAAGTTTGGCTTCGGCGGCAGCGACCCTTCGGTCGATCTTTTCACGCATTTCGTTAAACGTCGACGCATCGTCGCCGATGTCGAACGTTTCCATCGTCTGTGCAAGCTGTTCCTGAAGTTTCGCCTGTTTCGAAGCGCTGATCAGCTGCATCGCTTCCGCGGTGCGCTTTTTCATGTTCAAAACGTAATTGTCGCGGGCTTTGAGCGCCTGCTGCGAAGCGTTCGTCGCATGTTCGACCTGTGCGCCGGTGCGTTCAAGATCGACCTGAGCCTGCTGAAGTTGTCCGATATAAGCAGTGGCGATATCGTCGCGGTCCATTTTGATCGCCGCTTTAATTTTCGAATCGAGATCGACAACCTGTTTTTCGAGGTTTTCCTTATTCTTTAATAGAAGCCGTTCGGTTGCCATAACCTGTGCAACCGAGTTGTTCAGTTCCGGAACGCGATCGCGCATATCGCGAATCGTCTGCTGAAGAACCATTTCCGGATTTTCAACTCTGTCCAAAGCCGCACCTGTTCCGGCACGAAATAATCGTTTTATTCTCTGCCACAATCCCATGTTTAAATTCTGCTCCTAAAATATTTAACTGAAACAACTTTTTCCAGAGTGGCTTACGACAGCGCGCTTTTCAAAGTTGCAAAATACCCGACTAAGTATAGCAAGAAAAAAGTGTAATCAGAAACATTCAATTTAGTAATTATCGCACTTTCGCCTTTTGATTTCCGACGCCGTGAACCCTGGGGACGAACAGTTTTACCTACAGCTTAATCGAAGATCGCAAAGCTCTTTTCTCTGCCGGCAAGACTCGGGGCGAATTTTCCCGCTGCAAGAATCGCAGAAGCCTCCCGTTCACAATCCGGCAAGGCTTTTGGGCTCAATTGCTTGTTGGAGTAAGATAGCACGGAGCCGTTTCAAATTACCGTTAAGGAAAGAAAATAAAAATGTTAAATGCAAAACCCTTTGTTTCGTTTATTGTTTTGATCTCGATTTACGTCGGCATGATCGCGCCGTTTGGAATTTCGGCTCAGCAGATCAGCGGTCGTACCGTCAAATTAAAAGATATGGAAAATCTACCGAACGGACTTACATTCCGTCTCAGCGAAGGCGAAGAAGGTGCCGAAAACCGTGCGAAAACACCGCCTGCAAATGCGGAAGCACTTTCGCCGGATCAAACGTCGGAACTTCTGAAACGAATTCCGCCGATCAAATCGACCGACGAAGACAAGACGGATTTTGCAAAACGCGCCGGTACGCTTCCTCCGCCAAAAACCGGGACGAAAATTCCGGTCAAATTTCCTTCGGACGAAGAACAGCGCGGAACGCCGAAGGTAAATCTAGGCGATAAATTAGAGGTATTGCGGTATTCTCCGGAAGGCGAATTGGGGCTCGCGCCGGATCTTAGCGTTACATTTTCGCACCCGATGGTCGCGGTCAGCTCGCAGGAAGAAGCCGCTCAAACCGTTCCTATACAGCTTTCGCCTGCTTCGGAAGGAAAATGGCGATGGCTCGGGACAAAAACGTTGATGTTCGACACAACAAAGCGTTTCCCGATGGCGACAAAATTTACCGCCCGAGTTCCCGCCGGAACAAGATCGGTAACCGGGCAAACGCTCGACAAAGACGTGACCTGGACATTTACGACGCCGCCGCCGAAGGTCGAACAGATGATCCCGCTGAACCAGACGACAAGGCGCGACGCGGTAATGTTCGTTACGTTCGATCAGGCGATAAACCCCGCGGAAGTTATTAAAACGATCTCCGTTACTAGTAAAGGCAAAAAAATTCCGATCCGCCTTGCTACGGAAGAAGAATCGAAAGCATTCAGCTATTACATCCAGAACACGCAGCCCAACCGCTGGATCGCGTTTCGCGCGGTAAATGCCGATGGCGGAACGCAAAACGCGCTTCCCGCAGACTCCCCGATCACCGTAACGATCGAAAAGGGAACCGCCTCCGCCGAAGGACCGCTGAAGACCGAAAATGCACAGAGCTTCAGTTTCAAAACGTTCGGAGCGATGAAATTTATTCGGGCGGTTTGCGGTTATCAGGGCAAAAAGGATTGTTCGCCGTTTGATAACTGGTGGATCGAATTTACAAATCAGATTGATTCAACCAAGTTCGACCCGTCGATGATCACCGTCGAACCCGCGATAGAACGCTTAAATATTTCGCCGGGCGGTAACGGACTTTCGATCCAGGGAATTAAGAAGGGAAACACGACCTATAAGATATCGATCTCCGATGAGATCTTGGACGTTTACGGTCAAAAGCTTCAGGAACCCGCGACGGCGACGATCAAGGTCGGCAATGCGCCATTGAGTCTATTTTCGCAGGGCGGAAATTTTGTCGTGCTCGATCCGACGGCAAAGCCCTCATACTCGATCTATTCGACAAATCATAAAAGCGTAAAACTTAAAATTTACCGCGTTCAGCCGCAGGACTGGCATGCCTTTCAGGAATATGTCCGCCGGATAAACTACGACGACAGCACGGCGCGTCCGTCAATTCCGGGAAATTTGGTCGTGGATAAAACGCTTTCTATCGACAATAAGATCGACGAAATGGTCGAAACGCGGATCGACCTGACCGGGGCGTTATCGAATAATCTCGGGAACCTTATCATCGACGTCGAACCGACGGTCAAACGCGACAAATACGACAGAACCCGGGTTTTCGTCTGGGCACAGGCGACTCAGATCGGTCTGGACGCGTTTGTCGACAACAGCGAACTTGTCGGTTTTGCGACCGATCTGAAGAACGGAAAGGCGCTCGACGGCGTCGAAATGACGATCTATCCGAACGGGAAAGCAGTTAGCAGTCAACAGTCAACAGTTAACAGTGATTATTCGCTTGAAAGCTGGTGGCTCTGGCTGACAAGCTTTGGAAGAGCGGATCCTTCGGAGGTCCGATCGGTCGATGAGAACGGAAACGAAGCGGAAACCGAAACCATCGAACCGGCGCAGACGAACCGGACGACGGACAACGGTATTTTGCGTCTGCCGCTGCCTGATAATTCTTCAGACAGGCAGAATCTTTTGATCGCGAAACGCGGAAACGACGTCGCGTTCCTGCCGGAAAATTCCGATTATTACTGGCAGCAAGCCGGAAACTGGTACAAAAAAAGCGATTACACAACGCTGCGCTGGTTCGTTTTTGACGACCGCAAGATGTATCGACCGAAAGAAGAAGTTTCGGTCAAAGGCTACATTCGCATTTATGAAAGCGGAAAACTCGGCGATGTTCAGCCGCTAGGCGATGGTGCAAGCGGTCTGACATTTTCGGTCAAAGACGCACAGAACAACGAAATAGCAAAGGGAACGGCAAATCTAAATGCTTTTGGAGCGTTCGATTTCAAATTTAAAATTCCCGACAACGCAAATCTCGGATATTCACGGATCGATCTTTCGACGACGAGCAGTCTCGGCGGCGATCAAACGAGTCATTCATTCCAGATTCAGGAATTTCGCCGACCGGAATTTGAAGTTACTTCAAAGGTCGAAACCGAAGCGCCGCATTTCGTCGGCGATAGCGCCAAAGTTTCCGTCGAAGCGAAATATTACGCGGGCGGCGGACTGGCAAATGCCGATGTCAACTGGAACGTAACCGCCACGCCGACGAATTATACGCCGCCGAACCGCGACGAGTATATTTTCGGAACCTGGACGCCCTGGTGGTATCGCGGCTACAACAATTACTACGGCGGGAACACACAGAATTTTAAAGGCGTAACGGACGCGGGCGGAAAGCACATCTTGAAGATCGATTTCGAATCCGTTAAACCGCCGCGACCCTATAACATCGTCGCTTCGTCTTCGGTTCAGGACGTAAATCGTCAAACCTGGTCGAGTTCGACTTCGCTTCTCGTTCATCCTTCCGATCTATATGTCGGCATTCGTTCGCCGCGGACCTTTGTTCAAAAGGGCGAACCGATCAATGTCGAATCGATCGTTTCAACCATTGGCGGCGCGCTTGTTTCGGGTCGCGATATTGAAATAAAAGCCGTTTTGAAAGACTGGGTTTTCGAAAAAGGAAGCTGGTCGGAAAAGACGATCTACGAACAAACATGCAATATAAAATCTGCCGACAAAGGCGTGATCTGCAAATTCGTCGCGAAAGCCGGAGGTCGTTATACGATCAAAGCGAACGTCATGGACGACCGCGAACGGTTTAATGAAAGCGAGTTCACGGTTTGGGTCGCGGGCGGAAAAACCGTTCCGAAACGCAATGTCGAAATGGAAGAAGCGCAAATAATTCCAAGTCAAAAGGATTTCAAACCCGGCGACGTGGCGGAACTTCTGGTGCTTTCACCGTTCACGCCGGCGGAAGGCGTTTTGACGCTTCGCCGCGACGGGATCGTTAAAACAGAACGTTTTTCAATGAAGGATTCTTCGATAATTTTGAAGATCCCGCTCGAAGAAAAATATCTTCCGAACATACACGCACAGGTCGATCTTGTCGGCGCCGCACCGCGGACGGACGACAAGGGCGAGGTCAATGAAAAACTAGCCAAACGCCCGGCGTATGCCAGCGGAAGTATCGATCTTCCTATATCGACCGCTACGCGCGAATTGGACGTGAAAGCCGAACCGAAGGATAAAACTTTAGAACCCGGCGGTTCGACCAAGATCGACGTTGCCGTTACAGACAAGAACGGCGAACCGGTAACAAATACCGAAGTCGCGGTCGTCGTTGTGGACGAAAGCGTTCTCGCGCTTTCGGCATATAAATTGGCAAATCCTCTTGATATTTTCTACACAAAACGCAGCGAAGGCGTTACCGATTATCACCTGCGGAAAGATATTCTGCTCGGAAATCCTGATGATGTTTCACCACCATCGCCTGAAGAACTACCAAAAGGAACAAATTTTAGTAGCGATTTAATGATGGCAGAAGGTGCTGCGCCGGCACCGATGATGGCACGATCTGTCGCTAAAAAAAGTGCGTCTGAACGCGATGAATCACCGCAACAACAAGAACAAATTAATCTTCGTGAAAATTTCAATGCCTTAGCCGTTTTTGCGCCGAGCGTTAAGACAAATTCCAGCGGAAAAGCGACTGTCGATGTAAAACTGCCCGACAATCTAACGCGCTATCGCGTGATGGCGGTTGCGGTCGATACGGGCAAACGATTCGGCAAAGGCGAATCTTCGATAACGGCGCGTCAGCCCTTGATGGTTCGCCCGTCCGCGCCGCGGTTTATGAACTTCGGCGATAAGATAGAACTGCCTGTCGTCGTACAAAATCAAACCGATCAGCCGATGTCGGTAAATGTCGCGGTTCGCGCGACGAACGCCAACTTAACTAACGGCGGCGGTCGCAAAGTGAACGTTCCGGCAAACGACCGCGTCGAGCTCCGTTTTCCGGTCGACGCCGACAAAGCGGGAACGGCGCGTTTCCAATTCGCCGTAACTTCCGGCAAACATTCTGACGCGGCGGAAATTTCTCTGCCCGTTTGGACGCCGGCAACTTCCGAAGCTTTTGCGACATACGGCACGACCGATCAAAACGGCGCGATTGTTCAGCCAGTTCAAGCACCGGCGGACGTTTTCCCGCAATTCGGCGGTCTGGAGGTTACGACTTCTTCGACTCAACTGCAGGAACTGACCGATGCGTTCATTTATCTTTACAACTATCGATTCGAATGCACCGAGCAGATCACTTCCCGTATGATCTCGGTCGCCGCGCTTCAGGACGTTTTGACGGCGTTCAAAGCGAAGGAAATGCCGTCCGAAGCCGAACTCAAAGCGCGCTTTGCAAAAGATGTCGACATCCTGAAATCGCGTCAAAATTCAAACGGCTATTTCGGACTCTGGAAACGCGACGGCGAGCGTTATAAATATCCGTTCGTTACGGTTCACGCCGCGCATGCGCTGTTTTTGGCGAAGCAGAAAGGCTATACGGTGCCGCAGGAAATGCTCGACAAGACCAAGCCGTATCTGAAAAATATCGAAAGCCATCTGGATGACCAATGGTACAGAAATTCGCCGCAGGTTCGCTGGACCATTTCGGCTTACGCGCTTTATGTTCGAAACTTAATGGGCGACAACGATGCGGCAAAAGCTAAAAAACTTTTAACCGAAGCGACAATTGAAAAAATGCCGTTTGAAGGTTTGGGCTGGATAATGTCCGTGCTTGCCGATGACAAAAATTCCGCGGCAGAGGTCGAACAGATAAAGCGTTTCGTCATGAACCGAACGTCGGAAACCGCTGCGACCGCGCAGTTTAATACCGATTACGGCGACGGCGAATGGCTGATAATGTACTCCAACCGGCGCGCCGACGGCGTTCTTTTGGAAGCCTTTTTGAAAGCCGATCCGAACAATGATCTGGTTCCGAAACTCGTTCGCGGTCTGCTCGACAACCGGACAAAAGGACGTTGGGGAAACACGCAGGAAAACGTGTTCATTCTGCTGGCATTGGATAAGTATTTCAATGCTTATGAAAAGGTAACGCCCGATTTCGTTACGCGAATCTGGCTCGGCGGAACATACGCGGGCGAGCAGATTTTCAAAGGTCGTTCGATCGATTCAAATCAATTGACGATCCCGATGAACTATCTGATCGAACAGGGCGGCGCTTCAAATCTGATCTTCGATAAACAGGGTGCGGGAAGGCTTTACTATCGAATCGGAATGAACTACGCGCCGAAAAATCTGAACTTAAAACCCGCCGATTACGGTTTCACGGTTCTGCGAACTTACGAAGCGGTTGACAAACCGGAAGACGTTCGACAAGAAGCGGACGGCAAATGGGTTTTTGCCGCAGGTTCAAGAGTCCGTGTTCGTCTGACGATGGTCGCACAGGCGAGGCGTTATCACGTCGCGCTGGTCGATCCGCTTCCGGCTGGTCTGGAAATTCTTAATCCGGGCTTGGCTGTAACGGAAGACATTCCGCGCGACAACGGAAATACACCGGTCGTCGAATACGGTTCGAAAGGCTACGGATTCGGGAGCTATTACTGGCGGCAATACTGGTTCGAACATCAAAACTTCCGCGACGAACGCGCCGAAGCCTTCAGCGCACTCGTCTGGGGCGGAGTTTACAATTACACCTACGTAACCCGAGCGACAACGCCCGGACAGTTCGTAGTCCCGCCCGCAAAGGCAGAGGAAATGTATCACCCCGAAACGTTCGGAAGAACCGGAACGGACTTCGTAACCATAAAATAGCGCTAATCCTTTCGCGGAACTCCGCTTCAAGCGGAGTTCCGTCTTCAGACGGAACCGTCCAGAGTTCCGCCTTTAGGCGGTTAAACGTTCGCGCTTAAATATTTTAAGGGAATCCATGAAGGCGTCTTTTTTGCTCGTTGAGCGCTTATTTAAAGGCGAAGCTTTTTACCGCCTAAAGGCGGAACTCTGAACGCTCGACACTCGGCGGGAGCCGTACGGTTAATTTGCGATTTACTCGCAAATAAAAAAACAGGCTAAGCCAAAACCGGTTCGGGTTGATTCGGTTTGTCCGCCGATTCCATATGCGAGGCTATCAGCCATGCTGCCAGCTTTTGCGGGTCGTCGGCAAACTTGTTTTCGACAATGCCTTTTAATTTCCGTGACAGCTTTCCCGCTTCGCGAAACGCCGCCGTCAATCCTCCGGTCGCGCCGCCGCGCTGTTCCTGGGCGACGTCCTTTTCCGACGCGGCGTTTTCCAGCGACGTTATCAAACCCATTAAACTTGCTCTGAAATCGTCCGGCAGACCATATTCTTCAAACTGCGCTTCATACGGAGCCGAATCGTTATAAAACGCCCGAGCCGCCGCCAGCCAGGCTTCTTCCGAACGCCGCCGCGGCATGCGGAAAAGGTCTTCGATGCTGTCTATCTCGTCCGCCATCGAAGCCGCCGCGCGGTTCATCTTCTGCATCAGCTTTATCAGGTTTTCCTTTATCCCGTCCTTTACCCCGACGCTCCGGCTGATCGCCCCCGAAACCTGCGCTCCGGCAAGCGATAATATCCGGTCGATCTCCGCCCCCAGCGCCGCCGTAGTCCGCGCGCCCGGGCTTCCATCCGGAAACGAAGCCGCATTATCGACCATAAACGCCCTTTCCGCCTGATATTTATTGAGTTTACGCATTTGTAAGTTGTTCATCTGTGAAATATCTCCAATAAGGTTAGATTTTTAAACACCAAAGACCGGCGACAGATCTTAAAATTTTTTACTAACAATTTAAGTTCCCTCGCCGGTCTATGTATCTGCGATTATAAGAAGTTATGAGATTCTGTCAAGAGAAAATCTGTCGAACTTCGGGTACAATACGGGTGCGAGAGCTTTTTCGCAAAGTAAGTATTATTTATATTTCATGGATATCGTGGCTTTCACACAACGAGGTCAATCTAGATACAAATTATGAACGATGACTATCTGCATGGCGAGAATCCACCTCCGATCAACTTGTTTTCGGACCAGCCTATCGAAAGTGTTTTTGATGATCTTTTAAGTCGTCGCACCTTCGCATTTAGAATTGCGGACATATTAATTAGACGGAGCGACTCATCAAGCCTCGTAATTGGTTTGAACGCACCATGGGGAGAAGGGAAAAGTTCAGTCCTAAATATGGTAACTAACCAATTAAATGATGCTGATGTTATGACCTTGACCTTTAACCCGTGGCGTTTTAGTGACGAAGAGACCTTATTAAGGAATTTCTTTTTCGATCTAGCTAAAAAACTAGGGGTTGAAATCGAGTATAAGAAGGAAAAATGGTCTTCGATTGCTCGGAAATACTCCGCAGTTGCCGCAATATCTCGGTTAATTGGACTTCAGGCGGATGAGGTAGTTAAAGGATTCGCGAGCCTAATTCAGGACGCGGCGGTGGAGGAGTTGAAACACCGAATTGGTAAGAAGTTGCTAGAAAAGAAATTGCGAATCGTTATCTTAATGGACGATATCGATAGGCTCGATGTTGAGGAGATTCATGCGGTTTTTCGATTGGTAAAGCTTACTGGAAAATTACCGTATACTGCCTATATTCTCGCTTTTGACTGCGATCGTGTTGCCCAGGCGATCGCAACGAACTATGGAGAACCAATTGAAGCTGGATACAATTTCCTAGAGAAAATTGTCCAAGTTTCACTGCCGCTACCGCCTGCCAGTCCAAAGGCACTTCTGAAAATTACTCAGGATGGTATAAATGCTGCAATAGAGTTAGCACAAATAAAGTTGGAAAAAGAAAACGAATCATCTCTGTCTGAACATTTCGAAAAAGCATTCAGATGGAAGATTACCACCCCACGACTTTCAAAGCGTTTCACTAACTCCCTTCAAATTTCGTTACCGCTTTTTAAGGATGAAGTTAACGTCTCAGACGCTATTTTTTTAGAGGCAATAAAGGTCTTTTACCCGAATTTGTATGCTGCACTGCGGGATCATGGCGAGATTATACTTGAGTCGGCTTTGGGCGCCGAACAATCGGGACACTCGGACGTTCCACTGAAGGAAGTCGTCCGAAGTATCCTTGCAGAGTCGATAGCGGATGTGTCTAAACATCAACGGAGCGGAATATTCTCCCTGATATGTCACTTGGTTCCGGGAATCTTCCAGCCGGAATTTTCACGTGAGTCCGGGGTGGATATCACCTACCAGTCAAAACTAAAATCCAAGCGATTTTGTACTCGTGAGTATTACTGGCAATACTTTTCCTACGGAATCTCGCAAGAAGAAATCAGCGAAAAGTCAATTGATCAGTTTTTGAACTCACTTGGTTCGAAGGGTGTCGATGTAGTTGCTGCAATTGATGATTTAGTTGCGAACGATGATACCAGATTTGAAAGCCTCGTTAATAAATTGAGATTGCGTGAGAAGGAGTTGGACGCAATAAGAAGTCAAAATCTGGCGATTGGGTTTTCTTCAATAAGCGACCGATTACCGGAGGTTCACTCAGATGATCGAGCGTTCTCGTTCGGAGTCCGCTTTCAAGTTGCCCGGTTGATATGTCACTTAACCGAATCGTTGAAATATGCAGAGCGCTTGAGAGTGTTAAAAAAGATCCTCACTGAGACCCCTAGTTTAATGTTCGCCTTCGACTTGGCAGAAACTCTAGAAGCCTTTGGAGAAAAAATTCAATCAAATGACGACACATGGACGATCCGCTTCAACGGTATTGAGCGTGAAGTAAACAAAATCGTTGCATCGAGAATCTCAGAAAAGGCAAAAGAATGCAGTTTGGAAGAATTTGACTTTCTCAGTTCTCAAGCGCTCTATCTTTTTTGGTTTTTTCACGATGCAACGAGTCTCAGTAATCATATTTTAAGTCTGATCAGCCAGTCCCCGGAAGCTGTTCAAAATATGATTAGCGGACTTGTTCGAGTAAATTTACGAAGTGATGTCAAATATAGCTTTTACTTGAATAGACAGTTTCCGTGGTTCGATGTGCTGAGAAGCTTGGTTGACCCTAAACTTATCTACACGACCCTAAAATCACTTCATCCAGAACTTGACACAGAAAGTGAATCGCCTGACCCCGCGGAGAAGATCGCAATTGAATTTGCGAGGGCTTACCGTGAATATAGTCAACCAACATGACGTAGAAAGCTGGCACCAGAAGCAGTTATTTATGGCGGAATAATCTCGATTTTTCTAGAATGCCCATTCTTCCGACGAACCCTCGTCGCACGCCAGCGAATTTGCGTATAACACCTGACTAATTACATTCAATAGATAAAAATTTGCGCATAACAGCTAAAAATTTGCGTATAACAGGTAAAAATTTGCGTATAACAGCTAAAAATTTGCGTATAACAGGTAAAAATTTGCGTATAACAGCTAAAGATTTGTGTATAATAGGTAAAAATTTGCGTATAACATAGAAAAATATGCTTTTGTTTAACCCGAAAAAGACATTGGCGCTGCGCGGGATCGATAAGGCGACTAATTTTCTGGTAAAAATTGGTTTTTCATATCCCGCGGCATCGCGGTTTTTGAAGTCTAAGAGCCAGTTTGTGAAAGTCGCGGATATTGAGCGGTTGTGTTTAGCGTTGAATTGTACGCCGAATGATCTGTTTGAGTGGCGGCAGGATGCGAATACGGTTGTGGCGGAGAATCATGCGCTGCGCGGGCTTGAGGCGGACGGCGAGCAGAAGAATCTGCAGCAGTTGGTAAAGGATATTCCGGCGGAAAAGCTGAAGAAGATAGAAGAGCTGCTTGAAGAGCTGAAGAGTTGACGCCGGGCGCATTGTGATAGGCGCCGTGTGCCGTTAAAATGGTGCATTAAGGAAACCGAATATGCATTATTTCTCTTTGATCCTATCGCTTCTGATCCTGTTCATGGTCATCCGCCTGATGTATGCGCAGCGGCGGTTCAACATTTTAAATGGCGTACTCGTCGCAGCCGCGCTCGCCGTTGTGATACTCGACGTTTACGAGATAATGTACGACGTCCGGTACACCGCGACCACATTTCTATCCTTCGGCGTCCTAATATTGTGGATCGTCAGTTTGAGATTCAACACGCCGAGACCGCCGGAATAATTCAGCCTTTCTAAATGCATTTAGACGCCTGTGCGGCAGACGCGGGCTCTTGCCATTCGCCATAAACATTCGCAAACTCGTTCTAACGTGAAAGATCAATTTAACAAATTTGTCGAGATCCTCGAGATCGAAGCCAACGCCGTCAGCGACGCGGCGAAAAGAATAGATAAACCGTCGATCGAAAAAGCGATCGGCTTTTTAACGGACTGCGAAGGCAAGGTGATCGTTGCGGGCGTAGGGAAATCGGGCGTAATTGCGCAGAAAATAGCGCAGACGATGACCTCGACCGGGACGGTTGCGATCTTTGTTCATCCTTCGGATGCGCTGCACGGCAGTCTGGGCGTTATTGCGCAGGGCGATGTTTTTATCGCGCTGTCAAATTCGGGCGAAACCGACGAACTGGTGATGCTGCTGCCGGCGCTGAAATCGCGCGGGACAAAGATCATTTCGATAGTGGGAAATATGCATTCGACGCTTGCGCGGCAGAGCGATGTCGCGCTGGACGCTTCGGTCGATAAAGAAGCGTGCCCGCTGAATCTTGCACCGACGACGTCGACAACCGTGGCTCTGTCGATCGGCGACGCGCTGGCGATGACCGTAATGACGGGAAAGAATCTGACGGCGGAAGATTTTGCGGCAAATCATCCGGCGGGACGGCTTGGAAAACGTCTGACGGTAAAGGTTTCGGCGCTGATGCACGAAAGTCCGAACGTTTCGCCCGAAGACGGCTGGCTTGCGGTCGTTAAAGCTATTTCGAAGTACACGCTCGGCGCGGTCAATGTCGTTGACGCGGAAAACAGGCTGGTCGGAATAGTTACCGACGGCGATCTGCGGCGAACGATCGAAAAGATCGCGCCGGAGCGTTTTTCAACTCTCAAAGCCGACGAAATGATGACGGCTGACCCGATAGTCGCGTCGCCGGAAATGCTCGCATTTGACGCGTTGCGGATGATGGAAGACCGACCGCGCCAGATTTCGGTCTTGCCTGTCGTCGATGAAAACGGCGGCGCTTTGGGCATTGTCCGTCTTCACGACATTGTCCGGAGCGGCTTGTGATAGGTGCGTTAAACGGTTAAAACTTGTCATTCGCGGCAAAATAAACTATTTTTCACTTGGCAGTTATCTTAGACGAAATACGAACAAACAGGGCATTTATGATCTTGAGTTGAAAAATTGACTCGAAATCGCATAAACGGATAAAGATTTTCTCCCGATGATCAACGACCGGACCGATTCCCCCAAAAATTCAGAATTCAGCAGTGCCGTATCTGAAAGTATCGCGCATTCGCGTAAGCGTTTCCGCAGCGTTCTGCCTCAGCATCTGCTGGACATGATCTATCCCGACCGCGAGTCGCTTCGCGTATCGTCAGTTTATAGAAATTTGACGATCATTGCCGCAGCACTCTCGGCGGCAATTGCCGCATTGGCTTTGTTCGGCTGGGCATTTGACCTTCCGAACTTAACGACCGTTGTGCCGGGCTGGGCGTCGATGAAGCCGAACACGGCGGTGTCGTTCATTTTGCTCGCCGCGGCAATGGTACTTCTTCGCAGCCGCGGCGAGCGCGCAAAAAATGCCGTCATCATCGGGTCGGCAGTCGCCTTCGTTCCGTTGTTCATCGGTCTGTTCACCCTGGCTTCATATGCGCTGGGCGTAAGTTCGGGTATCGATCAGATCTTGTTTTCCGAACAGGTTCGCGCCGAGGGAATCCGCTGGGTCGGACGAATGTCGCCGATCACAGCCGCGAATTTTACATTGCTCGGCACAGCGCTGATATTACTCGCTTTCAGAGGAAAATATGCGGCAATCGCGAGTCAGATACTGGTACTGCCGGCATTGCTTTTTTCGCTGATCAGCCTGGCAGGTTACGTTTACGACGTCGAAGCGCTTTACGTTATTCCGTTGACAACGACGATATCCTTGAACACGGCGGTCGCCTTCGCGATCGCGTCGATCGGAACCGTCCTCGCTTGCAGCCGCGAGGGAATTGCCAGGCTTTTCCTCAGCGAAACGCTCGGCGGTCTTTTGCTCCGCCGCCTGGTTCCGTTTGCCGCGATCTATCCCTTTCTGATCGTTATACTTCGAATGAAGGGACAGGATTATGGCTTTTACACGCGCGAATTTGGTCTGGCAATTTCGACAACGATCAATATTTTTGCCGTCGTCGGTTTGATCTGGTGGACTGCGCGGTCGTTAAATACGATAGATCTCGACCGAAAAAGCTCGCGCGACTCGCTCCGCAGATCGATCAAGGATCTTGCGGATGTGAAATATGCACTCGACCAATCGTCGATCGTCGCATTTACCGACAAACGAGGAAAGATCACCTACGTCAACGATAAATTTTGCGAAATTTCCGGATATTCGCGCGAAGAACTGCTCGGGCAGGATCACCGGATAATTAATTCAGGGCATCATTCGAAAGAATTTTTCGCAGATCTTTGGGAGACGATCTCTTCCGGAAAGGTATGGGAAGACGATATTAAAAACCGTGCGAAAGACGGCAATTTTTACTGGGTAAATACGACGATAATTCCATTTATCGGGGACGACCGGAAACCGTATCAATATGTGGCAATCCGGCATGATATAACGCTTAGAAAAAACGCGGAAGAAAAGCTCCGTTCGGAAAAACTTTTTTCGGATTTCACGATCAACGGCTTGCCGGGCGTTTTTTATCTTATCGAGAACGGGCAGAATTTTATTCGCTGGAACGAAAGGTTTGAAACGGTTTCACAATATTCCGGCGATGAGATAGCAAAAATGCAGCCGCTCGATTTTTTTGCCGAAGATGAAAAGGAAATGGTGCGCGAACGGATCGCTGAAGTTTTCGAAAAAGGCGAATCGTCGGTCGAAGCGAATTTCCTTTCAAAAGACGGCACCAAAACGCCGCATTATTTCACCGGAAAATATGTCGATTACAACGGTCGCAATTGTCTGATCGGAATGGGAATCGACATCAGCGAAATCGCCCGGGCAAAGGCGGAACTGCTCCGTTCGGAAGAGAGATATCGCGATCTTTTCGACAATAATCCGTTCCCGATGATGGCTTACGACACGGAAACCCTTGGAATTTTGGCAATAAACGATGCTGCGGTTTTAACCTACGGATATTCGCGCGAAGAGTTTTTGAAGATGACCATGCTCGACGTTCGCCCGGAAAACGAGACACAGAAATTTTTAGAAAATTTGAAGCGCCCGCACGGAACGATCAATAAGTTCGGCGTTTGGAATCATAAAAAGAAAACCGGTGAGGTTTTTCAGGTGGAGATCACGTCTCACAGCTTGAAGATCGACGGTCGTCCCGCACGGCTTGTCCTTGCAAATGACGTAACCGAACAGCGCCGGGCAGAAGCGGCGCTCCGCAACTCCGAAGCGCGGTATCGCGAACTGTTTGACAATAACCCTCTACCGATGTGGGTTTACGACTTGGAATCGCTGCGGTTTCTGGCGGTCAACGACGCGGCGCTGCAGCAATACGGCTATTCGATGGAAGAATTTCTCGGCTTGAACATTCTGCAGATCCGACCGAATACGGATCTTGATAGTCTGCTTCAAAATTTGGCTGCACCTGCGCAAAGGCTGGAAAGATCCGGCAGCTGGACGCATGTCAGGAAGGACGGGACGGAACTTCAGGTCGAAATTTCGTCGCACGAACTTGAATTCGAAGGAAGAAATGCGCGACTTGTGCTGTCAAACGATGTAACCGATCGTGAACGAGCCGCCGAAGAGATCAAAAAGCTGAACGAAACACTCGAGCAGCGCGTAAAAGACCGGACCGTTGAGTTGGAAGCGGTAAACGACGAGCTGGAATCTTTTGCATATTCGGTTTCGCACGATCTCCGCGCACCGCTTCGCGCGATAGACGGATTCAGTAAAGCACTTCTCGACGATTGTGCCGAAATGCTGAATCAACAAGGCATCGGCTATATCGAACGCGTGCGTTCTGCCAGCCAGAATATGGCGGAATTGATCGAAGATCTTTTGAATCTTTCCCGCATGACACGGCGCGAAATGAACCGCAGAGAGGTCGATCTGGCACAGATCGCTGCCGAAGTCGTCCGGCAATTGCGCGAAGGCGAACCCGAAAGGAACGTCCGGTTTGAATGCGAACTTGAGTTGACATGCAGCTGCGACCGCGGGTTGCTTCGGGTAGTTTTAGAAAACCTGATCGGAAATGCCTGGAAGTTTACATCAAAGGTCGAAGATCCGGAGATCAGCTTTACTCGCACGGAAGAAAACGGCGAATCGTGGTTTGTAATTAAAGATAACGGCGCCGGATTTGATATGAGATACGCCGACAAATTGTTCGGCGCATTTCAGCGGCTTCACAGCAAAAACGAATTTCAAGGAACGGGAATCGGTCTCGCGACCGTTCAAAGGATCATTAACAGACACGGGGGAAGCGTCCGCGCCGAAGGAAAGGTCGGCGAAGGCGCGAAATTTTACTTCAACCTCTAAAAAGGAAAAACGATTGTGAGTTTTATCTAAACTGATGAAAAGCCAAACGATCTTACTAGTCGAAGATAATCCGGATGACGAGCTCCTCACGCTCCGCGCATTCGAACGGAACAGGATCAGCAACGAAATTGTCGTTGCTCATGATGGAGCCGAAGCGCTCGATTATTTATATGCTGACGGAGAATATGAGGATCGAGATGCAACCGAGGTTCCCGAACTTATTTTGCTCGATCTAAAACTGCCGAAAATAAACGGTCTGGAAGTGCTGAAACGGATCCGGTCCGAGCGGCTGACGAAATATATTCCGGTCGTCGTTCTGACCTCTTCGTCGGAAGAGAAGGACATTATTACCAGTTACGACCTCGGCGCCAATAGTTTTGTACAGAAACCGGTCGATTTCGATGATTTCATGGAAGCAACCCGGCAGCTCGGGCTTTACTGGCTTTTGCTGAATAAAACGGTTGCGCCGGCATAACGGGTTCAATCCGATTTTTCGTCTTCAAACAGCGAAAGATATTCGCCGTATCCTTCTTCTTCGAGTTTGTCGACCGGAATAAAGCGCATCGCCGCTGAATTCATACAGTATCGAAGACCGGTTTCGGTCGGTCCGTCGTCAAAGATATGCCCAAGATGCGAGTCGGCATGTTTCGATCGAACTTCGGTTCGCACCATTCCAAATGAAACGTCTCGTTTTTCAACGAAGTTTTCGGATTCAAGCGGGCGATCAAAACTCGCCCAGCCGCAGCCGGACTCGAACTTTTCACGCGAGCTGAACAACGGTTCGCCCGAAACGACGTCGACATAAAGTCCGGGTTCCTTGTTGTCCCATAATTCATTTCTGAATGCAGGTTCGGTCCCGTTTTGCTGCGTAACGTAGTATTGCTCCGGCGTTAATTTTTCGCGGAGCTCTTCGTCGGAAGGTTTTTTGTAATCTTTCATAATCTAATGCCTGTATCGTTCAATGATATAAAAAACATCCCGGCTTTCCAAAGCATCATCACAGGTCTGTTTGGTAATACCTGTGCGGGTCAAATCTAATCCCGAAAAATAATGTCATTCTGATGGAACGGAAATTATGTCGCAAAAGCTTTTAGGAATTTTCTTGTCAATTCTTTTTTTCGCCGTCAGTATTCCGGCGCAGCAAACGGCTGATGTAACGATCACGCTGAACGAAAAATTCTTTGACGTTCTGCTCGAAGCCGTTTTTACGAATCTTCAAAATCCGTCGTTTCCGCTTGCTGAAAATACATCGCAACCGGAATCGGCAGGTTCAGCGAATGGGTTGGGAATGAGTATTGCGGAATATTCCCCGTCAAGATGCGACGAATCGATCCGTTTAATGCGTCAGATCGGCGATGTCAGAACGGCGGTGCGGTTTCGCGACGGTCGTATTAATGCACCGATCGCTTTTTCGGGATCGTATAACCCGCCGCTTATCGGCTGCCTTGATTTTACAGGCTGGGCAGATACGACTATAGAGTTAGGGTTCGATCAAAACAGCCAAACCCTAATCGGTCGGGCGACCGTTTCCGACGTCCGGCTGACGGGAACGGGCGGAGTCGGCGGAGGACTGATCGCGCGAATGGTGCAAAGTTCGATAGATAAAAAGATAAATCCGATCAGAATTTTGGAAATGGACAAGGTCTCATTTACGGTGCCGGTACAAAATTCCGGATCGCTGCGAATGAAAGCCGTCGGTATGCGCCATGAAATTGTGAACGGCGCAATGAACGTTCACATCACTTACCAGTTTCTAAAGGGCTAGTTTTTATTTAAGAACCGATAAATAAGCTTTCCAGGGTCCGACTTCGTCGGCATATTTCCCTGAAAGTATTCTGGCGATCTGCGAAATATGGTTCAGATCGTGAACAACCCAGGTTGCGATCAATTGCCGCAGATCGACCTCGCCCAATTCCGGATGCATTCCTTTTAAGTCCAACTCTGCTTCTGTAAGTTTAAGGCTCGTTAGCTTATCAAGATTCAAAAGGCGAAGCTGGGCAAAACGGTCGAGCAGTTCGTCGATCCGTTTTCCTTTTGAAAGCTCCATCTGCGCAAACCTGTCAAACGGTTCGAAAACAGGGTTTTCTACGCGGCTTAAAATTATTTTCGCCCGCGGGATCCAATCGGTTTCTTCTCCGTGAATGAGATGTCCGACGACATCAAAAGCACTCCATTGGTCTTCCGAATCGTTTTCAATGGTCCATTCGCCGGACAATCCGCTAAGCATTGCCTTAAGCGTTGAAGGCGTGCGCCGGAGAATTTTTACAGAACGATCGATCGTAAATTTGCTCATATCGTCAATTATACAAATTGTTGTTAGAATTAAGCATTTAAGATTATGAGTTCACCGCTAGTCGCAATTATCGGACGACCGAATGTCGGAAAATCCACGCTTTTTAACCGTTTGACCGGACGCCGGACGTCGATCGTCGGCGACGAACCGGGCATTACGCGCGACCGCATTTACGGAAAGGTCGATTGGAAAGCGAAAACGTTCGATCTGGTCGATACGGGCGGCATCGTACCGGACGACGATGCGATCATACCCGCGAATATCTTCAAACAAGCCGGAAACGCGATCGCACAGGCGCAGGCGATTATCTGGGTCGTCGATGCGCGTGCCGGAGTTACGCCGCTCGACGAAGAGATCTCGATCTATCTGCGCAATATCGGCAAACCGGTGTTTATCGCGGCTAATAAAGCCGAGACTCGAAAGGTAGAAGAGGAAGCAGCCGAGTTTCATTTGTTCGGTTTTCCGCTGGTTCCGATATCTTCCGAGCAGGGAAATTCGGTCGGCGATCTTCTCGATGAGGTTTTCGATGTTCTTGATTTTGACGCGGAAGAAGAAGAGGAAGACACGGACGAGATAAAACTCGCAATTATCGGTCGTCCAAATGTAGGAAAGTCGTCGCTTTTGAATAAAATACTCGGCGAAGAACGTGTAATCGTTTCGCCAATTGCGGGAACGACGCGCGACTCGATCGACACGCATTTGACGGTTGACGGGCAAAAGTTTCTTCTTATCGACACCGCAGGAATTCGCCGCAAAGGCAAAACGACGGAAATGGCTGAAAAGCTTTCCGTCGTCATGGCGCGAAAATCGCTGGAACGTGCGGATGTGGCGATCTTGGTCATTGACGCGGTCGAAGGCGTTGCGAACCTCGACGCGAGCATCGCCGGTTATGCGCTC
This sequence comes from Pyrinomonadaceae bacterium, assembly GCA_026129865.1. Taxonomy (GTDB): domain Bacteria; phylum Acidobacteriota; class Blastocatellia; order Pyrinomonadales; family Pyrinomonadaceae; genus JAHCHG01. The sequence goes on from JAHCHG010000010.1 coordinate 115,571, forward strand.
GATTCCGGCTGCAGTCTGATAATTGCCGTCAATAAATGGGACATTTTGGAAGAAAAGAAAACCGGAACTGCGAGCGAATACGAACGAAATCTGCGCGATAAATTAAAATTTCTCGATTGGGCGCCGGTCGTTACCATCTCGGCGCTGACCGGGCAGCGCGTCAGTCGAATTTTGCCGATCGTTCAAAAAGCAAATGCGGCGCGAAACCTGCGGGTTTCGACATCGAAATTAAACCAATTTTTTGAAGAAAGCATTATGCAGCCAAAGGTCGGCGGCGGCAGCGCTCCGGGAAAAGGCGGACGCGCACGGCTTCATATTCAATATATTACGCAATCCGGAATGCGACCGCCGTTTTTCGTCGTTTTCACTTCCGGCGGTCCAAGCAGCAAAGGCGGGCTCCATTTTTCATATCTTCGCTACATAGAAAACCGGCTTCGCGAAAAGTTCGACTTTTTCGCAACACCGATCAGAATTAAGGAAAAGCACAAAACGAAGAAAAAATAGATTAGGTTCAAACGTCGAATTTTCGGTATTTCAAACGTCCATTTGTCCGGCAAAATTAAAATACCGGAAAAATGGGCGTTTTCTTTTCGTATCCCGGGAACAAATCTCCAAAGCATTGGTCTAAATAACACGGGCGCGAAACGCCCGCCATTAACGATCGGCTGAAAAAGCTGTGAAAAATTCGCCCTTTGACCCGCCGGCACCGCAACCAAAGGAGGAAAAAGAAAAATGTTAGATCAATTAGTAGAATCGCGAAATCAATCGAAAGAACGAAGAAAATTAAGCGGGTTTATGCTTTCGTCTGGCACGGTGCTGACGATCGTTCTAATTGCGGGTTTTATCTTCAGTTTGTTCAGTCAAAATATCGCGCTTGCGTCGGACTCGCTTGAGATATCAACGCTGGTGGCGCCCGTTCCGACCGAACCGAAGCCCGAACCCGAACCGGAGGCAAAACCGGAAAGATCCACTGCAAGCAGCGAAGTAAAGCTAGCTGAAAGAACCGATAATATTCGCCGGATGGAGGAAAACCCGACGGAAATTCCGGATAAGGTAAATGTCGAAAAGACAGACGTTAAGGCGCGACCCAACAACGTGTTTAAAATCTCGGACCGAAACTTTGACCCCGTCGGTCAAGTCAGCGGAACCGGTCGTTCAAGCGACGACGGCAAAGTAAGCGGCACCGGCATTAAAAACGAGCCGACGGTTGTTGAGTCGGACGATAAAGAAGAAGAAGCCGCTCCGCCGCCAATTAAACCGAAGGTCGAAAAAAATGCACCGCCGAAATCGCTCGGCGTGATCAACGGTAAAGCGACGAATCTTGTCACGCCCGCGTACCCGGCTTCGGCAAAAAGTATGGGAATAAAAGGCGTCGTTAAGGTTCAGGTGCTGATCGACGAAAACGGAAATGTGATCTCCGCAGCAGCCGTCGAAGGACACCCGCTGCTCCGCGGAAATGCCGTGAACGCGGCAAGATCGTCTAAATTCTCACCGACCTATTTATCGAATGAAAAGATAAAAGTAACGGGCGTGATCATATACAACTTCAGTTAAGCGGGTCGCTAACTGTCCAATTGCAGGATTTCAGAGAGAGATTTTCCATATCGGGGAAAATACTCTATTCTGATTTCTTGCTTTTTTATGGACGCGATTCTTTTAGCTCTAAGATTGATTCTTGCGGCGGTGTTTTTGCTCGCCGGAATCGGAAAACTGCTCGACCGTAAAGGTTCGAAAAAGGCTCTGTCGGATTTTGGTGTTCCGCGTTTTCTGGTCGGCGGACTGGCTGTAATGCTTCCGGTTGCGGAAATTTTAGTCGCTGCCGCGCTTATATTCGTTCAGACGTCATGGTTTGGATCGGTCGGTGCTGCACTGCTGCTTTCGATTTTCGTGATCGGAATGCTGGTTCAATATTCAAAAGGAAATGCGCCGGATTGTCATTGTTTCGGTCAGATCCATTCGGAACCAGTCGGCGTTCGGTCGATCGTTCGAAACGCAATTTTGCTTGCCGGCGCGCTTTTTCTGTCGACCTTTGGCTTTGGGAATCAGGGACAGGACATTTTTTCTGCGCCGGCTAACAAATCCGCAAACGGAAATTCTATGGAGATAATAATCGGAATTACGACTGTCGCGCTGCTTGCGGCGGTCGTTCATTTTTTGCGTCAAATTTCGGCGCAGCAGGTACAAATCGTCCGCCGGATCGAGATGCTCGAAATTCTTTCAAGCGGTGATAAAGCGCGTGAAATCGAAAATCTGAGTCATCCGGAAGATGGCTTGCCGATCGCAGCGCCCGCGCCGGACTTCGTATTGCCGGACACGAACGCAAAGAAAACGTCTCTTGCGGAACTTCTACAAACCGGAAAAACGCAGCTGTTGTTTTTTGTCAGCTCCGGATGCGGACCGTGCGGAGCGCTTTTGCCCGAGATCGAAGGCTGGAAAAGCGAGATGTCCGACAAATTTGATTTTGTCTTTGTCAGCAGCGGTAAAACGAAGGAAAACGCGGAAAAATTTGGAAAGGTCGCTGACCGAATCTTGCTGCAAAAGGAAAAGGAAATTGCCGAATTGTACGGAGCGCTGTGGACGCCGACATTGATAATTGTAAATACCGACGGCACGATCGGCAGCCGAGCCGCTGCGGGCGACGGCGCAATTCGCAACATTATTGAAAAGCTGAAAGGCGACACCGAAACGGAAAAATTCTACATAAGAAACGGTGACCGCCCGGGTATTTCGTCAAAACTCGGCGAGGTTGTTCCCGAGTTTTCCGATAAGGACATTAAAGGGAGATTTGTAAGTTCAAACGAACTTCGCGGCAAGCGGACGCTCGCGGCTTTTTGGAGCACGACCTGTCCGCATTGCGTCAATATGCTCGACGATCTGAAGAGATGGGAACAGGAAAAAGGCGCTGATCAGCCCCAACTTATCGTATTTTCCGAAGGCGATTTGCAGGCGAATTTAGAACTAGACCTTAGCGCGCCGGTGATACTCGAAAAAGAACGGTCTGTTGCATCGAAACTCGGTATGAACGGAACGCCGTCGGCGGTCCTGATCGACGAAACCGGGCGAATCATTTCCGAAACCGCGGTTGGCGCGGACGAGATCTGGTCGCTTGTGGGAAGGCGAAAAGCGGCGGCAAAGGAAGCCAATTCGTAAAACGTCTCTATTTAATTGGATCATTAATGAATAAACCGATCGATTGGAAAGTAACCGCTCAGGACGGAAATGCTAGAACGGGGATCTTGAGAACACGGCGTTCGACGATCGAAACGCCTGTTTTTATGCCTGTCGGAACGCAGGGGACAGTGAAAGGCGTACGTTTCGAATGGCTCGAAGAAGAGCTAGACGCGCGAATAATCCTCGGCAACACGTACCATTTATGGCTGCGCCCCGGGACGGAGATCATCCGCAAGCTCGGCGGTCTGCACAAATTTTCAACATGGAACCGTTCGCTTTTGACCGACTCAGGCGGGTTTCAGGTGTTTTCGCTGACCGATCTGCGAAAGCTGACCGAAGAAGGTGTTGAGTTTCGCTCGCATATTGACGGCACGAAGATGTTTCTTTCGCCGGAAGTCTCAATGGAGATTCAGGCGGCGCTCGGGTCTGAGATCGTAATGGTTTTCGACGAATGCCCGCCCGGCGATGCTGGAGTCGAAGTTACTCGAAAGAGCCTTGAACTCACAGCGCGATGGGCGCGGCGGTCGCGGCAGAGGTTTGACGAACTTCAGCAAAGTAAACAGGATACGGGATTTCTGGAATCTCCCGGATTGTCCGGTCGGCAAGCTTTATTCGGAATCGTTCAGGGTGCCGGGCATCTTGGTCTTCGGGACGAGAGCCTTGAAAAAACCGTCGAAGTCGGTTTCGACGGATATGCGATCGGCGGGTTGAGCGTCGGGGAAGAGAAAAGCGTGATGTACGAAGTTGTCGAACATCTCGCGCCGAAAATGCCTGCGGACGCACCACGATATTTGATGGGCGTCGGAACTCCGGAAGATCTCGTCGAGTCGGTTTATCGCGGCGTCGATATGTTCGATTGCGTTATACCAACTCGAAACGGGCGTACCGGCGGAGCGTTTACTTCAAGAGGGAAACTGAACATTCGCAACGCTGTTTTTGCCGACGATGAACTGCCGATCGATGAAGATTGTTTATGTTCGGTTTGCAGGCGATATTCCCGTGCTTATTTGCGGCATTTGTATCAGGCGAACGAAATGGTCGCGGCTATTTTGATATCGCATCACAATCTTGCGTTCTTCCTTGACACAATGAAAAACGTTAGGCAATCTATCAAACTTGGCGAATTCGACAAATTTCGGCACGATTTTCTGGATAAAATCCGCGGTGAAGACGGCTGATATATGCGTGATGGTCGTTTGATAAAGCGACTCCGAATGTATATTATTGTCTTTTTCTTTTCGACACATTAATGATGAATATTTTGGCTTTCTTTTTTCAGTTCGGCGGCGGTTTAATATTGCAGCTTCTGCCGTTTGTAGCAATTTTTGCAATATTTTATTTTCTTGTCATACTTCCTCAAAAGCGTAAAACCCAGGAAACAAAGGAAATGATCGCTCAGCTAAAGATCAACGACGAAGTGATCACAAACGGCGGAGTGATCGGAAAGATCAAGGAAGTCCGCGACACAAGCTTTGTCATTTATAGCGCAGACAAATCTCTTATCGAGATCGCCAGATCGGCGGTCGTCGGACATCGTCCGGTCGAAAACGATAAAAAATAGAATAAATTCACGATAATCGCCCGATCTTTTAGGCGCATCGAACTTTTATAATGAAAAACAGCAGTTTACTTGTTAGAACGATCATCATTTTTGTCGTGCTGATCCTCGGTCTTTACCTTGTGATCGGACCTCGAAACTCCTTTAAGCTCAGCGATTTTTCGTGGCAGGGAATTAAGAACAACCTTGCTGAAAACATTAATCTCGGACTGGATCTTAAAGGCGGTTCGCATCTTGTAATGCGCGTCAAAACCGATGAATATCTTCGCGACCTGACCGTTAATAATCGCGATGCCGCACTAAACGCCGCGAAAGAAGCGCAACTTCCCGTTGGTGAAGCGACTTCGACGGCGGAAAATCGCAATTATCAGTTTACGATCAACGTAACCGATCCCAACCAGGTCGATGCGGTTATCGAGGCGGTCAAGAAAAAGGTCGATCTGGTAAATTGGACGGAATCGAAAAGTTCGAATTCGGTTACCTGGTCGCTGCCGCTTCAAGTTCAAAACGTTTTGAAAATTCAGGCGACCGAGCAGGCAATGCAGATCATCGAAAGCCGAATTAATGCATTTGGCGTTAAAGAACCGACGCTGGCGACGCACGGCAGAGAAGATTCGGGGCAGATCCTGCTTCAAATGCCCGGCGTCGACGATCCGGAACGCGTGAAAGATCTGATCGGAAAATCTTCGAAACTTGAATTGATGAAGGTTGTCAGTCCGCCGAATCCTTCGCCTGTGCAGACGTTTCCGACAAAAGAAGCAGCCGAACAATCGATCGCGGGAGCGCCGAACCGTAGAGTCCTTGAATTTGTCGAACGCGACGAAAACGCGCCGCAGCCGAAAGCCGGCGAAGAACCGCCGAAACAATGGGTTGTCGTTGAAACGCCTGCCGTTGTTGATGGAAGTGAACTTCGCGACGCGTCGGCGGTTCAATCGACCGCGGGTTCGTCAGACTATCAGATCTCGTTTTCGTTCAAACCTGCCGGTGCGCAGAAGTTTGGCGAATGGACCGGCAAGAATATTGGAAATTACATGGGCGTCGTTCTTGACGATAAAGTTAAATCGATCGCCTATATCAAATCGCAGATCTTCGATCAGGGACAGATCGACGGTCGGTTTACAAAAGAATCCGGAGAAGATCTGGCTTTGACGCTGAAATCAGGTGCCCTTCCGGCACAGATCGATTATCAGGAAGAAAGAACGGTCGGTCCGAGTCTGGGAGCCGATTCGATCAAAGCCGGAGTTCGCGCTTCTGCCGGCGGACTCGCTTTTGTTATCGCTTTCATGCTCTTTTATTATCGCGGAGCTGGGATCAATGCTGTGGTCGCGCTGCTTTTGAACATGCTTTTGACGCTCGCTGCGCTGATCGTGCTCGATTCAACTCTGACGCTGCCCGGAATCGCCGGTTTGATCCTTGGGATCGGTATGGCGGTTGACTCGAACGTACTTATTTTCGAACGAATGCGTGAAGAAATAAGGGACGGAAAGGAGATCAGAAAGGCGATCGAACTCGGTTTTGACCGCGCTTTCATTACGATCATCGATACGCACGTTACGACCATTATTGCTGCGGTCATTCTTTATCTGTACGGTTCGGGACCTATTCGCGGATTCGCGGTTACGCTTGTTCTCGGACTTATCATAAATCTGTTCTCAGCCGTGTTCGTGTCGAAGACGATCTTCCTCTGGCTGCTTGAGCGCAACCCGAACATGAAAAAAATTAGTGTCTAGGAATTTTCGATTTGCAATTTTCGCGGTCCGGTCATCAATCAGTACAAGCGCGAATAAATTAAATTGCAAATCGCGAACTGCAAATCGAAAATAAAATTATAATGTTTGATCTATTTACAAAAATTAATGTTGACTGGATGGGGCTTCGACGTCCGCTGATCGGAGTTTCCATTCTTCTTTTGCTTGCGGGATTGTTTTCCGCGGTCGTTCGCCAGGCGGTACCCGGCGGTACGGAAGCGTTCAATCTCGGGGTCGACTTTCAGGGCGGAACCGTGATCACCGCAAAATTCAACGGCGGGACGCCGAATGAAGATGATATTCGGAACGCACTGGCGAACGCGGGAGTTCCCGATGCGGTTATTCAAGCATCGACGGATAAAACCGATGAAGTATTGATAAAAGTTCCGCTATTAGAAGATGGAGAAACCGCGCCGGAAGCTTCACAGACGACAGATGCAAATCAGAAAGCCGATCAGGATTCTCAGGACAACGCAGCACTTGTAAGTCTCGGGCGCGAAAAAGTAAAGTCGGCTTTGAACACGTTCGGTAAAGAAGCCGAAGCGGCAACGCCGCTTGATCAGGACCCGGCGGCAAAATATAAGATCGTCGGAACCGATTATGTCGGTCCGGTCGCGGGCGCTCAGTTGAGAAATCAGGCGATCATCGCGACACTTTTGGGAATGGTCGGCATTTTGCTCTTTATCGCGTTTCGATACGATTGGACTTATGCCGCGGGCGCCGTGATCGCTGTGTTTCATGACGTTTTGATAACGCTGGCGTTTTTTACCATGTTTCAATGGGAGATCAGCTTGACCGTTCTGGCGGCGCTGTTGACTCTCGTCGGATTTTCGGTAAATGACTCGATCGTAATTTTCGATAGAATCCGTGAGAATTTGACCCTTCGGCGCAGTCAGCCGCTATACGATCTGACAAACGATTCTATCAATCAAACAATGTCGCGAACGATCGTAACGAACGGGCTCGTCTTTTTGACGGTTCTTGCACTGGTTCTCTTTGGCGGCGAAGTTTTGCGCGGGTTTTCGCTTGCGCTGTTTGTCGGTGCGATCACAGGAACCTATTCCACGATCGCAATCGCAAGCCCGATAGCAGTTTGGTGGCAGAGCAAAATCGGGACCGTACAGGTCAAGCAGACGGATTCTAAAAAGAAAGATCAGCTTGCCTCGGCTTCGCGCCGGACCGTTGAAAGACGACCGATCGCACGAAGCTAATTTCGCCAATCAGCATGACTTTCGGCGTTCGTTACGACGGGAAACTCGATCTCTGAAACTTGAATAAAAATGTGAAGTTGCGGTCATGTAAAGTTTTGTAATTACGCAAAAAAATAGCGATTAATTCTTGACTTTCAAACGTTAAAACCTTAGACTTCAGAACGTTGCTGGTCAATTAAATAACTTATCTCTATTTTTCGTTTCGCTCATTGTGCGTTTTCGGATCAGGTAGAACTTTTGCTTTAATTACCGGCTTTGGTCTGTTAATCCCACGCTGAACGATAAAGTAGTTAAAACGAATAATAGTTTGATTTTCGTGCAAGATCGGTTTGTTCTATTTTGCCGTATCTGTCAATAAGGTCTTTATACTTTTAAGGGTTGATTTTATTTTAACGCAATAATAATTCTTATTTCGTAACCCTTGACCATGGCACCGGTAAAAAGGGAGGAGAACAAAAATGTTAGATCAATTAGTTGAATCAAAAAGCACTGTGAAAGAAAACTCGCGGCGCAGCGGCTTCATGATGGTGACATTCGTCATCATGTTCGCATTGCTGCTTTCCGGTTGGGTTTACAGCCTTTTTGCGAAAGATTATTTAATGGGCAGCGGTGATCTTGAACTATCGACGCTCGTTGCGCCCGTCCCGGTTCCGGAAGATGAACCGCCGCCGCCGAAGCCGGAAAACGAACCGGAAAAGAAAGCGGTCGAAAAGGCTGACACAAATGTTGACGTCCGTAAGGAAATAATCGCCAACATTATGGAAAGTCCAACGGTTCCGCCGAAAGTCAACACGCAGCAGACGGACGCAATGGCTCGACGGCTTGGTGCAATCACAAAAGTTGGATCGGAGAATACTAATGCAGCAGGCATTCCTTCGGGAACCACTAGAACAGTTGATCCCGGAACAGGCGGCTTGACTGTAAAACCTGCCGCGACTCCTGACACCCGCGACGAGGACGAACCGCCGCCGCCGAAGCCGACTCCTAAACCGGTACCGAAAACGATCTCCGGCGGCGTAGTTAACGGTAAGGCTTTGAGTTTGCCTCAGCCCGCCTATCCGGCAGCAGCAAAAGCTGTTGGAGCGAAAGGTTCGGTTAGTGTTCAGGTTTTGATTAGTGAAGACGGCAGTGTGATTTCTGCGAATGCAGCAAGTGGTCATCCGCTTCTTCGTTCCGCCGCAGAAAGCGCAGCTCGACGAGCTCGTTTCAAACCAACGGAACTTTCCGGACAGCCGGTTAAAGTGTCAGGCGTAATTACCTACGTTTTCAACTAGTTAAATACGTTTCTATTGAAGACCGGCAAAGCCGCAGCTCGCGGCATGCCGGTCTGCTAAATATCGAGATTTTGCAATAATAAAAATTTACAGATTTCTTTGGAGGAAAAAACATGACCTTTTTACTTAGCCTTTTCGGCTTATTCTTTATGTTCACCGGTGAAGGCGCACCTTCGTTCGGGTTTTATGAGATCGTTAAAAGTTTGACGATCCCGGGATGGGTTGTGATCGTTGTGCTTCTGCTTCAGTCGATCTACCTAATCGCAGTCGGAATCGAACGTTGGATGACGTACAACAAAGCGAAACAGCAATCGCGTCAATATGCTCCGAAAGTTGCTCAGGCATTAAAGAACAGCAACATCGACGAAGCGATCAACATCAGCGACAAGCACAAAGATTCGCATCTCGCTATGGTCGTTTCATCGGGTTTAAAAGAATTTGCCGCACATCAAGGCACTGCTGAGATCTCGGGCGATGAAATGGAAGCGTCGAAACGCGCTCTGCAGCGTGCGATCGCGGTTAAGACCGCAGAATTGAAGCGCGGTTTGGCGGGATTGGCAACCGTTGGTTCGACCGCACCGTTCGTAGGACTTTTCGGAACAGTAGTAGGTATTATCGGCGCGTTTAACGCTTTGCGTGCGAACGAGACAGCCGGAATCGGCGCAGTCGGCGGATCGATCGCTGAAGCGCTCGTAGCAACAGCTTTCGGTATCGCAGTAGCGGTTCCCGCAGTTTGGCTGTTTAACTATTTCACTAACAAAGTCACCAGTTTCGGCATCGAAATGGAAAACTCAGCTTCTGAATTGGTCGATTATTTCATCCGACAAAAAACGAAGCAGTTGAACTAGTCAGTAAGATAGTTTTTCCATTTTTTCTATAAGGAGAGTTTTGCTATGGGAATGGCAGTTGGCGGAGCCGACGAATATAATTCTGAAATAAATGTAACTCCGATGGTTGACGTGATGCTGGTGCTTTTGATCATCTTTATGATCGTTACGCCGCTTCTGCAACAAGGTGTTTCAGTAAACCTTCCGAAGAACATGATCAGTCCCGATGAGGACGGCGATATTGCGAAAGACACGTCTGTGGTCGTCGCGATTCCGGATAATAATAATTTTTACATCGGTAAAGATCAGTATCCGCTGAATTTCCTCGGGGAAAAGATCAAGACTCTGATGAAGGATAAAGTGCCGGAAAAACGGATCGTCTATATTAAAGCTGGGATCGAGGTCGATTATGGTCGTGTTGTTGAAGCGATCGACACGATCCGCAAGCAGGATATAGAAAAGGTCGGTTTGGTGGCAGATAAGAAGAAAGGCGATAAACCCGCCGCGTCGGAATAATGTAAGAGCCCGGAGATCTTCCGGGTTTTGGGAGTGAAATAGTTATGGGTATGTCATCAGGTGGCTCGTCAAGCGAAGCCACTCCTAGTATTAATGTAACGCCGTTGATCGACGTATTGCTGGTACTCTTGATCATCTTTATGGTCATTACGCCGCTTAAACCCAGCAGGTTTGAGGCGCGCGTACCCGCAGAACCGAAACCGGACGATGCAACGGTTGCAAAACCCAATCCTAATACGCTCGTTGTCGCTATCAACAAAAGTGACATGAAGATTACTTTGAACAACGAACCGTTTGGCGATGTATCTGACACGCAGCCCTTGATCTTGCGGCTGCAGCAGATCTTCAAAGAACGTGAAACCAACCGTGTCATGAAAGAAGGCACAAACGAAGTCGAGAAAACGATTTTCATTAAATCTCCTCGCTCCGTGAAATATGGCGATGTGGTTAAAGTGATCGATGCGGTGAAGGTCGCAGGAGCGCAGCCGATAGGTTTGCAAATTGATGATTTAGCACAATAATTTTGCCGGGGCTGCGATAGTTAAAGTCTCTTCGCAGTTTCGGCGGTAAAATTGGAGACGTAAAATGAGATTCTCTCGTGTAGGGACATTAGTTTTTATACTGATCACTGTGATCATCGGAGCAAATTGCTCTTATTATAACCGAATTATTGCAAGAAAATACCTGGTTGACGGAGCTGAGGCTTATAAAGCGCGAAAGTTCGATCAAGCGGAACAGTTATTCAGGGACGCGGTTGCGAAAGATCCGGAAGGTGAAACACTTGAAGGAAAAACCGCACAGCTTTTTCTTGCACGAACCCTTCATTCACAATATTTCGGCGATCGCGGAAACACCGCGAAAGCTGAAGAGGCGATTAAGGAATACCGGAAAGTGCTCGCAGTAGATATAACGGACAATAGTTCGTTTAAAGCTATCGCAAGTCTTCTTGAGAATCTTGGCAGAAGGGAAGAGGCGGAAAAATGGAAGCAGGATCGCGCGAACGATCCGAACGTTCCTGCAGATCAGCGTGCTGAAGCGTTGACGTCTTTGGCATCCGCGCAGATCACTTGTGCGAATGAAATTACCGACGTCGATCCGGTTAAAAAGACAGTCGAAAAAGACGGAGTCGCTTCGTTTCAATTCACCAAACCGGAAGATCCGGCAACTTTTGAAAAGCTGAAGCAATGTGTAGCTAAGGGTACGGAGATCATCGACAAAGCTGTCGCTTTGGAGCCTGATTCGATAAAACAGCCGGGAAGCATTGATGTTAAGCCTAAATCGGACAAAGAGCTTGCGGAACTGCTTGATCTTATCAAGAAGTTCCAGTCGACTTGGTCCTACAAAGCGAATGCTTTGATCCAGCAAATGCGAGTTGCGGAAATGGAAGGCAATGCGGAAGCTAAGGAAGACTTTAAAAAGAAAGCGGAAGAAGCAAGGGACAAATTCATTGCTCTAAGCGATCTTGAGAAGAACATACTTGCCGAACAGGATGCGCGAATCGCAGCTAAGAAGGAAGCGGCTAATACAAAGTAGAAATTAGAAATTTCTTTTAAGAAAGGCAATACTTGATTACAATGTTTAATTAAGTGTTGCCTTTTTTGGACTTTGCAGTTACCCACCGACAGTTATCGAGGACAGTGTTCTTCTCACGTGATCAAATTTTGCGATGATACGAATCGAAGACGTAATTGAAAAAGTTGAGAATAATCGTCCAAATTCGAATATTGAGCTTATTCGGCGGGCGTATATGTTCTCTGCGCTTCATCATCGCGGTCAAAAAAGAGCATCGGGCGAACCTTATTTGGTTCATCCGATCGCAGTTGCCGACATTTTGGCTGAAATGCGGCTCGACGAAGTTAGCGTTTCCACCGGATTGCTTCACGACGTAGTTGAAGACACGCTCGTCGATCTGGATACGATCAAAGAATATTTTGGCGAAGAGATAACAACGCTCGTTGACGGTCTGACTAAGATCGCACACATCAGCAATCTTTCGAAAGAAAAGCAGCAGGCTGAGAATGTTCGAAAGATGGTTTTGGCGATGATCACGGACGTCCGCGTCGTACTGATCAAACTGGCTGACCGTCTTCATAACATGCGGACAATGCAGTTTCTTAAGCCGGAAAAGCGTGCCAGGATATCCCGCGAGACGCTTGATATTTACGCTCCGATCGCTCACCGGCTCGGAATGGGAAAATTACGGAGCGAACTCGAAGACCTTTCATTTCGGAATCTTCATCCTCAGGAGTATTCAAAACTTTCCATTGAAGTAGAAGCGCGCCGTCCGGAACTTGAGGCGACGCTTGAGATCATTAAAAAAACGATATCGGACCAATTACGCGAAAACGATGTACCGTTCGTGGCGATCGAAGGAAGAGTAAAACGTCTTTTTTCCCTCTGGAAAAAGCTGAAGAAGCGTAAGCTCACGATCGACCAGGTTTATGATCTGATAGCAGCACGGGTGATCACTACGAATGAAAAGAAGAACTGCTATCTAGCCCTAAGCGTCATTCACGATATTTGGACGCCTGTTCCGGAACGGTTTAAGGACTGGATCGCGATCCCGCGCGACAATTTGTATCAATCTCTCCACACTTCGGTCATTGGCGACAAAGGTCAGGCTTTCGAAGTTCAGATACGAACTGAAGAGATGCATCAGATCGCCGAAGAAGGTGTTGCTGCGCATTGGAAATATAAGGAAAGCAAACTGGGCGCGAATGAAGAAGACGAAAGCCTCGACGAACTGCGTAAAACTGTCGAAAAGCTTTTGCTTCCGCTTGTTGAAAATACGAATGAAAGCCAGGATTCCGAAGATTTTATCGAATCCTTAAAGCTAGATCTTTATCCTAAGGACGTTTATACGTTTACGCCGATGGGGAAAGTCATCCAGCTTCCGCGCGGCGCGACGCCGATCGATTTCGCTTATGCGATCCATTCCGAGGTTGGCGATACGTGCACCGGTGCAAAGATCAACGGTCGCATCGTACAGTTGAAAACCGAGCTTCAAAACGGCGATGTTGTTGAAATCTTAACTACTTCCAATTCAACCCCTTCGCGCGATTGGCTAAATTACGTCATAACTTCACGGGCGCGAAACAGGATCAGACATTTTATTTCCGAACAGCAGCGAACCGAATCGATCGACATCGGTCGAAAACTGCTTGAAAAGGAGGCAGATAAATTCGGCATCTCTCCAAAGAAGTTGATCAATAACGATTCTGAAATGAAACGGATCGCAAACGAATACGGTCTCGGTCGCCCGGAAGATCTGCTGGCTTCGGTCGGTTACGGAAAAACGCTTCCGCGAAATGTTGTCGCAAAGTTTCTGGGACCCGAAAAGTTCAATGAACTTGATCCTGAGAAGAAGAAAGAAACAAAACTTCAATCCGGTGTTAAAGCTGTCAAAAAATTCATCGGAATGGGCGAGGATGCGATCATCGTCAAAGGGGTCGATAACCTTCTAACGACCCGCGCGCGATGCTGTAATCCCCTCCGCGGCGAACCTATCATCGGGTACATTTCCCTCGGAAAAGGAATCGTTGTTCACAACAAACGATGCAAAAATGTTAAATCTCTGATGGTTAATAAAGATCGGATCGTCGATGTTGATTGGGCGAAAAGCGAGAAAGAAGAGATTCAATCTGTTCGTTTGCTTGCAACTACGGAAAACCGAACCGGAATGCTCGCCGGCATCACAAATGCGATCGCCGAGATCAAGACCGGAATTCGCGATGCGCGCGCGATGGTTTCGAAAGACGACCGCGGATTGATCGAAATAACGATCGAAGTTTTTGATAAAAAACATCTCGACAAAGTGATCGGATCGGTCGAACGAGTTCCGGGTGTTATCGCGGTCGAACGCGTCAATTCATAAACGGCGCGGCTTATTTCGAGCTGCCGTCATCAGGTTCCCATCAACTTTGCATTTCCGCGTTTATCTGTTAAAATTCGCCTTTTGCTTAAGGAAACTTAATTGACGGGGCGAACGACTATTGTGAAAGAAATTATAAGTACAGAAAATGCACCGGCGGCGATCGGACCCTATTCGCAGGCTGTAAAGACGGGAAATCTCGTGTTTTGTTCGGGACAGATTCCGATCGATCCGACAACGGGTGAGTTTGTTTCGGAGGACGTTACCGAACAAACCGAACAGGTGATCAAAAATTTGATCGAGGTATTGAAAGCGGCGGGAACATCTTTGGATAACGTTGTAAAAACTACTTGCTTTTTAGCCGATATGAACGATTTTGCAGCAATGAACGAAGTTTATGCGCGCTTTTTCACGGAAAAGCCGGCGCGGGCAACTGTTCAGGCTGCACGTCTGCCGCGTGATGCGAAAGTTGAAATAGAAGTTATCGCGGTCGTTTAAAAGCAAAAGCCAGACCGCCGAAGAAACAGCAGTCTGGCAACCTTAACTACAGATTAAAACTCAAAGAGTTTTACGCAGCTTTGACAATTTTGCCGCCCTTTATACAGCGCGTGCAAACTTTCATCCGCATATTGCCGCCTTTCGGACGCTGAACGCGGATCCTTTGCAAATTCGGATTGAATCTGCGGCGCGTTTTGTTGTTAGCATGTGAAACATTGTTTCCAAATTGCGGTCCTTTGCCGCAGACTTCGCATCGTTTTGCCATAATAATAAGCCTCCAGAAATTATAACGAGGTATAAATACGAGTTTGGTAAATTTTGTGCCGAACTCAAAAACAGAAATTATAACAAAAATCTTAGGATTATCAAGTAATGTCAGAAATTGTTCAGATTGAAGGAGTAAAAGCCACAGTGCAAATAGCTAAATCAAAGTTTTTTCCGCTCGCGTTAATCGCGATCGCAGTAATGATCATCGCCGGGTGTAACGGCGGAGGAACAGCAAACACGTCGCCTAACGGAGTCGACCCAAATGAGACCGCAGCGACGGTAAACGGTAAAGAGATCAAACTTGAGGAAGTTGAACGTGTTTTGAAACAACAGACACAGGGTCAGCAGATGAATCTTTCGCCTCTCGAACTCGCCCAGGCGCGTCTTCAAATCCTTGAAGGTTTGATTCAGCAGGAAGTAATGTTCCAGAAAGCGGAAAAGGAAAATGTCGTTCCGACCGAAGAAGAGATCACTGCTGAGCTTAATAAACGTAAGACGAGCAGCGGGCTTTCGGCTGAGCAATTCGATGCGAAGATGAAAGAGATCGGCGAAACCGAGGCTTCAGCACGCGAAGCGATCAAGAAAGGGCTGGCTATTCAGAAGCTGACCGACAAGATCACAGGAAAGATCGAAATTCCGAAAGATAAAGAGATCGAAGATTTTTACACCGGTAACAAATCTGCGTTCGTTAAAAAACGCGGTGTGAAGCTCGCTGCGATCGTTGTCGACCCGGCTAATTCCGGAGAAGGCGACACTACAACGGACGAGGCTTCAGCGGTTTTGGCTGGAAATGAAATAATTCGACAACTTCAGCAAGGTGGGGATTTTGCGACCATTGCGAGCGAAAAAAGCGAAGATCAGAGCCGTTTTCAGCGCGGCGAGCTCGGGTATATCTCAGAAGAAGAGATGAAGCAAACGTTTCCTGCACAGGTTGCAGCTCAATTGATGAATCCGGAATTCAAAGTCGGATCGATCCTGCCCGCACCTGTTCAAGGAAAGTTTTACATTTTCAAACTTCAGGAACGCAACGAAAAAGACGAAGATCTCACGCTCGAAAGCCCTGATGTTCGCAAGCGTGTCGCAGATGAATTGATCAATGCGCGGAAACAGCTGCTTGCCGCATCGTACCAGACAATTGCTATGAACGAGGCTAAGATCGAGAACTACCTCGCTCGAAAGGTTGTTGAAAATCCGAATGAATTAAGCGGCGCACGACCGGCACCGCCGGCAAATGCGGCGACAAATTCAAACACGAATAGCGCGATCTCTAATTTGAATACAAATTCGAACGCTGATGTAGAAGTAAATAAATCGGCTGAGGCGAACAAACCGGCGCAGAACGCGAACACTAACTCGAAGTAAGATTCGAATTTTTGGGAAAAACTAACCGGAAAAGAGGCGGCTGATCAGGCTCGCCTCTTTTTGATTACGTAATTAGGAAAGATGCTTTTCAGACTTTCAGATGTTCAAAAATCATACGGCGGAACTGAAATTCTCCGCGGCGTTTCTTTCCAGATCAATCCTGACGAAAAAGTCGGTCTTGTCGGAAGAAACGGCGCGGGAAAAACTACCGTTTTCCGAATGATCACCGAAGAAGAATCGCCGGATTCAGGCGATGTTTTTAAAACGAGCGGTTTGAAAATCGGACTTCTTGAACAGCACGTTGACTTTACGGAAGGCGAAACGGTTCATACCGCTGCGCTTTCCGCTTTCAAAAAACTTCATGACATCGAAGCCGAAATGCGCCGGCTCGAACACGAAATGGCGGAAAATGTTACGGATGAGATCCTGGAAGAATACGCCGAGCTGCAGTCTGAATTTGAACACGAAGACGGTTTTACATATACGGCAAAAGCCGAAGCGATTTTGCTCGGCTTAGGTTTTGACAAAGAAAAATGGGATTTGCGAACCGAAACCCTTTCAGGCGGACAGAAGAATCGTCTCGGTTTAGCACGGCTTCTTCTTTCAAATCCCGATATCTTATTACTCGATGAGCCGACAAACCATGTGGATGTTGACGCAGTTGAATGGCTCGAAAATTTTCTGCAAACTTTTGAAAAAGCGTACATAATTATCAGCCACGACCGCTATTTTCTTGACCGAACCTGCAAACGAATCATCGAGATCGAAGCCGGAAAAGCCGTAACTTACGTCGGAAATTATTCAAAATTCTTGGTCGAACGCGAGCTTCGCCGCGAGCAGCAGCAGAGAGAATTTGAAAATCAACAGGCGTTTATCAATAAAACGCAGGAATTTATCCGCAAAAATCTCGCCGGACAGAAGACAAAACAGGCAAAATCGCGCCGGACGATGCTTGAAAAAATTGATCGCGTCGAAGCAGTAATTGCCGACAAAGCAAGCGGAAATTTCAAAGTCAAAAAGGTGGAACGAGCGGGCGGAAATGTTTTGTCGGTCGAAGATCTGAAGATCGGTTACGGCGAAAAGGTTTTGGCAAAAGACATAAATTTCACGCTTCACCGCGGCGAGTGTCTTGGAATTATAGGCGGAAACGGCACCGGAAAAACGACTTTTTTGAAAACGATTTTAGGACAAATCCGCGAACTTTCCGGCAAAATGATCTGGGGCACAAAAACCGAGATCGGTTATTATTCGCAGCAACTCGAGGATTTGGAAGACCGCAACGAAATAATCAGCGAACTGCGCCGCGTCGCACCGATGGCAGAAAATGGCGAGTTGCGTTCGTTTTTGGCAAGATTTCTATTTTTCGGCGAAGACGTTTTCAAACTCGTTTCCGCGCTTTCCGGCGGCGAAAAGGGAAGACTCGCGTTGGCAAAATTAATCTATTCAAATGTCAACGTTCTCGCTCTCGATGAGCCGACGAATCATCTCGACATTCCTTCACGCGAGGCTTTGGAAGAAGCGCTGCAAACTTATCAGGGAACGATTCTTACCGTTAGCCACGACCGATATTTTCTCGATCAGATCGCGACGCAGATCCTATCTTTTGAAGATAATCAAAAGGTAGAAATTTTTAACGGAAACTATTCCGAATTTCACGATTGGAAGGAAAAAGTTCAAAGTTCAAAGTTTCAGGTTCAAAGTCAAAACGGCGTTAAATCAAATGAAAATGAAGAAATAATCCCACCGCAAAAATCTAAAAATCAACTTTCGAAAAGCGAACAGCAAAAGATCGAAAAGCGGATAAAAGAAATTGAGAAGGAAATTCCGATTGAAGAAGAAAACCTCAAGAAAATCGGCATTAAACTAAATTCCCCTGAAATAATTGCAGACCATTTAGAATTTCAAAATTACACGGAACAATATCAAATATCGGAAGCAAAAATTCAGAATTTATACGATGAGTGGGAATCATTGGAGCGCGGACGGCTCGTCCGCGAGTAAATAATAAAAATGTGTTAAACCAAAACGATAAGAATCAACTCAGAGGTTGGCACAGTCGAGGTTATTTGCCGCACTTCGACGGCGGAGAGATTTTGCAGTTTATCACGCTGCATTTAGGCGACGCATTGCCGTTAAAAGTTTTAGAGCGTTGGAAATCCGAACTCGAACACGAAAAAGATGATGAAAGGAAGAAAATTCTCTTTTGGCGTGCTGAAAAGTTTGCAGATCAAGGTATTGGTGAATGTTTTTTAGGTAGAGAAGAAATTGCCGCGCAAGTTCAGGAATCGCTGATTTTCCATCATTTGAAAAGATACAAACTTATTTCGTGGGTGATTATGCCGAATCACGCACATTTTCTAATAAAGCCGATGAATAATCTTTCGCTGTCGGTCATAATGCAATGATATAAGTCTTTCACCGCGCATGAATGCAATCGGTTGCTAAACAGAAAGGGAAAATTTTGGCAGGAAGATTATTTCGACCGTTATATCAGAAATTATGAGCATTTCGAGAAAACAATAAACTACATCGAAATGAATCCCGTAAAAGCAAATCTTTGCGAAAAACCGGAAGACTGGAAATTTTCAAGTGCGGCATGCGATTGGAGCGCGGAACCTTCCTCGTCCGCGTCGGGATAGCGAAAAACTGAAGATTTGCAGGAAAATTAGATTTTTTTAATGATACGCGCGGACGAGCCGTCCGCGCTCCAATTTAGCTTTCCACGCGATAATTTGGTGCTTCTTTTGTGATTATTACGTCGTGGACGTGCGATTCGCGCAAACCTGCTGAAGTAATTCGGACAAATCGCGCTTTGGTTTGCATTTCTTCGATGTTTTTACAGCCTGTGTAGCCCATTCCAGAGCGAAGTCCGCCGACGAGTTGCGTGACGGTTTCTTCAACCGTTCCTTTGTAAGCGACGCGACCTTCGATGCCTTCGGGGACGAATTTTGAATCGGAAACCGTCCCTTCCTGCGCGTAACGGTCGCTTGAACCTTGTTTCATTGCACCGATCGAACCCATTCCGCGATAGGTCTTAAACGAGCGTCCCTGAAACAGAATGATCTCGCCGGGCGCTTCTGCAGTTCCAGCAAACAGCGAACCGATCATGACCGAATCCGCGCCGGCGGCGATCGCTTTTGCGACGTCTCCGGAAAATTTAATGCCACCGTCTGCGATGATCGGAACACCCGTTCCGCTCGCTGCTTCGACACATTCGGTGATCGCCAAAATTTGTGGAACGCCTGCGCCCGTTACAACGCGCGTCGTGCAGATCGAACCCGGACCGATACCTACTTTTACAGCGTCAGCGCCTGCGTCTATTAATGCTTTGGTCGCTTCAGCGGTCGCGACGTTTCCGGCAATGACCTCGACATCGGAAAATCTTGATTTAACCTTCCTAACGGCTTCGATTACGCGAGAGCTGTGTCCGTGTGCGGTATCGATAACGATGCAGTCGACTCTCGAATTGATCAACGCTTCGGCGCGTTCGAAATAATCGCCGGTGGCTCCGATAGCCGCAGCTACTCGAAGCCGTCCGAGCTCGTCTTTTGCAGCGTCCGGATATTTTATCGCTTTTTGAATGTCTTTGACTGTGATCAATCCTTTTAAAAGTCCATCGTCATCGACCACCAAAAGCTTTTCAATTCGATGTTTTTGGAGTTTTACTTTGGCTTCCGTCAGTGTCGTCCCGATCGGAACAGTAACCAGCGGCTGTTTTGTCATGACGTCGGAAACCGGAATATCAAAACGTGTTTCAAAACGCAGATCGCGGTTCGTGATAATTCCAACGAGATGACCGTTTTCATCGGTTACCGGAACGCCGCTGATCTTAAATCGTTCCATCAGCTTGAGCGCGTCGGAAACTAATGCGTTGTCGCGAATCGTAACAGGGTCTACGATCATGCCCGATTCACTGCGTTTCACCTTATCAACCTCTTCCGCCTGCATTTCAATTGAAAGGTTTTTATGCACAACACCGATCCCGCCTTGCTGAGCCAGCGCAATCGCTAAGGAAGCTTCCGTTACGGTATCCATTGCGGAGGAGCAGAGCGGTATCTTCAGTTTGATGTTTCGCGAAAAACTGGTCGATGTATCCGTGTCCGCCGGCAGAACCTCCGAGTACGCGGGCACCAGTAAGACGTCGTCGAATGTTAATCCTTCTTTTATCTCGTTTATTTGCATTATCTTAAGTTATTAAACAAAAAAGCCCGCAGAAATTTTGCGGGCGCTGTTATCTCCAAGTTTTTGATAAGGAAACCATTTCAATTCCAACAGAAAGAACTTCTTCATTTAGTTTACCGGCGAATTTACATTTGAATTCGTGTTGCCTTCAACGGGAACTTGACACTCTATTTTTCCCGCTTCGAGGATCTTTACCAGGTTTTGCTTTGTTAAATTTAGATCGATCGCCTGCCGATTGGGATTTTCAGGATTCTGCGGCAGCGCTATCTGTTTACCGTTAACAACCATCTGCACATTTGCCGATTGATATTTTGAATAACTTATTTCCGCCGATTCATTTGCGGTAAATGACAGCGAAGCGTCCGGCGAAACTAACTGACTTCTCTTTTCACCGTCCATCGTGTAAGTAACCGAAACATTTTCGCTGACGGCTTTTATTTCCACAGCTATCTTATCCGGAATCGCAACAGGTGTTGAATCTGAAGAATTGGTTTCATTAGATAACGAAGTGTTCGAGTTATCCTGGGTTTTTGCCGGTTCCGGGGTCGGCGAAGCTTCCGTTGCTGCACCGGAGCTTTCCCCGTAATACTTGGCAAATGTGTACGCGCCCCAAGAGATCAGTCCCAAAATAACGACCGCGAAAACGATCGTCAGAAAGCTTGAAGAATTGCTCCGGTCGTCGGTCAAAACCTCCGGACGATAGACCTTTGAATCGTCGTCGGCATTATTATCCTGACTTGCGATCAGCCGCGCATAATCGGAAAGCGCTTCCTGTTCGTCTAAACCAACATATTTAGCGTACGATTTAACGAATCCTTTATTAAAAATTCCGCCCGGCAGCGCACGGTAATCGTCGGCTTCTATCCCTTCGAGATATAACGAAGAAATACGAGTCTGTTCCGCAACTTCGCTGATGCTGATACCGCGATCTTCTCGCGCCTGCCGCAGTTTTTCGCCTAATGAATTTGCCATTAAAGAAATAAAAAATAAGTAAAAGAAGGACTCAAGGGCTCCAAAGGTCTAATTGAAAAATATAACGTCCGTAATCAGTCGATGTCAATTCATTCACACGGTTTTATATGGGGCAAAGACCGCTTGATAATTAGATAATTCGCGTGATACGTTTAGGTTTTCGTTTTCTAATGTACTACAATTTCCAATACTAATTTAACACAAGTGAGGATTAACGAATGGCTCTCGAAGCACTCGGAATGGTCGAAACAAAAGGTTTTGTCGGAGCTGTAGAAGCGGCTGACGCAATGGTCAAAGCGGCAAATGTCGAATTGATCGGGAAAGAATATATCGGCGCGGGTTACGTCACGGTTTTTGTTCGCGGAGATGTCGGCGCGGTAAAGGCGGCAACGGATGCCGGCGCGGCTGCCGCCCGTCGTGTCGGAGAATTGATCAGCGTTCATGTAATTCCGCGTCCGCACGGTGAGGTCGAACGCGTTCTTCCGAAAGGTGTCGGTTACAGTCCGGATGAAAAATCGCTGCAGGGCGGAAATCGCGGACAGCTTGGGTCGGGCAGTGCCGGCTCGGACACCAGCGATGCAAAGCAGAGCAGTAAGTCTAAATCAAAGTAAATACTTCGTTTAATCTTCTAGTTTGCTATGACCGATAAGGACCTGATCTCGCAGCAGGAAGCGCGCGACGCGGTTGAATCCGCGCACCTCGCATGGACGGCTGTCGCAAAATTTGACCAGGAAAAAATTGATGAAATTTGTGAAGCGATGGCAGAGGCGGCGCTTCACGAATCGCTGCGTCTCGGTCAAATGGCGAATGAGGAAACCGGATTCGGTGTCGCCGAAGACAAACGGGAAAAGAACCGATTCGCGGCGGAAGATGTCTGGAAATATTTCCGCGGCTTGAAAACTGTCGGCGTCGTCAGCGAGACGGAGAGCATCGTTGAAATCGCCAGTCCGCGCGGCGTTGTTGCGGCGATCATTCCTTCGACAAACCCGACGTCGACTGCGATCTTCAAGATCATCATTTCAATAAAATCGCGAAATTCCATCGTGCTTTCGCCTCATCCGTCAGCCGCGAGATCGATCGGCGAAACCGCCCGCGTTATGCGCGATGCCGGTGTCGCAAAAGGTCTTCCGCCGGATGCGATCTGCTTTTTGACAAATTCGACGCTCGAAGGAACCGAAACGCTGATGAAGCACAAGAAGACCGCCGTTATTCTTGCAACCGGCGGAACCGGTTTGGTACGTGCGGCGTATTCGTCGGGCAAACCGGCATTTGGAGTTGGTCCCGGCAATGTTCCGGTGTTTGTTGAACGCAGCGCGAATATTGAAAAAGCTGTGAGCGACATTTTGACGGGAACCTGTTTTGATAACGGCACGATCTGCGCTTCCGAGCAATCGGTTGTCGTTGACGAACCGGTCGTTGATGAAGTTCGCAGGCAGTTTTCGGCGCAAGGCGGGCATTTTCTCAATGAAGCCGAAGCCGAAGCGGTCGCCAAAGTACTTTTAACGCCGCAGCGAATTTTGAATTCGAAGATCGTTGGCAAATCAGCAGAATATATCGCGAATCTTGCGGGAATTTCAGTCCCGAACGGAACCAGATGCCTGCTGGCGGATTGTGCCGGGGTCGGTCGCGATTTTCCGTGGTCTGTCGAAAAGCTTTCGCCGACGCTTGCTTTTTTTGTCGTAAACGGAGTTGATCAAGGTGCTCAGCGGTGTCTTGAAATTCTGCAGTTCGGCGGAATGGGACATACGGCGGGAATGCACACGAGCTCGCGCGACGCCGCGATCGAATACGGCGGAAAAATGCCCGCATCGCGTATCGTTATAAATTCGCCGACAACGCACGGTGCGATCGGTTTTTCTACCGATCTTGCACCGTCAATGACGCTGGGCTGCGGTTCGTGGGGCGGCAACGTTACTTCGGACAATGTCTCCCCGATCCATTTGATGGACATAAAGCGCGTAGCGTTTGAGACGAAACCGGTTTCGCGAAATGCGCCG
The DNA here is from genome assembly GCA_026129865.1 of Pyrinomonadaceae bacterium. Classification (GTDB taxonomy): domain Bacteria; phylum Acidobacteriota; class Blastocatellia; order Pyrinomonadales; family Pyrinomonadaceae; genus JAHCHG01. The sequence goes on from JAHCHG010000010.1 coordinate 139,025, forward strand.
GGAACGGATTCGATCTTCAAAGTTAAAAAATCATCGCAGGTTGAATCGAGATCGCTCGAAAACACTCCGTCAAAACGAGAAAAGATCGCTGCTATCGTTGACAAATTCTTAAGACAAAAATTGAGTGAAAACGAGACGAAGCAAGATATCAGTAAAAAAAACGTTTCGGGATCGGATGAATCGAACGAAAAACGAGCGGCATCGCCGGTGAAAACGATCATTCATGAGCTGAACCCTGCCGGAATGTCCGGTAACAGCAGTAACAAAACCGTGCTTGATTTTGTCAGTGAAGAAGATGTTCGCCGCGCGGTCGCGAACGGCGAAAAGATATACATTTCGGCGAAGACGATATTGACTCCTTCCGCCCGTGATCTGGGCGAGGAAAAAGATGTTTTTGCCAAAGTTTAGGTCGCGCAAGCGCTATATAAAGTCTTTACAGTAATTTTTGTAATGTCAGGAACAGCAGTTCAACAAGATATTTGCGGCGCTTGCGGCACTGAGATTCGCGATCAGGCGCTTTTCTGTTATCACTGCGGCGAATCGGTAGAAGCGATCGATCAGCCGATTCCGATGCCGGAGGCAGCGCCGAAACTAAAAAAAGGGAAAAATCCGCCGAAATCGAGACGGAGCGCTGCCGTATCGCTGGTCGAATCCGAAGAAAGCCTGGACGATTCGCAAGAGCCTACGACCGCTGAAACGGATAAAAACGGTAAACGCGAACTGAACTTGCGCTCAGCCGCGTCCCTTAGAAACAAGGCGCGACGGGTTGAAGCCAAGAAGGTCGAGATCTATTGGGAAGAACACGAAAGCGCTCCAAACACCTGGTTTGTCGTAGTTTCGCTTTTGATCGTACTTTTCGCGGTCGTCATTTTTGTTATCGCAATGTATCTGAAATAGGGTGGACATTAAATTATGGAAGCGCTTGGAATGGTTGAATGTTTTGGCTTGGTCGCAATGATCGAAGCTGCCGATACAATGGTCAAAACGGCAAATGTGGAACTAGTCGGTTACGAGCGCATAGACGCAGGCTTGGTTACAGCCATCGTTCGCGGCGAGGTCGGAGCGGTTAAAGCTGCGGTCGACGCGGGAGCCGCCGCGGCAAGAAAGATCGGAACCGTAACGGCTGTCCATGTAATTCCGCGACCGCACAGTGAAGTCGAGGACGGTATTCCGGTCGTGAAAACCGGCGAAACCTTTAGGAAAAAGATCTCGGGATCAGTTAACGGCAAATAATAAAAGCGGTCATTGCGACCGCTTTTATTATTAAAACCTTGAAAGTTTACTGCCCCTTTGATTTTCTTACAGGAGTTTGAAAACTCGGTGCGCTGCCGTCAGGGACAGCTTTTCTTCCGGATCTTGTGATCGCTATACGTTTTTCGTTCTTCGGACCATCAGAGACGACTACACGAATGTTTCGATAGGAACCGTCGTTGTCGCTGTTCGTAGGAATATATCCGATCGAATATTGGGTTCGCAGTTCGCTCGCGATATCTTTCGCAATCGTCGGCAACTCATTTAAACTGTTGGGAAAATAAACTTTACCGCCCGTTTCTTTAACGATCCTTTCAAGAAAAGCCTTTGCTTTGCCCTGCGGACTCTTGCTGATAAATCCGCCTTCCTTATCAAGCTCATTTACAAATCCGACAGCGTAAATCTGCACGTCCGATTCACGGAGCAACTCGAAAAGCTGCTCTTCCGAGTAATAACTGTCGCGATCTTCACCATCGGAAACAAGTATCAAAGCCTTTCGTTTTCGATCATCGCCTTCTTCATAATTTTGAACGCGTTCCGCGGCTAGATAAACGGCATCTATGATCGCGGTTTTCCCGCCTTCGACATAAAGATTGTCTAGCGCATCTTCCAGTTCGACTCGGTCGTCGGTAAAATCGCGTTCGATCGTGATCTTATCGCGGCTGACAAATCTGACGATGCTTGTTTCGTCGTCCGGACGATTTGTTCCGATTATGATCTTGCCGGCTTCGATAACTTTTTCAAGCTGCTGCCGCATCGACCCGGAATTATCCAAAACCAGTGAATAATTGGTCGGGACTTCTTCCCTGGCAAAAAATTCTATTGGCTGAAGTACGCTTTCTTCGTAAACCTTAAAATCGTTTTGCGAAAGAGTGTTGATCGGACGATTATTGCGGTCGATAACGCGGACGTTCAAATTGACGACCTCGGCTTTAATAATAAGCGGTGTGTCATCAACAATTATCGGCGGAGGCGGTTCTTCCTCGACCGGCGGTGTAGGAGATTTTAAAACGCGCTGACGATCATTCGTCTGCGCATTTGTTGTTGAAAAATACGCGGTGAAAGATCCAAACGCAAGAAAAACCAAGGACAAAACCAAAAGTAAACTTCTTTTCATCAATTCTCCCAAATTCGAACGAATAAATTCTAACGATAATTAATCTGCGGAGTGGCGTAATAGCCTTCGCGATTCCGTACCGTTAGACGCGGAAGACCGCGCGGGGGTTTGACCTTAACTTTTACTTTTCTCCATTCTCCGTTCGGCTCAAACCCTTTTGGAGTATAACCGATAGAATATTGATGGCGGAGTTCGAGGGCAATTCGTTCGAAAATTTCGTCCAATTCGACGGTCGTCTGCGGGTAGAAGGATTTACCGCCGGTGAGAGATGTAATCTCGTCGAGATAAGCCTGACCCTGCATTCCGGTCATGCTCGATGAGTCGCGTCCGTCAAGGATGCCCACGGCGTAAACGACGACGTCGGTTTCTTTGATCTGACGTTTTACTTCACCGAAATTGTAGCGCGACGAATTGTCCTGACCGTCGCTGATGATCAAAATCGCCTTTTTCTGGCGCGAACCGCGAGTTACGCGTTCGGCTCCGAGATAAAGCGCGTCATAAAGCGCGGTGTTATTTCTCGGTTCGACAAGCGTCAGCTGTCTCAAAACCGCGTCGCCGTCGCGCGAACGATCGAGCAGAAGCTGAGGTCGGCTGTTGAACGCGATTAGAAAATATTCGTCCGAAGGATGGCTCGTGTTGATAAACCGTTCAAGCGCATGCCGAGCCTTTGCGATCTTTTCGCCGCCCATTGAATCGGAAACATCAAACAAAATACCGATCGAGACCGGCGCGTCCGCGTCGCTGAAAAACGTGATTTCCTGTTCTTCCTTTTCATCCCAAACCGTAAACGCTTCCTTTTTCAAACCGGAAACATAACGTCCGTAAAGATCTGTAACCGTTAACGTAAGCGTAACAAGATCGGTTTTTATCCGAACCGGACCGGTATCGTCTTCGCCGCCGGTTTGCATTGACGAAAGAGGTGTCGATGTGGGTTCGGGCGTTTGTGCAGAAACCGTAATTGACGTAGAGAGTGCAAGTAAAGTCACTAATGTCCACAAAAACGTGGAGTTTGAGCAACTGTTTCTAAAAAGCCTATCAACAGCCATAAATTCTCCTTTGGATTTATTATATTCTATGTAACGGTTTTTCTTTCTGCAAGATAAATTTTCGATGTCGAATATCGCAGTTGAGTTGTTTTCGTCGCCAAAATCTTTTTATTTTGAAACAATTGCGCGGGCGACGCGTGAAACGAGAGCGAAGTCGCCGCAAAAATTGAACCGGCAATTTTCGAATTCGGTTAAAACGATTGTAGAATAAATTTTTCAAACTGTTCGACCGGTTCAAGGATAAATCTCAAAAAAGTTTTCTTCGTTTAATATGGCTGAATTTATTTGTCGCTTAGGATCGCCTTCAGGTGAAGTCATGACGCGCGTTGTCGAAGCCGTCGGCGCGCGCGAAGCCAAAGTTCAGCTTGAAAATGAAGGCTACAAAGTTTTCGCCGTTACGTCTTCCGAAAAAGGACTTTCTGCACTCTTGCCGATGGGGCGTCCGAAAAACCGGATCAAGCAAGCCGATTTTCTGCTTTTCAATCAACAATTTTCAGCTTTGCTTCGTGCCGGAATTCCGGTTTTGCAGGCGATCGGTCTTTTGAAAACCCGTTCGTCGTCATCTGCTTTGCGAAATGTTCTGGCAGACGTCGAAGACAAGATCAAAAGCGGCGTTCCGCTTTCGGAAGCTTTCGAAGCGCAGGGAACTTTCCCGAGAATTTACACGGCGTCGATCCTTGCCGGCGAGCAGAGCGGCTCGCTTGACGAAGTTCTGGCGCGGTTTGTCGATTATCTCCGGCGGAATGTCGGAATTGCCCGAAAACTTCGCGGTGCGCTCGCTTACCCTTTGTTCTTGCTGACGGCGGCGATGCTGATGGTCGCATTTTTAACGCTTTATATCGTTCCGCGAATGTCGGACCTTTTTAGCGGGTTGAGCGGCGGAAAGGGACTTCCGCTGGTAACTATTATCGTTATCTCGATCTCGACGACGCTCGCTTCGAATATCTGGTGGCTCTTACCTCTTATTCTGGTATTGATCTTTTCACTCGTTATCTGGCTGCGGACGCCGAACGGAAAGCTGCTTCTTCATAAATTTTTGCTGCGAATTCCGATCGCGGGTGTTTTGATCCGTCAATTAACAACTGCCCAACTTTCGCGGTCGCTATCGACGCTGCTTTCGGGCGGGATCACTGTTCCGGATGCTTGGGATATTTCGTCGCAATCGATTACAAATATCGAACTCCGCCGCCGCAGTCAGGCGGTTTTGCCGCTAATTCGCGAAGGTCGAGGGTTTACCGAAGCTCTCACAAAAGCGAACTGGATGCCGGAACTTGCGCTCGATATGATCGGTATCGGTGAAAATTCGGGAAGTCTTCGCGAAATGCTTGATGAGGTCGCGAATTTTTACGATGCAGAATCGGAAGTAAAACTCGAACAGCTGACGAGCCTGCTCGAACCGGTGATCCTTTTGTTTATGGCGGCGGTCGTGATAACGATCCTGATGTCGATCTATTTGCCGATCATTCAAACGATCTCGTCGGGACCTTTCTCGGGAAGGTAAGTGATATGAGTTCAAAAGTTTGAGCGACTTATGCTGCCGGGTGTCGGTCGCCCGAAAAAGTTTTTGGGAACTTCGCGAATGACAAATAAAACATTCACGAAAGTTCGATCGTCTAAAAAATTCTTCTGCGGACGAAGAAATCAGTTAAAAAATTTCGGGAAAAGATATGGAAAATCAAGAAACTACAACTTCAGCGCCAACTCCTTCATCGCCGAGTATCGATGTTTCGGAGTTCATGGAAAACGAACCGCCCGAAGTTAAAGAGGCAAAAGCGAAGGCAAAACGATATCGTCTGCCATATATCGATCTTCTGCCGCCTGACTCCGAATCTCCGATCGATTACGGCGAACTGGCAAAAATTCCGGTCGATCTGATGCTTCGCAATCAATTCGTTCCGCTCAAGCGTGAAGGTCGAAATCTTCATGTCGGCATGGCTGACCCGACAAATCTTGAGCAATTGGACGAACTCGAAAACGTTTTGAACGTCCGAATCGTCCCCTTCGTCGCCACCGCCGGCGCGATCGACGTGGTTCTTCGAAAAGGCGACGCGACGCAGCGCGTTCTGCAGGAAGCGGCTTCGACGTTCAAGATCTCGCTTGTAAAAGAAACCGACCAGGGCGAAGAAGTTCTCGATCTCGACCGTTTGGCGAGCGATTCGGACATGTCGCCGATCATCAAACTTGTCGATACGATCATTTATAATGCCATGGAATCACGCTCGTCGGACATTCACATCGAAACACGCGAACGCGACGTTCAGGTGAAATTCCGCATCGACGGAGCGCTTTATGCAAAGGTCGATCCGATCGATATCGCTTATCATCAAACGCTGATCTCGCGTATCAAAGTTATGTCCGAGCTGGATATTGCGGAACGCAGAATTCCGCAGGACGGTCGTTTTCGCGTTCGTTACAAGGGCAGAACGGTCGATTTCCGCGTTTCGATCATGCCGACAGTGTTTGGCGAAGACGCCGTAATCCGAATTTTGGACAAGGAACAAATTTCGGAAGAATTTAAGAATTTGAGCCTCGACATCGTCGGATTCGACCCCGAAGACATTCGACGATTTCGGCTTTACATCAAAGAACCGTACGGAATGGTTCTCGTTACAGGACCGACCGGTTCCGGTAAAACGACTACGCTTTACGGCGCGTTGAACGAAATTCGGAACGATGAAGATAAGATCATAACGATCGAAGATCCGGTCGAGTATCAGCTTCACGGCATCGTCCAAATTCCCGTGAACGAGAAAAAAGGTCTGACATTTGCGCGCGGTTTGCGTTCAATCCTGCGTCATGACCCGGACAAGATCATGGTTGGTGAGATCCGCGACGAAGAAACCGCGCAGATCGCGATCAACTCGGCGCTTACAGGACATCTTGTTTTTACGACCGTTCACGCAAATAACGTTATCGACGTGATCGGACGTTTTTTGAACATGAACGTCGATCTTTACAACTTCGTCGCGTCATTGAACTGCGTTCTTGCGCAGCGGCTCGTTCGGCTTTTATGTACGACATGTAAACGCATTTACACGCCGACGCGCGACGAGATCGTTCAATCAGGCTTGCGACCCGAGGATGTCGAAGACAAGACATTCTTTATGAATGTCGGCTGCGACGCGTGCAACCATACCGGTTACCGCGGTCGAACGGCGATACACGAACTTCTCGATATGTCCGACGCGATACGTGAAATGATCATCGACCGCCGTCCGGGCTCCGAGATCCGCCGTCAGGCTGAACGTGAAGGTCTTTCGAGCCTGCGCGCGTCGGCGCTGAAAAAAGTGTTTGCGGGCATGACAACCCTTCACGAGATCAACCGCGTCACGTTTGTTGAAGAGGTTCGTTAAACGCTTGCATTTTTGAGGATTTGAACGGAAAATATCCGAGGCTTTACCTCGACATTTTTGAAACTTTACAATCCCTATCGCGTGTTTAAGCATCGGACAAAGCAGTTTGGCTTAATTTCGGCTCGCTTTGACCAAAACCATTGAATTCAGATCAATTGAAATTAAACTATTGATTTTAGGTTCGTTTACCGTTGCTCGCGGTTTCGTATCTGACCGACAACATTATGAAAAAATCTACATTCGTTCGATTTTCAACTTCGCTGTTCCTTATTTTCGCGCTGCTGTCGCCGACGGCAGTTTTTGCTGCGGGCGACGGTAAAAAACACTTCAAGCGCGGCATGGAACATGAGTACGCGATGGAATGGGACAAGGCGGTCGAAGAATTTTCGCTGGCGGTTGCCGATAATCCAAAGAATCCGGAATATCGCCTGCATCTGCAGCGCGCCCTTTTCAATGCATCGCAAATGTATATGAAGCAGGGAAAAGCTCAGGCGGACCAGGAAGATTTCGCGGGCGCGTATATTTCATTCCGGAAAGCATACGGATATGATCCGGTAAATGAACTCGCGAAGTCTGAAATGGAACGAATGGTCAGACTTCAAAAGGTCGTGAACGGAACCGCCGATCCCGAACCGCAGCCGGACGGCGTGAAACTTGTTCAAACCTCTTTTAACGGCGTTCCGCTTCCGCAGGATGTGGTTATTCCGCAGCAGCTCGAAAAATTGCGCGATGTTCCGTTTCCGAACCCTGTCGATCTTCAATGGCTGATCAAAGAATTGGCTAAGGATCTCGATCTGAACGTTTTGTTCGATCAGGGGTCGAGAATCGATACGAAAAAGATCAAAATCGAATTGAAAAACGTAACGTCGGCAAAAGCACTCGATTACATTTTTCTTCAGGAAAATCTTTTCTTTCAAAAGGTTGGACCGCGGACGATACTCGTCGCCGACGGAAATCAACGCCAGAAATTCCAACAGCTTGTACTTCGGACCTTTTATCTGGCAAACGCAAATCCAAAGGACGTCGCAAACGTCGTAAAAACCGCGATTCCGGCACAGCCCGGTAGAACACCGACGATCGTTCTGACGGACGACGCGACGAACAGTATTACGATTCGCGACACTTCCGAAAACATTCGTTTGATCGGGAAATTGATCGGTTCGCTCGATAAAGACCGAGCGGAGGTCGTTATGGACGTTCAGATCTTTGAAGTTTCGAAATCGGATCTGCTGCGGCTTGGAACTCAGATCGGAAATCTTGTCGGCACCGGAGCGAATGCTCAAAACGAACTCTTAAATATCGGCGGCGTTAACTCGGGTTCGGTCCCGATCCGCGGCGATTTCGGAAGCTTGCCGCTTTCGATCGCTTCGGGAATCACGGTTCCATCGGTCGTAATCAGCGCTTTTCAGAGCACATCGAAGACAAAGCTTCTGGCTTCAACTCAGATCCATGCCTTTAATAACGAAGATTCATCGGCGCGGATCGGTCAGCGCGTTCCGGTACAGACCGCAAGCGTCATTCCGTTCGGCGGCAATACAGGAACCGGAAACCAGAATCCGAACAACGCGTTTGGCAACGGATTTCCGGTCATCAATTATGAGCAGGTCGGTTTAACCCTGAAGTTTAAGCCGCTTGTTTTCCCGAATCAGGACGTTCAGGTAACGATGGAGATCGAGTCGAAGGATCGCGCAGCCGGTCCCGATCCGCTGACACCGGTATTTACCGAGCGAACGATCAAAGGGACGGCGCGCGTCCAAAACAATAAAACGCTGCTGCTCGCGAGCGTCGCTCAGGGCGTCGAACAGGATGGTAAATCGGGTATTCCGATCCTTAGCAGTCTTCCGATCATCGGGCGCTTATTTTCAACTCCGAATCAGGAAAATACGCAGGTCGATATCGTCATCGCAGTAACTCCGCGGGTCATTCGCGCGCCTGCGATTTTGCCGGAAGATCTCGAAGAGCGCGAAACGGGTAGTTTGGCTGTTCCGACGAGCAGTTCGCTCGAAGCGATGATCATTCAGGAAGAGATAGAGGAACAGCTTGCTGCTGCGCGTCGCTTAGGAAATACGGCGGTTGTCCAGCTGCCTGATGTTCCTGCCGATCAGCCGGTTTATGTTCGCGACGCGCCGGCGGAAACAACAACTGCAAAAAAAGTAGAACCCGTAAAACGTGTCGAAACTGAGGTGGTTTCCGATGGATTGAACGCGCCTGAAGTAAAAGTTCTCGAGACCGCGGACAAGAGTCCCGCTGCCGTCGTTCCGGAATCGACGGTCGTAAATCGTGAACCGGTTGAGATGGTAAAACCGATCGATACGACTGTGAAAACGCTTGAGATCAAGCCGGTTGCGGACGTTTCTGTATCCGAGAACACCGAATCGAAGACTGAAACGCCCTCGAAATTTGTCGAGTCGATCAAATCCGTTCCCTTTACATTGCCTGACGACCCGACAGCGACGCTTCAAATATTGCCTGCGTCGCGCGAGATGAAAGCCGGTGAAAAGACGACGGTTGCAGTTTTGATTCAGAGCTCAAAGCCGTTTCGTTCGGCAGTTTTAGGACTAGCTTTCGATCAGAAAAAGATCGCGGTCAAAAATGTCCTTTTAGGAGATATTTTCGGAGCGCCGTTCACACAGAAGCCGGTTACGCCATTTATGAACAGCGGCGGGAAAATGTACACAACCCTCAGTGTTTCGAAAGACATCGGCGGCGACAGTTCGGGCGTGCTGGCTTACATAGAGATCGAGGCGCTTTCGACGGGAACGCACCAGATCGCATTCGATCCGAGTATTATCAATTTTTTAACGGCTAAAGGTCAGAACTTTGCGGTTAAATACTAAAATGAATTTCGTTCAGGTCAGTTCAAAAATTAGAAAGCGATTTAGCGGCGAGAATCTAAGCCGCGGATTTACGCTGCTCGAACTTGTCATTACATTGACCGTGATCTCTATTCTTGTTTTGGGAACGATCCCGATAATGCAGAATGCAAATAAGCGCCAGAAAGAGTTGCGTCTGCGTGAGAATCTCCGGACGATCAGATCGGCGATCGACGAATTTCATCGCGACACAGCGGGTGCGTGTCCGCTCGGAGCGATCAGAACCGGCAATCCAGCCGGTCAGGTCGGAGCGGTTGCGCCCGCCGACCCGCGAAGCCGTGTGGTCATTGACGACTGTACGATTTTTGAAGCCGAAAACATCGACCGTTTTCCGCCGACTTTAGAATCGTTGGTCGACGGCGTAAAGGTGAAAGCGCGGGGTTTGCCTCCCGGAGCGACCGCGGGCGGAGTTTTTGACAGCAAAAACGCGACTGAGTTGACGGAAAACAAAGAGATTTTGAAGGTTTATTTGCGTGAACTGCCGATCGACCCGATGACGGGCGAATCGGATTGGGTTCTGAAATCGTCTTATCAAACCGATGACGACGGCGAATGGGACGGCATTAACGTTTTCGACGTCCGGTCGAAATCGCGCGGCGAAGCGCTAAACGGGGAGAAATATAGTGATTGGTAGAATCCTTCGATTAAAAATTTCAAGACCCGGCTTTTCGGGTGTGATAAATGAACGCCGGGCTATTTACTTGGACAGGGCGAACGCTGAAAACCGGAAGTCTCAGGGATTCACGCTGCTTGAACTTATGATCACGATGTTTATTTTGATCATCCTGCTTTCGGTAGCGATCCCAACTTATCAGCGCTCCGTCCTTCACGCAAAAGAGACTGTTTTAGAACAGAACCTTTGGCAGATTCGCCGTTCGATCGACCAATATGCGACCGACAAGGGAAAACTTCCGCAGCGGATTCAGGATCTGGTTGACGAGGGTTACCTTCGCGAGGTTCCGGTAGATCCGATGAATGAAGAACGCGCAGAATGGGCAGAAATTCAGGGCGAAGATAAATATTCCGCAAACGGCGACCAGGGTTTGATCGATGTAAAAAGCCTAGCCCTGGGCGCTGACAGCGAAGGGAAAAATTATAGTGATTATTAAAGTCTAGCGAGTCTAGCGAGTCTATCGAGTCTAGCGAGTCTAGCGAGTCTAGCGAGTCTAGCGAGTCGGTTGAGTTAGTAGAAAAGTTAGAAAATATCCGAAACAACATATTTTAAGACTCGCCGGACTCGCCAGACTCGCAAGACTCGCAAGACTCGCCAGTCTCGCAAGTCTCGCCAGTCTCGCAAGACTCGCAAAAGCTTATGTTCAACGCATTAACACAACCGAATTTTCCGAAAGCGGCGTTGGGATTTGAGAAAAATTCCGTTACGGCGATCGCATTGCAAAAGGAAGGCAAATATGGGTTCGGCATTCGCCAGGCGGCGACGATCGAATTGCCGGAGCATTTGCTCGTCCCGTCCTTTCTCGAAAAAAACATCTCTAACACGGAAGAAATGCTCGTGATGATCGACGAGGTCATTACAAATGCAGGACTTTTGAAGCAAAAGCGCTGGTCGGTTTCACTGCCCAGCAATTCGGCACGAACGGCGATCCTGACGCTTGATGCCGAGCCTGCTTCGAAGGACGAATTGTCGGAAATTCTCGATTGGAAAGCGGAAAACACATTTGGCGCGCCGGCGGGCGAAATGAGGATCTCGCGTCGGAAAATCGAATCCGACGAAACGGGAAGACCTCGATATTTTGCGACAGCAGTGAAGCTCAATGTCATCGACGAATTTGAAACGATGTTCGAGCGTCTCGGCTGGCATGCCGGGTTGATCCTGCCGCGCGCGCTGTGCGAATCGAACTGGCTGATGGATAAGCGGTCGGAAACCGATTCGCTCCTTATCAGCTCGCAGAGCGAAGGGTTTGTCGCGCTGCTTCTTCGCCGCGGAGAGCCTTTGGTGGTTCGTTCCGTAACCTGCACGGAAGACGAACGCGACGACGAGATCTACCGGCTTTTGATGTTCTACCGCGACCGTTTAGGCAACGATGAAAGTTCCGCGTTTTTAGAACGCGTTCTCGCCGTCGGCAGCAATTTTACGAGCGCTAGGTTAAAAGAGATCGCCGACGAGGCGCTCGGCAAAACATTGAGAATCTTAAAGCCGGAAGACATCGGGTTGACGATCCCATCACAGAATATCAATTTTAACGATATTGCGGCACCCGCCGGAGTCGCGAGTTTGGGTTGGAATTGATCGCACAATATTTCAAATAAAACGCGGGAATTTTTCGAAAAATAAACCGGTGCTGTCTGACTATACAAACGGCGCCTGTCTATTTTTGTCGATCAATAAAGCCGACCTGCGATGGGGAAATCGAATCCGTTGCCCCACGGCACAACGCTATATGAGCCGTCATCGCGGCGAACCCAAAATGTTCCCGTGTCGGATGAAGTCGTACCTGTTTTGCGATAAACAGCGATCTGTGTTTTGCAGTCGCTGTAATGATCTTCCGGCAAAATGATGCCGACGGCGGAGCAGGCGGGAAACCGAACCAATGAGTCGAACAAGTCCGGCTCGATCTCAATATAGCGGTCGCTGTCTCGATCATTGATTTACGACGTGTTGAAAGTCAAACAAGAAGTATATGGCGAAGAGAGCCCGCAATATGCCTGGAGTCTTTACAATTTGGCGTTTTTATTAAACAATCAGCTAAGATTCAACGAATCATTAATACATTCAGAACAGATCGTCCGTCAGCGCGACCGGACGATACCGGAAGAACATCCGGTGATCAGTGCCGCTCTTCAAATGAAAGCTGTTTCCTTGATGGGCGGAGGCGACAGCGTTTCGGCGGAAGAACTCTTCCGGCAAAGCTTGAGTCTTCGAGAAAGAACGCTTGCGCCGGATCATTGGATTCTGGACACTTCGCGGAGCATTTTGGGCGAATGCCTGGCGCAGAACGGAAAAACCGCCGAAGCCCGCGATCTGCTTGTTCAATCGCTTGAAAATCTGACCGAAAAATTAGGGTCGCAGCACGAGCAGGTCAAAAACGCGCGTCAGCGTTTAAGGAAATTCGAATCCGCCATGCATTAAATTTTGACGAAAATTTTTCGCGTGAAACAATTAACCCTATATTCCCGTATAACTTTTGCAACATGATTACCAAAACAGCCATTGCCCTGCCTAATGTAAAATCGCTGACCGATGTTGAACTGATCGAAAAAGCGATCAGTGGTCGCGAAGCGGGTTTCGAAGAACTCGTCAACCGGTATCAGCGACAGATCACGAGTTACGTTTACCGGATGCTGAACAATTACGACGCATCGCTCGATGTAACGCAGGAAGTTTTTATAAAAGTTTATAATTCGCTGGAAAAATACAGTTCCGACTACAAATTTTCGACCTGGCTCTACCGAATTGCGCATAATGCGGCGATCGATCATATGCGGCGAAATTCTGTGTCGCAGCAGAGTTTGGACGTTGAGACAAAAGACGGAACTTTTCAGATCCAGATCGAAAGCCAGCAGCCGAATCCGGAACAACTGCGCGAAAGAAGTGAATGGCGCACTGAAATTGAATCGGTCGTCAGATGTTTGCCTTCGGTTTATCGTGAATTGATCGTTTTAAGACACGGACAAGACCTTAGCTACGACGAGATCGCCGAAGTTACGGGATTGCCGCTCGGTACGGTAAAGAATCGATTATTTCGCGCTCGAGAAATGATGCGCGAAATTTTTGTCGAACGCGGTTTTGAAGGAATCTGATCATTAAAATTCGAAAAGGAGAATAATTGCCATGAGTTACAACATGCAGCACCAGCCGCCAATGTCGCTTCAAACGCAGGATGAAAAGCAGATGGGAATGTTTTTACATCTCTCGCAGCTTATTAACATCGTTATTCCATTCGGCGGAATAATTGCACCAATCGTTTTATGGCAGATGAAAAAGGAAGAAATGCCTGCCCTCGACGCGCATGGAAAAATGGTGGTCAACTGGCTGATTTCGTCCTTTATTTATCTCGTGGTTTCCGGAATTTTAACGATAGTTATCGTTGGTTTGCTCGGCTTGCTTGCGATCGCGGTAATGTCTGTCGTCTTCCCGATCATCGGCGGTATCAAAGCAAATAACGGCGAACTTTGGGAATATCCTTTAACGATAAAATTCCTTAAATAAGTTTCGATGGATCAGCAAATTCAAAATTTATTTCGTGAATGTTCGCTTCAGCGCATAATCGGATACGTTGAAGGCGATCTTTCACCGAGAGAAGAAGTCGAACTCGAAATTCATTTCTCCGGCTGCTCAAAATGCGCTGCGGAATTGAATGTACAAAAAAAGCTCCTATGTGCGCTCGATTATGCGTTCGACAGGCGCGAATCGACGGTTGATGTTCCAGATGATTTTACAAAAGTCGTTGTAACCAGTGCCGAAAGTAACGTCCGCGGGCTGCGCCGTCCGCAGGAGCGGTTTAAGGCGTTGATGGTCGTTTCAACTTTGGTTTTGTTAGTTTTGGCTGGTCTTGGCGGAGAGATCGCCGGATACCTTGAGGCGCCGCAAAATTCTTTCGGACCGGTTTCGTCGTTCGGAGCTGCTGCGTTTCATTTTATTCACGACGCAGCTGTGGGCATTGCGGTCATTCTGCGTTATCTCGGTCAGCGTTTCCTTTTTACATCGGCGTTGTCGCTCGGGCTTTTGCTCGCGTTCTTTATGTTCACCTCGCTGGTTCTTTCAAAGTATTTTACGCGGCAGCAAGGAACGTAATTAGCTTTACGACAGTGTTTAAAGGTGATTTTTAAACTCATCAAACCCGGCTTTTCCAACAGACGGCAATTCCTTAGGTGTATGGTCATCGCGGGTCTTGCCTTTCTTTTTGTAATTCCAATATCAATATTTGCCCAAACTGAGATATCGGCGGATACGGTAGACGAATCGACGATCATCGTCAACGACGCACCGGAATCGGATGTGTATGCGTTTGGGAAAAATGTCGTTGTAAAAACTTCGGCGCACGGCGTTCTGGTTTTCGGCGGCGATGTAACGATCGAAGGCGTCGTGCAGGGCGATGTCGCAGCGATCGGCGGTTCGATCATTCAAAAGAAAGACGCGTTCATCGGCGGGGACGTGATTGTATTCGGCGGTAAATACATTCCGGAATCAGCCGAACCAAAGCGCGACGAAACCAAGGAAACGGTTATGATCGCGATGTTTGAGGACGAAATTCGCGAATTTGTTAAAAGTCCGGCGTCCGTCTTTGCGCCTTCGCTTTCCTGGAAATACCTCGCCCAGCGGCTTTTGTCGGTTTTGTTCTGGTTTGTAATTTCTTTAGCATTGACCACGATCGCACCCGGCGCGGTCAGCCGTTCCGTTGCGCGATTTCAATTGATCCCCGGTAAAGTATTTGGAATCGGCGTCGTCGGTTTTGTGCTGACAACTATCGTCGTAATCGGCGTTTTAAGCTTTCTGCCAAATTTCATTTTTGCGGTTTTCATCCCGATGGTGCTTGTGCTTCTCGGATTGTCGTTTGTGTACGGCAGAGTTGCGCTGCAGGTTAGCGTCGGCAAGATACTGCAAAAACGTTTCCTTTCGGAAGAACATCAGTCCGAAACCTTTGCGATTCTCATCGGCGTTTTGTTTTGGACAATATTATTGACCGTCCCGTACCTTTGGATCGGAGCGCTGAGCGTTTTGATCTCCGTCAGCGTCGGACTTGTGGTAACGTCCCGGTCGGTCGCACGATCGTAATGTCCGATTCTGCCGGTCTTCTTCGAGGTGTTTTCTTTATAGAAAACAAAAAAGACGGAAGCGACAAACGTATCGCTTCCGTTAAACTCAAAGGAGAAAAATTATGAATAAGAAAACTATTTCGACAAGTCGTTGACGTGCGACGTCAACCTTGATTTGTAACGCGCGGCGGTATTTTTGTGCAAAATACCTTTATTTACAGACTTGTCTATCAAAGCTACTGTCGGCTTCAAAAGTTCTTCGCTTTGTTTTTGATCTTGATTCGCAAGCGCAGTTCGCAGCTTTTTGATCTGTGTCCGCAAACCGCTTCTGTTAGCGCGATTTACGGCATTTCGCCGTTCTGTCTGCCGAACGCGCTTTTCTGCTGATTTATGATTTGGCATTCAAACTCTCCGTTGTGTATTGATAAAAACCTAAAATTACTTCTCTTATCAGAGAAAAGAAAAAGTATAGCATTCGAAAGATCAATGTCAAGCAGGCGTTCGTTCAGTTTTCAAGCCGCAACGCAAGCATGTGCATCAGGTCGACGCACAGAACGAAGATCGGCGGGTAAAAGATAAATTCCGGCTTTAATGTCGGTGAAAAAAGCGACGGAATGGACGCATTTATCACAAGTTCAAAATAATTTCCGATAATTAGCCCGATTCCGAGACTAATAAAGAAACCGACGACCAGAAACGAAAATGCAGTGAACTTTGTATAAGGCTTTTCTTCTTTTTCAGTGTCTTCCAGTATCGAATCGTGAATGTCTTCGCTGCTGTAGGTATAGCGCTCGAAACCCGTTTTGAGGCGTTTGAAAAGATGGATGCAGCCGATGACAAAAAGTGAGAACATAATGATCTTGCCGATGATGGGCGAATTCGTCCAGATCGTCGGACGAAAGATCGCGACAAATGTTGTCGAGACGAACAGCGCGACGGTGGGAAAAATCACGCGCTGAAGCGCCATCGATTCGCGACGTTCTTCGGCGATCATTCTGTCGATGATGGCGTTGTAACGGCGTTCGTAAACCATCTGCCGCCAGCGCCGCGCGTGCGGATTTTCAGATGACAAAACCGAACCGTTCTCGCGGTCGTATTGCTGCTTTAGTAGTTCACGGTCGTAATCGGCTCTTTTTTGCGGATTTGCAAGAACTTTGTACGCCTTGGCAAGTTGAGAAAATTCCTGCGAAGATGAATCGGATGTTGCATTTATGTCGGGATGTATCTTTCTCGCGAGTCGGCGGTATGCCGAACGAATCTCGGTTCTGGAAGCCTTTGGCGAAACTTTCAGGACTTTATAATAATTGACCATCGCGAAAAACTTGGGCAGAGTCGGAATGCGGAAACCGTCCAAAAAGACAGTCGAATTATAACATAGTTTTACGTGGTCTATAAAAAATAGCGCTAATTTAAATCGTCTATTTGCAAGGCGATCGGCGAGGCGCCGGATTGCTTCACGGCATCGACAACTCTGGCGACCGTTCCATAATCAACCGCGCGCGGTGCTTTAATAAAAACTGTTCTCTCGATCTTTTCCGATGCCGAAAGTTCGTTCTTTTGCGCCAGCGATTCCGAAAAAACACCGTTCTGCGTTCGCAATTCGAAAATCTTTGAAAGCCGCTCGATCAATTTTTCCGGATCGTCAACCGTTGAAGTCTTTTCGTTGTTCAAATAAATTTCGCGCGACCCGCTTAATGAAACGACCAACGAGTTCGGATTAGCGCCGGCATCGGTTCTTTCATTAGGTTCGGCTGGGATCTTGGTCTTAAACGCGCTCGGTTTCAGCGGGGTTATAACCATAAATATGATCAAAAGTACCAACAATACTTCGATCAGCGGTGTAACATTTATCGCCGGTTTCATAGAAATTTTCCTCCAAAGTGGTTTTCCGCGTTAGACACCACCGAAGAGAAATTGTTCCGAAAATGAAAAAAAATCCTTTAGATCTTCGCGTTTAAGGCGGAAAGGATCGCTTTTGCCTTTAGTAACGATTCGTCGAACTCACTCAAGGGATCGCTGTCGATGACTATTCCGCCGCCGACGTTGAAAACGGCTTTTCGGTCGCGAACGACGAGCGTTCGAATTGCAACGCTCATATCCATAACGCGCGGAATTTGAAAATTCGGATTTTGGCAAGAATAACCGATCGCGCCCATCGACAGACCGCGCGGCGAGTTTTCGATGCGGTCGATTATTTCCATCGTCCGAAGTTTCGGAGCACCCGTAATTGAGCCGCACGGAAAGACGGCTTTTATAACATCGGCTATACCAACATCTTCGCGCAGATCTCCCGATACGGTAGAGACGAGATGAAAAAGCGTCGGATGCGATTCGACAGCGCATAGCTGTTCGACCGTAACCGAGCCGAATTTGCAGACACGACCAATATCGTTCCGCATCAGATCGACGATCATCATGTTTTCGGCGCGGTTTTTCTCGCTTTTTATAAGAAGTTCGCGCAGTTTTTCGTCTTCATCCGGAGTCGAGCCTCGGCGAATTGTTCCTTTGATCGGCGAAACGGAGATCGTCCGGTCGGCGTGATCGATACGAAAAAAGCGTTCGGGCGAAATTGAGATGACATGATCTTCGCCGCGGTCGATAAATGCAGCAAACGGCGCCGGATGATGACGGCGGAGCCGTCGGAAGATCGCAGACGACGAAAGCGGCTCCGGCAGATCGGCAGTAAACTTCTGAGTCAAATTAGTTTGATAAGTTTCACCGGCGCGGATCAATTCGCGAATCTTTTCAACGGCGGCAAGATACGCGGGCTTTGAAAAATTCGAAGTGACTATCGATCTATCGTCGTCGATGGCGTCGTAATTCAACGGTGAAAGAGATAGTAATTTTGATTCGGTCGCAGCAACGCGCTCAGCATTTCCTGTCAGAAAACACGCATCCGTTTCATAGTCAAAAACGACTAGATGATCGAATCCTTGGATAAAAATGTCCGGTTCCGAACTTTTCCGCGGCTCGATGCGCGGAATCTGTATCTTCAGTCCGAGATCGTAAGAAAGCGTAAAAATGAATGCAAGATCATGTGAGGACAATAACGAAGCAAACCCGGACAATGTGGCTTCGGCAACCGGCGAGTTTAGACGTCGCGTCAACTTCGGATCAATTCCGGCGATCAGATATCGCGAACCGAGATTGCCTATGCCGCAGCTGTCCAAAATTGAAACCGGTTCGGTTTCCGAAAGCCTCAGCAGGCGATCGACGAGTTCGTCCGATGTAAAGGGAAGTTTACGCATCAAGTTAATTATCAAAACATAATTTCGCCGGGCTGAAAACAGGACACTGCCGATAACCGCTTAATAATTTTGCGGAGTTCGTGCTAATCTGTCTGAGCCTAATTTTCAAATCAAACAAATTATGACACCAGAGAACATTGACAAAGGTTCCTTGATCCGAGGTCTTGGACTGCTTGCGGCGATCTCGATAATCGTCGGGAACGTTATTGGCACGGGCGTTTTCCTGAAAGCGCGGGTTATGACCTGCAACGTCGGTTCGCCGGAATGGGTGATACTTGTATGGGTCGCCGCAGGGATTCTTTCGCTTGCGGGCGCGCTGACATATGCCGAACTTTCTGCGATGAAACCGGAAGCGGGCGGCGAATACATTTTCCTGCGGGACGCTTACGGCAGAGTGTGGAGTTTTCTCTACGGCTGGATGCAGATCTTTATCGCGAAAACCGGCTCGCAAGCCGCCGTTGCTGTTGCCTTTGCGATATTTTTGAACGATCTTTTGGGCGGCGGACTTCGTCAGGTGATGGTACAAACGACGATCCTTGGTTACGAATACGAATTGACGTCGCTGCAGATCGTCGCCGTAATGATGATCGTGATCATCACAACAATAAATTGCGCCGCCGTTTCGGTCGGCGGGCAGATCGCGACGTTTTTTACGGTTATCAAGATCGGGCTTGTACTATTTGTCGGACTCGGCGCGTTCTTTTTAGCCGACGGTAGTTTCGGAAATTTCGGAATGACGGGCGACGGCGGAGTTTGCGAAGGCGTTGAAAATACCGTCAAATACGGCGCTGCCGGGTTTACGTTCATCGGCGGCTTCGGTGCCGCAATGCTCGGTGCACTTTGGGGTTACGACGGATGGAACAACCTGACCCTAGTTGCCGGCGAGGTTAAAGATCCGCAGAGAAATATCCCGCTCGCGCTGATCGGCGGAACCGTTTTGATCATTCTTTTATATGTTTTCATTCATTTTGCCTATTTCTACGTTCTTACGCCGACCGAGATCGCCAGCGTTTCCACGGCGTCTTCAGTTGCAAAAGAGGTCGCAATTCGATTTTTCGGCGCTGGAGTTTTAAGTTTGATGGCTGCCGGATTGATGGCTTCATCGGTCGGAACGCTTCATACATCGATACTTACAGGCGCGCGTGTCCCTTACGCAATGGCGAAGGACGGCGTCATGTTCAATTTCTTCGGAAAGCTTTCCGCCACGCGCGTTCCGGTTGGAGCGTTGATCGTTCAGGGAATATGGGCTTGCTTACTCGCCATCTCAGGATCTTTCGACACATTGACGGATTACGTAGTTTTCGGTTCGTGGATCTTTTACACGGTCGTTACCGCCTCGATCTTTGTGTTTCGAAGAAAATACCCGGACGCCGTCAGACCTTATAAAGCTTTCGGCTATCCGGTAGTGCCGATTTTGTTCATTCTCGCGGCGACCGGTTTGCTTGTAAACACAATTTATGCAACTACGCTTAAATCTTTAATCGGAATTTTTCTGATTCTTGCCGGATTACCCGTTTACTATTATTTGATACGCAGACCGAACGGTAACAAATCAGTCGAAGAATAGATTTAAGTAAATAAATATGGATCGAAGACAAGGAACCGACCGCCGATCGATCGCGCGGCGCAATACGAAGGTCGAAATAGAATGGGAAGGCGCTGTCGGACGGCAGCGCGGAACGATAAGTAATATCAGCGAGAATGGCTGTTTTGTCATGAGCTCCGGCGCCGTTTGGGACGGCGAGATCGTGAAGTTGTTTATTCCGTTGAACTTAGGTCGTAAAGTGCAGTTTTTCGGCGAAGTGACAAATCACGAAGTTGAGATCGGATTCGCCGTCAGATTCATAGAATTAAGCGAAGCTCAGACCGATTTTCTTGAAAAATTAGTTGACACTCTCGCGCCGTAGCGCCGCCGCAAGCCGAATGTCGGCATTAGTTCTCATCAATACTTTGCAATGCTTCCATCGCGATCTCGCGGTCGTCGAAATGATATTTTTCGTTTCCGATGATCTGATAATTTTCGTGCCCTTTACCGGCAATGATCACAACGTCTTCCGATCGCGCCTTTTCGACCGCCTGATGGATCGCCTCGCGCCGGTCGGAATTAACAAGATACGGACAATTTGTGCCTTTGATACCCATTTCGATCTGCGAAATTATCTTCATCGGATCTTCGGTCCGCGGATTATCCGAGGTCAAAATAACCAGATCGCTGTGCGCGCCGGCAACCTGACCCATCGGCGCGCGTTTTGTTTTGTCCCGATCGCCGCCGCAGCCGAAAACAGTGATTATTCGACCTTTTGTCAATTCTCGTGCAGTCTTTAGAGTATTCAAAAGCGCGTCGTCGGAATGCGCATAATCGACCACCACAGCGAAATTTCCTTGATTCGGAACGCGTTCAAATCTGCCTGGCGCGCCGATGCATTTCGAAAGCCCGTCGGCGATCTTGTCGAGATCGTAGCCAAGTTCAAGCGCCGCCGCCGAAGCCGACAACATATTGTAAACATGCGGCTTTCCAACAAGCGGCGATCGGATCTTGCGATCGCCGGCTGGTGTTCTAAGATCAAACGATGTTCCGGTCAACAGCGAAACTTCGACGTTTCCTGCCGTCAGATCAGCCGCGTTTGCCTGCGAGAACGTAACTACGTGCTGTCCCTTTTCGCGGAGCTCATTCGCCAATTTCTGTCCCCAGCGGTCGTCAACGTTTATCACCGAAGATTTCGGCGGCTCGCCGAGACGTCCGTCGAACAGAGCCTTTTTGGCATCGAAATAATTTTCCATCGTCAAATGGTAATCAAGATGATCGCGCGTTAAGTTCGTGAATACGCCGACCTTAAAATGAAGACCGTCGCATCTGTTCAAATGGATCGCCTGTGAACTCGTTTCCATCACCGCCATCGTGCAGCCGTCGTCGACCGCTTCGCGCAGAAAGCGCTGCGTATCCGACGCTTCCGGTGTCGTGCGGACCGCGGGCTCGCTTTTTTCACCGATCCGGTATTCGACCGTGGTCAGCATCGCGCATTTCTCACCGTTCGCTTCGCCGAGCGCAAACATCAGATAAGTTGTCGTAGTTTTTCCGTTCGTTCCCGTAATTCCGACGAGTTTCAGCTCATTTGAAGGATCGCCGTTGATCACCGCCGCCGCATTTGCCAGGGCTTTCCTGGAGTTTTCGACCTTGAGCCAGGCGCCGGAGAAATTTTCCGGACGTTCGAGTTCGGAAATAATCCCAACCGCACCGCGCCGCATTACGTCGTCGACAAATCTGTGACCGTCCATCGTTAACCCGCGAATCGCGGCAAAGATCGAATCTTTTCCAGCCTGCCGAGAATCGTGCGTAATGTCGCGGACGATCCGGTCTTCACCGCCCGTCAGAATGGCTCCGGTTTTTTCTGCAACTTCTTTAAGCGTAGCGCCGTTTGAAATCAATGTGATACGTCCTCTGAAAATGTTTGATAAATGACGTTTGAGATTATACGATACAAACAGTTTTCAGACGAATTTCGCCCGGATCAATAGATTAATTATGAAATGGATCAAATTTTTACTGCTTTTAATCGCCGTCGGTCTGGGTGTTTATTTCCTGCTCGGGTTGATCGGTTTTCTGTACGGGCTGCTTTATTACGTATTTTGGATCGGTCTGATAGCGGTCGCCGGCGCAGTCGGTTATAAAGTATTGATCAGCGGTAGTTCGGACGATAAACCTGCCGAACTCGAAGAAAAAAAGCCGATCGGCATTTCCGAATTTGACCAGGCTGACCGCGCTTTGGAAGAAATGCGTAGAAAATATCTGCCGGAAGATAAGAAAACGGAGTAAACTCGTTCCCTGTAAGCATGCGGTTCGGGTCGATTTTTCCAAAAAACACCTCGCTAGACATTCTCAAATCAATTCGATAAATTCAGACGTAGCTGTTTTGAAATTTTTGACAACAGATTATAAGCCGAGGTGGCGTAATTGGTAGCCGCGCTGGTCTTAGGAGCCAGTGCCTTTTGGCGTGCGAGTTCGAGTCTCGCCCTCGGCACCATCAAAGTTGGATCCCGGGCAATTTGCCTTCGTTCCTTCCCCTTTTTTTAATTAACACGAATATTTAGATGAAAACTGAATTAATAGAAAATTCTTCCACGCAAAAAGAGATCAAGCTGGAAATAGACGGCGATGCCGTAAAGGAAGTTTATAACCGCGTCAGCAAAAAGTACGCCAAATCGGCGCAGGTGCCGGGTTTTAGAAAGGGATTCGCTCCGCTTGATGTCGTCAGAATGCGTTATCAGAACGAGATTCGTCAGGACGTCATTCAGGAATTGATCCCGGTCAAGGTTACGGAAGCGATCCGTGAACATGATCTAAATCCGCTTGCGGAACCCCAGCTCCATCTTGAAAATGCCGAAACCGTGAAACTTAACGGCACCGAACCTGTCAAACTCCATGTTCATCTTGAGATAATGCCGGAAATTCCGGATGTGGAATTCAAAGGTTTGGAAGCGACCCGTCGAATTAAGCCGGTTGAAAAAGATGAGATCGACAATATTATCGACGAACGCCGGCAGCAGTACGCAACTTTGATCCCGGTTGAAGACCGCGGAGCACATGACGGCGATACTGTGATCGCCGATCTTGTCGGAACTTTTCCCGATGATCCGTCGGCAGAACCGATCGCTGCGGAAAACCTTGAGATCACGCTTGGCGACGGAATGATCGAACAGTCATTTACGGAAAATCTGCAGGGCGTAAAAGAAGATGATGTTCGCGAATTCACAGTTGAATATCCCGAGGATTTTTCATCGCCCGCTCTTGCCGGCAAGACTCTAAATTATAAAGCGACGGTGAAATCGGTCGGTAAAATGGAGCTGCCGGAACTTGACGATGAATGGGTCAAAAGTTTGGACGAGGGATTTGATTCGGTTAAAGATCTGAAAAAGAGTTTGGAAAAGGATCTCGACGCCGCCGCAAAGGCACAGGCGGATCAGCAGGTTCGCAACGAACTGATCGGAAAATTGGCGGAAAAATATCCGATCGAAATTCCGAATTCGCTGATCGAAATGCAGGCGCGCACGCTTTTGAACAATTTTGGACAGGATCTAGCCCAACGCGGCGTCGATCTGAGCAAGGTTGAAAAGGAGTTCATCGAGATGGCTTACACCCAGATGCGCGGTCAAGCCGAACGCGATGTTCGCGGTGCGATGCTGCTTGAAAAAGTTGCCGAACTCGAAGGCGCAGAAGTATCGAGCGAAGAGATCGCAGCCGAGATCGATCAAATGGCTTCGTATTATCGCGTGAGTCCGGAAGAGATTCGAACGTCTCTGAGCCAACAGGAAGGCGGCGAAGCTAATATTGCAAACAGCTTGCGCACCAGAAAAGCCGTCGAAGCGTTATTCGAAAACGCCAAGATCAAAGACGGCGAATGGATCGATGAATCGCAGCCAGCGATCGAAGCCGGAGGCGAAAAAGAGAAAGCTCCAAAAAAATCGGCTAAACCGGCGAAAGCAAAGGCTGAAAAACCCGAGAAGAAAGCGCCCGCGAAGGACGCGAAAAAGAAAACTGCCAAGAAAAGCTAAATACTTCGGCGGGTCGGAATTCTTTGAATGAAATTTCCGACCCGTCCGTTTGATCTTTGTTATAGAAAAATTTCCGGCTTGCAATTTTTGAAGGAATCTGTAAAATCGGTAGCACCAAACGGCAATAGCCGTTATTTCAACAGTTAACTTCAAAGAGTTAAAGTAATTCTTAAACGCAAGCCTAACAATCAGTTTATTTCATAAAAAGGAAGAGGAAGATTATGGCTCTAGTTCCAATGGTTGTCGAACAAACTTCACGCGGCGAACGCGCGTTCGACATTTATTCGCGTTTATTAAAAGACAGCATCATTTTTATCGGAACTCCGATCGACGATCAGATCGCGAATTTGATCGTTGCCCAGCTTCTTTTTCTGGAAGCCGAAGACCCCGAACGCGACATCAATCTTTACATAAACAGCCCGGGCGGTTCGATAACCGCGGGTATGGCGATCTATGACACGATGCAGTTCATTAAGAACGATGTTACGACGATCTCGATCGGGCAATGCGCTTCGATGGGCGCGTTGCTGCTCTGCGCAGGAGCTCCCGGAAAACGTTTTGCGCTGCCGCATTCGCGTGTTTTGATCCACCAGCCGTCCGGCGGCGCTTCGGGGCAGGCGACGGATGTCCGCATTATGGCGGAAGAAATCATCAGAATGCGCGAAATGACGTCGCGGATCATCGCGCATCATTCCGGACAATCCTACGATCAGGTCGAACTAGACGTCGAACGCGATCGTATTATGTCTGCCGCACAGGCAAAAGAATACGGTTTGATCGACGAAGTGATCGAACACCGGGAGAAGTAGATTTTTGAGTCTTTCGAGTCTGGCGAGTCTAGCGAGTCTAGCGAGTCATCTAAGTTGGTTTCGTTATTCTGTCTTTACTGAGCGGCAGTTAGGGATCATTTTTTAGACCGAAACTCTCGCTTGACTGGAGAGACACGCTAAACTGGAAAGACTCGCTAGACTGGAAAGACTCGCTAGACTGGAAAGACTGGAAAGACTCGCCAGACTGAAAAGACTCGCTAGACTGGACAGACTCAACAGACTCGCTAGACTAATTAATTCTTATGGCTTTAAGACGATCTGAAGAAATTTTACGCTGTTCATTTTGCGGGAAATCGCAGAACGAAGTTAAGAAGCTTATTGCAGGACCGAGCGTATATGTCTGCAATGAATGCATTGATATCTGCAACGAGATCATCAATGACGACGAAAAAGCTGAGTCCGCATCGCTCAGAACAACGCTTCCGAAACCTCAGGAAATTAAATCGTTTCTCGACGAATATGTCATCGGACAAGACGAATGCAAAAAGCGTCTTGCTGTTGCAGTTTACCAGCATTACAAACGGATCGAGATCGCAAAACGGCGTTCTGACGTCGAACTTCAGAAATCTAATATCATGCTGATCGGTCCGACAGGGACCGGAAAAACTCTTTTAGCGCAAACACTTGCGCGTATTTTGAGCGTTCCTTTCTGCATTGTCGACGCAACGACGCTGACCGAAGCCGGTTACGTCGGCGAAGATGTAGAAAACATAATTTTGCGCCTTTTGCAGGCTGCGGACGGCGATGTCGAACTCGCGCAGCAGGGAATTATTTATATCGACGAGATCGACAAGATCTGCCGTAAAGACGACAATCCTTCGATCACGCGCGACGTTTCGGGCGAAGGCGTTCAGCAGGCGCTCTTGAAGATTTTGGAAGGAACGGTCGCAAACGTCCCGACACAGGGCGGTCGCAAACATCCGCAGCAGGAATTTTGCCCGATCGACACGACCAACATTCTATTCATCTGCGGCGGAGCATTTATCGGGCTCGAAAAAGTTATTGAACGGCGTTTCCGCAGCAAATCGCTCGGGTTTCAGGCAGATGTCAAGGGCGGCAAACAGCGGCAGGAAGAGGCTTTTGAAAAACTCGAGCCGGAAGATCTGATCCATTACGGGTTGATCCCGGAATTTGTCGGCAGAATTCCGGTAATGGGCGTCTTGAAAGAACTCGACGAAGCGGCGCTCGTTCAAATTTTGACTGAACCGAAAAACGCTCTGATCAAGCAATACCAGCGCAAATTTGAGTTTGACAACGTTCGTTTGAAATTTACCGACGACGCCATAAAAGCCATCGCCAAACAAGCCCAACTTCGCAAGGTCGGCGCGCGCGGTTTGATGATGATCATGGAAGAAATTTTGCTGAACCATATGTACAGCCTGCCGTCGCAAAAGAAGATCAAAGAGCTGACCGTTACAAAAGACATGGTCGAAAAGAAAGCTGCCGCGCTGGAAGTCATCCGCGATCTGGAAGAAGCTGCGTAACTACCTTCAACAAGTTAATCAACTAGAGCGAATTTCGGTTCGCTTTTTTTATTTGGTTCAGGAGTTTTTGACAAATAAATTCACTAACTTAAGTTCGTACAAAATCGCCGCAACCTTCGAGGATTCATTCACTTGAAAAGCCGAGCGCAAAAGCTCCGAAGGAGCGAAAGTCGATAGCCCTGCCATTAAAAGCCAGGTAGATTTCGTCCATCCTCTGCTGTCCTGAAAGGGCGACGGAATATGCGCTAAGGGTTCGTCGTTACACTAGCGACGCTGCGCTCTTGCGACTGCAAAATGAACCCGAACGAAAAAAATCTTGACATATTCGAAAAAAACGTCGTAAATTCTTTTTGCCATCAAAAATTGAATTTAGCTTCGGCTCGGACCCCCAAAACTTTTCGAACCGATTAACCCAAAACCTGTGATTGTGATCTGAGCGGCGTTAGTATTCGTAGCAATTCCCTCAAATTCACAGTCTCCCAACTTTTGGAGAATACTCAATTGATTCGTCAGTCTCAGAATTACATTTATATTCATCCGGAAAACTCGCCCCGGACTCGATCATCTGTTTCGTCGAAATCGTTTTTGAAATTCTCTTACCGTAAGTTTGCCAATTCATTAATTAAAACCTTCGCGAAAATCTTGATTTTTCGCGGAGGTTTTTCAAATTGTGAACACGAGCGTGCTGTTTACGCCTCGCAATTCTCTTCAGAGGTGAAAGATGAATATAAAGACTCTCGAACGAATGATTTCTCGCGGTGGGTTTTGTTTCTCGGCTGTAATTAACTGTTTTAAAGATTTCGTAACGGTAAGGCGCGGACTCGCGATATTCCTAATCACATTTCTAACAATTCCAACATTATTTATTAGCGATCTCACCAAAGCGGCTGCGGAAAGCCGCTTAGCAGGAAATGGTAATACTTTGACATCGCCCGTTAATGCCCCGCCGACGGCATTTGTCTTTAGTTCGAGAAGTGAGTTTGCGGTTCTATTTTCTAAAGTTGACTTAATCGCAACTGCAATCAGCGGATATTTTCTTTCACCGGAACTACCCCACGGCTTCGAAATGGCAGCTCCCCGATCGCCTTTCTACAATTCTGTCCTTGCGACGGGAGCGTCATTTGCAAGCTTTATCGGTCTTTCAGAAAGCAGCGCAGTAACTACGCGAACCGCATCAGGAAATAAGGAATTCGATTTCGACTTTGACGGTAAGGCGGATTTTGCGCGGTGGCAGCCGTCATCGGGCGAATGGAAAATTAAGAACAGCAACGGGGGAAACCTGACAACGTTAACTCTTGGAAACTCTACATCGAAGCTTGCCCCCGGCGACTTTGACGGCGACATGAAGACCGACATTGCAGTTTTTTCATCCGGCACCTGGACTATTAAGCCGAGTTCCGGCTCGCAATATACCCATTCCTGGGGCGCTTCGGGCGATCTCGCGGCAACGGGTGATTACAACGGCGACGGGCGATCGGATTACGCTGTGTTTCGCCCGTCGACAGCAACGTGGTGGATTCAGCTGAGTAGTGATTTCAGCTACTCATCAACGGTTTTCGGCGCTTCGAGCGATATTCTTGTTCAAGGCGATTACGACGGCGATTCCAAAACGGACTTGGCAGTATTTCGCCCTGCAACAGGACAATGGCATGTAAAGAATAGCTTCAGCGGCACAACCACGATTTCAAACTGGGGTGTCGCGACCGATATTCCTGTGCCGGCAGATTACGATGGAGACGGCAAAACCGATCTCGCCGTATATCGCCCATCCAGCGGCACCTGGTACATTTACAAAAGCAGCGGCGGCGGTTCATATATTCAACAGATCTGGGGAAACTACGGCGACCAACCCGTTCCTGCGGATTACGACAGCGATGGCTTGACCGACTTGGCGATCTGGCGACCTAAAACGGGTGTTTGGTTCGTTTACAAAAGCTGTAATTTCAGCGGCACATGCGGCTCAAATGGTCAATTTATTTACGAATCTCTGGGAATCACCAGCGATGTACCGGTGGAATCGGCATATGTTAAGAAGATCGGCGGGGTCGTACAAGATTACGAACATGCCAAACTTCGCCTCTCTCCGAAAAATTCCACCGGCGGAACCGATCTTTACTCGCGCAACTTCGCTTGGAGTTCGGGGCTTGTCGGTCTTCCGGGAAGAGCCGGTCTCGGTGCCGGTTTCGGCATTTCTTATAATTCACTTGTCTGGCTGAAAGATCCGGACAATAACGTAATGATCTTCGATCCCGACCAGAGCAATGTTTCGCCCGGTTTCAGAATGGGATTTCCGACGATCGAGCCGGTTTATTGGGACAAGGACAACGGACGATTTTCCTATTTGATGGTTGCTCCTTCGGGAGCAAGGCTCGAGTTCAGGCAGATCGGGGCGTCCGACACATATGAAACGGCAGACTCTTCTTATCTTCAATTGAAGACCGTTGGCGCCTCATCACCGAACGACCCTATCGAAAGTATACAGATAACCGTAACGGCAACCGACGGCAGCCAAATGAAATACCAATGGATCGCGGGCGCATTCCGCCTGAGCGAGATAAAAGACCGAAACGGCAATTACATTTCCGTCGTCCATGACCAATTCGGTCTACTCCGAACCGTAACCGACACGCTTGGAAGAATCGTTACCGTCAATTACGACAATGAATTTTATCCGGTTTCGATCACACAGGATTGGAAAACGAGCAACGGTGCCGGGACGTCCGCAGTGCACACTTGGGCGGCATTTAATTATTCAACGATCACAGTATCCCCGAGTTTTAGCTCCGGCTTGGGCGTTTTTGGTCCGTCAAACGGAACAAGCATCAAAGTTTTCCAAAAGATTACTTCTGCCGACGGCAGCTATACGACCTTTGAATACAACAATTTCGGACAGGTCTCAAAAGTAAACAATTATGCTCCCGATTGGCATTTACTAAATTACGTTCGAACCGATCTGCAGAATCCCGCGTCAAATCAAAACGATTGCCCGAGATTTTCGCAAACTTCTTCATGGGTGGAAAATTTTAACGGCGGAAACGAGGTGGTGATTAATAATTCATATGCCGAAAATCAGACTATTCCGCAGGCAGGCGGAACGGGAGTTAAAATAGAAGTGTCGATGGTCGGTCATCCAAACAGCGCGGTAACGAAAACTTTCGTCGGGCAGTCCGATTGGACGGAATCGCTTCCGCTGGTGACCGAGGATTGGGCGGACAACGGCAGCGGATTTGCCCGGCAGCGGTGGTCGCAAACCGTCTGGACACAGGATGATACAAACCTCTCATACGTCGAAAATCCCCGCGTTGTCGAAAGTTTTGTCGGAGATAATGTCAGCGTTCGAAAATCGCAGACGATCTACCGGACATATCCGCAGACAAATATCGCCGAATACGGTTTGGTCGCAGAACAATTGGTTTTCGATGCGGATCAGACGACGGTGTTGAAAAAGGTCGAGATGGAATATAACTTCGATCCGGTTTATGTTTCGCGCAGGATAATCGGTTTACCGCTGGAAACACGCGGTTTCGGGCGCGACGGCGGAATTTTGAAGCTGGTCTCGAAAATGACCTACGCGTTCGACCAAGGCGATTTTAACGATTCGACACTTGAACAGAATATTTCAAACGCGGTCAACCACGACAATGTAAATTTTTCGGCGAGTTTCGTCGCGGGAAGAGCAAATCTCACCTCGACAACACGCTGGAACGCCGATTTTCCGACGAGTTCAAGCGAGGCGGTCACTTCGCATGTCAAATACAATATCGCGGGCGCTCCGGTCGCGCAGGTCGATCCGATGGGTAGAGTTTCGAAGATTTCGTACGCGGACAATTGGAACGCGGGCAGCCTGCCCGCAAATACATACGCCTACCCGACAAAGCTTTTCGATCCGGCGGGAAATTTCTCGGAGGTAAAATACCGTTTCGACACGGGCGCGAATGTCTGGGCGCGTTCGCCCGCGCCCGCCGGAAATTCGGTCGGGAAAACGACGGAACGTTTGTACGATTCCCTCGGCAGGCTTGATCGCGAGACTATCGTAAATTCCGGCGCTTATACACGTTATGAATATCCGTCAAATGGAGTTCAGGCGAAGGTTTATTCGACGATCGTCGATACGAACAACAACGGAGCCGACGCGGCGGACGAGGTTTTGTCGGAAAGCTGGTCGGACGGTGCGGGGAGAGTTTTGCGATCGCGGACCGAGCATCCGGGCAGCATCGGCGGGTTTGCGGCGAGCCTTGCAGAATATGATGTTTTGGGCAGATTAAAACGCTCGAGCGTCCCGACCGAGGTCGATTCCAGCTGGAATCCCGCTGGCGACGATCTCGCCCGCGGATGGCTCTGGACATCGCAGGAATACGATTGGAAGGGACGAGTTACGCGTGAAATAAACACCGACGGGACCGACCGTTTAACGACCTACGAGGGCTGCGGCTGCGCAGGCGGGCAAATCACGACGGTCAAAGGTGAGCTAACGGAGGTGCCAAATCAACCGAACACTCAAGCAAGGCGATCGTCAAAAGCTTACTCGGATATATTAGGACGAACGTACAAAATTGAAGCGCTAGATTGGGATGCGAATGTTTATTCGACGATCAAGACGATCTATAACGGGAGCGATCAAGCCGTGGAAACGATTAAATTTGAAGGAGATGAAAACAGCGCGTCTTTTCAAACGTCCACTGCAACTTACGATGGATTCGGTCGGATAACTGCAAAACATCAACCGCAACAGCAGTTGACAAATGGAACGCCCGCAAACACGACATACTCTTACAATCTTGACGGGACCATTGCCAGTAAAACGGATTCCCGAGGTTCCACTACGAACTACACTTATAGTAATCGTGGGTTACCAATTGAAATCCAAAATGTCGTTCCGCAACAATCGGCACTTGTTGCGGCTCCGTTAGTTACGGTCGTCTATGATGCCGTCGGTAATCCTGTGTCGATGAATACTGCCGGAAGTATTTCGACCAGTTTTACCTACAATTCCCTTTCACAAGTTGTAGCCGAACGCCAGACAATTTCTGATCTCCCAAATGCTCCTGTTCCGAACAACGAGTATAAGATCGATTATTCGTATAATTTGTCCGGCGGCTTGGCGGCGATAATTGACCCGTTCGGTCAGCACTTTATTTACGGACATGACAAGGTCGGAAGATTAAAAGAAATTAATGGTAGCGTTCCTTTTGCCGAAGTAACCAACTATCTTGCCGATGTAAAATATCGAGCTTGGGGCTCGGCGCGAGAGACGCTATACGGGAACGGTACCAAGATGAACGCGTCATTCGACTCAAAACTTCGAGCATCCGGAATTACCTATGCAAAGTCTTCTGACGGATCAAACTTGATGCGAAAGAACTACGAATATTTTCAAGATGGAAATCTGAAGTACATACAAGATCCAGATAATCCGAT
The DNA here is from genome assembly GCA_026129865.1 of Pyrinomonadaceae bacterium. Taxonomy (GTDB): domain Bacteria; phylum Acidobacteriota; class Blastocatellia; order Pyrinomonadales; family Pyrinomonadaceae; genus JAHCHG01. The sequence goes on from JAHCHG010000010.1 coordinate 170,910, forward strand.
CTTCGACCGCTCTTTCAAATACGATTTTAATGCCCGATTGACAGAAGCGAGGACCGGCGCAGAAGCCCGAGGGCAAAACGAGCCTGATGCTACCAAGATTCCGTTCCGTGAAAATTTTACCCACAATGCTTTCGGTCAGATAACAAATCGGACTGGGGATTGGAAGCCAGGAACGAACTGCGACAACGTCATCAATCAAAATAATTCGTATCAAAATAATCGAAACACGGGAACCGGATGGTTATACGATTCTGACGGACGGGTTTTACACGGTCAAGGAATCCACAGGGAATATGATGGCGGTGGTAACCTAATAAAAACTTGGGACGGCAGTTCCAGCTACATACTTAATTTTGAATTTGATGCGAACGGTCGGGAGATCAAAAGAACGGAAACTCTTTTTGACCCCGTCGAGCAAAACTGGGATGAGCCTGAAAGTAATTACTACCTCCGGTCAGCTGTTTTGGGCGGGCGGGTTTTGACCGAACTTGCTGACGATGGGCAGAAAAAGATTGGGTTTGTATTCGCTGGAGCAGAAATTCTTGCTCGACAGGAAGTTGACTTCGAAAACCCTTCTCAAACAAAAGTTAAATGGGAAATTTGGGACGCGAGCCGGAATTCGCGGGTTGAGACTGATAAGAATGGGAATATTATTCCGGTAAACTTTGTCGCGGGCGGAAAATTTGAACTTGATCCGTTGGGAAATAATTCAAATTACGCGTGTTTCCCACCGTATCCCGATCGTGGTTTTGGGACTATTCAGTATCAACGCGCCGCCATTAAACCTTTCCCGGAAAACCATTTATCGTATGGCACTATGTGCTACTTCGACGGGATACCGACACTTTGCGAACAAGCGAACATGCTCTTTGAGAAAAATCGAGATTCGTTTGATGCCGAATTCTTTGATGATATCCCCGGAGCGTTCTCTGATATGACGGCTAGGTCGCAGCTCGATGCCGAACGCGAAGCCACCCGATCCCGACGCGACGATTACGATAGTAGTTCAATTTTGATAAGCCGAACTTACGGTGATTCTAGCGGAGGAAATATTGTTGTGGTTGGTTATGAAAATACTCAAATGCTTTCCACCAACAACGATCTAACAATTTCGCTAAACGTTTACGGTATCTGGGACGATCGCTTGGAATTGCTTTGGGATACGTTGTTATACTTCATAAACTCCGAAGAGTGTGCTAAGGCGTTCAAAAATGCGGGAGTTGTTTCAGTTCCAGAACAGCTAGGCAAAGGGGTAGTAATCGTTAGCCAAAATTTTGTTCAAAACTCATCCGATGACAAGCAGTGGGCGCCAGATTCAGCTATGGCGATGGGTATGCGCAGTGGTTATGAGGAAGCACCTTACACGAATGACGTAACCTACATTGGTCCCTATAACGGTATCAGGTACATTTCATTGTCAAACCGAGCCTTTAATGAAGCCGATGATCATTTTTCGGTAAGTTTTATTCATGCTTTTGTGCATTCGGGCGGAAAACCTAGTTCTGGGGTTTATATCGCGGGTTATTACAACAATAGAACCAATCCTATCGTCAATCCGAAAACCAATAGACCGATTTCGGGCACTGGGGGACCGAGATTTGAAAGCGAAACACGCGGAGATCTCGAATGGATGGGCGAGGATTACAACAAAATTATTGAGACCTGTACGCCTGAAGGGGCTGCAAAAGTTGGAAAAGCCAGAGGTCTTCGTCGAAGATGAAAAGAACAGCAGGCAACATAATATCCATCGCATGTAGTTTCCTCTGTCTGACAATCCTTCTTCTACTTGCGGGCGAAATTAGCGGACTTCGACAGGGATTGACTGGTTCAATTTTAGACCCTAGCATCGCCAACTTTGAACCTCGAATTGCTTATGGTGGTCGCAACTTCTATTCAACAATTAGTAGCGCTTATCTCAAGTCGGCGTTGGGCATGTTTTTCGTGTTCGTAGCTGCCCTTTTATGTTCCGGGTTATGGGATAAACTTTTGGGAAGTATTATCCCGCTTTTACTGATTTACCAATACTGTAATGTATTCGAAATCAAGTATGACACTCTAAGCTTGAATCCACTTAGCTCCACTAATACCTGGATTCGCAGTTCATTATTTTTTGATTGGGTTTGCTTTTGCATGTTCATTGCAATTTTTCTCGTAAATGGAAGTTCATTGATACCTAGAATAATCGGAAAATTTCGGAGGTCCGGACATAATTAGTTGCAGTAAATCTCCGAAAGTTCGGGAATAACACAACTTCCGGCTAAACTATCGCTCTAGAAATTCATTTGGAAGTGCTCAGACTTTCATTGTTAGAGTATTTCTTTTTTCGAAATATAACTGAGAATTCCGGCGCTTATACGCGTTATGAATATCCGTCAAATGGAGTTCAGTCAAAGGTTTATTCGACGATTGTCGATACGAACAACAACGGAGCCGACGCGGCGGACGAGGTTTTGTCGGAAAGCTGGTCGGACGGTGCGGGGAGAGTTTTGCGATCGCGGACCGAGCATCCGGGCAGCGCCGGCGGGTTTGCGGCGAGCCTTGCGGAATATGACGTTTTGGGAAGATTAAAACGCTCGAGCGTGCCGACCGAGGTCGATGCAAACTGGAACCCCGCGGGCGACGATTACCGCGGAGTTGATACCAATAATAATCTGGTATGGCTCTGGACATCGCAGGAATACGATTGGAAGGGACGAGTTACGCGTGAGATAAACACCGACGGCACCGACCGTTTGACGACCTACGAGGGCTGCGGCTGTGCGGGCGGCGTGGTTGCGACGCTTCAGAGCGAACTTGTTCCGCGCGACGATCAGCCGAATACGCTTGCCCGCCGGACTCAGAAGGTGTATCAGGATATTCTGGGCAGAACTTATAAGACGGAATTTCTGGATTGGAATGGAAACGTTTATAAGACATTGTTAAATAGTTTTAGTGGGCGTGATGAGGTGATGATCGAACGCGTTGTGGCTGGTGTGGAGTCGAACAGTGTTTTTCGTGAAACGACCCAAGTTTTCGACGGACTTGGACGATTGATCAGCCGTCATATACCTGAGCAGGACGCGAACACCGCAACCGTTTTCACATACTTTCCAGACGATAAACCACAAACTATTACCGATGCTCGCGGCGCTACGAAACATTATTCGTACAATAATTTAGGCTTGCTTCAACAAATCGGCTGGACGGTTCCTCCCGGTAGCGGAATCGAACTTCCCGAACCAGTTTCATTCACATATGACGCCCTTGGAAATCGAACTTCAATGATTGACGGGGCGGGAACAGTAGAGTACCAGTACAATCAGCTTTCGCAATTAACCTCGGAGACCAGAGAGTTCAATGAGACGGTTCCTCTTTCCCCGACCGGAGATAATCGGTTTCGAATCGAATATAATTACGGACTTTCGGGAATTTTGATCGGCTACAAAGAGCCTTTCGGTGAGGTTATCACGTATTCGTTTGATAGATCGGGAAAAATCTATTCTGTCGACGGATTGCGCACTTTAGAAAATGTTCAGAAAAGATACGTTACGGGAACGGAATTTAGAGCATGGGGCGCAATTAAAACTTTAAACTATGAAAACGGCAGCTTTTTGGCGGTTGGTTATAACGCTCGAATGCTTCCGCAAGAGTATGAGTTTCGAGGCGTGAACGGAAATTATTTTACAAAACTTTCTTACGATTACTTAAGCGACGGAAAACTTAGATTTTCTGATACGGACTACAATATAGGAGTAAACGATAATGCTGAAAATTTTGATAGATCATACAGCTATGACTATCTGGGTAGGTTAACGTCGGGAAGGTCCGGTGCCGAGGCGAGGGGACAAAATGAAAATAACACGGGCAATCGTCCTTTTCGTATGACCCTTGAATATAATCATTTTGGAGAGATAACCCGGCAAATACGGCTCCATTACGGAATGAACACTTCGGCGGAGTTTGATTATGCAAACGGGAGAACAATCACAGACGTTCGGACGCAGGATTTACAGTATTGGGATAACGTCTCCAAAGTTACCAGCCACACCTATGATGCAGATGGGCGATCGACAGTAGATGGACAGCAATACGATGCCGAAGGACGGCTAAAATATAAACATTTAGAGCATCATTCAACCAATTTGACTCATTATCGAACATTTCAAAGCGACGGGGACGGTAACATCCTAAGAAGTTCAGAGCGCAAAATTTCATGGTGCAACAGCCCGCCGGCAAATCGATGTTTCGATTTCGAAAAAGAGACGTACCGAATTATTTCCTCGGTTCTTCAGACGTCCCTGAACGAGATAGTTATAAAGCGGCAGCACATCGGAAATCCCTCGGAGCAGCGTTCTAGATCGAGTTCAATATATGCCGCCAATACCGAGATCGCCAAGCGAACGATTGGAAATATAGGCACGTCGTACCAAGCGGACGTGACAATAATTAAATCCACCGATCCCAGCGGCGTGGAACATTCATGGTTCGACGAAATTAACTTTTCCTTTTCAACCGTGGATCCGTTTGGGGCGAGCTTGGGATATGAAAATCCTTATCCTGTGGATCCGCCCGATACACCTGGATACCCCAATTGCGATTACGATTTTGACCATGACGACCGCGACGACTGCGAATATCCGCCGGAATTCGAAGACCCTCAATCCGAAGGCTCCGGGGCTGGAAGCATTCCGAAAACAGTTTGTTATCAAGACGGTTTTGAGGTTGATTGTATGGTGGCACTTAGAAATATTGATCCTGACACTCCTGTCACAAAGGAAAACGAATTCCCCGATCAAGCGCCGTCCACAACGGGACCGAAAAATGTATGGCAGGACGACGATTCAACAGATGATAAGAGCAATCAAAAGGAAGCGGAATTAGATTTTGAGCAGCAATACAGCGGTCTGGACGTAAGTTTTGGAGAGTCTGCCGGGGTAAGAGTGTTCGTGAATACGGCTATGCAACTCGGAACAGTAAGGGACCATGTGTCTCAAATTCTTCCTGGGCATACTCATCATCTATCTCAAGGTCGATTGAATCAGGGTCCAGAAGCGCAATCCGACGAGGCGACAATAAATATAGCACTTGATAACTGCATCGAATCATTATTCGGTGGGCTTATAATGAATAACTGGTTGTATAGTTATAACAGAAATAGTAAAAATGGCTATATCAAGTTCACGCCCACCTTACCCGGAGGCAACGGAATACCGGGAATCGGAGAAATTTCGGCAACCACATGGTTTACTCAAACCGGTGCAGCAATAGCCGCACTACAAAACGCCGAGTCCGGAACAACGTTTGTCGCCCAATCCGGATACACGTCTCCCAGAAGCACAGATGTCAACTGGATTGCAAAAGAAGTAGCCGAGAACTCAGCAAAATATAAAGACGTGGGTTTCCGAGCACTGTTTATTCACGAGATGGGTAATATGATCGCAAACATCATCAGACGAAATGGCTGGTCAAATGATCATGGTGTCGACAACTCAAAGTTTTTCGGTGTCAATGACCCTGATATTGGACAGAAACTTGAAAATTGTGTATTTGGCGGTCGCGTAGGACTCCAATCCGGAAGATTGGGTCTAAGTCGAGAGTTTTAGAGTATATTTTCGGGGACCTATTTTTTTATGAAACCCATAATTGGATTACTGCTAATTACGACTGGTCTTGTAAATTTTGCCTGTTGGAATTCGCGTATTGACCACTATTCACAGCCTTCCCTTAACAGCACTTCGAGCGGACTAGGCTCTGATTACCGAGTCGACGGCGTCCGACTCGATTTAGTTAGCCGTTCAAGAGATGAGGTCATTCTTAGTTTAAGCAACGATTCTGATTCCACGATTTACTTGATTTATGATGAAATCGTCGGCGAGACGGATAATCATTTTGCGGTTTATTTTCTTTCGTGTCAGGAGGGAGGAGAAAAAACCGACCGGACCCCTGAATGGCATTTCGTGCCTGAGCACAAGCCGTTAAAAGCAAGGGAAAAACTGAAGATAAAGCTGTTTGCAATACCAAAGTTCACCGGCGAATGCGAAGTTTCGATCCGATACTTTGACAACGATGAGCCCTTGAAGCTACTCGACAAAATGGTGTCTGACCTTCCTAATATTCGTTTACCAACCGAATCCGAAGCAAAGATCATTGACTCAACAACACGGATTGTCAAAACGACCTTGAACTTCGAAACGGACAATGATTAACCCGACGAGTAAACTTATTTAGATTTCTATAGATGTTGATTGACGACAAGTACTTCGGAAAAATTCCACTACCGCAGCAAGAAGAGGATATACGTGAGCGCCGGCGGCGCGGTTAGGCGATCGACGGCGGGCAGATTTATGATTGTATCGAATGGCTGACGTCCGATCCTGTAACAGGCACCGAAGCGCGGTTTATTTACACAGACCTTGGCGCCGCGCGGAGCACGGAAGAATTCGAACCGCTCGGGCAGCAGGTCTTTGCTCAAGACCCGGCAGAATTCCCCGACCCGCCGCCGAATGAGATGGTCAGTTTTTGGGAAGATATGCAGTGGCAATGCTCGATACCACAGGAATTTTATGGCGGATTCGAAGAAATGCCGTGGCATTGTCAAAATTCTTCATTGCTGAGCCGTTCTCTCAACGGAGACAAACTTTACGAAATCGTCGAGGGTGAATCGAGCCCAAAGAAAGTGAGAATCGGAAAAAACCCGAAGTCCGATCCGGAAGGCGAAGCTGCTCCTTCTCCATCTGAAAAAATCCTGAGTTTCTCTCTCTCATCTTCGACAAAGCCGATCGCCCTCGATGATGATGAGGATGAGATCATCGCGGAAATACAAAGCGAAAAGACCAAACCGCTAACCATGCCGGATGACTTTAAAGACGCGAGTTTCGACGATGATAAATTGGCAACAAAGATCCGGAAAGATATTGATATCGCTATGGAATATCTTAACGGAAATAAGGACTGCGCAAGCTTTCTCAATCAAATACTAAAGAATGTTGAAACTAGAGATATTAAGTACTGGTCTTTGCGTGTAGATTCTGAGTCAGTAAAGGATGCAAATGGCAACGTATTTGCTTCAACAATAAGTATTAAGGAGTTATTGGCATTTGCTAAGGACGCAAAAGTCATTGCATCTGGAGAATCTGGGACGCAAGAATCAAATTACGTTATTTACCATAACCAAATGTCTGCGTCTCCAGGGCAATTGATTGTACATAAATCTTATGCGAACGCAAAAGGTGACGAAAAAACCTTTATCGTCATCCATGAAACTTTCCATCAGCTTGAAGGCGTGGGGGACTTAGAGCTTGCCCGGGCAGCTCAACTTACACTGAATCCAAAGAAGTCCCCAAAGATTTTCGAGGATACACCCGAAGGACGGCGCGACGCCTCAATCGAATTTAATCAAATTACAAAATCCCGGTGCGAAGGACTTCAAATTCCAAACGGCAAAACCTTCAGGTTTTGAGGTGATGATCTATGAAACAAATTACAACATTTTTAATTCTAGTTTGGACTCTTTTATGTCCCGCGATTGTAGTAAATGGGCAGATCCCCGTGGTCAGA
>JAHCHG010000011.1 GCA_026129865.1 Pyrinomonadaceae bacterium
TTTTGATTTGATTGATTTTCGAAGCGTAAAACACTGATATCATAACCGTAAGTGAATTTTGCGACAAATGCCGGTAGAGTGCGGTTTTCGTGAAGTTTAACTCTAAAAAGTTTCTTGCATAAGGAAATTTTGAAATTCAAGGCTACATAAAGTTTGACAGATCGAATGATGACTTATTAATTCTAGTTCGTTGGTGACGATCGGTGATGCGACCAAAGATTCTCAAGAACTTCCGAACTGTTGTACGCATCCGGCGACGTCCAGCGACCAGCGCGAGTTTCGTTATTTTAAGCGATGTGGAAAATATCTGCGCTAATCACTCACCGCAACGGGGTTCAGGGCGGTTTCAGTCTGCGGATCAAATGTTATCTCCATGCGGCATTCCCAGATATAGCGTCTTGAAATAGCATTGACCTTGTACGCGATCCAGTTTGCATCGCGGTAATCCGGCTCGCCCAACAGATTTTCTATTTCTTCTTTTGACTTACCCGTAAGGAGTTGACGAGTTTTCAGGTCAGCGATCATGCTCCCTCGAACCCTCGCACTCGATTCCTTCCAAACATTAGAGTCGAACTGTCGGCGGCTTTCGACATCGCAGCCGGCAAGGATCTATAAAAAGATTGAAATTATTAAAAGGACGGGCAGCTGCGGATTTTTCGTAAATGTGCTCATGTGTTCTATGGACCCCCTTTGTAAAAGTTGTCGGTGGTCGAACGGATTTCCCGGGCACCGCGCTCTGAGTCCGCGAATGACCTTTCAACAAAACAAATTCATCTTTCAAGTTGTCGCCGACGCAAAAGTCTGATTACAAAAGAGATAAAAAAGAGCAGCGCCAACAAAAATGGTAAAACCCTAACAAACTCTGCGACTGATCCGAAGAATTCACAATTTTGAACACATATCAACATCCGTATAAAGTCCCAGACCAGCGCGATCAAAAGGACTGCTAATGTTGCTTTTAATGAGTCCAATATGGACGCTTGAAGCACTCTGTTCATGTAACTCCTCCAATTTACCTACGTGATCAAACTTGCGGAGAGAGATATTTCTCGCGTTTTTTCACGTCTGCTTCTTTATAACCTATCTTTTCAACTTACGCATAGGGTTCGAACAAGTGGCGAATAAGTTTTAAGCTGTTTTGATCGCTTCTGTACCAATGAGTTAAAAGAATTCCCGCGCCTTAAGTTATGCCGAGACTGCTTAAATCCAATTTGCTCGAATCGACAAAATTCGCCGGCTGAGTTTCGACATGTGAAAAGCGGTTAAAGCTCTGCCGATTTCCGAGACTTGCCGAGCGGTTATAAGGTTCGGGCGAAGTCCCTCTTCCGGCGCGGTTTTCGTTTTTTCGGAACCAGGTGTGGTTGAGTCCGGTCAGAGTAGAATCCCCACTTGTGATTCAAATCTTTTATATCTCATCCAAGAAGTAAAAGTTAGACTTCGACTCTCCGCGAAAGGACAACCGAATCTGAAGATCGCCACCTCTTGCCTCGAAAAACGACAATGATTCAGAAACTCGAACAAAACGCATGAAGAATTTGGAAATTGCAAAAAATCAGTAATCAGGACTATCTACCTGATTAAGATTTTGCATAACTAATTTTTCGACTCTCAATCATCCTTTAATTGACCCGCCTGGGCGACTTTGGTGGGGCGCTACTTTGTTCGTGTCGCGATTTGACTAATCGAACTGTCCATCCAGTGAACCACCCACCAATCGCGATTACGACGTAATATAAAGGATTGGTTAAATACGTATCTATCCATGGCGTCCCCGAATAGCACCAACACTCAACCGCATTTAGAAAATCGAAGATAATTGCGATCGCTACCAAAAGAACGCAAAGGGTAATGACGCCAATTATATAAGTAGTTAAAAAGTCTTTCATTACAACTTATTCCCTCAAAAAGCAGTTAAAGAATTGTTTATGCTCGAAAATCGATTTTTCAACAGATCATTACACTTTGAGCGACTAGCCTGACGTCGCTTTAGCCAGTCTTCACGTTTCACTGCGTTTGGGTGGTCTGCTTTAATATCCGAAAGCATATTTGCACTTTGCTGATTGTAAACATCAAGACTGATTCCAGAGGAATCTGCTGACGCTCCATATCCAATTCCTCCGCCGACGATTACTCCAATAACACATCCCGGTCCACTTCCTACGACACAGCCAAAAAGCGACCCCGTTACTGCGCCTAACGCGGTCCAATATTTTGTGGAATAGTTTTGTTTCGCAAAGCCATCTGTTGCGCTTGAACATACTAAGTCAATCGTGCACTTTTGTGCGGGATTCAATCTGCTTTCCTAATAAATTTGTAATTATAAAGTAAGAACTCGCCACCTTCTCTCACAAACATAAACTCATCCGATTTGATATTTGGGCAATTTTGACAATCGTACGCAAGGATAAAGAGGGTGCCTTCCCTTACGTCAATTCGCGTTGTCCAGCTGGAACTAATAAAGCTATTCGACGCACCAATCTCGTCTTCAAACCCTGACAATGCGTTTCTAAAATTTTCTTCATCCGTAGCGAGCTTGAATGCTTCACTAGCCTGATTATAAATCTGTGAATACTCCCGCTTTTGAACAAGCCCACGAATTTCGCCAACCTCCTTTTCACAAGAAATTTTATAGCTGCTCGAAGATTCGCAGGAAAACGATAGAATCCCAAAGAACAATAAAGATGCGGTTATCAATTCCTTCATAGCGCGACCTTCCTAAAGAAACGGGATAATTATTCCGAATGTAACTAGTAATGCTCCGACAAGGAAAATATTTTCTCGCGCATTAAAAAAATTGTAAACAAAGAAACGACTTTCCGAGCTAATGTTAAATAATCCGCGGCTCAACGTCCGGTTAAAAACCAGCACAGCTGAACCGCTCAAAATTAATATAATTCCTAGCGCATTTTGAAACATTATCTGATTAATTCGAAAAAACTTAGTCTATAATTACTGGCAATCTTTCTTGCCGCTCGGGTGATTTAGAAGTCTTGCACTTCTGATCAAGCCGACGGACGCATGAGGCGACGCAGCGCCGACGGAAGTTGTAATCTCGTTTGTGCCCGTTAGCGGAACGGAGACATTTCCACCTAAAGGGAATACTCCTGCACTTCCCGTAACAAATACGCCTTCACTCGGTCTCGAGTTGTTTGTCGTGATTGACCCGGATGGTAAGTTCGTGCCGCCCTGAATTCCTCCATAAACATTAGTATAATGTTTACCAATCTGCAGTCCAAACTGGTAAGGTCCGACAGATACATTTAGATCCGTGGTATTTCCGCAACGATCTTCGCGTTTTGTCGGCGCTTTTGCTTTTGAGATCGTTGCTTCAGCCCGAACAGTGTTATTCGGTCCGCCGCCTACATCCTGAATAGTAAGAAGCGGCGTCGGATTTGATACGAACAAAGTGATGCATTCGTAGTTCCAACGCGCGGGAATATATGTAGTGATCCCGTCGTCGTCAGTATATATTACGGCAGCGTAACGAACCCATTGACAAACAGAGGCTATTTGAAGTCCAGACGGATCGACAAAATTCGTCGGCTGATTTTCGACATACGAAAAGCGATTGAACGACTGCGGATTCCCCAAACTAGCCGAACCGTTATACGGATCCGGCGAAGTCCATCTTCCGGCGCGGCTTTCGTTTTTGCGAAACCAGGTGTGATTGAGTCCGGTCGAATCGTCCTTTTCCGTCAGCCCGTAGCCCTGCCGCGTGCTGACGCCGCCGCCGAAACCCTGCGCTGCAGTTCGCAAACCCGTTCCGGCATTGATCTCTTCCCCAAATGCCTGATAATCCGTCCGCGATCGTACAAACCCCGAATTGCTCACCGAAGCCCTGACCGAACCCTGCCAGTCCGACAAAACATATTTCACACCGCCTACGTTCGGCGAATCTATACAGGCGTATTGTGGGTTCCAATTGAAATACATCGCCTTTCACCGTGACTAAAAGGGCTTTGCCATTAGCACGAAATCGTTTATGTCCTCGGAAGTTTGAAAAAGTACGGGATCAAACCTGTATTCCTTGTGCCGCGTGAATATAATGACTGACGACCCGGCTGCAATCGTATCAAATGAGAAATAGCCTAGCGGATTAGTTTCTGCCGTCTTTATTTCGTTGCTCCCGAGATCAAACACTGTAATCTGAGCCCGAGCAATTGGTAGCCCTTCACTCGTTAACACCGCGCCTCGCAGTGAAATACTTGCAACGGTTGGTGAAAGGCGCAATCCAACATCAATTGTCACATTGTTGGTTATTCCTGAGTACTCATCGAGGTATGTGTTTTCAAGAATCCCTCGAGCCCCCGGTGAGAGAGTTATTGGTCTGGTCAATACGAACTGCGAGTCAACGCCCTCACCGACGGCTCCATTATTGTCATAATCGATATTGTCATCGGGTGTGTCTGAAGCGACGGAACTTGCCGCAACAAATTGTCTTTCGAGTTTTACTATATAAGTTCCCGCGTTCAATCCTTGAAATGAATAGTTACCATTTTCGTCCGTCAGCACACCGGTTAGTTCGTCATCCGAAGTGCCCAAAATACCATCGAGACCGACAGGAATCTGATTTCCGCCTCCATCAAAGATTCTGACAGTGAAATTTGAAATTCCCTGCTCGTCCTCATCTTGGATTCCATTATCAGAATTCGATCCATTCCCGCTATCATTCCAAACGGTTCCCGATAACCCCAGCCGGTAAAACCCAAAGTCAACGGTCAAGTTTGCAAATCCATCGAATTCATTCCGATCATCAGCGGAAGTGTCGAGTTCTCCGGTCGGCTCGCTAAAATCAGGTCCGAGCTCTATCGTGCCGCTGTAAATTCCAACCGTTCGCATCGATCGATTTCCTCCCACGGAAATGATGCCGTCCTCGCCCGCACGGGTTGAATCAGAATCTACTTCCGCCGAAACTTGTGCTGTAGAATTGCGGTATCCGGACAAGACGCTTCCGTCTTCAAAATTTGAAGGGTCGATCCGGACAACGTACGTACCCGTGCTTAGAGAATCGAAGCGATAATATCCTTCTCCATCGCTTCGCGTAGTCGCCAGCGGCTGGGAAATATCATCAGGCACCCCATCGGCATTACTATCAACAAACAACGAGACGGACACACTTTCCGCTCCCCTTTCCTGGAGAAGAGCGTCATTATTGATCTTTCCGTCATTATTTATGTCAAACCAGACACGGTTTCCGATTGAATACGTGCGTCCCACAAGCTCGATCGGCGAAATCCCCGATCGGTTTAAATTGTTGTCCTCAGCAAATGCATAGATTACTTCTTGAGCGCTCCCAACATGAATTGGAGCCACGTACGGGCTAAAATCTTGCCCATTGAGCGAGTAGAAGATTGCTCTCAAACCCGAACCCTTATCAATTCCATATAAAGAGACAACTTTTCCATACGCCCCATTTGAATAATCGAAACTGAGAAGAGGAGATTCGATGTCATTCGCTTGAGCTCCGTCAACGACCAACGTGGGCTCAATGTAGGTGTCCGGAAAACCATCGTTATCTGTATCAACATAGAGTCTAGGATTATCGAAAGGGGCAATAATCATTTCGCATTGGGAATTTGCAGGCAGATCTAAGTCAAGATAAACAACTGATTTCTCAATCCGATCATAGTCAAGTCCTTTCATTACATCGATCCGAACGGGCTCGGTTTCGGATTTGAAGGACACCTTATAACTCTTATCTGCTGGCATGGCTAGCCAAGCGCTTTGATCGTTCATTGGTAGCGCTTGCATCCCATTCTCCCCTGAACCTCCAATGATCGTGGGTTGACTGTCAAAGGGAACGGAACTAAAGGCTCCTACGTTGTTGAGCTTCACATAGAATGCCGGGGTTTCGCCACTAATCATTTCATCATTCTTAAAAGAACTCGTTAAGGTAACAGGTTGATCATTATCTTCGGGCAGACCTGAATTAGAACTTTTGCCCTTTAAAATTTGTGCAAGCGTCGAGTGCACTTGGTGGTTCGATACCAAACCGTTATGTTCCACTTTGCTATTTGTTTGACCAGTTTGAGTACGGGCATTAGCAATATACCTCTTTGCGTAAACATTATTTAGATTGTGGGATAGACTAATTCGCCTACTGCTTAACAACGGAACCGTCCCATCACCTTCTGTAGGAACAGGCTCAAACGAGTTTTTGACAAAACAGCGATACGGCGGGAGTGCTGGACCGCAAAAAGTTCTTTCGACAACCTTTATTTGCCCCACCGTTAAATTCGCGTTTTGAAGTCCATAAATGTGGAAGTAGTTTACATCAGATGTATCAGTCCGCCAGTCGTCCTGAAGTCCCTGATAGTCAAAAGAATGAAAAGCTTGACTTGTGATTCCTGGAAAAGTCTCGTGTCTTCGATTTAGCCAGGAATTAGTTTGCGCGTACGAATACTGTTCTTCGTTGGACCAAGAATATTTGCGAACACTAAGCGGCGATCTAAATCCGACTAAAGACCGGTGACTTTCGTTTAGATCGAAGTAACGCTCCGACGGCAATAATTGAATCGGTCCGGGAAACGTTTTAAGTGCTGCCTTTAAATAGCTTGCCACAGCAAAATTGGCACCTTGTTCGGTGATCGTTGCCTCGAACGCTGGGGCAATAAAGTTTCCTGTTTCGAGGGCATGAATAGCCTTTGGAGCACCTAGAAAAGGACTTCCAATTGTAATCAATTTTCCAATGCCATGATTGGATGGATTGTCCAGTACGTATCGACGGGCTACCAGTCCGCCCATACTATGCGCCACGATGTTTACACGTCCTCCGGGATGGAAAACCCGAATGCACTCCACATACTCTCTGAGGCTTTGTGCGGTTTGAGCATTTGATTTTCTCCAGTCGTATGCAAATACGAATACTCGCGGTTTCAAATTAGGATCGTCGGAGTTTTGAGATCTATCGCAACCGATTTCCGTGCGTCGTTCTGGAATTCCTGCAACCTCATAAAGACGACCGATGGAGTCTGGGTTAGTCGGATCAGTTAAGAAACGCAAAATTTCCCTATAAAAATCCGCTGGAAAACGATTGTCAAAGTATATTTGATTGTGAAAAATGTCAGTTGCAATGATATTCCTATTACTTGGAAGTTTTAGGGCGTTGATGTCTACATTGGCAAGTAAAATACGTGGTGAAAGCCACCTGACGCCAGTTCCTACTTCCCGTAGTTCGCTGGCGGCGACTCCAGGAATTAGGATTACCGGTTCATTGGTGTTTGGAGGGGCAGGCGTGGGTCCGCCACCTCCACCTCCGTAAATGTCTGTAAACCTAACATTGTCAACTGCAAATGCCCAGTCCGAAGAATCAATAGCTCGTATTGAAACCTTGCGAACAGCGAGTACTTCCTTTGGGTCAAATCCCAGATCGGAAGTCATCGAAATCATCCGGTAAGGGTATTGCGGCTCCCACTCGCTCCTTTCAGTCGCTTGATACAACCTTGATATTGAGTCATTTATTCTTATTTCGTATACTGCAGGAACTTTAGTCTGAATTCTCAAACTCTCCAAAGTGACTGCGCGTGAAAATTCGATCATGACTAATTCTGAATGCTCTGTCTGTTCACCAGGGGAGTTCCCATTCCTGTAAAATTTGCGAGACGTATAACCTGCGAGCCCAGAGCATTGATTGGTTGCAAAGACTCCGCCCAACCTCTTACCACCGTTGAAACTGACAAAGAAGTTTTCAATGCGTGTATCTCTGATTATTAGAGTCTTGCGGAGCAAACTTCCACAACCTCCCCAACCAAATTGCCCCAGCGGGTATACCCCGCGCCAAAAACTAATTGGATCGTGAAAAACTTCCGAGTTTCTAATTATTTGAGCCGAAATTTGACCTGTAAGAAGGACTATTAAAATCCCTACACTCAGAGTGAGCGCTTCTATTCTAATCTTCATGACGTGAGATTCGACGATGGTTGATACAATCGTCTTTCGATTGAATTATTTTTTTCAGGTATTATAAATAAAATTACGTTTTTGTAAAGAAAAAAATGAGCCCTCTTAATTGGACTGATAAGTCTTTCAATAACAGTCGCTAAAACCCTATCCGGCTCGTGGGGTGACAAATAATGACTGTGTTGTGTTTTAACTCCTTTCGTGTGAATTCCGTAAAAGGCAATTGATCCAAAACACTGATTAAACCTCGATCGATTACGTGATCTGGTACGCGTGAATCAATATGATTTGAAGATTCCCCGGCATTGGAAGGATCGGTGGTACCTGATGCGGATAGGGACACTTTTGTGAATTGTTTGCCTCCAGCGCGAGTATTTTGAAATCTGAGGCTGTATTGGATATCGCCGATTATGGTTGCGGTTGCAAGTTGTTCGGATCCGAAGTACGTGATTCGAGATTTTGAATTGGGATCATTTCTGACTTTCCTTTCAAGGTCGTCCAAATCTTGTAATTCACCTAGCCTTTCGCTACCAGGTTTAAGTCCGATGTACTTGTAAGCACATCCAAACAAAGTTAGATTGGACGACCACGAGTAATAGTAATGATTCGTAATCAATGCAACGAAGGACACCAGCAGGACAAAAACTCCTAATCCGATACCAAGTTTTACACGAGAATATTTAACTAACATAGGGACGCAAATTCCTCGTTGAAAATTTTACGACTTTTATTCGTATAAAGACAACAAAAAAAGCGCGACCCGATCGGATCGCGCTTCTATAAATGTAAATTAAGTCAGAGGCTTACGCCGCGGCGGCACCTGATACGACTTCGATAATTTCCTTTGTGATCGCAGCCTGGCGGATGCGGTTCATGTTTAGGGTCAAACTGTCGATCAGTTCGCCTGCGTTCTTCGAAGCCGAATCCATCGCGGTCATTCGCGAACCTTGTTCGGAAGCAACGGATTCGAGCATTGCGCGGTAGATCTGCGTTTGGACCTGCATCGGAAGCAATTTTCCGAAGATCTCTTCCGCCGGCTGTTCGTAAATATATTCCGCCTGCGCGCCGGTGTCTTCGGTCGATTCAGTTTTAATCGACGGAATCGGCAAAAGCTGTTCAACTTTTACCGTTTGCGTCAAAACAGTCTTAAATTCCGTGAAAACGAGAAAAACCTTGTCGATCGATTCGTCGTCGGTAAACGTCTTCGTTACTTTTTGCGCGATCTCCATTGCATCGGAGAGTTCGACGCGTCCCGATCCGGTCAACCCGATATATTCTTCGACGAAATCGATCGAACGACGCTTAAAGAAATCGCGTCCTTTTCGACCGACCGGAATCATTTCAGCCTGTTTATCCGAATTTTCCTTCAGAAAATTCTGCGCGGCTTTCATAATATTGGCATTAAAACCGCCGCACAGTCCTTTGTCCGCGCTGACCAGAACGATCAAATATTTCTCATCGCCGCGCTCGTTAAGAAGCGGTGATGAAAATTCCGTTCCGATGTTGGCGCTTAAGTTTCCAAGAACTTCGCCCATTTTTACGGCAAACGGACGCGCCGCGGTGACGTTATCCTGCGCGCGTTTCAGCTTTGCCGCGGCGACCATCTTCATCGCTTTGGTAATCTGCTGTGTGTTTTTTACCGACTTAATACGTCGGCGCATATCTAATAAGCTTGGCATAAAATCTAGTTAACAGTTGAAAGCCGATAGTGAATAAAACTATCAACTTTCAACTATCCGTTATCCACTGCGCTAGGCTTTTGCCGCGCCCGCCGTTTCTTTGTTCCAACGAGTAGATTTGAAATCTTCGATCGATGTACGAAGCGACGACTTCATATCGTCGTCGATCGATTTTTTCGTTCTTAAATTTTCCAACACCGCCGGATGAGAATTCTTTAGGAAATCGAGCAGTTCTTCTTCAAAGCGCTTGAGATCTTCAACCGCCACATCGTCGACCAAACCGTTCGTCGCCGTCCAGATAATTACAACCTGATTTTCGACTTCCATCGGTTTGTATTGACCTTGCTTCAGGATCTCGGTCAAACGCTTGCCGCGTTCGAGCTGTGCCTGCGTCGCTTTATCAAGATCCGAACCAAACTGCGCAAACGCCGCCAACTCGCGATACTGCGCAAGGTCGATACGGAGCGTACCGGCAACCTGCTTCATCGCCTTAACCTGCGCCGCGCCGCCCACACGCGAAACGGAGTTTCCTACGTTGATCGCGGGACGAATACCGGAGTTGAAAAGGTCTGCTTCAAGGAAGATCTGACCGTCGGTGATCGAAATTACGTTGGTCGGAATGTACGCCGAAATGTCGCCCGCCTGGGTTTCGATGATCGGAAGACTCGTCAACGAACCGCCGCCGCGAGCGTCCGACATTTTCGCGGCACGTTCGAGCAATCTTGAGTGTAGATAAAATACGTCGCCGGGATAAGCCTCGCGACCCGGGGGACGTCTCAGAAGCAATGAAATTTCACGATACGCCGCTGCCTGTTTCGAAAGATCGTCATAGATCGTCAACGCGTGGCGACCGTTGTCGCGGAAATATTCGCCGATCGCGACGCCGGCGTACGGAGCCAAAAACTGCATCGCCGCCGGATCAGACGCCGTTGCGGAAACAACCACGGTGTAATCCATCGCGCCGTAGGTTTCAAGCTTTTTAACAACCTGCGCAACCGTCGAAGCTTTCTGACCGATCGCAACATAAACGCAGATCACGTCTTTGCCCTTCTGGTTGATGATGGTGTCGATCGCAACCGCGGTTTTACCCGTCTGGCGGTCGCCGATGATAAGTTCGCGCTGTCCGCGACCGATCGGGACCATCGCGTCAATAGCTTTCAAACCGGTTTGAAGCGGTTCGCTAACGGGCTGGCGGTCGATAATTCCCGGCGCGATTCGTTCGATCGGGTTAAACTCGTCGGCGATCACTTCGCCTTTTCCGTCGATCGGATTGCCGAGCGCGTCAACGACACGTCCGATCATGACATCGCCGACCGGAACGCTCATAATGCGACCCGTGCGCTTTACTTCGTCGCCTTCTTTGATCTTCTGGAAATCGCCGAAAAGTACGGCTCCGACCTTGTCTTCTTCAAGGTTTAGCGCCAAACCGCGCACGTCATAAGGAAATTCGAGCAGTTCGCCCGCCATGACCTTTTCGAGACCAAAAATTTCGGCGATACCGTCGCCGACCTTGATAACGGTTCCGACTTCGTTAACCGTCATGCTCGCATCGAAATTTTCGATCTGAGCGCGAATAATTTCATTAATTTCGTTGGCTTTGATTGCTTCCATATTTTTTAATGGCGAATAGTGAATCGTGAACCGTGAATGGTCTTTAGAAAACCATTGCCGATTTACGATTAACCATTAACTAATTTATTTCTAAGTTCTTCTAATTGTGTTCTAACGGAGCCGTCATAAACGGTCGAACCGACGCGTGTAATGACTCCGCTGATGATATTTTCGTCTATATTAAAATCGAGATTGACCTGTTTTTTAGTAAGATTCGCGAGATTTGCCTGGAGTTCCGCCTTTTCCGCGTCGGACAACGGACGAGCCGATGTCACATTTGCAGAGATCAAACCGTTTCTTTCATCTAAAACTTCGGCAAATCTTTCATTAATTGCCGAAATTTCGGTTAAACGGCTGTTTCGCAAAAGTATCTTTAAAAAATTTGCGGTCGTTTTCAAAGGTTTTGCTTTGGCGATCAATCCGCTTAAAAGTTTTTCTTTCGAAGCTTGTGCAACTGACGGATTTTTGAAAACCTTGTAAAGCTCGGTTCCCGGCGACATCATTTCGCCCCAGCTTTTTAATTCATTTTTGACAATTTCACTTTCGCCGGTTTTGAGAACAACATCGGCAAGAGCGCCGGCATAGCGCCGGGCGACGGTTTCAACACTCATTTTAGCTTAGACCTCCGATAGAACTGATCCCTGCTTTAACGAGCCGTTCATCAACCGATTTATCCATCGAACCTTTGATCTTTTCTTCCGCGCGGCGAACGCTTTCTTCTGCAGAAAACCGCCGAAGTTCGCTCATAACCTGCTTGGTTTTTCGCGCGATCTCGGCATTTGCCTGATCGCGAAGGCGTTTTGCTTCAAACTCTGCCTGCGCAATAATCCGTTCGCGCTCCGCTTCAGATTCCGAACGGGCTTTTTCAAGGATCTTTTCAGTTTCGGAATCGAGATTTGCGAGCCGTGTCTCCGCTTCCGACAGTTTCGCGAGCGCCGCCTTTCGTTCTTCCTCAGCTCTGATCAGATCCGCGCGAATCGCATCGCGTTTCGCCTTGAAAGCGCCGCTTAACGGCTTTTTCAAGAGATAGACCATTATCGCGATGAAAATTCCCAGATTTAGAAACTTCCACGCTTCAAAACCCGGAAAATTGAAATATTTGTTCCATGTTTCCATGAAACCGCCGGCTTCACCGCCGCCTGCTGCCAGGAAAAAAAAGTTTAGTATTAAAGCAAACATATTATTAAATTTCGAAATCGAACTTCGAAATTTTCCGATTTAAAAATTTGCGCGCTAAGCAGTTTTCAAAATATTAGCACTGATCTTGTCAGCCATCTTTTCGGCTTCTTCTTCGATCGCAGCACGCGCAGCAGCGGTCTGTTTTTCAAGGTTCGCGAAATCGCTGGTGCTCTTGGCTTCGACCTCAGCCTTTACATTCGAGATCGCTTCCTCGCGCTGCTGAACCGCCGCGCGGCGTTCCTGTTCGATCAGTTCGTAGCCTTTGTTTCGAGCAGCGAGCATTTTAGCTTCGAGCTCAGCGTTTTTTCGTTCGACCTCGCTTAAAATTCTGTCCGCTTCGGAAACACCGCCGACGCCGTCCTTTTCACGAGCTTCGATGACCTTGTTGATCGGACGGAAGAACGTACGGTTCAAGACCCAGATCATGATCAGGATCATCGCAATATGGATCAGAATTGTGCCGTCCGGAAGCAGTTGAATTCCGCCTTCGGCAAATGCAAGAACTACCATAATTCAATAAATTAACTCTTAAAGTTTTATCAAAAGAGCATGGCTGAAAATAAGCCCGCTTTTCAAAAGAGATAAGAATATCACGCGCCTTTTTGACGGTCAAGGCACGACGAAACGGCGGTTTCAGCAATCTAATGCTTGACAGGTTTTCACCAAAACCCGTAGCTTTAATGGTACCTAAACGCAATCGTTTGAGTTATTCGGAGGCGCATCTCGTCTGGTGGCGGGCACGGTCTTCAAAACCGTTCGTGAGAATTGCGAGAGCAAGCTCAGGTGGGTTCGATTCCCACACGCCTCCGCCATTTTGATTTTGGATTTCTGATTTTGGATTTTGGATTTTGGATTAATCTCCTGACATTGATCCATATGAACGAGCAAGAATTTAAAGACCGCACAAAATCCATTGGTTTACGGGTTATTCGACTCGTCGAAAATCTTCCCAATAAGATGGCTGCCCAGATAGTCGGAAAGCAGCTTCTTCGATCAGCGACTTCGATCGGTGCAAATTATCGGGCTGCATGCCGCGCTAAATCAACGGCAGATCTTATCAATAAGCTCAGAATCGTCGAAGAAGAAGCTGATGAATCCATTTACTGGATTGAAATATTAATTGAGAGCGAAATTTTTCCTGAAAAAAAATTGGTAAAACTGCTAAGTGACCTAGATGAAATAGTAGCTATGACGGTCGCTTCTATCAAAAGACTTCACTCTAACAATCAGAAATCTAAAATCCGAAATCTAAAATCGAAAGTATGAAGGAATGGATCTCACTAAACATGACTCCCGGAATCGGTCCGCGGAAGGCAACGGAGCTTCTGGAACGTTTCGGTTCGGCTGAAAACGTTTTTCACGCGCTTCGCAGCGAACTTGAAAGTCTGCGGCTTAAACCGGAAACGATACTCAGCATCTTGAAACAAGAATTCCACGAGAAAGCCGAGATCGAACTCGAGCGGGTGAAACGATCGGGCGGCGATATTTTGATCCTTGATGATGGAAGTTATCCGAATTTGCTTCGCGAGATCGCCGATCCTCCGATAACACTTTACGTAAAAGGCGCGTGGCAGGAATGTCTGGAAGCGCCGTGTATTTCGGTTGTCGGGTCGCGACGTTGTTCGACCTACGGCAAGAACGCGGCGGAAATGCTGTCGCGCGACCTTGCTTCGCGCGGAGTAACCGTTGTGTCGGGCTTTGCACGCGGAATAGATTCAGCGTCGCATATCGGCGCAATTCGCGGGAAAGGCAGAACGGTCGCCGTTATGGGAACCGGACTGGACCGCGTTTATCCGAAGGAAAATGTTCGGCTCGCCGACGAGATCCTTGCAAACGGCGGTGCGCTTGTTTCTCAATTTCCGCTTGAAACTCCACCGCTAAAGGAAAATTTTCCATATAGGAACCGGATAATATCGGGACTTTCCTATGGAGTTTTGATCGTCGAAGCTTCGGAACGGAGCGGTTCTCTGATCACCGCGCGGCTGGCGATGGAACAAAACCGCGAAGTTTTGGCGGTTCCGGGAAACATAACATCCAAGAATTCGTTCGGAACGAATTACCTTATTAAATCCGGCGCCAAGCTGGTTCAGCAATGGCAGGATGCGGTCGCCGAGTTTCCATCCGAGATAGCCGCGCAGATCTTGCCGCCGCCGGTCGATGAACGAAATGTCGAGAAGGAATCTGCGGAAAGCAGATCGATACCATCGAACCTGTCGCTCTCGGAGAGAAAGGTATTCGCGCTTTTAACCCCCGACGAATCGCTGCACATCGATTTTCTACTTGAAAGATCCGAGCTATCGTTTGGCGATCTGAACAGTGCCCTCGTCAGCCTCGATCTGAAGGATCTTGTTAGAGTGCTGCCCGGAAACCATTATGCTAGAAAATTGTAAAACCCATATTTGGCACGAATAAACGAAAAATTTCTATCCTTCGGATAAATTCCCGGTTTCTATTTTCGATTTGGCGTTTGCGAAAGAAATAGTATAAGTTGAAATCCGTTTGACCCGAATGAACCGGGTCAGGTTGGATATTTGATTAAGCTTGCGCTGTTACGACCGATGGAAGAACGCGACTTTGTTCAGATCACACGTCAAAAGACCATTCCCGAAAGTGATGTGGTTCCGATGGCAAATTGGATGTTTGAAGAGGTCTGGAGCAAACTGCTGCCGATGCAGATCCTGACGGAGAATCTTTCGTTTTCCGTCAAAGATAATGTCATAACGCCGCCGGATGCGCCTGTGCCCGATTGCATGTCGTGCGGTGCCTGCTGCGCGGCGTTTGTATACGTTTCGACGGCACCGGGAAATGATCTTGCTGATGCAGATTGCTGGAAGATCGTTAAAAATGGTCGAAAACGAACGATAACGGTCGACCGTTTAATTCGCAGAAGGCGATCCGACAAGTCCTGCGTCGCGCTTGAAGGCAGGCTCGGCGAACAGGTCAGCTGCCGCATTTATAACGAGCGCCCTCAAATGTGCCGCAAGTTCGAAGCGGGAAGCGACCGGTGCCACGCGGTTCGCCGGGCATATGGTTTTGAACCGTTTTTGACGCTGGAAGAAATGTCGGATGCGAAAGCGAAATTGGAACAGGCAGGCAAACAGGATCGGTCAAACACCATCAAACGCGCGATCATTGATGAGTCGGACGAGGAAAATAAGTTTACGATAAGCGCCGAACTCCATGACGGATCGGCGTATTTGATACATAGTTTTGATCCGCGGAAAGAAACGTGGTTTCAATCTGAAATTGAAGGATTAACATTGGAAGCTGCCGCTCAAATGATCAAAAACAGATCGTAGTTTCCCAACATTTGAAATAGAAATTAATGAGTAAAAACCTTGTAATAGTAGAGTCGCCGGCAAAGGCAAAGACGATCAACAAATATCTCGGAAGCGATTACACCGTTCTCGCTTCGATCGGTCATATTAAGGATCTTCCGTCAAAAGAACTTGGCGTTGACATTGAGAACAATTTTGAACCGACCTACGAAGTAATTCCCGATAAGAAAAAACGAAACAACAAAAAAACGGTTTCCGAACTTAAGAAAGCAGCCAAAGCTTCGGACGCGATCTATCTCGCGGCTGACCCGGACCGCGAAGGCGAGGCGATCTGCCAGCATCTTGCCGAAGAGATCGTCCCCAAGAAAGGCAATAAACCTGTTTTTCGCGTGATGTTCAACGAGATCACGAAAAACGCAATTAAGGACGCTTTTAAGGAACCGAAGCAGATCGATCAGAATCTGGTCGATGCACAGCAGGCGCGAAGAATTCTCGACCGCCTTGTCGGTTACAAAGTTTCGCCGATCCTTTGGAAAACGATCGGCGGTCGGCTTTCAGCGGGTCGAGTTCAAACGGTCGCGGTTCGGCTCGTCGTCGAACGCGAACGCGAGATCGAGGCTTTTGTCCGGACGGAATACTGGTCGATCATCGCAAATCTTTCGTCTAAACTCCCGCCAAAATTCGATTCCCGTCTTTATAAGATCGAGGAAAAAACGGTTAAAACCGGAAATTTCGATCAGGAAGTCAAAAAGAACGAATTTCATATTGAAAATGAAAAGCAGGCGACGGACATTGTAACTGAAGCCGGAAAGTCAGATTTCATCGTTGATTCCGTTGCGACAAAAGAGCGAAAACGCAACCCGACGCCTCCGTTCATCACGTCAAAATTGCAGCAGGAAGCGTCGCGAAAACTCGGGTTTTCGGTAAAGAAAACCATGATGGTCGCGCAAAAGCTTTATGAAGGCGTAAACATTGGAAAAGAAGGTCAGGTCGGTTTGATCACCTATATGCGTTCGGATTCGACAAGAATTTCAGACGCTGCTCTGAACGATATCCGTTCTTTCATCGACGGCGAGTATGGAAAGAAATATCTACCGGAAAAGGCGAATTTCTACAAATCGAAAAAAGGCGCACAGGACGCGCACGAAGCGATCCGTCCGACGGATGCGAACCGGACGCCCGATAAACTGAAAGATTTTTTAAGTGTTGACGAATACAAGCTTTACAATCTGATCTGGCAGCGCACAGTTGCGTCGCAAATGACGCCGGCGATCTTTGATCAAACGACGATCGACATCAATGCCGGGCGATTTACATTCCGCGCGACGGGTTCGGTTCAGAAGTTCGACGGTTTCCTAAAACTATATCAGGAAGGTCGCGACGAACAATCGGAAGAGGACGAAGACGACGCCGAACGCACATTGCCGATGGTCGAAAAAGGCGAGACGCTGAAACTCAATGAGATAACGCCCAACCAGCATTCGACAGAACCGCCGCCGAGATATTCTGAAGCAACTCTGGTTAAAGCTCTGGAAGAAAAGGGAATCGGGCGACCGTCGACCTATGCGGCGATCATGACGACGATCCAGGACCGTGAATATGTCGAAAAACTCGAAGGTCGATTTCATCCCACCGCTCTCGGTACGACGGTGAACGATCTTCTGGTCGCGAGTTTCGAACAGCTTTTCGATACGGCTTACACCGCGAAAATGGAGGAAGATCTCGACAAGATCGAGGACGGCGATCTGGATTGGCGCACGGCGATGCGCGATTTTTACGAACGTTTTGCAAAGAATTTGGCAAACGCCGAAGAATCGATCAAGGGTAAAAAGAAACAGGCGATCCCGACGGATGAAGTTTGCGAAAACTGCAATGCCGGAATGGTTATAAAATTCGGCAGATACGGACAGTTTCTTGCGTGCGAAAATTATCCTGAATGTAAGACCACCCGCGAGGTTACGAAAAAATCCGACCCGTCGAGCGAAAATGCCGACGGCGAAAAGACGGAAGAAGTTGCGCCGTGTGATCTTTGCGGCAAGGACATGGCGCTGAAACGCGGCAGATTCGGTGCGTTTTACGGCTGCACCGGTTATCCGGAATGCAAGAACATTCGAAAGATCGATAAGAAAAGCGGCGAGACCATAAAAGCTCCGCCGCCGGTCGAGCTTGACGAAGAATGCCCGCTCGACGGTGCGAAACTCGTCCGCCGCACGGGAAGATTCGGCGAATTCGTTTCATGTTCGAACTATCCGAAATGTAAATACGTACAGCGTGATACGACCGGCATTAAATGTCCGCGCCCGAAATGCAAGGGTGAGATCGTCATCAAGAAAACGCGCCGCGGAAAACCGTTTTACGGATGTTCCAATTACCCGAAATGCGACGAAGTTTACTGGGACAAACCGATCGAAGATCCGTGTCCGAAATGCAAGGCGCCGTTCGTTTTGGAAAAGACGACAAAGAAAGAAGGAACCTTCCGTTATTGCAAAAATGAGGAATGTGACTATAAGATTGGCGTCAGCGATTCAGCTTCCAATTCCGAATCCGCGTCAGCCGAAGCAGTTTCAACCGAAAAATAGGGCATGAACGAAAACATACAATTTCTGCATGCATTTTTAAAAAACCCTTTGAAAGTCGGAGCGATCGCGCCGAGTTCGCCCGAACTTGCGCAAAAAATGGTCGAAGACATCTACCCGCGGCGCGATTCCATCGTTTTAGAACTCGGAGTCGGTACCGGAGCGATCACAAAGTTTATTCAGGAAAGGATCGAAACGGACGATTCTTATCTCGGGCTCGAACTCGACAAGAATATGGTTCGAAACCTGCGCCTGAATTTTCCGGATCTAAAGATAATCCGCGGAAACGCCTGCGAAGTTCATTCGCTTCATGCAAAGACAGGATTGGGAAAGGTCGGTTTTATCATCTCGTGCCTGCCGTTCGTTTCAATTCCGAATGAGATCGGCGAAAAGATACTTTTAGAGATCGATAAATTTATGGAACAGGGCTGCGTATTTCGAACGTTTCAATACGCTCACGGATTTTATTTTCCGTCAGCGATCAAACTTCGCGAACATATGCGGGAAAAATATGGTAAATCAAAGAAAAGTCAGATAGTTATGAAAAACGTTCCGCCTGCCTACACGCTGACCTGGCAAACTAAATAACTAATATTTAAAAAATAAATAGCGCGGCGATTGAGAGTCAAACGCCGCGCTATTCTTAATTTTGGCTGGAATTACCAGCGGGAATAATTTCCGCCGCCGCCGCCGCCGCGATTTCCACCGCCGCCGCCGCCGTAGCCTCCGCGACCGCCGCCGCGTCCACCGCGTCCGCCGCCGCCGCCGCGATCTTCACGCGGTCTGGCTTCGTTAACGACAAGGCTGCGACCTTCAAGATCTTCTCCGTTGAACTGTTCGATCGCCGCCTGAGCTTCGTCAGCCGAAGACATTTCAACAAATCCGAATCCTCTCGAACGTCCGGTATCACGATCTTCGATCACTTTTGCTGATTCGACCGTTCCGGCTTGGGCAAAATGCTCATGTAAATCATCACTCGTCAGATGAAAAGACAAGTTGCCTACGTATAATTTTGTACTCATTATTCTCTCTATTCTCTACTTTATCTTGAATGAAGCAAAAGACAGGCTGGATGTTTACAGGAAGGAAAACTCCGAAAGTTTGCTACCGTTTCATGCGACGCGCCCGTTCTATTAAAGATTCAAAAAAACTGCTCCAATTACTCTTAACAAACTCTCTAACCGAACTAACGTCGTCGCTTTTCTTGTATTGAACGGATGCATCTACCGAGATACTTCTGAGAGCAAAAAACGGTGTAATTATGCAATTAATTTTTTTCAAAGGCAAGTGTTTTCTTGTATTTGAAACAAAAGTTCGCCGCATTTCGAATTATTCTTTTCATTCTGGCATCGCAAAAGAAGCGGTTTGTCCGAATCGGTTTATGGGCTGAATGTATTAATGCCGTTAAAATTGGTTTGAGTTCGAGATTTTCAGACAGATAAAAGGCATGTAATTCCTAATAATCTACCTTCGACTTTAGCGATAAATCGCCCTATATACCGGATCATTTCGAAATTCCTTGAGGACATCTTTTCGATAAATTTTCTTATCGGAAAATCGATAGTTTTTATCATAAAATTCCCATGCAGCTTGTTGATTTCCCGTGTAAATGAAGGTAAGAAAGATGTTGAGAATCGAGTAACGAGTTTCCGTTTGCTCGTCGCCGGCAGGAACGTTTTCGAGCCACTCAAAGGATGGCTTTAGTTGATCTATGATGAAGTTTGAAAATTGTCTGTTCGCGATGACAAAAGAGTTTTGCGTTTGGTCATATTTGAAAACGACCGGCGGATAAACCGAATCGGCGTGGCTCGTATGGAAAAAATCGAAGGTGTAAATAGACTGCGTAAATTCCATTTTTCCGTCTTGGTCGATATCTATCGGAACGAGTTCGGAATTGACATGTAAAAGGTCTTTCGCGAAAACGGACGAATCGTAAAGCACCTTATATTTTCGTCCCGCATCCGCGATGATATATCGATAAACCGGGCATGAACCGCGTGTTTTCGTATGAATAACAAGCTGTCCGGTTCCGGTTCCCAGAAAGTCGAAAAATCCGAATTTCAACTCTGTGCGATCCGGTGCTCCGGAGGAAAAAAGTATTTCGCCGGATTTTTTCAGAACCAATCGACAGCGAGTTGAGTCGTCCTCAAAATCTTCGGGACAATCGTTCGTAATTACATAATCGCCGAACTCGAAACGCTCTTCATCAATCCAGACAGCGTCTAACGGGTTAGCGGGTTCATCAACCCGCCGGCTTTCCACAATCACTTCAGCGATAGGACCCTCCGCGACTAGCGGTTCATTAATTTCGACAGGTAAGCTTGTGGACAAAAGCGCGTTTTTTAAGTTCCCAAGCTGCGAATTGATCATTCCAATTCCAAACAGAATCAGAGTGCTTACGGTAAAACTCGCAAGGAATGCGGCGGTTTTTGATCGGGCAATTTTCACGCTCCTGATATTAGAATTTATCGGGAGTCTAACTATACAGGGATCGCCACATCGTGGTCGCGTAAAATCCCGAGAATTTTGTCATGAATGCCGCCGAAACCGCCGTTTGACATGATCGCGACGACGTCGCCTTCTTTCATTTCGGGAGCGAGATGTTCGAGGATCGCATCGGCGTCAGGGAAGCTGTAGGATGGTTTTCCCTGCATTTTGATCTGTTCGACGAGTTCGTTTGTGTCCAGGACCTTCCCGAGTTCACTCGCTTTTGAGGTGTTGTAAACTCCGGCAATGATGACGTAGTCCGCGTAAGCAAACGCTTTTTCGTATTTTTCCTGAAAAACCGCGAGACGCGAAGACCAGGAACGCGGCTCAAAAACCGCGATCAAACGGTTTCCGTCATATTTTTGCTTCAGCGCTTTCAAGGTTTCCTCGACCGCCGTCGGATGATGGGCAAAATCGTCGATTATGGTTACGCCGCGTTCAACGCCGCGGACCTCGACACGCCGTTTTACGGATTTAAATGTCGAAAATGCTTCCTGAATTTTCTCTTTTGATATTCCCCAGGCATCCGCCGCAATTATCACCGCCAGACAATTTCTGACATTAAATTCGCCGATCAAATTCGTTTCAAATTCGCCCCATTTATGACCTTCTTTGAAAACGGTAAATTTCGTCCGCTCGCCCGTAAAGTCGATATATCGCGCCTGCCATTTCGCATCGTCCGACGTTCCGAAAGTTTCGATGTTGGTGTGAAGTTTCGAACGCATTTCGCCCAAAACCTCGCGCGCGACCGGCGAATCTATCCCGACTATCAAATGACCGTTTCCGGGAACCAGATTCATCAGGCGCGAAAATTCAAACTTAATCGCTTCAAGATCGCGATAAATGTCCGCGTGGTCAAATTCGATATTGTTGACGATAGCCGTTTCCGGCAGGTAATGCATAAATTTCGGTTTTTTATCGAAATATGCAGTGTCATATTCGTCGCCTTCGATAACGAAAAAATCGCTGTCCGTTACGCGAAAACTCGCGCCGAAATTCTGAACGATTCCGCCGACAAGAAACGACGGATCGAGCCCGCCGCATTCCGCAACCCATGTCGCTATGCTCGTCGTCGTTGTCTTTCCGTGCGTTCCCGCGATAACCAGCGATCGACGCCCGCGGATGAACTCTTCCTTGACGATCTCCGCCTGCGAACGGTAAAGCTTCTTGCGTTTTAAAACCTCTTCAAGTTCCGGGTTTCCGCGCGAGATGGCATTGCCGACGACAACACAGTCCGCGCCGACATCGGCATTTTCGGCTTTGTAGCCGTTCAAGATCTCGATGCCGAGCGCCTCAAGCTGAGTCGACATCGGCGGATAGACATTCTGGTCCGATCCCGTGATCTTATGACCCTTTGCCTGCAGCATCCCCGCAAGCGAAGCCATCGCCGTTCCGCAAATTCCGATCAAGTGATAATGCATAGTTTATAGAACAGAGCTACGGCTCTAGCCGTGACGCCAGAGTTACGGCTTTAGCCGTGAGAGCGCTTCTTTCCGAAGTATCTTTCAACGAAGCGAACTTTTTTCACGGCTAAAGCCGTAACTCTGTACATTTTTTTATTTTCCGGTCAGTTCTTTTGCTAGGGTTCCAGCGCCGTAGAGTTTCCGCAGAGCTTCTAAAATTCCGGCGCTGTGAACGGCGACAGCGCGTGAACCTTCTTCTTCTTCGATGTACCAGTAGCGGTTCGAGAGCTTTTGATTATTGCTGTCGAAATTTATTCCGGTAAACTCGCCGTTCCGGTTGATCACGGGCGAACCCGACATTCCGCCGATGGTATCTGCCGAATAAGCGAAATTGAACGGTGTCGAAAGGTCCAGTTTGTCGCGCATTTCACGGTAACGCGGCGGCACGTTGAACGGAAATTCGTCGTTAAAACTTTCAGCGCGGTCGTATAAGCCGAAAAATGTAGTCTTATACGGCACAAGCGTCGTGTCCTCTTCGTAACCCTTTACGTTTCCGTACGTTAAACGAAGATTCGAATTTGCGTCCGGCGGGATCGTTCTGCCGTAAACGGCAAACCGCGCTTTCGCGATCTTTTCGCCGGCACGGCTTTCGACGTTTTGAATTTTTTCCTCATTCCATTTACGCAGTTCGCGAATAACCGGTTCAACTCTTCGTGCAAGCGAGATCATCGGGTCGGTCGAATTTTTAATCGTTTCGGCACCGCCGTCTAGCAGCGCTTTTCGAGCCGCCGGATCTTTTAATTTGGTTTCGTTTACGGCACGTTTGACGACTTCCGAGACGTCGGCTTCGCCGAGCGCGGCAGTGATGAACGGATCGTTTCTGCCGAGCATTTTGACGCCTTCTTCAAGCCACGCGGTCAGCGCCGCTTCTTCCATTTCAGGATAAATAGGCGCAGGCGAAAGCAAGTTTGCCTTAAATGCTTCGAGCCGCGTGTCCGCAAATTCCGGATACCGTTCCGCGCCCGGCTTTGTTATTTCGTCGCTGTAACGAACCAGCGAGGACGCGATAGAACCGAGCCGCGAAGGCGTTAAGGTCGAAAAACTCATGCGTTTCGACATAGCCGGAAGTTTCGCATAGGCGTCCGAGATCTGTTTCCAAGCCGGCGCGTATTCTTTTGCGAGATCAGGTTTTTTCGCCAATCCTTCTTTTAGTTCCTGCTCTTCCTGAACCTTCTTGGCAAACATTCGCGGGTTCATCAAACCGTCCTGCTGACCGGTCAAACGTTTTAAGGCATTGGTCAAAGAACGGATCGTGCCGTTAGATTGACGATCCTGTTCAGCGCCGCGCTTGGCATATTCTTCGAGAGCTTTTTGCCGCGATGTCCAAACCTGTTTCTGCAGCGGATTTCCGACATCGCGCTGATACGCAAGCTGCGCGACGGTCAAAAGGCGCGCGGTCGAGCCCGGATAACCGCTAGCGATCACGAATTCGCCGTCTTTCGGACCCGACTCCGACCATTTTAAATAATGATCGACCTTTACCGGTTTTCCGTTTTCATAGACGCGCAGAAACGTTACGTCGAGGCAATAGCGCGGGTAAACGAAATTGTCATAATCGCCGCCGAAAAACGCGATCTGTTCCTCCGGCGCGAAAACAACTCGGACGTCTGTGTACTTTTTATTCCGGTAAAGCCAATATTCGCCGCCGTTGTAAAACGAAATCACATCGCTTTTCAATCCGGTTTTTTCGGTCGATTCTTTTTCGATCTTTGAAATTTCCGCGCGGCGCTGCCGGCTCGCTTCGGCGTCGGTCGCACCCGGTTTTACGGCATTTTGAACTCGCTCGGTCACATTCTCATATGAAACAAGCATGTTCACTTCCATGTCCGGCGTTTTTAATTCTTCGGCTTGCGTGCGGGCGTAAAATCCGTTTTTTATCAGATCGTTTTCCTTTGTCGAAAGCTTCGCCAGCTGACCGCTTGCGACGTGGTGATTCGTTATGATCAACCCGTCCGGTGAAACAAAACTGCCCGAAGCGCCCTCGACCTTCACAGATGCGAGACGAATATGATCGAGCCATTCCTGCGACGGCTCAAAATTATAACGCTCTTTCCACTGTTTCAGCGGCGGATTGTCATAAGTCCACATCCCTTCGTCGGCGCGGATCACGGAAACGTTTATCAGAAAACTGAATAGGAGCAAAAAAACAGAAATTTTTCTCATAGTTTTAATTGTAGCCGGAACGATCGCTTGATCTTGAAAGTTGTTTTAATTCAATAAGACGCGAACGCAGATCATCAAATTAATAATTGTTGTAATTTACGTCTTCGAAATATTTCTTAACTTTCGGCAGAGCCTTTTCTTCTTTTTTTAGAACAATGTCTTTGTCGGTCTTTTGGTTGTACTGAGTTTTTGTAATTATCTGCTTTCCGGTCAGATAATTGATGCTTTTCGATTCGGTCGCGCCCGTCGCGCGGTCAAAATTTGCGATCTCTTCGCCGATCAGACGAAATCTGCCGGTTTCGGGTTCGAGCCGGAAACGATGCGTATAGTTTACGCCCTCGCGAGAACCGTACATTTGCGATACGTCCAGAACGCCATTCTTGACCTCGATATTCGCCGAACCGCCGCCAAGCACGCCGCCGCAGAGTTTGCATCTCACTATCGTTAACGAACGCGCGGCTTCCTTAAACGTTCCGTCTTTCGCTCCAAATGCAATTAACAAAATCCTGTCGTCGTCGCCGTCGTCGCTTTCGCCTTCCTTCTCACCCTGCAGGATCAGATCTTCAATGCCGTCGCCGTTCAGATCGCCCAGATCCGACTGCAGCATCGCAAAACCTTCCGGTAGATATGTCCCGTGCGGTACATCATTTACGCCGCCGCCCTGCGGTTTCGACATTTCCGCGGGAAAAGGCAGATCGCCGACCTTTTTATAAATGTCGACATCCATATCCATAAAATCTTTCGGCTCGGCGAGCGGTTTATCGGTCATCAGGTCGCGGAAATTCTTTGTTTCCTTCAAGATCTTGCCGCTTTCGCTGAAGTAATAATTTCTTTCAACGACGATATCGCCCATAAACGTTCGAAGTTCGCGATTTACGTGAGCGACGGTTCCGCCGGGTCGAAAAATGTATTTTACATATTGCGCCCAATCGCCGGATTCCGATGAATACGTAAAATTCGCCGCGACCGGAACACCTTTGTCATACCAGAGATATGCAATGTTGTAGAAATCTTTCTTTTCACGCGCCGCCTCGAAATCCGCTTCTGTATTGAAAACTTTCCAGACCGGTTTATCGGTTTTGTTGTAATCCGCAGCGTCGGCGATGATCATATGCGGCGGACCTTCCGTCTCAATGTATTTCCGCACCGATGCAGTAAGACTGTCTACTTCCGCGATCGCTGAGTCATTTTGCGCCGTTTGCGCAAAAATTGAGTGAATCAAAAACAGCGTGATCGTGCACAGAAAGAAAGTTCGCTTTTTCATATTTTTAGATTTTTTTTTAGCTCGGGGAAAGCTTCGTTCTAACGAAGCACCTGCGTAATTTTTGCCAGCGCGCCTTCGAGAATATGGTCTTCACGTGCGATGCAAATTCGCATATGCGCGTCCCAATCGTCCGAATCGGCAAACGCGCTTCCGGGCGTTGCGCCGACGCCGGCTTTTTCGATAAGCATTTCATTAAATTTTAACGCGTCGTCAAATTCTTCGGGAATTCTTGTCCAAAGGTAAAACGACGAACCGGAATCGTAGATCTTAAACCCGAGATCGGTCAGCGCGCCGGAAAAACGATGTCGTTTGGCGTCGAAAAGCTCGCGAAGATCGTTGTAATAATTTTCTCGCGCCATCAAGACGCGCGATAACGCAGTTTGAAGCGGAGTCGCCGCGCAGACATAAATAATGTTGATGGCTTTATTGACCGGTGCGATCAGATCGGCTGCGCCGTACGCATAACCGAGACGCCAGCCGGAAATATTCCACGATTTTGAAAACGAATTAACTGTGATCGTTCGATCCCACATATCAGGCAGCGTCGCGATCGGAATATGCGGATGCTCGCCGGAAACGTAATGCTCGTAAACTTCGTCCGAGATCACCAGAAGATCGAGCTCTTTAGCAACGTCAGCGATCGCTTCGAGTTCCGTCTGCGTCATGACCTTTCCGCTCGGGTTTGCCGGTGTGCAGACAATGATCGCCCTTAGGGGAAATTCGCTTTTTTCTTTCGCTGCGCGGCAATGCGCTAAAAGTGCGTCCTTTTCAAATGAAAGATCTTTATTAAGCGCGAAAGTGTCGGTTTTCCCGCCGAATTGTTCGATAATTATTCGGTGATAAGGATAATACGGCTCAAAAACAAGCGCCGATTTGCCCTGAAGATACGATTGAACGATTCCGACAAGCGCGCCCGTTCCGCCGGGCGATACGATGACTTCCGGTGATTTCGCCATCGGGTCGACTTCAATACCGTTGTATCTTTTCAACTTTTCGGCAAGCGCTTTTCTTAGCTGCGGCATTCCTTCCGAAGCGCCGTAATGGTTTTCGCTTGCCGCTATCACGTTATAGGCTTCTTTTGCCAACTCAGGATCGATCGGCAGGTCGGACTGTCCCTGAACCAAATTTCCTTCATGCGGTACAAGTTTTGTGATCGCCCGAATGTCGGGCTTAATTTTCTTAGCGGTTTGTTCTTTCATAAGCAGTTTAAAATATCAGTTTTTCGGAAAGAATTCTAAGACGCCGGAAACGTTCGGCGAAAGCGTCATCGAATAGTTGCTCAAATGAATTTAATGACAGAAAATTTAGCAAATCGATGTCCAATTCCAGTAAAACTTTTCCGCCGAGCTTAAAACCGGGACTACTCGGCGGGCATTTTCTGAAATTTCGCTTTCATCCGACCGAATTCCTCACACGGGCAGCCGCACTCGGCGATGTCACTTATATGAATCTCGCCGGAAATCCCGCCTTTTTTGTAAATCATCCCGAGTTTGTCCGCGATGTTCTGATCACAAACCATTCTAAATTTTTTAAAGGTCGTGCGCTGCAGCGTGCGAAAAAGCTTCTTGGAGAAGGACTTCTGACGGCGGAAGGCGCCGACCATCTGCGCCGTCGGCGAATGATCCAGCCGGCGTTTCATCGAAACCGCATTGCCGATTACGCGCGGTCGATGACCGGGTACGGAGAAAAAATGTCCGCAGAGTGGAGCGACGGCGAAACGCGCGACATCGATAAGGAGATGATGCGTTTGACGCTTCAAATTGTCGGTGCGACGCTTTTCAGCGCCGATGTCGACAACGATACGGACGAGGTCGGACGTGCGTTGACCGACGTCATTGAGCTATTTAATTATCTATTGCTTCCCTTTTCCGAATGGCTCGAAAAGCTGCCGCTGCCGCAAACGCGGCGTTTCAATCGCGCCCGCGATTCTTTGAACAAGATAATTTATGGAATTATCGATGAACGAAGAAGCTCGAAGATCCTCGATCGCGGCGATCTTCTGTCGATGCTTCTTCTTGCCCAGGACGAAGACGACGGAAGCGGATTGACGGATGAACAGGTCCGCGACGAGGCGTTGACGCTTTTCCTTGCCGGTCATGAAACGACTGCAAACGCGATGACGTTTACCTGGTATTTGCTCTCGCAAAACCCTGAAAAGGAAGCGCTTCTGCATGCCGAGCTTGACGAGATCTTAAACGGAAAACCGCCTTCGTTCGAAGATTACCAGAAATTAAAATACACCGAAGCCGTGTTTGCCGAAGCAATGCGGCTTTATCCGCCGGCGTGGGCGATCGGTCGTTTGGCGGTCGAAGATCACCGTTTTGGTGAATACGAGGTTAAACAACGCTCGCTTGTGATCCTAAGCCCTTATGTCGCGCATCGCGATCCGCGGTTCTGGAATGACCCGGAAAAATTCATTCCCGAACGCTGGTTTCATCAAAGCGTTAAAGAAGCCGGTCAAAAATTCATTTATTTTCCGTTCAGCAAAGGCGTCCGCAGCTGTATCGGCGAGAGCTTTGCATGGATGGAAGGCGTTCTGCTGATCGCTTCGATCGCACGAAAATGGAAACTTCGTCTCGATCCCGGTCAGCGGATCGGATTAAAACCGCTTATGACGCTTCGACCGAAATTCGGAATGAAAATGCGACTTCACCAAAGGTGATCACTTGTCTGTCCCGGCTTGAAATTTCCCAGTAAGACTTGCGATCACCATTACGAGTTCGTCCGGTTCGACCGGTTTCGCAACCTGGCTCTGAAATCCAGCGGCGAGTGCTCGAATCCGGTCCTGGGCGCGGGTATACGCCGTCAACGCGATCGCCGGAAGATTTTTCTGCTTTTCATCCGGCAGCTGGCGAATTTTTTTGATCAGCGTGTAACCGTCTTCATCCGGTATTCCGATATCGGACACCAAAAAATCGGGCGATTTATCACGGATCTCGGTCAGCGCGTCCGAAGCGTTGCTGACCGCGACCACCGTTGCGCCGTAAAACGTCAGCGCCTGAACAAGCAATTGACGGGTGTCGTCTTCATCATCAACCACTAGAATAAGCATTCCGTTCAGGCTTAGTTCGCGTGTTTCAAGGTTGGTCTGCAGTTTCGCAACATCGGAAGTTTCCTTGTTTGCCGGATAGGTCGCGCTGACCGGGAGCTTTACTGTAAAAGTTGAGCCTTTTCCCTCACCTTCGCTTTCAACCTGAACCGTTCCGCCGTGCATTTCGGTAATGTGCCGGACGATCGCAAGTCCCAGCCCGAGACCGCCGAATTTTCGGATGCTTGACGCGTCCGCCTGGCTGAAACGATCGAAAACATGCGGCAGAAATTCCGGTTTTATTCCAACGCCTGTATCGACAACGCTGATCAGAACAGTGTTGTTCTCGCGACCGATCTTAAGCGTAACCTTGCCGTCCGGCGGCGTAAATTTGATCGCGTTAGACAAAAGATTCCAGATGATCTGCTGCAGCCTGTTCGGGTCGCCGGAGATATGGCTGACCTCCGCCGCTTCCTTTATTTCAAGAGCGATTCCCTTCGCTTCCGCCGCCGGACGAACTGTTTCAAGTGCCGATTCGACGATATTTAATGGATTAACCGTAATTACCTCAAGCCGCAGTTTTCCGGAGATGATTCTTGAAACGTCCAAAAGGTCTTCGATCAAACGTTTTTGCGATTCCGCATTTCGTACGATGGTCGTGATCGCTTTCTCGATCGTCGCTTTGTCAAGGTTTCCTTTTTCAAGCAGTCTTCCCCAACCGAGGATAGAATTAAGCGGCGCCCGCAGTTCGTGCGACACGGTCGCCAAAAACTCGTCGCGAAGACGGTTTGCAATCTCGGCATCTTTGCGTGTCACGCGTTCGTTTTCAAGCAGACGTTCTCGCTCGGCTTCGGCTTCTTTTCTTTCTGTAATATCGGTAACAGTTCCATGAAGTTTCGTTCGACCGTCCGAATCGATCTGGCTTTGACCGCGCGCCCAGATCCATCTGATCTCGCCATCCGCCCGCCGAATCTGCGTTTCTATCTGCCACTCGGTTCCTTTATCTAACGCCTGACGAAACTTTTGCTCGACATCTTCACGATATTCCGGCAAAACATGATCGATAAACATCTGGAACGTCCATTTCGGTAATAGCTCGTCATAGCCGAAAATTTGATCATGGCGCAGCGAACGTTCCGCCATGCCCGTTTCAACGTCCAAACTCCAAATTCCAAGCTGTGCGACCTCGAGTACAAACTCCATCTGCGACTTTCCGCGATAAAGCGCAGCTTCGATCTTTCTTCGCTCGGTCATGTCTCGGGAAATGGCGATAAGACGCGTCGGTTTGCCGCTTCCGTCGAAAACCGGCGCGACAGATACATCCCACCATTTTAAGTTCTCTTTTTTTGTTCGACAGCTGCCCTGGAAATTTGCAACCTCGCCTTTTTTCGCTAATTCCACGGCTTGATACGCTAATTCCAGATCGTCGCCTTCCCAGAAATCAAGCCATCTTCTGCCTTTAATTCGCTCGAAATCGTCGATCTCCATCAACGACTGTCCGCCTTCATTCATAGAAAGCAGTTCGCCGGAAAGCGAGAGAACTTTTACGCAGTCCGGCGAGTTTTCGACAATGCTTCGCGTAAATTCTTCGCTGTTCCTGAGTTCTATCTCCGCTTGCTTTCGGTCGGTAATATTGAGGTGCGAAACTACTGCGCCGCCGTCCGCGGAATGAAGAGCTGTTGCCTGAAGCAAAAACCACCGTTCTTCGTCGCGAGAATGACATGGATATTCGATCTGAAAGACGTCCAATTCCCCGCGAAGAATTGTCGAAAGCTTTTCGAAGACTTCCTTCGACTCGCGGCTCTCACCTTTTTTTGTAATTTGAAGATAATTATTTCCGACACCGGTAGCCGCGATCTCCGCCGCCGTACAGTTTTGTTCGGCGAATCGCGTCCACGCATTATTAACTGCAGCAATATCGCCGTTTTTGTCGATTACAGCGATATGTGCAGATAGCGAATTTAGAATGGTTTTGGCAAACAGTTCGCTTTTGCGCAAGGCGTTTTCCGCTTCAAGCCGCGGCGTTAGATCGACTCCCGAGGCGATCAAGTTCGTTATTTCGCCAAAATCGTCGTAGAGCGGAACCAGCATGAAATCGATCGGAATCAATTTGTCTTCGCCGACCCTGGCATCGACATCGAACCGCGCGCCTTCGCCGGCGGATGCCCGCGTGATCGCATCCCGGAGTTTTTCCTGAACCTTTTCGGAATATTCCCACCAGTAAGTGTCGGCAAAGTTCTTGCCGATAACGTCCTCAGCCTTCAGCGGTGCCGATTGGAGTGCCGTCCGGTTTGCTTCAAGCAGGATTCCCTCGGGCGAAAGAACACCGACAAATGCGAACAGGCTGTCGATGACGTTACGCACCAGCGTTTCACTTCGCTTTAACGAGATCTCACGCTCTTTGCCCTCGGTAATATCACGGCAATTTCCGATGATCGATACGACCTTGCCGCTCGGGTCGAGGATCGGCTGACCGGTACAATTTAACCATCGTTCCGATCCGTCGGGCAGCAAAATGCGAAATTCCGCATTGAGCGCACGATTTTCCCTGATCGCATCCGCGAAATCCGTTTCGAAAATTTCGGAATCTTCCGGATGGATCGTTTTGAAAAACCCTATCCGCGAACCGTCGAAATCTTCTTTCTTAAGACCAAATAGCGTTAATCCATGATCGTCGACCTCAGTCCGTTCGTCGTCGAGAAATGTCCGCCATGCGCCGAGCCGTCCCGAAGCGAGCGCGATCTTATGAAATTGTTCGGTTTCTTCGCGAAGACGAATGTTCTCTTTTAACTTTTCATTGGCTGCCTGCAGTTCGGCGGTACGTTCCGCAACGTGTTTTTCCAGATCGATGTTTGCTTTGCGAAGTTCCAATTCAGCTGCTCTTCGGCGGCGAACCTCGC
Source organism: Pyrinomonadaceae bacterium (assembly GCA_026129865.1). Lineage (GTDB taxonomy): Bacteria > Acidobacteriota > Blastocatellia > Pyrinomonadales > Pyrinomonadaceae > JAHCHG01. Next base: position 31,528 of record JAHCHG010000011.1, read on the forward strand.
GAAAATTATCAACTGCGGCGATCAGCAGAAAAAAGATTCCGGCAAAACCCGCAACGTACGTCATTCTTCGCGTATAAGTTAAACTCGAGTTCAGATCGCTGTTGCGTCGTTCAGCAGTCGCCGTTTCCTGTGTCTTTAAGCCTTCAATGATGGATCGAACCTGATCTGAAAGTTCACGTCCGCGACGCCCGTTCGATGTCGAATTTTTTACCTCGTCGAGCGTTGCACTGCGTCTTTGTTCCACACTTGTGCCGAGAAAAGCAAGCCTTTCGGTCAATGTTTTTCGGAGTTCTGCGATCTTTTGAGATTCGCCAGGATCATCGGCTGTAAGCCCGGCAAGATTGTTTAAATGTTTTTCTGCCTGTACTTGCGCTTGATTAAACGGCTTCAAAATTTCGTCATCGCCTGTGATGAGAAACCCGCGCGCACCGGTTTCGGCGTTGATCATCGTGATCAGCGTTTCGTCCAGCTCCGTTATAAATCTTTGAGTTTGTCGATTTAATTCAAGTGCGGCAGATAGAGCGCTGATGCTTCGAACCGTCATGATCGCAACCGCAACAAAAAGAACAATTGCTATCGCGAAGAAAATTTGCGGAGTTATTTTCCCTGTTTTCGATCTCATCTATAGATAATACGTCGTCTGCGTTCGCGCGCGCGCCTTGCAATTGATCAAGCAAGGCTCTTCGGGCGCGAACTAGCAAGTCATTTATGGGGGCAAACTCAGATTCGCAAAATTATTTCGATTCAAATTTTTCTCGGCTTGCAAATTATAGCACGCAACTAATCAGGATGCTGACTTTACACGTCGTCGTTCAAATCCGAGAAAAAGTTGCATCAGTTGGATCTTTCAGCGCGGTGTAAACATTCTTCCGGCAGCGCCCGGTCGCTTTTAGGGGAAATTTCGTTAGAATTTCGTTAGAATAAAGTATCTTTCGAAATAGATAATAATCGGCGCCGTCAAAATCAAATGACTTTTAAACTAAACCGGATCATCGACACAGACAGCTATAAGGCTAGTCATTGGCTTCAATATCCGCCGAATACAACGCGCGTTTTTTCCTATCTGGAATCGCGCGGATCGGAACGAGATTATGCTGAAACGGTTTTCTTCGGGCTGCAATATCTTCTGAAATGTTATTTTCTCGAAAAATTCACCATTGAAATGGTCGAAGAGGCGCGTGAGCTTATCACCGCACACGGCGAACCGTTCAATTTCGACGGCTGGTCATCGCTTGTTAGAAAACACCACGGGAAATTGCCTTTAAGAATCAGGGCGGTTGGGGAAGGCAGTGTCGTTCCGACGCGAAATGTTTTGATGACGGTCGAGAATACCGATCCGGAATTTTTCTGGCTGACGAGCTGGTTTGAAACCCAGCTGATGCGAATCTGGTATCCGTGTACGGTCGCAACTCAGTCTTATTACATTAAAAAAGATGTTTACGATTTTCTAAAACGAACGTCCGACGATGCGGACGCCGAGATCGGGTTCAAGGTTCACGATTTCGGCTCGCGCGGAGTTTCAAGCCGGGAAACAGCTGCGATCGGCGGCGCAGCGCATCTTGTGAACTTTCTCGGCACCGACACAATGTCGGCACTTGTGCTTCACCGCGACTATTACGATACAAAGAACGCCGGATATTCAATTCCAGCGGCTGAACATTCGACAATAACGGCTTGGGGAAGAGAGAACGAAGCGCTTGCATATCGAAATATGCTCCAGAATTTTGCCAAACCCGGCGCGGTAGTTGCGGTCGTCTCCGATTCCTGGGACATTTTTCACGCCGTTGAGAACATCTGGGGCGAACAGCTTCGCCGCGAGGTCATCGATTCCGGCGCAACGGTCGTTATTCGTCCGGATTCGGGCGATCCGGTCGAGGTCGTCGCAAAAGTCCTGCATATTCTTGCCGAAAAGTTTGGAACGAGTGTGAATTCAAAGGGCTATAAAGTCTTGAAATACGTTCGCGTTATTCAGGGCGACGGCGTTAACGAAACTTCCATTAGAGAGATTTTGGAAAAGATCACAAATGACGGTTTTTCGGCTTCGAATATCGCCTTTGGGATCGGCGGTTCGCTGCTTCAAAAAATTAGCCGCGACACTATGAAATTTGCTTATAAAGCCTCGGCTATCGAGATCGACGGCGAGTATCGCGACGTTTTCAAACAGCCTGTTACCGACTCCGGTAAGACAAGTAAGAAAGGAAGGCTCGACCTGATAAACGAAAACGGCGCTTACCGAACGATAAAGCTCGAAAGCGCCGGAATTATTGCCGATCCCCGTTCCGTTTTGAGAACTGTCTTTGAAAACGGCGAACTGTTGATCGATGAAGATCTGGAAACGATCAGATCACGAACCGCGAATTAGATAGCTCCGACTCCTGCCGCTTTGTTGAAATAGTGATAGAGATCGTTGTAATCGCGAAGTGCGCGGCTGAGGATCATCGGCAGTTGATTGACGTCAGTCGTGTTGACGATCAGATTTAAATTTCGCAAAAACGCATCGTGAGCGTTCAGTGTCGCTCCGCCGTCCTCAAGTGAAACCAGGAAAATCCGGCGTCTTTCCGCGGGATGCATTTTGTTGATCTTTTGCTGCAGGATCGTTCCGCCGCCAAATTCTGCACCGAAATCCGGCGAATATATAACGATCTCGGTTTTTCCTTCGCGCAGCCGCTCATTTGCCTGCGCCGGAGTTTCGGCAACATAAACCTTAAATCCCGCGCCCAAAAGGACTTTTGACACCGCCGGTTCGTTCGCGCCGAGGCAGAGCAAAACCCGCCGCGGTTTTATCTCATCGTCGTCGGTAACGCTTTTAACCTGCTGTTCGGAATTTAGCGCTGTGAGCAGCGATCGCAATGCATTGTTGATCTGAAATTCAGATTCTTTCGAGGAAAATTCCTGTGCATTGTCCGGAACCGCCGGTGCTGGAGCCGATCTTTCAAGCTGCTGGACGGTCGGCGAAATCTCGCTCTTCGCCGCGCCCGTTACGCGGATCATATTCTGACAGCGCGGGCAGCGAACCGTAAAATTTCCCGCCGGAACCTTATCTTCATCAAGCTGCAGCGAAACCGAGCAGCTGTCGCAACGTATGTTCATATTTGTTAAATTCTTTTTTAAGTAACTATTCGATCATATCGAGAAATGAATTTGCCGGTTTTTGCGCAGCCATTGCGACAAGCGGATTATCATCGACAGGTTTTCCGGAATTTGCATAATCCTCGGTCGATGAAAGCCCTTTGAGCTGCAGCAGCAGATTGTTCTTGTTCGTTGCATACGACAATCCGTCCTCGAGCGTGATCTCTTCCTGCTCGATCATCCGCCGGATCACGCTGTCGAAATCCTGCATTCCATCGAGTTCGCCGTCGATCATCGCGTCAAGAAGAGTTTTGCCGTCGCCTTCTCCCTTTTCGATATATTCGCGTGTTCGCGGATTCGATTTCAAAATTTCGATCGCCGCAACCCGTCCTTTTTGATCGGCGCGCGGAATCAGTCTTTGTGAAACGATGTACCGGAAGGTTTGAGCGAGCCGCGTCCGAATGATCTTTTCCTCGTTCTTCGGAAAAAGACCTATAATTCGATCGACCGTTTTTGAAGCGTCGATAGTGTGAAGCGTCGAAAGAACAAGATGTCCCGTTTCTGCCGCTTCGAGCGCGATTTCCGCGGTTTCCAGATCGCGCATTTCGCCGACGAGAATAACTTTCGGCGCCTGCCGAAGTGCAGCCCGCAATGCAGAGGCAAAGTTTTTCGTATCGGAACCGACTTCGCGCTGGTTTATCGTAGATTTTTTGTGATTGTGAAGAAATTCGATCGGATCTTCGATCGTTACAATATGATACGATTTTGTCTCATTAATCCGATCGATAACGGCAGCGAGCGTCGAACTTTTTCCCGAACCGGTCGGTCCCGTAACAAGAACAAGACCCGTTCGAATATCGCAAATATCACCGAGCGCCGCCGGAAGCTTGAGTTCTTCAAGGGTCGGAACGCCGTATGGAATGACGCGCATGACGATCGAATACGACCCGCGCTGCTGGAAAATATTGACACGAAAGCGGCAGCGTGAAGGCAAACTGTAGCTGAGATCCGCCGTGCCGTGGTTTACAAGCTGGGCTGCGGCTTCAGGATTATCGCGAACGATCGCCATTGAGATCATTTCGGTTTGAAATCCGGTTAGTTTCCCGATTCCGAGCGGCGTTGTGGAATGCAGCTTTCCGTTTATTTCAACCTGCGGCTTTTGCCCCGTTGAAAAATTAAGGTCGCTGACCTTATCGGAAACATGCAGCATTTGTTCAATTATCGGAGCAACGTCAAGAAGACTCATTGAATGAATTTAACTCCCAAGGGTTTTTTAAAAATGGCAGGGAAAAGGATTTTGAGTGTAAATCGCTTTACACAAGCGTTTGGCATTTATATTTTTACGCTAATTGAAGAGAGAATGCAAGCATTTTTTAACTTTGCACAACAAGTTTCAACGCTGCCGCGGCGTACTTTTGTTTATTCCGAAAAAAATTTTCAGGTTTCCGTGATCGCTGTATAACGCGCTGATCATCGCTGCAGAATCGGCACCGTGCGTAAGGACATCGCTATAATTTCCGAGATCTATCCCGCCGATACCCACAAGCGGCAAACCGCCGGCGACTCTTTTTACTTCGGCTAGACCTTCTAAACCGACTGTTGTTTCGGCGTCTTTTTTTGTCAACGTCGAAAAGACCGGTCCGATCGCGATGTAATCGACAGGCAAGTTTAATGCTGCCAGAGCCTGTTCTGACGAATGAGTTGAAAAGCCGATGATCGCGCGTTCGCCAAGTAATTTCCGCGCAGCTTCGGGAGGCAGATCGTCCTGCCCGAGATGAACGCCGTCCGCTCCGGCGATCTTTGCGATATCGACGCGGTCATTGATGATAATTTTCACGTTTTTCCGGTGAGCGTAATCTACTGCTTCGATCGCGTCAGCGAGGAATTGCTTCGGCGAGAGATCTTTCTCGCGAAGCTGGATGAACGCCGCTCCGTTGTCGATAAGTAGTTTCACCTGATCGAGATGCGAACGTCCCGCGATTCGAACGTCCGTTATCGGATAAATTTTCGGAAGTTCCACGCGCATTTATCACATTAATAATCGATCGATTTGACCATCAGCAAGCCGTCTTCGCCGTTGTTGTAATATTCGCGCAGTCTCTGAACGACCGAAAATCCCAGCGAACGATACATTTCCTGCGCCGCAGCGTTGGTGTTTCTAACCTCAAGCGTGATCATCGAAATCCCTCTGGTTTTCAACGCTTTTTCCACATGCTCCATCAGTTTAATGCCGAGCCCGCGGCGCCTGTGTTCGGGCGCAACGCCGATCGTCGTAACATGTCCGGCACCGTTACTGTTGATCATTAAGAAAATAAATCCGACCATATTCCCTTCGGCGGAAATCAAACGATAGCTGAGCGTATTCGGTTCCGAAAGCAGATAGGAAAACGTGTACTTTGTATAATTTTCTCCCGCCTTAAAACAGCGGACATTTAGGAGCATGACCTCATTCAAATGTTTTGCGGTCAACGGATGGATCGAATAGGTCGTCGGCGGTGCGGGAACGACCGCCTCTTCTTCGAAGATTTGAGGCTCGAAAAACTTTCGAATTTTCTGCAGAACAGCCATAAACGAAGTAAAAAACTCTAAAAAATAAACATACAGTCGCCGTAACTGTAAAACCGGTAACGATTTTCGACCGCGTGCCTGTAGGCGTTCATTATAGTTTGATGACCGCCGAACGTCGACACAAGCACGAGCAATGAAGATTTAGGTAGATGAAAATTCGTGATCAACCCGCCGATGATCTTAAACCTGTAACCGGGCGTGACCGTCAGTTTTGCCTCGCGCTTTCCGGCGGCGATGCGACCTTTTTCGACCGAAGATTCGAGCGCGCGCGTCGTCGTTGTACCGACGGCAACGATGCGGCGCTTTTCTACGATTGCACGATTTAACCGATCGGCTGTCTCATCCGTGATCTCGATCCGCTCCGGCATTACGCGATGTTCGGAAAGATCATCAACGCGAACCGGTTCGAACGTTCCGTAACCGACGTGAAGCGTTAATTCGGCTATCTCGGCACCCGCGTTCCGGACATTATTTAAAATTTCCGGCGTAAAATGAAGTCCGGCGGTCGGTGCCGCGATAGCCCCGCGCGACTTTGCGAAAACGGTTTGATAACGTTCGCGGTCTTTGTCCAGATCGCCTTGATCCCGTTTGATATACGGCGGAAGCGGCGTTTGACCGATATCATCGAGGATCGCGTCAAATTCTCCGACGGCATCGAATTTTACAAGCACCTTTCCTTCGTCGTTCTTTTCAATTACTTCGGCTGACAATTTTTCGCTGAAAACGATCTTTTTCCCGGGTTTTAACCGCCGCGCCGGTCGGGCAAGCGTCTCCCAAATTTTCTCGCCGGTTTCTTTGACCAGAAAAACTTCGATATTTGCGCCGGTTTCGCTTTTGCCGAAAAGCCTGGCGGGAAAGACTTTTGTGTTATTTAATACAACGAGGTCGCCTTTTCGAATAAATTTCGGAAGATCATAAAATCGCGCATCGGTCCGACCGCCGTTCGAACGATCAACGGTTAGCATTCGCGAAGCCGATCGTTCGCGCAGTGGATCCTGCGCAATAAGTTCTTCCGGCAGGTCATAATCGAAATCCGAAATGTTCATAAAGAAAAATTGGACCTACGAATTTTGTTCATAATTCCAACGTTCAATCTAACATTTTTGCGGAGACCGCCGTCAAACGGCAGCGGTTGCCCGTTCGCTTTCCCGAATTAAAATGCTGCGGCGCGCAAGTTCCGCGACGAATTTTTCCGGGTCGATCGCCTTTTCCTGCGGCGTTGCGCCGCGCATCATTACATCGCCTGCAGCCATCATCTGCGCAATAATTGACGCCGGAAACGAGGTCGTCCGCATCATTGCGCTCAAATTGGTTTTCTCGTCGAACGAATCGACGATGTCGTAGCAAAGCGTCGACTCGGTTCCATTCTTCCTGCCCGTAAACTCAAGCCGGACAAGAACATGATCGGGTTCGTCCGCGGGCAGATTTCGCTGGAGCAATTCACCGAAAACCTTTCGCGGAACGACCTTTACAAAATCGGCAACGATCTCTTCGCTCGAACAAAGACCGAGATCGATCATCGTCTTAAATTTTTCGCAATGCCCGGCGTAGCGAATGGTTTTGTAATCGAGTTCCTTGATCTTTCCCAGAAATGTATCCGGCAGCGTCGATGTTCCGCCCGATGTCTGAAACGCTTCGAGAGCCGGAAATCCTTCGAACGAAAGCGATTCGAGTTCGGTCATCGATTCAACTTCGGTGATCTCGCCGTTGCGAATGACACGCGCGCTTTCGACATATTCATTTATCAAACCTTCGACGCTGAAAACGAGTTGATAATCGAGCGGCGGTTTCGGACGCTGCGGCAGACCGCCGACGCGAATATGAATTTGGTCGACCGAATCGAATCTCTGCGCACCATGCATCGCCAAAACCGAAACCATTCCGGGCGCAAGTCCGCAGTCAGGAATAATATTTATTCCCGCCTCTTTCGCTTTTTCGTCGAGCGCAAGCTGCTCGTCAACGACATAATTATTGCCGCCGAGATCGCAGAAATTAGTTTGTGTTTCGACCGCGGCTTTTGAAAGTTCGAGATTGTACCAGTAATTTACACAGGAAATCGCGGAATCGTGTCCGCGCATCAAATCGACGACGGATGCATGATCCGATGCATCGATCCGAACCGCTTTTACCTTGTCGGAACCAACCGCACGAACCGTTTCTTGCGAATTTTTCAGATGAAAATCTCCAACCGTGACGGATCTCACTTCGGGAGAATTATGCGCCAGATCGTAAACGGCACCGAGCCCCATTCGGCCGGCACCCAAAACAAGAACATTCATATTTCAATAATTTGGGAGAGCAGCGATCAATTCCAATCTTCCCATTCTTCGGGTTGTTCGTTTGCGATCACCTCGCCGGCATATTCCCAGACCTTCTTTTTCCAGATCCTGATCGAATCGACCAGCTGCAGCGCGGCTTGCGGATGCGAAGGATTTCGTTCAACCCGAATTACCTGAGCGGTAACGCTTACTTCATCTTCAGCATTTTCGGTAACGGTAAGACTGACCTTTCCGCCAACCGGCGGAAGCATCCGCGGCAAAAAAACAAGTGTTCCATGCGGTCCGACATTTTCGGTCAAACCTTCCTGAACAACCTCATTGCCGTTTTCGTCCTTCCATTTCACGCGGATCGGAAACGAGATAACATGCCGTGAACCGAGTCGTTTTTCCTGCATAGTTCTACTCCTGACTTTGTTTTTTGCCGTTTGAAATATACGAAATTCGTGCAGTTAAGTCTAATTCAACCAAAAGTTTGTCCGGGGAAGGTTGCCGCTTTTGCTCAGTCCGAGACCGCCGGTGTGTTTCTTATCGCTTTACACATCATTTTTCGGATGGTAGTATCGGAAACGTTTTTTAAAAGAACATTTTTCGGCAAACGCCGATGAATGTTCAGGTTAGTCATAAAAACCTTTATAAAAAACTAATTTGATCGATCTATTTATTTACGATTATACAAATATGACTAACTGAAAGAACGCAATTAAGGAGCATATTTGACAATGAAAAACATAGCTAGAGGAAGCTTGCTTTTCGGAGTATTCGCTTTGATCATGACTTCGTTCATTTTTCAAACGACCGCAAAAGCAGCTCTCGTTATAGCGAGTGATTCGCAAAACACACAATTAAATATTCAGGACATTATTGAAAACGAGATTTTATTTATTGACAATTATTACACACCCGGGATCGACAAGGTATCGCTAGACGTTACGGTTAATCTCGAAAACGACAAACCGGATGATACGGACTCTTCCAGTTCGGAAGGAAAAGCCTTTAAAGCAACCGCGTATTGTTTGAGAGGGAAAACCGCAAGCGGTTCCGGCGTCAGACGCGGGATCGTTGCAGCAGACCCGAGAGTTTTACCGCTCGGTACCAAGATCGAGATCGAAGCCGGTTCCTATTCCGGAACATACACCGTCGCAGACACGGGCGGCGCGGTTAAAGGCAAGATCTTGGACATTTGGGTTCCAAGCTGTTCCGAAGCCAGAAAATTCGGACGCAAAAAGATAAAAGTAAGCGTTGTAAGTAAAAAGAAACGCAAGTAAACGCTTTTAATCAAAACAAAAGCAGCCGCAGACCTAAAACCTGCGGCTGTTTTTTTCAGTTTTGAGTAGTTATCTTGGTTCCTTGAGGGAGCGAAATTCTGAATTCTTTCGAATTTACTTCTCCGTTTTTTACAAGATCTGTAAACAGCATGTTGTGATAATTTCCGTTCTTTAGAGTTATTCGCACTTGAATTACAGTTCCCGTCTGATCGACCCAAAATTCGAACTTGTCGTCATTTGTCTTAGATTTGGATGTCAACTCTAAAAGCCAGACCGGCGTCTCGCCGATCTTGCCGTTTCCGATGTATTTCACATCGTAATTCCCAGCCAGCGATGCACTGTCTTCCCGCCAAAACCACTGCGGCAGCTTGTCGTTGTCGGGCAATGAAATGCGGACAGCCGTTTTTGTGGCTTCACGATATTCGATCATTTCCCGGTTAGCGTACGAGTTGATGACGGTTGCGGGATCCGTCCAATCGAATCGAACGAGCGGTCGCCGGGAATTATCAAGCGCGTAGATAATCTTCCCTTTTTTTACATATGAAGTCTTCGAATCGGCAACAAATATCGTGGATGTTACGTTGGCTCTTACCGTTCGAAGCTGCTTATTTTGTGATTCGACACGGGCAAGTACCGCTTTAAGTACCGGCTGGTCATCTTCAAGAATTACGATCGCCGACCGCGCTTCCGTTGTCGATCCGTCCTTCGTTACCGAAACGTCTTTGCCGCCGGCGGGTGTTTTCAGTTCTAAATTCACGACATTTGCGGGTCGATTTGCCGCCATCCCATCGATCCTTCCGGTACTCCTGTTTCCCGCCGAAATCTGAGAAACAAATCCGTGAGAACTCTGAACCGATCCGCTGCGCGAATCAGCAATTTCTACGCCCTCGGAAATTACTGTGTCGCCTTCGACTGCGACAAAAGAAGTAAATTGCGTCAGCAGGTTAAATTCTAAACCGACATTTGTTATCTGCTGCTCAAGCGCGATCTTCTCGCTCGCCGACGCCCGAAGATAGCTCATCTGCAGTTCGTCGACCTTTCGCCGCGCCCAGATCGAAGCAAGCGAAGAATTTTCCGTCGAAGCAGGAACGATCTCAACCGTTCTTTCAAACTTTTGCCCGCTGATATTCCCTCTGATCTTCGCCTGTCCCTGAAGTATTCCGGCATAGCGCCCCGAAATTACGACGGGTTTCGCGCCGAACAGATCCGGCAGTCGTTTCGGATAAACTTCGGAAACCGGAAGATCGTTCCAATCGATCTCGATATCGGTCAAAAGCGGGCTGCGAACTCTTTCATAAAATCTCCGCGCGGCTTTTGCACCGTCGTCGTTAAGCGAAACGTATTCGACATCGCCGCGACCTTCCGATGCGATCTTGTCGAGCAAAAATCGATTCACATTGTTGCCGATCCCGAAACTGAATACGCGGGCTTCTTTGTGATTTTGGACTTCCGCAATGATCTCGGCTTCATTTGCGACAAGCCCGTCGGTCATAAAACAAACGATCCTGATCGAACGTTTCGAGCCGCTCGGCGCAAACGCGGCTTTTATCGCCTTCATCATTTCTGTGCCGCCGGCGCTTTTTGAAGTTAAAAGAAAGTTGTTCGCCAAAAGCATATTCGCCGGGGTCGCCGGAACAGGCTTTTCGAAAAGCACAGATGTTTGACCGGCAAACGTGATGATATTGAACGTATCGTTGGGATTAAGACCGTCAAGCGAAAGCTTCATCGCTTCTTTAGCTTTCTCGATCGGAAAGCCGGACATCGAACCGCTTGTGTCGAGCACAAAAACGATCTCTTTCGGCGTTAGATCTTCTGCCGATAGATCCTGCGGAGGAGCAATTATAAGGTTGAAAAAACCGCCGCGATCGTCTTGATGAAGGAGCACCGCGTCCGAGATCGATTTGCCGGTAACATCGTATCTCAGGATAAAATCTTTGTTTGGAATCGTGCTGACGTCCTTTAATTTTATACGCGCCGTCGAAGGGTTGATATTAATGGTTTCGATCTCATGAAGCGGCGAACGGATCGATTCGATCGGAGTTCCCGCGTCGAGTTCGACTTCGATCGAGACATCGTTTCCTCTTCTCATTTCAGGAATTTTCGTCGTCGGTCCGGTTCCGGGAAATTGAGTGGTTCCAGGCGCGGGGTCGTAGCGCGGCGCAACGGTCAACGGAAAAACAAACTCGTATTCGCCGTCTTCAAATTTCAGCGTCTCGACATAGCTGATCTCCACGAAAACCGTTTCACCCGGTGCTATGTTCGCAACGGACTGCATAAAAACATTCGGTCGCATTTGATCGAGCAGCGCTGCGGTCTTTCCCTGTATCTTTGCGGTTTCGTAAACCTCGCGCGCTTTCCCGCGTTTTAGAATGCGACCGTTGATCGTTCGTTCGCCGATCTTCATCGTCATCGAATCGACCGCGCCGTTTTGAGAAAGCGGAAAAGTGTAAACGGCTTCCGTCGGTTCGGAGAAGTTGTTAAGAAACTCCTGCCGGACATTTACACGAGCCGAAAATCCGCTGATCTTGACCTTTACGTCGGTATGCTTAAGTGTAAAGTTTCCCAATGCGCCGCCGCTTGCCGAAAATGCCTCGATCGTTCCCGGCGGAGAGGTTTGTGAGAAAACCGACAATGAACAAACTAAGACTATTGCTGCAATAAAAGAGAGCTTTTGCATAATTAAACTCCTGAGATCCTGTTTTTATGCCTGTATCGAATATGTTGGTCTATAACTATAAATCAATAAACCAAAGTTTTGCGAGGATTTTTAGCGTCATGACTAAATTTCTTAAAGTTTCTAAACAGATTGTCGCGGTGAAAAATAGTGACATTTTCCATCCGGGAGAACCTGTACTGCGTGGTTTTTGAAAGTTTCAATTTCGGCTTGAACAAACGGCGTGATTATTGTAATAATTGAAAACTTCGATTGCGCTAATGCATCGAGGTTTTCTTACGGCGGCTATAGTTCAGTTGGTTAGAACGCCTGATTGTGGTTCAGGAGGTCGTGGGTTCGAGCCCCACTAGCCGCCCCATTTATTTTTCCCGTCCGATTTTTCGCCTCAAAATTTCTATACAGCGATATCCATTTCTAATATAATTCGCCGAAACGTATTTTTTCGCCGTTTTACGGCACTGTTAAACGGTTCTTCCAGATTTTTCGAGGTTCTAAATAATGGTTCGATTAAGAAGTTCGGCGCTATTTTGCGCACTATTTACAATTTTATCGCTGACCGCGTCGGCGCAAAATTTCGTAAAGGACGAGCTGCTCGTGAAATACAAGAACGGCGTCGTCTCTTCTGCTGCATTTTCGCTGAATGCGCAGATTGGCGCTCATGTTATCGAGGAATTTCCGCTGCTTCGATGGCAGCGCATAAAGATTCCGTCGAATCTCCCGCTTGACGAAGCAAAAGCTATCTATGCCGCTTCGGCGGAGATTGAAACGGTTCAACCGAATTTCTATTATCACCTGGCAGCAACGCCAAACGACACGCGCTTTTCCGAGCTTTACGGAATGCAGAAAATTTCTGCGCCTGCGGCTTGGGACCTAACGACGGGCAGCGCGCAAACCGTCGTTGCGATCCTCGATACGGGAATGAAATATTCTCACGAAGATCTTGCGGCAAACGTCTGGGTGAATTCCGGCGAGATCGCCGGAAACGGCATCGACGACGACGGAAACGGTTATGTCGATGACGTTTACGGCTATGATTTCTTTTACAACGATAGCGATCCATTGGACGAACACGGGCATGGAACGCACGTCGCAGGAACGATCGGCGCGGTCGGTAATAATTCTCTGGGCGTCGCCGGTGTGAATTGGAACGTTCGTCTGATGCCGGTAAAGATCTACAACAATACCGGATTTGGAACGACTTCTACGATGCTCATCAATGCGTACAATTACGTGCGGATCATGAAGCTTCGCGGCGTAAACATTCGCGTAACTAACAATAGTTACAGCGGATGCGACGAAGCATGCGGTTACGATCAGGCGACGAAAGATGCGCTTGACGCGCTCGGCGATGCGGGCGTTTTGAATGTTTTTGCCGCGGGAAACGACGGGCGAAACGTGGAAACTTTACCGGCATACCCGGCAAGTTACACGAGCCCGAGTATTTTATCGGTTGCGTCGTCAACCTCGACCGACGCCCGCTCCGGATTTTCAAATTTTGGAACAACAAGCGTAGATCTCGCCGCGCCGGGATCGGGCATTTTGAGTACGATCATGGGTACGGCTAATTATGGAAATTCCAGCGGAACATCGATGGCGAGTCCGCATGCAGCCGGCGCCGCGGCACTTTTGTCTTCTCATAACCCAAGTCTTTCCGCGCAATCGTTAAAAGCGACCTTGATGAACTCGGTCGATCAATTGGCACAATGGAACGGCGTCGTTAAAACCGGCGGTCGGCTAAACGTGGCGAATGCGCTTCAAAATCAAACCGATTGCACGATTTCGCTCGACCGCACCTCGCAGCATGTTTTTCCTGCGGGCGGAGCTTTTTCGATCGCTGTAACGGTTCCGCAAAACTGCGATTATCGCGTTGCGAAAGATGAAAATGCGTTTTTTGTTACGATAACTTCCTCCGACATCGGCAGCGGAAATTCAACGGTAACCTTTACGGTCGCGGCAAACTCCGGACTTCCGAGAGGCGGAAATATCTTGATCGGCGATCAAGTTTTTTCGGTGAATCAAAATCCCGGAAAGATCTTTCCGCATCGCGGATTCCTTGATTTTGACGGAGACGGCAAAACGGACTATACGGCAATTCAAAACAGCGGCGGCGGAATGAACTGGCACCGGATGCGAACTTTAGGCGGATATTCCGCGGTTCAGTTCGGGTTGTTCGACGAAGATGTTCCGGTTCCGGCAATGTATGATAGCGATTTCACAAATGACATCGCCGTCTGGCGACGATCGACCGGTACATTCTACGTTTTGAAGACTGCCGACAGCACGGTTCAGATCCTTCAATTTGGACAGGACGGCGACGATCCGACCGTCACGCAGGATTTTGACGGCGACGAACGCGCCGATCATTCCGTCGTCCGCAGGCAAAACGGAAAACTCGTTTGGTACACCGCATTATCAACCGGCGGTTATAGGATCCTGCAGTTCGGAAACGATACCGATAAACCGCTTCGCGGCGATTTTGACGGCGACGGAAAAGCGGACATCGCCGTTTATCGCCCGGCAGAAGACTCGCCGGCGAACACATTTTTTATCTTGCGCAGTTCCGACAACGGTTTGTCGGTGGTTCCGTTCGGTCTTTCAGACATCGACCGCATTGTTCCGGCTGATTATGACGGCGATGGAAAAACGGATATTGCGGTTTGGCGCTCAACGACCGGCGTTTGGTACTATCTGAAAAGTTCTGACGGCGGATATGTTGCGGTTCAATTTGGTTTGAGCGGCGATCTTCCGACTCCGGGCGATTACGACGGCGACGGACGAACCGATATTTCCGTCTGGCGACCAAATGCTTCGCCAAATGAATCTGCGGTCTTTCACGTGCTTTCGCCGCTAAGCGGTTATTCCGCATTCGGTTGGGGGACGTCGGAGATGAAGATTCCGGCGAACACGCTCGGCAGCCGGTGAAAAGATTTTTGGCGCTGTTCGAACTTTTTTCGGTTTCGCTGCGTCTAAGATGACGGAAAAATCAAGAATAAGTTAGGATTTATCGAGGTGGTTTTGCAAAATTAGTTGTTGCATCGGCTTCTACCGAAGTAGTATTATCATTATCGTATCACTCGGACGAAAGCCCGCTTCGTGAATCAAACCAGAATTTCAAATTGAGAAGGATTTAATAATGAGAAACTTTTTGAACGGCAAGTTTGCCTTAATGTTTGCCTGCATTTTGATGTTGGCAGTATCGGCTTCAGCACAGCTTTCACTGAGAAAGGCGCTTGACGTCGACATGGACGGCAAAGCAGACTATTCCGTTTTCCGACCTGCCAATAACGCCTGGTATTACCTTAAGAGCACCGGCGGTTTTACCATTCAAACATTCGGACTTGCGAACTCCGATTACCCGACGCCCGGCGATTATGACGGCGACGGCAAAGGAGATATTTCAGTTTGGCGTGATACGGACGGTGTTTGGTACAGACTCAACAGTTCAAACAACACGTTTGTCGCGGTTGCGTTTGGAATAACCGGCGACCAGCCTGTCGGACGAGATTACGACGGCGACGGAAAAACCGATCTTGCGGTCGTAAGACGCTCGAACGGCGCGATGATCTGGTATGTTTTGCGCAGCATGGACGGAAGTTTTTCATCATACCAATTCGGCGTTTCAACTGACTTTACTGCTCCCGGCGATTATGACGGCGACGGAAAGTTCGATTACGCTGTTCAACGTCCGGGTGCGACCGCAAATTCGCAAGCGACGTTTTTCATTAATCGAAGTTCCGACAATGGATTTACCATCGCTTCGTTCGGTTTGAGCACAGATCTCGTCATTCCGGGTGATTATGACGGCGACGGCAAAACTGATATTGCTGTAGTGCGCGAAGGTCCGACGAATCTCGTTTGGTATATTCAGGGCAGCACCGCCGGATTCAGCGCAACGACCTTTGGTCTGACCGCCTCCGATCTGAACACGCAAAACGATTACGACGGCGACGGAAAGACGGATATTTCGATCTGGCGCGATTCGGAAGGTAAGTTTTACACGCTTAGGAGTACCGATGGCGGTTTGAGCGTAACCCAATGGGGCGGACCGTCGGACTTTCCGCTGGCGAGCTACGACACACATTGATCTCCTAATAAAGATCAGAAATAAAGGTTGAAGACTTTTGCGGTCTTCAACCTTTTTGTTTTAATAACAAGCAATGAGCAAACTTTCTGAACTGATTGAACGCGAATTTCCAAAACGGCAAATAGCCGTCATCGGCGATCTTGTTGCCGATCAATTTCTTCGCGGGACGATCAGCCGTGTTTCGCGCGAGGCGCCGGTATTTATACTTCGCCACGACGAAACCGAAACACTTTCCGGCGGAGCGGCGAATGCCGCCGCAAACACTGCCGCGCTCGGGGCGAAAACGCTTGTCGTCGGCATCGTCGGGAACGACGTGAACGGCGACTCGCTGGTTTCGGCGCTCAAAGATGCAAACGTTGAAACAAGATTTATTGCACGCTCGCCGGATTTTAAGACGACAACGAAGGTTCGCGTGCTCGCCGGACAGCATTATGCCCCGCGCCAGCAGGTAATTCGCATCGATTACGAAAATCGTATTCCGATCAGCGAAGCGATCAGGCAAGAGCTTACTTCGAACGCGGTTTCTGCGATCGAAAATGCGGACGCGGTCATATTTTCAGATTATAACTACGGCGCGGCGGAACCGTGGTTGTTCCGGATCGCAAAAAAGGAAGCGGGTAAACGCAAGATCCCGATCGTCGTCGATTCAAGATTCCGTCTCACGGAGTATGCCGGCGCGACAAGCGCAACGCCCAATCAGGAAGAGGTCGAACAATTACTCGGCTCCGACCTTAGTCCGGAAAAATGCTCGGAACTTTGCCGGTCGCTTAAATTCACATCGCTTCTTGCGACGCTTGGAAACAAAGGAATGCTTCTGGCGGAACCGGGAAAGCCAGCCGTTCGGCTTGGCTGCATCGGTTCGTCCGATCCGATCGATGTTACAGGTGCCGGCGACACGGTCATTGCGGCGTATACGCTCGGACTGGCGTCAGGATTGGAAGTTTCCGATGCAGCGGCAGCTGCGAACCATGCCGGCGGAATTGTGGTAATGAAAAAAGGAACGGCGACGGCTGATCTGTCAGAACTGTCCGCTTCTATAAAAGGGGCGTTCAATGAGTGATTCGAACGACCAGTTCGCACCGATACTCGAACGCCTCAGGTTGACCGCCCGCGTCGCGATAGAGCGGCGCGACAACAAACGGATCGTGCTCGCCAACGGCTGCTTTGACCTGTTTCACGTCGGTCACATTCGCTATCTGGCGGGCGCCAAGGCGCTCGGCGAAATTCTTATTGTTGGAATTAATTCCGACGACCAGGTGCGCGTGCAAAAGGGCGTAGGACGTCCGTTCATGCCGGAAAATGAGCGGGCGGAGATCGTTTCCGCGCTTAGATTTGTCGATTTCGTCACGATCTTTCCCGAGCCGACCGTAACGGAATTGATCCGCGCGATCAAACCCGATTTTCACGCAAAAGGAACCGATTACACAGTAGATTCGGTACCTGAACGTGAAATCGTTAAGGAATACGGCGGTCGCGTTGCTATCGTCGGCGATCCGAAGGATCATTCATCGACCGACCTTATCGGCAAATTAGGAAAATAGAACTTCGGAAGAAACTTTTAATAGATGTGGAATTCGCGGACAAAGACCGATCTTATTATCGAAGTTTGGGAGAAACTCGATTGCGAATCCGTCGGGGCACGAGAAATTGCAGCGATCGAAACGGCTGTTGAGGCGCACTTCGGCAATTCGGCAGTCGACAGCCCGATGACCATAGCGCGGCTGCTCGCCGATGAAGGTGCCGAGCTGCGGCATTCGGAGATAATGGAGCTGCATGTTGCACGTTTCAATGATCAGCCGTATGCTGCCGAATTTAGAAATATCATTGATGTTTCCACATTTGAAAAAGCCGAATCCACAATTAAAAGATCTGAGAATCTGCGCAGAAAATTTGCGGCGGAAAATGACCGCGAAGGTTTGCGGCTGCTTCGCGAGCTGGTAATAAAGACAAAAGACGATCTGACAAAGGCGCGCGGCGATCGGATGGAAATTCCGGGCGATTCACAGATTCGCAGCGAGATCGCAGAATGGCTGACCATCTGGCTGCAGTCGCCGGAGATCTTCGAACAATGGATACAGATCCGTCGCCGGTCGAGCGATTTTAATGAGCGTTTTGAAAAAACAGACGGAGAAGCGACAAAAGAAGAAATTGCTTTTTAATATATGCGCCGATTTTATTGCCCCGGGATCGATAGAACGACAAAGTTCTTTTCGCTCGACCGCGAACAGTCCGATCATGTCAGAAGCGTTCTCAGAATGCGGACGGGCGATGAATTGCAGGTTTTTGACGGAAACGGGTTTGAGCTTTTATGTGCGATCGCGAAAATCGGCGCAAAACGCGAAGCTGTCGAACTTTCGGTCGTTTCCGAAGCAGAACCGCCGTCGCGCGAATCGGAACTTGACCTGACGTTATGCGCCGCGATCTTAAAAAGCGATAAATTCGATTTCGTAATTCAAAAAGCGGTCGAACTCGGTGTTTGCAGATTTCAACCGGTTGTTACTGCGCGCTGCGACGCTGACGCCCGTCATTTTTCAAAAAAAGCCGAACGCTATCAGAGAATAATCATCGAATCGTCTAAACAATGCGGTCGCGCGGTGTTGATGAAAATAGAGCAACCGGTCGATTTTTCCAAAGCTTTCTCAAGCGATGGAACTTCGATCCTTTTCTACGAAAGCGGCGGAAATAGATTTTCCGATATCAGCGCTTCCAAAAAAATAACCGCCTTCGTGGGACCGGAAGGCGGTTGGGATTCGTCGGAAATTGAACTCGCAGGCGTGAACAACGTTATGATCATAAATCTGGGCGGGCGAATTCTTCGTGCCGAAACTGCTGCGATCGTCGCTGCTGCGCTTCTACAACACAGGTTCGGCGATCTAAATTAGTTATCATCATCGTCGTCCGCCGAAGCCTTTGCGCGGTAATACGAATCGCCGCGCTTTTTCATTTCCGCCTTTTCACCGAGCGTTTTTATTACGGAATCAAGCAACGCCTGATTGTCTATCTTAAAATTCGTCAATCCTCTTATTTCTACGTCGTCATCCGAATATTGAATAACAAGATAACGGCGTTTTTCTTTAATGAACATTCCCGCCAAACCCGCACCGGGCAAAGGAATAGCGCTGACGACCGCTCCCGTTGTTGAACGAACGGATTGCGACGCGGGCGAAACGGCAAGCATCGACGCATAAGAAATAGCGAACACGTCTTTTTTATCTTTTCCCAAAAAGACTAGCCGGTTGTTGACGTCGTCAAATTTTAGCGTACCGCTCTCTTTTTTGTTATATCCGAGCATTCCGCCTTCGTACTTGGCTTCAAACGTCGCCGGAGCAGGTTCGATCACACGGTCGTCGACCGTTTTATCAACCGGACGCGGCTGCGCGAAAATAGAGATCGAAAAAAGAAAGAGAACGGCAAAGGCTGAATAAAATAGGTGTTTCATAATTTTTCTTCAAAAATATGTTGAGGGGAATTCCACAGTTATAGACGCATTGATCCAAGCGCGCGTTGCCATATGAGCGACCGCTTTAAAACGTTTAGCCGTTTTATGTCTTCAGGCGTGCAATTGTTCGAAAGTTCATCGATTATCGATTCCATCAGCGGCACCGCCATTGAGCCGGTGTTTGAAACGAGCTGCGAAAAATAATGAATCTTGACGCCGCCGTTTTCGGAAGCATGAAAGCGGTCGATGCTATCTCTTTTCGCCTTTGAAACGTCCTGTCCCGGCGGGATCAGACGCCGCGGCACGCCATGACTGCAGACGGTTTTATCTGCAATCGTACCGAGCAGAATGATCCCGACAAGAAGTCCCTGTTCGTTCAAATAATCGGGCGAAAAGATCGAATTTTCCATCACCGGCGAAAGACGCGGACCGAATGAAGAATATTCCGGATTGATCAGCATCGAATTGTAAATAATTCCGATGATCTCATCTGTCTCAACCTGAATCGAAACAAACTGTCCGAATCCGAAATCGGTTGACGACGGCGGTTTTTCCGTGTCGAGCGTGTCGAGTATTCGCGCAACGTAATCGAGATGCGAGTTGGAGCTTACGATCTTTGCAATCTTCATACCGTTTTGCCGAGTTCAGGAATAATGTAAAGCAGCGCCCATAAAAACACCTGAAGAACTAAAATGAGAAAACTTAGTCCCACGCTGACCATTGCGATCTGACGACCGCCGAGCCGCGGATGGCGAACCGCTGCCGCAATTCCGAGTGCCCCGAGAATCAAGGTGATGGGAATGAACAAAATACCGAGATACGGCACCATCGAATAAACACAGCATGCCCACGCGCTTTGCGCCATGTCGTTTTGTTCGCGCTGAAAAATGTCCGCCGAATCATTAACGGAAACGGAATTTTCCCGCAGAAACGATTTTCCCTGCATTCGATATGAAGCCCGCAGAGTATCGAGCGGCTGATAACCTTCGTTGAGAAGTTTGCCGCATGTAAAGCAAAATTTTGCGCTGAGACGGCGAGATTCGGCTCCGCACGCCGAACAATGCAAATTTTCCGGCTGGAAATTATCTCTATTCAATTTTTCCGCTCGCGCTTTCATAAAACAAGTTCCGCGGACCGTTTCGCATAATTAACGGCGTCTCCGTTTGCTTGAACTCTTACGCGAAAAGGTCATTCCAAGTTTTCCACGTTTGGAGAACTCTTGTAAAGCTTTTAGAAATATTTCGCGGTCGGTAACCGATATAACGGCGGTTGCGTCCGCGGTTTCAAGGGCGTACGGATAGCCCAATCCGACAATGCATTCTGCGCGGACGACGTCTATCACTTCATCTGCAAATCCCGCATCAAATACCCACGACGGTATATCGAGCCTCGAAGGCAGATCTTCGCCGGTAGTTTGCAGGTAAACCATACCGACATTTGGTTTTCCGGTTTCGCGATCGACAAATTCACCCAATCCGCTTCGCTTTACGCGACAGAAAATTGTGCGGTCGCCCCATTTTTTTAAGATCGAACTTGAACTTCCGGGTTGAGCTAATCTGCTGTCAAAAATTATTCGATTCGCCGGTTTTTCGTTTGCAAAAGCCTCGAGAAAACAGATCAGATCGCGCGAATAGCTCGAATCGACATAACCGACCACCGGAACGCGGCACTCTTTTGAAACGTTAATTACCTCGAGGATCGCATTGACATAGGTCGATTGAAGCGCCGTGTCCGGTTTAGAGAACGAGACAAGCAGCGTTCCGTCAAAGAACGCAACCGGCATACGTTCGCCGCGGGCTTGCCAATCTTTTTTTGACTCGAGAAACGCCACGATCCTTCTCGCTTCCTCTTCGAAACGGATCGCAGAAACCTTCGATTCCGGATTGATCGGTTCTTCCTGATCTTGAAGCAGTTCTTTCGGAGTCAACACACGAAACGATGCTCCTTTAATATAATTTTTCAATTCGGTATGCGGATTTTCGAACCATCCGACCTGAACTGCCGCGACCGGAATACTGACGTCGCGACCTGGCTGTATCTGGCTCGCGTCGGCGGCAAAAGTGGTGCGTTCCGCAAGGACCGGCAGCGCCCATGCGCGCGCTTGACGATGATTTTGCCAGGTTTGATCAAAATTGACACAGAATCCCGAGTACCGATCAATTTCGCCGGAAGGAATTGCGCCGGGACTCGTTCGCGATTCGATCCTTTTTTCGATCTCGGCGCTGCTAAGCTTAGACGCGTTTTCAATTATTCGCTGATAGAATTCGGTTTCATCGGCACTCAACCGTTTAAAATCATCAAAATCATCCCGGCTAACCTTGAGCGCTTCGGATAAAAGTTTTCGGTCGAGCATAATGTTGAGATTATTAAAGATTTGCTGCGAAACAAAAAAAGGAACCGGAAAATTCCCCGATCCCTTTTATTAGATAGCTGTTCTTCCTTATTTAGTTTTTTACAACGTCAAGATCGGTAACAAGTTCGAAAACAGCGCCTTCTTCAAGGCGAACGTTTTTGCCGGAAAGCGAAATTACCGTGGCGTTTTTGTAAACCGGCGACGCTGAAAAGGTCAAACCGGCAGACGCCTGATCACCGGACAAGAGTCCGGCTTTAAATCTCAGATAGTCGTCGCCGAGCTTGATCATGTCAAATGACAGGCTGATTTCAGACGTATTTTCGTCTGGTGAAATCGCCTTTGCTCTTACCACTCGTCCCAATAACTCCGTGCCCTTTGGGATCACTTCATTTACTGCCTGAACGTCTTGGGTCAATTTCAAAACAAAATCATCGCCGGTCTTTGCTTTCTCGACATCAAGCGTCTGCTGAAGCTGCGCAGACATTTTTGTGCCGGCTTTTAGAAGAACTTCTCCTTCGTCTTTATCTCCATTTGGGGGAGCATTCTGATTAGCAAAACAGAATGCAACGAAGGTTACCAACATCAAAAAAACCATTATTGGATTTTTCATGATCTCACCTCCTGTTTGTAAATTTGCTTTACTAGAACGATTTCTAGGTTCGAAACCATTCTATCAGAAAATTTCCCAAAACTCGCGGTAAACGCGCTTTGATCGTGTTTATCAATAAGTTACAGAACAACTTACTGCGGTTGAGACGGCGGTTTCAGATCGCTGTAACCGTCAACTTGAAAACGCCATTTTCCGTCTTTTTCTTTAACGGCGACGACGACAAACTTTCCTTGTCCCGATTCGCCGACCTGCTTGCCTTCTTTATATTGCCGGATCGTATAAATTCCGACATCATACGCCAAATTTTTATCAACTTTGCGCTGAATGATCTGAAACGAGATCGTCATCGTCCGACCTTCGTTTTTTATATAATCGAAAAACGATTTAAACGTCAGGCGAATCTCCGCGCGACCTTGCAAAATAACGTTCGACGGCGGTAGATACGCCGCGTCGTCCGTGTAGAGATTTGCCACCAGATCTACATTCAAAGTTCGATACGACTCGCTGAATGTTTTATAGATTCCGTCGATTTCATTGTGCGCCGGGACGCCCTTTTCTAAAGTTAATTCGGAATTTTGAGCGTTTGCATCGAGCGAAATAAAAAGTAGAAAAGATAAAAGTAAAAGTTGTTTCATAATTTTCTTTCCACCGTATTATTTGAGAACTTTTTTTCAAACCGCTTTGAATTTGATTTATTTTCTAAGCTACCTCGGCGAATCATCAAACACGCTTTAGTTAATTGTCCGACGAGTTTAAGCCGATCCTCGATTGCTTTTGGCGACATATCAACTTTCATCTTCGATCTCCATTAATTTTTCAATATCGGCTTTGTCCTGTGTGCGTCCGCTCAATGTTTTCAGCTTTATCAACCCTTCGCGTGAAACAACTGAAACTGAACAATTTTCCAAAGGCGTTGTCTGTCTATTTTGCCAAACATCTTTTATCTCCGGCGTTACCAAAAGCAAATCAAGCATTAGAATAAAACCTGTTTCGTCATCAATTTTAGAAATCCGGCGATTTCGATTTGCCCGTTATGAAAAGACATCGGCAAACCTTCGAGCCAGTAATCATTTGATTTAGCAATTTCAAAAACTTTATCAAGCGATTCTGCGGAAATCAGCAAATCAATATCAACCGTTGCGCGCGGAACGCCGTGAATCGCCATCGCCCAACCGCCGCAAACGGCATATTCCACATCGTTTTCATCTAAAGCATTGATAATTCGCTTCAGTTCGGCGTAGATATCAAACATTTCTCTATTTTACACGGCTCGTTCGTCGTTTCAGGAAATCCATTAAAACAAATTGCGTCAAGTTGTTAGGATTCGCAAAATACGCTTTGCCGCGCGTCATTTCGGACATTTTTTACTGATAATTATTAGGATTATCAGTCACTAGACCTTCAGATTTTGCTGTCGCATTTAATTCATTATCGGCACAAACAAACATCAATGCGTTCAAACCATCCTGCAATCGTTTACGGTTTGTTAGTAATGCCGATGCAAGTTGGACGGCATCGTATCCGCGAAGCGCGTAAATTTCGGTTAATCGGACAGCTTCGTCAATAATTGAATCCCATAAATCAATAGCAAAAAATCTTTTAGAAAACATTCTCCGAAAGCGAAATACGGATTTTACCGTTTTTTTGGGAGTCAGAGTCAAACCTTTTTGTCGTCGGGCAAGAGCGGCACATACTTCGACTACGGTGATTTTTGCGGTATAAAGAACATTTTTTGCTGACGGGCGAAGTAAATTTATCAAGAAATTCGTGCCTTTTTCTTTTGCGTAGCGTTTGACCGCCGCACTACTGTCAAAATAATACGCGCTCATCTGCGTTCCCGGATGATCTGTTCGGAGAGCGGTTCGCCTTCAAATTCTTTCGGCTCAAAATCGTCGTCTTCATCGGTTTCATCCCGCTCCGGAATCTTGGAAATAAAGCCTTCGGCTAAAAGTTTTTTGGCAAATTCATCTTCTTTTGCTTCGATTTCTTCTGCTGAAAGTTCTCTGATAACTTTAATCGGCTCGACTTTTTCCGCAATTTCGACAAGTTTTTTCAAATCTTCATTTGAAATTATCACTTGATTTTCGCCGTGATTTGTCGTTTGGATATCCATAAATTTATTTTACACGACTCGTTCGCCGTTTCATAAAATCCATCAAAACGAATTGCGTCAGATTATTCGGATTTGCGAAATACGCTTTGCCGCGCGTCATTTCGGACATCTTTTTGACGAATTCGACCAGATACCAATCGCTGGCGAGCATAAAAGTATTTATCATAATTCCGGCTTTCCGGCAGGCTTGGACTTCTTTGAAGGTTTCCGCCATGACGAACGGATCGTTGCCCATCGAGTTTTTGTAGAGTGCGCGTTTTTTATCGCTGGTTTGCGTTTGCGAATAACGGCGATGATTAAAATACGCCGGATTTCCCGAATCAATAAACGCAGCGGTCGGTTTTCCGTCCGTAACCATTACGATCTGCTTCATCTCTTTGCGCTGTGCGGCGAGTAATCGTCGTGCCAATTTCAATCCTTCCGCCGTGTTTGTGTGATATGGTCCGACTTGCGTTGTCGCTAATTTGGCGAGCGGTAATTCTTCCGCGTCGTCGTGAAAAAGCACGATTTTTAAACTGTCGCCGGGATATTGTGTGCGAATCAAATGCGCCAAAGCTAACGCGACTTTTTTCGCGGGCGTGAAACGGTCTTCGCCGTAAAGGATCATCGAATGCGAACAATCGAGCATCACGACCGTCGCGCACGAAGATGTGTAATCCTGCTGATGAACATATAGATCGGAATATTCCAGATTGAGCGGAACACCCAAACCTTCGCGTGTTATCGCGCTTAAAAGCGTTGCATTCACGTCCAGATTTATCGTGTCGCCGAATTCGTATTGCTTTGAACTCAAAGCCGCTTCAACGCCCGTGTCGAGTTCCGGCGTTTCGTGTCTGCCGATTGAAGATTTGCCCATCGAACCCAAGAGTTTCTGCAAAGTCTTAAACCCCAGAAAATCCAAACCTTTTTCCGTCAATTGAAAACGCACATCGCGCGGCAAAGGTGTTCCAATTTCGCCTTTTCCTTGTCCGCTTTGCTGCTGTTGATTTTGCTGTCTTTCTACTTCCTTTAAATCCAAATAGCCTTCTTCGACCAATCTTTCGATCAATTGATTTATCAATTGTTCCAAAAGAGAACCTTTGAATTTGCGGTCGTTATCATCGAACATTTTTTCAACATCGAGTTCGTCCAAAATCCCCTGCTCCATCAGCGCATCAAGAAGTGCCTGACGAAGCGCGTCCAATGAATCGTCAACCTGATTTCTCTCCCGCGTCCAATAGTAATCGTCGTTAAAGCCCGAATCGAGCATCATATCCGAGAGCGACTGCATCAGATCGCCGAGATTAACGCCGAAAACGTCGAAACCTTTGAATTTTGAATACTTTATGAACTTCATAAACCAGTGAAAAGGTGAGCAAACTTGCGAAATCCACTTTCGGCAGTTATTGTTTAAACATCAACTTTCCCCGAATTTGGCTGTGTTTAACTCGAAAAATGATCGAACTATCTTCGATGTTAAACATTTTCAGTTAAATAAACTCTTCCCAAAAACTTAGCATATTTCTCTCCTCGTTTTGAAATATTTTAAAAGGAAGGTTTGTTCAAATGAAAAAATTGATCGCATTAATGACGGTATTTTTTGTGTTCGCCGTAATGGTTCCGACGTCCGTCGAAGCTTACGGCGGCGGCAAAAAATACAAAAAGTCTTACAACAGCAAGCGTTACAAGAAAAGTAAAAAGCGGAAATATAACCGCAGTTACCGCAGCGAACGGCGCAATTATAACAACGGTCGAAACGATCGGCGTTATGACAGACGCGGCGACCGGCGTTATCAGCGTAGAAATCAAAGCGTTTACCGTCGTCATCGCAATTTGATCAACATTGGTATCGGCGCCGGATCAGGCGCGATCATCGGCGGCATCATCGGCGGTAAAAAAGGCGCATTGATCGGCGCCGGAGTCGGCGCGGGCGCGGGCGCTGCTTACACCTACGGAATTAAGCCGAAAAAGAAACGCCGCTATCGATAGGTTTTTCAAGCGTTCACCATCAAAGCCCGGTTTTCCGCCGGGCTTTTTTTCGTTTACAAGACGATACGGGCTGTCGGCGATCCATTTCGTATAGATCGCACTCGTAATTATCGCCAGAATCTCTGCAAACCCTTATTATTTAGGGATTTTTGGACGTGGCACAGCCATTGCGACGTACACAGCCAGTCCCCCTTTGAAAAAATTAGAGGAGTAATTCTTACGATGAAAAAATTTTTAGCAACATTCTTAACAGCAGCGATGATGGCGATAATGATTCCGCTGGCGGCAAATGCACAATCGAGATCCGGCAAGCGTGCAAACCGCGATTATCGATACAGCCAGCAGCAGGACAAAAACTTTTACCAAAGACACCGAAATCTTATTAATATCGGCATCGGCGGAGTCGCTGGCGCAGTCGTCGGCGGTTTGATCGGCGGTAAGAAAGGCGCGTTGATCGGTGCCGGAGTCGGCGCGGGTTCAGGTGCGGCTTATACTTACGGAATTAATCCGAAGGACAAGAAAAAAGAACGCAGATATTATCGTCGTCCGTAATTGAAAAATTCTGGATCGAAAATAGGGAGTCGTGAGGGTTACACCTCGCGGCTTTCTCCATTTAATGATGATCGTTTTGAACTTTTGACCTGCGTTTAGCCGCCGGCTCTGCACTTAAGATCGTGTTAATTAAAATTGTCCAAATCGGTCAAATCTTCGTAGATCAATCCGCGACGATCTCTTTTGGCTTTGGTTGTCGCTTCAAAACCGCCTTCTTCGTTGCGCGAGATCTTGTTTTGCGCGTAGAGACCTTCGAGAACGAATTCACACGCCGCGACGAGTTTTGCTTTGTTTTTACGTTCAAAGGCGAGCGGCACGAGCGTTGAATCAATTAATTCGGGGACGCTTTCAAGCAGCATCACGCATTCTTCCGCCGAAGCGGTTTCGGATAAAAGCAGTTTATTGCCGTTATCAAACCAATCAACTGTCGGCTGAAAATCAATTCCGAGGAAAAATCCTTCAAAAATAATTCCGGCGGCGCGTTTGATAAGTTCTTTTGCCAGACGTGTTGCCCCGAGCTGTTCGCCTTCATATTCGAGTTCCATTTTTCCCGTCATCGCCGGAAGCGCGGCGTAAATATCGGAAATACGCGGGACAATTTCTTTTTCGTTCGTAATAAGTGCGCGTCTTTCGGCGTTTGAAACTGCGGCTTCCGTAACGCTGATCGAAAATCTCTGCGAAACGCCCGAACGCTTGTCAATTCGCTGATCATCGCGTGCTTCAAAGGCGATCTGCTCGATTGTTTCCGCGATAAAATCAGGAATTTCAACCGCAAAATCTTCCAGATCGCCGCGTTTTATCCACGCTTCTTGTTTTGTAATCGCCGTTCCGAGTCCGATATCTTTCGGATAATGCGTCATAATTTCCGCGCCGATCCTATCTTTCAGCGGCGTGATAATTTTTCCGCGAGCCGTGTAATCTTCGGGATTTGCCGAGAAAACCAGCAATAGATCGAGCGGCAGACGAACCGGATAACCTTTTATCTGAACATCGCCTTCCTGCATTATGTTGAAAAGTCCGACCTGAATTTTTCCCGAAAGATCGGGCAGCTCGTTCATCGCAAAAATTCCGCGATTCGCTCTCGGCAATAAGCCGAAATGCATCGTCAATTCGTCCGACAAAAGATGTCCGCCTTTTGCCGCTTTGATCGGATCAACATCGCCTATAATGTCCGCGATCGTCACGTCAGGCGTAGCGAGTTTTTCAACAAAGCGATTTTCCCGCGTTACCCAATCAATTTTCGTTTCGTCGCCGTGAAGTTCGATCTGAGATTTTCCGTAAGCCGAAAGCGGTTCAAACGGATTGTCATTGACCTCCGAACCCGCGATGATCGGCATTTCTTCATCGAGAAATTGCGTCAATTGTCTGATAATCCTGCTTTTAGCCTGCCCGCGAAGTCCCAAAAGAATGAAATTATGCTTTGCCAGAATCGCATTGACGATCTGCGGAACGACCGATTCTTCAAAACCCAAAATTCCGTCAAATAGCTTTTCGCCGCGTTTCAGTTTCGCGATCAGATTTGAACG
This sequence comes from Pyrinomonadaceae bacterium, assembly GCA_026129865.1. Taxonomy (GTDB): domain Bacteria; phylum Acidobacteriota; class Blastocatellia; order Pyrinomonadales; family Pyrinomonadaceae; genus JAHCHG01. Next base: position 60,028 of record JAHCHG010000011.1, read on the forward strand.
CATTTCGTCTTTAACGGAACGCGAAACATATCCGCTCGCTTTTAATTCGGCTAGGGTTTTTGGATTTTTCATAACTTTTGAATATTGTTGAATAATTTCAAATCTAAAATTTCAAATTTCATAAGGTTGCAATACCTTCGCGGAAGAATTGAATTTCATATTAAATCAACGGGCATTTTGAATAATAATTTACTATTAAGTAGACGCAGAACATTGCGGACGAGGTTTCAGGATCTAAACCTTTGACCTTCATCGGAAGTGATTTAACCAAGTAAGTAACCAAAATTATTCGTGTTCCCGATAGAATTCATTGTTATTTCTGCCTAATTTGCTTTATTGTGCTGCAGGCATCGTCCTGGCAGCATTTTTTGAAATTGAAGATTTGAAATTTGAAATTAGTGAAAAATTTATTTTTGGTTCCTTTCGTTTTCTTCGCGTTTCAGTTTTTCAGAAAAATTAGACCGAAAATCTTTCATTTCCTTATCGAATTCTTGCAATTCCTTCTTCCGACGGTACGACTCTCGTTCCTTTTCCGTCAAAAACTTAAACCCTTTAATGTCCGAATTCTTTAACGAATCTGCCCAGCCGCTTAGCTGTCGCGAAATTTTCTCAGCCCTGCTGCGCAAATCCGATATATCGGCTTTGAACTTTTTGAAATTTGGCAATCTCCCGAGAATATGTGTCATCGAGCGACATTCGCCCACCGACCCTTTTGAGATATATAAAAATTGAATCAATTCGACGGTCGTTTTCTTTCGAATCCCTCGGCGACATTGTTTGAAATGGAGACCGCCGCACGTTCCAATTGATTTCTTAGATCACCTAAGCCCTTGAATTCCGGTACGGCATTTTTACTAAACTCGAAGACCTTTACTGCAAATTCTATTGCGTCAATCCAAACCGGTAACTGCTCAAATCGTTTGTAATTCATCGTGATCCATTCAACCCAACGTATATCGCGCATTCCGTAAAGCGCAAATGCACAGTCGCGAAGAACAAAGACGTAATATTTGCTAACTCGTATGGTCGTGCACAACTTTCCATCCGTCCTTAAATTTCCGAAATATTAAAGTAAATTTTCCGTGCGGGTTATCTTGTTTGCCGTCAACCGTCCTTTCCAGCGACCAGCCGCCCAAAACGACGGCGGCGTCTTTGCTCAAGATGGTAAATTCCAACTCGGAAAATGTTAGAACACCCATTTTTGCTTTCGAATCGTAGCTTTTCTGGTAACGGTCAAGCGCCGCCTGCCAACCGCGCGCGACGTTGTCGCCGGAAACAAATGTCATCTGCGGCGAATTCCAATAACCCTGCATAAAGCCTTCGATATCGCCCCGGTTCCAGGCGGCGGTTTGTACGTGCAAAACCTTTGTAATTTCGTTTTCGATCTTCGCATCGCCGGTTTGGGCAAATGTCGAAACAGCGGAAAAAATGACGAAGGCTCCAAATAAAATGCTTGAGTTTTTCATAATTGGTGTATTTTATGGGTCGGTAAACAAATAAAGCAAGTTTTGTTTTCCCGGGTGTTTTCGGCAAAATTAAAATCGCGAATTAAACCGGGACCCGGCAAATGAATGAAAACGGAAAATGATGTCCAATATGTGCCGCGAGCTTAAGAATCCGCGGAAAAAATTCCTGTCTTCGTTGAAAGAAATTTGGAAGTATTAGGTAATGGCTCGGTACGATCGGAGAATCGAAAATTATGAATAAAGATCTCGCCGCCAAGGTCGGAGTTTTTGGAGCGATGCTTTTCGGGTCGATTGTCATCGCTGCCGGGTTAATCGATTCGCGGAGTTCCGCGCAGAAGATCGAAAATACGCCGCCGATCGAGATCGTCGATAAATTTGACGCGGCAATTCAAAATCGCTTTTTAACCGAACCCAATTTTGGAATTCGCCGGATCCAGCCGACCTATCCGACTAATCCGCATCTTTCCGAATATTTCGAACCCAAAGAAGGCGCCGAAACGGAGAGTGTTAAAAGTTTTCAAGAGAGTAATTTTCGCGCGGGATTGTATCTCTTTGGTCGGCGGATTACTGAAATTGAAGACCCGAAAGGGAAAAAACGTCGATTTAATATAAATTACAGACTTCACAATCCGCTCGGTGTCACCCGAAATTTTCCGCAGGAAAAACTAAAGAGCCCGCAAAAGCTTTTGGACGAGATCAAAACCGCATTTATGGAATTTCGGACGAAAGATTCGTATGAATTTGAGAGCGGAAAATGGTCTTATATCGCCCGTCCGGTTCGCGCCCTAGAATCCTGTCTGAAATGCCATAACGATTACGTGATCACCGAGGTGGTGGGAAAAAATGACTATAAATTTCGAAAACGCCAGGCGGGCGACGTCAACGGAATTTTAGTTTACGCTTTCCGGAAAACTTCCGACTGACATCCATCCGGAAATTGAATTCTTGCAATTTTCAGTATCGTTAGTATAACCTTACTAAAACTGAATGACCGCTCATTCATTTTCAAATAAAATATGGTGCGATCTGTTCGAACGACAATACAAAACCGTCCGGCTGGCGGCGATAAGCGCGAATTGATCCTTCGATCGGCGACAAAAGTCTTTGCCGAGCGCGGATTTTTCAATTCCAAAGTTGCCGATATCGCCAAGCAAGCCGGAATCGCCGATGGGACGGTTTATCTTTATTTCAAAAGCAAGGATGAGATTCTCCATTCGATCTTTGATAAGGCGATGGACGAATTCATTTCCGAGGGTAAACAAAAGCTGGAAGGCATCGAATCTCCAGTTGAACGGCTAAGAAAAATAGCTAACCTGCACCTCGAAAAACTGAGCGAAGACCGCGATATGGCGATCGTCTTCCAGGTCGAACTCCGCGGCTCGACAAAGTTTATGGAGGAATTTTCCGCGGCGGGATTTGCCGATTATCTTGAGATCATCAGCGACACGATAAAAAGCGGGCAAGACGCCGGTGAATTTAGAACGGATATTAAACCCATCGTCTGCGCCAAAATTCTATTTGGGGCGCTCGACGAAATGGTTACAAACTGGATCTTGTCCAAGCAGTCTTATCCGCTTAAACCGATGGCGGAAACGGTGCTGCAGATCTTTTTCGGAGGCGTGATGAAGCAATGAACGCTGATTTCATGGTTGAACAAACAGAAACTTCATTTCGCAAAGACGCGGATCGCGTTCCTCTTTTCGAAAACGAGCCGCAGACGGTTGCGGGAATTTTCTATTATGCAGCTGAGCATAATAAACGCTCCGACGCGCTGAATTTTAAGAAAAACGGTAAATGGCACCCGATCTCATCAAATGAAATGGTCAGCCGCGCGGAAAACATCGCGTTGGGGCTTTATTCGCTAGGACTTAGAAAGGGCGACCGTGCAGCGATGATCGCGGCAAATTCTCCGGAATGGACGTTGACCGATGCCGGCTGCCAGCTCGCGGGCGTGATCGACGCTCCTATTTACACAACGCTCGCTGCCGATTCTGTCTGTTACATTTTGAATGATTCGGGTGCGCGCGTTTTCTTTATCGAAAATAAAGCGGCGTTTGAACGTATCGGTGAGGTTTTGCCGGATTGTTCCGACGTGGAATCGCTGATCTTTTTTGATCTCGAAGGCGTTGACGAACCGAACGCGATCTCACTTGCCGAACTCGAAGAACGCGGCGCTTCTTTGCGAAGTTCGCAGCCGGAGCTGATCAGCGAACTAACCGGCGCATTAGAACCTTCGGACATTGCAACCTTGATCTACACTTCGGGAACCACGGGAGAACCGAAAGGCGTAATGCTCTCGCATCGGAATCTCGTTTCAAACGCGATCGACGCCGGCGCTAATTTTCAATTTTCAAGCGACGACCGTCCGTTATCGGTTTTACCGCTTTCGCACGTTTTTGAACGTTCGGGAATGTATCTTTACATTCTTAACGGAATGGCAGTTCACTACGCAGAATCTATCGAAAAAGTCGCGGATAATCTTAAAGAGGTCGCGCCGACGATCTTTGTCGGCGTCCCGAGAATTTTCGAAAAGGTTTACGCAAAGGCAAAACTCCGCGCTGCGCAGGAAAGCCGGGTTAAGGAAGCCATCTTTGACTGGGCGATCGCAGTAGCAAAGGAATATGCGCTGCAGATCGAAAAGAAGGAAGAGATCTCATATCTGCTTTCGATAAAACACAGCATTGCCGACAGTCTGGTTTTTTCAAAACTTCGGGAATTTTTCGGCGGCAAACTTCGCTCGTGCATCACGGGCGGTGCGGCGCTTTCGGACGAGATCTACCTGACATTTACCGGCGCCGGGATCAGCATCATGCAAGGCTACGGATTAACCGAAACTTCGCCGGTAAATACGACGAACACACCTGAATTTTCTCGTCTGGGAACCGTCGGAAAGCCTATTCGAAACGTTCAAATTCGCACTGCAGACGACGGCGAGATCGAGGTTTTCGGACCGAATGTTATGGTCGGATATTTTAATAAACCGGAAGCCACCCGCGAGGTCTTTACGAATGACGGCTGGTTAAAGACAGGCGATATCGGCACGATCGACGACGACGGTTTTCTAACGATAACCGACCGGAAAAAGGAACTTTTTAAAACGTCCGGGGGAAAATATATCGCTCCGTCGCCGATCGAACAGCTGATAAAAGGTTCTCGATATGTAAATCAGGTGGTTCTTGTCGGAAACGAAAGAAAGTTCCCAGCCGCGCTTATCGTTCCGAGTTTTGAAGATCTGGAACATTTCGCCCGCTCGGTCGACCTCAAAATCGAATCACCCGCCGAATTTTGCAGCCATCCGAAAATTTTGGAATTGTTCGAAGCGGAGATCGAAAAAGCCTGCGAGCGGCTTTCGCGGTATGAAAAAGTTAAAAAAATAGCTTTGATACCGGAAGAGTTGACCGTTGAAGGAGGCGAAATGACACCGACATTGAAAATAAAACGCCGCGTCGTCAATGAAAAATACAGCGGTGTCATCGACCGTATCTATGACGACGCGGAAAGATAGAAGTTAATAAAGAACCCTGGTCCCGAGTCCCTGAGTTACAGCGGAAATGCCTGTTCGACCCGCGCCGGTTATGATTTCCAGGATCGTTTGACCGATGCCTTTTCCGGCTTTATCGACTTCAACAATGTCGTATGGTTCGAGCATCACATCCTTTTGCTCGCCCTTTTTTATCAGATCGTAATTCACAGCAATAATTTCGCGCTCGCGCGAATTGTCCTTCAGCCGGTAAATTTTGATATCTTTCGTTTTTGCCTCGCGCCGGACTCCGCCGATTTTGGCGATCGCCTCCGTCAATGAAAGCCCGCCGTCTTTGAGATATATTCCCTGCGGAGCGAGAACTTCGCCCGTAATGTAAACCGGCGAAGCTTTTAGGACAACGATAATATCGCCCGGGTATATCTCAGGATTGGCTTCCTCGCGCCCGAGCCGCAAACTATTGAGGCTGTACATTCTCGACGGAACTTCCAGTCCGTTCTCAGATTCCTGCTTCCAGGCGATCTGCTGAACTTCTTCGGCACAAATCGGCGGCTGTGTTCTAAAGATCTGGATCATTCCGCCTGCTTCTTCGGTAACGCCGCCTGAGATGGAGATCAATTCCATGAGAGTCGCTTTTCGCCGAAGGTCAACTTGCTGCGGTTGCGTGATCGCACCGTAAATTGTCGCCGGCGGTCGGCTTTTTTTCTCCGTAACGCTGACACTGATCTGCGGCGACTTCAAAAATCGGGACAAAAGCTGCGTAACATCTTCGCGAAGCTCGCGTTCGGACCGGCATTTTGCATAAATTCGATCTTCGAAAAACGGAACCTGAAATTTGCCGTCTTCGTCGATCCGTGCGACCGTATCAAACTGCGGCTCGCCGAGAACTTTTACCGTCAAAACATCGCCGGGACCGACAAGATAACCTCTTTCGGCGTCGGGCGCGACCTGAGCGGTTTTAACCTGTACTAGTAGGATCAAGGTAAGGGTAAGCAAGAAGATCTGTTTCATAATAATTCTAGAACTGCGGGAAGAATCCCTTATTTTGCAAAAGAATAGCGCAGACTCGGGTTCGATTCAAACGTTACACGTCGCGGTTGTCTGCGAATACGATTTTGTTAGCCGACGCGAGGCAAAAATTTCACACCGCAACTCTGCAATTTCAATAAATTACGATATTTCCAAGCTAATTAACTAGTTGACAGTTTCCCGTTACCCGAGTAATTTCAAACTATAGCAAACATGAATATTGCGAGTGCGACAAGTTTGACCCTTGAACGGCTTTGGTATCTGCGGCGACCCGTCCAGGTTTTGGCGGACGTCTCGGTGCTCGCCGGAGCTTTTTTTCTTGCATACTTGTTTCGTTTCGATTTTGCGATCGAAGATTATCATTTTAACAACGCGTTGAATCAGCTTCCATTCGTGGTTTTTGTTCAGTTCGCTTCGCTCTTTCTTTTCGGAAGTTATTCGATAATCTGGCGTTACATTAGTTTTGAAGATATCAAAGCGTTTTTAAAAGCCGCTTTCGTTTCCGGAACGATTTTGGTGCTTGTCCGTTTGCTGCTTTCTCCGGATCGATTTATCCGCTGGCAGGTGCCGCTTTCGATCATCTTGATGGACACGCTTTTTGCGTTTGCCGGTCTTCTGACGCTTCGTTTGCTGCGCCGTTTTGTTTATGAGATCGGTGAAAAGCGAAGATTTCAGATCGGTCGGCGGCGAAAAGCGAAACAGTCAACTTTGCTTGTCGGTGCCGGACGCATCGGCGCGCTTGCCGTCAAGGATGTGCTCGGTCGCGGAGATACAGACTTTGACATCAAAGGATTTGTCGACGACGACAAACATAAACGCGGCGGAAGCGTTCATGGAATAAAAGTTTTGGGAACGACCGACGATCTTGCGCGGCTAGTCGATGAACTTCATATCGAACAGATCGTTATTGCAATAGACCAGGCGCAGGGAAAAGACATTCGGCGAATTTTGGATATTTGCTCCGCGATTCCCGTAAAAGCGCGGATTTTGCCGAGTTTGCACGAGATAATGCACGGCAAGGTAAAGGTCAGCCGTATTCGCGATGTTCAGATCGAAGACCTTCTCGGACGCGAACCCGTCCAGTTTGACGACAAAAACCTCCACGACTTTTTAAGCGGAAGAGTAGTAATGGTAACCGGTGCCGGCGGCTCGATCGGTTCGGAACTCGTCCGGCAAATAGCCGGGTTCAATCCGCAAAAACTTTTACTGGTCGAACGAACTGAATTTCCGCTGTTTCAGGTTGAGCGCGATATCGCGAAAGATTTTGACGACCTCGAATACGTTCCGATCCTTGCCGATATCGGTGATGAGTCGCGAATGCGCGAGATTTTTACCGAATACACGCCTCATGTGATCTTTCACGCCGCTGCGCACAAACATGTGCCGCTGATGGAAGCCAACCCGACCGAGGCGATCAAGAACAATGTTCTTGCGACAAAATTGATCGGCGAACTTGCCGGAGAATTCGGTGTCAAAGATTTTGTATTGATCTCAACCGACAAAGCCGTTAATCCGACATCTATCATGGGTGCGTCGAAACGCATTGCCGAGATCGTGCTGCAAAGCTTGAATCAGGTTTATTCGACCAATTTTATGGCGGTCCGATTCGGGAACGTTCTCGGTTCGACCGGTTCGGTAATTCCGATCTTTCGCGAGCAGATTCGGCTTGGCAAACCGATCACGGTTACGCATCGCGATATGACGCGGTACTTTATGACGATTCCGGAAGCCTCGCAGCTTGTTCTGCAGGCGGGCGCGCTTGGAACCGGCGGCGAGATATTTATTCTCGACATGGGCGAGCCGATAAAGATCCTCGACCTTGCAGAAGATATGATCCGGCTTTCCGGGCTGCAGCCGTACGAAGATATTGACATAATTTTCACCGGCATTCGCAAAGGCGAAAAACTTTTCGAAGAGCTTGAAATTACGGGTGAGAGTCTTTTGAAAACGAAACATCCGAAGATCTTCATCGGAAAGATCGCTGCGTATTCTCCTGAAGAGGTCGCCCAGATCGTGGGCAGTTTCCGGCAGGCTCTGTCCGAAAACGACCGCGAAAAGATAAGAAATCTCTTCAATCATTTTCTGCCGGAAGCAAACATTTCGATGGAAGAAAAACGCGAAGCCGCAGGTGCTTCGTCGTCCTCCGCAAACGAACCCCTTATTAATGCTCAGCGCTCTGCGCTTGAGACCTGATTTGTGATTCTATGGCAATTCTCGTTACGGGCGGCGCAGGATATATCGGCAGCGCTTTGGTTGAAGATCTCAGAAACCGCGGAAGAAGACCGGTCGTACTGGACAATCTCGTTTACGGACACCGCGAAGCAGTTAGTAAAGACATTCCGTTTTACGAAGGCGACATCGGAAACTCGGAGCTCGTCGAAAAGATCGTTAATGATCACGCGATCGAGTCCGCAATGCATTTTTCGGCGTTTGCGTATGTCGGTGAATCAGTCGAAGAACCGGCAAAATATTACGAGAATAATTTCGTTCAAACATTAAAATTGCTGGACGTTTTAATTCGGTGCGGTGTGAAAAAATTTATTTTTTCGTCGACCTGCGCGACATATGGCGAACCAGTTCGCGTTCCGATAAACGAAGATCACCCGCAGGATCCGACAAATCCGTACGGCTGGTCGAAATTAATGGTCGAACGCGCTCTGCGCGATTACGACCGCGCCTATGAATTAAAATTTGTTGCGCTGCGATATTTCAACGCAAGCGGCGCGACCGAAACACTTGGCGAAGATCACGATCCGGAAACTCATCTCATACCGCTTGTTCTGCAAACTGCGCAGGGAAAACGCGAAGCGATCTCGGTTTTCGGAGACGATTACCCGACGCCGGACGGTTCCGCGATTCGCGATTACATTCATATTTCCGATCTTTCCGAAGCTCATATCCTCGCGCTCGATTATCTCGAGAAAGGAAATCCTTCAGAATTTATCAATCTCGGAAACGGAAACGGCTACTCCGTCCTGGAAGTTATCGAAGCCGCGCGAAAGGTCACGAAACGTCCGATCAACGTCAAGATCGCTCCGAGACGTCCGGGCGATCCTTCCAGGCTTGTGGCAGATGCCTCAAAAGCGCGCGAGGTTTTGGGATGGGACCCGAAATTCCCGGAAATAGAATCGATCATTGAAAGCGCCTGGAATTGGCATAAAGAGCACCCTGACGGTTACAGCAAATACGGCGGTTAGATTATCATTGGATTCCGGATCTAAAATCGTCGTTTTGAATCCGTTTCAGCGGCGACGGCGAATGCATCGGTCAACCGGTTGAGTATTGTTCGAGAGGTTTTTCTTGCAGTTATGAGATCTATTAAGATTCAGGCGATGACGGTTTTTGCGATCTTGGTCGCATCGCTTTTCTCCTCCGATGTTTTCGGTCAGCAGAAAACACGGATTTTTTCAGGCGAGGTCGTAACATCGCAGTTTGAGCTGGTCCCGAAGGTCGTAATAGAAGTTGAAACATCGCGCGGTGTCCTAACCGCCGAAAGCAGCGCTGAGGGATCCTTTTCCGTCAATGTTCCCGACGAACCGCTGACCGTCAGGTTTTCGGGCAATAATATTAAACCGTTCACAGCCTTTTACGCTGCCGGCGAGAATCTCCGGAATATTCAAATTCGCGTCGCGTTCGTGGTTCCTCCGGTTAGCGAAAAAGTAATTATCGAAGACAATGCGCTTTCGCCGGAAATTCAGTATTTGAACAAGTCGGTTTTTGAAAATACGCTTTTCGGACGGGACGACCAGTTGATTCAAACATTAAGCGCCGGTATCAACGCCGGGCAGCACGAAGGCGGCGGAAAATCGCTTGAGATCCGGCGTTTCGGCTTTAATACCGACCACGGCGGCGTAAACGGCGGCGTAAAGATCCTGGTCGATAACATCCAGCAAAACCAGGGAACGCAAGGACACGGTCAGGGGTATCTCGGAAATTTGAAGTCGATCACTCCGGAACTTGTAGAAACCGTTTCTATTATTAACGGACCGTTTTCAGCAGCTTACGGAGATTTTTCAGGTTTAGGCGTCGTCAAGATAAATCTTAAGGAATCCTTGCCGAACAAATTAACGATGCGGTTTCAAGCGGGAAGCTTTAATACGTATCGCGCATTTGCGGCTTTTAGTCCGGAGATAAAAGAGGTCGATTCGTTTTTCGCTTACGAACTTTCCCGCACCGACGGTCCTTTTATTAATCCGCTGGCGTACCGGCGCGACAATGTCACCGGAAATTTCACACGCAGGATAGACGAGAGCCGGACGGTCGGATTTAAGTTAAATTTCGGCAGAAACGATTTTACTTCGTCCGGACAAATACCCCTCGACCTTGTTTCGGCGGGCGCACTTGACCGTTTCGGCTTTATCGACCCGGAAAACGGCGGCAAAGTTCGACTCGGGTCGGTTGGGGCTTATTATCGAAAAGTTTGGACGTCGGGCGCCACGCTTAAAGCAGATGCCTTCATCGGTCGTTCGCTTTTCGATCTCTACTCAAATTTTACATTCTTTCTTGCCGATCCGATTTTCGGCGATGAGATCCAGCAGCATGATTCCAGATTGCAGGAAGGTGCCAATCTCCAGGTTTTGCTTCCGTACAGCCTTTCCGAAAATCGCGGACTTTTAACTTTTGGAGCAAATCTGCTTTCAAACCAGATAAATGTGGGACTTTATCCCTCGATCAGCCGCGACCCAATTCGAAAATTTCTTCCTGAAAACATAAACAACCCCGATGTTTTGTACACCTCGGCAAATGCGGGGATAAACAATTTCGCCGGCTATCTGCAAAACGGGATCGATTTTTTTAACGGACATCTGCGGCTCGAAGCTGGGCTGAGATTTGATGTATTCACGTTCAAGGTTAAGGGATTTGAACTCGGCGGACCAACTTCGGAATCGCGGATTATGGGATCGGACCTCTCCTGCGGTCAATTTACCGCTTCTTCCTGTTTAAGCTTGTCCGGAAACGAATCTGCTGCGAAATTTCAGCCTAAGCTGGCGCTTGCATGGTCGCCGTTTGAAAGAACACCAGTCTCGTTTTACGCAAATTACGGTCGCGGAATTTCCTCACAGGATGCGCGCGGCGTCATTCGAAACCCCGATGCGCCCAAAATTTCGACAACCGATTTTTACCAGGCGGGAACTTCGTATAATTCGCGCCGCGTCTCAGCCGTTTTCAGTACATTTTTGATCGATAGATCGAGCGAACAGGTTTACATTCCGGACGATGGTTCGATCGAATTTGCCGGACCTTCGCGTTCGTACGGGATGGAATTTCGCAATTCGGTGCGATTTAACAGATACTTAACGCTAAACGGCGGCTTGACTCAGGTTTTCAATTCGTACTTTAAAGGGCAACGGACGGACGATGGTTCGCGTCTTATCGTCGACAGCGCTCCGAAGACTGTCGCCAACGGAAGTATCGTCTTTTCAGAAGTTTACGCGATCAATTCTTCGCTAAACTGGAGACATATTTCGGGCTACAGGCTCGATGGAGCTGATAGAACAATTCGCGCGTCCGGACATGACGTAGTGGATTTTTCGATCTCAAAAAGATTGAAAAAATGGATCGACCTAAGCTTTTCAGTTGATAATTTGCTGGACAAGAAATACTACGAAACGCAAAATTACTTCGAATCGCGCACATGTCCTACATGCGGCACGGTCGAACGAATACATGCCACGCCGGGTTTTCCACGCACTTTTAATCTTGGATTGACGTTCAGGCTTTTCGCGAAGGAGCGGTAAACCGCGTGATAGAATAGTCGAAACGTTTCTACTGCCAAATTTAATTTAGGAGAATAATAAAATGCCCCTTTTTTGCAGATATTTACTTATCTTGATCGCGCTTTGTCTAATGAGCGTCGCTGCATTCGGTCAGGGAGAATGGTACGTCGCGCCTGCAGAACGCGATGGATTTGCCAAATTTACAAGATGGACGAAAGGATTTGGGAGTTCGTCAGACATTCTAATGATGGGTGATGTTACCGGCGACGATCGCGCTGACGCCGTTTCAATGAACAATTCCACCGGTGATTGGAGAATCGCGGAATCGAAAGGAAGATCGTTCAAAAGCGGAAAAACGCGGATCGCAAATTATGCCGTAAATTCAACGACGCAAATGTTCGGCGACGTCAACGGCGACGGTCGCGACGATGCGGTTACGTTTTACGCGAATAAGGGCGAATGGTACGTTGCGCTGGCAAAGGGCGGCGGAAAATTTGAGCGTCATTCGCTGTGGCTGTCCGGACATGGGATCGGAAGCGCCAAGCAGTTTGTCGGCGACGTGGACGGCGACAAGAAGGCGGACGCTGTTATCTATTTTGCAAACGAAGGAATTTGGTTCGCTTCGCTTTCGGAAGGCGACCGTTTCAGCACTCGAAATATCAGTTATGAAAACAACTGGATAAAAGGACACGGAATCGGGTCGAGCAATCAACTGCTCGCCGACGTAACGGGCGACGGAAGAGCCGATGCGGTCGTTTTCTTTGGACAGTTCGGTCGCTGGTTCGTCTCGCCTTCGTCAGGAAGCAGTTTTCAGAGGTTTTCGCAGTGGACCGACGGACACGGCAAAGATTCGACAGCTCAATTTCTCGGCGACATTGACGGCGACGGTCGTGCAGACGCGGTTGTTTTCTTCGAACAGTACGGCGCTTGGTATGCATCTCTCTCGCGGGCAAATTCGTTCGGAACGTTTTCGCAATGGACCACCGGACACGGCATCGGCTCGTCAAAGCAATTTCTTACGGACGTAACCGGCGACGGAAAGGATGATGCGGTGGTTGTTTTCGCAAAGTAGAATTTGTGAAAAATGGTTTTTGAAAGGCAGCGTGGTCTGCCTTTTTTTAATTTTATTTGGCATTTTGGCATATAATATGAACAATGGTTCGTGGTGGAGAATTTAATGAGCATTACAACGTATAAAGGCACTGTCGAGAACGGGGAAATCAAACTCCAGATAGACGTAAAGTTGCCCGAGAAAACTGAAGTTTTTGTGATCGTTCCGAACGAACAGCCAAAGTTTAGTTTGAAGGATATGTCCGCAAATATGCCGGAAGATTATAGAACTGAAGAAGAGAATTTTGGCGAACCGGTTGGGAAGGAATTTTGGTAATGTCAAGCTATATTCCTGAAAAGGGCGACCTTATCACCCTCAGTTTCGATCCGCAGTCCGGACACGAACAAAAAGGCAGACGACCTGCGCTTGTCGTGAGCAATTTCCTTTTTAACAAAGCCACAGGTTTGGCAATCGTCTGTCCGATCACAAACACCGACCGGAAAATTCCGTTTCATTTAGCAGTTCCCGCATCAAGTTCGTTAACGGGTTTTGTAATGGTCGAGCAGGTAAAATCAATTGATTTCAATTCCAGAAAAGCCAAATTTGTCGAGAAAGCATCTCAAGAATTAATTGATGATGTAATTTCCGTGATTGAAGTTTGTGTAAAATAGTTTGTCGGGAGATTTTAACAATGAAAATAATTCTATCTTTAACTTTATTAATTCTTGGATTTTCAAATTTTGCTTTTTCGCAAGATGATGAAAAAGAATCTTCTCTAATATCAGTAAATATTTGCCAACCGTCATTGACGGAAGCCGGACGACAATCATCATTTCGATTCAATTATGTTTACCGAATTATTACTGGTAAAACTGGTTCAGTTAAAGACGTTAAAGAAGTGTTAGATCATAAAAAATTTCAACATTTGATGGATGACAAAGATGTAATTCCCTGTATCGAAAAGTGGAAACTCAAACCTTCGGAAACGTATATTCTCACAATTAGTGTTGGAACAACAGGTGAAGAAAATTCTCTAAATATTTCAAGTAAAACAGTTAAAATTAAATTTATTTTATGACACAACCGAAACAAACAAAAAATCGAATTTCACAAAAAGCGGCGAGTTTTACCGAATCGGTGATTCGTGAGATGTCGCGCGAGGCGGCGAAATATAATGCGGTAAATCTCGGACAAGGTTTTCCCGATTTTGCCGCGCCGGAAGATATTAAGCGCGTGGCGATGCAGGCGATTGCGGACGATCATAATCAATATGCGATCACCTGGGGCGTGAAAAGTTTTCGTGATGCGATCGCTGAAAAGACGAAATGGTTTCTCGGTTTGGAAGTTGATCCCGAAACGGAAATTACCGTAACGTGCGGTTCGACCGAAGGAATGATCGCGGGAATGCTGGCGACGGTTGACAAAGGCGAGGAAGTTATCGTTTTCGAGCCGTTTTATGAAAATTACGCACCGGACGCGATTTTGTCGGACGCGATTCCGCGCCACGTTCCGCTTTATCAAACCGCGAACGGCTGGCATTTTGAACGCGACGAACTTCGCGCTGCTTTTAACGAAAATACGAAAGCCATAATTATTTGCAATCCGAACAACCCAACCGGAAAAGTCTTTTCAATCGAAGAGATGGAATTCATCGCAGATCTCTGTAAAGAATTCGACGCGCTTGTTTTTACCGACGAAATTTACGAACACATTATTTATGAAACGGAAAATGGAAAACGAATAACGGAAAATGAAGAAATCCAAAATCATATCTGTATGGCGCAGCTCGACGGAATGCGGGAGCGAACCGTCGTCGTCAATTCGCTGTCTAAAACTTATTCGGTAACCGGATGGCGCGTCGGTTACTGCATCGCGCCGCCCGATGTTACAAGTGCGATCCGTAAAGTTCACGATTTCCTGACCGTCGGTGCGGCAAATCCTTTGCAGCATGCGGGCGCTTATGCTCTGAGTCTCCCGAAAAGCTACTACGACGATCTGCAAAAAGATTATCAGCGAAAGCGCGATTTTATCGTTCCCCGACTGCAAAAAGCCGGTTTCGATTGTGCGTCGCCCGAAGGCGCATATTATGTAATGACCGACATCTCAAAATTTGGTTTTAACGACGACATTGAATTCACAAAATTTCTGATTCGCGACGTAGGTGTCGCGGTCGTTCCGGGTTCTTCGTTTTATCAAAACAAAACGCTCGGATCACAGCAGGTTCGGTTTTGTTTTTGTAAAAAGGACGAAACACTAGAAGCCGCGGCGGAAAAACTGGCGCGTATCGCTGCAAAGATCTAATTTCTCGGGACAAAATAAAAAGCGCGACGATCGAGCTCAATCGACCGGCGCGCTTTCTTGTTTGCTAATTATTTACTTTTTATTCGTATTCGACTTGTCAGCGTCCGACTTGCCGTCGTCCGCCATATTAGTAACGGAATCTTTCGGCGCTACTTTGAGCATGTCTTTGACATCCTTGACGCCTTCAACTCCGCGTGCGGCTTTGACTGCAGCGTCCTTTTCAGCGCTGGAAGCAACCGTTCCCCTTAACGTAACGACCTCATTCTCAACGTCCACATTTATCGTTGATTCACGAACATCTCCGACCATGAGAACCGAGCGGACTTTCGTCCAAAGCCAAAGATCATTAGCATTGCTGCCGATCGTGCTGCCGGCATCTTTCGCTTCTTTTTCGTACTTTCCTTTGTCTTTGTCAAAATCTTCCCGGGTCAGTTCTTTGTCTTCGGGTTCCTTGTTTACGTTGGTGTTCGTTACATTCGCATTGTTCGCGTTTGTCACGATCGCGTTGTTCGAATTGGTTTCTTTAGTTGTTTCGCAAGCGGCAAAAAATACCGACATTGCTGCTACCGTCATAAATAAAATTATTTTTTTCATTTCGATCCCTCTTTTCGTTCAAATTTAATTTCAAACCAAAAAACCCCGAGCCGAAGGAAAAGGCTTTTCCTAAAATTCGGGGGTTTCAGATGCCACAAGTACACTAAAATTTGAACCGAAAGTCAAGAATCCATCTTGATTGAGCAACCTTTTTCGCGCAATTCGGCAACAAAATTAGCACCATAAACGTAAAAAACGACGTAAAGTTCATACAGTCAATTTGTAAAACGAAATCGTTTTGGAGGTAATTTTATGATTCGTAAAATTTTATTTGTTGCAGTTACAGCCGTCGTTTTCGCTCTCCCTGGGGCGGCGCAGGAAGCACCGGAAAAACCCGTCGCGCCCGGCGAAATCTTTCGGGCGATGATCACGCCGGAAAGTTTCGGCGGAAGCTATATCGGCGTTCAGGTTGTCGATATTTCAAGGGAAAATATGTCGAAATTTAACCTGAATGAAGTTCGCGGCGTCGCCATCGAAAAGGTTTTGGAAAATTCACCGGCGGCGAAAGCAGGATTGAACGCAAACGACGTCATCCTTCGCTTTAACGGTGAAAACGTTTCGAGCGCAAGAAAATTGACCAGACTTGTAAACGAAACGGCGCCGGATCATACCGCAAAGATCACAGTTTTGCGAAATGGTGCCGAGCTGAGTTTTGACGTAACCGTTGCACAACGCGAAAAACCGAAGCCATTTGATGGAAGTTTTAAGATGGAAGATCTGTCAAAATTGCCGAAGATCTATAATTTTCCTGAATTTCCGAAGGACGATCTCCCAGATTTGAAAAACGTTCCGCGCGTTCGACCCGACGCTCCGAACGGGTTTTTCTGGTCGAGCGGTTCAAACCGGCAGATCGGTGTTGGAGTCAGCGACCTGACAAAGCAGCTTGGAGAATATTTTGGTGTTTCCGAGGGCAAAGGAATTTTGGTCAACAGCGTCCGCGAAAATTCCCCTGCCGCGAAAGCGGGGCTTCACGCCGGCGATGTGATCATAGAAATTGACGGTAAAGAAACGAATTCCAGCATTGATCTGATCAGAACGATCAATGAAAAACAGGACGGCGCAGTTACCTTAACGATCATTCGACAAAAACAGCGTCAAAGTATTCCCGTCACTCCCGAAAAATCGGAGGAGGGTTCGTTCAAGTTGGACGGCGATCTGCAAAAATTCTTTAAGGTTGAACCGCCGTTAAAGCTGAAAGCCGCACCTGAGCAGCCGGTTATAACGCCTTTTGATCTTGAGGTCAGAACACCGTCAAAGATATTGAAATAATTAGACTTTGCAAAAATAGCGCTTGATAAAACTGCTTTATCAAGCGCTATTTTTAACTGTCGGACTGGCTCGCGTCCTTAGCAAGCTGATTGGCTTTTCGGCTCGCTTCCTGCGCTTCTTTTTCGAGCTTTTTGAACTGCTCGTCCTTTTCTTTAAATTCCGCCATCACAACGTCTCGCTGCTCGACATTTTCCGGATCGTATCCGTTTCTCAGCGCCAAAGCGATCTGACGCCTAAGTTCAAAAGCTTCCATTAGCTTTCGCAAACTCTTTTCCTTCAGGTCGAGATAATCTTTGAAATTGTTATTGATGTTGAGATTTTTCGCTTTTTCGATCTTTTCCACGGCTTTTATGCCGAGCGCCATTCCGTCATTGATCGCATAAACCGCATCGTTCGCGATCTTTTTTGCTTCCTCGACTTTTTTCTCTTTCATCGCGATCTTTAGGTCTTCGACGCGATTCTCATTTGCTTTATAAAGCTTCTTGATATCCTTAAGATCTTGATTTGCTGAATCTACAAGCTTTACGGCTTCATTCGTGTCGTCCGAGAGCGCGAAGATAGAAGAGTCTTCAGATCTGCTGCAAGCTGCAACCGACAAAAGAAAAACGAATAGCAAGAATGTAGCAGTTATTTTCAGCATCGGATCCATTCTATATTCAACGGTTAAATTCTCAAATCAATTTTTCGGTCGATCTTCGTTTCCAGATAAATCCGTCGAGAACATAATGCGTCAATTGCGGAACGGCAAGCAGCGGAACGAGATACATTTTCCAGTTTTCGAGATCCCAATTTCCGCCGAATATCCAGTTTCGTTCATGCCAGATGCCGCGGTGCCAGATCAATTCTTCCGCATAAGCAAAAAACCACAGCGTCGCGAGGAAGATAAACATATTGTGCGAAAGGGTTCGATAAACTCGTCCGGTGTTTTCGCGCCGCGATCTTGCATAAAAATAGATCAGAGCGAAATACGGAACGCCGTGGATGATGACGTTTGTGACGGTAAACGCGTAATCGGAATTGATGGCGACAATCCCGACGTACCAGCAAACTGCCGTCGTCAAAACCACTATGTCCTTGCCGGGATTTAGAAATCCTTTCGCAAAATAAAGACAGATAGATTTTCCGAAATAGAGCACAAGCGCCGCGCAATAGATCGGAAAGAGGATCTTTTCAGCAATCGCGGGAAATTTGTAAAAATCGTTTTCGACGAACCAATTGAAACTTCGCTCGTTCGTCATCCAAAACGCCAGCGGATAGATTGTCGCGAGATAGACGGCGGCGGAATCTATCCACCAGCTTAAACGGTCTGTTTCGTTCAGCTTGCGCCGGTAAAGCGCGACCCAGCCGTATTGCTGTCTGACAAAATGAAAAACCGCCAGATATGCGAGACATCGCCAAAAAACCAGCGCTCCTTCCGAGTAGAGCGCGACGCCGACGAGATAGCCGAAGACCGGCACTAAAACATAAAGCCAAAGACGGCTTTTGAACTCTTCCTTATCGAAATAGACCCTAAAACTTGTCGACCACACGTGCGCGACATCGATCAGAAGTATCGCCGAGATCCATGTCCAATCCGGCGTATCGGAATTTAAGAAACCGAACTGCCAGCCGATCGCAAGAAGAACAAGCGAAACGACTGCGCTTCCGAGAAAAACCGATAGGTCGACTTCTCTGGAAAAAAGCCAGCTTTCTTTTACTTGATCGGTCTCACGCATTTTTCTCAACAACTTCGTTTCTTAATCTTTTTAACTCATTTAAGAAAAATTCAAATTCGCCTTTACTTTCATTGTCAACAAATTTTCTGGGTGGATAGCTTTCATAGAACGCTAAAATCTCGTCGGTGAATCTCACAACGGCATTTCGCCATTCATCAGGTTTTAGAGCATTTTCTTTACTACCTTCAAACTTGTGAATTATAGCGCCATTTTCATGCCAAATATCCCAGTTGATTCCAGTTCCGCAGTTTCCAAAAATGATCTTATTTTCAACCTTCCAAAAATTGAAACCGCAGCACGGCAAAAGCTGCTCGTTTTCACTAGCAGCGTGGTCTTCCGTGATCGTTTTCAAAAATAGGTAAGCCGAAGCGCTGATTGTCCAGTCTCCCGATTCTTCATTTGAGACAACTTTATCCGCGATTTTCAACCAAACTGGACTATGAACACATAAGTCAAAATCGGAGTCTTCACTAGTGCCTAACCAATGAGGATTGAGTGCCTTTAGTTCGATCATAATCTTTGGAAAATTTCATTTGCAGCCCGCAATCCATGAAAAAAAGCCTCTTCAAACAGTGCAATTCCGCTCAGATCGGAGTGCGCGAAATGGATATTCCTAAACGGCTCTCGCGCTTTTTCCCGAACGCCGCTCCACAAAAAATTCGTACGCGGCGAGATCATCGCGTGTCCCCAGCGCATTATATCAATTCGCGTCGTCAGCTCGCGGATGTTCGGGTGCGCGCGCGAGAGATCGGTCAGGCAAATATCCGAAAGCTCTTTCCAGTCAAGACTTAAAAGCTTTGCCCGCCCGTCTTTTTCGGTCATCGGATAGTAATATGTGAAAACCGACCCGCCGTAATCGATTCCCGTTTGATGGGTTGAGACAACATAGCCAAGGCTCGGGCTTTCGTACAGCACATTGTCCCAGGCAAGCGGAAAATCTCTCGAAAACTGAGACTTCGGTCGGTCTTTCAAAAAAAGATTGGCGACAAACCACGCGTTATGTTCGAATTCGCGAATATGCGCCGGGGGGTTTTGCTTAAAATCGCGGATCAGATAATTTGCCGTAAAGACCGGCGCTGCAAAGATAGCTTTTCTGGCGTGAATTCCGCGAATTTCTTTCGTTTCACTGTTAAAGCAGATGACGTCAACGCCGGTCTCAGTCGGAATTATTTCAACTGCGATCTGTCCTTTTCGAATCTTGTCGCTCGCCGTACCCGCTAAATAATTGATGAATTTCCCGTTGCCCTCCGGAAAGGTCATGAACGACTGCGATTCGACGCCGCTCTTCGGTACGCGCGAACAAAAATAAAAAAGTCCTGCCCAGGCGGACGTCGTTTCGAGTTTTAGTCCGTAATCGTCGCGGCAGGCGTAATCGCAATACCACAAAAGTCTTTCCGACGTCAGCCCTTTTTCGCGCAGCCAATCTCCGAACGATATCTTATCGAGCGCGGTCACTGCCGGGTCGTCCGAGCAATTCGCAACCGGCAAAACGAATGCACGGCGACCTTTCGCGTCGCGCCAATCAACCCAAAGATCGAGCTGTTTCTGAAACTCGGCTAATTGACGGACATCTTCCGGAGTTTCGCCGGTGTGAAGATACAGCCCGTCATACCAACGACCCTTATAAAAAATACGCTCTTCGGGTTCCCGAATTCGAAACTGCTCTTTGATGACTATTTCGCCGCTTTCATCAAAACCTTCCGTCAGATCCATTTCGCGCAAAAGCGAGATCAATTCTGCGTTTTCTTTAAATGGGATCGGCAGATAATGTGCGCCCCACGGATAGGAAAATCCATTCGAAGAACCGCTCGCCGAAGTTCCGCCGATACGGTTTTCAAGCTCCAGCAATAAAAAATCGTCGAATCCCTGTTTGCGAAATTTCCAAGCCGCCGTTAAGCCCGCCGCGCCGCCGCCGATTATCGCGACTCCAATATTTTCCCAGTTGTTTTCCGGAACCTCGAAGACGCGCTGCTCGCGCAAAATATGACCTAAATTCGCATTTGCGCCGACGATCTCTCCGTCGAAAGAAATTTCACTGACATTCGAACGGCAAGCAGCAAGCGCGAGCGGCAGCCCGAGAAAACTTTTTAAAATGTCGCGGCGGGTGAAAGTCATTTTCTATTTCCGGAATAAGTGATAAGGAATAAGGGTTAAGTTATACCTTCGAACGCGCGGTTTTTATTGCTGAGATCAGCATTTTCTGAAGTTCCTCACAGTCTTTGATAATTGAGTCAAACTCTTTGTCCCCAATAAATTTTGCCTCATGAAGCAGACGCAGCCAGAAATTTGTCTTAAAAGCTTCCTTATTTGCGATCGAATATTTACTTAAGAAATCCGCGCGATCTTCACCTTGCTGTGCTTCTTCGATCAAAACACCGATTGCCGTTCCGGAGTCTAAGATCTTTTTGGAAATGACATATTCATGTTTTGTTTCGTGAAGATATTGGCTGAGATTTACTATGCGCAGCGCAAACGCAAACGATTTTTCGAGCAAAGGATGTTTTGCCATACTTTTCACCTTTTCCTTTTCACTTATTCCGGAAAATCTTCATTCAAACCGCCGCCATTCGGCTTCGTAATAGCGAACAAGCGCCTGATTATCCAGCCGGTTTATCTCGATCTCATGGTCGGTTGGAAACGTCGTGTCGGATGAAAATTCGAACATTGAAGCGATCGTTTCATCGTTTAAAAATTTTAGATCGATATTTTTCGGGACTTGTTTTGGAATTTCAAAAGGTTCGAGTTTTGCGAGAGCATAGCCCCAGATGCCGAAGCTCGGCACGGTCGTTTGATACGGTTTTACATTAAACCCGGAAGCTTCCAGAGTTTTTATTATGCTCCAATAAGAGTTGCGGGCGATCAGCGGTGACGTGCATTGAATGACCACCGCCGCGCCGGGAGCGAGTTTTTGCTTCAGTAAATTGTAAAATCGCGTCGTGTAAAGCTTTCCCAGAGCAAAGTTGTTCGGATCCGGAAAATCGACGATCGCCGCATCGAACGGCTGCGCGTCCGACGAATCGAGCCAGACGAAAGCGTCGGCATTTGTTACAGAAACCCGCGGATCAGCCAGTGAATTATTGGTCAATTGCGCGAGCGGCGGAAACTTTTGCGCCAGCGCCGTCATTTCCGGGTCGAGATCGACAAGCGTTACGGTTTCCACCGAAGGATATTTTAAAATTTCCCGAACGGCGAGACCGTCGCCGCCGCCCAGAACTAAAATTCTCTTCGGCGAGCCGCCGGCGGCAAGCATCGCGGGGTGAACCAGCGCTTCGTGATAACGATATTCGTCGAACGAATTAAACTGCAAGTTTCCGTTCAAAAACAGCGCATAACCCGTTTTGCCTTTTGTTACAACAATTCGCTGATAAGGCGATGTTTTCGTATAAATAATGTTGTCGACAAACAGCGAATCTTCCGCAAGCGACGTCAGTGCATCCGCTTTGATAAAGCCGATAAGAAGCAGAACGACTACGACCGCTCCTTTTATTCTAAGGATATTGACATCGCGTTTCTTTATCAGATCCTCCAGCAGCCACGTCCCCCAAAGTCCGACGCCTGCATTCAAAAGTCCGAAAACCAGACTCGTCCGCGTTAATCCCAGCTTTGGAACGAGAAAGATCGGAAACATCAAAGATGCGAGCAGCGCGCCGACGTAATCAAGCGCCAAAACGCGCGCTATCAGCTTTTTAAAATCGAGTTCGTCTTTCAAAATTCGGATCAAAAGAGGAATTTCCAAGCCGACAAGCGCACCGATAACAAAGACCACGGCATAAAGAATGATGCTGAAATATGAAACGCTGGCAAACGTTAGAAAAAGAAGCGGGGCTGAAAATCCGCCGAAAATAGCAACGGCGATCTCGATCTCGACAAATCGTTTCGCCAGATCTTTATCAAGAAAACCCGACAGCCAGGAACCGACGCCCATCGCCGAAAGGTAAATGCCGATAACCAGCGAAAACTGCGTGATCGAATCGCCCAGAACGTAACTCGAAACGGTCGCGGCAAGAAGTTCGTAGATCAACCCGCAAGTCGCGATGATTATTACATTTAGAAAAAGAAGCGGTGTTCGGTTGATCATAAAAATAGAAAAATGGAAAACGGAAAACCTCTAAAACCGACGTCGTTTTCCGTTCTCCATTATTCGGTTTTGTTTGCGAAACTCAGCCCTGAATCGCTGCGGCGATTATCAACGCGATTCCGATAAGCATTGAACCAATTACAATTCCGAGCGCGGTGTTTTGGTCGTCTTCGATCTCTTTTCTTATAGAGAACGGCGTAATTTTTTCCAGAATGAAAAACGCGATGCCGAACACGACCAGTCCGATAAGTACAAATATGAGCGTGGTTACAAGCACCTCGAGCAATTGATCAATTTTTACGATCAGCGCAAAAGCATTTAAGTTTAGATTTTCAGCAATCATTATTTTCCTCCACGAAATCCTGTATAAATAAACGGCACACCGAGCATCGATTTACGACCGGAATTTGCGATCTCCCATCCAAACCAAGATGTCGTTGCGTAAACTAAGATCACGCCGATTCCGAATAGAACGTATAATTTCTTCAACATAGTATTTTTTGTTTCTGGAAAGTTTTCAAAGGGTTTTCAGAGTTCACCGGGTAAATTGGAGAAAAGTTTTAACTCTGAAAACTTAGCTAACTTCCTCCGAACATGCTTTCGCTCCATCGTTTCGATTCGAATGAAAACTTTCTGATCAGCGCAAGAACCGGCACGATCGCAAGCAGCAAAAACGCGCCGCAAAAGTTCACTCCACGCATGACGTTTTGTTCAACCTTTACCGTCACCGGCATAGGTTTTTGCCAGTCCTGCCAGGTTCCTTGAATACGCATCACATATTTGCCGGCGGGAACCGCAGAAACGGTCGCGTCCTGCGATTTGGAACCTTCCGTCCAGCTTTCGCCGCCTTCGACACCGCTATAATATTCGACATCAACGGGAACCGATTCGATCAAATTGTTGTTTTCATCCACCAGATCAAATTCAAGCGCGACCCATGAATTATTTACCGACTGCGCGTTCGCAGAGATCTGAACATTGCGATTTCCCTTTAGATCGAACGGCTTCGTAAAAACCGTCTGTGCCGCCGAAATGCTCGACATCGGCTGCAAAGTTATGTTTTCGGAATATGCCACGCTGGACAGTCCGCCGAGCGGAATCATAAAGATCGCAACGACAAGCAAAAGCGCGAGCAGCGCAAAACCTGCCTTGATGTAAAAACCTCCGGTAAACGGCTGATTCGGAGCGACGTTACGTGGTTTCGGCAGATCCGGAACGCCAAACGCCTTTTCGACTTCATCGTTCGTCAGATAATGCCCGACCGACCAGTTCACTTCGTTCGCATCTATTTCCTGCGAAAGCATTAGCGGCGGCGAAACGTAATCGACCGCACGAACCTGATCGCCCTGTTCCACTCGCCAGTAAAATTCGCCTTTTACATATTCAACCTGTGCCGGCGCGTCCTGAAATATTCGAAAATTCTTTCCGTCGTATTTCGCCCGCGAATGTCCGAGCAAAGTCGTCGTTTCCACTTCTGCAGGATTCACGGTTTCGACAAAATTCCAGTGATTATCGGAATGAACAAGCCAGCGAAATCCCACTTTCGGATTGTAAAGCAGATATTCGTGCCAGAAATATTTGATGCCGTCGATCGTTACGCTTCGAACCATTGCGCCGATTATTTTCAGCTTTTCGCCGTCGCAAAACTTCGCGAACGAACCTTCCGCGCCGATCGGAGCGATGAATTCATGAGCATCCGGCGACGGCTTTAGCGCATGTAAAAATTTGAGATTTCCCTTATTTACATCGAGCAGCGAATTACAAAAGGGACATGTAACGCGTTCCGTCTTATCCGGCGCGAGCAATTCGAGCGGTCCTGCACAATTCGGGCAGCTCATCGCGGTCGATGAAACCGTCCGCGCTTCACGCTCGGCAGGTTTCGCGTTGCCGAGACCGATATCTTTTAATGTAACTTGCTGTCCGACAAATACATACGGCGGAGAAAAGCTGTAATCGATCGTCCCGAACGCATTCTCCTTTCCGGCTAGGTCGGCATAACTGCTTCGTTCGTTCGGTTCGAGTTTGTAGGGTATCTGTCCATCGGCAGCGACGGACGCGGCTATGCCTTTTTCGACTACTTTTAATGGGGTTTTGCTAGGAATTTCATTAACGAATTGTCCGAGCTGCAGATTTTCAAATGATGGAACAGCCAGATTTTGCGGGATCGGCTGGTAAAACGTCATGTAAAACTTGCCTTGAGCTTCCGCAAGCCATCCGACCCAGCCGTTTGAAAACGTCGCGTACCATTCGTCCCAGAATCCGCCCTTTTCATGCTTCAACTGCGCCCGACCGGTGAGTTCGAACCGGTGTCCGAGAAATTCGCCGCTGAGACCTAGCTTCAAAGGCGATTCGGACTGCATTATCTCGGCAACTTTCCCGAGGTCTTCGAGCTTCCGATCCGTTCGCGCGACCGCCGAACGACAAAACGGGCAAACGACTACGATCGTCGATCCCGCCGTAAACTCGATCGGTCCCGCACACGACGGGCAATTTGCTTTCAGAACACTCATAATCTAATAATCAAGCCGCCGCGAGCGCTTCAGTACTGCCGCGCACGATCTTTTGAATCTTCACGTTCTCTGCGCCGAGCAATTCCTTCAGACGACCTTCCCAATCCCATTCCGGACGCGAACGGCAGCAGTATAAATTAAAAGTCGCGGTTCGATTTTCTGGGTAGGTATGACATGCAAGATGCGATTCGGTCAGCATTATCAGCCCTGTAATTCCGCCTTCGCCGTCAAAATTATGCCAGTTTGCTTCGCCGAGCGTCTTTAGACCGAGATCTTCAACAACCTGCGAAACGACTGCCTTTAACACGGAAAGATCGCGCAGCGCATTCGCATTGCATCCCTCAGCATCAATCAGCCATTCGGTTCCTACGGTCATGTTTATTTTCGAAGTTCAGGTTAGATAGTCAAAAATTATAAGCCGACTTTTCGCAAACGCAAAATGATTGACTAAATACATACTTACATACGACCGCGCGCTAAAAAAGTTTGTAGATCGCAACGGATGAACATTGTGCGTTTCGGTGCGTTATAATACTTAACGTGCTGAAAACTATATTAAAATTTGGTTCAATTGTCATATTTTTTGCGCTTTTGCCGTCGACAGGCTGCTCCAGCGTTTCTTCCAGTTTTGATAATTCGAACAATCGATCGGACAAACCGCTTTCGCGCGATTACGCCGAACCGAAGGTGATCGGCGAGATCAAGTCCGATGAAATTCGCGAAAGCAGCGGCATCGCGGCTTCGAGATGTTCGGAGAATGTTCTGTGGACGCATAATGATTCGGGCGACAAAGCTTTTCTTTACGCAATTAATTTAAGCGGCGAAAAACTCGGAACCTATAAGATCCCGAATGCAGAAAATAAAGATTGGGAAGATATTGCCGCGTTTCGCGCGCCTTCCGGCGAATGTTTTCTTTACATCGGCGATATCGGCAACAATGAACTCGACCGCACCGAGCTTTCGATCTATATATTGAAAGAACCGCGAATCGACGCGTCGCACAAGGGTTCGTCGAAAAAGGAACCTTTGATAACTGTCAATGCCGAAATCGTTAAATTTAGATACCCTGACGCCGCGCAGAACGCGGAAACGCTGATGGTTCATCCCGAATCCGGGGACATTTACGTCGTTTCCAAAAGCATGAAGGATCCCGCCGGAGTTTATAAGGTCGATGCAGATAAACTTTCGACCTCGCCCATCAAAGCCGAAAAGATCGCGGAACTGAAAGTGCCCGCAGTACCGAACGGATTCCTTACCGGCGGAGATGTGTCACCGGACGGAAAACGCGTTGTCATCTGCGATTATTTCAGCGCGTACGAACTGGTTTTGCCGGACGGCGAAGACGATTTTGACGAGATCTGGAAGGTTGCTCCGTTGATAATTCCCATCGGCGAACGAAAACAGGGGGAAGCGGTCGGATATTCGATCGATGGAAAATCGATCTTTGCAACTAGCGAAAAGAAAGATTCACCTCTGATTCAGGTCTTGCGAAAATAGCTGTCATCTTGTCGCCGAAAGCATTTATTTATAAGCTGTCTTAAACAAATTTTTCAAAGGAGTTGAGCGAAAATGAAAATCGAAACCTTAAACTTTGACACCGCAAACGGCGCGACAACTGCGTACTCGGCAGTGCCGGACGATATCAATGAAAATACGAAAGCGGTTATTTTGATCCAGGAATGGTGGGGTTTGGCGGATCACATAAAGGACATCGCGCGGCGTTATGCCGATGAGGGCTACATAGCGGTCGCGCCGGATCTTTATCGCGGGAAAATGGCTTCGAATCCGGACGAAGCGGCGAAATTAATGAGCGAACTCGCGCTCGACGACGGGATCGACACAATAAATAACGCAATCGAAAAGGCGAAAAAAACTTACGGCAAATCGAAAGTCGGAATTACAGGCTATTGCATGGGCGGAACATTTTCGCTGCGCGCCGCTTGCCTCGTCGACGGAATAGCCGCCGCAGCGCCGTTTTACGGCGACATACCTGAAGAAGACGTCTTAAAAGAACTAAGAGCGCCTGTTCTTTTCATCGCCGGAAAGAAAGACGCATGGATCAACCCCGAAAAGGTCGCCGAACTCGAACGTATCGCCAATAAATACGAACTCCCCGTCGAAACCGTTTCTTACGATGCCGATCACGCGTTTTTCAACGACTCGCGTCCGGAAGTTTACGATGAAGAAGCCGCAAAAGACGCGTGGGAAAGAGTTTTGGGGTTTTTTAGTTCGAAGCTTTAACGAAATAGATCGGAATCGACAAATTGTATTTATGAGTTTTAAGGTAGCGATTGATACCTCATTTAATTTTTACTCTGATTCGAAGAATGGCGATCCTGATATTGCCAGCCCAACGTTGCGAAAATATCATTGTGCGTTGTGGAGCAAGGAACTGCCCTGCGGACAAATATTTGAGCTGACTTATTCAAAAAAAGGGATTTACTTATATCACAATTCGAAATTAGGTGAATTCTATCTTGGAAGCGATGCGATTACTCATTCGTACAAGAGTCACAAGCGAAAACGTTGGCTTACAGAACAAGTTCCCGAAGCGGTAAATGCACTTTTCGATTTGGGTTCAACTATCGGCGCTTTCATTATCTTCCCAAACAATGAGATAAACGGTTTGCACACTATCAACCAAGCCCGGGGGGTAAATGCTTTTATTGATGATCGATTTGACCTGACTCTCGAGTGCATTCGTCGTTTTTATCAGTGCGAAGAAAGTCCGCTTTTTTCAACTTTGCTTAGATACAAAGCATATTTTGACCTCTTTCGTGATTTCGACCGGTTTGTTCGATTCTTTTTGTTAGACGATCTAATTGATGGCGACCGAAAGATTAAGTTCTACCTTCCGTTTGATAACTTTAAGACTCGTCCGAAATTTTCAGATGTAAGTGATTATTTAATGTATCAAACCAAAGTGCGTACGTTTATCGTGGCAAGGAATAAACGAATCGAAAATTTCGCAGAAACACAAAATGTCTCTTCCAACTCCCCCGCAGAGATCTATCCTTAATTACTGATTCCTGTTTTCGAATAAAACGTACCACTTCATTCTCGGTTGGCAGCGAAGTCTGGGCACCGATCACGCGTTTTTAAACGACACGCGTCCGGAAGTTTACGATAAAGAAGCCGCAAAAGACGCGTGGGAAAGGGTGTTAAATTTCTTTGGTTCGAATCTTTAAGCTGTTACTAAATAAACTCGTCGAATAGCTGAAAGTTTTTGAATAACCGGTTTCCAATTGGTCTACCGGGAAGTGCACGGGACGTTAATCTTTCGCGGAAATTTCGAGATTAAATTTTTCAGCCAACCAATCGAGTACCGCTTTCTGATCGTCGATCGTCGCCCTTCTGATCTGTGAAAGTAAATGAATTCGATCAGGTTTTGGCAGGCTCGTGTTCTGCAGCCCCTCGTTGCAATTCGTGCAGACAGCCCTTAAGTTTTCAGCGGTGTCGCTGCCGCCTTTGGATTTATCAATTATATGACCCATCGTAAGTCGGACGGTTCTGGACGCATTAAAAGGGTCATGATCTCCGGCAGCCAGTCCGCACATTTGACACGTAAATCCATTTCGTTCAAGAACCCTCGCCCGTGTTTCTTTCGAAATGTTTCTAGCAAACGACGGAAGTCTTTTCGATGTTTCCATCAAATATTGATTCGGTTTTAAATTTGCGCGATCTTTGTGAGACAAGATTTGGTAGCCGTCTTCATTACGAAGTTCACGAACCCTTCGCGCCCATTCCACAGCTCCGCCGCTAGCACCTTGAATATCTTTAGATTCGACAATTTTGCCTAGATTCTGGAGAAAATACTCCAAAATCTTCAACTTGGAACTTTTCTTTTTTTCATATAGAAAGGCAGGGACGCTATCCCGCTTGTAATTGAAGCGCGGGCTGCAAATTTTCCGTTCTCGTCAAGCCGATTTGAACATAACTCGGATTAAGTTCCATCAAGACCGCTTTTCGGTTTAATTCACCGGCAGCAAGCCCGGTTGTTGCAGAGCCGCCAAACGGGTCAAGAACCGTGTCTCCCTCGCGAGAGCCGAGAAGGATGCATCGCGCAGCAAGTTCTTTCGGGAACGTAGCAGGATGACCACTTCGGCTTGAATCGGGACCCAAAATCCAATAATTTCTCAGATTCGCGCCAGTTGGTTCTCTAACAGCGTTGCGGTCGTAATAGTAGCTCGGTGATTTTGAAAATAGAAAAACTGATTCCGTTGCGTTAGAAGGTCTATTTCTCACACTTTCCGGCATTGCGTTTTTCTTTATCCACGTGATATGCGATCTCAAGATCCAGCCGTCATTTTGAAGAGCAAATGCGACCCGCCACGGTAAACCGATTAGATCTCGATCTTTGAGACCCCAGCACTCCGGTACCTTGCAATTTCGCCTTTGAATCATTTTTTTTGTGTTTCCGACCGCCGCATTCGGACCGCAGCTGCCCGTTCCCCCGTTTCGCGCGTAACCGTCGCCAACATTTAGCCAAACCGTACCGTCCGCTTTCAGTGTTCGTCGAACTTCCCTGAAAACGGATACAAGATTTTCGACATATTCGATTGGCGATTCTTCCGAGCCGATTTGATCGTCGTGATCATAATCGCGCAAGCCCCAATATGGCGGCGATGTTATGCAGGATTGAATAGAGCTTTCTTCTAGTGTGGGCAAAAGTTTGAGGCAATCTCCGGTTAAAATCTGAATGTTTGTCATGATAAACTCATTTTGAACTAAATCGGGAACCCAATCAAATTTTAAACTTGGAGATGTAAAAATTCGAGCTCAGCTCACAAACATACTATGCAGTTCCGCTAAATCCGGCAGCGATGTCCTAGCACCGACCGTTCTGCATTTGAGAGCGGCAACTGCGTTTGCCATTTCTGCAGCGGTTTCCACCGTTTCGCCGGTTAGCAAACCATACAAAAATCCTACTCTAAAGGCATCGCCGGCTCCGGTCGTGTCTCTGCAGCCGCCGGGAACGTCGTAGCCTTTTGTTTCGATAAACCGATCGCCGCATAAGATAAGCGACCCCGAATCGCCCAGAGTCATTCCGACGATCGCACAGCCGTAGCGGCGTTTAATTTCGCGAAGAGAATCGCGCCGGTCGTTTGTTCCGACCAATTTTTCAGGAAAATCCGATGACGAGAGGAAAATATCGATGAGCGGAATCATCTCGTCCAATCCCTCGAACAGATTATCGACGTCGATCGAAACGATCGCGCCGTGCTTTTTCGCTTCGCGTGCCATTTTTACACAGGCGGCGGTGTCGTGCGGTGTCGCGTGAAAGATCTTTGTGCTGCGGACCATCTCTACCGGCGCTTCTTCAGGCGTGTAATGCAGTTTTTCATCGCGTTTCCAGATGATCGTTCGTTCGCCGTTTCGTTTATCGATCACGATAAAAGCGATCTGCGTCTGCGCGCCCTCGATCTGTTCGGCAAAGGTCAGATCGACTCCTTCGTCGCGCAAACTCTTCATTCCAAAATCGCCCGTCGGTTCCTTTCCGAATCTTCCGGCGTACGAGGTTTTCATACCCAAACGCGCCAGCCCAGCCATCGTCGATGCGATCTCGCCGCCGGCAAGCTGCGTGTAATTATCGAGTTCGACCTTTGAATTAAACGCCGGATATTCCGGCACGACGATCAAATAATCGACCGCATTCGTTCCGAAACCGACGGCATCGAACTCTTTGTTTTGAGGTAAATTAAACGGAAAATTCATTTTCGTCAGGCGCAATTACGAAAAAAGTTATACAGCTGATCGTCGATGATAAATTGTCCGTCTAAAATTTTACAATCTCTTGCGAAAAAAGTTCGACAAAACTCTTGCAAAAAGATTTGTATATTGGTTAGATTGAAAATGTGCAGTAAAGGTCACTTGCGGTTAAAGTGAAGTAGTAAAACACTTATAACGTCTATTTGGAGAAATTTTCATGCCAACAGTTGCTTGCCCCGAATGTAAAGAAGAAGTTTTTGTTGATGCCGATACCGAACAAGGCGACGTGGTTTTTTGCGATGAATGCGGTGCCGATCTCGAAGTCGTTGGTCTCGACCCGGTCGAGCTTGATTCGTTTGACGATTCGGATTACGACTTTGACGATGACGACGATCTGGACGACGATGACGATTATTGATCGTAAGAACTGAAACTAGTTTTCTATCTTATAGCCCGGTCGGTTTTGCTTCACATTAAATTCCGCAGGCGCTTCGATTCGCACGTTGTGAAACTTGCCGCTTTCGCGATTTTCCTGCGAAGGGTAAAAGGCGAGTATGTACGACGAAGTAATTTCTTCCGCAAGCAGCGAAAAAAGCGGTTCGAAATCTTTTTGTGTTGCGTAGAACGTACTTCCTCCTGTTTTTTCAACCAGCCCGCTTGCTTCGAGCAGCGTCAGTACGGGCTTTTTTCCCATTTGAAGCCGCGAATAAGACGGCAGTAAGACCGAATAGATCGTCGTTTCCGCGTGGTTTGCGCGTTCGATCACCGTTGCCGGAGAAACTATATCGCCGACCGGAAATCCGTCTGTGATCAAAATTACCGCCCGTTTTGTTTTTTTGCCGCCAACCGCCGGCGGACCGTTTTTTTCGATCATCCGAATTGCGTAATCCGCCGCATCATAAGCGTGAGTCGAAAGCCCGTCCTGATCGCGCTTAATTTTTTCAAAAGACCTTTCCAATTTTTCAGGGAGATTCGTAAATGACTGGATCTTCTTGACCTTCATCCCAAATGTTGTAACTGCAAAATATGAATTATAGTCTGCTAATTTTTTAACGAACTTCCGCATTGCTTCGCGCAGATTTTCAAGCTCTTCGGGCGTGATGCTGCCGGAAACATCAAGCGCAAAAACGATCGATAACGGACGTTCGGAATCGCGTTTTTTTACCGGTTCGAAAAATTCTATTTCACGTTCTTCGCCGTCCTCGAAAAGCCGAAAATCTTCTTTCTTCAACCCTTTAACCGGCTTTCCGCTTTTATCCGAAACATTCGCTTCAAACGAAACAAGATCGGTTTCGATCTTTATGATCTCATCTTCCTGAGCGACAACAGCCGACGCTGCGTATAAAAAGAGAACGACGAGGATAACGACGTTTCTGCAAATCGCCTTCTTTTCACTACTCAATTGTGCCGAAGTCCTTTTCATATTCCGCATAACCTTTAATTTTGCCGTTTAGAGAATTGTAAAGCATTGAAGTTTTTACCGAAAGTTTTTCCGGAATTCTGCCGATATGATGTTTCCGGACCGTTGTCAGTTTGATCGAACTTAAATCAAACTGAACGCTCAATTTGAACGAATCTCTTTAGCCTTCAATAACTTGCCGTGCGCAGAGCAGTAAAGTCGGCATTGTTTTCCGAATTCAATTACGGCACGGCGTTTGTATTTAAGGATGCGCCGATCTGGCTCGGAATCGGCAGATCGGCGTTTTTTCGATGATCGTAATTTTCCGGTGAAAGATTCCGCCCTCTGCAGAAAACTTGCTGAAAATGGACCACAAAAACCCCTCAAAAAAGGAAATTTTTGAATTGACCAACTGGTACGCAGTCGTGGTTCTCGGTGCGTTCGCCCTGGTTTTTGCGCTTTTACAGGGAATTTCTTTTTCGGCATCTCAGATCTTCACTCTGTTTCTTCTGTGCGCAATTTCGGTGATCGTAAATCGTTACCGGTACAAAGTTTCCGGTACGAGAACTTCTATCTCGGCACGCGAATTCGTAGTGTTTTTAGGAATAATCTGGCTCGGGACCGCCGGCGGAATTTTGGTCGCGGCGAGTGTTTCGCTGTCGAATCTACGAACGTCTTCCATCATCAGACGGAGAAAGTGGATATTTGATTCCGCGGTCGAGATAACAGCGGCATCTGCCGCCGGCGCCGCATTTCACTGGGGTTCGGTTGCGGCGGCGGAAATTCTGCATCTTCCGGAAAAACTTCCTCAAATAAAGTTTTCCGACCTCGTTTCCGGCGCGATCGCAATGGCAGCTGCTCATTTTATTACGAGGCTCGCAATCGATCAGGCAAACCGGGTTTCAACAGGGCGGACGCGGGACGACGTTCCTAATTTTCGTTCCATCGGTTATACCGCGGGAATTTACCTTGCGGCGACCGTTCTAGCCGTTTATTTCGGGACAAATTTCGTTCATGTTTCGCTCTGGTTTCTGCTGACCGCGCTGCCCGTCGTGATCGGAGGACATCTGGGCTACAGATTTTTTGTTCGCCAGATCGCTCAGAAGACAAAAGAAATTCGGGAAACGAGCAGAATTCATCTTGCAACCGTCGAAGCGCTCGCAACGGCGATCGACGCCCGCGATCAGATCGGCGTCGGACATGTTCGCCGCGCACAGATTTACGCGGTCGCTGTCGGCGAACTTTTAGGATTGCCGGCGGATGAGATTCAGGCATTGAACGCGGGTGCGCTTTTGCACGGAATCGGCAAACTCGCGGTTCCGGACAATATTTTAAATAAACCCGGAAGCCTGACGCGCGCTGAGATGGAAAAGACCCGCATCCATTCGGTTGTCGGCGCGTCGATCATCGAAAAGATCCAGTTTCCGTACCCGGCGGCTAAAACCGTCAAGCATTACACCGAACTCTGGGCTGGCGGCGGGTATCCGGACGGACTTGCCGGCGAACAGATTCCGCTGACAGCGCGAATTTTGGCGGTTGCCGATGCTTACGACACTCTTCGCGGAGAACGTCCGTACCGACCGGCTATCTCACGCGATCAGGCGCGAAGAATTTTACAGAACGGCGCCGGAACTCAATATGACCCTGCAGTTGTCGATATCTTTCTTAGAAATCTGACACATCTTGAATCGTTGGTCGAAGACGCCGGGCTTTCTTACGAAACCGATGCGCCGAGCGCCGCAAATACGCTTTCAGGAATTCACGACGAAAATTATGTCGATCAGATCAAACGCGCCAATCGCGAGGTCTTTACGATGTATGAGCTTGCCCGTGTGTTCAGCACAACGCTCAACCTTGACGAAACGCTTTCTGTTTTCGCTTCGAAGATCAAAGAACAGGTTCCGTTCGATACCTGCGTCGTTTATCTAATCGATGAAAAACGAAAGTTTGCCCGTGCGGTTTACGCGACCGGTAAAAATGCCGTTTCGCTGGAGAAAAAATGCGTCGAGGTCGGCGAAGGAGCAACCGGTTATGTGCTTGAAAAATGTGCACCCGTTTGCGACATCAATCCGGCTATGGATTTTTCGTTCGACCAGATCGATTTTATCGAACAATACAGTTCGATGGCGTCGCTGCCGCTGATCGCGGATGACAAACTGATCGGCGCTGTCTCGCTTTATTCGTGCGATCTCGAAAATTACGGCGAAGAGCATCTTCGCCTCGTCGAAATGGTCTCTCATATTGCCGCGGACGCTATTTCAATGGCACTGCAGCATGCCGAATCGGAAACTCGCGCGCTGACCGACCCGATGACCGGTCTGCCTAACGCCCGGAGTTTGCAGATCCAGTTTGAAAAAGAAGTTGCGCGAGCCGATCGGAACGGCAGTCATTTCCAGTTGTTAATGCTCGATCTTGACGGATTTAAGGCTGTTAACGATACGTTCGGTCACAAAGCCGGCGACCGTTTGCTGAAGGAACTTTCAAAAGTTATGAAAGCCCAGCTTCGCGATTACGATTTCCTTGCGCGCTATGCCGGTGATGAATTTGTCATAATCGTGCCGGAAACGAACAGTGCGGGGATAAAGGAACTTTGCCAGCGAATCGAACGTTCGGTCGCCGAATTCAAGCTTCCGATCGACGACGGTCGTTTTGCAGCCGTCGGCGTAAGTCTGGGTTCTTCATGTTATCCCAACGACGGCGATTCGATCGACCAGATCATTATTTCCGCGGATAAACAAATGTATTCGACCAAAGCTGAGCGAAAGCTGAAGCAGACGCTGCCTTCGCTCCAGGTTAAAAGAAAATCGATATCGGGAGGTCAAACGCAAAAGGCAGGCGTTTCGGACGACGATTTTGTTCTGGAACTGGAAGATCAGCATATCGAAGTTGACGAACGGCACATCGTTTCAAACGCCGTCAACTAGTTCATAAATAATAACGATCGCTCTTCAGCCAAAGCCCGCGCGGTTTTGGCTTTTTCTGTTGATTTCGCCTAATTTCGGGCAATGCCGTTAAAAAAATAGCGGCGAAGCACCGTTTATGTTTTCAAATGTTTTGCGCTAGAATGATTTGCAGAGGTATATACGAAAGTGAGCGATAAAAGAACGGAATTATTGGAATACATTCAGGAAAGTTTTGGTGCTAACGCCAGTTATGTCGAAGGTCTTTACGATCGATTCACCGCCAATCCGGCGTCCGTGGACGAATCTTGGCAATCGTTTTTTAACGATCTTCTGACAGGTGAACTCACGAAGGAAACTTCGACGAACGGAAAATCGGCGGCTGCCGCGCAGCCGGTCAAAGCCGAAGTTCCGGAACCGGCAAAGAAGCCGGAAACGAAGGTAAGCGACGACGTAGAAATTAAGCCGCTGACCGGCATTTCCAGGGTTATCGTTGAAAACATGGAAGAAAGTTTGACCGTTCCGACGGCAACTTCCACACGGCGAATTCCGGTCAAGGTCTTAGACGAAAACCGCCGCATCATCAATGAAAATCTTATTACGCATGGTCATGGTAAGGTTTCTTACACGCACCTCATCGGTTGGGCGATAATCAAGGCAATAAAGGAATATCCGGCGCTCAATTTCGGTTATGGATTTGTCGACGGAAAGCCGTCGCGGCTCGAATACGAACATATCAATCTCGGAATTGCGATCGATATCGAAAAGAAAGACGGCTCGCGAAATCTTCTGGTTCCTAATATTAAAAATTGCGACGAAAAGAACTTTGCCGAATTTATTGACGCGTATAACGATCAAGTTTCAAAAGCACGAAGCGGCAAGCTTGAGCTGAACGATTTCAAAGGAACCTCCGTTTCGCTGACAAATCCCGGAACGATCGGCACCGTCGCATCGAACCCGCGTTTGATGGCTGGACAAAGTACGATCGTCGCGACCGGCGCGATCGAATATCCGGCTGAATTTCAGGGAATGACAGCCGCAGCGCTTTCGCAGATCGGTATCAGCAAAATAATTACGATCTCGAGCACGTACGATCACCGCGTTATTCAGGGTGCTGAAAGCGGACTTTTCCTCGCGAAAATTCACGAATATCTGGTTGGAAAACATAATTTTTACGACGAGATCTTTGAAGATCTGGACATTAAATATTCGCCGCTTCGCTGGGCTGAAGATTATAATCCGTCGCTTTTCGGCGGCGATCAGCTTCGCGAACAAACCGTTAAGCAGGCGAAGGTTCTCGAGTTGATCAACGCGTACCGCATTCGCGGGCATTTGCTTGCCGACATCGATCCGCTGAACATGACGCGCCATCAATCGGCGGAACTCGATCTTGAAAATTTCGGGCTGACGATCTGGGATCTCGACCGCGAATTTATAACCGGCGGTCTGCACGGCAAGGAAACATCGACTCTCCGCGAAATTCTCTGGGTTCTGCAGCGTGCGTATTGCGGCAAGGTCGGCATCGAATATCGCCATATTCAAAGCAAGGAAGAAAAGCAATGGCTTCGCGAACGTATTCGCGAGCAGTTTGTCGATACCGTTCCGCTCGATCCGGAAATTCGAAAGGAATTGCTTCAGAAATTGATCGAAGCCGAGCAATTCGAACAATTCCTCCATCGCAAGTATCTAGGACAAAAGCGCTTTTCGCTCGAAGGCACCGAGACGATCATTCCGCTGCTGGATCAATTGATCGAAAACGCGTCGGCGCGCGGCGTTGACGAAGTTTATCTCGGAATGGCGCATCGTGGTCGTTTGAACGTTCTTTCAAACATCGTCGGAAACGCCGAAACCGGCGATATGGCTGAGCGCATTTTCACCGTTTTCGAAGGCACTGCGCATCCGAGCTTCCCGGCGGACGAAGGCGATGTGAAATATCACCAGGGTGCCAGCGGAAAACGTAAAACTAAAGCCGGCAAGGAAGTAAAGATCGAACTTGCCTGCAACCCGAGCCATCTCGAATTTGTCGACCCGGTAGTCGAGGGAATGACGCGCGCGCGCCAGGATCAGATCATGGACCCTGAAGCGGACAACCGCGAAGAGGTTATCGACAAGGTATTACCCGTACTCCTTCATGGCGACGCCGCTTTCGCCGGACAGGGAATCGTTATGGAAACCCTGCAGCTTGCGAATCTTCGCGGATACCGAACCGGCGGTACGATCCATATTGTCATAAATAACCAGATCGGTTTCACTACCGCGCCTGAAGCCAGCCGCAGCTCGATCTACTCGACCGATGCTGCACAGATCACGCAAATTCCGATCTTTCACATTAATGCCGATTCGCCGGAAGCGGCTTACCGCGTGGTTCAGATCGCGCTTGAATATCGACAGGAATTTAACAAAGACGTCGCGCTAGATCTGGTCGGATTTCGCCGGCTCGGACATAACGAAGGCGACGAGCCCAGCTATACTCAACCGCTGATGTACCAGCGGGTAAAAGAGCATCCGGGCGTTCAAAGTCTTTATGCTCAGAAACTTATCCGCAGCGAGATCATCACGGAAGCGGAACATACAGAGATGATCGACAAGGTCGTGGCGAAATATGAAGATATTTTGAGCCGGGCAAAATCGATTGCGACCGAAAATCCGAAACGGGCGAAACTCGCACCGGCGATCGAGGAAGAAGAGGGATCGAAAATATTGGAAACATTCATCTCAAAAGATGTTTTGCTGAAAGTTTCCGACAAGATCTCGATCGTTCCGGAAGATTTCCACGTCAACCCGAAAATGGTCGGACAGCTTGCCCGGCGTTCTAAGATGGGAAGCGGCGAAACGCCTATGGATTGGGGATTTGCCGAAGCGATCGCATTCGGCTCGCTGATCTGGGACGGCATCAGCGTTCGGCTCAGCGGTCAGGATTCCGGTCGTGGAACATTTTCGCACCGTCATGCGTTGATGTACGACACGCAGACCGGCAGGGATTGGTCGCCGCTGAGCGAGATCAGAAACGACGAAACTCCCAACGCGCGGTTCCACGTTTTTGACAGTTCGCTTTCGGAGTCCGCAGTGCTCGGTTTTGAATATGGTTATTCAAATATCGCAAAAGATATGCTCGTTTTGTGGGAAGCGCAGTTTGGCGATTTTGCGAACGGCGCGCAGGTGATAATAGATCAATACATCGCCGCTTCCGAAGACAAATGGAATGAGAAATGCCGGCTCGTAATGCTTCTGCCCCACGGGTATGAAGGTCAGGGTCCGGAGCATTCGAGCGCGCGGCTCGAACGCTTTTTGCAGCTTTGCGCAGAAAATAATCTACAGGTTTGCTATCCGACGACGCCCGCGCAGTATTTTCATATGCTCCGTCGTCAGGTAAAACAGGAGATCGTCCGCCCGCTGATCGTCATGACCCCGAAGAGTCTTTTAAGGCTTCCGGCGGCGACATCTTCGATCGAAGACCTGACGAGCGGCGGCTTTCAGCCGGTAATTGACGACATAAATGTCGACGCGGCAAAGGTTAAGCGAATAATTTTATGCAGCGGTAAGATTTTCTACGATCTTGAAGCGGTGCGCGAAGATTCGAATATCGCGATCGTGCGGCTTGAACAGTTTTACCCGTTTCCCGGAAATGCTCTTAAGGAAATTTTCGCGAAATATAAAAGCGCGGACGAACTTTTCTGGACTCAGGAAGAGCCGCAGAACATGGGCGGCTGGCATTTCGTCGAACCGCGCCTGCGCGAGATCAAACCCGACAATCTGAAACTGAAGTACGTCGGCAGAGTCGTTTCGGCAAGCCCGGCGACCGGCTCTTACGCGATCCATAATTTGGAACAACAGGAGATAATCGACATCGCGCTCGATTTGCAATAGAGATCGACGGAAAAACGTTAGAAATTTTCAAATTTAACACTGAAAGCGCCGCCATTCGATTCGATCGAAATGCGGCGCTTTCAGCGTTAATTATTCTATATTCCTATCCGCCTTACCCGTTAACAACAAAGCTTTTTCCCGCTGCCGGATTCGGCTGCGTTTCAATTCTGCCTAGGTTTATACGGCGACGAGGACCAATCGTTTTACCCGCCAGATCACTCGTTTATGTTCCGCCGGCAACGAATTTCGATCTCTAAAACTAGTTTCTAGTAGATCGGATAAGGCGGAAAATTTACAAAACTCATTTTCACAATTTGAACCACTTTTTTACGGAGATTACTGACGAACCGGATTGTTTGGCTGCAAATTTCACGATGCGCGCCGGTCCGCTATTTTTTCAGGTCTGCGTCGGAAGCTCCCGGCTTGAGACTCGCGAGATACACCGGTCGTAGATAGATAATTCTTAATGGAGTAAACCGTTTGGCGTTGAGCTTTTTCGACAACCTGCTGAAATCCGGGAAAACGGCTGTCACAAAATTTATCATCGCGGTGTTTCCACTATAACAGCGTCAACAACGCTAAAAATCAATAAATACGGAGATTTTTTATGTCACTTTCAGGATCGATTCGCTCGTCGCTCATCGCGACGGCGGCATTTATTATCATCATTATCGGAAATATCGTCATAATCGCCCAAAGCGCGGAAGGTGTTTGGAAGGGTCGTGTTAAGCCCGACAGTTCCGGCGAGATCAATCTTTCCTTTTCTCGTTCTTCCGAAAAAGGCGGCAAGAACTGGTTCGGGACAGATTTCAAATTCGACGAGATCGACGGATTGAGCGCAGCAGAAGTCAATGCAAACCGGAGCGTTAATTTTTCGATTAAACGCGAGGCGGGAACGATCGATTGCACGGGCAGCTTCAATGAAAACCGCGGTTCCGGAACGTTCAAATTTGCCGCAAATTCAAATTACGTTTCGTCGCTCGAATCGCTCGGGTATCGTCCGGATCTGGAAGATCTTTTCGCCTCGGTTTCGCTCGATATTACGGAATCGTTTGCCCGCGGCGTTGCTTCGATGGGTTTCGGTTCGGACGATTTTGGAGATGTGATCAAAGCAAAGATCTTCAAAATAACTCCCGAATTCGCCGCTGAAATCCGGGCTGCGGGTTTTGAAGATCTGAACATGGAAGATCTTGTGAAGGCGCGTATCTTTAAGATCGATGCTGCTTTCGTCAATGGCGTTCGTCAAGCTGGATTGATGGACCGTTCGATGGAATCGATGGTAAAACTGAGTATTTTTAAGGTAACGCCGGAATTTATTGGCGAAGTTCGAAACGAAGGATTGACCGGTTTGACGATCGAAGAATTGGTAAAATTACGAATTTTCAAGATCGATGGCGCGTATATTAAAAAGGCGCGCGCCGAAAATGTTCCGATGAATGTTGAGACGCTTGTAAACCGAAAGATCGGCGTCTGGGGAAAGAACTAAGACGAATGCGAATCGCTCTACAAATCACCGGACGAACAAAAGATCGTCCGGTTTTGTAGTTTCAGCATCTGAAACTTCTTCGCCACCTTTTTCTTGTCTTGCGGCATTGAAACGGTTAGTCTTTTCAAATGATGAGTTTAGCAATGAAATATGTTTCGATCCTGATTTTGCTCGCTGCAGCAACGGTCTCAAGTTTTGCTCAGACAGAGCAGGCGCCGATCGTCGAAAAAGATCTAAAATATAAAAATTGGAATTATAAAACGCTTGCCGGAAATGAAACGATCGACCTTCGAAAGTTTGCTGACGGAAGGAAATTGGTTCTTGTCGTGTACTTTGCACCGTGGTGCCACAACTGGAAACACGAGGCGCCGTTCGTTCAGAAAATGTAT
This sequence comes from Pyrinomonadaceae bacterium, assembly GCA_026129865.1. Classification (GTDB taxonomy): domain Bacteria; phylum Acidobacteriota; class Blastocatellia; order Pyrinomonadales; family Pyrinomonadaceae; genus JAHCHG01. The sequence continues at coordinate 100,989 of JAHCHG010000011.1, forward strand.
GAAAAATACAAAAATAACGGCTTAGCGGTGATCGGCGTCGGCGAATACGATTCGATCGATTCGATCAAAAACAGCATTGAATTCTTTAAGATCGGATTTCCAGTAGTTTACGAGTCCGATTCGAAGAATGCCCGACTAAAGACTTCGCACTACGTTTACAGGAACGATACCGGCGACACAAGAGATTGGGGATCGCCATGGCACGTTTTTTTCGAACCTTCAAAAGTATCGGATAAGGGCGATGTTTTGACCAAACGTTTGTTTATTGCAGCGGGCGAATTGATCGAATCCGACGCGGAAAAATTTATCAGAGAAAAACTCGGCTTGCCGTCGGAAGAGATCAAAGCGGAGTCCGCGAAAAAAGATCTTGAAGTTTGTGAGGAACCCAAAATTTTGAACCTGAAAAAACCGTGAAAGCACCTATTTTCCTGGCATTGCGGCAAGCGTATCGGATAATTTTTCAACTACAAAAAGCAGCGTTTTTCCTGATTCGTAAAACTGTCCCGCCAGCGCCTGATCTTCAGCCGTTGCACTTATATCCGAAATTCCCTGAATGTGAACCAGAAACGGTCGCAATTCCGGTTTCGTTCGAAATTCGATCTCCAAAGCGATCATTCCTGCGCGAAGATTTCGAATGCTCTGAATGACATCCTTTTTAAACTTAACGTTCTTATCTGCAACTTCGCGCGATGCTTTTCTTTCGATTACAGCGCGATCAATGTCTTCAATCCCTTTAGCGACGCCGCCGAGGTTATAAAGAAATTTGCTGGCGTTCTTTATCTGGATCGAAACCTTTTCCGCTCCGGGTTTAAGATCCTGGACGCTTACCGCCGGTGTCGGCGTGGGTTTTGGTTTAACTGTGCGGTTCCGGTTTCGCTGGGCTGATGCCGAAATTGTCAGAACCGCTATCATTGCCAGAAATGGTAAAAGTCGTGCGAAAAATTTATTTAATTTCATATGTCCGGTTTGTCTGAAACTCGTATTATCGGAGAGAAAATCTTATCATTAAATACTGATGCGAAAAAGAGAACTACAAGTTCGCCGCCTCGGGCGGTTCGGCTACGACGACGGGCTGCGCCTGCAAAAAGCGCTCGAGACATCCGTTATTGAAAATCGCACGACCGATCATCTCTTGCTGCTGGAACATCCGCATACGTACACATTGGGACGGCGCGGAAAGTCGGACGGTATTTTGGCGAGTCGCGAAATGCTTGCGAAGATCGGCGCCGAAGTTTTTGAAACCAACCGCGGCGGAAAGGTTACGTATCACGGCATTGGACAGATCGTCGGTTATCCGATAATAGATCTGAGCGCGGGTCGCAAAGACGTTCACCGCTACGTTCGCGAAGTTGAGGAAACGCTGATCCGAACGATGGACGATTTTGGAATTGAGGCGTTTCGCATTGAAGGGCTCACTGGCGTTCATACGACCGACGGCAAGGTCGCTGCGATCGGGGTTCACATAAAACGCTGGGTAACAACGCACGGGTTTGCGCTGAATGTGAACACGGATCTCAGCTATTTTGACCATATCATTGCCTGCGAAGGCGAACCGGTTACATCGATGGAAAGGCTTTTGGATCGCGAGATCTCGCTATCGGAAGTTGAAGACAGATTGATCGAAAATTTTACGCAGGTTTTCGATTTTGATAATGTGAGTGAATTAGAAAATGCCGTATCTGCGGCTTAAGATCTTAAAGATCAAGGGGAATTTTGTATGAAAAAATTTAAATTTGCACTTTTTATGAGTTCGGTTTTCCTGCTTGCGTCATGTGCGCAGCCGATCGACGACGCGACCAGAGATAATAAAAACTCGAATACCGCAAAAACGCCGGAAGCCGAAAAACTCGTTGTAACCGAGCGTCCCGCAAAGATCGCGGACATGATGAAACAGCGCGGCGAGCAGGACGAAGCGAAGCCGGTTCTCAAATTTGTCGAACCGAAAGACGGCGCGACAGTTAGCAGTTCGACCGTCAAGGTAAAATTGGAGCTTTCCGGCGACCTGAAAGGTTACGAGCCCGGTAAAGATCCCGCGACGGGAATGGGAAATCATATTCACGTAATCCTCGACAATCAACCGTATGAAGCTTATTACAACCTCGGTCAGGAATTTGAACTCAGAAACGTATCGAACGGCGAACATACGCTTCGCGTTTTTGCGTCGCGACCGTGGCACGAAAGCTATAAGAACGACGGTTCATTTCAGATGATAAGATTTACCGTCAAAGACGGCGGTGCGGACACCGCAAAACCTGCGACAACGAACTCCGGCGAAACAATGTCGAATACGGCGACTGCAGAAGGAAAAGATATGCAGCGGAGCAACGCTGAAAATATCGATGCGACAAAGCCGATCTTGACCTACAGCCGACCGAAGGGCGATTACACGGGCACCGATGCCGACGCGATAATGATCGATTTTTGGCTGACCAACGCAAAACTGACCGGCGACGGCGGCGAATTTAAGATCAAATATTCCATTGACGGCGGTGAGCCGATGTTCATTGAAAAATGGGAACCGATCTGGCTTAAAGGCTGGACCGAAGGGAAACATTCGGTCAAATTGGAACTTGTCGGCAAAGACGGAAACCTGGTGGAAAACGGCGGATTTAACTCGACCACGCGTGAAATAAACGTCGTAAAATAGTTGGAATATAGAATTTTCGAAAAAGAAATGCGCCCGATGCTAGGGCTTATCGCACGAGCATCGGGCGCACTCTTCTTCAATCGTGAGTGGATTTTATCCATTTCAAAACTTGAATAAGATTTGGCTTTACATTAACCTCGTCATTCTATTTTGAATAATTGATATAAATTTTGGTGATCTTATGAGACGCGATATTACTTCCTGGTTTAGCGGAAATTTGCAGATGGAAATGCCGCTTGTGGCATATGGACATGCGGGTTATCCGCTGCTGATGTTTCCGACGGCGGCAGCCGATTATCTTGAATACGAACGGTTTTATCTGGTCGATGCGATAAAGGATTTTATCGAATCCGGCTTGATTCGTGCGTATTCGATCAATTCTGTTAACAAGTACAGTCTTCTAAACCGGCAATCGCATCCCGGTTGGAAGGTTGAAATGCTGTCGCGGTACGACCGCTATATCATGGAAGAAGTTTTGCCGCTGATCCGAAATGAATGCGGCGACGACGCCAAGCCGTTGACAACCGGAGCGAGTCTCGGCGCTTATCTCGCAGCAAATACATATTTCAAACATTCGGACAATTTCCGCGGAACGATCGCGATGAGCGGAAGTTACGATATCTACAATTACCTCGACAAGGGTTATTACGACGATAATGTTTATTTTAACAATCCGATGATGTATTTGAAGAATTTGAACGACGATTATCATCTTCCGCGTTTGAGAAAAGCAGATTCGATCGTTATATCAACCGGACAGGGAGCGTATGAAGCGCCGGACCGCAGCCGTGAGTTTTCGGGGCTTCTTAATTCTAAGGGGATTCCCCATCTTCTCGATATTTGGGGACACGACGTAAATCACGACTGGGTTTGGTGGCGAAAGATGCTTCCGTATTATCTGGGAAGATTTGTCGATTAGTTTATTTACGGCAGTTTTGTTTCAGCGGTCGATTCTTTTTTAGGATCGACCGTTTTTCTTTTGCCGCGAAACTCTTTCGATTATTTTCGCGTAGTGACCCGATAAGCAATCAAGTCAACGTTAGACCTAGGGAGAAAAGAGATGAAAAGAATATTTGCCATTATTTTTGCGATCTTACTTGTTTTCGGAGCATTCACGGTTCTCAAAATACAGGCGGATGATAAAGAAAACGCCGCCGTGCGCGTTCCGCTGGAAAACTATTTGAAAGGTCATGAAACCGGAAACCCGGAATTTATGAAAAAAGCATTTCACACCGAAGGCGATCTGATGTTCATCCGCGACGGAAAATTCACGACTCGAAGCTTCGCCGATTATATCGCCGGAATGAGCGGAAAGCCTGCCGCGGACGAAAGCAAGCGTAAAAGATATATCGAAAGTGTCGACGTTAGCGGCAACGCCGCCGTCGGAAAGATAATTTTGGATTATCCGAATGCGAAATTCGTCGATTATATGACTCTTTTAAAGATCGACGGCGAATGGAAGATCGTTAACAAGAGTTTCCACATGGAGAGGAGAGAAGAAACAAAATAGGTATTTCTAAGCGGTAAAAAAGCGGATCCAATGTGCGGACCCGCTTTTTTGCATTACCCATCGCCTTTCTTACCTTTGCGTTTACTGCCTTCGTTTTGAGATTTTTCGCTCGGCTGTTCCGGCTTTTTCGTCGGAACGGTAACCGGACGCGTAGGCGGCTTAACCGGATCGTCCGATTTCGGATTAATTATTGGCGGCGGTGTGTCGCCGCCGGACGGCGAAGGCGTGTCGCCGCCGGTATCCGTCGAATCATCCGTATCCGAAGTTACAGTTTTTGTCGAGGTCGATAATCCCGCGCGGCGCGCTTCCATCTCAGCTTTTTCAAGCTTTTCCAGCTCTTCGCGCTTGCGTTTTTCCATCTGCGCCTTCATATCGGAAGGAATCGGCGGTACCGCCGGAAAACGGTCCTTTTCCTTGTCCTTCATGAATTCGTTCATAAAGGCATTGAAATACGGAAGCGCACCGTGTCCGCCGGTCATTCCTGATCCCAGATTTTCTTTGCGCTCCGGATTACCCATCCAGACTCCGGTCGCATAAGTCGGCGTATAACCGATAAACCAGACGTCCGTATGATCGTTTACCGTTCCCGTTTTGCCAGCGAGCTGATGCCCGGCTGCGCTCGCACCCGGCGCGGTTCCGCCGGCGGCTGTTACGCCCCGCATCATATCCACCATCGTCAATGCCACATATTCACTAGTAACTTTTGACGAAGCGCCGTTGAATTCTTCCAGCAAACTGCCGTCGCGGCTGTAAACTTTTCGGATCAAATGCGGAGTTACGCGAACGCCTTTATTGGGAAATGTAGAATATGCGGAAACCATTTCAAGCAGTGATGCTTCACTTGCGCCAAGCGCGGACGGCAAACTTGGTGCCATCGGATTCGTAATACCAAACCGCCGCACCATTTGCGCACCGGTTTGTATTCCAACCTGTTCCAGCAAGTGGACCGCTGCCAAATTATACGATTTCGCAAGCGCGATCTTCATCGGAACATTCGCATGACTCGCCGATCCGTCATAGTTATGCGGAGCCCAACCGCCGCGCTTGATCGGCGCTCCGCTGACGGTCATGTCGGGTGTCATTCCCCATTCGACTGCCGCGGTATAAACGAACGGTTTGTAACAGGAACCGGTTTGGCGAAGTCCCTGCGTTGCGTTGTTAAATTTGCTCGTGTGATAATCGTAACCGCCGACCATTGCTACGATCTCGCCGGTCTTTGCATTAATGGAAACGATCGAAGCTTGGATTTCCGGAACCTGACTCAGCTCAACTTCCAAAATTTTAGAAGCTTCATCTACTTTCTTGACTTCGAATTCAGCCAGAAAGCCGGGTTTGAATTCCGCCGAAGGTTTCTTTCCACTGCGCCCCATTTCTTTGCTCGTAACCTTTGCCGAATATCTTCCAAAACGAACGTCGGCGGTGTCCGATGCGGCGTTTACCTTCATTATCAATCCCTTGATAAATTCGCCTTCTTCGTACTCATCGCCGTACCAATCGGCATGTTTATAGGCTTCGAGCCGCCGGTTCGCCTCTTTTTGATCGGTTATCGGCTCGTCATTTTCATCAATCAGAACATTTTGATACTCCGATCTCCACGGTCGATTTCGATCATACCTTCTCAAACCGTCGCGAATAACTCTGGTTGCGATCTCTTGCGCTTTAACGTTTATCGTCGTATAGACCTTTAACCCGCCTTGAGCGACGCGCGTAGTATATTTATCCTCTAAATACTTACGGATCTCTTCAACCGGATAATCCCACGCAGTGGATTTCGGAAGTGATTGATAATATGCGGTGTCCGCAAGCTTGATCGGTTTGGCTTTCGCCGCAGCGGCTTCCGATTGCGAAATGTAATCGTATTTCGCCATTTGATCCAAAACGATATCGCGGCGCATTTTCGCCTTTTCCATGTTTCGCGTCGGCGAATATTCGGGTGATTTCGGAATTGCCGCAAGCAGCGCTGCCTCTTCTAAATTGAGATCTTTCAGCGGTTTTCCAAAATATGTTCTCGCACCGGCTTCAAAACCGTATGAACCCGCCCCGAGAAAGACGTAGTTCATGTACATTTCAAGGATCTGACGCTTGGTGTAGAGGCGTTCGATCTCGAGCGCCATCATCCATTCGCTGACCTTTCTTGTATACGTCTGCTCCTTGGAAAGAAATAGATTTTTCGCCAATTGCTGCGTTATCGTCGAAGCGCCTTCCGTCTTTCCGGTTGTAATATTCTTAACGACGGCGCCGGCAATACGATAAGGATCTATCCCGATATGGTCGTAAAATCGGAAATCTTCGATCGCGAGCAGCGCATTCTCTACGTTTTTCGGAATGTCCTGTTCTTTTATCGGAATTCTCTTTTCCAGCGCAAATTCCGCCAAAACCGTCTCGCCGTCATCTGCATAGATCGTCGTAACCTGCGGCGGTCGATACGTCGCCAACGCCGAAACCTCGGTCGCGTACTGCGAATTGTTCAAATAAAAAGCTGCCAAAACGCCGGTCAGACCGCCGGCTGAAAGCGCCAAAAGCAGCGCAACCGGAAGCCATAGATATCCCCAAGTGCTATTTTTTCCGGGTTCGCTTCTAACTTCTTTTGACATAACTTTATTTTTGATCTTTGCCATATTATAAAACTCCTAATTGACAAAACGACGCATTTTCACGCTAATGACAAATCCGATCGCGATAAATGTCGATAAAACTGCCGAAAGTCCCGCACTCATCAAAGGCAGCGGGACGCCGATAACCGGGAGAAAACCTAAAACCATTCCGATATTAATAAAGATCTGAAAAGCGAGTTCCCCCGCGATCGCCATTATAACAAGCATTCCGGCTCTATCGGGAGCCTGGCGCGCCCCTGTAACAAGACGAGACAAAAGCATCGCATACGCGAGCAGCAGTGAAATACAGCCTAAAAAGCCCGTGTTTTCCGCAGTTACCGCAAAGATAAAATCGGTTTGCGGTTCGGGTAAAAACTTTAATACGCTTTGCGACGTTTCCTGTTCTCCCTGAATTCCAACGATACCGCCTTTGCCGACGGTGATCATCGACTGAACGGTGTGATAACCGAATCCGCGCGGGTCGGCGCTTTCCGGATCGAGGATCGCATTTATCCTTTCCTGCTGATAAACCTTTATCGCTCCTGTCTTTACGCCGACAATGTAGGCAGCAGGAATTAAAATAAATCCGGCGGCTATCGTCAAAACGACGTATCGTATTTTGACCGCCGATAGAAAGAAAACGACCGCCAGGATCGGAAAATAGGTCATCGCCTGTCCGGCATCGGGTTCAAGCATGATCAAACCGACCGGTGCCGCAAGGATCAAGCCTCCGACCATCAGCTCTTTGAAACGAAGTGTTCCGCTTTTTCTGTTGCCGAAGTATTTGGCAAGCATTAAAACGACGGTGATCTTAACAAATTCAGACGGCTGGAAACGCCCGATAAACGGAACCTGCAGCCACGCCTGTTGTCCGTTGATGCGCACCCCGAGTCCGGGAACAAGTACCAGCAGCAAAAGAAGAAGTCCGAAACCGTAGAAAAACGGCGCTGCGTCGATAACGCGCCGGTAGTCCGTCGCGGCGATCACAAGCAGCGCCGCGAGCGCGATAACAAGCCCGATTATCTGCTTCGACCAATAATTCTGATCGGGCGTTGCGTTATAGATCTGCCAAACGCCGAAACACACGATCATTATCGCCAGCAATGCTACAAGCCAGTCAAAATCGCGGTAATTTCGTCTTTCTAAGATCGCTACCATTAATTAATTACTGTCGTTCTCCCGAATGATGATCGGCGTTGTTTGTGCCTTCTAAGACGAACCCGTTTTTCTTCAAATAGGCTTCATAAACAGCTTTCACAGCCGGCGCTGCGTGTGAACCGCCGAATCCCGCGTTCTCGATCAACCCGATCACCGCGATCTCAGGCTTGTAAGCCGGCGCGAACGATACAAACCAGGCATGATCCTTTTCACCGCCCGAACCGAGCGCCGAGTTTTGCGCCGTACCTGTCTTTCCGGCGATATCGAATCCCGGAATTCTTATGCTTCCCGCAGTTCCGCCGCCGTTTACAACTCCCCACATTCCATCGAGTATGACTTTGTTCTGTTCGGGAGTCATCGGAACGACCTTAGGCTCAGGATGATCAAAGCCAAAGCTCGGTTTTGCCGGAACAAAATCGACATCGGTTTCTTTTCCGACTGCGCTGATCGGTTTAAATTCCTTCAAAAAATGCGGTACGAACATTTGACCGCCGACGCCGATGCTCGAGACAGCACGCAGCAAAGCGATCGGTGTTACAACGACCGTGTCTTGTCCGATCGATGCATAAACCGTTCGGATATCGCTCCATTTTCCTTCGCGTTTGATGATGGAAGGCATCCATGATTTGGGCGTTTGACTTACTTTTTCGTTCGGCAGATCGACTCCCGAACGCTTGTCAAAATCGAACGTTTCGACCATTTCGATCAACCCTTCGACGCCCATTTTCAGCCCGAGCCGGTAATAGTACCCGTCGCATGAGCGCGTGATAGCATAACTCAGCGGCGGTGAACCGTGGCTGCCCATACAGCGTGTAAATTTATTACCGATCGTGATGCCGCCGCCGCAGACCAAATTCGAATTTCCGACAGTTATCGCGCCCTGCAGCAGACCGCCGACGGATTCCGGGATCTTCCATGTCGAACCCGGATGATAACGTCCCTGGATCGCACGGTTCAAAAGCGGTCTTTGCTCGTTCGTGTAATAATCGGCGATCTCCTTTCGTCCTTCGGGCGTCGCACTTCGCATGACAAATGCATTCGGGTCGAACGACGGTGCTGAAGCCATCGCAAGAATTTCGCCGTTGTTCGGGTCCATCGCAATGATCGTTCCCCGCTTTGTCGCCGAATTCGCAAGCTGTTCTTCCGCGGCGAGCTGGAGGTCCAGGTCGATCGTAGAAATGAGATCCTGTCCGGCTTGCGGTTCTACTCTTTCGATCTCGCTTTGAACGCGACCGCGGCTGTCCACTATTACCTTTCGATAGCCCGGCTTTCCGCGGAGATATTGATCGTAGTACTGTTCAAGACCGCCTTTACCGATAATGTCGCCCGGCTTGAAACCGCGCTCGATCATTTCAGGTTTTTCAAGTTGTTTCGGACTGATCTCGCCAACGTAGCCGAGGACATGCGCAAGACTCTTTCCGTGCGGGTAAAACCGCTGCGGCTGAAGTTCTATTCTCAATTCCGGGAATTCGAGCGAATGCGATTCAACCCAGCTGATGTCCTGAATGGTCGCGTTTTCTTTTAAAACCATCGCTTCAAATTCCGGCTGCTTTTTGATCAAACTCAAACGTTCGACCAAAAACCGTTCTTCCAAACTCAAGCCGCGACCGTAACCATCGAGCCTTTCAGCAAGCTCTTCTTCACTAAGTTTTTTTATCTCGTTAGAAAGCGTAACGTTATACGTCGGGCGCGAATCTACTAAAACTTCGCCGTCGCGGTCAAATATCGCGCCGCGCGGCGCAGGGATCGGAATAAAGCGGATTCGTTGATTTTCCGCTTTTTCACTGTAATACTCGCCCTTAACGACCTGCAAATAATACAGCCGCACACCGAGGATCGCGAGCAAAATAAACGCGATGACATGAATCGTCCCGATCCTGACGCTTAAATTTTGACTGTAATCATTTAATTTCATTTTGTTTTCCAGCTGATTTTAACTAACGCCTTCTTCCCAAACGAATCGGATTGCGCCGGCGCGTCTGTCTTTTTGATGTAAAAACGTCGCGCTTTCGGACCGGAGTCTTACCTGAGAAAAAACTGTCCAAAATGATATATGTGATAGTTCCGGCAACCGTCGTGCCGATAACCGTGTATGCGATAGTTGTTACAAACGGAGCGTCCAACGTTTGACCGAGCATTCGATGAATACCGTAATATACGAGATCGTCCAGCAAACAAGCACCCGCTAGGACGGGAATCTGCAATAAAAGGTTGTCTAAATAGACACGTCTAACAAGTTCTAAAACGAGAAAGGCAACGAGAGTTTTCGAGAATCCGTTTGAACCAAGAAGCCCGCCGCTTAATGCGTCGATGGCAATTCCCGAAACCGTTGCGTAGATCAATGCCCGGATCGAGCTGCGCTGCAGTGCGGCGTACACAACTATGATCAGCGTAAAATCAATATATGCGAAAGGTTCGGCAACATTTCGCAGAGTCCACTGCAAAATTACCGCTATAACCAATGCGATTGTGATCTTTACCTGTTCCATCGAAAGTTAGTTATCGCCTTTGACCGCGTTCGGCAAAGTTTCTTCATACTTCGGTCGCGGCGGCGGTTCGTACAATAAAACGGCAACTTCCTGCATTGATGAAAGCCCGGCGCTCGGTCGAACCACGATCAGCTGCGGTATTGTGGCGGATTCGGCTTTTACCTCGATAACTTCACCGAGTTTCAAACCCGGCGGGTAAATGCCGTCCTGACCGGTCGTGAAAACCGTTTCTCCGACAGAAACCTCAACATTTCCCGGTACATAACCCATTTCAAGGAGATCGCGCTGACCCGAACCGGTTATTACGCCGAGCGTATTTGAAGTTTCAAGTTCACCAACTACAGCACCGACGCCCGATTTTTCCTTTGTTATCAGATCGATCTGCGCTGTCAGCGGACTAACTGCGGTAACCCGCCCGACCAAACCGCCGTTCGTCACAACCGGCATGTTTAGCTTGACGCCGTCCAAACTTCCGCGATTTATGATCGAAGTACTAAACCAGGCAGACGCGTCGCGACCGATGATCTGTGCAGGAAGGATCTTGTATTTGGAAGTTTCTTTGAGTTCAAGCAGCGACTTTAGTCGTTCGTTCTCGTTCTTCAGGCTCTTCGCATTTTGAACTTCAACCTCTAGTTCCTGAATACGCTGTTTGTACGCATCATTTTCATCCTGAGCCGTACGAAGCGACGAAATAGATCGGAAATATCCCGTGACAGCTCCGGTAATGGAAGTGACGGGCGACTGAACAAAGTCTGCAACGGTTTGCGCCCAAACACGTATAACGCGCTGGTTGGTTTCCGTTTGACGGGCGTCGTAAGCCATCAAAACAAAGTTACCAAGCAAAAGCGCGACCATGATCCACGGCGTGATCTTCCAAACTTCTTTTTGACTACGCTCGATCATTTCTTAATCCGGGAAGCTTCGGCAGCAGGAGAACACGGGAAAGAGATCCGATATTTGAAGGGCTGCGACACTTTCCTATGTTCTCAAATCCTAACTTCCTGTCATCAAGGAATTGTCCCATTTTACTCGTTTTAGGAGTTCGAAATCTGAAAGCATCTTACCGGTTCCGAGAACAACCGACGAAAGGGGATCGTCCGACAGCACAACCGGAAGTCCGGTTTCGATGGTCAAACGTTTGTCGAGGTTTTTCAGAAGCGCGCCGCCGCCCGTTAATACGATGCCGCGTTCGACAATGTCCGCGGAAAGCTCCGGCGGAGTGCGTTCGAGAGCGACGCGAACGGCGTTGATGATCGTCGCAACGGAGTCCGAAAGCGCTTCGCGAATCTCTTCGTCGGTGATGGTGATCGTTTTCGGAATTCCTTCGATCAAATTTCGACCGCGAACTTCCATCGAAAGAGGTTCTTCCAGCGGAAAACCGCTGCCGAGCGCGATCTTGATAGCTTCTGCCGTGCGTTCGCCGATAAGGAGATTATATTTTCGTTTGATGTACTGCGTGATCGCTTCGTCCATCTCGTTTCCGGCAATGCGAACGGCGCGAGAGTAAACGATTCCGGATAAAGAAATTACAGCAATGTCGGTTGTTCCGCCGCCGATGTCAACGACCATATTTCCGTGCGGTTCGGTGATCGGCAAGCCCGCACCGATCGCCGCCGCCATCGCTTCTTCAACCAGATAAACTTCCGACGCTTTCGCACGATACGCCGAATCTTCGACGGCGCGGCGTTCCACCTGCGTAATTTCTGACGGAATTCCGATAACTACGCGTGGGCGCACCCACGATTTCCCGTTGTGCGCTTTGCGGATAAAATGCTGAAGCATTTTTTCCGTAACTTCAAAATTTGCGATCACTCCGTCCTTCATTGGACGGATCGCGACGATATTTCCCGGAGTTCGTCCGAGCATTTCCTTCGCATCGCGCCCGACCGCTTCGACCTGGTTCGTTACTTTGTTGATCGCCACGATCGAAGGTTCCGATACAACGATTCCGCGTCCCTTTGCGTAAACAAGTGTGTTCGCTGTGCCGAGGTCGATCGCGAGGTCGCTGGAAAATAAACTGAATAAAGACTTTAATGCCATTTTATAATATTTTTACCGCTTCTTATTAAATTTAAATGCTGTTTGTGTAAAGAAGGGAGGAACTGCTTTTCTAACTAGCTGAGCCTCTCAAAAAGGGAAAGCCTTCGCACGATACATTTAACCTCCAATGATATACTGAAAAGACCTTATAATTCCAATGCCTGAACGGGAAAATGTGAAAAAAACTCGAATGATCAAATTATTGTTAAAATTGTCCGCTTTTAACCATTTTAATGTTTTCCAAAATGCTTTCAATTTGGCAAAAAATCGATTAAATTTTCAACCTATGAATCAGATTTTATTCTTACTTCTCGCGTTACTCGTTTGTCCGGCATTTTTATCTGCTCAGGACACATTCAAACCTGCATGCCCGAACTCCCTGGAGGTCATTACACCAAGAGGTATTATTAAGCCAAATGCATCCAATGTATTTACCGCAAAAATAAACAATCCGGGCGGGCTCGAGCTTGAATATAATTGGTCGGTTACCGGCGGAGTGATCGCGAACGGACAAAGAACCAATTCTTTGACCGTTATCCAAACCGCAGACATGGCGGGCGCAAATTTGACGGCGACCGTAACCGTCAGAGCGCCCGGCACCGATTGCGGCGAACTGACGGCAAGCGAGGTCGGCATTCCCTGGGATCCGCCTGACCCGATCCTTGTTGACATATTCTCGTTTCCGCTATCGGAAGATAAAACTCTCAGACTCGACAAGCTGGCGGAAGGGCTCGCCGGCGATCCGAGTGCAAAAGTCTTTTTCCTCGGACGAAATTTTAAATCCGGATCGGAAACTCAATTGAAGAAAACGATCTTTGAATTCATCGATTATTTAACGAATGAAAAAAAGATCGACCCGGGTCGGATAGAGTCTATTTCGAATGATAACGATGATCGCGAGCAGATCGAAGTATGGATCCTCCCGGCTGGCGCAGCAAAGCCGGAACCTTGAAAAAGAATTATTTTCGTAAAGCGAGCATATTAAATATCCCGATATCTTCATGCATTTTGGGGGTTTTCCGACTAAATCTCTAAATGTTTTCGTCAACATTTGACATCTTTTAGAATTAGAATTATTCTAAATCCAATTCAGAACATGAGTGATACAACGACAGAAAAAATTGAGACCGGATTGACGAAGCAGCGGGCGATAGTGCTTGAGGTGATCAAATCCGCCGACGACCATTTGACGGCGAACGAGATCTTTGATCAGGCAAAAACGCTATTGCCCGGAATAAGTTTCGCGACCGTTTACAATTCGCTGCGGTTTTTAAAAGAAGGCGGATTTATTGCGGAAAAGAACTTCGGCAGCGGCGCAAGCCGTTTCGACCGGATGACGACGCGCCACGACCATGCTGTCTGCATTTCGTGCGAAAAGTTGATAGATATGGAACTTGAAATTCCTCAGGAATTGATCGATCGTGCGGCGGAGTTTTCGAAATTCTCTCCGGAATCGGTTGAACTAACTCTGCGCGGGCTCTGTCCTGAATGTAATAAAAAATAGTTTATACAAATTGGAGAAATATCTATGTCAACAGGAACGAAAACAGCGCTGGAAAATACGGTAGAAATTGCAAAAGTTGGGAAACCGGCACCCGATTTTGATCTGCCTTCGACAAAAAATTTAGAAACCCTTGGCGAGAACGTTAAATTATCGGATTACAAGGGAAAATGGCTGCTTCTTCTTTTTTACCCGCTTGATTTTACCTTTGTTTGCCCGACCGAATTGACCGCTTTTTCCGATCGTATCGACGAACTGAACGGAATCGGCGCAGAAGTTATCGGAATATCGACGGATTCCGTACATTCGCACCGCGCGTGGATAAAAACCCCTCGTGACCAAAACGGCGTTGCGGATCTCCAATACCCGCTTGCGTCGGATGTAGGCGGTCGGCTTGCGAAGAAATTCAACATTCTTGTTGAAGAAGAGAATATCGCTCTTCGCGGTCTTTTCATCATCAATCCTGAAGGAATTTTGCAGTATGCAAATGTTCATGATCTGAACATCGGACGTTCGGTCGATGAAACACTTCGTGTTCTCCAAGGACTTCAGACCGGCGGACTTTGTGCTGCGGATTGGACTCCGGGACAGGAAAACTTAAAAGTCTAGGGTATGTACAAGTTGGTGGCGGGCTCGAATTTCGGACGCATGGTGATGCAGATTGCTCCCGCGTCCGGAATCCGCGCCCTTATTTTATGGAGAAATTTTATGCCGATGAAAATAGGAGACGCGCTTCCGACGTTTGAAGGAGCGACCGGCTGGCTGAACGAACTTCAGGAAACAGCGGAAGATTACGTAAAAGATTCGCCGACGCTCGTTTATTTTTGGGCGACGAGCTGCGGAATTTGTAAAGAAAATATGCCCAAGCTCCGCGAACTAAAGACGCGTTTTAAAGATCTCGGATTAAAGACCGTCGCTGTCCACATGCCGCGCTACGAAGCGGACACAGACATTGACCAGGTCAAGAAAACTGTCGAAGAACATTGCATCGACGACATTTGTGCGATCGACAACGAGCATAAGTTGAAAAACGCGTTTTTAAACGAGCAAGGCTGGGTTCCGGTTTATTATCTTTTCGATTCGGAAGGAAAACTTAAGTCCCGAGCTGCCGGTGAATTCGGGATCGGGGTTTTGACGACCGCGCTTGAACGTCTGTTTCCGGCTTCGAAACAGGCAGGTGCCTAAGCCGATTTAACCATTTTTCAATAAGAAGGATTGCGGATCTTTTGTCGCGATCCTTCTTATTTTGTGCCTGAAGGTCTGTTTAATTTTGCGACAAGAGCAGAAAATCGCGGGTCGCTTCGAAGCGAGACCAGCCGCGGGTCGGTTTCGATAAAATTAAAACTATGATTTCGCGTTTTTTCCGCAGTTTCCAGCCATTCCAGCGCTTTTTGCTTTTCTCCTAACGCGGCAAAAGCAAGCGCTATTTCATAGGAATAAGCCTGCGGATTGCTTTTTACCGACTCGTCTTCGATCGCTTTTGTCAATTCTGAAAGGATCTGCGCGCGGCGGGGTCCGAGAGCTTCGACCTGCGCCTGGGTTACGAACCAGCCGGGAATATCGCCGCCTCCGCTCAGACTTCGTTCACGTAAGAACGAGTCGATAGCTGCGTCGTAATTGCCGGAAACCTGAAAGATCCAGCGTCGAACTTTATAAGCGGGAACGAAGGTCGAATTTATCTTCAAAGCGGCTTCGGTTTCGCGAAGCGCTTCGTCAAATTGTCCCGCGTAAAAGAGAGTCATCGCGCTCGCCGCTTTTATCGACGGAGAGACGGGGTCGAGAAACTGCGCGGTCTTCGCTTCGGAGATCGATTCCGGCGCGTTGTTCATCGCCGCAAGTGCGAGCGCGAACCAGTGATGCGCAGTCGCGTAAGACGGATTTATCTGAATCGCGCGGCGAAACTCCAGCTCGGCGCCTGCGCGGTCGCGTTCCTTATAAAATTTTACGTAAGCGAGCGAAGCATGCGCCTCAGCCAGGCTTTCGTCGAGTGAAAGCGCGCGCCGCGCGTTGGCTATCGCCTTGTCGTAAGCGTCAGGCGACGAAGGAATCTCGTACAAATTCAGCAATGCATAGGCATCTGCTAACCCTGCATAAGCAAGCGCGAAATTAGGATCGAGCGATGCGGCTTCCGAGAACGTAATTATCGATCTTTTTAGACTTTCAGGCGACCGGTTGGTCATCTGGAAACGCCCGAGAAGGTACAATTCGTAAGCCCGCCGATCGTTCGTGTACACTTTTGAGATCTGTCTAAGTTCCGCGGGCGACGGTTCAAATTCGAGCGTTTGCCAGATCTTTTCGGCGATCTTTCGCTGCGCGTCGAGCAGGTCGCGGTCATCCGGAAACTCTTCCCGCCATATGATCGAGCCGTCGGACGCGTTTACAAATTCCGCCGCAAACGAGCCGGGCGAATTGATAGAACCGCGGACGATGTAACCGACCCCGAGCGTTTTACCGATCTCGGGAATCGGAAGATCTTCGATCTCTTTTGCCGAGCTTGCAGAGATTACGGTTAATTTTTTAAGCGTTCCGAGTTTTGAGGACAAAGATTCCGCAATGCCGGTCCCGACGCTTTTATCCACGTTTTGATCATGAACTTCAAAAGGCATTACGACGACCGTTAATGACCGTGCACTTGCCGCGGGCGGCTGCATTCGCGAACCGAAAGGAAAGCTGAGAACATTTGCAAAGTAAAGCACCGCAACGAGTATTAATCCTGCGCCGACGGAAGCAAATGCTGCCTTTTTACGCACCGGTTTCGCTAACGGGTTGTCGTTAGAATTTCCATCTGCATTTAAAACCAGCGTTTCGCGATCTTGAAAACTCGAATCTGCGATCGTTCCGCCGCGTTCGACCAATGCAGTTGAAATTTCCGGATCTGATGAAACAGAACTGCTTCGCAGGATCATCGCGTTAAAATTGTTATTTAGAATCTGAAACCTGCGATTTCGGCGAAGTTTATCAAAAACAGGTTCGACCGCCATCCAGTTCAGCCACGGCTCGCGAACTTTAAGGGCTTGTTCAAGTCTTTCGATCGCCTCTTCATGTTTTTCAAGGTAACAGTAAACAAGAGAGAGCTGATACGGCGAAACGTAACGTTCTTTTGCAAGTTCGTTGAGTTCATCGAGCAACTGCAGAGCCTCGCCGGTTCTTCCCGCAGCAGCAAAACATTCGGCTTTTGCAAGTTTTACGAAAACGCTGTCGTTCAAAATCTGATCGGCTGTTTCGATCGCAGCTAAAGCGTCGTCGAACTTGCCTTGAATTCGAAAAACCTTGCTGATCGCATAATGCCCCAAGCCGTATTGCGGCGACTCGTCCAGCAAACGGCGGTACTGTTCGATGCTTTCGTCAAAACGGTGCGCGTAATACAATCCCCAGGCGAAATTATGTTGATTAAACGACGAAAACGGATCGAGTTCGATCGCGCGCTTCGCAAAATGCAGCCCGTCTTCGAACCGGTTTTCGGTAAACCGAAGTATGGCAAGCCAGGTGTAATTCGTTACATAATTTGGATTTAGCTCTAGCGAACGGAGAAAATGCTGTTCCGCGCCGGCATAATCAAATTTTCCGGCATGGAGCGAAAAACCGAGACTTGTGTGCGCTTCCGCCAAACGGCTGTCGAGTTCGACCGCCCGCGTCGCTGCATCGAGCGCTGCGTCAAAACATTCACGCGGCGGCAGAACACCGAAAATTCCGAGCCAGTTGTAATAATCTGCGATGCCGGAATAGGCGTGCGCGTAATTCGGATCTTCCGCCACCGCGCGATGAAAACTGACGATCGCTTTCGCAAATCCGTCTTCGGTAAACGAATTGAAATGAAAACGTCCGCGCAGATAATGTTCAAATGCCTCCGCGTTCTCGGTTCCGCGGCGCGAAAACTCTTCAAGCTCGGTTTCGGAAAGATGCGGAAGAAGCGCTTCGGTGACCTTTGTCGAGATCGTGTCTTCGAGCTTAAAGATATCGCCGAATGTTTCGTCGATCGAGGTTGCCCAGACGGTCGCATTTTTTGAAACGTTCAAAAGCTGAACGGTAATTCGCAGTCTGTCGTTCGCACGTTTCAAATGCCCGTCAAGAATATATTCTACGCCGAGTTCTTCGCCGACGCGGATCGGATCTGCAAGAACGTCTTCAAACCGCATGACCGAACTTGTCGGGCGAACAACGAAACGTTTTATCTTGCTCAAACGCGTCGTGATCGCATCAGCCAAACCGATCCCGAGAAATTTCTCGCCGGTGTCTTCATCGTTAAAAAGATTCAGCTGTTTGAACGGCAAAACCGCGAGCGATTGACTATCCCCGGTTTCCGTCGAATATGACCGCGTTTTAGCAGCGCTCCTCGCTCTTTTTGCGCGCGGTGCCGCTTCGATAAATTCGCCGCTAAGATACGCGTCTATATCCTCGCACATCTTTAAAACCGTCGGATATCGGTCTTCCGGGTCTTTCGCCAGCGAGCGCAGAATTATATTGTCCAGACTTTCCGAAAGGTCAGATCTTAGTTTTTGAAGATCCGTTTTTCGAACCGCGAGAAAATCACGAAAATTTGCGTTTCCCGTTCGATACATCGACAACGCATTTTCCCGGTTTGAAATAATTTTGCTCGGCGCAGTTGGCGTTTCTTCGCAAACGATGCGTGAAACTTCATGAAGCGATAGTTTTGCGAAATTGAACGGGCGATGACCTGTTAAAAGTTCGTATAAGAGCATTCCAAGCGAATAAATATCGCTTGCACTCGTAACTTCTTCACCGCGAATTTGCTCCGGACTTGCATAATCCGGCGTCAAAAGCCTCATCATCGACGCCGTCGGGCTGACCGATTCATGGATCAGATCGGGATCGAGTATCTTTGCAATGCCGAAATCAAGCAGTTTCGGCACCTCACTCTTTGTCACCAAGATATTATTCGGCTTGATGTCGCGATGAATTATCTGATTGTCGTGGGCGTATGAAACTGCCGAGCAGATCTGGAGAAAAATTGCGAGTCTTTCGCGCACGGACATCTTTTTTGAATCGCAGAAATGATAAAGCGATTCGCCTTCGATGAATTCCATGACCAAAAACGGAAGACCGTCCGCGGTCGTTCCGCCGTCGAAAAGACGTGCGATGTTTTGATGTTCAAGATTAGCAAGGATCTGACGTTCGTGGCGGAAACGCTTGATAATAAAGTCGGAATCCATGCCGCGTTTTATAAGTTTAATGGCGACAAATTGAGTAAATTCGCCGTCGGCGCGCTCCGCCAGATAAACCGCGCCCATTCCGCCGCGACCAAGCTCACGCGTCAAACGAAAAGCGCCGACCCGCTTTCCGACCATATCTTCCGGCTCGTCTTCGGAACGTTTTTTCGAATTTAATTTATCAAATATGGAAAGCGAAGACGCGGCTAAGATCGGCGATTCAATAAAATCTTCCGCGTCATTGTCGGCTTTGATCATCGACTCGACTTCGGATCGAAGCTCGACGTCATCGCCGCAAACGCGCTGAAGATAATCTGCGCGTTCTTTTACCGGCAATTCAACGGCTTCCTCGAAGATCGAAACTATTTTATCCCAACGCGAATCCGACATGGTTCATGAAAAGAAGCTATTTCGATGTTGATAATGATAAAACGTTGTTTTCAAATTTCGTGAACACGGAATTTTTCAGGCAGCAGCAGACAACTCTTTATAAAGCCAGGCTTTTGCGACGCGCCAGCTGCGGTTGACGGTCGCCGTACCGACGCCCAGCACTTCGGCTGTTTCCTCGATCGAAAGACCGCCGAAATAGCGAAGCTCGACCAAACGGCTTCGTTCCGGGTCGATCGCTTCCAGCTTCTTTAACGCTTCGTCCAGCATTATCAATTCTGCCGCGCGCTCGTCGGAAACGTCTATTTCCTTGTCGTCAAGCGAGATCTTAATGCCGCCGCTGCCGCGTTTTTCGGCATGCCGCCGTCTGGCATTGTCGACCAGGATTCGGCGCATTGCCTGCGCGGCGATCCCGAAAAAATGCGACCGGTTCTGCCACTTTACACGCGTTTGATCGATCATTTTCAGATACGCTTCATGAACCAGCGCCGTCGTCTGCAGCGTCTGTCCTTCGCGTTCGCGGCGCAGGTATCGATGTGCGATAAGATGCAGCTCGTCGTAAACCAGCGGCAGCAACTCTTCGAACGCGTCTTTGTCGCCGTCGCTCCATTTAACCAGCAATTGTGTAACATCATGCATCGCGAAATATTCTCACCTGAAAAAGTTTTAATTAGTTATAGCGCACGTTCGGTTTTACGGCAACAAACTTCTTTTCCGTTCATCGCCGGTGCCGACAATAACTTTAAAAGCGTAAACTTAAATCGATTTTTCTTATGGATTTAAGGAGATTCGTTAACAATGGACTTCGAAAACCCGTATGGACAATGTCGGCAGCCGTTTTCACAGCAATAGCCGCGTTTTTTCAAAAAATGAGCCGTCAAAACCATCAATCCGTCGTCGAAATAATAATCTAAACCTTCAACGAACTTTTCATTTTCCTTACGCCTCTCATTTTCGGTGTTGGCATGCGTCATTTTCTCTCGTATAGCGCTAAAAATTCCTTATTGCCTTCTGCACCGTGAATCGGAGATTCGACCGTGCGCATTACTATCAAGCCGCTGGATTCAGCGAACGAATTGACGCGTTCGACGACCTCTGCATGCTTTTCCGCGTCGCGGACGATTCCGCCTTTACCGAGCGCGCCTTTTTCAAGTTCGAACTGCGGTTTGATCAAAACGATCAATTTTCCTTCCGGTTTCATCAATTCGATCAGCGCCGGAATTATTTTTGTAACGGAGATAAACGAAACATCCATTACGATAATATCGAATTTTTGATCGAAATCTTCAGCCTTTAAATAACGCGCGTTCACATTTTCCCGCACCTCTACTCTGGGATCGTTTCGCAATTTCCAAACCAGCTGGTTCGTCCCGACATCGACCGTAAAGACTTTTTTCGCACCGTTTTGCAACAGGCAGTCTGTAAAACCGCCGGTCGAAGCGCCAACGTCGAGACAGATCGCACCTTCGACTTCGATCGTAAATTCATCAATCGCCTTTTCAAGTTTTAGCCCGCCGCGCCCGACAAATCTATTCTCCGGCGAATCGCCCTTTATTCGCACAACTTCATCCGGCAAAAAGCTTTCGGACGATTTTTCAACGCGCCGTTCGTTGACCAAAACGACGCCCGCCATCACAAGCGCCTGCGCCTTCGTGCGCGATTCGGCGAGCCCGTTCTCAACCAATAATTTGTCGATCCTTTCCTTTTTCATTGTTCAATGCTTTCGACCGCGAAGGTTTTCAGCTCGAAATTTTGCGCAGTGTAAAAAATTTTCATCGGATTGCAGCAAACTTCGCAATCTTCGATATAGTCCTGCTCTTCGACCGAAAGATCGATGATCATCGAAATGCGCTGCCAGCAATGCGGACAAGTGAAAAAATGTTCAAATTCCATAATACTTGCTTCAAAAAGTTAGCATGAACGACCGGCGATTATGAACTACGTAGTGCAAAGTTAATTTTCCCGGCATTTATGATAAATTCGAGTTTGATTAACCTTCAAACGAAAAAGATCCTATGAACGATTCAGAAAAAGATAATTTTCCGGTCTATGATGAAAGACCGTGGGGAAGTTTCACGGTTTTGGACAAAGGCGAAGGATACCAGGTCAAGCGGCTTGAGGTTTTGCCGGGCAAACGTTTGAGCTATCAGAAACACGCTCACCGCTCCGAGCATTGGTTCGTAACTCAAGGAACGGCGAAGGTTACGCTCGACGGAGACGAGGTTTTCGTGCGAAAAGGAGAATCGGTCGATATCGCACTCGGGATGGCGCATCGCGTCGAAAACCCGGAAAGCGACCTTCTTATCTTTATTGAAGTTCAGCAGGGCGATTATCTCGGCGAAGACGATATTGTCAGGATCGAGGACGATTTTGGTCGCAGCAGCTGATCGACATATTAAATTCCCTTCTTTTAATGCTCGGCGATCTGTTTCTTTTTCACATTTGAACCGGTACTGCGGGATGCTAAATTGAATTATCCGATGGATACTGATCAAAAGATCTCAAAATTTGCAAAATTCGCCTGGTTCGCGCTTGCGTATAACGTTGTCGTGATCCTTTGGGGAGTTTTTCTTCGTGCGTCAAAATCTGGCGATGGCTGCGGGCAGCATTGGCTGACGTGCCACGGAGAAGTGATCCCATCGGCGCCGGAGATGAAAACCGTCATCGAATTTTCGCACCGTGCTACGAGCGGTTTGGCGTTCGTTGTCGTTTTGGCGCTGTTGATCTGGACGTTTCGAAAATTTCCGAAAGGCAGCATTTTGCGCAAAACCGCTGTCGGCGGATTTATTTTTATCGTAACGGAAGCACTGGTCGGCGCCGGGCTCGTGTTAACCGGAAACACCGCCGAAGCCCTGACCGCGGCGCGTCCGTTTTGGATGATAGGACATCTCACGAACACCTTTATTTTGCTTGCCTTTTTAAGCTTGACGGCTTGGTTCGCAAGCGGCGGCAAAGTTCCGCAAATTCGCGGCGCGGGAAAACCTTTGATCTTGATCGCACTTGGCTTTGCCGGAATTTTCTTTGTCGGCATGACGGGTTCGATCGCGGCTTTGAGCAATATGCTTTTTCCGTCAGAAAGCATTGCCGCAGGCATACGCGAGGATCTTTCTTCGGGTTCGAACATTTTGCTTCGGCTGCGGATATTTCATCCGTTTTCATCGATCGCGGTCGGCATTTTTCTGATTTTCCTTTCCGGTTGGTTGAGAAAGATCTCCGAAAACCACGCACCGGTCGTCCGTTGGTCGAACATTTTGTCGTTGCTCGTAATTCTGCAGCTGGCGTTCGGTGCAGTGACTTTGCTAACCGGCGCGCCGATCGTCATGCAGGTGATTCATCTTTTTCTCGCCGATGCCGTTTGGGTATCCTATCTTCTGCTTAGCGTTGTGTTTCTTGCCCGCCGCGAAGGGCTTTGACCTACATTTCAATTTACCGGCAACTCGATCTGTAAAAGGCTAATCTCACCAGATCGAGGAAATTCTTATGTTTGCAAGATCTTACGTTTCGATATTTTTTATTCTTTTGCTCTCGGTTTCCGCACTTTCTCAAACGCGAAAACCGGCGCCGCCCGCTCCGCGATCGATTACGATCGCAACCGAGGCTGGAGCAAAAGTCTGGCTAAACGGCATTTTTTACGGAACCACTGGCGAAAACGGCACGCTTTCGATAAAACCTTTTCCTCCTGGTGCACAGCTTTTGCGCGTTCGCGCCGACGGATTCAAAGAGCTTACGCAGAACATTACCGCTGCGCAAAAAGGCGAGATAAATGTAAAACTCACCAAAACTTCCGATGAAGCAGAGCTGGCTTTTCAAAAAGCGGAAGCGGAAAACTCTCCGGAAGATTATCGCCAGGCGATCAAACTGCGACCAAAATTTCCCGAAGCCTATCTTGGTCTTGCGCGCGTTTTAGCCGACAACGGAGACATTGATGAAGCTTTAAAAGCGATTGCCGATGCTAGGAAACTGCGCCCCGCATATCCGGAAGCTTCGGCTGTCGAAGGCAGAATTTACAAAACTGATGGAGATACGGAAAAAGCGGTCGAAGCATTTTCGCGGGCAATTCGCGAGGGAAAAGGTTTTCAGCCGGAAGCGCACACGGGGCTCGCGCTGCTGTACCGCGACAAGGCTGAATTTATGGGAAGTTCCGGCGATTTTCAGGCGGAAGAGGAATTTTACGAAAAATCGATAGAGCATTTCGCGCCTGCCGTAAAACAGCTCTACAGTTCGCCGGATTCGCTAATAATTTATCAAATGTACGGTCTAGTACTTGAAAAAATGGGCAAACCAAAAGACGCGATTAAGGTTTATGAAGAGTTTCTAAAGATCTTTCCGGACCGACCGGAATCAACCGCGGTCCGATCGTTCATTGTCCAGTTAAAAAAACAGTAGTTCCAGCCTAAATTTTGTCAGCGCGGCGGTTTCGTAATAGAATTCGCCCATGCTCGGATCATTTTTCGCGGGAGAAGCCTTTCTTGTGCTTTTCGCGCTTCTATTTGTCGTTGCCGTTCCGGTTGTCGTTATCGGAGTTATCGTTTTCGTTCTCCAGCGAAATTCAAAGAACCGCGCAGCGTGGCAAAAACTCTCGCAAAGCATTGGTTTAACCATGCCAAATCCCAAAAAACTCGAGCTTGTCGGTCCGTTTAACGGAGTTGACGTTCGACTTGCGATCGGAGCCAGGCGAACCGGCGGCGGAGAAGATAGGAGCACCGAATTTTTCACGTACTGCACTAGTAAATTTCCGCGATCGCTGCGCCTGAATCTTGAAATAAAAACGGACGGCGGCTTTTTTGCCAGAGCGCTGAAAACAGAGAAAATAAAGCTCGGGCAGGAAAATTTTGATCAGGCATTCACCGCAGTTTGCTACGACGCGAATGTTTTGCGAACGCTGCTGCTTTCCGATTTTCCTTCTAATAAGACGCAAAATCTGATGGGCGATCTGATGCTCGCAAACCATTCGTTCGAGGTGGTTTCGGTCAGCGACGATCAAGTTTATATTGAAACGTCCGGGCAGGTCGGCGATGAAGCCGTCTTGCGAAATATGCTTGGAAATGTTTCGCATTTGGCAAGGCGATTCGACGACGCCCGGAAACGTTTGCCGAAAGCGCAATGGGAGATCAATCTTGAACGCTCATGGAATGAATTCTCATCTGAAAAAGGTTTAAATTTCGATGCTGCGGGCTTTGTAATATCGGGCAATTTAGATGGATTGCCGCTAAAGATCAAACTGCAAACTTCGTCCGGAAAATGGCAAACTGTTTTCGAGTTTAAGTTTCAGCAAAGTTTGCAGATCGGGCTTAAACTAATGCCGGAAAATTCGGTTCATAAAGCTCTGACGTGGGTTGGTGTTCAGGATATCGAAACCGGAGTGAAGGAGTTTGACGACGCATTCATAGTC
This sequence comes from Pyrinomonadaceae bacterium, assembly GCA_026129865.1. Lineage (GTDB taxonomy): Bacteria > Acidobacteriota > Blastocatellia > Pyrinomonadales > Pyrinomonadaceae > JAHCHG01. The sequence goes on from JAHCHG010000011.1 coordinate 125,875, forward strand.
AAAGCGGGCAATGTCGAGATTGCAAAAAGAAAATTGCAGCCGGATCTCTGCAGGCATCTGATGCTGCTTTTTAAAGACACATCCGCGTTTATTGTTGACGACGATCAATTTGCGTTCACGCTTGATACTGTCATCGGCGAACCGGCGAAGTTGCGCGGATTTGCTGCGGCGGCGATCGCAGCTGCCCAAATGCTTCACCGGTAAATTTATCCGGTCGGGTGAATAATTCTAGACTTCACGGGAGATGAAAGAACGATCGACGTCGTCGTTATTCCATAAGGAGTAAGTCGATCGATAACGGTTTGAAGATGCTCGATCGATTCGACCGCGACCTTCATAATAAAAGAATCGCCGCCCGTTCCGCGATGACACTCCAAAACTTCCCTTGCGCTGAGAGCCGCGTCGACAATATGCGAATAATCAACACCGGAAATGCTCATTCGAACAAACGCCGTAATCGGCAAACCGACCTTTGCCGTGTCGATCTCTGCGCGATAACCGGTGATGATGCCGGCGTCTTCCATTTTGCGAATTCGTTCGATTATTGCAGGCGTCGTCAAACCGATCCTGCGGCTAAGTTCTGCGTAACTTGTGCGCGCATCTTTTTGAAGCTCTTCCAATAATTTCCAATCAATATCGTCGATCATTTTAAATCTAAAGCAAAATTCATGTTTCGCCTTAGATTATAAGGAAATCTGTCGCTAAAAACTAATCAATCCTATTCATAAAATAGCTGGTTTTCGTTAAAATAAAGACGCGACCAAAATCCCCAGTAACTGAATTTCTTTAGGAGACAAATTTTATGTCGAGTCCAGGTGTCTTTAGTTCCCATCCGTCTTCGATGACGAATTTTGCCGTAAGCGACGAAGAGCTTCCGGCTTTTACAGATATGCCCTTTGAAGATATCGAAGAATTGCCGCTCGAACATCCGGGCGCGACCGATATGGAATATCGAAAACGGCGCGACTACATTGCGAGTCTTGCCAAAAAATTCCGCGAAACGGGCGTGATTACAGACGTTGACTATAACGAAGATGAACAAAACGTCTGGCGATATGTGGCGAACGAACTCGAAGAACTTCACCAAAAACACGCATCGCCTTTTTATTTGAAGGCAAAAAAAGATCTGGGAATGAGCAACGACCGCATTCCGCAATTGTCGGAAATGACAAAACGCCTCAAGGAAACGACCGGATTTCGCCTCGCGCCGATCGAAGGTTTGGTTGACACACGCGCATTTTTGAGTTGGCTGTCGTGGCGCACGATGCTTTCAACGCAATATATTCGCCATCATTCGCGCCCCGGCTACACACCCGAACCGGACATTGTTCACGAAGCGATGGGACATATTCCGATGTTCACGAATCCGAATTTTGCCGATTATTCGCAATTCATCGGACACGGCGCACGCATCGCCACAGATAAGCAGATCGAAGAATTAGGCAGACTTTACTGGTTCACGGTCGAATTCGGTCTGGTCGAACACGAAGGCGACATCAAGGCTTACGGCGCAGGACTTCTTTCAAGTTTCGGCGAACTCAAAAACGCATTTTCCGATAATGTTGTGCGAAAACCGTTTAATTTAGAAGAAGTTATCAACACCGATTACGATTATTCCGATATGCAGCCGCTTCTTTTCGTGATCCCGAGTTACGCTGAATTGAAAGAGCAGACGCGCAGATATATCGAAAGTTTCGGAAAATAATTTATGCATATCATTACGCGAAAGCGTTTGAATGAATTTGTTGAAAAATTTCCCGAAACGAATAGTGCTCTGGCTGATTGGTATCGGTTGATGAAACAAAACGATTTCGATTCGATTGCGGACGTCCGACGTATTTTTCCGAGCGCGGATAAAGTCGGTAAATTAACGGTTTTTAATATCGGCGGAAATAAAGTTCGGCTCATTGCGGCAATTCATTATAATCGAAAAAAGATTTACATTCGCGCCGTATTGACGCATAAGGAATACGATGAAGGAAAATGGAGAGAATAGATATGCAGACAGTTGATGTTCAATCTTGGAAAAATTTATCCGATACGGTTTTCGTGCCGCATAACGAAACGGAATACGAGCGTCTAGTTTCGATGCTCGATAATTTGATTGATGAAATCGGCGAAGACGAAAATCATCCGCTCGCGTCTTTGATGGATGTTTTGTCGGCGTTGATTGAAAACTACGAAAACGCTAATGTGCCGGAATTGGTTTTGGAGTAATAACTTATGCGACAACTTCATCATTCAATGCAGGCTTTTGATTTGCCGGACGGTTTTGTTCGCGTCTTTTGTCGGGGTGCAGTCTTAAATTAAAATAAAAATATGGAAACAGTAAAAGTTACAAAATCTTTGGCGAGAAAAGTTGAAATTACCGCGAAACAAATGCGCGTTTCGAGCGACAAACTTGTTTCATTAGCGTTAGAAGATTTTCTCGAATGCAAGCAAAATAATGATTTGCTCAAAGCGATTAACGCAGCCCACAAAGATGAAGCGACGGCGGAAGAACGCGAAGAACTTCGCGCAATGACGAAAAAATCTTTTGAGGCTTTAGACGAATGGAAATAAGAGAAGGCGATTGAAAAGGAGATAAAAACTTATGGAAAATTTAATCGAAGCGAATCCGAAGATAATGTTCGGCAAGCCTGTGATAAAAGGAACGCGCATCACGGTTGAACTGATTTTGCAGAAACTTGCGGCGGGTGAAAGCGTTGAAGATGTTTTATCACAGCATCCGCGTTTGACGCGCGAACAGGTTTTGGCTTGTGTTGATTTCGCCGTCAAATCTTTACAGGCTGATTTCGTTTATCCGCTCGTTACAGAAACGGTATGAAGTTTTTGGCGGACGAAAATTTTGAACCGCAATTTGTTGAACGGTAGCGGCGCGAAGACTTCGAGGTGATATTTCTCGAAGAATATGAAGCCGGAATCGAAGACGCGGAAGTTTTGGAAATCGCCGTCCAAGAAAATGCCGTTATTATTACAAACGACAAAGATTTCGGCGAACTCGTTTTTCGGCACGGTAAAAATTCAAAAGGCGTTATTCTTTTGCGTCTTTACGACTTGAAGTTGGCGGAACGGATTGAATTAACCGTCAAAGCCATCCGCGAACACGAAGCGGAAATCGAAGACGCTTTTACGGTAATTTCGGAAAGTTCCGTGAGAATCAGAAAGAGATATTAAGCGAAAATTTATGCGGCACATTCACCATTCAATTTTGCTTTTGATTTGCCTGACGGTTTTGTTTACGTCTTTTGTCGGGGCGCAGCCCATTAACAATCAAAAATTCTATTTGAGGCATAATTTAATCTTTTTGAGTGATAAAGTTCCTGAAGTTTCTCCGGATAATATTGTTTTTACTGACGAAAGTATTTGCGGTTTTGATCCGAAAATTTATGAAAGTCCAATTTTGAATAGAAATACAGAAGTAAAAATCATTACCGTTGATAAAGACAGCGAAAAAGCAAAAATAATTCTTGAGTCAAAACAAAAACAGTATGAAATTCATTTGAGTAATTCACCGGAAAAGGATTTTGAAAAGTCGTTTTCGTTAGTTTTCTCTAATAAAGCAATCAAGATTAAGCATAAAAAAGTTGCAAGTTTCAAAAAAGCTATTGAGCAATTCGGCTTTCCGATTGCCAAATGCAATTCAGAAAATAAAGGTTGGTTTTATATTTTGGAATTTTCTCCCAGTGCGTGCGGAAGTTTCGACGGCTGTGTTATTAACGTAACGAAAAAAGGAGTTTTTATTTACGGTTACCATTAAGACATTTCATAAAGAGGAAATTATGAAAGATAAAAGATTATATCGGCTTAAGGTCTAACAGAGATTTATGGCGGAAAAAAATAAGAATTCGGAAGAAACCGCATTGGTTACACTCGACTTGATTGAGCGCAAAATTTATATCGTGCGGGAGCAAAAAGTAATGCTTGACAGCGATTTGGCGAACCTTTATGGTGTTTCGACCAAAAGGTTGAATGAGCAAGTGAAACGCAACCTTCAGAGATTTCCCGAAGATTTTATGTTTCAGTTAACAAATGACGAGCTAGAAAACTTGAGGTCGCAAATTGCGACCTCAAGTTCAAAAACATACGGCGGCAGACGCTATATGCCGTATGTTTTTACAGAGCAAGGCGTGGCGATGTTGTCGGGCGTTTTGAATAGCGAACGCGCCGTGCAGGTTAATATCGGAATAATGCGGGCATTTGTGAAGATGCGGAAAATGCTGATCGCTAATGAAGAAATTGGCAAAAAATTAGTCGAGATCGAAAACAAACTCGGCGATCACGACGAGAATTTCAAAAAAGTTTTTACGGCGATGCGGCTTTTAATGAAATCGCCGGACAAATCGGATAAAGAGATTGGTTTTATACAAAAAGGAAAGAAGAAAAAATGACAGACGAAAAAAATCCATTAGGTTTGAAAAAAATACATCACGTCGAGTTTTACGTAGGAAACGCGAAACAGGCGGAGTTTTATTATCGCAAGGCGTTCGGGTTTTCGCGCGTGGCTTATTCGGGATTGGAAACCGGCAATCGTGAAACTGCAAGTTATGTGATGCGGCAGAATCGCGTCAATTTCGTTTTGACCACGCCGTTAACGCCCGAACACGATGCAGCGGAACATATCAAACAGCACGGCGACGGCGTGCGCGATATTGCGTTTCTTGTCGAAGATGCCGACCACGCTTTTAACGAAGCTGTGAAGCGTGGTGCAAAACCGCATATTGAGCCGCACGAATGGTCGGACGAAAACGGCTCGGTGCGCAAAGCCGCGATTCACACTTACGGCGACACGATTCATTCGTTTCTTTCGTATGGTCGAAAAAGCTCTGCAGAGAGTTTGAATGATAGCGGTTTAACCACCCCGTCAGCCGAAGCGGCTGACACCCCTCCATCAAAAGGAGGGGAGCCGGGTTATTCGGGACCGTTTTTGCCCGGATTTACGGAACAAATTGTCGAAGGCGATGAAGTCGGGATCGTTCTCGTAGATCACATTGTCGGCAACGTCGAACTCGGCAAGATGAATTTCTGGTGCGATTTTTACCGCGACGTGATGGGCTTCGAGCGTTACATCACGTTTGACGACAAGGACATTTCGACCGAATATTCCGCGCTGATGTCGATCGTCATGTCGGACGGCGGACACAATATCAAATTCCCGATCAACGAACCGGCGGAAGGCAAGGGCGGCAAATCGCAGATTCAGGAATACATAGATTTTTACCGCTCGGCAGGCGCGCAGCACGTCGCGCTCCTTTGCAAAGACGTCCGTGAAACGGTTGCGAAGTTACAGGCAAACGGCGTTGAATTCTTACGAGTTCCGGATACTTACTACGATGAACTCCCAAGCCGCGTCGGCGAAATTGACGAAGACGTCGAAGAATTGAAACGTCTTGGCATTTTAGTCGATCGCGACGACGAAGGTTATCTCCTGCAAATTTTTACCAAACCCGTCGAAGACCGTCCGACCGTTTTCTATGAAATTCTCCAACGCAAAGGCTGTAAAGGTTTCGGCAAAGGCAACTTCAAAGCATTGTTCGTTTCGATTGAAGAAGAGCAACGGCGCAGAGGAAATTTATAAGAGATTAGCCACGAACAAACACGAAAAAGACACGAAAAAAGAAAAATATTAAATAACTTTTGAAAGAAAATATCTAGAATCCGTAATTCTTAATTTCGTGAAATTTCGTGTTTGTTCGTGGCAAAAAAATGATGGAAGAAAAAATTCTTTACAAAGATTTATCTTATAAAGTCGTCGGTCTGGCGATTAAGGTGCGTAAAGAATTGGGATTCGGGTTTCTTGAAAAGGTTTACGAAAATGCTTTGATGATTTTGTTGGAAGAAAATGGTATCGAAGCGAAACAGCAATTTCCGATTAAAGTAAGTTTTCACGGTCGAATAGTTGGCGATTATATTGCAGATATTTTAGTTGAAAATCAGATAATTTTAGAATTGAAAGCACAAGACAGAATAATTGATGCTCATAAAGCACAGACTTTGAATTATTTGCGGGCAACAAATTTGCGGTTGGCAATTTTGTTAAACTTCGGAAAAGATCGCTTAGACCACGAACGCCTGATTTTATAAGAGCTATTTTATTTGGTTTTATTTTCGTGTCCTTTTCGTGTTTGTTCGTGGCTAAAAATTTTTATGGAAATTAAATATCAAAGCGGATTCGGCAATGAGTTTGCGACCGAAGCGGTGAAAGGCGCATTGCCGGTCGGGCAAAATTCGCCGCAGATTGCGCCGCTCGGACTTTATGCCGAACAGTTTTCGGGAACGGCTTTTACAGTACCGCGCGTTTTTAACCGGCGGACATGGACGTATCGCATTCGCCCGTCGGTAACGCATAAACCGTTTGCGCGGATTGATAACGGGAAACTTGTTTCAAAATTTGACGCGCTCGAAACTACGCCGAATCAATTGCGCTGGAATCCTTTGCCGATGCCCGAAAAGGAAACTGATTTTATTGAAGGTCTGACGACGATTGCGGGAAACGGCGACTCGTATTCGCAAACGGGAATCGCGGTTCATATTTTCGCTTGTAATAAAGATATGACGGACAGATTTTTCTACAATGCTGATGGCGAAATGCTTGTGGTTGCAGAGAAAAATCGTGTTCGATTTTTAACTGAACTCGGAATAATTGAAATTAATTCGGGCGAGATTTGCTTACTGCCGCGCGGCTTGAAATTCCGTGTCGAACTGCCCGACGGCGAAGCCCGCGGCTACATTTGCGAAAATTACGGACAGCAGTTTCGTTTGCCCGATCTCGGTCCGATTGGCGCAAACGGTTTGGCGAATCCGCGCGATTTTGAAACGCCGGTCGCTTGGTTTGAAGACGTTGAAGGCGAATTTGAATTGGTCGCCAAATTCGGAGGAAATCTCTGGTCGTGTCAGATAGATCATTCGCCGCTCGATGTCGTCGGCTGGCACGGCAATTACGCGCCGTATCGTTATGATCTGCGCCGGTTTAATACAATTGGAAGCATTTCCTACGATCATCCCGATCCGAGCATTTTCACGGTTTTGACTTCTCCGAGTCCGGAACACGGAACGGCAAATTGTGATTTTGCAATTTTTCCCGATCGTTGGCTGGTCGCTGAAGATACGTTTCGCCCGCCGTGGTTTCACCGCAATATTATGAGCGAATATATGGGTTTGTGCTACGGGCAATACGACGCGAAGGAAGAAGGCTTCGTTCCGGGCGGCGGTTCGCTCCACAATCAAATGTCGGCGCACGGTCCTGATCTCGATGCGTTTGAAAAAGCGTCGAATGCCGATCTACAGCCGCAAAAACTCGAAGGGACGATGGCGTTCATGTTCGAATCGCGCTATATCATTCGCCCGACCAAATTTGCGATGGAAACAAGCGAACTTCAGCACGAATATTTTGAGGTCTGGCAGAAACTGAAAAAGAATTTTAAGAAATAGGCTAACGTGCGGTGGGTCGGTCGCGGTACCACGGCGGCTTAAAGCGAAGCAGATTCGAAAAGTTTCGGGATGGATTTAAAAGCATTCGTCCAAAAATTTTTAAATAAAAATTACTATAACGGCGTTCGATCTTCTGCATAACAAAACGGTCGAGCGCATCTTCTGTAATAAGCAATGCAGTTCCAACCGTCGGTGTAACCACGATATCTTCCCACGTCTGCTTTCCGCTTGATCCGACATTTCCCAACGATGCCTGGCTGATCGGACCGATCTCAAATTGCGTGCTCCAGACTGATGTCCAGGCAAGCGCCTTCAGCCGGCTCTTCCAATAGGCACGCGACTTTCCGAATTTTAGATTTATAGCTTTTGGATCGTTCTGAACATAAATAAACCCGGTCAGCGCGCCCTGCATCGGATGCGCAATATAGTTTGTAAAGAATCTGCCGCCGTCGTCCCAACCTTTTAGCGACTTTACCGAGTTGAAGTAATCTTTGAAAAACTTTCCTTTCAAAGCACGACGGGTCTTTCCCTGCGTTACGATCGCAAAACCGTGTTGGATGCCCAGAAAAAGCAGCGATTGCCGGATCGCAGGTTTCCAACGAAAACCTTGATCGTCATGTTCGTCCTTAAATTCAGGATCGGGCATTTTTTCGTCTGCGAGCGGAAATTTAATTATTCCGGTCTTTTTGTCGAATTTGGACTCGCCAAATCGGTCTTCAAACTTTTTCCCGAAACTAATTTTCTCCGGTTCGTTGGCTGCGGCGACGAGTACCGATGTTTTCGTTTCTTGGTTTTCGAAAACGGAAGGAAATCGCAGCTGTACTTCAACAGGTTCTGCAACCTGCTGAGTTTCCGAAAGTTCAACGGTTAAAAGATCGGTCGAGCTCGAATGTTCTATTGAAAAATGATCGGGTTCAACGATCTGAGCGTGCGTCGCGGCTGCAAAACACGCAAAGACCGCTATCAAAACAAACAGTCCGGACTTTATAAAAGCATTATCGAGGTAAGGTTGGTGCATACGGTAAAAATTTTATCTGCGGTCAATTATTCCATTTCCGATTCATCAATATCGAAATTGGCATAGAGATTTTGGACGTCGTCGTGGTCGTCAATCGCTTCATAAAGCTTCATCATTGCCCGCGCATCTGCGCCTTCAAGCTTTATGTAATTTTGAGGGATCATCGAAATTTCCGCCGCGTCCGGTTCAATTCCGGCAGCTTTTACGGCATCGACTACCGCATCGAAATCTTCCTGCGTCGTAAAGATCTCAAAATTGTCATCATCGGTCTTCACATCTTCTGCGCCGGCTTCGATTGCGATCTCAAAAAGTTCTTCTTCCGATCTTTTCGATCTATCGACCATTAAATAGCCTTTTCGGTCAAACATCCACGCAACCGAGCCCGATTCGCCCAGATTTCCCCCGTTCTTCGACAAAAGATGTCGAAGTTCTGCAACTGTGCGGTTTCGGTTGTCGGTCATAGTTTCTATTAACAGCGCAACGCCGCCCGGACCGTAGCCTTCGTAGGTGATCTCTTCGTAGTTTACGCCCTCAAGGTCGCCCGTTCCGCGCTTTATCGCACGATCGATCGTATCGTTCGGCATATTCGCAGCTTTTGCGTCTGTTACGGCTTTTCTCAAACGCGCATTTGCGTCTTGATCGCCGCCGCCGTCGCGCGCGGCAACCGTGATTTCCTTGATCAATCTGGTAAAAAGCTTCCCGCGCTTGGCATCCAGCGCGCCTTTTTTATGTTTGATCGTGTGCCATTTGGAATGTCCGGACATTTTCTAAAATTCCTCAAAAGATAAAATTCACTTAAAATGCAAAATGGCAATATATCACGCGCTTTTTGATAGGAGCAAACCGCTCGATCAACCGACAATTCATCCGATTTTAAACAAATTTTCACTTCTAAAAGCTCAAATCGGATCGTTCTCGACAAAAAAAAGGTAAAAAAAACACAGCTTTACTTATCTGATGTATGAACGTACTAGCCCATCGCTCGGATTATGGCACGCATTAATTACTTCTAAACCGTTGCCGTTGAGACACGCGGGAGTTGCGGCTCGGGCGCTTTTTTTCCTTATCGCATCGGTGTTTAATCGGCTGAATTATTGTCGCCTTAAAAGAATGATCTAAGGGAATATCTGTCAACGCCGGAGTTTCTCTTTCAATTTTTGCGCAGTAAAGCCGTCGATCCTGATCCGCTTATTTTGCGACGCCGCGCCGCTCACTATCGAAACACGACTTTTTGAAACACCAAATAATTTTGACAAAAACTTAACGAGTTCTTTATTTGCTTCTCCGTCAACGGGAGGCGCCGTCAGAGAAATTTTCAGAACTCCGTCTTGTCCTTCGAAAATTGAATTTCTCGAGGCTCTCGGCACAATTCGCGCTCTAAAGACAATTGAACCGCTATCTTCACAAATTTCCAGCATTTAATAGACAAACATACGCAAAACAAGCGTTTGCAGGAGACCGATGAGGATCAAAACGATCATTGCCGAAATATCGAACATTCCGACGGTCGGAATGATCCGCCGTGCCGGCGCAAGGATCGGTTCGGTCATTTTATAGACAAAACTCATAAACTTGCTGCCGCTAAATGAAAACCACATTGAGATAAACCTGATAAAAATCAGCAGTATAAGAGCGCTCAAAAATGCATAGAGGACAAATCCGAAGAGCGCCTTGAAATTGCCGGAAGCAATGCTGATCGAGAGACCGTCGATGATAAAAAAAGTGCTCCAAATGACCTGCAGCGCGAAAAATGTAATCACTGCTCCGATCAAAAGTGTTACGATCGGCGCCAGTTTTGTATCGATCTTAAACCGCGCAAGCAGACGCGCCGCCGGATAAACGTATTTGTCCGTCCATTTTTTGATCTTAAACGCAAATCTTCCCACCGAGCTGAAAGGATTCGGGTCGGAATAATTAAAAATGGTGCGGAGGATTAGCAAAAGCGCAGCAACTCCGAGCGCGGTCAAAAACAAAAGTTGAATAAATGGATAAACAAAAACCGTTAACATAATAAATATCGATATTATCTGGAATAATCCCGTTCGCCGAACAACGCCGTTCCGACGCGAATTATCGTCGCGCCTTCTTCGATCGCAATTTCAAAATCGTGGCTCATTCCCATAGAAAGTTCGCCTTTCGATCCGGCAAAAGCATTTTCGTTCTGCAGTTCATCGCGCAGCGTTCTAAGTTTCCTAAAATACGGTCGAACGTCTTCCGCGTTTTCAAAAAAAGGCGGAATAATCATCAAACCGCCAAAACTCAGACGTGTGCAATTTTTCAAAAACTCGACAAGCTCCGGCAGATCTTTCCGCAATATCCCGGATTTCGCTGCTTCATCCGCGAGATCGACCTGGACGAAAACCGACAATCGTTCGCGGTTCTCTTCTTCGCAAAGTCTTTCGAGCCGCGCTGCAAGCTTTTTTGAATCAACTGTTTGAATGACATCGAAAAGCTGGACCGCTTTTTTTGCCTTATTTGACTGAAGATGACCTATCAAATGCCATTCGGCTGAATCGCGACCGAGAATTTCGATCTTTCCTTCTGCTTCCTGAACCTTGTTTTCTCCGAAAACCACAACGTCCGCCGAAATCGCGTCGCGGACCAATTCCGCCGGATGCATTTTCGAAACGGCGACCAATTTAATCTCGGACGGATCTCTGTCCACGCTCAACGCGGCGGATTCTATCCGTTTTAAAACGCGCGAATAATTAGATCTAAATTCGTTGTCCTCCGCCGATGAATGCATTACTTAAATCATAACAAAATTCGAATGATTAGCTTAAATGCGAAAATCAAACGTCATCTTGAATTTTGCCCGCTAAATTCGTATCATCGCATTTACCTTTTTCGAGCGGACGTGGCGGAACTGGTAGACGCGCAGGTCTCAGAAGCCTGTGGGCTTAAGCTCGTGATGGTTCGATTCCATTCGTCCGCACCATTTTCAAAGTGGAAAAGTTCTCGATCTCGATCGAAATGCTTTTTCACTTTTTGAATTTTAAAGGGTTTAATAGCAGTATGCGCGATAGGTTTTATCAAGCAATTAATGAAAATCAAGGCGAATTTGGGCTGGATCTACCAATTGAAAGGACGGCGCGCCTGGCAGATTACTACGAATTTGTGCTTCAAAACAATGAGCTTCTTCATCTCGTCGCACCGGCGCCGGTCGAGGAGTTTGTTATTCGTCATGTTTTGGAATCGCTGCTGCTGTTGAATTTTCTTCCCGACGGCGCCGTTTTTGCAGATGTCGGCGCAGGCGCAGGCTTGCCGTCAATTCCATGTATTCTGGCGCGGGACGACATACGCGGAATTTTGGTCGAAGCAAAACAGAAAAAGGCTGTGTTTTTATCAAATGCTGCTGAGAAACTGGGAATTGAAGATCGTCTTCAAATAGTTCCGAATCGTTTTGAAGAGATTGAAAATGCTGAAGTTGCATTCGTAACGTCTCGCGCACTTGATAAATTTTCAGAAAAACTGCCGAAATTGATGAAAACCTTTGGTTCGGCAAAATTTGTTTTTTTCGGCGGCGGGAACCTTCGCGCTGCTCTTGAACGACTTAAGGTTCCGTTCGAAGAATCGAAAATTCCGATGTCGGAGCAGCGCTATATGTTTTTTGTCGAAAGATGAATTCTATAAAGGAAAGCGAAATTATGAATGTTCAAACGTCGAGTAAAATTGGTCGCCCGCAAGCTGGCGAGTTTGCGACCTATTATCAAAAATATGTCGAACTTGTTCCCGACGGCGACATAATGGAGTTTCTGAATGAAACGAATAAGGCTACAGTGACTTTGCTCGAGTCGGTTTCCGAAGAAAGGTCGTTGTTTCGATACGCACCGGGAAAATGGAGCATTAAGGAGCTGGTCGGACATTTGTCAGACACGGAAAGAATTTTTTCTTATCGCGCACTGCGTTTCGCCCGCGGCGACAGTACCGAACTTGCCGGATTTGACCAGGACGATTATATCGGCACGGCAGATTTTGACTCGATCAAATTTTCGGCGATCGTGGAAGATTTCATAGCAGTTCGTCGCGCAAGTTTAACTCTTTATTCAAATTTGCCGATCGACGCATTCAAACGGACCGGCGTTGCGAGCGGCGCGAGCGTAACCGTCCGGGCGCTCGCCTACATGACCGCCGGACACGAACTGCATCACGTCAACATTCTAAAGAGCAGATATCTGGCTGGATGATTTATGACGCGATCATCATCGGCGGCGGTGCGGCTGGGTTGTTCTGCGCGATCGAAGCCGCAAAGCGCGGGCGTAAAACTCTCGTCCTCGAGCATAATTCGAGAGTCGGTCGCAAGATTATCATTTCGGGCGGAGGACGGGCGAACTTTACAAATCTTCGAACTTCCGCGGAGAATTTCATCTCGGAAAATCCGCATTTTTGTAAGTCAGCCCTGGCTCGATTTACTCCGCATGACTTTCTTTCGATAGTAAAAAAACACGGGATCGACCATTACGAAAAAAAACTCGGACAGCTTTTTTGCCGTGAAAGTTCTTTGAAGATAGTCGAAATGCTCCTCGACGAATGCCGCGCAGCGAAGGTCGAAATTCGTCTTAATTGTTCCGTAAACGATGCTTGTGCCCGACCACAATCGGGCTTTGCGGTTGAAACCAATCAGGGAACTTTTGAATCGGAGAATCTTGTTATCGCAAGCGGCGGGCTTTCGATCCCAAAGATCGGCGCGACCGGTCTCGGTTACCGGATCGCGTCGAAATTCGGGCATAAGATCGTTACGACCCGACCGGCGCTTGTGCCGCTGGTCTTCGACCGCAGCTTTCCGGCGGAGTTTAAGAAACTCGCGGGCGTTTCGCTCGACACCGTCGTTTCAAATTCTGATGCGACGTTCCGTGAAAATCTTCTTTTTACGCACCGCGGATTGTCAGGTCCTGCGATCCTGCAAATTTCTTCTTATTGGAAAAAAGGTGAGGAAGTTTCGATCGATCTTTTCCCGGACGGTAAACCGCTTGCATCTGTTTTAAATTCCGGCGACAAACAAAAATTCCTTTCGAATTATCTCGCGGAATTTCTTCCCAAACGTTTTGCTGATATTTGGACCGAAAAATACGCTTCCGCAAAACCCGTAAAAGGCTTTAGCGAGAAAGAATTGGCGGGAGTTTCTGAAAATCTACATAATTGGAAAATTCGTTTCGAAGATTCCGAAGGCTATGCAAAAGCCGAAGTAACGGCGGGCGGAGTTTCGACAGCGGAGATTTCCTCGCAAACAATGGAAAGTAAACGCTTTCGCGGTTTGTACTTTATCGGAGAAGTAGTTGACGTAACCGGTTGGCTCGGCGGCTACAACTTCCAATGGGCGTGGTCGTCCGGTTTTGCCGCGGGACAGTCGGTTTAAAATGAAAAGCGGGGAAACGTCTCCCACATCGTCTCCCCTTTTTCCGCGCGGACTACAGGGCGCAATCCGCAGCGAAAACCCGTAAAATTTATGCGTTAGCCTTTTATTTCCGCCAAGTTCCGGAAAAATCAGTCTCGTTAAAGGTGTTCGCAAAGAATGCTTGAATTATTTGTCGAAATTCTTTATCATTTTACACGGTCGTTGGATTATGTCAAGCAAAAAATCAACAAATGTTGAAGAGGCTGCTTTTACACGCCGTTTCATTGAGGTTTGCGGAAGTTCGCAACCTGCCGAGATTGCACGATTGTTGGATATCTCTTATCAGGCAGCGAAAAATTATCTTCTTGGGAGAATTCCCGACGCGGGCGTTTTAAAGACGATCGCCGCGCGCACCGATTTTTCTCTACATTGGCTTTTAACCGGAATCGGTGAAAAATTTGTCTCAGCTCAGCGACCTCCGGACACACCGGTACTGAGCGACGAAATTTTGGCATTAATAAAAAGGGAATGCCGAAAAAATGTCGCGGAAATATTGGACCAATCGCCGTCTACTACTCACGAGAAGGTCATCACGGTAAATTCCAAAGATATTCGGGATGAAAGGATCATCGAAAAAACTACTTCTTTGGAATCATGATGTCCGCTCGGACGGTTTCTGATTCCTTACCAGAAAATCCTGGAAAGAAAGCTCTTAACCGTAAATAGGATATCGCTATCATTGGCTGTGGTGTCGATCGTCGTAATGACAGTCGGCTGTCCGCCGGTCAAACATGTTCCTTCGCAGCTGCGTCCACCCGAGGTCATGTCACCGTCGGCGAAAGAAACTGTCGAAAACATAGCGATAACCAAAGCGATTTTAAGTGTCGATTTCATAGAAATATTCTCCAATTGTTTTTCTTGATACTCTTGAGTATCGCGTTTATAATACCAAACAACTTCGCCTAAAAATGGAACATGAAAACTCTCATCAAAAATCCGAAGCTTTTGGTAAACAGCCTCTTTCATCTTGAACGGGCGGGAAAGTATCAAAAAGCATTCGACGAAGTGTCGCAGTTTTGGACCGACACATCTAAATCACCGGAACTCGATTCGCTCGAACCCGCGGATGAGGCAGAACTGCTTTTGCGCTGCGGCGCGCTTGCCGGTTTTCTCGGTTACAACAACGAGCTCAAAAACGCCCAGGACAAATCGAGAAATCTTCTCACCAAAGCCCGGGATAAATTCATTAATTTAGAGAAAACGGACAAGATCGCCGAGTGTGAAAACTACATGGCGCTTGCGTATTGGCGCACCGGCGAATTGGAAGAAGCCGAAGCCTGGATTGCCGAGGCGCTGGGACGAGATGTTGCTCCGCATTCATATGTAAGAGCGCAAACGTATATCGTTGAGAGCAAGGTCGTTTTTGCCAAAGGAAACTTTGAAGCGCTAAGCGAGAAGTTTCGGCGGATCGAACCGTTGATAATTCGCTTAGGCGACGATGGAATTCTCGGTGATTTTTATAATCATTTCGGACTTGCAGCAAAGAATCTAGGCGACAAAGTTTTGGCGCGCGTCTATCTGGAGTTAGCCGCGCATCATCATCGGCTTTCGGGTCATCGAATGTTTTATGGAACGGTAAGAAATAACCTCGCACAGCTTTTGCGGTCTGAGAATGATTTCGACGGTGCGCACCAGATGATCGACAGCGCGGCAGCAGTTTTTGCGGAAATAGGAGATAACGTCCGGGAAGGATTTTCGCTTGATACAAAGGCTAATATCTATTTCGATCAAGGAAATTACGATGACGCGCTGGCAACGGTGGAAAGATCACTGAAGATTCTGGAATCTTGCGAAAATGCCGCGTACGTAGTCGAAACTTTGATGACAAAGACGCGCATAATTCTTGCAAAAGACGACTTTTATAATGCTACCTTGACGCTGTTCGAAGCCGTTCAGATCGCGAAAAAAAATATCAGCGAAGAAGCCGCGCGGAAGATCGTCAAGCAATTCGAAGACGAGATCGGTCGCAACATTTCGGCACCATCTAATCGAACCAGTGAATATTCCGAAGCGATCGAACTCGCACTTCCGGCTTCGCTTGCGCATTATGACAAATATGAGATCGTGAGGATCAGGAATTCACATTTGGAAGCGGTCGGAATTGTAAAAGGCAGCCTTGCGGTCGTTGTGGATGAAGAGGTTTCCCGCGGCGATCTTGCGGCGATCATGAAGATCGACGACGGTTCGATATATTGCGGCTTTTTCGATCTAGATTTCGGCATCATTTGTCTTGAAGGGATCGATTCGGAGCCGCAGCTTCACGACGCGGATGAGATAAAGATTCTTGGTAAGATCGTCGGACATTGTTCGGGAGAGATCGACCGCGACGGTAAATTGATCGTTCGAACGGTTTAGGGAAAAGCTTTTAAGCTTCGAATAACTTCCGCAATGCTCCATGCTTGGGCAAAACATCCGCGCGGATGATGAGGTGCGTCGCCGTCAAAGATCTCTGAGATCTGACCGACGCCGGCTTCTGATAAATGTGCTTCGAATCCGCTTAAATATTCTTTTATCTTTTGACTTGTTTGATGTCCGTTCGGATAAACTTTTCGATAAGCTTCGATGAAAGGTCCGATCAGCCAGCCCCAAACGGTGCCCTGATGATAAGCGGAATCGCGATCCAGCGGCGAACCGATATACGTGCCGCGATATGCCGGATCGCCGGGTGAAAGCGATCTTAAACCGACCGGTGTAAGCAACTCCGATTCAACTTTCTCAACGACTTTCCGGGCATGCCCGATCGACAACATTGAATAATGCAGGCTGACGGCAAATATCTGATTCGGTCGAATGCTTGAGTCGCGGTCGCCGTTGCTGACGACGTCGTAAAGGCATTCGGCTTCTGAATTCCAAAATGCTTTATGAAAACTTTCCTTGGCGATCTCGGCGGTTGTGCTGTATTGTTCGGCGCCGTCTCGGTCGCCGAACCGGTCGGCGAGCGACTGAATCGTCCGAAGCGCGTTATACCAAAGCGCCTGAATTTCGACCGGCTTGCCGCGGCGCGGAGTAAAAACCGTGTCGTCGAATTTCGCGTCCATCCAGGTCAATTGCGATCCTTCTTCGCCGGAAAACAGCAGCCCGTCCGTATCGACGTGAATGTTGTAACGAGTTCCCTTTAGGTGCCAAACAATGCTTTCGACGAGCTTTGGATAAATCTTGCTTTCAATAAAATCCCAGTCGCCGGTTTCCTCAAGATAAGCGCGAACGGCTTCGAAATACCAGAGAGTTGCGTCAACTGTGTTGTATTCCGCGTCTTCACCTATGTCCGGAAAACGGTTAGGGAGCATTCCCTTTGAAAAATGCTTCGAATATTCACGAATAATGCTTTTCGCAGCGTCCTGCCGGTTTGTCGCTAGCGTCAATCCCAACAGCGAGATCATCGTGTCGCGACCCCAATCGGAAAACCATGGATACCCGGCGATGATCGTTCGACCTTCGCCGCGCGAAACTATGAACTGATCCGCTGCAAGCGTTAAGTTCGCCGAAAATTCATCGGCACAATCTGCGATCTTCACTAAATGTTTCCGCCGTGCAGATTCGTTCTTTTCAAGTTTTTCAGTGTTCGACACGCTGTATTCCTTAGTTGAAATTATTACTTCCGCGGGTTTGGAAAGATCAAATTCCATTTTGAACGGTTGATAAAGGTCTTCACGAAAATCGAAACCCCGTTCTTTTTCGATGTAATATTCGAAATTCAAATACCAGTTCCCCGTTTTTTCGATCGATCGCGCATTATGGCATACGAAAACCGAGGGGCAATCGTTAAGCGGGCGAACGGTAATGCAATTGCCGCGTTCGGTAAATTTCATCAACGGATCGTCTGACCTATGCTGAAGAGAATGATAATCGGAGAACGAAAAAAGCGGTTCGAGAACGAGCTTTGGCAGCGGCGATCTCTTTTCCTCTGAGTTCTTTATGTGCCACCGGCAAACGGTTGTATTTTCACCGTTTACCATGAAAATAGCTTTTTCGATCTGAAATCCGCCGACTTCAAATGTCCAAATCGGAAATGGATCGAGCCGAAACTCGCTTAAATATTGAAACCCCGACGGATGAACCGCGCCCGGAAATTGATTTGAGGAAAGTCCAAAGCGTTCTTCGCCGACAACCAGCGTTTCTTCGAATTTGGACAAAGTTGTAACCCTGCCGAGCGGTGGTTTCAACGCCGCCGTCAAAAGCCCGTGATATCGCCGTGTGTTCGCGCCGGAAATGGTAGAACAGGCAAAACCGCCGATACCGTTTGTCTCAAGCCATTCGCGTGACGAGGATTCTTCAAAGCTGCCGCAGATTTCTCGACCGATCGTAATCATTTGAAATTTTTCCGTTAAATATTTGGGCTATCAAAACTTTACCGAAACTTTCCCGTTCTTCAAAATCGAGATTTTTGTAATCAAAACGCAAAAGGAATCGCGACGGCGATTCCTTTTGCGTTTTGATGGTCGAAACGTTCAGTTAACTTAACGATTCAAGAGTACTTTTTGCAGTTTCCGCCTGGAACGGATCGAATTTCGGGTTCAATTTCAAAGCCTTCGTCAAAAGTTGTTTCGCTTTCACTTTGTTTCCCGCTTCCAGTTCGATCATTCCGGCGTGATAAATGATAATCGCATCTTTGGTGTTCAGGCGCATCGCGTTGGCGATCTGAACTTTCGCTTCATCGATCTTACCCGATTTATACAAACACCAGGCAAGACTGTCGGCGGTATAGATATCCCTGTGCGTTTTTGCTTCGAACGCCGCTATTTCCAAAGCTTTCGGCAAATTTTCGCCGCGGTCCGCCCACAGAAGTGTGATTTTCCGGTGATCTATGCTCTCCGGTCCCATCTCCGTTTGCGCAGCGATCTCGTAATATCGGCGCGCTTCATCCGGATTTCCGAGTTTCGTAAATGCATGACCGAGATTTATCGCCGTTTCCGTGCTTTTCGAACGCGCCTGAGAATTTTCAAGAAACGTTATCGCTTCCTGCGGTTTTTCAAGAGCGAGTAAGATCTTGCCCTTGCCCGCCAGCGCGAGATGATAATCCGGAAACGTTGAGAGCGCCTCATCGTATGTTTGTTCGGCTTTCTGATAATCGCCGATCTCGAAATATTCCTTTGCGAGCCGCACCAAACACCATGCCTGTGCTTCTTTATCAGCCGGATCGGCAATTCGCGCTGCAGTTGTCATCGCATTGATGGCACCTTCGCTGTCGCCGTACAGCGAGCGAACATGCGCAACGCGCGAATAAGACGCCGTGTCCGGGCGCATATCGACCATTTTCTGAACGTTTTCGAGTGCTGCTTCGTAATTTCCGATCTCGACATTTGCATCTGTTAGAACGCCGTAAAAAAATGCGTCATCGGGATATTTCTGCTGAAGTTTTCCGCCCAGGATCAAGGCTTCGGGAAATTGATGAAATGTTAACAGCAGCGATGCGCGGATCTTGTTTGCTTCGAAATTGTCTGCGTCAATTTCCAATGCCTTCGAAACCGCTTCGTTCGCCTTTTCATTGATCTTAAAATCCCCGGTTTCGCGAGCCTGACGAATATATGCGACCGCTAAACGGCTATATCCCTGCGGCGAATTGGGCGCCTTTTCGATCAGTTCTTTTGCAGCGCGAATCTCGGCGGTTTCCGCGGTCGCCGCCGACGATTCTTCGCTGCTTCCGGCTGACGCTGCGTTTTCTTGTATGCATGCCGTTGACAGGAGAACAGCCCCCAACAGCATCGCAACAGCCGAAATTGAATAAATTCTCTTCAAGTTTTTTCTCATTTTGATCACCCTGCTTTTTCAGAAATTTTGATGAATTGCCGGAAATGCCGCGGTTGCAGCATTTCCGGCGCTGCTACTATTTGAACAATCCGTCAGTTCCAACGACCGGCAAATTGCCTGTGTCGCGCTTTGTTTCCGAAAGCTGCTGGTTCGACGAACGCGGCTGATTTCCCTGATTCGGAGTTCGAAGATACGGGAATCTTGTCAAAAGCGGTCCTTCCGGATTTGCGCTGACGCCGTCGCCAAGCGTGTTGTTCGGCGCCATGTTCGTTGCCGGAGTAAACGGCGTTCCGCCCGCAAGTGCGCGGAGCCCGATGTCGGTTACGTCGTCAAAAGGACGTCGACCGTTCGGAAAACCGGCGATATCGCCGCCTAACAGTCCGAGACGATTCTGATTTGCGATCGGCGTTATCGGAATTGCTACATTCAGGCGCAGATATTCATGCGGCTGTCCATCCGAAAGGAACGTCGTGTAGCCCGGTCCGGTTATCGAGTTTTCGGGGATTCCGGTTGCGAAAATCGCGACCAGATCGTTTCGCGGTGCGGGCGGAACTGTTATTCCGAACACAAAACTCATCAAGCGCGAGAGTTCCGGATCAAGAACGAACGGTGCCGCGACCGCATCATTTACAGGTGAAAGCGAGTTGAACGCGTCTTTCAAACGAAGCGGAATTACGACCTCGTTTACGAGCGGATTTCCGAGACGCGAGATCTGACGCCACGCGCCCTGCGAACCTCGAGTCCCATCTGCGTTAATTACCGTTACCGATCTGCGGCTCGCCGTCGCCCAGACGCCGACGACAGCATCAGGCGCAGTTGAGCTTGCAGGAATTTGGCGCGAACGGGTAAGTTCCTGAATTGGAACTTCGATCGCGATCGAACTGACGTTATACCCTTGTGTCGTGTCGATTCCGCCGTTGGCGCCGATCGAATTCAAATTCAAACCGTCGAAAACGCTTCCGACGTCGATGTAGAAATACTCATCGCGCTGTCCTGCGAAAACCTTACCGCCGTTCGGAAGATTGTAAACCGCCGGCTGACCGAGATTTTGTTCGTAATTTGGCGTAACGCGCGGTCCGATATTGCTGGGCGGTACGATAAATCCGCCGCCGAGGACCATTCCGCGGCGACCCGAACGCGTGTCGATGCGGGTTACAGAATAAGTTTGCGGCATATTGTAATCGATATCTGTCAGCGAGCTGATAACAGCATCTTCGTTGACCGTCGACATACCGAGCACCGTATTTCCGTTCAAAGTCCGGGTTGAAAACTGAAACTGGTAAACGATATCTTCAAGACCGTCGCCGGTGTTGTCGATCTTTATTTCGTAAAGAACCGTGTCGTTAAACCGGTAATACTGCGGTCCGCCGGACGGATCCTGCAGCGGAATGTAGTTCGCGATCAAGGTTACGAACCCTTCGCGCCCCGGCTCAAGGCTTCGAAAAGCGTAAGTGTCTGTGTTGTCGGCAAACCGATCCATGCTGATGAGCGGCGCTTCGGCGTGGCTCGACGCAAAGGTCTGAAGTCCGGTCAACGCGATAAATAGTGTCATCACTGTGAAAATGCGAGCCATTTTCAAGCTTTGTTTGTATAAAAGATCTTTCATTTTATTCCTCCAATGGAATTTGATTAATGCGTGTCGAAATTAGCGATCGGATAATCGCCGTTTTGACCGAACTGTGTTTCAAACTGAGTTCCGTTCGAACTTCGAAGAACGAAATAAATAGCCCTGATCGGATCGTAAACGGCTATATCCGTCCTTCCGTCGCCGTCGTAGTCGTTTTGCACGGTGTAATGCGGTTTGGTACCGAATTCAACAGCGTAAAAACCGTTGTCCGAGCTCCGCAAAATGTACCAGGTAAATGGACTTCCGCCGCGGACAACAGCGAAATCGGTTTTTCCGTCGCCGTCATAATCGCCGGGAACGACCAGGTCGCTGCCCAGTCCAAAACTGACTGCCTTAAAGCCCGCTGTACTTTGCTGAACATAGAAAACCGCCTGCTGATTTAAGTTTCCGCGGAAGGTAGCGAGGTCAAATCGACCGTCTCCGTCATAATCGCCGGGCGCAACAAAGTCGCCAGCCAAACCGAACTGCTCTATCCGCGCCGTGCCGGTCAGGCTCTGCAAGATATACCAGACCATGTTCCCGCCCGTTCGGCGAACAACCGCAAGATCGGCTTTTCCGTCGCCGTCGTAATCGCGCGCAACCGGTTCATCACCGTCCGAACCGAACGGCAGGATCTGAATAGCGCCGTCCGAGCTTCGGGCAATGTACCAGGTACCGTTGGTCTTTCTCCAAACCGCGACATCTGTAATGCCGTCGCCGTCAAAATCTGCCGGTGTCAGAAAATCCGTATCGGCAATTCCGAATCCGAAATTTTGCGTCGTCCCATCCGGTCGCTGAATGTACCAATTGTTATTGCTTGCGCGGAATGTCGCGAAATTTGCGAGCGAATTTCCGTCAAAATCGAATCGATTTAAAGAAGCTCTAAAGCCGACAGTCAGACTGATGATCGGAAAATTTGAACCGATCGGAGAAATGAATGCAGCCGTTCCGGTCGTCAGATCCACTTCATAGAGTCCTGAATTTCCGGCAGGATTTCCGCCAACTACTAGTTCAAGCGCCGCCAGAGCCGTGTTGCTGCCGCGGACAATATCCAAACCGGCATTCGCCGACGTATTCCACGTCAGCGGTCCGATCGTCGATAATGTTCCCGCATTTGCAGGATTTTGCTGCGCCAGAATGTCCAAATTTGAATCGATGTCATAAAGCGCGGTCGTTGTCGCGCCGCCGAAGCTGTTGGTGTAGCCCGCTGCAACGATGTTCGGATTCGCAGCGGCATTTACATCACCGGCAGCGTAAGCGAGTGTTCCGTCGCTGATCGTTGCTCCGCCGACCGGATTTGAACGGCGGTTCTGATCGATATCATTTACGATTCGAATTCGATCCACAGTCGGATTGAAATCAAAGCCGAAGTTACTTCCGCCCGTTGCCTGATCGACCGAACCCCGCGATGTAGCCGCACCCGTTTGCGGATTAATGGTGTACAAAGTCCTGCTGACCACACCAGTCGGATCGCTTCCATAAGCGTACAATTCACCGGTTGCCGGTCGAAGATCGATTCCGCGAAGGATCTCTCCCGCGTTCAATCCCGTAACAGTAATGCTGCTTGTAATAACGTTCGCATTGCGCGTACTAAATTGAACAAGCTGATTTGCCGGACCGAGTCCATAAGCGGTCAACCCTTCCGAACTTCCGATCTCGACCGTAATGTCAGTAATATTCTGATTGCCCAGGCTGCCGATCAAAGTTGCGGCTCCGGTTTGAAGATTTACCGTGTAAAATCCCAGGCTTCCGCCGACGTTGAACGATGCATATGCAATATTGCTCGCCGCCGTATGGTCGAAACCGACGACGTTCGTTACATCGAATCCTAACGGTCCTATCGTTTGCAGCATTCCGCTATTTGCCGGATTCTGCGCAACAAGAATGTTTAAATTCGAATCGATGTCGTAAAGAAAAGTTGATGTGGTATTTACAAAACTGCCGATGTAGGCGGCACCTGTAACGGTCGGATTCTGCCCCGCGTTCGCATCGCCTGCCGAAAAAGCAAGAGTTCCATCAACGACATTTGTTCCGTTGATGGGATTTGCCCTTAGGTTCTGGTCGGTGTCGGAAACGATCCGAATTCGATCTGCGACGGGATTAAAATCGAACCCGAAAGTCGATCCGGATAAAGTGGTTGTTAAAGGACCGACAAGCGACGCCGCGCCGGTTTTTTTGTTGATCCTGTAAATTCTGCTGTTGCTGCCCAGGGCGAAAAGCTGTCCGGTCGCGGGACGAAAATCGATCCCAATGACGTTTTCGCCGGATTGTAAACCTGTGATCGTCCCGACCGTGGTTACCGTTCCGGGCGATGTCGCCCCAAAACTTACAAGCTGGTTTGAGCTTGTAACTCCATAAATAGTTGCGGCTTTCGTTTCTGCGGCTCCCGCGATAAGAAATATCGCTAAAAACAGCGGCACAAACGAAAACACTTTCGTGAATCTAAACATAATCTCGTCATCCTCCTAGATGAAATAACTTTATGAGTTTCAGGATGAAACTTGCGGTAGGGTAGAGATTATGGGGACGATCTCATGCAAGAACTTCTGTTGCTCAATTCAAATTGCGTAAATCGGGTTACGTCAAGGGGTTTCGACGCCGGAAAAGAATTGGATTCATTTATTTAATTTTTTTTATCCAACCGCTGTCGCGCGCTAAAGTGAAAATCACGCTTTCATTTGGTATTGTTAAGAATTATTCTAATAACGCCGATTTTACAGGCATTAAGCATTATTTTATGGATTCCAATTTAATAAGAAATTTTTCGATCATCGCACATATCGACCACGGCAAATCGACACTTGCCGACCGCATTCTGCAGCTGACGAACGCCGTCAGCGAACGCGACATGGAAGCGCAGCTTTTGGACAATATGGACCTCGAACGCGAACGCGGAATTACGATCAAATCGCACGCCGTCAGGCTCGATTACAAAGGCGAAGACGGCAAAGATTATGTCTTGAATTTGATCGATACGCCGGGACACGTCGATTTTTCGTACGAAGTTTCGCGTTCGCTTTCCGCGTGCGAAGGCGCGCTGCTGGTTGTCGATGCTTCGCAGGGAGTTGAAGCGCAAACGCTTGCGAATACTTATCTTGCGATCGGAAACGATTTGGAATTGATCCCGGTTCTTAACAAGATCGATCTTCCTTCGGCTGAACCCGAACGGATAAAGGAACAGATCGAAAACGTTATCGGGCTCGACGCGAGCGAAGCGGTCGAAACTTCTGCAAAAACCGGTTTGGGCGTCGAAAAGGTTTTGGAAGCGATAGTTAAAAAGATTCCGCCGCCAAAGGGCGACAAAGACGCGCCGCTCAAAGCGTTGATCTTTGACAGCTGGTACGACAGTTACCGCGGTGTGATCGTTCTGTTTCGCGTGATCGAAGGAACGATCAAAAAAGGAACGAAGATCAAATTTTTTAACACCGGTCGCGAATATCTGGTCGAGACGATCGGTGTAAATCGTCCCGCGCCAACGCCGATCGGCAGTTTGAGCGTCGGCGAAGTAGGATTTCTTACCGCTTCGATCAAAACCGTCGCCGACGTGCAGATCGGCGACACGATAACCGAAGCCGCGCGTCCGGTCGAAACTCCGTTTCCCGGTTTTAAGGAAGTAAAACCGATGGTTTTCGCCGGACTTTACCCGACAGATTCGGCACAGTACGAAGACCTCCGCGACGCGATGGACAAATTGCGGTTAAATGACGCTTCGTTCTTTTACGAACCGGAATCGTCCGCCGCGCTCGGATTCGGATTCCGCTGCGGCTTCTTAGGTCTGCTGCATATGGAGATCATTCAGGAACGGCTCGAGCGCGAATTTAATCTGGATCTGATCACCACCGCGCCGGGCGTTCGTTACCGCGTAACGACGACGAACGGGCAGGTCGTCGAGGTCGACAGCCCGTCGAAAATGCCGGAAACCGGAAAGATAGATAAGATCGAAGAACCGTATATCGAAGCGACGATCCTGACGAACGATGCATATCTGGGCGGAATTCTTCCGCTTTTAGATGAAAAACGCGGCGTTCAGAAGAAATTTGAATACATTACCGAAAACCGCGTCATGCTTGTTTACGAACTGCCGCTCAACGAGATCGTTCTGGATTTTTACGATCGTCTAAAGAGCGTTTCGCGCGGTTACGCTTCGCTCGATTATCATTTTTCGGACTATCGCGCGAGCAATCTGGTAAAGCTCGACGTCCTGGTGTCCGGCGAACCGGTCGATGCGCTGTCTTTGGTCCTGCACCGCAGCAACGCCGAAACGAAAGGCAAAGCCGTCGCCGCGAAAATGAAGGAACTCATCCCGCGCCAGATGTTCGAGGTCCCGATCCAGGCAGCCATCGGCAGCAAGATCATAGCCCGCGAAACCGTCAAAGCGATCGGCAAAAACGTCACCGCCAAATGCTACGGCGGCGACATCTCGCGTAAACGAAAACTGCTCGAAAAACAAAAAGAAGGCAAAAAGCGAATGAAAAAAGTCGGCAGAGTAGAAATCCCGCAAGAGGCGTTTTTGGCGGTTTTGAAGGTTAATGAGAGTTAGTAAACGCGTATCAACTAAATGCGAACCGAACGACCAATCGATCTTGCGGCTCAAAGCAATTGCGTTAAAGCGCATAAATAGACACACATCGGAACGATGAAAACTTTGGTCAGCCTTGCGTGATTTTCGCCCAGTCACAGAGACAAAATCGATTCCGGTCGCCGCCTTCCAGAAAAAATGAATGTCCGTGCGATAGAAAATTATGATAAAATTTCGGTCAGATTAAAACTATTATGTCGGCAGTTACTGAATTAAACCCCGAAATTGCACAGCAGATTCTTACAACAGCGAAGCTGAAAGGAATATCGGTTGAGGTATATTTGCAAAAGATCGTTCAGGAAAAAGACGACTCACGACTCCTTGCAATGCAGGAGGCTGTCAATGACCAGCTTTTCCTCGAGGATTTAGCAGACACTCTAGAAGATTTCAAACATACCGATTCTGAATAACGATGAATGTTGTTCGTTGGGAAATATCGCTCGCGAGTCTTGATCCTGTTATCGGCTCGGAACAAGGAAAAACGCGTCCTGTCTTGGTTTTGAGTTCAAGCGCGCTGAATAACATCTTACCCGTAGTAAACATCGTTCCGCTCACCTCCCGAAAACAAGATCGTCGAGTTTACCCAAACGAAGCATTGATTCCCAAGGGAAAAGCGGGATTAAACCAGGAATCGATCGCATTGTGCTATCAAATTCGCACGCTCGACAAAAAAAGACTTATAAAAAGATTCGGCGTCATCGACGATTTGACCGTACAGGCAGAAATTATGGATGCGATGAAATTCCAGCTGAGTATCATATGAGTATTGTCAAGATTTCAACGGCATAAGATTTACACCGTTTTGAGTAATATTAAGTGCGATTGGAGAAACTCGCAAGAATAGGAAGTGCGCAATCTGCAAAAGGATTTTATGGCGATCTTGAAGCAGGATGAATGTCGTTAAATATGGCTAATGAAGAATTGAAAAATCGCCTACAAGTTTTAATTGACGCTGGAAACGCAATTCTTAATTCAGCTGAAATTGAGACGCGTACTGAAGGTGGTAACCGCGACTTTGTGTTGAGACGCAAAATCCCATTACGAACTTTGACGATTAAGAAAATCAACAAAACAAAAGCGGTATCATGGAAAACCAGCTCTTTGAATTGTTTAGAGTCCATAACAAGCATCTTTGCGAACTCAAATCACTATGATCAGTTTAAGACCTCGACCAGTAATTTGAGATTTGAGAGCGTCGAAAACGGCGTTGCTATTCTAAGTTCAGCCAAAGAAGATCTTACATTAAATAGTCGTTTGCATCGGACAACATCTGACCCATCAAATGCGAGAGATGAAAATGTTTTCGTGCAATTAAAAGTCAATTGCGACTACGAAGCAAAAAGAAGTTCGAGGATTATCTTATTGGTGATATTTTTGATCTTTGTATTGATAGTTTCATTGTCATATCTTTTCCTAAACATCTACTTGTTCAGTTTGATAACTGGGGGAGTTTTCATTGTCAGCTGGATAATTTCTTCTCTTTGCTTACAAGAATGGACACCTACGAAGCTTCCAGAACGAATTCACGAAATTGAAAAGGGTCGTCTTTATAAACGGTTTGGAGCAGATAATTAGTTAGATCTTAGAGAGTTTCCTTGGGAAAATTACTATTAAATACATTCGTCAAAATTTGAACCCACCGATTTTGAATTTGAGAAGAGAGAGCTTCGCGCGCAACATATTACATTCAAAGAAGCCGTCTAATGCTTTTGAGGAGTTTAATGTTCTTATCACGGCGAATAAAAATCTGCGATATCAGTCAAATTTGAAGGTGCTTAAAATCGCCGTTTTGCTTTTGCAGAGCAACCAGGTTTCAGTCGATGAAAATCTAGTTGCCAAATTCGACAAGGCTCTAGAAAGCATCAAACCCAATGATTTTGTAGAGTTACAAATCCGCATGCTTGCATGTCGCACAATAACCTCTCAAAAAA
>JAHCHG010000012.1 GCA_026129865.1 Pyrinomonadaceae bacterium
ATTTTTTTCGCAATTTGCCTATTTTGGCACTTCAACGGTTTCTTTCTTCATCGCTGCTTCTATTTGAAGATCGATCCTGACCTCGTCCGAAACCATGGCGACGCCGTTTTCCATGTTAGAACCCCAGTCAATTCCATAATCGCGCCTGTTGATCGTTGTTTGCGCGGTAACACCCATCTTCATACCGTCTTTTTGCGGCGCAAATCCGGCAACCTCGAACGGAAACGTTATCTGCTTTGTAACGCCTTTCAGAGTAAAGTCGCCGGTTATCATCAGCTGATTTTCCTTTTTTTCCACTTTCGTGCTCTTAAAGGTCATCGTCGGGTATTTATCTACTTCGAAAAAATCTTTCGAACGCAAATGGTTATCGCGCCGTTCAACTCCGGTGTCGATGCTGGTTACCGTCGCGGAAAATTCGACCGAAGATTTCGCCGCATCCTTTGCATTATAGACCGCCGTTCCGGAAAACGTGCGGAAATAACCCGGCACATCGACCAATCCCATATGCTTTACACGAAATCCGATGGTCGTATGCGATGTGTCAAAGGTGTAAGTTCCACTTTTATCCTCATCGGAAAAATTGGCGTTCTGAAAATTTGTCGAAAATCCTTCAGCCGCAGTTCTGTTGGTAAAACCCGCGATTCCGGCAATTAGAGCGATCGCGAGCGTCGCGAAAGCGATGGTGGCAGTTTTTCTCATAGTTTGATGTTCTCCTTTTAATTTCTATCAATATATGTCTTTTTGGAATAAAGTTGAAACGTTTTCTGATTATTCCACAAACCGACCGGCAAAGTTTTATGTTTGATGCGATAACCGAATGGTTCTTTAATCTGGGGGCAAATTACGGTGTTAATCCGTTGATCTTCGGCGCGATCTATGTCGGCGCCATTCCGTTCTTTTCGCTTTCCATCGCCTGGCTTGTCAAAAATTACCGCCGCGGACGGTCGATAATTCTGCCGCTTCTTTTTGCCGGGTTCTTTTTTGTTTCGGCGTATATCTATCTGATCGTTGCCGGAAAAAATGTGCCGCTCTGGGTATACGTTTTTCTCGTTTTGTTAATAATATTCGGCGTCTATTCGACGATCAAAAAAGTTCGCAGACAGATCGAAGAATCGGAGAACAAATTCCCCTCCTGAGATCAGGAGGCGTGCCCGAAGGGCGGGGTGGTTGAAACTCCGCGAGTTTTCAGATCAAGCGTCGCGATCGAACCACCCCGACCCCTCCTTATCCAAGGACGGGAGCTTAGAACTTTGGCGACTCAGAAAATTATGTCTGAAATTTACGATCTGATAGTTATCGGCGGCGGTTCCGCCGGATTGGTCGCGGCGGGTGGCGCGGGAATACTGGGCGCGCGCGTTGCGCTCGTCGAAAAAAGCAAGCTTGGCGGTGACTGTCTCTATACCGGCTGCGTTCCTTCGAAGACCTTGATCCGTTCGGCTCGCTTTGCCGCCGATATGAAAAGCGCCGAAAAATATGGATTTCAGATCTCAGATCTAAAATTTAAGAATGGCTCGTTCGCTTCGATCACAAACCGCATTCAGGAAGTTATAGGCGTGATCGAAGAACACGACGCGCCCGAGGTTTTTGAAGAAATGGGTGCCGAGATCGTTTTCGGATCGCCGAAATTCGTTTCGAAAAATGAGATCGAAGTCGATCTGAAAGACGGCGGTAAAAGACGGATGAAAGCAAAGCGTTTTTGCATTTCGACCGGGTCGTCGCCGTTCGTTCCGCCGATCGAAGGTTTAGAGGAAACGGGCTTCATAACCAACGAAGAAGTTTTTGAGTTAGGGGAATTGCCGGCGAATTTACTCGTCCTCGGCGGCGGCGCTATCGGCTGCGAACTCGGGCAGTCTTTTCAAAGATTCGGTGCAAGTGTAACGCTCGTGGAAATGGCTGACCGGATCTTGATCAACGAGGACGCAGCTGTTTCGGAATTTATGAAAGGCGTTTTCGAATCGGAAGGGATGAAGGTTCTGACCGGAACGAAAGCAGTAAAATTTCACAAAAACCCGAATGGAAAGAAGGTTGTAACGGTCGAAAGTGACGGTAAAACGTTTGAGATCGTTTGCGATGAAATTCTCGCTGCAGTCGGCAGAAAACCGAATACAAGCGGATTGGACCTTGAAACCGCGGGCGTGAAGACCGACCAAGGAAAGATCGTCGTCGACGAATATCTGCGGACGACCAACAAAGCGATCTACGCCGCGGGCGACGTCAACGGAAAGTTTCAATTCACACACATGGCGGATTACGAAGCGCAGATCGTGCTTCAAAACTGTTTTTTGTTCTATCCGCTGACGAAAAAGGCAGAGTACAGCGTCGTTCCATGGACGACCTTTACCGAACCCGAGATCGCCCGCGTCGGCATTACGGAAAAGCAAGCAATTGAAAAATTCGGCAGCGGTGTAAAGGTTTATCAAGTGCCCTTTTCTCACAACGACCGCGCGCAAGCCGAGGGCGATCCCGAGGGATTTGCCAAACTGGTTCTGAAAGGAAAAAGAATTCTCGGCGTTACGATTGTCGGAATTCACGCCGGCGAACTTTTATCGGAATTCACGGTCGCGATGAAGCACGGGCTTTCCCTCGAAGATCTGAATAAAGCGATCCACGTCTACCCGACGCTTGCAAAAATAACTCAGGCATTGGGAACCGAAAGGACGATCGAAGGTTTGAAAAAGCCCTGGGTTCAAAAATGGTTTGCGAGATATCTAAAGCTCTGGCGATAGAAGCGGCGAAGCCGCGCTCTGCTGAATACGCTAGACGGAAAAGCACAGCTTTTCCGCACTTCGAAAAACAGAGCACGAGATCGGCTTAACAACCCTTTAAAAAGTCGGATCCTAACCTTTGAGAAGTTCCGTCCGATCAAAAAACTCTCAAGCTTCTCCGCCCGCCGAGCGGAAAAGCTGTGCTTTTCCGAAACGTCCCTATCCGATTCGCGGCTGCGCCGCCTCTTAAAGCGTCCAGAAAATCGGCAGAAAGATCATAACCACGATAAAAATCAGCACGGTCAGCGGGACTCCGACTTTTACGTAATTTTTAAAATTGTATCCGCCGGGCGACATAACCATCAGGTTTACGGGATGACCGAGAGGCGTGATGAATGCCATTGAGGTCGCGATGGCGACCGCCATGACGAGAGCCCGCGGGTTCATTCCGGCTTGCTGGGCGATGTTTATTGCGATCGGTCCGATTACGGCGGCGACCGCAGCGCCGTTCATTGCCTGGACGAGAAATGTTGTAAGTAAAAATAATCCCGCCAGAATAGCGATCGACCCCATCGGTCCGAGGACGCCTAAAACACCCGACGCCATTATACCCGCGGCGTTGGTTTTCGTCAGCGCAATGCCGAGCGGCAATATACCGGCAACCAGAAAAACGGTTTTCCAGCTGACCGCGGCATAAGCCTGCTGAGTCGACAAAATCCCCGTCAGCATCATCGCCAGCGCGCCGCCGAGCATTGCCGCACCGGTGATGTCAGGTTTAACCACGGCAACGATCAGCGTCGCCAAAACTATCAGCAGCGCAGCGCGCCCTTTGTTCGGCACCGTTACAAACTGCGATTCTTTCGGCATTAAAAGGATCAATTCCGTGCTGTCGGCAAGGATAGCCATCTTTTCGCGAGTTCCCTGAAGCAGGAGCGCGTCTCCGAATTGCAGCGGAACATCGGCAATGCCGAGCAAAATTTCCTGATCTCCGCGCCAGATCGCCAAAACGCTCAGACCGTATTTTTCACGAAAATGCGCGGTTCGCAGCGTTTCGTCGATCAAGCGCGAACGAGGCGACAGCATAGCTTCGACCACCTCGACCGCTCCCGATTTGAAATGATCTTCCTGCCAGTCGTGCGAAGGCAGAAATTCCATAAACGGCTCGACATCGCGCTGGCGAAAATCCTGTTCGTCGCCTTCGAGAATTAAAATATCGTCCGTTTTTAGAGTCGTTTCGGGCGAGATCGCCGGAAGGCGTTTTCCTTCACGTTCGATCGCAACGATACTTACTTTAAAATCGTGCCGCAGTGTAGATTCTGCCAGCGTCTTGCCGTTGAGAAACGAGTTTTCAGGAATTTTCGCGCGGAAAAGTCCTTTTTTCAGGTGATAGGTTTCGACCAGATCTCTGTCGTGATCGCCGCCGGGAGCAACCGTTTTTTCAAGCGGAGACTCGCCCGGAAGCAGCCGTGAACCGAAAAACGCGATGTAGGCGATGCCTGCGACAACGATCGGAATTCCGACGGGAGCAAAATCCAGAAGACCAAATCCTTCGATCTCGTGATCGGAAAGCAGCGAACTCAGGACGATGTTCGAGGTTGTCAAAAGCGTCGCCGTTCCGCCGAGAATTGTGCTGAACGCAAGCGGCATCAACACTTTTGAAAGTTTTACATTCGCTTTTCGCGCCGCGCCCGAAGCCGCCGGAAGCAAAACCGCCGCCGCCGCGATGTTGTTCATAAACAGCGACAAAAATGCGCCGGAAAGCATGACTGTCACTATCAAATGCATCTCGCTGCGCCCGCCGACCTTTAACAAAAGATTGCCGACCTGTTCCGTAACGCCGGTTCGCTGAAGCGCTTCGGCGATGATAAAAATTGAAAGAATTGTGATGACAGCCGAACGGCTGAAACCCGAAAATGCCTCTTGCGGAGTAAGAATTCCGGATAACCCGAGCGATACGACGACGAGCAAAGCAACTAGATCGGCGGGAATCTTGTCCGTAAAAAACAAGATCATCGCGACGATCAAAATTGCAAAAGTGCCGATCAGCTGGATGTCCATTTCGGTCAAATTTCAAAGTATAGTTTGTAAGATATGGACAAGCAATTTCACGCACGAAATTATTTATCGAAATCGGCAAAGCGGCGCCGCACTTTCTTGACAAAACTTGCCGGATTGAATTCTACTAAGCAGGTAACCCCTAATTAATTTTGAATCCAAGTCGATCCGACGAAATTTTTTGGTTCAGCAAAACTTTAACAACCCTATTTTCACAGGCGTTCGCCGCCTAACGTAACGATGGCGATCGCAAGATCCGCTGCCTGTTAAGGATACTGCTGAAAAAATTGACGCCTTATCGATCCGGATCTAATAAAAGGACTCAGATCTCATGAAAAAAAATATCGCTTTTCTTGCCGTCGTTTTTTTATTTTCAACAATTTTTGTCCAGGCTGCAGGCGAACTTGATCCCGGGTTCGGTCATGTCGGATTCAAGACGATCTCGTTTACGAATGGGCTCGACCGCGCACGTGCAATTTTGCGTCAGCCTGACGGTAAGATAGTTCTCGTCGGCAACCGCAACGACGAATCCGGTTCGGCGATAACGCTTGTCAGATTTAATCCGGACGGAACGCTCGATTCTTCGTTCGGTACCGGCGGCAGCGTGCTCGACGAAAACGGACAGGCGAATGCCGCCGTACTTCAACCCGACGGCAAGATCGTCGTTACTGGAAAGATCTCGTCGATCACGGGGACATTTTTTGCGGTCATCCGCTACAACCCGAACGGAACGCTCGATTCGACTTTTGCGACCGGCGGAAAGCTTACCGATACCGTTAATTTTCTTGGAAATTCGATCGCGGTTCAACCGGATGGAAAGATCGTCGTCGGCGGAACCGGAAAGGGTTCCACCATTTTCGACGATTTTGCAGCTGCGCGAATAAATTCGAACGGAACTTACGACACAAGTTTCGACGGCGATGGTAAAGCATTTACAAATGTCGGCGAACAGTCGGCAAATGACGGAAACGACATCGGAACTTCGGTCGCAATTCAAACGGACGGTAAGATTGTCATTGGCGGAATCGCACCGTTTACTGCGACCGGGCGAGATTTTGCGATAGTTCGATACAATGTCGACGGTTCGCTCGACACTTCGTTTGACGGCGACGGCATTTTCCACACTTCGCTCGCCGGCGCGTCGCAAATGGAGATCCTTCGATCAATCGAATTGGACGGTTTTGGACGGATCATCGCCGTCGGTTCGGCATCTGAAGCTGTTGCCGAATCGTCTTTTGCCTTGATCCGTTTGAATTCTGATGGAAATTTAGACACAACCTTCAGCGGCGACGGAAAACTTTTGATCAAGACGCGGGGGAATACGTTCGAAGAGGCGAACGATGTAGTGATTCACGCCGGAAACAAGATCCTGATCGCCGGTTCTTCCGGCTATTCGGCGGTCGATCTCGCGCTTGTCCGCTTTAATGACGACGGTTCGCTCGATAACAGTTTCGGAAGCGGCGGCGTTGTTTACACGCGAATTTCGGAAGAATTGGACGGCATCTTAAACGCGTTAGGGCTTGCGCCGAACGGCGACATCGTTGCGGGCGGCTCCGCTCAAAACAGCGCGGGCGGCGAAGATTTTGTTTTTGCAAAATACAGCGCTAACGGTGTGCCGACGCCGGCGTTCGGTGTGCCGGGCTACGTTTTAAAGAATCTTTTCGACAACAATACGACTTCATACGAAGGCAAGTCGGTCGCGCTTCAGGCGGACGGCAGGCTTGTCGTTGCCGGGAATTTTTATTCTAATACCGGCGCGTCGAACGGGTTCGTTGCACGGCTCGACCGAAACGGTTCGCTCGACCGAAATTTCAATAATCAGAGCGGTTTTCTGACGATAAATTCGCCATCGGCAGACGAACGCGAGATCACCGCCGTCGCAGTCCAGCCGGACGGAAAGATCGTCGTAGTCGGAAATTACGAAGGTTCAAGCGATTTCGGCATTTTCGTTTCGCGTTTCAATTCGAACGGAACGCCGGACACGACGTTCGGCAGCAGCGGTGTTGCGGTCATCAGCATTTTTTCCGGCGGCGGATTGGGACAGGATATTGCTATTCTACCGAATGGAAAGATCGCGATCGCGGGTGCGTCGGTCAACATTTTCACACAGCTTGCGAAATTTGCGGTTTTTCGACTTACGGCAAACGGCTCGCTCGATTCGACATTCGGATCGGGCGGTGTTTCGTCGACCAGTTTCAGCGCGAGCAACGACGTTGCGCTTTCGTTAGCGGTTCAAGCGGACGGAAAATTGGTCGCGGCTGGTTCGGGAAATTTCGATCTCGGTTCGAACGGACTGCTCGCAGCAGCAAGGTTTAACACGAACGGATCGCTCGACACCTCTTTCGGAACGGGCGGCAAGATCTCGTCCGACATCGGACCGGCGATCGATCTGGCGGCGGACGTTAAGATCCAAACGGACGGAAAAGTGGTTGTCGGCGGAGTCACCTGTACCGACGCAAATTGCGGCGGCGGCAACGCGCTGATCTTTCGATATAATTCGAACGGCGCGGCAGATACTTCGTTTAACGGCAATGGACGCGTTTTTGTCCAACCGGTTAACTCCGGCGCGCCGACGGCAATTTCGGGCATCGCGATTCAGAACGACGGAAAGATCGTGGGCGCCGGCGCCGTTCAAAATTCCGGTTCGGGAAGCGATGCGCTGATCGTTAGATATCTTTCAAACGGCGCGCCCGACAGCAGCTTTGGTCAAAACGGCATCGTCGAACAGGATATTAATAATACGGAACAGATCGCGTATTCGATCGCCGTTCAGCCGGACGGTAAACTCGTCGCGACGGGCTCGCACCTGGCGGGCACCCAGACGGAACTTGCGGTTTGGCGGTTTCTCGGCGAGAACCAGCAGGCGCTTTCACCCGTCAAATTTGATTTTGACGGAGACAGAAAGTCGGACGTAGGCATTTTCCGACCGGCGCAGGGCGAATGGTGGTATCTGCGTTCGGGCAACGGCGGAAATGCCGCGTTCTCGTTCGGGACGTCGAACGACAAACTCGCTCCGGCGGATTTTACCGGCGACGGAAAGACAGACGTCGCGTTTTGGCGTGAATCGACCGGTGAATGGTTTATTCTGCGGTCCGAAAATGGATCGTTTTATTCCTTTGTGTTCGGAACGACCGGCGATATCCCGATGCCGGCAGATTACGACGGCGACGGAATTGCCGATCCCGCCATTTTCCGACCTTCAAATGCGACTTGGTACGTTTTGCGTTCGACCGGTGGAATTTTGATAACGCAGTTTGGCGCCGCCGGCGATGAACCCGTCGCAGCTGACTATGACGGCGACGGTAAAGACGACATGGCGATATTTCGACCTTCGACCGGCGAATGGTGGATTAACCGCTCGACCGCCGGAATTGCCGTTTACAATTTCGGTTTGAGCAGCGATCTGACTGTTCCGGCGGACTTTACCGGCGACGGAAAAGCCGATGTCGCGTTCTGGCGACCGTCGACCGGCGAATGGTTCGTCTTGCGAAGCGAGGACGGTTCGTTCTACTCGTTTGCGTTCGGAACCGCCGGCGATGTTCCCGCAGTCGGCGATTTCGACGGTGACGGACGGGCAGACCCGACCGTTTTTCGTCCGTCGAACCGCGTCTGGTACAAACTGCAGTCAACGAACGGATTCAGCGCGATCACATTTGGAGCGCCGGGCGACATTCCCGTTCACTCGGCTTTTAATCGTTGATATGACGGCTTAATCCGGCAGGTAAGCGGCATCGTTCTTTCGGGAATTATGCCGCTTTTTCTATGGTGTCTGCCAATGTTTTATTGCTTCGATCGGATAAATGAGCATGACGATGTTGATCAAAAGACTGTCGCGAATTGTTACGACAAGCAGAATTTCGATCGCGAGAAAAACGATCAGCGCGCGGCGAAATTTGAGTTCAAACGCGATTATGAAACCGATCGCACATCCGATAATGTCGCCGATAGAATTAGCGACCGAGTCGCCAAAATAATCGAGCGAAGCCGTATTTTCGCGATATTTC
This sequence comes from Pyrinomonadaceae bacterium, assembly GCA_026129865.1. GTDB lineage: Bacteria > Acidobacteriota > Blastocatellia > Pyrinomonadales > Pyrinomonadaceae > JAHCHG01. The sequence continues at coordinate 8,765 of JAHCHG010000012.1, forward strand.
TCAATTATCATCGGAGAATTTTCTAAGATCTCCCACGCGCTTTCACCGATCACCGCAATTGCAAAAAGCCACGCTTTCGAAATATCCAGCTTCAAAATGCGGTTAAATAACAGATTTGAAAGCCAGAGAAATAGAAATCCGTGCAGAACATGTGTGAAAAAATACGGATCGATGAAGTGCTGCGACGTGTGTTTGCTCCACGCATCGAAAGTCCAGAAATGCAGCGGTGTGTCCCATTCGCACCACCAGATCCTGCCCATATAATGAAGCTGGAACGCTGCATAAACGATCGCCGCTATTGAAAAAAACCAAGGCAAAATATCCTTCTTTGAATCAATTACGAAAAGTTCGTCGCGGCGTTTTGAAGATGGCTCGGTCATCGGAATGGATTATAGCTCAAATCGAATTTTTCCCGCGACCTATTCGCAAAAACGAACTTATGATCACATTTTTTCCAAAATCGAGTGTGTGATAACCTTTTCGGCAAAACGAAGAATGATCATTTCCGTAATAATCCCAACATTAAACGAAGCTGCCGTGATAGAAAAAACGCTCGATGCCTTATCGCGTTTGGTAAATATTTCGGAGATCGTAATCGTCGACGGCGGCAGCGCCGACCGAACCTGCGAGATCGTCGAAAATTACGTGGGGACAAAGGAGATAAAGCTCATTCGTTCGTCGGATCCGAACCGCGGAAAACAGTTGAACATTGGCGCAGAAAATGCGGTTGGCGACGTTCTCTGGTTTGTCCATGCCGACACGCGCCCGGTTCAGGGCTGCGGAAAGCAGATCAAAGAATTAATGCGTTACGACGAGATCGTCGGCGGAAATTTTAAGTTGATCTTCGACGGGAACAGTCGATGGGCGGCTTTTCTGACGAAGCTCTATCCGCAGCTCCGGTCGATCGGTCTTGTATACGGCGATTCGGCAATTTTCGCGCGGCGCCAAACGTTTGAAGCGATCGGCGGTTACCGCGATCTTCCGCTTTTTGAAGACGTGGATCTTTATAAACGCCTGTTGAAAAAGGGTGATTTTGTTCAGGTCGATCTTCCGGTTACGACCTCTTCACGCCGTTTTGAAAATCGTTCGTTCCTCTGGACCTTTGTTAAATGGTCTGTTTTTCAAGGACTGTACTGGCTCGGTTTTCCGCCGAAAATACTCGCACGCGGCTATAAGCCGATTCGAAAACTCTCGCGCTGATTTCGTAATTATTTCCGATCTAATTCTCTGCAAAGTTACTTGATTCTCGGAAGCTATCTTTCGCGCATTGATCGGTGCTGGCATCGAACTTGCACAAAGATTTATTACAGATGAAAACCAAGAATTTGACGAGGAACGCGAAAGGCGGCGGATTTTGGGCAGCGGCGGCGGTAGGTGCCGGAGCGGTCGCCGCTTTTCTGGCGATGAGAAACCGCCGACCGGCGTACGATTTTTTCGGCAAAACGGTAGTAATTACGGGCGGCTCGCGCGGTTTAGGACTAGTTTTAGCGCGAAGATTCGCAGCAGAAGGCGCAAAGATCGCGATCTGCGCCCGCGACGCGGACGAACTGAAACGCGCTGAAAATGACCTGAACGCTCGCGGCGCCGAAGTTTTTCAGAGCGTTTGCGACGTTCGAAATCAAAACGAGGTCGATGAATTTATTGAAAATGTTTGTAGCTATTACGGACAAATTGATGTTTTAGTCAACAACGCGGGCGTGATTCAGGTCGGACCTTTGGAAGTTCAGACGAAGGAAGATTTTGAAGATGCTTTGGCGGTTCATTTTGGGGGACCGTATCACACGATGAGCGCGGTTGCGCCGAAAATGCGCGAACGCGGTGAAGGAAAGATCGTCAATATTTCTTCGATCGGCGGAAAAATAAGCGTTCCGCATCTTGCGCCGTATTGCGCGAGCAAATTTGCGCTCGTCGGACTTTCAACCGCAATGCGCGTCGAACTTGCCAAAGACAACATTGATGTCACAACGGTTTGTCCGGGTTTGATGAGAACCGGAAGTCATATCAACGCAATCTTTAAGGGAAAGAATCAGCAGGAATTCGCATGGTTCAGCATTGCTAACGGTTTTCCGCTCGCTTCGATCAGCGCGGAAAGCGCGGCGAAGGAAATCGTCGAAGCGTGCCGCAAAGGTGAAGCGGAGAAAATCGTTTCGATCCAAGCCGAACTTGCCGCGAAAATGAACGCTTTGTTTCCTGAATTGGTCGCGGAAATTTCCGGTTTGATCAATCAGGTTTTGCCTTCAAAGGGCGGAATCGGCGAAGCACACGCGACCGGACTCGAAAGCACTTCGTTTGCGTCGCCTTCATTTTTAACGGCTTTGGTTGACAAGGAATCCTATCAAAACAACGAACTCAAACAAGGCGAAACATTATAAACAAGGAAAGGGAGATTTAATTATGGAAAACACTTTAGAAAACGTAAAAAAAGAAACACAGAAAAAATTAGAAAATATCGGACAAAATATTGATACGAAAAAGATCAAGGATTTTGTAACAAATACCGAAACGAATATGGGCGACATTGAAAGAATAGTTTCCGCGGCGGCGGGCGGTGCGCTTATTGTGTATGGAGTTTATAGAAAAGATTTGCTCGGCGCAGTTCTCGGTTTGGTCGGCGGTTCTTTCGCGGTGCGCGGTGCGACCGGACATTGTATGGCTTTTGACGCGTTCGGCATTGATCACAGCGATCAAAAAATCGGCGTGCAGAAAATGCTTTCAGGGAAGATCAACGTAAAGAAAGCCGTAACGGTAAATAAATCCGCCGAAGAACTTTACAAATTCTGGCGCGATTTTGAAAATCTGCCGAAATTTATGAATCATCTCGAATCGGTTACAAAACGCGATAATTTATATTCGCATTGGAAAGCGAAAGCACCTTTGGGTTACACGGTCGAATGGGACGCGGAAATTACGAATGAAGTTGAAAACCGTCTGATCGAATGGAAATCCACCGAAGGCGCGGACATTCCGAACAGCGGAAAGGTCGAGTTTCATCCGACTTCGGATAGAGGAACAGAAATTACGGTTTCGATCAACTACGACGCGCCCGGCGGAAAATTGGGATCGCTTTTCGCCAAAATTTTCGGCGAAACACCGGAACAGCAAGTCGAAGATGATCTGCGCCGATTCAAGCGTCTGATGGAAGCAGGAATGAATCTGAAGATCGAAGGTCAGCCTTCTGGACGCGCTGAACAAGCGAAAAAAGCGAGTGCCTAAGGATTTTATAATAAAGAACGCGCCTTGTTGGGGCAGACGATGAATTTTTTATATCCGTTTATATTTTTGTTTCATCGGACAACGGTAGTGAATTAAGAAAAATGCAGAATCAATTGTTTGCTCCGTAGGAGCTTATGTTAATAGCCACGCGATTTATCGCGTGGGCTGATTTGATAGAAGTTTTAAGTCCCGTAGGGACGAAAGAAACTGTCGACCCTACGGGACTTCGACAAAATTTCACATATTCCACGCGATAAATCGCGTGGCTATTAACGAAATGTCCCTACGGGACAGATACTTTCAAAGCATTACTTTTAGTTCACTACCTGAACAATTCTCTGGCGCGTTCTCAAACTTTTTAATGATAACGTGAGTTCGACATAAGAATTACGGATTTAGTCGGTGAAACCGACGTTATACTTTTAGCCCACATCGCAAGATGTGGGGATAATCGTAAAGTGTTTAATAAAGCCATTGAAAATGGCGGCATATAATTTATGTCGCGGTTTTCAACCGCTTAAATTCTTGATTCGACTGTTCCCATAACTTGCGCTATGGGCTACAAATATACCACCGTCTTCGACGGCTGATTCCGAGCTCACTTTAATAATAGAAACTTTTTAAAAGAACAAGGAGGAAATTTAATGAAAGCAATATGCTGGTATGGAAAACACGATGTGCGCTTTATGGACGTGCCTGAGCCCGAAATTCTCAACGATCGGGACGCGATAATAAAAGTAACGACAACAGCAATTTGCGGATCCGACCTTCACCTTTACAACGGTGTTATTCCGACAATGCAGTCGGGCGACGTTCTCGGGCACGAGTTTATGGGCGAAGTCGTCGAAATCGGCAAAGAAATTAAAAATTTGAAGAAAGGCGACCGCGTTGTCGTTCCATTTACCATCGCCTGCGGAAATTGTTTTTTCTGCAAACGTGATCTGTGGTCATGCTGCGACAATTCAAATCCGACGCCGGAAACAGCAGAAACGCTTTACGGATTTTCGCCCTCTGCACTTTTCGGATATTCACATATGATGGGTGGTTTTGCGGGCGGTCAGGCAGAATATGTCCGGGTTCCTTTTGCCGACGTCGGACCGATCAAAGTTCCCGATTCGCTCGATGACGAGCAGGTTATTTTTCTTTCGGACATTTTCCCGACCGGTTATCAGGCAGCCGAAAATTGCGGCATCAAAGAAGGCGACACGGTTGCCGTTTGGGGCGCGGGTCCGGTCGGGCAGTTTGCGATAAAATCCGCGTTAATGCTCGGCGCCGAACGCGTCGTTACTATTGACCATTACGAAGATCGTCTTGATTTAGCTAAACAAGGAACGGACGGAAAAGTTACGACGATAAACTTTGACGACACGGAAGTTTACGACAAATTAAAAGATCTGACCGGCGGGCGCGGTCCGGACTCGTGTATCGATGCGGTCGGACTCGAAGCCCACGGCACATCGCCGGACGCTTTGATCGATTATGCGGAAACGAAAGTAATGCTTGCGACCGACCGCGCTCATGCGTTGAGACAGGCGATCTTTTGCTGCCGCAAGGGCGGAACGGTTTCGATTCCGGGCGTTTACGGCGGACTACTAAATCATGTCAATTTCGGCGCGGCGTTCGGAAAAGGCTTAACTTTCAAGATGGGACAGACGAACATGCATAAATACTTGAAACCGCTCCTTCAAAAAATCGAAGAAAAAGCGCTCGACCCGACGTTCGTTATTTCGCACCGGATGAAACTTTCCGAAGCGCCCGAGGCTTACAAACATTTCAACAACGAGAAAAACGCCTGGCGAAAAGTGGTTTTGACGCCCTAACGACAATGAATGAAGAGATGACACATTCGCCGCGCGAATTGCTCGAACTTGCTATCGGATTTCAACGGTCGCAAGTTCTTTTCACGTTTGCCGAATTGGACATTGCCAGCCGCCTTGAACATGAACCGCGTTCAGCGCCGCAACTCGCGGAAGATCTGCAGATCGATCCGCTCGCGATGGAACGCTTTCTTCACGCGGCGGTCGCCGTCGGACTGCTTGAAAAGCGCGGCGTGCAGTTTCAAAATACTCAACTCAGCCGAAAATATTTGATCAAAAATGCGCCGTCATACCTCGGCGGGCAGCTTCAGCGTTACAAAGCTCGTTCGCGAAAACAATGGATCGATCTAACGGATCACCTCAAAAACTGGGATTACGGAACAAACAACGACGCTGCGCCGGAACCCGATGATCAAAGCGCCGAGGCGATGGCGGAACAGCATAATTTGGCGATCCTGCACGGTCAGGCGCTGGCGAAAAGTTTCGATTTTTCGGGATTTTCGCATTTACTGGATCTTGGCGGCGGGACCGGTGCGATGAGCATCGCGCTCTGCCGCGAGTATCCGAAACTGCGCTCGACGATCTTCGATCTCCCCGAAAACGTAAAAAAAGCGGAAGAATTTGTGACTTCAAGCGGTGCGGAAGACCGGATCGGAACGATCGGCGGGAATATACTTGAAGATCAAATTCCGGGCGATTTCGACATCGCACTTCTCGCTAACCTTTTGGCGGTCTTCGATGCCGAAACGAACATCGCGCTGTTTAAAAAGATCTACGAAAAGCTGCCGCCAGGCGGCGCGATCTTGATCAGCGGCTGGATTCTTGACGACGACCGGCTCGCTCCTGAAATCTCCGTTCTTTTCTGCCTTGAAGATATTTGCTGGGGCTCGCCCGATGTCGAGAGAAATTTCGGCGTTTATCGATCCTGGCTCGAAGCGGCGGGATTTCGTGAACCGTCAATGAAAACTTATTTTGAACCGACTCGCTTGATCTCGGCACTGAAATGATCGGCTTCGAAAACTGAACCTCCGGTTTTTCTTACGCAAAATCTCGTGCTAAGATTTCTCCTTTTCCGGGTTATAAGCAATTTTTAGCAGTTTTACAAATATTGCTGATAGTTAAACAACAACAGAAAATAAATTCTTATGGACAAATTTTTAGTTCGCGGGGGCAGAAAACTTAGCGGTCGAATCGAGATCAGCGGCGCGAAGAATTCAGCGCTCCCGTGTTTGGCGGCGGCGCTTTTAACGGCTGAAACCGTAACGCTGCACAATGTTCCGTATGTACGCGACCTGATCACGCAGCGGCGGCTTTTGGAAGATCTCGGCGCGACCGTTCTGACGCCGGAGCTTCATACACATAAGATCACCGCGGCGAACATCGAAATTTTCGAAGCGCCGTACGAACTCGTGAAAACGATGCGCGCCAGCGTCCTTGCGTTGGGACCGCTGCTCGGACGGTTTGGAAAAGCGAAAGTTTCGCTTCCCGGCGGCTGCGCCATCGGAACGCGCCCGATCGATCTACATTTAAAGGCGTTCGAAAAGCTCGGCGCGGAGGTTTCGCTCGAATCGGGCGACGTCGTTGCGCGGGCGCCGAAAGGAAGACTGGTCGGTGCCGATGTCGATTTTGAATTGGTCAGCGTAACGGGAACCGAAAATGTGATGATGGCGGCGGTTTTAGCTGCCGGAACGACAACTATCCATAATGCCGCGCGAGAACCTGAGATCGAAGATCTTGCAGAACTTTTGAACAAAATGGGTGCGAAGATCTCCGGCGCGGGAACGGAAACAATGACGATCGAAGGCGTTGAAACGCTTCACGGTGCTGAACATTCGATCATCGCCGACCGGATAGAAACGGGAACGTTCATCGTTGCCGCAGCGATCACAAAAGGAGAACTTGAAATTGCAAAATGCCGCCCGCAGGATCTTGGAGCCGTTATCGAAACGCTTCGCGAGGTCGGAGTTGAGATCGAGCAGCTCGACGAAACTACCTTAAAGGTAAGATGCTGTCCCGACGGTTTGAAGGCTAAGGACGTAACGACCGAACCGCATCCGAAATTTCCGACCGACATGCAGGCGCAATATATGGCGCTGATGACGCAGGCGGAAGGAGCATCGACGATCACGGAAACGATCTTTGAAAATCGTTTCATGCATGTCGGCGAATTGATCCGCATGGGCGCTGACATTCATATTCACGGCAATCAGGCGAAGGTTACGGGCGGAAAGAAATTGATGGGCGCGCCGGTTCAGGCGTCGGATCTTCGCGCGTCGGCATCGCTCGTCCTTGCGGCACTTGCCGCGGAAGGCGAAACCAGGATCGACCGCGTTTATCATATCGACCGCGGATATGAACGGATCGTTAGAAAACTAAAGTCGGTCGGAGCCGACATCGAACGCGTAACCGCGGGAATATCGATGGCAGCCGAAGAAAAGTAGATCTATTTAAATTTTATTGACTTTCGGGCATAATCGCTTTAGAACTTAATGGTTCAAACTAAAGCGCTTATGCCCGAAACTTTTAAATGCCCGTCATGTTCGGCGCCGCTCGATTTTGAAGGAAGCCCGATCCAGAAATGCGTATTTTGCGGCAGCTCGGTGATCGTTCCCGGTGAGGTTTTCCAGCGCCCCAATGCGCAGGATGTGATTACCATCGATCTTTCCGCATTTACCGGAAAGGCGAGAAAAGCAGCAGAAATTCAGCGGCTGATTCGCGCCGGGAAGAAGATCGAAGCGATCAAGCTTTACCGTGAAACGTTCGGTGTCGGTCTGAAAGAAGCAAAAGATGCCGTCGATAAAATGCAGCAAGGCGAAGGCGTCGATCTATCGTCAGCCAAGGGCTGGAATATTCCGGCAGCTCCGACCGAAATTACACACGGAATACGAAATTTTCTTTTAGTAATCGCGGGTTTGATCATCGTTTTCGGTGGTTTTACATTTCTTGCGATCTTTTTAGCCGGCAAAATTTCAGACGATCCCATTTCCGCGCTTTCCTCGGCAACGATGACGGAAGCATCCGAAAAGAACACAGTTAACACGATGCTTAAACTCGGCGGCGAAGGCACCGGCGCCGGCAAATTTAAGGATAACCGTACTGTCGCAGTCGATGGCGACGGAAATATTTATTCAGGAAACTATGAAGGCGGAAAGATCCAGGTTTTTGACAAGAACGGGAAATTTCTTCGGGAGATCTTTTCCGATAAGTCCGGATATATCAAATCTTTAGCAGCATCGCGCAGCGGTGTAATTTATGTTGTAAACTCCGACGGCATATTTGCATTTAACGGGAAAACCGGCACCGCGCTGCGCCAAATAAAGAAAAATCGAATCGAATCTGTGGCGTTGACGCCCGATGGAAAGATAGCCGCGTTGGTCGAAGACGATATTTTTATTTTCGATGATAACTTCCGAGAGATATCGAAAATAAAAAAGGCGAACGAACTCGCAAGCGCGGCGTTTGGCTTTGATGCGATCACTGTCGGCGGCGGCGGCGAGATCTATGCGGTCGATCAAAAAACCGGCGACCTCTGTAAATTTTCGAGCGAAGGAAAATTCCTGAACCGCATTCCCACCGGCTTGCGCCGTCCGCAGGGAATCGCGATAAATAGTTCGGGAACGATCTTTTTGAGCGATGTCAGCGCAATTCATGCGATCGATGAATCCGGAAAAGAGTTGTTGAAATTTCGCCCGCCCGACCTTGAAACGGCGCAGGCTTTCGGCATTACATTCGACGTTGACGGCGCGCTCTACGTCGCGTCGCGACCATTTGTAATGAAGTACGAATTTGTAAAGAAATAGCTTACGCGACAGTTCCGCCGCAGCTTGAACCCGCGCCGGCGGTGCAGCCGAAACAATGCGCCGCGGTCATGATCTCTCGGTCAAAAAATTTTTCGGGCGAAAAATCTTTAATAGTTTTCCCGACGTTCGCCGAGATCGACATTTCCAGCATTTGATTAAAATCACAATCGAACAGGTTGCCGCGCCAATCTACGCTTAAAGTATTTCTACACATTAAACCGTCGACCGTTCCCGGATTAAAGGCATTGACCAGCTTCTGCATATACGAAACTTCGTTGCCCGAACGGCGAAGCCAATCGAGAAAACGCGCGATCGGCATATTTGTGATCGTGTACAAATTATTGAAAACAACATCGAAACGCTGCTTAAGTTCGCGTTTGAAATCCGCTTCGATCGCGGTTTGTTCGGGCGGCAGAAAGGCGCCGACGGGATTGTAAACCAGATTTAGAACGAGATCTTCATCCGTTCCGTAACCCGCTGCGTTTAATTCCTTTAATGCGTCAACGGATTTATCAAAAACGCCCGTCCCTCGCTGGGCATCGGTTTGCTGAGACTGAAAATAGGGCAGCGAACAGACGAGTTCGACCCGGTTTTCCGCGTAAAATTCGGGAAGATCTTCAAAACCGTCTTCGAACATGACGGTCAAATTATGTCGAACAATAACCCGAGCGCCGGTCTTCCGGGCTTCGATTACAAAATATCGAAAATCGGGAATCAATTCCGGTGCGCCGCCGGTGATGTCGAGCGTCGGAATCTTGAACTTCTGCAATACTTTCAAACAATCATCGATCGTTTCGCGCTGCATGATCTCTGTACGCGTTGGGCTTGCGTCGACATGGCAATGTTTACAGGTTTGATTGCAAAGTTTGCCGACATTGACCTGAAGGATCTCGACTTCAGTCGAGCGAAGAAAGAGGTTGTTTCCGCCAAGTTTTTCTTCAAACGTAACGGTCGACGCGGGAAACGCAGTCCTGCCGTCGCGTCTTGTTATTTGGATTTGTGCGCTCGCTGTCATAATTAATTTGGAGCGCCGGCAGCTTGCCGGCAGCGAATGCGAAAGCATTCGAAAACACTCGCTGTCATTCTAGTTCGACACGCGTTTTCATCGCATCCGCAATGTCGCAGGCAGGCTGCCTGCGCTCCGCTTTACATCGAAATCTTGTCGTGTGCGTTGTGCGATTGAATACCGTGGATGAGCGACGCGCCGCCGCGAATTGCCGAAGCAAGGTGCATCGCTTCGGTCATCTGGTCCATATTCGATCCGTTTTCGAGCGAAGAATTTGTAAAAGCTTCGATGCAGTACGGGCATTGAACCGTCACGGCAACCGCCAAACCGATGAGAGCCTTTTCGCGCTTCGTTAAAGCGCCTTCTTCCTGGCACGCCTGGTACCAAGCCATAAATTTCTCGAAAAGTTCGGGTTTATTCTTCGCGATATCCCCAAATCTCCCAAGGTCGTCTTCGTTGTAATAGTGCATATGTTTCGAGTTTCAAGTTCAAAGTCGGTTACCCGACTGGAACGCAAGCGGCTCGCTTGCATGAGCGCAAAGCGCGATCAACTCTTCGCTTTCAATAAACCTGTTTGGAAACGCGTTCCCACAAAAGCCGAAAGATCGCCGAAGCCGTAGTCGCGCTCGATGATCTAATCGGGCAGAATTTTTAAAAACTGCGGATCGTTTTCGACCGGACAACAGAAAGCTTCTTCCATTGCCTGCGAACCGCAGATTCGACGTCCAGATCATAAGCCATTCGCTATTTTCTCCTTAAATTATCTAACTGTTAATATCGATGAACGAGCCGATTATTCCAAACATGAAACGGACAATTATCATAATGGCAAAGGTTCCGGCGCCCGGTACGGTGAAAACGAGACTGCAGCCCGCGTTGACGCCGAAACAGTCGGCGGACTTTGCGGCGTGCCTACTGCGCGACGCAATAAACAAGGCGGCAGGTGAGCGCTGCCGCCTTGTAATCGCTTATTCTCCAGCCGGTCGAGCTGATTTTTTTGAAGAATTTTCCGATCATGATCTTGTTCTGATCCCGCAAAAGGGCGACGATCTTGGCGAGCGCATGGCGAATGCTTTTAAGTTCGCCTTTTCGCAGAATGCGGATTCAGCCGTAATGATCGGAACGGATAGTCCGACTTTTTCAAAGGACTTTTTCGAGATCGCTTTTGAAAAATTGCACGACTCGGACGCCGTGATGGGACGATCGGAAGACGGCGGATTTTACCTGATCGGGCTTCGAACGCTGCATGATTCGATCTTCAACGGAGTTGAATGGAGTTCGGGTTCGGAGTTTGAGCAAACCGCGCGGAACATTCGTTCCGCGGGATTAAATTTAGGAGAAGCGCCCGCCTGGTACGATGTCGACACTTTGGACGACCTCGAACGGTTGCGCATAGAACTTAAAAATTTTCCGGACCGAGCCCCGGCGACGGCGCGATGGCTAAAAGAATATGACGAAGATCGATCTTAATAACAAGCGGTTCGCAGCGGTTTCAAATTCAGAAACGGGCGAAGTTTCGGGCGAAACAGTTTTTTACTATCAGCAGCGAGGAAACCTCGTCTCGGCGGAATATTACGGCGGCGATATCGTTTTCGGAACGCTGATAGCGAAAGTTTTGGACGATGAACGGCTCGATATGCGTTATCAGCATTTGAACAAAAGCGGCGATCTGATGACGGGAAAATGCATTTCCACTCCGCAATTACTTGCGGACGGGAGAATCAGGCTTTACGAACGCTGGCAATGGACTTCCGGCGATCTTTCAACCGGCGTATCCGTTCTCGAGGAGATTCCGCACCCGGCAGGGCGTTGAGCGCTTAGTTTAACTCCTGATGGCGTGATAAAATTTCCCTTCTTATTTTATGGCAGTTAACGAATTTATTATGACAGGCAACGAGATCAGACGAAGATTTTTAGAATATTTCGAAAAAAACGGGCATAAGGTCGTTCGATCATCGCCGCTCCTTCCGGCGAACGATCCCACATTATTGTTTATAAATGCCGGAATGAACCAGTTTAAGGACGTTTTTACCGGTCAGGAAAAGCGCGATTACACCCGCGCGGTCTCATCGCAAAAATGCATCCGCGCGGGCGGCAAGCATAACGATCTGGACGAGGTCGGAAAAACGGCGCGGCATCATACGTTTTTTGAAATGCTTGGGAATTTCTCTTTTGGCGATTATTTCAAAGAAGACGCGATCCGTTTTGCCTGGGATTTTCTCGTAAATGAGCTTGGACTCGAGAAAAACCGCCTCTGGTTTTCCGTTTTCGAAGGCGATGAAGAGGTCGGCGCCGACACCGAAGCCGAAGAGCTTTGGATAAAAGCCGGAGCGCCGCCTGAGCGTGTATTGCGATTCGGTCGAAAAGATAATTTCTGGCAGATGGGCGACACGGGACCATGCGGACCATGTTCGGAAATACACTATTACATGGGCGACGATCCGGACGATCCGGAAAAAAATCATCCAAAATACGTAAACGGCGAAGGCGACACGACGATGGAGATCTGGAATCTCGTCTTTATGCAATTCGAGCGTATCTGTGTTGAAACTAGAGAGATTAAAAGGGCAGATGGATTATTCGATCACGAGTGCATCAAATATAAATTAGAACCTCTGCCCGCGCCTTCGGTCGACACCGGCATGGGTTTAGAACGAATCGCCGCGGTCCTTCAGGGTGTTTCGACAAATTACGAAACCGATCTGATCAAACCGATCGTGGAATTTACGGCGGAATTGGCACGGGCGAAATAATTTATGGATATCGAATATCTGCTGAACGACATCTTGTTTGAATGGGAAACGGGAAAGGCTTCGGCAAATTTGAAAAAGCATTCGATTTCATTTGAAAGTGCCTGCGAGATTTTTTTCGACCCGTTTCTGAAAGTCGCTGAAATAGAAGTTGTTGACGGTGAAAAGAGAGAAACGGTCATCGGATTAAATTTGGAATGGAAAACTTTGTTTGTCGTTTATGTGATGCGCGAAGAATCGATCAGGTTAATTTCGGCAAGAATCGCAATGAAAGGGGAAAAAGTAGATTATGAAAATCAATGAATTGAAAAAACGTCTTCAAAAAGATCGCCCAACGCGCGAAGTCGTTTTAAATATTCCCGAAGACGTGGCTGAAGATTTGGCGAAAATCGCGGCGAAATTAGGATTTTCAAACCCGGAAAGTTTGATGCGGGCGTATATCGGACAAGGTTTGCGCGTTGACCTCAAACGCTTTGAAAGCAAGGAAATGTCGAATTTGGTTGAAAGCCTGCGTCGTCACGGCGTAAAAGACGAAATCATCGCGTCGGCTTTATCGGATTTGAAAAAGGTCGCCTGAATCAATGTATCGCGGAGCGATTAGGTGAATTTAGCCGTGTGATTTATCGCACGGTTATTTGACAGAAAAGATTTATGGTCGCGTCAGTGACAATTGAAAATTAGACGAAATTCAATCGTTGCTGACGCAACGAGAAATAATTTGCTTGATTTTTCCGTGCGTTGAAACACACGGCTAAATTCGATTTGTCGCTACGCGGCATAAGCAAATACTCAAAATATTTTATGGGAATTTACGAAGATATTGACGAACAAAAACAATTTGCCTGCCGCGTTATCGCGGATCATGCGCGGACGACGGCGTTTGCGATTGCGGACGGCATTTTGCCGGGCAATGAGGGCAGAAATTACGTTCTTCGAAAGATAATGCGGCGTGCTATCTATCACGGGCGCGAGCACCTCGGCTTTAACGATTTGTTCTTTCACAAGGTTTGCGATTTTGTCGTCGGCGAAATGAAGGAAGCGTATCCGGAACTCGAAGTTCAACGCGATTTCATCGGAAAAATGGTCCGGCTCGAAGAACAGCGTTTCGGAACGACGATGACGGTCGGGCTGCAGAAATTAAATGAATATTTTGCGTCGAACAAAGAAGCCGATTTTATTGAATTTGCGAAACTTTACGACACGTTCGGAACGCCGCGCGATCTCGTCCGGATCAAACTCGAAGACAACGGCATCGAGATCGGCGAAAGTGATTTTAACGCGAAGTTTGACGCCGCGCTGCAGGAACTTCAGCAGCAAAGCGACATCGGAAAAACCGAGCGAAAGTCTGCGATCAGCCCTATTTATCAAGAGATCGCGGAAAAAACGGGTGCGAGCGTCTTCCACGGTTATGATTTGACTGCGGTCGAAAATGCAAAGGTCGTCGCCATTGTCAAAGGCGATAAAACGGCGGACGCATTAAGCGAAGGCGAAGAAGGCTTGATCGTTTTAAACGAAACGCCGTTTTACGCCGAAGCCGGCGGTCAGGTCGGTGATACGGGACAAATTGTCAGAACCGCCTGCGGTAGCGGGCGGTTGAACGGCGACGGTTCGGGCGATAGGAAGGTATCAAATGAATTAGGAGTGGAAGTTAAACCATCCTCTACCGCAGATGGTACTGACAGTTCGGCGAACATTCGTGTTTTAGACACCTTTGCGCCTACTCCCGGGCTTATTCTTCACAAATCGAAAGTTCAAAGCGGTTCGATCAAGGTTGGAGATGTTGTTACAGCGACCGTCGATGTCGCGAAACGCGACGCAACGCGGCGGAATCATACGGCGACGCATCTTGTTCATGCTGCTTTGAAGGAAGTTTTGGGAACGCATGTAAAGCAGGGCGGTTCGGTCGTTGCACCCAATTATCTGCGGTTCGATTACACGCATTATCAACCCTTAACGCCAGACGAGATCCGCGAGATCGAAGATCTTGTCAACCGATATATCTTGCAGAATGAACCCGTTACGACCAGCGTAATGGCGATCGAAGAAGCGATGCGTTGCGGCGCGGTCGCTTTGTTCGGCGAAAAATACGGTTCGGATGTGCGGGTCTTGTCGGTCGGCGGCGGCGAGTTTTCGAAAGAACTTTGCGGCGGAACGCATGTTCGCGCAACGGGCGACATCGGTTCGTTTAAGATCACTTCCGACGAATCGGTCGCTTCGGGTTTACGGCGAATTCGCGCAATCACCGGTTTAGACGCGTTTGAGCGTTTTCGTGAAGACGAAAAACTGATCGACGAAGCGCTCGGACATTTGAAAACGCAGCGCGATCAACTTCCGAACGCCGTCGAAAAACTGCAGGAAGAGCTGAAAAAAATTCGCAAAGAAAACGACGAACTAAAGATGAAGATCGCCACCGGCACGATCGGTTCGGCTTCTTCAAACGGCGACGAAGCGAAGGAAATAAAAGGAGTTAAGGTCGTCGCCAAGATCGTCGACGGTCTGGACAAAGGCGGCATGCGGCATCTTTCGGACACGCTTTTAGCAAAGATGAAATCGGGTGTGGTTGTTCTGGCTCGAACGGAAAACGACAAGGTTTCATTTATTGTCAGAGTTTCTGATGATCTAACAGATCGTGTGAAAGCCGGAAAGATCGTCCAGGAGATCGCGCCGATCGTCGGGGGTCGCGGCGGCGGCAAACCCGACATGGCGGAAGGCGGCGGAACGGATGCTTCGAAACTCAACGACGCGCTTGACGCAAGTTATAATTCCGTCGAAACAATGCTTGGATGATCGTAATTTGATCGAAAAAGAGAGCGGCTTCGTTTATTATGCGAAGCCGCTTTTTTTTAAGCAGAAACAGAAGCGCGCCGGAATTTATTGATCTTTGACGAAGGCAATTGCGGCGGAACGCTCATTCCGGGCGTCTGCGAATCGTCTTTTTTATTCGATGTTATCAATGCAACCGAGCCGACGATGATCGCTGCACCGACGAGCATCTGCGCTGAAAAGGTCTCACCTGCAATGAGCCAGCCGAGAAAAACCGCGACGACCGGATTGATATACGCGTAAGTCGAAACCCTCGCCGGCTGCGCGTTTTTCAGCAGCCAGCTGTACGCCGTAAACCCTAAAAGCGACCCGAAAATTACCAAATAAACAACTCCCAAAAATGAATTTCGCGAAACCTGCGCGATGTCGAATTTGAACATTTCGCCCGTCGTCAAACTGACAACGAGCAAAACCAGACCGCCTGAAAACATCTGCATTCCCGCCGTCAGAATTGATGATTTCGGCGTCGAAGCGCGGATGCCGTAAAGCGATCCGACCGCCCACGACAGCGCAGCCACGATAATGGCGAACGAGCCTAAGACCTGCATCGATTCGGATCCCGCGGCAACGTTAGAATTTCCCTTTATCAAAAGCCAGACACCGATAAATCCTACGAAAAGTCCCGCGACGACCTTCAAATTCGGACGCGATTTTTTAAGCCAGAGCCAGCTTAAAAGAACTATCCAAAACGGCTCCGTAGCAACGAGCAGTGCTGCCAGACTCGATGAAATATATTTCTGCGCAAAAACCACGCCGCCGTTGCCGCCCAGCAGCAAGAGCGTTCCGACGATGAAGCTCGTTTTCCAATGTTTCAGCGACGGCTTTTCATAATCCTTCGCAAAATATCGCGCGATAACGAGTAAAATGACGCCGGCGACTAAGAATCTTCCGCCCGCCATTAAAAAAGGCGGCAGCGTTTCGATCGCATATTTGATCGCCAGATAGGTCGAGCCCCAAAAGACATAAACTGCTGTAAACGCAGCAATTAAAATAAACAACCGTCTTTTATCGACGGTCTCACTTCCCTGAAAATTCATATCAAACCCCGCTGAATATCAATCCTCGTTCGCGATCGGCAATTCGATCGTCTCTTTTATCGTCTGCAAAACCACTGTCGTTTTTGTGGAGGCAACATTCGGTACATTTTTCAATTCGTCGCGAAGCAATTTCGAAAGCGCTTCCGTATCTTTAACGCGTACTTTCAAAAAATATGAATCTTCGCCCGCGACGTCGTGAACTTCCAAAACTTCCGGAATTGCAGCAAGAAATTTATCCGTTTCACCGCAGCATTCATGAGTTCGCACGGCGATAAATGCCGTTAACCCGAAACCGACCGCGGACGGATCGATCTCAGCCGTATAGCCGGAAATTATCTTTCGCTCCTCAAGTTTTCTTATTCTTTCAAGCGTCGCCGACGGAGCAAGCCCGATCTGACGGGCGATCTCGGCGTTGCTCATTCTTGCGTCTTGCTGAAGATAATTCAGTATTTGCTTGTCAATTGCATCAATCATTCGCTATTTCCTCTCTTTGCGAGAATAATCAACGTATAAAATGATGTCAAGTATTTTTTACACTCCTTTCCGATTTGAACAATTTTTCCCAAAGGGCATACATTTATCGGATAATTTAGGATAATCTAGAATACGAGGTCACTTAAGATGAGCGCAGTCCTGGAATTTCCGATTAAAAAAGACGAATTTACGACTTTTAACCCCGCGACGGGCAAAGAGATCGCGCGAATAAAGACTTTTTCGCCGGCGGAAGTTTTGGCAGCGGTGGAAGCTTCGCGCGCCGTTTGGCAGGTTTGGCGAATTACGCCTTTTGCCGAGCGCAGCCGGATCGTGATGCGGGCGCGGGAAATAATCCTTGAAGAAATGGACGAGATCGCGCGGCTGATCTCGGACGAAATGGGCAAACCGGTCGCCGAAGGGTATTCCGCCGAGATAGTGCCCGTGCTCGACCTGATGCAGTATTTTGCCCGAAAAACCGAAAAGCTTTTGAAACCGCGAAAGGTTGATATCGGTCTGCTTGGATTAATGGGGCGAACATCGAAGATCGTTTACCAGCCGCTCGGCGTTGTAGCAATCATTTCGCCTTGGAATTTCCCGTTTTCTATTCCGCTCGGCGAGGTCGTAATGGCGCTGATGGCTGGAAACACGGTCGTGTTAAAGCCGTCGGAGCTAACGCCGCTTGTCGGCAAAAAGATCGCTGAGATCTTCGAAAAAGCCGGTTTGCCGAAGGATGTTCTGCAGGTCGTAACCGGAGACGGGCGAACCGGCGCGGCGCTTGTCGACGCGGCGCCGGACAAAATTATGTTCACCGGAAGCGTTGAAACAGGCAAAAAGATCGCCGAAAATGCCGCGAAAAGTCTTACTCCGGTCGTTTTGGAACTCGGCGGCAAAGATCCGATGATCGTTTTCGCCGATGCCGATCTCGA
The DNA here is from genome assembly GCA_026129865.1 of Pyrinomonadaceae bacterium. Classification (GTDB taxonomy): domain Bacteria; phylum Acidobacteriota; class Blastocatellia; order Pyrinomonadales; family Pyrinomonadaceae; genus JAHCHG01. The sequence continues at coordinate 26,611 of JAHCHG010000012.1, forward strand.
AAAAGCTTCAAGCGCGGCGGTCTGGGGCGCGTTCACAAATTCCGGGCAGGCATGCTCTTCGGTTGAACGGCTTTATGTCGAACAAACGGTTGCAGCAAAATTTACCGAACTTGTTGTCAAAAAAACTCAAGCGCTGCGGCAAAGCGTCGGCAGCGAAGAAACCACGGACGTCGGTTCGATGATCACGGAAGATCAGCTTAAGATCGTCGAAGACCATGTGCGAGATTTTTTACTAAGCGGTGCCGAAATTTTGACCGGCGGAGAGCGCAATTCGAAGTTCGAAGGAACATTTTTCGAACCGACCGTCATTACCGGCGCAGACAACTCGATGCGCGGAATGCGCGAAGAGACATTCGGTCCGACATTGCCGATAGCGGTTTTTGAAGATGAAAAAGAAGCGGTTTCGCTTGCGAACGACACTGATTTCGGTTTAACGGCGAGCGTCTGGACAGGCGACATTTCAAAAGGAAAGCGCGTCGCCGAAAAAATTCGCGCGGGAACGGTTACGGTCAACGAAGTGCTTTACACGCACGGGATCGGGCAAACGCCCTGGGGCGGATTTAAGAACTCGGGTTACGGTCGAACGCACGGGCTGGAAGGTTTGATGGAACTCGTCGCGCCGCAGCATATTCACGTGAACCGTTTCACTTTTGTCCCGGACGTTTGGTGGTTCGGATATTCAAAAAATGCGATAGAAACTTTCCGAACGATGGCGCGGACGTTTTCGAGCGGTTCCGTATTAAAATCAATAAAAATGATCCCGACGTTCCTGCGCCGTCTTCGTGAATTGATGAAATAGTTAACTTTATATCCCCATTAAAAGATGAAACGATGCCCAAAATGCAATAACACGTACACGGACGATTCTTTGAAGTTTTGTCTCACGGACGGAACGCCGCTCGATTCGATATTGGACGGCGATAAAACGATAGCATTTCCCGATGCGAGAACGATCGAAATGCCGGCGCCGGAACCAACGGCGCGCGGACGATTTGCGGTTCCGACGCACGCTGCTGACGATTCCGTTCCCACCGTTTTTTCACCGGTAAAACAAGCCGCGGAACCCAAATCAGGCTCGAACAGGTTGATCGCCGGATTATTGATCTTGCTGATAATTGTTATACTGGCGGGCTTTACCGCGATCGGTGCCTATTTTTGGATGAAACCCGAGCCGGAACCAAATATTTCTGCAAAAGCGACACCGACCGTTTCGCCGACGCCGAACGAAGCTGAAGAATTAAAAAGAAAGCTTGCCGAACTCGAAAAACAAATAGCAGAACAAAAAAGCACCAAAACGGAGACCACAACCCAGCCGAAAACGGTTATCGACAACGCCGGACGAACGGCACGGGCAAATTCGCCTGCGGACGGTTTTCTCGCGCTCAGAAGCGAACCGAACACGGAAACGGGAGTACGCCTCGCAAAGATCCCGCATGGAACTTCATTTACGGTAGTCGGCTGCCCGCGTCCGACGAATCCCGGAAAAATGCGCGGAAAATGGTGCCGCGTCATTTACGACGGCATTGACGGCTGGGCTTTCGATGCCTATATGAAGTTTGAATGATCGCGCCGGCGCAGATAAATTTACGTTTCATTTATCTTCAACTTGCGCATTAAATTATGCGGCTGAGCCGGTGTTTCTTCGAGTAAGCCGAGTTGTGCTAAGACTCTGCCGGAAGAGACTATCTTTAAAGTGATTGGTAGATATTTTTCAGGTTTTGCAAATGCGCCTTGATGCTGAAATTTTCCATAGCAAATTTGTAAGCCCGCTGCGAAAGTTCATTTCGCAATTCCGCGGACTTCAACAGATACAGAATTTTTTCAGCGAGGATTTTGAAGTCCGTAACCGGAAAAGCCAGGGAATATTCGCCTCCGCCGGTCGCTTCGAGCAGCGGTTCGATATCGGACACGATCATCGGAACGCGCGCCAGCATTGCTTCAGAAACGGCGACGGGTAATCCTTCCTGCAGGGACGAAAAAACAAAGATGTCCATTGCGGCTAAAACGTCCGGAATATCTTTGCGTGCGCCGAGAAAATGAACGCGGTCGGCGATCCCGGCTGTTTTGCAAAAATTCACACATTCTTCAAACCGATTTTCAGCGCCGGGCAGAACAGCGCCCGCGAAAATGCAGTGAACATTGTCCAATTCTGAAAAAACTTGGGGCAATGCGCGACAGAGCGTCATTTGATCCTTTCTCGGGTCCGGATAAAAATTGCCGATCATTCCAACTATTAAATTGTCTTCCGCGATCCCAAGTTCTCCGTGAAGCGATCGCCCGGTCGGTTTCAGCCGTTCGGGATCAGCACCGTTATACAAAATTTGGAAAGACGAAGTGTCGAAACCGTCATTTTCTGCGTGCCATTTTTTCAAGCCGCGGCTGACCACGAGATTTGCGTTCATACGCGGGATCAGAAAGTTAATCGCCCGCCGCGTTCGACGGTTCGGTGCCATTCCGCCTTGAAAACTCAACACGGTTTTTACATTTTTCAGTCCGAACGCAGCTGCATAAAGGTGAAGTCCGTCAACCGGCTGATAGCCGTGACAGATCTCAATTTGTTTTTCAATAATAATTTTGCGAAGTTTTATTGCGAAAAAGAGATCGAACGGAAGTCTTCGTCTAAGTTTGACAAAATCGACTCCCGACGCCTGAAATTCATTTTCCAAAGTTCCTCCGGCTGCGGTCGCAAGCGTCATTTCAAAACCTGCCGCCGCCGAATTTCGACAAACGTCGAGCGCCTGCATTTCCGCACCGCCGCGGCTCAAGCTGTCTAAAAGATGCAATACCTTCACGCGTTAATAGTAATTCTTAATTGGTAAATGGTAGATTAATGGATAATTTGGATTTTTAGTTCTCCGTACTCCATTAAATCGTGTCTGAAATTTCCGTACTGGTTCCGTCTTACAATCACGCAAAATTCGTCGAAGGAACGCTTCGATCGATCTTTGCACAAACGCGTAAACCGAAAAAACTGATTGTAATTGACGACGGTTCAAAAGACGAATCGGTCGCCGTGATCGAAAAAACTCTTTCCGATTGCCCTTTTGACTGTCAATTGATCGCGCGCGAGAACCGCGGTCTTTGCGCTACGTTGAACGAGGGATTTTCGCTCGCTGAAGGTGAATTTTTCGCGTATCTGGGGTCGGACGATCTGTGGCTGAAAACGTTTTTGCAGGATAGAGTAGAACTTCTCGAAACCCGCCCCGGAGCTGCGCTCGCTTTTGGGCACGCGTTCGTCATCGACGAAAACGACGACATTACAGATAGAACCGACAATTGGACCGATTTTCCGGACGGCGACTTACTGCCGTCGCTGCTTCAAGGTGAGATCTTTTCAAGTCCGACGGTCGTTTACCGGCGATCGGCGCTGGAAAAATTCCGGTGGAATGAACGATCGAAACTCGAGGATTACGAGATGTATCTGCAGCTTGCAACCCGTGGCGAGTTTGCGAAAAGCGACGCCGTTCTTTCCGCGTGGCGGCGGCACGGAGCAAATACAAGCGATAATTTTACCGAAATGATCGAAGAACAGATCGCCGCGCAGGAGCGGCATTCCGATGAATTGAATATCGATCGCGCCCAATTGAAAAAATACCGAGCGTCGCTTCTCTCCAACGCCGTATTTGAATTGATCAGAACCGGCAAGCGCGACCAGGCGCGCGAGATGTTGGCGAAAGCGCGCGAACTCGGACTTTCGCCGCGCCAATCTGCTAAAATGCTTTTTCGTTTAGCCGTACCGGAGCGTTTGTTTCAATGGAACCGCCGGCGAAAGCGTCGAAACGCGGTTGAAAGATTCGGCAAACTCAATATCTGATGCAGGAAATTACGATCATCAAACCCGAAACCTCGAGGTTTCAAATAGGTCTTAAAGATCTCTGGATCTATCGCGAATTGCTTTATTTTATGACGCTTCGCGATCTGAAGATCCGTTACAAGCAAACGGCGATCGGCGTTTTTTGGGCGATACTGCAGCCGGTTTTAACGACCGCGATCTTTACCGCTATCTTCACAAGCATTGCCCGGTTCGAATCGATCACAGTTCCTTATCCGCTTTTTGCATTGAGCGGAATTCTTATCTGGCTTTACGTCAACACCTCGATCACGATGGCGAGCAACAGCCTTGTCGGCAATGCAAATCTCGTAACCAAGATCTATTTTCCGCGATTGATAGTGCCGCTGGCAGCGACGCTTTCCGGGCTTCTCGATCTGCTGATCGGCGTTTTTCTGCTTGTTCTTTTAATGCTCTGGTACGGCGCTGCGTTTTCGGCTCAAATGCTTCTCGCGCCTGTTTTTATTGGGCTCGGCGTAATTCTGGCGACGGCGATCGGGACATTTTTCGCCGCCGTAAATGTAAAATTTCGCGATGTAAAATTTGCGCTGCCGTTTGCGCTGCAGATCTGGATGTTTCTTTCGCCCGTTTTTTATCCGCTCGAGATCTTAAGCGAAAAATGGCGGCTTGTTTTTGCTTTCAATCCGTTGACCGGAATTCTACTAGGCTTTCGTTCGTCGATGTTCGGAACGCCGTATGACTGGTTCGCGATCGGGATTTCGGCGGCGTTTACACTGATCCTTTTGATGTTCGGATTTTTCGTTTTCAAGAAAATGGAGAACGATTTTGCCGATCTGATCTGATCGGCGCGATCGTTAAATTATGACCGTAATCAAGGTCGACAACGTTTCAAAGGTCTATAAACTCGGCGGTCCGTCGCATAATTCGCTGCGCGACGCGCTCGCGTCGTTTGTCCGCAGCCCGCTCTCGCGCGGGGCTCGCGAGTCGATCGACGCGCTCAAAAGCGTCAGTTTCGACGTTTCCGAAGGCGAAACGCTCGGCATAATCGGCAACAACGGCGCGGGAAAATCGACGCTGTTGAAGATCCTTTCGCGAATAACAAAACCGTCGGCGGGCGAGATAGAACTCCGCGGGCGAGTCGGTTCGCTGCTCGAGGTCGGGACGGGCTTTCACAGCGAACTTTCCGGACGCGAGAACATTTTTCTAAACGGCGCGATCCTCGGAATGAAACGTGCGGAGATCGAACAAAAATTTGACGAGATAGTCGCGTTTTCCGAAATCGGAAAGTTTCTTGACACTGCCGTAAAACATTACTCCAGCGGAATGTATATGCGGCTCGCATTTGCGGTTGCGGCGCATCTCGAGCCCGAAATTCTTATCGTCGATGAAGTTTTGGCGGTTGGCGACATGGCGTTTCAGAAAAAATGCCTGCGAAAAATGCGCGATATCGGCGAAACCGGTCGAACGGTTCTTTTTGTTTCGCACGATATGCAGTCGATCGGTCGCCTGTGCAGCCGGGTTATCTGGCTAAAGGACGGCGAGATCGTGCTCGACGGCGAAACGAACGAAGTGATCAGCGCTTATCGCACCGAACAATCCGAAACAGGTTCCGAGCGAATCTGGAGCGAAGGATCAAAACGTCCCGGAAATGATCTTGCAAAATTGTCAGCAGTGCGCGTGCTCGATAAAAACGGTGTTCCGGCGTCCGCGATCGATATTCGCGAACCGCTTTTCATAGAAATGGAGTACGAGATCTTGTCGGGCGAAAAGGTCGTCGTGCCGAATATTCATCTTTACAACGATTTCGGCGTCTGCGTTTTTGTCAGTCACGATTGGCAAAGCGAATGGCGAACGAAACCGCGACCGCGCGGAACATATGTCAGCCGAATGAAGATTCCCGGCAATTTTCTCGCCGAAGGCGCATTTCTCGTTACCGTTGCCGCGTCGACCTATACGCCGATGGAAGTTCATTTTGTCGTCCGCGATGCGGTCTTGTTTCACGTTGTCGATTCGATCGACGGCGAAACCGCCCGCGGCGATTATGCCGGCGTTTTGCCCGGCATCGTTCGTCCGATCCTCGAATGGGAAACGGAAATTTTAAACTCCTAGCTCTCCGATCTTTGAAGATAAAAGCACGCCTGGTCGCCCAGACCGGCATTATTTAGACGTTCTGCTTCGCGCTTCCAATTTTCAAACTGTTCGCGAGTGAAGATCGCGTTGTCAAAATTTTGGTCGAACCATTCCGGTTCGTTCATGGCAATGTCGCGTTTGTAATATTCGCTCGCCCAAAATTGAAACTCGGTCGAATCGTAAACGATCTTGCGCAGCTCAAAACCCGCGTCGCGCGCGATCGTCGAAAAACTCTTTTCCGTGTAAAGGAAGAGATGCCGCGGCGCGTCGAGCTGAACCCAATCTATTCCGTATTCTTCCCAAGCGGTGTTTACGACGGGAATGCGAATCAAACAGAATTTTCCCGGTTTAACAAGACGAAAAGCTTCCGCCAGCGAGGTACGCGGAACGGGCAGATGCTCGAACGAATGATGAAACATAACGAGGTCAAAGCCCGCGTCGATCTGGGCGAGATCCCTTTTCAACACACGAACTCCGTCCGGATAAACGATATCGCTGTCGATAAATGCATCGGCTCCGGTCAGGTTGCGAAAGCCGAAATAGCGCAGTACGCGAAGAAGACGACCGCCGCCGCAGCCGAAATCAAGTATTGCAGAATCAAAAGAAAGCCCGAGCAGCTCTTCGCGCAGCGACGCGGGAAAATGATCGTGAATCCACGATCTATTCTCGGAAACATATTTTCCGATCGGATCTTTGCCGTAAACCAGATACTTTCCGGCAAAACGCGCGGCGAGCCGGCGTTTGAAACTTGCAGCAAAATCAATATCTTCTGCGTTCCCGAGCGAGTAATATTCCGGCGGATAATATTTTGACAAATTCGGGATCTCGACGATCTGCAGGGTTCCGCAACTCGCGCATTCAACATAATCAAACCGGTCGCGCGTTCCAAACATCATTTCGCGAGCTTGATGAAGGCGATTTTTTTTGCTGTTTTTGCAAATTCGACACGATGACAGCATATTTATGAAAGGGTAGAACAATCTTCGTTTTTAGACGAATGCAGAACGATCGAGTTTTTTTCCGAACCGGGTTTGCCGCCGCCGGTCAATTACCGAAAATCATCGGTCGTCGACCAATTTTCTTACATTTCAATTATGACGCGAAAATTTTTGTTTCATTTATTGGCGTCGCTCGCGGCTTTCCTGCTAATCGTCAGCCGCCGTCCGGATGCAATTCTGAACGCGCAATTTTGGGCGGAAGACGGTTTCAGATGGTTTGCCGACGCTTATAATCGCGGCGCGATCTATTCGCTGACAACGCCGGAAGCGGGCTATTTTCAGACAATTTCGCGAATAGTTGCGATCGTCGCCCAGCTTTTTCCGATGGAGCTAGCGCCGCTTATATTTAATCTTGCCGCGATCGCCGTCATGCTCGCGGTCGTAAATTTCATAATATCTTCGCGTTTGAGCGAAGCGGTCCCGAGCAGGTCTGTCCGCTGTTTGCTGGCTTTTATTTATATCGCGCTGCCGCATAGTTTCGAAGTTCACGCCAATCTGACAAACGCGCAATGGCATCTGGCACTGCTGTCTGTTTTAATAATCATCGCGCCGCCGCCGGTAAGACGATCATGGAAATTCTTTGATATTTCGGCAATCGCACTGTCGTCCATCAGCGGTCCGTTTTGCCTGCTGCTGCTTCCCGTCGCGCTGATAAAAGCGGTGCTCCGACGGGATCTCCATTTTTTCACGATCGCAGGAATTTTAGCTGCGGGCGCGGCGATCCAAATTTTCGCACTTTTGACGAGCCATCGACCTACGTCGCAGCCGCTCGGCGCCGGGATCGGATTGTTCTTTAAGATTTTGGGCGGTCATCTCTTTGCCGGAGCGGTTATCGGCGAGCGAAATCTCTACCGGCTGATCGACCGCAATATCTGGACGGTACTTCCTGCCGCGATCGCGGCGTTCGCAGGTACCGCGCTGATGATCTACGCGTTTATACAAGCACGGTTAAATCTTCGTCTTTTGATTTTTTTCTCGGCAATGATAGCGGCAGCGGCGCTTATTTCACCGGCTGCGTCGCGCGACGTTCCGCAATGGACAGTTTTATGGATGCCGGGAACCGGTGTTCGTTATTGGATGATCCCGATCTTTACATTTTTCATTTGTTTGATATTTCTCGCGAAAAACGCGAATGTCAAAACGGTTCGATATCTTGCGTTCGCCTTGCTCTTTTTTTCGACCGTTGCGTTCGTTTCGGATTGGCGGCATCGTCCGTACAAAGATCTGAATTTTAGCGAATCTCTGCGCGAATTTGAAAAGCTTCCGTCAGGCGAAAAAATGGTGTTCCCGCTTAATCCCGAAGGAGAAATGGTTTTGGAGAAACGTTAAATGAGCCTTTCAAAGAAATTTCAAAAATTGGTGCGAAGCTGGAAGCAGGACGGATTTGAAGGCGTTTTTCACGCATTAGAATTTGCTTATAAAGAAGTTCGCGACAAGGCAAGCTATCGGCAGTTTGTTCGAAATGAGAGTCTTTCTAAAGATGTTTATCGACGTCTTATCGGACAGTTTTCTTCCGATCCGCTGATATCGGTGATCTTGCCGGTTTACAACGTCGAGGAAAAATACCTTCGACTGTGTCTGGACAGCGTTTTGAACCAGTTTTATGAAAACTGGGAACTGTGCATAGCGGACGATAAAAGCCCTTCGCCGCATATTAAGCGTGTTTTGGACGAATACGCATCGCGCGATGAGCGGATAAAGGTCGTTTACCGCGAGAAAAACGGGCATATTTCGGCGGCTTCAAATTCAGCGCTGGAAATGGCTTCAGGTGAATTTTGCGTACTTCTCGACCACGATGACGAACTGGCGCCGCACGCGCTTTTTCATGTCGCGAAAGTTTTGAACGAACGTCCGGATACGGCGATGATCTATTCGGACGAAGATCTGATCGACAAAAACGGTCGCCGCTTTGACCCGAAATTCAAGCCCGATTTCGCCCGCGATCTGTTTTACTCAGGCAATCTAGTGACGCATTTGTCGGCGTACAGAACCTCGCTCCTTCGCGAGATCGGCGGATTTCGCGTCGGAATGGAAGGCAGCCAGGATTACGATCTGGCGCTCCGCGTGATCGAACGGATCGACAACGGGCAGATCGTTCATATTCCCGAAATTCTTTATCACTGGCGGGTAATAGAAGGTTCTGTCGCGCTAAGCGGCGACGAAAAACCGTACGCCCACGATGCCGCGCGCCGCGCGATCGGCGAACATCTCGCGCGAATAGGAAAAAAAGCGCGGGTCGAACCGACCGAATACAATCTTCACCGCGTTAGATATGAATTGCCGGAAAACCTTCCGAAAGTAGCACTTATCATCAGCGGAAGCCGAACGATCGAATGTTCGGAAAAAACTATCGAACATCTGATCGATAGGACCGATTACCCAAATCTGGAGATCATTTCCATCGACGCGACCAAGGCAGAAACGCCACCGCCAGGGAGCGTGCCAGACACCTCGCTTTCAAACCCAATCGCCCCGCAGGCAGAAACGCGACCGCTAGGGAGCGTGCCAGACACCTCGCCTTCAAACCCAACCGCCCCGCAGGCAGAAACGCGACCGCTAGGGAGCGTGCCAAACACGTCGCCACAAGACTACGATTCACATGCGGAATACCTTAACCGAGCAGCCACCCAAACGGATGCCGAGATTCTCTGTTTTTTCAAAAGCGGACTTAAACCGCTGAACAAAGACTGGCTTAAGGAAATGGTCAGTTTCGCGATTCAGGAGGAAACGGGAGCGGTTGGGGCAAAAATTCTCGATAGAGCCGGAACGATTGCGCACGGCGGGCTTATTATCGGCGGAAAACACGGCGTTTCGATCGCGCATCATCGGCATCCGTCGGATCAGCCTGGAAACATTTCGCGCGCCCAGCTAATCGGAAATTTTTCCGCCGTTTCCGCGGCTTGTATGGCTATAAAACGCAAAGATTTTGAAGAACTTAAGGGATTTAACGGGGAAGATTTCCCGGAGAATTTATTCGATGCCGACCTTTGCCTGAGATTACTGAACGCGGGAAAGCGAAATATGTTTACCCCGTACGCTGAGATCGAGGGAGAACTGATTCTTGGTTCAACGGAAAGGGAGCGTTTACGATTTCATGAGGTCTGGGGAGAACAGGCGAAACGCGACCGGTTTTATAGCGAGCATCTTTCACCCGAAAGCGGATCAATAAGGCTCAAATCCATTTAATTAAGATCGAGATATATTTTTTCGCAGTCGCCCATCTCCGGAACATCGGCACCATCGGGCACTGTCCAATGAATCGTCAGACTTTCGTCGACCGCGCAAACGTCAAAAAAGATCAAATTTCGATTGAATTTGCGCCTATCTACATGGTCAAACAATTCGTTGATCCTTTTGCTGACTTTATTGATGTCGTCAGTGCGTTTTACGTAAAATTGTATATAACCTCTCGAATTCGGGTCGTTTGAGAGTCTGAAAATTAAACTGTCCATGTAACTAAATTCATCCTGCCACGAAACCTCGCTAAAAGTTCTTAGCGGTTCAAGGGTTGGTATTGATTTAATGATAACCGTTTCAGAAGCTGTTGAAACGCAGTTTGATGGCAGTCCAGTCACGCGCAGCGTCGCGACAAGATTCGAACCCTCCATATCTTTTGTAGTGATCACTCGAATTTGAGTCGTTCCGTCGCCATCGTACGATTTCCCCTGATTGACCGACCATTCTAACGACAAGTTCTTTAGTGAAAAATTGTCAGGAAATACGGCAGCAAATGTGACGGTCTCTCCGGCATCAATCATCCCCGAATTTTCAACCACCTTAAATTCCGGGCATTGTGAAAAAGCTGTGAATGATAACGCGGCTGATATTAAGATCGAGTAAATGAGTTTCATCGAAAATCCCCTTGAGCCCCGATCATACTCCAATTGTTAACATTTGGAAATAATTTTTTTGAGCGCAACCGGGATCGGCAGTTGCACCTCTCCTGCGTCGTAAATTCGCGAGTTTAACCGATCTATCTTGTTTTCGTTATCGCTCAAAAGCTCATCCGGCGGCAGGTCTGCTCTTCGCTCATAACAGGCGTGGTTAATACAAGGAGCGGGTTTGGCGGTCTGATGGACAAGACAGCCGATATCTTTCTCAAAAAGCGGGCAGGCGTAGGTTTTTGCAAAACTGTCGCCGTCTTCGTCTAAACGATATTTTAAGATCGAGCTTTCGATCCGTTCGAATACGCGGGTTTTTAGATCTTTCGGCAGATCGTCGAGAGCATTTTTGATCGCAACCGCTTCAAGCCTGGAAACATGAACGTTGACGAAATGTTCGTCGAGACAGCACGCGCCTTTTGTCTCGCAGGTTTCGCAGGATTTCGCGCGATGTTCGAAATCGCGGGCGATCTTTGCGCGAAAGTCGCTTCTTAACTTTTCCAAACGCTCCAAGCCTTGTTTTTCGGTCAGCCTTTTCATCCGGGTTGAATCCGCGTGTTACAATTTTGCGAAACTCAAATTTATCATAATTTTAGAAAATTTTTGGAGGCTTATGTTACAAGAAGGAGATAAGGCGCCGGATTTCACATCGAAGGATCAGAACGGCGAAAAGGTAAAATTATCGGATTATAAAGGTCAAAAAGTTGTTTTGTATTTTTATCCGAAGGACGACACGCCGGGCTGCACGAAACAGGCTTGTTCGCTCCGCGACGGTTTTTCGGAACTAAAGAAGAACAATATTACCGTGCTGGGTGTTTCGGTCGATGACGAAAAATCGCATCAAAAGTTCATCGCAAAGTACGATCTGCCGTTTACGCTGATAGCCGACACGGACAAAGACATCGTCGAAAAATACGGCGTCTGGGGCGAGAAAAATATGTACGGACGAAAATATATGGGCACGAATCGTCATACGTATTTGATAAATGAAGACGGAACGATCAGAAAGATCATGAAAAAGGTAAAGGTCGGCGAACACTCCGATGAGGTTTTGAAGTTCTTTGCGGAATAATTTTTAAGATTTTCCGCTGAAGAAGTTGAACGGTTAGAGTTCCGCCGTCAGAGTTCCAACGCCAGAGTTCCGCCGCCAGAGTTCCGCCTTCAGAGTTCCGCCTTCAGGCGGGAGATGAGTCACGGATTTCGGATCTTTCGAGCCGCCGAGGAAAATATCGCCTAAAGGCGATACTCTGAACTTGTATCGCCTAAAGGCGATACTCTGAACGACACACAATCCAACTTCTGCGTATCTTTTTGCGTCCAAATCCTGTAAACTAGGCAATCCTTTGGGGGCGACAGGCTTCGACAGGGGTTTGTACAGATCTTTGAATGCACGTCGGGCGATCTTTCTATAGCTCGTTATAAATTTTGAAAGAAACACAAATGCTAATCAAGAATTAGCTCTCGCTGCCTAACGCAAGTTAGCTACAGCGATGCTTCGCCGGAAGTCAGCTTGAAGCGACCGAACGAAGTATCACAATAGTTCAAGCTAGGGCTCGTCCACCGCCTGCGGACGAACCCGAAATTTAAGCCGGGCTAGCTTTTCAAGAGGTTTTGTCGGGATTGCATACTTTTGAAAGGCGAATTTTAAGCAAACCGACTAAACGTGTAGATTTCACAGGTCGCAGCTCTTGGATGCGGGTTCGATTCCCGCCGCCTCCACCAAAATTTTATTTTTATTGCGTTTCGTTTCAACCCCATTCAGCTTTCGCTGCTTGATCCAAAGTTAGACAAAACTAATTAACGACTCCGAGTTATCCAACGGATCTGTTCGGCGTCGGTCGGATTGCTCCAAACTCGCGCCCGTTTCAAAAGTTAAAAACCTAAAACCTTGACCCGCTTCGGCATCGCGATTGCGTTTTATCCTTCTCAGCGAGGTAAAACGTATGAGAGCCGTAATAAATCATTACATCCTATGCATTGCGACCGTCGTTTGCGCTTTTTCCGGTGTTCAAATGGTCAGCGGGCAAACTCCGTATCCAGACAGCGACATCGCGATCGAAAAGGCATTCCGTAAACAGGTCGATGAATATGTTGCTCTGCGCAATCGTCTCGAAAGCACGTTGCCCGCGCTCTCAACGAAAGCGACACCAGAGGAGATCGACGCCCACGAATTAAAACTTCGCATTCTGGTTCAAAACGCGAGGGCGGAATTTAAGCGCGGATCGATCTTTGATTCGCGAACTGCGGCGTATTTCCTTCGACTTATAAAACAGAATTACCCCCGAAAAAAGCGAGCCGAACTTAAAACTGCGGCGTTAACCGCCGATACAAACGAGGTTCTGCTGAAAGTTAATTTTCCGTATCCCGACGACCAGGAATTGTTGGAGATGCCGCCGAAACTTTTGCTTGCCCTGCCGGAACTTCCTGCCGAACTTCGTTATCGTTTTGTTCGAAAGGCGCTTTTGATAGTCGACCGTGAAAATCGTGTTATCGTCGATTTTATGCCCGACGCCATCCCGTAGTTCGGCATTTTTTCGGAGGTTTTTATGAAGAGCCAGTCTAAGTTTTTATCTATCGTTTCATTAATATTTTTTCTTTTGTCGAGCAGTCCGGCGCAGGCTCAAATGTCGGAAATCACGCTTCCGCTTAAGGACGGGTCGGTCAGATTTCTTGCTGTCGGAGACACCGGTCGCGGAAATGACGATCAATACGAGCTCGGGCGCGTCATGGCTGAATATCATAAAAAATTTCCTTTTGAATTTGCCATTTTGACCGGCGACAACATTTACGGCAAGGAAAAGGCACGGGACATGAAGGAAAAGTTTGAAGATGTTTACCGCCCTCTGCTCGATCAAGGCGTTAAGTTTTACGCTTCGCTCGGAAACCACGACGAGTCGAACCAGCGTTTTTACGAACTTTTCAACATGAACGGAAACGAGTACTTCAATTTTAAGAAAGACTGTGTTTCGTTCTATTCGTTGAACAGCAATTATATGGACCGCCGCCAGCTTGAATGGTTGAATAATACTCTGGCGACCGACGATTCAAAATGGAAGATCGCGTTTTTCCATCATCCGCCGTATTCTTCGGGCAAGCGCCATGGTTCGTCCGAAGATATTAGAGAAGCGCTCGAACCGATCTTCGTTAAATATGGAGTTAACGTGGTCTTCACCGGGCACGAACATTTTTACGAGCGAATAAAACCGCAAAAAGGAATATTTTATTTTATTACCGGAGCGGGCGGAAAGATCAGGTCGGGCGGCATTAAGAAGGATTCCGATTTCACCGCCAAGGGTTTCGACACCGATCTTTCATTTATGCTGGTCGAAATTGCCGGCGACGAGATGTTTTTCCAGGTGATCGCCAAATCCGGCGCGACGGTCGATTCGGGAAAGATCGCACTTCCGCAAAAAGCTTTGACCAAAGCCGCAAAATAACGAACCGAATGGCGCCGCCGAAATTTTATTCGGCGGCGTTTTTAGCATTTATTTCCAGGTTTTTCGCCGACCAGCTGAAAGCCAGCAACATCTGTTCAAGATCGGACGAGTTTTCGATCTTTAGTTTCCAAACGCCTTTTTCGACTGCTTTTTTATAAAAAAGCGTTCGAAAAACCGCAAATGAAAGCGGAGAGTTTGCCGGATTTTCCGCCGCGACCTTTCCGGCAGGGTCGATCAGCGAGACCGAAACGTCGCTTCCCGCAAGAAATGTAACGCCCAGATTTTGCGCAGCTTCGACCGGCACATCGACTTCAAGTTTTTGCTTCGGCGCAAGCTTTACTTCAGTTGAAAAATTTTGCGGGTCGCTTCCCTTGTTCGAATCGTCAACCGGAACGAACGATGCATTTATAAAGAAATTATTTTCAAAAAGGCTCGAACCGATCTTCCAACGGTCGATATCGTTCGGATCCGAACGTACCGGACGCGGATATGTACCCTTTGGTCCCGTTAAAAGATGCGGTAATACAAAATTTCCAAAGTTTCGCGCGTCGGTCAGATCGGTGTGAAGATCGTTTGAATAGGCGAAATCTTCGATGCCGTGTTTCGCCGAATCCACGGAAACGACACCGTCGTTCCAGAAATATCCGCCGCACATGACCGGAACGGGATTTCCCGCCAATGCGGAAAATTTTACGCCTTTGCGTTCGCGGACATATTGGTTAAACAACGCAACATTCTCCGGTTTCAGGTCCTTAACAGCCTGAACATTTTCGTTGAACAGGCGAAATTTCATATCTATCGTGTCGGCGCACGGACTTCCGGCGTTCGGTGTTCCGAGCATCACCAGATGTTTTACCAGCGGTTCGTCGTCCGGCATTATCGGCATCGACTTATGTATGTACAGCCGCGAGATCAGCCCGCCGAGCGAATGCGCGACAATGTCGACATGCCACGCGTTCGATTCTTCCTGTGCGTAATCTATGTATTTTTTCAGCTGGTCCGCGTTGTCATAGATCGAATTTGTTTTATCGCTCGAAAGAAAAGAACCGCCGGTGTTCAATTTGCCGTGCTGCGGTCTTTCGCCGACGGGATATGCCTTCCAACCGTAACTATGCGAAGTAGTTAAAAGATTCTGATAAAGCGGTATCCACGCCGCGGCGCTCGACCAGAGTCCGTGAACCAGAACGACCGGCTTCGGAGCAAGACGAAGATTTTTTGTCATTTCGTCTTTCAACTGGTTGTTTTCCCAAGCTTCAGCCTTTATGCGCAGCAGATCGCGCGGGCGCCCGTCGTCGAACCACGAATAACCGCTCGAGTTCCATTCAATATCGACTTCGCGCTCCTCGCCGGGATCGAGACGTATACTGACCGCGCTGTTCTTGAGCGGAAGGTCGGGAAGCGATCCGTTCCATCTGTCGCCTTTGTACGTTTCCTTAAACGAGATCTCGGCAAATTTGGCTTCCGCAGAAAGATTCAAAACCTTTGCTTTGATCTTTACAGGATTTCCGTCGGTCGTGCCTCTGAGCTCTTCGATCTCTTTCCAATCTTCCCAATTCGGAAAATCGGGATGCTCGAACCGAAGATCGGTGATCAGCAGCTTTTGCGGGCATCGGGTAAACGACCAGGTCGCTTGATATACAAAACTGCGGACAGCTCCCGTGCCGTCGTCGCCCCAGGTCTTGCTTCCGGAAATCTTGTCCGGCTGGTTCGGATCGATCTTTTCGCCGTAAATGGAAAAGCTTTCACCTTTGATCTTCGTCGCTTCGTTATCGGTTTTATTGTATGGTTCGTTATTCTTCGCCTGGCAATGACCGCTGCGGTTGGTCTGCTGAACGCGGTTGTAAGTGCCGTTTGCCTCGGGAAAGGCGATGTTGAAATTGTATGTTCCATTCGATTCGTCGACCGAAAGGTAAAAATCGCGTGCCGAACCCGTTGCCTGCGCGGTTGTTTGACGATTGTCGATTCCTTCGATAATAAACCAATGACCGCTTTCGCGTGAGTTGCACGTATCCCACACGCGTTCCTCGCCCCAGTTGAGGTCCTTGTCCGAAAACGCGACCTGCGCCTTCACATTTACGTTCGGCGGCGCGCTGCCGTCGACAACCGCTTTCGCAGTGTAATTGTAATCACGCGAGGTTTTGTGTTTTATCCGGTCTTTCGCCTTTCTGATGCCGGGTTCGTCCGATTCCAGCGAATCTTTTAGAGTTTTGGTCAATGTCACGACACCGCTCCAACCGCCGATGCAGCCCGCCTTTTTTGAATTTTTCACCGGTTGATTCGCCGGCGTTCTTGGAGCGCGGCGGTTCTGACCGGGGGCGAATGAAACATTGAACAGGACCGACGCCGTTATCAAAAGACTGAAGAGTTTGCGGTTTCTATGATTTCTCATTTAAGTTCACCTATCAAAATAATTTCGTTGATTAACGCGCTAAAAGTTAAAAGATCGAATCGTTCTGTCAGATCATTTGCAAAAGAAAAGCCGGCGGAAATGCCGGCTGGTTCGATTACGTTCGTCTGAATGCGCCGCGAGAGCGAGGCACGTTCCAGTTATTTATCGCGATGAGAAAAAAGATCATCGCGACCATTGAAAGAAACAGCGTCAGTTCGAATCCGACCTCTTCATCCGGTGCCGTTTCTACGACAGTGCTTTTTTGTTTTTCGACAATGGTATATTCCTTTCCGATCGATCCGGAACCATTGTGCGATTCCAACGTTTGCGTATGTCGTGCATGCAAAAACTCTGCTCTGTCCGCAGTTCCAAAGATCTCGGAATTTGAGCTGACGATGAAAAAAGTGATCATAAAAATAGCTAAATATCTCAACTCTTTGTCCTCCTTTTTGAATTGATCTGTGAATTACGGATAGCAGAGCCGGCTGCGGCGGAAATCAATCTTTCCGGTAACAGGTTTCGCCTTTTTCGTTTGCCAGGCAAATAAATTGCTTTCCGTATTCGTCTTCAGTTAAGCGCCATGTAAACGTTTCGTTTTCAAGCACGTGATTCTTCTCTTTATTCGAGCGCGGCGAACAGCTGTATGTGTTGCGCCAAAAATTCTTCGACGGAACAAGCGTTATCTGGTCGCCGTCGACCGTGACCTTTCCGCGTTTATCGTTGAACAGATCGGTCGTGCATCCGTACATTGTCGATTTCATATAACCGATAAATTCGAACCGTCCGTCCGCGAAAAACTTATAAGTAAACGTCGAACCGTTGCTCGCCGTCGTTTGTCCCGTCGTCGTATTTTTCTCCTGCAGCATTGAAACGTTTCCGGTTTTCCATTCGCCGGTTAAACTTTCCGGAACCGATTGTCCATACGCGCCGACGCCGGCAGCAAGGAATATAGTTAATACCAAGATCTTCATAACGTTCTCCTCGAAAATTAGTGCGGCAATTGCCTTCAAAAAGTAACGCGCAGAATTTTCCGCCATCAGATCAACAAAATCAGCGCAAAAATGTAATTTCGGTTAAATTCTTTGCTTCGTGGTGCTATTATTAGTCTCTAATTTTTTTCGAATGTTGAACGATCCTCCGGATGAAAAGCGAAAGTGAAACAAAATCTGATCCTCTGATCGGTCGTCGTGTCGGTGTTTACGAACTTAAACGTAAACTCGGCGGCGGCGCTGAAACTGCGGTTTATCTCGCTCATCGGGCGGACGGCGAATTTCGCCAAACCGCAGCTGTAAAGTTGATGCACAGCGCGGACGAATCTTCGATCGAACGATTTCGCCGCGAAAGACAGATCATTGCATCGCTCGACCATCCGAACATCGCATTTTTCCTGACCGGCGGATCAACCGCGGACGAAATTCCATATTTCGTAATGGAATTTGTCGACGGATCGCCGCTTATCGAATTTTGTTCGAAGGATGAAGTCGGACTTCGCGACATCATTTCGCTGACGACCCGGATCTGCGACGCGGTCGAAGCAGTTCACCGGCAGAACATCGTCCATGGCGATCTGAATCCCGAAAATATAATTGTAAAACCGGGCGGCTCACCCAAACTTCTCGATTTTGGAAGCGCTGTTCAGCAGGGAACCCGAAGCGAAAGGCGCTCTGACCGCGAATATGCTTCTCCGGAACAGATTGCCGGAAAAGAGCTTACGACCGCGTCTGATGTCTATTCGCTCGGTCTGATCTTTTACCGGCTTGCTACGGGACATTCTCCTTCACCTGCGAATCAAGGCGAAAACGGCATTTCCATACCCGTCGAGCTGTCCATGTCAAATGAGCCGCTCGCCGCCGATCTGAAAAAGATAATTCTCAAATCTCTTCGCAAAGATCC
Organism: Pyrinomonadaceae bacterium; assembly: GCA_026129865.1. Taxonomy (GTDB): domain Bacteria; phylum Acidobacteriota; class Blastocatellia; order Pyrinomonadales; family Pyrinomonadaceae; genus JAHCHG01. The sequence continues at coordinate 45,129 of JAHCHG010000012.1, forward strand.
CGGCGAACGATATGCCTCGGCAGCAAAATTGGCGGATGATCTTCGGCATTTTCTCGCAGGCGAACCGATCGACGCTGAAGTTTTTCCGCAAAAACCGCGTGCGGTGCGAAAGATCAATGAAAATTCGGTTGCTATTCTTCCGTTTAGAATGATCAGTCCTGATGCTTCAGCGCTGTCCGACGAACAGTTTCTCGGCGTCGGACTGGCAGACGCGCTTGTTTCACGACTTAGCGGCACCGCGCGGCTCGTTGTCCGTCCGACCAGTTCGGTGCTGCCGTTTGCCGGAACCGATCCGGTCGCAGCCGGCAAAAAGATCGGCGTCAGACATATTCTCGACGGTTCGATCCGGCGCGCCGGCGACCGCATCCGCGTTACGGTTCAGCTGCTTGATGTTAAGAAAAACGCGTCCGTTTGGGCAGAAAAGTTTGACGAGGATTTCTCCGATGTTCTGGAACTTGAGGATCGGATAGCAGAAAAAGCTGCGGAGATCTTGCTTCCGCATTTGACCGGGAAAGAACGGAAACGTCTCGAAAAACGAAGCACGAACGAACCGCGCGCGTATCAGGCTTACTTGCGCGGGCGTTATTTTGCTAACCAATTTTCGGATGAAGCACTTGCAAAAGCATTCGCCGGGTTCGAACGCGCTATCGAGTTAGATCCGGGCTATTCACTTCCTTATATCGGCATTGCGGATCTGTACGTCTGGTCTGTTATCTTCGGCGAAATTCCGAGCCGTGAGGGTTTTCCGAACGCGAAAATGGCGATCGAAAGAGCGCTGGAACTAGACGAATCGCTCGGCGAAGCATATGCGATCCTTGCATTTATCACGCTTCTTTACGAATGGGATTGGAGTGAAGCGGAAAAATTGATCGAAACCGCCATTGAATTGAACCCTAATTATTTTTTCGCACACGAAGCCCGCGCAGCGATCCTTGCTTCGCAGGGAATTTCGAAATCTGCGCGCGTTGAGATCGTTCTGGCAGAACAGCTCGACCCGATGTCGCCGCGTGCGAAATTGATGACAAGCTGGATCATGTATCAGACGCGTAATCACGCCGCGGCGGTTTCTAAGGCGCGCCAGGCTAATGAAATGCAGGAAGAATTTGCCCAGGGTTTGCTGCATCTTGGCAATGCACTTTCATCTAACGAAAATTTGGAAGAGGCGGTTAAGGTACTTAGAAGATCTGTCGAACTCTGGCAAAATCCGGGAATGCCGCTGTATCTGCTCTGCTTTGCACTGGCTGCAGATGGTCAGCCGAATGCGGCGCGCGAAGCTTTGAATGATATCTTGAAGCTTTCGGAAGAGCGGTTCGTTATGCCGTATTTTATCGCGATGGCGTATGCGGCGGTCGGCGAAAATGATCTGGCGTTCGATTGGTTCGAAAAGGCGGTTCAAGACCGCAATGTTTGGATGATCTGGTTCGGCACCGATCCGAAACTCGATGATCTTCGACGCGATCCGCGGTTCGAAGCAATTTTTGCGAAAACCAACAATCCGCTTTCACGGGGAAACAAACACCGCGCCGGCGATCAGCCGGGAAGAAAAAGATCGATCGCAGTGCTGCCGTTTCAAATATTAAATCCTGCGACAGCGCCGGACCCGGATGACGATTATTTGAGCATCGGTCTGGCGGACGCGCTGACAATGCGGCTTTCAAACGTTCGCCGCTTTATCGTACGACCGACCAGTTCGGTGCTGTCTTTTGCAGATTCGGATTCGCTTAGGTCCGGGCAGCGCCTGAATGTCGATTTCGTTCTCGAAGGAAATATTCGCCGCTTGAACAAGAGAATTCGTGTTACTGCGCAGGTACTGAATGTTCAAAGAAACTCGACGCTCTGGGCGGAGCGCTTTGACGAGAATGTAACGGATGTATTAACGCTGGAAGATCGAATTTCCGAGCGGGTTGCCAAATGCCTGCTTCCGCGGCTTTCCGGTGAGGAAATACGTCGGCTCGGCAAGCGCGGAACCGATTCGCCGGAAGCCTACGAAGCGTATATGCGCGGGCGTTATTTCTGGAACCAGTTCACATCTGAATCGTTTTTGAAAACCATCAGAGAGCTCGAAAAAGCGGTAACGATCGACCCGAACTACGCAAAAGCACACGCTGCGATCGCAGATTTTTACAATTGGTCGACGATCTACGGGCTTTTTCCATCAAATGAAACCGCGCCGCTGGTCTATAAGAGTGCGAACCGTGCTCTCGAGATAGACAATTCGCTTGCCGAAGCTTATTCGGCGATCGGTCTTTATTATTCTGGCAGATGCGCACATGAAAAAGCCGAGGAAAATTATCGCCGTTCCGTTAAACTTTCGCCGAATTATTCTCTCGCTCACGAATGGCTGGCGGCGACGCTCGTCGGAACCGGTCGATTCGACGAAGGACTTCGCGAGATCGACCTGGCTGAGCGGCTCGATCCGCTTTCGCTCCGCGCCAAAACTTTGACCGCCTGGACGAAATATCAGGCGCGGCGTTATCAAGATTCATTAAAAAAAGCCTGCGAGATAATTTCGCTCGACCCGAATAATCCGCAAGGCTATCTGCAGCTTTCAAATGTTCAGATCCAACTTGGGATGTATCCCGACGCGGTAGAAAATTCAAAAAAAGCCGTGGAAATGATGCAGCCTTCGCCGATGCCGGTTTATACATATTGTTTCGCCCTTGCCGGAGCGGGAGATATGACCGGGGCGAGATCATTCGCTGACGAACTTCTCACTAGATCTAAGTCTTCTTATGTTATGCCGTATTTTATTGCCATGGCACATGTTGCGGTGAAAAATTTCGACGTTGCTTTTGAATTTTTTGAACGATCGCTTGCTGAAAATAATCAGTGGTTGCTCTGGTTTGCGACCGAACCCAAACTCGATATCATTCGCAACGACCAACGTTATCCGGCGCTCCTCGAAAAGATCAATCCGCCGATGTTCAAAATGCTGGCGGCGTCCTAAACTACTTGAATTTAAGGAATTTCGCCGATCTCCTCATATCCGTAACCTTTGTTAAGAACCCATTTTCCGCTGGTAAACTTCTGCAAATTTGCAACGATATGTTTCTCAGCCCATTCCTGCGGAAAGTCAATGTCGGTTCGACCGATGCTCATTCCTTTTGCGTAATTGATATATTCGCGCAAACCGGATTCATCATCGACGAAAATGAGATGCGACTCGGGTTCCGATCTGTGAATCTCGGCTGCCAGAGCGAGAAGTTCGTCGCGCGAAAGTCCTTGCGGAACAAGGTAATATGAAAAATTTAGTCCCTTAAACGAATAGCTTTCGATCTTTTCGGGCTTTCGCACGTTGTCCCCGCTGCCTTTTAGATCTAACCAGCCGCATCCGGAAACGATAAATATCAGGAGCGCTGCTGCGATCGGGAAAGACCCGGCTTTCGAAATTCGAATTTTCATAATTTAGATCTCCTTAAATCGCATTCATCCATGACGCGACGATCGCTTCCAGTTCTCTTTCCGACGTATTTACAAGCCGGAGTTTCCAGGTTCCGGTTTCCACGGGTCTATTTACCATCATCGACCGAAACCAAGCGTTCGCGTCCGGCGTTTTCGCGAGATTCTTCGCCTCGACCGCACCGTTTGGACCGATCAGAGTCGCCGAAATGTCGCTCGAAGCCATGAAGGTCAGTCCGAAATTCGCCGCCTTTTCTACCGGAATTTCTATCTCGATCGTCTGTTTCGCCGGCAGCTTGACCGCTTTCGCAAAACTTGGTCGCAGATCTCCATCGAGGTTTTCACGATTTGCCGACAGGTCGATCGCCGGCGAGTCGGTATTGTCAGAACTCGGACCGCGACCGGTGCCGGAAAAAGCGAATTGCGAAGCAAAACTCTGTCCGATCGTTCCCGGATAATTCGGCAGATCGGGAACCGCCGGATTGTGGTCGCCTTTCGGACCGATCGCCAGCCGCGGTTTAACAAAGCTTGAAAAATCGGCTGTTCCGGTCAGATCCGTATGAATATTTTTTGATTCGGCATTGTCCTTGATCTTCCATTTCGCCGACGGAACAGGCACGACACCGTCATTCCAGACGACCGTTTTACACATCGTCGGCAGGGGATTTCCGGCAAGGACCGAGAATTTTACGCCTTTCCGGTTTACGTTTACGCGATTAAAGTCTCCGACGACATCCTGGCGCAGCTGGCGGACCGCTTCGACATTTTTCCCCAGAGACTCGAACGCAAAATTCATTACATCGGCGCACGGGCTTCCCATATTCGGCGTGCCGAGCATTACAAGATGCGCGATCTGCGGGCGACCGTCTTCATAATTGGGCGGCATAAATTGATGAATATAGTGCCGCGAGATCAAACCGCCCATCGAATGCGCGACGATGTCGACATGCCACGCGTTTCTGTCTTCCTGCGCATAGCGAATATATTTCCCGAGCTGCTGCGAGTTTTCGAAGATGGAATTTGTCGGATCGGTCGACAGAAATGCACCGCCCGTGTTCATAATTCCCTTATCCGGCTTTTCGCCGACCGGAAAAGCCTTCCAGTCGTACGAATGCGTCATGGTCAAAATATTTTGCCATGGTTCCCAGGCGAGCCAGCTGCTCCATAATCCGTGAACCAGAACGACCGGTTTCGGCGCGACCTTCAGATTTTTCGTCAGTTCGTCAACTTTTTTGCCGTTTTCTTCGAGTTCCACTTTTATTCGCTGAAGCATTCGCGGACGACCGTCGTCAAACCATGCATAGCCGCTGGAGTCCCAGACAATTTCGACCTCTTTCTCTTCGCCGGCTTCGATCATTACCGAAGCTTCGCCGTTTTCGAGCAGTCCGTCCGGTCGTCCGCCGTCCCATTTATCTCCTTTATAGGTTTCCTTAAATTTGAGGTCAGCGTATTTCGTTTCGCCCGAGGCATTTAAGATTTTTGCTTTGATCTTTACAAAATTTCCGTCGACCGTACCTTTTTGTTCCGAGATCTCTTTCCAATCGTTCCAGTTCGGAAATTTCATGTCCTCAAAATCCAGCGCGATCAAACGCAGGGGCGCGCCGCATTTTTGCAGATTCCACGTGATAGTTTCAGTTACATTTTGAAAAGTCTGCGAAAAGGTGCCCGAGATCCGGTTCGGATCTGATGGATTAATGCGATGCGAGCCGTCGCTTACCAGCGAATTCCCTTCGATCGTAGTTTCCGTCGGCGGCATTGAGAGATTCTTGCCTTCCTTCGGCTTACATTGACCGCTGTAACTCGAACTTTGCGATCCCGATGTCTTGCCTTTGATCGGCGGAATTCCGACGCTGACCGAATATGTTCCGTCGCTGTTCACTCCGACCGTGACGTTTGCGTCGTCGGCGCCGGAACCGCTTGTTTCGGTACGCGAGATCGATTCGCCCCGCATATCGCGCCAGGTTTTGCCCTGATCACAAGAGTTTCGTTCGACCGCCGAAATTTTTTCAATCGATGTAAATGAATGATTTATTCGTGCTTTGCCGATGCTGCTTCCGTTTCGTTCGGGCGATTCGACGACCGACACGCTGGCTTTGTAATCGTATTTCATCTGCCAATCGGTCGTATCGCGTCCTCGACCCGAAACGCGTTCGACGGTTTTGTTGTCGGACATGTTCTGCGTGCGCGTGTATGTTACAACCCCGGTCCAGGCACCCGAACATTTTTGCGCCGAAGTTTTAGATTTTGTCTGGGCAGCGGCAGGCAAATTTCCGAAGGCAAGTGTGAAAACGATTAAGAATATATATACTGATCGACGCATAATTACTCTCCAAAAGATTACGCGAAAAATTTGTGTGGATCAGATCAATCGAATCGATAAATTTCAGGAGCAAATCTTGAAAGTATATGACTTAGCTCAGCACATATTTCGACTGTCGAACCTGGCGAAATTTGTATCTTTTAGAACGGCAGCGGCTGACTTGCACAGCCGGTCTCGATATGAATTACTTGATAGAAATCTCTAGCGTATATTTTGCGGATCTGTCGGTTCCGATAAGTATCGAATATTCACCGCTTTCCGGCAGTTTTCCGGTCCAGCGCAGGACGCCGTCGGCATTTTCGAGAATTCCTTCAGTCGGTGAAAAGATAGTAAAGGAGGTCGCGTTGCCGGTCGTCAAAGTTACCCTCATTGTTTGACCTTTTTTTGCCGCAAAAGAATAGTTGTGACTTGTACCGAGTTCAATTCTCCGGGCGATCGATGTCGAGGTTTTGCCTCGTCCAAAACGCACGCTGTAATTTATTTCCTGGTCTTGTTCGCGCTCCTGGGCGCTTACGTTGATCGATCCGAACGCCGCAAATGTTAGAAATAAAATGAATACAAATTTATGCATGTTTAACTCCCGATGTTTTCAAAAATGCCGCGGCAAACAGGACACCAAGTGCTAGATCCATCATTCCGAAGACAAGTACGGCTGCCGCAAGCCTGCCGGCGTTGAATAAAATCACGGTCGCCAGAGAAAAGCTGAGCTTTTCCAGAACGGCGGCGATCATGAACAAGCGATATCTCACGGGATCGAGCGCGATCGTTAAAAACACAACCTGAAATGCCGCCGCGACGCCGATAAACCCGTAGAAATATTCCGGATGCGTGATCGCCGGCGGAAAATCGCGGTTTAAGCTTGATTCCATAAAATACTGCGGAAGAAGCATTAACAATCCCGTAATTCCTGCAAACGCAAAGACTAATCTTGCAAATTTCATTTGAATTTCTCCTCATAACCGCTGTCCGCGAGAAACTTTTTGAAATCTTTTATTTCCAGGATCTGTTTGACCGCCGCTTTTTTATCGCTGCTTCTTTCATAAAAGCTCTGCGCGATCTTGTACCCGATGTAATAACCCAGATCAGCAGGTCTGTCTTTAGCCTCGTTTCCCTGATAAAGCCAGTTGCTGACATCATTGCCGTTCATCTCCGTCTTGAATTCCTTCCAAAGCTCCGCCTCTATCGGATCGCCGTACTCGTGCAGTTTGCCGTTTATATGTCCGCCCGCGATCAGCGACGCGATAAAATCTGCCGCCCCTTCACTGATCGAACGGCGGAGCAAAGTCTGATCGTCTGCCGGGTGATCTTGTTGATAATGAACAAGTTCATGCGCAACGATAAAAGGGATTCGTTCCATGCTGTCCAGAACCGCTTTGTGCCAATCCGAAAAGTTGCTCATGTTCGTTTCGCCGGTTTTCGCGTACATTTCAATTCCGATCAGCAGCCCGGTTTTGGTCAATGTTCCGCCTGAATTCATTCGCCCGACGAGAAAATAAACGTCCGGGAAAACCGCTTCAGGATAAATTTCCTTCAGATTTTGAAACGACTTTCTGATCTTGGGCTCAAACGAATCAAGCTTTGCGCTTTGTCCCCGCATTGCGGAGTAGTATTTCGGAGCGTAATTGATCGTATTGACCAGTTCGCATGAGTTTCCGATTCGAACACGCCAGAATTCCTTCAACCCGGCGCTTCCCTTTTTCAGATATTCGTCGCGATAGACGACGAGGTCGTTTTCGGCGGTAGCTTTGTCGTACGCTTTCCAAAACAGAGCGATGTCGGAAGTTACGATCTTTGCCGCTGCGGGATCACGATTAACTTCCGCATTTTCGCTTTGCGCCGAAACGTTTATGGAAAGCGTAAGAACGAATAATAAAAGTAGAGCTTTCATTGTCTTTGTTAAAAAGAAGGGGCTGAACCCGCACGCGAATTCAGCCGGAAATAGACTATTTTCCAATGGTTTGAACAATTGCTTCCGCCGCTTGTTCGATCATCGGCGAGATGATGTCGTCGCCGTCCGATTTCGCTTTTCCGCTGAGCTTTTTCGTTAGCGCCGCTTTTCCGTCGATCGTTTGAAGTACAATGTCGAGCGATATCTGATCTTTCGATTTAACATTAGCGGACATTGAACCTGCAGAAACGATCGCGGTCGTCGCAACCTGCCCTGCGATGTTGCCCGCAACGCTGCCGGTATGTCCGATTCCGGTCTGTCCTATCGCCGGAGCAATTACTTTTCCGAACATTCCGCCGAAACCACCGCCGCCGCCTTTTTTATGCGAAGCGTTGGCGAGAATTATGTAATCGCATTGTTTTTCTTTCGCCTCGGCGGTTATCGCAGATGAAAGCTTTGCGTCGATCGTAACGACCTCAAGTCCCGGAACTTTTAGATATTCGATCAACGAATTTTGGATCGCCGTCGCCAGTTCGGCAGCGTTTAATCCTTCGCCGACCGAACCGGTTTTGACATTCGCCAACCCGATCCGGATAACGCCGGCTTTTTTGTCGCCGATATCCGACGTGCCGCCGGGCGTGTTCTGCGACATGTTTTTGATGTTTTGGGATACGCCGGAATTTCCCGAAGTTGAGCCGAGCGATCCGGAATTGTTCAAAGAACCGGAATTCGTATTTGCAGCCAGAGTCGACGCCGCCGAATACATTTCCGATGAATCGGAGACCTCACGATAATCAGCCGGAATTTCGAACAAACTCGCGTTCAAAGTTGCTTTGGAAAGTTCGACGACTTCGGTGACCATTGAGTAACTTTCCTTGCCCTTGTCGTCAAACATCGTCATTTTTTCATAGACCGGATATCCGCGTTTCGCGGTTCCATTCTGTTTGAAATTATATTTGTCGCGGCACCCCGTGGATTTAGCGGTTTTATAATCGCGATATTTGACGGTCTGTTCGCAATCGAGGACAAATTCCGCATCGATATACCAGCCGTCAAATTCCATCTTCGAATTAGTCACGGCGCAAGCATCAGGCGAGGAAGCGGTTTCCATTGTCGTTATTAAATGTCTGGCGGTAAATCCGAACATTTGCTTGCGCTCGCCGGTGTCGCGCGTAGTAACGGTCGTTGTTACCGTTCCGCCGGCGCGAACCATTCCGCCGTCGTTAATTTTCTGATCGGAATTTTGAACATCCGTCTGCCCGTCGTTAAACGGATCGATGACGTATGTTTTCGTATTCGGATTGATCTGAACGCCGCGCCGCAGATCGCACTGCGTTAGATTGATCATCATGCCGCCCATCGTTTCAGAGCGCTGACGTTTTCCTTTGATATAAGTTGTATTTTCGTACGATTGCCCCGACATCGTCTGGCGAGCTTTGATCTTGACGTCCGCAAAGGCGGAAACTGCAGAGGCTAACAAAACTGAAGTTAAAATTGCGAATTTTATGATCTTTGACAGATTTTTCATGATGTTTCTCCTAATTACCGGGCGGTAAAATTTCTTTCCCGCAAACTAACGCGAAGAAATTTGGAAAAACGTGTCGCTTGTGAAAAATTTTTTGTATGAAACGAGTTTGAAGCGCAGATTTTGGTTGTTAGCAACAAAAAGGACGCACCGAAATGCGTCCCTTTTGATTTCATCTTCAAGTTTACGATCAGCCTTCCGCCGTGGTCGGATCGATCACGGATCGTACCTCGGAAACGCTGTTCGCGGGAAATCCGCCTTTCGACGCATGTTCGCGAACCGCATCTTCATCGGGAGCGATGTAAATGCAGTAAACTTTATCGTCAGTTACAAAACTCTGAACCCACTGGATCTGTGGTCCCATTTCTCGAAGCACACCGCAGGAAGTTTGAGAAATTCCCCGGAGTTCGTCTCCTGAAAGATTTCCGGCGCCCGGAATCTCGCGTTCGATAACAAATTTAGGCATAGCCGTTTCCTCCGTTCTATTTGTAATTCGCAAATTAGCCGCTTTTCTAATAGTTCGCAAGCTTTCGGCAAGCTTCTGTGATCTCGCTCAAGCTCGGCAAAAAGTAATCTTCCATCTGCGGGGCGAACGGCACGGGTGCATCTATTGAAGCAACACGAATTACGGGAGCATCGAGCCATTCAAAGGCTTCTTCGGCGATGATCGCGGAAAGTTCGCCGCCGATTCCGCCCGTCAAAGACGATTCGTGCAAGATCATTACACGGTTCGTCTTTTTAACCGTCGCCAGAATCGCCTCTTTATCGAGCGGCGCTAAGCTTCGAAGATCAATTACCTCAACCGAAAGTCCATCTTCTTTTTCAAGATGCTCGGCGGCGTCTAAAGCATTTAAAACCTGCGCACCGAAAGTGATGATCGAAAGATCTTTGCCTTCGCGAGCTGTGCGCGCCTTGCCGATCTCGACGATGTAATCGTCTTCAGGCAATTCTTCTCTCAGTCGCGGCAGACGATAAAGTTTTTTATGTTCGAAAAACAAAACCGGATCGCGATCACGGATCGCCGCTTTGATCAAACCTTTAGCGTCGTAAGCCGTCGAAGGCTCGACCATTTTGAGTCCCGCCGTGTTTAAGAAAAACGATTCCGCATTCAACGAATGAAACGGTCCGCCGCGAACACCGCTGCCGCACGGACCTCGGAATACGGCTTGAATCCCCCCGCATCCGCGGTAACGCGATTTCGCCGCGTAATTCGTCAGCATATCGAATCCGCACGAGATAAAATCGATAAACTGAAATTCGGCGACCGGCTTCATTCCCATCAACGCCGCCCCGCACGCCGCCCCGACAATTGCCGCTTCACTAATCGGCGTATCGATCATCCGTTCCGCACCGAATTCGTCGATAAATCCCTCGGTCAATTTAAACGCGCCGCCGTACGCGCCGATGTCTTCGCCGATAACAAACACGCTCTCGTCGCGCGTCATCTCTTCGTGAATTCCTTGCCTGATCGCTTCGATAAGCGTCAATCCTTTTGTTTCTTGTTTTGCTGTTGATGTCATTTAACTTGTAATCTTAAATCCCGCTTCTCAAGTCGCCAAAGGCGACAAACAATATAGCCTAGGGTGCAGGCGTTTCGCCGAAACCCTAGGTCTTGATAATCAAATCGCCGCTCGCTGAAGGCGAGCAATAATTTCAATCCCAAACATACCGCTCGTCGTAATCAATCTCGTATTTTTTCAACAAAGCCCTGAATTCGTCCTTGAAATCCTGTTTTTCATGATGCTGTTTTTGATTTTTGATATATCTGATAACCGTTTCAACCTGCGACTGCCCGATTGAAAACGCTCCGTAACCTTTTTGCCAATAAAATTCGGAGAATTTTGCGTGTTGTTTTTTAATCCACGTCGAACTATCGCGTTTGATGTCGCCGATGAGTTCGGAAACGTCAATTTTGCGCGGTAATGAAACGAGCAAATGGATATGATTCGCCGTTCCGCCCGCGATAATCAATTTCGCGCCGTTGTTTTCGACGATGCCGTGAATGTATTTGTAAAGTTCGGCTTCGATTTCCGGCGCGATCAAATCACGGCGGTTTTTCGTCGAGAAAATGATGTGAGCCAAAAATTTGAACAACGATTGCGGCATCCGTTTATTCGTCGCCTTCAGCGACGGTTCTGTTTCGTCATTTTCCTAGGGTTTCACCCTAGGCTATATTATTTGTCGCCTTTGGCGACCTGTCGAAATTGAAATTCCAGAATCATTTCATAATCGTCTGATCCAATTTCTCGACAATCCGCCCGACCGGATAGAGTCCAATTTTTTTGTCGAAGTACGGCGAGCGTTCGTAAAAGAAATTTAAACGCGCTCTTGGGTTTTTCGCAAACGCTTCGTCTTTTAGTTTCTCTTCAAATTCCTTTCTTAATTCAGGGTTTTTCTCTAACATCTCCGCGGCGATCTTTTCCAGGATATAGCTCTCGGCATATTCCTTTTGCTCGAATATCGGATTGAAAAATCCCCAGTACATGAACGAATCCGGCGCTTCTGGTTCCAGCAAATGTATCGCTGCATCCGCTGCCGTTTGGTCGAGCGGGATGATTATCGAATTTGCCGGAAACATCCGCGTTTCCTTGATCGGAACGGTTTTGAAATTCAGGGTTACGCGACCTTCGAACGACTGGTTTGCCCATTTTACGTCTTCAAAACGGTAGCTTTCGACTTCCGTTTCAAGCGGTTTTTCGATTGTTTGAAATTTAATTCCGTGCGCTTTTATTACTTCGATTACATCTTGCCATTGCGGCGGGATGATGTAGTAAAGCGGCGGCGCGACGGATGCAGAAATTCTTGCGTCATCGTATTTTTTGATCGTTATTTCCATCGGTTTTGTTCCGTAAATCAACCGCTCTGCGCCGGAAATTTCGCTTTTTTCTTTGTTCCATTCGACGGCTTTTAAATTAAAATCGGTCGCCTTGTCGGTCAGTTCTAATCGTAAAGGAAATTTACGGTTCGGATCGTAAGTTTTGCCGCGTTCGATAGTCGCTTCGTCTGCATTTTGGTTTGCTTCAAAAAGGCTTTTCTTTGATCGGTTAATTTCCTCGATTGTGTGGCGCAAAATGTCGTAAGTTCCGCGAACGCGAGATTTATAGGGTTTAAGACTGTGTGTTTCGATCAATAATCCGGCGCGGTTTCTGAGCGGCGTGTAACCCGTCGCAAATCTCGGCGTGGCGATGAACGTGTAGATTCCGCTCGTTACTTCGCGTCCGCCGAATGAAAGATAATGAGTTACTAGATTTCCTTCCGATTCGACTTTCGGCGCGATCTTGCCGTCGAAATATTCGTCCATCCAATTTTTGATAAACGGCGAAACCTCCGCGTGGTGCGCGTATTCGTAGGTCAAATTATATTGAAAATCCGCGCCGTCGGTTACATGGCAATCTATGAAAAAATCGGGTTTCCAATCGTTCCAAAGCCGCAGCCAGGCGCGTGTTTCGGGCGCATCGGCTTTCATATAATCGCGGTTAAGGTTCAGTCCCGCAGAAGTTGCGCGAAAGCCCATTTCTTCTGGACCGTTTTGATTGATGCGGTTGTAAGGCGAGCGGAGTTCGTGTCCGTCAACATTGTAGATCGGGACAAAAAGAATAATCGTGTCTTTAAGAAGTTCGGCGCGTGTTTTCGTGATCGCAATATCGCGCAGGAGCGCAAATCCCGCGTCTTTTCCGTCAATTTCGCCGCTGTGAATTCCGGCTTGAATAAAAACGATCGCTTTGCCGCTTTTTTTCGCAGCCTCGGGCGTAAAATGTTTACCGCTCGAAACAATAAGCAGCGGCATTTCTCTCCCTTCGCCCGATCTGCCGAAGGATTTATATTCGATCAGATCGGACGCTTTCGCCAGTTTTTGTGCGAAAGAAATCGTGTCGGCGTAAGTCCAGCTCTTTCGATAATCGGTTTGTTCCGCTAAGGTCTGCCATTCTTTCGGCACATTTTTCGAATCGCTTTGGGCATTTATGGTCATAATGAAAATCGATATTAAAAAAACAAAAACGGTAAATTTCATAAGATTTCTATTTTGATCCGCTGGGTCGAAAATGTTCCTTTCCGGATAGATCATAGATGTTAGTTAAAAGATCGTTGATCTTTCATCTATCATTTATTTCGAACATTATTTTAGTCACCGCGGGTTTCAAAGATTAAACTTTCATATACGTCGAGCGGTTTTAGACGATCGGATAAATTCGCTTTTTCGACATTTTCCTTCAAACGCCGCAGCGGTTCGCCCGGCGGTTCATCGGTCATATTAAATGTGGCGTAATGCATTGGAACAAGAAATTTTGCTTTTGAATCGATAAAGGCTTTTACGGCGTCGTCCGGGTCGTTATGATTCGGCTGCATAAACCAGCGCGGGGCGTATGAACCGATTCCGATAATGAAATAATCGATTTCAGGGAAAACATCCGCCATCTCCGCGTAATGCGAACCGTAGCCGGAATCGCCGCCGTGATAAATGGTCTTATCCGAACACTGGATAATAAATCCGCCCCAAAGCCTCTCATTGGTATCATTTAGCCCGCGCCGCGACCAATGCCGGACAGGAATGAACGTGATCTTAATTTCCTTCGTTTCGATCGAAAATTGCTGATACCACCCGGCTGTTTGAATTTTCGTTTCACCGCCGACCCAATCCTTTAAAAGATCTTCCGAACCGAGTCCGAGCAGAAATTTCGCATCCGGAAACCTTTCTGCGATCGAACGGATCGTCGGTTCATCCATATGATCGCGGTGATCGTGAGTTATCAAAACATAATCGACACGTTTTATTTTTTCTAGCGGCGACGGGAGTTCAAAATACCGATCGATAAACGAAGGGTCGCCAAAAACCGGATCGATTAAAATTACTTTTCCTTCCAGCCGGATCATCACCGATGCGTGCCCGAGCCAGATAATTCCGTCTTCTTTGCTTTCCAAAAAGCGCGACGGATCCTGAATTTTCAACTGAAACGGATCGGTCTCTTTTTCCTTTTCCTGGGGATTTGTCCCGAGCTTCCATTTGAGCAGTCCGATCGTCGAAGGCAGAAACGGGTATTCGATATTTACGAACCTGTCTTTTTGATCGACGGGAGTGCCTTTCCACTGCTTTTTGACCGTTTTAAGGGCTTCGTTCTTTGTATAATTCACCGGTTTTGCAGCGTCGATCTCGCCGAAAAACACGAAAATAGCGGTCGCCGAGAACGTTGCGGCGACTATTCCGAAAAAACCGAAGAGGAATTTCTTCATTCGTGAAAATTACCAAAAAACTCTGTAAACGATCCGGAATAATGCGTTTGGGAGGTTCGCCCAGTCAACCGGCAAATTCCGTCTAAACGCAGGATCTCCGTCAAAAATATCATCAATCCGAACTTCCCAATTTATTCGTGTCCAAATCATCGCCTTCAAACAGGCTTCGAACCGGAGTTTGCGGCGGAGGCAGCGAGGCATTGTGCTCCTGCAAACTTTTGGATAAAAGTTCAACCGCCACTTTTGCTTCCGCGTGATGATCGCGCGGTATTCGCAAAATTATCTTTCCGTCCTGATTTGGAACCTCGTTCAAGATCAAAAACGACTGCATTCTTATCTCGATCTTTGCAAAATATTTGAAGAATCCCTTTTTAAATCTGATCGCGAGAATTTCCTCAAGCGGAAGCCGAACGTCCTTCGTTCCCGTTTTTACAAGCCCGATGATCTTCATTTCAAATTCCAGGACAATTCCCGCAGGCGAAAACTTTGCAATGCCGTCACCCGACGTCAAACCGTGTTCTGATTCGATCTTAAACGGAATGCTGATGAAATTTACTCGTTTCATTTTTGCTTTAGACATCCTCGGCGCGCTTTTCCGGGCGGTCTTCTTTTTCCCGCATCTCAAGTTCCGCGACCTTTTCTTTTTCACCGACGTAGTTGAACACCGTCAGCGAAACTGACACCAGCGCAACGGCTATTCCGTAATATAGCGTGTCGAGCGCGCTTTCGGACGCAAGAAGTTTCTGGAGAAACTTTACGGCGATGACCGGAATTATAACAAAACCGAATTTCGCTTTTAACTCGCTCAAATTATGAACGAGCATCCAGTCCGGAACGTTCAGATCGCCGATAAATAATTCGTATAAACTTGTCGAAATTACAAGCAGCGCAACGGCAACAAGAAAAATATCCAAAACATCGAACAGCGCGATCAATTTGTAGTCTTCACTGGCGTAGTTCAGGACGGTTTCGTGAAACAGATTTAACGTTTTATAAGCGCCGAAAAAAAATGCGAGAAGTGAACCCGCGAGCAATCCGAAAACTCCGATCAGGGAAAGATACCTCGATTTTTCTATGAGCCATTTCATATTCCGCAGTTGCAGCGGCAGAGTGATTTCAGGCGATCCTAATCGGAACTTTTGAAAATCAGATCAATCGTCTTCCTCGAAATCCATTGCGTCCATATCATCGTCAAAATCCTCTGGCTGTCCGAAAAGTTTGAGAAATGTAAATCCTAAAATTCCCGCAAGCAGGGACGCAACAAGGATAGCCATCTTTGAACCCGTTATTTCGGCGACATTGCCGACGAAGGCGAGATTCGTAATAAAGATCGACATTGTAAAACCGATTCCGCCGAGTAATCCTGCACCGAAAACGTGTTTCCAGTTGAGGTCAAGCGGCAGCCGGCAAATACCCAGCATTACGACCGTGAAACTCAGAAGAAAAATTCCGAACGGTTTACCTAAGATCAATCCGCCGATAATGCCAAGCTCATTCGGGTTCAAAAGCGCCGCAAATGCACCCGCACCGATAACGATTCCGGTATTGGCAAGTGCAAACAGCGGTAGAATGCCGAATGCGACCGGTCGATGAAGAAAATGTTCAAGTTTGTATGACGGCGATGTTTCGTCGTCTTCAACAGGCGTAAACGGAATGGTAAAAGCCAAAAGCACGCCGGCGATCGTCGCGTGGACGCCCGATTTCAGCATGAAATACCACATCAGCGCACCGCCGATCATATACGGCACAAGCGACATCACCTTTGCTTTGTTCAATAGGCTCAGCACCCCGAAAACGATCATTGCAGCAAAAAGATAGCCGGTCGAGATCTCTGCTGTGTAGAAAACGGCGATAACGACGATCGCACCGAGGTCGTCCATCACCGCGACCGCCGTCAGAAATACTTTTAACGATGCAGGAACACGCTTGCCCAAAAGCGCCAGAACTCCAAGCGCAAAAGCGATGTCCGTCGCCATCGGAATTCCGATTCCCGGCTGGGTCGTCAGACCTCGGTTTAACAAATAATGAAAAAGCGCAGGTGTTGCCAAGCCGCCGATCGCAGCAAATATCGGCAGCATCGCGTTTTTAAAGTTTGATAATTCACCCTTATAAAGTTCGCGTTTGAGTTCGAGACCGATCAGCAAAAAGAATATCGCCATCAACCCATCGTTGATCCAATGTTCAATGCTTAGCCCGCCTACGTACGTCAACCAAAATTTCGGATATTGCTCGCCGAGTATAAGATTGGCGAGCGCCAGAGAAATGACCGTGCAGACGATGAGGATAATACCGCTTGCTTTTTCGGAATCGAAAAACTCGTTAAACGTTTTTGTAAGTCTCTTTTTTACTATGCTCATTTGATCAGTAGAATAATGTACCGCCTCGTCGGCGATCAGTCGAAACACGACAAATTTTCTTCGATTTTTATTTTTCTAACACTTTTTTCTTAAAGGCAGGGGGCATTACGCTGTTGTCAAAAACATCATAAGCCGCCGAAACCGGATCCGGCAGTCCCGCTTCTTCGGCAACCGCAAGTTCACTTTCAAGATAATTCGAAACATCTTCTACTACCTTGTCCATTTCCTCCTTGGATAAAATTTTCTCTTCAGTTAGATAATGTTCAAAACGCGCTATCGGATCGTTATTTTTTGCCCAATGTTCGATCTCGCCTTTTGGAACGTAAGATTGATTGTCATGTTCGGCGTGACCTTTTCGGCGATATGTCAGAGCTTCGATCAAAACCGAACCGTTTCCGCCGCGGGCATGTTCGACGGCTGTTTTCATCGTTTCATAACAAGCGACGATATCGTTTCCGTCAACCTGAAGTCCTAAAATTCCGTAACCGACGGCTTTATCGACGAATGCTTCACAATTTGCCTGGTTGCGCGTCGGCGTGGAATAGGCATAACCGTTGTTTTCAATGACAGTTATCAACGGCAGCTTTTGAACCGCTCCGAAATTAACGCCTTCATGAAAAGCACCGGTCGAACTCGCGCCTTCGCCAAGATACGCGACCGCGACACGGTTTTCTTTCTTCATCCGTGCGGCGAGCAAAATTCCGGTCATGACCGGTATCATATCGCCAAGGTGCGAGATCGGACCGACAAAACCCTTCTCAAGATCGGCAAAATGAAACTGCACATCTGTCGCCCGGCTCGGCGCATTTGCTTTGCCGAGATACTGTGCGAAGATCGTGCGCGGTAATATTCCTTTAACAAAAACAGCGCCGATATCACGGATCAGCGGAGCGATGAAGTCCTGCGGTTCAAGCGCAAACGCCGTTCCGACAGCCGTCGCTTCCTGCCCCAAACTCGTAAAAACGCCGCCGGTCAGCTTTGATTGCCGTTTAAGACGCACTGTTATCTCGTCGAACATCCGCGTCATTTTCAAATAACGGTAGAGTTCGGCGACCTGATCTTTACTCAGCGAAGTTTCCGTCGTACAGCTGAGCGGTTTCTTAAAGTTCTTTAATCCCGATTTCGAAGTCATGTGTAAATAATCTATCAAAAATATGCGACCGAATAAACGCCGATTTTGCGGATATTTAGAACGAACGAGACGCCCGAGCACATAAGTCGCGCAGCTGTTTTCTTCAGCTAACCGATTTTTCGTACGAAATATTTCCCGATTCCGTAAAGACTGATCAAGAACCAGAGAACCTCGACGATGAACGCCGCAAGGTTAAAGGCATATAGAAGCGAGAATGCGATCATGCCGGCACCGGCGGCATTTAGGACGGAATAGATCAATTGTTCGCTTCGTATTTTAGCGGATTGAAGGAGAACGTAAGTAATGATGATCGTTGCGACTCCGAGTGTGCCGATGATGTCGTACCATGCAATTTGCATAAAAATAGCGGTCGTCGCGTGAGCGCCCGCGGCGCATCCATCAGGACGCGAAAAAACTCGGTGAGCGAAGGCATTTGGGAATAATCAGACCGCAGTAAACCGAATATGTCCCCAGGCTATTAACGATTTTCCGAAACTTGCAGCTTCGCAACGTACCCCTTCGGTCCAACCGCCCAGACCGCGGCTTTTCCAAACGCGCGGACGGCATTGTAATTTTCCGAGTCTAAATTTTTCCACGTCTTTCCGCCGTCAAGCGAAATGTCCGAACCGCTCGAACCGACGGCGACGATCGTTTTTTTATCGATAAAATCGACTGCGGAACGATACCCGTTTAAGCCCGTCGCAGATTTCCAGGTCTTTCCGCCATCCGATGTAAAAGCCAGATTGTTACCGCGTTCTTTGTCCTTTTCGTAGTTTCCGCCGACGATGACTCCGTTTTTCGCGTCGCGCATCGCGATCGAAAAGATGCCGCTGCCCGGAGTTCCTTTGACGACCGGCGTGTCGGCGACAAACCAGGTCAGCCCGCGATTATTCGAGCGAAAAACGCGCGTATCGTTTCCGCCCGAAACCAGAAAGACGTCATTCTTGCCGTTTACGATCAAACATGTTCCGCTCGCTGCAAACGCGGCTTCGCCTTCTTTTGCGCGCGGCATTTTGTCCTCGCCGACGCGGCTCCAGGTCTTTCCGCCGTCTTTTGTCGCGATCAAATAATAAAATTCACCGACTGGATCCGACATCGCGATTCCGTTGTCTCTATCCCAAAAAGCGATGGCGTCAAAGAACGCTTTTTCCTTGTCGTTCTTAAACTGCAGTTCCCACGATTTTCCGCCGTCCATAGTCTTATAAATGCGAGACGCGTCGCCGTTCCCGATGCTCAAAACATACGCCGTGTTAGCGTCGAACGCTTCGATATCGCGAAAATCGAGCTTTTCCGCACCCGCGACCTTTCCGACGGTCCAATTTTTTCCGCCGTCAACGGTTTTGATAAACGTTCCACCCGTTCCGCTCGCCCAGATCACTTTTTCGTTCACGACCGAAAGCCCGCGAAAGCTCGCGTCGGTTTCAACCGCATACTGTTGCCATTGAGCGTTCACGTTTAAGAAGAAAATTCCCGAAATTACGATTAGTAATATTGATCTCATAAATTCAATTGCTTTTTGCCTTCGCCGTTATGTAAAAATTCCGATCGACCTCAAACGTTCGGATCGGCTCCGGATAAACCAAACTTTGTTCTTCGCCGCGCGGAATAATGATCATATCCTTTCCGTTGACATAAACTTTGACCGGCATCGAAAAGTCCTTGACGACCTCGTCATAATTGAACGTCAGCCGCGCGCCGTCGATCTTATACTGGAGAACCGGAATCGTTATCGTCCGCAGATATTGATCGAAAACCTTGCTCAGATCTTTCGCCGATTTTTCAGAAATATATGCTTCGATCTCGCCGGTCGTTACCGTTTTATGCCAGAAATCTTTGTTCAATCCGCGCAATATCGCACGCCATTTCTCATCGTCGTTCACTATCTGCCGAATAGTGTGCAGCATATTTCCGCCCTTGTAATACATATCGGACGAACCGGAATTGTTAACGCCGTATTTACCAATTATCGGCTGATCGTTTCGAATATTCCTGCGGCTGCCGATGACATAATCCTGAGCGTCCTGTTTCCCGAAATAATACTCGACAAAAAGGTTTTCGGAATAGTTCGTAAATCCCTCATGAATCCACATATCGGCGGCGTCCTTCATCGAAATATTGTTGCCGAACCATTCGTGCCCCGACTCATGCACGATGATGAAATCAAACTTGAACCCGATGCCCGTGCCGCTGACATCGCGCCCGCGGTAACCGTTCCGAAACCAGTTGCCGTAGGTAACTGAAGACTGATGCTCCATTCCCGCGTACGAAACCGCGACTAGTTTAAAACCGTCTTCGTAGAATGGGTATTTTCCGAACCAATGCTCAAATGCTTTTATCGTTCGCGGAACTTCCTGAAACTGCTTCACCGCCGCTTCCTTTTGATGCGCGAGAACCCAGTAATTTATATCCAGTTCGCCGCCTTCCCCTGGAAATTTTTCCGACCAATTTACATAATTTCCGATGTTTACATTAACGCCGTAATTGTTGATCGGGTTTACAACTTCCCAGTAAAACGTCTTCGTTTTTGCTTCGGCGTCCGCAACCGTTTTTTTCAAACGCCCGTTTGAGACCGCGACAAGATCTTCGGGAACAGTAACGTTTATCTGCATTCCGCGGTCCGGTTCGTCATAGCCGTGATCCTTATTCGCCCACCAAATGCTCGCGCCGATTCCTTGCGCAGTTGTCGTTATAAAATGCTGCCCGAGATCGTCGCGTCCCCACGTAACGCCGCCGCTCCACGGCGGGTTTTTGCTCTCGAGCGGAACGCCTTCGTAAAACACTTCGACCGAATCCGTAACGCCGGCAGAGAGCGGTTTTTCAAAATAGACCCAGTAAACATTTCCTTCGCGTTCAAATTTCAGTTCCGAATTTCCGTGCGTAATCTTTGTTATCTTTAACGGTTTCTGCAGATCGATCTGCATTTTCGATCCGGCTTTGAGCGTCTTAAATTCGATAAGATTCGCTCCCTTTATCGACTTTTTGTCCGGAAAAAACTCAATGTTCAGCCGGTAATGCTGCAGATCCCACCATTCGCGCTCCGGCGTTATCGACCCGCGCAAAACATCCGCCCGCGAAAATCCATCCTGCGCGCCGGCAACATACTGCGCTGTCAAAGTTATCGGCAGGGAGAAGAATATCAAACCAAATAAAATCAAAACTATTTTCGACATAAAGCTCTTAGTTACTCCACCTGATATTGACTCGCAAAGTAAGATTCCAAACTTAATGCAAGGAAACTGCTTTGATTTAGCAATCCACGCGATTTTATCCAATGATATCTTATTATGAAAATTTTTCAGCAGGCTTCATGACATCGTTTTAAAAAAACGGGGCAAACTCGCTTCTTTTTTTGAGAACAAAATAGACCGTCGGCGTAAAGATCAACGAAAATAATAGAGCGACTGCCAATCCGCCGATGACGGCGATCGCGAGCGGTTGAAGAAGTTCCGCACCTGCACCAATCGCAAGAGCAAGCGGGAGCATTCCTAATATCGCTGCGAGCGATGTCATTAGAACGGGACGGATACGGCGTTTGCCGGAGAGGATCAATGCGTTTTTCAGCGAATCGCCTTCGGCAATGTGTTCTTCGACAGCATCGAGCATCAGGATTCCGTTTTTGGCGACAATTCCAATGACCATAATCATTCCCATTAAAGACACGACATTAAGAGTTGAATTCGTTATAAACAAACCGAAAAGCACACCGCCGAGAGCCAGAATTGCACCAGAAACGATCGCGATAGGATGTGCAAACGAACGAAATTCTATCAGCAAAACAAGAAAGACAAGGGCGACGGCAAGCATTAATGAAAACATCAATTCACGGAAACTCGCTTGCTGTTCTTTGTATAAACCGCCGTATTCGAGCGTAATTCCCGGCGGCAGTTTTACGTCCTTTGAAAGTTGTTGCTTGATGTCGGCGACGGTTGATCCCATATCCCGCCCGGTAATACGAGCCGTAATTCCGACCGATTGGCGAAGCCCGTCGCGTTCGATCTCGGTTTGCCCGTTATCAAAAGATATATCGGCAACCTGTTCGAGCCGAAAAAGCTGTCCTGTTTGTGATCTTATCGAGAGAGCTTTGAGCTGACTTAAAGATGTCCTGTCGGAATTCGGAACAAGCACACGAACGGCGATGAGTTTACCTTTTTCTAAAATCGAGGATGTCGCATCGCCCGTCATTGCGATTGTCACCGTATTGGCAATATCGTTGGGCGACACGCCGAATCGGGCGGCAGCTTCCGGGTTAACCTTGAAAGTTACGGCTGAACCGCTGACCACCACACCGTTATTTGTATCAACTACGCCGGGAACTTTCTTAATCGATTCTTCAACCGCTGAAGCCGTCGCGTGGAGAATGTTTTTGTCGTCGCTAAAAAGGCGTATCTCAACGGGAGCGGGCGAAGATGTCAGATCGCCGATCAGATCGGACAAAATGCCGACAAATTCAACCTTCAGGCTCGGTTCGGACGTTTCGATTTTGCCGCGTAATTCATCCGTAACCTGTTCGGTCGTGCGGGAACGCTTTTGTTTTAATTTGACGAGAAAATCGCCCGTGTTCGGTTCGGTGATCGAAAGCCCCAATTGCAAACCAGTCCGCCGCGACCAGCTTTCGACTTCCGGCGTTTCCTTGAGCATATCTTCAACATGGTTGAGCATTTTGTCGGTTTCTTCGAGCGAAGTTCCGGGCGGGGCAAAATAATCAAGGACAAACGCACCTTCGTCAAACGGCGGCAGAAATTCCGAGCCGAGTTGAGTGCTAAGGAAATACGCACCCGAAAATACGACTACGGCAAGAGCCAGCACGACCAGATAATTATTGAGTGCGACACGCAAAACCGATTCATAACGATTCTCGATAAAACGCATAATAAAACCGCTTTCCGACTCTTCCGCCGCTTCATCCAATTCCAGTTCGCTTTTTGCCTTTTTGTTTTTTGAATTACCTTTTTTAGTTTTCTTTTTTGAACGAATTAATTTTTCAGCCAAGACGGGTGTAAAAGTCAGAGCCAGAACAAGCGATGTCAGCAGAGCGACACTCATCGTCAAAGCAAGCGAACGAAAAAATGCTCCCGTAACGCCCGTTAAAAGTGCGAGCGGCAAAAATACAACGACCGGAGTGATGGTTGAACCAATGATCGGGACGGTAATTTCCGAAATCGCCGTCCGCACAGCTTCCGCTCGGGATTTTCCCGTCAAGATATGCGAATAAATATTTTCGACAACAACGATCGCGTCATCAATCACCAAACCGATTGCCGCTGCCACGCCGCCTAAAGTCATCAGATCGAAAGAGAGTCCGACCAGATACATTGCCAGAAAAGTCGTCAGTATAGTGACCGGAATTACCAGAATTGCAACGAAAGTAGTTCCCCAATTTCTCAAGAATGCGTAAAGAATTATGACTGAAAGCAGAAGTCCGAGAAGTATCGCATCACGAACGGATGTCATTGATTCCCGAACAAGAATTGATTGGTCATAATACGGTGCGATCTTGACATCGGCGGGAAGAGTTTTTTGAATTGAATCAAGTTCCGCCTTGACCTCATCGGTAACTGAAACTGTGTTAGCAGTCGGCTGACGCAAAATGTTGACAAGAACGCCGCGTTTTCCATCTGCCGTAACAATTGTGTAATTCGGCTCAACGCCCGTTTCGACTGTGGCAACATCGGAAACTTTGACGGGAAAACCGTTGACCGTTGCCACAATAATTGCATTGAGATCATCGGGTTTTGTTGCCTGTCCGCTGACGAGTGCAAGTTCGAGTTGATGGTTTTCAGCGATCAAACCGGGGGATGCGAGCAGGTTGGAATTTTTTACGGCATCGGCAACTTGCTGCAAAGATACGGCGTGAGAATTAAGTTCCTGTTCATCTATTTTGATATGAAATTCTTTGACATCGCCGCCCGCAACCGCCACATCAGCCACGCCGTCGAGCCGTGCCAGTCTTGGTTTTATTGTGTAAGAAGCTATTTCCCGCAAAGTTGCAAGGTCGCGTTTATCGGAAGTCAGCGAATATCCGGCAACCGGGAATACAGCGAATGTCAGACGGTCAACCTTACGGATTTGAGCCGCCGGCGGAAGCGTAACCTGCGACAAACGGGATGAAACAAGCTGCAAGGTTTGTTTAATATCGACATTCCAGTCAAAAAATAAATTGACATCGCACGAACCTCGAGCGGTCGTGGATTTTATCCGCACAATGCCCGGAATTCCGTTCATTGCTTCTTCGACCGGACGGGTAACAGTCACAAGCATTTGATCCGCAGGGACGACTCCGTTATCCACAATTACAACGATTCGCGGAAAATCTGTCTGCGGAAAAAGTGCCGAAGGCAATTGCATCGCCGAATAAATTCCGGCAATGCAAAGCAGGATCACGATGACGACAACGGCACGTTTTTGATTGGAAACAAATCCGGCAAGGCTCATGGTGTTTTATCTCCCTCCGGTGTTGCATCGGCTTTTTTGATCTCAACTTTTGTACCATCTGGCAAAGCGTAATTTCCGTCGATAATTACGGTGTCGCCTTCATTCAAACCGACGGCTATCTGAGTTTCGGTATCGGTTCTAATTCCGATCTCGACCTTTGTTTCGTGGGCGACATTATCTTTATCAACAACCATCACAACGCCCGTTTTTGCATTTGAAGTGTCCAGAGAGACGGCGGCATTCGGAACAACGAGAGTATCAAACTGCTCATTTTCACTGACGACGACATTTGCGGCTCCGCCCGATCTCAAACGTCCCGAACCATTTCCCAAATTAACCCAAACTTCCGTCGCCCGATTAAGTGGATCGGTCGAACGCGAGATAAGCGAAACTTTGCCGCTCATTCTCTCGTCGCCCAGATCGTCCGGGTAAACCGCCACTGCATCGCCGAGTCTGAGTTTGGTAATTACCGTGTCCGCAAACTGCGTTTTGACAATAACTTCGCTCAGATCGGCAACGGTCAGAATCTTTCCTCCGGCAGTCGCATATTCGCCGTCAAACTGAGTTTGCTCAATCACAAAACCCGAAATGGGAGAGCGAATCTCGGCTAAATTTATCTGTGTCTGCAAGGTTTTGATGCGTTGTTCGGCTTGCGAAACGCGAGCCTGAGCCGTTTGCAGATCGAGCGAATTGCTCGTATTTGTGCGTAGATTTTTGGACTTTTGTAAAAATTTCAGAGCGTCTTCGGCTTGCGTTAAAGCGAGCTGGGCGGCTTCAACATCCTTCAATGCGATCCCGCCTTTGTCGTATAGATCCTTTCTGCGTTCATAGAGATTTCGGGCATTATCAACAGTCGCCTTTGCATCCCGCAGATCCCTGTCCGATTGAATCTCCGATTGCGGAATCGTGCTTTTCCGCAGAGTCTGCACATTCAAACGGGCTTCACTTAAAACCGCTTCCGCTTCTTTTTTCTGTGCCTGCAAATCCCGCGTGTCAATCGTTGCGAGGAGTTCGCCGCGTCTGACAAATTCATTTTGCAAACGCCTTAAACCTTTTATTTGTCCGCCGGCATTTGAACTAACGACCGCCTGCCTTGCGGGAGTTATCGAACCGACCGCCGAAACCTCACCGGCGATGGTTTTCCGCTCAACTTTTGCTACCGAAACGCTAACGACCACCGCAGGTTCGGTTGCCGTATCTGCCGTGTTGGAGTTTCTTTTTGACCAAATCCACCAACCGCCAATCGCTAAAATAAGAACACCAAAAATTACGCCGATGATAATAAACTGACGCTTTTTACTTGTCGGCTCATCTTCGTCGAATTCATCGTCTTCAATTTCCACAAATTCGGATTCTTCCGCATTTGCGTCTTCCGGTAATAGATCTTCCTGAGATTCATCAATCGGCTCAATAACAATCTCATTTTCCGCACTAATTTTTTCGTTTGATTCTTCCATCGATTTATAAATTCAAACTCCGATATTATGCCGTTTACCTTTTTACGTTTTTACTTTATTTCCCTGTTGCCTGCCGCAGACGGGCTCTTGCTACCTGATAATCGAAGATCGCCTGCAAGAGTGCGAGCCGTAGCGTAACGATCAAATTTTGTGTATCGGTAACTTCCAGAATTTGTGTTTCGCCCGCTTTGTATCTATCTATCGCCACGCCCAAAACTCTTTCGGATTCTTGCAGATTTTTTGCCAATTCCCGAATCCGTTCTGCCGCCGCCTTTGCAACATTCAGATTTGAATTAAAATCCGCCACAAATTGCCGCTCGGCAAAAAGTTTTGATGACTCCGCAATTTTCCCCCGAAGTTCAGCTTGCGTCTGACGGCTTTTGCTTGCTCCCCAATCGAAAAGCGGGACATTAACGCTGACCGTTCCACGGATTCCCGCCGAACGCCCGATCCTGTTCGGGCGAATCGAATCGGTGATCGCTCCCGCTTCCAAAGTATATGAAACCTGCGGACGGCGTTCCGATCTGGCTATTTTTTCATCTTCTTCGGCTACTTTTTTTTGAGCATCAAATTGTTCCAATTCGGGACGCTGCCGAACTGCCTCAACCGTAAATTCGCCAAGCTCCGAAGGAACGGGGACATCCATCTGCAACTCTTCAACCGACACCGTTTGAGATTCATCAAAATTAAGATAAATTTTCAAATTGTTCTCGCTGATCTGCTCGATGATCTTTGCCTGGGCGAGTTCATCCCGCCGCGTGGTTGTCTGAATTTGTGCTTTTAACAGATCTATCGGCGGAATTTCGCCGCCATCGACCAGAAGTTTTGTCGTATTCTCAAACCTCAAAGCGGTTTGCAGATTGAGTTCCGTCGCCTGTCTTTGGGCGTTTGAGAATGCCAAACCGAAATAGGCTTCGTCGGTTGCTCTGATCAGATCACGCCGGGCGATCTCAGTTCCCGCTTTCGCCGCTTCAAGTAATGCAAAGGCTCTCCGCTGATTGGCTTTTAACCTGCCGGAAGTATCAATCTCACCCGCCGCAACGCCAGTCGCCTGATATTCGGTAATCGCATTTGCTCCCAAAAAAGAAGGCGGACGCGGAGTTCCGATCGGAACTCGTGCAAGAGAAGGTGAATTGTAAATAAAACCTGTTGTTGCAGACAGCTTTGGATAAAAAGACTTTCGCGCTTGGAAGACGTCTTCGTTGGCAATTTTCTCAGCTAATTTGGCTTGTTCAAAATTCGAGGCTTGATCTAGGGATATTCGTATGGCTTCGTCCCGGGTTAGAGATCGTTCGCTGCTTTGGGATATTCCATAAACGGAAAACCCGAGAAAGATCATAGTTGCGCTGCAAATTACTTTTAGCATTCTTCTAGTCCGTCTTCTCGAATGGGTTTTTCACTTTTTGTGAAAACCCTATCGTATATGAACAAAGATAAACGAAAGATAACCGTGCAGAACGGATCGGAATGTTTACCGTGCTTTATTTTACTGCGAATCGTCGATTTTGTTTTCTGCCTATTCTTTAGGGCGATTCGTGCGAACGGATATCTTTTTTAATATTGTTTCTTCCATTGTGATTCTCCGTTTTTACCAGTCGTGCCGGATTCAAATGATCTAGGTTTTTCGCGTTTGCGTTCGAATTTCACCAAGAATTTCCATTTGTTCTTTCTGCATTGACAAAAGATCTTCCATAACACGTTCGCGAAGGTCGTCGAATTTTTCGTGTAAATTCGCGATTTCCAGCTCAGCTTTTAGGTTCACCTCGTAATCGTGCTGAGCGTCGAGGCGATCGTGGGCGGCTTGTCGGTTTTGGGACATCATAATGATCGGCGCCTGAATTGATGCTAGCATTGAAAGAAAGAGATTCAACAAAATATACGGGTACGGATCGAACTCAGCACCGCTTTTCGCCAGGATAAAAGAATTCAGTAAAACCCAAAATAGAAGGACGACGGCAAAGCCGGTGATGAATGTCCATGAACCGCCGAGCGCGGCAACCCTGTCTGCCATACGTTCGCCGAAAGTTCGTTCGTCCTCGTGAATCTTGACTGGGTTTTTTGAGAGTCTTCTTTTTTCAACTATGCTCGCCAATACCCGCTTTTCAAGTTCCGTCAGATCATTCCATTCCTTTTGGAAGAATATTCCAGCGCGCCTGCGTATGTCGCTGGAGTACTCGGTATTGCACATTTTTCTGCCTCCGGTATCATTTAACGTATTTAAGAGCATACGCGCTATAAGGCTGCAAACCAACGCCTTCAAAGTAGGCGTGTGAATTAAGATGTCGTCAGTTATTAGTTTGATCTGACCGCGTTACAGCTAAGAACTTGAATGTAGGGCACTATTCGAACTGCGCTAAAGTTCTCAAAATGGTGATTTTCGGTCCCCGTTGACGATTTCTTCTACTCGATAACCAATTACGTACCGACCTGATTTTTGTATGAACAAAACAACGACCTCATTGGAAAATTTCGGAACGGTAAGCTTCGAAGCAATATAAAACAAACCCGGATTTCCAGTAGGAGATCCGGGTATCCGAAAAGTTCCAAGTAAAAGCGATCACTTCTCATCACGAGGTTTGTGCCTATTTTCTTTCAGATCGTTGGACTTCTCCGCCGCTTCCTTTGCGGCGTCTTCCTCCTCGACAGAAACGATTTTTCCGGACTTTGCGTCCACCTGAACTTCAGTGATTGTGCCTTTCTTGTTTCGAATGTCGAACGAAAACACCAAAATCCCGTTTTCGTTCTCGAGTTCGCCGTCCTCAACTATTCCCGGCGCCTTTCTCAACGCAGTTTTTTCCGCTTCCGACCTGGAAATCTTAGCTTCATTCATCAGATCACTTTCCGACGTTTCAGCTCCAATGTCTCGAATGCCCTGCGGCGATTTGGACATCGTCGCTGCATCGTCATCCTCGACATCATTCCCATTTTCATCGCTGTCGTCGTCGTCATTTCCGACAGAAACAATAGCGCCCGAGACCTCATCAATTTTGACTTCCTTTACTGAGCCTCCGGCTTCTTTGATCTCAAAACCGAAAACCATTTTTCCTTTTTCTTTTTCATACTCTTCATCAACTACTTCGCCGGGAACGCGCGCCAGCGCAATTGCCCGTGCCTGTTCCTTGGTAACTTTTCCCGATGGTCCGACGGAGTTTTCCGCAGCCGAGTTAGTAAGCTGACTTTTTGCGATAATTCCTCCTCCGATCGCCAAAGATCCTATTATTCCGAGAATGGCTAGTGCTTTCTTGTTCATCTAATTAATCTCCTCAATTTCGGTAAAACTTGCCTGAGAAAATATCGCCGAATGCGATCGTCTCTTGCATGTTAAGCAGACTATCAATATCCGGATAAACGAAACATTAACGAGAAAATATTTAAATTGGCATGGAAAATGTGAAGGTCGTTACATGCTGATCCGATCGGGTAAGTTGCAAGGTGCCGGCGTGCATTTCCGCGATCCATCTTGCAATGGGTAAACCAAGTCCGGCACCGCCTCCGGGGAGCGCACCGTTATCACGTGAACGCGCCTTATCTACTCTGTAAAAACGATCAAAAATGTCCGAGGCGCTGATTGCAGGAACCGGATCGCCGTCATTCGAAAACGTTATGACGTACCGGTTCGTTTCGCGCGCCGCCTCTACTTTCACTAGAGATCGTGCATGTTTTATCGCATTGTCCGTCAGGTTGACAAAGAGTCTTCTCAAAAGCGCTGGATCTGCCTGCGCGGGCATCTCAATATCCACCTCATTCTCGATCTTGACCGACATTTTTTGTGCGATAGTACGAAATGATCTAATTGTTTCGCCGAGAACATCATCTATGTAAATCGACGATCTCGTCAGCATTTTTTCGCCGGAATCTGCCCGGGAAAGCATGAAAAGTTCTTCAATGATTTTCGACATTCGTTCGGATTCTGATTGAATTATCAGCAAAGTTTCTTTGTATTCTTTCGTTGATCTCTTCTCTTTGGTTAAACTTACCTCTGCTTCTCCGCGGATGATCGAGACCGGAGTTCTGAGTTCATGCGATGCATCTGCCATAAAGCGCTGCTGCTGTTCAAACGATAATTTGAGCCTTTCCAGCAGATGGTTGAAGCTTTGCGCGAGATTTTTGAGTTCTTCGTCCGAGTTTCCGACGGGAAGACGCTCGTATAGATTTCGCGCGGTGATCCGGCTGACCCTGTCGCTCATTTCGACGATCGGCGAAAATGATTTGCGAGCCAACAAAAAGCCTCCGACGCTAGCGAATGCAAGCGCAACCGGGACCCCAAGCAAAAAGGAAATTCGAACATTCTGCAAAAGTTCCTGAACGTCATCAAGCGGAGTCGCAATGATCAGAAAAAGCTCTCGATCATTTACTCGCATCGGCTGAAAAAGAAGTCGAAAACTATTGTCGCCAATTTGTAGATCCGTTGTCTGCGCTGCACTCAGGTTTTTATAATTCGCTAGCACTTCCATTAATTTTTCGCCGGAAAGAGCGATATCTGCGTTTGTCGAATCCGTCTGAGAAAGCAATTTATTCCGCTCTGAAAATACGAAAAGCCTGTAATTCTTAAATCTAACTTCGAGCGTTGCCTCGTTTACGGCTTCCACGAACTTTTTATCCGATTTCGAGTCTTCGTCAACAACTTCGCTTCTAAATGTGTTTTCGAACGAATTCGCGATCTCAACCAATGTCGAATCGACCTGCGCGTAAACGAATGAAGTGAACATCAGATACGTTGCGCCCGCGAAAATGATCAGGATGCAGGAGAGAACTCCGACGTACCAAAGTGTCAGTCGAAATTTTGCGGAATTTAGGATTTTCATTCGTTGCTCGAAGCTTGAAAAATATAACCTGCTCCACGGCGAGTTTGAATCAGCGAAGCCTCGTCCGCTCGATCGATCTTTTTTCGCAGGCGGTTGACAAATACTTCAATTGAGTTTGAAAAAGGATCGAATGTTTCGTCCCAGCAATGTTCGGAAAGTTCCTCGCGACCAATGACGCGACCCTCATGGCGCGCAAAATATTCGAGAACGGTAAACTCCTTAGCAGTTAGCGAAATTTCCGTTTTACCTCTGAACACTGTTTGCGACTTCGGATCTATCCGAAGATCACCGAAAGTAATGACAGTGTCGGCAAAATTCTTATCCTTACGGCGAAGCAATGCGCGGATTCGAGCCAAGAATTCTCCGAACGCAAACGGCTTTACCAGATAGTCGTCGGCACCGGCGTCCAATCCTGTAATCCGATCGTGCACGGCGTCGCGCGCGGTTAGCATCAAAATCGGGGTTTCGAGCCCGTTCTCCCTTATTTGCCGGCACACCTCAAACCCGTCGACCAACGGCATCATCACGTCAAGAATGATCACATCGTAAAAATTTATTGAAGCATGATAAAGCGCTTCTTCGCCGTTGCACGCATGATCAACGGCAAACGCTGCTTCGCGTAAGCCTTTTAGGATAAATCTGCTTATCCTCTCGTCATCTTCTGCTAAAAGAATTCTCACGCTATCGATCTTATACTAGAAAAACTAAACAGCAGATAAATGTGCGTAGAATCGCCGAAAGATAATCTGACTGCTTGAGAGGTTATGTTTGTTCTAGCTCTCACTGTCTATTTCCCTGAACTTCCAACGTGATAAGCAGACAAACCGATCGTCGGGCGCTCCGGATTATGTCGGGAAAAATACGTGATTTTCAAAACCTCGTATGCCGCATATAAATCGGATATTAAATAAAGTGCACTACGGTAATCGTTCCAAAACACCTTTCCTTTTGACTATATTTTTGTAATCCCACTGGATGTCTTTCGCTTTTTTCAGCCAGCGTTTTAGGTCATCAGAATTTATCTGACCGGCGCTGGTATAGCGCACTTCAGCCGCTTTAAACTTACCTTCATTTTGGAGCGCAGGTTCGTCGAACGACTGCCCGCTCCAAAAAAGGAGCCGGACGCTGTCTTTCAATTTGCTGTATCCGACGATCGGATTTCCGTCCAAAAACCAAACCGGATGCGCGTGCCAGATCTTGCTTTCCGCTTCGGGCAGATTTTTGGAGATTTCCTTTTCAAGGCGACCGCAGATCTCGCGGTCCGCTTCCGCTTGAGATTCATTATATGCCCTAATGCTCGCCTGCGTTGTCGATTTCATAATTTCCTCTTTCGATGGGTTTTTCTGAGTGTGAAAAGTATTGAGGTTCTAATTCCCAATTTACGCTAAACTTTTAACGATCCGCGAAAACCGCGCGCGGCGTAGTAAGATTCGGCGCCGTTATGATAAACGAAAACCGTATCGAAGCGCCGGTCGCAAAAAAGCGCCCCGCCAAGATCTCGAATTTTCGAGGGAGTTTCCACCCAACTCGATGTTTTCAGATCGAATTCACCGAGTTCCTGCAATTTTCGGTACTGGACTTCGCTCAGCAATTCGATCCCAATTTTCGAAGCCATTTCGAGCGCGCTGCTTTCCGGTTTATTCTGTTTTCTCGATTCCCATGCGGCGCGGTCAAAGCACAAGCTTCTCCGACCTTTCGGACTTTCCGGAGAACAGTCAAAAAAGATAAATTCGCCGGTTTTTTTATCATTTCCTACGACGTCCGGTTCGCCGCCGGTTCTTTCCATTTCGCTCAGCGACCAGAGTTTTTCAGGATCTGTCTCCAGTTTTGATTGAACATCAGCCCATTTAACCCCTTTATGCCGGTCCATATTTTCCTCAAAACGGTCCTGCAAGATCTGCAAAATTTCCTCTCGTTTGTCTCTCGATAGTTCTTTTTTCATAAATATGATTTTCTTTTAATGCCGAAATTTTCAACTGCTCCGAATGTTGTACAGATTACAAGTTATCGGTTAGTTTTTGAAAAAATATATATCGTTTTTCGGATTTTTCAACAAAGCGAAGTTCGGCGTCGCGCGATAACAG
Organism: Pyrinomonadaceae bacterium; assembly: GCA_026129865.1. Classification (GTDB taxonomy): domain Bacteria; phylum Acidobacteriota; class Blastocatellia; order Pyrinomonadales; family Pyrinomonadaceae; genus JAHCHG01. Next base: position 77,757 of record JAHCHG010000012.1, read on the forward strand.
GTTTGAGTTTATCTGCCAACACAAGTAAAATCGGCGCATTCCTTCCATCAAACTAAAGGACCGACCAATATGGCATTTTTTCCGATCCCGAGTATGCTTCTGCGGCAACTTTACACCAACAGCAGCCTGGCGAACACTGAAAACGGCGTTAAATTTTCGATCAAAAATCGCCTGACGGACGTTAAGTTTTCAGAGTTAAAGTCGCTTTCCATCAATGGATCCGAAATCCCGAAGGAAGACATTACCTTCGATTTTGGCGGCGGAGAAATTATGGCTGCAAGCGACATTTCCGATGACGATCCCGTCGATTTTCCGCTCAAAAAGGTTATCGACGTTCATGTAAAAATGAAGCCGCTTTCCACCGGTAAGCACAAGATCAAGATCGCCGTTAATGCAAAGGGTTATGGTTCGTTAAAACTCGAGGTTGAAGATTCGATCGCGGAAACGGAATCGCTAGAGGTAAGAATTCCGCGCGATCCGAACGACGATTTTTCCGATCGAGCGATCGAAGCGCGGCAGAAATTTGTTGAAAACTACAGCTCGACAAAGCTTGAACATATTAAGAACTATTCGTTTGACGCGCATATTACGGAAGGAAATTGTGAAAATTTCACCGGCGTAGCGCAGATTCCGCTCGGTTTTGCTGGACCGCTGAAAATAAACGGCGAATTTGCGATTGGCGAATTTTTGGTTCCGCTGGCAACGACGGAAGGAACACTGATCGCGTCTTACAATCGCGGAATTAAAGTGCTGAATCTTTCCGGCGGCGCGAAATGCACGGTTGTCAGCGACGCCATGCAGCGCGCGCCGGTTTTCGTTTTTGAAGACGCGCGCGCCGGTCGAAAATTTGTTTCCTGGATCATTGAAAATTTTCAAAAGATCAAAGAAGAAGCCGAAGCAACTTCGAGCGTCGCGAAGTTAAAAGACATCGATCCGTATACATCGAACAAGTTTGTTTATCTGCGTTTTAACTACACAACGGGCGACGCCGCCGGGCAAAACATGGTCGGTCGCGCGACTTTTGCCGCCTGCAGCTGGATCATTGATGTTTATGAAAAGCAGCAAATAAAGCATTTTTACCTTGAATCAAACTTCGCGACCGATAAAAAGGCTTCGCAGATCAACATCATGCGAACGCGCGGAAAACGCGTCACGGCAGAATGCACGATTCCGCGAAATGTTCTGATCGAACATATGCGGGTTGAGCCGGAATCGCTCGTTTACCACGCCGGCGTTGCCAATATCGGCTCGATCCTGTCGGGCGCAAACAACAACGGCGCACATTCGGCAAACGGCATAACGGCGATGTTCATTGCGACCGGACAAGACGTGGCAAATGTTTCGGAAAGTTCGGCTGGTTTGCTTTATTCCGAACTCACACCCGAAAAAGATCTGTATATTTCGATCACAATACCGAGCTTGATCGTCGCAACCTACGGCGGCGGAACGGGTCTCGCAACTCAGCGTGAATGTCTTGAAATTTTAGGTTGTTACGGTCGCGACGGCGTGAATAAGCTAGCGGAAATAGTCGCCGGAGTTGTTCTCGCCGGCGAAATTTCTCTCGGTTCTGCGATTTCTTCGAGCGATTGGGTTTCGAGCCACGAAAAATATGGACGCAACCGATAGATAAACCGTTTTGGATGTTATAACTGTGCGCCCTTGAAAACCGATATTTCCGAACCTTTTGCCATAAAAACCGAATCCGGTTCGGTTTCCGTAAGGAACGAGAATTGTTTGCCGTAACATAAACCGAAATCGACGTCTATCTCTACATAGGCTGCGTCGAAAACTTCCCATTTCGGATGTTCTACGCGATACTCGTCGGTCCGATCATTGCTCCGTTTCGTGTATCCCCAGTAATGTTCGATGATGAATTCTTCGTGCGAGCCCGCATCCGGAATTCCTAAGTTTTTACCAAGCTCTATTTTTATCGAATTCTCTTTTCCGTCTTTTATCCAGGAATATTTTCTAATAATTCCGTTCTTTTCATGCGCCATCGGCAGCGCTTCATACGGTTCGCCGTAAAGCGTTCGGGCAATAAACGCAATAGCAAAACGCGGAACGAATTCTTTGATAAACGTAACCCCGCGCCGAATCTCTTTAGGAGTTTCGCGTTTGACGTAAAATCGCAAGTTCACCTCGTCAAAGTTTTGATGAAACGGTATCGGCAAACCCAGAACCCTTGTGTTTTCAAAACGAAACGCAACAAGGCTGACGAAGATCTTGCGGTTGTCTTCGTCCAGTGAAACTCCTTTCGGAACAAGACCGCGTAAGAGATCCGGCGATACCGAATAATTAGCCATTATCAGATCGAGCCATTTCGCAGTCAGAAACTTTTTCATAAATTTTATGGAAAAACATGAATGACCTACTATCTAATAGGCAGCGTTCGAGTCGGCAGCGCGAACTATTCTGAAAAAAGCAGGAGACTTAAATGAATTTATTTTTTCGCCATAATCAGACGCTTGTCGCCGGCGCGGCGCGTTATCGCTTCACGGTCAAAATATTCGAGCAACGGAATTGCGTATTTTCGCGAAACACCGGCGATCTCCTTAAATTCCGCAACGTCGATCAACCGGTCTGCGGAATTTTGGGCAAAATCTTGAAGTTTCGCAACAAGTTCGTCGATCTTTTCGCGTTTGAAATAGAATTCCTCCGAGATCTTTGCTACCTCGTTTTGATCCAGCAACAGCTGAAAGATCTTCCGAATATGTGCCGCATTCCGTTTCGTTCCCGTTCCGGCATCGGCGAGTGCTTCATCAAGTTTCGGCGGCTCAAACCCCGCAGTTGCGTATATTTTCTTTAACCGGTCAAAAATAGCGCTATCTTCTCCTGTAAGTTCGGTGTCATGCGACGAGAGCATAACTACATCCTTCGCGCGTATCTCGTCCTTTTTTTCTAACCCGGCAAGGACAGCTTTGAAAATTTCCGCGGGTAGATTCGGATGAAGCTTTTCCCGAAGCGTTTCACGCGAAATTCCTTTTGCAAGCGGCTCGCGGTCGTGAAAATCCGCAATTAATTCTAATGTCCGCTGCTCGAGCAATTGAAACGCCTCAGATGAAAGAAAATACCGGTCTGCTTCAACGATCGAACCGGCAGCTGCGCGGTCGTTTACGGCTTTTTGAAGGATCGAGGTCTTCCAGCCGGTCTGAGCTTTCAGATCGGACAGTTCCGTCCCGGCACGACGCGCCTTTTCGATAAATAATTCAAGCGACCGACCGGGATCGTTTTCAAAAGTAGAAAGCTCGGTCAGAAAACTCCTCACCTTTTCGATCGAACGTTTTCTATGTTTCACCGCGGTCGAATCTAAAACCCTGCCGCCGGCGATCGTGATCTGCGGAGAGTAACTGCGAATTATTAATCGGTCGCCAAGTACGGCAGCGACAGGAATTTCGAGCCGCAGCTGCGCAAAATCGGATTGTCCTTTTGCGATAACACCGGTTTCATTAAGAACATGAATCCGACCTAGCGCTTCGACCGTACCCAGATGAATGCGCACTCGGCGGCGGTTTTTGATCGGCTGGAGGTCAAGAACATCCAGCTCGACATCGACAATATGCGTCGGACGCATTGACGAACGTTCAGCCAGGATCATTCCGCGCGCGATCTCGCCGGTTTCGATTCCGCCAAGGTTTATCGCCGTGCGCTGACCGGCAGACGCGGTTTTTACAGATTTTCCGTGCGTCTGCACCCCGCGCGTCCGCACCGGTATTCGATCCGGCATAATTTCAAGCTCGTCGCCTTCGCTTATTTCGCCCGAGATCAGCGTTCCCGTAACGACCGCACCGAATCCCTTCATTGAAAACGACCGGTCGATCGGCAAGCGCGTAATTTTTTCGTTTTTGCGAGCGGGAATTTCTAATGCTATTCGTTGCAGTTCTTTTTTAAGCTCGTCAATTCCGTGTCCGGTCTTTGCGGAGACCGAAATTATCGGTGCGCCTTCGAGAAACGATCCGGCGATCAGCTCGCTGACATCCATTTCCGCGATCTCTAAAAGTTCGCCGTCAACGAGATCTGTTTTCGTCAAAACGACGACCCCATTTCTGACCGAAAGCAGCCGGCAAATGTCGAAATGTTCGCGAGTTTGCGGCATTACGCCTTCGTCCGCGGCAACGACCAGCGCGACGGCGTCGATCCCGTGTGCGCCGGCAAGCATATTTTTAACAAACCGCTCATGACCGGGCACGTCGACAAACCCGATCTTTATTTCGCCGAGGTCGAGTTCGGCAAAGCCAATGTCGATCGTAATTCCACGCTTTTTCTCTTCCGGAAAACGATCGGCGTCAACGCCGGTCAAAGCCTTGACCAGCGCAGTTTTACCATGATCGATATGTCCCGCCGTTCCGACAATAATGTTCATAAAAAAAATTACCCAAGTTTAACATTAAATTTCGCCGAACTTAGTAATGAAAATTCGATAATATCGATCACGGGATCAATTCGAAATCGATCCATTGCGTTGAAGTCTTGTTCGAAACCTTGTCGCGAATGATGAGCTGCAAAATATATTCACCGGTTGCGGCACCCTGATTCAGCCGTAAGATCCCGTAATCTTCAATCCGCGATCGATCAGTCTGCATCGCGGCTTCGACCGGTTTTTCCGGCGATTCCGCCAGCATTTCTCCGTCTTTGAAGATGCGGTACTGCGCGGTCAATCTTGGCTGACCCGACGAACGGTCGATATCAGGATTGTAAACAGTAAAGCTGTAGGCAAAAGGAACGCCGGCTTGATATTGTCGAATCGACGGTTCGCCGGTAGTAAAAACGGGCGAAAACGCGGCTTCGACCGGACGGCTTTTCGGCAAAACCGGTTTACCGTCGGCGGAGATCGACGTTGTGATCAATCCAGAAATAAAAAATTTGTCTTTCTTTACGTTTCCGATCTCAACATAATCGCCCGCTGACCCGACCCGTTTTGACGTTTCGTCGCGTACCGCCAATCTGAAACTATAAAAACCAGGTTTTTTCACGGGGAGATCGGACGAATAATCTAGTCCGAATTGTTTAACGGTGGCGACGCCGCGCTCAGGAATGCGGATCGGAGAAGTTCTGTTAAATTCTTCTACGACCTTGCCTTTTTCGTCCAAAATTACGCCGACAACATCCAAAACGACCTTCTTCATTCCGTTTACATCGTCAACCAATGTCAGATCGTCGCCGTTCACGTGAAAGATCGCGCGGACGAAATTTCCGGTTTTCGCGTCGTTTCCGGTCATCGTCGTCAAACGAATGTCCATTCCATTTTCCTGAAACGGCGATGCTATTGCTTGATAAAGCGGGCTATTCGCATTTTTGAAATTCTTCTTCGACACTTCTTCCTCGCGACCGTAAAAACCTTTTCGCGATGAAATTCTTAACCCGTCGCGCTTTACGCGAACAGTGATTTTGTGAAAATCCTTGCCGTTAAACGTTCCGCTTTCCGGCTGATAGCCGAGAAGATAATATCCGCTTTCCTTTCTTAAGACTTTTACGAGTTCAGATTCGATAAAATTCTTATTCTTAATGAAATCTCCGCCGGTTTGATATGCAAGATACGCCAGACCGCTGTTTAGCGAGCGTTCTTCCTCGATCCGCGCTTCGCGAACGGTTTCGTCCGCCACTTCATCGCGCGCTTCGAACATTCCGGGAATCGACAAACCTTTTTCGCTGACCGTATAAAAGACAACCGAAGCGCGAATTGCATTATCCGCAACCTGGCGCAGACCGTCTCTTATCGTGTCGTCGCCGCCAAATGTGATCGGAATTCCCTCGGAAACGAAAAAGACGATCTTTCTCTGCGGCAAAACCTTTAACCGGTCGATGACAAAATTTAACACTCCGAAAGATCCGCGAACCTGGTTGTTTCGCTCCATCTGAGCGGCGTCCGCCTTAAATTCCTTCGTATTTTCGTCATCGAACGCTGCTTTTCCCTCACCGGTCATGATCTTTGCCGTGGCGTCGCTTCGCGTTGCTTCAAACGCACTTCCGCAGCCGCTCGGAAACCACCGTGCCTTGTTTATCGTTCGTCTCAGAATTTCTTTATTGGATGTATACATTTGCAGCAAACTGCTGCCGCCGCGGGTTCTGTAGATCGCAACTCTGTCCGACGGCTGCATTTGTTCGCTGATGAATTTTTTGACTCCGTCGCGCGCAAGTGCCAGACCTTCCGGCGTAGCCAGGCAATTTCCGTCATCGATCACAAAGGTAATTATCCGCGCCTGATTTGAACGAACATTGACCGGCGGAAGCGGAAGCGCCTTTTTATCGGTTTTTGCACGCTCGGCTTTCATTCCGGCTTCACCCGAAATATAAGTGAAATTTGTTATCCGCTGCGGCTTGCCGTCCTGCAAAACCTCGAAATCATCCGCGGTCAGGTCGGTTACCTGATTTCCGTCCTTGTCCAGCACAAGCGTATCGACCAGAACCAGTTCCGAGCTGATTCGAACTATATCCTCGGTGTCGATCTCCGGTGTCGGGGTCGGCGGCGGAGTTTCCTGCGCCATCGCAGCCGAGCTGATGAACAATGCAAAGAGTATTGTAAGTAAGATCTTTATTTTCATGATTTTTTGGCGGCGTTTTGCTTAGACGCCGGGCAAGGGGAAATTAATTGACGATGTCAAAATCTGTCCAGCGCGAAACGATCTCGCTGCTCTTTGTCGCTCCTTTTTTGGAAACAACTATTTGCAGAACGTAATTGCCCGGCAACATATTTTTGCCAAGCGTAACCGCTCCGGCGGCTTCTATCCTGTTTTGATCCGTTTGACCGGACATATCGAGAGCTTCGGTTTCGCCTTCGACCAACGGCTCGCCGTCCTTAAAAATACGTGCCTGAATCTCAAGACTTCCCGCATTCGATCCGGCATTATAAATTAGATAATCGTAACGAAGCACGGTTCCCGTACGAAAACGGCGAAGCGCGATATCGACGTCGAAGTCCGCATTTTCGCTGGTGCCGGAGGTCTTTTTCCATTGTTCGATCGAATAGTTATCAAGAACAATGCTCGACATCGCAAGGCGGTTTTTCTTCAAATTCGGAACGTCGATAAACTGCGACGCCGATCCGACCTTTTCGCTGGCTGAATCGCGCAGCGCAACGCGAAACTGGTACGCGCCCGGTTTCTTTATCGGAACCGAAAGATCGTAAATAAACCCTGACGAAAGCGCTCTTTGATAAGCTTTTTCGCCGAGCGTTATCGTGTAGTTTTTCGAAGCCTCATCGACCGGCGCGCCGTTATCGCCGAAGGTCATAGCGATCAGATCGAAATTCGCTTTGTAAGTACCGTTCGCTTCTTTCGAAAACTTCAGATCTTTGGCGTCGATCGCGACAAGCGAACGGATAAACGTTTTTCCTTTTGTATCGTCTGTAAAAAAAGTGTTGAGGCTAAGCGAAATATCGTTTGCGCTGAACGGCGAAACGATGGCGCCGTAGATCTGCTGACCGGGGGATTTTTTTAAATTTTCGGCGGGTTTATCGGCATAACTGTAAAATCCGCTGCGGTAGCGCAGATTCAGATCGTCGCGCAGAACCTTGATCTTTACATTATTAAATTTGTTTTTCGACGGATCGAACGTTTCGGAATCCGGCTGATAGCCGATTAAGTAATATCCAGTTTGATCTTCGAGCGCGCGGGTCATTCCGAGGCTCATGTCGTTTTGATTGACAAACGGAAATCCTCCCGTTTGATATGCAAGATATCGCAAACTTTGCTGAGAATCGCGAAAATCGGCGGCACGTTTATCACGCAGATCGCTGTCCATTTTTCCGCTTCCCGGAGCAAAATCGAGTCCGACGATGCTCGGGATATCATCGAATGAGAACGCCATTCCGGGCACTTGAAGTCCCCGCGGATCGAGCGTGTAAACAACCACCGAAGCGCGGTTTGCCAGATCGGCGATGATCTTCATCGTGTCAAAAACCCGCGTCGGCGCGCCCGTCGGACCGCTTGTCAGCTGGAATCCTTCGGAGAACAGCATCAGCGCTTTTCTGCCGGGCAGGTCGCGCATTCCGCGAATTATATAATCGAGCGCGCCAAGCGTTCCGATCGAGAAATTTTCGTTCCGGTAATTTTCAACTTGTGCGGCAAATTCCTTGTCCTCGCTTGCGCCGGCTACCGTTCGACCGCTTTTGCTTGCCGATGCGATCGCATCCTTTATATCCTGTTCGATCGCCTTGAACGGACCGATCCCGCCGCGACCGTAAGCGTTCCATTTGATCTTGTCGACGGCGGCAAGAAGCTGACGTTTGTCCGAAGTAAACGACTGCAGCGCGCCGACACCTGTTCCTGTTCGAACGATCGCAACCAGATCGCCGTCTTCCATTTGTTCACTGATAAACTTGCGAGCTGCCTGCTGAACCGGTCGAATACTTTCGAACGACAGCCCGAGATCGTCGATCACAATGGCATACGTCCGTCGGGCATTTTCAACCTTCAGAACGGACGGCGGCGGTGGAATAACAGATCTTTTTGAATTTCGATCAGCTGAAACCTCTTTTAGATCGGTGTTTTTCTGCTGCTGCGAAATGAAAGAAAAATTCGTGATGTCCTGTTTTTTCCCGTTAACGTAGATCTCAAAATCTTCCGGCGACAGCGAATCGACGCGATTTCCTTTTTTATCGGTAACAACGACATCAAGCTGAACCAGCGTCGTCGTGATCTTTAAGATATCCGGATCGTTAACGGGAATCGGCGGAGGCGTGGATGCAGGTTCGGGAACTTGACCGGCGACTGCAGCGGAAAACAAAAAGAGCGAAAAGATCAAAAACAGCGATGATCTCAAATACATAAAGTTTAACCTCGTTAGGGGTGCGAACAAGTTTAGATCGGGACAAATTGAAACAAAGAATTTGCCCGAAATAGCTAAAAACTTACGGGGTTTTATTCGCCGGTTTCGACGGACGACGTGCCTTTCGGAACATCGACGCTGTTTCCACTTCGCTGCTGAACGACATGGGTCAGTTCATGAGCCAGCAGCTGCCGACCTGCTTCGGTTCCCGGATTGTACTCGCCGGCTGCAAAATAGATGTCCGAACCATGCGTAAAAGCCGATGCACAGAGCGCGCGTGCTCCAACTGTCGCCTGCTGATCCTGGTGAACTCTGACATCGGAAAAATCCTGATGAAACTGCGCCTCCATCGAATGCTGCAATGTCGGCGGAAGCGGCGATCCGGCTGAACCGCTGCTAACCGGCGCTGTGGATAATTTCTTTCCCATAATTCTGCCTCTCTTTAAGAAAATAGTGGCGGCAAATCAGCCGCAATTGATCGAAAATTGAATCCTTCGATTATAGCCGATTTGTTAATTGACTCAAGAAAATTCTCGATCTATTTCTCGTCGGATGCCGATTCGTAAAGCTCAAGTTTCCTGTAGAGAGTTTTTCTTCCGATGTTCAAGAGCCGCGACGCGTGCGATTTATCGCCGCCCGTGTAGTCCAGCGTCGCTTCGATCACATGTTTTTCAACTTCATGCATCGCCGCCGGAATTTCGATCTCGATTCCGATCGAAGCTCCCTGACTCGCTGCTTTTGCACGCTCTTCTTTCGCCTGCGCATGAGATTCGAAAGCCATCCGGCTGATCGCTTCCGGAAGATCTTCGAGCTCGATCTGGCGTCCGGAGGCAATGATCACCGCGCGTTCTATCGCATTTTCGAGTTCCCGAACATTGCCCGACCATTCATAATTTACGAGCGCACGAAGCGCTTCTTTGGAAATTCCCGAAATAAATCTACCGGTCTTTTCCGTGTACCGTTCCAAAAAATGAAACACCAGAACATTTATGTCTTCGGGACGTTCGCGCAGCGGCGGTACGACGATCGGGAAAACCGACAGACGGTAGAACAGATCTTTTCTGAACGTTCCTTCGTCGACAGCCCGCTCGAGATCGATATTTGAAGCAGCGATAACGCGTGCGTCGGTTGAAATTACATCGTTTCCGCCGACGCGCGTAAATTCGCCGTCCTGCAAAACCCTTAAAAGTTTTACCTGCGCCGACATCGGCATTTCGCCGATCTCGTCCAAAAACAGCGTACCGCCGTCCGCTTCTTCAAAACGACCTTTCCGCTGCGTTCGCGCGTCGGTAAACGCGCCTTTTTCATGTCCAAAAAGTTCGCTTTCTATCAGCGTTTCAGGGATCGCACCGCAGTTCAGCTTCACGTAAGGCATATCTTCGCGACCGGAATTGTAATGGATCAGATTTGCGAGCAGCTCTTTTCCGGTTCCCGATTCGCCTTGAATTAAAACGGTCGTTGTCGTATCGGCAACGTTCAGGGCGAGTTCGATCGCCCGTCTAATTTTTGGCGCCTGACCGACGATCTCGCTGTGTTTTTGATGAAGTTCGCTCTTTAAGCGCATTACTTCGGCACTTAGTTGGTCGCGCTCAAGTGCAGTTCCTATCTGGTCCGAAATTCCTTCGACGAGTGCAACATCGTGATCTTCGAACGGTTTTGTTTTTTCCTCGCCCCAAACGAATCCGAGCAGTCCGAACGCGTTGCCGCCGACACGAACCGGCGCTACGAGCGCAGCTTTGCCGCCCAAATGCGAATTAAAAAGCATCCGGATCGGCAGCGGAAGATCTGTATCAAGAAGCCGCAAAGTTTTATTTTCCTTTAAAACATCGCTCAGTGCCGGAAACGGTCCGATGTCCAGCGATTTATCGTAATCTTCGATCATCTGCAGAACCTTGCTCGGCTTAACGCCCGGCGAGGTTTTAAATGACGCAAGCGAGATCTTTTTTCCGGATTGATCGAGCACGCCAAGCGCGCCGTAGTCCGCCCCGACGAGTCCGATCGCGCGTTCCAGAACGCTGGACGAAACGATCTTAAAATCCGAATGCGAATTGAGCGTATTTGCGATCTCAAGCAGCGCATTCGTCCGCCGCGAGTCTTTTTCCTGAGTAACGTAAAGTCTCGTATATTGATAGCCGATGGCAAGCTGACGAGCTATCGACTGCAGAAACGAGACCTCTTCATCAAGCCAGACACGCGGCGCTTTTGTGTCGTGAAGCCCGAGAAGTCCCATCACTTTCCCGCTTAAAATAATCGGCACGACCAGCAATGATCGAGTTTTCAGCGCGTTTGCAAAAAAACGAACGGTTGCATCTTTCGATTTGGAAATGTCGTTTATTCTTATCGGCTGCGTGATATCAAATCGTTCCGAAAGCTTGTCTGCGTCGATCGGAATTGTCGTACCTTCGCTGACGGGAATATCTTTTGAAACCCGCCATTCGTGGCTGATGCGAAGTTCGCTTTCTTCTGTTAACTGCAGAAGATCGCATCGGTCGGCGTTCATCATTCGACCGATCTCGGACACGACAACGCGTAGAAATCGTTCAAGCTCTATGCTTTCCGGAAGATCGCGTGCCAAACGATCGATGATCGCTTCGCGCGCTTCGTGCATTTTCATCTTCCGTTCAAGCGAAAGATCCTGATTTTGCGTCGGTTCGATCTCTATTTTCATATCTTTAAACTTGTCTACAGATACACGACCTGTTCGACGCGTGTCAAGTTGATACAAATTTTTGATCTGTGTAGTTTGGCAACATTTCGAAGCTGCCGGTATTGCCTTCGTTTGAATTAAATATGCGGAAACGCTCTTTCGATAAAATTGCAAATTGCGTTTAAGATCGAACGATGAACCATGCAGCGAATTTAGAACTCTGGCATAAATTTATCGATTCGCCAGGAACCGCGATCCTTGACGAACTGCTGGACGACGACGTCCGATTTCACTCGCCTTTCGTCTGGAAACCAAAGGAAGGAAAGCATATAACCACGGCGATCCTGATGACTGCGGCGAGCGTTTTCGACGAATTTGTTTACGTTCGCGAAATATCCGGCGAACGCGACTGGTGCCTCGAGTTCGAAGCAAAGGTCGGAGGTTTGACCGCCCGAGGAGTTGATCTGATCAAGTTTAATGACGCGGGCAACATAATCGACTTTGAAGTAATGGTGCGTCCCGCCAATGCTTTAGAAGCACTCGGCAAAGAGATGTCGAAACGGCTCGAGTTGAAAAAGAGCCCAAATGACAGACATCCGGGCTCCTGAAATTAGACTATCGAGGGACAAACGCCGACGGCAGCGGAACATCTCCGTCCATTCCAAAACGACGGACAATGACCGAGTTATCGGAACTTCGCAGGATGTACCAGTTCCCTTCCGATTTTCGGAAAACCGCGATATCCGTTTTGCCGTCACGGTCGTAATCGCCTGCGACCGGCATATCGTTCGTCATTCCCCATTGGACGATCGTGTAGGCGGAATCTGACGACCGCAAAATATACCAGACGCCGGTCTGCGGGCGGAAAACCGCGACATCGTTGATCTTGTCGCCGTCAAAATCGCCGGTCAAAGGAACGTCGCCGTTCGCACCGAACTGGAGCACGCTGGTCCCTGCATCGCTGCTTTTTTGTATATACCAGACGCCCGTCGAAGGTCGCCAGATCGTCAGATCGGATTTGCCGTCGGAATCATAATCACCTGCTATCGGAATGTCTCCTTCGAGCCCGAATTGCCGAATGTCGTAGGTCCCGTCCGAACTCCGATAGATATACCAAACACCGGTCGAAGGTCTCCAAACAGCGATGTCTGTTTTGCCGTCGCCGTCATAATCTCCGGGAATCGGTTTGTCGGTTGCAACGCCTAGCTGTCTGATCTGAACTTGACTGTCGGAACTATTCAAAATGTACCAGGTACCGTTTCGATAAACCGCGGCATCGACATTGTCGTCGCCGTCATAATTGCCCGGAACTGCCACGTCGCCAAAGCTCGCGCCGCCGAACTGCATTGAAGAATATTGCCCGGTTTCCGAACGCGTAATATGCCAGTTACCGTCGGCTGGGCGCCAAACGGCTAGATCCGTTTCGCCGTCGCCGTCAAAATCAGCCGGCTGCAGAGCGAGCGTTCCCGTGAAATCTCCACCCGTTTGATTTGCAGCGATGTCGAAGTAATTTCGATAATTCGGCAGGAATGTGTAATTTAATTTCGATGCTTTCAGACGATAATGATTAAACGTCGCAACATTCGGAATCGTATAATTTCCGTTTGCATCAGTTTGAACAATTATGTCCGGCACCGTAGTGTCCGAGGTGTTTTCCAATGTCAGATCTGCGCCTTCGATCCCGACACTGTCGCGGTTGACGATTCTTCCCGAAATCGAAACAGGCGCGGGCGGATTTACGGTGATCGTAATTGATTCGGTGGTTCGCAAACCACCGCTATCCGTTGCTGTAGCGTAGATTATATAGTTTCCGGGCGCGGTCGGCTGCCAATTAATATTCAACGTGCCGTTGTTCGATTGCCCTATGGTTGTAGAACGATTATTGCCATTTGCCAAAACCGACAGATGCGGAATGGTTCCATCCGCGTCGGAAGCCGTTACATTCACGGGAATTGGAGCGGGCATAGTAAACATCGCACCGTCCGACGGACTGTTAATTTGCACGGTCGGCGGCTGATTAAACGCCGAAGCCTGAAAATCAACATCCAGATTGTCCGCAACCGCGTTCAAAATCGTTACCGACGGCGGCGTGAACGTCATTCCGCCGTTACCTTCAGGCGCGATCGTGTAATCACCGCCCGCTGTTAAATTAAAAAATCCATATGCGCCGAAGGTGTTGGAAACGGAAGTTTGATTAACGGGTTGACCGTTAACCGTTCCCGTCAGACGAACCGTTATTCCCTGCATCCAGCCGCCGCTCGGAGTCGTAACACTGCCTTGCAGACGAATCGCAGTCGGCGGTTGGGCGACGGTGAAAAATACCGAACCCGCATCGGCAATACCGCCGGTGTCGTCATAAGCTCTGGCAAAAACCCAGTGATTGCCGCCGGAAACTCCTGTCCAATCGAAACTGTAAGGCGCGGTTGTATCGGTGGCTATTAAATTTCTCTGTCCAGTAACGTATTCGTAAAATTCGACCTTTGTTATCGCGCCCGCCGTGCTTGAAGCGTCCGCCGCCAAAGTTATGGTCGGATTTGCGGGAAACTGCTGATTGTTTGTCGGACTGGTCATCGCTACCGTAATTTCGGTTATCGGAATTGCGGTAAAATTCCGGTTCGGATGATCGGAATATCCGATCGTGAAGGTCCGGTTTGCCGGATTAAAATTGTAGTTTCCGTTAACCGGCGTAACTGTTACGGCGTCGCTTCCCGCACCGAAAACATCCGTAAAACTGTAATCGCCGTTCGCATCCGTCGTCGTCGTGCCGGAAATCGAAGGATTGGTCGGACTCGTCAGATTTACCGTGATACCTTCGACGGGATCAGTATTCAAACTGTCGGAAATTCTGCCCGAAATCGTATGATTAAACGGCACGACGGAAATATTGACGGGAGCCGAAACCGTCGTCTGACCTTGCGAATTAGACGCTTTGGCGGTAATCGCAAAATCTCCGGTTTCTGTAAAGAAATACTGTTTTGTGAACGGACTGCTCGTAGTTACGGCAAACAGCGTGTCGTTTCTGTAATATTCGACTCGCGTCACCGACGATGAAACATTAACGCTGAAAGTAATATATTCGCCCGCGTTGAATGTCTGTCCTTCGGTCGGATTAGTCAAAGAGATCGTCGGACCGCCGGGTTCGGTCACAAAAACGTGAACGACATTTTGCGTCTGTCCGCGCAGACCGTGATTGTCGTACGGAATCGCATATAACGCCCAAGTTCCGGTCGGAACATTGTTCCAGGTGATTTCAAAAGGCGCAGTCGTGTCCACACCGATCGGGACGTTTCCGACACCGCTTTTATAAGCAACGAATTCGACCTTTTGAATCGTATCGCCCGCGTCCGGGTCGGACGCATCCGCTTGAATCGTGATCGTCGCGGGAGCGTCGTAATTCGTACCGTGCGCCGGACTTGTGATCGTAGATTGCGGTTCGCGGTTTCTTAAAATCGTAAAATCGGCAAACTGATTTGCACCGAGATTATTGAAAACTTCGCTTTGCGGTGAAACCTCGTACCCTGCCTTGCTGACGGTGATCGTATAATTTCCGCCCGCCGGAAGATTTCCGAAATAATATGGTCCGCCGAAATACGTTAAATTTATCGAACGATTGACAGTTCCCGTAATAGTTGCGACGACGGGCGTGTAATTGTTGTTAAATCCTTGATTTTCATCAATGACGTTTCCGCTGATCGCATAATGCGTTACAGTTTCATCGGTCGGACCGATCTTCAAAACATACGCATCGTCTGGAGAAACCGCCGTTCCGCCGCCGCGAATTGTCTGAAACGCGCCCGGCGTAACGGGAATGTTACTTGTCTTGCCCGTAATGTATGCGTTATCGCCGGAATCAACCGCGATCGAATAACCGCCGCCTTGTCCTAAAAGCGTCGAATAAACCAAATTACTTGCGTCCGGGTTAAAATGAGTTAAAAAGATATTGCCCGCATTCATTATCGAATTTCGCAAAGGGAAACTCGATGCTCCGGTCGTTTCGCCGACGATGAAAGCGCTGTCGTCGCTGCCGAGCGCGATACCCTTCGGTTCATCTTTGCCCGTGCCGCCGAGAAATGTTGAATAGATCAAAGCTGAACCTGCCGGGTTAAATTTGGTCAAGAATCCGTCTTCAAGCGTGCCGCTGCCGTTAAATGTCGTGTCGAATGCGCCGGGCGTTGTCGGAAATCCGGTGTTTTCCGTTTGCCCCGTAACGTAAATATTTTGCGCCGAATCCAAAACGATTCCGGTAACAACATCCGACTGCAGACCGCCGCCGAGCAAAGTTCCGAAAACGATCTGATTTCCCGCCGGATTTAATTTGCCGATATAACCTTCAACGCCGCCCGTGCTTGTCGTCTGATATGCGCCGGGCGTGGTCAGCGCAGCCGAACCCGTTCCGGCAATTACGGAATTTTCGTTTGCATCAAGCGCGACATCATTAATTCCCGCATCAAAAAGCGTCGCAAACCTGACATCGCCGTTTGAAGCAAATCTCGCTACATAACTTCCCGAATAAAATATTCCGCTGCAAGTCGTCGGAGAATTGCATAATCTTTCCTTTAACGCTCCGGGCGTGGTCGAAAAATCAGGCGAATAAGTTCTGCCAATATAAGTCGCTTCGCCCGTCGTTTTGTTCAAAGCAATTTTGACACCCGTGTCGGTATTGTTTCCGCCGATAAATGTCGAATAAATAAGTGCCGAGCCGGTCGGATTTAATTTCGCCGCAAAAGCATCTTCAGGACCTGCAACAGTTGAGCGATAAGCATTGACAAGCGGAAAATCCGCCGATTGCGTTGTTCCGCTGACATAGACATTTCCCTGCGCGTCAACTTCAATGTCGCCGCCGCTTTCGCCCGCATTTGTTCCACCCAGATAGGTTGAGAAAATAATTGACGTTCCGCTCGGATTGATCTTTGTAACAAAAGCATCGCTCCAAAATGAGTTGGTTGTGCCCGTTCTCGGCAATAAAACCGGCTTGATAACTCCCGTCGTTGTCGGAAAATCTCTCGAAGTTCCCGAACCGATAATATATGCGTTTCCCTGCGAATCAATCGTTATTCCCGTACCGCGATCCGCTTCGCTTCCGCCCAGATAACTGCCGTAAACAAGAATCGGATCAATGATTAATTCCTTTGATCTGTCGTAATTTGCAAGGTTAAATGAAACAATAAACTCATTTTCATCTGAACTTGGAACTTTGGACTTTGCACTTTGAACTTGATACAGACTCGCAATTTCTTTTTGCTCGCCGTCGATCATCTGATAGGAAAACGGCTTGTGCTGCCGGATTTCGCCGACTTCGGTTTCAAACAATAGATCGCCCGTTTTCTCATCAATTTTCGCGTCTTTTACGCCGTTGAATTTCAGTTTTATCTGATTCGGATCGGCATTCGGCGCAACGACAAAATCGTATTCCAACTTTTGATTATTGCCGTAATAAACCAGATCAATGCCTTCATAAACGCCCGAATATTTTACCTTTTCGTAATTCGGCACATTCGTTTGCCATTTGTCCGGATCGTTGCCGATAAAATAATTCGATCGTCCGGCAGTTTCGTCCAAACCGATTGATTCCGGCGAGTCATTTGCGCCTTCAACCTGCATTTTTACAACCGCGCGTTTGTTTTCGCTTTTTTGTTCCAAAGCTAAAACGGCTTCATTTTCCGTCAAAAAAAGCGAATAACCTTTGCCACGCGTCGTAAATTTTACCTGCTCATCGGTTTGTCCGAGATTCGGTTCAAAATGAAGCGGCAGCTTGCCGTAATTTTCAGCGATCTTTTGCTTCTGTTCAACTATTTCTTCCTGCGATAGATCATCCGCGCCCGCATCCGGGCTGACGACCGGCGATCTGTCTAAACTGAAGAAAACAAACGATAAAAATATCGTTGCGAACGAAAATATAGTCAAAAATATGCTCTGCTTTGATCTCATCCTAGAATAACGCCCTCCGAAGACGATCGACTGCAATAAAATTAGAAGATTTCTTATTTATTACGGCTCGAAAAAACGGGGAATTGCTTAACATTGTAATACACAGTGCAAATCGAGCCGGGATAAAGACAGGTTTGAGCTTTTTTGTGGGATTTTACAGATCTGTGGGAAACCGGTCAGCGTTATCGCCGCCGCCGGTTGTCGTAGCGGTTATCGGGCTGTGCAAATTTTTCGATCTCGCGGTTTAGCTTGCCGTTCTCACCCAGAAGCGGGTAAAGCTGTCCGTCCGGTGAGAGAAAACCGGCGCGGAGTTCGACCGGACGCGATCCGCCGCGGTTTATTACGTGAACTTTCACGCCGCGCACGTCTTCTATCCACGTTGCGAACTCTTCGGCATTTCCGATCGTCGCAGAAAGCAAAAGAAGGCGAATTCGCGGCGGCGACAAAATGATCGCTTCTTCCCAAACATGTCCGCGCCATTCGTCCGCTAGATAATGGACTTCGTCCAAAATTACGAAATCTGTATTCACCTGTTCGCCCCGGCGAAGACTGTCAAATAATTGATTCCGGTAAATTTCCGTCGTCCCGACGATCAGCGGCGCATTATAATTTTCCTTCCGGTCGCCGGTCAGAACGCCGACATTTTCGGCGCCGAATTCCTCGGAAAATTCCATGTACTTCGAATTTGTCAGCGCTTTCAAAGGTGTCGTGTACCAAGCGCGTTTTCCGTCGGCGAGCAGTCTGCGGATCTCTTCGCGGGCGATCCAGGTTTTTCCGCTGCCGGTCGGCGCGGTAACCAGAACGTCTTCGTTTTCAATGGCTTCGAGCGCTTCGATCTGAAAATCGTCGGGTACGAAGGGTGCGGGTTTCGGCGTACCTATTCCATCAAGCAAATTTGCGAGTTTTCGCTTTCGAATTTTAACCGATTCGACCGAATTATCGGAAAAGGAACTTTCGTCTGCAAATTCTCGTTTCCTGCTTCGTTCCTTTGAACGGGAATTTTTTGAACGACCCTTTTTTGAAGCGCCGCGGTTACGGTTTGGTTTTCCTTTATTGGAACGCGCCATAGCGCCGATAATAGCGGTTTGAAATGTTAAAGTCTATCGTTTCCAAAACCTCCGTTACGATGTTAAAATCCGAAAGGAGTCGCAACGAATTTTGGCGCATTTGCATCTATGTTTTTCGGCAGCGATTTTGGGGCGGTAATTATTTCGAAATTATAAATTTTTATGCAGGAAGTTTTACAGGAAAAAGATTTTTTACGCGGATACGAGATCAAAAATTGGAATTTTACGCCGCGAATTTACAAGATCATCGCGATCTCTGCGGTGGTAAATCTCGCCGCACTGATCGTCTTTGCGCAGAGCAATCTTTTGACGATGAAAGGCTGCGACAGTCCATTTGTCAGCACGGTTTGCCAGGTGATCGACACGGTTTATGTCGGGAACGCGCTGTTCGGAACCGACGGAGATTATGTTGTTAAAGATTATATCCAAACCGAGATCGGCGAAGACGACGAGGTAACGATCATCGATGTCAGCAATGTCGGACCGCCGCTCGCTTATCCGGCTGGGTATTTCGCGGTTGCAAATCCGGAGCAGTATATTTTGGATGAAAACGGCAACGTCGTTCCAAACAACGGATTTGAAAATTTGACCGAACTTGCACCGGGAATTCCGAACAATCCGCCGCTGATGAACACTCCGCCGACGCTGCCGCCGGTTAATAATAATCCGACGACGGGAGCGATTCCCGATTCGCCCTTCGGCATCGTGAACAACCCGGCGCAAGCAGGAAATTCGAAGAAAGGCGGGAAAAAACCGTCTGTTCCGAACGATTCACCTACCGAGCTTCCAAAGTTTGACGGCGATGAAACTGCGGATAACCCGACCGAACCGAAGATCGAAGAAAAAACTGCGACCAACAGCGATCCTGTAGCTGCGGTTGAGATCAACAAAAAGCCGTTTCTGGATTTGAACAAAACCGTTTCGGCAAAATGGTCGATAACGCCTGATCCGCGAACGAACACGGTTGACATCAAGCCGTTTAAGGTCGTTCTGACGGCGAAACTGGCGAAGAAGATCGTAAAAGACCAGGACGGAAAGGAGCGCGAGGTCGTTGCATTTGACCCGAAACAAACGCGTTGGGTGCAGATTCCGGCGGAAGAAGCGGGCGACCAGGAAATGGTCAACATTGCGAAACAATCGATCGAAGCGGTTGGTGACAGCGGATTTTTTGCCTATCTTTACAACATCGGCATGGAAAATATGGTCATCACGCTGACGCAGTCTGGAGACAAACTGCTCGTCAACATTGAATCTGTTCAGCCGACCGAGGCAAAGGCGAAAACGCTTTCGAGCGGTTTGAATGGATTGATCGCCACGGGACTTTTTACACAAAAGGGAGCTGATGAGCTATTCTTACTGAAGAGTGTTAAGCCGCCGACAACTCGCGGTAAAACCGTTTTAATCAATGTCGAACTTGGAAAAGAAGCGGTAGAAGAGATCCTGAGCAGAAAGCTTTCCGAAGAAGCGAAAAAGGAGCTCGAAAAACAAAAACAGAATCCGAACAACAGCACGGCGCAAACTTCGAATTCGAATGTGAAAACCGGCAAGTAGAACCGGGAATTTTTGCGATCTAGCATTGCGGCTTCTATTTATGAGCCGCATTTGCTATTTTTAATAGGCTGAATGAGCAAGAGCAAAGCAAAAAATTCATTACTTTTTCTGACCACGCTGAGCGTTTATCTCGGCTTGGTGCTTGTCGGCGCGTCGCCGAGCGTTTTGGCTCAGCAGGCGGCGCTGTCGCAAAAGTTTGAAATTCAGCTCGAGATCGAAAAGGAAGACGATCTCGACAAAGATCCGGATGCAGAATTAAACCGGCTGACGCGTTCGATCGAAGAGTATTTCGACGAACTTGAAAGCTTTATCGACGATCTGCGAAAGCTAAACGGAATCGATAAATTCGATCTCGATTCCGACCGGTTTTCAATATCTGAAACGGGTTTTGTGCCGTGCAATGTTGACGGCGATCCGATTCGACACAGTGAAAGAAATCAAAAGATTTCCGACCATTGGCTCGAACCTGCGATCACGGATGCGCGGTACACGTTTGAAAATTGGACATCTCTTTCCGATTGTATTCCGACAGATAAGTTTTCTACGGGGAGTGCGACGAAGAGCTTTTTCTCGCTGAGTTTTGATGGGTCGCAACTCAGAGTTGAGCTTTCGGGATTTCGAACATCCACGCAAAGCGCAGCGTCGCTTGCGGAAAAATTCAATCTCGCATCGCGCCGGTTTGATATAGATCAGGACACCTCGGTCGCGGTCAAAAGCTTATTTCAAAACACGATCTTCAAAGCGGAAAACGATCAGGTCATGATCGTTACCACGCTCCCGCGCGGTTCGCTCGATTCGCTTGTTAAAAGCGAAAAGCGGGCGAATTGATTTTCTTCTAACCGGTCCATTCGGTTTATTTTCTTCAGAAAATCTCATTTCCAACTTTTCTTTTCGCAGAAATTCGCAAATTGCAGTAATTTCCGGGGATCGGTTTATCGATTTCGGAGTCAAGATTTTTATTTAATTCGATCTTTGAAAGTAAATGTTTGAGAGTTAGCAAGAATTTTTTCTTGGAAGATCTTACTTCTTTAGAGTGCGGAAGGGCTGTGCCATTCCGAATAGACTCTTTTTTCGATCCCTGCAAGGCTGAGCCTTGCAGGAATTCAAGATCTTACCGCATCGCAAAGGCAGAGCCTTTCCGCACCAAAGTCTTTTTAAACATTTATTTTCATCATCAAATCGAGTTTAGTCGGCATCTTTAGAGGTTAATAAAATGGCTAGTTTTGCAGATAAAGTAGTTAACAAAATTTTTGGAACGGCGACGGACCGTTTTCTCAAACAAGTAAAATCGACCGTTCAGCAGATCAACGATCTTGAACCGCAGATCAAAAAGCTTTCGGACGAAGAGCTGAAAGCGCAGACAGTAAAATTTCGCGAAAAGATCGCGCGGGCGGTCGAAGGCATCGAAGACAGGATGGCTAGACTGAAAGCCGAGCAGGAAGTCTTGAACGAGATTCTTCCCGAAGCCTTCGCGACGGTTCGCGAAGCTTCCGTACGAGTTACGGGAATGCGGCATTTCGATGTTCAGCTTATCGGCGGCATCACCTTGCATCAGGGAAAGATCGCCGAGATGCGCACGGGTGAGGGTAAAACGCTTGTTTCTACACTTCCCGCGTATTTGAACGGACTTCTCGGTCGCGGCGTTCATATAATCACGGTCAACGATTATCTCGCGCTGCGCGACGCGGAATGGATGGGCAAGATCCATAAATTCCTCGGGCTGACGGTCGGCTGTATCCAGAACGATATGGACGATTACGAGCGGAAAGAACAGTACGCGTGCGACATGACGTACGGTACAAATAACGAGTTCGGCTTCGATTATCTGCGCGATAATATGAAATTCGATCCCGACCAGCTTGTTCAGCGCGATCATTATTATTCGATCATCGACGAAGTCGACTCTATTTTGATCGACGAAGCGCGAACGCCTTTGATCATTTCCGGCGCGTCGGACGAAGCGACGGACAAATATTTCACCGCAAACCAGATCATTCCGCATTTCGAACGCGGGCATAAGGACGAAGAAACCAAGGTTACGACGGGCGACTATCTTCTCGATGAAAAAAATCACTCATCGGTTTTGACCGAACAGGGCGTGGCAAAAGCCGAACGACTGCTCGGCGTCGAAAATCTTTACGATCCCGGAAATATGGAGCTTCTCCATTGCGTCGAACAGGCGCTCAAGGCGCATACGCTTTATAAACGCGATCATCATTACGTAGTTCAGGACGGTGAAGTTATCATCGTCGACGATTTCACAGGTCGTTTGATGAAAGGTCGCCGCTGGTCGGACGGTCTGCACCAGGCGGTCGAGGCGAAAGAAGGCGTAAACATCGAACGCGAAAACCAGACTCTCGCGACCATCACGCTGCAGAATTATTTCCGAATGTACGAAAAGCTGTCCGGTATGACCGGTACGGCGGAAACGGAAGAAAAGGAATTCGGCGAAACTTATCAATTGGAAGTCATCGTCATTCCGACCAATCGACCGATCGTTCGTGTCGATAAACCTGACGTCATTTACCGCACGTTGCCGGAAAAATGGAACGCGATAGTAAATGAGATCAAAGAGCTGAACGAAAAAGGTCAGCCGGTTCTGGTCGGTACGGTTTCGGTCGAAAATTCGGAACTTGTTGCCGAACGTCTGAAAAAGATCGGCGTTCCGCACAATGTTCTCAACGCGAAATATCACGAACGCGAAGCCGAGATCGTCGCGCAAGCCGGTCGAAAAGGCGCGGTTACGATCGCGACGAACATGGCTGGTCGCGGAACGGACATTATTTTAGGCGGAAATCCCGAATTTTTAGCGCGCGATTATCTGAAACGGATGGAAATAAATCCGGACGAGGCGACCGAAGAGCAGTTCGAAGAACAGCTTCGCAAAGCTCAGCGCGTTGTCGATGCCGAACACGAAGAAGTGATCGCTGTCGGCGGTTTGAAAATTCTCGCGACCGAGCGGCATGAATCGCGGCGAATCGATAATCAGCTTCGCGGACGTTCGGGTCGTCAGGGCGATCCGGGCGAAACGAAATTCGTTCTTTCGCTCGAAGACGATCTGATGCGCATTTTCGCGGGCGACAAGGTTCGTTCGATGATGGAATGGCTCGGCATGGAAGAAGGCGTCGCGATCGAATCGAAAACGGTTTCGAAACAGATCGAACGCGCGCAGAAAGCGGTCGAAGCGCGCAATTTTGAAACGCGTAAACACGTTCTCAAATACGACGACGTGATGAACAAACAGCGCGAAACCATTTACAAACTTCGCCGCGAATTGATGCTCGAACCCGAGCATCGCGAATATCTGCTCGGCGAAAACGGCATGGCGCACGATCTTTTAAGCGATATAACTGCGCAATATTTAAATTCCGCGGTCGCGCCGGACGATTGGGAAGTCGAAACCTATGCAGCCGAGATCGAGAACATTTACGATGTTGATCCCGCGGTCGATGCCGGCGTCGATTTCAAAAAGATGAACCCGCAGGAGATAGAAGAAGCCATCTGGCGCAAGGCGATCGCAAATTACGAAGAAAAGGAAAAGATCGCCGGAGCCGAATCGCTGCGGGCATATGAGCGATACATCATGCTCAACATCATCGATTCGCAATGGAAAGATCATCTGCTTTCGATCGATCATCTGAAACAGGGCATCGGTCTGGTCGGATACGGACAGAAAGATCCGCTCGTCGAATATAAAAAGCAGTCGTTCGATATGTTCCAGGACATGCTCGACCGCATCGACACCAACACGACCAAGGCGCTGTTTAATCTTGAGATCGTAATGAAGGACGAAAAGGAAGAGATGGAACGTCTGGAAAGATTGGAACGCCAGCGCGCACGCCGTCAGGCAGCGGGAATGGCGTTCACCGGCGCTTACGAAGGCGTTTCCGCAGCCGGCGAAGAAGCCGCGCGGCACACGCCTTTTGTCCGCGAAGAACCGAAGATCGGACCGAACGAACCGTGTCATTGCGGCTCCGGCAGAAAATTTAAGAAATGCCACGGCGCCGGCATGTAATTTTTCTTGTCGAACGATAACGGAGAAGGTAGAATCCCAGTTCTGCCTTCTCTTTTTTGCGAAATTATATGAAAGAACTAATTGTCACTTCACTCGCGCTTTTGCTTTTTCCTTTGATGGCGTTTGCCCAGCAGGCGGACGACCGGGATAAGGGCATCGAACTTTATCGTCAGGGCGAATTTCAAAAAGCCGCCGATATTCTGCTGAAACGAACACAAGTTGAAGAAAAAGACCGCCTTGCGTGGCTTTATCTCGGCGCGTCTTATGTTCATCTGGACAAGAAAGACGACGCGGTGAAAGCATTTAACAAAACGGATGTGGTCTATTCGGAAAATCTTCCGGAATATGACAGCGAGCTGCAGATAACTTCAAAACCGAAGCCCCGTTACACAAAAGAAGCGCGAAGTAGAAACACCTCGGGCACTGTCCGGCTTGCTATCGAATTCAAAGCTGGCGGCACGCTCGGCTTCGTCGTTCCGGTACGCGAACTGCCCCACGGTCTGACCGACCAAGCCGTGGAAGCCGCAAAAGGAATAAAATTCAAACCCGCCGTAATCGACGGAAAACCCGTAACGGTAGTAAAAATAATGTCCTACACCTTCACGATCTTCTAAATCCGAAGCGACTCGAATGGCAGAAACGCGACCGCAAGGAAGCGTGCTAAACCGCCGCCGTCGATCAACAGCTCGCAGGCAAGGGCAGAAACGCGACCGCCAGGGAGCGTGCCGGATTCTCGCGGTCAGTCAATTGGCGGAGAGGTTTGTCTTGTCTCCGTTCTTTCTCCGTTCTTTGTTCGCGGGAGTCGGGGCACGATTGCTCGGGGTCGCGTTTCTGCCTTTGAGTTGGCGGTGTTTCGCGAGTGCGGAGTGGTGGCACGCTCCCCAGCGGTCGCGTTTCTGCCTTTGAGTTGGCGGTGTTTTGCGAGTGCGGTCTGGTGGCACGCTCCCCAGCGGTCGCGTTTTCTGCCTTTTGCTCTTGACCTACCATTTCCTAAAAGTCAGATCATTAACTTGTTTGAACGCAAGACTGTCCCTTCCGGGATAGATGATCAACTGGATCTTTATAAGCTCGACCAATTTGAGGGCACCATGATCGGGGTGATAAAGGAGATCTTTCAATCTTTCCTCATCTTTTTCAGAAAGCGCATTTCGTAGGTCCGATAATTTACTATTTAGCGCATCTTTTGTGATCAAGCCATTTAGCGGAGCATATTTTCCGTCGATACCGACGAGAATACTTACAACTTTCTCAAAATTGAGTACATTTCTGGCATGCCCTGAATTCATAGAGGTAGAGTTTTCTGCAAGGGGTTATAGACTTTACATTTTAAGGAGATCAACGGGTATAAAACCGGGAGATCGATCGCTCAAAGCATGTTTGCTTTAAGCTCGCGGGAGAAACGGCAATGAGAAAACTCGTTTGATGAAGGCATTGCCTCGCCTGCAATTTTTACGAAAGACCTGAACTCCAAAAACAACCAGGTTGATGTGCGGAAATATAGACGAAATAAGGGTTTGATGTCAATAGGGTTTTTGAGTGCGTACCGCAAGCACGCTCCCTGGCGGGCGCGTTTCTGCCTTCAACGCGATCCGTGGTCGAATCAAGCGCGAATTTTGCCAGCGTATCGAGCAAGCATCAGCAATGTAGGGCGGAAACGCGACCGCTAGGGAGCGTGCCGGATTCTCACGGTCGATTTGTTGACCGCGATGTTTGTCTTGTTGCCATATTTTGTTCGCGGGAGTGGGCGCACGCTCCCTTTTGGTTGGCGTTGTTGTTTGATGGCGAGAGTTGGGGCACGCTCCCTTGCGGTCGCGTTTCTGCCCAGTGGGCGGTCGCGTTTCTGCCTTTGGGTCGACCGCGGTTTTTTGTTGATTTGACAGTTTGTTGTTCATCGGTGCGGATTGTGATTTAATTACGGATACCGATTATGAGCCAGTCAGATTGTTTATTTTGCAGGATAGTCAACGGTGAAATTCCTTCGAAGAAGGTTTATGAGGACGATGTCTGCATTGCCTTTAACGATATTTCGCCGCAGGCGCCGACGCATGTTCTGGTAATTCCGCGCGAACACATCCGCTCGCTCGACGACGCGGACAGCAACGCCGGAGATACGCTCGGGCATCTATTACTAAAGGCGGCGGAGATCGCGCGTGAAAAAGGTTTCGCCAAAGACGGTTACCGCATGGTGATCAATACAAATTCCGACGGCGGTCAAACCGTTTTTCATCTTCACGTACATCTTTTGGGCGGTCGCCAATTCATTTTTCCGCCGGGTTAAACGCATTTATTGAATTATGTTTAGAAAGTTTTTAATGATTTCGGCGCTGGCTGCGGTCGGTATGACAGCCGGCGCGTGTACCAAGAACGCCGAAACTTCCAACACGGAAATAGTTAACGCCGAAGCTGCTGAAACGGTAACGTATGCGGACGCGCAGACGGCTCTGGCGGACGGCAATAGATTTTTTGACGAAAATCTGACCGAAAAAGCGGTCGATGCATATAAACAGGCGACCAAGCTCGATCCGGATCTGGCGGAAGCGCATTTCAAACTCGGGCTTGCGTACGCCTTGCTCGAAAGCGAGCAGGAATTGATCGCGACGCCGGCTGAACCGGTTTCCGATACCGAAGACAAAGACGAAAAACCCAAGAAGGAAAAGAAAAGCAATTCAGTTCTGGCGTTTGAAAACGCTGTTATCGCATATAAAAAACTGATCGATAAGGATTCGAAAGATCATTCTGCGCATTTTAATCTCGGACGCGTTTACGACCGTTTGAACGAAGACAAGGATGCGCGAAAATCGCTGGAAACCGCCGTAAAGCTTGAGCCCGAAAACACGCTTTACCAGACCGAACTTGGCGCGGTATTGATCAAACTCGCTCAATATGACGAAGCCGTTCGAGCTTTGAAAAAAGCGGTCGAACTCGATGAAGGAAACGCGCTTGCCGCCGAACTGCTCGAAAAAGCGGAAGCCGGCAAGAAAAGAGTCGATTACGGAGCGGACGCGATCAAAAAGACCTTGAAAGAAAAGGATTCGCGCGGCTCTTCCCGGTCGGATGACGACGACGAGGACGATTCGAAAAAAGGCGACGATAACAAGTCGACGGATAAAAAGGAGACCGACAAAAAGAAAGAACCGGCAAAAACACCGCCCGCTCAGCCCAAGAAGTCAGCTTCGAGCAGCACTCGGTAATCGTCCGGCAGATCTACATCAACTGCACCTTCGGGAAGCGAAACAAGTTTTGTTTCCCGGAGGTGTTTTTTTATCGTCGTTTTCGCGCCCCGATCTTCGGGAATCGCAAGCAGATCGGCGAAAATATCGCTAGAAAAAACAGCCGGAACTCCGAAAGTTTCGGCATACTGAGCAGCTGCGATCTTTGCGTTCGACCCGATAAATTCATTTATTAATCGACGGAGCGCTTTTGCATCGACGAACGGCTGGTCGCAAACCGTGATCAGAACCGCTCCGATGTCCGGCGAATTCTTCAACACCGCATTCATTCCGCATGCGATAGAACCTCCCATACCGCGCGACCAATTTTCGTTAACGATCGTTTTCACCGGACAAACAGCGAGTTCGTCTGAGACCTCAACGGCGTTCGCGCCGAGAACTACCAAGACATATTCGATTCCGGCGTCGATAACGGCGTCGATCGATCGACGGATAAAGCTTTCGCCGCGAAAACGCAAAAGCTGTTTCGCCTCGCCCATCCGTCTCGATTCGCCCGCTGCTAGAACAATGGCGACGATAGAAGATTTTTCAGAATTTAATGACAAGATAAACCTCGCGTGATATTTTTAGTTTAACGCACACGAAAAGCAATGCAGACGGACAATTCGGATTTCGGCTTAGCCCGCGGTCTATCGCCGCAGAAACGGACCGGTTTTTCAACCCAGGTTAATCAAAATGGCAAAATACATCGGAAAGGAAATGAGCCGCGTTGACGGCTTTGCGAAGGTAACCGGGCAGGCGAAATACGCTTCGGAATATAAAATTCCGAACGTCGCATACGGGTATATCGCGCAAAGCGAGATCGCGAAAGGTTCGATCAAATCGATCGATACTTCCGAAGCCGAAAAGCAAAGCGGCGTTTTGAAGATCCTGACGCATTTGAACTGCCCGAAAACGAAATCGAAAGACGAGGCATTTGCCGCGCTGCAGTCTGACAAGATCGTTTTCAGCGGTCAGCCGATAGCGCTGGTCATTGCGGAAACGTTCGAACAGGCGAGATTCGCGGCTCGATTAATAAAGACCGAGTATTTAAAAGCCGAACATGTTACCGAAGCGGAAAAAGCTCCGACGGTGGAAGCGCCGGCGGGTTTTTTCGGCAAACCAAAACCGCGCGGCGATGCGAATACAGCGTTTGAAAAATCAGAAGTAAAGATCGAAGCGGAATATACCATTCCCATCGAACATCACAATGCAATGGAACCGCATGCCGCGATAGCAATGTGGGACGGCGGCAAATTGATGGTCTTCGATAAAAGCCAGGGCGTCGGAACCGTTCAGGGACATCTTGCGGAATCGTTCGGAATTCCGAAAGAAAACGTTTCCGTTTCATCGGAGTTTGTCGGCGGCGCGTTCGGTTCCGCGCTAAATCCAAATTATTATTCGTTCATCGCGGCATGTGCCGCGCGCGAAATAAATCGTCCGGTAAAATTAAACTACACGCGCCGGCAAATGTTTACCGGAAACGGTTACCGCCCTTACACCTGGCAAAAGGTCAGGATCGGCGCATCGCGCGACGGCAAACTCCAGTCGATCATTCACGAAGCGGTCGGCAACACATCTTCATTCGAAAATTTCGGCGAAAATCCTAATAGTTTCGGGCGGACGCTTTACAAATGCGAAAATTACGACACGCCCTATCGCCTTGCGAAAACCGATCTTCCGACGCCGACATGGATGCGTGCGCCGGGAGCAGTTTCGGGCGCATTCGCGCTGGAATCCGCGCTTGATGAACTCGCTTACGAACTAAACATCGATCCGCTTGAACTGCGAATGATCAATTACGCCGAAACTGATCCTGAAACCGGAAAACCGTTTTCCTCTAAAGCGCTAATGGAATGCTTTAAGACGGGCGCGAAAAAGTTTGGCTGGGAAAAACGGAAAATGGAACCGCGTTCGATGCGCGACGGTCGATGGCTGGTCGGTTGGGGCACGGCAACCGGGCTTTGGGGTGCTTATCAGGCGCCGGCGACGATGAAAATGACCGTTCGCAAGGACGGCAGCGTTTATATCGGCAGCGCGACCGCCGATATCGGTCCCGGAACTTACACGGTAATTACGATGATCGCCGCCGAATATCTCGGCATTGAGCCGGACAAAATTAAATTTGAACTCGGCGACACAAAACTTCCGAACGCGCCTATGCAGGGCGGTTCGCTGACCGTGGCTTCCGTCGGGACCGCGGCTCACGGCGCTGCCGGTCAGATAAAACAAAAGCTTCTGGAAATTGTCCTAAAGATGAAAAATTCTCCGATGGCGGATGCGAAGATCGACGATGTCGAACTCGCCGACGGCGTTCTTCGGACGAAAAAAGATAAAGGAAATTCGCTGACGATCGGGCAGATCCTGCAGGAAGGCGGTCTCGACGAGGTCAGTGTTACGCACACATCAATGCCGGGCAAAGAGCGCGGTCAATATACGACACAGGCGCACGGCGCACAGTTTGTCGAAGTAAAGGTCGACGAAGAGCTTGGAATTATTAAAGTTACGCGCGTTATGGAGGCAACCGCCTGCGGACGCATTATGAATCCGAAAACCTCGCATTCGCAGGAAATGGGCGGCGTTGTCGGCGGAATCGGAATGGCGCTGACTGAGATCACAGAGATTGATCACCGCTACGGAAGAATGACGACGACCGATCTTGCAAGCTATCACGTGCCGTCGCACGCCGATATTCACGAGATCGAAACCGAATTTGTCGAAGAGATCGACACGGTCGTAAACCCGCTCGGCGTTAAAGGAATGGGCGAACTTTGTTTAGTCGGAATACCGGCGGCGATCGCGAACGCGGTCTTTCACGCGACCGGAAAACGGTTTAGAGATCTGCCGATCACGCCGGATAAGTTGATCTAAAAGGTGTCTGGAATTTAACGATTTATCTTTAACCACAGATGAACACGGATGGGCACGGATATTTAGGAGATTTACCTGGTCATTTTTTTATCGGCAGTCGAGATTCAAAAACAAGAATTTAAGAAATCTGTGTCCATCCGTGTTCATCTGTGGTTAAAAAATGATCTTACCTTTCGTTAAGTTGGTTGAGTTGGTTAATTAGGAGTAAAACGCGGAGAAATTTAATGAACGAAGAAAAATTTGATTTGGAAGACTGCGGAAATCCGCCGGATATGGCGACGGTCGAGTCGGACGTTTTAACGGTCGACGAGGAAAAACTGCTCGACGAACTCGGCATTTTCGGCGAGTCGCGGCGGAAGTTTCTCGGGCAGGTTTCGACCGCGGGTTTGAGCGTTCTTGCAATGCAGCTGCTGGCTGAAAACGAGGCTTTTGCCGCGTCAAACGGCGACGTAAAGACCGCGGCGGTAAAGCTTGAAAACGCCGTAAAAGTTTCGATGAAGGTCAACGGTTCGGCAAAATCGCTCGATGTCGATTCGCGAATGACCTTGCTCGACGCGCTGCGCGAACGAATGGATCTGACCGGAAGCAAGAAAGGCTGCGACCATGGGCAATGCGGCGCCTGCACGGTCATCGTCGACGGACAGAGAGTTCTTTCGTGCCTGACGCTTGCCGCAACCTGCGAAGGCGCGGACGTTACCACCATCGAAGGACTTGCGACCGGCGAAAAACTTCATCCGGTACAGGCGGCGTTCATCAAACACGATGGTTTTCAATGCGGATACTGCACTCCGGGACAGATCTGTTCGGCAGTTGCCCTGATGGAGGAAGCAAAACGCGGCGATGCGAGTTACGTTACGGAAAACATTCAGGCAAAAGCACGTTCGCTTAATCTTTCCGACGATGAGATTCGCGAACGAATGTCCGGAAATCTTTGCCGCTGCGGCGCTTACCCGAACATTCTGCGGGCGATAAAAGAAGTTCACACGGGCAAGGAACAGGCTCAAGGCTGGAAATTCTCAGAAAGTTCAGAAACGGAGGTCGCGTAAAAAATGAGACCATTTAAATACACCAGAGCGGCTGAAACCGCGAAAGCAGTTGAAGCGATCTCGAAAAACAAAAACGCACGATTTCTTGCCGGCGGAACGAACATCATCGATCTGATGAAAGAAGACGTCGCACGTCCGGACGAACTTGTCGACATCAATCGTCTTAGTTTCGATCAGATAAAAGCGACCTCCGGCGGCATTTCGCTCGGCGCATTGGCAAAAAATACGGAGACCGCAAACCATCCGCTTGTCCGCCAAAATCTGCCGCTGCTGTCGCAGGCAATTCTTGCCGGAGCTTCGGGACAGATCCGAAATATGGCGACGAACGGCGGAAATCTGAATCAGCGAACACGCTGCACATATTTTTACGATACAGCAATGCCGTGCAACAAACGCGAGCCGGGAACGGGCTGCGGCGCGATGGAAGGCATCAACCGCATGCATGCCGTTTTCGGCTGGTCGGAAAAATGCGTCGCGGTTCATCCTTCGGACATGTGCGTCGCTCTTGCGGCGCTCGACGCAAATGTAAAGGTACAGGGTGCCGACGGAAAAACGCGTTCGATCGCTTTTGCCGATTATCACCGCCTGCCGGGCGATTCACCGGAACTCGACAATAATCTGAAGCATGACGATTTGATAACCGAGATCGAAATTCCGAAAAACAATTTTGCGGCAAACAGTTATTATTTGAAGGTTCGCGACCGCGCTTCGTATGCGTTCGCGCTGGTGTCCGTCGCCGCTGCTTTGGATGTGAGCGGCGGCAAGATAAAAGATGCGCGCATTGCTTTGGGCGGCGTCGCGCATAAACCGTGGCGCGCATTGGAAGCAGAAAAATTCCTGAAGGGAAAAGACGCGACCGAAGCGAATTTCAAAGCTGCCGCAGAAATGGAAATGAAAGCCGCAAAACCGCTGGAACATAACAAGTTCAAGGTTGAACTTGGCAAACGCGCGGTCGCGCGTGCATTGACGATGGCGATGAACGGCGGCAAGACTGCTTAAAATTGGAGCGCGGGCGACCCCGCCCGCAGTGAGCGCGAAAGCGCGAAAACCGCACTTGATTAGATTATTCAATAAGCGAAGTTTTCGAGTGGATTCCGCTCGGATATTTGGTTGTTATATTTAGCGTTATGAATATGAACCCAATCGGCGAAGCCATCGACCGCATCGACGGTTTTTTAAAGGTCACCGGACGCGCAAATTACGCGATGGATTTCCCCGTCGAAAATGCCGCACATGCTTTTCTTTTCAAAAGCGAAACCGCTGCAGGAAAAATTCTCAAGATCGATTCGAAAGCGGCTGAAGAATCCGAAGGCGTCATCGCCGTCATGACGCATTTGAACGCTCCGAAAATTACGCCTTCGCGCGGACTTCGCGGCGGTGCGATACTGCAGGACGCCGACATTGAATATTTCGGAGAAAACATCGGCGTTGTCGTGGCGGAAACGTTTGAACAAGCGAGAAACGCGGCAAATTTGATAACCGTGCAATACGAAAAAGCGGCGGCGAAGGTCGATTTTTCTAAGGAAAATTCAAATGGAACGGTCCCGCGCGGTCGCGAAGACATGCGTCGCGGAAAATTTGAAGAAGCTTTCGAGTCAGCCGAAATAAAGCTCGACGAAACCTATTTCACACCGATCGAACATCACCAGGCAATGGCGCCGCACGCGACGGTCGCGGTTTGGGACGGCGACGATAAATTAATTCTTTATAACGAATCGCAAATCGTCAACGGCGTCCAAGGCGCGGTCGCGGCGACGTTCGGTTTGAAACCGGAGAATGTCCGCGTCATCACGCCGCATATCGGCGGCGGATTCGGTTCGAAAGGCGGCGCGTGGGGACACGTCGTCATTGCCGCGATGGCGGCGAAGTTGGTCAAACGACCCGTAAAACTGGCTTTGACGCGAAATATGATGATCAATTCCGTTGGGTTGCGTCAGGCGAATATTCAGCGGATGCGAATTTCCGCTACAAAAGACGGAAAACTCACGGCGCTCTCGCATGAAACGACGACGCATTGCGCGATAAACGAGGAATTTGTCGAACCATGCGGCGACGTCAGCGAGCATATGTACGACGCGCCGAATTCCCTTGTTACTTACCGCGTCGCGCCGATGAACGTGATCATACCGACCTACACGCGGGCGCCCGGCAAATCGACCGGCAGCTTTGCGCTCGAATCCGCGATCGACGAGCTCGCGCATAAATTAAAGATCGATCCGGTCGAACTGCGGATCAAGAATGAACCGGAAAAAGATCCGGCAACCGGAAAACCCTGGTCTTCGCGTTCGCTGGTCAAATGTCTGCGCAAAGGCGCGGCTGCGTTCGGCTGGGAAAAGCGAAAAATGGAACCACGATCGACGAAAGAAGGAGATTTTCTGATCGGTTTCGGCGTCGGCTGCGGAATTTACCCGGCGCGCCAGCGGGAAACTTCGGCGGTTATAAAATTGAAAAATGACGACGGCAAAGTAAGCGCAACGGTCGAACTTGCCGCATCCGATCTAGGAACCGGGACGCATACAATCATCGCGCAAGTTGCGGCGGAAACGCTTGGGTTACCGGTGTCGGACATCGGTGTCAAGATCGGCGATTCAGCCTTGCCGCCCGCAGCGGGTTCAGTCGGATCTGTCGGCGCATCGAGTTTTTGCAACGCCGTTTACGAAGTTTGCCTGAAAGCAATGGAACAGTTGCAGGCAAAGACAAATGTCGAATTTATCAAGGCGCCGACCGCGGCGGAATTGATGCAGGCAGCGAACCTCAAAGATTTTCAAACCCGTGCAGACGCCAAACCGCTTGAAATAGCGGACAAATATGCGTCGCACAGCTTTAATGCAAATTTTGCCGAAGTTTGGGTAAATGAATCGACCGGAATGGCGCGCGTAAAACGGTTCGTTTCGGCGACCGGCGCCGGAAGAATTCTAAATCCGAAAACCTCCCGGTCGCAGATGATCGGCGGTGCGATCTGGGGAATCGGGCAGGCGCTTTCGGAAGAATCCGTTTTGGACCCGCGCTGGGGAAATTTTGTGACGCGTTCTTTTGCCGATTATCATATTCCGTCCAATCTCGACATTGGCGATATGGAGACGATCTTCATTGACGAACAGGACAAATTCGTCAACAAACTCGGCATAAAAGGAGTCGGCGAGGTCGGCATTGTCGGCGTCGCAGCGGCGGTCGTCAATGCGGTTTTTAACGCAACCGGAAAGCGCATCCGCTCGCTTCCCCTAACGCCCGATAAATTTGTTTAGCGAGGATCTTTTACCCGAACTTGTCGAACGAAATTCACCAGATCATTGAAAAGTTAAGCGCCGCGCCGGAAGGATCGCGGTTTATTTTGGCGACGGTTATTGACCTGAAAGGTTCAGGCTACCGGCTGCCGGGTGCGAAAATGCTGATCGCGGAAAACGGCGACGCGCTTGGCACGGTCAGCGGCGGTTGTCTCGAAGCCGATGTGCTCGAACGGGCGCGCCGCGTTATCAAAAGCCGACGACCTGAAATTTTGACCTACGACACGACCGGAAAGGACGATTCGGTGTTTTCGCTGAACATGGGTTGCCGCGGAGTGGTTCGAATTTTGATCGAAGAGATCGATGCGCGGTCGCAGCTGCTCGAAAACATGCGGACCGCCGTAAACGAACGACGGCGACAGACGGTGTTTACCGTTTTTTCCGGCGGCGAACCCGGCGCGATCGGTGCTCGCGGTTTCTATTCGAGCGACGCCGGTTTTGAATTTTTAGGACTTGAATCTTCGACGTTGAAAGACACCGTAAGCCGTTTTCACAACGAAGATCGACTTCCGAATGTTTTCGACCTTGACGATCTGGAAATTTATATTGAAAGCATAGATCCGCCAATAAATCTCGTCATTTTCGGCGGCGGTTTCGACGCGCTGCCGCTTGCCGAAGTTGCAAAAACGCTCGGCTGGCGGGTGGAGATCGCCGATCATCGACCGGCGTACGCGGATGAAAAACGCTTTCCCGATGTTGAAAAGATCGTTGCCGCGCCGTTCGAGAACGCTATCGGGAAACTTACTTTCGACGATCAAACCGTCGCGGTTTTGATGACGCATAATTACGAAAAGGACCGCGAAATTCTCGGCAGGATCCTGGGCTTTGATCTGAAATACATCGGAATGCTCGGACCGAAGGCGCGAACCTCTCGGATCATCGACGAAATTCGGGCGGAGTCGGAGAGTTTCGACGAATCGAAGATCGAAAATCTATATGGTCCGATCGGTCTGGACATCGGCGCAGACTCGCCGGAATCCATCGCGGTTTCGATAATTGCTGAAATAAAAAGCGTTTTGCGGGGACGCAGCGGCGGATTTCTCCGCGAACGACGGGGTTCGATCTATTCACGCGAGAGCAGTTGAAATTGTTTGAATGCGAGCGGAAACAGAGAAAAAGACATGGAATGGAAAATATTTTGGACGGCGTTTGCGACGCTTTTTTTGGCGGAACTTGGTGATAAAACGCAGCTTGCGGTCATTACAATGACAGGCAAGACAAACGCGGCGGTGTCGGTTTTTCTCGGAGCCGCGCTGGCGCTTGTTCTCGTTACACTGCTCGGCGTGCTTTTCGGTTCGGCGATCACAAACGTAATTCCCGCGGAATGGCTGCAGCGGATCGTCGCCGCAGCATTCATAATTATCGGCGTGCTGATGCTGATCGGAAAGCTTTGAACATAAATTTTTTCCGATTAAGACCGAATTGCTTTATCATCTATAAAAATCTTGAAAGACCTCTGAAGTAAAAATGAAAAAACGAATTGCACTGTTTTTATTGGTTGCAGCCGTAGTTCTTTTGATCAAAGAAGACCGGGCGGTGGATGCGTTCAACTCAGCCGCCGAAAAAGAGCGACCGTTTTCCGAACTCGTTCCTCAACAGGTTAGAGCCGTAAAGTTTGCCGTTTCCGACGAAGTGCGAAATTTTGCGCCGGCGCAGCCCGTACCGGGCGAGAAAAGCAAAAAAATGGGGCGCGCCGAAGAACAGGCGCGTGAAATTCCAAATAAGATACCGTTCCGAAAAGAGATCGAAGGCGCGCCGCATGACCGCGACGGCGCGGTTTCGAACATTTTGGAACAGCCGATGCCGCTGCCGTCGCTTTCATTTGACGGCATTTCGAGCAGCGACAACTTCGCCGCGTACGGTTTTCGAATTTTGCCGCCGGACACTAACGGCGACGTCGGTCTTAATCATTACGTCCAATCGGTAAATTCGCTGACTCGCGTTTATGACAAAAGCGGAACTCCGCTAACTCCGCCATTCAAACTCAGCAGTATTTTTGCCCCGCTCGGAACGCCGTGTTCGATGCGCAACGACGGAGATCCGATCGTGCTTTACGATCAGCTTGCCGACCGCTGGCTGATCAGCCAGTTTTGCAGCAATTTTCCGCCGTTCAGGCAATTGGTAGCCGTTTCGCAAACCGGCGATCCGACCGGCGCATTTTTCGTTTACGAATTTGTGATGCCGAATATGAAGCTGAACGACTATCCCAAATTCGGCGTCTGGCACGATGCCTATTATATGTCGACGGACGAATTTTTCGGCTCGGATTACGCGGGTTCCGGTGCGTTTGCATTCGAACGCGAAAAGCTTTTGATCGGCGATCCTTCGGCAAGTTATATCTATTTCGATCTGGCATCGCCGACAACGCTGCGCATCGGCGGTTTGCTGCCGACCGATCACGACGGAATAACTCCGCCAAATATTGCGACGCCCAACATATTTGTCGGATACACGGCGAATGAATACGGCGATCTTTTTGACGGCATTCGTTTATTCAATTTTCGACCGGATTTTGCGAATCCGTCGAATTCAACCTTTTCAGAACGCGCGGAAAGCCCGATCGCAGTTGCGGCATTCGACCCGACAAGCAACCCCGGGCGCGACGACATTGCGCAGCCGGCGCCGGGCGATATGCTCGATGCGCAATCCGACCGGTTGATGTACCGCGTCGTCTATCGAAATTTCGGTGGTCATGAATCGCTTGTTTTCAATCAAACGGTTCGCGTTTCTCCGGTCGGATCGACCTATCAGGCAGGCGTCCGGGTTTATGAACTGAGGCGTTCCGGCGGACCGTTTTCGGTTCATGACCAGGGCACGCTTTCTCCGGACGAACTTAACCGCT
Organism: Pyrinomonadaceae bacterium; assembly: GCA_026129865.1. Taxonomy (GTDB): domain Bacteria; phylum Acidobacteriota; class Blastocatellia; order Pyrinomonadales; family Pyrinomonadaceae; genus JAHCHG01. The sequence goes on from JAHCHG010000012.1 coordinate 114,980, forward strand.
GGATGGGCAGCGCGGCTATGGATTCCGGCGGAAATCTCGCTTTTGGATATAGTACCGGCAGTTTGGGCAAAAAACCTGCCATCGCCTACAGCGGAAAGCTTGCTTCCGAACCGGCGGGCAGTTTTCGCACCGAACATTCGCTTGTTTCCGGCACCGGCGTGCAGAAAGCCTTCGGTTTTCGGTGGGGCGATTACAGTGCTTTGAACGTCGATCCGATCGACGATTGTTCGTTTTGGATAACCAACGAATATTACAGCCTGGAAAGCCAGGAAGAGAGCGATTTCGGATGGCTGACGAGGATCGGGAAATTCAAATTTGAAGAATGCGTTCCGGCAAACCTCGCGCGCGTTCGCATTCTTGCGCGAAGTTCGCGAAGTCAGGTTCCGATCGCAAACGCCAGGGTCAAGATCGTTCCCGCACTCGACGCTTCCGTCGCCCCGATAACCCGGGTAACAGGTATCAACGGAGAAACCGAAACGATGAGAATATCTCCGCAGAATTATTCTCTGGTGGTTTCTGCCGATGGATTCAGGACGACAACTATGCAGTTCGGCGTTACGAATAATCCGCCCGATTTCACATTTGTTGTGATCGCTTTTCTAGAACCGACGGCGGTTATCGTCAACGCCGGATCAAACATTTTCGAAGAAAGCTGTGCATTTAACGGAAAAGCCGAACCGGGCGAAAGAGTCAGCCTGAATCTTGCGCTTGGCAATACCGGAACGATCAACGCGAACAACCTCGTCGCAACCCTTCTTTCAACGGGCGGCGTGTTGAATCCGTCGGCACCGCAGAATTACGGCGTTTTGACCGTCAACGGTCCGCCTGCTTCGCGACCGTTTACGTTTACAGTTAATCCAAACTTAAACTGTGGAACTCCTGTCAGATTGAGTTTCCGTTTGACCGACGGTGCGAACGACCTAGGGATCGTGACGATCGATCTGCCGACCGGATCGCCGCGCATCGCTTTAAGCGAGGAATTTGACGATCTTCCGCTGCCGAATCTTCCGCCGGGCTGGACGTCTTCGGCAACCGGCGGACAAGTGCCGTGGACGACGCTCGAAACTCGGTTCGAGTCGCCGCCGAATTCGGTATTCTCGCCCGATCCGCGCGAAACCGGCGTAAACGAACTCCTTTCGCCGCCGTTTAACATAACATCGCCAAACGCTGAAATTTCGTTTAGAAACTGGTACGAACTTGAGACGACTTTTTTGAGAAATCGTTTGTATGACGGTTCGCTGATGGAAATTAAGATCGGTGCGAACGATTGGCAGGACATTGAAACCGCCGGCGGGCAGTTTTTGCAGGGCGGCTACGATGGTGTTATCGACACCTGCTGTCAGAATCCGCTCGGCGGTCGGCGCGGTTGGTCCGGAAGAAGCGGACCAAATCAAACAAGCGAATTTATCACCTCGCGCGCGAAACTTCCCGCGTCTGCCGCCGGACAAACCGTACAAATGCGCTGGCGCGTCGGAACGGATATTGGAACGTTTCGCGAAGGTCAATATCTGGATAACATCGTCGTTACCGACGGATTTACTTGCTCATGCACAGTTCCGCAAACGAACCGCGCGCCGTTCGATTTTGACGGCGACGGCAAAACCGATCTCAGTGTTTTTCAGGCTTCCGATGATCCGCAAACGGGCGATTTCAGGATCTTGAACAGTTCGTCAAATGCGGTAAATAACGCCGCATGGGGCAGCAGCGGCGATCGACCTGTCAGTTCCGATTTCGACGGCGACGGAAAAGCCGATCTCGCGGTTTTTCGACCGTCTTCGAACACCTGGTTTATTTTCAGAAGTTCGGATTCCGTGATATTTACCGCGCAGTTCGGTCTTTCGGGCGACGTGTTAGCGCCGTCCGACTTTGACGGCGACGGCAGCGCGGACATCGCGGTTTTCCGCCCGTCGACCGGCGTCTGGTACGCATTGCGAAGTTCCGATTCGCAGGTTTCGATCAGTCATTTCGGGGTTTCCGGCGACATTCCCGCGCCAGGCGATTTTGACGGCGACGGAAAGTCTGACCTTGCCGTTTTCCGTCCGTTGAACGGCACCTGGTACATTCTGCGCAGCACGAACGGCGGAGTTTCGATCATCAATTTCGGTCTAAACGGCGATAAACCGGTTGCCGGAGATTTCGACGGCGATTCGAAAACCGACCTCGCTGTTTTCCGACCGGGCGATCAAAATTGGTATCTCCTGAAAAGTTCCGCCGGTTTTTCTGCCATTCGCTTCGGATTATCTGACGATCGCCCGCTGCAGGCGGATTTTGACGGAGACGGGCGGCGCGATATAGGAGTTTTTCGCCCCTCGAGCAATCAGTGGTTCTTCATTGAAAGCAAGACGCAAAACGTTGCCGTTAAACAGTTTGGCTTAGCCGGCGATACTCCTGTGCCGGGAATCTTTGTCGAATAGGCAAACCGGAAGTTAAAACTGAATGAACGAATAGTTCGATTCGGTTAAACATTCGCTGCGAAAATATGGTAAAAAATTAGATTACCGGCGAATTCTAGAATTCCAAGTTTAGTGCGATCCGAAAATTAATTTAATGAAGCGTTTTTATATTTCGTTTGCAGGCGCAGCCGCGCTTGCCGTGTATCTTTGTTTGTCGTTCGCAGCATCAGCGAAGAACGATGTTTTGGTTGGCGAATTGAGTCTTGTGTCGCCGCATCTTGTCATCAGTCAGTTTCAGACCGCCGGCGGCGGCGGAAATCCAGCAAATGACGAGCTTATCGAAATTCACAATACGAGTAATGCCAACGTGGATCTGAACGGTTACCGGCTTGTTTACAGGTCGGCGGGCGGAACGAATGATGTGACGATAACAGCCTGGACGACGTCAGTTGTCGTTCCGGCGGGCGGTTATCATTTGATCGTAAACAGCTCGTACGACGGTTCGGTGCCGGGCGACACGGTTTTTAATTCAACGACATGTTCCTGTGCGCTTTCGGCATCGGGCGGCGGCTTGGGGATTCGGTTTGGCGAAGCTAATACCGGCGTGATAATCGATTCCGTCGGTTATGGATCGGCGACGAACGCATTTATCGAAACCGCAGTTACGGCTGCCCCGCCCGCAAATTCATCTCAGGCTCGCGTTTCGAACGGCTGTCAGGACACCGATAATAATTCCGCCGATTTTTCCAATGTAAACCCGTCGGCGCCGAAAAACGCTTCTTCGACGCCGAATCAATGCGCCGGCAGCGGGTCGACGCTGCTGGCAAACGGCGCGGCGAGTCCTTCGACCGTGGCACCGAATGTTTCGACAAGGTTGACGGTTTCCGTGTTCCCCGCGACATCGCCGCCGAGCACAGGCATTGCGGTTTCGGGAAATCTGACGAATATCGGCGGTTCTGCCGTGCAGCAGTTCTTTGACGACGGAACGAACGGCGATGTCACGCCGGGCGATAATGTCTTTTCGTATTCTGCGACTATTCCGAACGGAACGACCGGCGGTCCGACTTCGGTCAATGCGACCGCGTCCGACGCTCAGGCGCGAACGGCAAATGTAACGATCAATATCACGATCGATGCTCCGCTCGAAGGCGAAAACCCGTTGCTGCTGGGCAATCCGTCAAACGCTACGACGAACGTCGCGAACGAAAATAATTTTTTGATGAACAAGGCGCAATATTCGCTCTCGTACAGCCGTGCAAATGCAACACCAAACTGGGTCGCGTGGCGGCTCGACAGTTCGTGGATCGGCAGCGCTTCGCGGCAGGACGATTACCGACCCGATCCGGCGCTGCCTTCGGGCTGGTATCAAGTTCAGGATAACGATTATTCCGGTTCGGGTTACGACCGCGGTCACATGTGTCCTTCCGGCGACCGGACTCGCTCGATTCCGGATAATTCGGCAACGTTTTTGATGACGAATTTCATTCCGCAGCTCGGCGCGAATAATCAGGGACCTTGGAACGATTTTGAGATCTACCTTCGTTCGCTCGCCGGCGCAGGAAACGAGATCTATATTTTTTCCGGCGGACACGGCAACGCCGGAACGATCGCACAGGGTCGCATCGTAGTTCCGCAGGTTACCTGGAAGGTCGCGCTGGTTCTGCCAAACGGAAACAACGATCTTTCACGCGTAAACAAGACAACCCGAACGATAGCGATCATCGTCCCAAACCAGCCGCCGGTCAGCAACACTGCTCCGTGGCGCAATTTCAGAACAACGGTGAAAGCCGTCGAAGCATTGACAGGATTCGACTTCTTTTCGAACGTTCCGAAAAACACCCAGCAAATTATTGAACGAAAGAGAGATTATCAATGAAACGGTCTATTTTATTAGTTCTCTTAACGATCGGCGCGCTCACTTTTTCGGTAAATGCGCAAAAGGAAAGATCGATCGCCGAGGTTCAGGGCGACGGTCATATGTCAAAATTCGAAGGCAGCGCCGTTCGGTTGAAAGGCGTTGTTACCGGTCGGATCAAGAGCGGATTTTTCATTCAAACTCCGGATGCGGAAGTTGACGGCGATCCAAAGACGTCCGAAGGAATTCTGGTTTACACACGCACCGAACCGTCTTCGGAAGCGACGATCGGAAATCTTGTTTCCGTAACCGGAATCGTTAAAGAATTTCGTCCGAAATCGGCACCCAATACGCTGTCGATAACAGAACTCGAAATGCGAAAGGATCAAGATTCGGTCAAAGTTCTTTCGACCGGAAATTTGCTTCCTAAACCGATTACTTTAACAGCGGCTGATTTTGCTGCGAACGATTACGGACAGCTCGAAAAATATGAAGGGATGCGAGTTTTTGCCGAAGCGCTGACTTCCGTCGCGCCGACTGGCGGGCGATTTGATCTGAAAAACGGTCTTTCGTTTTCGAACGGTGTTTTTTATGCGGTGTTGAAAGGAACCAAACGCCCATTTCGCGAACCCGGAATGAAGATCCAGGCGATCCATTCGTTAAAGGAAAGCGCCGATTGGAAAAAAAATGTTCCGAAAATGATCGTATTCGACGGAAATCCTGAAGTTCTCAGAATAGAAACCGCCGAACAGCTCGGCGCACAGGCGATCGACGTAACGACAAACGCCGAGATCAAAAATTTTAGCGGAATCGTTCATTTTGCTTACGACCGTTATTCGATTCTCGAGGATGCCGACAGCCGTCCGGAGGTTTCCGGAGCGCTGACAACGGTTCCGCTGCCCGAACTCGCCGCCGGGCAATTTTCGATCGCGGGAATGAACATCGAAAATTTCTTTGACGATGAAGACGACCCGTCGATAAAAGAAGACATCGTAACGCGCGATTCTTTTGAAACAAGGATGAAAAAGGTCTCGCTCGCGATTCGAAATTACATTCGTTTCCCCGACATCATCGGCATTACGGAAGCGGAAAATCTTGCCGGACTGAAACGGCTTGCCGACAGGATCAATTCGGACGCCGTCGCCGCGAACCAGCCGAATCCTAAGTATGAAGCATATTTGATCGATGGGAACGACGGTCGCGGCATTGACGTCGCTTTTCTCGTTAAATCGTCCCGCGTCAAAGTTTTAAAGGTCGAACAGATCGGAAAGGACGAAAAATTTAGAAATCCGAACGACAAAGACGAAGATATTTTGAACGATCGTCCGCCGCTCGTTCTTCGTGCGGAGATCACGGAAGACGCGAGCGGAAAAACGGTTAAGCTAACGCTGATCGTAAATCATTTAAAGAGTTTTCTCGGGTACGACGACGAAAAGGACGGCGGACTTCGCGTCAGAACTAAGAAAAAGCTGCAGGCGGAATATCTGGCAAAGCAGGTGCAGAAACTTCAAAAAGAAGGTCCCAACGAGAAAATTGTAGTTCTTGGAGATTTCAATTTTTACCAGTTTAACGACGGTATCGCGGATATTATGGGAACGATCGCCGGCACGCCCGCGGGTGCTAACGAAGTTTTGATGCCGTCGCAGGATCTGGTCGATCCCGATTTTATAAATTTGGTCAATTTGATCCAGGCAGATCAAAAATATTCATACACCTTCGATGGAAACGCTCAGGTTTTAGATCATATTTTGATCAATCAATCGCTTCGAAAACATTTGATCGGATTTGGCTATGCGCGCGTAAATGCCGACTTTCCTGAAGTTTACCGCAACGATGCAAATCGTCCGCAGAGATATTCCGACCACGATGCGCCGGTTGCCTACTTTACGTTCGACGAGAAAAAATAATCTTTTAATCAAAACGTTTAAATGAGGCGCGGCTTTTCGCGCCTCATTTTTTTGTTTTTTGGCGAATCCGCCCGATACTTTTGAATAATTCGTAAATTGTTGAATAATTAAGTCCAAATTCAAATTCAAAGGATCAAATGAATGCCCAGTGATTTTTCTTACGACAAAGTTCCATATATCAGCACATTTCAACCGCAGATCTTTCCCGACCGTTTCGCCTTAAATGCGACTCTGCTCGGGATGAAACCGGCGGCGCCGGCAAGCTGCCGTTATCTCGAACTAGGCTGCGGCGAGGGCGACAACTTGATCTCTTTCGCCTTTTACCTGCCTGAAAGCCAATTCGTCGGTGTCGATCTTTCGCAAAAACATATCGAAACCGCGAATCGTTCGGTCGCCGAACTCGGACTGACGAACATTAAATTTCTGCAGAAAGATGTGATGGAAATGAGCCGGGAAGAATTTGGCGAATTTGATTACATCGCTGCGCACGGTTTGTATTCGTGGGTTCCCGAATTTGTCCGAGAAAAGATCCTGTCGCTTTTTTCGGAATTGCTCGGCGAAAACGGCGTCGGTTATTTAAGCTATAACACTTTGCCCGGCGGTTATCTCCGGCAAATGTCGCGCGAAATGATGCTTTTTCACACGGCAGACGCCGAAAACGATCTTGGAAAGGTGGAAAAAGGCGTCGAATTTTTGAAGTTTCTTCAGCAAAGCACCCGCAACGATCCATATTTTCAGGAGATCTTAAAAAATGAGATCGGATTCGTCACGAATCACGATCCGGTCAGCGCGTTTCACGACGAATTCGGCGAGATCAATCACGCATTTTACCTCCACGAATTTGTTTCTGACGTAGAAAAACACGGTCTGAAATATCTTTCCGAAGCTGAATATATTTCGATGCCGATGAACGAATTTCCGCGCGAAACCGCCGAGCTGCTGTCCTCGTTCGGCGGCGACATCGTCCGGTGCGAACAATATATCGATTTTCTGCGATGCCGCCGGTTTCGCCAGACGCTTGTCTGCAAAGGCGAGGCAAAGCTCGATCGAAATATCGCCCTATCAATATTGAGTGAACTTTATGCCGCGTCACCGTTTAATCCGGTCGACGAAAATGCGGAACTTCACAAGGAGGGTCGCGAAAAATTTCGCTTTCCCAGTGGTGCGACCGCTGAAATGGAACATGTGCTGACAAAGGTCGCGTTATCGATCCTCGGTAAAGCTTGGACCGAGCCGATAAAATTCAGCGAGTTGATGGATCGTTCGACGAAATATTTGGAAGATAAAGGAGTTACGCTTGAAGATCGGGAAAAGGAGCGGCGGATCTGCAGTGCGATAATGCTCGAACTTTTCACAAACAAACTGGTCGAACTTCACGTCCATAAACCCGACTTCACGCGCGAGATCGGCGAATTTCCCAAAACAAGCAGGCTCGCCCGATGGCAGCTTGAGAAAAGCGACAGCGTAACGACGGCAAACATAACGCAGGTAAAGATCGACGATTCATTTTTCCGGAACCTTATTTTCATGCTCGACGGCACGCGAACAAAACTAGATCTTAAGAAAGAATTACGAGCTAAAATAAGCAAAGGGGAGCTTTCAGACGTCGGAGAAAAAGGAGATCTGCTTCGCGATCTGACGACAATGCTAAATGAAAACCTAAAACAGATAGCCGATCTCGGGCTGCTGATTTCATGAATCGGTCGGAATAAACTTGATCGAATTTAAGACCGATCGATTGGCGCAAAATGATTTAAGTGTTTAATAATTGTGCAGCATTTCCACTAGACTAAATAACGTCCTTTGTTAAGTTTATTTCTCAAAATCCATGACGAATGAATCGGAAACCAAAACCTACTTGAATTCTCTAAGTTCCGTTCGCAGAAGCGGATCTGCCGTAAGGGAAACTTCGTTTTACGGAACGCTTGAAAATCTTTTGAACGAGATCGGCAAAACCTTAAAGCCGAAAGTCAGATGCGTGATCAATCTGCAAAATCGCGGTGCGGGACTTCCCGACGGAGGTTTTTTTACGCCGGATCAGTTTCAGAAAAGTTCGAACGAACTAATCAAAGGTCAGCCGCCCGCACGCGGCGCAATCGAGATCAAAGGTACAAGCGACGATGTTCGAATAATTGCTGATACTAACCAGGTTAATGATTACTTGAGGAAATACAGACAAGTTTTGGTAACGAATTACCGCGATTTCTTGCTTGTCCGACTCGATGAAAATGATCGAAAACAATTCCTGGAAAGTCTTTCGATCGGTAAGAATGAAAAGGACTTCTGGCAAATCGCGGACAATCCGCAGATGTTTTCGGAGACCAGACAAGAAAGGTTTGCGGAATTTTTAAAGCGCGTAATGCTCTCGAACGCGCCGATCACGAAACCCGAAGATGTCGCGTGGTTTCTAGCTTCTTACGCCCGCGACGCGAAGGCGCGGATCGAAGAAACCGAGCTTGCGGCACTCGATACGATTCGCAAGGCTCTCGAAGACGCGCTCGGAATCACGTTTGAGGGCGAAAAGGGCGAAAACTTTTTTCGTTCGACGCTTGTGCAGACGCTTTTTTACGGCATTTTTTCGGCTTGGGTTTTGTGGCAAAAACGCCGCGCTGTCAGAACTGGAAACGCCGGCGACCGGGCTGAACAATTTAACTGGCGAACCGCGGTTTGGGAACTTCGTGTGCCGATGATATCCGTTTTGTTCGAGCAGATAGCCACGCCTTCGAATTTGAAGAATCTTAATCTAGTCGAAGTTTTGGACTGGACTGAACATGTTCTAAACCGCGTCCAACGTGAAAAATTTTTCGCGAGCTTTGCCGAAGATAATGCAGTTCAGTATTTTTACGAACCTTTTCTTGAAGCCTTTGATCCCGATCTTCGCAAGGAACTTGGCGTTTGGTACACGCCGCCGGAAATCGTCAAATATATGGTCGAGCGCGTTGACCGCGTTCTGCGCGAGGAACTTGGACTTCTCGACGGTTTGGCGGATGAAAGTGTTTTTATTCTCGATCCGGCGTGCGGGACGGGTGCTTATCTTGTCGAGGTTCTGCGGCGGATAAATCGGACTTTGGAAGAAAAAGGCGAAGACGCGACACGCGGGCAGAAGATAAAATCGGCAGTTGCTTCGCGCGTTTTCGGATTCGAGATCTTGCCCGCGCCTTTTGTTGTGTCGCATCTGCAGATCGGACTTTTGCTCGAAAAATTCGGCATCGGTTTGAGCGCCGAGAAAGGTGAACGCGCCGGAGTTTTTCTGACCAACAGTTTGACGGGTTGGGAAGAACATCCGAAAAAACACCTGCCGTTTCCCGAATTTGAAGAAGAACGCGACCGCGCCGACGAAGTTAAAAAGAAAGCGAAAATCCTCGTCGTGCTGGGCAATCCGCCGTATAACGCATTTGCCGGAGTCAGTCCCGAAGAGGAGAACAATCTGGTCGAACCTTACAAGCTAGGTTTAATCGAAAAATGGCGCATCAAAAAATTTAATCTCGACGATCTCTACATCAGATTTTTCCGTCTCGCCGAACGCAAAATCGCAGAACTCGAACCGCGCAAGGGAATCGTTTGCTATATTTCAAATTTTTCTTATCTCAGCGATCCGTCATTTGTCGTCATGCGCGAAAAGTTTTTAAGCGAATTCGACAAAATCTGGATTGATTGTTTAAACGGCGACAGCCGCGAAACCGGAAAAACCACGCCAAACGGAGAGCCCGATCCGAGCATTTTTTCGACCGATTTTAACAAAGCCGGAATTCGCGTCGGAACAGCGGTCGGTTTATTCGTTCGAAAGAATGAGGAAGAAAGCGGAGAATCGGAAGTTCGTTTTCGACATTTCTGGGGAAGAAATAAACGCGAAGAATTACTCGAAAGTTTGGATGAAAATGAAGAAGTTGAACGGCAAACCGAATCGAATTTTGAATATGAAGTCGCCAATCCAGAAGAATCTAATCGTTTTAATCTCATTCCTTCAGATATTTCTAAAACATATTATTCATGGATAAAATTAAATGATTTAGCCATTAAAAATTATGTCGGATTAGAAGAATGTCGCGGTGGTGCTTTGATTGATATAGATAAAGAAGATTTGATCGAGCGAATGGAAAACTATTTTGACAACACGGTTTCTTGGGGGTCTCTTAAAAAAAGCTGTCAAGGTTTAACTAAAAATATGTCTGGATTCAATGCCTTTGAAGCTAGAAAAAAGATAATAAAGGAAGAGTCGTTTGACGAAGAAAAGATTGTCAAATTTTCAGTAAGACCTTTTGATATTAGATTTTGTTTTTATAGTTTGGTTCGACCTCTTTGGAATAGATCAAGACCTAATTTATTAGCACAAATGAATTCAAAAAATTGGTTTTTGGTTAGTCGTTTTAATTCAAAGGCAAATCCCGATGGAAATCCAATATGTTTTTCCAAAGGTTTTTTTGATAAGCAAATGATTACAAGAAATCCGAGTGCTTTCCCAATTTATCTTTTTGAGAAAAGTAAAAACGAAAATCAAGACAATTTATTCGGTGAAACTGAAACTTCGATTCGTGCAAATCTTTCGAAAAAAGCCCGCGAATATCTGCAAAAACTGGATTTTACGGATGTTGACGCGGGCGAGATTGCGACGGAAACGGGCGAAACTTTGGACGTTGCTTCGCTCATCTGGTTTCACGCTCTGGCAATCGGTTATTCGAGCGAATATTTGGCAGAAAACGAAGACGGAATTCGTCAGGATTTCCCGCGAATTCCTCTGCCCGCGAAACGCGAAGATTTGATCCGTTCGGCTCTGCTCGGCAAAAGAGTTGCGGATTTGCTTGACACGGAAAAGCAAGTCGCGGGCATCACCGCCGGAAAAATTTCCGAACCTCTCCGAATAATCTGCGTTCCCGCGCACATCGAAGGTTTGCAGTTTCAGGACGACGATTTTCGCGTGACGGCAAATTGGGGCTATGGCGGCAAAAACGGAATCAAGATGCCGGGAAAAGGCAAAACCTACGAGCGCGATTACACGCAAAAAGAACTCGCAGCTTTTGCCGCCGACGGCGATGCGGCGGAAATAATGAAATGTCTGGGCGAAAAAACATTCGATGTTTATCTGAATGAAACGGCTTTCTGGCGAAACGTGCCGGAACGCGCATGGAACTACTATATCGGCGGTTATCAGGTTTTAAAAAAATGGCTGAGTTACCGTGAATACAATTTGCTCGGTCGCGCGCTGAAATTGGAAGAGATCACCGAAGTAACAAATATGATCCGCCGCATTTCCGCAATTCTTTTGCTGGAACCGCATCTGAACGAAAATTATCGTAAAATAAAAGCGGATTGAGCGGAGCGCGGACACTCCTGTCCGCGCTCCGAATAAATGGAAACACGAATCGAACAATTATCGAAAACGGCGGACGCGCAGACGCAGAATTTTCCCGATATGCTTTCGCTCGTCGTTCACCGGCTCGCCGCCGAGCGTTTGCGTTCCGATCCGCAATTGCTAGAAATAGCGAAAGCAAATTTGCAGAGATGGTTAAACCAAACTCCGGGCGTTGGCGCATGGCTCGAATGGAAAGAAATACTGGAAAACGAAAGCCTTGAAAATATCCTGAAAATCATTTCCGCCGAAACGGACGAAGGACAGAGATTGCGCTCGTCGTCGCCTTTTGCCGGATTGATAAGCGAAGACGAGAGAAGAAAAGTAATCAAAATTTGTGCGGAAGCAAAGCCTTTTTAATTTGACCGCCGAGGTGCGAAAAATCATCGGCGATTTGCCGGTCATCGTCGGCTCGCAGGCGGTTTTCGCCGTAACCGATTATCCGCCGGAGATCGCGCGTCTTTCGGTCGAGTGCGATTTTCTTTTGCTCGGCGAAAGTTTTAAGTTTCGCGATACGATCAGTGAAGACTTAGGAATATTCAGCGAATATCAAGTCAAAATCGGAGTTCACGCCGACGGTTTGGGGCGGGCGACGGTTGTTTTGCCTGAAGATTGGGAAAAGCGGCTTGTCGAATTAAGAAACGATGAGAACGAAACGATTGCTTTCTGCGCGGAAATTCACGATGTAGCTGTCAGCAAAATAATTGCCGGGCGTGAAAAAGATTTTGATTTTATAAAAGCATTGTTTCGATCCGGTTATCTTTGCGCTGATGTGCTAATCGAACGTTTGAATTCGATCAACAGATCGCCTTCGTCTGCGGCGGTTAAGCCGCGGATCATTAAACTTATTGAAGAATTTGAAAATGAAAACGATCTAAAAGACGTACTCGCCAGATTCCGCAACTTTGCCCGGAATCTATGACCTTTAGCGACCTATAAGAAAAACATGAAGAATACCTGCAAGAAATTTTTGATCGGTTTGGCTGCATTTCTACTTCCGATTTCCGGAGTAGCTCAATCGACGCCGTTTTTGAATGATTCACAGATTCAAATGCTGCGAAATGAGATATCGGGCGACCGGGCGTTTGAGCATATTCGTGTGCTGACGCAATGGCATCGCGACTCCGGCATGGAGGGCTACTTCAAGGCGATGGATTACGTTGCGGATGCCGCAAGGAAGAACGGTTTGCAGGATGTGTCTATCATCAAACAGCCGCTTGAGGGAAATTATACGGCAAGGTCCGCGGAACTTTGGATCGTCGAACCGTTTGAATTAAAGCTTGCCGACATCGGCGATCACGCACTTTATCTTTCGGACGGAAGCCGCGATGCGGACGTTACGGCGGAACTCGTCTGGGTCGGCGATGCGTCGGACGAAACGCTGAAAGGAATGGATGTAAAGGGCAAGATCGTTTTGACCAATTCGAATCCGGGATTTGCGGTGCAGACGGCGGTTCATAAATACGGCGCGATCGGAGTTGTCGCGTACACTACGTCGGAATCGAAAAGCATTCTGGATTTCCCCGATCAACTGCCGTGGACGCGAATCGCGCCGACGCGGGAAGGTCAGAAAGACACTTTCGCCTTTAACCTGTCGCCGCGAAAAGGCGACACGCTGCGGCAGGTTCTGCAGACGATAAAAATGCACGATCTTTTCGCGATCGGAAAACAAACGCCGGGCGGCAAGATCAAGGTACGCGCAAAGGTCGATACCGACATCGGCGACGAGAACGCACGCACCGGAACAGGAATGGTCGAAGGCTGGATTCGCGGGACGAAATACAAAGATCAGCAGATCGTAATAACCGCGCATTTGCAGGAAGAGCAAGGCTCGGCGAACGATGACGGCAGCGGTTCGGGTAACATTCTGGAACTTGCGCGCGTTTTCAGCAAACTTATCAAAGAAGGAAAAATTCCGCCGCCGAAGCGTGATCTTCGATTTTGGTGGTCGGACGAGATCTATTCCGAATATCAATACATCCGTTCAAATCCTGGCTCGGAAAAACTGATGCTCGCTAATCTGCATCAGGACATGACGGGCGCGAAACAATCTATGGGAAGCCGCGTTCAGCATCTCATTTACAATCCGCATTCGCGAACTTCGTACATCGACGCGCTTTTCGAAAGCGTCGGAAATTTCGTTATTTTGACGAACAACTCGTTTATTCACGCAGGACGCGGCGGCGGATACCCGCGACCGTTTTCGCAGCCGATAATCGCGACACGCGGAACGCGTGAAGCTTATAATGCGCGTTTCGTTCCGTATTTCGGTTCGTCCGACAACCTGGTTTTTGTCGAGGGAATAATCGGCGTTCCATCAGCAGCGATGGTCAATTGGGACGATACTTTCATTCATTCATCGGACGACGACTTGGGCAATATCGATCATACACAACTTCAGCGAAACAATTTCATAATCGGCGCGATGGCGCTTTATCTAGCTTACGCCGAAGCGGAGGACATTCCGGTTCTGGCGGCGGAAACGTTTGCGCAGGGCGGCAAACGCGTGGCTAAAGATCATCACGCAGCGCTGCAGGTATTAAGTAATTCCGATAATTGGAACGACGTTCACTTATTGATCGAACAAGGAATGATTCGCGAGCGGCGGGCGCTAAATTCGATGCGTGTCGTCGGCGGCAGCGACGCAAAGGCAAATCAAACGATCGACCGATATCTGAAAATGATCGACGCGCGCGAGGCGAGTTTGACCGCGGAGCTCGAAGAACTTTTTCGCGCAAAATATGGAAAGGAACCTCGCATCGTTCTTTCGCCGGCAATGCTCGACGCCGCGAAGAAAATTCCTGCGAATATCGACTCGCTCGACGAATATTTTTCAAAGCGAAGAAGGGTTCCGACTCAAATGCATTCTCTAATGGTGTCGGAGACGTTTAATTTCGTCGACGGAAAACGAAGTTTCTATGACATTTACAAAGCAGTCCGCGCCGAAGCATTGTCCGAAGGAAAATTCTTTTACGGCACGGTTTCGTTCGACGATGTACGCAAAATTTTGGAAGAGAACGTTAAAACCGGAGCTTTGAAATTGAAATAGGAGAGCCTTGGGTTTTCGGAATAAGTGAAAAGGGATAAGTAATAAGTGATCGCGTCTAAATATCACTTATAACCTATCCCTTTTCACTTATTCCGAATAAATCTAAATTTCTGTTAAAAAGCTGACGCCATCCGGAATTTCGATCCCGAAATTTTCCGCGATCGTCTGTCCGATATCGGAAAGCGATTGACGTGTGCCGAGATCGACTCCGTTTTTGGCGGATTTTCCGTAAACGAGCAGCGGCGCATATTCGCGCGTGTGATCGGTTCCCGGAAACGTCGGATCGTTTCCATGATCGGCGGTGATTATAAAAAGATCATCCGTTCCCATCGCCTGGTAGATTTCAGGCAGCCTCGCGTCAAAATCTTCAAGCGCCTTTGCATAGCCCTCAACATCGCGGCGGTGTCCGTAGAGCATGTCGAAATCGACGAGATTTGAAAAGATCAGTCCGCGATTTTCCGCGTTCAGCGCGTTGACCGTTTGATCGATCGATTGATCGTTATTTTTCGCGGTCAGATCTTGAGTAACCCCGACGGAATCGTAGATCGACGCGATCTTTCCAATGCAAACTACGTCCAGACCTTTTTCGGCGAGAAGCGCAAGAAGGTTTTCCTTCGGCGGCGGAACTGCGTAATCGTGTCGGTTTTCGGTTCGAACGAATGAATTAGCATCTTTGCCTTTGAACGGACGAGCGATCACTCGACCGACGCGCGTTTCGCCGTCGAGCATTGCGCGGGCTATCTCGCAAATTTCGTATTGGCGTTCGATCGGGATGACGTTTTCATGCGCCGCGATCTGAAAAACAGAATCTGCAGACGTGTAAACGATCGGTTTTCCGCTGCGGATATGTTCTTCGCCGAGCTGTTTAATTATCTCGGTTCCGCTTGCCGGAATATTGCCCAAAATGCCGGGAACATCGGCTTTCTCGATAAATTCGTCGATCACAGGTGCCGGAAAACCGGTCGGAAACGTCGGAAACGCTTTTTTCAAAATGATCCCAGCCATTTCCCAATGTCCGGTCGTCGTGTCCTTTCCGTTCGATTTGAGAATGCATTTTCCAAAGTTTCCGACCGGCAGATCGACCGGCGTTAATCCCTTTAACTCGCGAATATTCCCAAGCCCGAGCCGCTGAAGGTTTGGAATATTCACTTCGCGCGAACGTAAAACATTGCCGAGCGTGTCCGCTCCGTCATCGCCCCACTCGGGCGCGTCGGGCATCGCGCCGATTCCGGCACTGTCTAAAACCATTAAAACTATCCGGTTAAATCTATTTTGCATATTGATCTTTCAAAGCCGATCGATGAATTTGAAGCATTATTTTAATTCGCCGGCGCGGTGTAACCTTCGCGCGCGCGGACGACGGCACCTTTTGGAGCGTTCTTTAATTCTACACGTATCTTGCGGTATCGCCCGTCGCGCTTTTGATTTTCCGGATAATAACCGATCGAATACCGGGTGCCGAGTTCTGCCGCAACCTCTCCCAGCGCAATTTTCGCGTCGCTCAAACTTGCGGCGGGAAAAACCTTGCCTCCGGAATTTTCCGCCAGCTGCTTCATCTGCGCACTCGCAAGCTCGTACAAACTCTTGCTCATATCGAGCCGTTCAAAATCGCCTAAACAGCAGAAATCAAATTGTTTTTCGACATTCGATCGCGGATAGAACGTTCGATAATAACGCCGGATCTGAGATTGCGAAAACCTCACCGAAGTTTCGCAATCACCGAGAAGTTCGGCTTCGAAATACTCGCGCGTGTCCACCTTAACGAAATAAACGGCTACTCCGGTTTCGCCGAGCGCTTCGCGAATGTCCGTAAATTCAAAATCGCTCGAAGAATCGACGCCGTCCGTAAGTGCAACGACGGCGCGGCGACCGCGAAATTGGTCCTCCGGCGGTTTGTTAAAGATCTTTTCCGCAATGTCGAGCATGCCGTCATAAAACGGAGTTCCGTTGCTTGTGTTGATGTTGTTCAAACCGTCGATCAGCTTTTTCCGGTCGCTGGTCATTGCCGTCAAAATTTCGGGAACGGCAACCGGTTTACCCAATCGAATTCCGCTTTTGAATCCGACGATCGCAACCCTGTCGCCGGGGCGAAGCGATTCGATAAAAACTTCCGCGGCTCGCTTGATCACACGAAGATCGCCCCGCGTCGAACCGGAAGTATCGAGCAGCAGTGCGACTTCAAACGGCGCGACGGAGCTCGCAAAATCTGTAATTTCCTGTTTTTTCCCGTCTTCGTAAATGACAAAATTATTCGGTTTAAGATTTAATATCGGCTTTCCGGACGGATCGCTCACAACCAGCGGAATTTCGACAAGAAGCGTGTCGATACGTAAAACTCCGTTGTCGGCGGGCGGCGGCGGCGGTTCTTCTTCCTGCCCGAAAACCGAGCCGGAAAACAAAACACCTATAAGAATAAAAACCATTCCGAACCGCATCAAATTGACCTCGTTGAATTTACTCGATTGTAACAAAAGATTTTCTTAAACGTAAGGTCTTTTCGTTGCGAATATCTTTATTCTGTGTGGTACTATCAATCAAATTTTTCAATCAAAAACGCGACATAAAAGATAGATGAATGACGGAGATTTGTGCGTTTTGACATAACAATCGTTTAATGAAAAGGAGAATACGAGAATAATGAGTAGAAGACTTTTTATCGGTCTTTCTGCGGTCGTTTTAATGATCGCCGGACTTACCGCAATTGGGCAAAATGCTTCAGCGCAAAAGCGTAAAGCAGAATCGACCGATCGCTTGATCGCACCCTTGCTTGTAGAAGATTTTAATTACACCGCCGGAGCGTTGCTTGTCGACAACGGATGGTCGGCGCACAGCGGCGCGGGAACAAATTCGATCGCAGTGACATCGCCCGGACTGACGCTGACGGGCTATCCCGGATCGGGTGTTGGAAATGCGGCGTCGCTGACAACCACTGGAGAGGACGTAAACAGAGCATTTGCGGGAGTAACTTCGGGAAGCGTGTATGCAGGATTTTTGGTCAACGTAACGGAAGCATCGACGGACCCGCTCGGCGGATATTTCTTCCATTTTGGACCGGATCCGGTCGGTACGGCGTTTAGAGGACGTGTTTTTATTAATAAAGATGCTTCTAATAATGTCGCCTTTGGCGTTTCCAAATCGCTGACGACAGCGGGAAATATAACGTACACACCATTTAGTTACGCTTTGAATACGACTTATCTGATAGTCCTTAAATATACGGTCGTTGATGGCGCGACGAATGACACTGTCGATCTGATCGTAAGTTCGACGACTCCGGCAACTGAACCTGCGGCAACTGTTTCTGCCAGCGATGTTTCGCAATCGGACATCACGCCGGCGACGGTTTCGCTCAGACAGGGTTCGACGGCAACAGCGCCGACGGTCGTAGTTGACGGAATTCGAGTCGGAACTTCGTGGGCGGATATTGTCAGCAGCGCCGCTGCACCGCAGCAGCATATTTCGGATTATAACGGCGACGGAAAAACCGATTTTGCACTTGTCCGCAATGTCGGCGGCGGAACCGGAGGACAGATTCGCTGGTTCATAAATCAAAATGGTTCGACCGCGGTTTCCGCATTCGACTGGGGAATTTCGACGGACGCTTTAGTTCCGCAGGATTACGACGGCGACAATAAAACGGACATAGCAGTTTGGCGCGCGGGCGTTCCGGGAAGTGCCGCGTTTTATATTTTGCAAAGCAATGGATTTACGCTGCGAACCGAACTGTTCGGTCAAGCCGGCGACGATCCGTCTGTTGTTGACGATTACGACGGCGACGGAAAAGCCGATGTCGCCGTCTATCGCGACGGCGCGTCGTCAGGCGCTCAAAGCACATGGTTTTACCGCGGCACGCTGAATAATCCTTCGGGAAATACGACTTACGTTAACTGGGGACAAAACGGCGATTTTCCGGCGCCCGGCGATTATGACGGCGACGGAAAGGCTGATTTTGTAAACCAGCGGAACAATGGCGGCGGAAACGGCATATTCTGGATGCTTCAGACAACCGCCGGTGTTACAAGCCGCGTTTTTGGAACTCCGACGGATATTATCGTTCCCGGCGACTATGACGGCGACGGAAAAACCGATCTGGCGGTAGCTCGCGGAAGCGGCGGCGCTATACAATGGTTTTGGATTCCGAGTTCGACCGGCGTGGCTTATCAGCAGCGCAATTTCGGTTTATCCGCAACTGATTTTATCGCTCAGGGAGACTATGACGGCGACGGAAAAACGGATGTAGCTGTCTGGCGTGCCAGTGCTGCAGCAGGAGCAAGTGCGTTCTGGTATCTCGGATCGGCAAGCGGAAATGCTGTCAGCGCTTCGTTTGGACAAAGCGGCGATTATCCGCCGGCAAATTACAATAGTCATTAATTTCGATTAGATCGAAATAAAAA
>JAHCHG010000013.1 GCA_026129865.1 Pyrinomonadaceae bacterium
AAAGGCGATACTCTGACGTTTTTCGCCTGAAGACGATACTCTGAACTTTTCCAGCTGACTGCGGAACATTAATTTTAGACTTTTGCTATTGCGACAATGCCTTTCCTGTCGGAAACGACCACTCCGCCGGGTTTTTCTTTTGTTACGGCAAACAAGGTAGGCTTTTTAACGTCGATCTTCGCGTCTATCGGAATTATCACTTCGCCGTCGGAGTTCACATCAAAAACACCACCGTCGATCGGATATTTCTCATCTTGATTCTCGTCAAAGATCCAGAGCTGATAAGTTGATTTCTGCGGATCGTTTTTCGGTAATCCCTTAAATCGCATATAACCCTTTTGTTCAGCGCTGTTCCAGACGATGTCGCCGGTTATCTCTTCGGGCGATTTCGGATCCGCTTTTGAGACCTCGGCTTTAATCACATCTTTGCTCGATGCCAGCAGCTGTTCGCGCTTTTCAGCGTCAGTGAGTTGAGGGGTCGGAGTTTGAGTAACAGGCGTTTTTCCACCCGCAACGTCCGGCGAATTTTGAACTCGGGTCAAATACAAATTAACCGCAAGTGCGATGCACGCAAATGCCGCAACTCCCCATCCGAGCGATTGCCAGAACGAAGTTTTCGGCGCAGGCGATTCGACCGCCGGAACTGAAGCCGGAGATCTTTCCGGGCTAAATTCCGTAACAGAAATCGAGTCCTGCGCGGAATCAATATATGCGTCTGAGCTAGCCAAAATTCCGGACCGCAAATGCGCGGGCATTTCTTCAAGATCTTCGACTGCAAGCAGGCTGATCGCTGCCGCCGCCGCTTCGAACGAATCGTCGTCGGCAAACTCGGGAAATTCTTGCTCTAATTTGCTAAGCTGAGCCGCTTCTTCGGCGCTCAAACCTTCAGTTGCCTGCTTACACAGAAGGTCGAGCAGCAATTCTTTATTTACTTCGCTCATGCTGTTGCCCCCTGTTGATTTCCTAAAACTTCCCTAACCTGCATCAAACCGCGTCTGATGTTCGTTTTTACCGTGCCGAGCGGCATGTTCAGTGCGTCGCTGATCTCCTGATGCGAACATCCCTGGACAACCGAAAGATAGATAACTTTCTTCTGGTCCGGTCGCAGATCTTTCATGGCTTTCGCCGCTTCTTTTGCTTCGATCGTAACCAAAATATTATCCGAACCGCCCGACGGCTCGAAGATCGAGTCATCCAGCGAATCGATCTCAGGCTGCCGCGTTACCTTTCGCAGACGATCGATCAGTCTTCGCCGCGCGATCATTGCAATAAAAGTTGTTTCGGAAGCCTGCGACTCGTCATAGCGACCAGCGTTCTTCCAAACATCAATAAAAATTTCCTGCACCGCGTCTTCAGCGTCCGCTGAATTTCGGCACATCTTTCTAGCGAGCGACCAGACGAGACCGCCATATTTGTCTAGGCACTCTTGAACGGCGCTTTTATCGCCGTCGGCGATGCGTTTTAAGATAACTTGATCCACTTTTTTTTGATAAGGAAGCTGCTTAAAGTACGTTATCGCATCACTATGCGGTTTGCCAAATTCGAATGATCGGGATTTTAATGTTAACTCTTGCAATTGAATGATCCGTCTTACCGGCTGCCAAAAAATCTAAGACAGAATTCCTGTCATTTTTCACAGTGATATTCGAAATCAGTAAGCGGTTGGATTCAGAAACACGATTAATTTATCGGCGGTGCGAAAATTTCGAAAAAAGAAAAAGAGCCAGAAGTGAAAGCGTTGTAGCGGCGGAAATAAGACAAAACTGGCAGAAGGCTTCGATAACAAACGCCTGAAGATACATAAGATAGAGCGTGAAGACCGCCATCACCGAAACGAACGCGCCGAGCAAATTCCACATCGCGCGATTGCCGTAAAGCGTCAAAATGGCGAGCGAGAAAACAACGAAATAGGCGATCGCGCCGAAAGCTGCGGTAGGAATTCCGAACATTTCTGCGTACTGGCTGGACAAAACAGTTTCGCAACCGGTTACCAAACTGCACGGAACTTTTTCGCCGGTGTAATGATGAACAGTCAGATAAACCGAATCGCCGAGCCCGATCATGGCAAAAACGGCTGCCAGGACCGGCAGCCATTTGGTTTTTAATATGTCGTTTTCAGCCATTTCAGTTTTCCGATAGTTATTTTTTCTCAGGATTTGAAGCGGCTTTCTGAAGCTCGGCGTCGATCATGGCGCGCATTCCTTCAACAGTCATTTGATTGAACGGTACCTGCATTCCATTGATATACACCGACGGTGTGGAATTGACCTGAAGCGAGCGGGCACGTTCAAGATCTTTGTTCACACGGTCTTTTGCCGGAAGCCCGAGGAAATCAGCCTCATATTTAGCAACATCAAGCCCGATCTGCTGAGCATAATCGGTGAAAAGTTTTCGATGGTCGGTCGAAGACGACCACTCACCCTGTTTCGTGAACAAAAGATTCTGCATGTCCCAAAATTTTCCCTGCATTCCGGCAGCCTCGGCTGCAACGGCGGCGTCGTAGGCTTTCGGATGCTGCTGGGTCAAAGGGAAATTTCGAAAGATAAATTTGATCCGATTATTATAAATGGAGGTTATCTGTTTTAATTCCGGATGTTTAACCGCACAGGTCGGACATTGAAAATCCGCGAACTCTTCGACCGTAACGGCAGCGGTCGGCGAGCCCAAAATATTCGGCGGCTGCGCGCCGGGCGCGGCGGTCGCGTATCGATCCACGGTGGTCGGGGTGTTTGACGGATTGGTAGCAATCGTCGATGACGGTTTAGATGACGAGTAAAGCCACCATCCTACGATCAAAACAATAACAAATACCGAACCGATAATTAGAAGCGGAGTTCCGCTGCTGCTCTCTTTTTGCTTTTCCATTTTTTTAGCTGACGATCTTTCGCCGCTGCACACCGGCGCGGCGTTCGTCCATTATTTCAAGGGTTTCTTTAACTTTTGTATATATTCCATCGGTGTCCAGTCCGTATTTTGCAAGCAAAAGCTTCGGATCGCCGTGCGTGATTATACGGTCTGGAACGCCCATTCTAACGACTTTTACACCGTCGAGCATCGAATTTGCTTCGAGCAGCTCCATAACGGCGGAACCGAAGCCGCCGGCAAGATAAGCTTCTTCGACGGTTACGATCAAACGCTTGGTTTGCGCCAGCGCCAGGATCAATTCCGAATCAAGCGGTTTGACAAACCTTGCGTTGACGACGGTTGCTTCAATTCCGTCTTTTTCAAGCGACGTCGCCGCCTCGAGCGCGGGATGAACCATTGATCCGTATGCGATTATCGCTACCTCGCCGGCAGAATCGCGAAGAAGTTCGGCTTTTCCGATCTCGATCTCGGTTGGTTTCTCGCTGATATCAACTCCGACGCCGGCACCGCGCGGGTAACGAATTGCCGCCGGTCCATTGTGATTTACAGCCGTTAACATCATGTTGCGCATTTCGGCTTCGTCCTTTGGCGCCATCAAGGTTATGTTCGGATAACCGCGAAGATATGCAATGTCAAGAAGACCGTGATGCGTTGGACCGTCGGCACCGACGATTCCTGCACGGTCCATGGCAAATGTTACATTCAGATCCTGCAGGCAGACATCGTGAATGATCTGGTCGAAACCGCGCTGCAGAAAAGTTGAATAGATCGCCGCGACCGGTTTTAATCCTTCGCATGCCATTCCGGCACAAAACGTTACGGCATGCTGTTCGGCGATTCCCACATCGAACGCGCGTTCGGGAAATTTTTCTAAAACCTGATCGATGCCCGTTCCGTCGGGCATCGCCGCGGTCAGCGCAACGATCTTTTCGTCGGTTTCCATCAGTTCGCACATCGTTTCGCCGAAGATCTGCGTATAAGATTTCGGCGCGGAACTGCTTGATTTAATGGCTTTTCCGGTTTTCAGATCGAACGGACCGGTCGCATGCCAGGCGTAGTAATTTTCTTCACGCGACGGATAACCTTTTCCTTTTGTCGTCAGCGCATGCACGATCACCGGACCGTCCTTTACCTTTTTCGCTTCTTCCAAAGCGCGGACGATCATCGGGACGTTATGTCCGTCGACATAGCCGATGTATTTAAATCCGAGCTCGTTCACAAGCGCACCCGGCAAAACCGCTGCCGCGATCGCATCTTTGAACGATTTCGCCGCACGGCGAAGACTGTGTCCGACTCCCGGAACCGAATCCAACGTGTCGCCGATCTCTTCTTTAAGATGATGATAACTTTGAGCTTCTTTAATTCTATTTAAATATCGCGTAAGCGCGCCGACCGCAGGCGCGATCGACATATCGTTATCGTTCAGCAAAACGATCAAGCGCGTTTTAAGATGACCGGCTTGATTTAGAGCCTCCATTGCCATTCCGCCGGCAAGCGACGAATCGCCGATGAGCGCGCAGACGTGATTTTCTTCGCCGTTCCTGTCGCGTGCGATCGCCATTCCGAGCGCAGCCGAAAGCGACGTTGAAGCATGTCCTGCACCAAATGTGTCGTATTCGGACTCGTCACGACGTAAAAAACCGCTCAATCCGTCATATTGTTTTAATGTATGAAGCCGGTCTTTTCGCCCGGTGAGAATCTTATGGGCGTACGCCTGATGTCCAACGTCCCAAACAAGACGGTCAGCGGGCGTTTCGAAGGCGTAATGCATGGCAACGGCGAGTTCGACCGCGCCGAGGCTTGCACCTGTGTGTCCGCCGATCCGCGAGCAGGTTTCAAGAATAAACTGCCGAACTTCGTCGGCGACCTCTTGAAGATCCTCAATTTTAAGCTGGCGTAAATCTGCGGGGGAATCGATCTCTGATAAAAATCTCATTAAACTTTGTCCGAATAGGTTTATTTGTTCAAAGATGGCATTTTACCGCGCCGATTCGCAAATGTTAAATCGGAAAGTTTGTTCTGCAGGTAAAATTCAGACCAAACGCCGTGTGCAGGCGTCTTATATGCACGTTAGCCAACGGCTGATAGATAATAATAAATTTGGAAGAGGAGTAAATATGGCAATCAATCGTAAACTTTTAAACGGAATCGCGCTGGCGGCAGCAGTGTTTGCGCTTTCAACCTTTGTTTCAGCGCAGGAATCAACGACAACGGACGCTCCGGAAAAGCCCGTTAAAGAGAGAAAATACGAAAAAGGCGGAGAATTCGGTAAGATGAACCGGTTCGGCAGTAAAGGATTCCGCGGCGGACGCGGGCATAATATGATGCGCGGGCTTCGCGGCATCGATCTGACCGAAGACCAGAAAATGCAGATCCGTTCTCTAATGGAAGCAAACAAGTCGAAATTTGAAGCGAGCCGTGAGGAAATGCGCGAACTGATGATGAAAAAGCGCGACGGTTCGATGACAGAAGACGAGAAAGCAAGATTCGAGCAGTTCAAAGCCGACCGAAAAGCCTCGGCAGAACAGATAAAAGTGACTATTCTTAGTTTGCTGACACCCGAACAGACCGCGAAACTTAATGAAATGAAGGCGGAACGTGAAAAGCGGCGGCAGGAGTTTAAGCAGCGCAGAATGGAACGCGCGCCGAGAACGGATGCGCCGAAAAACGATTAGAAATCTGCAGTACAGACGATCCGAAAACCGCTTGCAGCGTATTTTTGAAAGCGGTTTTTCGTTTATTTTGTGGAATGCGCATCGAATTTGCACTTTCCAATTAACAAGCACGAATGACCTTTTTGGATGTTAATCCAGACTCCTTTGCTTTCGGGCAAAGTTGAAGGCTGACGATGTTTCATGTCAAGGTCGAAGGCTATTTGGTCGTTCGTGCTCGTT
Organism: Pyrinomonadaceae bacterium; assembly: GCA_026129865.1. Lineage (GTDB taxonomy): Bacteria > Acidobacteriota > Blastocatellia > Pyrinomonadales > Pyrinomonadaceae > JAHCHG01. Next base: position 5,760 of record JAHCHG010000013.1, read on the forward strand.
TCGCGACAAAAAAAGGAGAAGCCGTAAAAAGCTCCTCCTTTTTTGCATGGGATTTTCCGGAAATTATCCGATAAACATCTCGTCTTCGTGATAAACTCTGTCGATCTGTTTCGGCGACGGCGCAAACAAGACTTCGAGACCTTTTCGAACGCCCGCCATAACAGCCGCAATTTCCCGAGCCGGTTCAACGACCTTTTCCTGAACAAAATCGGTTGTCGTAACAACCTGCATCTGCGTCCGGTCGATCGTTTGACTGACAAGCGCGACCTTTTCCTTTGCTTCGCGGGCGGTCATTCCTACCAATTCTTTAAGTTCCCCAACTTCTTCGCGGATCAGCTCGGCAGATTCGGAAAGGTATTTCGTGGTCTTCGAAAGGTTCTCCGATACTTCGGTAAACTGCACCGAGATCTCTTTGCCTTGCGCGCCGATCGCATTTACCTGACCGATGAGCGGTTCGACCTTGTCGATCAGCGGATGAACTTTTTCTTCGACACGCTTGACCGAAGCGATAACGCGTTTCACGATCACCGCAATTACGATCAAAGTAAACGCCATAACTACGAACATTAAGGCGATAACGATCGATGCGATCATCATCCAAAATTGCGGATCAGTGGCATTCATAATTCCCCCTAAATATGTCTAGATTTCCGAGTCGCCCGATTTATCAGATTTTTCTTCAACCGGGTAACTCGGACGCCCTTCGACGATGGATTTTACCTCGTTCTTTTGCTTTTCTTCGTGATACGCCTTTTTTCCGGCTTCGATAGCTGAGCTAAACGGATTCGCGGTTTGCGCGGCAGCCGATTTCGCTTTTTCACTGATCTCGCCGGCTTTTTCCTGCGCCGTTTGATAAAATTCGTTCGCCTTTTCGCGAGTCACTTCGTAGTAATCGCCGGCGCGTTCACCGACGAGTGCCGCAGTTTCCTTACCTTTTTCTATGCCTTTGCGAGTTACATCAGCGATGTCTCCACGAAGTTCGTGTCCCGATTTGGGCGCGAACAAAAGCGCCAACGCAGCGCCAATTCCGCCGCCGATCAACAAATAAGTCAATTTCGTTGCGGCACTTGCTTCTTCCCGTTCGTATTCGTATTTCATAGTCGATCTCCTCTATCCGCAGACCTGGCTGCGTCCAATAATTCTAAATGTCTTATGCTTTTGAATATAACAGATACGGGCGTATATGGGCAATGAAAAGTTATTTTTACAAATGCTTAAAATCTGCTGGTTTTTCGCCGGTGGAAGTTCAGCGTTTCTGAATCTTTACCATTCGCGGGATATTTTGCAGGTCGGGAAGAACTTTGAATTCACGCCATCGATCGTTGTTAAATAGTTTGGAAACGACGGCAGATTGACCGAAACCTATTTCCATCAACAAATAACCGCCTTGCTTGAGGAAATTCGGCGCGTTTGCCGCGATCGATCCGATTATCGAATAACCGTCGGCTTCATCGGTCAGTGCAGACCGCGGATCGAAGTCGCGCACCTCGGTCTGAAGTTTTTCGAAATCATCACGCGAAATATACGGCGGATTTGAAACGATAAGGTCAAAGATCTGTCCGCTGTCTTCAATAGACGAAAAAATGTCGGATTCGATCAATTTGAGGCGCGATGCGACACCGTGATTTTCTGCATTCGCAGCGGCAATTTGTAAAGCCTTCGCCGAAATATCGAGCGCCGTCGCGGCTGCCGTCGGATCGTTCCTTAAAAGCGAGACCGAAATGCATCCCGAACCGGCGCCAACTTCGCAAAACGTCGGTTCTTCAAGATCCTGGAGTATCTTCAGTCCATGTTCAACGATCAATTCCGTTTCGGGGCGCGGGATCAAAACGTCCGGCGAGACGATAAACTCAAGCCCGTAAAATTCCTGGACACCTGTTATATGCTGAAACGGCTCACGTTTTGCGCGGCGTTCGATCAGCGAAAAATATTTGCTGATTTCAGCAGCGCTAAGCTCTATCTCAGAATTTGCGATCAGGTAAGTCCTGTTTTTCTTGAGCGAAAAACACAGAAGTAAAGCCGCCTCGCGACGCGGTTCGGCAACTCCGCCTTTCTTTAAGATCTCGGTCGCTTGCTTTATTATTTTAGAAATCGTCAAGATGGTTTTATCTTAGGTCGCATCATGCCCTAAGGCATGTCAACGTCCAGAGCAGCGCCTCTAAACGTTCCCAAAGTCAGAGTTACGCCTTCAGGCGTTCTAAATGTCAGAATTACGCCTTCCAAGCGTTCTCAATGTCAGAGTTACGCCTTCAGGCGTTTTCAATGTCAGAGTTACGCCTTCAGGCATGATCTCCCGCTTCGAAGACTGTTTCACCAGCCTAAGCCAGAGTTACGCCTTCAGGCGTGATCTCCCGCTTCGAAGACTGTTTCAACAGCCCGGGAAACACGCGGCGCGAACGTTTCTCGCGGCTAAAGCCGCAACTCTAACTCCGCAGAATTCATCTAGCGCCGTCTCCTCGTAAAACCGCCGGAAGTGTCAATAATATTATCTTCAGATCAAGCCACAGCGACCAGTTTTCGATGTAAAAAAGATCGATCTTAACCATTTCTTCAAACGAGATTCGATTTCGTCCCGAAACTTGCCACAAACCGGTAATTCCCGGCTTCATGTCCAGCCGTTTTCGGTGCCAAATGTCGTAATCTTCGACCTCGTACGGGATCGGAGGGCGCGCGCCGACAACGCTCATTTCGCCGCGAATAACGTTCAAAAACTGCGGAAGTTCATCCAAACTCGTTCGCCGCAAAAATTTTCCAAACGACGTAACGCGCGGATCGTTCTTAACTTTACCGAATACAGGTTTATCTTCGTCGCCGGCATTTGCGTCGGCGACGCCTTCGATGTTCTTGCGATAAGCCTCCCGATGGACCGATTCGTCCGCGCCTTCCTGCATTGTGCGGAACTTATAACAAAGAAACTGCCGACCGTCCATGCCGACACGTTCCTGTTTGAAAAGCACCGAACCGCGCGAGTTAAATTTGATCATGAGAGAAATCAATATCCAAACCGGGGCTGTCAGCAGCAGAACCGATGCGGAAAAAACCAGATCGAAAAGCCGTTTCAGGAATCTTTCAGCATCGGACAAAGGCTCGCGAAAAAGCCGCACCATCGGCAATATCCCGATCTGCTCGACGCTCGTCTTTTGCGGCAAAAAGTTAAAAAGCGACGGCGCCAGACGAAATTCAACCTTTCGTTTTCGACCGACCTGCATCATTGTTTCGAAAAGCCGTTCGCTTGGAATTTTGTCATCGGTAATTATTACTTCCTGAATCTGAAGTTCGCGGATAATTTCCGGAAGTTTTTTGAAATTTCCCGTGATTATCGATCGAAAGTCTGCGCCCGCCGGTTCGTAACTAACTTTCGAACCGGGAACCACGCCGACAACTAGATAGCCGAGGTCGCGGCGCGATCTTAAAACATCGAATGTTTGTTCGGCTTCGGCAGTGACGCCGACGATCAGGGTCGGGATCAGATTGATCTCACGGTTTCGGAAAAGCGTCTGGATATATCGAATAGCAATATGAAAAGCGCTAAAAATGACCAGTGCGATCAGAAAATCGAGAACAAAAACGCCTCGCGAGTACGAAAATTCACGAAATGCAAATCCGCCGCGAAAGAGGAACGTAAACGCGATCATTAAAAGAGAACCGACGGCGACCGCCTTGAAAACTTTGATGAATTCGGCGATGTAGGAAAATGCGCCGTGAAAGCGGTAAACTCTTTGATAAGAAAGCATTAATACGCGAACTATGATCGCAAAAAAAACTACGCCGGAATAAGGCACGAATTCTTTTGACCAAGCCCAGGCGGTTTGGGAAAAAACGGCACCGTCCTCGCGAATCAAAAACGCAAGCGCAAAACAAACAAAGGCAAGAAGCGCATCAGAGCAGACGATCGCAAATTTGACTAACGGCAAAACCCAGCGCGGAGCGCGGTTCTCAGCTTTGATCAATTTTTTTAACGGTTTTATTGTTGTTTCTGCTTTCATTTTCGCTTTACACTTTGTAAGCGAATCAGCGTAAACTTGCAACTTTTGCCAATCTAAGGACTTTCTCCGCTAAGAAATTTTTAGTTTACTAGCGCCGACTTAAATTAAATGCAAATTCTGATAACTTCGCCAAGCCTTAACGAAACCGAAAATGTCAGCGGAATTTCATCGCTTGTACGAGAGATTATTTCAGCTTCGGCGTGCGAATTTTCTCACTTTATCGCGGGACGAAAAGATTCGGACAACGAAGGGGTCGGCTGGATCTTCAAGCAATTAATCTTGCCATTACAGTTTTACAGAAAGATCAGGCGCGAAAGTCCGGATATTGTTCATATCAACACGGCGCTCGTTCCGCGTTCGATCTTGCGTGATGCGGCACTGACCTTCGCCGCTAAGATCGCTGGAGCCCGCGTAGTTTTACATCTTCACGGCGGGCGGTTTTTGATAGAAGATTTCGACAATAGATTTATCGAACGAATTACCGCCGCGATGCTGAGCCGTGCTGAAAGAATTTTGGTGTTGAGCGATTTTGAAAAGGAACATCTGACAAAACGTTGGAAAGATCTGAATATTGAAGTTTTGCCGAATGCTGTTTCGATCGACAAATGTCCGCCGGTCGAGAAAAATTCCGATGTTAAGACCATTATATTTTTCGGTAGAATTCACGAATCGAAAGGTTTGGACGAAATAATCGAAGCGTGCAAAACTCTCAAAAGCGAAGACCTTACATTTAATTTTCGATGTTTCGGCGCCGGACCTGAGAAAGATGTTTTTATCGCGCAAATGACAAAAATTTTGGGAGAAAAATTCTATTACGGCGGAGTTGTCGCGGGCGAAAATAAATGGCGCGAACTTGCTGAAGCAGATATATTTCTTCTTCCTTCGCGCTACGGCGAAGGTCTGCCGCTCGCGATGCTCGAAGCAATGGCAGCGCGCTGCGTTCCCGTTGTTGCCGATGTTGCTTCCGTCCGCTCGGTAATTAAGGACGGCGAAAACGGTTTTATGGTTGAACCTTATAACGCCGCTCAAACGGCGGAAAAACTCAAAAATTTGCTTTCGGGCAAAGCGAACTGGAACCGTTTGTCAGAAAATGCGCGCAAAACCGTAGAAGAAAAATTTTCGATAAGTGAGTACATTACAAAATTAGAAAAGCTGTATGCGGAAATTCGATCGTAGATCGGCAGGAAAATACGTTCAGCTTTTTATGGAACATTTGGATTTTCAGCTTTCTAATGACTGGACCAATAGATTTTCGAGTTTCTTAATTCAGCCGCGAATATTTCTCAGATAATAAATGCCGGACGCAAACGAAAAAAACCAAATCTCGGAAAGTGCCGATCGTGACCGGGTTCGTGTCTTAAGCCTATTTCCCGATGTGGGCGATCAGGCAGCTATCATCGAAAAGACAGCTGAACTGATCAAAATAGGAAACGGCGGATATATCTGTTTTTCGACCGTACATATGGTCATGGAATCGTATGACGACCCGCAATTCGCGGAAAAAGTGAACGGCGCGAATTACATTGCGACGGACGGAATGCCGCTTGTCTGGATGCAGAAACTGCAGGGCAAAAAACACGCGTCCCGCGTTCGCGGCAACGATTTCATGATCCTGCTTTTAGAATTTGCCGAATCGAATGATCTGAAAGTCGGATTTTACGGCGGAAAACAGGAAGTCATTGACGCTCTGTTGGAACGCGCCGGGAAAGAACTTCCTGATCTGGAGATCGCTTATTCGTATTCGCCGCCGTTTCGAGCGCTAACCGAAGAAGAAAGCGCGGAAATCGTAGAAGATATTAAAATTTCCGGCACGCAGATTCTGTTTGTCGGACTTGGCTGCCCGAAGCAGGAAAATTGGATGTCGGCTCACAGAGATAAATTTTCCGCAGTCATGCTCGGTGTCGGTGCGGCGTTCGATTTTTACGCGGGAAATTTAAAAGAGTCGCCGCGATGGATAAGCAACCTTGGGCTCGAATGGCTCTACCGTTTGTTTCAGGAACCGAAACGACTTTGGCGGCGGTATTTGATCTTAAATCCGCGGTTTTTATTTCTGGCGTCGCTGCAGCTTCTCGGTTTGAAAAAGTTTGAAAGGGAATGATTTACCAGCAAGATCAGGACGTCGTCAGATCATCCGAGCGACAACGAACGAAGCGAATTTATTATTTCTTCTAGATTTTCTATGGTTATATCGATGTCTTCTTTCGTGTTGTAACGCCCGAGCGAAAACCGGATCGCTCCCATTGCGCTTTGATAAGGAATATTCATCGCCTGCAGAACCGGCGACGCCCGGTGATCGGCAGAATTGCAGGCTGATCCGGTTGAAACGCAAATTCCCGCATTGTCGAGTTTTGCAAGGATCGTTTCGCCATTAATGTTCTCAAAAGAAATGCTGAGCGTGTTCGGCAAACGCATTTTTCGATCTCCGGTTCCGTTGATCTTTGATTCAGGAAAGCGCGTTAAGATCTCGTTTTCGAGCCGATCGCGAAGCGCGGCAACGCCGTTCATTTTTGAAAGGTCCGATACGAGATCCGCAGCCGCCCCGATCGCGGCGATCTGATGAACCGCTTCGGTGCCGGCGCGGCGACCGTTTTCCTGTCCGCCGCCGACGGCGATAGACGGAATATCGACTCCGCGGCGAATATAAAGCGCGCCGATGCCTTTCGGAGCGTGAAATTTATGTCCGGAAATTGAAAAAAGATCGATCGCCGAATTCTTGAGGTCGATCGGAATTTTTCCGGCGGCATTTACGCCGTCAACATGAAAAAGCGCGTTCGAATTTTCCTTGACGATCTCTGCAATTTGGTCGACCGGAAACAAGATTCCCGTTTCATTGTTCGCCATCATTACGGAAACAACGGCAGTTTCTTCGTTTAGTGAGGTTCGCAAATGATCCAGGTCAAGAGATCCGTTTTCGTCGACCTCAATGCGCGTAACGCTGGTGCCGCCGAGTTCGAGTTTGTCGCAGAGTTTTCGGACCGCTTCGTGTTCGACGGTGGTTGTGACGATATGTTTTTGTTTCGGCGCAGTTTCCAGTGCGCCGAGAATCGCCCAGTTATCGCTTTCGGTTCCGCCGGATGTAAAAACGATCTCATCGGTAAATTCGGCGCCGATCATTTTCGCAACGCTTTCACGGGCAGATTCTATCGCCTTGCTGCTTATCTGACCGAAGGAATAAGCGGCGGAAGGATTTCCAAAAGAATCCTGCAAAAACGGAATCATCGCTTCGAATACTTCGGGAGCGACTCGGGTTGTGGCATTATTGTCTAAATAGATCATCTGTTTTTCAAAAAGAGACCGGAAATTTTGCCGGTAAACAGGGAAAAAGTTCCGGGCGGGTTCGATAATTTAATAATTGAACAGTTTCCATTTACAATCAAAACCTGATGAACGCAATTCTCAAAATTAAAGACGCAAGCGGGCGGACGTGGGAATTTGGATTAAATCCCGGAAGTACATTTACGATCGGGCGTGCGAAAGAGAACGACATTGTTCTGAACGACCGAAGGGTCTCACGGCGCCACGCGCATCTCGTCAGCGAAAACGGAGCTTTCACAATTGTTGACGGCTATTACGAAAACGGCGAGCTGACGCGAAGCGTAAATCATCTTTATGTCAACGGTGTGCCGGAGCTTGAGAAACTGCTCGCAGACGGCGACACGATCGCGATCGGCGAAAGTAAGCTTGAATTTAATTTTGTCCGAACCGGTCAACCCGTTGGCGATCTTACGAGCACGATCGAGCAGTCGCGATCGGCAACGGACGTTTCGGACGGTGCGACCGAGATTCCCACCGGAGTCAGGTACGATGACCAGCCGCTCGGGCACACACAGCTTCGAATATCGCTTAACGAAATTATTGGAAAAAGTGCGAATATTCCGGCGGAAACAGACCACGCGACTCCGGAAGAGATAAAGGAACTTCGACGAAAAGCACAGATCCTTGAAATGTTCTATGAAATGAGCAAAACGCTCGGGACGGTCTTCGATCTGAAAGAGATCTTTGTAAAAGCGACCGATCTGATATTTCGCGGAACGCCCGCTGAACGGGTTGTCGCGCTGCTCGCCGATGAGACGGTTGACGGAAAAATTCTCGATTACAGTCTTTATCCGATCGCGATCCGCGGGCGCGATTCAAAGCTGGAAGATCTCTCCGATAAACTGGCGATCAGCCGGACGATCACGCAAAAAGTAATGCGCGAAAAGGTCGCGCTTCTTTCGCAGGATGCCACGACCGACAAGCAGTTTATGGGCGCGGAATCGATCGTTTCGCAGGGCGTTCGGTCGACCATCTGTGCGCCGCTTGTGACCGAATCAAATGTTCACGGCGTGGTTTACGCGGACAGATTCGATCCGTTTTCGTCGTTTTCCGAAAACGATCTGGAATTGATCAGCGCCGTCGCCGCGCAAACGGCGGTTGCGGTCGAGACGATCAAAGCGCACAAACGCCTCGCTCGCGAAGAGGTTGCACGCGCAAATTACAGCCGGTTCATGCCGGAATATGTTGTCAAACAACTTCTCGACAACCCGGATTCGTTCCGGCTCGGCGGGATAAACCAGGAAATTACGGTGCTTTTTGCCGATATCCGCGGTTTTACATCGTTTTCCGAAAAACAAAATCCGGAGAAGGTTGTCGGTTTGTTGAACCGTTATTTTTCGGCGATGTCGGAAATAATTTTTGCTCACGGCGGAACGCTTGATAAATATATTGGCGACGGAATGATGGCGCTTTTCGGAGCGCCGACGACTACGCCGGACGACGCACAAAACGCTTTGCGAACTGCCGTTACGATGCAAAAACGGTTGGAGAAATTAAATCAAGAGTTGATCGCTGAAGGCTTTGCACCCGTCAGCACCGGAATCGGTCTTCACACCGGCGAAGCAACGATCGGTTATATCGGTTCCGAACAGCGATCCGAGTATACGGCGATCGGCGATACAGTGAATATTGCGGCGCGTCTCGAATCGAATGCGAAGCCCGGACAGATCTTAGTAAGCGAAGCAACCGCAAGACATGGCGGCGACAGTTTCACGTTTGTTCCGCTTGAACCGTTACTTGTAAAAAATAGGCTAGAACCTGTGCCCTTGTTTGAGGTAAAATGGAACTGACCAAAAGATCAAATTAAAGACAAATACAATTTTTCGTCATATCCTCGAAAATTTGATCGATAAGATTTTCATAATATGAGCCTAAAGTCTCTAAAAAAGTATGTTACCGATTCGATGGCGATCGATATGGGAACGGCGAACACGATAATCGCGGTTAAGGGTCGCAATATTGTTTTCGATGAGCCGTCGCTTGTTGCGGTAAATGAACTCACAGATGAAATTGTTGCTTACGGTCAGGAAGCGTACGATCTTCTCGGTCGCGAAGGTCGCGACATTACCGTTCTGGCGCCGTTGAGAAAAGGCGTCGTTGCCGATTTTGAGCGGACAAAAAAGATGCTTGCGCATTTCGTAAAACGCTCGAAATCGGGCGGTTCGCAGGTTTCGCTTGAAGCCGTCATGAGCATGATCTCCGACGTAACTCACGTCGAGCAAAAAGCTTTGCTCGACGCTGCCGATGAAGCACATATCGGGAAAGTTTACATGATGGAAGAAGGATTGGCAGCAGCCTTCGGCGCGGGCGTTTCTCCGCGCGATAAGCGCGCTTCGGCGATAATAGACATCGGTGCGGGAACGACAAATATTGCGTTCATCGCAAAGGGTACGGTTGTTCATGCCCGGTCGGAACGGATCGGCAGCGACGAGATAAACGTTGCGATCGCCGCGCATCTCCGGCGTCATCGCGGGCTTCAGGTCGGTGCGGAATCGACCGAACATTTGAAAACGGCATTTTCATCGACATTTTTGCCTGAGGAAATAGACAAAACCACGATCGTTCGCGGTCGCGATGTTCAAACCGGCAGTCCGGCTGCGGTTGAGATCACAAGCGGTGAGATATATCCGGTTGTCGAAGGCATCGTTCGGCGAATCGCACAGATCGTCAGCGATACTTTGACCGAGCTGCGACCTGAGGTTGCCGCGGACATTTTCGACCGCGGAATCATTATGACCGGCGGAGGTTCACTGCTTCAGGGAATGGATCAGTATTTGCGCAGCTTCGTCGGTCTGCCGGTAACCATTGCGGATGAACCGCGTTATGCGACAGTGCGCGGCTTGCTGAGTATGTTCGACGAGCCGGAATTGCTCGAAAAGGTGTCGAGAACTGAACTTCATTTTTTGCAGAATGCCGAAATGCCGTTCGAGGCGTAAAAACTTTCAAAAAAATTGAAATCAAAATGACGGGCGGAGCATCATAAACGTTGCACCGCCCGTTTTGTAGGGCATTATCTGAAAAATGCGGACTTTCGAATTGGTCAAAAAACAGTTTCAGATCGCAGTCGTTTCGGGAATCCCCGTTCGTGCGGAGTCGGGCTGGGTTTTTGTCTTCATAATCTTGTCCGTAATAACCGCCGCGAGCATCAATGCGCAGATCGGAAACTTCACGGCAAGCCTGTTTTTCGGTGTTTTAACGACCGTGATCTTTTTTGCGTCGATCTTCATTCACGAACTCGCGCACGCTTTCGTCGCCAGAATGGAGGGAATTCAAGTGGTCGAGATCATTTTGCATCCTTTCGGCGGCTTGGCTAGATTTCGGCGCGAACCCGACACGCCGCGAGCCGAATTTCGTATCGCAATTGCCGGTCCTGCGGCGAGTTTTCTGCTCGCGCTGTTTTTCATGGGATTGATGATCGCGTCCAATTCTCTGGGTGAAGACATTATTCTGTCGCCTCTTTTCTTTCTGCTGTTTCTCTTAAACTTTCTGATCGCGGTTTTTAATATGTTTCCCGGTTATCCGCTCGACGGCGGTCGCGTTTTACGCGCTTATCTCTGGAAACGAGGGACCGACCTGAACGAAGCCACGACACTGACCGGGCGTTTCGGACAAATAATAAGCGCCGTCATGATAATTTTCGGTATTTTCGTTGCTGCGGTTCACGGTCAGTTCTTTATGGGCTTATGGACCATTTTGGTCGGAGTATTTCTATTTGATTCAGCCAGTTCGATCATTCGGGACATCCGTAAACTTGATCAAATGATCGTTGAGCAGTCGATGAAGCTTCCGGTTTCGGTCAAGCCCGACCAGACGCTGATAGACTTCGTTGATAATTTCTTGCCGGTTCACCGCCGAACGGTTTTTCCGGTGGCGAAAGACCGTCAGCTGTTCGGCATGCTGGTTTTGGAAGACTTAAAGGAAATTCCGCGCGAAGAATGGCGCGTAACCGAGATTCACACGGTAATGCGACCGATCGCGACGGATCTTTTCATTGAATCGACCGCGTTGATGAGCGACGCGCGCGAGCTGATGCGCCTGAACGGTATCGGCGCGCTTGGCGTGATCGATTCGTCCGGAAATTTCGTCGGATTCTTAAGATCGGGCAAAAATTCATAAAAATCGGGAATAATAATTGCGGAATGAGGAAAATCGGATAAGATTACAAAGAGGGACGATCTCTGCGAGGTTTTTTCGCGAAGCGCCCGTATCAAAGCCATCCGCGTGGTGCAAAAGTCGCATCCTAGCTTTGAAATCAAGCTCAAAGCAAACTTTATAGTTTCGCTGACCCCCGTTATTTGAGCGGCAAAGATCCGAAAAAACGTTCGACCGGAATGCGTTTCTCTTCCCTTTGTCAGCAATTATGTCGATTTACGATCTACTTCCAACATTGACCACGTTTCGCAGCGCGCTCGACATCGCGCTGGTTTTTATAATTGTTTACGTGGTTTTGAAACTTCTCCGCGGCACACGTGCAGTTCCGACCGTTGTTGGAATGGTGCTGCTTGCGCTGCTTTACTGGCTCTCTGTCGCGCAGGAACTGGCAACGCTCGAATTCGTACTTCAATCGGCAGCTTTTTATATCGGCGTTGCGATCATCGTCCTTTTTCAATCTGAAATTCGCCAGGCACTTATCTATTTTGGAAACCGCTTGCAGTTTCCTGTGTTTCGCAGAAACGGAAGCGGGCTTGGCGAAACCATTTACGATGAGATAGTTCTGGCTGCGACAACGCTCGCTTCTTCGAAAACCGGCGCTTTGATCGTCATCGAACGCGCGGTCGGTTTAAGAAATTTTATTGACGCGGGAGTTCAGCTGGATGCGCGAGTCAGTTACGATCTGATCGTGACGCTTTTCAATCCGTCAACGCCGCTCCACGACGGCGCTGTGATCATTCGGAACGAACGAATTGCGGCGGCATCTTGCTTTTTGCCGCTGACAAAAAATCCGAGCATTTCACGCGAACTTGGAACGCGTCACCGTGCCGGGATCGGTATAACGGAAGGGTCGGACGCGATCTCGGTTGTCGTTTCGGAAGAAACAGGTTTGATCACATTTGTCGAAAATGGAAATGTCCGGCGCAATGTCGATCCGAACAAACTTCGCGATCTTTTGTTGAAATCAATGAACTTGTCGCCAAAGGAAGAGGAGCAGCGCGAACCGAAGGCGATCAAGGAACACGACGCGGAAATCTCGGTCGGCTAATAATCATTATAAATATGTCTTCATTTTCATTCGAAAAAATATTTCCGAACGATCAGGGCGAGTTTTCAATTCGACGGCTGTTCGAAAAGATCTTTATCGAAGATTGGATGATGAAGTTGATCGCGCTGATCATTACGCTCGCGCTCTGGTTCGGGGTCACGGGACTACGAACGCCGACCACCGAGCGTTTGAAAAACGTCACGCTGAAAATTCGTGTTTCTAACGAAATGGAGATAACAAATTCGCCGGTTCAGGAGGTCGATCTTGTCATTTCGGGCGACAGCCGCCGGATCGACCAGATCCGACGCGAAGATCTGATCGTTTCGCTCGATCTTGGCGACGCTCTGCCGGGCGAACGGACGGTAGAGATAACTCCCGAGAACGTGAACGATAATTTACCGCCCGGCGTCAAGCTCGAAGAAGTTCAGCCGAGCAAGATAGCGATCACGCTTGAAAAAGTGGAAAAGCGCGAGATTCCGGTTCGGGCGGTGACGGAAAACAACCTGCCCGAGGGCTACGAGATCTACAGCATGACGGTAGCGCCGAAGAATGTTCCGCTGCGCGGACCGGCGAGCTTCATAAATTCAATTGATTATGTTTCGACCGAACCGATCGACTTGAGCGAAAAACAAGGCGATTTTACTGCTCAGCAGGTACCGCTTAAGATCACAAATCCGAAAATTACCGTTATCGATGAATCGGTCGTCGATGTTTTTTTCCGAATTGGTGAAAAGCGCATCGACCGCGTTTTTATTGTTCCCGTTTCCAATCTTCCGGGAAAACGAACCGCGACGCTCGTGCTGTATGGACCGCGCACTATTTTGAACGCGATCGATTCTTCCAACATGGAAGCGCAGCTTGTTTTAAATGAATCCGGAACCGAGTCGCTCCAATTCGCTTTGCCGGCGGAAATTCAATCGCAAGTCGTGATCAAACGGCAGGAACTCAACGGCAAATAGATCGCCGGCAATTTTCAGCCTCGCGCCGTTTTGCTAAATCATCGATTTTCACTACTCTATAAATACGAAATTATTTTTTTGAACGGGATAAACCGTTTCGGTTTTGCATTTTAAATATTATGGAATTGGCAGTTGAAAAATATAAGGTGGCGAACGAGCCGTATTATCTTCCGATCGGCAGCGAGGTGGAACTTTTTGACGCGGCGTATGCGGCGAAACTTCCGGTAATGCTGAAAGGTCCGACCGGATGCGGAAAAACGCGTTTTGTCGAACATATGGCTTACAAAATGAATCGTCCTTTGATCACGGTTGCGTGTCACGAAGATCTGTCCGCGACCGATCTTGTCGGCAGATTTTTGCTCGAAGGAAACGAGACCGTTTGGCAGGATGGACCGCTGACCACCGCTGTTCGAAGCGGCGCGATCTGTTATCTGGACGAAGTCGTCGAAGCGCGAAAAGATACGGTTGTCATCATTCACCCTTTGACGGACGACCGCCGCCGTTTGCCGATCGAAAAACTTGGAACCGTCGTCGAAGCGCCGCCGGAATTTATGCTTGTCGTTTCCTATAATCCGGGTTATCAATCGATATTAAAGGATTTGAAACAGTCCACGCGGCAGCGTTTTATAGCAATGGAATTCGATTATCCGAATGCAGAAGATGAAACCGCTATTGTCGCAAAAGAAGGCGCTATCGACGAACAAACCGCGCGAGATTTGGTAACGATCGGTCGAAAAGTGCGAAACCTGCGCGGACACGGTTTGGAAGAAGGTGTATCAACACGCCTTTTGATCTACGCCGCTCAAATGATCGCGAAAGGAATTTCCCCGATAGACGCGGCTGAAGTAGCAATAGTTTCGCCGATCACCGATGACCGGGAACTACAAAGAAGCATTCGGGAGATTGTGACTACGATTATTTGATCTGTAAAAATTATGGGAACAGACTTAATTGCAGATACGTCCACTATCATTGCTGTTATCGCCAACGAACCGGAAAAACCGATGTTGGTTGCGAAAACTCAAGGATGCGAGTTGTTTGCTCCGTATTCGTTGTATTGGGAAATTGGCAACGCGTTTTCGGCAATGATTAAACGCGGACGCATCACCTTAGAGCAAGCGACGAAGGCACTTAAAATTTATGAACAAATTTCGCTCACGCTGGTTGATGTTGATTTAAAACAAGCATTGAAAATTGTTGACCGTCACAAAGTATATGCTTACGATGCCTACATGATTACTTGCGCCTTAGACAGAGGTTGTCCTTTGCTAACGTTGGACAGCGGTTTGTCTTACGCTGCTAAAGCGGCGGGAGTCGAAGTTTGGGAGGTAAATTAGCAAATGCAGACATATTCTGAAAAGCATGAAAATCTTACGGCTCTCCTTGAACGGGCAAGCGAGAAAGGCGGGGTCCGAATCAAGCGGGCAAACGGCGATGTGTTCATACTCAAACCGGAGAAAAAACATTCCGCGCTTGATGTAAAGGGCATTGATTTGGGAATTTCGACTGAGGAAATCATAGAATTCGTGCGTGAAGGACGCGAACGGTTTTAAGATTCGCCGAAATACCGGACAAACCGCGTTTGTTTCACCGATCGCCGACGACAGAGGACTGCAAAACGGTATTCGGGAGACTGTGAGGACGATCAGCTAGGAAATCGATTTATGAAACATATTACGGTTAAAACAATTGTTGCAATTATCACTTTCATCGTAGGTGTTACTTTTGCAGTTTTCTGGTTTGAATTACCAAGTCGAATACAGACATTTTCAAATGTTCCTACCGTTTCAAAAGAAGCTGAAGATTATGCGGTTTATTCTGTTGTTTTGAATGAATTTTTTGCCCAACCGAAACAGCTTATGAATTGCCGTCTGCTTTAGCTGACGGAACAGATTGATAAGAAATTGCGGCTTTAGCCAAATTTATTAAAAATATCAATCATCCTTTTCGCTTTAGCTAAACTGCATTTCACTAAAGTTCGGCTAAAGCCTTTTATTTTTACTTCATTGTCCGTCAGCTAAAGCAGACGGCAATTTATGTTTGAAAAATACAATGTCTAGCATTCTGTGCAATCCCCAAAATTAGTTATAAAGTAATACTTTCCGAATTATCAATATGCTCAAAATCTCCGAAATAAAACTTCCGCTCGATCATTTGGAAGACGCGCTTCGACGCGCGATTCTCGAAAAACTGCAAGTTTCGGATGATGAATTGATCGATTTTTCTATATTCAAACGCAGTTATGATGCACGGAAAAAGAGCGCGATAGTTTTTGTCTATATCGTTGATGTCGAAACGGTGAATGACGCGGAACTGCTCGAAAAATTCAAAAGCGATCCGCACGTTTCTGAAACTCCCGATACGACTTATAAATTGGTTGCAACGGCGCCGAAAGATTTGAAAGTTCGCCCCGTTGTTATCGGCACGGGACCGTGCGGTTTGTTTGCGGGATTGATGCTGGCGCGGATGGGTTTTCGCCCCGTTATTTTGGAGCGCGGAAAATCCGTGCGCGAGAGGAGCAAAGATACGTTCGGTTTTTGGCGCGAGGGCGGACTCAATCCCGAATCGAACGCGCAATTCGGCGAAGGCGGCGCGGGAACTTTTTCGGACGGGAAACTTTATTCGCAGGTCAAAGATTCAAAAAATCTCGGTCGCAAGGTTCTGGACGAATTTGTCGAAGCGGGCGCGAATCCTGAGATTTTATACATCAACAAACCGCATATCGGCACCTTTAAGCTCGTGATGATCGTCGAAAAAATGCGAGCGACGATCGAGAGTTTGGGCGGCGAAATTCGTTTTCAAAGCCGCGTCGAAGATATTGAAATCGAAAACGGAAAAGTTCGCGGAGTAACGCTCGCCTGCGGCGAATTTATCGAAAGTTCGCACGTCGTCTTGGCAGTCGGACACAGCGCACGCGATACGTTTGAAATGCTTGCGAAGCGCGGCGTTTATATCGAACCGAAGCCTTTTTCGATCGGTTTTCGCATCGAGCATCCGCAAGGTTTGATTGACGAATGTCGTTTCGGTGATTTTGCGGGCAATAAACTGCTCGGCGCGGCGGATTACAAACTCGTCCATCACTGCACGAACGGGCGTTCGGTTTACAGTTTTTGTATGTGTCCGGGCGGCATGGTCGTCGCCGCCGCGTCCGAAGCCGGAAGGCTCGTCACCAACGGAATGTCGCAATATTCGCGCAGTGAAAAAAACGCCAACAGCGCGATCGTCGTCGGCATCACGCCCGAACAAGATTATCCCGACGGCGCACTCGCCGGAATCGAATTCCAACGTCGTCTGGAAGAAAAAGCATTTAAATTGGGCGGTGAAAATTACAACGCTCCCGGTCAACTTGTCGGCGATTTTCTCAAAGGTCGCCCGTCAAAAAACTTAGGTAAAGTTCTGCCTTCATACACGCCCGGAATTCACTTAACCGATCTAAACGAAGCCTTGCCGAAGTTTGCGATTGACGCGATCCACGAAGCAATTCCCGCCTTCGACAAACAGATCAAAGGTTTTGCAATGAATGACGCGCTTTTAACCGGAGTTGAAACGCGCACGTCGTCGCCGATCCGCATCAAACGCGGAAAAGACGGACAAAGCATAAACACCGAAGGACTTTATCCCGCAGGCGAAGGCGCAGGCTACGCGGGCGGAATTCTTTCTGCCGGAATTGACGGCATCAAAGCCGCCGAGGCTGTTGCGATGAACATCCGATGTGAAGGAAATTCGTCGATTGGTGAAAAGACTGTCAAAAGATCTGGGAAAAATACATTCTGATTTTCCTTTGAACACCGTAAAAGCCTACGAAGAATTTTTTAGTCTCTGCCGCCTGAGCAAATTCAAGACATTTTTGGACAAAATGAAATAGACTAACCTTGCGAAAGAAATTTCAGTAATTTTACCATGCTTAATAGTTGAAACCGTAAAATTATCAAACCCCAAAAAAGGAAAAATAATGAAGGCTCAAATAAAGCTCGGTCGTATCTTTGGTATCGAGATCGGTTTGCACTACAGCTGGCTGATCATTGCCGTTCTGATCGCACTTTCGCTGTCGCAGTATTTCGCCGAATCGCATCCGGACTGGACCGGTTCGGTGATCTGGACAATGGCGATCGTCACGGCTCTGCTCTTCTTTCTTTCAATTGTGATCCATGAACTATCGCATGCTGCAATTGCGCGGCGCAATAATTTACCGGTTAAATCGATCACGCTTTTTGCGCTCGGCGGCGTTGCATTGATCGAAAAGGAAGCTGAAAATGCGAAAACCGAATTTTGGATGGGAATTATCGGACCGATAACAAGCGCGGCGATCGGATTTCTTTGTCTCGGAATTTCGTATTTACTGGGTTGGATTCCGATGAGCGAACCGAATACGCCGCTGATGGCGATGCTTGTCTGGCTCGGCTATATCAACTTTGGACTTGCGATCTTCAATATGCTTCCGGGTTTTCCGATGGATGGCGGCAGAGTTTTTCGCGGCATCGTTTGGGCGATAACCGGAAATAGAACCAAAGCGACCATAATCGCTTCACTGACCGGTCAGTTTCTGGCGTTAAGTTTTATTATACTTGGACTTATCATGTTTTTCAGCAGGTCAGGATTTAGCGGATTATGGATCGCTTTTATCGGTTGGTTTCTGCTGAATGCGGCGAAAGCGACATATGCGCAGGAAGCTTTAGCGCAGCAGCTCGCCGGTTTGCAGGTCAGCGATGTGATGAATCAGGATTGCCCGGTCGTCGACAGCCGCATCAACCTGGAGACCTTTGTCGAAGACAACTTACTCCGAACCGGGCAGAGATGTTTTGTCGTTGTTGAAAACGAACAGCCGGTCGGTCTGTTAACTTCGCATGAAGTTAAGAATATTGAACGAAAACTATGGGGCTTTAAGATGGTCACGGATGCGATGAAGCCGCTTGAAAGCATCCAGGTCGTCAGTCCCGAAACGCCCGTCATTGAGGCTCTGGAAATAATCGGACGCGAAGATGTGAATCAGCTTCCGGTGGTATCAAACGGGCAGCTCAAAGGAATTATTTCGCGCGACCGGATCCTAAATTATTTATTGACAAAGCAGGAATTGAAACTGTGATCAGACAAGAACTGTGAGTTTTTTAAAGGAATTAAGTCATGTTCGATTTAGAAAGCTTATCGACTTTTGCTGTCAGCCATTCGCTCGCTTTGCGGGAATTTTCCGACAAATTATTTGCAGTGTCCAAAACCAAATGCGCGTCGCTGACATTTCCAAAACTCTGATATTCAGATATCTGTTTTTTGTAAGTTTCCCAGGTTGCGTCCGAAAGCCCGTCTTTTTTTTCCGCCCGCAGTGTCAGGCGCCGGCGAACCAATTCAGGGTCGAGCCGGCATTCGATCACGCGGGTTTGCACGCCAAATGATTCGGCGGTTTGTTTAACCAATTCGCGATCAACGGCGTTTTGGAAAGTCGCATCAAGAATTACGCTTCCGTCTTTTTGCAAAATCTCAACCCCTTTTTCAACCATTTTTTGATAAGTAAGTCGGCGGGATTCTTCGCTGTAAATTCCTTTTCCGTAACCTTTTGATTCGTTGTCTTCGGGAAAAATTGATTTGCGAACCGCATCGCTTGAGACAACGCGAAGTCCTAATTCTCCGGCGATCGCCCGTGCGACCGAGGTCTTCCCGGTTCCCGAAAGTCCGGCAATCATAATAATAGTCGGGTTTTGCAGTTGTTTTGCAGAATTTACCGCGATCTTGAAATAATTTTCGGCTCTTTTCCTGGCGGACTCATGCTGTCCGTCGCTCACTTCCGGTTCATCGAGTTGAAAACTCAAAACTTTTCCGCGGACAAACGCCCGGTAACAACGATTGAATGGAAACAGCTTAAAGATCTGTTCGTCCGCCGCAAGTTCGCTATAGCGCTCGTAAAAGAAATAACCGAGATCGGGTCTGCCGTAAGCCGCCAGATCCATTGCCAAAAACGCAGCTTCATTCGCCACATCTGCGCAGCGAAAGCGGTCGTTGAATTCTATGCAGTCGAAAATGCAGATGCCGTTTGTAACGCAGACGCTTTCGCATCGCAGATCGCCGTGCCCATCGCAAATATGTCCGTGTTCGACGCGCATTTTCAGCAAATTTTTATTCTCGTTTAGCCAACGCCCAACCCACGTCTGAATTTGTTCGAAATCCGCTTTTGAGATAGTCCGGTCAATGTAAGGTTTTGTTTGCTCAAAATTCTCTTCCCAGTTATGACGAATGGTTTCCAAACCACCGTATGCGTCAACATCCGCACCGCGCCGTGCCGTCCGATGAAATGTGTTGAGTTTGTCAGCGATCCGAACGATCATCGCTTCGGTGATGGTGTTATCTGTGACCATCCGATCAAGCATAAATTCTTCGGGCAGACGCTTCATCAAAACGCCGTATTCAATAATTTTTCCTTCGTCAGAAAAGTGAAAACCCAAGTTATCCTCAATAATCGGTTGCGTTCCGAGATAAATATCAGGGCAAAGGCGGCGATTTAACTCGATTTCGCTTTCGCAAGCAAGCCGGCGTTTTTCAAGTGTTGTGTAATCAAGAAAGCCGAAATCTACGGGTTTCTTCAACTTCAAAACACTATATTTTCCGAGCAAAATAACCGAAATGTGAGTTTGTATAACTTCAATCGGCAGTTCATCTTTTTTCCATAATGTTGCGGAATTCCGCAACCGCTGAACCATCCCAAACCAGTTATCGATACTGCTCTTCATAATGCGTACTTGTTCAAAATTTGCTGGAAAAACCGCCGTATAAAAAATTTTTCAAATGTCCGAAGAGTCACTGTCGATCCCGAAACTTCGACAAGCTGTTTTTCTTAATTTCTATTGTAATCCGTACTGACACATTTTGCGCAAAAGCGCGACTTGTTGCGCGAATATTGCCGCAATGTTCAAACTTTTTTCTTTTTCATTGTTAAAAACCCAGAGCGGCTTTGAACATTTCGGGATGCGATATAAGAACAGCACCCAAGTGTAGGTAAGAAAAAAGGGTTTTTTGGCAAGCCGAGAAATTGCCGGTTAATTGCGAAGCGGCAAGATTACTAGCCGGAAATATGATTGAAATCATATTTTAGTATAAATGGATGGTTATATAGTTATATAACGTAAAATATTCGAAGGAGAAAATGGATGAAAAAGTTTCTATTGATCGCGTTAGCCGCGATAGTTCCGGTTACCTTGTCTTGTCGCTCTGAAGCTGAAACAAAGGTTCAAAACGACTCAAATAATGTTAAATCGGTTCAAACGAAAAATGACAATAAGTTGACCGATGCGGACGAAACGACTCAAAGACCCGAAAAAATAACGAACATAAAAGCGAGCCTTGAGTTTAGTGATGAAAAGCCCGCAATATTGTCCATCATCAACACAGACAAACTAAGCTACAAAGCCGTCGGGCTAAGAAAGGGGCAGATCATGCCGAAGCATAAATCGGGTTTGAAGTCTCTGCTTATTGTTCTGGAAGGAAAGATCGAATTCATGATAAATGATGAAAAGTTTGAACTCGATCCGCTTGATACATACGAAATTCCGGTCAATGTCGAGCACGAAATTCGCGGCATTGAGCAGAGTATTTTTACGTTGACGCAGGAGAAATAGAGCAAGAGCGAAGGAGTTTGAGATATGCAAAAACGTCCTCCGGGCAAGATAAACATCGGTGTCGGGTTGATCGTGATGGCTGGCTTTATGATCTACGGCTTCTA
Organism: Pyrinomonadaceae bacterium; assembly: GCA_026129865.1. Lineage (GTDB taxonomy): Bacteria > Acidobacteriota > Blastocatellia > Pyrinomonadales > Pyrinomonadaceae > JAHCHG01. The sequence continues at coordinate 26,925 of JAHCHG010000013.1, forward strand.
TCTTATCTACGCACGTGATTTTGCGCCGGGCAAAGAAGCGTGGATCGCGGACTATGCGGTTCATCCACATTTTGAAGCTCGTCTGGCGCATGTCCACGGAAATCTCTTTGCATTTCTAAACATCGTTTTCGGTTATCTAGTAATGAATCTTTCGATCGGAAAGAATTCGGCAAAATGGGTTTCGGGTTTGGCGTTGGCAGGTTTGCTGATGCCGATCGGAATTCTCTCGGAAATATATTTTGGGCTGCCGCCGATCCTGGTTTTGATCGGTGCGGCGTGCATGGTTTTGGCAACTATCACTTTGGGAGTGTCGGTTATTTTGATGAGAAAACGTCCCGGGCAGATTATTGAAAATAAAGACGCATAACATAGCGATTTAAATTGGGAGATAAAAAAATGAAAACGCAAATTGAAAAAAATGCTTACGGCTATAGACGCGAGATTGAATCTTCATTCGATGAAACGGTAAGACAAACACGCGAAGCTCTGCAAAAAGAGGGTTTTGGTGTTTTGACCGAAATCGATATGAAGGAAAAATTGAAAGAAAAGCTTGATGTTGATTTTCGCAATTACGTGATCTTAGGAGCGTGCAATCCGCCGCTTGCACATTTGGCTTTGCAGGAAGATTTGGACATCGGTTTGCTCTTGCCATGCAATGTCATCGTCTATGAAACGGAAAAAGGTTCGGTAGTGGCGGCGATTGATGCAAAGAAAATGCTTTCGGTCGCCGAGAATCCAAACCTCGAAAACACCGCCGAAACTGTAAATGAAAAACTGCGTTCGGCAATAGAAAGCCTTTGAAGTTTAAGGAGATAAATGAAATGAATTCTGCACATATACATTTAGTTTTGAACCATATTCCGGTTCTCGGAATAATTTTCGGTTTACTTGTTATGGCGTACGGTTTTATCAGGAAAAGCGATGAGGTAAAACAAACCGCGCTTGGTCTATTTGTTGTTGCGGCATTATTGACCATTCCCGTTTATCTGACTGGCGAGCCTGCGGAGGAGATCGTCGAACATCTCGCCGGCGTTTCAGATGCGATGATCGACCCGCACGAAGACTGGGCGTTTTATGCATTGGTCTTGATGGAAATTACCGGAGTTTTGGCACTTGTTAATTTGATCTTCTTTCGACATTCATTTGCCAAAAAATTTCTTGCGGTGACAACGCTTAGCTCGCTCATCGCCGTCGGTTCGATTCTTTGGACGGCAAATTTAGGCGGTAAGATTCGGCATACTGAAATTGGGAACGACTCCACGCAAACGGTAAATCCTGAAAAACAAACAGAAACGAAAAAGAAAACTGACGATGATGATGATCATTAATTCTGAATTAGTCGATTGAATACGTAAGAATATCGGCAGGCGATTCAAATGGGGCGCGAAAACAAGGTGTAAAAGTGGAAAATGTAACCGAGGCAACGACCAAAACCTACGAAAAGGTCAAAACATTAGAGTCGTCTGAAACTGATCTTGAAACGAAAGAACCGGGAGGAAATAACAAAGAATCAAGAATTAAAAGTCGGTCACCTGCTTCAAAGAATTTGCAAAAATGGCTTGTCAGGATCGGCGTTTTACTTTTTATCGGTTTTATCGCCATAACAGCGATTTGGCTGATCAATCGTCCGGCGAGAGTTGATCTGATTCAGCCGAAACAGGCGACGATTACGGAAACGATTACCAGCAGCGGAAGGGTTGGCGGGACGACCGAAACGAATGTTGGATCACAATCGCAAGGAATCGTTCAGAAACTTTTTGTAAAAGAAGGCGATGACGTTGTCGGGGGTCAACCGCTGGCATTGATAAAAAATGATGTCGCCGAAGCGCAGATCTTGCAGGCGCAGGCGTCGGTAAACACGGCACGTTCGCAGCTTGCACAGGTTTCACGCGGGGCATTGGCTTCGGATATTGACGCTGTTTACGAGCAGGTCCGGCAGGCAAACGCACAGGTTGAACAGCAGCGCGCCGCGATCAATCAAGCCGAACAAAATGTCGCACAAGCGCGCTCGCAACTGTCTCAATTTGAAGCCGAACGCGATCTGGCGAAAAAGAATCTGGAACGAAGCGCGAGTTTGGTCAAGGACGGAATTGTTGCCCAGGTCGAATACGATCAGGCTTTGACGAATTTTCGTGTCGCGGATAAGCGCGTCGAATCTCAAAGCCGGGCAATCGAATTGGCTCAAGCAGGAGTTCGCTCCGCACAGGCGAGTCTGAAATCGGCGCAAGCAAATGTCGGGACGCAAAATGCACGTCTTAGAACGATTCAAACCGGCGCAAGACATGAAGACGTAACCGTTGCGCGGCAACGTGTCGCGGAAACAGAACACGCGTTGAGGGTCGCGCAGCAGCAAGCCGGCAATGCATCTGTCTTTGCGCCGTTTCCCGGAAAAGTTACAAAAATCAACTCCGAAACCGGTCAAACGGTCGGTTCACAAGGCGTTCTGACATTGGTCAGCGTCGAGCCGGAAATTCGTCTCGATGTTGATGAAAGCAATATTTCATCCCTAAAAATTGGGCAAGAAGCGGTGATCTCTTCGGGGGCATTTGCCGAAAGCAGTTTTCAAGGCACGGTTTCCGAGCTCGGTGCGGCGGTCGATCAGGCGCGCGGGACGATCGTAATAAAGGTTATTCCGAACAACACTCCTGAATGGCTGCGTCCGGGGCAAACGGTTAACGTAAATATTATCACCGGCAAGGACGTCAGCCGTTTGTTGGTTCCCGAAAACGCGCTGACCCGCGCCGGAGATGAAACGGTTGTTTTTGTTATTGAAGACGGAAAGGTCGCTCAAAGAGCGGTCGTAACGAGACCTCCGACAAAAGAAGGCGTTCCCGTAATTTCAGGACTTGCGGTTGAAGATCTGATTATTGCCGATGCTGCAAACGTGAAAGTGGGCGACAGGGTCGAGGCGAGTTAGAGCACATTGAATTTGATAGATCTGCAACTAGAATTTCGATAGTGTTTACGAATTCGCGGTTCTTTGAGTCGGTGAAGCCGACACCATGTTTTTAGCCCACGGTGCGAACCGTGGGAATGCCGGAAGAAGGATTTGAAGCCAGTGAAAATGGCGAGATAGTTTGTATGCCGCGGTTTTCAACCACTCGAGATTCCTTGCGAATTCATATCCACGGTTTAGCCAAAAGTTTGATGTTTCATAGGTTTTAACCGTGATTCATACAAAATCATGAAATCATTTTTCAACATATTTATTTCCGCCCTTGTTCCGAAAAAACTGCGGTTTGAGTTTCAACTCGCCTTACGGCATCTGCTTTCGGGCGGCTGGCAGACGATTTTGACGATCAGTGCGGTTGCGGCGGGCGTGATCATCGTAATTTTTATTACATCCTTGATTTTCGGTTTGCAGGAAATGATGTCCGATCTGTTGACGGAATCTATTCCGCACGTTGTTGTGCAGGTTGAAGACCCGAAGCCGAAAACGCTTACAAATACCGAAAATCCGACATCAAGCCGAATCGAAGAGCAGGCATCGCAACTAAAATTCATAGATAATTGGGAGCAGGTGGTCAGGACAATTCGCGGTTTGCCAAATGTTCGCGGCGTGTCTCCGGTTGTCAGCGGGCAGGGTTTTGCTTCAAAGGGAGCAAATCCGGTCGGCGTTTCGGTCGTCGGAGCGGAACCTGAACTGCTCGATGTCATTACGCCGATCACGAAAGATCTAACGAGCGGAAAATATAGAGGATTAGGCAGCGATGAGATCGTTATTGATGCCGAACTTGCTAAAGATCTGAACACACAAGTCGGTGAACGCATCCGTCTGACATCGAGTTCGGGGCAATCGGATTCTTTTACGATTGCGGGAATTTACAGCCGCGGTCAAGGTCGCGGAAGTGCGTATGTTACCTTGCGCAACGGGCAAAGTCTTTTTGGATTTGGAACATCGGTCAACGTTATTTACGTCAAAGTTTATAACATTTACGATGTCGAGAATTTGTCCAATACGATCATGGCTTTGACGCCATACGAGGCAAAACCATGGACAATAGATTTTTCGCGTTTCCTTGTAAATATGCAGATGATGGGTGCGTCGGCGTATCTAATTTCGATTTTCAGTTTGATCGCTTCCGCGTTCGCGATCGCTTCGGTGCTGGTCGTTTCAGTGCTTCAAAAGTCTTCGCAGATCGGGATCTTAAAAAGTATGGGAGCAAGACAGCGACAGATTTTGACGGTTTTTATTTTTGAAGGTTTAGGTGTGGCAATTATGGGAAGTTCGCTCGGAGCGGTAATCGGGATGATGATCGTTCATTTTATCGGATTACTGGAGCGACCCGATTCTACCGGTACGGGTGCTTCTAACGCGATGTTTCCGGTGAGAATTTTGCCTTTGTATATCGGTTTGGCAATCCTCGCGGCGATTATCACAACCGTGATCGCCGCCGTTCTTCCGGCAAGACAAGCCGCAAAACTCAACCCCGTGGATGTGATGCGATAAGAAATGAAAAACAGCGAAACAATTACAGTAGATGAACTTGCTGTTGAACAAAATTCAAACGGCGGGTCGCCTCTCGTTGTTGAAACTCGCGGTTTGAAAAAGACATACTTTGGCAAGATCGATGTTCCCGTTCTGCACGGTCTTGATATCAAAATCTACGCACACGAATTTGTCGCCATTATCGGTCAATCAGGAAGCGGAAAATCAACTTTATTGAACATTCTCGGTGCGTTAGATGTTCCGACGGGCGGCACGGTTTTGATCAATGGAACCGATATTTCGACGCTTGATGAGGATGAATTAGCGACGCTCAGAAGCGATGATGTCGGTTTTATTTTTCAGTCACATTATCTGCTCAATGAATTTACCTGTTTAGAAAATGCTTTAATGCCCGTAACCATACGCCACGGCGAAGCTGACGAAGAGCAAACCGATCGCGTTTTGCGTCTGCTTGAAAGAGTCGGTTTAAGCGACCAGATCAACAAACATCCGGATGAGATGAGCGGCGGACAAAACCAGAGATGCGCTATCGTCCGTTCGCTGGCAAATTCGCCCAAAATTATTTTGGCGGATGAACCGACGGGAAATCTCGACAGCCGCTCCGGCGAAGAAGTTTTCTCGATGATGCGCGAGATGAACCGCGAAAGCGGCGTGGCATTTGTGATGATCACGCACGATGACCGTTTGGCGCAGGCGGCTGATAGAATTTTGTTGATCGAAGATGGAAATATTTTTGAGATCAGCAAAGAAGCACATCGTGAGCGTGTGGCAAAATAGCTGATACTAGGCTCAAGACTTAAATTTCAGTGGTCACTTAAAATGGCTGTATAAAGCTGGTGATTGCGGGAATAGCCTGAGTTTGAGATAACAGATTCGGACTTAATCGGTGAAACCGACGTTATATCTGTAGCCCACGGTGCAAACCGTGGGAATGGTGTTAGAGTTTGGACAAAGCCATTGAAAATGGCGACATAAATTGTATGCCGCGGTTATTCAACCGCTTGAAATTCTCTTGTTAACTATTCCCATAACTTGCGTTATGGGCTACAAATATGTTGCCGTTTTCAACGGCTTATCACGAACTCACGTTAAAAAGGTTTATGGAAACAATGAAGAAAATTGCGATTTTAACAAGCGGAGGTGATGCCGCGGGAATGAATGCGGCAATTCGTGCCATAACAAGAACCGGTTTGGACAAAGGCTGGGAGATGTTCGGAGTTCGGGATGGTTTTTCTGGATTGATCGAAGGAAATTTTATCCCGCTCGGTGCGAGAGATGTCGGCGGTATTATTGAAAAAGGCGGCACGATGCTTGGGAGCGCGAGATGTGCTGAGTTTATGTCCTCTGAAGGACAACAAAAAGCTCTCGAACAACTGCAAAAAAAGGGAATAAACGGATTGGTTGTTATCGGCGGAAACGGTTCGCAGACCGGTTCAAATGTTTTGTCCGAACTAGGTTTTCCGGTGATCGGCATCGGTTCAACAATTGATAACGATCTTTTCGGAGCGGAAATAACTATCGGTGTTGATACCGCACTCAATATCGCTCTCGAATCAATTGACAGATTAAAAGTTACGGCTTCTTCGCATAAACGGGCATTTTTGGTTGAAGTAATGGGACGAAATTGTGGCTATCTGGCGTTAATGGCAGGAATTGCGGGCGGTGCTGAAGCGATTGTTATCCCCGAAATAAATTCTCCGCCCGATGAAGTCGCCGCCGAACTTTTGGCGGGCTACAAACGCGGCAAATCGCATGCGATCGTCGTTGTTGCCGAAGGAGCGGAATATAACGCTGAAAAGCTGGCTGATTATTTTAAAGCAAATCAGGAGCGAACAGGTTTTCGTTTGGGGACGACAAAACTCGGACACGTTCAACGCGGCGGCACACCAAGTGTTTTCGACCGCTTGTTGGCAACGCGTCTGGGTGCTGCCGCGACCGATTATTTTGCACGGGAAAATTACGGATTATTATTGGGTTGGATTAAAGGTGAAATTGCCGCTACGCCGCTTTCGGAAGTCGCCGCCAATCAAAAAGCACCGGATTTGAAATTGATGGATCTGGCAGATGTTTTGGCAAAGTAATGCTAATCTGCAAACGGGTTTTTTCGGGTTCTATTTAGTGTTTCGGTTTAATATCTCGGGAATAGACTTCCCAAAAAATTTGCTGCACATTCATTGATAATGAATATTTTAGTCTTAAATTGCGGAAGCTCTTCCTTGAAATTTCAGTTGATCGCCACCGATTTGGAGCTTATCAAACTCAACAAAGACAAACGGCTTGCACATGGGCAGATCGAACGTATCGGCGGAGCGGCGATCGTGACGTTTGTTGCAGACGGCAAAACGACGTATCGTTCGGCGAAACCGATCAAAGACGTGCGAACGGCGGTCGACCTCGTGCTGCGTTGGATATTGTCGGAAGCTTCACAGATCGATGAGATCCAAACCCTCGGCGACATTCAGGCGGTCGGGCATCGAGTTGTTCACGGAGGCGAAAAGTTTAAGGAATCGGTGTTAATAACCAATGAGGTTTTGCGGGAGATTGAAGACTGCATCGAGCTTGCGCCGCTGCATAATCCTGCAAACATCAAGGGAATAGTTGCGGCACGTGAAATTTTAGGAGCAGGAGTTCCGCAAGCGGCGGTTTTTGATACCGCGTTTCATCAGACGCTTCCCGAACATGCTTTTCTTTACGCGATTCCTTATCAATTTTATCGGCGACACAAGATCCGCCGCTACGGTTTTCACGGAACTTCGCATCGATACGTCGCTTATCGTTACCGCAATATCAAAAAGATCGAACGTGAAAATGTAAATGTGATCACGCTTCATCTCGGGAACGGCTGTTCGATCACGGCGATCAAAAACGGCAATTCTTTTGACACGTCGATGGGTTTGACGCCGCTTGAAGGGCTCGTGATGGGAACGCGCTCGGGCGATATCGACCCCGCGATAATCGAATATATCTGCTCAAAAGAAGGCGCGACGGTTCAGGAAGCGGAAACGATCTTAAATTCACAGTCCGGTCTGCTCGGCATCTCCGGCTTGACCAACGACATGCGCGAGCTGATCAGTGAAGCGAAAGAAAATAACGATCGACGCGCAAAGCTCGCAATCGAGATCTTTTGCTACCGAACGGCGAAATATATCGGCTCGTATCTCGCCGCGATGAACGGCGCCGACGCGATAATTTTCGCCGGTGGGATCGGCGAACATTCGCCCTATATTCGCGAACTCATTTGCGAAAACCTGCGTTGGTTTGGTGTCGAAATAAGCGCAGAAATCAATGAACGAACGATCAATGGAAAAGAAGGCGTCATCAGCACAGAAAATTCCCGCCCCGATATTTACGTGATTCCGACCGACGAAGAATTGCTCATCGCCCGCGATACTGTTCGGCTGATAAGCGCGGAGTCCGAAAGCAAACCGGTCTGATCATAATCTTCCGCGACGCATTTCTTGCAAAATATCTCAACCAGGCGCGGCGCACGTCTGAAGACAGTTTGCGCAAAACGGCATCGGTTTCTAAAATACGCGGAACACGAGTAAACAGATAACGCGTCTGCTGCGCAATTTGATCCAGCAAACTTGCGCGCGGAAAAAATGCTAAAAAAGGGAACATTTCTGCTCCCTTTTTCAATCGAGCTGTTTGGATCGCCTACGCCGTCGAGCCGGTTAATTTTTCAAGTTTTCTTTTTAATTTCGCCATTTTCTGTTGGTATTTGTCGATCTTCTTGTTGATCTTCTCCGCTTTGCGTGAATCGCCATTTTCGGAACTCGAGTCGGCAGCGTCGTTGCCGGTTTCATCGATAACATTTGGTTTATCAATTGACTTCTCGGTCGTTACGCCGTCAAAGTCCTCGTCGTTTTGTTCGGCTTCTTCTTTTGTCGCCCGGACAATTCCGTCTTTGTGATGTGAAGGAGCGTATATCGTGTACAATTTCAATTCCTGCTCACCATCTGTATTGATAACGTTGTGATTTGCTCCCGCAGGCACAATTAACACGTCTCCGTCCTTTACGCTGTATTCATTGCCTTCGACAATACATTTGCCGAAGCCGCTCTCAAAACGGAAAAATTGGTCATTGTCGTAATGAACTTCTTCCCCGATCTCCTCGCCGACTTTCAGGCTCATCAAAACGAGCTGAAGATGTTTCGCCGAATACAAAACCTTTCGGAAATTGTTGTTTTCTATTGTGTCAGTTTCGATATTGCTGTGAAATCCTTTCATTTTTGTTCCTTTAGATTTTTGTTAATTTTTCGCTTCAAGAGCATTCCAATAAATACTCCCAATCCCAATCCGACGCCGAATGTAACTCCGACCGAACGCAACGGATCCTTTTTTATGCGGTGCGCCGTGTCTTCTACCAGATCTTCCGCGGCGTAACGTCCTTTCTTGATCATCCGCTTTGCTTCGATAACGCTGTCTTCAATGACGTGTCCCGCTTTTTCTTTTATACGGTCGACGTCCAATTTTGCTTTTACAACTTTCCCCGCGGTGTCGGCGGCTTCCATTAGAAAACTCCTGTCGTCCGATTTAATTTCTTTTACTGCTTGATTTTCCATCTAAATTTCTCCGTCAATTGCGATCGTTTAATACTATATTCACGCGTCCGCTGACCGCCCCGTTTTTTCCCGGGCGCAGATCGTTAGTTTTTGCCTAATGCTATTAGTAAGGGCAAGACCCATTCCACAGAAAGAGTACCGAAAAGCTTGTTTTAATTGAATTAAACGCATTATTCGTTGATTATCTAGGGCGTCAACGGAGAAAAGTCCACGCTAACTGCGCATTAATTCGCACCTAAACAAATTTTGCCTTTCGTTAACCGGCAAAATTTACGGGTTAGTTTGTCGGCAAGTTTGAGGAGTCCGAGAGCGCAACTCCTTGTTTCAATCTGTTAATTTCTATAGAATTCCCACTACGCATTATGGACGTTCAAAAGAAACGGTTCTCTTTGGTTTTGATCAAACCGTCGCATTACGATGACGACGGTTATGTTATCCAATGGTTTCGGTCGGCGATTCCGGCAAATTCGCTGGCGTGTCTTTACGGATTGGCGCTTGAAGCGCGAGAAGACAAAATATTTGGCGATGAGGTCGAGTTTGAAATTCACGCGTTTGACGAAACCAATACTCACATCGATACGGAAAAGATCGCGAAATTGGTCAACGCGGCGGACAACGGCGTCGTAATGCTTGTCGGCGTTCAATCAAATCAGTTTCCGCGAGCTCTCGATATTGCAAGACCGCTGCGCGAAAAGGGAATTAAGATCGCGATCGGCGGTTTTCATGTTTCGGGAACGATGGCGATGCTCGAAGAACGCGATCCATTTGTTCAGAAAGCGTTGGACATGGGCGTTACGATTTTTGCCGGCGAAGCCGAAGGTCGGCTCGGGCAGGTTCTAAAAGACGCTTTTTATGACGATCTGCAGCCGGTCTATAATTTTATGGACGATCTGCCGAACATCGAAAACGTCGCAACGCCGCTGCTTCCGGCGGAAATAGTTCATTTAACTGCCGGAGCGACGACGAGTTTTGATGCCGGGCGCGGCTGCCCGTTTACCTGTTCATTTTGCACGATAATCAATGTTCAAGGACGTAAATCGCGCCGTCGTTCGCCCGAAGACATTGAAAGGATCGTTCGCGCAAACGTAGCGCAGGGTCTTCATTCGTTTTTTATAACGGACGATAATTTTGCCCGGAACAAGGATTGGGAGATCATCCTGGACAAACTGATCGAACTTCGCGAGGTCGAAAAACTCAAGATCAGCTTTATCATTCAAGTTGATACACTCTGTCATAAACTCCCGAATTTTATCGAAAAATGTAAACGCGCCGGTGTAAAAAGAGTTTTCATAGGACTCGAGAACATAAATCCCGATTCACTGCTCGGCGCAAGCAAGCGTCAGAACAAGATCACAGATTACCGCGCGATGCTGCTTGCCTGGAAAAAGGTCGGGATCGTTACCTATTGCGGTTATATTTTGGGATTTCCCGGCGATACGCAGGAGAGTATCTTGCGCGACATTGAGATAATCAAAAAAGAACTGCCGGTCGATCTTTTAGAATTCTTTTATCTAACGCCGCTTCCGGGTTCGGAAGATCATAAAAAACTGCACACCGCCGGAATTCCAATGGATCCGGATCTGAACAAGTACGATCTGAACCACGCCGTCACCGCGCATCCGAAAATGTCGCAAGCGGAATGGGAAGAAACGTACCGAAAGGCGTGGAAAACGTATTACACCGACGAACATATAGAAACCATCCTAAAACGCGCGATCGCCACGGGAACTTCGCCGGGGAAAACGATGTTCTTTATCACGTGGTTTAACGGATGCATTGATATTGAGGGAATTCATCCGCTCGAAGGCGGATTTTTGCGGAGGAAACATCGCAAAACGCGCCGTTCGGGAATGCCGCTTGAAAATCCCTTGGTCTTTTATCCTAAAACTTTCGCTGAAACTCTTTGGAAACAGGTCCGCTGGATCTCACTTTACTTGCGGCTTCGTTTGATCTACCGAACCGTTAGAAACGATCCGAAAAAGCTTGAATATATGGATCTTGCGCTCGAACCGGTGCTGGAAAACGAGACCGAAACACGCGAGCTTTTCCAGTCCGAGGCTGCCCATAAGTTTGTCGAAAAAATGAACCGTATTGAGAAGATCAGGCACGGCGAAACAGTTTGACCGCTATCGTGAGTTTTAAACCTTTTCGCGGCGAATTTATTTTCGGATATTCGTTTTAATAAGTTAACGGCGCGTTCAGGAAACTGCGCCGTCATCTTCGATCGAGATCATTTCCCCGTATTTCACTAATCTAAACTGAAATAGAACTTAAACGCGGTAGGTAAACGTATTCGCATCCGGAAAAGCTGACCGGCGAAATTCGTAAGTCATTTAAACTGACATTTTCAGGATGAATGTCGATCTTCGGTTTTTGTAGTTCTTAAATCGGGATCAAGCATGATTTGCGAAATCGCACTAATTTTATTTAGGTTCGCGCGACCGGTTAAGTCAATTTCGTACCTGAAAAACTTTACAAGGTCTTGCATAAAATACTATCTTCTTTCTACAGCTTTCGACAGCACAGCCAATTTAACTTAACAAACTTTTTTTGGGGGTAAGATGAAATACCGTTTTGTTCCGGAACGAATTGCCATTCCTTCGCTTAAACTGATCGCAGTTTTTGCGGTTGCGTTTTTATTTGTACAAACCTTGTCGGCGCAATCGCTGACGCGTAGAGATCCCGAGATCACAAAGGCGGCGAAGTTCGATATTTCACCACCGCTCAGAACGTTGAAGCCGAATCTTAGTCCAAAGGCAAAGAAAGCTGAAGACGATCAGGGAGAGCAGGGTCCGGTCGGCGATACGCGGCACGATCCGGATGGTGCGCTTCAATCTTCCACCGGAGAAGGTATCTTCAGCGGGATTTCAAGTTTTACCGGCTTAGGCGTAAGTTTTGACGGAATGGGCGGACTTGGTTCGACCCCGCCCGATCCGAACGGAGATATCGGACCGAATCATTATGTTCAAATGGTAAACGCCCGGTTCCAGATATTTAACCGGTCCGGCGTTTCCGTCTTCGGTCCGGCTAACATCAATACGCTTTTTGCCGGATTTGGCGGACCTTGCCAGACCGAAAACGCCGGCGATCCGGTCGTCATTTACGATCAACTCGCCGACCGCTGGCTGCTTAGCCAATTCAGCGATTCGTCCGGACCGTTTTTTAATTGCGTTGCGCTCTCAACGACCGGCGATCCGACAGGAACTTATTATCGTTATGCTTTTGAAGCACCGACATTTCCCGATTATCCGAAATACGCCGTCTGGTCCGATGGATATTATTTGAACACACGTGAGAGCGGCGGCGGCGTTTTGGGTATGTACGCGCTTGAACGCGTCGAAATGCTGGTGGGAAATCCAAATGCCCGTGTAGTGCGATTCACGGTTGCGGAAACAGGAAGCGGCGGTCCGAACGGTCTTCTGAACGCAGACATCGACGGATCGGTAATGCCTCCGCCGGGCAGTCCTAATTATCTTATCGGAACGCGCGACGACGGATTCGGTGCGCCTTCGGACGCGCTGCTGCTGTATAAATATCAGGTCGATTGGACAAATGTCGGCAATTCGACCCTAACCGGACCGACGGTTTTGCCGATCGCCCCGTTTGACAGTATTTTCCCGTGTACGCCGACATCGCGCGCCTGCATTCCGCAGCCGCAAACGACAACGAAGATCGATATTCTTTCGTACCGGCGGCGACCGACTTTTCGTTTAACTTATCGAAATTTCGGAACGCATGAATCGCTTGTAACCAGTCAATCCGTCGAAGGAAGTGAGGGTATTGCCGGAATGCGCTGGTGGGAGGTCAGAAGTCCGAACACAACACCTGTCGTTCATCAGGAAGGAACATATGCTCCCGGAGCGACGGACAGCATTCATCGTTGGATGGGCAGCATCGCCATGGATAAACAGGGAAACATGGCGCTCGGTTACAGTGTTTCAAATGCGACCGACGTATTCCCGGGCATCCGCTTTACCGGACGTCTTGTCACCGATCCGCTCGGGCAAATGGCACAGGGCGAAGGTACGATCATCAACGGCGGAGGTTCGCAGTTGAGCAGCGGAAATCGCTGGGGAGATTACAGTTCAATTAATGTGGATTCGACCGACGATTGTACATTCTGGTACACGCAGCAATATTACGCGACGACTTCGACGACGGGATATAAAACCCGGGTCGCTTCGTTCAAGTTTCCGGGCTGCACCGCCGTGCAGCAGAGTGTCTGGGCAGATTTTGACGGCGACCGCAAAACGGATCTTTCCATCTTTCGACCCGGACCGTCGGAATGGTGGTATTTGAAGAGCAGCAACGGCGGGAACGCCTCCGCGCAGTTCGGCGCCTCCGGCGATCAATTAACACCCGGAGATTATACAGGCGACGGTAAATCCGATTTTGCGGTTTGGAGACCTTCGAACGGAACCTGGTACGTTCTTCGGAGCGAAGATTTTTCATTTTACTCGTTTCCATTCGGTGCAAATAGCGATATTCCGGTCCCGGCGGACTTTGACGGCGACGGCAAAACCGACGCCGCAGTTTACAGACCGTCAACCTCGACGTGGTTTATTACAAATTCCGGCGGCGGAACGACAATTCAAAACTACGGATCCACGGGCGACATTCCCGTTCCGGCAGACTATGACGGCGACGGACGAACCGATCTGGCGATCTATCGACCTTCTGTCGGTCAATGGTGGCTGCAGCGCACCGCGGCGGGTTTGATCGTTTACACGTTTGGGACAAGTACGGATAAATTAGTACCCGGCGATTACACCGGCGATGGGAAGCATGATGTCGCATTTTATCGACCGGCAAACGGCGAATGGTTCATTCTTCGCAGCGAAGATCAGAGTTTCTATTCGTTCCAGTTCGGTACCGGCAGCGATATTCCGGCTCCGGGCGATTACGATGGCGACGGAAAATTTGATTCTGCCGTTTTCCGTCCGTCGAACACGACCTGGTATGTTAACCGATCGACATCGGGAATCCAGATCCAGCAGTTTGGAATTGCCAGCGATGTACCGGTTCCGGGTGCTTTTGTTCGGTAAATAACCGCCGGTCAGCGGGATAATTGAAAAGAAACTATGCCAAAAAAGACAAACCGACGCGAGTTCTTAAAGAGTCTTGGAGCCGGTTCGCTTGGAATCGCACTCTCGGCTCACGCCGTCTTCGGTCAAAATAAAAAATCCTGCGTCGTTATCGGCGCGGGATTTTCCGGTCTTGCGGCAGCATATAAATTGAAGATGGCGGGCTGGAACGTAACCGTTCTCGAAGCCCGAGACCGCATCGGCGGGCGCGTTTTTTCTTATTCGCTGCCGCAAAACAAAGATCTGATCTGCGAGCTCGGTGCCGAATGGGTCGGCGAAAGTCACGAAAGGATCAAAGCGTTATGTGCGGACTTTAAGATCCCGCTGCAGAAACATCAGTTTGACGATTATCTGCTTCAAAATGGTAAGGTCTCGCGTCCCGGCGCGTGGGGGTTTTCAAAAGATGCAGAAGCCGCTTTTGCCAAAGCCAAAGATGGCTATGAAAAGCTTTCGGCAGTTCAGGAAAGAAAACTTGATAATCTCGATTGGTGGACATATCTCGAAAAGATCGGATTTTCCGAAGACGATCTCCGGCTTCGCGATCTGATGGACAGTACGGATTTCGGCGAATCGATCCGTCATGTTTCCGCCTACGGCGCACTTGCGGAATATGCCGAATCGAGTCCGAAGAACGAGATGGATTACAAGATGACCGGAGGAAATTCGCGCCTCGCGCAGGAGTTTGCCGCACGCATCGGCGCGGAAAATATCCGGACAGGAACGCTTGTAAGCGAAGTAATTCAATGGAAGGGAACAGTTTCGGTAAAAACTGCCGATGAAACGTTGAAAGCCGATGCGGTAATTTGTACGGTGCCGACCCAATCTCTTCTTAAAATAAAATTCAATCCGCCGCTGCCGACCGCGCAGCGCGAAGCGGCTGAAAAACTCATTTACGCGCGAATCTGCAAAAACAGCGTTCTTTATGACGAAAGATTTTGGAAGGACGAAAATTTCTCGATGGTTTCCGATGTAACGTCGCATTACTATTTTCATTCGACGCAAAATCAGCCGGGAAGTCAGGGGATTTTGACGAGCTACGCGATCGGTGAAAAAGCCGACGTCCTTGCTTCGCAATCGGACGAACGGCGGATGCGGATAATTACGAACGATTTGGTGGATTTTGACAGAGAAGCGCCAAATCTTGCGAAAGGAATTGCGTCTTACGCATGGCAGCGGGACAAATATACCGACGGTGCATACGCGCTATATCGTCCCGGGCAATGGTTCGGAATCCGCCCGATCCTGCAGAGACCTCACGGCAAAGTGCTTTTCGCAGGCGAACATCTTGCCGACTGGCAGGGATTCATGGAAGGCGCCATCGAAACCGGTGAATCCGCCGCGGAGAGCTTGATCAAATAAAGCGGCGGATCAAAAAGGCTTTGATCCGCCTCAAAAACTCAAATTCAATTAGCCGGTCTTAACTTACTTAACCGCCGTCGTGCTGTCTTCAGATTCGCGCGGGTCGTAAGCTTTTGCTTTATAACGTTTCACGGCTTCCTGCGCGTTGTCGTAATCGTCGCCCAGACCTTCCGCGCGGTCATACGCCGCGACAGCGCGTGTACGGTCGCCTTTTGCGTCGTAGGCATTTCCCATCTTGATATTCGCCCAAACCGAAAGCCACGGCGGACGAAGATTTCCGCCGAGAACTGCCTTGAAATTATCGATCGCGAGATCGTAATTTCGCTGTTCGAGGAACAAAAGACCGAGGTGGTAATAGATCCACGAATTTGACCGGTCGAGCTTTAATGCGGCTTCAAACTGCTGCTGCGCTTCGACATAATTACCTTCTTTGAATTGTTCAATTCCGCGCCGGGCGATCGAGGAAACACGGAGATCGTCGTCAATTCGTAAGATCTTATAATTCGGATCGATGATCAGATCGAGCGGTTTACCGTTCGATTCTATATTGAAATCCGCGCTCGATTCGTCGATCTGCACCTGAACCGTTCGAAGTTCGCCCTCGCCTTCGGCACGGAGCATAAGTTCGAGCGGTAACCGTAAATTATCGTAATTTTGCTTCACGGTTCCGCGCGTAATGAACTTACCATCGCGCGTTCGAAGGATCAGATAATCGGCTGAAAATTCGGGGACGCCGGTGCCTTCGACCCAGCGCGCAAAGAAATAGCGCATATTTTTTCCCGCGATCTCGGAAGTTAATTTTTCAAAATCGTAGATCGAAGCGTTTTTTCCGCGATACTTCTGAATGAACGTTTTTAGCAGCTGATTAAATTTCGGTTCGCCAAGCGTGTCGCGCAAAAGTTTGAAAACCATCGCGCCCTTTCCGAACATTATGTATTGATACGCGGTCGATTGATCGTCAAGATTCGCCGGCGTCCGCGCGAGCGAAGCGGTTTGTTCGAATGTGAGCGATTTTTCAAGAAGTTCGCGCCGGATAAGGTCCAGCTTTGCCCCCGTCAACTGACTTTCGCGCAGCGAAAACGCGCTGTATTCGGCAAGCCCCTGCGACAGCCATGCATCGTCAAAAGACTTTAGCCCGACCGTCAAGCCCCACCATTGATAAGCAGCTTCGCGCTGCAGACGCTGTTCGGTAATGTCGCGCGGCTGGCGGAACAAGTTGCTCGCCATAAAGATCATTCCCTGAGTCGAGTAAAAATCGAGACTGTCGTCATCGATCTGAACTATGATCAAACGCTTGCCGCCTTCCGGCGAGCCGAATTGTTTTTGATAATAATTAAGCGCCTTTCCGACGGTTTCGCCGTATTCTGCGATGACGTTCGGATCTAGGTCGGGTCGTGTATAAAACTGCAGCTGATATTCGCCGAGACTCAAGTTTCTGTTCGTGTAGCGGTCGTAGGCAAAATTTCCGACCAGGCTCGATTGAGTTCGAACAAATCTATATTTCCCGGCAGTTTGCGTAACCGGCGTGTCGCTGAAACCGACAAGCTGAAAATCCTTCGGAATCGTAACCGTAATGTCGGAAGTCGACTGATCGGCGGCGTATTCATGAAACGGAAACCACCGCGCGGCATACATCAAATAGCCGTTGTTCGCGCCGACGTAAGCGAGCCGTTTCGTCAAAAGCGGACCGCCGGAAGGCGTAACCAAAATTCCGCTGTATTTGAACCGCAAGACGACCGGGGTTCCTTTCAGTACGGTTTCGCCGAGATCGACCTTGATGCTTGGACCGAGATCGGAAATTCCAACTTGATCTTGGATAAATGTTGCGAGTATTTGCGGAGTCGGGGACGGTTTCGGCGCGGGTTTCGGAGTCGTTTTTGCAGCGGATGCCGGCAGGGCACCGATTTTCGGAATTACAGCTTCGCGGGTAACTGAATCGACTTTTAATGAGCCGTTTAATTCAAATTCGACCGACCGCGTATCCGCAAGCGGCGTAAATTCGACATCGACCGTGGCGCTAAGTCTGTTTTCAACCGGTGAGATCTGCACGTCCATAATGTAATTCGTTACATCATACGGCGCGCGCTGGATCTGCTGGGCAAGGATCACGGCGGAAAAAATGAACATTGCGGAGAAAATGCCGGTCAACCGGAAGAAAATAGAATTTTTCATTATTATCGAAACCTTTAACTAACTGCGTTTTTGTAAATGCAGATTTTTGATGAGCTAATATGCTAAATCGTTGGCTTTTGTGAAAAATTTGGCAAACAGCTATTCGACCGTCGAGCCGTTGAAATCGGCAAGGGCAACGACGATCGCGTCGATCGCTTTAACCCGGTCGCGAGTTTGCGGAACGCCGTTTACGATAATGGAAAATATAAGATCTTCGCCCGCGGCGGTTTTTACGAATCCGGAAAGGCTTGAAACCTGATCGATCGTCCCGGTTTTTCCGCGAACGTTGTTTGCAGCGGTCGTCTGCTTAAATCGATTCTTCAGCGTCCCGTCAACGCCGCCGATCGTCAGCGCCGAGTTCCACGCGATCGCGTAAGGACTTGTCGCCATATATTTATAGACGCGAACGACCGCGTCCGGCGTTACCAGATTATGGCGCGACAACCCCGAACCGTCCCACTGGATAATACTATCGGACGAAACGCCGGCTTCCTGAAGAAACTGTTGAACAACCGCCAAACCTTTCTCGGAGCTTGTTTTCGTTTGATCCGTTTTGTCGCCGAATTCCTCGCCGAGCGTCCAAAGCAGCGTTTCGGTATAGAGATTTTGGCTCGGTTTCATCGTTTTTTGAGCGATAATGCTGAGCGGCGTCGACTCAAGATATGCCAGCTCCAATCTGTTTTCCGGCGCGGGTTTTCGCTCTTCGGTAATATATGTTCTGCCGGACACCGTAATGCCTTTTGCTTCCAGCTTTTTTCGAAGCTCGCTCAAAAAGATCTCGCCCGGTTTTGAAACGGCGATGGTTCCGGAAAACCCTTCATTGTTTGACGGAAGTACTCCGTCGATCTCGATCGCGTCCTGATCGAGAAGCTTGGTAACACGAAGTTCGCGGGTCGATCCATTGGTTTTGCAAGTATTTACGATCTTTATGGACGGCGTTTCCGGCAGCGTTCGAACAACGCACGGCGCGCCCGGCGAACCCGGTAAAACTTTAAGCAAGATCGTATTATCGTTAAAACCGAGCGCCGAAATTCCCGCGCCGTAACCCCATTGCAGATCGTCCCATTCCCAGCTCTGCGGCAGCGGATAACCGAGAAAATAGCTTTCATCGCCGATCAGATCGCCTTCGATCCTTTTGATTCCGGCGGCGGCGATCTTTTCTGCAAGTCGTTCGATCGCGCTAACCGACGCGCCCTCGTCAAACGGCTGCGAAAACGTCATATCTCCGCGTCCGAAAATGGTCAGATTTCCTTTCAATGTGCCGTCAGCCTGCGGCGCAGTTTCGGCGAAAACCGACGTTCGAAACTTAAAATTCGGCGATAATTTCTGAATAGCCGCCGCTACTGTGAAAACCTTCATGTTCGACGCCGGCATAAATAGCTTTTCGGAATTTTCTTCAAAAACGACCTTGCCGTCATTTGCATTTACGATCTTAATTCCGACATGACCGCGGCGAAGTTCGGGGCTTCGCAAAATTCCGAGTATCTTTGCGCGCAGGCTTCCGAGCGTTTGCACGGGAGCCGGCGTCGGCGACGGAGAGACAGCCGGAACCGGTGTCGGTGTCGGTTTTTCGACGACGCGGTCGCGCTGCGCAAACATCGTCAGCGAAAGAAAAAATATCGAAACTGCGGAAAATGCGGAGATCTTCAGACCTCTATTCATAACTTTCATAATCATTATTTGTCTGTCGAACGTTTAAGAAAAATGCCAGACCATTTTGCAGCAAACGACCTGCTTGTTCAAATTGTTTCGATGCAAGATGTTCGCATTGCGCACTTGTCAATTAGAACATTCGCAATTATTGATTTGCAACATCTTATCAAAGTAGGGCATCCTTATTTCATACTGCTCTCGCGCCTCGACGGTGATGCGCCAATGTCAAACAAATTTTGACGGCGCTTTTGGACAGCTCGGGAATTGACAGTAGAACAACAAAGAAGCCGCTTTTTATAAAAAGAGCACCAAAAATCGATTCTTCGCAGGCAAACCGTTTCCCCCGAAAAAAATTCGAAGCTTCTCAGTTCCGGAAATGTCCGGAACCGTACTTGAATTGTATTTTCGAAATGCAGTTCGGATATCGGAACAACACAGCTTCACCGAATGCAGGTTTATTTACTTCATTGCGATTAAAAGCTCACCGAATCTTTAACGAAACAAGCCGTAATGGCAATTGACCGCCGGAAAGGAAAACCGGCAAATGGATCAAACAGGTTTTGATCCGAAAGATAACTTAATGAAAAATTTTACAGACTTGGGATTAAACGAAACACTCGTAAAAAAATGTAAATCCCTACAATTTAACGAACCGACACCTATACAACTGCAGGCGATTCCTGTAATTCTCGACGGACTGGATCTTATCGGATGTGCTGAAACCGGAACCGGTAAAACAGCTGCCTTTTTGCTGCCGTCGCTGCAAAAAATGAACAATCGACCGGGCGTACAGATCCTGGTCGTCGCACCGACACGCGAACTCGTTTCGCAGATCGAAGCCGCTTTCGGCGATTTTGCAGGTAAAAAGCAGCGCTGTGTCAGCCTGATCGGCGGCGCAAGCGTAAACCGGCAGATCTCCGAACTAAAACGCGGCGTCAGCGTTGTTATTGCAACGCCGGGACGGCTGCTCGATCATGTCGAACGCGGAACGATCGATCTTAGAACCGTAAAGACTTTGATACTCGACGAAGCAGACCGAATGCTCGATATGGGTTTTCTTCCGGCGATTCGAAAAATTTTGAAAGCGGTTCCGGACGAACGCCAGACACTTTTATTTTCGGCGACGATGTCGGATTCGATCAGAACGCTGGCGTATTCGGTGATGAACGATCCGAAAGTAATTGAAGTAAGCCGTCAAAATCGAACGGCTAAAACCGTCAAGCAGCTTGCTTATCCGGTTGCGACGTCTTCAAAAACCGCACTGCTTCTGAATTTACTGGAAAAGGAAAAATTCGAACGCGTGATCGTTTTCACAAGAACAAAACGCGCCGCTGAACGATTGGCTCATATTTTGACGGCTCGCGAGCTTCGCGCTAATCAGATCCATTCAAACCGATCGCAATCGCAAAGAGAAAGCGCATTGCGCGATTTTAAGGGCGGCAAAACGCGGATTCTCGTTGCGACCGATATCGCGTCGCGCGGCATCGACGTCGACGCCGTTTCGCATGTTATTAATTACGACGTTCCGCAGGCGCCGGAAGATTACGTTCACCGCGTCGGCAGAACGGGACGCGCCGGAAATACCGGACAGGCGATAACGCTTGTATCGCCGATCGAAGAATTGGCTATGCGCGACATTGAAAAATTAACTGCACAAAAGGTTAAACGCGTCGTCCTTCCGGATTTTGGCGGTACGATGTCGACATATTCTGCAACGTTTACGCAGCCGAAGAAAAAATCCGGCGGCTACGGGCGGACTTCGCCGGGAAGAGGATTTAGAACAAAACGCGCCGGACGATAAGCCGAATTGGATTTGCGGGCAGGACCGAACGGTCAACTGCCCGCTTTTATTTTTCTGAATTTAAGGCGTTGGTACGAAAGCGCACTTACAGGCGGAACTCGAATCTATAAACTGTTCGGTCACGTTCCGTTCAATAATCTGTTTTACCAATTGATATGAAAATTTTGCTTTATAATCCGGACAACGGTATCACGCGCAATTTTATGCCGCATTTGTGGATGTTTCTGCTTCAGGCGCTGACGCCGAAAGAACACGAAGTGGTTTTGATCGACGGCAATGCAAAATCGATGACGTGCGAGGAACTTGTACAGTTTTGCAAGGACGAAGAGATCGGTTTGGTCGGCATCGGCGCAATGACACGAATGGTTGCGCGGGCTTATCTGGTTGCCGACGCCTTGCGTGACGCCGGATTTAAGGTCGTTATGGGCGGACCGCACGTTACCGAATGCGCGGACGAAGCTCTGGGACGCGACGGCGGAAAACGGCACGCCGATGCGGTTGCGCTCGGGGAAGCCGATAACACCTGGCATTTGATAGTAAATGACGCCGCGAACGGAACGCTGAAGGAAGTTTACAAGCCCGAGTTTGACGATAAAGGCAACGACATAAAACCGAGTCTTCAGCCTTATCCGCATATTCCGTGGGAAACGCTCGATCTGGATCAATTTAGCCTTGTTCCGAAATTTTTTCAGCCGATGCTTTCAAAAATGGGCGCAGGCTGGGGCAAATTTTTTGTCGTTCCGATCGAAACCGGACGCGGCTGTCCGTACGGTTGTGAATTTTGTACGGTAACCGGATTTTTTGGCGACTCGATCCGTTTTCGCACAAATGAAAGTGTTGTCGAAGAATTGCTCCGCCTTAAAAAACGCGCGAAATCCGAAAAAGGTCAGATCGCCGTTTTCTTTATCGACGATAATCTGGCGATCAACAAAAAACGGCTCAAAGTATTGCTTCGCGAAATTATAGCCGCCGGCGCACAGTTGCCGTGGGTGGCGCAGATCAGCGCGAACCTTTTGAAGGACGAAGAACTTGTCGATCTGATCAGCGAATCGGGCGGTAAATGGATCTTTATCGGAATGGAGTCGATCGATCCGGAAAATATGGCGTCGGTCAATAAGAACTTCTCAAAACCCGGCGATTATCGCGAGGTATTGGATCGTCTGGCAAAAAGAGATATTTACGCGATCACATCGTTCATTTTCGGAATGGACAACGACACGGTCGGCGTTGGTGAACGAACCGTACGAGAGATCGAATCCTGGTCGCCGGGTTTGCCGGTTTTCGGTCAGCTGACGCCGTTTCCCGCGACGCCGCTTTATACACGGCTCGAAAAGGAAGGTCGTTTGTCGCGTCCGAAGCATTGGCTCGAGTTTGCTCCGTTTGAAATGGCGCATAAGCCCTTGAAAATGTCGGCAACCGATGCAAAAGCCGAGGTCGATTTTGCCTGGTCGCGTTCCTACAGTCCGGAGCGAAATGCCGAGGCGCTAGAGGCGATAAAAGATTCATCGATCGAATTTCGGATCAGTCATTTCGTTGCAAGGGTCTTTTTCCGCGGAATCTATTTTCCGCAAATGAAACGTCGCGAATGGCTTTATTTGCTGTTCCAAAACCGGCGCACCATTTTTGGTCTTACGTCCGAAGGTTTTTCGACCTGGCGAAAGTTTAGAAAGAAAAAGAAGAATATCGTCGTTGCCGAAAAGCGTTTAGTGAATTGAGCTTTTACGGAAAGATGTCGTCTTTCCGAACGAAGGTTTTCTAAATTTTATTCGCTGAAAACTTGAATTCAATTTCGAGCCGACCTTGCGGTTTAAAACCGAAAAGAGGCATCGATCGCCGACCCGATCGATGCCTCTTCCTGTGTTTTCCTTGAAATGTAACTATTTAGCGCCGAGGATCACATCGATATCGCTTTGCGGGACTTTCAGATCGAGCATGACTTCGCTGCCCTGACGCGTGATCTTGGCGTTTTTCAGCATTCGCGAATAAACCTGCTTATCGTCACCTTTCGCCGCACCCAAAATGCCGCCGAACACTAATGCGCTTCCTTCGAGAAATGAACTCAGTTCTTCAGCCGAATTTTCCGAGTTTGTCTTCGTTGTCAATTTCACCAGCGTGCCGGTCTGATCAACGTCCATTGCTCCGTAAATCTGCTTAATGGCGTCGATGTTCTTATCGATCTGCGGATTGTCGAGTTCCAGATAACTCGACATTCCTTTTGGCATTATCGCCCCAAAGCTTATAACGGCGGTTTGGCTGCGGAAAACGAGATCGAGAAGTTGACCGTCGATCCGCGATTTTCCTTCGATCATTTCACGAACACGCGCGGTCGATCCAAACGCAACCGTCTTTTGATCATACGACGTTACTGCGATTTCGTTGGTCAGGCTGCCGATCATCTTGTCGATCAAAGAATCGAAAACATTTCCTTTCGCTTTAGGCTTATTATCGTCCAGGATCTCTTTTGACGAAAAAATATAAATCGTTCGCGAGCCAACTTTTTCTTCGCGGTATTTGCCTTTAGAAGCAAGCTTCGCGATCGCCACAAGCGCGCGGGCGTTGTAACTTCCGCGGGCAAGCATGACAGGTTCGAATTGAAACTTACCGGCGGCGTCCTTGGTTGTCTTTACCCCGCCTGCGAAATGGTCGAACTGCATCAGATCGAGCCCGGTCTTGGCTTTTACGTCCTCTACCACTGCCATCAATTTGTCGAACTTTGCTTTGTCGGCAGAAAGGATCTGAGGCAGCGCCTCATTCATCAGACGCTTTAAATCGACCGCACTAACTCCGTCCGATTGAGGAAGAAGCGCAACCAGCTGAGTCGTCTGTTTGGAGTTTTTGCCCGATTTGTCATCCGCAAAAGCGACCGCGACCGCGCTCAGAACGAACGCAAGGGCGATAAAAATAACGACGATCTTTGTTTTCATTATGAATCCTCTTTTTCTAAAAATTGCAGCGAACGCGCGTTCTATTGATGTAAAAACGATGGTTGGCGTTGGACATTAATGACGATCGACCGGTTCGATCAGCCCGCATTGCGGGCAGATCAAAGTAGTTCGGGCGGGATCTGCCCAGCGCGCGAGCGCTCTGCTTGAAAACGAAGGCGTTTTGCTCTCAGCCTCGCCTTCGGTCATCAGCCGTGAATGCGAATTCGTTTCCGCACCGGAAAATTCCCTTTCGCAATGTTTGCAGATCCATCCAAATCCGGAGTTATAAAAATCTGACAGTTCGATCGTTTTCATCGATTATTCCCGCTGCCGCACAGATTGCCTCTGAGCCGGCGGAGGCGTTAATTTCACCGGAATCGTTACGGTTTTTCCGCTGCGGTAAACTTCGATCTGAACTGTATCGCCGATCTGCTTTTTATCGAGCGCGCGGAAGATGTCGTCGTCGCTGTTAACTTCGGTGCCGTCGATCGCCGTGATTATATCGCCAAGCAGATAGCCTTCGCCGTCGCTCGAAAGTCCGCGAATGCCTGCGATCGCAGCAGCGCCCCCCGGCATGGTTTGGAAAACGACCAATCCTTTTTCAACCGGCAGACGGTATCCGCGGCGCATGAGCCGTTCGATCCGTTCGGTTGCGACCCCGAGTTTCGGTCGTCGGACCTCGCCGAATTGGATCAATTGCGGCACAACGCGCTTAGCGATATTCGCCGGAATAGCAAATCCGACGCCGACCGAACCGCCTGCAGGCGACAGGATCTGCGAATTGATGCCGATCATTTTGCCGTATTTGTCGAGCAGCGGACCGCCGGAATTTCCCGGATTGATCGAAGCGTCCGTTTGGATCGCGCCTTCGATCGGTCGTCCGTTTCGTGCTCTGATCGGTCGTTGTAATCCGGAAATAATTCCGGTCGTTAACGTTCGATCAAGACCGAAGGGATTTCCGATCGCCAAGACTTTTTGTCCGATCACCAACCGGTCCGAATCTGACATCGAAATTATCGTCAGACCTTCGCGCGGCGGGTCGATCTTTATGACCGCGAGATCGGTATCGGGATCGCCGCCGACGACCGTTGCGGGAAATATCTTATCGCCGCCGAGGCTAACCGTAAGCTTTTGCGCGCCCTCGATAACGTGATAATTCGTCAGAATATGTCCCTGATTATCAATGACCGATCCCGAACCTGAACCCTGACCTTCTTCAACTCCGCCCCAAAAATCGGCACGGTATGTTGTCGAAGTGATAAAAGCGACTCCGGGCGACAGCGCACGGTAGATCTCTATATTGTTTTGTTCATCGCTGACGGTCGCAGGATCGGAAAGATCCGCCGGCGGCGCCTGCTCGGCAAGCGCAATGCTGCCGTTGTTAGAGCGCCAGAGAACTCCGAAGTTAAAAAGAAGAGCCGTAACCAGCGCGGCGGCAAGTGCCGAGATCAGCGCAATGACCAGTATTTGTCGGGTATTTATCTGAAAAACTGTTTTATTCGCCATATTATTTCTCTCTCAAAATGATGTACTGCGTTTGATGCATTAATTTTGACCTCGAGTTGTGCGGTTTGAAATACGAAAAGAACCGGCTAGACGTTTCAGAATACCCGAAAAGCTTAGCCGGAAGCAGATTGTTTTACTTTTTTAAGCTTAAAGAAATACCGCAAAGACAGAACTCGTAAGGAAGCGGAAATTGTCGACGAACCGTTCCGGCAGAAAGCCCGCAGCGGAGAGCCCGGTAATGCAATGTACGCCCATCAACAGCACGTAGAGCGAAACAGCCAGCGCCAGACCGTATTTTGCCAACCGAAAATTGCTCCATTTCCATAAAACGACCGAAGCGAGGGCACCAATTGCGATCTTTACCAGTAAAAACGGAATGTTGCCGATATCCAGGAGAGCAGCCATCAAATGATTGCCTTCTGTCGCATAACCGTTTCGCACCCAAAAAATGGTAAGCAGCGCGTCGATCAAGTTTAACGAAAAAAGCAAAACCGCCTGCGTAAAGATTTGCATAAACAATGGAAGCCCCTGGTAAATAATGTTTTGCCGTGCACTTAAATCAGCGAACCCCTAGAAAATTTTCTTACTAGGGGCACCGCTTTTCAGATTACAACGAAAAATACAACGTGCCTTGAATATACTCCGAATAACCTCGAATTCCAATTTTTTTAACAAATTTCTTTTTCAACCTTTTGGTGGTAAACTTGTTGCAATTAAAAGAATTTAGATCGCGGGTCCGGATATTGATTGCAACTGCAATCGATTGAGTTACGTCGAATCACCGGATTATTTTGAGGATCGTATCCTCTTGTTTAAGATTTGGGATGGAGAAGAATATGAGAAATATATTAAATATAAAAGTATTAGCGGGTTTATTCGCAGTGATCTTTCTGGCAGGTTCAACTGAGAGCTTTGCACAGCGAAATCTCGGAACGGTTGAAAGCGGAACGATCATTCGTGTGCGAATGAATCAAACGCTTAGTTCAAAGGAAGCACGGGTTGGCGATACATTCACGACCAATGTTACCGAGCCGGTTTATTCAAACACCGGCGCGGTCGTTATTCCGACCGGAAGTACCGTGGTCGGAAAAGTCAACGCGGTTACTAAAGCGAAAAAGGGCGGCGATCCCGGAACGATCGATGTCAATTTTACCGAGGTAAGACTTCCTAACGGAACGAGCCGTGTGATCAATGGGTCATTGACTAATCTCGATTCAAAAGATGCCAAGAGCGATAATGAAGGAACCGCTTCGGGCGACGACCGCAAGAACGATAAAATTATCTTTATCGGCGGCGGTGCCGGCGGCGGCGCTATCATCGGCGGCATCATCGGTGGCGGAAAAGGCGCTTTGATCGGCGGTATCCTCGGTGCGCTCGGCGGTCTTGCCGGCGAACGTCTGACGAAAGGCGAAGAAGCAACTGTGAAGGCAGGAACGGAATTCGGCGTTATTCTGAACCGCTCGGTAACACTGCCGAGATTCGGAGCGATCGACGATGACATTCCGGCGGGCACTGGAAACGGAAGAACATACATCGTTCAACCCGGCGACACGCTCGGAAAGATCAGTGTGCGTTTCTACGGAACATCGCGCCGTTATATGGATATCTATAACGCAAATCGGGATAAACTATCGAGCCCGAGCCGCGTTGACGTAGGACAGGAATTGCGTATTCCGTAATCGATTTAATTCGATTTGAAAAATGCAAAAGCGGAACGGTTTTAATTGCCGTTCCGCTTTTGTGTTTTTGTATCGATGTTTAGATTTAGTTGATGTTTTCCAAATAAGCGACCACTTTTTTAATAAGCCATTCCGGCGTTGATGCTCCGGCTGTAACTCCGACGACGTTTACGCCTTCAAGATCCGCGGGATCGATCTCGTCTTCGGTCTCGATCAAAAAGCTCTTTTCGCATTTTTCCTTGCACACGGCAACAAGTTTTCGGCTGTTCGACGAATGTCTGCCGCCGATGATGTAAAACGCATCGACCTCGCCGGCGAGCGCGCGGGCTGCGTCCTGCCGGTCGCGGGTTGCCGAACAGATCGTATTTACGACCTGAACTTCATCGTCCGTCTTTGCTTTCACGGCTTCGGCAGCGTCGAGAAACGACTGCAGTTTTATCGTCGTTTGCGAAACTACAAGCGGTTTGTTCAATTTCGGCAAATTTGCGACTTCTTCCGCGCTGTTGACGATAAAGGTATGTTCCGGCGCGTATCCGTAAACACCGATCATTTCAGGGTGATCCGGATTTCCGACAACGACGACATGCTGGTCCTTCGCGGCTGCGCGCGAAGCTAACCGCTGAACCTTCGTTACGAAGGGACAGGTCGCATCGACGACTTTCGACGCTTTTTCTTCCAATTCTTTTTGAACCTGCGGCGTCACGCCATGCGCACGAATAACAGCCGTTTCGCCGCGCGTGATCTGTACAGGTTCACTGATCGTGCTGACGCCTTTTGAACCGAGCCGGTCCATTTCCTGTTCGTTATGAATAAGCGGTCCGAGTGTTCGAACGGTTTCGCCAAGCGACAGCGATTCCTCAACCATATCGACGGCGCGCTCGACGCCGAAACAAAACCCGTATTCATTTGCAAGTAAAACTTTCATTGATCAAAACCCTTCTTAAATATCCACAACGGAAAGTTAAATTTATCTTAACAAACCCGCGAAGATATGCGAAACAGGATCAAATAGCCCTTAGTCGTTTCGGCGAATGCAGAAAACGACTTAACGAATCGGCTCGCGAAGCATTATTTCTGACGCCAAACGAGCCTTCCGTGCGGATTCCGGATGACTTTTTTTAAGATTGGCGATCTGTAGAAGCGCTTCGCCGGTGCGCGAAAGCAATCGAACGAGGTCGCCTTCGGCAGCGCGGGTTTCATGAACAAGGTCGTCCCAACCGGTGCCGTCCGCCCAGCTTTCCGCCGCCGCAGCTGCAGAAAAATTCATTTGCGGCGAAGGTTCGACACCGAATTTCCATTCGATGTTTGAAACCTGGAATACCGTATTTTCAAACTCGGTCAAAACGTCAAGAATCGTTTCGGAAAGATAAAGTTCCCCGTATTCGCGGTCCTCGTCCGCCGCGAGAGCAGCCATCAGTCCTGCGATCTGTGTCGGTTCAAGCTTTTCAAACAAACCGTTCTTGAGCGCCTCGCCGACGAGCAGCGGGCGGTCGACGCGAACATCGGCAAGCCATTTTCCGCTATTCGAAACCTTTTCTTCGCTTAAACTTAAATAACCGAAATGATCCAGCACCTTTGCGCGATGTTCGAAAGGAAGCCAGATCTCATTTCGTAAGATCTCGATGTCGCGCTCCGAGCGGCGCAGAAACGAAGCGTCATTTAACGATTCCCAAAGAAATGCGGAAATATCATCCCGATCCGATCTTTTATTTGTTTCGTAAAACTTCTTCGCAGTGGATTCAAATAGACCGATCGTTTCGTCCAAAACATCTGCTTTTGCTGTAAGTTTCGGCTCGGCAAGCGGAGGATTTCGACCTTCTTCGATATCAAAAAATGCCGTCTCGAGCGCTTTTTCACTGATCGGGTAAGAATTCTCAAAAATGCGATTGACGCTGTGCAGCGAAAGCGTGGAGCCTTTTCCGTCGTCGCGCATGGTAACTACTTTGTCTCCGTAAATGCTGATAACAAGATAGTAGCGGCGACCGCTACGTCCCTTTGTAACCATCCGACCGACCTTTACGTTTTCGCGCAGCCACTCCGAACGAAGTTCGGCGCGCGTTGTCGGGATCTTCTCTTCGAGACGCGTTTTTGCAGCGGTCAGCCGTTCAAAACCGCGCAAGTCATCAGGCGTTAGATCAAAACCGTTCTTCTTGATGCGGGCGGTCAACTGGTCTTCGCGATTCTTAATTTTCTCATTGATCCTTGCGATCTTTCGTCCCGTGTCGCGAAACGCGAAACTTTTTTCGACGATCTGCCGAAGCTGATCGAAATTTCCAAACGCGTCCAAAAGATTTAATAGACTTGAATAAGTCGCACGAAACTGGCTTTGAAGATCGTCAGGCGGCGACGAAAGAAGCTTTGCGATTCGCGGCGGATTTTGAAAATTGCTCGGCGCCAGCACAACAAACCCGACGTTGTCCTTTCCGCGACGACCCGCGCGCCCGGTCATTTGCTGCAGTTCGCTCGCCTGCAGCGGGCGCCATCCGTCATTGCCGCGTGTGTCGGCGTTTGAAATGACGACCGTTCGTGCGGGAAAATCGACTCCGGCGGCAACGGTGGAGGTTGCAAAGATCGCATTAAGAAGTCCCGCGGACATTAATTTTTCGACGAGCAGTTTCCAGGCAGGAATATGCCCGGCATGGTGCGATGCGATTCCGGAATTGAGCAGGATCTTTCTATGTTTATGTTTTGCGATCTCGGGATTTTCTTTAAGAAATTCGTCAAAGATCTGCTGACGCGCGATCTGTTTGCCGTGATCGATCAGCTGCGACCGGTCAAGTGCGACTTCGGACGCTGCTTCATCGCATCGCCGGCGCGACGGAACGAAGATAATAGCCGGCAGCAGATCGTACGATCTGAGTGTTTTGATCAGCCGCGGCGGCGGAATTTCGGGCAGACGATATCGCATTTTTTAATAAGAGTAGCACAGATACGAGCGCCGTCTTTATCACACTTCCGGCAAACGGACTTATCTAATTTTCCTTAAAACTTTGAGAAACCCCGCGTTTCAAAACTAATCGGTCGCTTCGATCTCTTCTTCCAAAAGCTGTCTTTGGTAGAGCGCCGCATATTCGCCATTGAGTTTTAGCAGCTCGTCATGCGTTCCGCGCTCGATAATTTCGCCTTCGTCGAGAACGCAGATCAGATCGGCGTCGCGCACGGTCGAAACGCGATGCGAAATGATGATCGCTGTCTTATTTTGGCGAATGTCGCGCAAACCTTTGAGAATAGTTTCCTCGGTATATGTGTCGACCGCCGAAAGTGAATCGTCGAGTATTAAAATCCGCGGATTTCTCATCACCGCACGGGCAATCGCCGTCCGCTGTTTTTGACCGCCGGAAAGCGAAATTCCGCGTTCGCCGACAAGCTGCCGGTATTTAAAAGGAAATTCCGCGATGTCGCCCGCAAGCCCCGCGACTTCTGCGGCTTTTTCAACAGAAATACTGCGTCTGCCGTTTCCGGATCGGTCGAAATCCTCTGTGTTTTTTAACTTTGAACCTTGGATCTTTAACTGTTCTTCCACGCCAAACGAAATGTTGTCCTCGATCGATGAACTGAACAGAAATGTTTCCTGCGGAACGACGCCGATCGCTTCGCGAAGCTGTTTGAGAGGAAATTTACGAACCGGAATATCGTCGATCAGCACGGTGCCGTCCGGCGCGTCGAGCAGACGCGGGATCAAGCTGATCAAAGTCGATTTTCCGCTGCCGGTTTTTCCGACAAGTGCGATCGTTTGACCTTCTTCGATCGTCAAATTGATGTCTTTCAGAACCGGTTCGCCGTCGCCGTACGCAAACGTTAGATCCCGAAATTCGATCTTTCCCTTGATCTTCGGCTGCGGCGCGACGTCTTCTGAATCGTTGATCGCCGGAACGGTTTCTAAAATGGCGTTAAACCTTTTCAGGCTCGCCGTGCCGCGCTGGTAAAGATTTACGACGTATCCGAGCGCAATTAAATACCAGATCATTCTCTGCAGATAAAGGATGAAAGCGGAAAAATCGCCCGCCGTTATGTCGCCGCGGGCAGCCATCGGAACGCCGACCGCAACAATGATCACAAAACTTAGCCCGATAAAGAAATAGAGCAGCGGTCGCATTGCCGCGCCGAATTTAACGAGCGAAATGTTTCGCTTTGCATATTCGCGGTTCAATTCCTGAAATTTTTCGATCTCGGCGTCTTCCTGCGCATAGGCGCGCACAACGCGGACTCCCGAAAGATTTTCCTGCGCGCGCGCGGTAATATGCGAGAAAAATTCCTGGATCTTTTCAAATCTGACGTGAATTTGCTGACCTAAAAATTTGACAGTCAAAGAAACGAACGGAAGCGGAATTAGCAGAAACAAAGTCAGTTTTACGCTGATGCCGAACATGATCGGCAAAACGATCGCCAGCGCGAAAACCGCCTGAAAACTGTAAAGGATCATCGGTCCGACGATCTGCCGGACCGCGGAGAGGTCGTTCGTCGCGCGCGCCATCAGATCGCCGACGCGGTTGTTATGAAAAAATTCGAGCGGCTGATCGACAAGCGCGGCGTAAAAATCGCGGCGCATGTCATATTCAATATGTCTAGAAGTATTGATAAGCAGCCGGCGCTGCCAGAAGAGAAAAAATCCCGCACAGAGACTTACGCCGAGAATCACAAGCGGATAAAAGATGATCTTTTCCTGCGTCAGTTCGGTGCTCAGATCGTCGATCGCGCGTCCGACGAGAAACGGGACGAGTAAACTGAACGACATCGAACAAAGAATAAAGAAAATTCCCGCCGCGATCGATTTTCGGTACGGATTGAAATATTTCGCAAATTTTCTCAGCTCTTCCATTAAATTAAACGCGTGTGTAGGTCGAAAGCGCGGTTGCGATCATTTTATCGTTTTCGTCAAAAACCTCAGCGGAAACGGTCAGCAAACGTCTGCCATTTTTAACAACCTTTGCGCGGCAGACGATCTTTCCATTTATCGCCGGACGAAGGTAGTGAACGTTCAGATCGACGGTCGAAGCCGTTTCTTCCTCGCCGATCGTGGTTACAACCGCAAATGCCATTGCCGTATCTATCAACGAAGCGGTCGCGCCGCCGTGAAGCAGACCGTGCGGCTGCCGCAGTTCGTCGCGGATCGCAAGTCCGAGACATGCTGTGCCAATCTCCAGCTCCGCCAATTCGATTCCTAAAAGCTTGATATATGGTACGTTTTTGAAAACCTTCGCCGCCATCGCGCGAAAATCGTCCGACAATTGCTGCATAAATCACCCGTAAAGATAAAACCTTAAAATTTAATTCGGTCAAAAGCAATTGCCGCATATTTCGGAAAGTTTTCACCGCCGGTGCGGATATTGCTTTTCAAAAAAGATTACCGCAAAATAACGCCAAACCAATTATGAGTTTGAAGAAATGGCAGACAAAATATTACCTCGGCGGATTGGCGGTAAGTCCTCTGATCCCATTTCTTTACGCGCAGGGAAAATTCGTCCGTTATAAGGTCGGACGGCTGCCCGACGCCGCGGGTGAACCGACAGGATCGATCGGCGATTCGGAAGAAACCGTCAAACTGCTGGCTATCGGTGAATCGACCGTTGCCGGCATCGGTGCAAAGGAGCATGCGGAAGCATTCACCGGACAATTTGCCAAACATCTCAGCCGCAAGCTGGGGAAAACGGTCGAATGGCACGCGCTCGGCGAAAGCGGAATTACCGTTCGGCGGACGCTTGTCGAGCTGGTTCCGCGAATTCCCGCTGAAAACTTTGACGTTATTGCCGTAGCGCTCGGCGGCAACGATGTTTTCGGGCTTTCTAGTCCGAAAAAATTTCGCCGCGATTTTGGCGAGTTTCTTTCGGTGCTTCGCGAAAAATTTCCGCAGGCAGAGATAATTGCCGCAAATGTGCCGATGGTCCGCGATTTTATAGCAATGCCGAACCCGCTTCGTTACGTTCTGTCGAGGCTTGCAAAGCTTCATCATTTTAACGCCCGCGACCTGATCGAAAACCTCGAAAAAACTACTTATTTTTACGATGTTAAGCGGGTAAACGACGATTTTTTCAGTGACGGCATTCATCCGTCGGTCAATGGCTACGATCTTTGGACCGAAGAAATGGTCGAATTCTTTTTGAAAAACCGTTAGCGGTCTTTTTCTCGATGAACACTGCCTCAACTCAGAAAAACTTACAGATATTTCTTTCGCTTCACGACGAAATATTGCTTGTCGGTTCTGCCGGCAGCGCATTTTCGTGCCGGTCGAACGAAATCTCGACTGAAATAGATCGTGAAAGAATTCTTATATCATTCGTCGATCGAAAAGGTTTTCAGACCTGGCGAATCGCTTCGTTCGAATTTGACGAGCCGGGCATAAAACTTCACCTTTCGCGAAATTTCGGCAAAGAATCCGAGATTCTGCGGATAGTTCCGCGAATATTGCCCGCCGATCTCGAAGCGGCGGTCGAGATCGCAAGGCTCGAACAGGGAAACAAGATCGCCGAACTCATAACATCAAAAATCCCCGGCGTCCGAGTGGTTAAAATTCAGCTAAATAAAGACAACGGTCGATTTGCCGAGATCTTTATGGAACGGGCAAAGTCGCCGGTTGCCGTATTCGCGGATGTTTCGCAAACAGCGCCGCCGGAGCTTCATATTTCAAATGCGATCTTAAAACTTCGCCGTCTTGAGCGGCGAAAAAAGGCGCCGATAAACGACATCTGGATCGCCGCCGAAACCAAAACGGCGCGGAAAATTCAAAAGCTCCATGCTCTGTTGACGCAAAAACTGAAATATCGAATCAGCATTTTTGAGATCATCGATGAAAAGGATGAGAGTGAACTTAAGCCGATGAGATCGTTAGAGTTAATAGATCTCTGGCGGCAAAAAGCGGGCAAATTAACGCTCAGCGAAAAATCGCCGGTAAGCGCTTCGGCAAGGCAAATGATCACTTACTCACCGGAATCGATCGATTGTATTACAACCAAAAGCGGCGAAACGCTCCGTTTCAACGGAATCAGATTTTCCCGCATCCGGCGCGTTTTTGACCGCGAAAAGTGCTGGTTTGGGATCGAACGCGAGAAACAGATCCTTTCGGAAAAAACGTTTGACGCATTTGAAAATATGATCGGCGACCTCGAGAAATATCGTGCGTTCGATTCGCCAAACAAACGCCACGAATTTTATCGTCAATCGCCGGAAGCCTGGCTCGAATCCATTTTTCGGCGAAACATCAAGCTTTTGGACGACAATCTGATCCTTTCGCCGATCTACAATCAGTTTCGGACCGCGAACGACAAGATCGATCTGCTTGCGCTGCGCCGCGATGGACGGCTCGTAATAATCGAACTGAAAACATCCCAGGATCAAGAGATGATCTTTCAAGCCGCAGATTACTGGCGAAAGATAGAACTTCAACGGCGAAAAGGGGTTTTGAATAGCGCAAAGATCTTCGGTGATCTTGAGATCGCAGATCGTCCGACGATAGTTTATCTGGTCGCGCCAACGCTCGGGTTTCATCCGGATTTTCAGTTTTTGGCGGAATGTATTTCGGAAGAGATCAATATCTACCGGTTCGATCTAGCCGAAAACTGGCGCGAAGAAATAAAGGTTCTGCGGCGCGAAAAGATCTAATCTTCGGAAACGAATTTATAACCGATGCCGCGAACCGTCAGCAGGATCTTTGGATTCGTCGGGTCTTCTTCCAGATATTTACGCAACCGGACGATGAAATTATCGATCGCGCGCGTGTCCGTTTCTTCGTGCAGATCCCAAACTTCTTCGAGGATGGTTTTTCGCGAAACCGGTGCGCCGCCTTTTTCGATCAAAAAACGCAGGAGTTTTGCTTCCATTAATGTCAGCTGGATGGTATCGGTTTCGCTCCGGATCTCAAGGTTTTCAAAATCGATCAGACGATTGTTCACCTCTATGATCTCATCGGCTTTTACCGGCTCCTGTTCTTTCAAAAACCATTCGCGGCGGCGAAGAAGTCCGTTTAACCGGGCGAGGAAAATGTTGAGCTCAAACGGTTTCGGTAAATAATCGTCCGCACCGGCTTCGAATCCGCTGAGGACATCTTCGGGTTTCCCGAGTGCGGTCAGCATGAGGATCGGCGTAAAATCGGAACGTTCGCGCAAAGTTCGCGCGACGGTGAAACCATCGACTTTCGGCATCATTACGTCCAGCACGATCGCATCG
This sequence comes from Pyrinomonadaceae bacterium, assembly GCA_026129865.1. Lineage (GTDB taxonomy): Bacteria > Acidobacteriota > Blastocatellia > Pyrinomonadales > Pyrinomonadaceae > JAHCHG01. Next base: position 62,278 of record JAHCHG010000013.1, read on the forward strand.
AACGCGGCTTCCGGGTCGGTAAGCTTTTCAAGCGCTTCTTCTCCGTCTGCGGCTGTTTCGGTCTCAAATCCGTCGGCTTCAAGATTAAACTTTATACCGTCCGCAATGTTTTTTTCGTCCTCTACGATCAAAATTTTCATGACTGTCGCCGTACAGATCACTCAACCGCCAGTGATCTTCGGAAGCCGAACGATGAATGTCGTCCCGCGGTTTTCTCCTTTGCTTTCGACGAAAATTTTTCCGCCGTGTTTTTTTACGATCGTTTGCGCAATATGCAGCCCGAGCCCGGTCCCTTTCGTCGCCTGTGTTGAAACATTCGGAATTCGATAAAAGCGCTTAAAAACGCGTTTTTGTTCGGCGCTTAGAATTCCGACGCCGGAATCCTTGATCAAGATTTCCGTAAAATTTCGGTTCAGATCCGTCAATTTTACATTGACCTTGATCTCATTGGCTGAATACTTTACGGCATTATCCAAAATGTTGGTCAAAACCGTCTGAAGTTCCGAACGATCGCCCGAAATAAGTATCTTTTTCGCAGGTTCGATAAATTTTATCTCGTCCTCAAGTTTATAGCGCGAACGGATGATCGCCGTACATTCCTGAATAAGTTCGCCGAGATCGATCTCGGAAATGTTCAGCAGCCGGTTTCGGTCTTTTGTCCGGCTGGTCAATAAAACCTGCTCGACGGTGTTCAGCAGGCGGTCCGTGTCCGACAGCATTGTGTCGTAAAACTCGCGCCGTTTTTCTTCAGAAACCTCGCGCGCGCGGAGCGTTTCCAGATAAAGCTTGATCGAGGCGATCGGAGTTTTCAGTTCGTGCGTCACTGCATTTAGAAACGCGTCCTGCTGTTCGTTTCTTCTGATCTCGCGGATAAGAAAGATCATATTCAAAACCAATCCGGTAATGATCAATGCGAAGAAAACGACTCCCAAAACCAGCATCGCAACTTCGCGAAGGTTCAGAATGATCCAGCCGACATTAAGCGCAACCGCAAGTGCGACCAGCGTAATTCCAAGAATCAGAACAATAACAGCCGCGCGTTTGCGACCTGCAACTCTCATAAATCCAGTTTAAACGCTAAATCGCAGCCGGGAAAATTAAAAAGGGAAGATCGAAGATTAATTCTCCGTTTCTTCCCCGTTCTTATGCCTAATTTAATGGTTCTTTTTATGCCGCTTCTGTAACAGGTTCCGCGGCGATCGCATCGTTCTCGGATTTCAGTTTATAAGCGTAAACCTTTTTCACGAGACCGAGTTTTCTAAGTACGACGAGCTGCATCCAGTTAAAATCGAACTCATACCATGCAAAACCGTGTTTCGCCGAACGCGGATGCGCGTGGTGATTGTTGTGCCAGCCTTCGCCGAAGGTAACCAGCGCGATCAAGCCATTATTGCGCGAATCGTCATGTGTCTCAAACCGGCGCGTTCCCCAGAGATGCGTTGCCGAATTTACGAGCCAGGTGAAATGCCAGCCCATTACGGTTCTAAGGAAAACTCCCCACAAAACCATCGTCCAGCCGCCGATCATGAACAGAACGACGCCGGCAATTATCGGCGTAACCCAGTAAAAGCGGTTCATAAACATATGAATCTTGTCCTTGGTCAGATCAGGCGCATAACGCTGCAATGTTTCCGGCGTCTGATTTTGCGCCGTTCCCTGCAGGATCCAGCCGATATGCGACCAAAAAGTTCCGCCGCGCGGGCTGTGCGGATCGTTTTCGGTTTCGGTAAATTTGTGATGGATTCTATGCGTCGCGACCCAGTTGATCGCTCCCGACTGCAGCGCCATTGTTCCGCAAAATGTGAAAAAATATTCCAGCCATTTCGGCGACTTAAAACCGCCGTGCGTCAAAAGTCTGTGATAACCGATGCCGATTCCCCAGCTTCCGGCAATCCACCAGGTGATCAAACCGGCTGCCAGATTCTGCCAACTGAAATTAAATAACGCCCAAACCGCAAAAACGTGAAAGACCGTCAATCCGACGATCGTTGTCCATTGAAGCTTGGCGCTGTCCGCATGACTGAATTTTAGTGCTTTTTCCATTGCAAATCCCCTAAATAATTTATGATTTCAAGAACGGCTATTCCCGCCCGAGTTAAATCCTAACAGGTTTTAGGGAATGTAAATGTAAGAGTTTTGTAATAGGTTTTTTTAGCGCGTCTTGACATTAAACTAGCGGATTTTCTGCCCGTTCCTGGAGGGCGCAGGACATTGCCAAACACAAGATTTGTAACTATTCTGTTTGCTAAGTTTTCACCTAATCGAAAAAGGAAGAGTTAATGCCCCGCTTATCTCAACAGGAAATCCGCAGCAATGCAGTTAAATTCGCCCATGAATGGAAGGGAGAATCGCGCGAACGTGCCGAAGCACAGTCGTTTTGGAATGATTTCCTTAATATTTTCGGGATCAAGCGGCGGCGTGTCGCGATATTCGAAAAGGCGGTTCCGAAAAATAATGAGAATACCGGTGCGATCGATCTGTTTTGGAAAGGCGTTTTGCTCGTAGAACATAAATCCCTCGGAAAGAACTTCGATAAAGCAGAAAGCCAGGCGTTCGAGTATCTTGAAAATTTGCCGGAAAACGATCTGCCGGAATTGGTTTTGCTCTCCGACTTCGCAAAGTTTCGCCTCTATAATCTGGAAACGAATGAAGAGATCGAATTTCTTCTCGAAGAACTTCCAAACCATATTCATCGATTCGGCGCGATCTCAGGATATCAACAACGCATTTATAAAGAACAAGATGCGGTAAATATCGCCGTGGCGATGAAACTTGGCGAGCTTCACGATGCTTTGCTTGACAGCGGTTATACCGGGCACAAACTTGAAGTTTTCTTAGTTAGACTCGTTTACTGTCTTTTTGCCGATGACACAGGCATTTTTCTTCCGCGGAGCAGTTTTCTTTACTTTCTGGAAGAAAAGACATTGGAAAACGGCGCAAATTTGGGCGCTATGCTTCAATTGCTCTTTCAGATACTGGACACGCCCGAAAGCACCAGACAAAGCACGATCGACGAAGATTTGCAGCAGTTTCCTTATGTCAACGGAGATCTTTTTCGCGAAAGAATGGATTTGCCTTTCTTCGACAAAAAGATGCGTCAAATTTTAATCGAAGCGTGTTCGTTCGATTGGAGCAAAGTTTCGCCCGCTATATTCGGCTCTTTGTTTCAATCGGTAATGGACAAAGACAAGCGGCGAAATTTGGGCGCGCATTACACATCTGAAAAGAATATTTTGAAAGTTATTCACGGACTGTTTCTCGATGAACTTTACGAAGAATTTGAAACCGTCAAAAACAATCAAAACCGCTTGCGGGAATTTCACGAAAAGATTTCCAAATTGAGATATTTCGATCCGGCTTGCGGCTCCGGAAACTTTCTCGTTATCACATATCGCGAAATGCGGCTTTTGGAAATCGAGATCTTGAAACGTCTGCGCGAATTGACGGGAAATGTTCAGCTTGAACTGGATATTTCCAAGATCTCAAAAATTGATGTTGATGCGTTTTACGGCATCGAATTCGAAGAATTTCCGGCGGAAATCGCCCGAGTTGCTTTGTGGCTGACCGATCATCAGGCGAATATGAATCTTTCGGCGGAATTCGGTTTGTCGTTTGTCCGCCTGCCTTTGCGTAAAAGCGCGAATATCGTTCACGGCAACGCTTTGCGAATTGATTGGAGCGAAGTTGTTTCGACAGACGGCAGCGAAACCGAAACGACGCTTTATATTTTAGGGAATCCGCCTTTTATCGGAAAGGATAAACGAACGCCGGAACAAACGGCGGATATGGAGTTTTGCTGCTCCGATGTTAATAATTTCAAAACGCTCGATTATGTTTCCGCTTGGTTTATCAAAGCCGCAAAGTTTATTGAAAACTCAAAAATAAGTGTCGCTTTCGTTTCGACAAATTCGATCACTCAAGGCGAACAAGTCGGCATTTTGTGGAGTTATTTACTTGATAAAGGCGTAAAGATTCACTTTGCGCACCGAACTTTCAAATGGAATAACGAAGCAAGCGGCAACGCGCAGGTTGAGGTAGTAATTTCGGGCTTTGCTTTTTTCGACAGAAAACAGAAAAGACTTTTCGATTATCAAACGCCAAAGTCTGCACCGCACGAAATAAGCGTAAAAAATATCAATCCTTATTTAGTCGATTCCGCCGATACAGTCGTAACAACAAGGCGGAAACCGCTTTGTGATGTTCCCCAATTGATTTATGGAAATAAACCCGTTGACGGCGGAAATCTTTTCTTAAATGGTGAAAAGGAAAGAGCGGAATTTTTAGCCGTAGAACCGAACGCGGAAAAGTTTATTCGCCGGATTTATGGTTCGGAAGAATTTATAAATGGAATCGACCGCTTTTGTTTGTGGTTGAAAGATGCATCGCCGACTGAATGGAGAAATTTGCCCGCCGTTGTCGAAAGAGTTCAAGCCGTGCGTGACTTTCGTTTGAAAAGCACAAAAGCCGCGACTGTGAAACTTGCAGAAACTCCTTATTTATTCGCAGAAATTCGGCAGCCGGAAAGCGATTTTTTAATTATTCCACTTACATCTTCAGAAGGTCGGCGTTACGTTCCAATAGGCTTTTTCCCGAAAGAAATCTGCGTAAACAATCTTGTTTCGATCGTTCCAAACGCAACGCTTTTTCTTTTCGGCATTTTGACTTCGACAATGCACAACGCCTGGATGCGGCAAGTTTGCGGGCGTTTGAAAAGTGATTATCGTTATTCAAACAATCTCGTTTACAACAATTTCCCGTTTCCGAAATCACCGACGGACAAACAGATCCAAAAAGTTGAACAGACGGCGCAGGGCATCTTAGACGCGCGGGAAAAATTTCCGGACGCAACTCTTGCAGATCTTTACGATCCGCTGACAATGCCGAAAGAACTTCTCGACGCACACCACGCAAACGATGTCGCGGTCGATCTATGTTACGGCAGAATGAGATTCAATACTGACTTGGAACGTTTGGAATATTTGTTTGCGCTCTATCGGGACTATACAGAGCCTTTGGCAATGATCGAAGAAGACGAAAAAAGAAAATCTAAACGCAGAAGGAAAAATTGATCTTACAGGAAAGTGTTTTCACAAAAGAAACAAGAAAGTGATCAAACGGCGCATATAGCTCGGTAATCGGCAGGTTTCTTTATTTATTTTTGTACTAGCAAAAGCTGGCGCTTAATATTCCGATTCTTCCGATTGCCGGAAGGGAATGTTTAGCTTGAGTAAAGCGCTTTCCAGTTCCCGGGCGCCTTGAAGATTTTCGCCGAAAGCGACGCCGCGCGGTTTTAGGTTGTAGATCGCTTCATACGCTTCGGCTTTTTCATCTTCGCTGATGGCTAATGCGCTTAGCGCTTTTTGAACCGATTCTTTGCTTATCCTTTTGTTTTCAACAACGTAAGGAATATTTATAAAAACCATAGGTTGATGATAGCATTTATCGGATCAAAATGAGCCCAGCGTAAGTTCGTTCCGCGCTCTAGCCTTCGTCTTCGCGCAATTTTTCCAGCACCGAAAAATCTTCAAGCGTTGTAACGTCGCCCGCGACGCTGCCGGTTGAGGCTAATTCTCTGAGCAGCCGGCGCATGATCTTGCCGCTCCGGGTTTTCGGAAGCGAATCGGTAAAACGGATATCATCCGGTTTTGCGAGCGCGCCGATCTCTTTCGCGACATGTTGACGAAGCTCTTCTTTCAGGGAATCGCTCGCTTTGTGAGTTCCTTCGAGCGTTACGAACGCAGATATCGCCTGACCTTTCAGATCGTCCGGGCGACCGACCACGGCGGCTTCGGCGACCGCTTCGTGCGAAACGAGTGCTGATTCGATTTCGGCAGTGCCCAGGCGATGTCCCGAAACGTTTATCACGTCGTCAACTCTGCCCATTATCCAGAAATAACCGCGTTTGTCGCGCCGCGCACCGTCGCCGGCGAAATAAACATTCGGGATTTCCGACCAATATTGCTTTTTGTAGCGTTCATCGTCATTCCAGATCGTGCGAAGCATTGACGGAAACGGTTTTGTAATGACGAGATAACCGCCTTCATTTTCGCCGACGGGTTCGCCGTCTTTAGTGCGAATGTCGATCGAAATTCCGGGAAACGGAAGCGTCGCCGTGCCGGGAACGGTCGGCGTTGCGCCCGGAAACGGCGAGATCATAATTCCGCCCGTTTCGGTCTGCCACCACGTATCCACGATCGGACATTTTCCTTTGCCGATTATTTTGTGATACCACATCCACGCTTCAGGATTTATCGGTTCGCCGACCGTTCCGAGCAGTCTTAAACTTGATAAATCGTGTTTTAGAGGATGTTGTTCGCCCCATTTGATAAAGGCGCGAATTGCTGTCGGTGCGGTGTAGAAAATATTTATCTTGTGGCGTTCGATGATGTCCCAAAATCTGTCAAAATCAGGAAAATTCGGCGCGCCTTCATACATAAAACTCGTTGCACCGTTTGAGAGCAAACCATAGACCACATAAGAATGTCCCGTGACCCAGCCGATGTCGGCAGTACACCAATATGTGTCTTCGTCCTTCAGGTCAAAGATCCATTTTGAAGAAAGATGCGCGTGTGTTAAATATCCGCCGGTCGTGTGCAAAATTCCCTTCGGTTTTCCGGTCGTTCCCGATGTGTAGAGGATAAAAAGCGGATGTTCGCTGTCCAATTCTTTCGCCGGACAATTCGCGTCAACAGTTTGCATCAATTCGTGCCACCAGTAATCAAGTCCGGGACTCATCGTAACTTTAGTGCCGGTGCGTTTATAAACAATGACGTTTTCAACTGTCGGACAACTTTTCACGGCTTTGTCAACAGATTTTTTTAGTTCGATAACTTGTCCGCGACGAAAACCGCCGTCTGCCGTGACAATAACTTTGCAGCCGCCGTCATTCACGCGGTCGCGGATCGCATCCGCCGAAAATCCGCCGAAAATTATCGAATGGATCGCGCCGATTCGCGCACAAGCGAGCATTGCAATCGCCAGTTCCGGCACGAGCGGCATATAAAGCGCAACTCTGTCGCCGCTTCCGACTCCGACTTTTTTCAGAACATTGGCAAATTTACAGACTTCCGTGTGAAGCTGCTGATATGTAATTGTCCGAATTTCGCCGGGTTCGCCTTCCCAGATAAATGCGGCTTTATTTTTGCGCCATGTTTCGAGATGTCTGTCCAGACAGTTGTAAGCAACGTTCGTCGTTCCGCCGACAAACCATTTTGCGTGCGGTTCGTTCCAATCTAAAACTGCGTCCCATTTTTTGAACCAATGCAGATCTTCCGCTGCCGATGCCCAAAAAGATTCGGGATCAGCCTCAGCCTGCTGATAGATCTGTTCGTATTCGGCAAAACTTTTGATATGCGCCGCGGACGCGAAATCTGAGGGCGGATCGAAAACACGCTCTTCCGTTAGTATCGACTCTATGTTGGTTTCTTGTGTTTCGGACATCTTAAATTCCTTTCAATAGTTAAATTTAACCGTAAATATCAAAGCCGCAGCGGCACGCTCGTTCATTCCGTTTGACTAATGATACGAGAATCGACCGAAACGTCAAAACGCTAGTATCGAGCGATTTACCGGCAATGTTCGGTAATAAAATCGCCGACAAAAGGTATTTCGCATTTACCATTGCGATAAAAAGAATTATACTCAACGCAAGTTCGCCAAAAGAATAGGTGTTATCAGCATTTGTCCATGGCGAAAGACAAGCATTTTAATAATTAGAAAAAGATTGAAAAATAGGAAATTTGCGGCGGGTTGCCGAGCGCGTTTGAAAAAACATTGCGCTCCCTGCTATCGAAGGAAAGACCTTCGAAATACAAGAATTTAAAGAGATTCCTGCGTGAAAAAACTCAAAATTCCGATTCTTCGGAACTACAAAAGACAAAATAGAACAATTTTGTAATACGCGAATTCCATTTTGCACAAAAGCGGCAAAATGGGTTGTACTCTTTTATTCTCAAGCATTTTTTGCAGCCGCTAAAGTCCGGAAAGCCGTGGTGTTTAAAACGGTTTTCCTGAACGCCTCCGAAATCCAAAAGAGAAATTCGAAAATATGTCGAAAGAAATGATAATCAGCGTCAATGGGCGCGAAAAAAAGATTGCCATCGTTGATAACGGGCAAGTAACGGAATTTTACATTGAACGCGGTGAAGAAAACTCCGGCGTCGTGGGGAATATTTATAAAGGTCGCGTGATGCGTGTTCTTCCCGGAATGCAGTCCGCATTTGTCGACATAGGTTTAGAACGCGACGCATTTCTGTACGTTTCGGACTTCTTTGACGAAGAAGAAGAGATCGAACGGATCGTTATGGAAAAAAGCGAAAAAGGATCTCAGGAAGATGCCGAACGCGAAGCGACCGATCATGTCGTCAAGGAACGCCTGAAACGCGAAAAGCAGATGGAAGAAGCGCAGGACATTGCCGAACCGCTTGCCGAAGACGATGCTTCATCGGATGACGAAGAAAAATCGGACGATTCCGCAGCGAAAGGGAAGCGAAAACGTTCGCGCCGCGGCGGTCGGTCGAAAGGTAAGGATGACCGCGACGAAGATTCGGACGACGATTCGAAAACCGAGCGGGAAGAAAAGGATTCCGACGATAAGCGCGACCGGAAACGTGACTCCGGAGAAAGATCCGACGATCGGAAAGATTCAAAAAGTTCTGCTAAAGACGGACGTTCCGATCGATCCGGCAGATCCGGAAAACCCGATAAAAAGGAAAAGGAATCGAGACCTCGCCGCGGCGTTGACGCTCCGGAAATAGATTTTGACGATTCGGATTTTGAACGAATTATCGACGACACGGAAACCGGCGATATGTTCAAAGACGCCTATATGCAGGAAGCGATCGTCGATCAAGTCCGCGCGATCGAATTTGACATGGAAAGTACCGGACCGGCAGAAGTCGGTTCGCTGATCGATTCGGTCGCCGACCAGCCGAACGGCTTTCAACGCATTGCGGACGAGGACGAAGAAGATTCAAAACCGGCAAAGGGTAAGTCGCGAACGAGCCGGAAGAAGAAAAAGGAAACGAAAAAGCAGAACGGCAATGACGAACCCGAAGAAGTTTCGGAACAGCCGGAAAAACCGAAAAAGACGACAACGCGCGGTAAACCGGCGGCTGCGAAAAAATCTGCAAAAACGGAGACCGACGAAAAGTCTGACGACGGCGAAAAAAAGAAAGCTCCGAAAAAGCGAGCTGCTTCGCGCGGGCGTAAACCGAAATTGAAGGACGCCGAAGCGAGCGAGAAAGATTCGGGAACAAGATCTGAGATGGCTGTTCGCCGCGGCGGACGCGGTCGACGGCGCGGCGGCGGAAAGAATGAACCGTCAAACGGAGGCGATAACCGCGGCTCGCGTTCAGGCGGCGGCGGACGCAGGCAAGGTTCGCAGCCGACGATCACAGACCTTCTGGACGAAGGACAGGAAATTTTGGTGCAAATAGCCAAAGAACCGATCGCTCGGAAAGGCGCCCGGATCACATCGCATATCGCACTGCCGGGAAGATTTCTGGTTTATATGCCGACGATCGAACATCTCGGCGTTTCGCGAAAGATCGAATCTGCAAAGGAACGAAGCCGGCTTCGCACCTTGATCCAGAAGATCAAAGAAGAGGTCGAACTCCCGTCCGGCGGATTTATCGTTCGCACGGCGGGCGTTGGAATTTCGGAAGAAGATCTGCATCAGGACGCAAAATATCTGGTTCGGACCTGGCTCGACATCAAGAGAGACGCCGAAAAAGCGAAGTCGCCGGCACTTGTGCATCAGGATCTGGATATTGTTCAGCGTTTGCTTCGCGATCATCTTTCCGATGATTTTGCAGCGATTCGCGTCGATTCGGAAGATGAATATCGGCGGATCGTCGAATTCATTAATTTGATCCAGCCGCGGATGGTGAAACGCGTTAAGTTCTATTCGCAGGAACAGCCGATTCTCGAAAAATTCGGCGTTCAGGAAGAGATCAACAAGGCGCTGAAACCGCGAGTTTGGCTGCGTTCGGGCGGTTATCTTGTTATCAATCAAACCGAAGCACTGGTCGCGATCGACGTCAACACCGGCAAATTTGTCGGCAAAGGAAACGCGCGGCTTGAAGATACGATCACCAAAACCAATATGGAAGCGGTCGAAGAGATCGCGCGTCAGATCCGCCTCAGAGATCTCGGCGGCATTATCGTTCTTGATCTCATCGACATGGAAGACCGGCGCAATCGACATAAGGTTTTGGGAATGCTGCAGGATGCGCTCCTGACCGATAAATCGCCGACGAAGGTGCTTTCGTTCAACGATTTCGGATTGATCATAATGACGCGAAAACGTGTCAAGCAATCGCTCGAAAGAACGCTTTGTTCGCCGTGCGAATATTGTCAGAGCGCCGGCTGGGTCAAATCTGCGCAGACGGTTTGCTATGAGATCCTGGAAGAAGCACGTAGCCTTTCGAAAGGTGCTGAGGACATCAGACAAACGACGCTGCGCGTTCATCCCGAGGTCGCCAAAGCGATGCGCGGACCCGAAAAAGCCGTTCTTGAAGAGATCGAAGCCTATCTCGGCAACGTTGACGTTACCGACGACTCTTCGATTCATCAGGAGCAATTTGATTTCGCGTTTATTTGATCGCGAACCTTCTAACTTCATCGAAAGCGTCGCACGTGCGGCGCTTTTTTATTATGCTGAAAATATCTCTCCGAACCAGTCGAAACCGCCTGCGTAAGCGGGCGGTTAAACGGCGCGATTCCGATTTCCGCGGAACATTTAGAACTCAAACTTAAACCATCCGCTGCCGCAGATGGTACTGACAGCAGCGGTCGGAACCGCAAAAAACAAAGACCTTCGCGAATTCAAAACTTTAATTTTTCCGCTTCCTTCGCCGATGCGGGTTTTTGAAAGATCGATCCGGGAATCTGTTTGTTGAAAACTATGTTTTCATAGTTTACCCGCGATGAATGAAAATCACCGACGAAATGATCGACGACGAAAGGCGCTTTTATTCCGCCGACGTCGCGGTATTGCGCGAAGCGGTCTTCTTCTGTAATTTCCTTGCCTTCTTCCGTTTTTGAGTAAACGACCTTCATCGGAAATCCGCCGTCGTCAAATTCAAATTCGACGCTGAAACCGTCGCTGTAGAAGAGTTTCACAACATCGTTTCGTTTCCCGAGCGTCGACGAACGGCGTCCGACATAGCTTAGCTGCGCGCCGGAATTTCGCCAATGCCCGCGTAGAAAATTGTCCATATTCGTGCGCATAGCGCGTGTAAATCCTTCGATCTGCAAAGGAGTTTGATCGGTCAGCGCCTCGACCGCGCCGTCGTAATACCAACCCGTACCGCCAAAATTTGCCTGAACGTTCTTAATACCGCGTTCTTTGAATTCGGTGATCTCTTTATCCGGATAAATGATCGCGTCAACGAAGGTCATATACGACCGACCGCGTTCGCCGCGCATAACGCTGAATTTCCCGTCGCTGTATTGCGTTTTTACGTTCAAATACTTTTGTCCCCCGAGCGTTTCGACCGCTTTTTTAATTACCGCTTCGGCTTTTGCAAGGTTTTCAGGATCGACGTCGGCGATCACCGGTTTTTCACGTTTGAACGAATATTCGATGATCTTGTAAACGGTTACCGCCTTGGTATTTTTGCGTTCGGCTTCAAACCGTATTTTCCCCGCGGCATCGATCGCGGCGTCGGTCAAACCGCCCGGAAGTGTGTTCAAAGGCGTGATCGCACCGACAAAACCGCTGTCTAAAAACTCGACGCGCAGCTTTTGCGTCTCTTCTAGATTTTCGCCGATCTTTTCCTGTTCCGCCGATAACTCCGGCTCCGGCTGGTAGACGATCTTCAGCGGCTTATCAGGATTTACAACCTGAGCATTCGGATTTCTGCGCGACTGCGAACTTTGTGCAAACGCAGAAATCGCGAAAACAGCGAGAGTCAGCGCGAAAAGAGCAATTATCTTAATTTGTTTTTTCATTGATCTTAAAAAGTTTGTGAACGATCTTTTTGACGCAATTTCGCCTGCGGAAGTTGGATTTAAGGGAAAACTCGATCGATCAAAAAAAGGCTCCATCAACGAAATTTCGTTAAATAGAGCCTTTTTTCAAATTAAATTGCCGTCTGTATTAGTTCAAACTGAACGAAACATCCGGAACCACCGCGATCTCACCGTTTTCCGCGTCGACCTTGAAATTCGAAGCCGTTCGCCATTCGTTGGTGATCGGGATCTTCACTTTTTGATCGATATGGCGTTTCAGGAAACGAGCGCCGTACGTCGGCGAAAATCCTTTCTCCGTTAAAAGATCGATCGCTTCTTCCGTAACTTCGACAAATTTCCCCTGACGCTCCATCTGTTTTTTCAGTTTTTTCAGATAGATACGCGCAATGTCGCGAACTTCGTCCATCGTCAGCGGAGAAAAAACGACGATCTCGTCAATTCGGTTTCTAAACTCCGGTGAAAAACGCTGTTCGGCGGCTTTCATAACGGCATGTTTGATCTCTTTCATCTCGCCGGTCGATTTCTTACCGAACCCGAGCGGTTTTTCGTATTTCTTAAAACTTTCCGAACCGAGGTTGGAAGTCATAATTACGATCGCGTCCGAAAGATAAACCTTTTTGCCGCGCCCGTCGGTGATCCAGCCTTCGTCAAATGCCTGAAGAAATATGTTCATCAGCGATGGGTTTGCCTTTTCCACTTCATCCAACAGCAAAACCGTGTATGGATTTTCACGGATCTGTTCCGTCAAAATACCGCCGCGTTCCGATCCGACAATGCCGCGCGGCATTCCGATCAGTTTTTCAATGCCGACGGTTCCGTCGCCGTATTCGGACATATCGATGCGGATCATTTTTTCTTCGTCGCCGAACATAAATTCAGCGACAGCCTTTGCAAGTTCCGTTTTACCGACGCCGGTCGGACCGAGGAAAAGCAGAACGCCGTCGGGCTTGTAATGATTTTCCTTAAGCGGACCTTTATTCAGCCGCAGACTCTGTGCAACCGCGCGGACGGCTTCCTTTTGACCGATCACGCGTTTGCCGAGCGATTTTTCCATTTCGGAAAACCGGTCGGTCGTGTCGCGAAAGATCATATCCTTCGGAATTCGAGATTCCTGCGAAATTACGTCGATGATATGTTCCGGTTTTACGACCATCGAGGTCGGTTCGTTGATCTCGACCTTAACCGACGCAGTGTCGAGCCAACCGATCGCCTTATCCGGAAGATGTAGGTTTCGAATATACTTCGGCGACATTTCGAGCGCTGTATTTATCGCTTCGTCAGAGATCGTTACGGAATAATTTCTTTCGAGCCGCGGGCGAATTCCTAAAAGGATTTCCTTCGTCTCATCGATCGACGGCTCGGTAACTTTGACCAGCCGGAAACGCCGTGCCAGCGCTTCATCTTCACCGATATATTCTTTGTATTCCGTCAATGTCGTCGCGCCGATAATTCGAAGTTCGCCGCGAGCGAGCGACGATTTGAACATATTTCCCGCATCCGACGACGTTCCCATTGCCGAACCGGCGCCGATGATCGTATGCGCCTCGTCGATGAAGAGAATAATATGATCCTTCTCTTTCACCTCGTCGATGATGCCTTTGATGCGTTCTTCGAACATACCGCGCAGCATAGTTCCGGCGACAAGTCCGCCCATCTGCAGCTGAACGATGTGCGAATTTCGTAAACGTTCCGGAACCTTTTCCGGTTCAAGTTCGATCATCCGTGCAAGTCCTTCGACAACCGCGGTTTTACCGACGCCCGGTTCGCCGACAAGCATCGGCGAATTTGAACGTTCACGGTGCGAAAGGATCTCTATCATCTGACGAATCTCTTTCTCGCGACCGATCGTCGGAGGAAGTTTGTCCTGATGAGCAAGTTTATTTAAAGAAACGCCGAAATGCTTTAGATAAGAAGGAAGGGCGTACTTTTTTCGAGCCTTTTCTTCTTCTCTTTCACGTTTTTTGATGACAGTTCGCGCCGTCTGCGCGAGTTCTTCGGACGGAACGCCGAGATTTTGCAAGACATCGTTCAGCAAACTGCCGTCGTCGTTTGAAAGAACATAGAAAATGTCGCTTCCTTCGATAACGCGGCGACCCTGCGCGCGCGCTCGGTCCATTGACCGTTTAAACAGGTCTGTCGTTTCCGGCGCAATTCGAAATCCCTTTCCGGAATGCTGGCGCGATGATTCGATCCGTTTTTCGATCAACAGCTTGACCGACCGCGGATCGACGGAAAGATCCCGCATCGTCGAATTAAAGAGTTCGTTTTCTTCTTCCGCCAGCGCGTGAAGAATATGTTCAACCGAGACATAATTTTGTTCCCGGCGCTTCGATTCATCGAGTGCGGTTTCCAAAACACGCTGTCCGCTCTCGCCAAATTTATCTTTGTATGCGTCAATATCTGCCATAAAATTCTCTCAGATCCGTAAATTCAAACTCTTCGATGCCGCAATTCGGACAACTTCTGTCTGCTTAATAGTAGCACTTGAAAAACCCATCGAAAAGGAAAAATTGAAAAGAACAAAAATCGTTCGTCCATTACTTAAACGTCGATCGAATATCGATGGTTCGTCCGTATTTCACTTCGAATTTGTTCTTAATTTAGATTTTTTCATCTTTTAGACAACAAGATCAGCCGCAGCGGGCTGATCTTTTACTGCCAATTCCCTTAAATAACCGCGAGAATTCGTTTAATTTCCCGCCTTTTGCGACGCCGCACGACCGACCTGAACACGTGCCGGGCGAAGCAGCTGTTCGCCGAACGTATAGCCGCGCGAATATTCCGCAGAAACGACTTCGTCCAGTTCCGGGTCGACCTCGACCATATCGACGGCTTCATGCTTTTCCGGGTCAAACTTCGTTCCGACCGCCGGAACCGGCTGAACGCCGACGCTCATCAGCGCCTGTTCGAACGAACGCGCCGTTCCTTTTACGCCGGCAAGTAAATTCTCGAGCGACGAATCGGTCTGCGCGTGTTCTATCGCTAGATTCAAATTATCCAGGACCGGCAAAAGCGTCGCCAAAAAATCAAACTGCCCCTGACGCGCACGCTGTTCGAGCGTTCTCGTCAAACGCGTCCGCATTTCAGCGGTTTCCCGCTCGAGGTTGCTTTTCGCTTCGTCAAACCGTTTTTGCACATCGACCAGCTTTGCCTCAGCCACCTGGTAACGGCTCTGCGCCGCTTCGAGCTCGGATTCAAGCCTTGATACTTCCGGTGATTTTGTTTTCACTTCCGGTTCTTCCTCAACCTCAATGTTTATCCGTTCGCCGTTTTCATCAAATCGGCGCTTATCGTTTACCTTTATTTTTTCTTCGTTCAATTCTTCTTCGTTCATTTCCGTCTTTTTATTAAACCAGCTCATTATTAAAAATTTAGTGAATAGATTCCGTTGCGTTAAGAATACCAAATAAACGATTGAACAGCCTATTCACGAAATTTTACCAAATAACGCCGGCATTCTTACGCCGAAGCTCTCGAAGCGCCGGGCGTAAATTTCATTTCGCCGTCTTCGGCAGAAACTTTTACGCTCTGCCCGGAGGAAATTTCGCCGCCCAAAAGCTTCATTGCCAGCGGATTCTGGATCAGCGTCTGGATCGCACGTTTCAACGGTCGCGCACCAAATGCAGGGTCGTATCCTTCCTTGACAAGCAGCGCCCGCGCCGAATCGTCGAGTTCGATCGTAATGTCTTTTTCGTCCATCAGCTTTCGCAAACGTTCGAGCTGAACGTCTATGATCTTTGCGATCTCCGCTTCGGTAAGCTGGCTAAAGACAACGATGTCGTCAATTCTATTCAGAAATTCCGGCTTGAAATGATTTCTCAAAACTTCCAGAACCATCTCTTTGACCGGCGTATCGACCAGCGCATTTGCCGATTGGATCTCGCGCGAGCCGAGATTGCTCGTCATTATCATTACGGTATTTTTGAAATCGACAGTTCGACCTTTGGAATCGGTCAAACGACCCTCATCCAAAATCTGAAGCAAAATATTGAAAACATCCGGATGCGCTTTTTCGATCTCGTCGAACAAAATTACCGAATACGGACGGCGCCGGACGGCTTCGGTCAGCTGACCGCCTTCTTCATAGCCGACGTACCCCGGAGGCGCACCGATCATCCGCGCGACGGCGTGTTTTTCCATATATTCCGACATATCAAGCCGGATCATCGACCGTTCGTCGTCGAACAAAAATTCTGCCAGCGCCCGCGCCGTTTCTGTTTTACCGACACCTGTCGGTCCCAAAAAGATAAATGAGCCGACCGGACGATTCGGATCCTGCAAGCCCGCGCGCGAACGCCGAACCGCGTTCGCAACCGCGCTCAATGCTTCGTCCTGACCGATAACGCGCGAACGAAGACGGTCTTCCATCGAAACAAGTTTTTGCATTTCGCCTTCGAGCATTTTAGAAACCGGAACGCCGGTCCATTTTGCTACGACTTCCGCGACGTCTTCTTCGTCTACTTCCTCTTTGAGCATCACTCCTTCGCCCTGAAGTTCAGCGAGCCGGTTTTGCTCGTCTTCGAGCTGTTTTTCGAGTTCCGGGATCTTGCCGTACTGCAGTTCAGCAGCGCGGTTCAGGTCGCCTGCCTGGCGAGCCTGTTCCAGCTCAAGCCGCGCTTTTTCAAGCTCTTCTTTTGCCGAGCGCATCTTGTTGATCTCTTCCTTTTCGGATTGCCATTGCGCCTTCATTGCAGAAGAATCTTCCTGCAGATCGGCGATGCGGCGTTCGATATCCGCAAGGCGTTCCTTCGATTTTTCGTCGGTTTCGCGACCGAGCGCCTGTTTTTCGATCTCAAGCTGAAGAATTTCGCGCTCGAGTTCGTCGATCTCCTGCGGCAAACTGTCGATCTCAATTCGCAGACGCGACGCCGCTTCATCGATCAGGTCGATCGCCTTGTCCGGCAAAAATCTGTCGGAAATATAACGATGCGAAAGAGTTGCCGCCGCGACGATGGCTGAATCCTTAATCCGGACGCCGTGATGAACCTCGTATTTTTCCTTCAATCCGCGAAGGATCGAGATCGTGTCTTCGACATTCGGTTCGGCAATGTAAACCTGCTGAAAACGACGTTCGAGCGCGGCGTCTTTTTCGATATATTTCTTGTATTCATTGAGCGTTGTCGCACCGACCGCCTTCAGAGTTCCGCGCGCCAGCGCCGGTTTCAGCATATTCGAAGCGTCGATCGCGCCTTCCGAAGCGCCCGCGCCGACCAATGTATGAAGCTCGTCGATGAACAAAATTATCTGACCGTTCGAGCCTTCGACTTCCTTCAAAACCGCTTTCAAACGGTCTTCAAACTCACCGCGATACTTTGCACCCGCCAACATCGCGCCCAGATCCAAAGAAACAAGCTTTTTGTTCTTAAGAGTTTCCGGAACGTCGCCCGAAACGATTCGCTGCGCCAAACCTTCGACGATCGCGGTTTTACCGACGCCCGGTTCGCCGATCAAAACCGGATTATTCTTGCGTCTTCGCGACAATATCTGTATCGAACGGCGAATTTCATCATCGCGCCCGATGACCGGATCGAGTTTTCCCTTGCGCGCAAGTTCCGTCAGATCCTGCGCATACTTTTCGAGCGCCTGAAAATTTTCTTCGGCATTTTGATCCGTAATTCGCGAACCGCCGCGCATTTGTTCGACGACCTTTAGCAGGTCTTCTTTTGTTACGCCGTTTGTCCGCAGAATTCTGCCTGCATCGCCTTCTTTTTCATCGGCGATGACCATCAAAAGATGCTCGGTCGAAACATATTCGTCCTGCATCGCTTCGGCTTCTTTCTGCGCGTTTTGAAAAACGGTATTTATCCGCGAACTAAAAAATTGCTGCCCGCCGGAAACCTTGGGAAATTTTTCGATGACCGTTTCGATCTCGCTCAAAACCGCCTGCGGATTGGCGCCGATCTTTCCGAGAATCGGTCTAACGACGCCTTCTTTCTGCTGAAGCATCGATGAAAGAAGATGTTCCGGCTCGACCTGCTGATTCTGATTTTTTTCGGCAACACCGATCGCTTCCTGAACGGCTTCCTGTCCGCGAATTGTAAATCTGTCAAATCTCATTGCTTTATTCAAAAAATCACCGCAGAGACGCGGAGGCAGAAAGGCTTTTAATAAAAAATCTCATTCACGCCTCTGCGTCGCTGCGGGGAAATAACTGTCGTCAAGCGGCATTGTTTGCCGTTGCTTCGATCGTCTTCGGTTCGGAATCCTGTCCCGAAATTTCGATCTTACGCGCCTTCGCTTCTTCGCGTTTCGGCAGCGTTACGGTCAACACACCGTTTTGAAATTCCGCCTTGATGTCCTCGGTCGAAACCGTTCGCGGCAGATTAAACGACCGCGTAAACGAGCCGTAAGCTCTTTCAACGCGGTGATAGTTGTCGCGTTCGTCCTTCTTTTCGAAATGACGTTCACCTTTGAGCGTGATCACGCTGTTTTCGATCGAAAGTTCAAAATCGTCACGCTTCATTCCCGGAAGCTCCGCTTCCAAAACGATCTGGTTTTCGCCTTCGTAAATATCGACGCTCGGCGACCAGCCGGCGGACATCTCTTCCTGATTCGAAAGACGCGGTACGCTCGAGCTGAATAAACGGTTCATTTCATCCTGCAAATTTCTCAAATCCCTGAATGGATCGTATTTCATAATATTCATAATCATTTATCTCCTAATTTACTTCTTTAGAATTTAATGACTAAGATATTTCGATTGCTTAGTCTGTAAGCATAATAAAACTTGAGTGTGTTTGTGTCAAGTCCTCAGAATAATTTTTTAGGACAGGACTGACGAGTCCTTTTTCTGCTTTTTTAGGTGACACAAAGCGCTTTGAAATGTATATTTACCTACGCATACAAGAAATCTTTCAGCTTCAAAATCTTATGACTTACCTATATTTTGGGATATTTAACATCCTGGCAGCGATAGTTCTGATCTATTTGAATTTTAGGAATGAAGAATTGTTGTCGGAAGCGCAAAAAAAAGAACGGTCGCGGGCGCTTTTTGAGGCAAACAGTCTGAGCCGGATCGAAAATTGGAGCTTTCTCGCGGCGATCTTAGGGATCTTTCTGATCAATTATTTGGGATTTGCTTCGATATCTTCGACCTGGATCAATTTCCTAATTCTCGGACAGACGCTTTACACGATCTTCCGGAATCGTGCGATCTATCTGCGGCTTGAATTGCCTGAAGCGTTTATCACCAGAGAAATTCTATACCGTCTGGGTATACTCGCGCTGGTCGCTGTGTTTATGTTCTTCATTGTCTAATCTATGAACTTATTTCGAGAGATCTTGTCTCCGCTGATCGCGGTTGCCGCGGCGTTTATCGTCGGCGGTCTGATCGTTGTAGCCATCGGCGACAATCCATTTCAAACGTTCTATTTGATGATCTCGAACTCATTCGGATCGCTCGACGACGTCGGTTACATGCTGGTTTATGCGACGCCGCTGATATTTACCGGTTTGGCGGTCGCGGTCGCTTTTCGATGCGGTTTGTTAAATATCGGCGCCGAAGGTCAGCTTTACGTTGCGGCTTTTGCGACCGCCTGGGTCGGAATTAAGTTTGGCGGCACCGTTGTAGAAGTTTTCGGGAAACAGGAAGACTGGTCTTGGTACAGTTTGCCGCCGGTCGTCCTTATTCCGTTCTCGATCTTGACGGCGATGGTCGTCGGCGGAATTTGGGGCGCAATTCCGGGATATTTGAAAGCCAAATTTGGATCGCACGAGGTGATCAACACGATCATGCTCAATTTCGTTGCGATCGCGCTGGTCAGCTATTTTACGCAATATCACTATAAAGTCCCGGGTGATCCAAATCTTCAGACCGCACAGATTGGCGAAGCTGCAAGAATACCGCGAATCAGCCAGCTTGTTCCCGGAATGTCCGATTTCGTTCCGTTGAGCGTCGCGTTTTTGATCGCTATTCTTGCGTGCATTCTGGTTTACATATTTCTCTGGAAAACAAAATGGGGTTATGAGCTGAGAGCGGTCGGCGAAAACCCGAGCGCGGCTGAATATGGCGGAATTTCCGTTAAAAAGCAGATCATTTTAGCGATGACGATCTCGGGATCGCTCGCCGGAATGGTCGCGATCGGCGAGGTAATGGGCGACCGGTATCGTTATTACCACGATTTTTCGGGCGGCGTCGGTTTTCTAGGCATCGCGGTTGCGCTTTTGGGCAGAAACCACCCGCTCGGCGTATTTATCGCTGCGATCTTTTTCGCGATCCTTTCTCGGGGCGGAATTTTCGTCGACGCTTTCACACGCTACGTTTCAAAAGATCTGGTCGAGGTTTTGCAGGCGGTTGTGATCCTGTTTGTCGCGTGTTTGCAGAGATATAGAAAGTGAAAAAGTGAAGAAAAGTTTAATGGTGAAAATGGAATGAACAGATTGAAAGTGGAAATGAGGAGAAAAGTCTAAAAGTGAAAATGCTAAAGAAATTTAATGGTCTTAATGCGTTTTAAGGAAACCGATATCCATCAGACTCGCGGCACTAGAATATGAATGATGATAGCAACAAACCCAAGATCAAGTGTTTCGAAGACCTTTTCATATGGCAAAAAGCGATCGAGTTTGCTAAGGACATTTACGTTATTACGGCACGTCCCGGAATATGCGGCGATTTCGGCTTGCGAAACCAGATGCGCCGGTCAGCGGTGTCGATTTCCAGTAAGATTGCTGAGGGATTTGAACGGCGATCCGGAAACGAGTATCCGAATTTCTTGAATTTCGCAAAAGGCTCCGCCGGTGAGAACCGAAGTCGGATAGCCTTGGGCTTATGAACTCGGATTTTTGTTTGAAAGCTTGTCAAGTGATTTGCGCGAAAAAGCAAAGTTCCTTAGCGGATCAATCACAAATAACATGAAATCAATATCGAATAAAGAAGGCAGAATGGCTCCGATCATTTTCACTTTTTCAACTCTTGCAGTTTTCGTTAACTTTTGAGCTATGGGAGAAATTTTTACATTTGCGTTGATCTTTTCGACGATCCGGTTTGCGACGCCGCTGATTTTTGCGGCGCTCGGCGGTATGTTTTCGGAACGATCGGGTGTCATCAATATCGCGCTTGAAGGTTTGATGCTTGCCGGAGCGTTTACTGCTGCGGTCGTAACCTATGAAACGTCAAATCCCTTTCTGGGTTTCGGCAGCGCGATAATAGCAGGCGGTTTGCTCGCCGCGGTTTTTGCCGTTGCCTGCATCGAGTTTAACGCCGACCAAGTGGTCGCGGGTTTTGGAATAAATATTCTGATGCTCGGAGTTCCGGCGATCATCAGCGCGGCGGTTTACGATTCGGCAGGTTCTACGCAGCAGATCGACAAAGCCTATCAATTGCCGTCGTATTTCGACATTTCGTTTGCGTCATTTCTCGCATTCGCGCTGGTTCCGATCTGCTGGTACATCCTTTTTAAAACTCCGTATGGATTGAGGCTTCGGGCGACGGGCGAAAACCCGGCAGCTGCCGATGCCGCCGGAGTAAAGGTTCTGCGAATGCGATATTCAGGCGTGATCATTTCCGGATTGCTCGCGGCGGCGGGCGGCGCATATCTTTCGATCGGTCAATCTTCTCTGTTTACAAAAGGTATGACAGCAGGACGAGGTTTTATCGCACTCGCGGCATTGATCCTGGCGAAATGGAAACCGGTTCCGGTGATGCTCGCGTGTCTTTTCTTCGGATTTACGGAGGCGCTTGTCATACCGCTTTCGAGTTATAAGTTGGCGTCGGGCGAGAACATTCCCGTACAGTTCATACAGATTATTCCGTATGTGTTGACGATCATCGTCCTCGCGGGTTTCATTGGACTTTCCAGAGCGCCGAAAGCTTTGGGTATTCCGTATATCAAGGAAAAATAGCAATTAATGTCTTACGATAAAGCTAAAGAAACGGCAGATTTTATTCGTTCGAAATATGACAATCAGATCGACGTTGCGGTCGTATTGGGCAGCGGGCTCGGCGGATTTGCCGACCGCGTGGAAAACGCTGTAAAGATCCCGTACGAAGAGGTTCCGCATTTCAAACGCTCGACGGTCGAAGGACACGCCGGACAGCTTGTACTTGGCGAGGTTGGCGGGGTTTCAATCGCCGTTCAGCAGGGACGGTTCCATTTTTACGAAGGCTACAAGATCTCGAAAGTAATCTTTCCGGTCAGAGTGTTCGGATTGCTCGGCGTTAAGTCTCTGATCCTGACCAATGCGGCTGGAAGTGTCGATACCGATTTCAAACAGGGAACGCTTATGCTTATCCGCGATCATTTAAATATGATGGGGATAAACCCGCTGCGCGGCGAAAACGACGAACGATTCGGACCGCGGTTTCCGGATATGACCGAGGTTTATGCGCTGGATTATCAGGATATTGCGATGGCTGTCGCGCGTGAAGTAGCGGTCGAGCGCGCTCAATCAGAGGCAGCAAAGACCGGAAAACCGGCAGCTCCTCAGCCGTTGCTTCGCCGCGGAGTTTACTGCGGATTATCGGGACCGAGTTATGAAACGCCGTCGGAAATTCGTATGTTTCGCCTGCTCGGCGCGGACGCGGTCGGAATGTCGACCGTGCCGGAAGCGATCGCGGCGCGTCATATGGGAATAAAGGTTTTAGGAATTTCATGCATTACTAATCTTGCTGCCGGAATTTCCGACGAATCGATAAACCACGATGAGGTAATGGAAACCGGTGCCCGTGTTGCGGGAGTTTTTCAGGAACTTTTATCAAAAATAATTCCCAGATTAGGCTAGAGGTCGATCTTTGCTCAACATTATGATCATAGGTATTTGCGGCGGAACAGGTTCCGGAAAAACGACGATCGCGCGGCGCGTCATTGAAAAAATTGGAAAGGAACATCTAATTTTGATCGAACAGGATTCTTATTATCTGAATCTTGAAGAAATGCCGCTTGACGAACGGCACCAGGCAAATTTCGATCATCCGGATTCGATCGATTTTGAACATCTGCGCGCCGACATCGCCGGACTTCGAGCCGGGAAATCGGTCGAAAGTCCGATCTATGATTTTCACACGCACACGCGGCGCAAAAAAACCCGGCATCTTAAACCGAAACCGATCGTTATCATCGAAGGAATTTTGATATTCGCCGTTGAAGAGTTGAACAAACTGATCGATGTAAAAGTTTTTGTCGATACCGCGGACGACATTCGATTTATCCGAAGAATGCAGCGCGACATTTTGGAACGCGGGCGCAGTGCCGAGTCGGTGATCGCGCAGTATTACGCAACAGTCCGCCCGATGCATAATCAGTTTGTCGCTCCGTGCCGCGAAGAAGCGGACGTGATCATACCCGATTGCGCGCAGGCGGACGTTGGAGTGGAAATGATCTGCAGTTTGATACGCGACGAACTTGCCCGCCGCGAAACCGCCGGAGCGTCGGTTTAACTAATGGAAAACACAAAATTTGACGATCTTATCAAAGCGGCGATGTCGGCGCGGGAA
The DNA here is from genome assembly GCA_026129865.1 of Pyrinomonadaceae bacterium. Taxonomy (GTDB): domain Bacteria; phylum Acidobacteriota; class Blastocatellia; order Pyrinomonadales; family Pyrinomonadaceae; genus JAHCHG01. Next base: position 85,685 of record JAHCHG010000013.1, read on the forward strand.
AACGCTTTTGCGCCGTATTCCCAATTTAAGGTCGGTGCCGCGCTGCGAACAGCGGACGGAGAGATGATAACCGGCTGCAATGTCGAAAGCGCCGTTTACGGCGCTACGGCTTGCGCCGAACGGATCGCGATCTGGAAAGCAGTTTCGGAAGGGAAGCTTAAATTTTCCGCGATCGCGGTCGTTGCCGATACTCAAGATCTGACGCCGCCGTGCGGCATCTGCCGTCAGGTCATCTGGGAACTTTGCGGTGACATTCCGGTCGTTTTTGCAAATCTGGACGGTAAAAGCGAGATCTTGCAGATGAAAGACCTTTTGCCGAGAGCTTTTGACAGCTCGTTTTTAAGTTAAGGTTTACGTATTAATGAGTAATTTCGAACAAAAAATAAACGATCTCGATCTTTCGCTTTTTGAAAGGATCGAGAGCCAGTCGGTCGATGAAGACAAACGTTCGCTTCTGTCCTGCCAGTCGGCGGTCCGGGAATTGGTTCCAAAATATAAGTATCTCGAGATCGGATCTTATCTTGGCGGCAGCATTCAGCCGCATCTTCTCGATGACCGCTGCGCGAAGATCTATTCGATCGATAAACGACCGCTCCGCCAGCCGGACGAACGCGGAGTCGATTACACATATCTGAATAATTCGACCGAGCGGATGATGGAGCTGCTGAAAGATGTTGCACCGGACAACATGTCGAAGATCACAACGATCGACGGCGATACCGGCGAAATTTCTACGGACGAAGTAGCGGACAAGATCGATCTTTGTTTTATCGACGGCGAACATACCGATTATGCCGCGCTGCGCGATTTCAAATTCTGCCTCGATGTTCTGAATGAAAACGGTGCGATACTTTTTCACGATGCCGTCATCACATACAACGGAATTGCGGACTGCATAGAATATCTGAAGAAGAAAAAGATCAAGTTTCGCGCATATAATCTTCCGGCGATCGTTTTCGCCGTTGAGATCGGCGATTTTCCGATGCATAAAAATTCGAACGTTCTTGAACGGCTTTTGAACAATCACGTCGGTTATCTTTTTTCGCTTCAGTACAACGATTATTACCGCCAGTTCGCCAATAAAACGCCGTTCCGGATGTATCGTAAATTTATGATCAAATGGAAAGGTTTGAATAAATTCGAATAGATCTTTATGAAAAATTTACGCATTTCGTTTGTTTTTATCGTTCTGTTCTCGATTTTGTCTTCGCAGACCGCGGCGCAGACGCCGGAAAAGATCGTTCCTAAATGGAACTGCGATCTTTTGATCACCGGCGGAACGGTCGTCACAATGGATAAAGACCGTCGAATAATCGAGGACGGCGCGGTTACGATAACTGGCGGCAAGATCGGTCTCGTCGGAAAACGCGCGGCGGTAACAAAGAATCTGAAGGCGAAAAAGACGATCGATGCGGCGGGAAAGGTAATAATTCCGGGACTTATCAACACGCACACGCATATTCCGATGTCGCTTTTTCGCGGGATCGCGGACGATCTCGATCTTCAGGAATGGCTGACTAAATATATTTTTCCGGCTGAAGGAAAGAACGTTACGGAAGACTTTGTCCGCGTCGGAACGCGGCTCGGTTTGGCGGAAATGATTCGCGGCGGAACTACGACGTATTGCGATATGTACTATTTCGAAGACGCGATCGCCGATGAAACGAGCAAAGCCGGAATGCGCGGCGTTTTGGGCGAAACGATCCTCGATTTTCCGGTTCCGGACAACAAAACATGGGCTGAGGCGATAGCGTACACCGAAAAGTTCGTTAAGAAATGGCAGTCAAATCCGCTGATCACACCCGCGGTCGCGCCGCACGCTCCGTACACGGTTTCGGAGGAACATTTAAAGGAAGCGAAAGGTTTGTCCGACCGTTTGAACGCGCCGCTGGTCATGCATCTTGCCGAAGCGCAGACTGAAACCGATTTTGTCATGGAAAATAAAGGCATGCGGTCGATAGAATACATCGAAAAGATCGGTGTTCTGAGCGACAAATTGATCGCGGCGCATGTCATTCAGGCGAATGAAAAGGAGCTTGAGATGCTGAAAAAGCACAATGTCGGGATTGCTCATAATCCGCAATCGAATATGAAGCTCGCAGCCGGCGTCGCGCCGGTTCCGTCGATGCTGGCAAAAGATCTTCGCGTCGGTTTGGGTACCGACGGCGCGGCTTCGAACAACGATCTGAATCTCTGGGAAGAAATGGACACCGCGGCGAAGCTGCATAAAGTCTTTTCCGGCGACCCGAAGGTCGTTTCCGCCGAACAGGCGTTTGCGATGGCGACCATCGGCGGCGCCCGCGCGCTGCATATGGAAGACAAGATCGGTTCGATCGAAAACGGGAAATTCGCCGATCTGATCATTGTGGATTTCGATGACCTTCATCAGACGCCTTATTTTAACTTCTATTCTCATCTAGTTTACGCAACAAAAGCTCATAATGTCCGCGATGTCATCATCAATGGACGGATCGTTATGCGCGATCGAGCCTTGCTAACTTTGAACGAAAGCGTTATAAAAAAAGACGCAAACGCTTATCGAACAAAAATCATCAATAGTTTATCGAGCCCGTAACCGAGTTTTTTTCAAACTTGTGAGAATCGCCATTTTCTAATTTTAATTTGATCTGGCATTCGATTTTTGGTTCAAATTGAGGTGGGAAAAATGCTGAAAACTATCAAGACAAACATTGCGGCGATCGTCTTTATCGCCGCGTTCGCATTTAGCGCCGTCGCGCAGGACGCCGCTCCGGTAGCAATGTCCACCGCCGACGTTATGCGTGAACGGATAGCCAAGGCGCGAGCCTATATCGTCGTGAAAAATTTTCCGGCAGCGATCTATGAACTTGATAACATCAAACGCGAAAGTGCCGATCCGACCGTCCACGGCGTGGTTAACGTGCTTTTGATGAACAGCTATCTTGAGCAGGGCGATTACAAACGGGCGACCGAATTTTTGAACGATCTTTCAAAAGACCTAAAAGCAAGTAAGCCAAATTCGGCGGCAAACTATTTTGCCGTTGCGTCGCAGGTCATTAAAAATGCAAAAACCCAGCTAGAACGCTATCGCGCGCTCGGGTTTAATGTTTCCGACAGAAATCTTCCCTCTCCGGCGGCTGCGGATTCCGAAAAAATGCGCGAGATTTTGGAGTTGGTCGTTAATCAATCAAAAGAACTCGGCAAGACCGCAAAAGATTTTGACAACACAATGGCGCTTGTCGAAGGCGCAACGGCGGCGCGCAGCAGTTTTGCAAAAGACGATTACGATGCAAACCGCTGGAAAACCGAGGTTGCCGACGCGCGCGAACAGCTGACGAATTCGCGGAGTACAGTAATTAATGCCGTTGCTCCGACCGTTCCCGCGGGAATGGAAAACATGGTCGCTGCCACAACTCCGGCGGTTTCAAAACCCGCTGAACAATCGTCGATCCTGCTTCCCGTTTCGAAGGAAACTCCGGCTTCAATTCAAAAAACCGTTCAACCCGAAGTTAAAAAAGCCGAACCGATCGCGAAAACCGAACCGTTTCTAAAACCGGTTGAACCGCCGGCAGCCGAACCGAAGAAAGCTGCGGCTGAGGTCAAACAGAACATTGAACCGCCGGCGGAAAATGCAGAAACACGGCGCAATCGCGTAGTTATCGGTTCCGCTCCGAAACCCGAACCTGTGCCGGAAGAAACCGTCTCAGACGAAGCGCCCGCCGAACAAGCGGTTGTAGAATCGCCGAAATCGACCGGTCCGCTCGAAGTCGGCTCGCTCGTACCGTACGCGACAAAACGCAACACGCCTGCTTATCCCTCGATCGCGCGGAATATGCGACTTACGGGTATCGTAAAAGTTGACGTGATCGTCGATGAAGAAGGAAAAGTTATCGAAGTGCAAAACGCGGACGGTCCGACACTTCTTCAAAACGCGGCTGCCGAAGCGGTTCGAAAATGGAAGTTCAAACCCTTTACACGCGACGGAGAACCGGTTCGTGCGCTCGGATTTGTAAGCTTCAACTTTAATTTATAGAAATTAGACCAGGAAAGAAATAACGGGCGAAGGAGCTTTTTAACGACTCCTTTGCCCGTTATTTTTCTGAAGCGGCGAATTGCCGCCTCAGCGGATCGCGACATAAAGGGAATATCGCGCCGTGTAATCATCGTCGTTATGGACGGTGATTATGTAGTCGTCCGTTGATCTCAGCTCGATAGTTTCACCGGTTCCGACATCGTTGCCGCCGATGTCGAGCCAGATATCGGCTTCCGAATTTACGCTGACGGTCATCGTCTGACCGGCACGTGCGCCGAGAACATAGGAGTGCATGTAACCGCTGTCCAAACGGGCATTTATCGTCGTCGAACTTTTCCCGCGCGCAAATCTGATCCGCGTTTGCGAAAACGCCAGCGTGTCCAGCATTCCGATCATCATTAAAACCGCGAACATTTTGATAACTAAACCTTTCTTCAAAACTCCGGTTGCTTTTTTCATTTGCTAACTCCCGTATTGTTAGAATTTTTGTGCCGTAATTACAAAAACGACATTGATGACCAAAAGAGGTCATATAATTTCTAAGAATCTTTTCGAAAACAGTATACCGCAACCGGTTTTCGAGAATGCGCACCTAAGAAACTGTTTGCACGATCAGGATCTTACATAGTCAAAGCTTTATTTATCTCCTTAAGGAGTTAAACTATTTGGAAACGATATCTAAAGAGTTCATCATGAAGTTCAAAATATTTTTCCTTCTCTTATTTTTTATGCTGCCGCAATCGAGTTTTTCACAAATGCCTGCCGTCGAACCGGGAGTTTCGCAAAAACTCGCACAATGGCGAGCCGCAAATTATTCGGATGTTCGATATAAATTGAATATCACTCTAGAAAAGATGGCGCCGCTGATGAAGGGCGAGATCGAGATTCGCGTTAATTTGACCGAAGAAGGCGCGAAGAACGATCTGATACTCGATTGGCGGACGACGCAGTTTGCGAATGATAAAGATAAACCGTTTGCGAATGTCATCGCCGTAAACGAGACGACTGGAGCGCAAGCGTCCTCGCTTGCAAACGTCGCTGAAAGCGGCGTAAAAACTCTCGATTCCGATAACGATTCTTCGCAGCGGACATCTTTTTCGCGCTTCGCGCTCATTGCAGGCAGGCTGCCTGCGCTCCAGTCGCTTGCACTGCAGTCGAATGAGCATTTGATCATTCGGAAGAAATTCTTAAAGACGGGCGAAAATGTTATCAAGATCGAATTCGCTTCGCCTATAAAGTCGTCGGGCGCGGCGGTGACGCGCTATGTTGACCGGATAGACGGCGCGGAATACGTCTATTCGCTGTTCGTCCCGTCGGACGCAAGCACGGCGTTTCCCGTCTTTGACCAGCCGGATTTGAAGGCAAAATTTAGTTTGCGAATTGTTGCACCTCTTGAATGGAAAGTTGTTTCAAATGAGAATTCAATCGAGCGTGTCGAAATACTATCTTCTGAAAAAGCGGAAAGAGAAAAGAAAATTGAAAAACTTCCAAACGGAAACACATTAGTAAGCACGAAAATTGATTCTGCATTAACAGTTTTTAGAAAGACGCGACCAATCAGCACATACGTTTTCGCATTTGCGGCGGGCGAGTTTGTGGAATTCACGGATGATCGCGGAAAGGGCGGAAACGCGACTGCAAAGGAGCGTGCCGATATTCAAGGATCTGCGAGGGCGGGCAATCGCACGCTCCCTAGCGGTCGCGTTTCCGCCTCGAACGAATACAACACGGTTTCCGGCGATCGCGATATCGTGTCGAGTATTTACGTCTGCAAATCACAAGCCGAGAAATTCAAACAACACGCCGAAGAAGTTTTCCGGCTCAACCGCGAAGCTGTTAAATTTCTCGAAGATTGGTTTGATTACAAATTCCCGTTTCCGAAATACGATCTGGTTTTGATTCCCGAATTTCCGTTCGGCGGGATGGAACACGCGGGTGCGACTTTTCTGCGCGAAGACCGCATTATTTTCCCGACCGAGCCGACGAAAAACGATTACATTACGCGGGCGAATCTCATCTTTCACGAAGCCGCGCATCAATGGTTCGGCGACACGGTAACGATGCGCTGGTTTGACGATCTGTGGCTCAAGGAAGGCTTTGCCGAATTTATGGCGTATAAAACGCTCGAAAAGGTTCTGCCCGAATACAATGCGTGGAAAGTCTTTTACGAGCGCAACAAACAAGCCGCCTATCTGACGGACGTAACGCGCGGCACAACGCCGATCTATCAGGAAATCCCGAATCTCTCGTCGGCAAAATCCGCCTACGGCAACATCGTCTATCGCAAAGCACCTTCGTTTCTCCGTCAAGCCGAGTTTTATCTGGGCGAAGACAAATTTCAAACCGCCGTCCGCGCATTTTTGAAAAAACACGAATTTGCGAATGCGGAATGGAAAGATTTAGTTGACGAGTTTGTAAAAGCTAACGTCGCTGAATTAAAAAAACAGGATTATTATCAAAAATTTTCGGCAGAAGAAAAGGAAACAGCCGAGTTAGGTAAAAAGAATCAAATAAATGAATGGGCAAATGTTTGGGTAAAACATCCCGGAATGCCGTTAATAAGAGTTTCGCCTAAATTGCTTCTTTTACCTTTTGAAACTAAAGATATGGTGAATATGGGTGAAATGGGCGGCGGAGCATTTTGGCTGACATATTTTTGGCAACGTCCGGCTGGAAGTGAGATTGGAAGTAAAGAAGCGATAAACTCACAAAATAATAACTGGAAACAAAATATTGAAGTAATAAGAGTTTTTGGAGATGGCGACCGTGAAAAAGCAGTTGTTAATCTCGGATTCCAATTCTTTGATCTTTCAAAGATAGACTTTTCAAAAAGAGATGAATTTAAGTTTGATATTTCCGAAAAAGAAAGCAAAAAATTTGCAGAAGAATTTGAAGCAAAAAGAAAAGAGAGACTTAAAAAAAATCCGCTTTATGTTTTCCCAAACTACCAAGATTACGGCTACGGCATCTTTCTGCTTGACGAGAAAAGCCGCGCTTACGTTCTCGAAAATATCCAAAACGAAAAAGACGCGTTTTTAAGATCGATGATGTGGGGCAGTCTGTGGGATTCGGTCAGATTTTACGAACTCGCGCCCGAAGAATATGTAAAACTCGTCATAGAGAATCTAAGTACAGAGTTGCGGCTTCAGCCGCGAGAAACGTCCGCATCGAACGGGAATGAAGGAAATGTAACCGGCTCGAACGCGAAGATCACGCCTAAAGGCGTTACTCTGACTGAGACAGAGTTGCGGCTTCAGCCGCGAAAAACGTCCGCATCGAACGGGAATGAAGGAAATGAAACCGGCTCGAACGCGAAGATCACGCCTAAAGGCGTTACTCTGAACATTGCAGAGTTGCGGCTTCAGCCGCGAAAAACGTCCGCATCGAGCGGGAAGGAAGGAAATGAAACCGGCTCGAACGCGAAGATCACGCCTAAAGGCGTAACTCTGAACATTGCAGAGTTGCGGCTTCAGCCGCGAAAAACGTCCGCATCGAGCGGGAATGAAGGAGGTGTAACCGGTCTGGGCGCGAAGATCACGCCTGAAGGCGTAACTCTGACGGAGGGCGTAACTTTCGCGGAAGACGTAATCCCGTACGACGAAACGACGATCGCCACGCTTCTAAACCGTGTTTCAACCGCGATGAATTATTATATCGAGGCGGCGGGCGGGGCACAGTCAGAACCGCCTTCGGCAGCGGGCGGTTTAACGCCGCCATCTAAAAACTCGAATGCAAAATCAAACTCGTCTGACGAAAAGCTTAAACCATCCGCTGCCGCAGATGGTTCTGACCTGCAAGCCGAACTCGAAAAACTTCTGCTCGAAAAAATGCGAACCGCATCGACGCCCGGACAGAGAATAACTTTTTACCGAACGTTTGTTTCGATAGCAAGTTCGGAAAATGCGCGAAATGTTTTGAAGGAGATCTTACGGAGCGCCGGCAGCCTTGCCGGCAATGAGCGCGAAAGCGCGAAAAATGCTGCTCCGGAAGCCACACTCGCAGGCAGGCTGCCTGCACTCCGTTCGAAAGACAAATTTGACCTTGTAACCCGGCTGATCATATTGGGCGACAAAGACTCCCTAAAACTCCTCGCGGAACTCGAAAAAACCGAAACCGACGACGCGGCGAAACGCTATGCTTACGCCGCCCGCGCCGGAATTCCAACCTCTGAAAACAAAGCAAAATACTGGAAGGATTTCACCGAAAACAAGGAAATTTCGGAAAGCTGGATCGAAGCGGCGTTCGCCGTTTGGAATTCGCCGCGCCACGCCGAACTTACGCTGCCTTATCTCGAAAAAGCACTGGCGGAACTTCCGAATTTAAAGCGAAACAGAAAGATCTTCTTCGTCAACGGCTGGCTCGGCTCGTTTATCGGCGGGCAAAGATCGGCGGAAGCATTGAACATCGTCAATAAGTTTCTCGATGAAAATCCGGATCTCGAGCGCGATCTAAGGTTAAAAATTCTCGAGCATTCCGACAATTTGGAAAGAGCTGTAAAGATCCGCGAAAAGTTCGCAAAGCGTTAGACGATCAAACATCGTCGCCGAAATCAACTGTTCGGTACGCAGTCGCCGGGTCGCATAGCAGATCCGGATTTATCGGCAAACCTTTGCTGACCATGTCGGCGGCGAGATCCGTCATATTGTTCGCCGACATTCCAAGCCCGCGGCAATTGAATTTGAAATGCTGAATGACGCCGTCGTGCCGGACGAGTGCCATGCCGACTACGCGCGCCTTTTTCTTCTTCATCATCATCTTTGGCGCCAGATACGAATTTCCGCTAGTATTGTGCATTGCCCATGCCATTGTCCGCGGTGCTCCGGCGGAGTCGGTCGCGCGTTCGGCGATCGCGTAAAACGCAAATGCGCCGACGCCCGTGTTGCGCAGATCCGATTCAGCTAGACTCAATGAATTTTCTCCGTAAACATAACCTCCGATGCAATTGGGAATCATAATCGCTTTGCCTACTTTGTTAATCGTATTCCGCCTTCAAATAGGGTCATTTCTGAGAAAAAAAGGCGCCGCAGTCGAAACCGCGGCGCCCATTTGTCGTTCATAAATGATCACCGGACGAAAGCGTTCGGAATCGGAACATCGTTGGCAATTCCAAATGTTGTCGCCGTCGAACCGGATGTCGAACCGAATACATACCATGTACTGTTCGAAGGACGGAAGACTCCCAGGTCGGACTTGCCATCACCGTCGTAGTCGCCCGGAATGGGGACGTCTCCCGCCGCTCCGAAAGGTGCCGAGAAGAAGGAGAAATCTTCGCTCCTCAGCACGAACCATTCATTCGACGAAGGTCGGAAAAAAGCAACGTCCGCCTTTCCGTCGCCGGTGTAATCCGCCGGAACGGCTTTGTCGGTCGTCGCGCCGAAATTGGCAACGACGAGTCCCGCCTGTGAGCGGTTCAACCACCACGATCCATCCTGTCGAAAGATAGCAATATCGGCTTTTCCGTCGCCGTCGTAATCTGCAGGTACCGGCTTGTCGCCGTTGGCTCCGAACTGCGTTATCGTCGTTCCGCCGGAAGATCGGAGGATGTACCAGGTGCCGACCGACGGTCTAAAGATCGCCGCATCAGCTTTGTTGTCGCCGTCAAAATCAGCCGGAATCGGAATGTCCGTTGATGTTCCGAACGGGAACGAATAGAAAGAAAAGTCTTCAGACCGCAAAATAAACCACTCGCCGTTTGCCGGTCGGAAAAACGCGATGTCGGTTTTGCCGTCGCCGGTGTAATCCGCGGGTACGAGTTTGTCCGCTGCCTGACCGAACTGCAGCGCCTGGTTTCCGCCGTTCGAACTTCTCAAATACCACCATTCTCCGACGCTCGGTCGGAAAATTCCGACATCTGTTTTGCGGTCGCCGTCAAAATCAAACGCGGTTTTACCCGCCTGCGCTGCCGATGCACGATAGATCGCCGCACCGTTCGGGCTGGCAACTGTGATCGGAAGTTCAACCGCATTGGCACCGGTCCCAAGATCCGCGCGGATCACTTTATTATTGCTTTGACTTGTAACATAAAGCTTTCCGCCGACCGCGTCGACGCCTACGCCTCGCGGAAAAGACAATCCCGGAATGTTCAGATCCGTCGCCATTGTGCCGTCGCGTTTTGCTGCGATGACCTTATCGTTGCCGGCGTTCGTTACATAGATCCTGTCGCCTGCGCTGTCGATGGCAATATCAAGCGGAGCTGTTAGCAATCCGCCCAAAGTCATCGTAACCGCGCCGGTTCCGTCCAAATTTGCCCGGACAACGTTGTTTCCGCCCTGGTTGACGACGTACATCTTGTTCGCTGCGACATCGATCGCCAAACCCTGCGGAATGTTCAGCATTCCGCCCAGATTGCCGAGATCGACGGCGTTTGTGCCGTCCAAATTTGCCCGAACAACACGCGAAGGAACCGCGCCGCCGACATTGGCGATGAACATACGATTTCCCGGCACGTCCAGCGCTATGCCGTATGAACCGTCGATCAAACCCGGAAATGTTAAATTGACCGCGCCGCTGCCGTCGAGATTCATCATCGTAACGGCGTTGCTTCCCTCGTTCGTTACATAAACTTTCCCGGCTGCAGCATTTATCGCGATACCCTGGGCAAGGTTAAAAAGATTTGCAGCAACCGGAAGCGCGGCGCCGCCGGTTCCGTCTGTTTCCGCCCGGACGACACCCGGAGTTCCGGTGCCGCTGCATTGCCCGCCGCAATTTACGACATAGAGTTTCGGCGTTGTTTGAGCAAAACTATTAACAGGTGCGGTTGCTAAAAATGCTCCGATGATCAATGAGATCACGGCAGTCATAATTCGATCCGTTCGATATTTAAGATAGGGTTTCGTTCTGTAATTCATAGATAATTTCTCCGTTGTTTCAATGATCCAAAAATGATGACTTCATTCTCTTAAACGGATTCGCATGATGGAACGGGTCATTTCTAACGAACAAACCGTTCAAATCAAAAAAAGAACGCCATCCATTTTCTGGACGACGTTCTCTTTTGGAGGGTGCATTCGCGTGTTTAGCGCACGAATGCATTTGGAACAGGCTGATCTCCGTTGACACCAAATGTCAGAGCCAAAGAGCCCGAGGTGGAACGGAATTGATACCAAGTATTGTTCGAAGGACGGAAGACCGCCAGGTCTGACTTTCCATCACCGTCGTAATCACCGGGTGTTGGGACGTCTCCCGCCGCTCCGAAGGGCGCTGAGTAGAACGAGAAATCCTCGCTTCTCAAAACAAACCACTCGCCGGACGCAGGTCTAAAGAACGCGACGTCGGCTTTTCCGTCGCCGGTGTAATCGCCCTGAACCGTTTTGTCGGTCGCAGCTCCAAAATTAGCAACGACCAATCCTGCGGTCGAACGATTCAGCCACCACGAGCCGTCAGGACGAAAGATCGCAATATCGGCTTTATTATCGCCGTCGTAATCAGCAGCGACCGGTTTGTCGCCGTTCGCGCCAAACTGTGTGAACGTCGTGCCGCCGGTCGAACGAAGGATGTACCAGGTGCCGTTCGACGGACGGAATATCGCCGGATCGGCTTTATTATCACCGTCGAAATCAGCCGGATTTGGAATGTCGCCGTTCATACCGAATGGGAACGAGTAGAACGAGAAATCTTCCGATCTCAGAATGAACCATTCGCCGCTTGCGGGACGGAAGAATCCGATATCGGTCTTGCCGTCGCCGGTATAATCCGCCGGAGCTAGCCTGTCAGTTGCAGTTCCGAACTGTAATGCGGCGTTTCCGGCGTCGGAACTTCGTAAGTACCACCATTCGCCGACGCCCGGTCGGAAAATTCCGACGTCGGTCTTTCGGTCGCCGTCGAAATCGAACTGTGCTTTTCCGGTGTCGTTAATGCACGGAGCCTGAGCGATATGCGCCTGAACGCGAGCTTTCGGCTGCGGTCCAAAGCCAAGCGTGAAATTAATTCCGACCGCCTGAAGATGGCAGTAGCTCATGATCGTTCCGCCGCCCGCAGGATTTCCGGGACTTGCGCAGCCGCCTTCGACCGGAGCGCAGCTGTCGATCGCGGTGTTGTTTCCGTTCCAGGAACAATTATGCGTATGCGGCGAACCGAGATTATGTCCGGTTTCGTGTGTAAATACTTCGACAGTCCAGGAAAACGTAGGAACATTTTCAAATGTCGGTTCGATCCCGCTTACCGCGTAACGGGTATTCCCGCCGCAAAGCGCGCTAACCCAGGCAATTCCGCCATATGGATAAAGTGTCAGAAGATGTGCCAGATCGCCGTTAAATGTTGGGCGATTCGCCCCGAATGCGTTCAAATGTACTTCCGCGTCGTTCGTCTGCGTGTACGGGCTCGCCGTTGTCCAAACAAATGTCGATTGAAGAGATACATTGATTCCGTCGTTCGCAAAAAGCGTCGCAGACTGATTAAAAAATCCGGTAACGTATTGAACTACCGCGTTTGACGAACCTTTATTCTGAAAAACGTCAAAGTTTGCCTCGATGTATTTTCTGATAACGCGGGTTGTTACAGCGCTTTGCAGCTGGTCATCGGGCAGCAGCATCGGCATCTGTTCGCCGGCATCGTTCTTTACGTTGCAGAAATGTTCAGGTCGCACTTTCAATTTGTTCGCGTCGTAAAAAATATGGCGGTTTGTCGGATTATTTCCGTCAAGACGACCAAGAACGCCGTTCCCGATAGTTTTCGAACGGATGCTTCCCATGATCTCATTGTCGTAGACACTGATCGCAACGAGAGAATAAGCATCGCCGCGAACCATACCGCGATAATGGATACCGTAGGAACTTTTACGAATTTCATCTGCCGGTCCGGAAGTTTTAACCTCAAAACCGGGTGCGAGAATATTCACTCTTGCCAGCTCGAGTTCGATCGTTCCGCCTTTGCCGTCCGGAACGGGCAAAAGAAGATATTCGGGACTGCTGCCTGAAAGACTGTTAACACGGCTGAGGTTCAAAAGAACGCCTTCGTCAACCGCACGTGAAAATCCGTCTTCCGGTGCGATCGGACGGGCGTCGGCTGCGAACAGTTCGCGCCGCTCGAAATTAACGCCCAGCGTTTTCAGGTCCAGAATCATTTGGGGAACAAGTTTCGTGCCCGGATTTGGCTCGATGGTTTTCAAGATGTTGTCAAAACCGCTTGTTTTTTGTGCGTTCACGGACGAGATCATGAGTCCGCTGACAAGTACCAGCGTGCTCGCGACAAATGCCGCAAAGAATTTCAATTTCATTTCCTTTCTCCTTAAAATCATTGGTAAGTCTAAAAAAGTAGACGGCTTCATTTTAGTTTTGCCTTTCACTTACCTAAACGAGGTTGAGCAATATTTTGGGTCATTCGGCGAAAAAAAACTCAAAACCCTCGAAGGGTAAAGAAGATACCGTTTTTCACCGAAATAATTTATAATCGGGACAATTCAAGTAAAACGCTGAAATGGATAACGATAATAAATCGATCTCTCAATCTCTCATCGACTGGGAAAATGGCGACGAGACTGAGCTTGAAACGCTGCTTCCGATCTTTTACGCGGAACTTAAACGCATGGCTCACAGATATTTGCGGAAGCTTCCGCAGGGTCACACTTTTCAGACGACCGAATTGATTCACGAAGCGTATTTAAAGCTTGCCGGCGGAAAAGAACCGACGTGGCAGAATCGGGCGCATTTCTTCGGCGTGGCGGCAAAGGTAATGCGGCAGATCCTTGTCGATTACGCGCGGGCGCGCTCGGCGGAAAAACGCGGCGGAAACGCGCAGAAAGTGGAATTTGAAGAAACGCTGGTCGTTTCCAAAGAACGCACTGAAGAATTTGTCGCGCTCGACGACGCGCTTAATGACCTTGCCGTTCTTGATGAACGAAAAAGCCGCGTTGTTGAATTGCGATATTTTGGCGGGCTGAATATTGACGAAACAGCGGAAGTGTTACGCGTTTCTGCAAAAACCGTAAAGCGGGACTGGCAATTCGCGCGAAACTGGCTGCTGCGGGAATTGTCGAAAAATTAAAACGGCTCAGGATAAATGGATTCCGAAAGATTCAAGCAGATCGAAAAACTTTATAATGCGGTTTTGCTCGTTTCTGAGGAAAACCGTTCGGAATTTCTAAAGCAATTCTGCGGCAGCGATACGGACTTAATAGAAGAAGTGGAGTCTCTGCTTTTATTCGATAAAGGGTCCGACAGCATTATCGATTCTCCTCCGGACGACCTTGCGGCAGAACTGATCCTCAGCAAAAAACGACCTCAAACTATCGGTAAACAGATCGGTCGATACAATATTCTTTCATTGCTCGGCGAAGGCGGAATGGGCGCGGTTTATCTTGCGCAGGATTCGAAACTTTTGAGAAAAGCCGCGCTGAAAATTCTTCCGGCGGATGTCGTCAAAGACGAAAACCGTGTTCACCGGTTCATCCATGAAGCCAGATCTGCGTCTGCGCTTAATCATCCAAACATCTTAACTATCTATGAGATCGATGAATTTCATTCGCCCGAAAATGAAACGATGCATTACATTGCGATGGAATTTGTCGACGGTTCGACGCTCGACGACTTAATTCATCGAAAGAAAAAGCCTAAAAAAGAGCTGATCGAATATCTTGCGCAAACGGCGGACGGGCTTGCAAAGGCACATTCGGCGGGAATAGTTCATCGCGATCTAAAGCCGGAAAACATTATGGTAACGCGCGACGGTTTTGCGAAGATCCTCGATTTCGGATTGGCAAAACTTGTCGAAGCCGAATCGGATCTTTCGTCGTTTCAGCAGCATAAATCGCGTCCGGGGCTGATCCTGGGAACTCTTGGATATATGTCGCCCGAGCAGGCGCAGGGATTTCCTCAGATCGATCAGCGGTCGGACATTTTTTCTTTCGGCTGCATTTTGTACGAGGCGATTACCGGTCAAAAGCCTTTTTCCACGCATTCCGCGGTCGATGCGCTTTACGAGATCGTCCATACCGAACCGGTTCCGATCGCGGAGCTGAACGATGCGGTCCCCGACGAAATTCAAACCATCGTCGCCGGCTGTCTTAAAAAACTGCCGGAAGATCGCTTTCCAACGATCGAATTAGTCGGCGAAATGCTTCGAAGTTCGATAAAGCTGCTCGAAACCGGCGAATCGCCGGTCAATAAGATCAGTGAACAGCGCACGATCATGCTGGAAACCGGTGTATCGACCAAAACCATCTCGCAAGCGATCAGCGAACAGCGGCGTCAGACGACGGTTTTGTTTGCGGATTTCTCCGTTTTGACCGAATTGCTCGATGATCTCGATCCGGAAGAGGCGAGCGCTATCATGTCCGACCTCTGGCAGCGAGTCGAAAAGACGATCGAATCGGGCGGCGGGCGAATCGACCGGCGTCTGAGCGATGTTTTTATAGCAGTTTGGGGTGCGGACTCGATTCAGGAAGACGATCCGGAACGCGCCGTCCGCGCGGCGATCGATCTGCAGAAAACCACCGGAAGCTATTTTGCGAAAAATCTCAGCGGTCAATTCACAGAGCTCGACGCGATCGAGGACGAATCGCCGGATCTTCTGAAGATCGGGATCAGCACGGGCATGATATTGCTTGGCGTAAACAACGATTCGGGTGAATTTCTGACGACCGGCGCCGCTGTGAATGTCGCCAAACGGCTGCGCCAAAATGCTCCGGCAGGCGCAATTCTGATATCGCACGATACATATCGCCACGTGCGCGGCGTTTTCGATGTGGAAGCTTTTCAGATCGAAAAACGAAGCGGTTTGAAGAAAAAGAATGAAGATCTAAAAGTTTACCGCGTCAAAAGTGCCAAACCGCGCGCGTTCCGCGTTCGCGGACGAGACGTTGAAGGAATCGAAACCCAGCTCGTCGGGCGCGCCGGCGAACTCGAACGAATGCTCGACGCGCTTTACACCGTGCTCGAAGACGGAAAAATGGAGATCCTGACCGTCGTCGGCGACGCTGGTTTAGGTAAATCACGGCTGCTTTTCGAATTTCGCGATCAGGTCGAACTGCTGCCGGAAAAGATTCGCGTTTTCAATGCCCGCGCGGCTGAGGCATCGAAGAATTCACCATTTTCGCTGCTGCGCGACGTTTTTTCACTGCGCTTTGAAATTCAAGACAGCGATTCGCGCATCGTCGCGCGGGAAAAATTGGTCAACGGTATCGCGGCGCTGATACCCGCGCTTGAAAACGAATTCGGCAAAGGCGAAGAAGCCGCGATGAAGTCTCATTTTATCGGTCAATTGATCGGTTTCGATTTTTCGGATTCGCCGTATTTGAAAGGCGTTTTGGACGATCCGGCGCAGGTTAAAGCCCGTGCGAGTCATTATGTAAATCAGTTTTTTGCCGCGATCGACAGGGATTTTCCGATACTTTTGTATCTCGACGATCTTCATTGGGCGGACGAAGAATCGCTCGAATTCTTTGAGCAGTTTGCCGATGCCGGGAGCGATTCGAGAATTTTGATCCTAAATTTTACGCGTCCGCTGCTGTTCGAACGAAAACCGCATTGGGGAGAAGGTCAAAGGAACCACGCACGACTGACGCTGCAGCCGCTGACCAAACGCGAAAGCCGCCGGATGGTGAAGGACATTCTGCAAAAGGTCGTCGATCTGCCAATTACCTTTCGCGATCTGATCGTCGCCAATGCCGAGGGAAATCCCTTTTACGTAGAAGAACTTATAAAAATGTTCATCGACCGCGGAACGATCGAAAAAGGCTCCGATGAGTGGACGGTCAATGAAAGTATGCTCGGCAAGACGATCGTTCCGGCTACGCTGACCGGCGTTCTGCAGGCTCGGCTCGACCGGTTGTCGGATTGGGAAAGGATCACGCTTCAGCGCGCTTCGGTGATCGGGCGGGAATTTTGGGATCTCGCGCTGCAGTTTTTCGGATCGGAAAAAAACTTTTCGGTAATTTTGGAATCACTGCGTCGAAAGGAATTGATCTTCCGGCACGAAACGTCGGCATTTTCAGGTGCCAACGAATATATCTTCAAACATGCGCTGCTGCGCGATGTAACCTATCAAACCGTGTTGCTTCGCGACCGCCGCGAATTTCACGCGAAGATCGCCGAATGGCTGATAAAAATGAGCGGCGAGCGGCAAGTTGAATACGCGGGCACCATCGCCGGACATTTTGAAAAAGCGAACGAATTTGAAAAGGCGGCGGCGTGGTTCGGGCTTGCCGGCGAATACGCCGAGCGCGTGTCAGCGCCAGCCGAAGCGATCGTTTACCTGCGAAAAGCGCTGAAATATCTGGATTCTGCATCCGCAACTGTTTCCGGCGAAAGTCATTCGAACTTTCTAAAATGGAACAACATTCTCGGAGATTCGCTGCGTCTGCAGGCAAAATTTACAGAATCCATCGAAACCTTTCAAAAAGTGATTACGGGAGCGGAAAATTCCGAAGACGAACTCGCCAAAGCGCAGGCTTATTTCGGTCTGAGCATTGCCCAATTTGAACAGGGCGACAGTCTTGCTTCGCTCGAAAGCGCGAAATCTGCGATAAAAGCCGCGCGCTCGGTCGAACAAACGGAAACCGCGCTTCAAACGATAGCCGACGCGCTGTTCAGACAAGCGCGGGCGCATTATGAACTCGGCGAATTTGAAGAGGCGATCACATATGGAAAAGAGTCTCTGGAGATAACAAACAATCTCGGCGAAAAAGGAGTTTTCGTCCGTGTTCACAGCCTGCATATCATCGGATTTGCCTATCTTCCGCTCGGCGATTTCGAGCATGCCGTTCATTTTCAAGATCAAAGCCTGCGCCTTGCCCGCGAATCCGGGAATAAGAGAAATTATGCCTACGCGCTGAACAATGCCGGCGTGATCTGCGATTATCGCGGCGATCATGAACGCGCGCTTCTTTATTTCGAAGAATCGCGCGCGATCATGTATGAGATCGGCAATCGCTCCGGGCAGATAATGATCCATGGAAACCTGGGCTTTTCATTAACGGAACTGGGAAGATTTACCGAATCTGAAAAACATCTGCAAAAAGCGATCGACCTGATGGGGGAATCGCAGCATTTCGTTTTTTCCGAGGTTTACCAAAGTCTTGCGCTATGCCGCCTCGGGCAGGACAGGATAGCCGATGCGCTCGATGCGGTAACCATTTCGCTAAGCGCGGCTGAGAATTCTCATCGCCCCGAAGCGATCGGGATGGGATGGCGAGTGATGGGCTTGATCGCCTCTAAAAAGGGCTATTCGGTAACCTACGCCGGTAAAAAATACAGCGCTGCGGATTGTTTTCACAAGAGTTTGAAAGAATTCGAAGACAGCAAAATGGATGTGGAATTAGCACGAACTTTGAAACGCTTTGCCCAGCACGAATCGGCGCACGGCGACGAAGATTTTGCGAGAGAATTGAACGCGCGTTCCGACGAGATCTTTGCCCGATTTAAACTGTCCTGACGCGTTAAACGGCGCCCTCCGATCTTCCGCAAGATCGATAAAATTCATACTACCGACGGCACCGGTGAAGGCAGCCACGGCTGAATCATCCAATGCAGTTTTTCGCAAAAAATGGCGCAGACCGCAATCTTGACAAAAAAATAATGTTTTGAGACTCTTGAGCTTAAGATTAATCCGAAACGACTTGAAAAATATGAAGATATCCGCACAGGAAGAATACGGTTTAAGGTGTCTTTTGCAGCTTGCGACGTTAAAAGAGGACGAAAGCCTAACGTTGCCGCAGATCGCGGAACGCGAGGGCATTTCATCGGCAAATGCCGGAAAATTGATGTGGCTTTTGAACAAAGCCGGATTCGTTCAGGCAACACGCGGCACGAAAGGCGGTTACAGTCTGGCGCGCGAAGCCGGCGAGATCTATCTCAGCGAAGTCATTAAAATACTTGAAGAGGACGAGATCGCCGGTCATTGTGAAAGCTACACGGGCGTGCTCGATTCCTGCGTTCATAATGGCGGATGCGGGATAAGACCGGTAATAGTTGGGCTTCATGAGATAATCCAGAACGCCCTGTCGCAGATAACTCTAGCGCAGCTTGTCGGGACCGAGGCGAAAGTAGATGAACGTTTCCACCGCATCCAAGGACTTAGACAGTTATCAGTGAACAGTCAACAGTCATCTAACAGATAAACCCTGATTCTGGATGTATGTTGAATAATAGTGTCGTTTATGAAAAAGCGCATAGTTTTGCGATAAGAATTGTGAAAGCATTTAAGCATTTACAAAAAGAGCAAAAAGAATTTGTATTATCTAAACAAATGTTGAGGAGTGGAACCTCAATTGGAGCAAACATTGCAGAAGCCAACGGTGCAATATCTGATGCGGATTTTTCAAACAAAATTAGTATTGCATATAAAGAATGTCTGGAAACCAAATATTGGCTTTCCATTTTGAAGGAAACGGACTATATAAATGAGAAAACTTTTGAGAGCATTCACAAAGTCGCAGACGAGATCGCCAAAATGCTTTTTTCCATTCTCAAAAAAACTAGATTGAAAAACAGTCAACAGAAGAATGATAACTGATGACTGATAATTGATAACTGAAAAATATGAGTACAGCAGCAGAATTATTAACAAACAGGGAATATAAATACGGTTTCACGACCGACATCGAAACGGAAACGATTGACAAAGGTTTGTCGGAAGATGTTGTCCGATTAATTTCTTCGAAGAAAAATGAACCGGAATGGCTTTTGGAATTTCGTTTGAAAGCCTATCGTCATTGGCTGAAAATGGAACAACCCGACAATTGGGCGAATTTTGATTATCCGAACATTGATTTTCAGAATATTTCGTATTATTCCGCGCCGAAACAAAAAGCGAAAAAAGCAAGTTTGGATGAAGTTGATCCTGAGTTGATCAGAACTTTCGAGAAACTCGGTATTCCGATCACCGAACAAAAAATGCTTGCAAACGTCGCGGTTGATGCCGTTTTTGATTCGGTTTCTGTTGCCACGACATATAAAGAAAAATTGTTAAAAGCGGGCGTTATTTTCTGTTCGTTCACCGAAGCAGTGGCTGATTATCCCGAATTGATCCAAAAATATCTCGGCTCGGTCGTGCCGACTTCGGATAATTATTACGCGGCACTTAATTCTGCGGTTTTCTCTGACGGTTCGTTCGTTTTTATTCCGAAAGGCGTGCGCTGTCCGATGGAACTTTCCACATATTTCCGCATCAATACGCAGGAGTCGGGACAGTTTGAGCGCACTTTAATCGTTGCCGAAGAAGGCGGTTATGTGGCGTATAACGAAGGCTGCACCGCGCCGCAGTTTGATACGAATCAATTGCACGCGGCGGTGGTTGAACTTGTCGCTTTGGACGATGCGGAAATTAAATATTCGACCGTTCAGAATTGGTATGCGGGCGACGAAAACGGCAAAGGCGGAATTTATAATTTCGTGACGAAACGCGGCGCGTGTCGCGGTAAGAATTCAAAAATTTCGTGGACGCAGGTTGAAACCGGAAGCGCGATAACTTGGAAATACCCGTCGGTGATTTTGCAGGGCGATAATTCCATCGGCGAATTTTATTCAGTCGCGCTGACCAACAACGCGCAGATCGCTGACACGGGAACGAAGATGATTCATCTCGGCAAAAATACGAAATCAACGATTATTTCCAAGGGAATTTCCGCCGGAAAATCGAATAATTCGTATCGCGGTCTGGTCAAAATGATGCCGAAAGCCGAAGGCGCGAGAAATTATACGCAATGCGATTCGATGCTCATCGGCGACCGTTCGGAAGCGAACACTTTTCCGTATATCGAAGTGATGAACGCGACCGCCAGAGTCGAACACGAAGCGACGACTTCCAAGATCAGCGAAGATCAATTGTTCTACCTGCAACAACGCGGCATCTCGCAGGAAGACGCGGTTTCGCTCATCATCAACGGTTTCTGCAAAGAGGTTTTCAAAGAATTACCGATGGAATACGCCGTCGAAGCGCAGAAACTTTTGGGATTGAAACTCGAAGGAAGCGTCGGTTAAATGATAAGAAGTTTCGCAGATAAGGAAACGGAGAAATTATTTAACCGAGAGTTTTCCAAAAAAATGCCGAGCGATATTCAGCGCGTTGCGCGGCGCAAGTTGGAGGTTTTGGACGCGGCGGAAAAGATCAATGATTTGCGAATTCCGCCGTCGAATCGTCTTGAAAAATTGAAAGGCGAAAGAAAAAATCAGCTCAGCATTCGGATCAACGACCAATGGCGAATTTGTTTCGAGTGGCGCGAAACGGATGCTTTCGACGTAGAAATTGTTGATTATCATTGAGGTTCAATTATGAAAAAGGAAAAACCGATTCATCCGGGCGAAATTTTGTGGGAAGAATTTTTATTGCCGATGAATATCAGTCAAGAAAAACTTTCTGAAGACACGGGAATTTCACTCGCGGAAGTTGGAAAAATCATTGCAGGCAAATCTTCGATTTCGCCGAACGCGGCGTTACGGTTGTCCTTGTATTTCGGTTTATCGGAAAGATTCTGGATAAATTTACAATCGCGTTACGATCTTGAAGTCGAAAAGGACAAATCTGCTAAAACTCTGCGGAAAGAAGTGCGGATTTTACAAGCGGCGTAACTGTTGTAAAAAAACAATATGAATTTAGCAACAGCCGAAAAAGAAAAAATCGTCGAGATTTGCGAGCGCAGCGACATCGAATTTTGCGCCGTTTTCGGTTCGTTTGCACGCGGCGAGGCGACGGAAGAAAGCGATATTGATTTGCTGGTTAAATTTTCCAAGCCAAAAGGTTTTGACTGGCTCGAAGCAGCTTTTGAAATTGAAGATTCTCTGGGAAAAAAAGTTGATTTGGTGACGGAAAACAGTTTGAGTCCGTATATTCGGGAAAATGTGTTGAAAAATTTAGGGGTGCTTTATGGAAAATAAAGATAATAAAATTTTTCTGCAACACATTCTCGACAGCATCGGCAAAATTGAAATTTATTTGCAAAATGTTGATTACGCAAAATTTCAAAACGATTCAATGATAATTGACGCAGTTGTGAGAAATGTCGAAGTCTTCGGCGAAGCGGCAAATAATTTGACGAGCGATTTTCGCTACAAGAAATAGAATTATTCACGGTTATGCAACAGTTGACTTAGAAATCATTTGGAACATTACGCAAAACGATTTGGGCAATCTGAAAAATCAGATCAAAGGAATTTTGAGGAATTTGAGTTGAAATTGGAAGGAATTGTCGGTTAATGGAGCTTATAATATTCGACACGCTCGGCTGGATCGGCGCGTTTTTTTTGCTTTTGGCATACGCGATGGTGTCGTTCAAAAAGCTGGGAGCCGATTCGCTCGCTTATCAGGGATTGAACGTCGCGGCGAGCGTTTTGCTGGCGATTAACACGATTTATCACGGCGCGTTTCCGTCGAGTTTTGTAAATATCGTCTGGACGTTCATTGCCGTATTCGCAATTTTGTCTATTACAAGAAATCATGCAAAAAGTGCAAATTAAAAACGCGCCGGCGCCGAAAGGTCATTATTCGCCGGCAGTTGTTCATAACGGCTTTGTGTTTGTTTCCGGGCAATTAGCGGTCGTTCCCGAAACCGGCGAGGAAAAGACCGGATCGATCGAAGAACAAACCGAGCAATGTTTGAGGAATGTTGAAGCGCTTTTGAAAGAAGCCGGCAGCGATCTTAATAATACGCTGAAATTTAGTATCTTCGTCTCCGACGAAAACTTATGGGGAGCAGTGAACGAAACGTATAAAAGGATCTTAGGCGAGCATAAACCGGCTCGGGCGATAATTCCGGTCGGTAATTTTCGCGGCGATTTTTTGATCGAAATCGAAGCGATTGCGGCGGTGATTGAAAAAACATGAGGACACATACAAAAGAAACACAGGCGACGACGACTCCGCAGATGGCTCTGGACTTTTTGCGCGAGGGAAACCATCGTTTCGTCAGCAATTTGAATAGCAATCGCGATTTGCTCGAACAAGTCAACGAAACGCGCGACGGGCAATTTCCGTTTGCGACGGTTTTAAGCTGCATAGATTCCAGAACGTCCGCTGAACTGATCTTCGACCAAGGTTTGGGCGAGATTTTCAGCATTCGAATCGCCGGAAATGTTATTAATGAAGACATTTTGGGTTCGATGGAATTTGCGTGCAGCATCGCGGGTTCAAAACTTATCGTTATTTTGGGACACACAAAATGCGGCGCGATTCGCGGGGCTTGCGACAATGTGCAGATGGGAAATCTATCGACTCTGCTCAATAAAATTCAGCCGTCGGTTTATTTCGAACGGACGATCACGGAAAACCGGACGGCGGAAAATGCGGAATTTGTCGAAAAAGTTTCGCGCATACAGGTCAAACGAAGCGTCGAAAAAATCGTCGAACGCAGCGTGATCTTGCGCGAAATGATCGAAAACGGCGAGATCGGTCTGATCGGCGCGCTTTATGATGTCGAAACCGGAATCGTTGAATTTCTGGAAGAAACGCTGATGCTCGGCAAGATAAAACATTTTTATCTTGATGTGAACGGGCATAAACAGGCAATTGTTGGAAACGATTTTTGAAGGGAAAATAATTCAAAAAAGTCGCACAGCGACAATTTGAATTTAGGCAGTTCTTTTAAGGAATGCTTTAGGTAAGAGATTTGATCTGTTGCTTCAGCGACAATTGAACACGGAAGTTTCAAGCTTTGCTGACGCATCATGAATTATGAATTACGCAGCTCCAATCATTAAAATACACGGCTAAAATCAGCCGGTCGCTACGCGACATTAATTAAGAATATTTATGTTATTAGAAATCAAAGATTTACACGCCGCGATTGACGGCAAAACGATATTGAACGGCTTGAATTTGCAGATAAACAAAGGCGAAGTTCACGCGATTATGGGACCAAACGGTTCGGGGAAATCCACGCTGGCGAAAGTTCTCGCCGGACATCCTTCGTATGAAGTTACCAAAGGCGAAGTGCTTTATGAAGGCAAAAATTTGCTCGAATTAGAACCGGACGAACGCGCACGGGAAGGTGTTTTTCTGGCGTTTCAATATCCGGTCGAAGTTCCGGGCGTTTCAAATTCGCAGTTTTTGCGGCTCGCTTACAACGAAAAGATGAAACACATCGGCGAAGAAGAGCTCGATCCGCTCGAATTTAACGATTATCTGACGGAAAAAGCGAAGGTCGTCGAAATGGACAAATCGTTTTTCAAGCGTTCGGTCAACGAAGGTTTTTCGGGCGGCGAAAAGAAACGCAACGAGATTTTGCAGATGGCGGTTTTAGAGCCGAAACTCGCGGTTTTGGACGAAACCGATTCGGGTTTGGACATTGACGCGCTGAGAATTGTTGCTGAAGGCGTGAACAAATTGCGCGATGAAAACAAGGCGATTATTCTGGTTACGCATTATCAAAGACTTTTAAATTACATCACGCCGGATTTCGTCCACGTTCTCGCAGGCGGGAAAATCGTCAAAGAAGGCGGCAAAGAACTCGCGCTCGAACTCGAAGAAAAAGGTTACGATTGGGTGAAAGCGGCATCGAAATAGATGAAGATTATTTTTCCTTCGTATGTCTTAAAGCGAATGATCGAGCGCGGGTATCAGCGTTGAAAATGTTCGTGCCGTTTTGGAAAACGGCGACATAATCGAGGAATACAAAGCGGATATGCCGCCGCGTTATTTGGTTTTTGATTGGATTGACGGCAGACCTTTGCACGTTGTTGCCGAAGACGATCCGGTAAGTCGGGAAACAACAGCAGTAACGGTTTATCAGCCGAGTCGGAAATATTGGAAGAGCGGTTTCAGAGAAAGGAAAAAATTATGATTTGTTTAGTGTGCAAGCATCGAAAAATGGAACAGGGAACTACGATTTTGCCGATTGAGCGCGAAGACGAAATCTTATTGATAACCGATATTCCCGCCCGAATCTGCGCTAATTGCGGCGAGGCATACCTTGAAGAAGATACATCAATAAATGTGCAGACGCTGGCAAATAAGCAATTTTCGGGCGAAATCAGTTACGCCGATTCAACGGACAAACGGAAAATCTCGGTGTTGCTTTATGCTGCTTGAGAAATAAGATTGGGTGAAAGCGGCATCGACATAATTGTATGTTCAAATTTTTCAAAAATTGGTTGGCTAAAGAAGTATTTTACGAAA
Organism: Pyrinomonadaceae bacterium; assembly: GCA_026129865.1. GTDB lineage: Bacteria > Acidobacteriota > Blastocatellia > Pyrinomonadales > Pyrinomonadaceae > JAHCHG01. The sequence goes on from JAHCHG010000013.1 coordinate 110,739, forward strand.
AGAAATGTCAGGAAGGCTTAAAAGAGTTAGGCAAGATTTTGGTAAACATCCAGCGCAATCAGACTGAAATCGAAATTCTAATGCTTTAAACTCAGGAAACCTTGGAAAGAGTTGAAAAGGCGTTGAACAATTTAGGACAGAGTTTGAATCAAACATACACGGCGATTATCAAACAAGACGGTGATTGGTGGACCCCTTGGATCGAAGAAATTCCGGGCGTGAATTGTCAGGAAAAAACGCGCGACGAATTGATCGCATCGCTGAAAGAAACATTGCAGGAAGCGTTGGAATTTAATCGTCAGGACGCTCTTGATTTAGCCGGATCGAATTATCAGGAATTAGCGATTGCGTTATGAAACGCAGAAAATTGATTCGGCATTTTTGATGAAGCACGGTTGCGAACTTTTGCGTGAGGGCGCGTTCGGCAATTCCGCGTCACAACGAAATTTCAGATCAACTAGCGAACAAAATTTGCAAAGATTTGGGAGTTCCAAAAGTAAAATAAAATGAATTCACAAACAGTAAAAGAAACGATTTATACAAAGGATTTTCAAAAGAGTCTGGAAAACGCGAATCAGCCGGAATGGTTGAAAAAATTGCGTGAAGAGGCTTTTCAGTTTTTTACGGAGAACGGTTTTCCGACAATCAAAGATGAAAATTGGAAGTATACGAATGTTAAAGAAGTAGTGAGCGGTGAGTGGTTAGTGAACAGGTCAGAACCATCTGCGGTAGCGGATGGTTTAAGGTCTATTACTGAGAATTCCGAGACCGGCGTTCAACCGCCCGCTATCGCAGGCGGTACTGACTTTGTTTTCGATGAATCGAAACAAAGCGTTCTGGTTTTCATGAACGGCGCGTTCGATAGAAATCTATCGAATACGGATGCCTTGAAAGATGCGACGGTTTTGAGTTTTGCGGAAACGTCGAAAGATGAAAAATTATCCGAGATCTTCAAAACAAAACTCGGAAGTTTAATTGGTTTCGAAAAAAACGGATTCACGGCTTTGAATACAGCGTTTATCGGCGAAGGCGTTTTTATACATTTGCCGAAAAACGTGAAAATTGATGCACCTATTCAACTGCTTTTTATGACCGAAGACGGGAAAGTTTCGTTTCCGCGCGTTTTGGTTGTTGCAGAAGAATTTGCGGAAGCAACGATTATCGAAACTTTTAACCGCACAGATGAAACGAAATATTTAACTAATTCCGTTATCGAAATCTCGCTCGCCGACGAAGCGAAGATCAAACATTACAGAGTTCAGCGCGAATCGCATCTCGCCTTTAACATCGGCGCGACGGGGACGGAAATCGGGCGCGGTTCGGTTTATGATGCGACGAATATCAATCTGGGCGCGAAACTTTCACGGCACGATATTGATTTCCGGTTCAACGCGGAAGGCGGCGAAGCGTTTGTTGACGGGCTTTATATGATCGACGACGACCAGCATCACGACACGCATTCGCTGATCGACCACGCTTTGCCGAACTGCGTTTCGCATCAAACCTATAAAGGAATTGTGGACGGCAAGGCACGCGCGGTTTTTAACGGAAAGATCCTTGTCCGCGAAAATGCGAGCGGGACTGACGGTTATCAATCGAACAAAAACCTTCTGCTTTCAAACGATGCGCGGGTTGATACGAAGCCGCAGTTGGAGATTTTCAACGACGACGTAAAATGCGCTCACGGCGCAACCGTCGGGCAGCTCGAAGAAGAAGAATTGTTTTATCTCTTGAGTCGCGGCTTGAACGAATCTCTGGCGCGAAATCTTTTGACTTACGGTTTCGCCGAAGAGATCGTTAATAAAATTACGATCCCGTCGATCAAAAAGCAGTTGGACGAAGCGGTTTTGAACAGATTGAACGCAAATTTGGAGGCATAAAAATTATGAGAACGAGAACGAGTTTAATAATCGAAGAAGAAATTTTGGCAAAAATTGACATTATCGCCGAAGAAAAAAATAAACGCGCCGCAGTTATCGAAAAAGCTTTGCTTGAATTCATAGCGCGGGAAGAAAAGAAACCGAACAGCCGACTAAACGCCGAACCGGCGCATCCGAAAGCTGTTTCAAAAGCCAAATAAATTGAACAGTTTCGAATGAACTAAAAGCAGAAATTCAAAATGTAATTTGACATAAAAATGACATAAAAATCATGAAAGCAGTAATAGAAACGAGCAATTGGAACGTGGAATAAGTTGTCGGTCATTTAAGGTGAATAATATGCAGACAGTTGAAAGAGTAGAAACAGTTGTGAGTTTGCCAAAAGATTTGTTGGAGCAGGCTAATAAAGTAAAGAAAGACGTGGAAATTTCCGATGTTATTGAAACGGCTTTGCGCGATTATGTGGCGAAAAAAACTCGTACGGAATTGAATCGGCGCGACATAGAAATTATTAATGCAAATTCGGATTTGATTAACAAACAAGTTGAAGAAACTTTGGAGTTTCAAGCAGAATGGTAAGGCGCGGAGAACTTTACAGAGTCGCAAAACCGACGAAAAATGATCCGAAAAACTTTCGTGTTTTTGTCGTAGTCGGGCGGTAGGAAGTTATCGAATCGAGTTATTCGACGGTGATTTGTGCGCCGGTTTATACGAATTGTTTGGATATTAAAACGGAAGTTGAAATTGGAATTGACGAAGGTTTAACACACGATAGTTGCATTCGCTGCGACGAACTTTTTAGTATTCATAAATCGGTTTTGACAAATTTTGTCGGCACTTTGTCGGAAGAAAAATTACAAGAATTAAATGAAGCGTTAAAAATCGCTTTAGTAATAAAATAATGAAAGCAGTAAAAGAAATGAGTAGTTTTGATGTAGAAAAAATCCGCAAAGATTTTCCGGTTTTGTCGCAGACGGTTAACGGAAAACCGCTTCGGTATTTGGATAATGCGGCATCTTCGCAAGTGCCGAATCTGGTGATCGAGCGCGGCGCGGAGTATTTGAAAAAGGAACATTCCAACGTTCACCGCGGCGTTCATTATCTTTCGCAAAAGGCGACGACCGAATATGAGGCGGCGCGCGAAAAGGTCCGGAAATTTATCAACGCAAAAGAAGCGAAAGAATGCATCTTTGTCCGCGGCTGCACGGAAGGCGTCAATTTGGTCGCGAACGCTTACGGACGCAAATTTATCAACGAAGGCGACGAGATAATCCTGTCGCAGATGGAGCATCATTCGAATATTGTTCCGTGGCAAATGATCGCCGAAGAGCGCGGCGCAAAGATTCGCGTTATTCCGATGAACGAAGCCGGCGAACTGATCATTGACGAGTATGAAAATATGCTTAATGAACGGACAAAAATGGTCGCGGTCGCGCATATTTCAAACTCGCTCGGGACGATCAATCCGCTTAAATCAATGATCGAAACAGCGCATAAATTCGGCGTTCCTGTTTGTGTCGACGGCGCGCAGGCGGTTCCGCATATTCGGGTCGACGTTCAGGATCTCGACGCCGATTTTTATGTTTTTTCGGGACATAAGATGTTTGCTCCGACCGGCAGCGGTGTTTGTTACGGCAAGCGCGAATGGCTGGAAAAAATGGATTCGTATCAGGGCGGCGGGTCGATGATCTATACGGTAACGTTCGAAAAAACGACTTATGCGCCGATACCGGAAAAATTCGAAGCCGGAACTCCGGCGATCGCTCCGAGTATCGGATTGGGCGCGGCGATCGATTATTTGAATTCGATCGACCTCGACGCCGCGTTTGCGCACGAACACGAGCTTCTTGAATACGCGACCGAAAAATTATCGAAGATAGAAGGCGTCAAACTTATCGGAACGGCGAAAGAAAAGGCTTCGGTAATTTCGTTCACGCTTGAAAACGTTCACCCGCACGACATCGGCACGATCCTAGATCAGGAAGGCATCGCCATCCGCGCCGGACATCACTGCGCTCAGCCGGTCATGCAGTTTTACGACGTTCCCGCGACCGCGCGCGCTTCTCTGGCGTTTTACAACACGAAAGAAGATGTTGACGTATTGTGCGATTCGATCCAGAAAGTGATCGATGTTTTTGCGTAAGATCAAAATGCGTCGCTTTCGGCTTTCATGATTTAAGCCTTACAAATTTGAACGATGACAAACAACGACCGCAGAATCTGGAAAACCGCCGAATTCGATCAGATCATATTTGTCGACATCGAAACCGGTTCGCAGTATGAAGATTTCCGCGAGATGAATGAATCTTTGCAGGAACTTTGGGGCGAAAAGCGCAGGAGCATTCTGCGGTTCAAACCCGATTCGGAATCGCTTTCCGAAGAGGATTTTTATTTTGAGAACGCCGGTCTTTATGCCGAATTTGGTCGCGTTCTCTGTATTTCGGTTGGTCTTCTGACTCCCGGCGCGGGCGAGCTCCATATCAAGACTTTCGGAAACGTTGAAGAATCCGTTGCATTGATCGATTTTGCTGCGTTTCTAGATCAAGTTAAAAACAAGAAACAATTTTTTTGCGGGCATAACATTAAGGAATTTGACGTGCCGTATCTCGGTCGCAGAATGCTTGCGAACAATGTCCCGCTCCCTCCGCAGCTCGATGTCAGCGGCTGTAAACCGTGGGAAATTCCGCATATCGACACGATGGAACTTTGGAAGTTCGGCGATATGAAAAGCTATACGAGCTTGAAACTTCTGCTGAGCGTATTCGGCATCGCTTCGCCGAAGGACGACATTGACGGAAGTCAGGTGAACAGCGTTTTTTGGAAGGAAAACGACCTTGAACGAATAGTAAAATACTGCGAAAAGGATGTTATCGCGGTAGCGCAGCTATACTTGAGATTTCGCGATGCGAAACTTCTGACCGCGGACGCGATAAAGATCCGCGAATGGGAACACGATGTCTAAAACGGTCGCCGAAAAAATGGGAATTAAGGAAAATGCACGCGGCATTTTGATAAACGCTCCCGAAGATGCGGTCAAGGATATAGAACTTCCTCCGATAAAATTGGAAACGAAACTTGAGGGTATGTTTGATTACATTCATTTCTTCGTTCGTTCCCAAAAGGAATTTCACGATGATTTTCCAACCTTGAAGGAACATTTGAATGCAGCGGGTTCGCTGTGGGTTTCGTGGCTCAAATCAGGTAAGGGCGATACGGACTTAAATATCAAATCGGTCATCAAGCTGGGGTACGAGTCCGGGCTTGTCGAAAGCAAATGCATCAGCGTGAATTCGGATTGGTCGGCGCTGAAATTCACGCATCCGAAAGAAGGAAAAATCTATAACAACATTTATGGGAAACTAGAATAGAATTCCTGCATTTTCATGAAAAAGGTCAATCTGGCGGAAAAATTTAGTTTGATCACCGAACACTGGCGACCGAAAGTGGTCGGCGAATTGAACGGTCAGGAAGTAAAACTCGTTAAATTTCAAGGTGAATTTCCGTGGCACCTCCACGAAAATGAAGACGAAATGTTCATGGCTGTCAGAGGAAATTTTCGAATTGAATTTCGAGACAAAACAGTCGAATTATCTGAAGGCGAGTTTATCGTGGTTCCGCGCGGTGTCGAGCATCGTCCCGTCGCCGAAGCGGAAGTCGAAGTTTTACTTTTTGAACCGGCGAATTTAAAAAACACGGGAAACGTGACGGACGAAAAATTCACTGCGCCCGTCGGCGATAAAATTTAACGGCAATCCAAAATCCGAAACCTAAAATCCAAAATCAAAATATGTCAGAATTAAGCGATTTATACCAGGAAGTTATTTTAGATCACAACAAAAACCCGCGAAATTTCCGCGATATTGCGGATGCAGATAAAACCGCCGACGGAAAAAATCCCCTGTGCGGCGATGCTCTGCGCGTTTATGTTTCACTCGAAAACGACAAAGTAAAGGATGTCGCTTTCAAAGGTTCGGGCTGTGCGATTTCCAAGGCTTCAGCCTCAATGATGACGCAGGTTATTAAAGGAAAATCGAAACAAGAAATCGAGGTTTTGTTCGATGAATTTCACAAAATGGTAACCGGCGAACTCGACATCGAATCGGACGAAAATAATCTCGGAAAGTTAAAGATATTTGCCGGCGTTTTGGAATTTCCCGCTCGCGTGAAATGCGCGTCGCTAAGCTGGCACACGCTGCATGCTGCTCTCAATGACGAACAAGAGATCTCGACGGAATAGCCGTGAATCTTTTAACGACCAAAAAATATAATAATTAACAATTATTAATTAAGAATTATTCCAAAGCTATTAAAGAAGGCGTTCGATCAAATTTAAGTTCGAACGCCTTGTTTCCTCTATTCGTCCGGAAGGGATTTTTCGCCGCTTTTTTGACGATGATCTTCGATCTGAAGCCTATCATTGTGCATTGTAATAACACGCTGCGGAAACGGTATTTCGATCCCGGCTTTATCAAGCGCGGCTTTCGCACCGGAAACCACACGATCTGCGGTTTTTCGCGTGCTGGTTTGCTGCGAATCCGTCCAGTAAAGAAGTTTCAGATTTACCGACGAATCGGCAAGCTCAACGACATTCACGTCCGGTTCGGGTGTATCCAAAACACCTTCAGCATTCTTTAAAACATCAAGCAAAATGCGGCGTGCTTTTTCGTGATCTTCGTCATAGCCGATACCAACCGTGATCTTTGTACGGCGCGACGGAAACGCGGTTCGCACAAGGACAGCTTTCATGTAAAGGTCGCTGTTTGGAATGACCACGCGTTCGCCGTCGTAAGTTTTGATCTTTGTTGCACGAACGTTGATCTCTTCGACCGTTCCTTCCCAATTGTCGATCTGAATTTGATCGGCGATCTTAAATGGACGGTATAAAAGTATCAAAAATCCCGCAAAAAGATTTTGCAGAACATCTTTAAATGCAAAACCGAGCGCAACCGAACCGATTCCCAATCCCGCGACAAGATCTCCGGCATTAACGCCGGGGAATATAACAGTTGCGGCGACAAAAAGTCCCAAAAGTATTATCAGAATATAGCCGATTCGCGACATCAGCGATGCCAGCATTGGGTCGACACGCGCACCGACAGCGGCTTTTTTTATTATTTTTCGTGAGATCGAAGCGATTACCAGAAACAAAACGAAGACAAGGAACCCGACGCCGATCAGAGGAAGTCGTGCGAAAAACCCGTTTATCATTCCGACAACCGTTTCCTGCGCCGCCTGCCCTGCTGTGATCGCTTTATCAGCCGTTTCCTTGATCGCTTCCTGAAACATAATTATGGTCATAATTTTCAAAACTGCCGCCTTATTGCGTTGAAGAGCAGGCGTTGGTCAAAATTGGCGTCTCTAAAGCATAACAAACGCGGGCGATTATGAATAACCCTCGAAAAAATGTTATTTTTTACATTCCGATATTTTCAGCCTGTGTCCGGCAAAATTAATTATTGTGAAAATCAAATCAGTAGAACTTATCGAAATTAAGATGCCGCTCGTTCATTTTTTTGAAACGAGTTTCGGTAGAACATACGAGCGAAGGATCATTCTAGCGCGAGTCGAAGACGCGGACGGCGCAGAAGGCTGGGGCGAATGCACGGTCGGTGAATCGCCTTCGTACTGCGAAGAATGGACCGATTCGTGCTGGGCGGCGCTTGAGCTGGTTTTAGCGCCGATGGTCGTAGGAAAGGAAATCGAGAGCGCGGCGAAAACCTGGGATGTGATGAAACCGGTGCGCGGAAACCGCATGGCGAAAGCCGCGATCGAAACCGCAATTTGGGATCTCGAGGCGAAAAAGCTCGGCGTTCCTTTGTGGAAACATCTTGGCGGCACAAATCGGGAAATAGCATGCGGAGTTTCGATCGGGATCCAGGATTCGGTCGAGCAGCTGATCGAAAAAATTCAAACCGAGGTCGACGCCGGTTACCAGCGGATAAAGATCAAGATCGCGCCCGGCTGGGATTATGACGTTATAAAACAGGTTCGCTCGCAATTTCCTGATATTAAACTGATGGGCGACGCGAATTCGGCTTATACGCTCGACGATATCGATCTTCTGAGAAGTTTGGACGAATTCGATCTGATGATGCTCGAACAGCCTTTGCCTTATGACGACATCATCGACCACGCAAAACTCCAGCGCGAGATAAATACGCCGATCTGTCTGGACGAGCCGATAAAATCGCCGGATGATGCACGGCACGCGATCGAACTACGATCCGGAAAGATAATAAATCTAAAAAACGGTCGCGTCGGCGGACATAGCGAATCAAAACGAATTGAAAAGATCTGCCGCGAAAACGGAATGCCGGTCTGGTGCGGCGGTATGCTCGAAGCAGGGATCGGTCGCGCGCACAACATCGCGATCTCGACGCTTGCGGGTTACACGATGCCGGGTGATGTTTCGGCTTCAAAGCGCTATTGGCATGAAGATATTATTGAGCCGGAAGTAACGGTCTCAGCGAATGGAACGATCATCGCGCCGGACGCGCCGGGAATCGGGTTTGAGGTGAAGCGCGATCGTATTGATAATTCGACGGTAAAGAAATGGACAATCTGACGGAGCGCCGGCAGCCTGCCGGCAGAGATTGCGAAAGCAATCTAAAGAACTCTCGCTTCCGCAGACGTTGAATTGAACACAAACATTTTCGGATGCTTATGCGTCCGCTGCCGGCAGGCTGCCGGCGCTCCATTAGGAGCCCCAAATTATGAACGAACCAAATAAGATCATCTTTTCGATGGTCAAGGTGAGCAAGTTTTACGATAAAAAACCTGTTCTCAAAGACATTTATCTATCATTTTTCTACGGTGCAAAGATCGGCGTGCTTGGGCTGAACGGTTCGGGTAAATCTTCGCTGTTGAAGATCATCGCCGGTATCGACAAGGAGTTTAACGGCGAGGTCGTATTTTCGAAAGGATATTCGGTCGGCTATCTCGAGCAGGAACCGAAGCTCGATGAATCGAAAACCGTCAAGGAAATTGTCGAAGAAGCCGTTCAGTCGACGGTCGATCTGCTCAAAGAATTTGACGAGATCAACATGAAGTTCGGCGAAGAGATGACCGACGACCAGATGAACGCGCTGCTGGAACGCCAGGGCGAGGTTCAGGAAAAGCTCGATGCAGCGGATGCGTGGGATCTCGATTCACGGCTTGAAATGGCGATGGACGCGCTGCGCTGCCCACCGCCGGAAACGCCGGTTAAAACTTTGAGCGGCGGAGAAAAGCGCCGTGTCGCGCTTTGCCGTTTGCTTCTGCAAAAACCCGACATTCTGCTTTTGGACGAGCCGACAAATCATCTTGATGCGGAAACCGTCGCGTGGCTTGAACAGCATCTGCAGAAATACGAAGGCACGATCATCGCCGTTACGCACGATCGCTACTTTCTGGATAATGTCGCAGGTTGGATCCTCGAACTTGACCGAGGCGAAGGAATTCCGTGGAAAGGAAATTATTCGTCCTGGCTCGAACAAAAGCAAAATCGCCTTGCAAATGAGGCAAAATCGGAAGATAAGCGTCAGAAAACTCTCGAACGCGAGCTTGAATGGATTCGAATGTCGCCGAAAGGTCGTCATGCGAAATCGAAAGCGAGAATCAACGATTACGAAAAACTTGTCGAGCAGGACACGGAAAAACGAAGCGAAACGCTCGAAATTTATATTCCGCCAGGTGAGCGACTCGGCGATATCGTCATCGAAGCTCATGGAGTATCAAAAGCCTACGGAGACAAAATTCTTTTCGAAAATCTCGAGTTTTCCTTGCCTCCGGGCGGCATCGTCGGCGTCATCGGTCCAAATGGCGCGGGGAAAACGACTCTGTTTCGAATGATAACGGGACATGAAACGCCCGACAGCGGCACTTTCCGCGTCGGCGAAACGGTTAAATTGGGATATGTCGATCAGTCGCGCGATTCGCTCGACGGCAAGAAAACCGTTTTTGACGAGATCGCGGACGGACTCGATTTGGTTATGCTGGGAAAGCGCGAGATGAATTCCCGCGCGTATGTTTCGCGATTTAATTTTTCCGGCGGCGATCAGCAAAAACGCGTCGGACAGCTTTCCGGCGGCGAACGCAACCGCGTTCATCTGGCAAAAATGCTCAAAAGCGGCGCGAACGTTTTGCTATTGGACGAGCCGACAAACGATCTCGACGTAAACACGATGCGCGCGCTCGAAGAAGCGCTCGAAAACTTCGGCGGCTGCGCGGTCGTCATTTCGCACGATAGATGGTTTTTGGACAGGATAGCGACGCATATTCTCGCATTTGAAGGCAATTCGCAGGTCGTTTATTTCGACGGCAATTTTTCGCAATATGAAGAAGACAAAAAACGCCGGCTCGGACACGAAGCCGATCAGCCGCATAGAATTAAATATCGAAGTTTGACCAGGGCATAGGAAGTTTAAGGAGTTCGTTAAGTCGAAATAAAGCTGAATTAAAAACAATCGATGAAGAATTATCTGGAAAGCGTCGCGATCATCTTGTTAATAACGTTTTCGACCTTTTTCGCGGCTTGCAAAGGAACAGTAGAGAACGAAGCTGAATCTGCCGCGCAGAATCCTAAAAATGATCAGGCAGCAGCTCGCGTTCGCCAAAATCCATTTGCACATTTTCCCAATTTGCAAACGGAGATTCTTTCCAATGAAAACACTCTAACGACTTCGCCGATCGGGCAGGTAGACTTTAAAAATTTCACATTTCCATTTCCTCGAGGCTGGCAAGATTCTGACAGCAAAGAGTTTACGTTGGAAAACGGAGCGCGTCCGATCTCTAAAGAACGTGTCGGCGTTATGCATATCACAACAAAATACGGCGATGTAACCGGCGACGGAGTAGACGAAGCGTTTGTCATAATCAAGATCGAAACGGGCGGCGGCGGCATTCCTCAGATCGTTTATGTTTTCTCGCAGAAAGACGAAAAGGCTGAACTTATTTGGCTCTTCCGAACCGGAGACCGCGCCGACGGCGGATTGAAACGAATTTTCGCAGAAAACGGCGAGGCAGTCGTCGAACTTTATGGAAAAGACCGGTATATACTCGGCGAAGTTGAGACGATGCGTATCGACGGCGACGAAGAACAGCTTTGCTGCCCGACCCATTTTACGCGTTCGCACTATAAATGGAACGGTTCAAATTTTTCACTGCAAGGTAAACGAGAAACGTTTTCTACCGGCGACAATGCTGCCGAACCTGAGTTAAATCTCGGCGAAACCGTCAACAAACCTAATAAGAAATAACATTTGTTTAAAGAAGTGATCGGCATGCGATCGATCCAGGCAAAGTTTCACTTGCATACTTTATAATACAAAGTACTTGACATTAAATTTCGCTTCATCTATTTTTATTTTGTCTATGAAGAAAAATTCAGCCGGAAAAGGAAAATTTGAAGCGGTCAATATCGGCGATCGCGCGGTCGACAATTTACGGTTTATCCGCGAAACGATGGAAAGATCGGCGGTTTTTACAAGCGTTCCCGGCTACGGCGGAGTTTTCATGGGCGTAACGGCGGTCGCGGCGGCAATTATCGCCGGATTTCAGCCGACAATTCGCGAATGGCTGATCGTATGGCTCGCCGAGGCGTTTTTGGCGGTCGGTATCGGGTTTTTTGCGATGTGGCAAAAAGCAAAGATTACGAAAACATCGCTTGTTAGCGTTCCCGCGAAAAAATTCGCGATGAGTTTTTTGCCGCCTGTCCTTTGCGCGATCGTTATTACCGCTGCATTGTGGCGAACAGGAAATTTTGAATTGATGATTCCGGTTTGGATACTTCTTTACGGCGCCGGCGTAGTTTGCGGCGGCGCAAATTCCGTAAAAGCTGTGCCGATCGCCGGTTGGTGTTTTATAGCGCTCGGCGCGGTCTCACTGTTTCTTCCCGCCGCATGGGGAAATATGATGATGGGACTGAGTTTCGGTGTGCTGCACATTGTTTTTGGGGCGATCGTGGCTTTGAAATATGGCGGATGAAGATCATTTTCGCAAAGTTTTGGAATCCAAATGATGGAATGCATATCCGCGGGCAAAGAAGGAATTATGACAAAGAGCAATTTGGCAAAGAAGCAAGAAAATACGGGCGAAACGACTAAACCGACGCTGACGAAAGTCGAAAAGGCAGCGGAAAATGTTTCGAACGAACTCGACAAAGTCATCCATGAACGAATGCGTCTCGGGATAATTTCGGCGTTAGCGGCGAGCGAAAAGTTGAGCTTTAGCGATCTTAAAAATCTTTTGAATACAACGGACGGCAACATCAGCGTCCATGCGCGGAAATTGGAAGACGCAGGCTATCTCGAGTGTTTGAAATCATTTAACGGTCGCGTTCCTTTGACGGAATACAAGATCACCGAACCGGGGCGCGAGGCTTTGAACCGATATTTAAATCACATGGAGGCTTTGATCAATGCCATGAAGAATGTTTAGGAAGTTCGTCCGAATAACTCCTTCGATCAAATTGTCGAAATACGCGTGAATCATTCGATCTTCTTCTCGGTCGGTGCGGATATCCGACATCAGCAAATGCGGAATGCCACACACGGCTGCGATGCAAATACTCTGGATAAAACTTTTAATAGGAAGTAAAACTCGAATATGAATGAACGAACAAGAACTGGATTAGAGATATTGCGGGCTGCGGTTTTAATGGGAATTTTGGGCGATGTGCTTCTTCGCCAGACGCCGTGGGGGTTAAATGTACTGCTTTTCATAGCCGCTCTTGTCGCGGCTCTGGTGATGCTGACGGTTCGCAGAAGGATCGAATTTTGGACTCCGCAGCTGCTGGGGCTTAACGCAGCTTTAGTCGTCTTTGCAGCAATGTTCGTCTGGCGCGATTCTATTGAGCTGAGAGTTTTTGATACGTTCGCCATATTGCTGATCCTTGCCGTTATTTCACTTCAATCATTAAATATTCAGCCGCAGATCGCCGGCGCTTTTCATTACATTGCCGGAACAATCTGGTCCGGAATTAATGCGGCGTTTTCGCCCTTTTTGCTGGTTTTCAGCGATGTCGAATGGAAATCCGTTCAGCAAACCGGTTTTACCCGGCATTTGATTCCTCTTCTTAGGGGAATTTTGATCGCAGCGCCGCTTTTGCTGATCTTCGGAGCGTTGTTCGTCGCCGCGGATTCGGCTTTCGAAGGGATTGTCGATAGAACATTTAGCTTCCTTCCCGAAACCGTTATCGAGCATTTCTTCTTTTTCGGATTCTTCGCCTGGATAACTGCGGGCTTTCTGCGCGGCGCTTTTATCGGTATTTCAAAACAACCCGCGATCTCGATAGTTCCGCCTGAATCGGAAAGCGAGCCTGCGAAGCCGCAGAACTTAAGCGTTACAGACATTACGGACGAAGAGGAAAAGACGCAGCAAACCGCCGAATCACGGTCGACCAACAGTTTTGCGAACTTTGACAATTCGGTGTTTCCGCATGGGTTTACGCTCGGCGCGGTCGAAGTTTCGGTCATTTTAGGATTGATAAACCTGCTCTTTCTCGGGTTCGTGATCGTTCAAATTCCGTATCTTTTCGGCGGATTCGAACTTGTTCAAAATACTCCCGACTTTAAGCTGGCGGAATATGCGCGGCGCGGATTTGGCGAACTCGTCGCGGTATCGGCACTCGTGCTGCCGGTATTGATGGTTTCGCATTGGCTTTTGAGAAAAGACGGCTCGTCAAACGGAAGGATCTTCAAAGTTTTGGCTGTCATACAGATCGGCTTGCTATTCGTGATCATGATCTCAGCCGCTCAGAGGCTTTTGCTTTTAACAGGTAATTTAGGTTACGGATTGACCACCGTCCGCTTTTACCCGATGGCGTTTATGGTTCTTCTGGCAATGATCTTTCTCTGGTTTGGTGCGACGGTTCTGCGCGGAAATCGTCATCATTTCGCCTGGGGCGCGCTCTGGATAGCACTTTTGGTTTTGGGGACGCTGCATGTTTTCAATCCCGACGACTTCATTGTCAAGACCAATTTGAAATTAATGCAGGAAGGGCGAGATTTTGACGGCGATTATAACGCCTCGTTGAGCGATGACGCGGTGCCGGAGCTTCTCAGTGGGTTCCAGCAAATGGATGGCGATGACAAATGCGATGTCGCCCGGCGATTATCCTTTAGGTTCACGCAGCAGAAAGGCGAGAGCGATTTTCGAAGTTTCAATCTCTCACGCTCGCGGGCGAAAGAACTTTTAGACGATTACCTGAGTGAATTGAGATCGGTAGGCGATTGCGAAACATATTGAGGGCATTTATCAAATCTTTGACTAATCAATAGGATAGTTTATTCTCAATCCCGTGGATCGAGATCATATTTCAGAATATCTTTCGTACATTCAGGTTGAAAAAGGCTTGGCGCGAAATTCCGTCGAAAGTTACGGGCGAGATCTTTCAAGATTGAACAAATGGTGCGTCAGGAACGGATTGGATATTAAGAATTTAAATGTTCGCGATCTTCGTGAATGGCTGATGGATCTTTCCCATCAAAGATTATCGGAAAATTCGCGGCGGCGAATGATAAGCACTTTGCGCGGATTTTATAAATTTCTGATGTTCGACGGTCACATCAAGAAAAATCCGGCAGAGGAAATTATGACGCCGAAGAAGGGAAATTATCTGCCGAAGTTTCTGAATCAAGCTGATATCGAGCTTTTGCTCGCCGTGCCGGATGTTTCGACCGAAAATGGTTTGCGTGATCGCGCAATTTTAGAGTTAATGTACGCCTGCGGATTGCGGGTCTCAGAAGCTGTCGATCTGAAACTTTCCGACATCAACATCGATTCCGGAATTTTGACCTGTACAGGAAAAGGAAGTAAAACGCGAAAGGTTCCCGTCGGGCAAAGCGCGGTCGAATGGGTAAAAAGTTATGTTGCGATTCGGCGAAAAAACAATAATATGAAAGGCGACCGCCTGTTTGCCGAACCTTCCGGAAAACCGGTCTCACGGCAGGTGATTCATGGATTTGTAAAACGATACGCCGAATCGATCGGGCTTTACGATGTTTCGCCGCATACATTGCGTCATAGTTTCGCGACTCATCTCATTCAAAATCGGGCGGACATCCGTTCAGTTCAGCAAATGCTTGGTCATGCGGACATTTCTACGACACAAATTTATACTCATATGACCGACGCGCATCTCCGAAAAACATATGAAAACTTTCACCCGCGTGCCCGTTCAATTCCAAATTCCGAAAAAAAATTAGAAAACGAATAAATCTTAGTTTTCCAACTTGAATGTTGGAAAAAACTTGGATAATATGTGAAATTTGCTACGGACTCCGAAAGTCAGGCGAATTTACGTTATTTGATAGATAAATGTGCAAGGGTGGTCGAGTGGTTAATGGCACCGGGCTGTAAACCCGGCGGAGTAATTTCCTACGTAGGTTCGAATCCTACCCCTTGCACCATTTCGATTCGGGATCTGGGAATGCTGTTTTGGGATTGAAATAAATCCGAAATCAGGAATCACCAATCCGGTATCGGCAAGCGGGAGTAGCTCAGTTGGTAGAGCGTCAGCCTTCCAAGCTGAATGTCGCGAGTTCGAGTCTCGTCTCCCGCTCCAAATTTTTGCAGCATTTATTGGGCAATAATTTATTGAAAAAGGAATCGCCCAAGTAGCTCAGGGGTAGAGCGCATCCTTGGTAAGGATGAGGTCACGAGTTCAAATCTCGTCTTGGGCTCCAGCTATATTATTGTTTTATTGACTAGTTAACTAAGAGGATACAAAAGAGATGTCA
>JAHCHG010000014.1 GCA_026129865.1 Pyrinomonadaceae bacterium
AAAAACGAAATTAATCGTCGGCAGGATAGAAATCCCCCAAGAGGGTTTTCTGGCGGTTTTGAAGGTGAATGAAAGTTAATTTTCAATTTTTGAGAAATTTTATCTCAATTTCTGCTAAGTATTGAATTTTAGTGGACATTGTTTTGACTTTATGTATAATTGTTAAGACTTTACTTGAACAATTAATTCCAATTTTGAAAATTAGATCGGAAGGTGTGGGATTCGAACCCCAGCACGGATCTAGCGTGCGCCCTTAGGATGATAAGCCCTTTAAGACAACCATGTCTCGGGACACCTTCCCCCAATTTAGCGGAACGGATTTCCGTTCCGCTGAGATTAAGGTGGTTCAATACAAACTTCCACGATTCCGTTAAGATTTGTTGTTTGAACCAACGTGTAATTGTCAAAATAAACAATCGATCTAATTGATTGTTTGTTAAAAATAATGGAAAACTTTTTCGCGTTTTTTCCATTATACTTTGGAGTATACATAGCTCGTATACCTCCTTCTTTTGATACCCCGGTGTTGAAGCATCGGGGTTTCTGCTTTAGCAGAAGTTGTGAGATTCGATAGCGGAAATTGAGATATAATCGCCTTTCGCTTTACCTTTTGATCCTAAGAAGAGAACAAGAGCTAGGATTCAAATCGACTCAAAATTAGCGAAGTGTGCTGGTTTTGAGTTTCACATAAAAATCTCAAATTAAATTACTCATTTACACTTCGAATACCCGCAATCCCTGCAGAAATCGCAGCCGGACGCGTGTTCTAGTTGTCCGCGGCATTCGGGGCATTCGCCGATCAGGCTGGACATGTTCGATTCCGGTCGCGGCTGAGCTGCAGGCGCATCCGTTATCATTTTGTTCATCTGGCGTTCGGATGCCGGGAGATTTTGCAGACGTCTTCCGGTCAGAAGCAGACATTCGGCGACCGCCTGTTCGGGCGAAGAAAGCAGACGTTCATTGAACCAGACGGCGTGCGTGCCGGTAACTTTGTTCAGGCTTCGTGCGACTTCCTTTACGGCAAAACCGCCGCGCAGCATTCTTGAAGCGAGCAGACCGACGCCTTCCGAGATCGGTCCGGTCGCGAAAACTTCCAGAACATTTTCGCCGTCGTGATTTACCGTAACGTAAAGATTTTGCCCGTCAAACGGAATTCTCCAGGTCGAACCCTGAAGTTCGCGGGGGCGCGCGATGCGCTGATTTTCGTCTGTTTTTGACTGAGTTACGACGAAATCCTGATTTTGCCCGACCTTGTCGACGACGGCGATCGCTTCCTTTTTCTCGCTCTTCATCGACGTCAAAACCTGACCTTCGCGCGATCCGTCGCGGTAATAAGAAACGCATTTACAGCCGAGATCGCGCGCGAGGCGATAAAGTTCGTCAACCGATTCGACTGTGTCGTCTTTTGCGCCGTTGCAGGTTTTCGAAACCGAATTATCGACGTTTCGCTGCGCCGCGGCGAGAACCTGAACATGCTGTTTCGATGTGATGTTCATCGCCGAAATAAAATATTCGGGAAGTTTATGTTCGTTTTCGACGACATAAGCCGCAGCCGTCGCGATCGATTCTTCGTCGGTCTGATCGACCTCGATCCCGAGCGCCTCGGCGGCAAGTTGATGAACATAGGTTCGCGTGCCGATGGTGTCCTGCCGAACGTAAGCCCACGAAAAATTGGGTTCGCAGCCGGAAGAGGTTTCGGCGACAAGTGAGATCGTGCCGGTCGGCGCGATGGTCGTCGTTTCGTAATTTCGCGGCGTCAGCGGAACTTCGCGAGAAATTCCAAGTTCGTCATAAATGAACTGAGCGTAAGCCTCGCGGTTCGGTTCAAATTCGGGAAATGTTCCCTTCATTGCGCCTAATTTTAATGAAGCACGCCATGCTTCTTTACGGACGAATCCCATCATTCTATCCATCAGATCGATGGATTCCGGCGAACCGTATGTGATCTGAAGCTTTAGACAAAGATCGGCAAATCCCATTATTCCCAATCCGACCGGACGAGTTCGTTTTACGACATCGTCGATCTCGGGCAGAGGGAAAAATCCGGCATCGATGACGTTGTCCAAAAACTGTGTCGAAAGCTGTGTCGCGCGCGAAAGACGTTCCCACTCGACGCATTCGCCGACGTCAGTTCCGTCGCCGACCCTTTTGTAAAACTTTGAAAGATCTATACTTCCAAGATTGCAGGAATTTGAAAAATGCAGAAACTGCTCACCGCACGGATTGCTCGCGTAGATCGGTCCCATCGATCTCATCATATGATTATGACGATTTACCTGATCGATAAACGCAATTCCCGGTTCGGCATATTTATGCGCCGAAGCGATGATCCTGTTCCAGATGTCCGGCGCAAAGATCATGCCCGGCGCGGGCGGATTTTCGACTTCGCAATCGGTTAGATCGGCGGTTTCAAATGCCAGTTTATCGGCAAATGTCGCCGTCGTTCCATCCGGTCGGCGGTATATTACATAATCGCCGCCGGTTACAGGATCGAAAACAGGCTGAGTCCACGCTTCGCCCGCAAACGACGTTTGGAACCATTCGTTATTGTCGACCGCGCCCATGAAATCGTCGGTTACATTTACAGAAATATTGAAATTCGTCAGCGATGTCTGATCGTTTTTCGCGTGAATAAATCGCAAAACGTCCGGATGCGTTACGCGCATCATTCCCATATTCGCGCCGCGGCGGACGCCGCCTTGCTTTACGACCTCGGTCATCGTATTGACGATGTTCATGAACGAAACCGGTCCGCTCGCCACACCGCGCGTCGAATTTACCATCGAACCCATCGGGCGGATAAATTCATAGGTCATTCCGGTACCGCCGCCGGTTTGATGGATGACGGCAGCCGCCTGAGCGTGCTCCATAATGCCGTCGATAGAATCCGGAACGTTCAAAACGAAGCAAGCCGCCAGCTGACCTTTCGGTTTTCCGGCGTTGACCAGACACGGCGTGTTTGGAATGAATTCGCGGTTGAGCATGATCTCGGTCATCGAATTATAAAAATAATCGCGCATGACGGGATCGGTCTCGGCGGTTGAAACGAATCCGACAACACGGCGGACGATATCTTCCCATTTTTCAAGAGCTTCGCCGTTGGAATCTTTGAGCGAATACCGCTTTGCAATTACTTTTTGACCGTTCAAACCGACCGGTTTGTACTCAAGCTTGCGCGAAACACCGGCGCCGTTTCCATTGCCATTTCCGTTCTTAGCGACAACATTGCCCGTCATGACAGGCTCAAAGACTCTGCTCATCTTGCGTTTTCCTTCCTTAAATTTAGATTTAGTATTCCAAAGACACGAGTGTTGTTCAAGCAAAACTGCTACTTGTTTCTGGTAACCCTAAAATGCTCTTTTGATTTTAACTGAGAAACCGAATTGAAAGTTTCTACCGCTGAAATGTCAGTCATATTATCGCTAATATTTTGTGATGTCAATAAAAAAAACCACAATATGTTGTGGAAAACTTTTTGTGGAAAACTCTCAGGAGTGTAACTTAAAGTAAATTCTAAGGTTTGCGAACCTAAGTTACTAAAATGCACAACTAAAATATTTTTGCACCGGAGAAAAATTGACTTATTTCCGCCGATTTGACTTACTAAAACAATGGAAAAATTGGTTCATGGATCGGCACAGGACGGAACGGTACGCGTTATGGCGGCGATCACAACGGAAGTTACGCGGGAGGCGGTTCGGCGGCACCAGACGTCGCCGACCGTTTCCGCCGCGCTCGGGCGGGTCTTAACCGGAACGCTGCTGCTCGGTGCGAGTTTGAAGGAATTTGACCGTTTGACGGTAAAGATCGAATGCGACGGACCGGTCGGCGGAATTGTCGGAGAAGCTGATAAACACGGGACGGTGCGCGGTTATGTAAAAAATCCCGCGCCCGAGCTGCCGGTAAAGGAGAACGGAAAATTTGATGTCGGCGGCGTGGTCGGCGACGGGATGTTTTATGTAATCCGCGAATCGGGATTTGATGTCGGTTTGCACCGCGAACCGTATGTCGGATCGGTTCCGATAGTTTCCGGCGAGATCGCTGAGGATTTCGCCTATTATCTGGCGCGTTCCGAGCAGATTCCGTCGGCGGTACTTCTTGGAGTTTTGCTGCAGAATACCGAACCTTACGTTGCCGCGGCGGGCGGCGTGATGATCCAAATGATGCCGGGCGCGAACGAGCATATTATTACCATGATCGAAGACACTATCCGCCATGCGCCGCATATAACTTCTGTGATCAATGAAGGCGCTGCACCCGAAGATCTGATCAAACTCGCGCTAGGGGTGATCGATTTTGAGATTTTGGGCGAGCGGGAGGTTAAATTTGAATGCAATTGTTCTTTTGAACGCGCGGTTTCGCTTATCGGCTCGCTCGGAAACGCCGAGGTCGAATCGATGCTAAAAGAAGACAAAGGCGCTTCGATGACGTGCGGGTTTTGCAACGAAACGTACAATTTAACCGAAGAAAACTTACAAAATATTCTCGATTCTTAAAGTGTCGAAAAATCTAAATCGATTACGAATGGAGCGCGGGCAGCCTTGCCCGCACGGACGCGATTGCGTCCGCGAAAAGCTCGCCCTGACGAAGATCGGGAAATTAACTCCCCGCGAACTCTGATGATAAGTGTCTCGCAGGCAGGCTGCCTGCGGTCCCGGAGTTACCAACGGAAATAAGCCGGATGACCTTCTTTTACGGCGACGAAAAGTCCTCGGCACGTGGCGCAAACTTTTTCATTCGCTATAAGTTCGGCTTCGACCGTCGCTGAATTCTCGTTCGATTCGACAACTCGCGCTTTTAAATGGATCAAAGCGTCGCTCGGAGTCGGGCGAAGAAGTTTTATCGAATAATTTGCGGTAACGGTACTATCGGGCTCGTTCTTACCGTCGCGTATCATCAAAAAATGCGCGGCTGCCCAATTTGAATGGCAATCAAGCAAAGATCCGATAATTCCGCCGTTCAAGACTCCCGGAAATGCCTCATGATGTTTTTCGGCACGCCATTGCGCAACATATTCGCCGTCTCTTTCAAAGCTTCGAATCCGCAATCCCTTTTCATTCGCAGGACCGCAGCCAAAGCAAATGCTCTTTAACGCGTATGTTTCCTGAATTGATCTTTCGCCGCTGGAATTGCTCATAAAAGTTATCCGTCAAGTCGCGTATTTTGTGTGATTTCGAATATTTTCCCGCGTCCAATGCCAGTGATCGTTATAGTTCAGATAATAATAATCAACATTCCGTCTGGTCGATCTATTAAAGTAAACGGTGTAACTTTCGCCATCAATGATCACCTCAAATTCTCTTATCGCTTTTTGCGCCTGGCGCGGCATTTCGCCTCCGCCGCTCTCCCAGGTTCTGATGGTAATTTCTTCTCCGTCGAGAGCGTAAAGACTTGTAGGTATGTTTTTATTCGATTTTTTCCTCATTCTAAATAGAAAAGTCTAACGACCCTGGAATTCTAAAATTCACAGACAAAATCTTCATTAGTCGGTCTTCGGCAGAGTCATCGTTTCGCCTTCTGAATTCATTTCCAATTTTCGAGTTGTCCCTTCGACGACACTTGGCGGTACAAGTTCGCCGGTCTCGCGCTTTACATCAACGGAACTTGAAACATATTCGGTCTGTGCGGACGGCAGTTCGCCGGCTGATCGTCGTTCGGAGATGGCGTTTTGACCGTCAAATTGCGCAAAAGCAGAATCCTTTTCATCTTGCCTTAGCGCAATTACCTGCCCTATTCCGGACGCCAAAATTGCGAACGATGGTATCAGGAGCCAAAACCACCAAAACGCCGCCATCGGCTGAAATGCCAAAAAGATGGTGATCGCGAAAAACGCGAAAGAAACGAAAAGCAGCGTGAGTGCCGATTCCCAGGTTTTATCTTTCTTGCTTCCTTTTTTATTACGCGCGGTCAGCTTTCCGGAAAGCGCATCTGACACGACCGCCAGATCGCATCCGCAACGCCGGCAAAACTTCCCGTTATCGGGGTTATCGATTCCGCATTTTGGACAAAACATATTTCCTGCTTAATTGACGATCTTATTGTTCTCAGGTCAAATTACGAACAATTTACGATCGATGTTGCCGATGTTCTAAATTTGGCAGCCTTTTTTTGCAACGATATCACATTATTCGAGATTTTAAAGTTCAATAGCGGTATGAATCGGTGCACGATTTTGTTCTGTCATTGGAATCACTTGTGCTAATATCTCCCGTGAATTCAAGCCTTTTTAGTTTTTCACAACGGAAATATCTTATACTTGCAATAATTGCAGTCGTATTTTTATCGTGGCTTGTTTTCGGTTAATTTGCGTACGGTCGCCGGGGCGCAAAGCAGTATGATCCGGACGACTCGCGTGAAACACCGGCGAAAAAGATCAACGACGGTGACGATTTCGTACCGACGCGGATGTCCTATCTTTTCGGTCAGCATTTTTCGGCGATCGCCGCCGCCATCGTATACTCGTGACCGTTAAAGCCTTTCGGTTCACTTTTTATTTAGCCCTAATTTGATGAAATTATTAATTTCCGTTTCCGTCGCACTCCTGATGTTCGCTGTGTCCGCCGCGGCTCAGGAAAAGATCACCGATATAAACATAAACGTCGTTCCGAAAACCGCTGTCATTCGTCCGAATGAAACTGCGGTCGTGCAGATAGAGTTTTTCGGAGAAAAGAAAAAGGGGTTTTTCGACAAGATCTTTGCGGATGAAAAGTCGGAGGGAAAACTGCAGATATCGGATTGGAAATGTACGGTCGAACCGGGAAACGGCTTCATTTCAAAACCTTTCCTTATTCAGGCTGCGGGCGAACGGACAAGATCGGGATTGGGAAACTTCATAAAACAGAGCATTTCGTCGATCGCCGCGAAAGATGCGGTCTTGTTTACCGCGCCGGAAAAAACAGGAACGTACAAGCTGACATTTTCCCGCGGCGATGTAAAAAAGGAAGTTTCGATAAAAGTTTCGAACAGTGCGGGCAGCGATCTTGTTAAAGAAAAGGTCGATTTTGACGTCCCGAAAAATGTGCAGGACAAATATTTCGCTCTTGCCGAACATTACGCTCCGTTCATCGCTCAGGAAACCTGGTTCGAGCCGAAAGCCGACTATCTTGCGCGGTTCGATTTCGATGGAAATTGGCGCGGTGACGATAACTGGGAAAATCTGCAAACGGGCTCGTCGCAGGCATTCGTTTACTATGCCGCGATGGAAACTGAAAGTCACTGGTTTTTGATCTATAACTTCTTTCATCCGCGTGATTACAGCGATTTTTGCGTCGTCGGAACGTGTCATGAAAACGACAACGAAGGTTTGATTCTGACGATAAGAAAAGACCGTTCTGAGTTTGGAAAGCTCGAAGTGATGGAAACGCTGGCTCACAACAACATTTATTCCTTTTCCAATGACAACGCGATCAAAAACGGTGTCCACGACATTGACGGTACGATAGATCTTTACGACAAAGATCGTCCGGTTGTCTTTATCGAAGCAGGCGGGCACGGCGTTTTCGGAAGCGGGGCAAAGCAGTCGTTGTTCGACGCGAAAAAAGGAGAATTTCGCGACAATACCGGCGTTACTTATATTTACAAAGCGCGAGCGGAAAGACCTGCGAACGCAAATGACCGTTTGGTCGGCTACGCTCTTTTGCCGATCTATCAGGAATGGTGGACGAAAGGGACGAACGACAACGGTGCTAACAACGAAACATTTGAGAATTTCTTCAGCTACGAACCCGCGGGCGGACGTCCTGGAACCGCATCAAGATTTATTTCGGGCGCTTTTCACGGCAGAACTGCGAGCAGTAATATGGCAAAACCTTTCTGGGCTTGGCACGATAACCGAACAAAGAAAAAAAAGCTCCTCGCAACCGGACAATGGGCGCTCGATCCGGCGTATTCGGTTTCGCTGAATCTGAACTTCCCAAAAGAAAAGCCATTTTCGCTGAGATATGTTTATAACCCGTTCCTGCAAACAAATTGATCTCAATTACTTGGAGCGAGGGCAGCCTGCCAGCAGCCAAAAAACCTCTTCAAAACGAACTCCGGCGGATTGATTTCGAGAGCATGCAAAAACTCCGCCTGCAGTCGGAATCAGCGGAACTATTCACCTCCAAACCAAATTTTAAAATGTCTCAATTTTGCGGTTTTATCGTGTCTTCGAGCCAGTTGGTCAAACTTTCGACAGATTCAATATGGATCGGCTTTCCCTGCCACGCCTTAAACGCGAAAATGACAAGCATGATCATAGTTACCAGAGAGAAGATATCGCTCGCAGTTTCGGCAAAGCCGGACAGGAAACCTGCAACGCCGAGGATCGACGTAACGATCAAAATACCGAGATGCGCCGCCAAACCTTGAGCTGCGTGAAAACGGACCTTTGCTTCACTTTTCGGAACGAATATCAGTTCCAAGATGCCTGCAACCATTCCCACATAAAACGGAACGTACGGCAATCCGACCAGAATGTTTTCCGGAAGTCCTACTTTTGCCACCTTTCGCGAAGCATCCTGATTTTCCGAACGGTCGTAAAAACTTGCCTTTTGATAAGTTTGTGGCTGTTCGCCTTCGTTTCCAAAATTTTGCTGGTAGGAATCGAATTCCTTTTCGCCGAAAACGCGCGTTTCTTCTTCCGCGTCGGCAAACTTGCGCGTCGCACCGTTACGCTGTTCGGAGGTCGGCATCGTCGCCGTCTGCGTCTGGCGCGCTTTTTCAGGAAAATCGGGATCTAACGGGTTTGTATCGAATTTCTTAGCCATTGTCTTGGTTTTTCATACGATATCACATTGCGTTTTGTTCAGACAGTTTTGTTCAGAGTATCGCATTTATGCGTGAAAAAATCTGCGGGTGCGGGAAATTACGGCTAAAGCCGTTACTCTGATAGAGACTTCATCCATCGAATTTCGAAGAGAATAAACTTATCTCAGAATCTGATCCGGAGACCTTTTTCCAGCGGAGAAACATCAAAGCTCCCGAAACTCCGAACCCGAGAAAAAATGAGATTTGCGCAAAGGTAACGCTCATCATGTCAATGCAGCAGTCATTCGGAATCGTGTGGCACATTTGAAATCCTTCCGGATTGCCGAAAAGACTGCAGTCTTCACCAAGCAGCAGCATTGCGAGAATAAATCCGAGAAACGCCGGAACGGCGGACATCAAGAACGGAAACGCAAACTTCAGATCGTCTCTGTCTTCTTTACTGATCATCATGGTGTGATCCTTCAAACAATGTTTCAGGTGAATTCGCGGAAATTATACGCTTCCGGATTATGTGTAACAAGACCGGCAAGAACAGCAGCAAAATTCCAAGTCCCATAAAGATCGTGGCAATTGTTGCGGTCCGTTTGTCGTAACAGATACCACACGGTCGAGGACTGGTAAAATCAACCCCATCGCACGCGAGCGGATGAGGGATATTATCGCTAAAGAAGCCGCAGTGATCCGGCAGAATTGTAAAGGCAACTGTAATCAAGATAACTGCTAAACCCCAAGAAATAAGAAAAGTGTAAGCAAATTCCCGAGCCGGTTCCGCGATCATGCTGAAATCTTACAACAAAAAGTTTTCAAAACCACCAGAAAAACTTGTGAATGCAGAAACACGCACGAAGTAAGTGTGATCGCGGTTTGACCGCTCGGATGATTTAAAATGAGGGCGGTAAACACACTTACTTCGTGCGTGTTTCTGCATTTCTAGCTTTTTACGGTGATCCCGAGTTCATCAAGCTGGGCGTCATCAACATCGCCCGGCGAATCCATCATTAAATCCTGCGCCGAAGCGGTTTTCGGAAAGGCGACGACATCGCGGATGTTGTCGGTTTCCTGAAGGAGCATCACGAGGCGTTCGATTCCGGCGGCGAAACCTCCGTGCGGCGGGGTGCCGTAGCGAAGCGCGTCGAGGAAAAAGCCGAAACGCATCTCAGCTTTTTCCGGTGTTAGACCTTGCGCTTTGAAGATCAGACTTTGAATTTCGCTCTGATGAACGCGGATCGAACCCGAGCCGATCTCGTAACCGTTGATTACGATGTCGTAAGCGCGGGCGCGGATTTCGCCGAGTAAGTCCTTTTCGCCATCTTCGATGGCACGTTTGAAAAGCGGAACGTCTTCGTCGAGAAGCGATGTGAACGGATGGTGCATCGGATCGTAATTTCCCGTGTCTTCGTTGTATTCAAACATCGGAAATTCCGTTACCCAGAGCGGTTTGTAAACGCCTTTCGGAATCAGATTTTCGCGTTTGGCGATTGCTTTCCTCAATGCTCCAAGACTTGCTGCAACAACTGATTTTTTGCCCGCGACGATTAAAACAATATCGCCTTTTTCTGCTTCGGAAGTTTTTGCCAATTGCGCGATTTTTTCTTCGCCGAGAACTTTCAAAAGAGAGGAAGTCGTTTCATCGCCGACCTTTATCCAAGCCAGCGCATTTGCGCCGTAGCGTTTGACGAATTCCTGCAATTCATCCAGATTTTTGCGTGAATAATCGGCTTTGCCTTTTGCAACTATCGCTTTGATCTCGCCTTTATTTTCCAAAACCGAAGCGAACGGCGCAAAATCCGTGTCGCGTAAATCGTCGGACAAATCAACTAATTCCATACCGAAACGCAAATCCGGTTTATCGACACCGAAACGGCGCATCGCTTCGGCGTAAGTCATTCGCGGAAACTTTTCGGGAAAATCGGCTTCGACCAAAGAGAAAACTTCCTGCAAAACGCCTTCCATCGTGCGGAAAACCATTTCTTCGTTAGCGAAACTCATCTCGATGTCGAGTTGCGTAAATTCCGGTTGACGATCTGCGCGAAGGTCTTCATCACGGAAACAACGCGCGATTTGATAATATTTATCAAGACCGGAAATCATCGTGATCTGCTTTAATATCTGCGGCGATTGCGGAAGCGCGAAAAATTTTCCGGTGTGTATGCGCGACGGAACGACAAAATCTCGCGCGCCTTCGGGCGTAGATTTCAGCAAAATCGGCGTTTCAATTTCGAGAAAATCCTTTTTATCCATAAATTCACGGATTTTTCGCAAAGCCTTCGCCCGCATCATCAAATTCTTTTGCAAATTCGGACGGCGCAGATCAATGTAACGGTATTTCAGACGCAAATCTTCGCTCGCCAGATTTTGCGAACCGGCTTTTTCGAGTTCGAACGGCAGAGTTTTCGCGTCGTTCAAGATCAAAATTTCGTTGACGTGAACTTCAATCTCGCCCGTTGCGAGTTTCGCGTTTTTCGCGCCTTCATCTCGCAAAAACACTTCGCCTTTGACCGCGACGACAAATTCACCGCGCACATTTTTCGCTTTGGCGTGAGCTTTCTTTGCCGTTTCTTCGCTGACGACAACCTGTGTCAATCCATAACGGTCGCGCAAGTCAATAAAAGTAAAAACGCCGAAATCACGCTTTTTCGCCGCCCAGCCCATTAAAATAACCGGTTCGCCGACATTTTCCGCGCGAAGTTCGCCGCAGGTGTGTGTTCTCTCTAAATTTCCTAAAACGTCTAACATAATTTCCATTGTGGCAGAGTAACGGCTTTAGCCGTGATTTGCGGCAGAGTCACGGCTTTAGCCGTGATTTCTGGCAGAGTAACGGCTTTAGCCGTGATTTCTCTCGCGTTCAATATTTTGCTTTTTTGAAACGAATACCGGTAAGCGACAGTTATTAACGCCTAAAGGCGTTACTCTGAACGCTAAAGGCGTTACTCTGAGCGAAAAACGCGTTACTCTCAATAAAAAAACGCCTTTCGATCTTGGCGATAGACGAAAGGCTCTGAACAAAACAATTTTGTCCGAGCCTCGTCAATTATCGTCGTTATTAGATCGAACTGCGCACATAAATTCTAAAAGTAAAACCGTGCAAAATAATACAGGACGGGCGCGTTGAAAAGCAAACTGTCTAACCTGTCGAGCAAGCCGCCGTGTCCGGGTAGGATATTTGCGGCATCTTTCGCGCCGGCGCCGCGTTTAATCGCACTTTCCGACAGGTCGCCAAAAAGCCCGACAAGCGTCATGACGACCGCCAGCGGAATTGAAAATTGGATGGAAAGTTCGGGGAAAAATGTAAGCGACGCGACAGCCGCAAAGATCGAACTGAAAACCAGCCCGCCAATGACACCTTCCCAGGTTTTTCCGGGCGAGATCTTTGGCACCAGCTTATGTTTTCCGAGATTTTTACCGACATAATAGCCGCCCGTATCTGCGCCCATTACGATCAGAAAGAAAAAAGCCAGTAGTTTGGTTGAAAGAAACGGAACCAGAGTTTCGGAAAACCCGACGCGCATTGAGACGATAAATCCGCCCAGAAAAGCGATATAAAGAACTGCCAGAACGGTCACTCCTGCGCCGGCTAGCATTTTAGAAAAGTCTTTCTGAAATCTGAAAGTTTGTGTTGCGAAGACGATCATCAAAAACAGCGCGATCATTAGAAACAACAGATCGGGCGCGTTTTTCGGAGCATCAAGGCAAAATAGAGCGAAAAGACCGGCAGCACCTAAGTAACCGATCGAAGCATCGGCTTTTAGCTGAAGTTTTTTGGTCAGCGAATAAAATTCAAAAAGACCGGCGGCAAGTGCGAGCGCGGCAATAACGACAAACAGTAGATGCGCCTCTTCAAAACCCGGAAAAAGATAAGGCAAAACGATCGAAAAGATCAATACAGGCAGTGCAACGAGCGCGGTTAAAAGTCTGCTGTTCATAATTTAAACAAGAAAGTCTGCAATCGCTTCAAGAATCACTTCGGGAAATCGCTTAATGGTCGCTGCGCGCATGATCGCGGCGGCTTCCTCAATCTCATCAGGGTGTCCGGAAAATGCCGCATCACGATGTTCGGCGCTGTTCCATTGAGCGTAGGCGTAAAAAGTTCCGTCATTCGCACGGTGCAGCCGAGAACCGAGTGAGCCGCAATTTTCGACCATAAATCTCGTAACCTGCGACCATGCTTCGGTGAACTCCGATTCCATTTCCGGCTTGATCCGCCATCAATAAAGGACGATGAACATTCAGCTTGTTTTGACACCGCCAAAGCGGCGGTCGCGCTTTTGAAATTCAAGAATTGCCTTAAAGATCTCTCCGCGACGAAAATCGGGGAAAAGAGTTTCGGTAACGTAGATCTCGCTGTAGGCAAGCTGCCACAAAAGAAAATTCGAAATACGCATTTCGCCGCTGGTACGGATCATCAGATCAACTTCGGGCAATCCTTTTGTGTAAAGATTTTCTTCGATGTCCTTTTCGTCGAACTCTTCGATCGGACGACCGTTCGAGCAGAAGTTTTTGAACGCCTTGCGGCATGCTTCAACAATTTCAGACCGTCCGCCGTAGTTTAGCGCGACGTTCAAAACAGTGCCGGTATTTTCTGCGGTCTTTTTCTCGGCTTCCGCTATCCGTTTTTGAATGTCTTCGTCCAACCCTTCGATCTTGCCGATCGCCTGAAAACGGATGTTGTTTTTGTGAACGGTATTCAGCTCTTTTTTCAGATAAAGTTTCAGCATCTGCATTAAACCCGAAACTTCATCTTTTGGACGTTTCCAATTTTCGGTCGAAAACGCGTAAAGCGTAACGGCTTTTATTTCGAGACGCGCGCATGTATCAAGGATCGATCGGACAGATTCGGCGCCTTCACGATGTCCGAATATTCTCGGTTTTCCGCGTTTTTTCGCCCAGCGTCCATTGCCGTCCATAATGATCGCAATATGCCGCGGCAGACGTGCACTGTCGATCTGCGCGAGCATTTCAGATTCGGCGGAACCGGGTTTTACAATTTTTGCGAAGTTTTCGATCAATTTTTAACTGAATATTTGGACGAGAAGTCTAAAGTTTGCGTTCTACGGCGTTTACGATCGCGTCTTGATTTATCGGACCGTAAATATGCGGGTAGATCTCGTTATTTGTCGAAGGTTCTTCGACATATCGTGACGAAAGCTTGTCCGGGTCGATCTCAAGGATAACCACTTTTTCGATGCCGCTGTAATAACGTTCTAAAACCGCGTCAAGCTGCGTTGCGAAGCTGCAGTGGATAAATCCTTCTGAATAAAGACTTTCCGCAGCGTATTCAGGCTTTCCGGCAAAGTTCGCCCATATTTCCGGTAAAACTATGTGATAAACGATCATACTAGTTGTAATAAACCTTTAATAGCGTCAATCCGTTTGCGGGCGCCGTAATTCCGGCAAGCGACCGCTCGCCGCCGACGATCGCCGTTTGGATTGTATCAAAATCTTTTTCACCGCGCCCGACTTCGAGCAGCGTTCCGGCGATCGAACGAACCATGTACCGTAAAAATCCGTCGCCTGTTATACGAAATTCGATTATTGCCGCGTTCGCGCGCGAATCCCAATTCGATTCGACCGTAAATTCGGTAATCGTGCGCACGCGTGTTTGAGCGTCGGTGTTGACCGATGAAAACGCCGTCCAATCATGCTTGCCGAGGAAAAGCCTCGCGGCTTCGCCCATTCTAGCAACGTCGAGCGGACGCGGTTCGTGATGAGCGTAACGCGACCAAAACGGCGAGATCACCGGCGCGTTTACGACACGATAAACATAGGTTTTTCCGGAAGCCGAAAATCGGGCGTGAAATTCGTCCGGAGCTTTTTCGACCTGCAGAATTCGAACGTCGCGCCAGAGATTTCCGTTCAAAGCGCCGCGCAGCTTTTCGGGTGTAAACGGACGCGTAATTCTTACGCTTGCGACCTGACCTTCGGCATGGACGCCGGCGTCCGTTCTGCCGGAACCTGAAACGCCCACGTCCGCGTCTTCGAGCAAGCTGCAGACACGCTGAAGTTCACCCTGTACAGTCCGCTGGTTGTCCTGCACCTGCCAGCCGTGAAAATCGGTCCCGTCATATTGGATCAAAAGTTTATAGTTCATCGCATCATTCGGTCGTCAAAAGCGCGCGCGAAACGTGAAGCCGATCCTTCGTCCATCCGAAAATACAATGCGGGTTCGATCAATTCAAGCTCCATTATGCAAAAGCGTCCGCGTTGGTCGCGGACAAGATCGATCCGCGCATAAAGCGGAACCGGCGAAATAAAATCAAGCGCCTTTTGCGCCGACGCCAAAAGGCTCTCGTCAGGCTTAACAGCGGTAATTATTCCGCCGTGCTCTTCCTGAACTCGAAAATCGTCGGCTTTCGGCGCTTTCAGGATCGTATGACTGTAGCTGCCGTCGAAATAAAACAACGAATATTCGCCTTCGTTTATTATTTGCGAGATAAACGGCTGAACGAGATAATCTCTTGACCGGAAAACTTTTTCGAGCTCG
The DNA here is from genome assembly GCA_026129865.1 of Pyrinomonadaceae bacterium. Classification (GTDB taxonomy): domain Bacteria; phylum Acidobacteriota; class Blastocatellia; order Pyrinomonadales; family Pyrinomonadaceae; genus JAHCHG01. Next base: position 15,230 of record JAHCHG010000014.1, read on the forward strand.
GGAAAAAATTCCTTTACCCGATAAGTAAATTCGGCAGTTGCGCTGACGGCGGGTTTTATAATCAATTCGCCGGTCTTAAATTTATCGAACCAATCATCAATCGCATTTTCCGTTATCTGCAGATTCGAAAACTCTGTTGGAACGATCGGAATTCCGGCGTTGTCGAGGTCTTTCAGGTAATTTTTGTTCAGGTTCCAGTGAACGATCTCTAACGGGTTTTCAAGTCGCGCGTTTGAAGAATTTATACTTTCAAGAACATTCAAAAACGATTCCGGATCGCGCTGGTAATCCCACGGAGTTCGAATGATCACGGCATGAAAATCGTTCCAGTCGACGTCGGCTTTTCGCCAGGAAACGGTTTCGACCTGCCAGCCAAGCTCGCCGAGCGGCGCGATCGCAAGCTCGTCATCGGCGACGTAGTTTTCCAGGCTGTCCATTGAAAGAAAGCAGACTTTTTTCATGAGGCTTTCCGGCTGCCGGGTTTCACGGCTTCGACTCCGCGGTGGCACATCGGACAATCGTCCGGCGGGTAAACCGGAACATCGAGCGACGCCAGCGCAATGCGCGAAACGCCGACATCAGCTGTGCCGTTCGAACGGTCGATTATCGAAGCTGCCGCGGTTACGTTGGCGCCGAGTTTTTCCAAAGCAGTAATGCATTCACGCGTTGAACCGCCGGTTGTAATTACGTCTTCGACCACCAGAATGCGCTCGCCTTCCTTAACGGAAAACCCGCGCCGCAGCGTCATTTCGCCGTCCTGACGTTCCGTCCAGATAAAGCGCGTGTTCATCGCCCGCGCCGTTTCATAACCGATGACGAGCCCGCCGATCGCCGGCGATGCGACCGTGTCAAATTGTTCCGCAGCCAGACGAGCGCCGATCGCACGCGCGTATTTTGCCGCGTCCATCGGATATTGCAGCGCAAGCGCGCATTGCAGATATTTTGAGCTGTGCAAACCGCTCGATAAAATAAAATGTCCTTCCAAAAGTGCGTTTGAATCGCGAAAATGCTGCAAAATTTGTTCTTGTTCCATCGCTTGCTATTAAATTACACACCCGCAAAGACGCGCAAGTGCGCGCGTCAAACTTGCCATTTGACTGGCGTAAGATAAAATCGAAGCTGAATATGTCGCCTTATCCGAATTTGATCTCAGATTCCATTCTCGTCGGTGAAACGATCGAGCTTTTAAGACTAAACGGCGGTCGCGCTTCGGCTGTAAAAGTTGTCGATTACGTGATGAAGATCCGCCAAGCCGAACCCGGTTTGGCAAAGCTGCTCGTTTCCGATCTGGTTGGAACCGATCCGCGGCTTCATTTGAACGACGATGTCGTCGAACTCAAGCCGAACGTTCACGATTCACGCAAACTTATCGAATCCGATTTTGTCGTTTTTGATCTTGAAACGACCGGTGCCAAAGCGCCGCCGTGCAGGATCACTGAGATCGGCGCGTATCGCGTTTCTTCCGGCAAGATAACCGATGAATTTCAAACACTTGTAAACCCGGAAACACCGATACCGGAATTTATTACCCAGCTGACCGGAATATCCGATTCAATGGTTAAAAGCGCGCCGAGATTTTCCGAGGTCGCCGCCGATTTTATGGAGTTCATCGGCGATTCGATCCTTGTTGCGCATAATGCACCGTTCGATATGCGCTTTTTAAATTTTGAGATCGGCAGAATTCACGAAAATTATCGTGTCGGAAATCCTCATCTCTGTACGGTTAAGCTTTCGCGCCGGTTAAATAAGAATGTCGCAAATCACAAACTCAACACGCTTGCCGAATATTACTCGATCTCACTCGAAAATCATCACCGTGCCAGCGACGATGCGCGCGCTACCGCGCAGATCTTTGTAAATCTTCTGACGGAAATGGAGAACATTGGTGTATTCGATCTCGGCGGCGCTCAGAAAATTCGCGCTTAATGCAAAAATCGAGCGCGGGTTGGCGCGTGTTTGGTGAATTGCGCTCATCGAACGTTTTAAAAGATTTTGCCCGCCGCGGCTTTTAATCGAACGTCGGCAAAGGTATCATTTCCGTTTCGATTTGGAGAAACGATATGACTAATGAAATGAATTTACCGCCGACGAACCAGCAGCAGCTTGATATAAGATCGACGCCGCGCGATGAAATGGGTTTGGTTCAGCTTGATAGTTTTGAATACGAATTTCCCGGCAACGAGATCTGGGTTGAGTTTGAGATTCCGGAGTTTACGGCGATCTGTCCATTTTCCGATTTTCCGGATTTTGCAACGATCAAGCTGAAATACGTCCCGAACAATCGCTGCATCGAACTGAAAAGTTTAAAGCTTTATATCAACGGTTTTCGTGAGATAAAGATCTTTCACGAACATGTTATCAATTTGATCCTGGAAGATTTTGTAAAGGCGTGCGATCCGCTGAAAGTTGAGATCGAGGGCGATTTTAACGTGCGCGGAAATATAAAAACCGTCGTCCGCGCGAGCTATCGAAAAAGCGAATAGTGACAAAATCGAACGCGATAAAGAAATAGGCGAGAAGCGTTTACCGCTTCCCGCCTTTACTTTTTTAACCGCTGTATCGATCAATGATTTGTCGCCGACATTACCGAAGGCTGCGTGTCCAAATGCTTATCGCAAGCGTGTTCGATCAATTTATCGATCTTTTCCGAAAACTTTGCTTCCTTTGCCAAACCGGCGTTTGTAACTTCGGAAACGATCAAAAACTTTGCTTTTTCCATCAAAGATTGTTCACGGAAAGAAAGTTTCTTTTCACTGCTTAAAAACGTCAATTTCTTCAGGACATCGGCAGCTTCGAAAACATCGCCGGATTGAAGCTTTTCATTGAATTCGCGTGAACGTACCTTCCAGTCGCTTGAAACATCTTCGAAATCTTTTTCAAGATTATTCATCAAACTCTCAAGCTGTTTTTCGGTGATTATCGGTCTCAGTCCAACAGCTTCTACATTGTCGGTCGGAACGAATATGGTTGAATTGTCGCTCAAAACTCTGAGAGCGTAAAAGCTCATCGAATTTCCGCCAATCTTTTTCTTTTCAATATCCTCAACCATGCAAACACCCTGGTTCGGATAAGCAACTTTCTGTCCGACGATCAGTTCCATACTCATAAATCTCCTTTTCAATTAACCAAATCCAAAAAATATAACGGTCCCGGTAGCACCGGTCTATTCGAAGCCAATACTGCGAGGTGCTTCCATTATATCATATCGGAGCGCGATCGGGAAAAGTTGTCTCAAACTACTGAGACTACAGGTGCTTAGCCGGAAGCTCGATGGAAAATGTAGTGCCTTTTCCGACGGCGGAGGCAACATTGACTTCGCCGCCGTGCAGCCTCGCGAGGTGTTTTACGATCGCAAGTCCCAAGCCCGTGCCGCCGATCTCGTTACTTCGCGCCCGGTCCGTACGGTAAAATCGTTCAAAGATGCGAACCTGATGTTCCGGCGGAATTCCGTTGCCGGAATCGGTGATGGAAATAATGTTTTTCGCCGCCGAAGATGTATGACGGACAACGACGGTTCCGCCTTCGCGGTTAAATTTGATCGCATTATCAATGAGGTTTGTGAGCATTTGTCCAAGCCGCATAACATCGGCGAAAACGCGAACTTCTTTATCGATTTCGCTGACCAAAGAAATGCGCCGGTCCGCCGCTTTCGAAGATAGATTCGTAAACGCTTCGTCAACCTGCGGACCAAGAGCGATCAGCTGCGGGTCTATCCGGATCGTCCCCGATTCGATCGAGGACAGCTCCAAAATGTCGTCGATCAAATGATGCATCCGTTCGGCATTTTTACGGATAACACGCAAAAAACGCGAATTATTTTCCTTGTCTTCGATCGCGCCGTCTTCGAGCGTTTCGACGAATGCGAGGATCGATGTCAAAGGTGTTCTTAGCTCGTGAGAGATATTCGATAAAAACTCCTGCCGGATATTTTCAAGCCTTTCTATCTTTGTAACATCGTAAAAAACGCCGACGGCGGAACGCGATCCGTTGATCTCGATCGGCGCAACGCGGACGTTGAATTTCCGAAGATCCTTGCCCGCGGTTTCCAGGCGAATTTCGCTTGAAATGTCAGATTCGAGCGCCTTTCGGTAAGCTTCATGAACGTCCGGATCGCGAATTACCTCGCTCAGCCGGCGGTCTTTCAGCGTTTCAAAATTCCGGGAAAAGATGATTTCGGCAGCGGAGTTTGCCAGCAGGATTCGAGTGTTCGGTCCGGTGATTATGACCGATTCGCTCATGGTCTCGAGCATATTGCTCAATGTTAAAAGTGAGATCTCTTCGTTGATCCTGGAGTGCGGAATGATCATTTTTCTTCAATAAACCGGTATCCGATACCGACAACGGTTTCGATGCTATCTCCGCAAACTCCCAATTTTTGACGAAGCCGGCGGATATGAACATCCAGCGTGCGCGAGTCGCCGAAATAACTGTAGCCCCAAATATTATCGAGAAGCTGTTGTCGAGTTGCGACGCGTCCGATGTTTTTTACAAGATGCGTCAAAAGAGCAAATTCCTTTCTGGTCAGCTTTACATCTTCGCCGCAGCAGCTTACGCGAATATCTTCAAAATCGATCGCCAATCGTTTGTCTTTGTATTCCTTGACGGTGTCTTTATCGACGCGGCGCAGCACGGCGCGGACGCGCGCAACTACCTCTTTAATCGAAAACGGTTTGACTATGTAATCATCGGCGCCGATATCCAGACCGGCGATTCTGTCGGTTTCACCGGCTTTTGCGGTGAGCATTATTATCGGGGTTTTCTCCGTCAGCGGTTCACGGCGAAGCCGCCGGCAGAGTTCCATCCCGCTCATTCCCGGAAGCATTAGATCGAGGACGATCAGCGTCGGCGGGTATTTTTCGTCGAGCGCCAGCCGCAATCCTTTTTCGCCTGATTCAGCCACCACGGGACGAAAACCTTCACGTTTGAAGTTGTAATGTAAACTTTCCGCGATGTCGGCGTCGTCTTCGACTATCAATATTTGCTGAAGCATAATCTTTGTATTTTGTAATATGGTCCTTCAAAAACGCCGCTTCCCGTCCGTAACCTGACGATGGCAAAACGTTCTAACGGCAACACTCCGGTTTCATTCCAAAAAACTAAGATTAAACTTGAAATATGAAACGGTCATTAAATAAATGTTAACTTCAGATTAAATTAACTCCGATTCATCAAACTCTTCCCGACAAACTCAAAACAACTTCAGTTCAAATCTTTTGGACGGATGAGTTCGACCAAAGTTCCGCAGTCCGGCAAGGTCTCGTTCCAGTTGTCGATATCGAGTTCGATCCATGCAAGCGCAGCCGTCGGCATAGTTTCTAATTCGCCGGTCAAAACGCGGACAAGATTTTCGAATCCCGGATTATGTCCGAACAAAAGCGCCGTTTCGAAATTGTCCCCGATCTCGGATACAACTTCCAAAAGTTCTGAAACGCTGGCACCGTAAATCCGCGGATCAAAATCGATCTCGACGGAAAAACCGCCCGCTTTCTTTACAAGTTCGGCAGTCTGTTTCGCGCGATTCGCCGGTGAAGAGATCACTTTGTCCGGTTCGTCGGACAGTTCTTCCAAAACGCGTCCCATTTTCGGCGCAGCCTCCATTCCGCGATCGTTAAGCGGACGTTCGAAATCGGACAAACTTGAATTGTCCCAGCTGGATTTGGCGTGGCGCATCAAAAATAGAGTTTTCATATTATTCCTCGATCTCCCGCAAAACTATCGGTCCGGCACGCGAAATGGACGACATTGCTGCAAAGATCTTCTTTGTCAGCTTCTTATCCATTTTTTTGATGTTGAAAAAATCTGCGATCGAAATTATTCCGGCGAGTTTATCTTCTTTTCCAATTACCGGAAGCCGGCGAATGCGGCGTTTTTTCATTTTTTTCAAAGCGGTTTCAATATCGTCCGATCTGTCGCAAACAGCCGTTTTTCGGCTCATCGCTTGTTCGACCTTGAGATCGGAAAGCGTTCCTCCGAACTTTGCCGCAGCGAGACAAATATCGCGGTCGGTGATCATTCCAACCGGACGGTCTTTATCGTCCACAACCGGCAGCGCGCCGCAGCTTTTCATTTGCATTAGGTCAGCAGCTGTTTTCAATGTTTCGTCGCGTTTGCAGCTTACGACCGCTTTTGTCATCACCTTTTTTACTTTCATAAACCGTCCTAAAATAGATATTTCCGCCGGGAATGCATTATTATCTCTTAAAAGATGAAAACACAAAAACTGGCGGCGATCGATATCGGTTCAAATTCTCTTAAGCTTGTAATCGTCGAAGCCGCGGCAAGCGATTCATTCACAGTAATTCTTCAGATCCGCGAACGCGTTCGCCTCGGGCATGAAACATTGAAAACGAGGCATTTATCCGCAGAAGCCGTAAAGATGTCGGTCGAAGTGATCAACCGTTTTCGCGCGATCGCCGAAAGCCGCGGTGCCGACGCGCTTGTTGCCGTTGCCACCGCCGCGGTTCGGGAAGCGGAAAATTCGGCGGATTTCGTAAAAGCGATTAAAAAACAAACCGGCGTTTACGTTGATGTTCTGTCTTCGATCGAAGAAGCGCGATTGATCGGCATTGCCGTCGCGCAAAACGCCGGGTTCGAGTATTCCGGAACGCTTCTAAATATTGACATCGGCGGTGGATCGACGGAGCTTTCGCTGATGAAAAACGGTGAACCGCATAAATTATTTTCATTAAAACTAGGCGCGGTCGGGTCTACCGAAAAGTTTTTGTTCAGCGATCCGCCGGGCGAAAATGAGATCCAAAATCTTAGAAAAGAGATCAACTTCGCGCTCGAACGTCCGCTGCGAAAAATTGGCGGTGAGACGTGGGATGATTCTACCGGCTCATCCGGCACGATCCTGAATCTTGGCGCACTGTTGAATCATCGCGAATCTGTCGATCCGAGCGAAAATCTCGAAATAGAACTTGGCGCCCTTATCGAACTGAACCGGCGGTTGGCGAAAATGCCGCTTAAGCGCCGCGCAATGCTCGGCACGATCAGCCCGCAGCGCGCAGAAGTTATCATTGCGGGCGGTCAAATTCTGGAAGGAGTAATGCGCGCGCTAAAGATCGAAAAACTTCATCCCAGCCCTTATGCATTGCGCGAAGGCGTCATCATTGATTATCTCCGGGAGATCGAAGCCGAATCGCTGCCGCCGGTTCCGGATGTGGAAGATGCCAAGCTCCGGGATATCTTTGCCGTCGGGCGCCGGTACGGTTATGAAGAAAGACATGCGCTGCAGGTAGCGAAGCTGGCGCAAAAGATCTTTGATTCTCTCGCGCCGATCTATAAATTGAAGCGGCACGGACGAACGCTTTTGTCTGCCGCCGCGCTTTTGCACGACATCGGCTATCACATTTCGCATGAATCTCACCATAAGCATTCGCTTTATTTGATCAAACATTCCGAAATAACGGGTTTTTCGGAGCAGGAAAAACTGATCATCGCAAACATTGCGCGATATCATCGCGGGTCTATTCCAAAGATCAAGCACGTCGATTTTCAGATGCTGAGCCAAAAGGACCGCCGGCTTGTCGTTCGTCTCGCCGCCATCCTCCGGTTAGCCGACGCGCTCGACCGCGGATACGATAGTCACGTCGACGACATTGAGTTTAGTCTCGATGACGAAAACCTGTTAATCAAGATCGTCAGCGATCAAAACTGCGAGATCGAATATCAGGCGGTCGAAGATAAAAAGGACCTGTTCGAATCTGCCTTTGAATGCAGATTAGTGCCGGTTCGCGACGGTAGAAACGCAAATCCCGCATTTGTGGCTTGACGCTGCCGGGCGCCGGACAAATAATTGGCGAATAACAAATTACGAGGAGTAACCTTTATGTGGAAAGACTTTAAGAAGTTCATCGCACGCGGAAATGTGCTCGATCTGGCGGTCGGCGTTATCATCGGCGCAGCTTTCAGCAAGATAGTAACGACGCTGGTCGAAGGCATAATCATGCCGCCGATCGGCTGGTTAACTTCGGGAATCGATTTTTCGAGCCTTTATTTCGACCCGAGCGGACGCTACTCAAATCTGCAGGATCCGAAAGCTATCGAAGAAGCGATAAAGAGCGGCGCGCCGCTGATAATGTACGGAAAATTTATCAACGATCTGATCATTTTCTTCATTGTCGCGTTTGTCATTTTCCTGATCGCGAAATGGGCACTGAAACTTTTTGCCGGTCTCGAACCGCCGCCGTCCCCGCCGAGTTCGGAAGAAAAACTTCTGACCGAAATTCGCGACATCTTGAAGGAAAGTAAGAATTAAGTTACTTGTTTTGCGCCGATGATCCGATCATTCGAAGCGCTGAGAATCAGGCAGCAAAAAAGCGGGAGCGAAAAACTCCCGCTTTTCGTTGATAAAGCGAACTCAGGGCGAAACGTACTTTATTTCGTCCAGCAGCGCAAGTTCCGCGATTTTCCCGGTTTTTATCTTCCCGTCGACCTTTACGCCGTTGACCGAAGATATTTCCATACCCGCAGCCTTTAACCTGGCGATCGTCCGGGGAGATCCGTCGTTCAGCACCAGACGTATCGAGGCTTTTCCGTCGACGACGAACGATGCATCGTTAACACCGGTTTCGGTCGAACCTTTTTCGAGCCGTTCTATCAGATCGTAGACCCAGAAATGGACTTTATGGCGCAGAAGAACACGACGCTTTAGAGCCTCGGGAAATTCCACGCGTATTTTGTCTATGGTTATTTCAACCTTTTTAGAATTTACGAATTTGTACGAAGCGGTGCCGAACATCCGAAGCGATTCGCCGTCGAAAACGATCGGCGAAAATTTCGATTTGAGAGCCGCAGATTCCGAAGGACGCCGCAAGACCTCGCTTCCTGAGGTCGCTTTTGCCAGATAGACTTCGCCTTTTTCGTTCACGGCAAATTCAACTTTTACGACCCTTTCGCCCTCTTTCCATTCGGATTCTTTAGGAACATCCGGTCGCGGAAGATTCGCAACACTGGCAGCGATCTCGTCGGCTGCAGTTTTTTCACCGAGTTTGTTTTTGCGAAAATCGCTGATCTCTTTGATGTCCAGTTCGAAATTGACCTGATTTTCGCTTCGCGACCGGCGTCCGTAAGTGCCGCCGCTGTTACTCATTCCGCGCATGTTATCCATCAATTCGCGCGTCAAAACGGTGTCGATGCTGGATTTTGTCATATCGATAAGCGAAGAACTGTCCGTAACTTCGACAACCGATGAAACGCTCATGTTGAGCGTGCCGCTCGTTCCGTTTCCGGATCCGCTACCGGAACCTCTGCCCGATCCGCTTCCAGAACCAATTCCGGATCCGCTGCCCGTTCCGGAACTCCGTCCGCCGCCGCCTCCACCGCCTGACGACGGTGATTGAAGAGAATTAAGTATCTCAAGTCGACTGAAAGCCTGATCCATCTCGACACCGTCAGCCATTTCGACCGGAACATCGATCGTAACCATTTGACCGCCGCGGTTAACAATGCGTTCTTCGACCGCGACGAACGATGTAAAATTTGTCATCAAACGAAAATCGAGCCCGATCTTTGCTATCTCGGCTTCGATCGGTTTTGAAACCTCTTCGGTCTGAGATCCATAATCTTTCGAAGTCAATTGTTCGATCCGTTTGCGAGCCCAGAGCGTCGCCAGCACATCGTTTCGCGATTGAGTTTCAGGAAATTCGACCTCAATTTCGCGGACGAACAGCTGACCGCCGACCTTTCCATTAAGCTTTATCTTTCCCGCCGCTGCGCGCGAATATCGACCATTGAGAACAACGGGCTTTGCCGAAAAAAGGTCGCCGATGCGCGAAGGGTAAACATCGGAAACCGGCAGACCGTTCCAATCGATCGAAATATCCGTCAGCAGCGGTGTCCGGACGCGTTCGTAAAATCTTCGCGCGGCTTTTTCGCTCTCGTCCACGAGCGTTACATATTCGACCTCTCCGTTGCCTTCTTTCGACATTTCATCGAGCAGCATGCGGTTAACCGAATTTCCAATGCCGAAGCCAAAAACGCGGGCATTCGGATGCTTTTGAATTTCCGAAAGGATCTGCGATTCGTTCGAAACAAAACCGTCGGTCATGAAACAGACAATGCGAATATGTTCCTTCGAACCGGAAGGCGCAAGCGCGGCTTTTACCGCCTTCATCATCTCGGTTCCGCCGCCGCCGGCTCTAGATCTCAAAAATTCTTTTGCCGCCGAAAGGTTCGCCGGCGTCGCGTTTACGGGGTTATCGAACAAAATATGTGTGTCGCCCGCAAATGTGATGAGGTTGAACATATCGTTCGGATGTAAGCCTTCGAGCGATAAAAGCATCGCTTCTTTTGCTTTTTCGATGGGATATCCGGACATTGAACCGCTTGTGTCGAGCACAAAAACGATCTCTTTCGGCACGACGTCTTCGATGCGGAATTTCTCCGGCGGCGACAGGATCATCGTAAAAAATCCGCCTCTTTCCGAGCGATGCGTCAAGATCGCATCCTCGATCCGCTTTCCGGTAACGTCATATCTGAGGATGAAGTCTTTGTTCGGGATCGAATTTTCGTTTTTGAGTTTTACAAGTGCGGAAGACGCACTGAAATTCGTTGATTCGATCTCGTGCAGCGGCGATTTTATCGATTCGATCGGAACTCCGGCATCGAGCATTACTTCGATCGAAATATCATGACCCGTGCGTGTCGCTGCGATCGGCGGAGAAACTTTTGCAGAATCGGCTAAGCTGACCGAAGCGGGACTGTAGCGCGGTCCGACCGTCATCGGGAACACGAATTCATACTTGCCGTCTTCGTATTTCAGCGTTTCGACATAGCTGATCTCGACAACGATCTTTTCGCCCGGCAGAATGTTTGCGACCGACTGTGTGAAAACGTTCGTTCTTTCCTGATCTAGCAGTGCGGCGGTTTGACCTGATGATCTGGCATTTTCGTAAACTTTTCGCGCTTCTTCTTTAAGCATTATTTTGCCTTTTATGACGCGCGAACCGATCGTCATCGTCATATCGTCAACGGCGCTGTTCTGCGAAAGCGGAAATGTATAAACCGCTTCGATCGGCTGGTCAAAATCGTTTTGAAACTCTTGTTTTACGCGAACGCGGGAAAGAAACCCCGATATCTCGACCTTAACTTCCGTATGTTTCAGTGGACAGGCGCCGAGTTCACCGGCACTGCCGAATGCGACCAACATTCCCTGCGATTGAGGGCGAACCTGAGATAAACCCGAGATTCCGGCGAGCACAAAAATAACGAGCGACAAAAACACTTTTCGCATGACAATTCTCCTAAATTTTTAGAAATCTATTTTTGTGAACGTTCAACCGCTAAGGTGCGCGAAATGCGGAATTGGTTTCTTCGGGAGAGAGTATTTTTTCCGGGTCGATTTAATCACGATCTACCGCGCAGCAAATTTTGATATTAGGAACGGTTAAAGCGGCAGGAACTCCTCGAAAGGGTGGATTTTACCCGCCGCTCTTATTTTCCCTCTTTCGTCCGGCAAGCAGCTCGTTGCCGATCGGCGTGCCCCGATCGCTATGGTGTTTTCGAACCGACGTTTGTATTCGAATTTCCCATTGTTTTCGTGCACGGGCATTGAGTGCGGCATTCGCCGAGGCATTCGCAATCGGGAAATTCACAGAGCTGCCATTCAAACGATCTGCTAGTATCGGAGTTGTCTGCCGGAAGATATGCAAACGAAAACGTCGTTATGCAATCGCCGACCTCTTTTTGAATGCCCTCTAAAAACGATGTCAATTTGTCTTTCGGCTTGTCTCGAAGCCGACCTTTAAGAACCATTTTGCCGTCGTTGCCCTGGTTGAACGCAGGTTTCAGCTGATTCGCTCCGATTTGATCGCCGATGGCGACATCTTTATAAAGCGCTTTGATGTTGTTTTCACTGCATTTGACCTGATCGGGAACTTTCGCACTGCAGTCTATATTGCTGCACCAGCGAAACTCTTTGCCTTCTTCTTTACCTTCGAAAGTAATCATTCTCACGCAAGTTTCGTTTCGAGAATCGTTTAATGCGCCGATAAAATCGCGAAACTCCTCAAAATGCGAGTAAGCCGCGCCCTTTATTGTTAAAACCTTGTACAGCGGCTCATAACTCATAATAAAGTTCGAACCGACCTGTTTCGCGATCGATTCCGGGAAGGATCGCTTTAGTTCTTCGAGATTGAGACACGGCGCTGCGGCAGTCTTATCGCTGCTGCCGGAATTCGAATTATTCGCCGCAGCATTGTTTGCTCTGTTCGGCGACGTATCGGTTGTACAGGCGTTTCCAAAAAGCAGAATTCCCAGAAAAAGAATTGTCGGGATGAAGTTTTGAAGTTTTTTACTCATCTTTTTTTCTCCGTATCGTTTTCGGTTACAAACATGGAAAGCAGAGTAAATCTGGACTGCTTTCCGAAATAGATCGCGCCGGAATCGGGCGACCATTTTAGGCTGGAAAAATATAATCGCGAGTCTCTGTTGTCGGTTATTCGGCGGGCGTCGTTATCTCCGGTACGCCATATCCAAATATCGTCTTTGCCGCCCGTGCGCGCGGTAAACGCCAGCGAACGACGGTCCGGCGACAAATGGACGTTGTCGAAATAGATCTGTTCGAATGTCTTTAAAACCCGTTTTTCGCGCGTATCCGGCGAAACGGAGGTAAGAATGGACTGCGGAGGCGTAAGGCTGAATTCGCGTTCGCGCTTCGCCGATAAATAGATCAAATCGTTTCCGTTCTCGGACCATCCCAGAAAGCGCACCCTCTCGTCTCCGAGCGCAATTTCGCGAATCTCGCCGCTGCTTTCCGTATAGATTTTCAACCCGATTTTCGGCTTGCTCCCGGGTTCCGGATTTCTGTCGCGCCAGACGAAAGCCAGCTTTTTGCCGTCCGGCGACCAGATTGGGCAGGCATGCGTTCGATTTTTCTCCGTGTTTCCGGAAACCGCTTCACTGCCCGCGCCGTCTGCAGCGGCGATCCGGATGTTCGACACGCCTTCCTGCTCGCCCGAATACGCTATTTTCGTTCCGTCCCCGGACCAACTATAAACGACGCTTTCATTCAGCAAATAAGGAGTTATACGATAAGAAGAATTTAGTGTGCCGTCTTCGACGATCTTTCTCAGCTGATCTCCATTGCTTTGGATACTCCAAATCTCAAAGCGCGCGCCCGTCCGCCTTAGAAATGCGATCGATTTTCCGTCCGGGGACCATTGCGGTAAAAAGCCTTGTTCGGTAACTGCCGCCGGTCGACCGTCTTCTTCGGCGGTTTGAATCATCAGCGATCCATTAAACAAATTGCTTCCCTGCCGTAAATTTCTGATGGACTGGTAAACCACGCTCCGATTTACGGGCGATGCATCCGCCCAAAGTTCAGCATCGATTTGCGAAGCAATTAAGGACTCTTTCGAGCTGGAAACATCGAGCCGCCAAAGATCGGACATTTCGGTAACGCTCGAAAAAAGTATTTGCAAACCGTCGCGCGAGATGTCTTCGATAAAACTGTCGCCGTCCGAAAAGGACAGCTGAACGGGCTAATCGCCGGCAAGGTCGACGGAAAATATCTGGTAAAACTCGCCTTCCCTGCGGCTTAAGATAATTCTGCCGCTGTCCGGATGCCATACAAAATTCTCAATTTGGTTCGGAGTTTCGTAAACCTTGTTGATAACGGAAGATGCAAGGTCGATTGTGAAGATATTAAAGCTGTTGTTTTCAATGGAGAGAAATGCCGCATTTCTCTCATCGGGCGAAATATCGACGATTCGCGGATTAATATTCTTCGATGCAAAATCCGTAAGCTTTACGACCTCGCCGGAATTTGCGTCGACCGAATAAAGCTCGCTTCCGCTCTGATAATAGATCTTTCCGCTTTTCGACCACCGCTTCGGTTTCGATTCCGCACCGATATTTTCGACGACGGGCTTCTGCTGTCCGCCCATCTGTGCAACGCGCCAAATTCCTCCGCTTTCTCCTCGTCCGGAATAATAGGCTATTTCATCGCCGTCCGGCGACCAAATCGGATATCGATTGTAATATTCGTCTTTTGTCAGCTGGATCGCATCGCCCTTATTCGTCTGCTTAACCCAGATACTGGTCGTTCCCGACTGCGTTGAACCGAACGCGACAAAGCGACCGTCGCCGGAAAACGACGCGTTAGACGATAGCTCGCCGGCGGCATTTGCCCAGTTCGTAATTTTTTGAATACCGGCAGGAACTTTTCCGGAAGAATTTTTAGAAATGTCGATAATCTTCGGCACGAACCAAGCGACGGCGACGGCAATAACGATTAAAAGTAAAGCGGTTGGAATATAGAGGTATTTGCGTCCGCCGAAAATCCGTACTGCGATGTTCCCGCCGTCGGGATTAGTCATTTGAGCGATGCGATGCATCTTCGTTACATCGTCGCCGGGAAATTGTTTTGAAATTCGCTCGAGCTTGTGCTGAAATTCAACTTCGCGCCTTGCTTCGCGCAGATCTACCAGAAGATCGACCATTGTCTGATATCTTTCATCCGGATCTTTTTTAAGAGCTTTGTCAATGATTCGTTTTATTTCCGCCGGTATCGAATCGTCATGGATAGATCTCGGTTCTTTATGAAGAATGGACGCGATTATCTCCATCGCCGAATCACCGGAAAACGGTAAATATCCGGTAACGATCTCGAAAAGCACGACGCCGAAACTGAATATGTCGGATCGCTGATCTATCTTTCGACCTTTCGCCTGTTCCGGAGACATATAACTTGCTGTGCCCATCACAACGCCCGAACCGGTTTTGACCTGCGGCGAGGTTTCGACCGACGAGTCGGAGTCGGAACCGGCGAATTTTTCGAGAAGCTTGACGAGCCCGAAATCGACAACCTTGACGTAACCGTCCGGGCGAACTATCACATTTTCCGGCTTAACGTCGCGATGTACAATTCCGGCTTCATGGGCGGCAGAAAGCGCGGATGCGACTCTTATCAAAACGTCGAGCTGCTTTGCCAGATCAAGATCTTTCTCGGCGCTCCAACGATTGAGGGTTCTGCCTTCGACATATTCGGAAGCAATAAAATGAACGCCTTCATCACTCGTTCCAAATTCGTAAATGGTCAGAATATACGGATGATTTAACGCCGAAGCGGCGCGCGCTTCCTGTTTGAAGCGCAGAAGATGCTCGTGATTGCCGGTAAGTTTCGGGTTGAGGAGTTTGAGCGCGACGTTTCGATCGAGCTTGGAATCGTGAGCGAGATAAACCTGACCCATTCCGCCGGCGCCGATCCGGTGAATGATCTTGTAGCTTCCAAACGAACGACCAATATAACTTTCCGAAAGGGTATCGCTCTGCTTTTCAACAGAATTTAGAGGAGTCGGCAGAAGGGGCGTATTCTCATTCATAAGTTCCGTTTCGTTAAGAATCGGAAGCGGTGATTGCGGAGCAATTCAAGCTCCATAAACTCAATCGCAGCATAAAGATCGTAAGTTTCGAATAGACCACGAAATTTATCGACGATTCGGTGTCGTTGAAGATCGCATACGTAGTCATTTTTCCAAGACTTCACCACACGGGAAATTCTACCGGATCTTTCAACAAAAAGGGCGCTAAAACCAAGTGTTTCAAGGTTGTTATACCATATTTTCAGTAATTTAAGAAAAAATCGAAGGATGAAAGAGAGAGTTCGCGGTGAAATTCGTTCGAGGTTACGGAAAAGAAACTATTTCGTTCGGCGTTATGCAATGATCGAGCGATACGTCATTTTCATAAATATCCGAAATCTCGTCTACCGGCGGGAAAAACGACAGACCGATCTTTAAACAATTTGGTCGGCATTTTGAAAGAAATTCGTCATAGAACCCTTTGCCGTAACCAACCCTAAACCCGCGCAGATCGAACGCCAAAAGCGGCACAATGACGAGGTCGATCATCGCCGGCTCGATCAGATCGGAACCTGCGGGCTCACTGATTCCCCAAGAACTCGAGATCATCTTTGAGTGTTCGTCGACAACCAGATGTTCGAGTTTTGCCGCAGCGCGATTTACACGGGGGAAAGCGATGCGGATCCGTTTATAATCGCGGCGGAATCGCTCTAAAAACGGTTCGGTCGGCACTTCGTTGAATTTGCGTATCGGCGAGTAAATATGGACGAGTTGTATCGCGTCAAGCGAAAACGCATCAAAAAATCTATCGACGATCTTGCCGGACATTTCGGCGATCTCCGAATTGCTAAGCGCCCGTCGCCGTGCCAAAAACGTTTTTCGCAGATCCGATTTGGTCATCTTTGAACGGATAAATGATCAACCGCGTTTCTTGTCCGGACGGTTTTTATGCGCCGTCGTGTTCTTGGATGAAACGTCAGAAGCAGTAAACGACTGCTCGGCTTTCGAATCTATCAAGGCTTTTGAATTATCGAGAAGTTTGGAACTTTCCAAGATCTTCTTCGCCGCTTTTGCTTTTTTGCTCGGTCGTGATTTTTGATTTGGCATACTTAATCGATTTTTCTACTTTGCTTTTATTTATACTCTACGCTTTTGGCTTCTATTTGGCATCCGGCAGCAGATCGGCAATGGAACTGATCACATGTCGGCTACGATACCTAGGAACGAATGCTCCAATCTTGCTCGTCTCGTTTCTGGTGAAGTACCGCTAAGATATGAATTTGATTCCGATAAACGATGTAAAAGAGAGCGAAGGGAAATCGTCGAAACAACATCCGACGTACTTACTTATAAATCGTAGGAAACGCGAGCGGATTTGTCTTTACGGAGTCGATCGCATAATTCAGAGATTCGATAAAATCGAACCCTAAACCTTCAACTAAATCGTCGTAATAAGAAAATGCGCCGCGAATATCATCTTCCGCCGCAGATAAAACGAGGACATCTATCGATTGAGGATCTCTTTCTTCAGCGTTTCCCATGAACGACCGCCGTCCGGATTCTTACGAAAGGATTCGATTCGACGGTTTAATTCTTCCTTTTCCGCTTCCGATAGAGAAATTTCGGCAGATTCGCCGGCGATACTATCCCAAATTTCCTCTACGACCTGAATTCGCTCAATCACCGGCAAATTCTTAATTTCTTCCATCAGAGTATTCATAATCATCGCCCGAGATCTAACAGTATATAACGGAAAACCGGTGAGAGGGTCAATTTTTTTCTATCCATCCGCCGCCAACCGTTTCTTCGCCGTTATAAAACACCGTCGCTTGTCCCGGTGTGATCGCGGCTTGCGGTTCGTCGAAGACGATTCGCGCGCGGTTGCCGGGAAGCGCGTATATCGTCGCCGGCGCGGGTTCGTGGCGATAGCGAACTTTTACCTCCGCGCGGACCGGTTCGGCAGGTTCATCGAAAGCGACCCAGTTAACGCCTTTCGCGGTGAATTCGAGTGAGTCAAGATCTTCCTTTTCGCCGGCGATAATGCGGTTTTTCGCACGTTCTATTTGAACTACATAAAGCGGTTTCTCGTGCGCGATGCCCAGACCGCGGCGCTGCCCGATGGTGTACCGGTGAATTCCCGTATGTTCGCCGATCTTTTTTCCGGTCGAATCGACAATATCGCCGCCGGCAGGCATTTCGTCGGAACGATCTTCGTGATCGAGATAGCGATCGATAAATTCCGAATATTTTCCGTCGGGAACGAAGCAGATCTCCTGCGATTCCTGTTTTTCTGCAACATACAGATCGGCACCGCGCGCAAGGTCGCGCACCTCGCTTTTCAGCATTTCGCCGAGCGGAAAATATGCCCGCGAAAGCTGATCCTGATTTAATTCCCAGAGAAAATACGATTGGTCTTTCCAATGATTTTTTCCGCGGAAAAGCCGGTAACGGTTTGCCTTTTCGTCATATTCGACGCGCGCGTAATGCCCCGTCGCAACTTTGTCGCAGCCGAGACTGACAGCCATTTTATCTAGCGAAGCGAACTTCAGACGCGAATTGCAGGCGACGCACGGAATCGGCGTTTCGCCTTTTAAATAACTCTCGACAAACGGATTTACGACGTCGCGCTCGAAATCTTTCTCCAGATTTAGAACATAAAACGGAAAGCCCAAACTTTCCGCCACGCGCCGTGCGTCGTAAACGTCGTCAAGCGAACAGCAACGGCTCGGAAGCGGGTCGCCGTTTTCGTCGACATTGATATGGCGGCGCTGGTTCCAGAGCTGCATCGTAAAACCGATCAGCTCGTGTCCCTGTTCTTTTAAAAGTGCCGCGGCGGCTGATGAATCCACGCCGCCGCTCATTGCTACTGCGATTTTCATAGAAACTCCGAATTAATAAGTATAATCGCTATGACCGCCAATAGAAAACAGGATGCATAATTAGTAAAAGCGGCTTCCCGCCGAATTTCACTAAACCGCTAAAATTCATTCAATTTAATTAATAAATATTAAACCTATGTTAAAGCGGTGTTTTGCGTTTTTGATCTTTAGCTTTTAACTTTGATTCATGGAAATTATCGGCATCGCGGCTGTCGCGAAGAATCTGGCGATCGGAAAGAATGGAAAGCTTCCCTGGCATTATCCGGCGGATCTTAAATTTTTTAAGAGAACAACCAGCGGAAACACGGTGTTGATGGGATCTTCGACATACAGATCCATCGGAAAACCGCTTCCGGGAAGATTGAATATAGTGCTTTCGCGGAGTTTCAAATCGACGGACGAAAATGTCATCGTCCTAAATTCGCCAGAACAAGCCGTGAGTCTTTCAAAACACCTGCGCGGCGACCTTTTCATCATCGGCGGCGGGGAAACATACAGGGCATTTTCGGATAAGATCGACAAATGGATCGTCACGCAAATTCCCGAAACGGTCGAAGACGCGGACGCTTTCATGCCTGAAAATTTCCTCGATGGATTTCAGCCGAAACAATCGATCGATCTCGAAGACGATCTGCATGTGAAGATGTATGTTCGCAGAGCGTAATTTTTTGACAGGTGCTTTCATAAATGAAAAAAACGCGATATGATACGCGCAAATTTTTGGAAGGCGGAAAATCAATATGATGGGCGATAAGACATGGGACGAATGGATCGACGAATATTCGAAATCGCATACGCATCCCGTGAACAAATTGACGCATAAGATCGGAATTCCGATGATCGCGATCTCCCTGCCGTTTTTCGTTGTTTCGATCTTCGTTTCCGGATTTTGGCTTCTGCCGGTCTCGCTTTTTATAATCGGCTGGATCCTTCAGTTTATCGGGCATTATTTTGAAGGAAAGCCGCCCGAGTTTTTTAAGGATTATAGATTTTTGTTCGTCGGACTTCGCTGGTGGTTTAAGAAGATGAGTGAGAGCGAATAATTTTTATTGTTCGTTTTCGAGCTTTGCCGAAAATAGAAACATACCTTTGTTCTTTTCCGGGGCGTTATCGTTGATCAAAAATTCGATGACGCCCTTTTCGTTTTCTTCGGTTTGCCAGATGTCCGATAACGCTGCCGACTGAACTACCGACGTTTTTCCGTCGGGAAACCGGATCCGCATTAACAGCGACCCTGTTAAGAATTCCTTAAAAACGCGCCGTTCCGGTGCAAGAGCAATCCCGGAAGGTCCGACATTTGCACCGATGCCGTCCAACACAATAGCTCCGCGAACTTCCGTGTTGAACATTTGAGAATTATCGACCGCGATTTCCGACACCTGCCATTCTTTATCATTCGCTTTTACAATAAAAGAAGAACGTTCCGTAACAACCGGAATCGGCGGCGGTGCCGGCGTTTTCAACGGCGACGCGGTTCGTGCGGGGACGACCGTTGCCGAATCGGTCGGAACTAATTTACCAACATCAAGAGAAGTGAAAAAATAATAGGCGAAAACGACCGCGCCGACTAAAACTAAGACAAGAATAAGGGCGATCAGACCGACAACCCCGAACAGAAAAACCGGATTTTGCGGCTTTTGTTCGGACGCGTCCGGCGAACTTGGAATATGTTCGTGGATTGTTTTCATCGATCCGGGAATTTCCACCGTCGACGTTCCAGCGACGGTTTCGGAATTTATTATCTCGGGCGGCGGATGAAGCGCCGCGTTGCAGTTGCTGCAAAAAGTCGCTTCTTTAAGCTCCTCGGTCCCGCAGCCGGGACAGGTTATCTTTTCGGTCATGAACCAATGATAACTCAATTTGGCAGGAACCGTTAAGGTCTTGAGATTTATCGTTCTTTCTTAAACCGACTTATTCAGCTAGAATTTCTCCGTGCAGCAACCTTTTTCACTCGCAATTGATATCGGGACGTCGAGCGTGCGAGCCGCAATTTACGATTCGACTGCCGAAGTTTTGCCTAAAACCATGGTCAAAAACGACCGGCGAGTAACCATATCGCACGCCGGCGGCGCCGAGATAGATGCGGAAGAAGCGGTCGCGCAGGTCGTTCAGGCGATTGATGACGTTTTTGCAAAATGCGGCTCGGAAGTCGAGAAAGCAGAATATGCTGCCGCTTCGTGCTTCTGGCACAGCCTTGTCGGAATTGATGACGCGGGCGATGCGACGACGCCGGTTTTTACGTGGGCGGAAACTCGTCCGGCTGAATATGTTCAAAAGCTCCGAGATGACCTCGACGAACGTTCGATCCACAACCGCACAGGCGCGCGGTTTCATTCGAGTTATTGGACAGCAAAACTTCTCTGGTTAAGAAATGAGCGGCAGGACGTTTTTGAAAGAACTGCGAAATGGATCTCGTTTTCGGATCTTATCGCATTAAGATTTTTCGGCGAGCTAAAAACAAGCGTTTCGATGGCTTCGGGAACCGGGATCTTTGATATCCGAAAGAACGATTGGGACGACGAATTGATCGATTATCTTGGAATTTCGCGCGGTCAATTACCTGAAATTGTCGAAACGGACGACCGGACTTTCCGGATCAAAAACGACGCTTCGGAACGATGGGGAAAGCTGAAAAATGCGAAGTGGCTGCTTGCCATCGGCGACGGTGCGGCGAACAATATCGGTGCAAATTGTCTGAAAAAGGATAAAGCCGCGTTGATGATCGGCACGTCGGGCGCGATGCGGGTCGCTTTCGAAGGCGAGGTTCCGGACGAAATTCCATTCGGTCTGTGGTGCTATCGCATTGACCGCAAACGAATAATCACCGGCGGCGCTTTAAGCGACGGAGGCGGACTTTACCGCTGGCTGAAAGATAATTTTCGATTAAAAAAGAACGACGACAAAACCGAAGACGAGATCGCGAAACGCAAGCCGGCGGCGCACGGCATCGTCTTTTTACCGTTCTTTGCGGGCGAACGCAGCACCGGATATCATGAAAGTGCCGAGGGTTCGATCATCGGTCTCCGCATCTCTCACGACAAGATCGATATCGTTCAGGCGGCGCTCGAATCGGTCGCTTACAGGTTTGCAGAGATCTTTGATCAATTAAATCGAATCACCGGGATCAAGGAGATCATCGCATCCGGCGGCGCCTTGCGCGAATCGCCTGTCTGGACGCAGATAATCTGCGATGTTATCGGGCAAGATATGAACCTCCCCGATACGCGCGAAGCGTCCAGCCGCGGTGCGGTTCTTTTTGCGCTCGATCAGTTAGATGTTATTGATAAGATCGAAGATCTGGCGACGCCGAAGGGAATGGGTTTTGTCGCCAACTTGCAAAAGCACGAAATTTACGGCAAGGGTAGAAAAGTCCATGAAAGATATTATCGTCTTTTGATCGAAGGAAATCGTTAAGGGGCTCACAATGAAATACAACTGGCTGCGACTCATTTCTGTTTTGTTATTCATAATTCCCGTATACGGGCAAAATGCGCAAAATTCATGCGGATCTATAAAGATCGATGCGCCTTCGGTTGCTTTTAGGGACGGAAGTTCAATCAGCGTTGGCGCCCATTACGTGGGAAATCCCAAAAAAAGTAGTTTTAATTGGCTGGTCATCGGAGACGTTCAACTGCTGCGTATTCAAAACGCTCAAAATATTGAGATCGAAAGAAAATTTCTTTCGTCGAAGGGATTGATAACGCTAGTCGCTGAAGATTTGGATGAAAATTGCAAAAATCCTGCGATCTCGAGACTTTCCGTGGTTGAGCCTGCAGGATCGCCGCTTGTTCTTGATACGTTCGGTCCGATCGGTTTAAATGACAGAAAACTGCGGATCGATATGGTGCTCGAGCAATTTAACAAAGAGACGGATGCAAACTTGCTAATTAAAATAGATTTTAGAGCACGCCCAAACCGCCGACCATGGACATCGCTGGTCAAGCCGGTCTCAGATCATTTGCAGAAAAGAAAAACGGATCTAAGAAAAGTTACTTTCCTCGTTTGCGAAAGTGATTCCGAACTATATAAATTTGAGGTTATTCCCAAGAATTTGTTAAACGGCTATGAAACGGAATGTATGTTGATACGAGCCGAAGATGTCGACAAAATAGTTAAATTTTCCTAAACAACCCAAACAACTTATGACAACCGCGCCGATGAAACAGCAATCAATTGACCAACTTTCGATAAATACGATCCGCACGCTATCGCTCGATGCGATCCAGAAAGCGAATTCGGGACATCCGGGACTTCCGCTCGGGATGGCGCCGGCGGCTTATGTTTTATGGACGCGCTTTTTGCGCCATAATCCGAAAAATCCGAAATGGTTCAACCGAGACCGCTTTCTTCTTAGCGCGGGACATGGTTCGATGCTCATCTACAGCTTGCTGCATTTGTCGGGCTACGGTCTGTCGATGGAGGAGATCAAAAATTTCCGCCAGCTTCATTCAAAAACCCCGGGACATCCCGAAAATATTCTGACGCCGGGAGTGGAGATCACGACCGGACCGCTCGGACAGGGATTTGCAAACGGTGTCGGCATGGGAATCGCGCAAAAACATCTCGCAGCTAAATTTAATAAAAAAGGATTTCCGATAGTCGATCATTTCGTTTACTGCATCTGCTCTGACGGCGATCTGATGGAAGGCGTTTCTTACGAATCGGCTTCGATCGCAGGGCATTTGAAACTCGATAATCTGATCTATTTGTACGACGACAACAAGATAACGATCGACGGTTCGACCGATCTTGCGTTCACCGAAGACGTAACAAAGCGTTTTGAATCGAGCGGTTGGGCGGTTCTTGAGGTCGAAGACGGCAACGACACAAAAGCGATCGAAAAGGCTATAAAAGAAGCTCAAAAGATAAAAGACAAACCGAAATTGATCAGAATCAAAACGATCATCGGTTTTGGAATGCCGAAACAGGGAACGTCGAAAGCGCATTCGGATGCGCCTGGAGAAGACGCGGTAAAAGAGACAAAACGAAATCTCGGATGGGACGAAGATAAACATTTCTTTGTCCCAAAGGAAGTTTCGGCGCATTTCAAAGAATTGATGAAAGCAGGCGCCGCGCTCGAAAAAGATTGGGAATCGTTGGTAAAAAAATACTCTAAGGAATTTCCCGAAGACGGAAAGCGGTTTGCGGCTCTCCGCAGCGATCAATTTAGCGATAACTGGGAAAAATCGCTGCCTTCATTTAAAGACGCCGAGGCAAAAGCGACGCGCGCCTATTCCGGCGAAGTGATAAATGCCATTGCCGAATCGCTCCCGCAGCTGATCGGCGGTTCGGGCGATCTAACACCGTCGAACAATACCTACATTAAATCTTCCGGCGATCTGCAGGCTGGAAAATACGAAAACCGCAACATCCATTTCGGCGTCCGGGAACACGCGATGGGAAGTTTGATGAACGGAATGGCGCTCTACGGCAGCGTGATCCCGTTTGGCGGCACTTTTCAAACATTCAGCGATTATATGCGCCCGGCGATCCGGCTCGCTGCGCTGTCTCATGTTCAGGTAATTTACGTTTTTACTCATGATTCGATCGGTTTGGGCGAAGACGGTCCGACACATCAATCGGTCGAACATCTCGCCGCGCTGCGCGCAATTCCGAACCTGGCTGTAATTCGCCCATGCGACGCGCACGAAACCCGCGAAGCATGGCGCGCCGCGCTGAACCGGAAAGACGCGCCGACGTCGTTTGCGTTTTCGCGTCAGAAGGTCGACCTCATCGACCGGAAAAAGTTTGCCGACGCAAAAGGCTTGCACAAAGGTGCTTATATCCTTGCCGAAGCCGAAGACAAAAACGGCGGTTCGGTCGATCCGAAATTGATATTGATTGCGACCGGCTCGGAAGTAGGATTGGCAATGCAGGCTCGCGAAAAATTAAACGCCGCCGGTACTCCGACCCGCGTCGCTTCAATGCCCTGCTGGGAATTTTTCGACGCTCAAAGTGCGAAATATCGGGAATCGGTTCTGCCCGCAAATGTAAAAGCGCGTCTAGCCATCGAAGCCGGCGTTTCTCAAGGCTGGCATAAATACGTCGGCGACGGCGGCGACACGCTGACAGTTGATAAATTCGGCGCCAGCGCCCCCGCGGAAGACGTTTTTCGGGAATACGGGTTTACGGTTGAGAATGTGATCAGAAACGCGAAGAGACTAATCTAAAAAATCACCCGGTGGCAAATGCCGTCGAGTGATTTTAGATTTTGATAAAGAACTATTCTGCTCCTATGACCGCGGAAGTCCATTTGAATCGCCGAATTTCGATCTTGCGGAAAATCGGTGTGGTTCTTTCCCGATTTTACGCCCGCATTTTTTCAGACTTTCGCCTCCTATAAAAGATCTGCAAGCGAATGCATCGTCCCGCCGCTTTCGTTTTGTATTTGCGACGCATTAACAAGATGGCAATCTATTCGACCTGACATCACTTTTTTCGTCATTATTTTATTGAGTTCTTGCTTTACTTCGTCCGGTTCGGCAATCAATTGTTTGTAATAGTGTTTGAAATCAAGGTCGGTTCCGTCGGTTTCGCGGAGACAATCATTGTTAAATTCGATTTCGTAGGATTTTACGTGCGGTTTACGCCTTAGAGTTTCGAATCCGACCCCTAAATCCACCTCAGTATACGAGCCGCTTAGCGACCACGAAACATCCAGCCCGAGCCAGAGTCCTACTTTTCGGACTGCAATTTCTTGTCCGCGTCGAGTAAAAGAATATTTTTCCTCACTTAATTCATGTGTATAAAATTTTCCATGATTAATCGAAAGATAAGTAAGCTGCCTATTGGGAGTCTTACGCATTAATTTGACCGGAGCGGGCGAGCCGATATAGTAAAGCTCGCTCAGATCGGGCAACCATCGGACATCATACGGACTATCGCGGGCAACATCCCAATAGAAGGTTTCCGAGGGCTTGTACTGAAGTGTATTCGCGTGTGTCTCGAGCGTTTTCACCGACATTTTCTGCATCGACACCGGAATTGGATATACCTTTGATATTGGCTCGTCAAGATCGTCGCGATATTCTCTGATGATAACCTTCATTTTGTGGCAGCTGTTGTCATTTTCGGGATTTCTTAGAAATAAAAATTCCCACAAATCCCCATTAAGGTGAGCAACACCCAAACCTTTCATTTTAACTGTGACAAGCGAAGTCGGATCAGCGAATCCCATTTTTTTTCTCCAGATTTTGACCTTTTAGTAAGTTGAATACCCGCCGATCACGGAAAAGGCTGCCCAGAAATATGGGCTTTTCATTGTCGTCGAGGTTTCGTACATCTCAAGCTGTGCGCGGCGGAGAGCTTCTGCGGTTGGAAGATAACCGGTTTTGCGCAAATTGTGAAAACGGATCATCAGGTCGGCAGACGCGTCGGAATCTACCTTCCAATGGCTTCCGACGACGACCGGGACGCCGGACGCGAGAAAGCTGCGGGAAAGTCCGACCAAGCCTTCGCCTTTGTAATAATTTTCAATTCCGGTATCGCACGCGGAAATGACGACGAGTTTTGGTCGATCAAGTTTTTGTGCGATCAGATCGGCGTTTGACAGCGTTTCGTCGCCGGCGAGCACCAGGCTGGACAAAAGCGGCGAACGCGGTTCAACGATATAATGTCCGGCAAAATGTATGATCTCCGCATTGTTCAACAAAGGAATGATCGCTTCTTTTCGGGCATCGGTGCCCGAAAACATGTGATTTGAAGTGTAAGCGCGAGCGAGTTCGCGCGTTTCGCGCCCGGCGGCGGGAAGATCCTGAAGCTTCGGGAACTTGCTGCGGTTAAACTCGGGATTTCCCACAGCCAGCAGCGTTTCCTGACGATCAGCGTTTTTCTTCGCAGCATTTTTCGAACTTAACAGAAAAACATTTGCGCTCGGCGACATAATTATCGGCTGATCTTTGATCAAAGGCGTTCCCTGAGGCGATTCCAGCGCGGCGAACGGAAGATGAAAAAGTATTTTTTGGGGAATTATCGCCAGCGTTTTCGACGTATCGCGTTCGGCGCCGACCGGTGCGATCAAAATTTCGTAAAGTTCTTTTGAAGCTTTGCTCAGTTCATCCGCGCGGTTCTCGTCCGGAAGCAGACTAAGAAAATTCTTGACTTTTCCGGTCAATTCTTCGCCTGATATGTTTGAAGAAAAAGTTTTGAAATTGTCTCGCGAGATCACGAAGATCAGCAGTTTGCCGTCCAAAACCGCATATTGAATAATCTGTACCTCGGCAGGAAGCGATGCGCGTATCTCGTTAAGCGCCAAAGGTCTAACATTTTCACGTAAAAGTATCTCGACCTCAGAGTTTTGCGATGCCGTAATCTCGGCGCCGCGCGAAAGCCAGTCGAGCAACGACCGGGAACTTGACGTTTCGACATATTCGTACGCGGCTTTAGGATCGTTCCGGCTGAATTCAAACTCGGCGGCAACGTCATAGATAGATTGTTCGGTGTTGAAAAAGCCGGATCTTTTTTGCTCGTCGGCGATCTCACGCCGGTATTTTTCGGCAAGTGCGATAGTTTCACTAATTTCTCGTTCAAGCTCAGCCGATTTTCCCAAGGCAAGCGCGGTCAAAAGCTTTCCCTTTGCCGTTTCAAAGCGGAACGGATTGTTTTCGATCTCCGCAAATATGTCCGAAGCCGATTGATAATGTTCTTCGGCAGCTTCAAAATTTTTTGCTTTGCGTTCGAGCTCGGCAAATATCAATTTGGCGCGACCGGTCAGAAATTTGCGCGAATAATCTTCTTTTACATCATCAACGCGCCGCAGCGCTTCCGACAGATGACCGCGTGCCGTTTCAAAATCGCCTTTGTTGAAATACGCGATCGCTGCATCGTTTTGTGCGTCGCAAATATAGAGAATTGCGCCGGTTTCCCGGGCGATCATCAGGTTTTCCAATGCGACGAATTCCGATAGATCGGTCAACTCCAAATCGGCAAGTATTCCCAACGCATAACTATAGTTCCTCCATTTCTGCCTGAGACTTCCGCCCGCGGCGGAATGTTCGAAAAGCTGTTCGAGGTATTCCAAAGTTTGTTCCCGGTCGCCGATGCGCGAATTTTGCTGAGCTAAGCTGCTGAGGAACCGCTGGATCAAATAATCGTCGCCGAGCGATTCGGAAAGCTTTAATCCGCGTTTCAAATCGTCTTGCGCGTCTGTGAATTTTTCAATGATATTCTGCGAGCTGCCGAGCCAGTAGAGCGTATTTGCGAGTATCCATTTATAGTTTTTCCCGGTCGCAGTTAGTTCAAGCGTTTTCCAGTATCGTTCTGCCGCCGGTAATCCATTCAAGTTAAATTCGGCATACGCCGTAAAGTAATCTGCCACAATCTTTTGCGGCTCATTTCCCGTCGCGGCGAATTTTTGAGATGCGGCGGAGAAATTTTCCCTGGCACGGCTAAACGAGGAATCGAGGCAGTTCTTAAACCCTTCATTGAGTGTATTCTGCGCGTCTTGTTCCGACGATCTTTGTTCCGATGTTTTGAGGACTTTAAAATGCGCGGCGGCATCCGATAAAAAAAAATCGCCGGCGCTTTTTTTCTCAAGCTCACCGGCGTATTCGATCGTTCTTAGCAGTTTTTCACGCTCCAGCGGTTCTTCCGCAGCAAGAAAAGATTCGATCAGGTTTTGCGCCAGATGTTTCCCGACGACGATCTCGCGGTTGCCGCGCAATAGATCCAGCGCAGCGGAATCGTTTTTTGCGACAACGGCTTCAAAAAACCGGTCCTTTGCTTCCGCGGCAGAAAGGTCTGCGGAGCCGGAGCGCTCTAATTTTTCCAGGTTTCGACGCGCTTCTTCCGCCCATTTTGATGTGGAATCAAGCTCCAAATACTCGCGCCAGGCTTTCGCCGCTTCTCGCGGAAGATAGATTTGAAGCGTCAGTGCCGAATTAAATTTCGATTCAGTTAAACTCGGGTCAGCCTTCAAAGCACTTTCGAAACGGCTCAATGCCCGCCCGTAAAGTTCCAATTTCGAACCGTCGGAACCGTTTTGCGATTTCGCTTTTTCAAGCAGTGCAACGCCCAGATCGTTCAGCAATTCTGCGTTACCGGGATCTAATGATTCACTTTTTTCAAACTGCGTGATCGCGCTGTCAAACTCGCGCCGCGCAAGATAAAGTTTCCCGAGGTTATGCAGATTTTCAGCCGTTGGATCTTCGGATGCTTTTTTAAGGATCAAATTTGCCGCACGCTCGAGCTCGATATTGTTAACCGATTCCGGACCGTTTCCGCGCGTGTCCGGCTTTGGGGCGTAATCAAAATTTGAAATGCGTGAATTAAAAGGTCTTTCAGTTTGAAATGCGGAACTCAAAAGCTGTGATGCGGCATCGGAATTTTCATTTCTAAAATAAAAATTCCAAACTGCGAAAGAGATCAGCGAGAAAAATATCAGCAGCCCGCCGAAAACCGGAACGGGCGACAAAAAGTACGAAAAAAAGCCTCCGTCCGCCTTTTTTTCGTTGCTGTTCTTGTTCGGTTCCTTTTCAACCGTCAAAGCCCGCGGACGGGACGCACTGCGAAGTGCGCGGGTAAACGCCAGCTTTTTCCTGCGTTCGTCGGAAACCAGGAAATTCCGCTCAAACTTCAAAGCGTCATTGCCGATCAGATTTCCATCCGCATATTCTTCGATCAGCTCATCTTCGCAAATTAGAAACCGCTCGTAAAAAGCGTCATCGGTCATCAGACGTTCTTCCATCGACTCATCAACATTTTGCGGGTCGAGAAGATATTTTTTTATCGTCTTTTCGTCTGAATTTTCGAACGTCATTTTAAACTTTAACCGACTCCTATGTTTATATGCATTTTTTGCAATTACGTTTCATCGTTTTCGCCGTTTAGACAATTTAATACGCATTTCTGCAGCGTATTTCTCACGCGAAACGCCCGTAAACGAATGAGTTCAGGCGATATACCGAGTTTTTCCATCATTTTCCGGCGATGGTCTATTTTGTCCTGTTTTTCATATTTGTAATATTCCAAAATAAATTCCCGCTGCTCGGAATCTAATTTCTGCAGGCATTTTTCCAGACAGCGGTCGTTGCGTTCAAGAACCGATTGGTCTTTTTCCTCATGAACTAAAACCGAGGGCAGTTCGGCATCAACGCGTTTTCGAGCCTTTTCACGGTAAACGAGTTTAGCGACGCCGTAAAAATATAGCGCCGGATTGCCCTGATAGTTTTCCGCGATCGTTTCGATTTTCCCGATCACCCGGTCGATCGTGTCGTCTGCGTTTTCATCCGGAAATTCGCAGCCGCGCGCTCTAAAGATCGTGATCAGACGACTTCGTATCGCTTCGTACTTTTCGCCCGCAGCGTCCCTGTCAGGGTCTAGCCATTCCAGCAATTTTAAAAAATTGCTTTCATTAAAAGCCGTGAGTTTCGGCATATTTTAAGAAGAGTTTGTTTTCGGGGTTTCAGAAAATTTGGTCTAATTTGCAAGCAGTTTAGCTTTACGGCGGTCGTTAGTCAAGAATTTAGCCCTGTTCGCACAATGCCCTTGTTCGCGCGCTTTTTGCGAATATTATATATAAACCTTTGCATCTGCCTATGCGTAATAAGCGAAGAGTTAAAAATTTAATTTAAGACCAATCTATATCAGGAGTTTTTCACGATGAAATTAAAGAGAACTATTGTTTTTCTTTTTACCTTCGTATTGCTTATGTCAACAGTTGTTTTTGGACAAAAATCAGACAAACTGCCGCCGATAAAATACAAGGAAATAAAATTGAAAAATGGACTCCGCGTGATAATGCACGTGGACAAATCAACCCCGATCGTTGCCGTAAATCTTTGGTATCACGTCGGTTCCAAGAATGAAGTTCCGGGCAGAACCGGATTTGCGCATCTTTTCGAACATATGATGTTTCAGGGTTCGAAACATTATGACAAAGATTATTTCGGACCGCTTCAGGAAGCGGGCGCGAACATCAACGGATCGACGAATGCCGACCGCACGAATTATTACGAAGTAGTTCCGTCAAACTTTCTCGAGCTCGCACTCTGGCTTGAATCTGACCGGCTCGGCTTTTTGCTGCCGGCAATGACGATGGAAAAGCTGAATAACCAGCGCGACGTCGTTAAGAACGAACGCCGCCAGCGTTACGACAACCAGCCGTACGGAACGGCATTTGAAAAGATCTCGTCGTTAATTTATCCCAAGGATCATCCGTATCATTGGACGACTATCGGTTCGCTCGAAGATCTTTCGGCGGCTTCGATGGAAGACGTGCAGTCATTTTTCCGGAAATATTACGTCCCGAACAATACTTCGCTCGTAATAGCCGGAAATTTTGAACCGAAACAGGCGGAAAAACTGGTTAAGAAATATTTCGAACCGATCCCGATGGGCGGCGCTATCGATCGTCCAAATCCTCCGCAGCCGAAGATAGAAAAGGAAATTCGCTTTGAGATGGAAGACAGCGTCCAGCTTCCGCGCGTTTATATGACCTGGCACACCGTGCCGCAATATTCGCCGGACGAAGCGGCGCTCGATATTCTTTCGAACATCTTGTCCGCCGGTCGCGGATCTCGGCTTCAGAGCCGGCTCGTTTATGATAAGCAGATCGCGCAAAACGTGTTTGCTTCGCATGGAACGCGCGAGATCGCCGGAACTTTCCAGGCTGTGGCGACTTCGACAAAGCGCGACGGTTCTCTGAAGGAACTCGAAACCGAAATTCTTGCCGAACTCGACAAGATCAAAAAAGAACCGCCGACGGCGCTTGAAATGGAACGTGCTCTGAACCGAATCGAATCGCAAACGATCTTTGGTCTGCAGACCGTTCTAGGGAAAGCCGATCAATTAAACAGTTACGCAACGTTCTTGAACAAACCCGATTATTTTCAGGCAGATCTCGACCGTTATCGCCGCGTAACGCCTGAAGCGGTTTCAAAAGCTGCTGAGAAATATCTGACGGACAACAAGCTTGTTTTGACGATCGTTCCGCGCAAAGCGGAGGCAAAATCGGTTGCGCCGTCGCGTTCGAACAAGCCGACTTCGGATGCCGAGAAGAAACAAGAACCTCCGAAACCGGCTGAAACGCCGAAGGCGGACACCGACTGGAGATACACGCAGCCGAAAGGCGGTCCGGATCCGAGCTTTGCGCTTCCGTCGATTCAGAAAACTAAATTGAAGAACGGTCTCGATGTTTGGTTCGTTAAACAAACCGAACTTCCGATCGTGTCGATGAATCTCGTTGTAAAAAGCGGTTCGACAAATGATCCGGCTGGCAAAAGCGGCTTGGCTTCGGTTACCGCAAGCCTGATGGACACGGGAACAAAGACGCGTTCCGCGGTTGAGATCGCGAACGAAACTCAATCGATCGGAGCAAATCTAAATACAGGTTCCGGCTGGGATTCTTCAACGGTCAGCATTCAAACATTGACGAAAAACGTTGATAAAGCATTGGAAATTTTTGCCGATGTCGCGCTGAATCCGACATTTCCGCAGGATGAATTCGTGAAATATCAGCGCAGAACTTTGACCGGTTTGCTGCAGCGCAAGGACAATCCGAACGCGATCGCAAACGTTGCTTACGACAAGGTTCTTTACGGAGCAGATCATCCGTACGGAATTTCGATCAACGAGGCTTCGGTCAAATCAATGACTCGCGAGGATGCCGAGAAATTCTATGAGACATATTTCCGTCCGAACAACGCGACATTGATCGTCGTCGGAAATGTCGAAATGAAATCGCTGGTTGGAAAGCTCGAAACGGCGTTCGCCGGTTGGAAGGCGGGCGATATTCCGGCAGCAAATGTAGGTTCGGCGCCCGAGCGCAAGGGAACGGCGATCTATCTGGTCGATAAACCCGGCGCGGCGCAGAGCGTTATCAGCATCGGACAAGTCGGCGTTTCGCGCGATAACCCCGATTATTTTGCGCTTCAGGTAATGAACTCGATTCTCGGCGGACAGTTTTCCGCTCGCGTCAATATGAACCTTCGCGAAGACAAAGGTTACACATACGGCGCGCGAACAGGTTTCAGCTATCGTAAAGGCGCGGGTCCTTTTACAGCCGGCGCTGACGTTCAAACGGCTGTTACAAAGGAATCCGTTCAGGAATTCCTAAAGGAATTGAACGGTATTCGCGGTTCTGTTCCTGTTACCGAAAGTGAATTGGAATACAACAAACAAAGTCTGATCCGCCGTTTTCCGGCTGGTTTTGAAACGACCAACCAGATCGCCGGTCAGCTTTCAAACGTTGTAATTTACGGACTTCCCGACAGCTATTTCAACGATTTCATCGGAAAAATAAAGGCTGTAACGCTTGAAGACGTAAACCGTGTTGCGAACAAATATCTTTCGCCGGACAAAATGGCGATCGTCATTGTCGGCGACCGCAAAGTGATCGAACCGCGCTTGAAAGAAATTTCAGGGATCGGCGATTCGATCGTTTATCTCGACACGGACGGTAACTTGATCAAATAAACCGCTGCAATTGAGTGGTCAAAAGATCGGGCGGCGATTCATTTCGCTGCCCGATCTTTTTTCGGCACTCATTTTGCTCGGACAGAATGTTCAGACAAGAACTGATCGGAAAGAATACGAAGTTGGAACTCAGATTGATCTTTACCGGAAAACCAAATGGCAAAAAAGGAACGTTTGTTCGACATCGAAAAAGCGCGCGAGCGAGTAAAAAAAGGGAGACGAAAGAATTGGTGGCTGAGAAAAGGAACCAAATCGCGCGGCTTTAAATATTTCGACAAGGACGGAAAAGAGATCACTTCAGAAGATTCGATCGAGCGTATCAATTCGCTGGTAATTCCGCCGGCGTGGGCGGAAGTTCGAATTTGCCCGTCAAAAAGCGGCAAGCTTCAGGCGGTCGGAATCGACGCGGGCGGAAGGGTTCAATATCTTTACCATGAAAAATTTCGCAGGAAACAGGAGCGCAAAAAATTTGAAAAGATCGAAACTTTTGGAAAGTTTCTGCCGAAGATCCGAAAGGTCACAAACGAACATCTTGAACTAAACGGATTTCCGAGGGAAAGAGTTCTGGCGCTGATGACGCGCCTTCTCGA
This sequence comes from Pyrinomonadaceae bacterium, assembly GCA_026129865.1. Classification (GTDB taxonomy): domain Bacteria; phylum Acidobacteriota; class Blastocatellia; order Pyrinomonadales; family Pyrinomonadaceae; genus JAHCHG01. The sequence continues at coordinate 48,416 of JAHCHG010000014.1, forward strand.
CCAGCTGTATATGCGAATGGGCTCGGCGGCGAGTGTGGAAAAATATCGCACTTACGGGATCACGACCCTTCAGCATCGTCATTTGAAGATCGGACGCGGCGGCAAGCTTACTTTCGATTTCGTCGGAAAACATAAAGTTAAACAGCGAAAAGTTCTTGTCGATTCAGAGATCGCCCGGATGATGCGGGAATTGAAGGAACTAAAAGGTCCAAGAAAGCTCTTTCGTTATGTCGACGAAGACGGAAAAACGCGACCGGTAAAACCCGGCGACATTAACCGATACCTAAAAGAGATCGCTTCGCCTGAATTTTCCGCAAAGGATTTTCGAACATGGGGCGCAACGCTGCTCGCGGCGTTGGAATTGGCAGAGATCGGATGCTGCGATGACGATAAATTACTGAAAAAAAACGTCGCCGAAGCCGTCAAGCGGGTCGCCGAACAGCTCGGAAATACGCCCGCGGTTTGCCGCGGATCGTACATTCATCCGGTCGTGCTCGATCAATATCAAAAAGGCGTAACGATCGAACAATTCGTTCCAAAGACAAAACGAACGATCAAAAAGATTAAAGAAGAATACGAACCCGAAGAAAAGGCGCTGATGAAATTGTTTGCGGCGGGAAATTAGTCAGCGGTTTTTTTGAAGAGCTTCCGCCAGACAGGCAGTTCGCGATTTTCGACCGACAATTCACGCTCGGTTTTTACCGGAAACGGATTTTCGTCGAGCGAAACTTCGCTCAAAACTTTTTGTTCGCGAAACATTTCGAACATTTCTTCGGCGAGAAATTCGACATCGGATTGAACGAAGATCGCGCCGTCAACGCGCAAAAGCCGAGTTAAAACTTCAGCCAGTTTCGGTTTGACCATTCGCCTTTTGGCATGGCGTTTCTTAAACCACGGATCGGGAAACTGGATGGAAACAGCTTTTAAAATGTTATTTGGCAGATTATCGAAAAGAGTTTCTGCGGCTAGCGTCGCGTTGCAAAATTCGTAATGAAGATTTTCGATTCCGCGTTCAGCGGCGATCTCGTTCGCCTCATCGACAAGCGGCTGCCGAATTTCGAGCCCCAGAAAATTCGTATTCCGGTCAAGTGCCGCCATTTTCTGAATAAACCGTCCGCGACCGCAGCCGACGTCCAGAAAAAGCGGTCTGTCCGCATGCGGAAATATCTTCTCGAAATCGATCGGTTCAACAGGAAGTTTCCGAAAATAAGTGGCTAAAGGATTTACGTGTTGGTGAACTCTGACTCGCGGCATTTAACAATCTAAAAACTTATGATCTGAAAAAGAAGAAGTACGGTAACGACTGCCGTGAATAGAAAAATTCCAAGCGCGGCAAATCCGGCGATCTTTGCCGGTTCCGACGCAATTCTCGGATCGGCGTAAAGGTCGCGCGGCACCTGAAAAAATCCATACGCAGCGCCGACGATCAAACCGCCGAGATGGGCAAAGTTGTCAACTTTATCTATTACATAAACTCCGACAAACCCGATAAAAACAACGTTGAAAAGCATGTTCTTAAACAGCGAGTTCGACATGACCTTTCTGCGAAAGAAACCGTAAACGGTCAAGTAGCCAAGAAATCCGATGATTCCGCCCGACGCGCCGATCGAAATTCCGACCGGATTTACGGCATAGGTCAAAAGGTTTCCGCCGATAGCCGAAAGAATAAAAATTATCGGAAGATGTGCGCGGTTCGACAGCAGTTCGATCAATTTGCCGAGCACGTAGAGCGCGTAGCAATTGAAAAATAAATGAATTATTCCGCCGTGGAGCGTTGCGCCGGTGAGCATTCGCCAGTAATCGCCCCCGGCAAACGCTTCTTTGTAAAATCCCGCGATCAGCGGTGCGCGCATGCCGCCAAGAACGATCGAATCGAAGGAATCGACCGCGACCTGCGCGCCGAAAACCCCGATCAAAACGGCGATCATCAGATACGAATAATAGGGCGTTACGGGCGTTATCCGCACCGCGCGCTCCTGGGTCGAAGGATCTTCAATTTCGCGTTGGTAATCTATTGCCATTTGTTAAATCGCGAGTCCGCCGTCCGGCTGGATCACTTGTCCGGTAATGTACCGCGCCGATTCGGACAGCATAAAACACGCGATATCGGCTATTTCCGAAACATTTCCAAGCCGCCCGAGCGGTATCATCGAAAGAATTTTTTCGCGATACTCGTCGTTCATTTCGCTCGCCATATCCGTTTCGATAAGCCCGAGCGCAAGCGCGTTGCAGGTTATTTTTCTGCTCGCGACCTCTTTTGCGACCGATTTTGTCAGACCGATCATTCCGGCTTTTGAAGCGGAATAATTAGACTGACCGAGCATTCCGACCACTCCGGAGATCGATGTGATGTTTAGGATCGAACCGCCGTTCTCATTGCGCATCATCGGTCGCAGGACCGCTTTTGTAAAGTTCCATGCGCCTTTGAGATTTGTGTCGATGACCGCATCCCATTCTTCTTCCTTCATCCGCATGATCAGATTGTCGCGCGTTATGCCGGCATTATTGACCAAAAAATCGATCGTGCCGAATTCGTCTTTGACCTTTTTTACAAACTCGCCGGACGCTTCCGTGTTTGAAACGTCGCACGATTCGACAAACGCCCTTACGCCGTGCGCTTCTATCTCGCTTTTGACCTTTTCCGCTTCGTCAACACTTCTTGCGAAATTAAAAGCGACATTGCTGCCGCGTTTTGCCAATTCCAATGCTATCGCTTTTCCTATTCCGCGCGTCGCGCCGGTTACGATCGCGGCTTTTCCTTCAAACTGTTCGTCGTTCAATTTTTCTTCCTCTTAAAATTTATTTCTTGCAATATTCGCCGTAAATGTCCATATATTCGTAAATTATCGCTACGGCTTCGGGCTTCATGTCGTTTTTCAGCGACTCGTCCTTTCTGATCTTGTCCGTGATCCGGTAAACCTCGCACCAATCTCCGTCCATCGCTTTTTGCGCTTTTATTAATCCTGCGACGAGCTGAAATGTGCGGCTCGAAGGATTTTTAGCGACCGCTTTCTCCGCATAAATTATGGCTTTATCGACATTAAAATAATCGTCAAGCGCCATGATATAAGCCATCGACAAAAGCTCGTCAGCCGTTCCTTTTTCCGCGAAAGCCTTCATATCGGCATAACCGCGCTTATCGACTAAATACTTGGCGAATGCCTCCGAATTGTTTTTTCCGGAGATCTTCCATCCGAATTCATTGATGATCGCCATCTTTACATCGACCGGATTTTTCGGTTCTGCCAGATAATCCATTATGTAATTGTTGATATAACCGGAGGTTTTCCCAGCCGCGACAACCATCGGCTGATCGGTATAGGCAGCGGCAAAATTGGTCGAAGTTAAAGGAGAATCGGCAAATGCCGTTATCGAAAAAAGGGAGATAACGATGCAGATCAAACTTAGACGTAAATGTTTCATGCGATAAATAATATCGCAGGACGTCAATAAAATCTAAAGTATCGGCATTATAAGAAATTCTATGCTTTTACTATAGGTCGCCGCAGCGGGAAATAGTCCATTTGTAAACGATCTTGCCGCCGAGCGGATCGTCAAAAGATTCTGTGCCCCAGATCTCTTCAACGCTCTCTCCTGTTTTTAAAAGCCGCCGCATGGTTTTTGTTCGACTGAGCGGAGTGATGATCATATTGGCAAATTCTTCTGTCGTAGATTCCGCAGTCTGATCTTCGTCAACCGGACAGGCAGATTCGGAAACCGTAAAACTGCGGCGTTTTGTGCCTTTGAACAGCTCGTAATTTGAGAGGTCCGGCGAGAGCGACAAGAGAAAATTGTCCGATAGATCAACTTTAATTGGAGATTTCCCGCTTTTGTCTACATTTAGCGTTATCGCTTCACGAATTCGCGCGCCGGAATCTTTGGACGCCTGATCGGAACAGCAAACATCGGCTTCACCTGTCCCTTCGAAAATATCCGAATTTTTCACCCGAACCGTTACATCAGCCGGAATCGGCGGTGTGTCGAACGGCATATCCCGACGCCGGGGATTGAGATTCCAGGTAATCTCCGTCAATTCATTTACCGTTCTCGTGCCTTTCCTGGATACTGTTTTCACGACCGTCGATTGACTAAAAGTCCTTTTATACTCGATCGTTCCCGCCCAATCTTCGGTGCAAAGCTCCCAATCTTTAACGGGCACGGTCAGCTTTCTAATGTCCCATTTCATTCGAAATCCGAGTTCCGGAATTATTCCCAAAATAGCGATCGGACCGCCGGTCGCAATGCCGAGCGCAGCTCCGCCGATATCGATAAAATTCTGCGCCGTATCGCGCGAAGATTTGAATGCAACAGCGATCTTAATTCCCGCCTTTTTTCTAACCGGAACGACCGGTTTATTGATAACTGCCGGAATTTTCGGAGCGCCGACGAGGTTCATTTTGCTTTCACCGTTATCATCGGTGATCTGTTCAAGAGGATTTCGCTTTGCACCTTCGGGCGCTTTTAAATTTACGAAATTATCGAACTTTCCGGTTTTTGAGCTTCCCTGACCGGAAAAACTTGCGTCGTCCGTCAACTCCCAGGCGATGTCGCGCCCGGCAAGCGGTCCGTCGCTCGGCATACTGAAATCGAGCCCGCTGGCTGTGTTAAGTGCGAGCCGGACACAGTTTAAAAACTGCAGATTTCCGACTTCAGCCCAAACACGCGCGGTCATTTCGCGGCTTTGACCTTCGACACTATTTTTCGTCCGCTCGAGCGGCATCGGGTCCTCGATCTTCATTTCGCCTTTCAGCGTCATCATCGCCGCAACCAGCTTTGCCCAGGAAAGCGCGATGTTCACCAAACCGAGTCGAAATCCGATTTTTCCAAGTGTTTCCGAACCCTTCGTAGAAAGTGTCTCAGCGATCTTTTCCAAAAACTGCCCGTGCGCGGTTGTTATCCCGAGCGACGACGCATCCATCACCAGACTTTCGATATCGTTAGTCTGGCACGGCGGCGGCGAAAAATAATTTGCTTTGACCAAATTCAGCCGGTCATCTCGTTTTTGATCGAACCGGTTTTTCGCCGAAGCGTTCTGAGCAAAAGCGATAACGTCGCCGATCAAGCGGCGTTCCCAGAGCGATGTTTGAATTACGCTCAGCGGCACCGTCGCCGAATTGGTTGACAGGAGATCGACGCTCTGTTGAGAGTTTTTCCCGAGTTCGACGATCAGCCGAGCCCAGAACCTGACAAGTTTATTCGAAGAGTTCGCCGATGTCCGAAGATCGCGCATCATCAGCGACGCAACCTGCGAAGGCGGAATTTCCGGCGTGTCCTTCCCGATCTGAGTTGAAAGCTGCTCCACCGACGAAACGAAGCCGCGGCGCGATAGTTTCAGCATTCCGGCAACTTCGAAATCGTAAAATGCGATACCCATTCCGCTGCCGGTCGTCGGTTGATAAAGCACCTTTTGATTTTCGTTAATTATGAAAAATCCGGCGCGCTGGAGCGTTGTTATCAGCAGCGGAAGATTGTCTTCGTCGTAATCCGTCAAACGTTTTGCCAGCGCGGCGGCAAGCGCGTCGTTCGGCGCGCCGCCGAAATCTTCAGGCGCCGGAAGACCGCTCGCCGCAAAGTCATTGGCTGAATCTTCGGGTTTGCTTTCGTCCGTCTTATCGGGGTCAAATTTTGAAACGGGCGAAGTTATCTTCGGAGCGGTCCGTGACGGTTTTTGAGCGAAAATTATAGTCGACTGAACCAGAATAAAAACGAGCAGTGCGGAGATAAGAATTTTCATAACCGTTAACCTTTTATTTCAATTTCGGCGTAATCTGAGACAGGGCTCTATCGATCGCGGCTTTAACCGCGTCGTCGGCTTTTCCGTCAGCTTTTTCTTTGGCTGAACCGGACGCGATCACGGTTTTGCCGTCTCCCGAATAAAGCGTCACGACAACTTCGGCTTCGGATTTACCGACCTTTGCTCCATCTTCATTGCCGGTAACCTTTCCGAAAAGCCCGCCGATCTTGCTGGCGCCGGATTCCTTTGCAGATTTGATCTCAACGCCGATCACGTTTCCGTAAGCTCCGCTGGCGATATCGTTTTGCGACATTACGATAACGCCGTCGATGGAATCGGAAGAAATTTTTGAAGCGAGATATTGCCTGATCGAATTTTGATTGATCTTCGATACACTGCCGGAAAAGAAATCGATCGCAACCGCCTTTTTCTTTGACGAACGTGCGCCGCTTGAATCGACGATATTTCCAGCCGCGATATTGTTCATGCTGAATGACATCAAACTTTGCTCGGAATTAACCTCGGCAAAACCTTTCGGAATTTCAAAAAGCGCAACGTCCAGTGATTCTTTTGAAAGGTCGAGGGTTTCGATAGATGAAACCATCGTGTCGTTCCTTAAAAGATCCGTCATCGTAGTTTTGCCTTCGAGCATCATTCCCGGATATTTGTAAGAACCCTTCATTACAAACTTATCGCGGCATTTTTCTTCGGGTTTCCCTTCGCCGCGCGGCAGTTCTATCTGGCAAACGGCGTTTTCGGGAATTAGATAAACGAACCAGCCTTCTTCGACCAAACTCATTTTCCCTTCGCCCGAACACGAATCTTTTGATGTTTCGGAAAGCTGTTTTATGATCAATTTCCGCGCCGTTAAACCGAACATTTGGCGTCGTTCGCCGGTGTCGGTCAGCGTGTACGTCCAGGTAACGGTTCCGCCCTTTACGGTTTCCGTTTTAGTCGACGGCGAAACCGGAGGCAGAGGTTTGTCGTCGGAAATGTAAAAAGGGTCGAGATAGTATTTTTTGGATCGTTCGTTGATCTTGACCGTTTGACGAAGGTCGCATTGCTTTATCTCGGTCAGCTGCGGCATCATTTGCGACATCATTTCGTCTTCGACTTCCATCCGATTCGCCGTCCGCTCGCGCATTCCTTTTACCCAGATCGAACGTTCAAGGCTAAAACCGTCGCCGCCAGTTCCCATCGTCACCTTCTGCTTCAGCTTAAAATCGGCAAAAGCGGGATTGGTAAGCATTAACAAAGTGGTCGACGCCGCGATTAAGAACAATGTAAATTTTTTCATTTCGTACTCCTATGCCGTAGATAAAATTCGATACGCTTCTGCATTATTTTTTCCCGTAAACGCTATAAATACCGCTGCCCGGATTTTTGGCGTCGAGAAGGTTTAAAAGCCTCGCACCCTTGATGCAGGACCAATGCGCGTTGTAGGTTTTTGGACCTGATTCGATCTTTGAAAACTGGATCTGCCAGTTATTTAGGACGCTAAATTTTCCCGCCGAACTCACATTCGCAAATTTCATATTTCCGACCATTCCATTAACAACCAATAGTTTCCAGTTATATGAATTTCCGTTACCGAATATAAATTCTTCTTTTGACTGGTTGATATTCATGCCCGCGTAGTTTCCGGTGTAAACGTTGTAAAGCTGTTGAACGACGGAAAAATCGCTTGTCCAGGTACCGTTGAAATCGCTCTCGGCGATAGCAAATTTGTTGTAATTTGCCATTTGAATCAGCGGTATCAAAAGATCGCTTTCGCTATCCCACTTTATTGCTTCAGGATCAAATTTGAATTGCTGAACAAAACTGTTTTTGTCGGGAGCGACAAACTCTATCCAGCCGACATTTCCTTGTCTGAAAAGTAGAACGAATTTCGATTTTCCCGTGGCATTATCGGTGGCGGTTCCCATTCCCAGATACGGTCTGTTATAGGTTGTTATATATGCCGTCTTGTAATTTTTCAGATTGCTGTATCGCGGCGCGACCAGAATATTCCATGCGGCGTTTGTCAGCGGTTCGGGATCGGCGGGAAAAACGGTCCCTTCTTTCGGATAATGAATTAACACCTTGATGTTTCCTTTGACAACTTCAACCCAATCTTCCTGTTCGATGCTCGTCCAGCCGTCGTCAAAGTTCGTTTCGTTAAACTTAAAACCGGTTTTTTTCGCGGATTGAGTTTTGCCGCTCGGCTGTATCGAAGTTTGCGGTTTCTGCACTGTCTCTGACGATGTTTTCTGCGGAATTTTCTCTAGATCTATCGAACCTAAAAACTGTTCAACCGTTTGCTGAAACGCGTCGGTATTGGTCAAAACCAGAATGTTGACCATCTTGCTGCCGCCCGTCATGGTTATCAGCATTGCGGCGCCTTTTTTGCCGTCGCTTTCATAGACCGCGATACCGGTTTCCGCCGTCCAGCCGTTTTCGCTAATCGACGGCTGCATTTCCGGTTTGTCCGCGGGCGCGACTGTTTCCTTGACTATCGTTTCCCACGCAGCATCAAAATTTGCTTTCGAATCGCTCGACGCCGGGAGCGATTTGAAAAGCGTGATGATGCAAATACCGCCATCGGTATTTTCAGCGCCGAATTGGACGGCATTTGCCAGCAGCTCCTTTTGCCAGCCTTTTGGAGTTTGGAATGAAGCGATGTCAAATTTTTCTACCGTTCCGCGGGAACCCGTCTCTTTCTGGGCAAATATCGATTGTGCGGAAATCAGCAACACGGCTAAAATCAACAGGCGGCTTCTAATCATTTTCGTTTCTCCGTCAATTGTCTTTAAACTTTTTCTGTCAGCCCACTCCGCGAGATTTAATCGCGGAATGGCTCATGGAAATGTTCCAACGGCTAGAAAACGGCTCGGTTAACATCAAGCCGATATCTGCTTTTACTTTCCCTGGCTCGGTCAGGTGCTGGGAAATTAGGTTGGCGCGGGAAAGGCAATTCTTACGAACCTGCGCGTTTAAAAACGAATTTTCGGTTTCTGCGAGATTAATGACAACGTCCAGAGGTTTTCTCTGCTAAAATTTTCCTGAACTCCTATGTCGAATGAAGTAAACTTGCTGCTCGAAAACATCAGAACCGGAAACAGGAGCCAAAATAGCGAGGCTTTGGATAAGCTTTTGCCTATCGTTTACAAAGAACTTCGCAAGCTCGCCGCCAGCTTTTTAAACCGCGAACATGCCGTTTCGCTTCAAACCACCGAACTCGTTCACGAAGCATATTTCAAATTAACGAATCAGCGATCAGTCGATTGGGAAAACCGCGGACAGTTTTTCGCTATCGCAGCACAGGCGATGCGGCGAATCCTGATCGATGCCGCGCGGGCGCGAAGAACGCTTAAGCACGGTGTCGAGAAAGTGTCGCTCGACGATATGCCGCTCATTACGACGTCGATGGATCACAGCTTGATCGATCTGGACGACGCGTTAAAGGAGCTTGAAAAATTTGACGAGCGGCAATGCCGGATTGTTGAACTGCGTTACTTTTCAGGCTTAACGATCGAGGAAACCGCAGAGGTGCTTGATATCTCTCCGGCAACTGTAAAACGCGAATGGGCGATCGCAAAAGCCTGGCTTTTTCAGAAGATCAATCGATCTTGAGCCGGTAAGAAGATTTTAGACGCGTAGTTTATTGAATCAAGTTCCGTCGCAGTTTCCAAGTAACTTGGCTCCGTGATCGTCGCAATATGAATACCGCCGAATGGCTTCAAATTAAGGATCTGGTTTCTCAAGCAATCGATCTGCCCGACGATCAGCGTGTGCGCTTTCTCGCGTCAATATCCGACAGCACGATCCGTACGGAAGTCAAAGACCTGCTCGCTTCCATGTCGGATTCAGCGGATTTTATCGAAACTCCGCTGATGGTAGAGCTTGGTGCCGTTGAAAATGAGATCGTCGACCGTTTGATCGGAACCACGATCGGAAATTATTCCCTGTTGAAAAGGCTCGGTTCGGGAGGAATGGGAGCTGTTTATCTTGCAAAACGTGAAAATGCAGATTTTACACAGTTTGCCGCGCTCAAGATCATCAAGCGCGGTATGGATTCGGAAGCGATCGTCCAGCGTTTTTCGAACGAACGGAGGATCTTATCTTCGCTCAAACATCCGAATATTGCGCAATTGATCGACGGCGGAATTTCTGCGGACGGTTTGCCGTTTTTCGTCATGGAATATGTCGAAGGCGAGCCTTTGAACGAGTTTTGCCGAATTCACGATCTTGGGCTCGAAGAGCGGCTCGATATTTTCCGTAAGATCTGTTCCGCGGTCGAACATGCTCATAAAAACCTCGTCGTCCATCGCGATCTAAAGCCTTCCAACATTATCGTAACCGAAGATAGCGTCCCAAAATTGCTTGATTTCGGAATCGCAAAGGTTTTGGCGAACCAGGAAACTCTTGCCACGGAAACCGGCGCGTTTGGAAAAATGCTTACGCCGGAATATGCGTCGCCCGAACAAATAGCCGGAAAACCCGTTACGACGACGTCAGATGTTTATTCGCTCGGGGTTATTCTTTACGAACTTCTCACGAACCAAAGACCGTTCGATTTTCGCGGCAGATCATACGAAGACTTGATAGATACGGCAAAAAGAACCGAACCGCCGCGACCGAGCCAAACGGCTTCCCGCAGCGGATTAACTTCCGAGGAAGGTTCGCGTGCTTTTTCCGTTCCGAAACGTCTGCTTCAGGGCGATCTGGACAATATTATTTTAAAAGCGCTGCGGACGGATCCTTCTGAGCGGTACGATTCCGTTCGGCAGTTTTCCGAAGATATTTCGCGTTATTTGACCGGAAAACCGGTTCATGCAAGACCGCAAACAGCGCGATACCGATTCGAAAAATATTATATGCGCCATAAGATCGCCGTTTTGTCCGCGGCGATGGTTTTGATCTCGCTTATCACGGGAATTTCGATCGCAACGTGGCAGGCAATTGCCGCCAGCCGTGAAAGATCGATCGCGGAACGGCGTTTTAGAGAGGTCAGGGAAATGGCAAATTCTTTGATGTTCGACATTCACGACTCAATCAAAGATCTGCCGGGTACGACTCCTGCACGAAAACTTCTTGTCGAAAAGGCGCTTGCTTATCTCGATCAGCTTTCCGCGGAGTCTACCGACGACGATACGTTAAAGATCGAACTGGCAAACGGTTACGAAAAGATCGCAGACGTGCAGGGCGGTGCAATGGGATCGAATTTGGGAGATTCTTCCGGTGCGCTTGCCAGTTATGCAAAGGCTCTTGCGATCCGAGAAGAACTCGCCGAAAAAAGCGGCAGCGGCGAACAACAATACGCGGCGGCGATCCTTCACAGCAAATCGTTTCAGGTTTTAATGCTTCTCAACGATTTTGAGAAGGCGGAAATTCATTCAAGCCTTTCAATTGAGATCCTCGCAAAACTCACCGCCGCACAGCCCGGCAATTCTGTTTACAGAATTACCGCCGCCCGTTTTTATCTGGAGCGAGGCGATCTGCTTGCCTCGCTCGCCACCGGAGACGCGAACTTGGCGTTGGAAAACTACCGACAGAGCATCATCGCCGCGGAATCGGTTCCGGAAAACGGAGAGTTAGATCAAAAGGCTGCGGATGGGTTGACCCTGCGGGAAAAGATCTTGAGCGTTGAACAGATGGCGTATCGGCGGATCGGTCAAAATGCGATCGTCAGAAAACAGCCGGAAGAAGCGTTTGCAAATTACGAAAAGGCATTGGAAAAAAGCAGACAGCTGGCGGCGCAGAACGATCCGCCGAAACCGCAGCATCAGATCGTTTTGGCTATATCGCTGGGAAATCTTGCCCGCGCGCAGGCAGATGACGGTGATCTCGAAAAGGCGATTGCAAATGCCGCAAATATGCTGGAAATTTGTGAAAAGGTCGCTAACGACGATCCGAAAAATTATTTGGCAGTTAGTCAACTTTCGCTTGCGCACGAAAGCCTCGGGTCCGTTTATTTTAAACTTCGAAACTTTCCGAGAGCATTGGAAAATCTTGGGGAAGCTCGCCGGATTCAGGAAGCTATCAAACAAGATCATCCGGAAGATATTTACAACATCGGCAATTTGGGTGAAACGTACGCATTCATCGGCGTGATCCATGAAGAACTCGCGAAAAGCAGAACGCGCCGGACGGAAAATCTGGCAACTGCTGCCGGATGGCATCGGCAGAGCCTCGATATTTGGCTGGAATTGGAACGAAACGGCACACTTCCCGCCTACTACGGCGGAAAGATCGAAGAGCAAAGGAAAGCTCTCGCGCGTTGCCGGATCTGAAAACGCAGCCGTTCGGTTTCACTTGCTGCGAAAACGATCCCAAAGCCTTTACCGGACAAATGAATTCGCCAACGGACGATCGTTTAACCCTCCAAACCCCATTATTTGCGTGCCGGAGCTTGATCCGTTGACAAACCAGGAAGAGGTTGATGGTCTGAAAACGGAAGCGTCGATCTTTCCATCACCGTCATAATCGCCCGGCGCGGGAAAATCGCCTACGGCGCCGAAAGGAAAAGAATAAAAGGAGAAGTTTTCCGATCGCAGAACGTACCAGTTTCCGTTCGAAGGACGCCAAATTGCGATATCTGCTTTGCCGTCGCCCGTATAATCGCCCGCAACCGCTTTATCTTCGAGCGTTCCGAATGTGAACGCCGAAACCGTATTATCGGTCGATTTTTGATACCACCATTCTTTATTTGCTCCATTTGACCTGTAAACAGCCAGATCAGCCCGACCGTCTCCGTCAAAATCTGCCGGAACCGGCGCATCGCCGTTTGCACCGAATGTCTGAATGAACGTGCCGCCGAGCGATCGGCTGACGAACCAGGTCGCGACGTTGGGACGAAAAACGGCGGCGTCGGCTTTTCCGTCGCCGTCGTAATCGGCAGGAACGGGAACATCGCCGTTTCCGCCGAACGGGAACGAGTAAAAGGTAGAATCTTCGCTTCGAAGTATGAACCATTCACCGGTCGCGCCGCGCCAAAATGCGATGTCAGTTCTGCCGTCGCCGGTAAAATCTGCCGGTGTGATCGTATCGGTTTGCATTCCAAACGCGACCGCGCCGACGCTTCCGCTTTGCGACCTCTGATACCACCATTCGCGGCTCTCGCCGTTCATCCGAGTAATCGAGATATCGGTCTTCCGGTCGCCGTCAAAATCGAATGTAGAATTTCGGGCAAATGTCGTAGACGTCTGCGTGATCGATATATTTGTCGAACCGGGCGCGCCGCTGACGCTAAACGGAATATTATCCGTCCGGCTGGTCTGACCGAAATTTTCAAAAACGAGAAAGCTCGCTGTTCCCGGTCCTACGCCGCCCTGTACAACGCTGACCCAGGTTTGCCGGTAAATACTCCAGGTACAGTTAGGCTGCGTCGCCACCGTGATCGTTCCATATTGTCGGGCTTTGTCGACGATGATATTTACAGGACTAACGGAATACGTGCAGTTTAAGCCTTGCTGGTTGACGGTAAATGTAAGCCCAGCCACGGTAATCGTGCCGGTCCGATCGGCGCCGTTGTTGGCGACCGCCATAAATTCGACCGTTCCGTTCCCGCGCCCGTAACTGTTCGATGAAAGAAACCAATCGTTCGAACGCGCGTCCCAGAAACATCCGGGCGTCGCAAAAATTTCGAATGTTCCAATATACTGCGCGCCGGAAAGATTAATGCTCGTCGACCCGAGCGAGTATTCACAAAACAGCGGCGGTTGATTGACCGTGAAAATAAGGTTCTGCGTAGGAACCGGAGAATATCCCGGAACCAGCGTGATATTTCCGCTTCGCGGCGTCGGACCGTTCGGCTCAACACTGTACGAAACTATGCCCGGACCGTTGCCCCGGCTGTCTGTCGAAATGAAAGTATTCGGCGTCGAATAAGACCGCCAGCTGCAGCCGATCTGCGTCGTTACGTTAAACGAATAATTTCCGCCCGACGGCGAAGCTTCAGCAGACGTCGGGCTAATGGAATACGCGCAATACGGCGTCGGGCTTAGGCTTAAGGTATATTCGCCAAACTGAAGTGGAAGAGCTGAATTTGCCAGAATTATGTAGGCTCCCGTTTCAGGCAAAGTCACATTCAGGTATGCATTTGTTCCCTCGCCGCCGTCGTCGTCTTCGACAACGAACGATCCGGATTCGTTGGCTAATCCAAGATATGTATCGATCGCGGTCGAGCTTAAAAATATCTGAATCTGCTGTCCTTGCGTGCCGTTAAACGTGTAAAAATCTGCGTAGGAATTATCCTCGAGCCGGCAATCGCTCTGGTTAAGATCGCCGTTTCGAACTTCGCCGTTCGAGATGGGAAACGCCGTCGTGCAGGGATCCATCGAGAGAAGATCAATCTCGGAAAATGATGCAGAATCGGATGGCGAAAGAAGTACGAAACCCGATCCGACGCCTTTCTTAAGCTGTTTGGTTTTGTCGATCCGGTTCAATAATTTTATCGACGAAACCTCGTCCCTAAGAACTTGCGCTTCGGCGAAAGCCGCGGCAAAAAACATCAATCCGGCAAGAATAATAATGTTAAAAGCAAATCTATTCATAAAAACTGATTAAACAACAAGCGACTTCTTTTTCCGACGCGATCAGTTTAATCCGTAAATTGGAGATATGTCGACCAAAACTGTGCCACTTGCAGCAATTGCGACAGTCTTGCAGATCAAGGAACAAACAATCCTCCATCCCCAGAAAAGACGAACTTTTCCGGTTTCTTCGGAAACTTCACGTAGAAGAAAAGATTAAATTATAAGGGGTGATTAATTATAACAGCGCTCAACCGTTCATCGCGTAACGCTGAATGGCAAAAAGCTGACCGATGCCCTTATCCGCGAGGTCGAGCATGGCGTTCATTTGATCGCGGTTGAAGGGTTCCTGTTCGGCGGTGCCTTGAATCTCAATAAAATTTCCGTCGCCGGTGCAGACGACGTTCATATCGACATCGGCTTCAGAATCTTCTTCATAGCAAAGATCGAGCAGCGGATTTTTTGCGATCATCCCGACACTGATCGCCGCGACTTCCGTCAGGATCGGCGATCTTTTCAAAACTCCGTTCGACATCAATTTTCTGACCGCCAGCGCGAGCGCTACATATGCACCCGTGATCGACGCCGTACGTGTTCCGCCGTCCGCCTGAATCACGTCGCAATCGATAAAGATCTGACGTTCCCCGAGCGCTTTCAGATCGACGACCGTTCGCAAACTTCTTCCGATCAAACGCTGAATTTCCATCGTCCTTCCCGAAGGTCGCATCGTTTCGCGGTTCGAACGGGTATGCGTCGCCCGCGGAAGCATCGCGTATTCTGCCGTTACCCAACCCTGTCCTTTATTTCGCAGGAAAAACGGCACTTTGTCTTCGACCGTCGCGTTGCACAAAACTTTTGTGTTGCCGACCTCGATAAATGCCGATCCTTCGGCATACGGTGAATAATTTGGAGTGATCTTAGTCGGTCGGATCTGATCGTTGCTGCGGTCGTCAATTCTTTTAAAACTCATAAATAATATAGGGGAAATGTTTTCGTGCTGAAATATATAATTTGAGATAGATTCGGATATGTCGCATTTCGTTTATCGCGAGTAAATTAATTTACTCTAAACCTATCACATAAGATTTCCTTCACTTTTCGGTTTTTTCCCTTTTCGATATTCCCAGTTCGTCGGTCCCGAAAACCTCCACGGCTTCGAGTTTTGCGGGCTTTGTGCCCAAAAATCTTTCTGCGACCCGCGCAAACCGGTCGGCGGCGTCCGTTACGTAAAAATGATCGAGATCATCGCACAACTGGCGCTTACCGCGGGTCGAAGGAAGAGAATTTTCAAGATCTTTTTCCTTCAATAACGCATCGACTTCCTCAGCGCACGCCTCGCCGGAATCAATAAGATTAACATTTTCGCCGACCGTTTGCTGAATTACGTTTCGAAGAATCGGATAATGGGTGCATCCGAGCACGAGCGAATCGACATTAAAGTCAACGATCTCCGATAGATATTTTTTCGCGATCGAATAGGTTTCGGGCTCGGATGTCCAATTCTCTTCGGCAAGCGGCACAAATAGCGGACAAGAACTTTCGATGATCTCGGCGTTTTCCGAAGCTGCGCGAATCGCTTTTGAATACGCCTTGCTTTGAACAGTCGCCTCGGTTGCAATGATGCCGATCCGCGGATCCGTCCGATCTTTTGTTAATCGAACCGCCTTTCTCGCGCCGGGACCGATCACGCCGACGACATCCAAACCGACCGAGCGCCGTATTTCCGGCAGCGCGAGCGCCGATGCGGTGTTGCACGCGACGACCAATAATTTGATCCCGAGCGATGCAAGAAACTGTGAATTTTCGATTGCATATCGCTCAACGGTCGCGAGCGATTTTGTTCCGTACGGAACGCGCGCAGTGTCGCCCAGATAAATAAAACGTTCATTCGGAAGCCGGTCGTGAAGCGCCCGATAAACGGTCAAGCCGCCGACACCGCTGTCAAAAATTCCGATCGGTAGATTTTTCGCGTGCTCGTCGTTTGGGCTCATCACAATTACTGAACGAAAGCTAAAAGGATAAAGCCGCAAAAATTCTTTGTCAACGAATTCAGAAATCTGGTAAAAATGTGGGAGTGGTCAGCGAGCGGTGGTAAAAATGAGGGGATCGGGCTGAGAACACTCGTTTGTTCGCCGGAGCGATCAAAAGCGGGGCAATCGCCGTTGACCGTTCCGGTAAACTAGGTCTGACGCGTGTCAGTTGGAGAACTGCGGTGCAAATTCGATCAAAGATTCCGACGAAAGCCGGTCGATAGCGTAAAGCACAACGTCTTCGCTGACCGGAACGCCAAGTTCCTGCTGCATTTCACGAGCGATATCGCGCGACTCGTGTTTTCCGTCGCATTTCTGCCAGACGTAGGCAGAAGTAGGGTTTAAGCATATCGCGCTGGCGGTTCGAAGATCGTGAATAAAAAGTTCACCGGTTTCTTCTGCGATCAAAAGTCCTGATGTTCGTGCTATCGGTTTCATAAAATTGACTCCATTTGAGAAAACTTGCCTTGCGGCACGTTTCTAATTAGGGCAAGAGTTGTGCCAGCCGGGAAAGTCAGGAGAAACGGGACTTACGGGTAAATTGAGATTTCGCAAAGACATTCGCTTCGTCATACTGAACTGAATACCGGTCAAAATGACCGCAAGTCGAAATTGCTCTTCCGCAATTTACGGCATTGAGCTTGATTTTAAGATTTATTAATGGACAATCAATTCAACCCTATTAATGGAAGTTTATGAACAATGACACGTATTCTGGTCGTAGATGATGAACCTTCAATCCGAAGTTTGATAAGAAGCACTCTCGAACCCGAAGGATTCGACGTTGCCGAGGCAGAAAATGGTCTCGAGGCGATCGAATCGCTTCTTCAAACACCGGCAGAAGTTGTCTTCATGGATATCATTATGCCGGAAAAGGAAGGAATTGAGACGATCATGGAGATCAGAAAAAGCTTTCCGAAAACCAAGATCATCGCAATTTCCGGCGTGGGAAGTGACAGCCCGTATCTTTTAATGGCGCGACAACTTGGCGCGCACAGTTCGCTTGATAAACCCTTTTCTCCGGTGGAAATAATAGAAAAAGTCAACGAAATGCTGTCGGAGTAAGCAGGAATTCTTAGATCTTCACGATCGTTCTAAAAAATTTTTATTGAAGCTTTCTCTCCGTTCACGTATCATTTCTTGAGCGCCGGTAAATGTGCGCCTTCCAACCGGCAATTCTTTTCGCTTCACTTATTTCTAATGAATTCAACCATTTCATCCGGAGACCTTTCGGATACACCTGTCGAATTTAAGCATTTTCCTGTGCTTGACGGTTTGCGCGGCGCTGCGGTTTTGATCGTGATGCTTTATCACCTCGAACTTCTGGTTCCGCAGCTGAATCTTTTCGTACGCGGCGGTTTTTTGGGCGTCGATGTGTTCTTTGTATTAAGCGGATTTCTGATCACTTCCGTTTTGATGAAGGAACATGATCGAACCGGAAAGATCAGCTTAAAAAATTTTTACTGGCGGCGATTTTTGCGTCTTGCGCCGGCGTTTTGGGCGTTTCTGCTGGTGATGTATGTTTTTGGAAACAGCATCCTTCCGGCGCGTGAAGCAGCGGTCATTTACGAAAACGACAATTTTCTATATTCGTTTTTTTATGCAATGAACTGGCACCGCGCGTTTGGTTTCGGCGCGACCGGTAATCTGAATCACACCTGGTCATTAGCGATCGAAGAACAATTCTACATCGTCTGGTCGTTATTTCTGGTCGGCGCTTACTTTTTCTGCAAAAGCCGGAAACAAATATTTTTACTTACACTAATGACGGTTCTGGGACTTACCGTCTTTCGCGTTTTGCGGACGGTTTCAGGCACCGAAACGACTATTCTTTATTATTCGACCGAAAACAGGATAGACGCAATATTGATCGGCTGCGGCGCGGCAATGATCTTCGGATGGCGGTTGATCGACCGCGATTTATTCCGCTCAAGAAATTTTGGACGTGCAGCATTTTGTGCCGGTGTTGTTGCCGTGGGAATAATTTTCTCATTCTCGCACGAGGACAGATCGCTTTACGCCGGCGCCTTGAGCGTTTTTTCGCTGTCCGTTGCGGTCATCATTCTCCGGCTGATCGCGAACGAAAATAGTTATTTTAGTCAGATTTTTTCGTTTTCGCCGCTGCGTCTTGTCGGGCAAATTTCGTATGCGCTTTATCTCTGGCATTATGCCCTTTTTGAATTTGGAAAAAAATCTTTCTCGTCCGGGTATTTGCAGGTATCGGTTGGAATTTCGCTCGCTTTTGCTGTTTCCATAGGTTCGTATTTTCTGATCGAAAAACCTTTCTTACGGCTGAAGTCGAAATTTTCCGCGCATTGATGTTTTGAGAGCATTGTTCTTCCGGTATAATTGCAGCCGTCATGTGCAGAAATATCAAAACACTTAACAATTTTGAGCCGCCGGCGACCGACGATGAGATAAAAGCGGCTGCTCTGCAGTTCGTTCGAAAGATCAGCGGGTTCAATAAACCTTCGCAAAAAAACGCGGAAGCATTCGAAAAAGCCGTAGAAGAAATTTTTTCGGTTTCGCGGAATTTGCTAGAGAATTTAGTTTCAACCGGTGCTCCCAGAGATCGCGAAATAGAACGGGCGAAAATGATGGAACGAAACAGGAAGCGATTTGAACGCGCCTGATCGACATCAACCAAGTTAATAAAATCGCTCAAATACGCGAATTTTAATATTTTCCCGATTTTCGGGGGTGATATTCTGTTCGAATCCATCACGCGCTGTCGCACGATCTTCCGGTAAATACTTGCTGTTCCAAATTCCGCAACGACATGATCGCCGTTTGCTCTTCTTCCGACGACGCTCACTAATCCCACGAAGAAACATAACGCGGCATTATCCGAAAATTACCCGCCGCGTTTGTTGGTCGCTTTTTTTGCAATGATTTATACTCTGATTTTCAAAGATGGTTATGAAAGTTACGATCGGACAGATAAACACGACAAACGGCGATCTTAAAGGAAATATTGCAAAAATTCTGGCTGGGATCGAAAAAGCGCGAAAGGACGGCTCCGACCTGGTGGTTTTCCCGGAGGTCGCAACGCACGGCTATACTTCGCAGGACTGGTTTCTCGATCGCGACATCATCGAAAACGCGGACGATGCTTTACACCCAATAATAGAAGCTTCGCAGGGTTTAACCGTTATTGTCGGCACGATCCGTAAAAACGACGATACGGACGGTCGCCGTCTGTTTAATTCTGCGGCGGTCGTTCATGACGGCGAACTCGTCGGATTTGCCGACAAATCTCTACTGCCCGAATACGATGTTTTCGACGATCCGCGATATTTTGAGCCGAGCGAGAAGCGTTCGATGTTTGAAATCAACGGACGAAAGCTCGGCGTCGTTGTTTGCGAAGATTTTTGGAACGACAAAACCTTTTGGAAGGAAAGACTTTATGACGAAGACCCGGCAGATGAACTGATCAAACAAGGCGCTGACGTGATCATTTCGATCAACGCTTCGCCGTATAACAAAGGCAAGATCAAACTTCGCTGCGACATGGTCGCGCATCGCGCAAAAGCGCAGAAAGTTCCGGTTGTTTTTGTAAACCTTGTCGGCGGAAACGACGGAATCATTTACGACGGCGCGAGTTTGATCGCAGATGAAGAAGGCGACATTATTCTGCAGGCGGCGGCGTTCGAAGAGTTTGTCGAAACCGTAGAATTAGATGTGCGAAAGCCCGATTCGCGCGGAATTGAAGGCGACGAGCTGGAATCTATTCGCCGCGCTCTCGTCCTTGGAATTCGCGATTACGCACATAAGAACCGGTTTCGCTCCGCCGTTCTCGGGCTTTCCGGCGGTATCGACTCCGCAATTGTTGCGGCTCTCGCCGCCGAGGCGCTCGGTCCGGAAAACCTGCTTTGCGTCATGATGCCTTCGCCGTTCTCGTCTGAAGGAAGCATCACCGACTCGCAGAAATTAGTTGAAAATTTGGGCTGCGAATCGAGAATTGAACCGATCTCCGGCGCGTTTGATGTTTTATTGAGTCAATTGGAATTTAAAAAGCCGGAAAAAGGCGGAGAAAATCTCGCAGCGGAAAATATGCAGTCGCGCCTGCGCGGTTTGATCTTGATGAGCATTTCAAACGCCGAAGGTCGCCTTGTTCTCGCGACCGGGAACAAATCGGAACTTGCCGTCGGTTACTGTACGCTTTACGGCGACACGAACGGCGGTTTGGCTGTCATCGGCGATCTTCTGAAAACGGAAGTTTACGCGCTTTCGCGGCATATTAACGACGCTGCCGGTCGCGAAATTATTCCCAACGACATTATCGAAAAAGCGCCGTCCGCCGAACTCGCACCGAATCAATTTGACCAGGATTCTCTTCCGCCGTACGAAGTGATGGACCCGGTCCTTAAACAGTATTTCGAAAACAAACTAGCTCCGGAGGCAATAATTGCGCTCGGGCATGATGCCGATCTTGTCTACTCACTTTTAAATCAGGTCGAATCTCCGGCAAACGAATTCAAACGACGACAGCTTCCGCCGGCACTGATCATTTCCAAAAATGCCATAGGTGTCGGACGCAGACGACCGATAACTCATAAATTTCGAAGAACCCGACATTAGGCTTGATTACAAATCTTTGCAATCATTTCCGCGAGATGCGGTATTATCTTTGTAAAAACATCGGAGGGTAAAGTTTATGAAACTCGCAAAAGGATTCTTCTGTCTTTTGATATTTTCTCTTGCCGCTTTTTCACAAAATACGGCGCCAAACTCTAACGGCAACGTCGAATATAAAGGAAGATTTGACCTTGAAAACCCCCGTGAGCAAATTAAAACCTACAAATTCCTGGACGATGGAAAAAGTCTTCTTTTGATCGGAGAGCGACATTTTCAGTTTTGGGATGTGGAAAACCGGGAGGTTTTGAAGATCGTACCGCACGAAATAGCGAGCAATCGGAAAAGCGGTTCATGGATATTGAGTCCAGACGGCAAGAAACTTGTAGCTTTCAATGTTGTTCCGCTTGAAGATGCAAAAACGTTCGAATTTGTAGTGTCCGTTTGGGACGTCGAGACCGGCAGGCAGATCGCTGTTTTCGATAAGGAAAAGCATCCGGAAAAAGCCGGTAAATTCAGCAAAGACGGCAGCACATTGATAACAACCGATAACCCGCTGTTCTTCGTTTCGGATTATCTCTATGAGGACCGGCGAACTAATGTCGGCGAGGGAATTCCCTTGGGCTTATATGTCGGCAATTCGAAAGTTTCATTCTGGGACGGCGAAACGCTTGAACACCGGTCGGATATTTCATTGACCGATGTCAGTTGGTATTTTCTCACGCCGGACGGCGAACGTCTTTTTACGACGCAGGGTGAAAAGAAAAATCTTCTTGGAATTCCGTATTCAACGGAAAAAGCAGATTTTATCAGCATTTGGAACACAAGAAATGGACAGTTGGAGAAACAGGTTCCAATCGGCGACGATCGGTATTTTGTCAGAACAAGAAAAATGCAGGTCAGTCCCGACGGTAAATATCTCGCGCTGATCCAAAAAAGCCGCAAGCGTGATTCTGACGACCGTTTGCTGATTTGGCAGATGGACGAATTCGGCGACAAGCCGAAATTTTCCATTAAGGCGAATCCGAAAATATCCGACTCGGATCTGATATACAGTCCCGACGGCAAGTTTGTCGCGATGGAAGCCGGCGGAAAAGTTCAAATCTACGAACTCGAAACCGGAAAATTGGCTTCCCAGCTGCGAAAAGCGGAAATGCCCGACCTTTGGCTGGCAAACAACTCGGTCGCGATAGATATTGACGAAAAGAAAATCAAAGCCTTCGATATGGTTTCCGACCGCGCTATTTACCAGCGAAGAGTGGTTTACGAGGATTACAGTACGACCGACTACACGGGCTCGCCGGACGCTGAGGGAAATTATCCGACGGCTACAGAGATAATAAATTTCACCAGGTTTTCGGCTCGAAAAGACGGCGACGCGTTTCTGATGTTCCACAATTCTTCGCTTGAAGTAGTTGATCCGACCAGCGGACGCTCGATCGTTAATCTGATCACGCCTAAGTATGATCTTAAAAAGAAAAAATTCAGCAGTGAAAAACTGATCTATAAGGCGGGATGGGCAGTTGACGGAAAATACATTTTTGCTTTCAATTCCGATAGAACGGCAATTGAAATTTGGCAGTATTTGAAATAACAAACCTTCTATTCCAGAAAACTTATAAAATTGAAACTTAACGATAAAAAGACCGGAATCATTAGACAACTCCGGTCCTTTTTCGACGGTTCTGCAGCGGAATTTGATTAGATAGTGACCGTCCTTCCGTCAAATTTCGTCAGCGTAAAGCCGCTGAATTGTTCATTGAAACAATCTTTTTGATCACTCATAATGCCGATCGCAAGTTCTTCTCCCAGTTTCATCGACTCAGTTCCGTCGGAACGCCAATGAACTCCGGCAATGTTTCTTCCCAGCGCGATATTAGACGCGATCTTGTTTAATTCTCCACCGACCGTTAATGTATCGCTCCCCGAATAAGGAAGCAGAACCTGTCCCGTCGGATCGGGTTCAACCGGATTCTGTATGACAAAAGATTCGTCAAAAAATGCCTTCAAGACCGTGACGCATGCACCGGCAACCGTGGCGTGTCCGGCTCCGTATGAAGGATGAAGCGGAGAACCTTCGGGAAATGCGAGCGGCAAAAACGCGTTCCCCGGCGGCAGATGACCACCTAAACGCGCCTGTGAATTAACGGAATTTAGGATCTCTGGATGAACCGGATAACTTGCGCCGTGAAACGCTGTCCTGTCGACTCGTTCGGCATAAACTTCCGGTCGAAGTCGGCGATGGACGACCCATTTCTGATTCCAGACAGCTTTCAGAGCACGTGTCGATACTTCGCACAAAAGCGCCGCAACATGCGGACCGCCGAATGTGCCGAACCCTTCTTGAGTCGCAGAATTTAAATAAGGATTTGCCTGATCGAAGGGTGCGCCGATGCCCGAAAGTATCAGAAACGCCTGAAAAT
Organism: Pyrinomonadaceae bacterium; assembly: GCA_026129865.1. Taxonomy (GTDB): domain Bacteria; phylum Acidobacteriota; class Blastocatellia; order Pyrinomonadales; family Pyrinomonadaceae; genus JAHCHG01. The sequence goes on from JAHCHG010000014.1 coordinate 71,691, forward strand.
AAGCCTGAAACAGTACATCAACATGGACAAACTGACAGATGTCTCGTCCGCTGCGAACAAATCGAAGCGTCGGGTCGAGAATGTCGCCGGTCTGCGGAGATATTCCGTTCTGCAGCGAAAGCCAGGCGGTAAAATCGGTACCGTAATTTGCGCCTCCGTCCGAGATCGGACGCGCCGTCTTCATCTGCTGATTGATATCGTTCGCGCCGAATTTGCACGAATGATAAAAGAACTGAGACATGTACGGTCCTTTCGCATCGCCGCTGGTTAAACCCCGGAATAAAAGTTCCGGCGAAACAGCTCCTTTTGCATTCTTCGGTCCCTTAAAATCATCGCCGTAAAGCGATAGATCCGCTGCCGCCGCAGCCGCGATCGGATTATTTGCGTATTGGGAGAAAGGAACATCGCGCAGCAGCGCCATCCAATAATTTTCAGAGATCTCGGCGGCGATTTCGCGGCTGGCAAATGCCGGGGCGGGACGCATCCATAAACTAAAACTGTCACGCCCTTCAATGTCCATTGCCAACCCCGATTGCGGATTGACCAACTTCCGGTCGCCGCCCATCGGGATCGCTTCGAACGCCGCGGAATTTTGCGATTCGATCGCAGAAATCATCGCAGAGTAAGCACTTAGATCAACCTCACCGTTCGCTTGATGCGGCAAACCTTTTGAAAAGCTCGCGATCTTGTTCGAATAACGCCGATCGTCATCGTTTCCACTGCGAACTGTGCGGATGCTCGTTTGTTCATAATTTATAAGCGCCGCGGTTCTTCTAAACTCAAGACATTTTCTAGCGCGCGGTAAACCCGGTTGAGGCTGACCGATCTGCGCTCTGGCTTTCGCCGTATTATCGATGGCAGGCAATCCGCCGATAGCGGCTGCAGCGATGGCGGCTTTTCCAAAATTTCCAAAGAATTTCCGGCGGTCAAGCTGATCGCTTTCCAGTTTTTCTGCAGAAGGTTTTTCAATATTCATAAAACTTAATCGGTATGTAGATGAACGCGGATCTTCCGGAACAAACTAGCTTCCGGAATCGTCGAACGTCCGTTAGTCCGAACGCAAACGCAGGAAACGAACCAATTTCAAGCGCTTTCCGTTTTGTCAAAGGCTTTGGTCGGGAACGCGCAAATTATGTCAGATTTTTGTGATTTTGTGCAAGAACTTTGGTGAGGTTTTGTTCTTTCATTCGGTAATGGAGATTTCAGGTAATCGGGAACAGGAGCTTTATGAAAATGTTTACAAGTCCTTTGGAAGATATAAATATCGCAAGCCCGTGTACGTCGAGCTGGGAAAATATGATCGGGAACGATAAAAAGAGATATTGCGGAGAATGCCGGTTGAATGTCTACAACTTGTCCGGTTTGACCCGCGACCAAGCTGAAGATTTGATAATGTCCTCGGAAGGACGATTATGTGTTCGATTTTTTCGCAGGACGGATGGATCCGTTATCACGGAGGATTGCCCGGTCGGATGGCAGCGGCTTAAGCGCAGAATGTCGCGTTTCTGGACCGCCACCGCATCGTTGATTTTTGCATTTTTAGGTGGAACTTCGATCGCATCTTACTTTAACGAAGGCAAATCGATGCCGATTTCCCGAATTTCAATTATTGAACGGCAAGAAATTGTTGGTGCAATGGAGGCACTGCCGGAAAAACTGGAACCGGAGATGGGAAAGGTCGTTTTGCGCGACCAAAAACTGCGGCGAAATAATTAAAAGACGTGATTTTAAAGAGTGCCGGCGATCGCGGTATCGGCGGCACTAAATGTTTGACTAGTTTTTTACAAAATAACCCTGCCGCGCCCTAACGCGTCGACCCTGAGCGGAATTGAGCTCGACATCAAGATTTACATACGCACTCTCCGGATATTCTGCGTCCGAATAATACTGAAGCAGATACTGTGCACGAAGTTCGTTCGCCAGTTGGCGGAAAATGTCTTCCAAGGTTTCCGAATTTCGCTTCGTATTTGATTCTCGCTGGTAAGTATCGGCAACATCGATCGGCAGAAATTTCGGAAGAAATGCGGTTCCGCCGGTTTCATTGGCAAATTTCTCCATATTTTCCTGCCCGAAAACGCTCATTTTGTTCAATTTATAAGAACTTCCCGCCGGATTGATCGAGTAAAACACCGTGTCCGCGTTTTGAAGCGACCGCAAAACTTTCTTTTGTTCGGCGACCTTGGCGTCGTCGCGAGCCTTAACACGAATGTTTCGAAGCGCGTCGCGGCTCATTTTGTTATCTACGATCTTTCTTTCAGCATTCCAAATTGCGTTGACGACACCGCTGCTATTTGTATCTTCACCATCGGAAATGATGACGACCACGCGTCGCCGACCTGACGGCGTGTTTTTGTTTAAATAATCTGCCGCGGCTTTTACCGAGTCGTAAAATGCCGTTTGCTCCTTCGAAGCACGGATCGACCGGATCGAAACTGCAGATTTTAGCGCAGTATCGCGCGCTTGCAAGATGGTCGGCTCGTTCCCGACAGTGATGATCGTGGCTCGATCTTCCGGACGCATCACATTTTTCAAAAATTTAATAGCTGTTTCCTGCTGAAACTCGAACATCGGATTGGTCGTTGCGGAAATATCAAATAAGATCGCTATCTCAAGCGGTACATTTTCCGCGTCGCCGATCTCCGAGATCTGCTGAACGCGTTTATTTTCCGAAACCTTGAAGTCTGACGCCCGAAGACCTGTAACCGGCTGCCCCGCAGCATCGAGAACAGAGACCGGAACAACCACAAGGCGCGATTCGATCTTTAAAATTTCCGTGTCATTAACGATCAGCGGCGGCGGCGTTTCTTCCGGAACCTGTCCAAATCCAATAAAGGCGGCTAATAATACTACGATAACTATTTGTATGGGATCTTTTATTTTCACGTTGCTACCTCGCGCAGGGCATTCCGAAAAGGGGAAGTGATTTTATGGTGCGGGAAAGAGAAAAGGGCAGATCTGAAAGGTATGCGTCCTTCCCGATCTACCCTTGATTTAAGTTTCGACTACTGATCATCCGTTGTCGGATTTGATCGAACTTCAACATTCTGGTTCAAACCGCGGCTGACGAGTAATTTGATCTCGACGCGACGATTTTCCTGTCGACCTTCGAGCGTCGAATTGTCAGCGATCGCCTGAAGTTCACCAAATCCATATGAAGTTCCAATTCTTCGAAGCGGAACATTGTGCGTTTGCACGAGATAATCGATTACTGCCTGAGCGCGTTTTTCACTCAGGATCTTGTTGGCGCGTTCGTTTCCGTCGGACGATGCGAATCCGGTTACCTCGATGGTATATCCCCGAAGCGCCATCGCAGCCTGAGCTACCTGGTCCAATTCAGCTTTTGCTTCTTCCGAAAGTTTTGCGCTGGCAACCTTAAAGTTTACGGTTGCTGTAGATTGAACAACATAATCATCTAACGACGAAATTCTCTGATTTGTGGCGTTAACTCCCGCAATTGCTGCGTCTGCAGAATCTTGAGCAGCTTTCGCACCGCCGCGCGCGGCATTCGAGACAGCCATAAGTTCGTCGATCTGTCCCGATAATCTTTCAGCGTTTTGCTCAGTTGCGGTCAAACGTGTTTCAACCGGTTCGACCCGCGATTCTATTGATTGAGCAACTTCAAGATCACTCTTATCAAATCGGATCTTAGTCGCAACCAAAGTACCCGTGCTGTCTCCGCGCCCATCGGCTTGCAAAACCAAGCCGCGAACGATCGAACTCGCCGGAAAGCGGTCTCCGCTGCCCCAAAAACTGTTGTTCTTAATGCTGGCATTTGGCGCAACCACTACGCGAGTATCAACACCAACCGAGTCTCGAACCACGAAACCGCTGCTGTCGCTTGCAACCACGACTCCTTTGATCTCGTATTTTTGACCGTTAACCAAATTTCGCACCTGACGATCCTGTGCAAATAAACTCATGGCTCCCAACAAAATTGTTAAAAGCATTACCGGTAATTTCTTAAACATATAACGACTCCTTCGAATTTTTCTGATTCTGGGAAAGCTAAACAGCCTTTAAGACGCGGCGAACCGAGTTCGCGTTGTCGCTATTCTCGGAAAATTCCCATCAATAAATTTTGTTATTCCACGCCATGTTTCGTGCGATTTTCTAAATGAATACGCGACGGTCACAGCGTCTTGTTCTAACAGACCTTCCTTCTCAAATGTCGTGCCAAACGGAATTTTTTACATAAGGAATGTAAATTGATGAAAGAAGCTAACTTAGCGAATTCGGATGATTCTCCATATTAAACCGCAGTGCGCCCTAAATCGGTACAGTGGTTAGAATGGACAGCGGAAACGTTCGAAAACAAGTCAGCCTGAAAAAACCAACGGGAGAGCAATTTGGACGAGACCAAAATCTTCAAAACGCCAAATTTAACGACATGTTATAAGGAAAATGCCGTATTTTCAAGATAATTCTTCATAAATGCAAGAAATTTTTCAGCATCGGCACCATCGACGATACGGTGATCATACGTCAACGCGAAATATGCCATCGTCCGAATCGCGATAACGTCGTCTCCGTCGTCGGTAGTAATTACTTTCGGACGCTTCTCGATCGTGCCGACGCAAAGAATAGCAACCTGCGGCTGATTAATGATCGGAGTTCCGAACAGTCCGCCGAAAACGCCCGGGTTCGTGATAGTAAAGGTTCCGCCGTTTACCTCGTCGGGCATTAGCTTTTTAGTTCGCGCTCGGTCTGCGAGGTCGTTCGCCTTTTGTGCCAATCCGGCGAGCGAAAGCGAGTCGGCATTCTTAATCACCGGCACGATCAATCCCCAATCGAGCGCGACCGCCATACCGAGATTAATATCGCCTTTGTAAATGACGTTGTCGCCCGACACTTGTGAATTTACAACCGGATATTCCCTCAGCGCCGCGTTAACCGCCTGGAAAATGAACGGCATGTATGTAAGCTTCGTGCCAAATCGTTCTTGAAAATCATTCTTGTTCCTATTTCTGAATTTCGCGACATTGGTCATGTCTATTTCGTAAACGCTCGTCACATGCGCCGATGTTTGTTTCGAGAACGTCATATGTTCCGCGATCTTTTTGCGCATTACGGACATCGGTTCGGTTCGGTCGCCGGGAGCAGCCGACACCCGAGCCGGCGGCGCGGAAGACGGTGTCGATTTCACCGCCGGAGCAGAACGCGGCGTTCCTTTTTGAAGAAGATCTTCCGGACGCAGCGCAGCGCCGGTCTCGATGAAACCCAGGATGTCGCTTTTAGTGACGCGACCACTCATTCCGCTTCCGGAAATTCTTGAGATATCAATTCCATGTTCTTTCGCGATATTCCTTACTAGCGGGCTGCTCTTTGTTCTCCGAAGTTCTTCAAGCGAAGCGTCTGCCGAGCTTTTCGCTTGCGGCATTGCCGTCGGTTGTGAAGCTGAAGGCGGTGCAACATCTGATCCGGTTGCCTTCGCCGCTGCCTGGACGGCGTTTGCCTGCGCGACCGGCGAAGTCTGCGATTGAGCCGCTTTAACCGAAGCGCCTTCCGCACCGACTACGCCGACGACCGAACCGACTTCGACCGTCTCGCCTTCATTTGTTCTTATTTCCAAAAGCGTTCCTGCGACCGGTGAAGGAACTTCCGCATCAACCTTGTCAGTCGATATTTCCAAAAGCGGTTCGTCCTTTTCGATCTTATCGCCAACCGACTTTAACCATTTTGATACCGTTCCCTCGGTTATAGATTCGCCCATCTGCGGCATCACGACGTCCGTTCCTTCTGAGGATACCGCCGGTGCGGACGATTCTGCTTGCACGTTGTCAGCCGGCGATTCTTCTTGAATTTGAGGTGCTTCGATTTTTGGCGCAGGTTCGTCGCCAGTCGGCTGGTTTCCGTTATCGCTCGCCGCGGGCTGTTCGCCGGCTGAGCCTAGTACGCCCACAACGCTGTTTACTTCTACTGTTTCACCCTCAGCGGCACGAATCTCCAAAAGCACACCGGCGGACGGCGACGGAACCTCGGCATCGACTTTATCGGTCGAAATTTCCAGTAAAGGCTCGTCTTTTTCAACCGTTTCGCCGACCGCCTTTAGCCATTTTGATATTGTTCCTTCTGCAATCGATTCGCCCATTTGGGGCATTACCACTTCAACGCTCATATGATCTCCAAACAAAAAACCGTTATTAAATAATCGAAATTAAGATGTTATAGAATACAAGAAAATGAAATGTAAGAAAACAGCGGAAGCGAGGATACTTTAAATTACAGAATCGTCGAAGCAGAATTGGCATGATGAAACCGTGCCGACCCGCAATTCAAAATCCTTGGAATAAAATCGAACAACCGCGAACTAAAGAAGAAAGGTTTCGAGTTCCGCGGACGGTTCGTCGGTCATATTCGCGTCAAGTAATGTGTCGGGTTTGGGCGCTCGTTCAATGACGACAGGCGCGTTCGGCGAACAGCATACAGCGATCAAATCTTCGTATTCAGCCTGCATATTGTCGTCTTTCCCGATCGCGTTGAGAGTTGCAGTGAAGATTTCCGCCAGCGTCTCATCTTCCGGAATTTCTATCTTGTAATGCATCCATTTACCGTCGCGGCGAGCAGAAACGAGACCGGCATTCCTTAAATATGCCAGATGCCTCGAAATTTTCGGCTGACTTTCGCCTAAGACTTCTGTAAAGAAACATACACAGATCTCACTTTCGCGCATAAGATTCAGCAACCTTAAACGCGTCTTATCGGCAAGCGCGAGAAACATCGTTTCCAGATCCTTTAAATGCGACTCATAGCTCATAAAAAAAAAATATCACAAAATTTAAATTTTGTCTTGACATGATTTAATCAACGGAATATATTCACCTTAACATATATGTTTTAACGTATATGAAATTAGTAGGAGAGTACAAATTATGAAAACACACGTTTCACTAAATGTTAACGACTTGGGCAGCAGTATAGATTTCTACAAGCAAATGTTTGGCGTCGACCCGATGAAGGTTAGGCAGGGTTATGCAAAATTCGATGTCGCAGAGCCGCCGCTAAACCTGGCGCTTAACGAAACGAAATTTGACCGGGGCGGAAGCCTTTCGCACCTGGGTTTGCAGGTCGAAACGACGCAGGAGGTGCTTTCGATCGGCAAGCGGTGGCAGGAAAACGGTCTTATTACGCTCGATGAGATGCAGACTAATTGCTGCTTCGCCCTGCAGGACAAAACCTGGGTAACGGATCCCGACGGGAACGCCTGGGAGGTCTTCACTGTTTTGGGAGACACGGAGCCGGAAGAAAACTTGGAAACCGCCTGTTGCGTAACGGCGCCGCAAGTGGTTAGCATTGGGTCAAATTCTAAATAAATTTCGAATTTGATCACATGAAAAAAAAGGCATTTCAAACTTGGGCGGTGCACGCGGGCGAAGATCTGAAGAACAATTTCGGATCTTTGTCCGTTCCCGTTTTTTCGGCATCTGTCTTTGCATTTTCCGACGCTGACGAGGGTGCCGCGCTCCATAATTATGAAAAGGAAGGATTTTTCTACGGTCGTCTTGGAAATCCGACCCAACAAGCTTTGGAAAAGGCAGTCGCTGAACTTGAAGGCGGCGAATGTGCGTATGCGTTAGCTTCAGGAATGGCTGCCGTTTCGGCTGCTATCCTTTCCAATGTCAGAAGCGGCGACCACATTATTGCGCCGGATTCGATGTATTCGACAACGACTTTGTTTCTGGGTGAGATTGGCGAGCGTTACGGAATTGAGACGACGTTCGTCAACGCCGAAGACTCAGAGAATTACGCGCGTGCCATTCGGGAAAATACAAAAGTTCTGTGGATGGAAACACCGTCAAATCCGACATTGCAGATAACGGATATAAGGCGTGTTTCCGAAACAGCAAAAACCAACGGCGCTGTCTCGATAATTGACAACACATTTGCGACGCCGTTCAATCAGCGTCCGTTGGAACTTGGCGCAGACATGACAGTTCATAGTGCGACGAAATATCTGGGCGGGCACAGCGATCTGACTGCCGGGGTTTTGACAGGAAACCGCGAGATGGTTCAAAGGGCGCGACAGACGATCGGAAAACTTTACGGAGGAAATATATCTCCGCAGGTTGCATGGCTCGTTCTTCGCGGAATTAAAACGCTTGCCCTTCGAATGGAGCGGCATAACCATAATGCATTCGCAATAGCGCATATGTTGAACGATCATCCCTTGGTGAGTGAGGTTTTCTATCCCGGGCTTGAAGGTCATAAGAACCACGAGATCGCAAAAAGCCAGATGAACGGGTTCGGCGGCATGATCTCCTTCGACGTCGGGACGGCAGAGGCAGGTAAAAAACTGGTGAACAGCTTAGAACTTTGCACTTTAGCTACATCTTTAGGCGGAGTTGAATCAATCGTTCAGCATTCCGCGTCGATGACACACGCGACGCTTTCGCCGGCAGAGCGCGCGTCAGCGGGGATTTCAGACGGGCTTATTCGCTTGTCAGTTGGCATTGAAGACAAAGAAGATCTCGTCGAAGACCTCCGACAAGCACTGCAAAAGATATAATTCTTGCCTTTGATAGATCCGAAAAACGCGATTCACAACTTTACATATCAAATATTTGCCAAAGCATATATCTGACTCTTTTCAAGCCATTATTGATTAATTAAACAAGACCGTGAACAACCAACAATTCAGCGTTATGCAAAAGCTTTCTATTCTTGACCGGTATTTAACAGTTTGGATATTTGCCGCGATGACCGTCGGGGTTGCGATCGGCTTTTTCTATCAAGGCATTGAAAAAGTGATCAACAGTTTTCAGGTCGGTGCGACGAATGTTCCGATCGCTGTCGGGCTGATCTTAATGATGTATCCGCCGCTCGCGAAGGTGAAATACGAAGAGCTTGGTAAAGTCTTTAGAAATACGAAAGTCCTCAGCATTTCGCTGGCGCAGAATTGGGTGATCGGTCCGGTTTTGATGTTCGCCCTCGCGTTAATCTTTTTGCGCGACTATCCGGAATACATGGTCGGATTAATCCTTATCGGTCTTGCGCGCTGCATAGCGATGGTAATTGTCTGGAATGAGCTCGCTAAAGGCGACAGCGAATACGCCGCGGGACTTGTCGCATTTAACAGCATATTTCAAATTCTCTTTTATAGCGCATATGCCTGGATATTTCTGGCAATTTTACCGACATGGTTCGGTTTAGAGGGAAATCTCGTGCAGATTACCATGAGACAGATCGCCGAAAGCGTGATGATCTATCTCGGGATACCGTTTTTTGCAGGAATGATGACGCGGTATTTTTTGATCAAAGCGAAAGGGATCGATTGGTACGATCGTGAATTCATACCGCGAATTTCTCCCGTTACGTTGATAGCACTGCTTTTTACTATCGTTCTGATGTTTAGTCTGAAGGGAAATCTGATCGTGCAGCTTCCGTTGGACGTAATGCGAATCGCCGTTCCGCTGTTTATTTATTTCATTGTGATGTTTTTGATCAGCTTTTTTATGAGCAAAGCTGCCGGTGCGGATTATTCAAAGACTGCAACGCTTTCATTTACGGCGGCAAGCAATAATTTTGAGCTGGCAATAGCAGTCGCCGTCGCGGTTTTCGGAATCAATTCGGGCGTTGCCTTTGCCGCGGTTATCGGTCCGCTTGTTGAAGTTCCGGTTATGATAGGTCTTGTCAGCGTCTCGCTCTGGTTAAAGCAAAAATTATTTCGAGATTCACAAACGCCCGGTTTCTCGGCAAGCGAGGTTTAGGGTGCCGTACAAAAAATCAGTACTTATCTCATAAACTGCGAATTTTTCAAGCTCTCAAATAACGAAAGGACTTCTAACGATATCCGGGAAACAAACCTGACACTCAAAGTATCCACCACTATTCCCTCGTTCGTCCCGGGGCTGTTCAGGTTCTGCGTGAGGTCGTAACCGACATTTCGAAATATCGCGCAAAAATCGTCGAAATGTTTGGGAACAGTGAAATCAATTTCGTTTTAACGGTCGGAAGCAATTCTCAAGCAAATCGCGCTTTTTTCCTGCGAAAACGGATCTGTTCCATAGAGCTTTTTACGATCCGACTGCGTTGTAAAGATCGGACATCGAACGGCTCGAATCTTTCAGACTGATCCGCGATCCGCTAAAAGAATATTTAGCTGGCGGGTTTCTTCCTTTTCTAGCAAGATCTGATTATTAATAAATTCGGCATCAAACGATATCCAGACAATCATTTGACCGTTCGAAGTATCGGTGAGCGCGCGCGATGTCTTTCCGGATCTGCGTCTTGAGTTCATCGATTCCGCTAAATTTCCGTTCATCCCTGATCCGGTGGAGAAATCGAACACGCAGCACGTCGCCGTACAGATTTCCTTCAAAATTGAACACATAAGTTTCAATCGAGGGTTCGACATCTTTTTCAAACGTCGGACGAACGCCGATATTCGTGATGCTCCGCCGCCACACGTTGTTTATCAAGGTCGACGTCACATAAACTCCCAATTTCGGCAAAACCCGATTTTGCGGCTTTAGATTTGCGGTTGGAAAGCCGATCTCATGTCCGCGAGCCGAACCGTGTTCGATCTGTCCTTCGACACCGTACGGTCTTCCAAGCATTCGTCTTGCAAGATTGACTCTTCCAGATTTCAACGTTTCCCTAACTCTGCTGGAACTTATCCGCCGACCTCGCAAGCGCACTTCAGGAACTTCTTCCGCCTCGAAACCGAGAATCGAACCCATACTTTTGAGAAGTTCGATGTTTCCACCCCGGTTTTTCCCAAACTCAAATCCTTTCCCGAGGTAAACTTCCTTTGCCTGCAGCCTCGACGAAACGGTCTCGCGTAAAAAGTCTTCGGCTTCCTGTCCGGCAAATTCCTTTGTAAAACGTATGACTATCGCTTGCTTTATGCCGAGAAATTCGAAGGCGGCGAGCCGCTGATCGAGTGTCTGCAAAAGCGGCGGCGCTTTTTCGGGATAAAGTACAGACCGCGGATGCGGATCGAAAGTGATCGCCGTCGGGACAGCGCCGATTGCCGCTGCACGGTCGACAACCGTCTTCATAATACGCTGGTGACCGAGATGCAATCCGTCGAACACCCCGAGTGTCAGCACCGTCGACCGCAGAATATTCGCGTTTTCCGTTCCGTGAAAAATTTTCATCTTAAGAACTTATCAGCCGTAGGTTCGCCGATTTTACCTATATAGCGTCGTAAATCATTTAATTGCGAACAGTTTATACATTTAGCGCATCTCAATGCCAATGATTTTTTCACACCTTGGTAAAACGTTCAAACGTCTGATTATCGAACCTGAGACTTCGATTTTTCTAGACTTACGCGCGGAAGCCGACATATACTCGACGTTCCCGGCGCAAAATCGACCGACATTTTATGAAGATTCCAGCAACTAATCGCGCAAAATTGGCTAAACGGCTTTCCAAAGCCGTCGGATCCGAGACGCCTTTTCGGGAGATTGCCGGAAATTTGTCCAAGGTTGCCCGCAGCGCGTTAAACGAAGCGAACGATCTGCAGATCGAAACGGTTGATATACGTCTTTCCCGGCTTCCGAAAAATTTGGACGGATTTAAGATCCTTCATCTTTCAGATATACATCACAGTCCGTTTACAGATCTGGAGCATATTAAAAAGGCTGTAGCCATCTCAAACGAACTCAAGGCAGATATATGCGCGCTGACCGGCGATTTCGTTTCGCACGAACGCGAATATATTGAACCGATGGCAGAAGTCATGGGAACATTGAAGTCGAAATTCGGGCTTTATGCGTGTTTGGGTAACCACGATCATTGGACCGATCCTGAAAATGTGATCGATTCGTTAGAATCCGCGAATATTAAGGTTTTGGTAAATGAAGGATTACGGCTCGATGCTGGCGACGCTTCGTTCTGGATCGGCGGTGTTGACGATTATATGGTCGGAAAGACCGACGTTCGCGCTGCGTTGCGCGGGTCTTTCCCCGATGAAATGAAGCTTTTACTCGCACATAATCCGGTTATCGTCAGACGGGCGGCTCGTGCCAGCGTTGACCTGATGCTGAGCGGTCACACGCATGGCGGACAAATTAAGATTCGCGATGATGAAAAGCGGATTCTTCCGCGGAGAAAACTGAAGAACGGTCTTCACAAACGAAAGGAGACTCAGATTTATGTAACGCGCGGTATCGGAACTGTCGTTTTGCCGATCCGGTACCAATGTCCGCCTGAGATCAGCCTCCTTACTTTAAGATGTTCGGAAATTGGTGAAAATTAATGCGCTTGCGGCTTTTTTAAAATCTTCCGGCTCTCGCGTATAATCCCCATTTTGCTATGGCTTCGAGTATCTTAACAATTCCAAACCTGCTCACATTCCTCAGAATGGCGCTGATACCCGTTTTTGCCAGTCTGCTTTTTTATGAAGAGACGACCTGGGCGCTAATAGTTTTTTTCGTCGCCGGTGCTTCGGATGGCATCGATGGTTTTGTCGCACGAAGATTTCAACAGGAATCGGAGCTTGGAACGATAATCGATCCGATCGCCGATAAACTGCTGATGACGACCGCGTTCGTCATATTAACTTTGCCGAATATCATAACCGGAGTGAAACATCTTCCGGTTCCTTTCTGGGTTACAGCAGCCGTAATCGGTCGCGACGTTCTGATCATAACCGTCGCCGGCGCGATCGCTTTAATGACGAATTTTCGTGGATTTAAACCTTCCTGGCTTGGCAAACTGAGCACGACCGTACAGGTTCTAGCCGTAACGCTCATCTTGATCGCGGCGGTTTTCGGTTACAGTTTTTATCTCCCGACGTTGTATTTTATCGTTGTATTACTCGCAATCTTGTCTGGATTTCACTACATTTTCTTTGTCGCAAAGTTGATGAAAGAAGACGACCCGCCCGCGGAACTTAAAGGTTAAAGCATTCCTAAAGAACAAGTTAAATCAACTTTTTCACCCGTCGGAACAGAGAAAACGTGCGGTCGGAAAAATTTGCCGTAGATAAACTTGACAATAACACACTCAAGTATTATCATCGTTCACGGCTCAAGTTAGATATTGTTAAAGATATTGCAGCAGCGGAATAATTTTATTGGAGAATTTAGGAAATGAGTAAAATAATCGGAATTGACCTAGGAACGACGAATTCGGTCGTCGCCGTCATGGAGGGCGGCGAGCCGGTCGTCATAACAAATTCAGAAGGCGGAAGAACAACGCCGTCCGTCGTCGCGTTTTCAAAAGATGGAAACCGGCTTGTCGGTCAGGTTGCAAAACGCCAGGCTGTAACGAACCCGGAAAATACGCTTTATTCGATCAAGCGTTTTATGGGGCGCAAATTTGACGAAGTTCAGGACGAGATCAAGCAGGTGCCGTATAAAGTTGAAAAGGCATCGAACGGCGACGTTCGCATCAGTGCCGACGGTAAACAATACAGCCCGCCTGAGATCGCGGCGATGGTACTTCAAAAATTGAAGCAGTCGGCTGAAGATTATCTCGGAGCGAAAGTTGAAAAAGCGGTCATCACGGTGCCGGCGTATTTTAACGACGCTCAGCGGCAGGCGACGAAGGACGCCGGAAAGATCGCAGGCTTGGAAGTTGCGCGTATTGTCAACGAACCGACGGCGGCTGCGCTCGCTTACGGATTGGACAAGAAAAAAGACGAAACGATCGCAGTTTTCGACTTTGGCGGCGGTACATTTGATATTTCCGTTTTGGAAGTCGGCGAAGGCGTTGTCGAAGTTAAATCGACCAACGGCGACACGCATCTCGGCGGCGACGACGTTGACGAGGCTTTGATCGAATGGATCATTGACGAATTTAAGAAGGATCAGGGAATTGATCTGACGTCCGACAAAATGGCGCTTCAGCGTCTGAAGGAGTCTGCGGAAAAAGCCAAGATCGAACTTTCGAGCGCGATGGAAACGGAGATAAATCTTCCGTTCATCACGGCGGACGCTTCGGGACCGAAGCATCTCGTGATGAAATTGACGCGTTCCAAATTTGAAAACCTGGTCGACCCGATCCTGAAACGTCTGATGCCGCCCGTTGAAAAGGCGATCAAAGACGCTGGATTGGAAGCAAAGGACATCGATGAAGTAGTACTCGTCGGCGGTTCGACGCGCATCCCGAAAGTTCAGGAAATGGTCAAAGGATTTTTTGGCAAAGACCCGAACAAAACGGTGAATCCTGATGAAGTAGTTGCGCTCGGCGCGGCAGTTCAGGCGGCGGTTTTAGGCGGAGAGAAGACGGATATTCTACTTCTGGACGTTACACCGCTTTCGCTCGGGATCGAAACCCTCGGCGGCGTCATGACTCAGATGATCTCGCGGAATACAACTATTCCGACGCGTAAATCCGAGATATTTTCGACCGCATCGGATAATCAAACTTCGGTCGAAGTTCACGTTCTTCAGGGCGAACGCCCGATGGCGTCCGACAACAAAACGCTCGGTAAGTTTCATCTGGTCGGCATTCCGCCGGCACCGCGCGGAGTTCCGCAGGTCGAAGTTACCTTTGACATCGACGCGAACGGAATCGTAAACGTTTCGGCGAAAGATGTCGGCACGGGTCGCGAACAGAAGATCACGATCACCGCTTCGTCAGGTCTGTCGAAAGAAGAGATCGACAAGATGATGAAGGAAGCCGAATCGCATGCGGGCGAAGACGAGAAAAAGAAAGCCGAGATCGAAGCTCGCAACCGTCTGGACGGTCTTGTTTACAACGTTGAAAAATCGTTCAACGAAAACAAGGAAAAACTGGATTCCGGCGCGGCGACAGAGATCGAATCTGCGATCGCAGACGCGAAAACAGCTCTCGGCGGCAGCGATGCAAGTGCAATGGACACCGCCTTTGAAACTCTTCAAACGGCGTCGCACAAACTTGCAGAGGTTCTTTACAGCCAGCAGGCGCAGTCGCCGGAAGGCGAAGCAGCCGGGCAAGCTTCATCTGCAAGCGCCGGAGGCGATTCGGCAGCGTCTTCGGGCGAAAGCAGCGAAGATGTGATCGACGCCGAATATGTCGACGTAGAGGACGAAGAAAGTAAATAGCAGCGGGCGGACAGCGGCGGGCTGATCTCTGCCCGCCGCCTTCGCACCTTATTTTAATAAAGGAATTTGAGTTGCGATCGAAAGATCGCAACTTGCCAATCGTAAACTGCTCGCTGATCTAAATGGCAAAGAAAGATTATTACAAAATATTAGACCTGAAAAAGGACGCGAAAGCCGACGAGATCAAGAAGGCTTATCGAAAACTTGCGCGCAAATTTCATCCGGACGTAAATCCGAATGACAAGACCGCGGAAGAGAAATTCAAAGAAATTCAGGAAGCTTACGACGTTTTATCCGACGAAAAGAAACGGAAGGTTTTCGATCGGTTTGGATATTACGCCGACAATCTCGATGTCAATTCGCCCTACGGTGCCGGTGCAGGCGCGCCGGGCGGCGGTGCCGGAGGCTTTGATTTTTCAGGCTTCCAATGGGACACCGAGCAAGCGGGCGGCGGTTCATCGAGCTTTCGCGATATTTTTTCGGATCTTTTCAGCGGCGGCGGAACAAAGCGCGAACCCGAGCCGCCGAGAGCGCAGCCAAAACGCGGTAAAGATATCGAAATGCCGCTCGCGCTGAGTTTTGAAGAGTCGGTAACAGGTTTAACGACAAACATTACCGTAAATCGGTCGGAACAATGTTCGCGCTGTCAGGGCGCGGGCGACACGGGCGGTCCGGTGGTTGTTTGTTCAACCTGCAAGGGAACGGGTCAGGTTCAGCGAACCGGCGGACGACTGCAGTTTTCGCAGACATGTCCCGATTGCAGCGGAACCGGAAAAAGGCGTCAGCCGTGTTCGCTTTGTCAGGGAAAGGGCGTAACGCCGAAAACCGAGCAGGTCAAGATCAGAATTCCCGCGGGAGTGGACACCGGCTCGCGCGTGCGAATTCCCAAGAAAGGCGAAGGCGGGCGATTGGGCGCGCCGCCCGGTGATCTTTTTATTATTACAAACGTCGGTAAACATAAATATTTCAGCCGAAAAGGCGATAATATTTACGTGACGGTTCCGATCACTGTCCCGGAAGCGGCGCTCGGAGCGAAGATCGAAGTTCCGACGGTTGAAGGAAAAGCGCAGCTGAAAATTCCGGCTGGAACGAAGTCGGGACAGAAGTTTCGTTTAAGCGGTCGCGGATTTCCGAGTTTGAGAAACCCGAACTTGCGGGGAGATCAATTTGTCGAAGTTCAGATCACACTTCCGAGAATTCTCTCGGAAGAATCGAAAGAGATCCTTCGCCAATTTGATAAAGCGAATCCGGAGAATCCGCGAAAAGTCATGGGATTGGAGTGATTTAGTCTAGCGAGTCTATAGTCTAGAGAGTCGGAAGATATATTAAGTAATTGATGCTGGTCTTTCGAGAATAAATTAGCGTAACCGTGAGATTTAAGATGTTTCGTCAGCGACTCCAAAACCGAAAAAAGTAGAAAGAGTGAACCGACTCGCTAGACTCGCAAGACTCGATAGACTCTCGACTCGCCAGACTCGCCAGACTCGATAGACTCGCAAGACTAACTTTGTTATGAAGAAAAAGGTCAAAACATATACGATCAGCGCGGTTGCCGAGCTTTTCGGCATCCATCCGCAGACACTTCGGCTTTACGAACGCGAGGGTTTGCTGAAACCCTCGCGGTCGGAGGGAAATACGCGCTTGTATGAAGATTCTGATCTTGAACGTTTAGAGGTAATTTTATCGCTGACACGCGATCTCGGTGTTAATCTTGCCGGCGTTGAGATCATTCTCAATATGCGCGAAAAAATGGATGCAATGCAGCGCGAATTTGAACGATTCTTCGAGTACTTGCGTGAACATGCTGATGAGATCGGTGGAAAGAGTGAAATTTTATCTGATTCCGAAGCACTAATTCCAGTCTCGCGGCGATCGGTCACACAGTTCAGCTTTAAATTTCGAACGGAAGATTCGCCGCGCAACGCGCAATAATTCTCTGAAATCCATTGCCTTTCAGCCGGTGCAAGATCGGCGCCCAATTTCCCGATTAAATAATCGCTAAACTCGCCTCATTTTGTCTTTACAATACCTCTCTTTTGATTCAAAATAATCCGTTCCAAAAACTCATTTAGAAAAAATTCAGGAGTTAAGTAATGAAAATTTTGTTTGGAAGAAATGCGCTTCCAATAATGGTTCTAAGTTTGCTGTTTCTTCTCTCGTCACAAGTTCCGGCGCAGGATCTGGACAATGTTACCATCAGCGGTAAAGTTGTCGATTCAAATGGTTTAGCGATCGTCGGCGCAACTGTAACCGCGACACTTGTCGAAACCGGAACGACACGAACCGTGATCACGAACGAAGACGGTCGATTTCGTATTATCGAACTTCCCGCGGGCACCTATAAAGTAAATGTTTCATCGTCGGGTTTCGGGACAAAAGAAGTCGTTGACCTGAAGACCGTCCGCGGTCAAAACGTTCAGCTCGATGTAACGCTAAATCCGGCTGATGTCGTGGTCGATCCGGTTGTTGTCACCGACCAAACTGCCGAGGTTATCGATACGACGCGCACCATTGTCGGCGGAACGATCACGGAAACCGAGATCGAGGAACTTCCGAACAATTCACGAAACGCTCTCGATCTTGTATTGACACTCGGCGGAACTGCCGAAGAGGCGCTTTCCGTTCGCGATCTTGCCGAAGACCGGAACTCGAACCCGCGCGTACCTCCGGCAGAACAGGGAATTTTTTCACTTTCCGGCGGCGCGTCATATTCGAATAACATTACGATAGACGGTTTCGATAACAACGACGACCGTTCGGCAGGCGACCGTTTCCAACCGTCGCTTGAGGCGATCTCGGAAGTTCAGGTTATTACGAACCAGTTTTCAGCTGAATACGGACGTGCTTCCGGCGGTCGAGTGAATCTTGGCGTTCGCGGCGGAACGAATCGCTGGCGCGGGCGAGCGTTTATGTTTTTCCGCGACGACAATCTGAACTCCAACAGCTGGTACAACAACAGCCGCGGAATCGCACGGCTGCCGTTGACCGAATATAATCCCGGATTTACTCTCGGCGGTCCGATCGTCAAAAACAAGACATTCTTTTCGGTCGCTTACGAATACACAAATCTGCAGGACACAACATTTATCGATACTTATGTGCCGGTTGGGAGTAATCCCCGCTTTACTTTGCCTCAATCGACAGGCGGTCAGCAGGGCTGCGATAACAGTTCGCCGGCGGCATGCACCACTAATCCGCCAACCGCGGGATTGATCGCTCCGTATCAAGTTTCACTGGCAACGCCGAATTTCAACCACGCATTTACGGCGCGTTTCGATCACAATCTTCTGAAAAACAACGATCTAACGGTCGGACTTCAGATCGGTCGGCGAAAAAACCGCCGAACGACAGGTTCTTCGACGACCCGAATCGAAGACGCACTTCAGGCAAAAAGCAGCAATACGGACGCGATAAATTTTACCGACAACCATATCTTTAACTCCAAGATAGTCAACCAGTTCAAAATGCAGTGGTCGAAATTTGAACCAAATTATCAGACCGATAACCCTTTCGATCCGGTTGTTTTGATCGGATACCGAAACCCGATAACCAACGGCGTACAAACACTGATTGCGGGAAATTCGACTTCGAGTTCGCTGCAAAACTTTTCGAGCAACAGAAAAGAGACACGCTGGCAGTTTCTGGAATCCGTTGCAATTGTCGCCGGCGGTCATACAATGAAATTCGGGTTTGACGTGCAGCGGGTCGATTCCAAAGATCTTTCGCTCGGCGACGCTACCGGAACTTTCAATTTTTCGAACGTTCTGAACTATGAGCAAAATAACGTAACGCGTTTCCGCCAGAATTTCGGCACAGCGCGCGACGTAACCAACACATATTTCGGCATTTACGGAAACGATATGTTTCGCGCCACGCCTAATTTGACGATCAGTTACGGAGTTCGTTTTGAGAATGAAACCGCGGTTTCGGACAAGAACAACTTCGGTCCGCGCGTCGGCGTTGCTTATTCTCCGTGGAAAAGCGGAAAAGGCGTCATTCGCTTCGGCGCCGGCATTTTCTACAATCGAACTTTGCTTCGCACGGTTGGCGATTACATCCAGAACAATTCGGGAAATCTTTTCCAATACGACACAAACGCGATCGGAACTTCGGGCAGCGACACGCGGCGGATCGCCGTTCTTGGCTCCATTTCTCAGCAGTTTCCGAACCGTTATGAAAGCGCCGATCAGATTAAATCTATGCTTCGCGGACTGGGATTGCCGGACACTCTCGGGTTTGTCAGAAGCAGTTTGATACGTTCGGTCGATCCGAAATTGAAGATCCCGGAAAGCTATCAATTTAATGTTGGCTTTGAAAGAGAGATCTTCAAAGGCTGGGTTTTCGAAGCAAACCTAACATCGAACAAAACGGCGCACCTGTGGCGCGAATGGAATCCGAATCTTCCGGTTTTGCCGGCGGGCTTCAATGACTGGACAGAATATCTGGTAAATAACCCGTATTTGTTCACCAATTCGAACGGAACTATCAGAACCTATGAATTTTACCTCGGACCGACGAACGATCCGAGCGGTACGATGAGCTCGACCGGCGGATCCTGTTCTACGACATCGACGGTTACCTGCCGCGTAAATTTGAATACCGTAAATTCGACCACAACATTCCCGAGCACGGCAGTTTCCGGCTCAACCACGAATTCGACCGGAACGCCTCTAGGAATTGCTCTGGCGGCGATCTCGCGATTCAGACCGGATCCGACAGCCGAGGAAAAAGAGGTTGTATCATCGATCGGAAATTCGTATTACAAAGGTCTTGTATTAGAGATCCGCAGCCGTTTTCGTAATCTTGGCGCAGGTTTTCGTTCGTCGTTCCGCGGTGTTTACACGTTATCCAGCACGAAGGATGACGGATTGAACAATACGACCAATGCCGAGATCAATGGCGATTTCAGCCGCGAATGGGCGCGAAGTCTGCAGGACCGCCGACACCGCATTGCCATCTCGGGAACATTTGACACACCGTGGTGGCTTGGAAAAGTTCGTCTTTCGCCTGTTTTTCGTTTTGGAAGTTCGGCTCCTTTCAATCTCGGCTACGGAACGGACCGAAATTTGAACGACACAAGCACGGATCGCCCGCTTTTCAGCGGAAACGTCAAAGACATTAAATGGCGTGCTCCCGGTTCGCCGTTCCCGACCGCATTGGCGGCGCAGTTCTCGCTTCCGCCGATCGGTTCAAAAAGCGGAAATCTTCCGCGAAACGCGGGGACCGGTCCGAGTTTTTACACGTTCGATCTGAGTTTGACGCGTGAATGGAAGTTTAAGGAACGTTTCCGTCTGCGCCCGACCGTTCAATTCGACAATATTTTGAACGCAGCCGTATTCAGCTTCGGTTCCGAATTTATCGACTTCACGGCGCTTAGCAGCAATCCGACGGCGACGCAGTTGGCGAATTTCCAGAACTTCCTGATTCCGACGCGAACTTACCGACAGCGTCAGATCAGGCTTGGAATTCGATTCGATTTCTAAAGATCGGTCGGGTATCAACTATAACGAGCCGGAAAGATGAAAAGATTTTCCGGCTCGTACTGTTTTTAGTGAAAAATTTGATGACGAATGAGGAATGATTGTGTTAGTTTATAATTGTTGAACAATTTTGTTCCCTTCCCAATTATGACCAATGTTCTCGATGAAGTTAATGTGCCGTTTACAGAAGTTTCGATAGAATCGATCCTTCTGGACGCCGACCTGTTCGTGAAATACAAATCTCCGGACAAAGCTTTTCGTTTGCTGAACGATTCGATCGAACGGAGTCCGCGGTCGATAGCACTGCGCGAAAAGCTCCGCGAGATCTGCATTTCGCAGCGCGAATCGATGGGCGCAGCGGCGCAATGTCTTGCACTTGTCAGCCTTTATATCGGTCGTGAAGATTTTGATCTCGCATACGACCGTCTGCAGGAAGCGAAACTTTTGGATCCGCGGACTTCGGTCGCGTCCGGTTTGGAGGCGATACGCCGCGCGCGACGACCGGAATTTGCCGACAACCGCGACCGTTCTCCCGTAAAGGTTCGAACCGATCTTACGATGGCTGGAAATCTTGCTTACGTAAGTTTTTTCGATGTTGTACAGGTGATCGAAAATTCAAAAATGACCGGTTTGCTGGTTCTCAAATCGGACAAATGTCTTGCAACGGTTTCGTTCAATGACGGCAAGATCGTTGACAGCGAATGCAACGGCAAAAACGGAACTATGGCATTTCGCGAAATTATTGAAATAAACAGCGGATCGTTCGAATTTACACTTGCCGAAGCAGAGTTTCCGGTCGTAATAAACATTTCGAGCAATACGAACTTTATGCTCGACACTCTGACTCAGCTCGATACCGAGCGTGCGGACCAGTTCGACCCTGCCGGACCGGGCGATTCGATGTTCGCAGACTGGTAAAAGAGCAAGATCATCCGGCAGAAATTCGGCTTTTGCAAAGGTTTATAAAATGCCTTTCAAAAGCCGATTTTATTTGAGCTCGGGAACGAATTACGATTTGACTTCAAAGAGCGAAAACAACAAAATATAGAGCATTCTCTCCGGACAAGCACTAGAAAATGTTTAAGCTCCAGCGGTTGGAAATCACCGGCTTCAAATCTTTTGCCGATTACACCGAGATCGTTTTTACAGGAAGCGGTATTACGGCTGTCGTCGGACCGAACGGCTGCGGAAAGTCGAACGTCAGCGATTCGATATCGTGGGTTCTGGGCGAACAGCGCGCTCGTTCGCTCCGCGGCGAAGACATGAAAGATGTCATTTTCCAGGGCACGAGCAAACGAGCGCCGAACGGAATGGCGGAGGTAATTCTTCACCTGGTTCGCGACGAATCGGAATCTTATTCGGGCGCCGATGACGATCTTCATGACATTGACGAAAAGCTCAGTTCGATCGATGAAAACGTCGTCGATGTTAAAACGCTCGAGATAGAAGAAGCTGAATCGGTTGAAGCAGATGCGGGCTTGAACGGTAACGGTTTTCACGCTGACACAGCCGAAGAAGTCGAACAGGCACAGGCGGCACAGGTCGGTTCGGTTCAAACTGTCCAGGCAAAAGCAAAAACAAAACGCCATTGGAAACCGCGCAGTTTTGCGCTCGAATTTGCGCCGGGTGACGCCGTTTCTGTCGGCAGACGTCTTTATTTATCGGGCGAAAGTGAATATTTATTAAACGGCAAAAGCTGCCGTCTGCGCGATATTCAGGACCTTTTCGCCGGAACCGGTCTGTCAGGCGCTCACTATGCGCTGATCGAACAGGGAAAGATCGGACAAATTTTATCTTCGAAACCTTCGGACCGCAGAAATCTGATCGAAGAAGCCGCCGGAATTTCAAAATTTAGAACCCGACAGCGCGCAACTGAAACACGTCTTGTTTCGGCAAAATCAAATCTGAGCCGTATTTCTGACATCGTTTCCGAGATCGAAAAACAGGCAAACAGTCTTCGCCGTCAAGCCGCTAAAACAAGCCGTTACAAAGTTTTGCGCGAAGAGTTCCGTGCTCTATTGCGAAGCACTTTTGCCGCCGAAGGAAAGCATCTTTCTAATCTGGTCGAATCGCTGGAAAAACAGCTCGACGACGCGGTCAAAGAAGAGCGGCTGATATTGCGAAAGGTTTCCGAAAAGGATGAAGAATTTCGAACCGCGACGGCAACCGCCCGTTCGGCTGAAGAAGAGCTTTCCGTAATACGCGCAAAGCATTCGGAAAATGCGCTTGAGCGCGACCGGAATCTTCGCGAAAAGATCTACCAAAACGAGCAGATCGAAGGATTACGCGAACGGTCGAGTGTTTTGAAAGGCGAGATCGAAGCGACCGAACAGCGCCTAAAACTGCTGGCGGAAGAGATCAAACGTCTCGAAAAAGATGAGGGAAAAGAACGCGACGAAGCCGGAAAAAGTGAACGAATGCTTCGCGAAGCCGAAGATAAATATCGCGAAAAGGTGGAAAAAGCGCGCGAAATTGAAACTGTTCTCGAAACCGAGCGGACAGAAGTTTTGCGCCACACGGCAAATTTTGAGCGCTTGACGGAGATCGAAAGACAGCTTGAACATACGCTCGAACGTACCCGTGAGCGGCTTGCCGGATTAAAAAATGAAGGCGAACGCGCGGCGGAGACTCTGGAACTTCATTCGACAGAAGCGAAAACTCACGATCAAACTCTGGATTCCGAGCGCAAAAAGCTCGATCAGCTTCATATTGAAAAGCAGGAAATTTTAGCGCTGACGACTGAAGCGCGTGCGGAGCTCGCAGTTTTTGAGGGTGAATACAACGCGCTCAATGAAAAATTTTCGCGGACAAAACATCGGCTTGAAACTCTGCAGGAACTCGAAGAAAAACGCGCCATTTACGCGCCGACCGTGCAGAAATTATTTGCTGCCGAAAAGACGATCGGCGTAAAATTTCTGGGAACTTTAGCCGATAAACTCAATGTTCCGCAGGAACTGGAAACAGCGATCGAAAATCTTTTCGGCGGATTTCTGCAGAGTGTTTTGGTCGAAACGGAAAACGACGCGCGAAAGGTCGCAAAATTTTTAGACGAAGATTCGATCGGCAGAAACGCGGTTCTCGTCGGCGGCAAAAAGAACGGGACAAAAATTAGTAAACCGGAAAAGAACACGATCGGCGAATTGCTGGATCTAAGCGGCGACGTTTTCGAAATTTTAAGCGCCGCGTTTCCGCGCGAATTGGCTGCATTCGTCATCGACGATATCGACCGAGCCGGTTCGGACGACCGGATCTACGTCAGCCGCGCGGGCGATCTTGTCATCGGCGGCAGGCTTTTTGTCAGCGGAAAAGCGAATTCGAATGAGAAAAATACGTCGCTTCTCGCTTTCAAACGCGAACTGCGCGAACTCGAAATTGAATCGAAGCAGCTTCAGAAACAGATCGAAAAAGCATTAAGATCAAAGGAAAAGTCGCGCGATGCGCTGGCGAAACAGGAAGACAAGCTGATCGATCTGCAGTCCTTTATTGTAAAGGTCGAACGCGAATTGCTGTCGCATGAAATGCATGCAAAATCGATCGCGCAGGAAATAGAACGCGCCGAACGGCATATCAAACTCGTCGCCGACGAAACGAAACAGATCGAAACCGAGATCGCCGAGATCGTTGCCAGAAAGAAAGAAGCAAAAGTAAACGCCGGAAAGGCTGAAGAAGCGAGAAAAGACGCGGCAGCAAACGTTGCCAAAACGACGGATAAATTAAACGCTGCGCGCGGCGTTGCCGAGATGGAAAACGTCGTTCTAAACGAAAAGCGAACGCTCGCCGCGACATCGATCGAACGGCGAAGATCGGCGCAAAGTGCTCTGCGGCGGGTTGAAAACGAACGGAAAGAGCTCGAATCGCGCATCGCGCGCGGAAAGCTTGAGGTAGCGGAGATAGAAGAAAGATCCGTAAACCTAAGCGAACTGTTGAAAACGCTTGAAATTAAGATCAAAAATTCCGCCGACGAAGAAACAGCCGAGCAAAACGAACTCGCGGCGGCGGTCGCGCATCTCAAAAAGGCTCGTGAAAGTTCCGATGCGATGTCAGTTGAGCTTGGCGTATTAAATAAGGAAGCAGCTGAAGCGCGAAACAAACGTGCCGGACTCGAGATCAGACAGACGGAAGCGATCACAAAGCTAAAGAGTTTGAACGAAAAATGTCATGACGAGCTCAGTGAAACGCTGATCGATCTAGTTGAAAAGGAAAACGTTGACGAAGATTTCAGTCTTGAAGAAGCAAAACGCCGTGTCGAAGAACTGCGGCAGAAACTTGAAAATTTCGGCGCGATCAATATGCTGGCGGTCGATGAACTCAGCGAAGCCGAGGAACGTCTGACGTTTTTGACGTCGCAGCGCCAGGACATAATCGACAGCATCGCCGCGGCGGAAGAGGCTCTCCGCGAGATCAAACGCCGTTCGCGCGAGCGTTTCAAGGAAGCTTTCGAGGCGATAAACGCCAATTTCAGGGAATTTTTCCAGGAACTTTTCGGAGGCGGGCGCGGCGAGATGTCGCTTTTAGAAGCCGAAGATATTCTCGAAGCCGGAATTGAGATCGTCGCCCAGCCGCCGGGCAAACGGCTGCAGAATATCTTGCTGCTTTCCGGCGGCGAAAAAGCGATGACGGCTATCGCTTTGGTTTTGGGAATCTTTAAATATCGCCCGTCGCCCTTTTGTTTGCTGGACGAAGTCGACGCGCCGCTGGACGACGCAAATGTCGGAAGATTCGTCAATAAGATCGCGGAAATGTCTGAAAAAACGCAGTTTATCGTCATCACGCATAACAAGCGGACGATGGAAGCGGCGAAAGCGCTTTACGGCGTGACAATGCAGGAAGCGGGCGTTTCAAAACTCGTTTCCGTTAGATTTGAGTAGATTATGTGGTTTCGAAATCGTTTTAATGTCTTAATTTTGATCCTTTTCCTCGCCGCCTTGCCGGCAGCGGCTCAGCGCCGCACAAAAGCCAAGACGGTGAAAAAGCCTGTGACCGTCGAAAAAGTTGAAGAAGCAAAAGCCGAAGCGGCGGTGAAGAAAAACGGTCGTCCGGAATCCTTAGAGACTCAAACGCAGCCCGCACCGGGAAAAAAGAACTCAAAAACCGCTGAGATCGTTAAAAATGTCGATGTAAAAACTTCGAAACCCGTCTATTTTTATGAATTTTCGCGCCCCGAATTTATTGTCGAAAAGATCGTTATAGAACACGACGAAAGCGGTGCGGGAACCATCCGTTTTATGAAAAAATATTACGAAGAGGAGGTCGCCGATCCGCTGAACCTTTCGCCGCGGACGATCGAAAAACTTCGTAAACATTGGGAAAATCTCGATTTTTTAAATTCGAAAGAAAGTTACCAATTCGAAAAAGATTATTCGCATCTCGGCAACATCAAACTGACGATGAAGCGTGACGGGCGCGAACGTTCGGCGGATTTCAACTGGACGACCGTCGAAGACGCAAAGGCGCTCGCCGACGAATACCGTCGCATTTCAAATCAATATATCTGGATCTTCGACATCAATCTTTCGCGCGAAAACCAGCCGCTCGAATCGGCAAAATTGATGGACTCGCTCGCTTCGCAAATAAAGCGAAACGAGATCGCCGACCCCGAACAGCTTCTTCCCTTCCTCAAAACCCTCAGCAACGACGAACGCATGCCGCTCCTATCCCGCAACCACGCCCTCCGCATCGCGAAAGATATAGAAAAAAATGTCGCGAAGAAAAAGGATGAAAATTGATCGAATAGAACATCAGTTCTGTTATTTTTACAATCCAGAAATTTAAGATGGCACCTAGCCGGAGAATGTTCTGTAATCGACGTAGTTACTGTGAGTTACGCAAAGCAATTCGAGTGGATCTTCGCGTTTTAATTGTGTTTTTCTTGCCTAAACTGTTGACCTTATTTGTGTATAAGCTCATTATCCTTCTCCATAAACCTAACAGTGCCGCAAAAAATTTTTTACGACGCTTGATCCGCGATTGAAAAAAAGTTGCAATTGATAGACTCTGCTAATCTTTCGGCATTCGAATTTTGTTTGAAAAGATTTCGTAATCTCAAACGCTATTTTTTTAATTAATTCTAACGGCG
>JAHCHG010000015.1 GCA_026129865.1 Pyrinomonadaceae bacterium
GCTCATATCTTTCCTCTGATCAAAATAATTTTAGGAGGTTGCTCCTTTAACTTTAGCGATAATTTCTTCAGCCACGTTTCGCGGAGCTTCGTCATAACGCTCAAAATGCATTGTCGATGTTGCGCGTCCCTGCGTTGATGAGCGCAGGTCAGTAACATAACCAAACATTTCCGAAAGCGGAACATATGCCGTTACAACCGAAACATTACCCGGACGCGGTTCCATTTTTTCGATCTGCCCGCGGCGTCGATTTAAGTCGCCGTTGACCGCACCCATATATTCTTCCGGCGTTACAACTTCAACTTTCATGATCGGCTCAAGCAAAACGGGTTTTGCTTTCTTGACCGCATCTTGAAATGCGAGTGAACCGGCGATATGGAATGAACGCTCGTCCGAGTCGACTTCGTGATACGAACCAAAAACCAGACTTGCTTTAATATCTACGAGTTCATAGCCCGCCAGATAACCTCGCGCCATCGCATCGCGAATGCCTTCGGAAACCGGTTTGATGAACTGGCGCGGAATCGCACCGCCGGTGATCTTGTCTTCGAAGACAAACCCTTCGCCCGGAGCGGGTTCTATCTCGAGTTCGACGTGTCCGAACTGACCGCGACCACCGGATTGTTTCTTGAAGATCTCTTTACCCGGAGCCGGACGCGTGATCGTTTCACGGTAGGCTACCTGCGGTTTACCGACGTTTGCTTCAACGCTGAATTCGCGCTTCATACGATCGACAATGATCTCAAGATGAAGTTCGCCCATTCCGGCGATGATCGTCTGTCCGGTTTCGTGATCGGTATTAACCTGGAAACTCGGATCTTCCTGCGCAAGTCTGCTGAGCGCTATACCCATTTTGTCCTGATCGGCACGTGTTTTCGGTTCGACCGCAACACGAACGACCGGATCGGGGAATTCCATCGATTCGAGAATGATCGGATCGCCGAGATCGCAGATCGTTTCGCCGGTCGTTACATTTTTCATGCCGCCGATCGCGACGATTTCGCCTGCGCCTGCACTTTCAACATCTTCGCGCTTATTAGCGTGCATCAACATCAAGCGACCGACGCGCTCTTTATTGTCGCGAACCGAGTTCAGAACATATGAACCGGAAGAGACCGTGCCCGAATAAATTCGAACGAACGCAAGCTGCCCCAGATGCTTGTCAGCCATCAATTTGAAGACGAGACCTGAAAACGGTGCTTTCGGATCGGCTTCGCGGCTTGCCGGTTCTTCTGTTCGGGGTTTAAAACCTTGAATTGCGGGAACGTCGAGCGGACTCGGGAGATAATCGATCACTGCGTCGAGCAGCGGCTGTACGCCTTTATTCTTAAATGCTGTTCCGGTTACGACCGGAACTATCTTCATTGCCAATGTACCTTTTCGAAGCGCTGCGCGGAGTTCGCTTTCCGTAATTTCTTCGCCTTCGAGATACTTTTCCATCAGATCGTCATCGATCGACGAAACGGCTTCAACCAATTTTTCTCGTTCTTCGTTTGCTTTATCGACGAGGTCTGCCGGAATTTCGGAAACATCGTATTTAGCGCCCATCGTTTCGTCGTTCCAGATCAGAGCCTTCATTTGAAGAAGATCTACAACGCCTTTGAACTGGTCTTCCGAACCGATCGGAACCTGCAGTGCGACCGCGTTAGCGCCTAACCGGTCGAGAATTGACTGAAACGATCTTTCAAACGAAGCACCGGCACGATCGAGTTTGTTGATGAAACAAATTCTAGGAACTTTGTATTTGTCAGCCTGACGCCAAACCGTTTCCGACTGCGGCTCAACACCTGCAACGCCGTCAAATACTGCAACAGCACCGTCCAAAACTCGAAGCGACCGCTCAACTTCCATCGTGAAGTCAACGTGTCCCGGCGTATCAATAATGTTAATTCGATATTCCTGATCGTTTCTGCGCCAAAAACAGGTCGTTGCAGCGGAAGTAATAGTAATTCCGCGCTCTTGTTCCTGCTCCATCCAGTCCATCGTCGCAGTTCCCTCATGAACTTCGCCGATCTTGTGCGAAACACCGGTGTAGAACAAAACGCGCTCCGTCGTCGTGGTTTTACCCGCGTCGATATGCGCCATAATGCCGATATTTCTAAATTTGTCTAAACTAATCTTTGCCATAACTTTATGATCTTTGATTTTTGAACTTTGATCTTTGATTTTAATTTCTCATCAAAGGTCTAAGGTCAAAGTTCAAAGGTCGTAACTAAAATCTGTAATGCGCAAACGCTTTGTTCGCATCCGCCATGCGGTGAACTTCTTCTTTCTTTTTCGTCGAACCGCTGCGGTTGTTCACTGCATCGAGCAGTTCGCCGACAAGGCGGTCGGTCATCGTTTTTTCTCCGCGGCGTCTCGCGTTGGTAACGATCCAGCGAATTGCCAGCGTATTGCGTCGGTCGCGGCTGACTTCGATCGGAACCTGATAGGTCGCACCGCCAATTCGGCGGGACTTTACTTCGACCGCCGGAGCGACGTTTTCCATCGCCTGTTTGAACAATTTAAGCGGATCTTCTTCCGTTTTTTCAGCGATCTTTTCCATCGCGCCGTAAAAAACTTTTTCGGCAATGGTCTTTTTACCCGTCAGCATGACGCCGTTGATAAATTTGGTGACCATCACGCTGTTGTAAATGGGATCCGGTAAAATTTCTCGTTTTGAAGCAACTCTTCTTCTTGGCATATCTTTTTCAGTTATCAGCTATCGGTTATCAGTTATCAGCTATCGGTTATCAGTTATCAGTTATCAGTTATCAGAAATTTTGTTGACTGTTGCCTGATAACTGTTGACTGACTCTTTATCCTTTCGGTCGTTTCGCGCCGTATTTCGAGCGCGCCTGATTTCTGTTTGCAACGCCCGAAGCGTCGAGCGTTCCGCGAACAACGTGGTAGCGAACTCCCGGCAAATCCTTTACACGACCGCCGCGAATAAGAACGATCGAGTGTTCCTGCAAATTATGTCCGATACCCGGAATATATGTAGTAACTTCGATCTGGTTCGTCAGACGAACACGGGCGACCTTGCGCAGAGCCGAGTTAGGTTTTTTCGGCGTTTGCGTGTAAACACGCGTGCAGACTCCGCGTTTCTGCGGGCTGCCCTGCAGCGCCGGACTTGCGGTCTTATCGACTAATTTCTTGCGCCCTTTGCGTACTAATTGGTTAATCGTCGGCATATTTTCTCTGAATTCCAACGGCTTATTGCCGCCGTTATTAAAAACGACAGTAACCTCAAACCTGCCTCTTACCGTTCAAAACGGCAGTTAGCGCAAGCGGCTACGTTCAATCAAAACTAGATTAAATTCGTCGGGAATCTTTCTTTATAGCGTAGGTTTCTCTAATTCCCTGTTCAACTTTTCTGTGGCGTGGCTTTATATAATAAAGGTATGCAAACGCTCAATTTGGATTGTTTGCCCTAGACGCTGGAACGGTTCAAAAAATTAAACCGCGACGCCCAGTTTTACGCCACAATAATTGTCGGCACGCTCGAAAATTTATTTCAAACGCCCTACGCTTTTCAAAAACAAACTGACTGTTAAGACAATTTGTTTCAGACGTAAAAGTCCGAAACTTCAGACTATACGAATTTGAGCAAAATGTGTCAAGCACGGAAAAGAAAAAAGGCGACCGACACTATTTTCGGTCGGTCGCGCTTTCGGTTTCATCTTTAGATTTATCAATTTTCGACCGGCTCGGTCGGAAGATCAGTTCCGCCGCCTCCGCTCGAATTGCAGGAAGTATTCGTGCAGGATTCGGCATTCGATGAGTTAGTGCAGTTCTCATTCAAAGTACTCGAACCGCATCTGTAAACAACTCCTCCTACGACAGTTGTCGAAGGCGATCCTTCACATTTTTGCTTCGCGCAGTTTAATGAAAAAGTCATTTTCGACGAAATTTCATAATTAATGTCGCGAAAATTGCCTTCCGATTTGTCCCAGCTGGATCCGTCGGAAAATTCAACCCAATCGACTACGATATCGATAAGAATATTTTTCCTACTTAGATCGGATTTCCCTAAGGCTTTCTCAACATCGAGCATCGAAACAACGGCGAACGAGATATTTCCCTTGATCCCGGGTAAAAACGGGCTGACAAATCGGAGTTGTCGGGTGCGTCCTTCGGCTGAGATCTTTGACCGGTCCTCGCTTTCGTAAATCATCCATCGGACCTTCAAAGCCTTGATCGGTTTGTTTGAAATATTAACAAGTGAAAATTTTTCGACCGCTCCTTTTCTGGAAGTTACAGAACTAACGACCGCGGGCACATCAAGAAAATCTTCCCCCTGATAACTGTGAAACGAGACTGTCCAATCGCCTAAAGGAAGGTCGGTTTTAACCGGCTTGTCAAAGTTTTCCGAGTTTTGAGAGTAGGCATTAAGAAATGGGGACAAGATGGCAATCAAAATAAGTAAGAACCTGCTGAATCTTTTGAATGTTTTCATATGTCATTGGAACCTCCATGAGAAAGCATTGTGAACGTTAATATCGAAAGAGCACTGATTTGGCAAGGCATAAACAGATCAAGTCAGCCTCAACTTTCACGAAATAAATATTTTAAGCCAAATCCGGTGCGGAGAACGAAAAACATTTCTGAATTTTACTTAGGCTTCACCGAAACTTTTTTCGATCGGTCCTCGCTTTGTTTTTCCATTTTATTCGTGTCCGGAACCTTCAGCCGGATCGCGCGCTTGGCTCGGGCGATCGCACCGGGTCGATTTACGGTTATCTTGATCGGCGCCTCTTTACCGCCTTCGGGATTGGTCGGGTAAAATCCGATCACATACTGCTTTTTTAGTTCGTCGGCAATATTCTTAAACGCCGTATCGAAATTCGATCCGTCTGCGGCATAGACGCGACCGCCGGTCGCAAGCGCGATCTCATTCAAAAAATCGAACGGCGGAATTTGCAACAGCTCGTTCATTGTCATCGTTTTCTTGTCCCGAGGAATTCCGGGAATCGGGTTTGACTGGAAGACTATGGGATAAACTACAGTGTCGGATTCAACAAGCGCCTCAATTAGATGCTGATTCGACACTTTCCTGCCTTCTACGAACCCGTCGGTTAAAATAATGATTGCCTTTCGACCATTCACACCGGTCAAATCCTTGGAAATAGCACGAAAAACGGCGTCATTCATATTCGACCCGCCGACTTCGTCAACGTTAATCCCCGAGAGATTCTTTATGAGCAGATTTTTGTTGGTGGTCAGAGGGCTAACAAGGTCGATGCTCCTATTAAAGCTAAGAATCATCCCCGCATCGTTCTCTCTCAAAATTTCAAAAAAAGTTCGGGCAGTTCGCTTAATATTGTAAATGACCTTCGTAACACTAATGCTGGCATCGACGATCAAGACCACGTTTAAGTCGTCCTCCGCATCGGCAAAGAACTCAATCGTCTGCTCTTCGCCTTTTTGAAAGATCTTAAAATCCTCTTTTTTTAGACCGGGTATCCGTCGTCCGTCCTTGTCGCTGACAAAAACGGGAACGTTGAGCAGTAATGTTTCGATCTTGAGGGGTTCGTCGTCGTCGGATTGTGCCGGCGCGAGCGCAAAAGCGAATAAAACTGTCAGAATTATCGCTGTCGATCGTTTAATCCTAAACTCCATATATTTTTCGTTTTTCTGTGAGAAACTCATTTGATTCCGACGTGCGGTGCAAACCAAGCGCATTTCGTTTTTGAACAAGCATGCTAGACATTACGGGGTTCTACGATTCTCTTTTCGGGGACGTTTCTCGTCCTCCTGCTTCAGGTTAGTCGAGTCCGGAACTTTCAGCCGGATCGTGCGCTTGGCTCGTGCGATCGCGCCGGGGCGATTTACGGTTATCTTGATCGGCGCCTCTTTACCGCCTTCGGGATTGGTCGGGTAAAATCCGATCACATACTGCTTTTTTAGTTCGTCGGCAATATTCTTAAACGCCGTATCGAAATTCGATCCGTCTGCGGCATAGACGCGACCGCCGGTCGCAAGCGCGATCTCATTTAAAAAATCGAACGGCGGAATCTTCAAAAGCTCGTTCATCGTGATCGTTTTCTTGTCGCGGGGAATGCCGGGAATCGGATTTGTGTAAAATATGATCGGAAAAACAGTGGAATCAGATTCGATCAATGTGTCTAGAAGCATTGCGGAAGTGACTTTCGTTCCGCTTTCAAAGCCATCGGATAATACTATAAGCGCTTTTCTGCCTGCAATGTTCGCAAAATCCTGATTTACAACCTTGTAAACCGCGTCAAATAGGTGCCCTATTTGCGGCTCTCCTGCCCTTTCAGTGAATTCAATATTCCTTATTCCGCGAACAGCCGTTTTCAATGCTTTTTTATCGGAAGATAGATCGAAAATACTATATACCCGGGAATCAAACCCGATAATTAAAGCATTATCGTTCGGTCCTAGATGATCCAGAAAGTCAAGTGCCGCCATTTTGATTGAACCAAGACGCGAAGCCGTGCTTCCGCTCGTATCGATTAAAATTGCTACGTTGATCGGTTCCTCCGCATCGGCAAAAAACTCGATCGCCTGCTCTTCGCCCTTCTGAAAAATGCGAAAATCTTCCTTTTGGAGACCGACAATGTTTCGACCATCCTTGTCGCCCACAAAAACGGGGACGTTTAGCAGTACCGTCTCAATCTTAATCGGTTCGTCTTCATCATGTATTTGACCCGAAACCATACCCAGACAAACATTGACCAAGACTGAAGTTACGGCAACGAATCTAATTAGCACGCAAGCCATACTTAATTTCTCCATTCTCACGTTTATAGCTGATGAGCTATCGAAGCACGACAGTACTTTGCCATACCGAAAGGAAATCGTGCTTCGACAAACTAATCAGAGTAGAATTATTCACACTGGGAAATACCGCTGTTGTTTAAGCAAGTATTTAGGGCGTCGCTATTCTCAATTCCGACGTAAAGACTATTACATGCCGAGACTCGATCTCGGGCAATTTCGCATTCGTCCATTTCCTCTATGCAATTTCCGCCGTTTCCTTCAAAACCCAAACAAGATCCGTACGCGTTTCCCCGGTTTGAATACGCGGAGTTTACGTTGTTAATACAGGTGTTGTAGTCGTTCGTGTAACACGATTGGTAATACGGCATATAGCAGCTGTTATAAGCATTGTTATAGCAAGCGGGATCGGGGTTACCGCTGCACGATGTGTTTGCCTGCTGCGAACAATAACTATTGGCTATTGCAGAGCAATTGTTTGCCGAATTGGTCGAACAATAATTTGATTGATTTGCATATTGATTCAGTGTATTGCTGTACCCGTTATCACATGCCATCCACCGGTTATATGCGGTTTCCCAACAAGCGAATGCGGCTTCCGTCGAAACCCCGCCGTGGATAAGATAGCCTCCGCCTGCCAAAACGAATAATGCAGCAAATTTAAAGATGATCTTTCGCATTTTCTTATTCTCCATAAGGTTAATCGAGAAGTTTTAATACCTCTCGTTCTTCTGTTTCGGTGAGTTTACCGAGCCATACGTTAGTGATTTCTCCGTGCCCATTCGTAACGATCAGTGTCGGAGTGCCGCTGACCTGAATTGCGTCCAAACTGGTTTTGATCACCTCGATTCCGTCAAGATCCAATTCTTTAAGATACTCGGAGCTTTGCTCGATAGGTCCCTGAAGAACCGCGAGCAGCCTGATATTTTTTAAGTTGGAGATTTCACGGAGCTGGCGGTAGAACGGTGCGCTTTCCGTGCAAAAACGGCATCCCTTTTTTAAAGCAAGGATAATCGTCGGTCGATCCTCATTCCAAAGAACACCGGGCAGATCAATTTCTGCCCCGACGTCTGGCTGTTTACGTTCTATTGACGGTGGCGGTGGAGGAACATCAAATAAAATGTTCTTTGCCACTCCGACGCCTATAAGAAGAGCGACCAAAATAATTGAGACATTGGCTGTAATTTCGAGCTTTTTTGAAAAGTTTTTCATGACTGAGATAGATCGCGATAATTGTGAAAGTCCCGCAACGACCTTCAAAAATATTTTGGCGTGAAGAGTCGTAATTTCTTCAAACAAAAGAGATTAAATCTGATGAGATTATCGACGATAATTTCAAAAAATCAACACTTTTTTGTTGGCGAAAACGATCATCTGTTGGCGATTTTCAATCATTTTGTTCGCTGTGATGCGTTTCCCAATGATTTCGGCGGTATTCGGTCGGCGGAGCTCCGAATCTTTTCTTAAAATCTTTCGTAAAATGGCTGGCGTCCGGCATCCCGACGGCGCAGCGAATCTCTTTAATTCGTAAAGAACGATCTTCGAGCAGCGTCCGCGCTTTTTCCAGACGAAGTGCGCGCAAGAATGCAAGCGGCGCCATTCCGGTTTCGCGTTTGAAGACGGCGCGAAGCCGTTCGGGCGATATGTTTACGGCATCGGACAGATCTTCGATCGTCCATCTGCGTGCAAGATCGTTTGAAAAGACATCCTTAAGTAAGGCAATTCTGGAATCCATTGCGGGAGATTCTCCACTTTCGTAAGGTTTCGCTATAACTTAGAGAAATTTCGAATTATTTTCGGTCAGCATAAATCGAAAGTCAAGTTGTGTTTTCCGGCGATCTTTGATTAAATTTCAAGTTTATTTCAGCACGTTTTTTTCGAGGATTTTTATGAATGGATTGCAAGAATATTTAAATAAATACAGTGAAGCCGATTGGAACTCTGCGCTTGAGCGTTTGCTTTTTGAGATTCACGAGGTCGACCGCGTCGCAACGCAGGTTTGGTTCCGTTTTTACCCGCTCGCGCTGCGCGAGTTTTTAGATAAAGCCGAAGATAAAGAAAAGGCGATTCAAAAATTCGTTATGCAGGGCGATTATTTATTGGACGATCAAATCTCGTCTTCGCACGATTTTCTTTACGGGCACCGTTTTTGGAACGAAGTAAAAACGGCGATCACGGAACGAGCCGCGAAATTTGCAGACGGAAACGGCGATCTTGCCGAAGAAATTCGCGCCGTTGCGAAATCTGCCTCCGGAAAGGCGAACAAGGATGTTTCGCTGCTTTTGGGAATTGCCGCGGTCAGCTTGATGACACTGCGCCAGGTCGGTTGGGAGAAATTCGAATCGGCTCCGGCAAACATCAAGAAACCGCAGGGTGTTTTGAACAACTCTCCGGAAAAGATCGTCCAGGTCAGAAAAACGGATGATTCGCAGGGCTTGCTCGGTTTCTTAAAGACCGTTAACAAGGAATTTTCAGTCGTTTACGACGAAACGGTGAAAGGCGGAAAATTTAGAGTTTTCAATGATGAAGAAATCGCGTCAGGTTCGGCACGCGATCAATCGCAAAAATGGCGCGAAAAGGACGAACGCTGTATCGAGGGCGTAATTCCCGTCGAATGCCGTTCGGCTTCGTGCGGAACCTGCTGGGTCGGAATTTTGGGCGGTCAGGAAAAATTATCTGAAGTTTCGCGTCTCGAACGCAAACAAATGAAGGTTTTCGGCTACAAGCAGGACGACGAACCGAAACCGTTCATGCGTCTTTCCTGCCAGGCAAAGGCTTACGGCAACGTTCATCTCGTCATTCCGCCGTGGAACGGTGTTTTCGGGAAGAAAGTTTACGACAATGTCGGCGAGGTAACGCTCGAACCTGCAACCACTTCCGCCCAGAAACTGCGTGAAACGATCGCAGGGGCGGTAAACGAGCCGAAAAAGTAATCAGAAAAATTTCATCTTTTAACGGGAGACCGGCGTTCAAACGTCTGGTCTCTTTTTTTTGTACTTTTTTAGTACAGAACTTCGCGGAACGCACCTTGCAATCGACGCATTCGTGTCTCTCCATTTAATTTTTTTCTTTAGTGAATTGAAAAAATTCTTGTGAAGCGAGGATAGGAAAATGTTTAAGACGATTATATTGAAAAGATTGGCGTTCGTGCTGCCGCTGCTGATCTTGATCGCGATTCCGCTGCAGGCGCAGGATAAATCGAAAGCTAAAAAGAAGGCTGGAAAACCCGTAATGTGGGAAAGCGTCGAAATCGCTGAGCGCGATTTGTTCTACGGACCGGGCGGAACCGAAATGCTCCCCGATCTATCAAAGATCACTTTTATAAAGGAAGAAAAATCCGGTCATAACAAAAAGTACCGGATTAGAGACGGTTCCGGGCGCGTTTGGGTCGCAAAACTCGGTCGCGAAGCCAAACCGGAAACCGCTGCCGTTAGGCTTTTATGGGCTCTGGGTTATAAAACCGAAATAAATTATCTCGTTCCAAAGATCACTATCCCGGGTAAGGGAACGTTTGAAGATGTCCGGCTCGAAGCGCGACCGGATGAATTTGACCGTTTGGACGAGTGGAAATGGATGGATAATCCTTTCGTCGGCACAAATGAACTTCAGGGTCTGAAAATTATGATGGTGTTTTTTAAGAACTGGGACGTTCTCGATCTTCAAAACAAAGTTGTCGCGGTGAAAGGCGACAACGGACTCGAACATCACTACATAATCAGCGATCTCGGCGCAACTTTCGGCAGTCTTGGCAACAACAATTTACCGATCTTTTATCGCCTCGGACGAAGCACGGGAAACGCGGAGGATTACCAGCAATCTATCCTCATTCGCGAGGTTGAGAACGGCGAAGTTGAGCTTTCCTATAAAGGAAAGAGCCGCGAAGTGTTTGAAAACATTCATGTAAAGGACGTGCGGTGGCTTTATTCCCTAATTTCGCAGCTGAGCGATAAGCAGATCGCCGATGCTTTCCGCGCCGCCAATTACCCGCCCGACGAAGTGAAGACATTTACAGAAGCCGTTAAGAGCAAGATCGCGGAGCTGAAAGCCGTTGCGACGGGAAACTTCGAAGACGGTAATTCCACAGCTGAGAGTTGACCGAATGGTTGTTTCTTTAAGGAAAAAGCACGCGAATCAAATCTTGTTTCCGCGTGCTTTGTTAATTCTTTTGGACGACCAAATTAGAATGACGAACCCGCCGCATTTACCGTTTTCATCGTTTCTGTACTTTCGTCTTCCATTTTTTCCGCATAATCTTTCACATAAGATTTTAATCTGCCGTGAACCAAACCCGAAGAAAATCGATAATTCTTCATTTCACGGTACGCAGTGTCGTAATCCCAGCCATAATTTTCAAACCGGTAGACCGCGCCTGCAACGCCCGTGCGGTGAATTCCTGCTTTGCAATGAACGAAAAACGCTCCCGTTTCCGGATTGTTGACAAGGTTCATAAATTCTTCGAGCTGAGCATCTTTCGGCGAACGCCAACCGCTCATCGGAATATTGACATAGGTCATCCCGAGCGCTTCGACAGCTGCCTTTTCGTAATCCGTCGGATCGTTCCGAAGGTCGACAACTGTTTTTATACCAAGACCTTTCAGCGCCTGGAAATCCCCCGGTTCGGGCTGCGCGCCGCGATAAAAACGTTCATCCATTTTGCCGAAATTTCGAATTTGAATCCCCGGAAACATTGTATCCGGCGCGGTTTGAGCTGCACATGCAGCAGAGAAACCAAATAACCCTAACGCTGCGAAAACGTAGCCGATCAATAAATTCTTTAACACAATTACTCCTTTTCAACCGGCGTTCGAGCGCCGTCTGCTTACTTAATTTTTATTGATTAAATTTTTCCCGGAAAAGGGGGTGCGGGAAAATCCGTTGAGCCCAATTGAGACTTTGGCTTTTGAAGAAAATTATCTCTTGCCGGTTGCAAGATTTTTTTGAGAATGTTTCCAAAAAGAAACTTTTTTAAAGAGACGCTAAGAAAATTTCCAATTTAGTATTAGAATCATTCGACCAATGATTCAGACAAAAAACAAAGAAACTATTTCTCCGATCGTTTATGTCGTCATCGCAGTTTTGCTGTGGAGCACCGGCGGACTCTTTATCAAGCTGACTTCGCTCGACGCGTTCGCCGTAAATCTCGGACGATCGCTTTTTGCGGCTCTGGCTGTCGCGGCTTTTACATTCAGAAGAGGACTTAGGCTCGACAAATTCACGCTGATCGGTTCATTTCTTTATGCGGGAACGCTTAGCTGTTTTGTTTACGCTACCAAAAACACGACCGCCGCAAATGCGATCTTTCTGCAATATACTGCACCCGTCTATATCTTGATTTTTGCGCCGCTCATACTCAAAGAAAAATTTTTGATCTCCGATCTGATCACGGTAATTCTATGTATTGCCGGAATGAGCTTTTTCTTTCTCGAACCGCAAAATTCCGAAAATGTCCTGGCAGGAAATGTTCTCGGCGGGAATATCGCAGCACTCGCTGCGGGATTGTTTTTTGGACTTTATTTTATAATTCTGCGGCACCCGAAGTCTTTAAAGCTTAATCCGGCGTTATCCGTTTTCTACGGAAACGTGATCATTGTTTTTTTGATGCTGCCATTTTTGATCGCAAATCCGCCTGCAGCGATCACGATGAACGATTTCCTGGCGATCTTTTTCCTCGGCGTCTTCCAGATCGGAATCGCCTATATCTTATTTACAAAAGGCATTGCCGAAGGTGTTCGAAGTCTCGACGCGAGCATCATCGGATTTATCGAACCGCTGCTCAACCCGGTGTGGGTGTTGATCTTTGTCGGCGAGCGCCCGAGCATCTGGGCGGTGATCGGCGGTGCGGTAATAATCGCTGCGGTCTTTTTTCACACGCTGAAACAGAGCCGCGACCGAAGACGAATGAAACGATCGCTCGAGCGTGCGGAAATTTCAGTTTGAACGATCCGGAATCATCGTTTGCGTTTTTTCCTTCGGTTTCGAAACTGCGTCAAATTCCTGAGTTTTGTTAAAGATCAGTGTTAATTCCGGATAGATCAGATGGTCGCTTTCAAAATCGATATTTAGATTTTCGATCTGATTGATCCTGCTAAGCTGATCTTCGCTCAATGGATGGGCGAAATAGAATCCCTGACCGAACTTGCAGCCGAGACTTTCGAGGGTCGGGATCTGCTCGGCTCGTTCAATTCCTTCGGCGATCGTCGAAAGCTGCAGCGTGTCGCTTAAGTTTATGATCGTCCGAGCAACAGCCGATTTTTCCGGTCCGCGGTTGACATCTTTTGTGAACGATTTATCGATCTTCAAAATGTCGATCGGAAACTGCTGAAGATAACTGAGAGAAGAGTAACCGGTGCCGAAATCGTCGATCGCCAAACGAACGCCGATCGATTTCAGCAGCATCAGGCGTTTCAGCATATCTTCGGTGTTCTGCATCATCACGCTCTCCGTGATCTCCAAAATTATAAGCGACGGAATAGTGTCGAAAGCATCGAGTGCCGAAGCGATATCGTTCGGAAATCCGGGATCGAGCAGCTGCTTACCGGAAATATTGATCGTCATTGTAAAATTTCGACCGTATTTACGCGACAAAAGCTTGACCTGTCGACAAGATTCTTCAATTATCCACCTTCCTAAAGGCAGTATCAGACCGGTTTGTTCCGCAAGCGGGATAAAGCTTTCCGGCAGGATCATGCCGTGAACAGGATGATTCCAGCGCACGAGAGCTTCGAATCCGGCGACCTTTTTAGTGTCGAGCCGAACGATCGGCTGATAATTTAGAAAAAACTCTCCGCGTTCGATAGCGCGGCGCATGTCGGCTTCGAGTTCGATCTGTGACAGGATCGCCTCGTACATTTTATTTTCAAAAATGGTGTAGCAGCCTTTCCCGTTCTCTTTTGCAATGTACATCGCAACGTCAGCGTTACGAAGTAATTCGTCCGCGGTCTCGCGTTTCGAACTGCTGAATGCAATGCCGACGCTGATGCCGATCATCACATCCGTTCCGTTCAGCTTGAACGGTTCAAGCGCGCATTCTAAAACGCGTTCTGCGATCGCGACCGCATTATTTGCCTGTTCGGTATCTTCAAGAAGGATGGCAAACTCATCGCCGCCGAGCCGCGCTACGGTGTCGCCGTAACGAACGCACTGCATCAGACGTTCGGCAACGGATTTCAAAAGTTCGTCGCCCGCTGCGTGCCCGAGACTGTCGTTGATGTTCTTAAAATTGTCGAGATCGAGAAAAAGCACTGCGAGCGGTGTTTGCTGACGCTGATAGCGCATCAAGGCGTGTTCAACGCGGTCGCGAAAAAGGACACGGTTTGCAAGTGCGGTCAGCGGATCGTGAAACGCCTGATGCGTCAGCTGATCTTCGAGAATCTTTCGCTCGTTGATGTTTCGCGTCGTAATAACGATTCCGGAAACATGCGGGTCGTCGAGAAGGT
The DNA here is from genome assembly GCA_026129865.1 of Pyrinomonadaceae bacterium. GTDB lineage: Bacteria > Acidobacteriota > Blastocatellia > Pyrinomonadales > Pyrinomonadaceae > JAHCHG01. The sequence goes on from JAHCHG010000015.1 coordinate 14,160, forward strand.
TTACACCGACGCTTTCTACGTAATAAAAAGCGGCATCGGTGCCGACCGTTCGCCATTCAAGCAGCAAGGAATTTCCTCGGCGGCGGCGGATCTCGTCGATGAAATTTTCAAGTTTATTGACATCTTCCGGATGAGCAAATTCGGTAAGTTTCCGTCCGAGTATCTCCGCGATCTCCATTTTACTGGTCCGCTCGATAGAAGGACTGATGTATGTGATGTTCGCATCCGAATCCAGAATTGCAATGATATCCGAAAGGTTCTGAATGACCGAGCGAAAGCGCGCCTCCGAACTGCGGAGCGCAATTTCCGTCCGCGAATGTTCTATCGCGTAACGGATCGCACGTTCGAGCGTCAGCGAATCAAGTTCGGCTTTGACCAGATAATCGGAAACGCCGACCTTCATTGCTGCAATATCCAATTCTTTATCGTCTTTTTCGGTTAGAAGAATCGCGGGCGTTCTGCTTCCGCCTTCGATAATTAGCTGTATCAACCCGAGACCGTTGTCGTTGTCATAATGAAAATCGACAAGCTGAATATCATAGTCGTGCGAGCGCATTGCCCGGATCACATCCTGGTAACGCGAGATGGAGGTCAGCTCATAATCTGCGCCTTTGATAGCTTCAAGATAGCCGTCAAGTAATGCGCGATCTTCAAGATCGTCGGAAACCAGAAGGACTTTTATTTTTTCTTCTTTCATCAACAATCGAGTTTTGCAAAAGACAGTAGAAAAGCTCGATCCGGGGAATGTCACTAAAGAGCGGAACGAACCGTAACGGCACTCTTAAGTGATGATCTATAAATAAATAGTTGCTTGAATTCTCTTAAAAAGAGTTCCGGGATTTTAAGCAACAATCAAATCTACACTTTTAGAATAGCAAATCAACAATGCCAAAACCACTTAATTATCTAACAAACCCCGCTTGCTGCGGTAAGACAAAACATTAATAAGGTACCGTTTCAATTTTGATCTCAGAACCTTTCATTTTGTCGATCCTATGTTAATATAGGGCGATAACTTTATGAAAACAGGAAACGAATCAGCGTTTCTTAACTATTAACTAAACCCGAATTAAATATTTAGAGCATTAAGCTGGAGAATCAATATGGAACCCAATTTACAAAAGGAAGTTGTAGAAAAAGGTCATAAAAATACTAATTTCGAATTGAGCAATTATGGCATCAACGCCCCGGCAGTTGTTTACTGGAATCTTTCGACCGATGAACTTTATGACGAGATCAAGCGGAAAAACGAAGGCGTGATTACGAAAGACGGAGTAGTTCTCGTCGATACCGGCGAACACACGGGTCGCAGCGCGAACGACAAATTTACCGTCAAAGAACCGTCTAGCGAAGACAAAGTTTGGTGGGGTGCGGTCAACAAGGAATTTTCGCAAGAAAAATTTAACGCGATCAAAGACAAAATGATGGCGCACATCGACGGCAAGGAAATCTACGTCCGCGACACCTACGCCGGAGCCGATGAAAAATATCAGCTTCCCGTCCGCATAATCAACGAGCTCGCCTGGCACAATCTGTTTGCGCAGAACATGTTCGTTCGCCAGACAAAGTCGGAACCGTTCAAGCCTGAATTCACGGTTATCAACATTCCGTCGTTCAAAGCGAATCCGGAAACGGACGGAACGCGGTCGGAAACGTTTATCCTTGTAGATTTCGGTCAGAAATTGGTTCTTATCGGCGGCACGTCGTACGCGGGCGAAACGAAAAAGTCAGTATTCAGTTTGATGAATTACCTGATGCCGCAGCGCGGTGTTATGTCAATGCATTGTTCCGCAAACGTTGGACAAAAAGGCGACGTCGCGATCTTTTTCGGACTTTCCGGAACCGGAAAAACGACCCTTTCCGCAGACCCTGAGCGCGCGCTTATCGGCGACGACGAACATGGCTGGTCGGACGACGGTGTCTTCAATTACGAAGGCGGCTGCTATGCAAAGGTTATCAAATTGAACCCCGAAGCCGAACCGGATATTTACCGCACGACTTCAATGAAGCGAACTGTCCTCGAGAACGTCGTCTTCGACCCCGAAACACTGGAGATCGATCTCGATGACGCTTCGCGGACGGAAAATACGCGTGCTTCGTATCCGCTCGAATCCATTCCGAACATCGTCGAAAGCGGTCATGCCGGACATCCCGATAACATCATAATGCTGACTGCCGACGCATTCGGCGTTCTTCCGCCGGTTTCGAAGTTGACTCCGGAACAGGCGATGTATCATTTTATTTCCGGCTACACTGCGAAGGTTGCGGGAACGGAGAAAGGAGTTACTGAACCGACAGCTACATTTTCGACATGTTTCGGCGCTCCGTTCATGGTTTTGCATCCGTCGGTTTACGCGGAACTTCTGGCGGAAAAGATGAACAAGCATAACGCAACGTGCTGGTTAGTTAACACTGGTTGGTCGGGCGGACCTTACGGCGTCGGCGAACGGATGTCGATCAAACATACACGCGCTATGATTCGCGCAATTCTAAACGGCGAACTTAGCAAACAGGACACGAAGATGGATGCCATCTTCGGCGTTCATGTTCCGGTTTCCTGCCCGGATGTTCCGGATGAAGTTCTAAATCCGCGCAATACCTGGGACGATAAAGAAGCTTACGACGCGAAAGCCGCGCATCTTGCGAATCTTTTCAATGAAAACTTTAAGAAATTCGAAGACGGGGTTTCCGACGAAGTCAAAAACGCCGCTCCGAAGGCAAGTTAGCAAGAAAAGTTGTAACAAGATCAAAAAGATTAACGGCGATTCGCGTAGAGTCGCCTTTTTCTTTACTTAATGCGCTTTATATAATGTTACAATCGCCAATGGAATTTGAGTGGAACGAGGGTAAAGCAAAAGCAAATCTTGCTAAACACGAAGTTGCATTTGACGAAGCTAAAACTGTTTTCAACGATCCGCTTTTTGTTATATTTGCTGATCCGGATCATTCATCTGAGGAAAAACGATTTGTAATTTTAGGTGAATCGAATAAGGGTAAACTGTTAGTTGTTGCATTTACCGAACGGCAAACAAAAATCCGTTTAATTAGTGCGAGAAAGGCAACGCTAACCGAGCGCAAAAATTATGAACAAGAAATCTAAAGAATTTGAAGATGAACTTCGCCCCGAATATGATTTCAGTAAATTACCCGTTGTAAAGCGTGGTATCGGACGAAAAACACCTAAAGAAATCACGGTAACACTTGCGCCCGACGTTGCAAAAAAATTCCCGTCATCCGAAGCGGTTAACGAAGCTTTACGTCTAATTATTAAAGTAGCGGATGAAACAAAAGATCTTGAAACAATTTGAATTTGTTGAGTTTCTGGAAACAAGAAATAATTGAGAGAGAATACGGCGGGTACACTCCAACCGCCCTTTTTTGTAAGAAACCCCGCTTATTATTTTATAGTTTGCTATTCGTCAAATTCCGGCACACTAAAGATACAATGAAACGTTCTTTCATTTTGAAAATTTCACTTTTGACAATGACAATTTTGTCTCTTGGATGTAATCCAACAAACTTGCCGGTTTTTAAACAAGGATCAGATCAAATAAGGGATTTGGGGACAAAAGAAACCGAAGAAGCGATCAAAACAGACCCCGAATTGGAACAACTAGACAATGTTTGCTCGAAAATTCCATTTCTGAAGAGTTTTGAGATTATCAGTAAATCTATGTCCACCCACGGTCCACGTCAATTATTTTATTCCTACTACTCTGATATAAGTTTTGACGACTCAGAAAAGAGAATTAAGGAATATTTTTCAAATGACGGCTGGGAGTTTGTTAAATACCCCTCATTCAATAGAACAAGTTCATTTTGAAAAGAAAATGTATTGGTTGTAATTCAATATGGCGGAATGGGAAAAACTGTCAATTATGCAGTAACATGTGAAATGTTACCCTTTTCCGAATAAATAAAATGCCGATGACGATAATTGTTTGACGCAGAAAATTTTGACATAGTGAATTCTTTGTCGTACTCTGAGAGTCAGGAGGTGATAGATATGAAAGAAACTTCAGTCGAAACACCGCCGGATAAGTCGAGCCGGTAAATGCCGGCAACGCAAATTCGGAGATGTAATAATAGCGGATAACGCGAATAGTTAAGTAGCTTGAAAAACATAGAAAATGGCGGTGGAATAAAGCCAAAAGCTCATTCCGGCAATTTCAGTTAAAGCGAAAAAAGCGAACTCGCCGGCATCCGGAAACAATTTATATTAAAAAGACGGGCGATTCGAGGAACGGATCGCCCTTTTTTGTCGGAGTTGCGAACCGGTTCCCCGGCAGACTAGAACGCAGAGCGCGATGAACAAAAAACTGCTTAAAAAGCGAAAACAAAAGCTTCGGGAGAAACTGCACAAGCGGCTTGTCGGCTATCACGTTTACCGGTCGGAAGATGAATCGCTCCCGTTCGAGGAATGGACGAGAATTACCGATCAGCCGATCGCTGAAGGAAAATTCGACGATCCGGCGGGCGAAACGGGCAAAAGATATTTTTACAAACTTACGCAAGTTTTCGACAGCGGTGAAGAATCCGCGCCGCGAACACCGAAAAGCAGTTTTACGGATCACGCCGGAAATCGGTTTGACCAAAATCCTTTAAAGGATTTCGCCGGCTACAATGTCTATCGTTCCGCCGAACGCGATGTCCCGCTCGACAAGTGGGAAAAGCGAAATTCCGCGCCTTTACCGGACACGCAGTTCAAAGATGAAGGTGTGAGATCCGGCGAAGTTTATTTTTACTTTGTAAGAGCGGTTGATTCCGACGGGGTTGAAAGCGCGCCGGGCGAGGTCATTCGCGTCATTCGAAAATAGGATCTAGCCAAATGTGTACAACTTTTGCGTTGGAAACATTCCGCGCACCAATTCTTTTTCAAAAGTCTGCAAATTCGGAAAAGGACTTGAAGCAAGAACCTGAAAAAACGGGCTTAGGCAGGATCCGCTGCCCTAAATGCGCCTGGAACCCGAAGAAAGAAAGCCGCTGGTATTGTATGCCCGCAGGTCCGCCGGAATTTTTCCTGAACGGTTGCGGAGCAGTTTGGAATACTTTCGAAACGGGCGGAAGATGTCCGGGCTGTGGTCATCAATGGCGCTGGACAACGTGCTTGAGCTGCGGAAAAGACTCGCTTCACAAAGACTGGTATCCGGAAATTCCGAATTAATGAGCGGCTGCGGACGGTAAAGAAATCAACGGATCGAGGTTGCCTACTAGTTAGAATTCTTTCTGCGTTCGCTACTTGCCCTGAACTTGGTCAAAAGATTGCGAAATTGCGAAGGACGGGCATAAACAAGTACAATTTCAGCATCATAAAGTTTAAGAAATTAATTATTTCTCTAGGAGTAAATTAGATGAATTCAGATACAACGTACTCAAATACCTTTGGAAATTACGCGGCAAACGCCCTTCCCGCAGAACGCGCGTCGTTCATCCGCAAAACTTATGCTCATCTTGCACTCGCGATCTTGGTTTTCGGGGTATTGGTTTCCTACCTTGTTACCACGGGTGCCGGGCTCTGGATCGCGCAGACGATGACCGGCGGAATGAGCTGGCTGATCGTTTTGGCTCTCTTTATGGGAGTTTCATGGATCGCTCAAAGCTGGGCGCGCTCGAGCACGTCCAAACCTTTACAGTATATGGGGCTTACGCTGTTTACCGTTGCGGAATCCATTATATTTTTGCCGCTTTTGTTTGTCGCAGCGGCGAGTTCCGACGGGTTGACGACGATATTTCAGGCGGGCATTGTTACGCTCGGACTGTTTGCCGGACTGACTTCGGTTGTGTTCTTAACACAGAAAGATTTCTCATTCCTGGGACCGATCTTGATGATCGGCGGTTTCGTCGCACTCGGATTTATAGCATCCGGAATTTTGTTCGGGTTCGGACTCGGCAGCATTTTTGCTTTCATCATGGTCGGATTCGCCGGCGCTGCGATTCTATACGAGACATCGAATATGCTTCATCATTACAGAACCGATCAGCATGTTGCCGCATCGCTCGGATTGTTCGCCAGTGTAGCATTGCTTTTCTGGTACATTCTGCAGATCTTTATGGGCGGTGATGATTAAATTCTAACTGCTCTGTTCTTCGAAGAAGCGGCTGTTTCGACAGCCGCTTTTTTTGTGTGAAAACGGACGAATGATGGGCTCAAAAAAAAGTGTTGACATTAAATTTAATAGAGCCTATGTTAATGACTCAGTTTGCGGTTTTAAATCCCAGTTCATAAAGCCCGTTTTCCTATTTTAAAAAAGCAAAAGGAGATTACCGACAGATGAAAAAGTTAGGTATTTTCGCGGCAGTGACGTTTGTCTTTGCTGCACTACTGGTGTTTGGCGGAAGCATTTTTAGGACCGAGGCGCAGAAAAGCGCAGTTGAGGAAACTCCTGAATTTAAGGATGTTGTCGTTTCAAAATCGGAAAGATTTTGTGCAACGGATCACGATCCCGAAAAGATCGCCCTGATGGAAGCCGATTTCGCTGTAAAAAAACAGGAACTGCAAAATTCCTTTGGCGATAACATTTCAGGCGGCACGATAAACGTTTATTTCCACGTTATCCGAAAGGGTACGGGCGTTTCGAACGGCGATGTTACGACGCAGATGATCAATGATCAGATGAGTGTTTTAAATTCTGCTTTCGGCGGATGGGGATGGAACTTCAATCTTGTAACCGTTACCCGCACAACAAATTCGACCTGGTACAACGGCTGCTACGGTTCGAGCGAAACCGCTATGAAATCGGCTCTTCGGCAGGGTTCCGCAGACGATCTGAACATTTACACCTGCAATCCTTCGGGCGGAATTCTGGGATATGCAACCTTTCCGTCGAGCTACAATTCGAACCCGAGCAAGGACGGCGTAGTTTTGTTATACAGTTCGCTTCCCGGCGGTTCTGCATCGCCCTATAATCTGGGAGATACGGGAACTCATGAGGTCGGACATTGGATGGGACTTTACCATACATTTCAGGGGGGATGCGCGAGAAGTGCAACAAACGGCGGCGACTATGTAGCTGATACACCGGCTGAAAAATCCCCGGCTTACGGCTGTCCTTCCGGCAGAAATACATGCACCGGAAGTAGGTTCCCCGGCAACGATCCGATAGAAAATTTCATGGATTATTCGGATGATTACTGTATGTTCAAATTCACAGGCGGGCAGGATTCACGAATGGATTCACAATTTACAGCATATCGCTACAACAAATAGATCGGTTCTTTGATCAAAAACTGCGCGGAGTTTCGGTTCCGCGCAGTTTTTTTGCCTAAAAAAGATCTTCGTCCTCTTCTTCGAAGACAACCCGCTTTTTTATTTTCGGCTGATTCCCGGCGATCAGATCGTCCGCTTCGATCTCCTCTAAACCGGGCTCGCCATCTGCGTCCTTCAGCAAGATCTCGATCCTGCGTTCCGCCTGAGTCAGGCGCTTTTTACATTCGCCTGTAAGTTTTACTCCTTTTTCAAATAGATCGAGGCTTTCTTCTAAACTAAGTTCGCCGTCTTCGAGCAGGTTTACGATCTTTTCCAGTTCGTCGAGCGAAGCTTCAAATGTTTTATTCGTTTTACTTTTCATATTATCGGAAAATACTTTCAGCCTGTTTCAAAAGGTCCTTTACATTGTCGACGCCGAGATTTTTCCCCGCTTCGCGAATTTCTTCCGGTCGATCCTTCCCGGCGATCGCTATTATTTCCTGACCGACGCGTTCCGCAACCCGCTGCGCCAGCGCTTCATCTTCAACACCGACTACACGCCATTTCGCGTCTGTCCGTTCCATGGTCAATTTCACAGGACGTTCCAGTGACAAACTCGATATAACTGCGGAATCGCCGGTTTGTTCGATCTTAAGATAGCGACCTGCGCCGATCACTATCGCCCAGAACGGGATCCTGTCAAAAGCCTGCGTTTTCTCGCGAATCAGTCCGGGAAGTTCGGCTTTCGCGCGATCTTTAACCGCCGGCATTATCGGAACGACTACTTTCGAAACCGCGCGGATCTTTTCCGCCGGCATGCCGCGACCGTAAAGTTCGATGGCTTTCTCGGTTATCTGCGGAAGAAAATCTTCAACGACCGCGTCGGTGTCGACCAGCTCCGCTATCCGCTGTTCGTCATTAGTCCGCGCCGCCTGAACTAATTCGGCTAACGCATATTGCGGCGAGTCTTTGTAATAGTTCCACGCCAAAAAAGCGGAAACCGCCGCGACGACGAGCAAAATTCCCAGGATCGATCCAAATATCTTTAGCACCTTTCCCCGGCGCCCCGGCGCCGCTCGCTCTTGGTGAGCAGCAAAAATGGGAGTTTCCGTACGTTTTGCTGCTTCACTTTGGTCGATGTCGATCTTGATCCTTTCCATGTGCCCGGTTTAATTCTCCGTTTCCAAAACTTCCGCTTTGATCTTGCCTTTTGACAGCACGATCTCTAGATTATCGCCCGTTTTTACGCTGGCGGCATTTCTCAAAATAGCGCCGCTGCTCTTTGCGATCGAATAGCCGCGACTTAATACCGCAAGCGGTGAAAGCGATTCCAAACGAGCTGTCGAGATCAGCATTTCTTCGTCCTTTCTTTTCACCCGTTTTCGAATCGCCGCCGTTTGTTTCTCAGAAAGAACGGCAAGCAGTGTTTTTTGTCCCGAAATGTTCGCCGCAAGGCGGACGGGTGAAATGCGATTCCGCAATAGATCGAGCCGTTGCTTTTTTTGTGTCAGTACTTCATCAATTCCCTGACCGATCCGGATCTGAAATTCATCGACATCGGAATAAAGATCGGAAATGCGTCGCGGAAACTGAACGAATCCCGGAGAATTTTCAAGCTGCTGCAGACGCGACCCAAGGGAAAAGACCTTGAAGCCGAGCGAGCGGACAAAAGATTTCTGGCAGCGGATAATAAATTCTGCAATGCTGTCTTCCGATTCTGCAACGATCTCAGCCGCGGCGCTAGGCGTCGGCGCGCGCATGTCGGCGACCAGGTCGGCGATCGTAAAATCGATCTCGTGTCCGACCGCTGAAATTACAGGAATCTCTGAATCGAAAATCGCTCGCGCGACTATTTCTTCGTTAAACGCCCATAGATCTTCCGCCGAACCGCCGCCGCGACCGACGATCAAAACGTCGAGTCTTTCGTTGTCGTCCGCCGATCGATTATGACGATTTGCAAGTTGAACGGCGGCAGCTATCTCCTCGCCGGCAAATTCGCCCTGAACGCGAGTCGGAATCAATGTAACCGTTACAGAACGCGTTCGGCGCGAAATGACGTTTAAGATATCGTGAAACGCAGCACCGTTCGGGCTCGAGACAACTCCGACGCGGCGCGGCAAAAACGGCAGTTCGCGCTTGTGCCCGGCGTCAAAAAGTCCTTCCGATTCCAATTTAGATTTAATTTGTTCATACGCGACGCGAAGTGCGCCTTCGCCGACGGGTTGGAGCGATTCGACCAGAATCTGATAATCTCCGCGCGGAGCGTACAGAGTGATTTTGCCTCGAACTTGGACCTGCAGCCCGTCAAACGGCTTAAATTTGATCCTCATGTTATTGCGGACATAACACGCCGCACGAATCTGCGAATCGCCGTCGGAAAGCGTGAAATACCAATGTCCCGACGCGGCAGACTTAAAATTAACGATCTCGCCTTCGATCCAAACCGATGAAAAACGCCGTTCCAGCTCGGCTTTAACCTGATCGTTCAATTCCGATATAGAAAGCGGACGGCGCTCTTCTTCATCGAAGAGTGAGTTTAGCAAGGAAGATTTCATTTATTTCGCAGTTGCTCCGTGCTCGAGGATGATCGTAAAGTTGTTTTCCTGCGCTTCCTTGAACAATGTTTTCAGAAATGCCTTTTGTTTCAGGTCGATCGCATTTGCTGTGCAAAATTTATCAAATGCTTCCGCATCGGCGTCGGACCGGATCGTGCCGGACAATTTCGCCGACGTCAGGCGAATCTGCACTTTATGTTCACGCGGCTCGATGCCAAGTTTGACGTTTTGCAGATTTGTGTAAAGCATCACTTTCAGCAATCCATCTTTTATGTCGTTCTCGCTCGGAAATTTCGATCGCTGACTATGTTTTGCTTCGATCAAATAAATTACGCCGCCGTCAATCAATGTTTCATCGACCGTAAAAAAATACTTTCCGAATAGCGCGTTCGTGATAGTAACTCTGCGCTTAGAATCCGACGATAAAGCTTCTTTAGGCTGAAAGGTTTGCGATTCTCGGTTCTGAGCTTTTTGCGATTTTCCACGGGAAAATTCGATAAACTTTTCGGGAGTTTCCGCCATTTTTATCAACTCGTCCAGCGCGTCTTCGTCGTGTAGATAGGTTTGAGTTTTCTTCGAAACTTCTCGATACGCGATTTTTGCTTTTTCCAGCACCGGTTTTAAGTTTTTCACTTCCCGTTCATTCCATTCCCGCGCCGTTCCGTTAAAGCTGAAAACCTCATTCAAACGCGACAAAACATAAGTTTCGTCCAATTTTTGCGAAGTTATCTTGTCAGATTTTTTTGTATTTTTTACCGCGTCGTCGTAATAAGCTAAGACGACGTGAACATCCAGAAGACTCAAAAGCGAGATCGTATCCCACTGCAGAAAATCGCGGTCGCCGCCCAATCCTTCATCCTTAACCACCGGAATAACCGCAACTTTTCTGCCGGCGAATGCGATCGTGTCATAGACGCGTTCGTATGGATACGACCGTGTTCGTTTCGGCGATATCCAACGGCTGACGGCGATCTTCTCATTGCCGTTGTTTAGCAGAAATGCGCCGGGAGAACTGTTCACGTCAAAATTTTCGAGCTTGAAAGTTCGAAGATCGTCCGCCAGGAACGGCTTATAGTTTATTCTTTCAACCTCGCCGGAGATCTCAGCGGAGCCCGATTTTGCGTCGTCAGAAAATCGATCGGGCGAAGGCTCCGTCGAGTGTGAGGTCAACGGACGATATGCAGCTGAGCCAAAGATCAAAGGTGCAGCGAAAATTTTCGACGGCTTTGCATCTGAAGATCCGTCCGGAACGTCGACGACCGAACCGAGCTTTACAAACGCATTTTCGCGCTTTACGCGAACTTTAAGAAACGGCGACGGACTTCCCTTTGTAACCGGGAGATCGGAACGATATGTGACCGAATAAGCGGTTCGAAGCTGAATGACAATATCATCGTAAGCCTTTTGCAGCTCGTCCAATTGCCTGATCGGGTAATAAACACCGCCCGAGATTTTCGCCAGCCGTTCGCCTTCCGATTCGGCTTTTGAACTCAATCCGAAATATCGCGCACGCAGCGGATCGATCGTCTCTTTCGGGTCCTGATTTTTCGTTGCGGCGATCAAACCATTCGGGACATAGAGCGGATAGATCAATGCCCCGCTTTCTTCTATCGCGCCGACCAGAGCGTTAAAAGGCAAAAACGATCGTGTGTCTTCGCCGTCGGAAAGCACTACAATGCCGGTCCGATCGCCTTTCAGCGGTCGCAAAGTTTCCGCTAAAACATAACCGAGCGCGTCGTAATAAGCCGTGCCGCCGCCTGCGTCAAACGTGTCCAGGCTTTCGGAAAGAAGCCGTTTGTCCTTCGTAAAATTAGACAAAACCTCGATATCGTCGTTGAAAATTATTATCGCGACCCTGTCGTTTTCATTAACGGTATTAACAAAATTGCGAGCGGCTTTTCTGATGAAATTGACGTAATTATCGACACTTCCCGACACATCAACGAGAAGCACAAGATTGAACGACGTCGTTTCCGGTTCGACCGAAACTATTTCGCGCTCTTCGCCGCGTTCGGTCAGGATAAAATCGCCTTCTTTCAAACCCGAGATCGCACGATTGCCGGAATCCGTAACCTGAACGAGAACTTTCTTTATCGACGAATTTCCGTTGCTGCTTGATGAATTTTTCGGCGTCAGAACCGGCGCGCTTCGAAACGGCGGAAGAGTACTCGCATAATCGCTGAAATGCTTTGGCGCTGCGCGGCGAATCGCGTCCATCAGAATTGAATCGCCGCTTTTGATTATCGCCTGAGCGGCTTTTGTGAGCGGCTTTTCGCCGAGATCCGACGGAACGGAGGACGGATCGACATTCAATAAAATAATGCCGCGCGAAGTCGTAAAATCGATCTCGACCTTTTTTTCTATTCCCGACTCCGCGTCAGACTCCGCAGAAACCGGTTTTCGAACCCCACTTTTTCGAACGTCGGCACCATCAATGATCTTTCCGCTTACAACGAACTTGCCGGCAGCTTTTTCCTTAACTTCATCAAGATCGACATCGCTCAAAAAACGCGGTCGCGACGAAGTCCAAACGAAATTATATTTGAGTTCTGTAAGCGGCAGGTCGGCAGCGATCGTTCCGGTTGCAGTTTTAACTTCGACAGATTCGTAATTTCCAGCTACCCGAACCTCGCCGCTGTCGGTCGTAAGTTTAACTCGTAAACGTTCGGGAACAACTAAATTCAGATCGATCCGTTTGTCCCGTGAAGAAGAAGGTTCGACCTTGATCTCGAGCCGCGAGCCGCGAAATTCGGCAACCACTTCGCGCTCTGCCGCTCGTGCAGCCTTTAGAAAAATTCGTTCGGCATTTTCATCGGTTTCGATTGAAATTCGACCGTAAAAATTTTCAATATTAAGACGCGTGTCTTTTCCGGCGGCAAAGTCCGTTTCATAATCCTGCGCCTGCGCGGCGATGGAAAAACCGAGCAGAACAAGCACTAAAATTAAGGTGAAACGATAGATGTTCTTCATCGAAAAATTGAAAAGACTTTGAGTAAGATCGCACCGGCGAGGTTCGCCGCGTTTATTATCCACTGAGTATTTTCTTTCCGGTTGACGTCCGCCCGGACTGCATTAAGCGCTCGCGCACGCGGGCTTGCCAGTTCGTTTTCGGGCATTCGTCCTCTTCAAAACGAGACAATAGTTCCAGCATCGATTCGCCGCCCGCCTGACGGGTTTTGAAATAAAGCAGCGCGGTTATGACCGATGAGAACGAAACGATAATGACCGAGATCGGTATCCAAAGAAGTTCGTAAAGTCCTTGTTGAACAGAGTTTCGAAGCTTTCTTGCCATCGACTCGTCTGTTTTACTATCCTTTGTTTCGAAATTGAATCCTTTACCGTCTATCCGAAAGTTAACGTCCTCAGCGTCCGCGGTCGAGCCGTTTGTCGAATTTTCCGTCGCGGTTGTGTTCCGAACCGGCGGCGGATCGAACGTGTTCATGATCCCGTTGAGCGAAAGCGCGATTACTATCGCCAGAAACGATGGGACGACATAAACCAGGATCGCCGTCGCCAAAACGGTTCTGAATGAGCGCTTTGCGAGTTCCATCGAACGCTTGAAAGCAGCGCGACCCGATACGTTTTCCATGACGATCGACGGCGCGATAAGCATAAATTTCGCCGACAGCCAGACGCCCGGGATCAGGCAGAATGCCAACCCGACGATCGATATCAGCGTGCTGAGCGTAACAGTTCCGAACAGCGGTTTCCACCTTCGCCCGACCTGGCGAAACGAAGCGCGGATGCTGATCGGTCTAAGCGGCGCCGCGAGGACTTGCGCGACTATCCAAGTTGACATTCCAACAAGCAATGCCGCCGCAAATATCTGCGTGAAAAACTGTAAAAAGGAAAAAACTCCGGTCGTAATGCCGAGCAGCCATGGTCCGGAAACGACTTCGATCGCCGCGAGAAATCTGAATGTAACCCCGCCCATTGTCAAAACAGCCGACGGAATTCCGATTAGAATAGCGATCCACAAAAACTTCGTTATATGCTCGCTGTAAATGACCAGGGCGCGGCGTAAAAGCGTTCCCAGACCTTCGCTATTGGCGCGGAGTTCGCTCGCAAATCCTTCCGCGGTCTGCGGTCGTTTGTCCGTTTCCTTTGCGAGTGCAGAGTGAATTACCTGCTTAACTTTCTTTGGTACTTTTTTCGCGCTCAGCGTCGGCGGCTCCGTCGATTTATGAGCTTCCATTACCGCCGAATAATCGCCGGAAAACGGCGTATCGCCCGAAAGCATTTGATAGGCGATCACCCCGAGTGAATAAATATCCGACTGCGGCGTCAATTTATCGCCGCGGCACTGTTCCGGCGACATATAAAGCGGCGTTCCGAGAACGGCGCCGACGCGCGTTAACTCGGCGGAAGAAAGTTCGGAACTCGTGCGCGCAAGCGATCTGACGCCCGCCCCTCCGGTATCGATCAGCTTTGTTTCATCGTCTTCCAGCGATCCTTCTTTGGTAGCTTCATTGCCGTCATTATTCTTTATGCTTTCAGCGATCGTTCCGCTGCCGAGCTCCGTGGGCGAGTACGCCATCGTCGCACCGTCACCTTTTTGAGTTGAGCTGCTGTCAAAAACGGCTGTCCCGGACCCTTCACTATCGGCAATCGTTTCTCCGCCGCCGATAAGCATTGTTTCCGCATTGTTATCGATCACAAATCCGGCGCGTTCGCTGATAGAAATTGTCGATTCTTCGAGTTTGGCAATTCCGAAGTCGAGCACTTTTACGGTGTAACCGCCGCGCTGATTGGGTTCGAGCCAGATGTTGTCGGGTTTAAGGTCGCGGTGGATGATTCCTTGATCATGCGCTTCGCTGACCGCGGAACAGACCTGTTCAAGAATATCGACCGTCCACGAAAGTGGAAGCCGCTTTTCCTCGGAAAGTATCTCGCCGAGCGTACATCCGTCGAGATATTCCATGACAAGATAAGCGACTTCGCCGTCGGGAGAGTCGGAAAAACCGAAATCCGTAACATCGACGACATTCGGATGACGGAGCCGACCGGCAGCCCGAGCCTCGCGCCGGAAGCGCTCGACAAATTCGGCGCGTTTCATAAACTCGGGCGCGATAACTTTAACAGCGACGGGACGTTCCGTGCCGACATGGGTCGCCAGATACACCGTTCCCATTCCGCCTTTTCCAAGCAGCTTTTCGATGCGGTATTTATCGTCGAGCGTGTGTCCGATCACGCGTATGTTTGGCATTTTCCGATGTTTTTAAAATCCTTTTCCGGTTGAAGATCGATACGATGAAAGACGCCGGCAGGTTTTCCCTAAAATATTAGGGAGGCTCGCATATGCAAGCGTACAGAATTCGTATTGTTGGATTATAGTGGAAAAGGTTTGCGAGAGAAAACGGCGCACAGTTCGGGTTTACTGTTTCTTAATGATAATTTTACCTGTGACCGTCTTGAAATTCAGCAGCGCATCGCCGTCGCCGAGCGTTGCCGACAAACTTCCGAGCTTTGAGTTCGGTTCGCGCACAAGATCTTTCATCGGAATTTCCGAGTCGAAACTTCCATAACCGTACACCGCAACGATCTTGCTGGATGAGTTTTCCGGAAGAATAAGCGTTATCAAACTGTTCGCCGATCCAAAATAATATTGTCCGCCTTTAAGCAGTTCTCCGGCAAAATTGATCGATCCGGAATTAGAATTGACCTCGGTTTCGCGATAACGAACTTTTTGCAGTGTTATCGCGCCGCTGCTTGTTTTCGCATTGAACGAATCGCCGATAGCTTCGGATGAAGCGTCGTAAGCAACGATGTTTCCGTTCGTGGTTTCGAGCGTCATCGAGCCGCCGGAATTTTTTACGGTGACATTTCCGCGGTAAGTTCTGGCTTCAATTCCTGTAGAAATATTATTTAAGAAAATATCTCCGCCGACATTTTTAACCGATACTTTTGCGACCGAATCGATCGAAGTCTTACTTTCTCCGCTCTTGATATTTACCGTCGCTCCGAAAGGAACATCAAGTTCAATTACGTTGCCGGCGACACATTCGTCGCTTTTATTCTTTAGAGCAACGGAAGGATCGTAACCCAGGATCTTCACCCAAACCGGATGATCATCGGACTTACTTTTCTCAAGGACGCTGAAACCCACCGCAGTTCCGCCGCTGACGAACGCGCGGATCTCATTGCGGTTCCAGCCGTTTATCTTGATATAACCTTCGCGAACGCAGACGGAAATATTAACCTTGTCGCTGACAGCAATAGCTTTTTCCGAAAACCCGTTAAAATTTTCAACCGCTTCACAATTAAAATCTTCCGGCGCTTTAGAACGGTCACCCGCGAAAACCGGGAAACTTGAAGCGATCAGGCTCAAAGAAATGATTAAAAATAGATTTTGAAGGAATTTGTTTTTATTCATCAACGAATAGATTAAACCAATTATTTTTCGATCTAATTGAGGCTTGCCATCAGCTCGCTCTTTTCCGCAAGCGAATTCAGTAGATCGATCTTGTTCTGATACGACGTTTTAAGCAAAACGCGCGCCGCTTCGTTCTGCGGATTACTGCGCACCTCGTCGCGAAGTTTTTTGATCGTTTCATCAGCAACCGCAAGATCTTTTTCAAACGAAAAACGCGCAGAAGAATTCATCATAACGTCTTTTTGATTCCCGACAGAACTTTCAAGCGTCGCGATCGTCTTCAGATAAGTGTCTTCGGAAACAAGCGTTTCCGAATAATAAGCCGTATCCGCTTCTTTGCTTTTTATTCGCTGCGGAACCGGTCGCCGAGCCGTTTCCGGCTCAACATAGACAGTTCGGCGCGCGGTAAACTTTTCTTCCGCCGGCGGCTGTGTTTCGATCACCTCGTTCTCGTTTGCCGCGCTTTCACGCAGCGAAACCGATTCGGGCTCTGCCGTTTTAACGAGAGTTCGCGATTGTTCCGGTTGATTAACATTGCTGACTGCAGCGCGCTGAACATTGGAACCGCTGCGAACGCCGTACAGACCTATAAACAGCCCGAAAACAATAACTAAGCTCGCAAAACCGATCGCTGACGGACTCATCAAAAACGCGGTCAACGAATGCCAGATCGACTGTTTCCTGGCTTGTTCTTCTATCGAGCCGTTGATCTTTGACCAGAGTCTCTGCGTCGGCACCAATGAATCGAACTCGCGGTCGAGTGCCGAATATGCAAATTCCAGCTCTTCTTCCGCGTTCGCGACCGCAACCGCGCAGTCGTCGCAAATTGAAATGTGACGAGTTACATTTTCCGCCAGATCATGCGGCAGTTCACCGTCTAAGAACGACTGGATAATTCCTTCGTCAAAACATTTATTCATTTCCTGCTCCGTTATAATACCTGACAAATTCTTTTCTAGCCCGCGCGACAAAGGTTCCGATGCTTGATTCATTTAATGAAAGACTTTCGGCGATCTCTTTGTACGTCAGCCCCTGTTTTTTCAAAACCAGGCAGCTGCGCAGCGGTTCTTTGATCTTTTCCAATGCCCGGTGAATTTCCTTCACCTGCTCACGCTGTTCATAATCGACTTCGACCGACGAGACCGCGTTTTCTTCTACTTCTTTGACGTAATTTTCCTCGCGCGTGTTCGCCCTGACGTTTGTCCGAATCGTATTTTTCGCAACATTTATCGTGACACGGATGAGCCACGGTCGAAGCATTTCTTCAGACGTTATCGAGCTCATGTTGTTGTAAAGCCGGAGAAAAACCTCCTGCGTCACATCTTCCGCCAATCCCGAATCGTGGACGACCGACCGCGCGACGCGAAAAACCGTCCGGTGGTGAAGCGTGAACGCTTCATCAAATACAATATGTTCTTTCGCCGCCGTTGCTGTTCCGATTTGGGACATTGCGTCCATTAAAATTTTTACGCTTTCGCTCATTAATCAGCACTTAAACTGCCTTTCAACCGTATAACACCGCGCGGCGGAAAATTGTGACAGAGAATTTAATTGATTCTCGCGTATTAGGATATTCCCGAATGCTGATTATTCGAATAGGCGAGAATTGTTTTATTCCTTTAACTTCAAAATAAAAAAGCGCGGCAAAGCAGTTCGTCGTGCAGGTAACAATTCTGTCTTTGATTATAACGTCAACCGCAACGGGTGAAGTTTCATAAAATAATTATTCCTTTCATGACGACTTAGATTCAGCCGCTTTCAAGCGGCTTTCCGCGCTTCGCGGCAATTAACCACGCTATTTATGGCGTGGTCAGCGGTTCGGAACGGATTCTCAGGGCGTTTTAACGTCCTTTTATTCCGCTTTAGCTTTCATCTTCGCTCCTTTCCAAACGCTCGTAAGTCGTGCCTTTTTTGTGATGTTCTTTTTGGTTCAAAACGTAATTTATCACCCATTGTAAATCCTTTGTCCCAAAGCTGACGATTCCATAACCGCGCTGCCATTGCAGCAATTTATGATTCGCCGTTTGATTGATGTGATACGAACTTCCGCCTTTCAACTTTCCGACGAAATCGCTCACGAGCAAATTCGGCGGAACGCTGATCGCCAGATGAACGTGATTTTCGATGCCGCCGACTGCGTGGAAATAAACGTCGGGCGTTTCGATGATTTTGTGTTTCAAAAACCGTAAAGTTTCGTTTCCATTTCAGGTTTGATCAAAGGCAAATTCGATTTCGTATGCCAAACGATGTGAAAATTTATTTCCGAATATACTCTTTCCGACATTTTTCGAGCCTTGTGAAAAGACGTTAAAACGCCCTAATTTATTTAATAATCACCAGACCACGCGCTAAAGTCGCGTGGCTAAATGCCGCTTCGCGGGTAATCTGATAAATCAGGCTAAAAATCATTTCATTTCAAATCCCCTTTTCCCAATCACTAAAAATTCACGATCTTCGCGCTGTGTATCAAACCGACCGGAAGGTCATCGGCTTTTTCTGCGGTAATGAAAAACGTGTAACTGTTCTCTTTTTCGCTGAAGATCGATTCGAGATCTTCGATAGATAATTGACGTATTTTCGAGTCCGGCTGCGCGAGAGCAAGTCGTTTCAGGCATTCATGAAGGTGTTCTCTGCCAATGCCGAATTCGCCGATCTCTTCGCCGACGATCAAACGAATTTCCGCCTGTTGCTCCGTGAAATTTCCCAAAAGACTCGCAGTCATACTTACGCCGTTCTCAAATCTTTCCGAAATCAGCGCGCTTTTGTCGCCTTTTTGTTCTGCTTCCAGCTTTTCGCGAAGGCTCAGCGGCTCTACTTCGCCTTCTACTTGAAACCGCGGGTCAAAATAAACGGTAACGCGCGTATCGTCTTCCGCCGAAAATTCCCGGACGATGAGCCGCTGGACACGTGCGGTAGCCTTCCAATCGACCCGACGAAGATCGTCCATCGGCTGATAATCGCGAAGTGCCAACAGATCCTGCCCAAGTCCTTTTTTGTTCGTTACGAGTTTTCCAACCTCGAGCGGCAGATCGATCGTTTCTTCGTCAAAATCAATTAATTTAGGAAAAATGACGATTTCAACTTTTTGAGCAGACAGCCGCCGCCGGTGCCGAAAAAAACCGAACGGAAATCGTGTGGAAAGTTCAAAATCTTTGATTATGAACCGCCCGCGGTCGGGAAAAACGTGTTCGACCCGATTTTCAGCCTCGCTTCGACGGGAAACTCGCATAAAATAATCGAGCGTATGTTTTACGATCGGCGGCGAAGCGATGCGCTTTGCCCATTTTTCCGGAACGATCGCGAGGATCTCATCATACAGAACGGACTGTTCGCGTTCCTTGCCGCGAACCTCAGCGACGACTGAAAATGTGGGAAACACCAGTTTTCGGTTGATCAAACTGACGAGTATAGGCGTCGGTTCACCGGCAAAAACGGTATCCGGGAAGCGCATTTTTACATCGAGTTTTCGAAGACAAAGATTTCCTGCGAAAAAACTGACGATCAGCGCAGAGGCGAGAAACGAGAGAATTAAGAACAGCAAATTGTTTCCGGTGTTCCAGGCGGCAAAACCGACGATAACCATCAATCCCAGGATCAGCGCGCCTCCGATCGTGAACTCGAACGGGAGATTCATCTGCGAAGCTTCGCGCTTAGCCGAACGAGCGAGCGGCGGGATCACAAAAACAAAGATCAATAAGACAAAAACGAGAGACGCGCCGGCGGCATAGGTCGCCATTTTCACATCGCCGGAATTCTGTGCCCAAATAGTAAAAAATGCGAGCCCGAGACCGCCCAGAACGACGGTCAACCCGAGGATCGCATTGCGAATGTCTTTAAAACTAAAAAGCTGTAAAAAGGCGCGAAGTCTGTTCATTTTCAGCAATCAGTCAACAGCTAACAGTTACCGGTACATTGTTAACCGATTACTGTTGACTGATAACTGTATTAGACTGGCACTTCTGTTTTTATCAGAATGTCCTTTAGTATCTGTTCCGCTTCATAATTTCGCCGTTTTCCGCTCGCCGTCTGACGCGAATTTACTATTATTCGGTGAGTAAAACAGGGCAGCACTAGTCTTTTAATATCGTCGGCGATGCAGAAATCGCGTTCTTCGATTAAAGCAAACGCCTGAGCCGAACGAAAAAGCGCAAGTGTTCCGCGCGGGCTGATTCCCAGCTCCAACGCTTCGCTTTTACGTGTCTGTTCGACGATCGATAAAAGATAATCGATCAAAACTTCGTCGACGCGAACCTCGCTGACGAGCTTTTGAAGTTCGATTATTTCATTGGCATTCATCACCGGGCAGACAAAATCGAGCGGGTTTTCATGCTCGCGGTCGCGAAGTATTCTGCGCTCGTCTTCTATTCCCGGATAACCGATGTGCAGACGAAGCATAAAACGATCCAGCTGCGATTCCGGAAGCGGATACGTCCCATGATGTTCCGAAGGATTCTGAGTCGCAACGACCATGAACGGCATCGGCAGCGGTCGCGAAACTCCTTCGATCGTAATTTGTTCTTCGGACATCGCTTCAAGCAGCGCAGACTGCGTCTTCGGCGTCGCACGATTTATTTCGTCGGCAAGAACTATGTTTGAAAATATCGGACCGGGGTTCCATTCGAAACTGCCGCTTTTCTGATTAAAGATCGACAAGCCGATTACGTCGGACGGCAGAAGATCGGAGGTAAATTGAACCCGGCTGAAGGAAATTTCCAGCGCGCGCGCAAATGCTTTCGCCAGCGTCGTTTTGCCGATTCCCGGGACATCTTCGATCAATAGGTGCCCTTTTGCAAGCAATGCAACAAGCGCGAGCTTAACTGTTTCCGGCTTGCCGCGGATCACATTTTCCACCATAGATTTCAGCTTTCGGATCTTATGCACCGATGTGAAATCTGCATTTTTGACGATGCCGGGTTCTTTCGTTTCTGTCGATATCCAATCTCTCATCATTGTTGGGACTACGGCTGCTCCGACCTATATTCTACAAAATTATACCCGTCGTCTGCACAATTATTTGCAAACTCGATATGAATATAAGACATCGAAACGTCAATTAAGTTCCAAAATGTCAGTCAAAGGTTGCAATCGGATTGCGCTTGCTACTAAACTTTTTGAAACTTCCCGCAAGAGATGTCGTGGAAGAAAGTCAGAGGAATACAAAAACGATATGAACAACTTACGGCGCAGAAAGGTATCTCAAAAAGGATTTAGTTTGATCGAATTGATGATCGTTATTGCGATCATCGCTCTTCTTATAGGTGTTGGCGTGCCCGCGTGGCAGGCAATGGTCAGAAGCGGAAATGAAACGACGGCGCTCCAGCAGATGACGACCATCCGAACATTGCAAAATCAATATGCGTCAAAACATCAGGGAAAATTTGCGCCGAATTTTGATGAATTGATCAAATCGGCATCGCTCGATGAAAAATTCAAAGGCGAAAATCCGGTCGTTAACGGATATATCTTTTCGATGACGGTTCAGCAGCCGTCGGGAACGCAGCCGGCTTTCTTTTCACTAAAAGCCAACCCGCAGGTTTCGGAAGGAATTCAGGCTACCGGTTCACGATATTTTTATTTTGATTCCAGTCTGGGAACTATAAAATATTCTGAGGAAGGAGAAGCAAGCGCCCAAAGTCCTTCAGTTTAATAGGCATTTGACAAAAAAAGATGCGGTCGCCGTTTGGGACCGCATCTTTTTTGTCTTTCCGATACAACTTATTCGCCCGATCTGATTATCGAAGTCAGTCCGATAAACGAAGCCGGTTTATTTCCCTTGTTGTCTTTACCATCATTTTTAGGCTTATCTTTGTCCTTATCTTTGTCTTTAACAACCACAACCGGCGGATCTTTTTTCGGCGGCGGATCTTTTGGGGGTTTCTGCGCCATTGAAGTCACAGAAAATCCTATGACCAGTCCAAACACCAATAAAATGTTCTTGTAAATTTTCATCGTTCTAAAATTACTCTGTTATAAAACTCTGGGGCTTTGTTGATTTTTTGTTATCCTTCTTTGCGCCGTCATTCGACTTTCCGTCATCTTTTTTCTCCGAACCGGCGATTACCACAGGCGGATTCGTTTTGGGAATTTTTTCATCACCTTTTTCCTGAGCATTCGCTGCGATCGAAAAACCGATGATCAAACATATTCCCGACAATAAAGTTTTCAAAACGTTCATTTTAACTATTTCTCCGATAAAAGCATTTGGCACAGAGGAGAAAAGCAAAATGCGCCTCGCGAATTGTTAACGCAATATCGATGCCAAAGATCGAATTTCGCCTATCGAATAGAGGATTGCTCGACTCGACCGAAATCAAATGTCTGATTCATTTACATTCTTTTACGTTTTCCGACTTCTTCATACGAAAACGTCAAACGCTCAAACATCAGCGCCGACCATGCACGAAGTTCGGAAACGACTAATTTCCAGATAACTATTCTGGAATAGTTTTTAGATGCATTATAAGCTTAAGAATTAGTATGCGTTAATCTATTTTCGAGATTCGATCCGAAAAAGAACGTCCAGATATTTAGATGTTATCCATCTTTTTGAGCCGCAATGAATGAAAAAATCAGACAGATCCTTGTACCTATAGCCACGCTCGGCGTTATTTTTATTAATTATCTTGCCGCGACCGGCGCGATAAATAATGTAACGCCTGAAGTCATTTCCGATAAATATCAAACGATCTTAACGCCTGCAGGCTATGCTTTTTCGATCTGGAGTTTGATCTATTTGGGCGTGATCGCTTTCAGCATTTATCAGCTTTTGCCTTCTCAGCGCGAAAATCCGCATCTAAAATCGGTTCGCACGCTTTATATTTTAAGTTGTGCCGCAAATTGTGGATGGATCTTTCTTTGGCATTACGATTATATTGTCGGCGCGTTGGGGGCGATTCTTATCTTGCTTGCGAGTCTGTTTTTGATCTCCGTAAAACTGACCGGCGCGAAATCATCTGCTGAAACCTGGTTTGCAAAAATACCGTTCAGCATTTATTTCGGATGGGTAACGGCAGCATCACTCTTAAACTTTTCGATCGCGCTCGTATATCTCGGAATTATGCCGACGGGCAACGGCGCGCGGGTTCTGGGCGTAGTTTTGATCGCGATCGCCGTCGTTTTTGGCATATTAATGCGGTTTAAATTTGGACTTCCGGCGCATCCGCTTGCAGTCGCATGGGCTCTGACCGCGATCGCAGTTGCAAACGGGGGCGAAACCGCGATCGTTGTTAGCTGCGCTATCGGCGTGATCGTTTTGTTGCTTAGCGCGCTCAGCTTTATTTTTATACCTGAGACGCCTGAAGCGGCTATCTAAAGCGGGCGTCCGCACCGAAATTTTGATGAAGAAAGGAAAGATCTGCGTTTCGATCTGCGCCGAAACCGCCGGCGAACTGCTTGAAAGGATAAAATACGCCGAAGATTTGGCGGACGTAGTTGAGATTCGCTTTGATTGTTTGCGCAAAAGCGAATTTGATATTTTCTTTCGACAATTTTCAAAAAGCAGTTTTACGAAAAAGGTTTTGGCTACGTTCCGGGCGCATGAACAAGGCGGCACGAATTGTTTGACATTTAAGGAAAGATCGGATTTTTGGCGGCATTCTCATATTTTTGAATCAACCGATTGGGCTGACGTGGAAGAAGATATTTCGATTAAAGAACTGCGAGAACTTTGGGGAGCCGACCTCTTCGAAAAGTTCATTATTTCGAGCCATTTTTTTGAGGGTGTTCCGAAAAATTTGATCGAAATCTACGACAAGCTGAGCGGTTCCGATGCCGAAGTTATAAAAATTGCCGCTCAAACTAACGAGATTACGGGCACAATTCCAATCTGGAAACTTCTCGAACGCGCAAAATCCGAAAATAAAGAAATCATCCCGATCGCAATGGGCGAAAGTGGAAAATGGACGCGGATTTTGGGTTTGGCGCACGGCGCGTTTTTGACTTACGCCGCGCTCGATTCCGGCAAAGAAACCGCGCCCGGACAAGTTTCCGCGAAGGATTTGATCGAAGTTTACCGCGCCAAAGATTTGGACGAAAACACCGATATTTACGGAATTATCGGCGGCAACACGAGTTATTCGATTTCGCCGTATGTTCACAACTCGGCGTTTAAATTTCATAAACTGAATTCGGTTTTCATTCAGCTTCAAGTCCAAAACCTCGACGAATTTATGCGGCGAATGGTTTTGGAAAAATCGCGCGAGATCGAATTAAATTTCAAAGGTTTCGCCGTTACGATTCCGCATAAACAATCAATTATCAAATACTTAGACGAAATAGACGAAACTGCCGAAAAGATCGGCGCAGTCAATACCGTAAAAATCGAAAACGGAAAACTCTACGGCTACAACACCGACGCACAAGGTTTTGTCGAACCTCTGAAAAATTCTTTCGGCGATTTGAGCAACGCGAAAGTCGCCGTCTTCGGCAACGGCGGCGCGGCGCGTGCCTGCATTTACGCACTCAAAAATGAAAATGCGGAAGTTACGATCTTCGCCCGAAATATCGAAAAAGCCGAAACTCTAGCAGAAGAGTTCAAAGTTCAAAGTTCAAAGTTCAAAGTTCAAAACGAAAATTACAATGAATTTGATATTTTGGTGAACACAACGCCGCTCGGAACGAAAGGCGATTTTGAAGATCAAACAATCGTTTTTGCCGAACAAATAGAAACCGTCAAACTCGTCTATGATTTGGTTTACAGTCCGTTTCAAACAAAATTAATGAGCGAAGCCGACAAAGTTCACGTTCCGAAAATCGGCGGTTTGGCGATGCTGATCGCTCAAGCAATGCAGCAGCAAAAAATCTGGACGGGAAAAGACGCGCCGATGAAGGAAATGAGCCGCGCCGCGCTCGAACGGTTAAACTAATGAAAATACAAGCTTTAAATTGCCCAAACTGCGGAGCCGCAGTCGTTGATGAATCGGTCAAATGCGAACATTGCCGCTCGCGTCTGAAAACGATGTCATGTGTGTCGTGTTTCGAAACCATTTTCGAAGGAAGCAAATTTTGTCCGCTTTGCGGTGCGAAAGCGATCGACGCAGAGATCTCTTCCGACAAAAAGATCGGTAATTGTCCGCGCTGCAAAAAAGCTCTCAAATCGGTAACTATTAATGAAATCTCTCTGTCCGAATGCGAAAAATGCGAAGGTGTTTGGTCGGACATCGAAACGTTCGAAACGATTTGTGCAAATCGGGAAAATCAATCGGCGGTCCTCAAAAAATTTGATGAGATCCTGAAAAATCCGAGCTACGAACGCGTTCAATATGTTCCCTGTCCGGAATGCAGCGAACTGATGAATCGCAACAATTTTGCAAAAGTTTCGGGTGTTATTATCGATTCGTGCAAAAAACACGGAGTGTGGTTTGACGCTAATGAACTTCCGGCGATCATCGAATTTATCCGAAAGGGCGGAATGGAATATTCGCGTCAGAAAGAAATGGCGAACCTTGAAGCGGAGCGTAAACGTTTACGGGCAGAACAATTTAAGTCTTCTGTCGACCGCTTTAAAAGCGAGACTGGATCCAAATACCCAACCTCAAACACTTCGCTGGCGATCAAAGAATTCATCGATTTTTTGTTCAAATAATTTCATTTATCCAACCGCTCCGGTTTTGTGTTAATCTCTAGCAAAGTGAACGAAAATCGGTACAGCAGACAGGAACTTTTCGCCGAAATCGGAAAAGACGGGCAAGAAAAGCTTTTGGATTCAAAGGTTTTGATCGTCGGATGCGGTGCGCTTGGAGCGTCGCATGCAGAGATATTGTCGCGCGCGGGCGTCGGATTTTTACGACTTGTCGACCGCGATTTTGTTGAGTTTTCGAACCTTCAGCGTCAGACGCTCTATTCCGAAAAAGACGCGCGCGAACGTCTGCCGAAGGCAATTGCCGCGAAAACAAGGATCGCGGAAATTAATTCGGAGATCGAGACCGAGGCTATCGTCGCAGACGTAAATCATTCAAATATAGAAAGTTATCTCCGCGACATTGATCTGGTCCTCGACGGCACTGACAATTTTCAGATCCGTTATTTGATAAACGATGCGGCAGTTAAACACAAGAAAGCCTGGATCTACGGCGCAGCTGTTTCAGGTTACGGAACAACGATGACGGTCTTTCCGGGCAAAACGCCGTGTTTGCGTTGTGTTTTCGAAGAGATCCCGGCGGCAGGCAGTTCTCCGACATGCGACACGGCAGGTGTTATTCAGCCGATAATTACAAGCATTTCTGCTATCCAAACGACGGAAGCGCTGAAAATTTTGACCGGAAACTTCGAAGATCTACACGGCTCGCTCGTCCAGGTCGATATTTGGCGCAACGATTGGCGGTCGATCAAACTCGGCGCGCCGAATGGCGAATGCGAAACCTGCGGAAAAGAAAATTATCAGTTTCTGAACGCGGAAAATGCCGAGTTTTTTACATCGCTTTGCGGACGCGATGCCGTACAGATCCAGCCGCCCAATGCGTCAAAGATCGATCTTGAAAAGCTCGAATCGTCGTTGAAAAATGTCGGTCGGACGAAATTGAACCAATATCTCGTTCGTCTAAATGTTGATAATTATGAGATAACCGTTTTTAAGGATGCGCGCGCGATCATAAAAGGAACCAACGATGTTTCGGTCGCGCGAGGTCTTTACGCAAAGTACATCGGAAGTTAAAGATATGCCAAAAAGGGTGGTCATCATTGGCGGCGGATTCGGTGGTTTAGAAGCCGCTAAACAGTTGTCGGGAAAAGACGTTGCCGTCACGCTGATCGATAAAAAAAATCATCACACATTTCAGCCGCTTCTCTATCAGGTGGCGACCGCAGTGCTGTCGCCCGGCGAGATCGCTTCGCCGATCCGCAGAATTCTTTACAAAGCGAAAAATGTCGAGGTCGTTCTCGGCGAAGCGAAAGGATACGATCTCGAAAATAGAACCGTGAAATTGCATGATTCATCCGAAATTCCGTTTGATTATCTGATAGTCGCCGCCGGCGCGCGGCATTCATATTTTGGTAACGACGATTGGGAAGATTCCGCGCCCGGCTTGAAAACCGTCGAAGACGCGCTGGAAATCCGCCGCCGTGTTTTGCTCGCCTTCGAATTAGCCGAACGCGAGGCGATTTTAACGGGAAAACACAAGCCGTTAAATTTTGTGGTCGTCGGCGGCGGCGCGACCGGTGTCGAACTCGCCGGCGCGATCGCAGGCATTGCGCGCCAGGCTTTGGCAAAAGATTTTAAGGCGATAAATACAAAAGAATCGCGCGTAATGCTTTACGAAGGTTCGGACAGAATATTAAATTCCTTTGCGCCGGATCTTTCCGAACGGGCGAAACGCGATTTGGAAGATCTGGGCGTCGAGGTATTTCTAAATAGTTTCGTTACAGACCTTAAAGACGGAAATGTAAAGGCTTCCGATGAATGGATCGAATGCGACGTAGCTATATGGGCAACGGGCGTGGCGGCGTCGTTTCTTGGGAAAGAATTGGGAGCCGAAACAGACAAAGCCGGTCGTGTGCTTGTAAATGACGATCTGAGCGTTCCCGGTAAAGAAAATATTTTCGTCATCGGCGACATGGCTCATCTAAAACAGAAAAACGGCGATCTCGTCCCCGGCGTCGCGCCTGCTGCTCTTCAAATGGCGCAAGCGACGTGTAAAAACATACTTCGCGATCTGAAAAATGAACCAAGGGAAAACTTCGAATACCGAGATAAGGGTTCAATGGCAACGATCGGACGAAACCGCGCCATCGTCGAAGCGGGCAGCTTAAAATTGACGGGATTTATCGCCTGGCTGGCATGGCTGTTTATCCATGTAATATCGCTGATCGGATTCCGAAATAAGCTTTCGGTAATGTCCGACTGGTTCTGGGCTTATGTGACCCGCGAAAGAAGCGCGCTGCTTATAACCGGCGATGCCGAACAGCTGCAGGACGCGCTACGGTTTCTGGAAGCAAAACCGATCGCCGAACCGCTGCCGAAAAAAGCTCGCAGAAAGGCGCTGAAATAATTAATTGCGGCGTATGAAATACGGTTTTCCGAAATTTCAATTTCGCCGACGGACATCCGCTTTACAAAAAGAGGTCTAGAAATCTACGATAACCAAGAAATTCTGTTTTATTCAGCAAAACAATACTAAATGAAAAAAATTATAGGTTTTATCTTAATAGGATTTTTGTGCGTTGTTGCGGCTTCCGCAAGCTCGCCGACGATTTGGACGATAAACACGAGCGAAGACGTGCTGCGCGGGGACGCAAACGGAGTTTCTATCTCCGGCACGGGAATGATCTCGCTGGCGCCGAAATTAACGGAGCGATTTAATACAGATCAGGCTTTCGTTTGGTCGAGCGCGGTCGATGGTTCGGGAAATATTTTCCTCGGAACCGGCAGCGACGGGCGAGTCTTTCGTGTTGATTCGAACGGCAGCGGTAAACTTTTTTCCGATCTTGCAGAGATCAATGTTTCGGCGCTTGCCGCTGCAAAAGACGGTTCGCTTTTTGCCGCAACCTCGCCGGACGGAAAAGTTTATCGACTTGATGCGAACGGCGGTGCGACCGTTTATTTTGAGCCGAAGGAGAAATACATTTGGTCGCTGGCGGTCTTGAGCGACGGAAGTCTGGCGGTCGGAACAGGCGAGAACGGAAAGATCTATAAAGTTCGCGCTGCAAATGCGGCGCCGGAAAGTTCACTTCTTTTCGATTCGAGCGAGACACATATTATCTCACTTGCCGCAGACGGGTCGGGAAATCTTTACGCGGGAACGGATTCTGAAGGAATCGTTCTTCGGTTTTCGCCGGACGGAAAACCTTTTGCGCTTCTCGATTCGCCGCTGCGCGAGATTCATGAACTGGCAGTCGGTCGCGACGGCTCGGTTTACGCGCTGGCGCTGAACGAGTCAATTTCAAACACTGCAGCGCCTGCACCTGAAACTCCTGCGAAGAAAACGGTTACCGCTAAAACCGGCTCGAAAACCCCGCCCGCGCAGCCTCCGCCGCCAAAAAGCCGCTACGATGTTTCTGCGGCGAAATCGGTCGTTTACAGAATTTTGCCGGACGGCGGCAGCGATATAATTTGGAATTCAAATGAAATTGCGGCGTTTTCTGTTCACGCAAATCAGTCAGGAAACGGGGTTTTGATCGGGACGTCGGACAAGGGGCGAATTTATTCCGTCTCAAACGACGGAAGCGAAACTCTCCTGCTTCAAACCGGCGAAGGGCAAATTTCAACGATCTTTTCGAACGGTGCGCGGCTTTTTGCCGCATCAAGCAATCAAGGAAAATTGTTCCAGATCGGCGGCGAAACGGTTGCGGAAGGAACCTACGAATCTCCGATTTTGGATACAAAATCAGCAGCAAGTTGGGGCAGGATCTGGTGGAGCGGGAAAGGTGCGGTTACGCTGCAAACACGAAGCGGAAACACGGAAAAACCGGATGAAACCTGGAGCGATTGGAGCGTCGGATATTCAAATGCAAAAGGCGCGCAAATAACCAGCCCGAAGGCATTATTTTTACAATGGCGGGCGGTTTTGAAAGGCGGTACTGAAACGGCGTTGACCGAAGTAAACGTCTCGTATCTCGGCAGAAACATCGCGCCTGAAGTTCTATCGATAGAAATATTGCCGACAAACGTCGGATTGCTGCCGAATCCGCCGATCCAACTTGATCCGAACATTGAGATCTCCGGTTTGAGCGCCGGCGACTTTGGACTTGTCGATGCAGCGGTTCCGCCTCGAAAGGTCTTTTTGCGCGGAGCGCGGTCGATACAATGGAATGCCGAAGATCGGAACGAAGACACGCTCGAATACTCGATCTTTTATCGTGAGACCGGCGAAAGCTCGTTTAAACTGCTTGCGGAAAAATTGACCGATAATTTTTACGCGGTTGACGGGACGGCACTCGCCGACGGACGTTACGTCTTTAAGATCGTCGCGAACGATTCGCGTTCAAATCCGCTAAACGACGCGCTTTCCGGTGAAAAACTGAGCGAAGTTGTCGAGATCGACAATTCCGCTCCACGCGTTTCGGCGGTCGGAACACCGCAGTTCACGGGCGAAAATGTCCGGGTTATCTTCGACGCAACCGAATCGTCAAGCTACATCAATCGCGCAGAATACAGCGTGAACGGCGGCGCCTGGCAAACAATTTACGCTGACGACGGCATTTCAGACAGTCCGAATGAACGTTACACGATCACGATTCCGCGAAAGAGCGCGGGCGA
Source organism: Pyrinomonadaceae bacterium (assembly GCA_026129865.1). GTDB lineage: Bacteria > Acidobacteriota > Blastocatellia > Pyrinomonadales > Pyrinomonadaceae > JAHCHG01. Next base: position 44,465 of record JAHCHG010000015.1, read on the forward strand.
GATGACTATCACATTGAGAGTTTTCGACGCCAACGGGAATATCGGAAACGCAAAGGTCGCAGTTAAGTAGAGCCAGCATTTTGACTAAGTATTTATGAGTTTAGATTCTAAAAGTGTTGCCGTCGTAACGGGTGCCGGTTCCGGAATTGGTCGCGCCCTTGCGGTTCGATTTGCGCAGGAGAAGATCGCCGGAATCGCGATCTCCGATGTCAACGCGGACGGCTTGGCGGAAACGAGAAAACTGGTCGAAGAATTTGAAGTGCCGTTTTTTTCTTCGACTGTCGATGTCTCGAAACGCGAAGAATTTCAAGGTTTTGCGGAAGATATTTTAAGAGAATTTGGTCGTGCAACTCATCTTGTCAATAACGCCGGCGTCGGATTGATCGGGCGCACGGAGGAGATCTCTTTCGAAGACATCGAATGGCTGATGAACATTAATTTCTGGGGCACGGTTTACGGAACGAAGATCTTTTTGCCGATCTTTCGCAAACAAAACTGCGGGCATATTATCAACATCTCCAGCGTTTTCGGCTTTATCGCACCGCCCGGGCAATCGGCTTATTGCGCGAGCAAATTTGCAGTCCGCGGTTTTACCGAAAGTCTCCGGCACGAACTTGAAGGAACGAATATTTATGTTTCTTGCGTTCATCCGGGCGGCATTCGGACGAACATCGCAAAAAAAGCGCGAAAGGGTGAAAACGCGCCGGAAGGCGATAAAAAGATCGCTCCGGTGATCTTTGACAAACTTGCAAAAACCACACCCGATCAAGCGGCGGAAACAATAATTAAAGGTATTCGATCGGAAAACACGAGAATATTGATCGGCAGCGACGCGCTGCAAATAAGCCTGTTCTATAGGCTTTTCCCGAAAAAATACTTTAAGTTAATGGACCGAATGTCAGGCGGAATGCTTTCGAAATTCCGGTAAATCTCCCCGGCTTGAAACCGAACCCGCGCCTTTTTGCTCGAATCCTTTGTAAAGAATTGTCAATATGCCCGCATTGTGATTGCTTTCCGACGCTTTTTTCTCTATAAACAATCTCATTCTTCGCTTTCAATTTCTAAATTTAGTCCAAATATTGAGGTATCTATGAGACCACGTTTTTTCGTTCTTCTCGCGTTGCTGGCTTTTGCGGCGAGCACTTTCGGGCAGTATCAAAAACCGCCTAAGGAAATTCAAGACATTCTGAACGCTCCGGTTACGCCTGTAACTTCTATTTCGCCCGTTAAGGACAAGATAGCGCTTCTCGAACCCGTTCGTTATCCGCCGATCTCGGAATTGGCAGAACCGATGCTCAGGCTTGCGGGTTTGCGGATAAATCCGCGCACGAACGCACAGCATCGTCAGCTTTATTTTGTAAAAGTTACGCTGAAAAACATCGCAGACGGCAAGGAAATGCCGGTTGCGCTTCCAAACGGTGCGAAGATAATTTCGCCGAATTGGAGCGCGGACGGAAAATATATTGCCGCCGGAAATGTTACGCCGTCGGGTGTCGAACTCTGGATAATTGACACGGCGACGGCAAAAGCCAAAAAGCTCAATAATGTTCAGGTCAACACAACTTTGGGCGGTTTTGATTGGATGCCCGATCAGAAATCTTTGATTGTTAATGTAGTTGCGAAAAATCGCGGAACTGCGCCGGGTTATCAAGATGTCGTGCCGAATTCGCCGAGCATTCAGGAAACGAGCGGAAAATCGGGTGCGGTTCAAACCTTTCAAGACACACTGAATTCGCCGAATGATGAAAATTTGTTTGAATATTACACGGCTTCGCAGATTGCGATTGTCGGCGTTGACGGCAATATCAAAGAGATCGGACAACCTGCAATTTACGATACGGCGGACATTTCGCCGGATGGAAATTACATACTTGTTTCCAAAGTGAAAAGACCTTTTTCGTATCTTTATCCATATTCACGTTTTCCCGAAGACGTTGAAATTTGGGATAAAAGCGGAAAAATGGTGAAAAAATTAGCGAGCGTTCCGCTGCTCGATTCATTGCCCGTGCAGGGCGTAACGACCGAACCAAGAAGTTTCGGCTGGATTCCGACTGAAAATGCAACGGTGATGTGGGCGGTCGCGCTGGACGGCGGCGATCCGAAAAATAAAGCCGATTTCCGCGATAAATTGATGAAGCTTTCCGCGCCTTTTTCGGGCGATGGAAGCGAAGTCGTCAAGATCGAACAGCGTTATCAGGGCAGAAGTTTCGGCGAAAAAGATGGAATGATGCTTTTTTACGATTACAACCGCGATTCGCAAAAACGCCGGATTTATATGATGGATTATCGCGGAAATTCAACGCCGAAATTGATTTCCGATCTGAATGTTCGCGACAGGTATAACGACATCGGACAACCGGTTACATATCAATTACCGAACGGCAAAAGCGTGATTCTGCAAAACGGCGATGAAATTTTCCTTAGCGGAGCAGGTTCAACTCCCCAGGGCGACCGACCGTTTTTGCGGAAAATGAATGTGCAAACACTCAAAACCGAAGAACTGTTTCGCTCCGGCACGGATTCTTACGAATCTTTCGTCGCTCTGGCAGATAAATCGGGAATGCAGTTCATCACAAGACGCGAATCGCTCAGCGAACCTCCGAACCTTTTTATGCAGTACCGCTGCACGCCTGAACCTTCGTGTACAAAACCTGCGGATGTCCAAATAACGAAATTTACCGATCCGACACCGCAGCTTCGCGGCATCACAAAACAACTCGTAAAATATAAACGCGCGGACGGTGTTGATCTGTCGTTCACGCTTTATCTGCCGCCTAATTATAAGGAAGGAACGCGCCTTCCAACCGTTCTCTGGGCTTATCCGCTTGAATATACGGACACTTCGACCGCCGGACAAGTTTCGGGTTCGACAAATCGTTTTACGTCGATCGGCGGATATTCGCACCTGTTTTTCCTTCTGCAAGGCTACGCGGTTTTGGACGATGCGACGATTCCGATCGTCGGCGATCCTTTGACGGTCAATGACACGTTTGTCAAACAAATGAATGATTCGGCTCAGGCGGCGATCGACAAAGCGGTCGAAATGGGCGTTACCGACCGCGATCGCGTCGGAGTCGGCGGACACAGTTACGGCGCGTTTATGACGGCGAATCTGCTGGCGCATTCCGATTTATTTAGAGCCGGAATCGCGCGTTCGGGCGCGTATAATCGAACTCTAACGCCTTTCGGTTTTCAATCCGAACGCAGAACTTTCTGGGAAGCACCGGAGATGTACGCAAAAGTTTCACCGTTTTTCCACGCGAATAAGATCAATGAACCGCTTTTGATGATTCACGGCGAAGCTGACAACAATACCGGAACTTATCCGATCCAATCCGAACGACTTTTTGCTGCAATGAAAGGGCTCGGCGGAACCGCAAAATTGGTTATGCTGCCGTTTGAATCGCACGGCTATGCAGGCAAGGAATCGATCGAGCACACGGTGTTTGAACAGATCGCATGGTTCGACAAATACGTGAAAAATGCTAAACCAAGATAAACAAAATTAGCAGGTTTTGCTTTTTTTTCGGCGGACGTTTTGTTTTCGACAGATGTCCGCCGTTTTGTTTTTCCGCTTCGGTCATTTAATTTAATATTGCCCGGTCAAATTTTCCCGAAAATCCATTCTTGACGCTTGTGAGTTGCGAATGATAGTTTTTTCATTACAGTTTCAAACAATATTATGTCTGAATTAAAGAAAACGCCGCTGAATGAAATTCATCGGAAATTAGGCGGTAAAATGGTCGATTTCGGCGGTTGGGACATGCCTGTGCAATATCCCGCAGGAGTTATCGAAGAACACCTCAGAACACGAAATCATGCCGGTCTGTTCGACGTTTCGCACATGGGCGAATTCTTTGTCGAAGGCGACGACGCCATTGAATTTGTAAACCGTCTGACGACGAACGACGTTTCAAAACTCGTTGACGGACAGGCGCAATATTCGGCATTTACGCGCGAAGACGGAACGGTCGTTGACGATCTTCTTGTTTACCGATTCGACGACACAAAACTTTTGCTCGTAGTAAACGCGGGAACGACGGAAAAAGATTGGGAATGGGTAACATCGAACACGAACGATGAAAAAATTACCTTGACCAATGCAAGTGCCGATTATTGCCAGATCGCCGTGCAAGGTCCGAAGGCGCTCGAGATCGCACAGAAATTGACCGAAACCGATCTTGATTCGATCAAATACTATCATTTTACGGTCGGAAAATTTGACGGTGTCGATGCGATCATTTCGCGAACGGGCTACACCGGCGAAGATGGATTTGAAATTTACGCAAACAAAGATTTTGCCGGGCAGATCTGGAACAAACTGCTTGAAACCGGCGGTTACGGATTTGACAACGGCATTCTGCCCGCCGGACTGGCGGCGCGAAACACTTTGCGGCTGGAATCGGGAATGGCGCTTTACGGACATGAAATTTCCGACGAAATAACGCCGCTCGAAGCCGGGTTGGGATGGATTTGTAAACTAAATACCGATTTTCTCGGTCGGGATGCGCTGCAAAAACAGAAAGACGAAGGTTTAAAGCGCAAGCTGGTCGGGTTTGAGATGCGGGATCGCGGAATCGCCCGCGACGAATGCGAAGTGTACATCGGCGGCGAAAAGGTCGGCTATGTAACGTCCGGTAGTCCGGCGCCGTTCTTAAAGAAAAACATCGGGATGGCATTCGTACCGGCAGAATTTGCAAAGGTTGGACAAGAGATAACGATCGATGTTCGCGGCAGAAAACTGGCAGCTGAAATTGTGCCGATGCCGTTTTACAAGAGGAATAAGAACTAAAAGCAAAAGGAAAAATACATAAAATTATGGCAAACAATATTCCGGACAATTTACATTACAGCAAAGATCACGAGTGGGTTTCGGTCGAAGACGGTATTGCAGCGGTCGGAATTACCGATTACGCGCAGAACGCACTCGGCGACGTCGTATACGTCGAACTCCCGAAAGAAGGCGACACATTTGAAGCGCACGACGTGGTCGGGTCGGTCGAATCCGTCAAGGCTGTTTCCGAGATCTTTACTCCGGTCGGCGGCGAAGTTACGGAAGTCAATGAAGACTTGAACGACACGCCGGAATCGGTAAACGAAGATCCCTACGGCGCGGCTTGGTTGTTTAAGATAAAAATGAGCAATCCGGGCGAAGCCGATGCAATGCTGTCACCGGAAGAATACGAAGAATTCCTTTCCGAGAACGAATAATTGATGATTTAATTTATATTATCAATCGTCCACTATTAACTAATGAGATATATACCAAATTCGCCTGAAGAGCGCGATGAAATGTTGAAGATCGTCGGACTCGATTCGGCGGAGCAGCTCTTTCGTTCGATCCCTGAAGATGTTCAATTAAACCGCGCTTTGAATGTTACGGCGCCGCTTTCCGAACCCGAAGTGATCGCAGAGATGAAGAAAATGGCGGCGAAAAATACCGCTGCCGAAAAGCCTTCGTTTTTGGGTGCCGGAGCTTACTCGCATTTTTCCCCGACGATCGTTGATCATCTGATCCAGCGTTCCGAATTTTTTACGTCATATACGCCGTATCAGCCGGAAATTACGCAGGGAACGCTTCAGTATATTTTCGAATTTCAGACATTGGTCGCGCAATTGACCGGAATGGACGTCGCAAACGCATCGATGTATGACGGTTCGACTTCGATGGCGGAAGCCTTTCTCATGGCGCAGCGCGTAACTCGCCGCGACAAAGTTGTTATCGCCCAAACGGTTCATCCTGAATACTTAGAAGTGGCGAAAACATACACGCAGCACGGCGATCTGACGGTCGAAACTGTACATTTCAACTCCGAAACCGGACGCGTTCTCGTTGAAGAACTGTCGAAATTAGATGAAAATACCGCGGCACTGGTTATTCAGTCGCCGAATTTCTTCGGCTGTATCGAAGATCTGGAAATGCTCGCCGAAAAGGCGCATACGGTCGGAGCACTTTTGATCGTAGTCGTGACCGAGGCTATCTCGTTCGGTTTATTGAAATCGCCGGGCGCTTGCGGAGCGGACATCGTCGTTGCGGAAGGACAGTCGTTCGGAATTCCGCTCGGTTTCGGCGGACCTTTCGTTGGACTTTTTGCCTGTAAGGAAAAATATGTCCGCCAAATGCCGGGACGGTTAGCCGGTGTTGCGTATGACAAGAACGGCAATCGCGGTTTTGTTTTGACGCTCGCAACGCGTGAACAGCATATTCGCCGCGACAAGGCGACGTCCAACATCTGCACAAATCAGGGGTTGATAGCGCTTGCCGCGACGATCTATATGGAATCGATGGGCAAAAAAGGCTTGCAGGAAGTTGCGATGCAAAATGCACAAAAAGCCGCTTATGCGAAAAAACAGATTGCGGGAATTTCCGGTTATTCGATCCCTTTTTCGTCGCCGACATTCAACGAATTCGTCGTCCGCGCACCGAAAAACGCCAACGAAATCTTAGAAAAGATGCGCGTCGAAAAAGAAATAATCGGCGGTTTGCCGCTCTCGTGGCATTACAACGATTACCCGAACGACTTTTTAGTTTGCGTAACGGAAACCAATACGAAAGCGCAGATTGACAATTTGGTTAATGGGCTGAAAAATGTTTAATTTCATCATTCTTTTGTATCACGGTGGTGATTTGGGCAACCTAATCTTTGTCTATCTTATTGCAGCAATTATTGCTGTTGTTGTTTTAATTGGGGTAGTAATCTTTTTGTTGATTAAGTTAGGACAATCGTTAAGCAGGCGAAATGAAAGAAATTACAAATAATCAAAGAAACCGATTTTGAGTTCGAGATTCGGTAAAATAATTTCGGAGTATTTATGGAACAAGTATTAATTAAAATCGAAGTTCCGCTTTCTACCAATCAATTCAAATTACCGAAAGCGGTTAATAATCGGCTTCAACAATTACTTGATCGCCAAGATCAAGGCAAAAAATTATCAACTGCCGAAAGAGAAGAAGCCGAAGGTTTGGTTGATTTGTCAGAAATGCTTTCTCTCTTGCGAATGCGTGCGGAAAGAGTTTGGCGTGAATCGCAATGAGTTATGTTCCGACTTTTTTGCGAAGATTAGTAATTCGTCGCGCCGAAAATCATTGCGAATATTGCCATTTATCGCAAACCGGACAGGAAGCGACTTTTCACATTGACCACGTAGTTCCGATTAATTCGGACGGAGAAACTGTTGCAGAAAATTTGGCTTTAGCTTGCGTTTCTTGTTCATTGAGAAAAAGCGCAAAAGAAACAGGAATTGATCCTGAAACAAAAGATACCGTTAATTTATTTAATCCTCGAACGGACATCTGGAATGAACATTTTACTTGGATTGGAGTAAGAATAGTCGGTTTAACTCCTAAAGGTCGCGCAACTATTGAAGAATTAAACTTAAATCGCACTTTGATTTTGGCAATTCGTGAAGAAGAAATTCTTTTAGGCAGACATCCATTTTGAAAAGAAGTTCTAAAAACATTTCAGCCGAATTTAACCGCCTCAAATTTTTGTCTTCCGTCGGCAAAGGTTTTGGAATGATGGCTTTGTTGTCGTCGTCGGTGGTTGCTTCTTTGTTTGAAAATCTAAATCCCGCGAATCTCAAAGTTTCACATCGTTCACCCGAAGAAGTCGCGGTTAATGAAGATTTTTGGGCAACAATCCAACGATCATTTTCAGTAACGCTCGGAATCGTTGATCTCAATAACGGCGGCGTTTCGCGCTCTCCGCGAATGGTGACGGAAGCATTTGTCCGCTACACTTGGCAGCAGGAAGACGCGACCGCTTATGCAATGTAGCGATTGCTCGAACCGCAATCGGAAACGATTCGCACAGCATTTCCGGAAATATTCGACTGCGATGCGGAGAAATTTCAATCAGGAGAAACGCTTCGGAATCGCTCGAATCCCTGCTGATGGGAATGGATTTTAACTCCGGCGATGTCATACTGATGAGCGACGAAGAATTATCCGCGCGCTGCCTGGAACGTCTGCTCGATTGACTGTTTCAAATGAACGGCACTTAAAGCGTTTTCCGGTGCCGGAAGATTTTATGAAACGAAAAGTATTACTGCTGGAAATAAACGAGATAACCTGGGATCTGATCGATCCGCTGATCGAAGCAGGAAAGCTTCCGACCTTTGCAAAAATCAAAAAACAAGGAACGTGGGCAGACCCAATGAGTGTCGATCTGCCTCCGCAGCTTGATCCGTGGATTACCTGGACGACCGTCTACACCGGACGAACACAGGCTGAACATAACGTCTTTCATCTACAGCAGCCTCCGGAATCTATCAAAGCAAAAAGAATTTGGGAAATTTGCCGCGACGCCGGCTTGAAGGTCGGCGTTTTCGGAAGTCTCGGTTCTTATCCGCCGCAGGAAGTTGACGGATTTTACGTTCCCGATACTTTTTCGCCCGATCATAAGGCATTTCCCGAACGCTTGAGTCCGATCCAAAAACTTAATTTAACTTATACGCGGTCCGTGCGGCTTGAGAACGATCAGGACGGGGTCGCATTTAAGGCAAAACTCGGAAAAGACCTTTTGAAACTGGGCTTGAGCATAAAAACCTGTACCAGAATTCTGCGTCAACTCGCCCGCGAAAAGGTCGCTCCGGACAAACGGTGGCAGCGCGTTATTTTGCAGCCCGCGGTTAATTTCGATTTTTTCAGCCTGCTTTATAAACAAAATCGACCTGATTTTGCATCATTTCATACAAATCACGTCGCGCATTTCCAACATACTTATTGGAAAGCAATGCAGCCCGAACTTTTCCCGCAGCCGACGACGGAAAAAGAACGCGAAACATACGGCGGCGCTATTGAGTTCGGATATCGATCGGCGGACGAACTTCTTTCACGCGCGGTCGCTCTCTGCGACGAAAACACCGTGCTTGTTGTCGCTTCGAGCATGGGGCAAAAGCCTTATATCAACGATATGAAAAAAGGCAAACAGATCGGACAGCTCCGTTCGCTCGATAAGTTGATGGAAATTATAGGACTTAAGGACGAGGTCGAAACGCTGGCGACAATGTCCGATCAATTCAATATTTATACTCATTCGGACGATGTTAAGCAGATAGTTCTTCAACGCCTTGCCAGTGCGTATATCGACTCGCCGGACAAACCGATGTTCTATACGAACGAACTCGAGGAGTTTCTGACGATAAATCTCCGTCATTACGACGATGTCGCGGAAGATTCGCGATGCTATTTTCCCGACGACGAAGTGCCGTCTGAAAGCTATCGATATGAAGATCTGGTTTATCAAACCGGACACAGCAAATCGGGCTGCCACGACCCGCGCGGCATGCTGATGATTTACGGAAACGGCATAAAAGCGGGCGAAAAGATCGACGGCGTCAACAATTTGGACATCGCGCCGACACTGCTGAGTTTGCTCGGACTAACGGTTCCTCCGGAAATGACCGGCAGAGTTTTGACCGAAGCATTTGCCTAAAACTATCTGTTACGGGATCGTCCCCGGTAACGAACGGCAATAATTTATGCGACAAACGTAAAAATTTTCAAAACGCCGGTCGTTCACGAAGAATAGACCCGGAATCCGCATTTCGCCGAATGTTTACACGACTCGCCGGGAACCCGACAGATCTGTCGCCGTCGTTTCGGAGACCACAAAAAGCGGCTTGCGGCAAAAACAGAACTTACAATGAATAGAGACGGTCAAGGCTATCGCGAGCGCGTTTACGAGATCGTAAAGCAGATCCCGAGCGGTCGCGTCATGACGTACGGACAGATCGCGGAAATTCTCGGCGAAGGTTACACTCCGCGAACGGTCGGTTATGTTATGCACGCCGTGGATAAAGAAAACGTGCCATGGCAGCGCGTGATCAATTCTCAGGGAAAATGCTCGACCGGCAAACTGCTGCTTCCGCATGACATCCAGCAGCGGATCCTGGAAGATGAAGGAATTATTTTTACTGATTCCGGAAAATGCGATCTTGACGTTTATCGTTGGTCTCCTGCTGGCTACGAGGAAAAAAAAGACGTTAGTCCGAAACTATTTTGATGGTTCTATCCGTGAAAATTTCTCAACCGTCGATCCGATCTTGTTTGGTCGACCGCACTCGGAGAATGAATACATTTTCGCCTGAAACAGAAAATAATATCCGTACAAATTTGGCTTTTTTCCGATCAAGAGTTGTCTAACCTCTTTTTCGAATGCGTCGCTTTCCGGGCTTAAGGCGCAGCGGTTTGGAAATGATTGGAGTGAAACAGACGCATGAGAAAGCTGCAAAAACCATTGTTCCGAATAATCCGGGGCATTTTTAAGGAGCCATTCGTATATTTCAAAAATGTCAGCTTTTGCTGACGAAGTGAGGAGAACTTTGAACTTCACCCGGCGACCTCCGGTGAATTTTCCAAAAGTTCCTCCAAAACCTTGTCAAAACTTTCACCTTTTCCGTCATTCATTTCAGCGATCGCCGGCTTTACCGCTTCTATCGTTTCTATTCGCTCCGCTAGCTCAAGCAGCTTTTGATAGCTTCCCGCATCCTGAACGACAATTTCGGCTTTCCCATTTATAGTTAGTACGATCGGTTTTCCTGACGCCCGCATTTGTTCTAGAAATTCACTGGTGTTTCTCTTAAAGTTCGAAAGTGAATTTATCTCATCTTTTAAATTGATCATGCGCAAATACTCCTTAACTCAAATTCGCAATAGGGTCAATTTTCGTATTAAGAATCGTTAGTTTAATTCGAATATTAGACGAAGGTGTGCGAAAGCTGAATGAAGACTATCTTCCCCATTTCAATTTGTTTCTTAAAACATCAAAATAATTTCGGTTGGACGGTTTTACAAGATTAAATGAGATCTCACTTTTGCGAATCCTGATCTCGTCGCCGGCTTCCATCTGGTAGCCGACTTGTCCGTCAAGCGTCATTGCGACACCATCGCTTTCGGTTTTGAGGATCAATTTAATTTCCGCAGTATCGGGCATGACGATCGGGCGGTTAGTTAATGTGAACGGGCAGATCGGCGTCAAAACGACCGCGTTCATCGACGGATAGATTATCGGTCCCCCGGCGGACAGGTTATAAGCGGTCGAACCGGTCGGCGTTGAGACGATAAGACCGTCAGCGCGGAACGAATTTACGAACTGATCGTTCAGATCGACTTCGATCTCAATAATCCGCGCCAAAACCGCTTTATTTATAACGACATCATTCAAAACGCGACCGGACGCCAACATTTTTTCGGCACGCCAGTGTTCCGCATTGAGCATCATCCGCGTGTCTATTTCGAATTGCCCGGCGCAGATCGATTCCAGCGCGGAATACATTTCTTCGATTCGAAAATCGGTCAAATAACCCAGACTGCCGTAATTAATTCCCAATACAAGAACTTCCCTGTCGCCGACAAGCCGCGCGGTAGAAAGCATCGTTCCGTCGCCGCCCAGCACAACGATCAGGTCTGCATTTTCCCTGAAACGCGCAGTGCGCATCTCATCAGGCGGACAGATCTCCGTTTCCTGCCACGGTTCGCCGATGACGGAAATTCCGCGCTTTTCGAACCATTCTGGAAGCTTTTGCGCCGTCGCCAGAGCTTCGCCGTTCTTTGGTTTAACGACTATGCCGACGTTTTTTATGACTTTGCTTGTAGACACCATTTACCTGTTCCGATAATGATTCATTAATTGATTTAAAACTGCAAGCGATTAAAAAGTCTTACGCGATAAAAACTTGAGCGAACGGCGCTTGCAAATTGGTTTTTACAGATTGTTCTGATAAAATCGCGGTTTGTCCCCGAAAGACAACTTAAATTCACTTCAAATACAGGAAACTAAGAGATGTTAAAGTTTTTCAAACGTATGGAGAGAACGAGAAATTTCGTTCTTCTTATTTTTTCAATCGTAATGGTCGCCAGTTTGATCTTGTTCTACGCGCCGACGCGCGATATTGGAACCGATCTTACCCGAAATGAAGAGACCATTGCCAAGGTTTCCGGCGAAATCATCACCGTGTCGGAAGTCGCCCGCCAACAGGAAACAATGAGCCAGTTCGGTCGTTCAATGCCGGCGAAGTTTATGCTCGACGGAATGATCCGCGAACGCATTATTCGTGTTGAAGCGGATCGTCTCGGATTAACAGCGACTGATGCTGAAGTTGCTTCGCGAATCCGCGAACAGTTTAAGTCCGAAGATACGCCGTTCGATCAAAAGCGTTACGAAGACAACGTTACGCGTCAATTCGGCAGCGTTGTCGCGTACGAACAGATCGTTCGCGATGAGATCAGCGGGCAAAAGCTTGAAGCTTATCTGACGTCGGGGGTTACGGTTTCCGAAAACGAAGTGCTGGAAGATTTTAAGCGAAAGAATACGAAGTTCGATCTGACCTACGTCCCTGTAACGGTCAACGATCTTGCGGCGACGCTGAAACCGTCGGATGAAGAGCTTCAGGCATATTTTGAAAAGAACAAGCAGAGTTATTACATCTCTTCGCCGCAGAAGAAAGTTCGTTATATTTTCCTGAATACAGCAAAGATCGGCGAAAAATTGAACATCACGGATGCCGATCTGCAGGCGGAATTTGACAAGCTTCCAGCCGACAAACGAATTGCCGGCGTCGAAGGACAACAGATCGTTCTGCGTGTTTCCAAGCCGGAATTCGAACAGCAGGTTTTGGAAAAAGCCAATCAATTGGTCGCACAGGCGAGGAAAGACAACGGTAAGATTTCGGAAGAAGCATTTGCCGAGATCGCAAAAGGTCAATCGGAAGACGCGGCAACCGCGCAGAAAGGCGGCAAAATTCCGGGACTCGTCCGGGAAAATCCTTCGAATCCGACCGATCCGTATCAGAGACTTTTAACGCTTCAGCCGGGCGAGGTCAGCGAACCGATCAAATACGAAAACCGCTATTTTATTCTCCGCCGCGGAGAAGCGGTAGCGAAAAGTCTTGAGACTGCAAAGAAAGAGCTTGAAGTAAGCTTAAGAAACCGAAAGGCTTACACAGCAGCGGCTGATCTGGCAAACAAGGTTGCAGAAAGTTTGAAAGCGGAAAAAGATGTAAACAAGGTTGCCGCCCAATATGCCGCACAGGCGAATATGAGCGTCGACAACATGGTCAAAGAGACCGGTTATGTAAAACCCGGCGACGATGTAAAAGACATCGGAATTTCGGAACAGTTTGAACAAGGGATCGCATCGCTTGAAAATCCGAACGATGTCGGAGACAAAATTCCCGTTCCGAACGGGTTTGCCATTCCGCTGCTCGTTGAAAAGAAGGAACCGCGCGACGCTGAACTTTCCGAGGTGCGCGAAAGGGTTCTGGAAGCCGTCAAGCTTGAACAGGCGCGCGCCAAAGCCGGCGACATCGCCAAACAGATCGCCGCAAATGCAAATAACGCCGGCGGTTTGTCGGCAGCCGCACAAGCTGCGAACCTTAAGGCGCAGGAGTCTAAGAGTTTTGTCGTCGGCTCACCGCTTGGTCAGGGACCGACCGCAACGACGTCTGAAGCGCTTGAAAACGCGATCTACGGCATGAAGGAAGGCGACGTAACAAAGGAACCGGTCAGTATCGGTGAAAACTGGTTCATTGTCGGTGTCAACAATCGTGAAGAAGCGAGCATGGAAGATTTCGCAAAACAGCGCGATCAATTGACGCAGTCGATGCTTCAAACAAAACGTGCGACAGTCTATTCGGATTATCTGGCTAGCCGTCAGCGCGAAATGGAAGCAGCGGGCAAGATAGTTGTTTATAAGGAACTGCTCGCCCAGCTCGACGCAATTCCGTCAAACAATCAGCCTTCGCAGCAGGAAATACTGCAGCAGCAGATTCAGCAGCAGTTGATGCAGCAGCAGGAACAACCGGCGCCGCCGAATCAGTAACGACGGCAAAGTTCACAAAAAAAGAGAGCGGGAATTTTTTCGATTCCCGCTCTCTTTTTTTGATCTGAATTCAGACATCATTTTGTATGAAGTTCCGCGTAATGTACGAAGAACCAGTACGTGATTCCCGCCCAGGCGACCAGATTGACCAGTGAAAAGATCAATCCGATCTTGCGAATGCGGTCGTCCGACCCGCCGCGGTTGTCTTGCTTGCCGTACATCAGCATTGCAACCAAAACGCCTGTAACGATCCACGCAAACAGCCTGATTCCCAGATTTAATGCGATACTTCCTTCGGGAAGGTTCATTAAATACGGAACCTGGTAGATCGTCAAAGCGATCGCTCCGAGGATCGACAGCATTGCCGCGATCGGCGGCGTCGACCTGCTCTCCGACTGATTCGCTGCCTCATTCGTTACATGGCGCAAATTACTGTGCGTGTAACTGTAGGCGAAGTAAACTACCAGACCGATCGACATCCAAACGATCAGGCGAATCCAGGTATCGAGCGGCAAACTGTTCATCAAATAAGCGGCAGAAACTACTGTTGCCATCGGAATAAACGGCGACAACGGCACCTTAAACGGTCGATTCAACGCGGGGTTCGACGAACGAAGGATAATAATTCCCGTACCGACGATGACGAACGCGAAAAGCGTTCCGATCGACACAAGTTCGCCGAGCAGATTGATCGGAACAAATCCCGCCAGCACGGCGACGATCGCACCCGTAATCATTGTCGTAATATGCGGCGTTTGATACTTCGGATGAACTTTCGCAGCCCATTTCGGCAACAGACCGTCTTTTGACATCGAGTAAAAAACGCGCGGCTGTCCCATTACCATTACGACCATCGTCGAGCTCAAACCGAGCACAGCTCCCACTTTTATGATCATCGGAAATACGGAAAGGATAACGCCCATCGTTGTGCCTTCCGCTTTCAAAAGCGCCGCATCAATAGCGACTGCGATCGGTGCCGCGGCGTTAGTAAGAAGTTTGTAATCGACGAGTCCGACCATGATGCCGGAAACCAAAATGTACAAGAACGTACAGATTATCAGCGATCCGAGAATACCGATCGGCATATCGCGCTGCGGATTTTTTGCTTCCTGCGCCGCTGTCGAGACGGCGTCGAACCCGATGTAAGCAAAGAATATAACTGCCGCACCGGTGATAACGCCGCTAAAACCGAACGGCATAAACTCGGCGCATCCGGGAGCTCCGGCAACGCATCCGATGCCGATGTTGTCGGTGTTTACATATCCGATGCCGGCGATAATAAATAGAACAACGACGAGCACTTTGATAATAACGATCATCGAATTGAACCGCGCGGATTCTTTAATTCCCTTAACGAGCAGCGCCGTGACGGCAATCGCGATAAGAAATGCTGGAAGATTAAATATCCCGACCGCAGTCGATCCGTCCGCCATCGGCACGCTTATCCCTGGCGGAGTAGCCAGCGAGATTGGAAAATTGATCCCGATGTCGGCGAGAAAACTGACCACGTAGCCGGACCAGCCGACTGCGACCGTGGCGGCGCCAAACGCGTATTCAAGGATCAGATCCCAACCGATGATCCAGGCGACGAACTCGCCGAGTGTGCCGTATCCATAGGCATAAGCCGAACCTGAGATCGGAATACAGGCTGCAAATTCCGAATAACAAAGCGCAGCGAACATGCTCACAATTCCGGCTATTATCATCGATATCACAACCGCCGGACCGGCATGTTTGCCGGCTGCCTGACCGGTCAAAACAAAAATACCGGTTCCTATGATCGCTCCGACGCCAAGCATCGTCAGATCGAGTGCGCTAAGCGTTTTCTTTAAAGTATGTTCGCCTGTTTCCGATGCCTCAGCGACAATACTTTCAATTGATTTAGTTGCAAAAAGGGACATTGAATCCTCCAGAAAAATAGTCTTCAGAAATTAGAACTTTTTTTTGATTTCTTTGAACGAACGCGAGTTTGTTACGCAGTTTCGGGTTGCGAGGTTTCGCATCACCAAAAATAGATTTTCGGGTAGTGAATTCGAATGCAAAATTCGTCCATCAAACAAAAAATATCCCAAAAGTCTTTAACGTCAATACGCCTGCGATTTTTGGGATATTACACCCGTTAGAAGCGCGTGTCGAGCGAAACCCGATCCGTTCCTAAAGTTATTTTCGAGTGCGTTTTCTCACGCACCTTTAATCGCTTCCAGGTATCTGGCAAGTTCCGATTTTACCTTTGGATACAGGAAGAAAAGTCCGATCATATTCGGGAAAACCATTGCAAAGATCATTGCGTCGGAAAAATCGATGACCGAGCCCAATGAAACCGCAGCGCCGATAACAACAAAGATACAAAACAGGAGCTTGTATGAAATATCCGCCGCCGCAGAACGACCGAAAAGGTATTTCCAAGCCTGTAGTCCGTAATAGGACCACGAGATCATCGTCGAAAAGGCGAACAGAACAACAGCGACCGTCAGGATATACCGAAAGCCGGGCAATACAGAATCGTATGCCATCGACGTTAGATCGACGCCGCCGACCGGTGCGCCGGTTCCGCCGATCAAAACTCCCGCTGTGTTCGTAGAGCTGTAAACAAAAAGATTGTTCTCATTGAACATGATGATAACGAGGGCTGTCATCGTACAAATAACGACCGTGTCGATAAACGGTTCGAGCAGCGCGACGATGCCTTCGCTCGCCGGGTAATTAGTATTGACGGCGGAATGCGCGATCGACGCCGAACCGGCACCTGCTTCGTTGGAAAACGCAGCACGCCGGAATCCCTGGATCAGCACGCCGATAAATCCGCCAAGCGCCGCATTTGTCGTGAATGCGCCGCTGAAAATGTCAGAGATCGCGGCTGGTAAAAAATGGATATTTGCAAAAATGATAACAAGCGAAGCACCAACGTAAATGATCGCCATAAACGGCACGATCTTTTCAGTGACTTTCGCTATACGCTTGATACCGCCGATAATTACAACGGCAACGAGTATCGCCATCACGATCCCGATTATGGTTTTTATCGCGCCGCCTTCGAGACCTGTCATTGACGTGATCTGCGCGGTAGCCTGATTTGCCTGGAAAGCATTTCCGCCCCCGAACGATCCGCCGACGCACATTATTGCAAAAAACACAGCCATGAACTTACCGAAACCGCCCCAGCCGAGTTCTTTAAAGCCCTTTGAAAGGTAATACATCGGACCGCCGTAAACCGTTCCGTCAGCTTCAATGTCGCGATATTTAACGCCCAATGTGCATTCGACAAATTTGCTCGACATTCCCAAAAGTCCGCAGATAACCATCCAAAATGTTGCTCCCGGACCGCCGACCGCGATGGCGACGGCAACACCGGCGATGTTCCCTAAGCCGACAGTTCCCGAAACCGCGGTCGCCAGCGCCTGGAAATGATTGACCTCGCCGTGAACGCCTTCCTGCCGGATCGTGTCCGGAATGTCGCCGTCAACGACATTGAGCGTGTCGGTCGTTACCGGGTCGCCGCCCTGCTCGATCTCGTCATATTTTCCGCGAACGACGCGAAGCGCCAATGGAAATTTTGTGATATTTACAAAACCGAAAACGATCGTAAAAAACAAAGCACCCAAAACAAGCAAAGCAAGGACAAGAGGTATTTCCGGATCGCGCCAGATCGGATAAAAGACAAGCCAGCCCCACCAATCTGCGATCGGACGAAACGTCTGATCGATCTTTTGGTCCAAACCCACAGCCTCGGTCGATTCTGCAGCCTGCTGAGCGATCGCTGTCAGCGGCAAAAGCAGCGCAAAAGCCGCGGAAAATAAATATTTGGATACTTTTCGGTTCATTAATTTACCTCTCAATATGTTTTTTGCTTGAATTGTAATAAGTTTGATTACCGGTGTATCGCGCCGTCGTCTGGGAATGACGTATTGGAGTCATCCGCGAACCCGATGAAAAGAATTACATAGAAAGGGATTATACTTATTTACAAGCTTATGTCGAGCAAATAGTTTCCGATCTGCTTTGTTCGATCCACTTCGTTCCGACAATTTTATGCCTAACAATCCAGAAAAAAAAGCGTCAGCAAAGATTGGCGACATGCCGAAAGAAGAGTTCCGAAAGTACGGTCACGAGATTGTCGACCGAATCGCCGATTATTTCGAGAATATAGATAAAATGCCGGTTTTGTCTCAGATCGAACCCGGCTGGCTGTCCGAAAATCTTCCGGAAAACGCACCGCTCGACGGCGAAAACTTTTCTTCAATATTGGATGACATGGATCGGCTGATACTTCCGGCAGTAACACATTGGAATCATCCGAATTTTCACGGACTTTTTTCTACGTCGACAAGCAGCGTTGGAATTTTCGGCGAAATGTTTTCCGCCGCTTACGATATGAAAGCGATGCTCTGGCGAACCTCGCCGGCGTCGACCGAACTTGAACCGGTTGTGCTCGATTGGCTTCGGAAGATGATGGGATTGCCGCCGGATTTTAGCGGAATCATTTACGATACCGCATCGATCTCCACGCTTCACGCGATCGCGATGGCACGCGAACGGATCGATCTGAAAATTCGCGAAAACGGGATGAGCGGTCGAACGGATCTTCCGCTTTTGCGCGTCTATTGCTCCGAACACACTCATTCGTCTATTGATAAAGCAGTTATCTTGCTCGGTTTAGGTCAGCGTTCGATAGTAAAAATTCCGGCAAATGAAAAATTTGAGCTGGATCACGAAAAATTAAGCGAAGCGATCCGCGACGACATTGCCGCCGGGCATCTTCCGCTTTGCGTCGTTGCGACGATCGGAACGACATCTTCGACCAGCATCGACCCGGTCGAAAAGATCGCCGACATTTGCGAAAGAAACAACATTTTTCTTCACGTCGATGCGGCGTACGCCGGCAGCGCGGCGATCGTTCCGGAGTTTCAAAGCTATTTCAAAGGCTGGGAACGGGCAGATTCAATCGTTACAAATCCGCATAAATGGCTTTTCACACCGTTCGATCTTTCCATTCTCTATGTCAAAGATAAAGATCTGCTGAAACAGACATTTTCGCTTGTCGCCGAATATCTAAAGGTCGCCGAAACCGTGACGAATCAAATGGATTACGGCATTCAGCTCGGTCGCCGTTTTCGGTCGTTAAAACTCTGGTTCGTTATGCGTTATTTCGGGCAGGAAGGTCTTATCGCACGGATCCGTGAACATTGCCGGCTGGCGCGGCTTTTTGCCGGTTGGGTAGATGAAAGCGAAAATTTCGAAATGCTCGCACCGGTTCCGTTCGCGCTGGTTTGTTTTCGGGCAAACCCGTCGAAGATCGAAGATCTCGACGCGCTTAACGAGAAGATCATGAACGACATAAACGCGTCCGGCGAAGCCTATTTATCGCATACAAAATTGAACGGCAAACTCGCGCTGCGTCTTTCTGTCGGCAGTATCCGCGTCGAACGGCGTCATTTGGAAAAGATCTGGGATCTGCTTAATGAGCATCTGAATGCGGAGATCGCGAATCATTGATGTCAGCCGATCGTAACGTGAGCCGGCTGAAGAACGGGCGGTTTCGGTTTTCGTCTGAGCAATTTTTCCTCGAGCGTTGATCGCCAGCGAAGCGACATTTTTTCGATGAGAAAATACGAGATCGAGCTGAAAAGCACTATTCCGGCAATGTTATACGGAAATTCGTTGAACCACATCATCGAGTCGCGGTTTAAGAACGGCTGCTGCCAGAGATAGATCGAATAGCTCATGACGCCGATCTTTTCCATCGGTGAAGTATTCAGCAGGCGACCGGCGGCGTTCGACTTATAGTTAGTAATCGCCCAATCGATGCACATTACGATCAGAATATTGCTGATGGTAAATGTCGCGCCGAGATAAAACCGGCGCGGTTCGATTATTGAATTTGTCAAAACAAGAAGCAGCGGAGCAATGTAGAAAAGTTTCGAATTCAGAATGCGAATATAATAGCGATTCTGATGAAGTTTTTCGTAAAATATCGCCATCAGACATCCGGTTGCCAGCCCGTCGGCATTTGCGTGGAAACCGTAGTAGATCCACATTTTGCCGGCTTCGCTGAAAAAATAATGATCGGTCAAACGAATGACCGGCGACAAAAGAACGAGTGCAGCAAGAACGACGACGACCTTTTTACGACCGAAAAACAAAAGAACGAATGGAAATATCAGATAAAACTGTTCTTCTACCGAAAGCGACCACGTATGGAGCAGATTCCAGGTCGTCGAAACGTCGTAATTGCTTGTGTATGTAAGCGGCGCGGTAAAATCGCCGCCGGGAAAGTTGGCGACGGTTCGACTTAAGATGAAAATTACGAAAAGATAGAAATAATAAGGCGGAAAAATTCGCAGCGTTCTTCGAAAATAAAATTTCGTCAGGTCGATGGAACCGGTCTTTTCGGTTTCTTTTAGCAATAGGTTTGTGATCAAAAAGCCCGAGATCACAAAGAAAAACTTTACGCCGAGCATTCCGAGATTCCAGTTGTCGTAGGATCCCGCAAGCGGCAGATAATGGCTAAGAACGACGAGCCCGACCGAGATAGTCCGCAACCCGTCGAGCGATGGAATTCTGTTGTTTTCGAGTAGATTCATCCGTTTTTCCGTCCAAAACAAAACGGAGAGTATGCCAGAAACGTTTGACGGAATAAAGCCAAAACGATGAAATTTGTAAAAGAATCTATAATAAAGGCGTCGCCCGAAACCGTTTTCGGCTTTCACGAGCGCGAAGACGCGTTTGAAATGCTGATGCAGCCCGGCGAAGACGCAAAAATTATTCAAAAGGCGGATATTTCAAAGATCGGTTCGCAGGCGATCATAGAAGTAAAACTTTTCGGTTTGATCCCCGTAAAATGGGTCGCGGAGCACACGAAATACGATCCGCCGCGAATGTTCGAAGACGTTCAGATCTCCGGACCGTTTAGTAAATGGCGGCACATGCATATCGTTCAGCCGCACCGGAACGGCGCGGTTTTGCGCGACGAGATCGAATACGAACCGCCGATGTCCCTTTTAGGTCGGCTCGCGGCACCGATCGCCGTCGTTCCAAAACTTGAAGCGATGTTCGAACATCGTCATCGCATAACAAAAGAATTTTGCGAAAAAAATAAATAATTATGCTGACACATATCGTTTGCTGGAAATATCGCGCGGAAACCACCGAAGAAATGCGCGAAGATCATAGAAACCGCTTGAAGGCGCTGCCGAAAGTTATCCCGAATATAATCTCGTTCAATGTCGGCGCGGATATTTTGAATCTTGAACGCTCGTTCGACACAGGACTTGTCGCCGTATATCCCGACCGCGCTGCGCTCGACGTTTACACGGATCATCCGGAACATCGGAAGGTCGCTGCGCTTGGTAAAGAGATCGCGGAAAAGGTTGTTTCGGTCGATTTTTTCAACGAATGAAACATTGGAAGAAGATCGCTCTGATATTTGTTCTCGCGCTTTTCGCGCTGCAGATACCGTTCGTTTACAAGCGAGTGAAGCGCGGTCAGCTCGCGCAGAAGATCGCCCGAATGAATGCCGAGCGCATTTCTTCCGAAAATTCGGAGTTTGCGGAGTACAAAGGCGTCGTGCACGTCCATTCATCTATCGGCGGGCACAGCACGGGAAGGTTTGAAGAAGTGGTACCGGCGGCGCTTAAGAACGATCTGGATTTTGTCGTCATGACCGAACATGCTTCGGCGCTTTTTAACACGTCGGCAATGACGCTGAGCGGTGTCAACGAAGGCGTGCTTTATGTTGCCGGGCACGAATTCGATACGGAAAATCAGGATCGTTTTCTTATTATTCCCGGCATTGAAAACGCGGAAGATATGACCCGCGAAAGCACGGCGGAAACGCTTTCGATCGTTCATTCGCAGGCGAGACTTGCGGTCGTCGCTTATCCGAATGAATTTAAGAGCTGGGATGCCGATTTTGACGGGATCGAAGTCGTTAATCTAAACACGAGCACAAAACAGATCAGCCCGCTCTGGTTCCTACCCGACGCACTCTGGTCGTTTTCCGCTTATCCGGAACTCACGCTGATAGAACATTTAAAACGACCGGATAAAGAACTCGCCAAATTTGACGCGATAGCCGCAAAACGCCGGATTTCGCTTCACGGCGGAAACGATTCGCACTCAAACATCGGATTTCACATTTTCGGCGACGATTCAGGCAACAGTTTTTTAAAAATAAAACCGGACAGCTATGAAACTTCGTTTCGCATATTTAGAACGCATGTTTTGCTGCCGCCTTCGGAAGTACTTTCGAGCGATAATCTGATCGCCGCGCTTGTCCGCGGCAACTCTTTCATTGGTTTCGATCCGCTTTCGGACTCTGACGGGTTCAGTTTTTCCGCGTCGAACGGCGACACGACCGCGATCATGGGCGAAGAGATCGCGTTATCGCCCGGAAAAACCGCACTTAAAATTTTTGCTCCTCAAAAGGCTTTGTTCAAGATCTTTCGCAGCGGCTCGCAAATTTCCGAGGTAAACGATACGACGAGTTTCGATCTGCCGGTAAGTGAAAAAGGAGTTTACCGCGTTGAAGTTTATCTTCCCGCGCTTGGCGGACCGTTCGCCGACTTTCCGTGGATCATCTCCAATCCGATCTTTATAAAATGAAGCGACGTTTTTGAAACCTTTTTCACAATTAAAAGGTATTACAGACAAGCTTTTCTATTGAACAAAAGTAAAAATAATTTCAGGAGAACAAAATAAAAAAATGCTAAGACGCAAGATCTTGGGCGTATTCATAATTTACGCTTTTCTGCTTCCCGGATTCGCACTGGCGCAAGCGCCGGTAAAGGCGCCGTACAGCGCACCGAAGGAAGATATTGAGAAAATCAAAAAAGAAGGGATTGATAATTCGCAGGTAATGACGCTTTTGAGCTATATGACCGACGTTATCGGCGGGCGTTTGACCAATTCGCCGAATATGAAGCGCGCCAATGAATGGACGCGCGACACGATGGCGAAATGGGGAATGCAAAACGCCAAACTCGAACCTTGGGGACCGTTCGGTCGCGGCTGGTCGCTGAAGGAATTTTCCGCGCAGGTCGTTTCGCCGCAAGGAATACCGGTCATCGCTTATCCGAAGGCATGGTCGCCGTCGACAAAAGGAATGCTTACAGGCGATGTCGTTCATGTTTCCATCAAACAGGAATCCGACTTCGACAAATACAGAGGCAAATTGAAAGGCGCGATAGTTCTTGTGGGAAACGATCGCGAGCTGAAAGCCGACTTTGACGGAATGGGTCATCGGTATACGGATTCGGAGCTGCTTGAGATGGCGAACGCGCGAAATCCCGCGCTCGAGCCGCGCCGCGGTCGATTTGACGCCGATCCGGCGCAGATCCAGAGATTCATTGAGCAGCGAGCTCTCTCGATGAAAAGCTTGAATTTCCTGCTGCAGGAAGGTGCCGCCGTAATGGTCGACAACAGTTTTAAGGGCAGCGGCGGAACCGTCTTTGTTTCCGGCGCAAGCGTTGCCGGCGAACCGCCGAAATCGATCGAAGACATATTCAGCGCCAACAGCCTCAGCGCTTACGACAAAGCAGCAGAGTCGAAAATGATTCCGCAAATGACGATGGCGACCGAAGATTTCAACCGTTTGGCTCGGATGCTTAAACAGGATCAAAAGATCAAAATGTCCGTAAACATCAGCGCGCAGTATCACGACGAAGATCTGATGGGATACAACACGGTCGCTGAAATCCCCGGAAGCGATCCGGCATTAAAAGACGAGATCGTTATGATGGGCGGACACCTGGATTCATGGCACGCGTCGGGCGGTGCAACGGACAACGCCGCAGGCTGCGCCGTTGCGATGGAAGCCGCAAGAATTCTGATCGCTTCGGGTTTGAAACCGCGCCGAACGATCCGTGTCGCGCTCTGGTCGGGAGAGGAACAGGGACTCAACGGTTCGCGTGAGTACGTCTCCCAACATTTCGCAGGAATGGAAGGCGGAAACCGCTTTATGGGCGGCGGAAAGGTGATCAAGAAGGACGGTTACGAAAATCTTTCCGCTTATTACAATATGGATAACGGCACCGGACAGTTTCGCGGGATTTATACGCAGAGCAATCCGTTTGTCGAATCGATCTTCAAAACCTGGCTGGTGCCCTTTAAGGAATGGGGCGCGTCGACCGTAACTCTTCAAAACACGGGCGGAACCGACCATTTATCGTTCGACGCCGTCGGGTTGCCGGGCTTCCAGTTCATTCAGGACGAGATCGAATACGACGAAAGAACGCATCATTCAAATCAGGATAATTACGACCGCCTGCAGCCGCAGGATCTGATGCGAAACGCCGTCATCATGGCTGCATTCGCCTATCAAACCGCAATGATGGACGATAAAATGCCGCGTAAACCGGCGAACTAATTCGCTTCCAATAAAAGAAGCCGGATCGAATTTGTGAAAACAATTCGATCCGGCTTTTCTTTTATAATTTTGAAATTTCTATCAGCGATTATGAACGGCACCAGCCACCCGCGGTTTCGATCACGCGTCCCATTCGCGAACTACCGCTAAATCGACGATTTAATTTGTCATTTCAAATTCTTTTCATGACCGCTTCTTTCTAAAATTTCTCGGAGATAACGCGGCATTTGACTTAATTATGAATGAAAGTCAGCATTGTATTGTTGTTTCACCCGTCTAGTGGTTGAAATTCATCCATCAGTTGGTTAATATACAGCCATGATCGAGCGATTCTTAAAGCCTTATTTAGCGGAGGCGTTGAAGGACACACCGGTTATTTTGTTAGTTGGAGCAAGACAAGTCGGGAAAAGCACTCTGGCGCAGAGTTTGCGCGATGACCAATATCAACCTCAATATCTGACGTTTGACGATCCGACATTGCTGAGTGCCGCAAAAGGGAATCCCTCCGGTTTTCTTGATTCCGTGCAGACGCCTGTTATTTTTGACGAAATTCAGCGCGTGCCGGAACTGTTTTTGCCGTTTAAAGTCGCAGTCGACAAAGAGCGTTCGCCCGGGAGATTTCTTTTAACCGGATCGGCAAATGTATTGCTGATACCAAATGTTGCAGATTCTTTAGCCGGACGAATGGAGATCTTAAATCTGCGTCCGCTTTCGCAAGGTGAAATTGAAGGACACCGGGAAGATTTCATCGACTGGGTCTGCGGTGAAGAGTTTGAATTGCCAGTTGTGAAATTTGCCGAAGACCGAGAAAAGCTGTTTGAAAGAATGCTGTCAGGCGGTTATCCGGAGGCAATTCAACGAAATTCAGCAAGCCGCCGAACCGCCTGGTTTAGTTCGTATATTGCGACTTTATTGCAGCGGGATGTTCGCGATTTGGCAAATATTGACGGCTTGGTCGATTTTCCAAAATTGCTTTCGATACTTGCGTCAAGATCCTGCGGGCTTTTAAATTACGCGGAGGTTTCCCGAACCAGCGGACTTCCGCAAACAACTCTGAAAAGATACGTTGCGTTGCTGGAAAATCTATTTTTGATCGAGTATTTGCCGGCATATTCCGGCAGCTTAACAAAACGAATGGTAAAGGCGCCAAAACTGATCTTTACAGACACGGGCTTACTTTCGCATTTGCAAAATTTGACATGGGATAAGATCAAATTTGATCCGACCTTGGCAGGATTTCTTACTGAAAATTTTGTTGTTTCAGAATTGAAAAAGCAATTGGCGTGGAATCAGACACGGGTCCAGATGCTGCATTTTCGCACCTCAACGGACATAGAAGTGGATATTGTACTGGAAACTCCAAGCGGCGAGGTCGTCGGAATCGAGATAAAATCCGGCGCAAATGTAAATCGGGATGCATTCAAAGGTTTGCGTGTTTTAGCGGAGAGTTTGGGCAAAAAATTTCTGCGCGGAATCGTCATTTACACCGGCGAAAACTGCGTTGCCTTTGAAAACAATATGTTTGCAATTCCCATCGGCAGACTTTGGAATAGCCGATAGATGTCGATTTCTACTTTTGATACCGCTGACCGTTTCCGTCCGCTGCCCGATGCGGTTGAGCGAATCGTAAATATAAGCCTGATTCGCGATACACCCCGCAATGCTTTGATTATTCACCGTTTCCGCCCATGCTCTTACCTGATCTTTATCGCACTTTCATGGCATCCGAGTGTATTTCTCTGGAGAAAGAAAATCTTGTCAATTAAATGAGTGCTCAACTCAGCATCTATTCGTCGTACGCCTGAACTGTTGCAACGTTTACCTCGTAGAAATTTCTACCTCAATTGGGTCGGAGATCGCAAAATTTTGGATCTCGGCAAACTGGGTTGGGTCAAATGCGCCACGAATCTTGATTTCGTCGCCCGATTTTTTTTGCATACGCATACTGGGAGTTATACCAATGACATCATAATCAGTTTCAGCAATAAAACCGATTGTAATGTCCACAAACCATTTTCCCTCGGAAAATTCCCCAAAACGTGACATTGGAACAAGTTTATCAATCATTAAACTTTCATCCGGCGCCAGGAAATTCACCCGCGGAACTTCGTAATTGTATTTTCCGTAACTTCGCTCGAATCCAAGACCGATTTCTCTCTTGCTGAGATCGTATGAAATTCTTGGCTGCTCTTCTATTACGATAAAGACACTGCGTTTTCCCAAATTACGGACGCAAATTTTCACTATTAATGGATTTTCTCCGCTTTTTAAAATATTACTTTGATCAATTGAGAAATTCACTTCGAGATCTTTCACCTGAAAAAACCCAAAACTAGACACTGGAAAAACGAATAGAGTTACAATAGCCGCAAGACAACAGCAATAATATTTCATTTTAATTACCTCTCCTATTAATTCGCTCTAAGGTCACAAGATTCGTTTCGAAATAATGAGACCGTGGAGTAGTCATTTTGAGTTCATAATGAATTTTTCTTTCACGTGAGACAGCATTATCGGGATGCCGCGGCTGAGCTATTAGATTACCTCGTCCATCATCTATGTAATAATTGCCATGCGCAGTGTTGTATTCTATACCTT
>JAHCHG010000016.1 GCA_026129865.1 Pyrinomonadaceae bacterium
AAACCATGTCAGTTAGTCATATTCCCAACGGATTTACGAGTGTTACGCCGTATTTTATCGTCGACGACGGCGATAAATTTCTAAAATTCTTAGCCGATGCTTTCGCAGGCGAAATGATCGACGAGCATCGCGAAGACGGAAAATTGCACCACTTTGCAATGAAAATATTCGGTTCTATGATCGAAGGCAGCGAAGGCGGCGGCGAATATCCTCCGCGTGAGTTGGCGATCCATCTTTATGTCGCCGATTGCGATGCGGTATACAAAAAAGCGATCGATGCCGGCGGCACTTCGATCCATGAAGTTACCGACATGCCGTATGGCGAGCGGTCGGGCGGCGTCAAAGATCCGTGCGGAAATCATTGGTACATAGCAACGCAAAAGGTGGATATGTACCCGGAAAAATGACACTTCGCGCACGGCTTGCACAGCGCCGGTCAAAAGAGCAAACAGTTGCAATAGCACGATCTATCGGCAGCGACCGGGAACGGTTTTCCGAATTGCTGTCGATATTTTTTGGCAATGACCGCATCTTGGCGCAGCGCGCGGCGTGGGTTTTAAGCTACTGCGCAGAGTTTGAACCGACCCTTGTCGAACCGCATCTTTCAAAATTGATCGATCAGCTGATGCGCGACGATGTTCACGACGCGGTCAAACGGAGCGTTGTCCGGTTGTTCGAGTCGGTCGAAATTCCGAAAAAACTAGCCGGAAAGCTTTTTTCGATCTGTATAGATCTTCTCGATGATCCGAAACAATCTATCGCAATTCGCGTTTTCGCTATGTCCGCCGCTTTTAAAGCCGCCAGCGGACAGCCGGATCTCTTAAACGAGCTTCGCTTAATAACACAAACACATCTTCCGCATTCGACCGCCGGATTTCGGGCTCGTGCAAAAAATCTCTTCGGAAAGGATATTTTGAAAATTTAGCGAGGATCGCTGCTTCGCTAAACAAATTCTAAAATCTTTCGAAGAAAAAGATCCGTTCCGTGTCAATCAGCGTCGTTTTCCTGTCCAAACTGAAGCAAATAGCCGTTGTTGTCGTAGATCCCGAATTCGCGCATTCCGTATTCGAAATTATCAAGTTGATAACAAACCTTTGTTTTGCCTTTCAGTTCATTCCAAAGCGCGTCGATATTATCGGTATTAAAATAGAACGAGCCCGTAAATCCGATCTTTTCGTACGATGTATGAGAATTCGCAATGGAAAGCATCAGACCGACATCGCCCTTACAGACCGATGCCCAACCCCAATCGTCATTACGCTCTACGCATGTAAAGCCGAGAATTTCGACATAAAAATTTATCGAATCGTCAAGATTTTCGGTCCATAACATCGGACGGAGTTCTGTTAATTTCACGTAATTAAACCTCCAGACGTTTTTCGTATTCGACCACTTCGCCAAACTCGACGTAGCGCTTCAAGAGTCTCAGATACATCGCCCAGCAATACGACGTAGTTCGAAAATGTTCCGAAACTTCCCGCCAGCCGCAATGATAAAACTCGACGTTCGTATAACCGTCGACTTCCACAAGATGAAAACCCATTTTCGTACCCTTCCAGTCATTCATTGCACGGGTAAATGTCAGCTCGAACGACGTCGAGTCGATCTTTAAAACCTGCGCGATCCATTGGAAATCAGGTCCGAAACCGAGTTTGAATTCTGCCCCTGCGACGGCGCTTCCGCTGCAGGTCTTTGTCCACCATGAATTCATCCCGCGACTAGTGCAAACTGCCGCCAATACATCTGCGAGCGGCGATGCAACAGGAAATCTATGTAAAATTTCAGCCATCGTATATATTCGCTGCGTTTAACGAGCACAACCGTCTTCAGCGATTGTTTCGCGACGATCTGCGGAATGCTGCCGAAGATCATTTTCTTGAATCGATGTACGGTTGCGCCGAGCATTATTGCATCAAAGCCGCGCAGTTCGTCGAAAATTGCCTCCGCTGCAGCACTGCGTTCGAGGATCTTCGCCGCGCTTTCGAGCACCGTTCCGACCCAGGCGTTCTCTTGGATTTTTACATTATGTTGAGAACCGACGCCAGCCAGCGAATAGGGACTTTAAGCCGTTATTCGGGTTTGATCTCGCGCCATCCGATCGAAAACCGCAGGTCAATGATATTATTGTCGTGAATAAATCTCACGAATGCAGCACAGCGGCGGATGATCGTTAGCATTGAGGGTGTTGTTCAACGGTCGGACAAAATTGGTTCAAATTATGCAGGAATACATCGCGAATTTTATAAAAAACTTTTCCGAGTCGATACAGGAATACTGGATTGTTTTCAGTAAACAGGTTCCGGGCGTAATTCTGGCGATCCTGATCGTGACGGTTGGAATATTGATCTCGATGAAGATCGGTCAACTTTCACGCCGCGCGATCGTTCGGCGAACGGACGACCCGATCACGGTCAACTTTTTAACGAAAGCCGTAAAGATCCTGTTTTCCGCGCTTTTTATAATGTACGCGCTGAAAGTTGCCGGACTGGACACGATAGCCGCTGGAATTTTGACCGCGGCAGGCGCGTCTGCCGTGATCATCGGTTTTGCCTTTCGCGACATCGGCGAAAATTTCATTTCCGGTATAATTTTGTCATTCAATCGACCGTTTAATGTTAATGACACGGTCAGCATCGGCGACATTTTTGGAAAGATCGAGAATATCGAATTTCGATACACAAAGCTGCGGACGTTTGACGGGCGGGACGTTTATATTCCCAACAGCGATGTCATTAAAAAGCCTGTTTACAACTACACGGAAGATGGATTTTACCGCTTCGATTTTTCTGTCGGGATCGCGTATGAAGACGATATTCCGGCAGCCGAAAAGCTGATAATGGAAACGGTTAGAAGCATGGATTCGGTTTTCGAGGACGAACATCATCAAAATTTCGTTTTCGCCGACGAACTCGGTGTCAGCACGGTTAATCTAAAGGTGCATTTTTGGATAAAGACCTACGAATACGGGATGCAAGCGCTTTTGATAAAAGGAAGAGTGGTGGCGAACGTTAAAGCAGCGCTCCTGGAAAAAGGATTCGGACTGCCGGCGGATATTGTCGAAGTAAAACTTTACGGCGCGGAAACGTCGCTGCCGTTGACGCTTGAGCGGCGCGACGGTCGTGAAAGATCGAAAAAATAAATTTGTTCGATGGGCGACCGAAACGCCTGTAAAGTCTTTGCATTAGTTGTAGTAATCTTCAGAATATGGAACCGCTAGCAAACAAGATCCGTCCGAAATCGCTCGATGATTTTATCGGTCAGAAGCATCTCGTCGGCAAGGACAAACCGCTGAGACTCGCAATAGAACAAAGACATATTTTCTCGTTCGTGCTTTGGGGAACGCCCGGCACCGGAAAAACGACGCTTGCCAGAATTTACGCAAACGCGCTGAATGCCGATTTTTACGAGCTTTCCGCCGTTTCCGCCGGAAAGGACGATATCCGAAAGATCGTCAATAAACCAATTGTTGACGATCGACCGCGGATTCTTTTCCTCGACGAGATCCATCGTTTTAATAAAGCGCAGCAGGATTTTTTACTTCCCTTTGTCGAAAGCGGTGCGCTTTATCTGATCGGCGCGACAACGGAAAACCCGAGTTTTGAAGTAATTCCAGCCTTGCTTTCGCGGCTTCGCGTCTTCGTACTTGAAGAACATTCGGACGAGGATATGGCATCTATCATCGACAGGACCGACGTCCGGCTCGATGCGGAAGCCAAAGAATGGCTGATCGCCATGGCAAACGGCGACGCGCGGCAGGCGGTTACGATGATCGAAAACACTGTGCAGCTTTACGACAAGGTAAATCTCGAAAATCTAAAAAATACATTGCAGTCAAAATTTCTTCGCTACGATAAAAAGGGCGAAGAACATTACAACGTGATCAGCGCGTTCATAAAATCGATGCGCGCTTCGGAGCCGGACGCGGCAATGTATTATCTTGCGCGAATGCTGGACGCCGGCGAAGATCCGAAATTCATTGCGCGCCGCATGGTCATTTTTGCTTCGGAAGACATCGGCTTGGCACAGCCGACCGCGCTTGTTGTCGCAAATGCCGTCTTCCGCGCTGTAGAAACGATCGGACTGCCGGAAGCCGCGATAAATCTTGCCCACGGGACGGCTTTTCTCGCAAACGCCAAAAAAGACCGCAGCGCTTACAACGCCTTGCGCGCAGCGCAGGACGACGTTAAAAAGACGGGAAATCTGCCGGTGCCGATGCATCTTCGAAACGCTCCGACAAAGTTAATGAAAGAACTCGGCTATGGAAAGAAAAAAGACGACGAAGGTTTTTTGCCGGGCAAGCTTAAGGGTAAAAAATACTTAAAGTAATTAGAACTCGTCGATTCCGTCGGGCGACAATTTCCAGCCTCGGACAAATTAAATTTTTCAGCTAAACTCATTTCCGATTCTGCACAGGTTTGGGTATTTAGACCTTGGAGAAGAAATTATGGAAACAACTCAAATAGTCTTATTATTTTGTGCCTTACTCGGCGGTGTCGTTTTGGGCGCGCTGCTTTTTTATCTTTTGTTCGGTCGGAAAACCGCAGCGGAATTTGAAGAGCGCGCAAAGCATGAATTTGAACTGCAGCGCACGAAGCTTGAAACCGAGCGCGCTCATCTGGAAAAAACCGCCAAAGAACTCGCCGAAAAAGCGAAGGCGGCAGAAGCGGAAAACGACGAACTTTTGAAAAAGCTGAGCGCTGCCGAAACCAATTTGAACAGCGTCACTGCGCGTTTCAAAGAACTCGGCGAAGAACGATCGGCGGTTGAAACTCAGCTAAACGAGCGAATTGTTGAGCTTAACAAACTCGGTTCGGTTAACGCACAAATTACCGCAAATTTAGAATCGGCGCACAACAATTTAATCGAGCTGAAAACAACGCGGCAAACGCTCGAAAAGAAGGTCGAAGAACTTTCCGAAGCGAACGCTTCGCTGCAAAGCAGAAATGCGACGCTTTCGGCAAATTTCGAAGCGCTGCAGGAAAGGCTCGAAACGCAAAAGCAGGAGATCGAGGACATTCGCAAAAAATCGCATCTGGAATTTGAAAATATCGCGGCAAAGATCCTCGAGACCAAAAGTGAAAAATTCACCCAGACAAACCGCGACAACATTCAAAAACTCCTCGATCCGCTGAATAAAGAGATCGGCGTCTTTAAAGCAAAGGTCGAGGAAACTTACGATAAGGAATCGAAAGAACGATTTTCGCTCGGCGAAAAGGTGCGCGAATTGATCGAAACAACGGACAAGGTCAGCGCCGAAGCGAACAATCTTGCCGCTGCGCTGAAAGGACAGGCGAAAAAGATCGGCGATTGGGGCGAGGTTATTTTGGAACGAATTTTGGAAGTAAACGGTTTGACGCGCGGGCGTGAATACGACGTTCAGCATTCGATAAAGAGCGCGGACGGGGCGCAGCAATATCTCGATGTCATCGTCCATCTGCCGGACGATCGAAAGCTGATAATCGATTCCAAAGTTTCGCTGAACGCCTACGAACGCTACTGTTCGGCGGAAACCGAAGAGGACCGCGCCCGCTGTCTTCAGGATCATCTGAGATCGGTTTCGACGCATATCGACCAATTAAGTGCGAAGAAATATGACGATATGGATTCGGCAGCGGATTTTGTGATGATGTTCGTCCCGATCGAACCGGCGTATCTCGTCGCGCTGCAGCACGATCTGGAACTTTCGAAAAAGGCTTTTGCAAAGCGCGTACTTTTGATCAGCCCGACGAGTTTGATGATCGCCGTAAAGATGGTTTCAGACCTTTGGAAGCGCGATCAGCAAAGCAAAAACGCGCTTGAGATAGCAAATCAGGGTCAGAAACTCTATGACAAATTCGTTGGTTTTATTAACAGTATGCAGGACGTCGGAACTCATCTTGACCGGTCGCGCGAATCTTACGACAAAGCGCTCGGTCAGCTCAAAAACGGTCGCGGCAATCTGGTCAGCCAGGCGGAAAAGCTAAAAGAACTCGGCGTTAAAACCTCGAAAGCGCTGCCTGCAGCGATGGAAGACTACGAACGCGATGATGACTCGCGCACGATCATCGAGGTCAATCCGCGGCAAATTTAGCTGTCAATCGGGCAATCCCTGCAGCGTAAATGCCGACCAGTAATACGGCGAGTTCCAGCGCGGATCCGCCATAATTTCAAGCTGAGCCTGACGAAGCGCCGACGCTGCCGAAAGATCTTCCTTCGCATAGCCGCGGTAAAAGCGTTTCATAAATTCCGCCGTAACCTTATCGTCAACCTTCCATAAACTTGTCACGAGCCGGTCCGCGCCCGCGGCAAAGAACGTGTTGGCGAACGAGATCATTCCTTCGCCGCGAACCGTTTTTCCGATTCCGCTTTCACACGAGCTAAGTACGACCAGATCGGTTTTCAGGTTGAGCCGCAAGATTTCGTTCAAATAAACGCTGTTGTTTCGCGGCGCGCCGGTTTTGTCGATGCCGGACAACAGAATTGCCGAAAGCTCCGGATCTTTATCATCGAGCGAAACATGTGCTGCAAAATGAAGAATCGAAAACGTTTCTTCCGCAATCGAAAAAAGATTCGCGCGCGAAGCTTCAAAACCCGTTCTCTTCACGACGTTTTCCGCCGGAAAAGAAGATGCGACAAACGCGCTTTCAAATGCGGTGGCAAAAAGCCTTCGCGGAACGTTTGCAACCTTCGGTTTGCCTGCGCGCTTGCCGCGGAAACGACCGTCTTCGGTCGAATAAACGGGATCGGCGAAAATGCCGATCTTGCCGGTGCCCGATCGATCGTTATGAAGAACCAGATGTCCGAGAACGGCAAGCGACGGAAGCGAAACGATCTCGTGATCCTGCGCAAGAAACCTGCCGGTTTGCGGATCGGGCAGCGCCGAAAGCGGAATATAATTGAGCGCGCCGTGTTTGACCGCAATTATTCGCTTTTGTTTTAGTTCGGATCTAACTGGGGATAAAAGGATCTTACTCAGTCTTTCGGAATCGGTCTTGCAAACGGCTTGGTTAAGCGGCGAGTTTATTTGCGAGTAACACCGATAGATTTTTTTCGCGAGTTGATTTATTTCTTCAGCATTTCCGAGGTCGAAAGCATGCAGCCGCGAATCGGCAAATGCAAAAAGGAACGCCTCCGAGTTCGTCAGCCAAAATTCAAGCATGACCGAGTTTTTATCGATCATCTGCAAAAGCTTTTTCTGCTCGACCTTTTTTGCAAAAGCGCGTTCCGCACTTTTATATGCGCGCGAAAGCTCGAGTTCGACTCCAACGAGCTTGCTTAAGGTATCTGTTACGGCAGCGGCGGTTTCAGCATTTTCCGTCTTTGAAAGGATCAAGAGATTGAGCCGCGAAAAAAGTTCGTGTTCTTTTTCCAAGATCGTCGAAGAGATTGTCCCGTCTTGGATAAAGGTTTTCCGCTCCATTTGATCGAGCAAGCCGCGCGCCCGCGCATTTTCGCTGACCTCAAAGGCTCGATAATCGAACCGACCGTCCGGTTCGCGCTTATGTCTCTGCATCAGCAAAACCAGATATTGATCATAAAACTGCTGTACCGAAGCCGTGAAATTGACACGTTCGCGAAAATCGAACGTTGACGACCGCAGCCGGTCGACGATCTCAACTGCTTTTTCAATTTGGTCAACGGCAAGATCGAGTTCCGATTCGGCGCCGGAAATTCTTGAAAGTTCGATCAACACAAGTGCTTCGCCGTGCCGGTTTCCGGCGTTTTTTTGCAGAAATAGAGCGCGGTTAAAATTTGCCGCGGCGGTGCTGATGTTTCCTTTTGCAAATTCTGTTTTTCCGCGAAAGTACTTTATTTCCGCATCCGATTCGGCTCGCGCCGGACCGAGCATCTTTTCGGCAGAATCTAGTTCGGCTGCCGACAGATCGGTTTTTCCCGTCAGTAAATACAGATGTGCAAGAGTCGTTCTGGTACGCGCCGCGCCGCGCGAGTCGTTCGAAGCTGCGCGATAGCGGAGACTTTCGTGCAAACTCTCGACCGCCTGCGCGTATTCTTCGCTGATCATCTGATTTGAACCGAGACCATGAAACGCAATGCCGAGACCTCGGAAATTCTCGAGTTTCTTGTAGATCTCGATCGCCTGACGGTAAAGAAAAACCGAAAGTTTCGGGCTGCTGATAGAAAACTTTACCGCGCCGAGAGCAGAAAAATTTACCGCTTTTCCAAAGTCGTCGCCGCGACGCATGTGAATTTCAAGAGCGCTTGTATAACTTCGCGCGGCTTCGTAATGGCGGCTCAGTTGATAATTGGTAAAACCGGTTCCGTAATCAACGACCGCGATCTCATAATCGTCGCCGAGCGTCTTCCATTTTTCGCGCGCCTTTTCAAATTCCAGCAGCGCTTTTTCCTTCGATTCAAGCGAGCCTTCGCCGCGAAGTAACTCGGCATTGCTAGTCAAGTCTTCGGCATCGCTGCGCAGCAGATCGGCTTTTTCCGGTGTCGATTCCGTGTAACTGAATTCGTAATTGCCAACGATCGCATCTGCAAGCCACGCAGTTATTTCGACAACGTAGACGCCCGTTTCGGGCACGACGAGCGTTACGGTTTCACGACCGTGGCTGCCGCTCGGGCGATCGGTCATTTTGATGATCTCGCCTCCCTCGCGCCGGACGCCGATCATTATATCGATACCTTTCTGCTCGAAGATAAAGCGAAGACAAACATCTTTTTGTGCTTCGAGACGATAGATAGATTTTTCGCCGCCCGTCAGCGAAGCCCGGTATAGCTTTTCAGGAACGATAGTGTCCTCGGAAATTAAATTAGCGGAGTGAATGGAATCTCGAAATTGATCGCTTTCGAGAACCTCGCCGGCGCCGCCGAAAGCAGCATTTGTCAGTAGAAACAGGACAATTAACCGAAAGCTTAAGGAAAGCATTTTGAAAAGCCGGTGCGGGAGTTTGAAATTTTTAAATTTCCCGCTTTTCTATTTTAATTTTCGAACCAGGATCGGAACACAATCCGGAATTTCGCCGTCGGGCGCGGCGCATAAACGAAGTTTTCCGCGAACTTTTGTCAGATCAAACTCGGCGGCGACCGTTTTTCCGTCGCTTGTAATAAATTGCGAATCGACCGCCTGCTCGGCATCCGAATCGAGGATCGACAGACGGTATCGTCCGGGCGGCGAATTGTCGATCAATCGGATCCTGACCAAAACGCGCGAAGCCGGCAGCGCGGCAGGCGTTTCGCCGTCGGAATCTCCCCGCGTTACCTGCGACGCGGCAAGATCGAAATGATAGATCCGCCGCGAAACTTCAGGCTTTTGCGGTAAAGTTCCGTTTGCATCGCGCAGCGCCGGTCCGTTCGTATTTGTCGTAACCGGAACTTCGTCGGACGTTTCGATCGCCGGTTCAGCCGGAGGTTCCGGAAGCTTGTTCACTTCCATAACGTTCGTAACCGCTTGAGCAAACTCCGGCGGATCTTGGCGGATGAAAAAGAACATTACAAAAACGGCGGCAAACACCGCAGTTGCCGGAAGCAGAAACCACCAGAAACGTCCGGAGGACCTGGTCGAGCGCGCCGCTGCCGCAGCACTTTTTGACCGCAGTTTTTGGAGATCGTCGAAACAGTTGGAACAATGCACAAGATGTTCTGCAAGTTCCGGTGCGGGAAGTTGCGCCGCTTCGACGGTTTTTCTTAAAACAGACACGTCGGGACATCCGGCACGTTCAGGATTTGGAAAATCTTCGGCGCGGTAATTTTGCGAAAACGCCATGACCTCTTCGACAAGCTCGTCGCCGGAAAATTTTTGACCGATCTTTTTAAAAGTTTTATTCGACATTAATTTGCGCCTAACACTTAAAGAGTGATCGCGCGGCGCAAACTGCACCCAATTTTTTGCTAAATTATCCGTTGATCTTCAACTTCAGCCATTTCCGTGTGGATCTCGCGCGCCAGTATTGCCAGACGTTTACTGTATTTACTTCGGATTACGTTCGCCGCGCTCCCAAAACGCGGCACCAGATCTTCGTATTCGTAGCCGAGACTTAACAGATCGAAAACCTCGCGCATCCACAGATCCATCCGCCGACGGAGCTCATGGATCAGGATCTTGCGGTTAACGTCAGCCTCGCTATCCTCGCGGTCGAGTTTCTCAAGAGCGCGTTTCGCTAAAATTTGTTCATGAAGCGTGTCGCGGCGAAGTTCAGCCAGAACCAGGCGCTTGAACACAAGAAAAATATAGGCTCGGAGATTTGCGATCTCGTCTTTCTGCATCGCGCGCGTCGTCAGCGCAGCTGCGTTTGCCAAAAGATCGCTTGCCCTGTCCCGGTCATGAAGTATGCGTTCTGCGAATGATTGCGCGGCAAATAGAACCTCTTCGGAAACCCTGTAAACTTCCGGATCTATCTCGCCATATTCATCCGTAAAAGCCGCACAGATCGTTTGCGGTATTGTGATGGTTTCGTCCTTCATCTGATCGGCGGGACGATTCTAACAGAATTTCCCGATCAATGTAAAAAAAATTTAGGAACAAAGGGTGCGCGCGGCATCGTTCGTTTTCTCTTGTTTATACGAACAGAATTTTCTTTTAGCCATTATCGTTAAATAAAAGTTCATTCGTACCTCAAAAGCGTCCACCGCGCAAAGTGATTCGTCGTTTGAACGAATTTTACGACCAGGCGTTTTCGTCGGCGCATGGTTCATTAGATCTCACTTCCTCACTTTTTTTTGATCCGGCAATCGGATCATTTTTTTTTGACTTTCCATTTCCGGTTTCGCTTTATTCAAGACATTTCCCATATATGAGAAAAACGAACTGCAAAACGAAAACAACATTTTTGGAAATGATTTCCGGGCTTGAACGAAAGAATTCGGAAAAATTGATGAAAAAAGCGCGGCTCGCCAACCGCATTGCCAAGCGAAGCCGCGGCGCCAGCCGGCAAAACGCTTACGCCGTAAAGGCTTGCGCGCTAGCCACGCTGGTAGAAAAAATGCCCGACCGCGTCGATGTCCGAAAAGACATAATCTTGACGGATTTCGTCGTCGTCGAGCTGAAAAACACCAATCGCGGTCTGCATTTGCCGGTCGCTTCGCTCACTTCGCATTAAGAAAAGTTTTCTCATGTCTCACCCCGAAAAGCGGCGTGCTTTTTTTTCGGTCGCAAGTTTTTGACCGGAAATAAGCGCGCCGCCCGCAAAAATAAAAAGGAGTTTTTGAAAATTTATGACAACCGAACATCACCTTCCCCGAGCGGCGCGCGTCGTTCACAACCTGATAATTTTGGACGAAAGCGGTTCGATGGAATCGATAAAGGATGCGACAATTTCGGGCTTTAACGAACTTGTTCAATCGATCCGCGCTATCGAAAAATGTTATTCTTCGCAGCGGCATTACGTTTCGCTCTACACATTTAACAGCCTCGGCGTAAAGCAAAAGATCTTTGCAAAATCGACAAAAACGCTGAAAAAACTGACCGAAACCGATTTTCAGCCCAATGCGATGACGCCGCTTTACGATGCCGTCGGGACCGCCGTCAATGATCTCCGCCGCTATGTCGAAAAAGAGAACGCGCGGGAAAACGGCGGAAGATTTCCCGAGTTTGAAGACGAATATGACGAAAACGTTCTGGTAACAATATTTACCGACGGCGAAGAGAACGATTCGACCGAATATACAAAACCCGCCGTCCGTTCACTGGTTGATAGAATGACGCTGCGCGGATGGCAGTTCACGTACATCGGCACAAATCACGACGTTCACGCCGCCGCCGCCGACCTGGGCGTAGACAATATATTGAAATGCGTTGCGTCATACAGCGGCGTAACCGGCGCGTTTGATAAAGACAAAGCAGATAAAATGCGGTTTGCCGCGTCGCTCGAAAACGACAAAGATCGGTGAGATTCGCCGTCAGGCATTCAACAAAAGAACTGCCGCGCACCGCTTCTATTAAACGAAGCGGTGCGCGGCAGTTCTTGTTTTTGACGATGTTCAACTTGTAAGTCCGGCTAAATTACATTAATTTTTGAGCTTTTCCATAGCCTCTTTCAAACTCTGTTTTTCGCTCAAAACTCCGCTGAAAATATCGCCTTTTTTCTTCAGCCGTTTTACTGCATTCGCGATCGAAAAATCTTCCGTCGCGATCTTCTTTTTCTCTATCTCCGACCATTCGACCGGCATTGAAACCGTAGCGCCCGGTTTTGGTCTGACCGAATACGGTGCGACGACCGATTTGCCGTAAGTGTTCTGCAAATAGTCGACATAAACCTGTGTTTTCTTTCGTTTAGATTTGCTTCGCTCGACCGTGGCGATCTTCGGCGCCGCGTCTGCAACGCGCCCGGCTATTGCTTTTGCAAGCTCTAAGACATCGTCAAATTCATATTCAGCCTCGATCGGGACATAAACATGAATACCGCGCGAACCCGAAGTTTTTGCAAAACTTTCCAGACCGACCGCTTTTAACTCGTCGCGCGCCAGAACCGCAACTTCGCAGATCGTCGAAAAATCTACCTTATCGCCCGGATCGAGATCGAAAACGAACCAATCCGGCGTTTCCAGCCGACCGATTCGCGCGTGCCACGGATGCCGCTCGATCGCGCCGAGATTTGTTACGTAAAGATGCGTCGCCAGATTGTCGCAGACGATGTAATCGACGATATGCGCGCCGCCGTCTTCGGCTTCGAGGCTCGCCGTGCGGACATATTCGGGAACCTTGTCCACGTCGTGCTGGTGAAACGAATCGTGTTCGACGCCGCGCGGGTAACGCTTCATTATAAGCGGGCGATTTTTCAAATAAGGCAGAATGACGTCCGAAACTTCCGCGTAATAGCGAAGCAGATCGGCTTTCGTCAGATCTTCCTTTTTCCAGTAAACACGGTCGAGACTCGTTAATTTCAATGCGAAACCGTCGGCTTCGACACGCGCGTCTCCCTTGAGATCTTTTTTCTTCAAAAATTTTTCGACCGGCTCGAGTTTTTCGCCTTTTTTCATCCTGGCGCTTGTTTTTTCGACCTCGACGTCGTCCTTGGTGTCCGAACTTTTCCTTGATCTCCGGCGCCGCTTTTGCGCGCCGCCCTCGATAAATTTGTTTCCGTCCTTGTCCGGTATCAGCAGTTCGAGCCGCCAGTCGTCCTCGGCAAACTCGTCGCGCCCTTTTACCAGAAGCCATTGATCGGTCTTGCCCAACCGGAAGAGATTAAACTCGCCTTTCAGCTTTTTGCCTTTTAGGACAAACTGCATCTTGCCGTTTTCAAACTCTTCCTCCGGCGGCGCGCCCGACGTGATCTCGTATTTGCCGATGTCCCACTGCCGGTGTTCGCCCGCGCCGTAGCTTCCCTCGGGGATCGTGCCCTGAAAATCCTTATACTCCATCGGATGATCTTCGGTCGGCACCGCCAAACGCTTAACCGCCGGATCCATCGAAGGACCCTTCGGCACCGCCCACGATTTCAAAACCCCTTCTATCTCAAGCCGCAGATCAAAATGCAGCCGCGAAGCATGATGCTCCTGCACAACAAACCACCGCTCATCTTTACCAGATTTCCCGCCGCTCTTCTTAGCACTCGATCTCTTCGATTTTGCAGTCTTCGAGCCCTTACCCGCAGCCTTCCCCTCCGGCTCCGGCGTCTTCTTAAAATCTCTCTTTTTCCGATACTTCTCGAGTGCCATTTGTGTCCGTTTCGTTCTTTTTCCATACAGAAAACTCTATCTGTCAAATCGTTGCAAACGAAATGCCCAAAGAACATTAAATTTCGAAAAACCGAACGAATGAAAAAGCTGATTAAATTCTATCGATTTTCTTCAACCTTACTCTACTTAAGTGTTGATCTGGCATCTTTTTAATAAGTTGAGAATTCGCATATACTATCGAGATCAAAAATAAAGGACCGTAAATTCCCCGATGATAAATGCCACTAAAGAACAGCTCAACTCGTTTTTTTCAAGCAATTTGCAATATGTTGTACCTTTTTTCCAGCGAGCCTACGTTTGGGATGTCGAAAACTGGGAGATATTGTGGGACCACGTCAGCGAGATTGCGGATGTCTCGGAAGAGTCAACTCGTTCTGAGCACTTTATCGGCACTGTAATTATGAAACAGCGTACAGCTACTAATATCGGAGAGAACAAGCACGATCTCATCGATGGGCAACAGCGGCTGACGACATTTTCTTTACTTTTAAAGGCGATTGCGAATACCGCTAGCGGAGAAGCTCCCTATCCAAAACTCGCTGATAAAACAAATGAACTGTTGGTATTCGAAGACGCTAAGGGTAAACAGTTTATCCGCTTGGAGCATTCGAAGAACGATTTGGAATATTTTCAAGCTGTACTACTCGATTACGATCTTTCCACCTTGCAAAATCAAGAGCATCGAATCTTAAAATGCTATGAGTTCTTTAAGAAAAAAGTAGAAGGCTTTTCC
Source organism: Pyrinomonadaceae bacterium (assembly GCA_026129865.1). Lineage (GTDB taxonomy): Bacteria > Acidobacteriota > Blastocatellia > Pyrinomonadales > Pyrinomonadaceae > JAHCHG01. The sequence continues at coordinate 14,354 of JAHCHG010000016.1, forward strand.
GACGAAAGGCTAGATAATCTCAAATCAGTAATCCTCACGAATGTTCCTTTAATTAGCATGTTATTAGCGGCGGATGACGATGAGCAAGAAATATTCGACACAATTAATTCGCTCGGGGTTAGGTTGACGACGGGGGAATTGTTAAAAAACTACATATTTTCCGATACCGCGATCCGGGAAAAGTTCTCCGAGCTTTGGGAACCAGTCTTCGAAGATGACGAAGAGCAAATAAACTTTTGGAATCGTCCTAAGACCTCCGGTCGAGTTTTACGTACTAATATTGAGGTTTTACTTTACTGTTATTTGGTGATTCAGAAAAAGTCCAACGTGGAACTCGAGCGACTATTTAAAGAATACAAGACGTGGCTTAGTCCGAAACCCGTTGATGAAAAGCTCGACTTCCTCAAGGAACTGAAAGAATATGCAGGAATCTTTTTTGGTTTCCCTGAAGGTACGCAACTTAATGAAATCAAGTTTTCTCAACATGAGGAAAGGTTTTTTCATGTCATCGAAAAACTCGAAATCACCACGGTTTATCCGTTAGTTCTTTATCTATATAAACGAGTTGGTGATAAGGCTTCTCTAATTCAAATGCTAGGCATTCTCGAAAGCTATTTAGTTAGACGCCAGGTTTGTCGACTCTCAACAAAAAATTATAACAATGTGTTTATTCAAATGATCAAGGAGCTGGACATGCTTGAGGAGATATCAGTGGATAGATTCAAAGACATGTTCGATAGTTTTACACTAGATACAAACCGATTTCCTTTAGATAGCGAGTTCAAAGATGCATTTTCAAGCCAACCGATCAGTAACGTAAATGCACGGGAAATTCTTTTTTGCATATCTCTTTACCACATTCACAACCCGATGAATGATGTCGGGTCCCTAAGTTCATCGAGTTATACTGTTGAACATATTATGCCGCAAAAATGGGAAGACCACTGGAAGGTTGAAGAGATGAACGACCTTTCCAAACTTGAACGAAACCGGAAAATCAAAACCCTCGGGAATCTAACACTTGTATCGCAAAACCTAAATAGCAGCATGAAAAATGCAGCTTGGGAAGTTAAAAGGGTCGCCTTAAAAAACTTCTCACTCCTTAAGATAACTAGGGAATATGTAGAAAAACCAGAATGGAACGAATTTGAAATTGACACGCGAGCTGCGGAGTTAGCATCAGCTGCTTTGCAGATTTGGCGCTAGTTAGATAAAAGTCTTTTTAGTAAATTAGGGTGCACACAATTCAAATTTGGATTTTAGCAAGTTTTCGAAAAGATGAAGGTCGCCTTTTCCATCACCTTAATCGTCGGAAGCCGTAGAACTGACTAGTTTGGTTTCTTTTTTGCGCGGGTTTTCGGTTTCTTTTCCAGCTCCGCCGTTTTGACGAAGGTTACGAGCGGCAAAAGCACCGCGGGATATGGGCTTCGGCGTGTGACGGTTGCAACAATCTCGCGCGAGGTTGAATAAAGCACTGCGGGACAATTGGTTTCAGCCAAGAGTTTCGAATGTTCTTTCGTCATTTCGGGATGCGTTTTGAAAAACCCCACCATTACAATCTTAAAGTTGTAATAAGGATTACTTTCTGTTTCGGAGTCAGCCGATTCAATTGTTAATTCGCACCGCCAGTCGCTATTTTCGTTGGTTGGAATAGTAATGTCCGTGATTTCCAAACCGACCGGTTCTATTGACTCAACGTCCTCGGGAATTTGCTCTAATCCATCCTTGACGGAATAATGCATTTCTTTCAAGAAATACGTCAAAAGCTGTAGATGTGAAACTGTTGCTGGCATTTTAATTCTAAGCGCAAGGGGCTAATTCCTGATTAACATTTGCGTGATAAATCGACGAATGTCTCGGTACAATCCTTACATTTGCCAAAGGTTCAAATGGCAGTGTTTTTGCCTCGACATATGATGCTGAAGGCTCTTTTAAAATAGCTGAATCATCCGGCAGATACTTAGCTGGAGCTTCCGGGTTTTCCGCATTGATTACGATTACAAAATCGGTCTCGCTTGCCGGTGTCAGATTCAAAACGGTTTCCAAATGTCGCGCCAACTGAACATTTTCCGGGTCCTGCTGTTTCAATGCGTTAAGAAAATTGACCCGCGCCAGCGTTTCTACTTGAGCAGATATTTTACGGTCGCCTGACTCCAACCGGGCATAATGCGCCCCGGCGACGCTGATCCTTTTTGACCATTCTTGCACTTTCAATCCGGCGATTCGACGCAAAAAACGCAAATCGGCACTTGAAAGCTTTGCATTTTGTAAAGCGATCGCAACCCCTATCGCGTTGTGCAATTTCTTTAGATTTCGCAAAAGCGGCGTTTCGGTTTTACAACCACGGCATACCTCAACCTCGACATTAGCCAAAACGATGTTATCCAAGCTTACGCCCGTATACTTAAACGCTTTATATTTTTTGATTTCGCACGTTTCGTCACATTCAAAACATTTCGTCATTTTCCTTTCTCCTACCAATCTCTCGCGATAACAGTAACTGCGATTACGCGCCAGGTCTCTTCAATAATATTCACAATCACGCTGATCTTTTCGGCATCGGTGTCATATCCGTTAACTTTATACTTAAATTTTTGATGCTTTTTGTCCCATTCCGGCTTGCTGTTAATAATCCCATTTTCCTCGAGCACGAGTCTTATATCCACGTCATCAACAGTGCGTTCGCCCATTCTGACGTAACAATGATCCCGGATTTTCAAGTAGCCGTCGTTGAGCAGAATTTCACGAATTTTTTCGATGGCGGTTTGCGAATCGTAAGGTTCGGGCATTTTTGGGAAAATCCTCCATTGCTTACTTTGGGTCTTGAAAACTCAAAAAGTAACATAAACGCCTCCATTAAGAGTATTGACATATTGGAAGACAAATTGTCAATCTTTTCTGACAGATTGTCAACCCGAATGGCTAGCCTTAAATAGGTTACTTTTGGTTTTATTTAGTTCTTTCTTGAATCCACATCGTTAATTCGTGTCCTGTTTTCTCGTCAGCTTGATTGCCGTTGCGGACGTATAATTTGCCGTCGTAATAGGTTGGCGTTTTTGATGATTTTGCATCAATTCGGTAGACGATTCCTTCGGGTAAATGTTCAAATGAAATATCTATTAAACCTGTCGGGGTTGGGCTTAGATGATCGCGGATCATGTTTTGGATCTTTAACTGGAATTGGTCTTTTAGTTCATCGTTGGATTCATTGCCTGTATTTTTCAATACATCTAAATCAGATTGAATGCCTTTGATGTTGCCGGAATCGTCCACGCCGAGCAGGATTGTTCCGCCGTCGGCATTGATGAACGAGGCAATTGTTTTGAGAGTTGATTTTGAAACGTCCGAGTTTTTATTGCCGAGTCCGTCAACCGCAAAAAATTCCTTGAAGTCCAATTTTTGATGTTCAAATTCGGCGATGAGTTTTGTAACCGGATGCGAAGTCCAATAACTCGGCGGTTTTGATAAAAGCAGATCGCAATGAGCGAGAAAGTCTTTGTGCCGTTCTTTTACTTCGCTCGTGAAACCCTGCGCTTCGGCTAGTTTTGCATAACGCCGGCAATACCAAATTTCCACTTCCCGAATGTCTTCCGGCGATAAACCGTAAAGTTCGTAAACCAATTTATCAATCTCTTTTTGTTCGTATAGATGATACGGATATTGTAGATTTTCTTTTTGTCTATCAACAATAGCATTAACAAGGTTCTCTATCTTTTCTTTATCTTCATTTGATAACTTAACGAGTGGCGTGTTGAATAAAACTTCTTCGCCTGTTTCAACCGTATGAGAAAGATAATTTTTTAAGCTGTAACGAACAAAAGTTGATGCCAATTTTCCTAAAATATAATTTGACACTTCTTTATTAAAAAAAATTGTAGAACCTTTATTTCCAAAAATAGCCTTACATCCAAGGCGAAAAGTTGGACTGTAAATTCCAGTAGGTGAAAAAGTTAAACCAAAACGAAAGTAGTATTGAGGATTACGAAAAACTGCTGCTGTTTTATTTTCATCTCCTGCTTTTATTTTGCTTTCCTCTCCTTTTCTTCGTTTAACATCAGCAATTTTTGCTGTTCTTAAACGGTTAACGGCATTTTTCGACCAATCAATAAAATATCCTGTCGGAACGTGATAATTCGGAAGCCAACCTTCACCTGATTCGCTTTCACCGCCTTTATCAAAAGGTAGAAAATGTTTTCCGTTGTAATCATCGGGATTTATTCCGTTTCTTTTTTCATCTTCGCTCAAATTTGAGATTTCTTCATCGCTCAACAATTTGCTTTCGTCCAAAATCTCGTAACTGCCGCGAACGCCTTCGCGTTTTCGCAGATAATACTGATTATCGGCAGTCGCCAAACCTTGTTTCACATCGGCAATATCGCCGAGTTTTGTAAAACGCCCGTCGCTCATCAATCTATAAAGTTCGGGCGAAGCGATAAAAAACGAAAGATTGTCGTAAGTCGAAATCAGACTTTGCGGATAAGTATAGCGTGCGTAATCGAGCGTCTGCGCGTCGTAGCCGTGTTCGGCGACAGCTTTGAGATTTTCTTCGAGCATCTGCCAATCGTAATTCGGCAAATTGCGTAAATCTCCGGCGATAACTTCGTGTTTTTCATTCGCCGTTTTCCTGACAACCGTCAAAATGCAGGTGTTGACCGTCGCATCGAAAATCCACGGCGGAAGATCGAGAAAATGTTTGACTGTGCATTGTTCGAGTATGCGGTGACGCAAAGGACGAAAACTTTTGATCGTCCGCCAAGTGTCGGACACGATGTAGCTTAAAACACCGTTCGGACGAAGAATCTGCAAACCGCGAGCGATAAAAATTCCGTAAGGGTCTTTCGACTGCGAACCCTGCGTATTATCGAAGTAAGCGTTCCGCGTTGCGTCGGAAACTTTCGTTCCGCCATACGGCGGATTAGCCAGAACGATATCAAATCCTCCTTCGCGTGTCGTTGATTCGACGGGCTGTGCTTCGGTCAATTTCGGCTGAATCTCGACATCGTTAATCAGCGTATGAGTTCCGTCAATCCGCCATTCGACGACTTTCGGTGAAAAGACTTCAGCAAATTCAATCGCCCAATCAAATGCATCGTCCGGCATTTTGGAAGTATCGTTTTGATGAATCCAAAATGAAATTTCCTCGCGCAGTTTTTTGATTTTTTCAAGAAGCTGTTTTTTGTGTTCGGCATCAAAGCGGTGTTCGATTGAAGACTTAAAGAATTCGGCTTTTGCTTTTTTATATTCTCCGATCTTTTCTTCGACTCCGCTGTATTTCGCTTTGTTAGGATTCGGCGCGGTCAAACTGTCGCCCTGTTCGATCTTGAAATCGAGATTCGGCAATGGTTCGGGTTTGTCGCCGTAGAAATCAACCGCCAAACTCAGCCACAAACGAAGCCTTGCGATCTGCACGGCGAAAGCGTCCATATCAACGCCGTAGATATTGTTTTGAATGATCTTGAGTTTGCGCTCGTAAATCTCTATCGGAGAATTGCTCGTTTTGGTGTCCAATAAAGCGGTGATAGTTTTGAGTTCCTGCAAAATTCCTAAAAGATACGCGCCCGAACCGCAAGCCGGATCAACTATTTTCACATTTTCCAGATGGCTTAAAAGTTTTCGTGCTTCGGGAATGGTTATGTCTTCATCGGAATATTCAACGACCAGACGTTTTATTTTTTCGGCGTCAATTTTTGTTTCGGCAAGATAATTTTTCAGTGCTTCGCGGCACATAAACTGAACCACACGGCGCGGCGTGTAGTAACTGCCCGATTCGTTTCTGCCGGTAACGAGTTCTTCAAAAACCTTTCCGAGCATTTCCGGGTCAACGGCAATTTCGATATCAATCGGCGTAGATTCATCGACTGTGAAATTGTACCTCTCAAAGAAATTCAACAACCCATGGAAAAGCGCATTTTCGATTTCGACGCGGTTGGCTTCATCAAACCCATCATCGTCTTTCTCGAATAATCCGCCGTTTAAATAAGGAACGTCACCGCGACGCTCACGCAAAATTCTTGATTGATGTAGATCAATATTTTCATTTACGCCTAAACCGGAAAAAAACAACCATCGGAGTCTGTCCTGATAAAAATTTTCGCCATTGTCTTCAGCTTCTGTAAAGAGCCTTCGCAGGTAATTTTTATCTTCTTCGTACGAAAGCCATCCCTTTTTCTGAAGAAAATATATGAACATTAACCGGTTAAATAATCTTTGTGTAAAGAGCCGTCTTTGTTCAGCCGCTTTCCGGTCAATTTGCTTCGCATCGGGAATGCTTTGTTTAATTGCGGTTTCAAATTTGGCAAATACGTCTTTATAATCAGCGAAGAAATCCTTACTCAGTTTTTCAACCGAAAATGCTGCCTTTAGTGCAGGTAAGTTAATTGGTTTACCAACCAATAATTCGAATCGTTCCGCCGCCGTTCTAGTGTTTTCCCCTCTGCCGAAAAGATATGTAAAGCGCTTTGGTTCGGTTTCCTCAATAATAATCTGGTCATTTGCATCGCGAATTCTAACTTCTGATATATAGCTAAATCGCCATTTATCGCCCTGCACAAATACTACTAGCGCACCGTCAACATCGTATTTATAAATGCTTCTAAGAAGTTCACGCAAACCAACTTTGTTGCGTTCAATGTTCGGGTTGTCATTAAGATTGACTTGATAAATTCCGATCAGTCGATCGTCGCTCGTTTCAAGACTGCCGAGTTCAAAAGCGGATACCGCAATTTTATTCGAAGATAAAATCACGGGTTCGGGGTTTTGAAAAAGATTGGTGACACTGAAAACCTCCGTCAAAACATTGCGCCACAATGCAGGCTGGTATCCCTTGGAGAAAATTTGTTCGAGTTGCTGTTTGTTCATACGGTTTTGGGAAACTGTGTTGGCAGTGCGAACCTAACTTTACATATTAGCTGCTTTTTAGACGCCGATGGCGTCATTAAGTTTAAAACTCTCAGCGCTGCTGAGAATGTTAAACTTAATCAAAAAATGTCTCAGATAAGACTATTTCAGGTTCGATATTGGCAGAAATTTCGCTGTCTGAAGTTTCAAGCACATCATCGTCCTTTTCAAGCGCGTCATATTTTTTAGCTAAACGCATGACTAGGTTTTCAGCCTCACTGAACGTGATAGTTTTTTTGTCAGCTCTTAATCCAATTTTCCTAACCTCTTTTGGAATTGGCGTATATACTCCTTTTTCCACTAATTCAATTAAGTTGTCATAAGCTAGTTTATTTTTCTTAATTTGAGTTTTTGACACTAATTCTCGAAGATATTTCTGCGCTTGCTTCGAATAACCGTCGGATTTGTCCTTGGCTGTAACGGTGTCTGTTTCAGTTCCAAAGAAATCTTTCTCAAACTCGTCCAAAGCGTTTTGGACATGACTATAGTGGTTTGCAGGAAGATCATACGCGGGTTCATTTGCGTTTGCTTCGAAGATCTCCGCAGCATCCAGGAACGTGAGACTTTGGACGGTTGTGGAATCATCCGCCAGATAAAATTCGGTTTTATATGGGGATTTTAAGAAAATGACGGTTCCGGGTTTGAAATCTTCTTTCTTTGCGCGCTTAAGATCACGAGCCGTTCGCGCCTTCAGAGGAAACTTCTTGATTCGCCGAAATTCATTCGGATGCGCGTCTTTAAATTCACGAATAAATCTTAAGTAGATAAGGCGTTTGTCTTCGTCAGATTCAATTCCTTCCTTAAATAGCTCGAACTGTTCAACCAATTCTTCATGCGTATAAATCTGGGCGTCTTCGCCAAAAGCGGTGTGGAAACCTTGAAGTTTTACCAAAGCATTATTGTAGAGCCTAATAATACTGTCGCCCTGCGATGATGGGTAAAAATTGAAGTTATAGATAACCCCGGCGGCGCTTCCGATTCGATTTACACGCCCGATGCGCTGCATTAACCTCGTCGCATTCCAGGGCGTGTCGTAATTGATAATGACATTCGCCCGATGTAAATTCACGCCTTCGGCTAAAACGTCCGTTGTGATCAAAATTTTATATTCGTCTTTTGGTTCGCCGATGTAGTTCGCGTCGAAATTCTCCTGGATCTGATTAAATAGGCGGTTTCTGTTGTCCGCAGAAACGTTCAAAACTTTGGTATCAGTTTTTGATTCGATCTGTTCGGATAAGTAATTTGCAGTGTCTTTGCTCTCCGTGAAAATGACTAGTTTTTCGGTCGGATTAATATCGTGTTTAAAGAATTCTTCGTCGAAGGATTTAAAAAACGCTTCAAGTTTCGGGTCTTGGTTAACGCTTTTCCATTTATCGCACAACTCTCTGAGGAGAACTTCATCTTTCTTTAGCAAATCAAGAAAATCCGGCTCAAAATCTTCTTTTTCAAACACATTATTTCGCGGATTTTCAGCAGTTAATTCAAGTAGTTTTTCTTCGATTTCCTCAAGACTTAAGCCCTTATCGATTAAATTGTTTATGTTGAGATCAGGTGCGATCATCACCCGGTTTCGTTCAAACATCGCGATCATCCGCTGCGTGGAAACATGCAGATTATTTAGGGAAATTTTGAAAGCGGTGAAGCTGCTTTCGAGTCTTTTGACGAGCAGCGTTGTCATGATTCCGGCAAGAGATCTTCCAATAAGCGTTGCCTTTTCATATTCGAATGCTTCCTGATTTTCCTGAGTTAAATACTCAATCGCGCGATAGCGGTAAAACCCAAGTTTCTTTGATAGATCTATTTTATTGCCGAAAGCTTCTGCTAACATCGAATTAACGCCTTCGTTATCTACAAGTACGCTAAGTGTTTGATAGAATTTTAAATTGAGGTCTTCGTCGAGAAAATATTCTTTCGGACGCGGCGCGGCAATGTCCGGAAAAACAATTCCCTGTTCATTCAAATCATCAATATATTTTGGATATTTTTTTAAATCATTTCTGGTCCGGCGAACAGTGATCGTTTCAATTACCCGATGCCGGATTGTTGAATAAAGTTCGCGAATCCGCCCCAAATCAGGTTCAAAATCTCTGATAATTTCTTTGTATTCGCGAACGATTGGACCAAAGAAATTTTGTAGATTTGTCTCCGGCAATGTGCTTCTTCGAGCATCTTGAAAAAGCAAAAGCTGATAATACAGATCCTGCGGACGATTGTTCAGTGGCGTAGCTGAAATCAAGATAACCTTTTTCTTATTTCCCTTGATTAGTCCTTCTCCAGAGCGCGGTGACTTGCAGATACGCTGCAAATTATCGAACATTTGCGAAGTGTGATTGCGATAGCGATGCGCTTCGTCAACCAGAACAAGATCATACTCTTCTTTTGCCCAATATCTGTCGTCTGTTCCGTTTAGAATTTTTTCCAGCCGACCATTTGTAATAAATTTGCAGTGTTTATCGATCTTAAAATGATTAAAGGTTTGTCTCCAGTTTTTTTCCACAGCAGGTGGGAAAATTACCAGAATTTTTGTATTTAATGAACCATTTGCGATCAAAAATCGCTTCGCGATCATCGCTGCGACGACCGTTTTTCCAAGACCCACAACATCAGCGAGGAAGAAGCCATTATGTTCGAGCAACATTCCAAATCCTTCGTTGACCGCATCAATTTGATAACTGAGTTTTTTGAATGATTTAGGTAAATCGCCAACCGTGTCCGGGTCATAATCAATATTATTCCCGAAATACTCAATTAAAAATTTTATGTAGAGTTCATACGGAGTGAAATTTTGACCAATATGGGTCTTTTCTTTGAATTGCTGGATGTCCGCGGGAAGGATCGACGTCGATTCTTTCCAGAGCTCTTCGAACTCACGCTTTGAAAATTGGACATCGTCATAATCTTTCAGAGCGACATTTAGTTCATAATTTGGCGACTGTCTAATCCCAAGTCCGGCGCAAGTCAGATTTGACGAGCCCATGATCACCCAACCATCTGAATGAGCCGAATGTTTTTCGGGAAGAAACAAGTAAAATTTAGCGTGAATTGATTTTGAACTGTGAGCGCGAACTTCAATCTTCCCGTCTATCAGGTCATCAACAAATTGCAGTATTCCGTTTTCCACTTCTGCGGAATACTTTGCTTCTTTTATGTCTTGAATAAACCAGTTCAGAAACTCAGTCTTAGTCTTAGCGTGATCAGCGAAGAACAATAAGCCCTTGCGTTGCGCCTGCGCGAACATCTGGTCAACGTTGATTCCTACTAAAATTTTAATGTCTTTAATGTTCTTCAGATAAGGTTGAAGGGCAAAGTATCCGGATGAGCGGAAGTAACCGACTACTGCGTGCAGCGCGTGAAGATTGCTCATATTTTCAATAATTCCTGTGAACTTATCGAAAACATTTTTGTCTGTTTGATTAGTAAAAAATTTTGAAGACATGCAATTCCGTTAGATCTATTGAATTAGAAACTAAAAACAAAATGGGACTGAGATGTCGATTTCGGAAAAATTCGTGCCTTAAACACGCAAAGAAGATTTACGCACAATTTAGCGTGTAAGAATATGGAAATCAAGCTTCAGATATTTGCTTTTATTCTGAAATGCATTTCAAGGAATCGGAACGTCGGTAGGTTAAAGTCGAATCCGATACAGTTCCTAATTGTTCTAAAAAAAGAAAAAGACGCCACAGGGGCGTCTCATCTAGATAAATTGGCTCCGCAGGTAAGACTCGAACTTACAACCCTTCGGTTACACTTTATCCCAAACTTTCGTTTGAGTGTGGACTATCTCATCAACTCCTTTTCAAGAGTTGTCGGACGCTATTTGAGATATTATTGGTCTGGTTTCCTCAATCTCTAGTCTCTGCACGTTCCTGCTTACTCTTAAACCATTCAGCAGGCTTCGCTCAGGATTACCATTCTAATTTTCATTAGTGCAGGCTTCCCTGAATTCATCCGATTTTTCAATCACAGTCGCCTGTGAAAGCTGCAACTTTCCGGCGTGGAATTCACGATGACAATTTGCACATAAAAAAACACATTTTTCAATTTCATCTTTTACCTTTTCCCAACTTCTGGAATAACCTTTTGCGGAAATTCCGAAATCTTTCTTTGTCGGGTCTAGATGATGAAATTCAAGTGCCTCGATACAACGATTGTAGCCGCAAATTTCACAACTACCGCCTTTGTATTCAACAGCCATCTCGCGAACTTTTGCTCTTCGGCGTTTAACTGCCTCGAGCAAATACTCTCTGCGCTGTTGATAAGTGCGCTTTTCTGCCATTGTAAAAGACCTTGCCTAGCTTACAGCCGAATGCTCTGCCATTGAGCTACTGCGGAATATCGTCCGAAGACGAATCTAAAGATTAGGAATTTTGCTGAATCTTGTCAAGTTTGATCTCGCTGCTCAGGACGCGGGTTTGGCGAAAAGTTATTTTAACCGCAGAGGGCGCAAAGGTTGGCGCAGAGTGCGCTGAGGCGTTCCGACTGCCGTCCATTTATTCGCGCCGTTGATCTTTATGTTTCGCGGACCTCGTCCCATATTTTATGTCCGTGGGTTTCGGGCAGATATTTCATTCCTACAATAAATGTAATGCCGGCGACGATCATCGGGTACCAGAGCCCGGCGTAGATGTTGCCGGTGTAGGCGCAGGCGAGCAGACCGATGGTCGGCAGCAGACCGCCGAAAACTCCGTTGCCGATGTGATACGGCAGCGAAAGCGATGTGTAGCGCACTTTTGCCGGAAAAGCTTCGACCAGATATGCGGCGATCGGCGCGTAAACCATTGTTACGAAAACGATCTGCAGAAAGACAAGCAAAACGAGCATCGGGACATTCGGCGCGGGCGCGGTTTGCACTACGGGCGTGCCGTCGGCGGTTACGGGCGCTAGCTTCGGTTCTTTGGTCAGCGGGTCGGGCGTCGATCGGATAGCGGCGACCTCGTTTCCGGCGAAATGAACCATTCCTTGATAGATCGGATAATATGCAAAGACCGCCAAAAGACAGCCTGCCATCATTATCTTTTTGCGTCCCAATCTATCCGAAAGCGCTCCGAAAAGTACGAATAAAGGAATTGCAAGAACGATCGCAATGGCAATTATCATCGCCGCCGTCTGGCGTTCTACTTTAAGGATCGTCTGCATATAAAACAGCGCGTAAAATTGTCCCGTGTACCAGACGACGCCCTGCCCGGCGGTCGCTCCGAACAGCGAGATCAGCACGCGGCGGCGGTTTTCGGGATTCATAAAGGCATCGACCAGCGGTTTTGCACTCGCCATTCCGGTCGATTTTATATGCGCAAATATCGGCGTTTCCTTCATCTTCAGCCGAATATAGAGCGACATGCCGACGAGGACTATCGACAGCAGAAACGGAATGCGCCATCCCCAATCCGAAAAAGCTTCGGGCGACATATTTCGCTGGATCAGCAGAATGACCGCAAGCGATATAAGGAGCCCGAGCGATGCCGTTATCTGAATAAAGCTCGTGTAAAATCCGCGTTTTTCGTCCGGCACATGTTCGGCAACGTAAACCGCCGCGCCGCCATATTCGCCGCCGAGCGCCAAACCCTGCAAAATTCTGATAATAATTAAAATTATCGGAGCAAAGATGCCGATCGTTTCATACGTCGGCAAAAATCCGACCGCGGCGGTCGCACCGCCCATTAAAAGAAGCGTTACGAGAAAAGCATATTTTCGCCCGACGATATCGCCGAGCCAACCGAAAAACAAAGCGCCGAACGGTCGCACGATAAACCCGACGGCAAATGTCGATAGATACGCGATCAGCGCCAGTGTGTCGTTGCCTTTCGGATAAAACAGCGGCGAGATGACGACGGCAAGTGAGCCGAAAATGTAAAAATCGTACCATTCAATGACCGTTCCAGCGCTCGAAGCGCCGATCACTTGCCAGATCTTTGACTTTGAAATATCGTTTGCCGCGTTTGCCATTCGATAAATTCCTCTATTTGTTTGGGTTGGAAATTGCTTGACGGTGAATATAGCAAAGCGTCGAAGTTTTGGCGAACATTCCCGGGAACTCAAGCTCGGTTTGAAAAAATGCACGCCGGATGTTTATCTAAAATTGCAAAGAACTGCCGGTAAAAAATTTAGAGAATTCATGTCGGAATTTGTCGAAAGTGAAAAAAGCAGCCCGGTCAAACGCGGAGTTTCAAACACTTTTCGCGCGCTGCGCCACCATAATTTCAGGCTTTTCTTTGCCGGGCAGTTCGTATCATTGACCGGCACTTGGATGCAGTCGGTCGCGCAGAGCTGGCTGGTTTATCGTCTGACGGGTTCGGTAATTCTGCTCGGGCTGATCGGTTTTGCTTCGCAAATTCCGGTATTTCTGATCGCTCCGTTCGGCGGCGTTACGGCTGACCGTTATGACCGGCGAAAGATCTTGATCGTTACGCAATCGCTGGCAATGATCACGGCGTTCGTTTTGGCGGGCTTAACTCTTTCGGGACAAATTGAGGTCTGGCACCTTTTCGTTCTTGCGGTCGTTTTCGGGACGATAAACGCGTTCGACATTCCGACGCGTCAGGCGTTTGTGGTCGAAATGGTCGGTAAGGACGATCTGCTAAATGCGATTGCGCTGAATTCGTCAATGTTCAACGGCGCCAGGATCGTCGGACCGGCGATCGCCGGAATTTTGGTCGCGCTGGTCGGCGAAGGCTGGTGCTTTTTCGGCAACGCGGTCAGCTATCTTGCGGTAATTTCGGGTATTTTGATGATCAAGGTCGTGCCGATCGTTCGCAAACGAACCGGTTCGACGATCGCGAATATCAAAGAAGGTTTTGTGTTCTCCGCTAAAACCGAGCCGATCCGCGGGCTGCTTCTTCTTTTAGGGCTGGTCAGTTTGATGGGCATGCCGTATGCGGTTTTAATGCCGATTTTTGCCGATAAGATCTTAGGCGGCGGTTCGGACACGCTCGGTTATCTGATGGGCGCAAGCGGTTCGGGCGCGCTCATTGCCGCGCTGGTTCTGGCATCACGAAACGAGGTGTTCGGGCTCGGTCGCTGGGTCGCATTGGCATCCGGCGGTCTTGGCTTGAGCTTGATAATGTTCTCTTTTTCGAGCAATTTTTGGTTGTCGATGCTGCTGCTGGTTCCGGTCGGTTTTTCGATGATGACGCAGATGTCTTCGTCAAACACCTTGATCCAGGCAATGGTTCCCGACGAACTTCGCGGTCGCGTGATGAGTGTTTATTCAATGATGTTTATGGGAATGGCGCCGCTCGGCGCGCTGATGGCGGGGTCGCTGGCTGAAATTCTCGGCGCGCAATACACGGTCGCGCTCGGCGGCGCGGTCTGCATCGTCGGATCGGCGATCTTCGGCTGGAAACTGCCGAAAATGCGCCTTGAAGGTCGGCGGATGATAATTGCACTGCAAATGACCGCCGGCGTGCCTGCGTCGAAGGCGAGTTTTCAGCAACCTTCAATGTCTGCAGAGCGCAAAGTGAACGATTGACCTTTTGCGCAAAATCTATTGACCGGTGCGGCGATGTGAGCCACGATCCCGGAATGACGTCGGCGCCCAACGTCGAGATCGTCATAGAAATTGAACGATACCCGATGAACGAAAAAATCGTTTGAAAAGTTTGTTATGGACGCGTATCTGCCGGCGGTCCGAAAGGCTGACATTCGGGCGCTTGGGGCAAATCAGTCGATCTTCGGCGGGAACGCCAACTCGTACACACTTGTCGAGCTGCAGCGAAACTTCGCCGAACTCGACAAAGGTCCTCTGGCGGGGCGCGTCTTAAAACCCGAGGAAGTCGAAAAAATGTTTCAAAAAATGCCGGAGGGAACTGTTAAAAACGTTAATATCGTTGTCGCAAAATTCCAGCCGGAACTGAGCATTCTGGGCGAACCGCCCGGGAACGAATGAAAATTTTGTCAAAATATCTTAAGCCCGGACGAACTTTCCAAAGTTCTCCGGGCGTTTTTTTCTCGCAATCGGTTTTACTGTATAGTTTTAGTTTACGATTTGAACATTGGAGTTTAATTAATTTTGATCGGAAACCACGAATTAGTATTGATCCTCGATTTCGGATCGCAGTACACACAGCTGATCGCGCGTCGCGTGCGCGAACAGGGCGTTTATTGCGAGATCCATCCGTTTACCGTTTCGGCGGAAGAAATTATTGCGAAAAATCCAAAAGGCGTGATCCTTTCGGGCGGTCCGTCGAGCGTTACGGACGAAGACGCACCGCGCGTCGCGCCGGAATTTTACGAACAGATCAAATCGCCGATGCTCGGCATTTGTTACGGAATGCAGATGATAGCGGTCGATCTCGGCGGCGAATCGATGCCGGCGGCGCGCCGCGAATACGGGCATGCCGAGCTTCGCCGTTTAAGCGGAAAAACCACACTTTTTAAAGATCTTCCGGAAAAACTCGATGTTTGGATGAGCCACGGCGACCATGTTACGACGCTGCCCGAAGGGTTTCGGCAAACAGCGACGACCGGAGATGTCGTCACGGCTATCGAAAACGACGAGCGACAGATCTATGCCGTTCAGTTTCATCCAGAAGTTTCGCACACGCCGCTCGGAAAAGACGTTTTGCGAAACTTTTTGTTCGAAATTTGCGGCTGCGCCGGCGATTGGACGGCGAAACAATTTATCGAAGACGAAGTGGCAAAGATCCGCGAGATCGTCGGCGAATCCGATAAAGTGATCTGCGGTTTGAGCGGCGGCGTCGATTCAACGGTCGCCGCTGTTCTCGTCCACGAAGCTATCGGCGACCGGCAAACATGCATTTTCGTCAACAACGGTCTGCTTCGCGCCGGAGAATTTGAGCAGACTTTGCGTTTGTATAAAGACAAACTGCATTTGAATGTCGTCGGCGTCGATGCTTCGGAAGATTTTTACAAAGTTCTCGCGGGCGTTGTCGATCCGGAGTTAAAGCGCAAAGCGATCGGCGCAAAATTTATAGATGTGTTCGACGCCGAATCGAAAAAGGTCGGCGGCGCGAAATGGCTTGTTCAGGGGACTTTATACCCCGATGTGATCGAATCGGTCAGCCTGCGCGGCGCTTCGGTTACGATAAAATCGCACCACAACGTCGGCGGTCTTCCGGAAAAGATGGATCTGAAATTGATCGAACCGCTGCGCGAACTTTTCAAGGACGAAGTTCGTCTGATCGGTAAAGATCTCGGAATTCCCGAAGAGATCCTGCAGCGGCATCCGTTTCCCGGTCCCGGTTTGGGAGTTCGCATCCTCGGCGACATTACGCCGGAAAAGGTCGAACTTCTGCAAAAAGCCGATAAGATCTTTATTGAAGAACTCCATAATTTCGAAGAATACAACAACGTCTGGCAGGCATTTGCCGTTCTGCTTCCGATTCAATCGGTCGGCGTTATGGGCGATTTTCGAACGTATGAGAAAACAATCGCTATCCGCGCCGTTACATCGACCGACGGCATGACTGCCGATTGGGCTCGGCTGCCGCACGACCTGCTGCAGAAAGTTTCTTCCCGAATCACCTCAGAAATCCGCGGCATCAACCGCGTCGTTTACGACATTTCTTCAAAACCGCCGAGCACTATTGAGTGGGAATAATTTGATTTTAGATTTTGGATTTTAGATTTGCGATTGCTTAAATAATTCTCTTTACAATCGGTATTTCGTCTGTATATCATCGGTATGGAGTTTGAATGGGACGAGAATAAAAATCTTGCCAATATCAAAAATCACGAAGGCGTTTCGTTTCAAGACGCGGTGAAAGTTTTTCACGATATTTGGTCAATCGAAGATTTTGACGAATCTCATTCAGCCGTTGAAGAAAGATTTTCGGTGATCGGTTTGGTTGAATATACGCTTTTGCGCGTGGTTTTTACATATCGTGAAACCGAAGCGGGAGAGCAAATTATTCGGATAATTTCAGCTTGGAAAGCAACGAGTAGAGACAAAGAAATTTATGAAAAATCCAGAAACCGATTCGACATCTGAAACATTTGAAGCCGAATATACGGAAGCCGATATTCAGGAAATGCGCGATCAAGGTGTGAGTGAAGAAGATTTGCCAAGCGTCGGAAAACATACATTTCGGCGTTCGAGATTTATCGTTCCGCGCAAAGAACAAAAATTAAAAGTTACGATTATGCTCGATGCCGACGTTTTGGATTTTTACAAAGAACAAGCCGCCAAAGCCGGAAATCTCCCGTATCAAACTCAAATCAACCGCCAACTTCGCAAAGCTATGGAAAAAGCTAAAGACCCGAAAAGTCAGGTCGTTACCCTTGAGATGTTGGAAAATCCGGCTTTTCTTTCAAAGCTTGCCGACAAATTAAAAAAGGTCGCGTGATTTCATTTTAAAAGGGTAGTTTCAATTCAAAGGCAAATAAACTGTATTATTCAACCATTCTTCCGGTTTGGTCGCTTTGGCGACCAATTTCAGATCGTTAAAACACTAACCGAGCGTGATGTTTAACTGATGCGCGTAAATTACGCCCGCGACTGTTTCGCCGGTTTGCTGTCGCTTGTTCGCTTCGCGCAAAAGATCGTCGTCCTGTGAAAATAAAACGCGGTTTAATTTCGTCGCGCGGTCTAACAGTTTATCGTCTTCAAATTCCGCGGTTCCGTCTTCCTGCGCCGTTAAAACATCAACACCGCGCAGACACAAACCGTTCGTTACAGCACGTCTGACGTGAACGTTCATAAAACGTTTGACGCTCATTTGCGGGTTTGCATTTCGCGCAGTTTCTTTTGCAGAGGCGAATCGGATTGCTGTGCGGCGAGATCGTTGACTTCGTGCAGACGGCGCAGGATTTCCGCTTCGAGTTCTTCCCGGTGAGCGTAGTAATAGGCAAGCGCACTGTGAATCTGCGCCATTGAAAGATGCGGATATTGAAAATGCAGTTCTTCGGGGCTTTAGCCGTGCGCGATTTTATCAACTGCGATTTCGATAACCTTAATGCGGGTGCTGGATATCCACGCTGCGCGGTTTTCGTCAATCTCAATATAGCCTTCAATAACGGCTGTCATAATTTACAATTCTATCTTTATTGTAATTATCCGCACAGTATTACCTCAGAAATCCGCGGCATCAACCGCGTCGTTTACGACATCTCTTCAAAACCGCCGAGCACTATTGAGTGGGAATAATTTGAAAATGTTGTAGAATAAAGCACCCCCCAATAAGATTAGGTCTGTTTGCGGCGCATTTACGTCTTCCCTAAAGGCGGCGAATTACAATTCGAATTGCGGCGGATTGGAAATAGAATATGACGAATAGTGAATTTGGGAAATTTGATCATGTTTCGACGGGAATCGAAGGATTGGATTTCATTTTGCGGGGCGGTTTGCCGAAAGACCGTCTTTATCTGCTTCAGGGTAATCCCGGCACCGGGAAAACCACAATGGGACTGCAGTTTTTGCTCGACGGTGAAGAAAAAGGCGAGCAAGGGCTTTATATCACTCTTTCCGAAAGTAAGGATGAATTGATCGCCGTCGGCAGATCGCATTACTGGGATCTGACAAAGCTGGAGATCTTCGATCTGACCATTTCCGGTGAAAGCCTTCGCGACAATTCTAAATACACGGTCTTTCATCCGTCCGAGGTCGAGCTCGACGAAACTACGAAACTAATTCTGAACGAAGTTGAACGAATTAATCCGAAAAGGATAGTTTTCGATTCCCTTTCCGAAATGCGAATGCTAGCGAGTGAGCCGCTTCGGTTTCGCCGGCAGATTCTGGCGATGAAACAGTATTTTAACGGGCGGCAATGCACCGTTATGATGCTCGACGATCTGACGGCACAGACGGCACAGCGCCAGTTGGAATCGATCGCGCACGGTGTGATAACGCTCGAATATGTTCCCACCGAATACGGCAAGCAGCGGCACGCTTTACGAGTCGTAAAGATGCGCGGGGTCAATTTTCAAAGCGGCTCGCACGATTTTAATATAGAAACCGGCGGACTTGTCGTTTTTCCGCGTCTCGACGGACCGCCGACCGAAGAAACCGTTCACACGGGCACCATCAGAACCGACAATCATGACCTCGAAGAACTGCTTGGCGGTTTGGATTACGGGACGAGCACGATCTTGACCGGTCCTGCGGGAATTGGAAAATCGACGCTCGCTTTGATCTACGCCTGTAAAGCCGCGGAAAACGGCGAGCGTTCTTCATTATATTTGTTTGACGAAGGCGTCGACACACTTTATAAACGCACTTCCGCGCTCGGACTAGACGTAAAACGTTTCGTGGCTGAGGGTTTGATGAACATTCAGCAGATAAAACTCGCGGAGCTCACGCCCGGCGAGCTCGCTCACCGCGTCAGCCGCGATGTCGAAGAAAATGGAACGCGCGTTGTCGTCATCGACAGCGTCAACGGCTATTTGATGTCGACGCCTCAGGAACGATTTCTGACCATGCAATTTCATGAACTGCTCGGCTATTTAAATCGAAAAGGTATCGTCAGCATTCTCGTCGTTGGTCAATACGGACTTGTCGGAACAATGAAAGCGCCGATCGACATGAGCTATCTTGCCGACAGTGTGGTTTTGCTCCGGTACTTCGAAGCCGAAGGCGAAGTAAGACAGGCAATCTCGGTTCTAAAGAAAAGGACCGGCAAACACGAACGGACGATTCGCGAATTTCGAATCGATAAAGGCGGCATACAACTCGGACAACCGCTGAGCGAATTTCGCGGGGTTCTAACAGGCACGCCGGTTTTTCACGGCAAAAACGAGCGGTTGATGGATAACGATGAGGAACGGCGATCATAAAAAGAACAGCATCGAAACACGTGTTTTGGTGCTGATGCCGACCGGGCGCGACGCGTCGCTTGTCTGCCGCACGCTGGGAGCAGCCGGAATTCAGTGCTGCATTTGCCGCGACGTTGAGGAACTGACGGCAGAGATCCAGAAAGGCGCAGGCGCCGTGCTCCTGGCTGAAGAAGCTCTGACAAGCGACTCGCTTGACCTCTTGAGTTCGGCGTTCGATTCTCAACCTGTCTGGTCAGATCTTTCCGTCACGCTTTTTGCCGGAAACGCACAAAATGCCGAACTTCTTGCAGCCACGGTCGGCAACCGTTTTAACGTGACAATTGTTGAACGACCGATACGAATCCCGATGCTCTTAAGCGGTGTCCGCGGAGCTTTGCGGGCGCGCCAAAGGCAATATGAATCACGCGATTTTCTTCGCCAGCTGGAAGAATCGGACTATCAAAAAGATCTTTTTCTGGCGACGCTTTCGCACGAACTGCGGACGCCGCTAAATTCAATTCTCGGTTGGATACAGCTGCTTCGGTCCAATGACCGGTCGGTAAATGCCGAACGCGGACTCGAGGTCATCGAACGAAATGCGATGGCTCAGGCGGAAATCATCTCTGACATTCTTTTCGTTTCGCGGATAATTACGGGAAAACTTGAGCTTGAAATAGAACCGGTTGCGATCGTCCCGGTCATCGAACAGGCGATCGAAGTGGTTCGTCCGTCAGCCGAACTGAAAAAAATTAAGATCACGACAGATTTTGATGTCGACGGCGCGATAGTTGAAGGAAATCCGGAGCGGCTGACGCAGATCTTTTGGAATATTCTTTCAAATGCGGTCAAATTTACGAGGGAAGGCGGCGCGATCGGCGTTGAGGTCAAATTTGATGAAGGAAAAGCCAAGATCGTAATAACTGACAACGGACAGGGTATTGAACCGGAGTTTTTGCCGCTTATATTTGAAAGGTTTCGACAGGCGGACAGTTCGTTTACGCGCAAGGTCGGCGGTCTCGGACTCGGGCTCGCCATCGTCAGGCATCTCGTCGAGCTTCATAAGGGCGAAGTTTCCGTTTACAGTGCCGGTCTCGGTTACGGTACGAGTTTTACAGTCACGCTGCCGCTTGCCGAAACCGAAGTTTTGCCGACCATTGTCGACGACGATGAGGTTCAGCGAGATATAAATGCCGAAAATATCCTTAAGGGAGTCAGAATTTTAATAGTCGAAGACAACGAAGATTCCCGCGATATGTTAACCGTTTTGTTTTCGCAGATGGACGCCGAAATCACCGGCATGCCGTCCGTCGACGACGCGATAGAAGAGCTGAAAAAGCGAAAATACGATGTTTTGATCAGCGATATCGGAATGCCGGACCGCGACGGTTACGATCTGATCCGGAATGTTCGCAGTTTGCCTTCCGAAAATGGCGGATCGATTCCGGCGATCGCTCTGACGGGTTATGCTAGTCTTCAAGACCGCGAACTCGCGCTCGAAGCAGGGTTTCAGGCACATTGTTCAAAGCCGCTGGACATTGAAGAATTGATAAACACACTTAGCGATATCCTACAGCCTTCTGTTTGACGAACACGCTTGATCTTAATGGACAATCCCCAAAATATAATCGTGGAATTTCGCAGTGTCGATTTTTCAGTCGGACAAACGAAGATTCTCGAAAATATTAACTTCTCGGTGTTCGCAGGCGAGATCATGATACTGCTCGGAGAATCCGGATGCGGAAAGACGACGACGCTGAAGCTTATAAATCGTTTGATCGAACCGACTTCCGGCGCGATCTTTGTCGAAGGGCGTTCAACAATCGATTGGGATCCGATAAAGCTTCGGCGAAGCACGGGATATGTTCTGCAGGAAGGCGGTCTGTTTCCGCATTTTTCGGTCGCGGAAAATGTAGCGCTTGTACCTGAACTTGAAAAATGGGACTCGTGTAAGGTAAACGAGCGGGTCGGCGAACTCCTCGATCTTGTCGGACTCGACCATAAGAAATTTTCCCGTCGTTTTCCCGCGGAACTTTCAGGCGGACAGCGGCAGCGCGTCGGTGTGGCGCGTGCGCTGGCTGCGGATCCCGACCTGCTGCTGCTCGACGAGCCATTCGGCGCGCTTGACGCAATTACGCGCACAAATCTTCAGAAAGAATTTGCCGGACTTGTAAAACGGCTCGGGAAAACCGCAGTTTTTGTGACTCACGATCTGCACGAGGCTTTTATTCTAGGAACGCGAATCTGCCTGATGGACAAAGGCACGATCGCGCTGATCGCTACGCCCGACGAGTTTAAAAAGAGCGAATTGCCGTTGGTCCGTGAATATCTGGAGACGATCGGTTAACGTGATGAGAATTTTGTTTTCGAAGTTGAACCGCCCGAAAAATGAAATTTTTTGAGTTTATCAGTCAAAATTCTTTAGAAATACTTTCGCTGACGCGCGAGCATATTTTTCTCGTTTTTGTCTCGACCGCCATCGCCGTCGGCATCGGTGTGCCGCTCGGCATCCTTCTAACGCGAAATGAATCGCTGAAGATGCCGGTTCTCGGATTCGCGAACATAATGCAGACCGTTCCGAGTCTGGCGCTTTTCGGTCTTTTGATACCTATTTCATTTATCGGGATCGGCGCGACCGCGGCGATAATTGCGCTGACGCTTTATTCGTTTCTGCCGATCATTAGAAACACCGTAACCGGAATTTCCGGCGTCGACAGAAAAGTGAAAGAAGCCGCCGTTGCAATGGGAATGACGGATCTTCAGATCTTGAAAATGGTCGAACTGCCGCTTGCGGCGCCGGTTATTCTGACGGGAATTCGAGTCGCAGTTGTTATAGCCGTCGGCGTTGCGACGATCGCCGCGGCGGTCGGTGCGGGCGGTCTTGGAACTTATATCTTCCGGGGTTTGCGGCAAAACGACAACAATCTTTTGCTCGCGGGCGCGGTGTTTTCGGCGCTGTTGGCGCTTTTGGCTGATCTTGCACTCGGGCAGATCGAGAAAAGTTATTCGCTCGAAGGTCTGCGAAATCGCGGATCGGCGACGCGAAGGAAGATCATCGCGGCGGCGGTCGGATTAATCGCGGTTGCCGTTTTTGCCTTTCCGTACGTTTCGCGCATAGTTCAAACATCCGAAAACACGCAAGGGAAAATTGTTCGCATAGGTTCAAAAGATTTTACGGAATCGGTAATTCTTGCGGAAATTCTTGCTCAAATTCTTGAAAACAAAGGAATCCACGTCGAGCGAAATTTAGAACTCGGCGGAAATCTGGCGCATGAAGCGCTTCTTTCGGATCAGATCGACGTTTATCCCGAGTACACGGGCACGGCGTTTACGGCGATTTTAAAGAACGATCCGATTAACGACCCGGCGAAGGTTCTCGAGCTGACGAAGAAACAATACAAAGACCGCTTTGATCTGCAGATCAGCCCGCCGGTCGGATTTTCGAACGACTTCGCGATTCTCGTTCGCGGCGACGCGGCGCGGAAGCAAAATCTTCGGACGATCTCTCAAGCCGTGCCCGTTTCCAAAAACTGGCAGGCTGGTTTCGGTCAGGATTTTATGTCGCGCGCCGATGGTTACGAAGGATTTCGAAAAGCATATGGCTTTGATTTTGCGAAACAGCCGCGCGAAATGGACCTGGCGCTGACATATCGCGCGCTGGCATCCGGCGAGTTGGACATCATCGCGGGAAATTCGACGGACGGTTTGATCGATTCGCTCGATCTCGTTCAGCTTGCCGATGATAAACGCTTTTTCCCGCCGTATCAGGCGGTTTTCGTCGCGCGAAACGATAAATTAGAATTGCTGAAAATAGTCTTTGACAATATAGCCGATTCGATCTCGACCGCCGAAATGCGAAAAATGAATTACGAGGTCGACGGCAAAAACCGGCAGCCGTCGGAAGTTGCAAAGGAATTCGTCGCGAAAAGATTTTTTGCTCAGCAATAAGCGATCCGCGCGCGATATGGTAAACTAATTTCTGGCGAAAAGCCGCTTCAGAAAACAATTCCGGGTTCCGCTTGTCCGAATCATGCTCAAATGGATTCGGGATTGTCGTTTGGGGATCCAAAAAAATCAGGAAGTAACTTATGAAAATACCAAAGTATGAAGCCGGACAAACGGTCGAAATGTCGTGTTCCGCTTGTGATTCGGATCAACCGCATACGGTGCAGTCCGTTACCAAATTGGGAAAGATGACAAAAGCGATGTGCGATGTTTGTGAAACCGTCAGCACTTTTCGACGGGGCAAAAAGGTTTCAGTAGATATTAACAAGGCGAAAGCCGGCGCTCCGTATAATTTCTCGCAGAAATACCGAAAAGGGCAGGCGATCATGCATCCGACGTTTGGACAAGGCGAGGTCACAAACGTTGTTGACGGACAAAAGATCGATGTTCTGTTCGGCGACGATGTAAAGCGTTTGATCCATGGTCAGGAATAATTTTGACGTTTGATAAAAGAAAAATGCGGTTCGGAAAACCTTCCGGACCGCATTTTTTATTTAATTTCGGCAAAGAATTATTTTCGTCTTAAAAGCAATCCGACAAAAAGTCCGACCGCGGCTGATATCAAAATCGTTTGACCCGGTTTTTTCCTTGCGTATTCCTTCGCGTCCTCAACGAGTTCCCGCGGATCTTTATCCTGCAGCTCTTTGAATTTTTCCCCGGCGGCGGCGATCTTTTCTTCAGCAAAATCTTTCGCTTTGAGCGCCGCGTCCTGAATTTTATGTCCGTATTCTTCAGCCTGCAATCTAATATCGTTCATATAATCGTTTGTAGTGTCTTCTCCGTTTAGCGGTTCCAACGCCATTAATCCTTTTTCTTCCGTTTCGGTTCCTTCGTGATGCGACATTTTAATAATCTCCTTTTCTCAGTGATCTTTTTCGTCCGCTTTTGACGCGTGTAACTATTTGAGCATGTTCTGCATGTGAAGGTTGTTACGAAATTTTTATTTTTTTTGTTCCGCTGCTTGCATTCTTGCGGGGTATTATTTTAATGTCGAAATTAAGTTAGTAAGTGCTTACTTATCAATTTTGACGGAGATATTTTTGATAGAACAGAAAGAGAATATTCGAATGAGCGGCGACGAGCGCCACGCGCAGCTCCTGCATATAGCGGTTAAATTGTTTTCGGAAAAAGGATTTAGCGGAACAACGACGCGCGAAATAGCGAAGTGTGCGGGCATTTCGGAGGCGATGGTCTTTCGGCATTTTGCCAATAAAGACGAACTTTATAATGCGATCCTCGACCACAAAGCCTGCAGCCACGGTTTGCAGTCTTTTCCGTGGGAAGACGAAGAAATTCACCATCTGCGTGAAACGAAGGACGATTTCGCTTTCTTCAACCGGCTCGCTGCCAGCGCTTTTAAAAATCATAAAAAAGACATCGCATTTATCCGTCTGCTGCTGCATTCGGCGCTTGAAGGGCACGAACTTTCGGAGACGTTCCTCGAAAAGTTTGTCCTGCGGCTTTACGATTTCATCGGCAGCTACATTGAGCAAAGACAGGCGGACGGCGCTTTTCGCGACGGTGATCCGAGGATCTTCGTCCGCGCATTTCTCGGGATGCTTGTCCATCATTCATTAAACAACCTTGTACTGGACCCGAAACGGAGGATGCTCGACGTTTCGGATGAAGATGCGGCGGAAAATTTCGCACGGATATTTTTGAACGGAATTAGAAAAACAACGGTTCGGTAATTTAACAGGAATGAACATTAAACTAAAGATTTCAGGAGCATTGACGCTGGCGGCTGCAGTGATTTTCGCGGCTTCGTGCGGAAGTTCGAACGCAAACGAGAGCAATGCGAACGCCGACGAAAACGGTCAACCGGTAACGGTAGCGACCGCACCGGCAGTTGTCCGGCAGATCCCGACTTATCTGGAAGCGACCGGTTCGCTGACGAGCGACGCCGAATCGAACGTCGCGCCGACCATCGGCGGCAAGATCGTCGAAGTAAATTTTGATGTCGGAAGTTTTGTACAGAGGGGCGATCCGCTCGTTCGGCTCGATGCGCGCGACGCGCAGATTCGTCTGGAACAGGCGCAGGCACAGGTGGAACAGCAGCGAAAGGCGGTTGCATCGGCGCAAGCCGCGGTCGACCAGGCGATAGCAAATCTGCGGCAGACACAGGTACGGCTCGGGGTAAAGGACGGAGAGAATTTTGACATCAAAGATTTTTCTCAGGTAATTACGGTTTCGGCGCAGCTTGAATTGGCTGAAAAAGAACTTCGCAGATTTGAGAGGCTTTTGGAATCGGGCGATGTTTCACGATCGGCTTACGATCAGAAAAAATCGCAGCGCGACGCCTTGCTTGGTCAGCTTGCAGAGGCGCGTTCAAATGCGGCAGTCGCGATAAAAGCGATAAATACGGCGGAAGCCGGAGTTGCGACGGCGAAAACGCAGGTTGCAAATGCGCGTGCGGCGGTTGCGACCGCAGAAACCCAGGTCGATCAGGCGCGAAAAGCCGTTTCGGACAACACGATCTATTCGCCTTTAAGCGGCTATGTGTCGGAACGAAACGCGGATGTTGGAGAATATATTTCGCCGAATCAGCCAAACGCAAAGCTCGCGACGATCGTGCGAACTGCGGTTTTACGGCTTCAGATCGATATTCCCGAACAGTCTATCGGAAAGATCGCGATCGGACAGGGAGTTTCGGCGCAGGTTTCGGCGTACCCGGACCGCAAGTTTGCCGGGACGATCGTCAGAATTTTGCCGACGCTAAATCCGCAGTCGCGAACCTTAAAGGTCGAAGCCGAGATCGAAAACGTCAACGGACTGCTTAAACCCGGACAATTCGCAACGGTCAGAATAACTCAGTCGAAACCGTCGCCCGCGGTAATGGTGCCGGCAACTGCGGTAAAAGCGGACGGAAACCGGAATTTGATCTTTGTCGTCAAAGACGGAATCGCCTCGGAGCGCGTCGTTCAAACAGGTCTGCTCGAAGACGATTATATTGAGATCAAGCAAGGCGTGCAGGAAAACGAACAGGTCGTCGTGAACAACGTTGAGAATGTGTCAGACGGAGTTATTGTGGTCCAGTCGAACTAAAAAGTTCAACGTTTAAAGTTCAAGGTTCAAAGTTTTCAATTTGAAAGGGTATGGCTCGAATCGAGAAATTTGAAGATATTCAGGCTTGGAAGTTAGCCCGCGAGGTAACAAAAGAGGTGTATAAAATGAGTTCAAAAGAGCGCTTTTCCCGAGATTTTGCGCTCGTGAATCAAATTCGCCGGGCGTCAATTTCAATTCTTTCAAATATTGCGGAAGGCTTCGAAAGAAGCGGGAACAAAGAATTCCTTAATTTTCTGGCAATTGCAAAGGGTTCTTGCGGCGAAGTTCGTTCTCAGCTTTATGTCGCTTTGGACCAGCAATATATTGAAGAAGCGGAATTTCGGGAGATCGTGGAAAAAGTGTTGGAAACAAGTCGGCTCATTGGAGGATTTATGAAATATCTCATGCACTCAGAAATGCGCGGCAGTAAATTCAGTTAACTTCAAACTTTGAACCGTTAATTTGAACTTTGAACTTCGAACTTTGAACTAAAATTCTATGCAGTGGTTAGCAGAAATTTGTGTAAAACGACCGGTATTTGCGACGATGTTGATCTTGTCGCTTGTGGTTGTCGGTGCTTTTTCGTTCTTTTCTTTGGGAGTCGATCTTTTTCCGAAAGTCGATTTTCCGACGATCACCATTACGACTGTCAATCCCGGATCTTCTCCGCAGGAAATTGAAACTGAGATCACGGAAAAGATCGAAGAAGTTGTAAATACGGTGAGCGGAATCGACGAACTTCGTTCTACGTCGCTCGAAGGCGTTTCACAGGTATTCGTCCAATTCATTCTCGAAAAGGACGTAAATATCGCGGCGCAGGAAGTTGAAAACCGCGTTCAAACGGCTATTCCGAATTTGCCGGAAACTTCTGAACAGCCGACGGTGCAAAAACTCGACTCCGACGCCGCGCCGGTTCTGCGCATCGTCGTTTCGGGACCGGACAGTTTGCGCGACGTAACGGAAATCGCGAAAAACAAAGTTAAAGAACGGATCGAATCTGTCAACGGCGTCGGTCAGGTTCAAATAATCGGCGGTCGCGAGCGGCAGATCGACGTTTGGGTCAATCCGGATAAAATGCGTGCGTTCAACATCACTCCGGTCGAAGTTACCGCCGCGCTGCGCATTCAAAATCAGGAGTTTCCGGGCGGACGCGTTGATGAAGGCACGCGCGAGGTCAACGTCAGAACGCTCGGAAAAATAAAGGAAGTTGACGGATTTAAGGATGTCGTTGTAGCGAATCGCGACGGTTACGAAGTAAAGATCAAAGATATCGGAACGGTCGAGGACGGTGCGGAAGAACTTCGTTCGCAATCGTTTCTAAACGGAAAACCCGCGGTAACGCTGATCGTTTCCAAACAGTCGGGACAGAACACGGTCGCCGTAGCGCACGAAGTAAAAGCCGTTTTGGACGAGATCTCGCCGACCTTGCCGAAAGATTACCGGCTGCAGGTGATCGGCGACAACTCGATCTTTATCGAAAATTCGCTTAATGCAATTGAGGAACACCTTCTGCTAGGCGGATTTTTGGCGACGGTCGTCGTATTTCTCTTTCTTTGGAATATAAGATCGACGCTGATCGCCGCGATCGCAATTCCAACGTCCATCATTTCAACTTTTGCGCTTATGTATGTGATGGGTTACACGCTTAACCAGATCACGATGTTGTCGCTGACTTTGATGGTCGGCATTGTCATCGACGACGCGATCGTCGTGCTTGAGAACATCTATCGATTTATCGAAGAAAAAGGGATGTCGCCGTACCGCGCCGCGATCGAAGGAACAAAAGAGATCGGATTAGCGGTTTTGGCGACGACGCTCAGCCTGATGGCGGTATTTGTTCCGATCGGTTTCATGGGCGGAATCGTCGGGCGTTTTATGTCGTCGTTCGGTCTGACCTCGGCTTTCGCGATCGGCGTTTCGCTGCTGGTTTCGTTTACGCTGACTCCGATGCTGGCGGCGCGGATCATTAAATGGAAACCGCCCGAGGAAGCAGAGGACCCGCACGCCTCTGAAATGGAAACCGATGACGATTCGGAAGGTCTGCTGGTAGACCTTTCAAAAGAAGAGGTTTACGGCGACAGCGACCCGGAAGCGGAAAATATTTCGCCGCTTGTCGAAGGCGGTAAAAAATCTGCCGGTGGTCACACATCGAAAGATTCGTGGGTTTACAGCAAGATCGACGCTGTTTATACAAAGATGCTCAAGTTTTCGATGGCGAACAGATGGATGATCGTCGTCGCCTGCGTGCTTGTTGTTATCAGCATTGTCCCGCTGTTTATGTTCGTAGGGAAAAACTTTCTTCCGGTCGACGATCAATCGCAATTTGAAGTTTCGGTGCGGACGGCGGAAGGAAATTCGCTCGAATCGACGACTGTGTTGCTCGAACGAATTGCGTCGGACATCCGAAAATTGGAGGGCGTAAGAGATACGCTGATAACGGTCGGCGGCGGACAGCAGAGCGTGGTGAATGCCGGGACGATCTATGTCCGTTTGACGGACATTGGCGAACGCACTAAATCTCAGGACGAACTGATGGTCGACGCGCGTAATTTGATGATTGACAAATATCCGAAAGATCTTAGAACCGCGGTTCAGCAGGTTCAGGCTTTTTCGGGCGGCGGATTCAGGAACGCGAACGTACAGTTTTTCATCGGCGGACCCGATCTTTCAAAATTGGAGGAGTATTCGCAAAAGTTAGTTGAAGTTCTTAAAACGAATCCGGACGCGGTTGACGTCGACTCGACATTGATCAGCGGAAAACCGGAGTTTCAATTGACGGTCGACAGGCAGCGCGCCGCTGATCTGGGCGTTCGAGTCGGCGACGTTTCGCAGGCGCTGAATATTCTGGTCGCCGGACAGGAAGCGACGACATTTAATGAGGGAACCGAACAGTACGAGGTGCGCGTGCGCGCAAAAAATGAGTTTCGATCAGACCTCGAAGGATTGCAGCGAATGATCGTTCCGTCTTCGAAACTCGGCGCAGTTTCGCTCGATAACGTTGTAAATGTTAAGGAAGGAACGGGACCGAGCGCGATCGACCGGATAAATCGGCAGCGGCAGGTGACGATCCTGGCAAATACGCGTCCGGGCGGATCGGCGGTCGTAATTCAAACGGCGCTGGACAACGCGGTCAAGAGTTTGAACATTCCGACAAATTACTCGTTCGGCTATGTCGGACAGTCAAAAGAACTTCAGAAAGCCGGATTTTATTTCCTTTTGGCGATCGTCTTATCATTCATTTTCATGTACATCGTGCTCGCTGCGCAGTTTGAATCGTTCATTCATCCGATAACGATCCTGCTGACGCTGCCGATCGCGATACCGTTTGGAATTCTTTCCATTTTGATCGCGGGACAGACGGTCAACATCTTTTCCGGACTAGGACTGCTGCTGCTTTTCGGCGTGGTCAAAAAGAACGCGATCCTTGTGATCGACCATATCAACACGCTGCGCGAACAGGGAATGACCCGCTACGACGCGATAATTCAGGGAAATCGCGACCGTCTGCGTCCGATCCTGATGACGACGATCGCGCTCGTCGCCGGCATGATACCGCTGGTCGTTTCAACCGGCGCCGGCGCAGGAACAAACCGTTCCGTGGGCGTTCTAGTCGTCGGCGGACAGTCGCTGTGTCTTCTATTAACGCTTCTTGCAGTTCCGGTTTTTTATTCATATTTTGACGACCTGGGAAATCTGAAGATCTTTAGAAGATTGAACCAGGGAATGGAAGTTGTCAGACGCAAAACCGCGTCGGCGGCTTCGAGTTTACTGAACATTGTTAATAAATAGTTGGTCGAAAATCGAATGGGAATCAATGAGAAAGATAGTCCGGGAGTTATAGCGCCGCCGCCGCTGATATATTTTTGCGGATTGGCGCTTGGCGGAATAATACACTGGTTTTTCCCGCGGCATATTTTTCCGGCTGAATTTGGGGCGATGACGAAGATAGCGGGAGCTTTATTGATCGTTGCCGGACTCGGATTAATTCTTATCGCCAGATCAAAGATGCAGAAAGCACAAACGAATATCGAACCGTGGAAACCGACGAAAGCGATCATTTCGGACGGCATTTATTCCGTCAGCCGAAACCCGATCTACGCCGCAATGATAATCATCTATTTCGGCGCGACGCTGATCGTAAATTCCGTCTGGTTCGTTCCATTTTTGCCGGTGGTGATCTTGGCAATGCATTACGGAGTCATCTTGCGCGAAGAAAAGTATCTCGAAAGAAAATTTGGCGACGAATATCTAGCTTATAAGAATCGGGTTCGCAGGTGGATCTGACAGCGGGCGCGTTTACGCGAAAGGTAATAATGAGCGGTAGAAAAGTTTTTAATTTCAAGCATTTATCATATTTTATACCACTAGTGTTTCTGGCGGCTTCGCCGGTTGTGACCGTTGGTCAAAGTCCGACACCGACGCCGGTTTCACCGGTGATAGTCGAAAGCAAGATCGACGCGGTTCCGCCGATCGCTCCCGGGTTTGAATCATCTGACCGGAGTTATCCCGAGGTCGGACTTGTCGGCGTTGATCTGATGCGGCAAAAAGCGCTTTCGCTTCGCGAGGCGATCACACTTGCGCTTGAGAATAACAAAGACATCGAGGTTTCCCGGCAGAACGTGAAGATAGCGGAATTTGATCTCAAAGCTGCGCGCGGATTTTACGAGCCGCGATTTACCGGAACAACCCAGTATGAACGTGCGACCACGCCGAATGTCAGCGTTTTTACCGACGTGCGCAAGATAACGCAGGAATCGATCATCGGAAATGCGGGCGTTCAGGGAAATCTTGAGCGATTTGGAACGCAGTATAATGCGAATTTCAGTAATCAGCGGTTAAATTCGGGAAGTCCGCTTTCGACCCTGACGCCTCAATACAATACTTCTTTTAATTTCAGCATTACGCAGCCGCTGCTTCGCGGACGTTCTATCGACCAGTCGCGTAGGACGATCGAGATCGCCAAGCGAAATCTTTCATTGACCGATACGCAGTTTCGGCAGCGTTCGATCGAAATAATTACAAATGTTCAGCGTGCGTATTGGGATTTGACATACGCATTGAGAAATCTGCAGGTTCAGCGCGAATCGGTTCGCGACGCGAAAGATCAGCTGGAACATAACAGACGTTTGGTTGACGAAGGCGTTTTAGCGCCGGTCGACGTCATCGCGTCCGAAACGCAGGTCGCAAACTTCGAACAGAATGTTTATACCGCTCTTGAAGAAGTCAATCGTGCGGAAAATACATTGAAAAACCTGATCGCGGAAAATCGCACGGCTTCGATTTGGAATGAATCGGTAATTCCGACGGATTCGGTCGATCTGGAAGCGCCGCGGACAAGTTTAAACGAAGCTTTAGCGCTCGCGCTCGATAATCGACCGGAAATAGAAGTGAACGAGGCGCAGAAGGATATCAATTCGATCGATCAGAAATATTACAAAGAGCAGACAAAACCGCAGATCGACCTTGTGGCAGGCTACAGCTCGTCCGGAATTAGCGGCAGTGCAAATCCGAACGCGCTGAACATTTTTTCCAACACTTCGACTGCGGACAAGATAAATGAGGTCATTTCACGCGTCAATCCGACGCTTCCGCCCGATCAGCAGATAAATCCGCTTGTGATCGCGCCCCCGCGTTCGATTCCGGAGGAATTTCTCGGAAATTATACCAGTGCGGTAAGCGATATATTTCAGAATAAATATCCGACATATCGCGTCGGACTTCAGTTTAATTTGCCGTTTGGAAATCAAACTGCAAAAGCGCAATTTGGAAAATCTCTGGTTCAGGGCGACCAGCTTCAAACGCAGCGCGAGCAACTCGAGCAGCAGATTCAGGTTGAGGTAAGAAACGCTCTTCAATCGGTAAGAACGGCTGAAGCCAGGCTTCGTTCGGCAGCGGTTTCCCGTGAAAACTCCGAAGCTCAATACGAGTCGGAAAAGCGAAAACTCGATGCCGGACAGACGCAGATCTACACCGTACTCGAACGCCAAACGGCGTTAATGACCGCCCGAAGCGCCGAGCTTCGCGCTCAAACCGAGTTAAACAAAGCGATCGCCGAACTGCAAAGAGCAACCGGAAACTCTCTGAAAGCCAATGACGTAGAAGCGAGATTGCGAAAATAGTTAGCCAGAGAAACGCCGTCAGGCGTGAGAACTGTCAGAGTAACGCCTTCAGGCGTGAGAACGTCAGAGTAACGCCTTTAGGCGTGAGAAATGTTCGCATGCATAAAAACTCGCACTCACCTAACGTTTCTCATCGCGAAGCGGTTTCACGGCTAAAGCCGTAACTCTGGCAACACGTCAGAGTAACGCCTTCAGGCGTTAGAACTGTTGGCATGCACAAAAGCTCGCAAGGACCTAGCGCTTCTCATGGCGAAGTGGTCTCACGGCTAAAGCCGTAACTCTGGCTGCAGTCGTGACTCGGGAGTAACAAACTATCCCAAGCCTCAAGTCAATCTTCATCCCAATCTTTACCCATATCCAAAATCGGGTATTCCCGCCAGGTTTCTGCCGCTTTTTCCCGCCCAACCTCTGCCAGATAACGTGCTGCGCTGGAATAGGTCCAGTCTTGCCAGCGGGTTACATATCCATGTTTTACCGGATTGTGATGAATATAATTTAAACTTGCAAAAAAATGCCGATTGGAATTCATTGGACGCTCAAGCGATTTGTACCAGACTTTGCGTCCGCGGGAACCGTCTTCGTTGTTCCATTTAAATGATGTTAGACCGTGAAATTTTCCAAGCGCTTTAGATTGAAATTGACGCACATCGTCAGTTTGAATCAGCAGATGATAATGATTCGGCAAGACGCACCAGGCATATAATTGAACGCCGCAGGATTCGCACAATTTGATCAATCCGTCTTCGCATTCTGCAAGCCGCTCGGGCGAAATGCCGATAATCGGTTTGTGCTCGAAACAGGTGGCTGTGATGATAAAGCGGATCTCACCCGCGTATTCGCGATGAGGCGGCGCGTGCCACGGAACTTTTCGCGCCTTTCGCTCAAGAAGTGCTTCGACTCTTTCTTCTTCGGTGAGCTTTCGCCAACGATACATGGCGGAAAATTAACATACGCTTGTTTATGCGGCAAGAGATTTTTAAGATTCGGCAAGAAACTATTTGCGTATCGAAACGATGGGAGAGTTTCTCACGGCTAAAGTCGTAACTCTGGCAACACGTCAGAGTAACGCCGTCAGGCGTGAGAAATGTTCGCACGCACACGAGTTCGCACTCACCTAGCGTTTCTCATCGCGAAGCGGTTTCACGGCTGAAGCCATAACTCTGGCAACACGTCAGAGTAACGCCTTCAGGCGTGAGAACTGTTCGCATGCACAAAAGCTCGCACTCACCTAGCGATTCTTATCGCGAAGCGGTTTCACGGCTGAAGCCGAAACTCTGGCAACACGTCAGAGTAACGCCTTCAGGCGTGAGAAATGCTCGCAGGCACAAAGCTCGCAAAGTCCCTAAATTCCATCATCGCGAAGTGGTTTCACGGCTAAAGCCGTAACTCTGGCAACACGTCAGAGTAACGCCTTCAGGCGTGAGAAATGTTCGCAGGCACAAAAGCTCGCAAGGACCTAGCGTTTCTCATCGCGAAGTGGTTTCACGGCTGAAGCCGTAACTCTGGCGACACGTCAGAGTAACGCCTTCAGGCGTGAGAAATGTTCGAATGCACAAAAGCTCGCAAGGACCTAATGTTTCTCATGGCGAAGTGGTTTCACGGCTAAAGCCGTAACTCTGACGGGGTTTCACGGCTGAAGTTGTAACTCTGACGGGGTTTCACGGCTAAAGCCGTAACTCTGACGGGGTTTCACGGCTGAAGCCGTAACACTGACGGGGACACGCCGAAAACCGTGGCTTTGGCGCGACAGATTCTTTAGGTCTATTCAAATAAATCGATGCACAAACCATCAAATCCTTTAATAATTTCGACAGATGGAGTAAGTTTTGCGATTTCTGAATCAAAATTTACTTCGTCCCATTCCGGATAGAGATGCGAGAGCATCGCGCGTTTCGGTTTTGCGCGTTCGATGAGCGCGACGGCTTCGGCTAGCTCCAGATGCTTTTCTACAGGTTTGTTTTTAACGAACGAACATTCCAATACAAACAGATCGACCTTTTTCGCAAAAGCGGCTAGATCGCGGGAATATCCCGTGTCCGCGGAAAAAACGACCGATCGTCCGGCTTCGTCTTCGAGCCTGATCGCACAGCTTTCTTTCGTATGCGGCGTCGGAATGACCGCGGCGGCGGCATCAGATAGTATTTGAAATTTTTCGTACGGTTCGACTTCGACGATCTCAACGGGAAACGGCTGTTCCAACAGTCCATAATTGTTCGCTTTATCAAACGCATTGACCAAATTTTCTATTCCTTTTGGTCCAAAGATCGTCAATGTCTTCGTCCGAACCTGCGTTTCCGGTGCCCATTTCGTACCGAACAGAAATGGCGCCAAGCCGCCGACATGATCGAGATGAAAATGCGATATCCAGATAGCGTCAAGATTCGCCCAATCAAGATTTTCCTGCGCCATACGGTGAATAGCCGAAGCCGAACAATCGAGCAAAAGCGACCCGCCGCGCGTTTCCAGCCAGTAAGCGGAGCTGCTTCTTTCTGCATGCGGGACCGAAGTGCCCGAACCTAAAACAACAAATTTCATACGATAATTAAAGCGGAACCGATGCAATTTCGCCAGTCATTATAAAAATTCTGTTTTCGCCGTTTTTTAAGCTCATTTTTCTCGACACATTTTTATGATAGATTTTCTCTATGACAAAAGTCGACGTTCTTGCCGTTTTCGCGCATCCCGACGATATGGAACTTACCGTCGGCGGTACGCTGTTGAAGATGAATTCGCTCGGCTACCGCACCGGCGCGATCGATGTTACGCGCGGCGAGATGGGCACGCGCGGAACGGTTCAAGGGCGAGCAAGCGAGGCGAAAGAAGCTGCGGAGATTTTGAAACTTGAAGTCCGCGAAAATCTCGGATTGCCGGACGGTCATGTTTTTGCGACCGATGAAGCGCGCCGGAAACTCGTCCGAAAGCTGCGCGAATTTAAGCCGAAACTGATTTTGACCCATCAATTTGACGACCCGCATCCGGATCACGATCACATTGCGCAGCTCGTTCGCGAATCGGCACGGCTTTCTTCAATGAAAAATTACGATGCCGAGGCAGGCTTAGACCGCATTCCCGTGCCGCGCGTCGCTTACAATATTTTCTCGCGCCGCGTTCAGCCGTCGTTTATCGTGGATATTTCCGATTTTCTTGAAACGAAAATGCAGGCGATTCGCGCGCATCGATCGCAGTTTCACGACCCCGATTCGAACGAGCCCGAAACGCGGTTGACGGACGCGCGGTTTCTTGACGAACTTGAAAACCGTTCGCGCTATTTCGGAAGTCTGATCGGGGTTGAAGCCGGAGAACCGTTCTTTGTAAGAGAGGCGCTCAATGTAGACGATCCGGTCAAACTGCTAAGTTTCCCTTTCAATCTCTATTCTTAAATTTTTATAAAAAACTTTTTGGAAGTTGCTTCCTGTGGTACATTTCCGGCAAACCCTGCGCGTTAAATGTCACCGGAAACCTTTTTTCGGCACTATTTTGTTTTAAAAAAAAGGAGAGAAAGAAGTGAATTCAACAGCACAAAAACCTGAAATATCATTGCCGCCGGAAGCGCAGATGATGGATCTGGCGATGAGTTTTATTAAATCGCAGGCGGTCGCGGTCAGCGCCCGGTTAAAAATTGCAGATCATTTAAAGGACGGCGCGAAAACCGCCGGCGAATTAGCCGAAGCGACCGGCGCGCACGAGGCTTCGCTTTATAGATTGCTTCGTGCTTTGTCGAGCCTCGGTATCTTAAAGCGAGATGCGGAAGGTCGTTTTTCAAATACCGAGCTGGGCGAAGTTCTGCGTTCCGATCATCCGCGTTCGATGCGCGATGCATTGCATATGATATGCGATCCACCGCACTGGAATCCGCATGGAAATATGCAGCACAGCGTTGAAACGGGCGAGGTAGCCTTTGATCATACGTTCGGAAAACCGGTGTTTCCATATTTTGCCGACCATCCGGAAGAAGCACGTGTTTTTGATAACGCCATGTCCAGTTTCAGTTCAATGGTCGCTAGCTCGCTTCCTGCGGAGTACGATTTTAGTAACGCGAAAACGATAGCGGACATCGGCGGCGGGCACGGCATTTTGCTTGCGAAGGTATTGCAGGAAAACCCGCACGCAAAAGGAATATTGTTCGATCAGCCGCAGGTTTTGGAGGGAAATGTCCTGGATTCGGAAGGCGTTTCCGACCGAACCCAAACGGTCGGCGGCGATTTTTTCTCGGAAATTCCGGTCGCTGCCGATGTTTATTTGATGAAATTTATCCTTCACGATTGGAATGACGAGCAGTGTGAAACGATCTTGAAAAATCTTGCTGCTTCCGCTCCAACCGGCTCAAAGCTCTTACTTCTGGAAACTCTGGTCGAAGAAGATGACAACGAACCGTCGATAAGCAAGATCATGGACTTGAACATGCTCGTTATGACCGGCGGCAAAGAACGAAAGCCGAGCGAATATGCGGAACTGCTCGAGAAGACAGGATTTAAGCTTGAAAAAGTTTATCCGACCGCGCCGCTGCAGATCGTTGAAGCGGTCAGAGTATAGTACTCAAATTTTCAAAAGTGCGGAAAGCCTATGGCGTTCCGATGATTGTTTTTTAACCCCGGGAGGCTCAGCCTCCCTTTTTTAATTGAGTCCTTCCGGAAAGGCAGAGCCTTTCCGCGCTTATCCTTTCGCATCAAATCTCTCATTAATATTTCTGGTAAATGACCTTTCCATTAAAGATCGTGTAAACCGGTTCGGTTGTTAAGATTTCCTTATGCGGAATCGTCAAAAGATCTTTTGAATGCACGACGAGATCGGCGAGCATTCCAACCTTTATCTCGCCTTTTTCCTTTTCGGCAAATTCGGCATAGGCGGATTCGTAAGTATATGAGCGAATCGCGTCTTTCATCGAGAGTTTTTCCTGCGGCTGCCAGCCGTTTGCGGGGTCGCCGGAAATATCCTGACGCGAAACGGCGGCGTAGAGCGTTTGATATGTGTCCAAAGATTCGACGGGAGCATCCGTTCCGAAAGCGACGTGGACATTATTTGCCATAAATGTATGCCAGGAATAAGCGCCCAAAACGCGGTATTCGCCGAGCCGTTCGCCTGCCCAACGCTTATCAGAGATCGCGTGCGAAGGCTGCATCGAAGCAATTACACCGAGTTCCGCAAAACGCTTAAAATCTGAAGGTGCAACAACTTGTGCATGTTCGATGCGATGACGTTTTTCAACATAAAATTCATTTTCAGGTCCGCCCCCGTCAGTACGAAAAGTACTTTCTTTTCTGCCTTTTTCAAAACCATCCAAAGCAATCCGATTTGCACGGTCGCCGATGGCGTGGAGTCCGATCTGAAAACCTGCGGCGTCGCGTTCGACGATCATTTTGATCATTTCATCCGCGGCGCGGCGCGGAATTCCGCTGTTGCCGGGATCGTCGGAAAAAGGGGCGAGCATTGCAGCGGTGCGCGAACCCAAAGTTCCGTCGACGAAACCTTTCAAAATTCCCAGTTTCAAATGCGACGGATTAATTTTCAAAGCCTGAAAATCGTCGCGCTGCCGTTTTAATGTTTCCACCGGCAGTTCAAAATTTTGCCAGACGGCGACTCGCGCGGTTAATTTATCTTCATCAAGAAGTTTTCGATATAGCGGAATCGCTTCATAATCCGCCCCGCCCTGAACGCTCGTCAGACCGTATCGCTTCGCCTGTTCCAGCGCGAGTTCGATGCCTTTTGCGACTTCTTCCGCTGTCGGCTCCGGCACAATTCTACCGACAAGTCCTTGTGCCGTTTCCTTTAGGACTCCGCTCAATTCGCCTTTATCGTCAAAAACAAGCTCACCGCCTTCCGGTGCTTTCGTGTCTTTTGTAACATTTGCCAATTTCAGCGCCAGCGAATTTGCCCACGCGATATGCCCGTCAACTCTTTGCAGATAAACCGGATTGTCCGGCGCAATGTCGTCCAGATCCTGTCGAGTGGGCAGGCGATTATTCCACAAAGTATGATCCCAACCCCGACCTAAGACCCACGCTCCTTTCGGCAATTCTTTGATCTTCGCCGCGATGCGCCGTTTTGCTTCGTCCAGAGTTAGTGAACCAACTAGATCAACTCTAAGGAGCGCAAGCCCGACACCGACAAAATGGATATGCGCGTCATTAAATCCGGGCGTAACGAGTTTGCCTTTTAAATCAATAGATCGTTTTGCGTTGTATTTCGCCTGCAGATCTTTCGACGAACCGACAGCGACGATCTTTTCGCCGTCAACAGCGACAGCTTCGTACATCGTGCCGTTTTCATCGGCGGAAAAAACCTTGCCGTTGTGCAGCAAAAGGTCGATGTTTTGCTTCGTCTGCGCGAATACGGCAGAAGAAAGAACCATCGAGATCATTAGTACGGAAAGTGGAATTTTCTTTATCAAAGCTCTCATATTTTTAATAGTTAGAAATTGAATTCTCTAAACAAAAATTTTTTCCGGGTTTTTGCGCTTCCGGACCGGCGACCGTGCGAATCTTGATCGGTAACAGCACGAGCGGAAACCCGCGCGGCTTTGTTAAAAGATATTCGGTCAGATTCGGGTTGTTCTGTTAACATTAGGTATTAACACCGAAATCTTATCATTCAAAGGCAAATTTAACGCAATGAAAAAATTCGCAATTGTTTTTATCGCTGTCTTTCTTCTTTCGTCTATTACCGCATTTTCGCAAATTCCGGTAAAGACGCTGATCGCCATTTCAAAAGCCGAAGACACGTTAAATTTTAATAAAGATCTCGAAAAACTTTTAGCAGACAAAAACGGTAAAGTTCGCGCTCGCGCGGCATTGGCGGCGGGTCGCATCGGCGACGAGCGTGCGATAACTTCCCTTGCGAAACTTAGCAGAAGCAACAATTCGGAAGTTGCAGCGACCGCTGTTTTCGCTATCGGCGAGATCGAATCGATCGCGGGTGCAGATGCAATTCTGTTTCTGATCAACGATGAAAAAACACCGGCGAATGTAAGATCGCGCGCACTCGAATCAGCGGGAAAGATCTCAGCAGCCAATTCAAAGGAAAAGCAGTCGAAGGAACTCTCGGATGCGGTCCTGCAAGCGTTGAAAAAAAAGACAGAAGTAAAAGCACCGGCAGGCAATGAGCGTGAATTCATTTTACTCGGAATTACCGCCGCGCTGCGGGCAAAGCCCGAAGGCGCCGATGTTGTTTTGGCGGAATTTTTAAAAAGCGACGACGCGAGGATTCGCGCAGACGCGGGAAATGCTTTGTCGAGACTTCGGGCAAAAAACGCCAACGACATTTTCCGTAAAATGCTTGTTACCGAAACCGATCCGATCGCGCAGGCAAATGCCGCGCGTGCGCTCGGCGCGGCGGAAGATATTGAATCGGAGCCGCATTTGATAAAGACCGCGGTCGCCGATCCGGATCTGCGGGTTCGCGTTTCAGCGATTCGAAGTTTGGGTCAATTAAAACAGCGAACATCAGCCGAAGTTTTGATCGACCGCGGTCGAAAATTGCTTCCGGAACTAAAAAAGAATAAAAACGCCGCCGAAAAAAATGAGCTGCTAGAGATCGCCTCCGCGCTCGGACGAATTCTTGCCGGCACGGCAGATGAAAAAGCCGAGCTCTTTCTTAACGATCTGCGAAAGGCGGATGACTTTTCATCGCCGGAAACTGAGATAGCGTTGGCGCGCATTGCGCCCGCTGATTATGTGAGTTCGCTTGAGGGAATTGTTGAAAATGCATTTGGCGAATCGTGGCGGTCGAGTTCGGCGGTTTTTCAGGGGCTACGCGAGATCGCGAATGCGGAAGGAAACGATCAGGCAAAGCTAAAAGCCAAGATCGTGCTGCTGCAGGTGATCTCGCAATGGCTCGAAAAAGATTACAAAAGTGAATTTTCCGGCAAGGCTGCGCTGGCAATTCCCGATCTGCTGCGCGCTTTCGCGGCTTTCAAATCGGGAACCACGTCGGACGTAGTCCGATCGATGCTGGCAAGCGAAACGGACCTATTCATCCGCGCCGCAGCGGCGGATATTCTTGCGGATCAGCCTTATTCGGACGAAAATTTTGACGCGATGCAAACCGCGTTCAAGCGTTCGCTCGAAACTGACAAACAATTTAACGATGCGCAGCTTTCGATACTTTCGGCGATCGTAAAGCTTGATAAAACAAAGGCAAAGGAAAGTTTAACGATCGCGCTGGCAGCGCCGGATCATCTTGTCCGGAAACAGGCGCGGAATTTGATCAAGCAAAACGATCTCGGAAAAGAGTTTTCAGAAATTACGGAAAATTTAGAAGCAGTAAAGAAATACGACACGAAAAACGGGACAAAGCTCGGACAGGTCTTAAATTCGGAAGCCGATTACAAACGTGCGGTTTCCAGACGAAACGGAACGGTCAAAGCGGTTTTAACCACCGCAAAGGGAAAATTCACGATCGAACTTTTGCCGGAAGACGCGCCGCTGACGGTTGATAATCTTATAAAACTCGCGCGTTCCGGATATTTCAACGGATTAGCCGTTCACCGCGTTGTGCCAAATTTTGTAGTCCAGGACGGCGACCCGCGCGGGGACGGCAACGGCGGTCCGGGCTGGTCGATCCGCTGCGAAGTTAATATGGTTCCCTATGATCGCGGCGCCGTTGGAATGGCGCTTTCGGGTAAGGATACGGGCGGATCGCAGTGGTTCGTAACTCACAGTCCGCAGCCGCATCTTGACGGCGGTTATACCGTGTTCGGTCGCGTTCCGGAAAGCGAAATGAAAGCTGTTGACGCAATCGTTCGCGGAGATATTATTAGTTCGATCGAGATCATAGAAACAGGAAAACAAAAAAAATGAGGAAGGCGAAAGCCGCTTTCCTCATCCGGTCTAGGTGTCGAGACATATCTCAGTCGCCTGAGCGCGGAACCTGCAGGCTCAACAGCAACGACGGCAGAAACTGGTCTGTATAAAGAATTCCGTCGCTCATTAACAGTCCGTCGCTCATCAGCAGTCCGCTTCCGAAGGTAGAACTGTAATCAACGAATTCCGATCCGTTCGCAATGGTTCCGCCGTCGCTCATCAGCAATCCGTCGCTCATCAAAAGTCCGTCCGAATACAGGATTCCGTCAGAGTATAGAATACCGTCGCTGTACAGAATTCCGTCGCTCATCAAAAGCCCTTCGCCATAAACCTTTTGATAATTTGTGATCAACTTCTGATCGTGCGCGTAGCCGCGGTCAAGCATAATTCCGCCGGACCAGTTAAACGTGTGCGACGCAATTGTCGTACGATGCTGCGGAATTTCGCTTGAATTGAGCATCCACTGATTTAGCGGTGCGTTGCGAAAATCGTCGCGCTTGATCGAACGCGCCAGCCTTACTGCGCCTTCGACGTTCAGCTGCCCTGCGCCCTGTTCAAGGTGATTGAAGCCGGAAAGCGGCTGCGCAGTGTACTGCAGGATCATTTTGATCATGTTGGGTGTCAATTTCGGATTGGCATCCAGCAAGAGAGCTGCTGCGCCGGCGACGATCGGTGCCGACATCGAAGTTCCGCTCATGACAGCCAGTTTACGATCGGACGAACCATTTGAATTGACAACATTTTCCGGATGGTCCGAAACGTATTTACCGACTCCTGCCGAAGTGATCTTGTTGCCCGGCGCAACGATCTCGGGTTTGATTATGTGATCGTAATTCTTAGCACCGTTGTTATCGACCCAGAAACTGCGTGTCGGACCGCGCGAGCTGAACGATGCAACGGTATCGTCGTGGCGCGAATCGGTCTGAAACGTGTTGGAGGCGCCGACCGTTATCGCCGAAGGTTCGTTGCCCGGCGAATGGATCATTCCGTACAACTTTCTTCCTGCCGCGTCTTTTCCGTTGTTTCCCGCAGCGGCGACGACTACGATTCCTTTATCAACCAACTTGCGAACAGCGCGGCAAAGCGGATCGTTCCGGTACGATTCGACGGCGGCTGTTCCAAGGCTGATATTTACAACCTTGATGTTATAGCTCGGATTACTGTAATTTTCGTAAACCCAGTCGAGCGCCCGCAGCAAGTCGGCAGTGTTACCGACGCCGTCGGAATTAAGAACACGCAGCGAGATCAGTTTCGAGCGCGAAGCGATTCCGCGGTATGGCTTTAATTGCGAGTCGTTCATGTACGTGTCGCCAACCGCAAGTGCAGCAACGTGCGAGCCATGTCCGTTTTTGTCTTCCGAACTTCCAGACAGAAAGCTTTTTTCATACACAACTCTGTTGAATTCGGTAA
The DNA here is from genome assembly GCA_026129865.1 of Pyrinomonadaceae bacterium. Lineage (GTDB taxonomy): Bacteria > Acidobacteriota > Blastocatellia > Pyrinomonadales > Pyrinomonadaceae > JAHCHG01. The sequence goes on from JAHCHG010000016.1 coordinate 57,333, forward strand.
ATAAAAAAGGCGTTCTGAAAGTCTTGTGCTCGGAATTTACACCCGAATCGATAACCGCGATTCCAATGTTTTCTCCATAAGTTCCGGTAAGCCCAAATTCGGTCCGGATGCTCGACGTTCCGGTAGTTGTTTCAATATGCCCGAGCGATGTGAGCTTGTTATCGGCGGAAATATGCCTGGTTTCGTTAAACTTCGCGACATATTCCAGCGCGGAAACCGGTAGTTCAACTTCCATAGCAGCTAGATTCGGCATCCGCGAAAGTACCTTTCCGTCAACATCTTTGAGGAATCTTTCGATTGAGGCAGCACTCGTTTCACCGGTTTGGAGAATTACGCGAACTCTTTCGTTCGGTTCGGCTGAATTCATGATGTCGCGCAGCTGCGGCGAGATCTTGTCGCCGACAAATGAATCTTCCGCGTCTTTGTCGCCGATCCCGAGTTCTATTTGCTGCCAATCTTTCGCAAAGCTGCGGTCGGATGAGAATCGCTCGGCAAAATCCGCCTTTTTGATCGCGGTTACAATCTGAATCTTTCGCTCGCCGGCGGATCTTCTTAAAAGATCGGCGATGTCGTTCCCAAAGAACGGCGCCGATGGGCTGAGACTTTCGGCGTTTTCTACGAACAAAGAAGCCTCGGCAAATGCCGCAATTTCAAGGATCGATTCGATCGTTCGGAGGGCTTCCCGGCGATCCGAAACGTTGGCGATCAATGAAGAAATATCGAGCGACCAGATCTTACGCTTCGATGACGACATTGTCGCAGCGATGGCGGCATTTGAGAGAACGGCAAATCGTTCAATTTCAAATTTGTCGAGCAAGATGACACTCTTTTTCGAACCCAGTGCTGACGAAAGCTTCTGAGTTTCCGTTTCAAAGCCCGGTGTGAATTTTAATACACCTGATTCAGCCTGCTTTGAAAGATCAGTCGTAAATTCGGGCACTGAATCATTAACGACTGCGGACTTCAAACTGTTGTTTTCCGCGTTCTGTGCCAAAACCGCCAAAGGGGTCATAAGAAGCACGATCAACGCGAACGAAAGAAATTTTTGTGCGTAAGAGATTTTAGTCATAGATCATCCTGAAAATACTTAGTTGTTCCCGCGAGAAAAAACGAGAGAACTGCTCGACCTTTCCATTACAATCACCGTTCCAAAGAACTAAACGTGTATTTTCAACGAGTTACCAGTCTACATGGATCCGGATTCGGTCAAAATGGGACGACTTTGCTGACCGATTCGATCAAATTGAATGAATTAAAGTTAGTACTTTGCGATCTTTGACCGGAATGGATGAATGGTAGAATAGTGCGATCATCCGGCGGAGGAACGAACTATGGGCGAAGACAAAGAGTTTTCAGATTTAAGCCGCGAATTGTTGCAAACAGAAATAAAAAGGAAAGAGACGAAGCAGATAGAGATTGAACAAAGTCTCGAAACGCTTTCGACATATCTCGATGGATTGTTCAAAATTCCCGGCGTCGGATGGAAATTCGGACTCGATTCGGTTGTCGGTTTAATACCAAATGTCGGCGACCTTTCGACATCGGTCGTTTCGTTTTACATTTTGATCGCCGGCGTCCGTTACGGAGTGCCGAAGATCACTCTTTTGCGGATGGCGTTTAACATCGGACTGGATTACGTTGTCGGATCGATACCTTTTATCGGCGATGCGTTCGATTTCTTTTGGAAATCGAATAAAAAAAATATGGACCTGATACGATCGCGCGGGAAAGGGCAAGGTTCCGGCACAATGGGCGATTGGATCTTTGTTATCGCGATAATCGCCGCACTCCTCATTTTGTTGATAGGTTCGATCTTGCTGAGCTTGTTTATTCTCGGAATCTTCTTCGGCGGGCTTTATGACCTGATCAAGTGGGGATAGAGCGAAGTTCGTTCGTTACGAACGTTCTGACCTTGTCTCCAATTTCCGAGCCGAACAACCTTTGATCGATCGATTTTACGACCGCGACTTGTTTTATGCTTGAAGTTAGAAATATTTCGTCGGCGGAAAGCAGTTCTTCTAACGGACTTCGAACGGTTTGAACGCGAAACCCCGCGTTTTGCACGGCGTCAATGACATAGCCGCGCATAATGCCCGGCAAACAACCGGTTTCGATCGCCGGAGTAAACAACTTTTCGTTCTTGATCCAAAAAATGTTCGCAAAACATGCCGATGTTACTTCGCCGAATTCATTTAAACGAACGGCTTCCTCGAAGCCGCTTTCGACCGCATGCGAATGCGCTAAAATATTTTCCAGATAGTTGCAGGATTTGACCGCGGCGAGCGGCGAACCGGAATTTCTAGGAAAAATTGAAATCGTAAGTTCAAACGGTTCCCGAGCCGGCGCGATTTCTGCCGTCTGAACGAGAATCGCCGGGCTCGCGGATTTCGCGTAGTTCCATTGCGGCGGCGATGAAAGGTCAAAAATCGTTATTCGAGCCTTTGCATCGTCAAATTTGTTTAAATCCTTTAGTGCAGATAAGGCTTCTGCTATCGACGATAACGAAACAGCAGTGCACTCGACTCCGACGAAAGCTGCATTTGCAGTCAAGCGCTCCCAATGCCGCCCGAGCAAAACAGGAAAACCGTTTTTAATTAGCAATGTTGTAAAAACACCTTTGCCGTAAAGAGCGGCGAACGAGTTCAGGGGAATTTCAGGATCTTCAGCGGCAACGATCGAACCGTTAAAATAGACGAATTGATTCATTTAACGTTAGCTTACAGCGCGCGTCTGTCTTTCGGTCCGGAGAGCAGCCGACGGGAAAGTCAATCTAAAGACCGTTCCAACTCCGATGGTGCTCGACGCTTCGATCGTTCCGGCGTGTTCCTGGACGATTCCGTAAGATACCGCCATTCCCAAACCCGTTCCGCTGCCGACCGATTTTGTCGTGAAGAAAGGATCGTAGATCTTTCCGAGATTTTCCGGCTCAATTCCGCCGCCGTTGTCCGAAACTTCAACCACGATCGTGCCTTCGTCTTCAAGCTTTGTTTTTAAGGTTATTTTTCCTTCGCCAAGAATCGAATCTCTCGCATTCAAGATCAAATTGGTAAATACTTGCTGAAGTTTGCCTGCGTTTCCGTAGATCAACGGCGGCTGGTCGGAATAGACCTTTGCCACATTGATCTGCGTGTTTCGAAGCTGTGGTTCGAGAAGCTGAAGAGTGTCATTCAAGAGCTTATTGACGTCGATCTCATTAAATTCCGTTGCATTACCGGTTCTCGAAAAATTAAGTAAATTTCCGACAATGTTCGAAGCGCGCTCGGTTTGTTTGCTGACTTTTTGCAGCAGCGCATGCTTCGGATCGGTTTCCGGAATCATACCCAGAAGCATTTGAGTGTAGCTTGAAACACCTGTCAGAGGCGTGTTAACTTCGTGCGCAACACCGGCAGCAAGAAGTCCGATACTTGAAAGTTTTTCGCTCTGCTGCAGAGTTTCTTCGAGCTTAACCCGCGAAGTAACGTCTTCTAGAACGATGATCGCACCGGTTTGATTCTGCGAAACCGGTCTGAGCGGTGCAATAGCAACGTTTAAGATCAACGAATGCCCGAGGAAATTCTTCGTGTGAAGCTTATACGCATTTCTGATCTCGGTAAGGTGCCAGCTCGACTTTCCGACGATGTTTTCGAGGTTCAATGCGAAACCTTCGTCAAAAACTTCGCGAATCGGCTTTCCGACCGCTTCTTCGCGTTTTAAGCCGAGCATTTCTTCAAACCTCGTATTACAACGTGTTATTTGACCGAATTCATCAACCGCCAGCAACCCGACGTTGACCGATTCAACGATCGATTCGTTAAATTCTTTCAAAAGTTCAAGTTCGACCGCGCGCTGCTCCTGATCTTGATAAAGCAGGCTGTTTTCGACCGCAACCGCAACGTATCCGGAAACGGTCTTCAAAATATCGAGATCTTCCGAAGAAAGAAGCGATCCGTCGGATGCGCGACCGAGTCCGAGCACGGCAACCATTCGACCGCGCACAACGCACGGTACAAAATAATGAAGTTCCTGCCGTTTGATCCCGTTGCCGTTGGTGTTTTCGATGTCTAAAAGTTCAAGTTCGTCGGCACGGACAATTCCACGTTCTGCGGACTTCTGCCGGATCATCTGCCGAAAATCGCTGGGGATCTTGTACTCTTCACTCAAACCGCTCGACCGCGCGATCATGTATTGTTCCGGCGCCGATTCGTCTTCGATAAACACCGCAACCTTTTGCACATCAAGCACCTGGCGAAGCCGTTCCGTAAGCGCATCGAGCAGCGGACCGAGTGCGGTAGTTGTCGAGATCGTTCGCCCAAAATCAAGCAATCCGTTCCGAAGATCGTACCGCTCGCCGTAAAAGAACCGTTCGGCACGTTCCTGAAGGAAATTCTTCAGCGGTTCGGAAAGAAGAATAATTCCCGCCATTGCAACAACTGCGATCAGACTGCGGAGCATTATCTCAGTCGTTGAAAGATTGTTCCCAACCGCCAGGTAAACGAGTCCGAGCGCAACCGTCCCGATCATTACCGCAATCGCAACGGTTGTCATCGCAAACACCAGAGCTCGGCGGACAACGACATCGACGTCCATCAAACGATAGCGGACGACGGAATGCCCGAGACTGAGCGGAATAAGTGCAAGCGGCAGAGTCGTAAGTGATGCTGTGATCGTGTCAAGCGGGATAAAAATGAACTGTTTTGCGATCTGAAAAACTACGATCGGAATTACCGCGGTGATAGCGCCCCACATCGCCCATTTCAAGCGCTGGCGAACAAGGTGCTGCTGATCACGCTTAAAGAACCGCCACAACAGGACCGATGCACCAATGGCAATGCCGGAAACAAAATGATAGAAGCTGATATCGATCAGCCACCCGATCAGATCAAAACGGTTTATCAGATCAGAGATCGTATCGACAAGTGCATCGCTCGGGATGAGATAAAAATAAAGCGAAAACGACAGACTCGCCAACGATAAGATGGCAGCGGGAATGTAAAGCGAGACGGTTTTGAACGGCTTTTCGTCGAAAACTTCGCTGCGGACGGGATAGCGAAGACAAAAATGAACAAACAGCGGGACGAAAAACGCAAATGCGATGTCGTCGAGAATGTTGACCGCAAGGTCGAAATCCTTGCCGATCCCGAGCGGACGATAAACATGAAAAACGAAAGCAGCCAGACAAATACTTCCAAAATGAAGTACGAATGGGGAACGGCTGCCTTGTTTGAAAAATACGAATAATCCGACACCGAGCCAAACGCAGCCGACAAGCGCGAGTAAAATAATCGACGGAGTCCAGCGCGGAAAAGAATCAATGTTCTTCAAATCCGCGTAATAATAATTGTCGGAAAAAGAATAAGACGGACGCTGGTAAAGGTAAGTAATGCTGCCGCCGACGCCTGCTGCTTCAAGATAGATCTGAACGTCACTGGCTTTTGTAAGTTCGAGCTCTTCGAACTTTTCGTCGTTCAGGCTCGCGGCGATCAGCTCATCTCCGACTGCAATTCCGGCACGGGAAGCAGCTAAGCCGGGAAGAACTTTTTCCGCATAAATTCCGCCGGATTTTTGCGACCATAGAACACCGTCGGTCGGAGGAAGATCGTGATTTGCACGCTGGAAAAGATTTAGAGCGCCGCCCGCAATGAAAATAACCGTAGCGAGAAGCCAAATCAAACTCCAACTTGTGAGCATCTTCCCTTTCATGTTGTTAGACGCAGATCACCGTTTTTAGCGACGCAATAGTTGTTCCATATAAAACTCGGATAAATTTCGCGTAAACTTCTTAAAACATCGACTTTCGTTGATTATATAGCAAAACGGTTGTAATTCCTTCTACAAAATTTCACTTAATATCCGAGATTTCGGAAACAAAAAAACCAAAGCCGCATTGAAGCCGGCTTTGGATCAGAAAGTTGACACAGTTTTTCGAACGCTAAAAACGAACCGAAATACCGCCCCGAAGAACCATTCCTTGCGAGGTCAGTCTTAAAATCCCGTCTTCGCCGCTGATCGCCGGCTGAACATCGAAAATGTTCCTTGCGTCCACGATCGCCTCGGCACGGATCGGCAAACCGAGAGTCGGAAGCGCCTGCGTTACAAAAATGCTTAGACTCGGGTCATAGATAGCAAGCCGTCCGGCAAAGGGATCGATCGCAAAAACGGTTGCCTGCGGCGAAAGTCTAAAAACGGTCTTAACGTTTGTGCCCGTCTTGAGATCGGCGTCAAGCTGTCCAACCACTGTCTGGAAAAAGCCGTTGGTAAAGATTTCAGAAGGATCGGTAAAACCTTCGGAACTTAATTTCTGCCCATTTCCTGCCGAATATCCGGCGGATGCCGTAAACATTCCGTTTATCCGGCGAGTGTAAACGACACGAAAACCCTGAGATTTCCCGTGCTGACTTGCCGTCATCTGATCATTTAGATTAGACCCCAGCGATTCGAACGGAAGATTTACGAGCCCGACTCCGCGTCCGGTTATTGCGTCAAAAAAGAAATTCGCTTCCAAATTTGACCGGTTGCTCAAAACCTTTTCAATTCCAAATTCCAACCTTCTATTCTTGTTCATTTGAGGACGGTCATCCTCAAAAACAATATCGGAAACCGAAACCGGCTCACGGAACAAAACCTGTGTATCTTCGAGTTCCAAAGCCCTCTGCCACGTGCGTTCTTCCGATCCTGATGTATATGACGCTTTGACGCGCGTCGTCGGGTTTACGTCAAATTGAAACCCGAGACGCGGACTTATCGAGTCGCCATCGGCGCCGATAAATCTTGAATAGTCGATTCCGTAAACGAAAACAATTCCTTCGCGAACTTTCCATTCGTCTAATGCCTGAACGGAAAATTGTCCGAGGTTACCGTCCGATTCGCGAGCCGTTTTGAATTTTCCAAGATTTACAATCGAACCTTTAAAGCGAAGTTTATGTTCCGGACCAGCGTTAAAGCTGACAGAGGTTTCCAATCGTTTCGCGGCAGAATTTCCTGTTCCGGTTTGCCCCGAAACGACGATTTGCGCTTTATCGATTACCGGAAGCAATGTCGCAAAATTAACGCCCGAATAGTTTCCGCGCTCCGAACTGGCGAAATATGTTTCAACAACGGTTTCCGAGGAACGTTCGACAGAATCTTCATCCTCCAGCGGAACTTCTATTGTTTCGACCGCTCCGGTAGAAACTCTTGATGGAACCTCCGTATCAAACGGGACTTCGCCTTCTTCGATCTGATAGATCGAACGACGGATCTGTGCGGCTCTGATCGGATATTTTGAACTGTTTCGTTCGGCTTTTTTCTCGGGAAGCGTATTTCCTTTTCCCGCGGGTTCAAGGTTAAACCGGTAGACGAGCTCGCTTGACCGGCTGACCTCGACCTCAGAATACGAAACGGGGTTGAATCCTTCGGCAACTGCGAGAATGGAATATTTCCCGGGAAGTATTTTCGCTATAAAACTTCCGTCCGCAGCAGACCTGACCTGTTTCAATAGCGTCGAAGTGCCCGATCGAAATACCGCAACCGTCGCTTTTTCGATCGGCTTTCCCGATTTGTCGCGAACTATTCCTTTTATAATTCCTAACTTATTGTTTGCCTGGGCGATAGGCGCAGCAAAAGATACCGTCAGAAAAACCGCGATAGCGCTAATGATAAATTTTAGATTTCTTGATGTAGACAAAACTCGTAAATACATCCGGAAAAGCCGCCTCCTGTCGAAAGATCGTCGGGAGAACTTTTGTGTTCGGAGAGATTATCAAAACGCGAAAGATTCGTTCAATGTTTTTCGCGTAAAATTGCGCGCAACTTAGGTATTCTGTGATTAAATCGACAACCTGTCAAGCAAAGAACACAAGCATTTGTGGGGTGAGATGCAACTCACTTGACAAAGTTTGCTTCGTTGCTAGAATGAAAATTGCTTTTTAAACGAAAGCATTTGGAGACGTGGCTGAGTGGCTGAAAGCGGCGGTTTGCTAAATCGTTAAGGGTTAATAGCCCTTCACAGGTTCGAATCCTGTCGTCTCCGCCATCCGATTTTTGATTTCGGATTTTTGATTTTGGATTTTTAGATCGGCTATCAACGTTTAGTTTGATAGCTGTTCGTGTTTTAAATAAATTGTTATCGCAAATGTTATGACGACAAGAGTTAGATTTGCACCATCGCCGACCGGCTACCTTCATATCGGTTCCGCGAGAACCGCGCTTTTCAACTATTTATACGCCAGAAACGTCGGCGGAAAGTTTCTTCTGCGGATCGAAGACACAGACCTTGCGCGTTCGACCGAAGAATCGACCCGTTCAATTTTAGAAGGTTTGGAATGGCTCGGGTTCTCGCATGACGAAGAGATCGTTTTTCAATCGGGCAACGCCGGAAAACATCGAGCTGCGGCGCTGAAACTTCTCGAAGAAGGCAAAGCTTATCGCGATTTCACTCCGAAGGGCGATCCGGGCGAAAAGAATATCAAAGCCGCGATCGTCGAAAGAGCTCGTGCGAATCAGGGCGAAAAACACATGCGCGACAATGAATTTCGCGATATTTCAAAAAACGAATCCGATAAACGCGCCGCAGACGGCGAACCCTTTGCGATTCGTTTAAAGGTTCCCTTTGAAGGAAAAACCAGCTTTGACGATGCGGTTTACGGTTTGCAGGAACGCGATTTTGACGAGATCGAAGACCTCGTTCTGCTGCGATCCGACGGTCATCCGCTCTATAATCTGGCGGTCGTCTGCGACGACATCGAAATGGCGATCACCGACGTCATTCGCGGACAGGATCATTTAACTAACACCCATAAACAGATATTGATCTATGAAGCTTTGGGCAAAACTCCGCCGCGTTTTGCGCATTTGCCGTTGATACTTGCACCCGGCGGCAAAAAGCTTTCAAAACGCATTCACGGCGAGATCGTTTCGATGACGACTTATCGCGACGCCGGTTTTCTGGCAGCCGCGTTTCGCAATTTTCTGGCGTTGTTGGGCTGGTCAGCAGGCGAAGAACAGGAAATTTACAGGCTTGCAGAATTGATCGAAAAATTTTCTCTCGACGGCATTCACCGTTCAAACGCGACATTTAATTTTGATGCGAACAACGAGCGCCGCTGGACCGACGACAAGGCGATTTGGTTTAACGCCGAATATATAAGGACTCTGCCGATCGAAGATCTTCTGCCGCATGTTGTTAAAGAGTTAAAAAGCGCAAAACTCTGGCGCGAAGAATATGAAGAGGACGATGCGGAATGGTTTGCAAAAACCGTCGATCTCATTCGGGAAAGATTTTACACACTAAAGGATTTCAGCGGTCAGGGACGCGCCTATTTTTCCGAGGATTTTGATTTTGACGAAAAAGCGGTTCAGAAAAACCTTAAAAAACATCCCGATCTGAAAGAATGGCTCCCCGAACTCGCCGACCGTCTTGAATCGCTTGACGATTGGACGCACGATCCGCTTTACGATCTGGTTTCGAAGTTTGCCGAAGAAAAAAATACAAAGGTCGGTGTTATCATGAACGGCGCGCGAGCACTTCTGACCGGTCTCGCCGTAGGACCTTCGATGATCGCCGTTTTCGAAACGCTCGGCAAAGAAAAGTCCATAATGCGTTTAAAAAGCCGGATCGCCTGGAACGAATAAAGGAAAAAACAACCGGAAAATTATATATTTAGCGCCTGCAGTCACAGTCAAATTCCAAAATTCCGATAGTCTGCTGAGATGCGTTCTTCACCTCGATCTGATGATTTTCCGCGTCATACAAAAACTCGCGCCCCTCGGCATCGTTTATTAAATTTCCGGTTTTGTCATAAACATAACTTTGCCCGGATGCAAAACGGTTCGTCGCCGGATCGATCGCCGGATTCGTTACCGTATTTGAAACGCTGAGCGTCGTCGTATTCGCAGCGTCAATCGTCCTGTTGCCAAATCGGTCGTAAACAAAACTCTGTTTCCAGGTGGTCGAACCCAAACCGATCTTTGTTCGCTGCGTTTGAATCAATCAGTCACGGCAATCCTCGTACATTTTCACAACTTCAACAAATCCGCCGTCTGAATTCGGCATGTTATAGTTAACGAAAAACATACCCTTTAATCTTCGCATCGAGGAGTTGGAATCCACTTTCATATCAACATCAGGTAACGGATCAACTGCGTCTATTGTCCAGTCATAATCAAAGTAGTTTTTGCCGGCATCTATCAAGACAAGTTTGTATTTGTCAAAAGAAATGTGAATTTCGAACTTTTCATAGTTAGCGACCTTTTCTGAAACCAATATCTTGTTGTCCTTCGTTTCTAATTCCAATAGTTTGACAGTTCCGCTCGGATCAAAGATGCTGACGTCAAACTTTCTAACCTCAACGTCCTTTTGATTGACCTTAAACTTAACCGTAACTTCTGCGGATTGTGCATCAACGTTTATTGCTAGCAATAAACAAGTCGCCAAAGCCCAAATAACGCTAAAACTATTATTCAAATATCTCATAGTTCTACCTCTTCCTTCCTGCTTTCAGAAATCCCTCAATCGACATTGCACCTATTTCTTTAGTGTTGTAAAAGGTTACTCGCCTGCCACCAGCATTTGGTCTAACTTGACCATCATTCATTATGGTTTTTGATCCTGCACCAACCACAACACTATACCCAAATTTGGTTGGATTACTCTAAAAATTTGAAAGGTCGTCAGGCGATGGGGTTTGCTGAAAATTTTGTATACTTTGAAGTGTTTCACCATTCCTTCCCATTTTAACTTTGCCCTCTTCTCTGACGAGGTGAACGTGGTAGGTCTTAACCGGTACTTTGTCGGAAACTCCTTGCTTTAGATCAGGATCGCCGGCATAACACACAAAAACCGTCATCTCCGGATAAGAAATTTTCCGCACCCGCATGTCCTGACTTTTTGGTACAGCACTGCAATAGTCGAATAAGTCTCTTATTTATCACCTCAGCAGCGAAGGGTCGATCGATTTTTCGTAAACCAATTCGAAATGCTTTAGATGTTCTTTCAGTGCGCTAAATACTTGATCGTTTTGCACTTTAGAGCCGTCTGTAAATCGGACTTCCGTTATTATCAAAAAGATGATTCGAATAAGTTTCTTCGAATTATTCCCAGCCTTAGCGACACTATCATCACCCGCCGGTGCAGCAAGCTGTCCGATCCTCGGGTCCGCAGATTCCTCGCCAGGTAACAGGACGCCCGTCGGAGTCCGGATATCTTCCGGCAGTACTGTGCCGGTATTGCTGCTAAACCATCGCGCGATCGTATAACCTGCTATTGATTTCTTACCTACATTTCTTACCGAGTGGACGACATCTACCGAGCCATCATCCAATGTTACAGCGGTGGCGGAGTCAATGCGCAGCGGTGAATCAAACTGCGGCACGATTACCGCAACAAAATTTTCTGCGACTTCCGGACCAACTTTTGACAGTTGTTGACTGCGCGATTGTGCTGAAATACCGACAGCCAAAAAAACTATTACGAAAATTAGACTTAAACTTCTCATCGTTGAATCCTCCATCAATTCACGGCTTCTTTTTAAGTAGATGATCGACATTCTGAGTTTTACTTTTCGGCTCGATGACAACCTTAAAACTGCCGTTAAAAAATTCGCCCTTTGACCGTTCGCCTGCAATGTTAACGTGTACCGAATTAAAATTGTTTTCTTTGTTGGATTTAAAATGAGCGATAAAAGAAACTGTCACAATCCCATTAACGGGTTCAGAGATAGTTAACTTATTTATGTTAGAAGGCTCATTAGTTCTGCCGGACATCCCCAGAGTCGGTTTGCTCCCAACATCAATATTGTTATTTTTTGATGCTTCGCCGGAACCTGTTGGACGAGCATAGCTATGATTGTCCCCAATTCTTTCTTGGTCTCCAGTAGGATATAGCTCCGCAGTATCTTTAGGGACCTCTACGGTCAAAGTAACCTTAAAGACGTCTGCGCCGCTGTAAAATTCTTGGAGTTTGCCTTCATCCAACTCCGCGCTTCCAATATAGAAAATTATATCGCCAAGTGCATTTACCTCGCCGTCAGCTATAATGGTTCCTTGAAATTCCAACGAACCCTTTAAGACTGCAATTTTATCCCGATCATTGGAAGAGTCCTTGAC
>JAHCHG010000017.1 GCA_026129865.1 Pyrinomonadaceae bacterium
ACAAACAAATGGTTAGGACTATTCTAGGAGTTATCGCCGGCTACATCGTGTTTTCGATCACGCTTTTCGTCTTGCTTTCAATTCTTTACATGATCCTTGGAACTTCAGGATCTTTTCGGGCGGGAAATTACGATCTGACAATGGCTTGGCTGCTCGCAAGCGTGGTGATTTTTTTCATCGGCGGCGCGATTGCGGCGGCGGTGTGCGCAATGATCTCAAAAAGCGCAAAAGCCGGACTTTATATGGGCGGAACGATCTTTGTTATCGGGATTCTGGTGGCGATCTTTCAGATCGCGGTCGATCCCGGCATTGTCCCGCGCGAAGTTGGCGAGTTAGCGCTGATGGACGCGATGAACCGGGCGCACGGACCGCTTTGGTCGCATTTCGTTAACCCGATCGCTGCGTTTACCGGCGCGCTGGTCGGCGGCGGGATGCTGAAAAATAGCTGAAAACCGATCGCCTTCAACAAACCGCAAAAAGCCAGTGCACCCGACGCCGGCTTTTTGCAATTGCAGGATTTCAGTGTTAAAAACTAGAAATTATGAACTATTGGCTGATCAAACAAAATCCTGAAAGTTATTCATTTTCCGACTTAAAAAAAGAAAAAAAGACCGATTGGGTCGGCGTCAGAAATTACCAGGCGCGAAACTTTATGCGCGATATGAAAAAAGGCGATCAGGCGCTTTTTTATCATTCGGGCAAAGAAAAAGCGGTTGTCGGAATTGCCGAAATTGAAAAAGAAGCTTTCCCCGACCCGACGGCGAAAGAAGGAGATTGGGTAGCGGTCGTTTTAAAAGCCAAATCTACGTTCAATGAACCGGTTACGCTCGAAAAGATTAAAACGACAAAACCGCTTGAGAATATGCTTTTGTTAAAGCAATCGCGTTTGTCGATAGTGTCGGTCGAGAAAAAAGAATTTGATCAAATAGTTAAGATGGGCAGTTAACGATTCAGATATCCGCCGACTATCGTAAACGGCATTATCGCCAGCAAAAATGCGACGTTAAAGAAAACCTGCGGCGATCCGACATTGATCAACCCGAAAAACAGCGAGCCAAAAACGATGAGTGCGCCGACGATCCAGGTGGATTTTCGGCTGTCTCTCGCAATCGCCGCGGTTACGTAGCCGGCGGCGATCGAACAGCCGATGATCAGCAATAATTTAACTGCGAGCTGCGTGTTTGAGGTTCGAAGCGGTTCTGCAGCTCCGGCGTTCCAAAATCTTTTCAGGATCGAATCGGCACCGGTAAAAATAACGAACCACGCCGCAAATCCGGCAGCCATGCCGGCGATCAATCTTCCCATTTTCGTTTCTCCGGATCAATAAATTCAGTTTTTGTGGTCGTCGGACGGGATAAAAGATTTCCTTCGGACGACCTGCGCATAAAAATTCTGCCTCAGATCGCCATGTCCTTCAACCACGCGGCGGAGATTGTCGAGGTAAAAATCCCAATCGTTTTGCTGTTTCATCCGCGCATACGCCGCGCTTTCCGTCCAGTTATTATGAAGGATCGAGAGAAACGTGCATTGGTTTGTAACTTTTTTCAGCAGAAATTCAACGGTTGATTCGAAAACACCGTCGCTCCATTCGAGCATCAGACGGTCGTACGGCTCAAGCCGGAGAATCGTGCCGAACGCGCGGTGATCAAGGTCGTCGCGTTCGGTTGAAATAAACCAGTATGAAAAGCTGCGTTTGTCGGCATCAAACTCGCAATCGGTGCCAAACCAACGCTCAAGACGTTCGGCTTCAACCAAATGGTCGAAAACATCGGCGATCGGCGCCCTGATAATTCTCTCTAGTTTGATGACGTCTTCCGGCATTTATTGATCGACAGGTTTCCATCCAAGTGCGACAAGCTTTACGTCAATGTCCGATTTTTTGGGAAGAATCTCGACCTTTTGAACTTCCAGAAGATCGGAATTTTGAAAATCATTTACCTTTTGCTGAATTTCTTCCTCGAGTTCGAGCAGGCGGGCGTCTATTTCCTCGACCGATTGTTCCGCGGCGGCGGCTTCTTTGCGCTCCTTCATCGTCGTTCCGATCCGAGAAGCGCTGCGCGCAACGCCGCCGAAACTTTTCCGCGATGAAAAGAGCGATCCCAAAATGCTCGAACCTATCGATATAACCGTGCCCAAAGTATGCGAACTCGCCTGCGACGCCTGCGTTTCCGCCTTTGCAACCGCTCGTTCACGCTGTCGCGTCAGCTGAACGATCTCCTTTTCGTAATCTTCACGGATCTTTTCAACAAAACGATCGCGGTTTTCGCGAATCTCATGCGACATTCTTATTCGAAACGCCCGTTCGTCCTCGCCTTCCTGCGAAACGGCGTCAAGCGCGGGACTTTGAAACACTTCCAAAGGCTTATTCTGATAAAGCCACATGACGAAATCCGTCTGCCACGATTTTAGTTTCGATGAAGAAATTTCGGTATCAAGCGTTCCGAAAGCCAATCCTTCACGCGGCTGATTTTCAAGCTCGCCGAGCGAATATTCGATCTTTTCCGATGAATTCCAGTCGACGATCTGCGAAGACAAAGGTGTCGCGTAATTTCTTTCTTTCGTTAAATTGATGCCGAGATTCCGATCTTCGTAAACCACATTTGCCGACCCGAGAACAACCGGTTGATAAACCGCGCCGCCGCCGGGAATGAACGATTGCGGAATTTCCGGATTTATCATCGGTCGCGTCGAAACGGCTGCAACAGGCTCAGCCGCCGCCGTATTATTGGAAGTCTCTGATGCAGCAGTTACAACATTTTCCGGCATCAATTCTTTGAACCGGTTTCGCATGATCGGTCCGGCTAAATAAGACAGAACCCAGCGCGTGCTGAACAGTACCGGTTTTGAAGCCGAAGCGCTGTGAAGCATAAAGACGCGCTTGCCAAGTCCGGCAAGCTGTTTACTCAGTTCGTTCTTGTCCGAACCGCTGTTCGCCGTAACTAAACCTTCTAAAACCTTATCTTTATCGCGTTCGGTCTGAAGCCGTCCGATAAACCAGGTTCCGACATTTCCGAGAGCTTTGTAATCCAGATCGCCCGGATTCTGCGTCGCCAGCAGAAGCCCGATTCCGAAAGCGCGCGCCTGCTTTAACAATGTCAAAAACAGCTTTTTCGACGGCGGATTTGCCACCGGCGGCAGATATCCGAATATTTCGTCCATGTAAAGAATTGCACGAAGACTCGACGTTCCCGACTGCTGCCGCATCCACGAAACCATTTCGTTGAGCAGCAGCGTTACAAAAAACATCCGCTCCTTATCGCCTAAATGTGCGATCGAAATTACGGAAAGCCGCGGTTTGCCGTTTTTGCCGTAAAGAAGTCTGTCAATATTCAGGCTTTCTCCCTTTGTCCAAACCGAAAATTGCGGAGACGCGAGTAAATTGTTTAGCTTTGTCGCCAGCTCGAACCGCTCTTTTTTCGGGTAATAAGATTCTAGATCGAAAACACCGATTCGTTCGATCGGAGGATCCTGCAGCGCAAGGATCAACGTGTCGAGCGCGACGTTTTTTCCCGCGAGCCATTCGTTTTGGATGATTGTTGAAATTAGAATATGTTCGCGGCTAGTCAGCGGATCGGCTTCGATATCAAGAAGCCCGAGAAGACCGCTGACCAGCGTCGAAACGCGTTCGCCGAGCAGTTCTTCATCGTCTATACTCGCCGGTTTATCGAACGATTTCAGTATCGATATCGGAATTGCGGCGCTGCTTCCCGGAGTGAAAAGAACTCTTTCAGCAGCATTTTCGAACATCCGAATGCGTTCCGGCGACTGCCCCCATTCCGCGAGTCCGTTTCGCCATTTATCCGCTTCAGCCTGTGCAAAATCGCTGACGGACATGTTCTTTTGCGAAGCTTCATCCGGATTTACCCACGGTTCGAATTCTTCTTTTGTCAGATTCGGAAACGTTAGAAACAGGTTCGTCAGATCGCCTTTCGGATCGATGATGATCGCCGGAATATTGTCGATCGCTGCTTCTTCAAGTGCGGCAACACAAAGCCCGGTCTTTCCCGAACCGGTCATGCCGATGCAAACTCCGTGAGTTACCAGATTTTTCGATTCATAAAGCAAAAGATCGTCCTGGAGTTTTGCCGTTTCAGCATCGTAATGCTTCCCAAGATAAAATAGTCCGAGTTTTTCAAAGGCATCTGTCATAAATTGAATTGGTTTTAAAAAGTTTAGGTTCTCTCAGGAAAATCCTCACGAATCGATCGCATCATGCGCGGAAATTTTTATGCGAAAGTTCGCCTCTTCTGTCGGTCAAATGTTTTGTTGAATGCAATGAAATTATACCGATAAACCGCGTTTGTGCAAGTAATTTACCGAACTGCCGTTACTTGAAATCCACAAGTGGAAATCCGTGATCGACCGGATCCAGCTCAGGTTTAGCAGCGGTTTCGGAAGTTTGGTTCATTGTTATGCCGACTGGTTTTGCACAGATGTTTTCCACAGCATTTTAGCTGTTTTTACAATCGCTGCGTCGGGTGCGAAGGGTTCGAATTCATCTTTAGTCGGTTCGTTACTGAATAGATCTGCCAATGCGTTGATTTTTCAAGGTTTCTGTTTTACTCTTTGCGTGATAAAAAATCCGAAACAACACTTTCCCAGTTTTCCTTAAATTTCCGGTGTAATGGATCGAACTTTTTCCAACAACCAGGGCAGTTTGGCATTTGAAGTTTTGCCTGAAAGCTTTGATCTTGCGGGGTTTTTGTCCGACCTTTTTGGACTTGAACCGGTTGCTGCCTATCCGCTCGGGTCGTGGTTTGACCTTGTTTCCGCAATGCTTGAGTCGTTTGACGCACCGGCGGTTTCAGCGCTTTTGACCTTTTATGACCTGCGACGCCAGGAAATAAATAATGTTCCGGGCAGAAAGCGGTTTCTTTATCATTTTTACGCTCGCTGCCGCGCCACCCGTGAATTTGCGCAGCTTGAAGCTTTGATCTCGGAATATGAAGCGAAGAGTTTTTGCATCTTTTCGGATCAGGTTTGCGAAAAATGCGGGCGCGACGCGGGAAGAGTTTTTGATTCTAACCCGCTTTGTTTCGGCAAATTCGTAACGCCGGTTCGTGAGAAGAATTCGCGCGAACAAACGTCTTCAACAATCGGAAAACAGGGCGATGATTCTGACGATTTCGCGCGCGAGATAAGTCTTCAGCTCGGTCAGGATTTCTCGCCCGGCGAGATCAAAGGTTTCCGTTACGATTTTTTGCTCGGCGATGCGCCGGCATTTATCTGGCGTTTTCGCGATTTTGAAATGGAAAAGGAGGTTTTCCTTGATCTTCTTGAGCGAGCGGCAAAATCCGGTATTTCAATGCTTTACGTCGTTGCTTATGCAAATTTGGTAAGTAAAATTCCGGTTTCGATGGTCGGATGCATTCCTTATGTGCTGCTGCCGCTGGCTGCCGAAGATGAAAAGGTGCAGGTTTTTGATTACAGCACCGGCGAAAACAGTTTTGGAAAATTAAATTAGGTGAGAATATGGATAATCACTTCGGTTCGACCGGTTTTCAAAAATTTGGGCATCTTGAAGATAAGATCAAACGAACTACGATTCTTTGTGATGAACTCGAAAACGAGCTTGCCCTGATCCGCGGCGCACACGACGAACTTACGAACCGGCGCAATTCGCTGATGCGCGAAACGACCATTCTTGAACATAAATGCACACTGCTCGAAGATTCTAATGCGGTGACGTTTGCCAAAGCGTCCGAGATTCTGTCGCGGCTCGACGATTTTATCGAGCTTTTTAGTGAAAATCGTGCGATTGCGCGTAAAGCGTCATAAACGACAGTTTTTCAAAATACAAACCCTTTATCAGCGTTGAATCTCCGTTGTTTTCGATCTGACCTTTTATCAATAAATAAGGACTTTCAATTATCGTTTTCCGGTATTTATCGAACATATCCGGCAAAACCAGAAAATTCGATATTCCCGTTTCGTCTTCCATGCTGATAAACAAAACGCCTTTCGCCGTTCCCGGACGCTGGCGGCAGATGACCCCGCCGGCGACCATTACGACCGATTTCGGTTTGACGGTTTTCACCGCTTCCGCACTTAATATCCCTTTTCTATTCATCGTTTCGCGGATCAGCGCCATCGGATGGCGGCTTAAGGTCATTCCCGTTACTTGAAAATCAGCCTGCAGATCTTCGATCTCGGACATCAGCGGCAGCGGGTTTTTCTCCCGCTTTTGCATTGTATTCTTAAACAATGGTCCGACCGGCTGGATCTCTTTTTCAGCCGTCCAAAGATTAAATCTGCGGTCGGTTTTTTCGCCCGAAAAATTCAAAGCGCCGCTCATTGAAAGCCTTCTGATCTCAGTCTTGTTTATCTCCGGAACGCGGCTTAGAAGATCGCCGATGTTTTTGAATTTACCGTTCTTTTCACGTTCTTCGACGATCTTCAGCGCGGTCAATTTCCGCAAACCTTTTACATAAAGCAGCCCGATGCGGATCGCCGGATTTTTTTCCTCGCCTTCGAGCGTGCAGAGATGATCGGAATACTGAATATCGATCGGGCGAAATTCCTGCCCGTGGCGTTCGGCGTCTTTTACCAGGGTTGCCGGCGCATAAAAGCCCATCGGCTGATTATTGAGCAAACCGCAGGTAAACGCGGCGAGATAATGAACTTTTAAATACGCGCTCGCATATGTGATCAAGGCAAAGCTTGCCGCGTGCGATTCGGGAAAACCGTAAATGGCGAATGAGTTGACCGCTTTTGCGATCTTTTCCTGCGTCGCTTTGTTGATTCCCTTGCGCTCCATTCCGTCGATAAGGCGTTTCGTTATCTCGGGAACTCGCTTGTCCGCGCGTTTGAAACCGAACGCCCGGCGCAGCTCTTCCGCTTCGCCGCCGGTGAAATCCGATGCGATCATTGCTATCTGAAGAAGCTGTTCCTGAAAAAGCGGCACGCCGAGCGTTCTCTCCAAAACAGGTTTCAGCAGCGGATCCATATAATCGACATTTTCTTTCCCGGTTCGCCGTCTGATATACGGTCCCAACATTTGCCCGACGATCGGTCCCGGGCGAATGATCGCCACCTGAACGACCAGATCGTAAAATTTCTGCGGCAGAGTTTTCGGCAAAGAGCTCATCTGTGCGCGGCTTTCAACCTGAAACATTCCGACCGTGTCTGCTTTTTGCAGAGTTTCATAAACCAGCGGATCGTCCTTTGGAAGCCGGGCAAGATCGACCTCTTTTTTGTAATGCGTCGAGATCAAATTGATCGTATCGCGCACGGCGGAAAGCATGCCGAGCCCCAAAAGATCGACCTTGATAATGCCGACATGCGCGCAATCGTCCTTGTCCCATTGAATGACGACGCGGTCTTCCATCGAAGCCGGTTCGAGCGGAACGACATGGTCTAGCCGACCCTTAAAAACGACCATTCCGCCCGAATGCTGACCTAAATGCCGGGGAAAATCCTGAATCCGCGCGACCAGATTTGCGAAAAGCACGACATCGTTTGTCAGTTCAAGCGACGTATTTTCCTTTATCCGCGCCAGAAATTCGCCTTTTTGATCTGAATTAAAATGCGAAGCCAGCTTTGAGATCTTGGCGATCTCGATTTCGGGCAATCCAAAAACTTTTCCGATCTCGCGGATCGCGGATTTCTGCCGGTAAGTGATGACATTTGCCGTCATCGCCGCGCCGCGTGCGCCGTACTTTTGATAAAGATATTGAATGACAAGCTCGCGGTCGGGTCCGCTCGGCAGATCGAGATCGATGTCCGGACATTCCTGTCTTTGTTCGGAGATAAATCTTTCAAAAAGCAGATTGCTCGTCGCCGGATCGACCGCCGTAATGCCGAGACAATAGCAAACCGCGCTGTTCGCCGCCGAACCGCGTCCCTGCACCAGAATATCGTGCCGCCGGCAAAAATCGACGATGTCCCAAACGACGAGAAAATATCCGCAAAGATCGAGTTTTTCTATCAGATCGAGCTCTTTATTGACCTGGTCGCGAACCTTTTGCGGAACATGCATGCCGTATCTTTCAAACGTTCCTTTGCGCGTAATTCGCCTTAAGAAACCGATCATTGTTTCGCCCGGCGGCACGTCGTAATCGGGAAATTTATAATCGATCTTTGCCATTGAAAAATCGACCATTTCAGCAATTTCAAAACTATTTTCGACCGCATGCGGATGATCTGCGAAAAGCCGGAGCATCTGTTTTTCCGTCTTCAGATACCGCTCGGCGTTTGCCGAAAGCAGGCGACCGGCTTGTTTTATCGTCGTTTTTTCACGAATGCAGTTGAAAACGTCCGAGATCTCGCGATCGCTTTTGTCGGCATAAAGTACACCGTTGGTCGCGACAAGCGGCAGGTTATTTTCGCCGGAAAGATCTATCAGACGTTTGTTTACAAACTCTTCGTCGCGCAAGAGATGCCTTTGAATTTCAATGCAAAAACGGTCTTTGTAAATATTTTTAAGACGTTCGACATAATGTTTATGCGGCGCGCCGGTTCTTACAGCAGTTGGCAGAAAACCGTCAAAGCTTCCGCCGGAAAGACAGATAAGGTCTTTTGAAAATTTTTCCAGATCGTCAAAAGTGGTGTGATGTTCGCCTTTTTTTGCGCGGAGTTTCGTTTCGGTAAGCAGCCGGCAGAGATTTTGATAGCCTTTTAGAGACGTCGGTATCAGCGGCAAAACGCCGCCGTCAAACATCGTAACTTCCGCGCCGACAATGGCTTTCACGCCTTGTTTTTCGGCTTCGCGATGAAAACGCACCGCGCCGGAAAGCGTGTCGCGATCGATCTGTGCTATCGCCGGCATGTTTTGCGCAGCGGCGCTTTTCACGATCTCCTCAGGCAAAGACCCGCCCCGCAAAAAACTGAACGCCGACGATGTATGAAGTTCGGTAAACATCTTAATCGGGAGCGCAGGCTGCCAGCCTGCATGAGCGCGACAGCGCGAAAACAGGATTCATATCTAAATCGCTTACGCTTTTTTCAAAAGCGTCGCAGGCTGGCAGCGCGGCGCTCCCGTTTTCAATCATATCCACCCTCAATAAATCCCTCGCCGTTTTGCGATAAAACAACCCGGTAAACCGCGCCGGTTTCGATCTCGATGTCCCATTCATCGCGCTTGACCGAATCTTGCTCAAACCAATTTGAACTCGCGCGCCACGGACCGCCGAAATTTTTTACACGAAAGCTTCGTCCCTGCATAAACAATGTGGACGGCTGACCTTTGAAAAATTTTACGCTGACCGGAATACGCCGGTAATAAAAAACCGGCGCGATCTCCGTTTTGTCGGGAACAATTTCCGTCGATCTTTCCGTCAGCAGCGAAAGATCGGTCAAAAGCGTAAACGGCTTTGGTCGCCGCGAATCCAAAAGCTGCGGAATTCCCATATTTTCATCGCCGACAAGCTTTTGAATTTTTGAAGCAACAAGTCCCAGATTTGCCGGCTCTGCCTGAAATCCTGAAAAAAGGTCGCTCTGAATGGAGCGCGGCTTTGCCGGTTCGAACTGAAGTTCGACACGCGAAATATCATCTTCCGGCAGATCTTTTTCCAGCCCGAGCATAATTTGTTTGAGCCAGAGCTTTTCATTTCTAGTGGGAAAAACGGTCTTTATCTCGTAGCATTTTTCCGCTTTCCGGCTGAAAAGCGTGATCTCCGCTTTCTGAGTAGAAAGCCCGAAATTGTTCAAACGATCGAAGATCCGCCGGATTCCGGACGAAAGGACAAACATCAGCGGTTCCAGATTTGTTATCTCTTTTTCAAAATTCTGTTCCCAGCGATATTCATTTTCCTTTACGTTCCAATTGCCGGCGCGGAAAAATTCGCCGGTAATTTTCCGCAGATTTTCAACCGCAATTTCGCCGAAACGAACGACCAGTTCGTCATGCGGAAGATCCGCAAAGCTGCCGAGATCGAAAATTCCCCAATCATGCATCAGCTCGGCAAATTTTTTGTTTTCAAAAAGCGATTCAACCGGCAGTTTTCGCAGATCTTCAAAGAAACTGATGCCTTTTACGAATCTGACAAGAAGCAGTGAGCTGAACATATCCGCTGTCGCAGATACATTCGCGTGGGGAACTTGATGAAAGATATTTTGGACGACATTTTTAAGATCAGCCGTCTCCTTTCCGGAAAGATCAAAGACGATGGTCATATCATCGACCACCTCAATATTTGGCGAAAATCCTTTCGCCAGGTCTATCAAAGATGCAAAACCGCGTTCCGAACGGATCGAAATGTAAACACGTTTATTCACCATAATGCCCGTAAAACCAGATCGCGCGTATCAAAAACAGGTCTAATCTGCCGCATTTCCGAAGAACAGTTTTCCAGAAGACGAAAATTCGTTGCACCGTTCCATTTCAAGAATTTTCGCTCAAGCCGGATCGATTGGTGCGCCGCCGAACGCAGCCGCGGGTGGGTCAGCAAAACAAGAAAGGACGATTTTGTGTTCTGCAGGCAAACCTTAAAACGAAACCAGAACGAGCTTGAAACAACGTTCAGCGATCTTTCATCGCACAAACTCAGATCGAGCCAAACTAATCCGAAGAGTTTTGACTGCAGAAGATGATCGGTTATCAAAAGCGCCTTCTGCAGATCGCCGCCGCAGCGTATCCACAGTATTTTGTTTAAATTTACACCGACCTTTGCCGCCGATTCGGGATCAAAAGCATTGGACATATCTACAATGGCGGATATGTAATTGCGCCGCGTCAACCCGCCGAGGATCGCAAGCGCCAAACCGCGTTTGCCGGAACTTTCCGAACCGGAAATTTCGCACACTCCGCCGCGGAGCAGTCCACCCGTAAAGTCATCAAAAGCCGCAACTCCCGTTTCCTGTTTCTCGGGTTTCTGCAGCTCCGACAGCTCTCTTAAATTTCTTACGCCATGCGCTATCATTTGAAAAAACCGAAGAGGTTTAACCACAGATGCACACAGATAAACACAGATTAAAAGCAAAATAAAACATTATTTTTCAGCTTTTTATCCTGTATTTATCTGCGTTCATCCGTGTTTATCTGCGGCTAAATATTTCTTCATCCCTCACTTCTTTTAATACCTGTTCAACCCAACGACGGCTCTCTGGATCGTTACCCTCGCCGCTTCGATAGCTCTCTTATATTTTTTCTAAAGCCATGCGCTATCATTTGAATAAAGACAAAACAAGCCGTCGAGGACGGCGGTATATTTATAGCCCACATCGCCAGATGTAGGGACAACGTGATCAATTTTGACAAGCCATTGAAAATGGCGGCATATGTCTTGATGTGTCAGCAGCTTGCCCGTAGCGAATGCCCTAACCTTCTTAATCAAAACCCATAGGTTGATAAATCGAATGTCGCATAGCGACAAAATGACTTTAGCCGTGTCTTTAAAGGCACGGTTCGGATGATCAGAGAATTCCGCGTCGCGTTAGCGACGCCTGAATATTTATTCAATTGTCGCTGACGCGACAACATGCTCTGTTCGCTTTTGTTCCGTGCCTTAAAAGACACGGCTACATTCATAAAATCGCTACGCGATCAAAACAACAATTCTTTCTTTTTCCGTAAAATCAACCTCGTTTTGTTTCCACAGATTAAAGCAGATAAAACAACATCTTTATCAATGCTCCATCTCGTATTAATCTGTGTGCATCTGTGTCCAAACTTTTTCCCAACACCTTACCTCTTGTAATACCTGATCAACCCGACAACGGTTCCCTGAATGGTAACGCGCGACGCTTCGACCGTAATCGTTTGAAAATCTTTATTCGCCGGAATCAGATCGATCAAATTTCCTTTCTTTCGAAAACGCTTGACGGTCGCGTCGCGCCCGTCGACAAGTGCGACTACCAGATCGCCGTTTTCCGCATTCTTCGCGGCGCGGACGACGATCTTGTCCTTTTCGAAAATATGCTCTTCGATCATGCTTTCGCCGCGCACTTCCAATCCAAAATGATCGAAACCGGGTTTGAGCATATCCGGCGGAACCAAAACCTGTTCGGGAACAAGCACCGCCTCGATCGGGTTACCGGCGGCAACAATTCCAAGCAGCGGAATGCCGATCTGCTGTTTTTCACCGGAACTTTTTGAATTTTTTATCGAAATACCGCCCCATTTTCCCTTCTCGCGCTCGATCAGATCTTTTTGTTCTAAATAATCCAGCGCGCGATACAAAGAAGAGGTCGAACGAATCCCGAGCGCGTCCTTTATATCCGAAACGGTAAAAAACTCATCTCTTTCCGATCGCGATTTTATGTATTCGAGTATTTGTTGTTCGTTCATAAGAATCTTTAGGAATATTCTGGAATCTTTACCGGAAGTTTAACAGAGAGACACAGCGGCGTCAAAAGAAATTTTGACGTAAAAAATCATCGAAAATGTGAGCCGGGAAATGATAACAGCAAGTAAACAGCGCAGTTTTAGCTAGATACCCCTCATTACTTAAGACGTTGGTCGAACATAAAATCCTGGGGTTCACCGAGGAATAATGTGGGAAACTTTGGATGATCGACATTGACTAGATAATTCGATTCTAAAGGAATTACAGCGGACGGAACTTTTAGAACGACCGAAATTTTGGACGCTGCCCATCTATCGCCGATCTTCTGCAGATCGCGCGGTGCGGGCGATGAACTCCAATTATCAGGAAGAGCCGAAACATCCGAAACGGGTAAAACAAATTTATCGTCAAAGGTTAGAGCGGCGAAAGAGTAAGAAAAAAGAATTGACTGTTGTTCGAGATGAACGAGCATTTCGAGCGCTGCAAGCGAAAGACTCGAAGCTGTGTAAAGAATGCGTGTGCCGCGTGAATTCCAGCGACCGCCGAAAAGATAAGAACCTTCACCGTCAGACCAATTTTGACTGCGATTTGATTTGAAAATTCTGTAAGCGGTGAGACGCAAAATCTTATGTAAAAACGCCGTGTTCAAGCCTGCCGATCAACGATTCTACCTCACGCACACCTGTTTCCGTGGCTGCCATTTCCATCGGAGAACGACCGCCAAGCGCGCGGTTCGGGCTCAAAAGCCAATCAAGACCGGCGCCGGTTTCTCCTTCAAAAAGCTCGAATGCAAGCGAAACAATTCTAGACACAGAAACAAGCCGGTCCGATTCTTCCGGAGAAAGTCTGTTCTCTTTTCGCCGCCGGGTAAAGGTACGCGGCGAGATGCGAACGGCGGCGCGCACGCTGTCGAGCGGCAAACCGGTGCGATCGCTCAACCTCTCCAAAACGCCGAAAGAAAAACCTTCCTCAATTCTATCGGCGAGTTCGAGGTTATCGGAAAACTTGATTCCCAAAAGCTCTTCCGATCCGAGACGCTTATTTTCCTTAACGATCGACGACATAATAAAACCTCCCGACACGAACACGCCACCTGGCTGTTTATTATACGCCACAAATCATCAAAAACCAAAAAATCCTTAGATCGCGTCAAGCAGATCGGCGGAATTATTCTTCGGGCTGTTCACTTCCATCGAAACTTCATAAAACTCCAGCGAGTCCGAAGCGACGGAACGGAAGACGGAATCGTCGCCGTCTTCGAGCCACGACTGGATCTGAAATTCTTCCAAAATAACAGGCATGCGGCTGTGGACGGGTTTTACGGTCTCATTGGCTTCGGTCGTTAAAATGAGGAATGTTTTATCGTCAGATTCTTTGTCTTTTTCCCAGAAACCGGCGAATGCAAAGGGTTTATCGAGGTGAAAGAAAACAGGCTGTTTGCCGCCTGCGACCTTTTTCCATTCGTAAAAACCGTCCGCGGGAATGACGCAGCGATTCGATTTCATCAGATATTTGAACGACGGTTTTTCCAAAACCGTTTCCGAACGCGCGTTGATAAAAGGTTTTCGGTCGGCTTTCATCCACGAGGGAAGCAAACCCCATTTCGCATAAATTCCTTCAAAAACATCGTCGTTCTTCAAAACGATAAGAGCTTTCTGCGAAGGCGCGACGTTATAGTTCGGTCTAAACTCCGGATATTTGAATTTTCCGGGAAAAAGTTCGCTGATCTCTTCGATGTCCGATTTTACCGCGTATCTGCCGCACATAATGTTCGCCTCGCAAAATAATTTATTGACTAATTTTAACAATCGGACAAAAATACCACAATGAAGACGATATTTGCGGGCACAGCGAAAGGGCTTTTCCGTCTGCAGCCGAACGGAAACGGGCATTGGAACAACACGCTTTATAACAAAGGACAAAGTGTTTTCGCCGTCGGCGGAGACGCGAAAAAGATCTGGGCGGCGCCGTTTACGGAATGGACGGGAACCGATCTGCTCTATTCCGAAGATTTGGGCGAAAGCTGGACAAACACCGAAAAGAATCTGCTCTTTCCGGAAGAAAGCGGTGCAGCGCTGGCAAAGATCTGGCAGATCACGGTCGACCGCGAAAATGGACGTTTGTTTGCCGGGGTCGAACCGGCGGCGCTTTTCGTTTCGGATGACGACGGCGCAAGCTGGCAGCTCTGCGAAGGTCTGTGGAATCATCCTCACCGCGAACAATGGGGTCCGGGTTACGGCGGACTTTGCCTGCATACCGTTCTGATCGTCGATAAAGACACGTGGGTCGTAGGAATTTCAACCGGCGGAGTTTACCGCACCGAAGACGGCGGGAAAACATGGGAAGCTTCGAACCAGAAAATACTCGCGCCGTTCCTGCCCGAACCTGAAGCCGAATTCGGACAATGCGTTCACAAGATCGCTAAAGACCCGGAAAATCCGCAAAACTTGCTGCTGCAGCATCATTGGGGCGTTTACCGGAGCACCGACGCGGGTAAAAATTGGGTAAATATCGGAGAAGGAAAACTGCCGTCAGATTTCGGCTTTGCCTGTACCATGAACAAGCGAGATCAGGGATTTATAATTCCCATCGAAGCCGATGTATTCCGTTGTTTTCCCGAAGGAAAATTAAGAGTTTATAAAACGCAGGACAGCGGCGAAACATTTACACCGCTGGAAAAAGGTCTGCCGCAAAAGGATGTGTACGACGGAGTTTTGCGCGATTGTCTCGATTCTTCCAATGAAAATATCGCGTTCGGAACATCGGGAGGAAAGGTCTTTTTATCTGAAAATGACGGTGAACAGTGGACAATGATCGCAGACAATCTGCCGCGAATTACCTGCGTTCGAATTTTTGAAAGTTAAAAAAATGCCGAAAGTAATACTGCAGCCGCATCTTGCGAACGAGATCGGCGTCGAGGCGGAAACGAATATCGAAATTTCAGGAAACGAGATCCGTTTGGAAGAATTTCTGGAAAAACTCTTCGGCGGCAACCGCGTATTTCGGTACTCAATTACAGACGAAACAAAGGCGATTCGCCGGCATATAAATGTCTTTGTGGATAATAGATCGACCAAAGATCTCGATCATAAAATAGAATCCGAAGCCGAGATCTATATTTTCCAGGCTCTAAGCGGCGGATAAAAAAAGTCTCCGGCACATTGGCGTGAACCGGAGACTTCACAAGTTTTTAAAAATCAACCTAAACTTCGACCGTCGGTGCGTCGGGCGCGTTTTTCATGACAGATTGAATTCCGTTTTCCATCGCCGCTTTCGAACTATACTGTTCACTTTGTCCTATTACCTGACTGTTTCCGGCTTTCAGGACAAAATACGGCGAACCGTTTTTCGCTTCTTTCCGCTCAAACCGGCTTTCGTCGCCGCCGTTCTTCTGAACCGAAGAGATTCCGTTCGCAGCCGAAGCTTTTGATTCGTACATCTGACTCGAAAAAATTATCTGTCCATTTCCCGCCAATAGATTGAAATGAAATTTTCCGTTCTTTGCCTGTTTTAATTCAAATTTTCCCGCCATTAATTTAGTTCTCCGTTTTTGAAATGTAATGATCCCGCCCGAAGAATCGAGCAATTTTCGAAGAGAACTCGAAAGGGGCGGTGTTTCTCCGGCATTATAACGAACAATAACAACGGTTTAAATCAAAAGCCCGGAAAAAACGCCAAATCTCAATTTCCCTGGAGCTCACAATTGACCATCCAGTTTATGCCGAATTTATCGGTGAACATTCCGAATTTAGCGCCCCAAAAAGTATCTTGAAGCGGCATCGTTACCGTTCCTCCGTCGCTTAAACCGTTGAAAACACGTTCCGTTTCGGCTACGTCGTCAAACCCGAGCGCAAGCGTGATATTGCTTTCCTTTGCGACCGGATAGCCTATCGAATCCGCCGCCATGATCGTATTTCCATCGCCGAATGTGTAATCCGTGTGCAGGATCTTTCCTTTGCTTTCGGGCGATTCCATCGGCGAACCGTCGTAAAGGTTCTTTTCGCCGATCTCGCCGCCCAACACCGACTTGTAAAAGTTTAAGGCTTCCTCGCAAGTGCCCGGATAAGATAAATATGCATTTAGTTTCATCGTTTTCCTCGTTTGATATATTTAATGTTCAAATTAAGAATACAGATCTTTATTCCGCCTTACACCCTTTTTAAGGCGGAACGAGCGGAGTATAACACGGAAAACTGCTTCAAAAGGAAAGGACCCGAATGAGCAAAATAGAACCTTCAGTTTTCAAATTCCTATCGGAACTTGAAAAAAACAACGATCGCGATTGGTTTACGGCGAACAAAAAGCGCTTTGAATCGGAGGCGAAAGAACCGTTTCTCAATTTTTTGGAAGATCTGCGAACTCGTCTGGCAAAATCGGAACCCGAACTTTCGAAAATTCCGGTGAAGAAGATGATGTTTCGCATTTACCGGGACATTCGGTTTTCAAAAGACAAAAGTCCGTATAAAACACATCTTACCGCGCTTATTTCACCTGAAGGAACGAAGAACAAGACATTTCCGGCGCATTATCTGCATATTTCGGCGGACGAATGTTTTCTTGCCGGCGGGGCGTATTTTATTGAAAATGCAGACGTTTTATATCGCGTTCGACGGTTTGTGTTCGATAATTCCGAAAGGTTTGAAAAGTTGATAAACGCCGGATCGTTCAAGGAAAATTTCGGCGAAATGCAGGGCGAAAAACATAAAAGAATTCCGCCGGAATTTAAGGAATTTCACGAACGGCAGCCGCTTATCGCTAACAAGCAGTTTTACTGGAGTGCGAATCTTTCACCGAAAAATCTGCAAAAAGACGGCGCGGCGGAATTAATAGTCGAAAAAATCCAAGCCGCCGCGGAAATTAGAAAATTCTTTATCGAAGCTTTGGACGAATAGAAAAGTTGAACCGCAATTGAAAGATCGTTAAAAAAGTGAGAGATCTGGATAGATTCGCTGGATTCAGTTTATGTAAACCGCAAGGAATACGCCCGAAAAATAGATCCAGGTTGCGGCAAACAAAATGTGAACCACAGTTTCAAAGCGTTTTCCCCGCCATAGTTCGGCAGAATAGCCGAAAAACTGAACAACAAGGCGCGCGAACCAGAAAATTCCGATCCCAAAACAAACACGCTTTCCAAGCTCCGTTTCGACCAGATCTCTTGCCGAGGTCAGACAAAGCGCACCCATCAAAAGCAGTATGAATGCGACGAAAAACGTGTGAACGTACATCATTTCCCGGTTGATCAGGCTAAGCGGTTTCAGCTCGGTCGACCATTGAAAATATCGCGGAAAAATGACATGCACCAAAGCGAGTGAGATCATCAACGCGCCGGCGATCTTAAGATGAAGTTCCATTCTTTTCTAAGATAAAAGATGTCACAAAGGGAGTTATTTTTATTTCTCTAGCGATTTTCAGTCCCGCGGAATCAAACGCATTAACCCAGGTTTTGCGCGAATGAAAGTGAAACGCTCCGGCTGTGTACGCCAATAAATTCGGCAGATCGCGCAGATGTTCGGTAACAACTATTCGACCGTCGGGTTTAACTATCCGAGAAAGCTCTTTGAAAAGCGCTGAGCGTTCGTCCGAATCTCTAATCTCGTGCGCTGAAAGAATTAGAAAAACGGCATCGGCAAAATTGTTTTCGAGCGGAATTTTTCCGGTTCTTGTTTGTAACGTTCCGCGAAACGGCGGATAGGCTTTTCGTGCCCTTTTAATGGATATTTCCGTGTGCTTTTCCGGATCGTAAAAATCGAGAACCATAAGATCGGCATCAGGAAATTTCGAATTAAGCAATTCACTTGTTTCGTCAAAACCCGCATTTATATTGACGATCGCGGCGCCTTTTTTGAATTTGATTTTGCCGAGCCAATCCAGCGTATAAAGATTTGAAAGATCGTAAACGTAAAACGAAACTACGAGCGAGACCAGGATCGAAACAAAAGCCGGAAGACAAATAATGACAATAACGACCCGCGCGGTTCCGCCGAGAAATTCTCCGAGCGCGATCAGCATCCAGATACCGCCGACCGCCAAAACATAATAATGCCAGTTGAACCGGACGATATTTGCGACACCTTCGAAGGTCTTTCTCATCCGTTCCATTTTTCGATCACACCTTTCTCCCAGCGGTACGGTATCTGTTCAACGATAAATGCATTTGCCGGAATCGCGCGGGGAAATTTCTTCAGAAATCCGATCTCCTGTTCGATGATCTCCAGCGGCTGAGGTTTCCAATTCTGCCGAACGCCTTCGATGATCGTAACGTTTCGTGTTTCCTCGTTAAAAGTAAACGTAAAGGGAAGCGGACCGGCAAATTTTCGCGCCTGTTTCCAGTTCTGAAACGGCGAATTTACGGGAAGAGGCGCTTCGTCGTCCATTTCAACAACGATCCTCACATCCGAATTCTTTGAAACGATCTCGATGCGATTGCCCGCTTTTTCCATCGAAATTTCCTTAACCGAGTAATTGTAATGAGTAAAAATATTCCCGAAAAATGCGAGCCGGCGGCTGCTTGTCTCGGATTTTAAGATATAAAGCCCGCGCATGCTGCGCCCGGCGTTATTTACATATCTGACAAAAACTCGATAGCCGATGAGGAAAAAACTGTTGCCAAGAGCTTCGGGAATTCCTTTCGGACGCAGCGCCCTCGTTTGAACCAGCGCGACTGCTACAAAAGCGTGGCTATCATCAAAGAGATCCGGTTCCAGACACGCGGGTAAATGATCTTTAACGTCTTCTTTCGGAACCGCGAACGCCAGAACGACGGAGCTTTCGAAAAAAGCGTCGACAGCGAAGGGGTGATTTTTAAGAAATGACAGCATTCTGCGGGTTTTTGCCGATGATAAATTCGTTATAGTAAACAACGAAAACAAAGAAACCCGCAAACAGAAGGTTGAAATATCCGAAAAGTAAAAGCTCTTTCGCGAAAACGATTTCAATGAGGTTCATGATAAGAACAAGCGCTATCTGAACCGCTGCGTTAATCCGGCTCCAAATACGGCTGACGATCCAGACCGCCATTGCGATCTCGGCAAGACCGATCATTTTCGTCAGACTTTGTGCGTGCTCTTCGCCCAGAATTCGTCCAACGATCTGCGCGTGCCGCGGAACAAAGTCTAATAATTTGGCGATCAAACCGTTTGCAAACCAGACGAGCGCGATCGCAAAAACTAAAATTTTATGAATTTGCCGGTTCCGTTTTTTCATCGCTCGAAGGCATGAACAGAGCATTCCAGCGATGTCCGTCCAAATCAACAAATGCGAAACCGTACATCCAATCCATCACATCGCCCGGTTCGGAAAATATCACACCGCCTGCGGCGCGCACTTTTTCGGCTAGATCTTCAACGTCTTCGCGGCTGTCGGCGCTGAACGAGACCAGAATTTCCGTCCCGGCAGATGGGTCGCTTATCGGATTTTTCGAATAAAATTTAAACTGTTCCTCTTCGACGAGCATAATCACGTTTTTTCCGAAACGCAGCGCCGTCATTTGCGGAGTTTCGCCCGGACCGCTCTGAAATTCAAATCCGAGTTTCGTAAAAAACTGCCTCGACCGCGCCACGTCTTTGACGGGCAAATTTAACCACACTTCTCTATTCATTTTCTTTTCCCCTTTTTTAGATTTTCAGCCACGCGAAATTTCGTGATCTCTTCGACAAGGTCCAGCGGCAGCGTTTGGTCAAGCGGGAACTGAAGCGCGCCTTTCGACGTTTTTAAGCCGTCGAACCGATGCTTGAAAGTTTCCATCGCCGCCGCTCCCGGATAAAAACCGATATGATTTTTGAACGCCGCAAAATGAACTAGATTGCCGTTTAATTCAAATGTCGGAATCTGGTAGCTGATCGCTTCTGCCGCGTCGGGCGCCGCTTTTCGAATAGTTTTCCGAACCTCTTCCAATTTGCTTTGCACTTTCGACGGAAACGCTTGAATGTAACTGTCAATGTTTTTGAACTTTTCGTTTTCCATAAATTCACGCGCCCGCTTACGCATTTTTCAATGCTTCGATATCAAGCTTTTTCATTTTTAAGAGCGCTTTCATCACGCGTTCCGACCGTTGCGGATCGCTTGTAAGATCGCTCAATACGGCAGGAACGATCTGCCAGGAAAGTCCAAATTTGTCTTTCACCCAGCCGCATTGAACTTCTTCGCCTTCTTCTGTGAAGTTTTCCCAGAAATAATCGATCTCTTCCTGCGTTTCACAAATGACCTGAAGCGAGATCGCTTCGTTAAACTCGAACAAAGGTCCGCCGTTAAGCGCCGTGAAAGGCTGACCGTCTAGTGTAAATTCGACGGTCATTACGCTGCCCGCTTTTTTGCCGTGAATCTCGAAACCTTCGTTTGTATAAAGACTTACCTTTCCAACGGACGAGTTCTTGAAGACCGAAACATAGAAATTCGCCGCGTCTTCGGCTTGGTCGTCAAACCATAAACAAGGCTTTATTTTCTGTCTGATAGACATTTCGATACCTCCTGTTCAGCGGCTTTCCGCGTATTTCTTAAAATTATCGAGAATCGCCTGCCAGCCGTCGCGCTGCATCTCGACGGAATTTTCAGATTCGGCTTCGAAGGTTGTTTTGATGTGCGTTTCACCGTTTTTTTCTTCGAAATTCGTTTCGACCTTTCTTCCGTCAGAAATTGTGTACTCGATTCTTCGATTCTCGATAACTTCGTCGTAAACGCCTTCAAAATCGAAACCGAAGCTTCCGTCCCTGGCTTCCATGCGGCTTAAAAATTTGCCGCCTTTCCGCAGGTCGTTTTCCGCATGCGGAGTATGCCATTCGTCCGAGGCGTTGTTCCAATTCTTTATATGTTCGGGTTCGGTCCAATATTCCCAGACCTTTGCGACCGGCGCATCAACCGCCGCATTTATAGTTATTTTTTCTCCTGCCATTTTTAATTCTCCCTTTGTTCGTTTGAATATCCGATCATCCATTGGATCCCGAATTTATCGACCAGCATACCGAAATAATCGCCCCAAAAGGCATCATCCATCGGCATGACTTTGTTTCCGCCTTCGGAAAGCTTTTCGAAAAGTCTGTCCGCTTCCGCCTTGCTTTCGGTGTCGATGGCGATGTTAAAACGGCTTTCGCCGTCAAAATTGGCGTTCATAAACTTCGGCGTATCGTTTCCCATCAGCGTATTGTTTTTGCCGACCGGCAGCGAAATATGCATTATCTTTTCCATTTCGTCCGGCGCGAGTTCGCCCATGCCGCCGCAGCCTTCTTCGTCTTTCGGCATATCTTTCCAACGCATAACCGCGGTAAATTCGCCGCCGAAAACCGATCTGTAAAAATTAAAAGCTTCTTCCGCGTTACCGTCGAACGCGATTGACGGATTGATTGATTTCATAAAATATCTCCTGAAAATAATTTGATGTCTGAAAATTTACCACCAAAAACCGGTTCTGTCGCTGTGCGATTACGTCGATTCGCAAGGTTGATTGCGACAAAATATTCGATTACCTTTTTTGTATGAAAAAGATCTCTATTCTCGTACCGAAGATGGCTGTCATCGAAGCCGTGGCGGATCCGAATTATATATTCAAAACCGTAAACCGGTTTCGTGAACAAGCCGGAATGCCGCCGGTTTTCGCCGTTGAAACCGTCGGTCTTGAAAAGAACGTAATGCTCGAAAACGGACTTTTTACCGTAAACGTCGATAAATTGACCGGCGAAGTTGAAGAAACCGACCTGATCGTAATTCCCGCAATGAAAGGAGATCTCGATGCGGCGATCGACGAGAACCGCGGATTTCTGCCGTGGATCAGATCGATGTCGGAAAACGGAGCGGAAGTCGCTTCGCTTTGCATCGGGGCATTTTTGCTTGCGGAAACCGGATTGCTCGACGGCAGAAAATGTTCGACTCACTGGATCTTCGCGGACGAATTTCGGCGGTGATTTCCGCGCGTCGATCTCGTCGACGACAGGATAATTACCGAAGAGAACGGCGTCTATTCCTCCGGCGGCGCGACGAGCTATTGGAACCTTTTGCTCTATTTGGTCGAAAAATTTACCGATCGCGAAACCGCTGTTTTGATCTCGAAATTTTTCGCGATCGACATCGACCGCGACTCTCAATCCGCTTTTATCTTGTTCAACGGGCAGAAAGATCACAACGACGAAGAGGTTAAACAGGCGCAGGAATATATCGAGCAAAATTTCGAAGAAAAGATAAATGTCGAAAATCTTGCAGGAAAGTTTGCCGTCGGACGACGAAGTTTTGAGCGTCGTTTTAAGAAGGCGACGAACAATTCGATCATTGAATATGCCCAGCGCGTTAAGATCGAAGCCGCAAAACGCGAATTTGAACGCAGCGCGAAAAATGTCAACGAGGTGATGTTCGACGTCGGTTATTCCGATAACAAAGCTTTTCGCTCCGTTTTCAAAAAGATCACCGGTTTGACGCCGGTCGAATACCGCAAAAAGTTTTCAAAGATCGCGGAATCTGCCGGGGCGTGAAAGCGAGCTGTTGAAACGGCGGCGATTTGCCGGTAATCTTAAAAAGTTTGAAAATACTTTTTCCGGTTTCCCGATTTATCTAACATTTAGCCTACAGGAGCTTTTTCGATGGATTCGCAGCGAGCGGGCTCGTATTTCCCACTGACAAAACGAACGAAACAGGGCGAGCTTTATGTGCGGCGCGACGACGCGCAAATGCAGATCGAAGCTGTCGCGGAACGCGAGATCGCCGAAATTCGACCTCGCTTGTATGTTACAGATCGTGCAGACGAACTTTATTTACTCGATGAAACCCTCGTATTTCTCTACCGCCGCGCGCTTTTCGAGCGCGACGATTCGCTTGCCGAAGCGATCTTCATTGCCATGGACGTTCGCATCGTAAAACTTTTATTGAAACATAAGAATAGCGGATTTATTCACGGCTGCGAATTTGACGATTTTCTTCAGGACGTCCGAATTTCCGTCCTCAGAAAGATCGGCGACCTCGCGTCCGATATCGGCGATTTTGCACAGGTCCAATTCGGTTCTTTCGTTTCCAGCGAGGCAAAATGCGTCGGGAAAAAGAATTTCGGACTTAAAGAGCGCGAACGGATCGACGATCATTCGGGGCGCGATGACGATAACGATTCGGACTTGCTGGAAAATGCGGTTTCGCCCGATCCGGGACCGGAGTTCAAAGCTATGCTCCGGCAGGGATGGTCGCAATTTTCAGACGAACAAAGGACGATCGTTTGTATGCTGCTCGACGGATTTCAGTCGGAAAGCAAGGACCCGAACGAAACAACTATCAGCAGCTATTTGAACGTTACTTCGCGGACGATTAGAAATAAGATCGGGGAAATTCGCCGGATCGCTGCGGAAGCGGTTGAGAGGTAAACCAATGGACAACAATCAATTAGCCGAGGTCCTTGAAGAATACGCGCTTGCGTCGCCGGACGAATTCGATCAAAGCGTTTTGCGCCGGTTCAAGGACAAATATCCGCAGTTCTCCGGCGAACTTGAAGATTTTGCGGTAGCGCAGACCATCGCGAAATGCTCGCCGGAAGTGGAATTATCGGCGCAGCAAGAAGCGCATTACCGCACATCTGCGCTCGAAGCGCTGCGAAGCGTCCGCGGCGAAATGCAGACAGTTTTGCACAGCCTGATCGAAACGGCAAAAGTAAAAGGACTCAATCGAAAAGAACTTGCGGAAAAACTTGGTTTAAGCGTTTCACTCGTTCAATATCTCGAAAAACGACGGCTCGAATTTTCATCCATCCCGAAAAAACTCATCGAAAAGATCGCGTCCGTATTGGAGCAAAGCGAAGCATCGGTCGTAGAGTTTCTTAACCTGCCGTCCGCCGGGACGGCAAACGCAAATTTTAAGACGGCGACGCGACCGGAAGCTCTAAAGCCCAAAAAATTTGAAGAAGCGGTGCGCGAAGATCAATCGCTGTCGCACGAAGAAAAGCAAAAGCTTTTAGAAATATGAAAGTTTTATGAGCCATTGGCAAAAGATAAGAAACCTCGCAAACGACCTCAGACGCGAAGTATTCGCGGAAAACTCGATAGATGAAAACGAACTCGTCGAGGCAGAGCGGCTCGTAAATCTCGCCGCCGAACATTTGGGATTAGAACTCATTCCCGAACACCCCGATTCGATCAATCTTGCAAGCGCGCTTGCGGTTTTAGAAGACGACTGCATTTTTTTCAACAACGGTCTAACTCCCTGGTACAAATGGTTTTGCGTTGCGCATGAGATCGGGCATTACCGGCTCGAGCATCGCGGAACGCATTGTTCGAGCGATGAGATCGACGGATTCGTTTCCGATTCGGCGGCAAATTCCGCGGTTGAAAAGATCGTCGGATACGGTTCGGGCGAGCGCCGCGAACGCGAGGCAAACCTTTTTGCGCTCGAGTTTTTATTGTCGTGCGATTCGTTGAAAAGAGCTTTTTTCCGCGGCGAAAATGAAACGCGCGGGATCGCCGAAAGGACGGCGCTGCCGTCTGAGATCGCCGCCGTTCAGCTGGCGCGCGCCGTTTTGGTTCCGGAACCCGAACCCGAAACGAAGGAATCTTTTGACGAAAACCGGACAATTGAACTTGATGAAAGCCAGCGCCGGGCGGCACAGGAAGCGGTTTGTCCGGCGCTTGTTTCCGCCGGTCCGGGCACGGGAAAAACACGCACGTTGACGGCGCGGATCGCATATTTGATAGAACAAGGCATCGATCCGAAGCGGATTTTGGCAATGACGTTTTCGAACAAAGCCGCCGAAGAAATGCGCGAACGCATCGCCGCGATCGATGCGCGTGCAGCCGCGGCGATGCAGGTGATGACGTTTCATGCTTTCGGGCTCGATCTGCTGCGTGCATTTTGGTCCGAAACCGGACTCGATCCGGATTCGGACCTGATCGAAACGATCGACGCTTTTCTTCTTCTCGAAAACGGTCTGAACGACTTATCGCTCGACCATTACGAGGTTCTGCACGACCCTTCGGCGAATTTTTCGGCAATCCTGGGCGCCATCTCGCGTGCTAAAGACGAACTTTGCACACCGCCGGAATATCGCAAACTCGGCGAAGAAATGCTTGCGAAATCCAAGCTCGAAGACGATGAAGATCTAAAGAAAAAAGCCGAAAAAGTGCTCGAAACCGCGCGGGTTTATGAGTTTTATCAAGCTCATCTCGAACAGGAGAAATTGCTGGATTTCGGCGATCTCATTCACCGCAGCGTAAAGCTTCTTCGCGAGCACGAACAAGTAAGATCCGAGGTTCAGGCGCGTTACGATGCGATACTCGTCGACGAATTTCAAGACGTGAACCGCGCCTGCGGAATTTTGCTGAAAGAGATCGCCGGAAGCGGTAAAACGCTCTGGGCGGTCGGCGATCTTCGCCAATCGATCTATCGCTGGCGCGGCGCATCGCCCGCAAATATGCGGCTTTTCGAACAAGATTTTCCGGGTGCGCAAAGGATCTCGCTTGAAACCAATTACCGTTCGAACAATGAGATCGTGGAGCTTTTCGCAAATTTCGCGTCAACAATGCGTGCTTCCGGCGGCGACGGGTTTTCGGATTGGAACGCGCATCGCGGATCAAATTCCGATCCGGTTCGTCCCGCCGTCACACTTGAGGTTGCCGACACAACGGACACCGAGATCGCGCGAATCGCGGAACATGTTCAGGTACATAGAAATAACGGCGTAAAATTTAAGGAAATGGCGGTCATTTGCCGCACCCGTCCGCAGCTCGACCAAGCCGCGGCGGGTTTGACCGCGGCGGGCGTTCCGGTCTTTTATCTCGGAGAACTTTTTTCACGCAGCGAGGTTCGCGACCTGCTTTCTCTGCTCGATCTGCGATCTTCCAAAGACGGGCATTCGCTCCATCGCGTTGCGCGGTTTTCGGAATATTCGATCCCGGAAGAAGATGTTCACCGCGTCATTGAACATCAGCGGCAGAACGAAAAAACTCTTGCCGGAGCTGCCGGCGACGAGACCCTTTTGGATAACATCTCCGCGACGGGTCGCCCCAAACTTGAAAAGCTTGCGAAGCATCTTTCCCGTCATTCATCCGATGTTTCGGCATGGACATTTTTGGCAGATCATCTGTTTTTTGAAAGCGGCTATTTGAGAAATTTTTTCAAGCATAATGATGTTGAAGAACTTTCAAAAAGACTTGCGATCTATCAATTTTTGAAGTTCGCGCAAAACGCCGAAGAACGGTTTTCGGAAAGAGAAGATCCGACTGCTGCGTTTCTTTCGCATGTTCGACTTCTGGCAAATTTTAATGAAGACAAAAACTTTTCCCAGCTTCCGTCCGAAGCCGAATCGCTAGATGCAGTTCGTCTGCTGACTATTCACGGAGCAAAGGGCTTGGAATTTCCCGTGGTTTTCCTGCCGTCGCTTTCGGTGAGCAAAATGCCGCTCAGCCGGCGCGGCGATACGTGTCCGGTTCCGGACGGAATGATCGAAGGCGAGGAAGATTTTCATTTCGAAGAAGAGGAATGTTTGTTTTTCGTCGCAATGTCGCGGGCGCGCGACCATCTGCATCTTTCGCGAGCGCAGAAATACGGTGCGTCCACGCGCAGAGAGTCCGAATTTCTTGAAAGATTAACCGATTTTTTGCCGCCGGTGCGCGAACTTGTCGCCGATGAAATGCAGTATTCCGATCGTCCTGCGGCGATCGACGTGCCGGCGAAAGATCTCTTTTTCACGCACGAGATCGAACGCTATCAGCGCTGCCCGCGCGATTATTATTACACTCATGTTTTAGGCTTAAAACGCGACGGCGAACGGTCCATTTATCAAAAATTTCACACCGCGGTTTATCAAACGATCGGCGAGATGAACCGCAGTCTTCGCGTTGAAAAAACTGCGATGAGTGAAGACGCCGCGCTTGCGAAACTCGATGAAAACTGGGAAGCCGCCGAGATCGGCGATCACCCATACGCGCCGGTTTACCGCCAAAAAGCCGACGAATTGATTCGCCGCGCGCGAAAGCTTTTATCGGAAGACCGCGCGGGAAATTCGGTTCTAAATTCCGGCATCGATATCGATCTCGAAAACGGATCGGTGCGCGTGTTGCTTGATTCCGTCGAATTCGAAGGCGAAACCGGCGCGGTCATCCGCAAGTTCAAAACCGGCAAAACGCCTTCAAAGACCGATCCTTCCGATTCGGAAGTGCTCGCCTCGATCGGCATTTCGGCAAAATTTCCGGGAAAAACGGCAAAGATCGTTCGAAACTATCTCGGCGACGAAACCGAACATGAGATCAAGATAACCGACCGCGTCGCTTCAAACCGGCTGAAAAAATACGAATCAGCGATCGACGCCATCAAAAGCGGAAATTTCGAGCCGAAACCCTCCGCCGACTGCCCGCGCTGTCCGCATTATTTTATCTGTTCAGACGGTTCGTGAATTTCTTCTAGGGTTTTCGTAGCATTTTCAGAACCTTTTGACCGCGCGGCGAGAGTTTATAGCCGGGGCGGAGCGATTCGGTTAAGCCGATGGCTTTTAGGCGGCGGACTTTTGCTTTGAATTTCAGTTTGTCGAGATCGACGGAATCGGCGAGGATCTGGGCGTGAATGTTCGGCTGGTCATGGATCAACTGCAGAAAATCCATACACCAATCGCCCATTTTTCTGAGTTTTTCGCAGCAGTTTTCAATATCTTTTCTGTCAAGATTTTCGCGCAGCGCGATGCGCGGGTCTTCGCCTTTATAGGCAACGGTTATCCTGTAAAAATCGCCCTCGCGGTCGGTCTCGCAGAGTTCTTCGAACGATTTCAAACCGGCATTTTTCAGATCCTTTTTCGTCACCTTTTCGCGGTCGATCTTCTCAACCCGCAAAATATCCAAAACACCTTTTCGCGTTTTCAGAGTTCCGCCGGTCTTTACCGTCGGACGTTTCCAGACGCGAAACACGACGAAGATCTCGCCGTCGATGATCGCGTCAAGTGTTTTGTTATTTAGGAGCATAGTTTGTTTTGGTGCAGAAACGCGCACGAAGTACGCGTGTTACTGCGTTTGCAAACAAAGAATCGCGAATGTTGTTTGCGAGCTGTGCGACTAAGAAAAACACGCTTACTCCGTGCGCGTTTCTGCAGGTTAGACTCGCTCGTTAAAGCTCAAACGGTTCTTGAAAGGGTCTAAAATTTCCATTTCAATCGTTCCAAAGCCCGAATCGCAAATTCCCGGTTTGTAATATTTATGGCTTTGCACCTAAATCCTGATTTGAACATTTAGTTCTTAAAGTTGAACATAAAGGCTAGACATAAAATGTCGAATCATTAAAAAGGTTTTTCATTTCATCTCTGGCTTGCGCTCGCAAGTTTATTTTTTGCTTAATATCTTTTGAGATTTTTTCGCGCATTTCAACGTGTTTTGGAATAGGTATAACGACTTCGCTCAAACGGTCGCCGATTGTGGAAAGCGTTGCTTGCACGAATGTTTTTTCATCAATTTGTTTCCTGACAATCGGAATATGCAAAAGATAGAGCAACAGATACGGGTCAAGTTGTTCTTTGTCTAAAGACCGAATAATTAAAAAATGGCTTTGGACAAGCATTTTAAGATCGTATTTTGTTAGCAGAAAAGTTTCGCCGATTCGGTATGTGCCGTCTTTAACAAACAAAATGTCGCCTTCGCGTAATTTTTGTTTGTCTTTGTATTTTAAATAGGTTAATACGCTCACATTTTGAACGGCATAATTTCTGGTTTCCCATGCGCCGACATCGGAGGTTCTAAGAAACGGAATTTTCTCATAAATGTCATATTCTTGACTGCCAACGGTCGTGCCTGCGCCTTTAACAGATAGAAGTTTTTCGGTAGTTAATTGTCTGATAGTTTTTAGCTCAAACTTACCGGATTGTTCCATCTTTTCTAACTCTTTAGATGTTTCGGGGTCGTAATATCGCGGGATTAAAATATCATTTTTCAAGGATTGCTCATACAAAGTAAATCCGAGCCGATCATAATCTTTAATTACTCTGCTTGGGTAACTTTTGTAAATCTCCGAAACCTTTGAAAATTCTTCTTCAATCGTTTTAATCTCGCCGCCGTCAATATAGGTTTCATTACCGCGTGGGTCGTGTCCGCATTTTTCTACGACGCTCATCATAATCGGATAATTCTTTTGTTTGGTCTTTCCCCACTTTTTAAGAATTAAAACGCTTGTTTTTGTATGCGTGTGGGGCATAAACGTATTGTGAGAGCAATCAATAACTGCAATGATTTCCGCTTTGTCTTTTATCCATTGCCGAATATAACCGTCAGTCGGGTTTCCGAAAATACCATCAGGTAAAACAATAGCCATTCTTCCGCCGTCCTCAAGCAATTTAAGACATAGCTCAATAAACAGAATTTGCGGTTCGGTTTCTTTCGTCTTACAAGTTTTTACCCAAACATCATTTTCTTTATCACGTTTCCATTTATACCCTAAATCATACTGCTTTAAAATGTGCTTATGCTTGACTTTAATTTTACTTCCGAACGGCGGATTCGATAAAATCACATCGTATTTTTTGAGTTTTTGTCCGTTTGTGGTCAAAGTTGATCTAGCCGCATCTTCCCATTCGTCGGGGCTTTTCAAGCTGTCCGCTTTTACAATATTGCTTCTTCCATCGCCAATAATTGACATATAAGCCTTGCAAATTTTAACGAGATCAATTTCTTTATCAATACCGAAAAAGTTTCTTTGCGCGGTTTCTTTTTTATGTCTTTCCAGATGTTCGCCTTTATATTTCGGGCTGTTATCCATTATTTCCCAGATATGTTCTAAGGCGTAAATCAAAAATCCGCCGCTTCCGCAAGCAGGGTCTAAAATTTTCTCGTCAGGTTGTGGATTGACGATTTCAACCGCCATTTTAACGACAGGGCGTGGCGTGAAAAACTCGCCTTTTTCACCTGCAAATTGTCTTTCGGCAAAAATTTCAAAAGCGTCGCCGACAACATCTTTATCTGTTTTGGTAAGACTATATTTCTCTAATTCGCCGACAATATAAACAATAGATTTCGGGTCTAAAACAATTTCTTCGTGGGTTTCAAATAAACCGTCATTAGAAAAATAATGTCTGACTTGTTTCCAAAGTTCTACGATATTGGCTTTTACTTGTTCGGGTTTGTCATCGAAACCAATCTTAAATTTCGGCGGCTTATCTCTGTCATAAAGTTCATCGAAAATCTTACAAAAAAGGAGCCTCACCATCTCACTTCCGAGTTTTTCTTTTCTTGAGATATTCGTATTTGAGTAAAGCGTGTAAAAAATCCGTCTAAAAATCGGTTTGAGGTTTTTAACAGGTTTCAGGCTATCTTTGGTAATTCGCCCTATATCTTCAAAACTTTCGCCGTTGCTTGGAATTTGAAAAATGTAATCTTGTTTTAATTCACCTGTTTTGGGATTTCGATAAATGTATTCAATTTCCGCGCCGTTTGTCCAAATCCCCAAAGGCAACAGGTGGCGGACATATAACTCATTAGTTGCCGGATACCGTCTTTTTTGTTAGGTCGCTTGGTTTCTACAATGCCGAGAATGTCATTGCTTTGATCGCGCTTCGTTGAATTAGTAGTTTTGTAAATTACAATATCCGCCGCTTCATTTTTATTTTTTTTACTACTTGCTTCACCCCGTTGAATCGGGACTTCAATATCTATTTGATCGTAAGAATAACCGTAGTTTTCGTGTAGAATGACTTCATATTCCTGTCTAACATTTTCTTCCGGTTTTCGAATATCAACGGGTTTTCCCGTTGCTTTGTCAAGAATATAACCGTCTTTTAATGTAAGTGTAACATCCATTGGCAATATCCTAACATTTTGTGCCTAACCCGCACAAACTGCCTAATTAAAGCCTGAATTCCGCAAAAAGATTTGAACACAAAGTGTTTAAGGTTCCACATAAAGTCTGGGGAAAACTAGACTTTATGTGCAAAGCCAATATTTATAATCCTTT
The DNA here is from genome assembly GCA_026129865.1 of Pyrinomonadaceae bacterium. Taxonomy (GTDB): domain Bacteria; phylum Acidobacteriota; class Blastocatellia; order Pyrinomonadales; family Pyrinomonadaceae; genus JAHCHG01. The sequence continues at coordinate 31,101 of JAHCHG010000017.1, forward strand.
GCGGCGAGCCGCGCGTAATATTCGCGCAGACCGTTCATCTCAAGATAAATGGCGGCGCAGGGCGTGGCGTCGCCGCTGTGTTCGCTCAGATGGAGAATGAAATTGCCGAGCCTGACGCCCATATAAAGCGGCATATTCTCGGCAAATCGATGCTCGAACTCCAATTCGAATTCGAGAAAATCCAGATAAAATTCTCTTGCCCGAACCTCGTCAAAGATGCGAAATATCGGCGTTATCTGAGTAAAGTTCATTTTTCATGACCTTGTCCGGGCGAATTAACTTTCCGAAAGCCGTTTTACGATCCCGAGCGCCTGCGGCATTTTTTCGTTCATAAAATCCACGAAAGATGCGACCGCATCTACCTCAACATAAAGTTCCGTTCCGCCGTTATTCTCCGTCAAACGATACGTTTCATGCGCATTCGCCCAGCCGGAAAGATCGCCTTCAAAAGGAACGTCTTTGCCGTCTTTGAACATGCCGAGATGCTTAAACGACATAAATTCGTCTGGCGTCAGGGCGTCGATCTCGCTGTACATGCCGTTGTTATTGCCGTCGTGAAATTCAACACGGCTCCCGAGCTTCCAATCGGAACTTGCATGCGATTGCTCGGAAAAAGGCTTCGTCCATTGACGATAGGTTTCGTCATTCCAAAGGGTCTGCCAAACTTTTTCGCGCGGCGCGTCGATCTGTTCTGTGTATTTCAGTTTTTCCATGTTCCTACTCCTCAATTTTAAGGCGCTTTAAACGATCGATCGAATTCTCCGCATGAACCGTGATCGCAAATTGTTCTATTTATTCAATCGATTACCAATATCCATCCGCTCATGTAAAACTCTGACAACTTCAATTTCGGACGAACTCGTTTTTCTTAAGAAGATCAGATGAGATTTTACTTTTGAATATCGATAGCCCGGTCGAACATGTCCGAAATCAGCAGCTGATTCGAAATATTTTGCGGCAAATTCTATCTCGTCAAAGATCAGGTTGTAATAGCGGTCGGCTTGTTCAACGGACCAATTCCGGGCGGTATAGATCCAAATTCCATCGATATCTTCGACGGCTTTTTTGCTGATCACGAAACCCGGCATTACGGCTCAAACCTTTCGTGCAGATCCTTGAGATGGTTATGCCGGTTAAATTCGCGGAGCTTTTCGCTCTTTTCGCCGATCTGTAACTCATCGATTACAAAACGAGCCTTCTCTTCTTCCTGCTCGAAAACACGAAGCGCGGACCGAACTACCTCGCTGACGGAATTGTACTTTCCTGACGCGATCTGCTCATTTATAAATTTCTCAAAATGTGCGCCGAGTACTATCGAAGTATTCTTTCCCATATCCGGATCAAATAATACCAATAATTGGTACCTTGAACAATTAATTATTAGTCTGAAGAGCTTGTGGTCACTCTCCTAAAACGAGAAACGAACCTATTTCGTAAACTCGATCATCGAAAAATGCGCACCGGCGGGGTCGGCGACCATGCATATCTTGCCGACATTCGGCGCTTCGAACGGCGGGCAAAAAACCTGTCCGCCGTTCGCCTTTACGGCTTCGAACGCGGCGTCGCAATCGTCAACGGCTATGTAGGTTCCCCAGTGCGATGGGATATGTTCCCAACCTTCGCCGAATCCTTCGTTCAGTTCCATCATTCCGCCCTGGGCGTTGTCGCCGACGTGAATCTCGGCATATTCGACGGGCGAGATCTTGCTCTGCTGAAGGTTCCAGCCGAGTAATTCTTTGTAAAATTCCTTTGCTTTTTCGAGATCTTTTGTCTGAAGTTCGCGCCAGCAAACTGTGCCGTGTCTGGGTCGTGTAAATTCTGCCATTGTTTTTTCCTCTTTCCGAATGCTCTATCAAATCTAAGAGCAAATAATTCGTTTTTCCTTAACGATCACATTAGATATCGAAAGATAATTGATCGATCTCTTTTGGATTAATTATCAATTGTTAATTTTTAATTCCTTTGCGCTACTCTCTGCCGTTCGCTTACGCTGGCGGTTCCGGCGGCGTCAATGTGATCAGCGCTACGTGGGCGCCGGTCGGATCTTCGATGACGCAAAAACGACCGGTGTTTGGAATGTCCATCGGCGGCATATGAACCTTTCCGCCGAGCTCCGTTGTCCGCTGAGCCAGGGCATCGACATCGTCGACGGCGATGTAATTCATAAAATGCGGAGGCGGCATGTTTTCGCCGAACATCTCCTTCAACATGGTGTACATTCCGCCGATCGGTTCTTCGCCGGGCAGCCCGTAATGGGTGTATTCCATTTCCGCCGCGGCGGGCTGATTTGAATGAAACTCCCAGCCGAAAACTTTATTATAGAAATCCTTGCATTTTTCCGCGTCGGTCGTAGCGATCTCAGCCCAGCAAAAATCGCCGTGTTTGGGCATCGACATTTGTTTTTCGTTCATCTGCGCCTCCAGTTTTTAGATATATAAAATTTACCACCGGATATAGGTTTTATCGCGGTGCGTTTGCGACTATTCGCCGAGCCGATCGCGACAAAAATAATCTTCTGCGTAATCATCCCGGCACGGATCCTTGTAGAATTGCGAATAAAATAATAAACGAAAATCGCAAAGATCAAAATCCGAAAGGAGTCTTATCGCAGTGTTCGGAACATTTTTTCTCGTTTGAATTAGTTCGACCGTTCGTACGATTGACGCAATAGATCAACGACGTTTTCATCGAACTGGTCTTTATCCGTAAAGACAAGCATATGCGAAATGCGCGGCATCGGTCCGGTCAATTTTGCTTTTGAAACCGTGTCGTCAAAAGGACGATCGCCGAGGTCGAGCCCGACGCGGAGCTCGCCTTTTCTTATATTGATGCCGGCAAACTCGCGCTTTTCCAATAGTGAAACGTATGTCTTTTTCGGCAGGATCGATGCATTCGGGAAATTTTTCAAAGCGAATTTTACAAACGCTTCGTAAAGCGGTCTCGTGTCCGGCGCTTTCGCCAATTGGTTTTCGAGCAGTTCTTCGGTGCTCCCGTACACGGGTCTGCCGCCGTTGAAGAAAATTCCGGCAAGCAGACCGGCGTTCATATGCCCGAATCCGTGGTCGGTTTTGAGCCATTTTACGATGTCGTTTCGCTTTTCGATCTTTGAAGTTTTGATTTCGGAAAGCCAGGTTTTCAGATCTTTTCCGGTAGATTTTTTTAAGCCGTCGATAAATTCCTTTTCGATTTCGCCAGATGTTTTTTGTGCCATATTATTCCTCTTTTAATAAATTCCGTACAGAGTTCCGCCTTCAGGCGGGAAACGTTCGCGAGCGAGATCGATCGCCTAAAGGCGATACTCTGAACCCAGGGCGATACTCTGGGCGGGTGATGTTCAGAGTTCCGCCTTCAGGCGGGAAACGTTCGCGAGCGAGATTGATCGCCTAAAGGCGATACTCTGAACTAAGGGCGATACTCTGAACTAGGGGCGATACTCTGAATTAAAGGCGATACTCTGCAACAGTAATATCTAGAGTTTCGCTTTTTACCGCCAGATGCCCAGGATGAAGCCGATAACCGCGAAATAAACTGCGATATAACCGGTGTTGATAAGCATTAACTTTAACGAACGCTGTTCAAACAGGCTGATTATCACATACATCGCGATCGCCCAAACGGCGGCGAGAAGACCGGCGGTTACGCCCCATTTCCAATCCGTTCCCGGCGCTGCCAGGAAAAATGCAAGGTTGTACGAAACAAGATACGCCAGCAAAAAAGAAAGCCCGAACGTCTTTGCCGGGTTGACGTTTTTCAATTGTTCGTCAGACAAACCCGTTTCACGCTGCCAAGCCTTCGCAAACATCAGCGGAGACCACCAAAGCGCGCCGACGACCAAACTCGTCACGGCGCAAACGAAAACTGCTAGATGATTGATGTTTTCCATAATGCGTCGATGATAAAACGCATACCGACGATTAGTATTGGAAAAAATTTACCTGATCGGGGATTTTTACGAGTTTCAGAGAAAAGCCTTTTTCACCTTCACCGAAAACGCTGACGGAAATTTCGGTTGGAGACAGTTTTTTATAAACGATCTTCTTTGGAAAATCATGATCGGGATTTTCGAACGTCAGCTCGTTCGCCGACGATTTTGTCAGAGGAAACTCAATGGTTTTGCCGTCATTTTGATCCGGTACAGTCGCGAAATATTTAATCTTTCCGTCAACCATTCTTATTTCCAGAGTTTCATAAGTTTTTTCCAAACCGTTCTCTAGATTAAATCCGCGACCTTCCAGTTTGTCCGGACAAACGGTCCAATGTTCGTACCGCTCCTTTTCATTTATTTTCCAGGTACCCTTGAGAAAATCGGCGACGTCCGAGATTTTGACTGTTTGCGCGGCTGCGGGCGCAGCCATAATAAACGCCATCAATAAAAGGATGAATTTTCGTTTCATAAAACTCCTAAAGCACCGGCACATAATTTAAAATGTCAGATTTCCTCTGCAGATAAGCGGCGGGCGTGAAACCGGAGAAGACCTTAAAATCGTTAATAAAATGCGCTTGATCGTAAAAACCGCAATCTATGCTTATCGATGTCCAATCAACTTCCCGGGCAAGTTCGACCTCGTTTACAGCTTTTTGAAAACGCATTATTTTCAGATAATTTTTCGGCGAAACACCAACCTGTCGTTTAAACAACGAGATAAAATGCTTTTGCGAATATCCGATCTTTGACGTTAGTTCTTTAAAAGTTACCTGGTCGGGTTTGGCGACGATCTCTGATACGGCAAATTCCACACAAAGATCGGCTGTCGATCTTTCCCTAATTTTCCTGAGCAGATGTTCTTCGACAACTTCAAATTTTTTCGGCGAATTTCTGTGTTGAAAGATCAATTCCCGTAAAAAAGCAAACTCGTTGCCCCATATCAGATCGGCGTCGACGACCAGATCGGCTATCTCGTTCAACGGCATCGGAAAAAACGGAAACGCCATTCCGCGCTTAAACGCTATAACGAACATTTCCGATTCGTTTCCCGAAGGGATCGAGATCGGTTCGGTTCGCACGCCTGATGCCCAGACATTATGGCATGCCTGAATTTCCTTGAGCGTTTCGTTATCGTAAATAAACTGCGGCTGGTCGTTAAGATCAATAATGATCTCGCAATTTCCGTCCGGCAAAAACCGGTCGATCGTGCTTTCGCGCTTCAAACCTTTGTAGTAAATGAATTGCTCGACAAATCGATCAAGCGGGGAGCCTGGAATGTGCGTCTGAAAAATCATATTGGGGGTTGGTGGAGACATATTAGTTTAACTTCAGTAAGATCTGCAAGAAAATTTCGAAATCCGTCGGCGCCGGTTCGGTTTTGATTGGCTGTTTTCCGTGTCGGCGCGAAACGGTTCTGTCAAATCGGAGAAATTTCGCGAATCCGCCGCGTCAATGCGGCTGAATTTTCGGCTTTCAAATTTCAAAGGCGACGCATCAAATCCGAGCGAAAAAAACTTCTTGGAATTAAGTTCATTTTGGAATATATTCCGACTACTAATCCGTAAAAATTAGATTGGAGAATAATCGTATGAAAATTGCCGCGATAATCGTCCGCACGCTGATGGGTCTGCTTTTTTTGTTTGGTTCGATCGTATTTTTTGCAAAACTGTTCCCGGAACCGGAACTTGCCGGCGACATGCGAATCTTCAACGAGGGTTTGAAGGCGTCGGGCTATTTTATGCCGCTGCTGAAAATAACCGAATTCGTGTGCGGACTCGCTTTTGTATCCGGACAATTTGTTCCGCTCGCTCTCGTAATCATTGCTCCGATCGTTGTTAACATTCTTTTTGTTCACACCGTACTCGAACCCAGCGGATTGCCGGTAGCACTGTTTCTATTCGGATCGTGTATTTTTCTTGCCTATTATCATCGCGAAAGATACGCGCCGCTGTTTGAGCGATAAAAGCAGGATGTTCAAATTTTTTGGATATATCTGTTGACCGTTGATCGAACCCGCAATATTTGTCCGATTATCAAATGAGATTACCAGATGATCTATCAACTGATCGAAAACGGAAGAGTCGACGAGATCGCAGATATTTTGGCAGATGATCCGAATTGTGCTAACGAACCGGTCGCATTGTCTCAGGATGAAACCGCGACCGCACATCCGCTTCATCGTGTTTGCGATGCGGTTTTTGAAGGGAAGATCACGGACGAAAAAGCCGTCGAAATTGCCCGCATCTTTCTTGAGCACGGCGCACGGGTCGACGGAAACGGCTTTGAGGAAAATAAGGACACGCCGCTGATCGCCGCGGCGAGTCTTCACGCTGAAAAGGTCGGAATATTGTATGTCGAAAGCGGTGCCGAACTTTCGCACGGCGGGTGCCGCGGCGGAACCGCGCTTCACTGGGCAGCGTGGACCGGTTGCGCGAAACTCGTGAAAAGCCTGATCGATGCAGGCGCACCTTTGGAAAAACGATGTGCCGATTTCAACATGACGCCGCTTGGCTGGGCGCTGCATGGACGAAAATACGGTGGCGACGGTAATTTGCAGCCGCAAACCACCTGCGCAAAACATTTGATCGGCGCCGGCGCGAAAACTGAAGACTATTCGGGCGAAAATCTCAAATTCCTTTCACCGGACGACGCTGCCGACAAAGAACTGATAGAGCTTCTCGGAAATGCCGGATAGATCGGTTTTGTCGTGATTTAAATAAAATTTGGCTTTTACAGAATTTCGGATTATTATTCTGGAAATTTGAACAAATAGAGAAAACGGTCAATTGCCGTGTTCCGATATTTTTCCAAACACGTAGAAAGTTATGTCTGAAGATCGTTATGAATAAAGCAGAGGTTTTGACAGAACTTGAATCGCTTGGCAGCGAAAGCACCAAGCGGACTTTGATGAAACACGGCGCGCGCGAGCCGTTTTTTGGCGTTAAGGTCGCCGACCTGAAAAAGGTTCTAAAGAAGATCAAGAACGATCAAAAGCTCGCGCTCGAGCTCTATCGAACCGGAAACTCGGACGCAATGTATTTAGCCGGTTTGGCTGCCGACGGAGCGAAAATGTCCGAATCAGAGCTCGACGAATGGGTGAAAAAAGCCTATTGGAGCATGCTCAGCGAATACGCGGTTCCCTGGGTCGCTTCGGAACATGAAAATGCTTTCGAGATCGGTCTGCGCTGGATCGAATCGGAAAAAGAGGAAATTGCATGTGCGGGTTGGTGTACGCTGGCAAACGTGATGTCAATGCGCGGCGACGAAGATCTTGACATCAAAAAGATCAGAGAGCTTTTGAAACGAATTGAAAAAGTGATCCACTCCGAAAGAAACCGTGTCCGCTATACGATGAACGGTTTTGTCATTGCCGCCGCGGCGTATGTTGCCGAGCTTACGGACGAGGCGGTGAAAATCGGCGAAAAAATAGGAAAAGTTAGTGTCGAAATGGACGGAACCGCTTGCAAAGTACCGTTCATTCCCGAGTATGTTCAAAAAATTAAAGATCGCGGACGGATCGGTATAAAGAAAAAGACTGCAAAATGTTAGCTATTTGAAAAAGCGAGGAAAAAAATATGGACAGCAGCACAAACGTATTGAATTGGTTCGAGATTCCGACGACCGACATCGAACGCGCAAAGAAGTTTTACGGAGCGATATTCGAGATCGAGATGAGCGATTTTCCGATCGGCGATCTCAAAATGGCGATGTTTCCGTATGCGCCGGGCAGCGGAAAACTCGGCGGCGCGCTTATCCAGCATGAAATGTATGAACCGCGCGATAACGGCGTGTTGATCTATTTAAACGCAAATCCGGATATTCAAACGGTTATTGAACGAATTGAGCCCGCCGGCGGCAAGATCGTAATTCCGAAAACTCAGATCAGTCCGGATATCGGTTACATGGCGGTTTTTACGGATACCGAAGGAAATCGGATCGCGCTTCATGCGCAAAACTAGAACCGAACTATGTTAAAAAAGATCGCGCTGGCAGCCGGAGTCTTAATTTTTTTGATCGTTGGCGGTCTGCTGGTGTTCGGCTGGATGAACCCGCAGGTCGAAAGCGAAACATCGGTTTCGATCGATAAACCGCGCGATGTCGTTTGGGCGTATTTCAGCGATCCGTCCAAGATGGGCGAATGGCTTCAGGGATTTAAAAAGATCGAAACGATCAGCGGAAATCCGAACGAGCCGGGCAGTAAATTTCGCATAACTTTCGATGATCAGGGAACCGAAATGATAATGATCGAAACGAACAAAGAGTTTCGCCCGCCGGAGTTTATGGCAATGAATCTCGATCATGAGATCATGTCGAACGATGTCGAAGTTTCGCTCGTAGAAAGAAACGGGCAAACGGTTTTGACTCAGAAAGAAAAGATCGTCGGAAAGAATATTATCTGGCGGATCTTGTTTGCCGCAATGAGATCTTCGATGCAGGATCGTTCCGAGCAGGCATTGAAAAATTTAAAACGGAACGTTGAAAAACTTTAGCCGAAAAAGGAGCAGCCATGATACCTGAGGGATTTGAAGAATTTAAGGGAAATTGGAGCGGGTTTAACAAGCTTTATATGATGCCGGAAGATCCGGTTCGCGAGTCAGATTCGACCGCGTCGGTCGATACGGTCGCGAACGGGCAAACGCTCAAGATCGAATATACATGGGAGTTTGACGGCGCTAAACATGACGGCATTATTCTTCTGACGTCTCCGAAGGATGCTTCGGAAGTCACAATGGTCTGGACCGATTCCTTTCATATGAGCCACAGTTTTATGATCTGTAAAGGCGAATTTAACGGAAGCGAGATCAATGTTAAAGGCAGCTATCAGATCGGCGACTATCCGGAATGGTACTGGCGAACGATCTTCACGGGCGGTGAAGTTTTCGCATTCAAAATGTACAATATTTCACCTGAAGGCGAAGAATTTATAGCCGTAGATTCAAGTTTTAAGCGGGTATAAAAGAA
>JAHCHG010000018.1 GCA_026129865.1 Pyrinomonadaceae bacterium
CCGTCTGCTTTATGAGTTGCCGTCTGCTTTAGCTGACGGAGAAGATTTAACTGACGGAGAAAGTATTCAAGCCGATGTCGGCTTTAGCCAAAATAATAAAAATAATAAATCATCCTTAGAGCTTCAGCTAAAGCAATCTGGTATTCGGCTAAAGCCGCTTTTGTCCTGGCTTTATTGCCCGTCAGCTAAAGCAGACGGCAATTCATAAAATCGGCAATTCATTTAGAACCGAATTTAAAATAAATTTTCACCAAAACGAATCAACTATCTTTGTCTGCAAACCGCTGAAAACCTGCTCTTTTCAAGAATATTTCAAACTCATCATCAAAACTTTTCTCCTTATGATGAATTTCTTGATTCTTGACGTAATCCCGAACATTATCAACGACATTTTCGCTCACCGACACAACAAAATAGTCATCCTGCCACGCGAATTTTTGTTCGCAAAGTCCGTTTTTGTTAATCCAAAACGAAGACTCGCCTTTTATTAACTGCATTATTTTTTCGATTGTCTGATCCGAACCCAGAGAAATCAAACAATGAACGTGGTCAACATAGCCATTGATGAAATCAATAAAAATCCCTTTTTCTTTCGCGTTTTCCCGAATATGCCGGAAAACTTTTTGTCTAAGATCATCAGTCAATAAAGGTTTGCGGTCTTTTGTTGACCAAACAAAATGCAGCCAAACTTTTATATATGACATAGATTTTTAGCTCCGAAAGTTTTATGAATAGGCGATTTTTATAGATTGCCGATTTTATGAATTGCCGATTTTATGAATTACCGATTTTATGAATTGCCGATTTTATGAATTGCCGTCTGCTTTAGCTGACGGAACTGTTTCTTAATGAACATCAGGCTTTAGCCGAATTTCAGATAAAATTATCAATCATCCTTTTTGCTTTAGCTAAAGCTGTAAGGAATTATTTTATTCAGTTCAAATTCGGCTAAAGCCTTTTCCTTTAATATCCTTGATCCGTCAGCTAAAGCAGACGGCAATTCATAAATTTTCAAGCCTTTTCCTTTAATTTCCTTGATCCGTCAGCTAAAGCAGACGGCAATTCATAAATTTTCAAGTTATCACTCTGACAATTTTAATTATGCTCGTCTGCTCCTTCGGGTTTATTTCCGTGATAAATTTCCGAACCTGTTTCTGTAAATTCCTTCGCTTTCTCAGCCATTCCGACCGCCAACGCTTTTTCCGCTTCAACGCCTTCTTTGGCGGCGTATTCGCGGACTTCCTGCGTGATCTTCATCGAGCAGAAATGCGGTCCGCACATCGAGCAGAAATGGGCGAGTTTTGCGCCCTCGGCGGGGAGCGTTTCGTCGTGATATTCTCTGGCGATGATCGGATCGAGGGCGAGATTAAACTGGTCTTCCCAGCGAAATTCAAAACGCGCCTTTGAAACGGCGTTATCACGAATCTGTGCGCCCGGATGACCTTTGGCGAGATCAGCCGCGTGCGCGGCGAGTTTGTATGTGATCACGCCGTCTTTGACATCTTTTTTGTTCGGCAGACCAAGATGTTCCTTCGGCGTTACGTAGCAAAGCATCGCGCAGCCGAACCAGCCGATCATCGCCGCACCGATGCCCGAAGTGATGTGGTCATAACCCGGCGCGATGTCCGTCGTCAGCGGACCCAAAGTATAAAAAGGTGCTTCGCCGCAGACTTCGAGCTGCTTGTCCATATTTTCTTTTATCAAGTGCATCGGCACATGACCGGGACCTTCGATCATCGTCTGCACGTCCATTTCCCAAGCGATCTTTGTCAATTCGCCGAGCGTGTCGAGTTCGGCAAATTGCGCTTCGTCGTTCGCGTCGGCAATCGAGCCGGGACGCAGACCGTCGCCCAAGCTGAAGGAAACGTCATACGTTTGCATAATCTCGCAAATCTCACGAAAGCGCGTGTAAAGAAAACTTTCCTCGTGATGCGCCAGACACCATTTCGCCATAATCGAACCGCCGCGAGAAACGATTCCCGTCGTCCGTTTCGCCGTCATCGGAATATAGGGAAGTCTTACGCCGGCATGAATTGTAAAATAATCAACGCCTTGCTCGGCTTGTTCGATCAGCGTGTCGCGGTAAATTTCCCACGTCAAATCTTCCGCTTTGCCGTTGACTTTTTCGAGTGCCTGATAAATCGGCACTGTTCCAATCGGCACGGGCGAATTTCGCAAAATCCATTCGCGCGTCGCGTGAATATTCTTGCCCGTTGACAAATCCATCACCGTATCCGCACCCCACAGCGTCGCCCAGCGCATCTTTTCGACTTCTTCTTCAATCGAAGACGCAATCGCCGAATTTCCGATATTGGCGTTTATTTTAACTAAGAAATTCCGCCCGATCGCCATCGGCTCGGATTCGGGATGATTGATATTATTCGGAATGATCGCCCGTCCGCGAGCGACTTCTTCGCGGACGAATTCGGGCGTTACGAAATTCGGAATTGATGCGCCGAAACTTTCGCCTTTGTGCTGATGATTGAGAGATGAGCGGTCGCTTTGCTCGGCTTTGCGGACAAGAGTGTCCGCGATCCGTTGCCGCCCGAGATTTTCGCGGATGGCGACGTGTTCCATTTCCGGCGTGATGATGCCGCGCCGCGCGTAATGCATCTGCGTGACATTTCTGCCCGGTTTCGCTCTTAACGGCGCGCGTTTCAAACCCGGAAATTCTTCGAGTTTTCCCTGATCTTTGATCTTCGCCACTTCTTCCGCACCTTTGGTCAGATAACCGTTATCCTGCGGCAGAATTTCCCTGCCTTCGTATTCCTCGACATCGCCGCGCGCTAAGATCCACTCGCGTCTCAATTGCGGCAAACCTTCACGCACATCACATTTTACCGAAGGATCAGTCCAAACGCCGCTCGTGTCATAAACTCTAACCGGCGGATTTTCCTCGATCTCGTCGTTCATGTTTCGCGACGGGCTCAAAGCGATCTCTCGAAACGGCACGCGCAAATTATGCCCGTTCTCATTAACGGTGCTGCCGTTCGTTTCAACATAGATCTTGCGCGATGCGGGCAGTTTCACCTCATCGCTCGTTTGTTCTGTTTTTGAATCTTTAATTTTTGCTTGTTTATTTTCTTTCATTGTTTTTCTCCCTTCGTCGGTATTATCCGCATCAGGTTTTTAGGGTAATGCCCGGACAGTTTGGACAACTCTCAGCGTTCTGCTCCCCTGAAAACTTTTGCTTTCGATTTTATCTTATCAAAACAAAAACAACTTGATAAATTACGCACTAAAATTATCATCCATGTCTGGAAATCTATCTTTCATTTCACTTTCGATTTCTTTACCTAACTTTTTCATTTCTGGAGCAAAAATCTTCATATCCAAACCGCGATTCCTAAGTTCTTCCAAAAAATGAGTAAAGGTTTCCATCCAAAAGTGTGCATCATTTTTCTGTTTTTGAGTCGCTCCTTTCAATATTCCATTTGCACAGCCTTCCATTATTATCTTGAACATCCACTTCAGCTTGTCTTCATTAAAGGAGTGAAAATAGGGATTTCGTTTGTAATACCTTCTCCAAGCTTCATGTCGAGGAACTAGTTTTTTTTGTTCTCGTTCAAATTGTGAAACACTTATAGTCTTTAGATCATCTGGAGTTCTCAATTCTCCCAAATCATAATGAGGAATATTGTTATACTCGGTCCATTTCTCCGCCAAGTATTTAACGAACTTCTCGTACTTAAAAACTGAAAAAATGTTCATCGGAATGTGAAGAATCAAATAACCCATCTCATTATTCGGTGCGATTGAAAAATGTGCTTCGCTGATGACTAAGACATAGTCAATTTCAACAAACTGATAGCTTTTGTCAGGATGTTTTTTGTTTGCGGTGCGCCTCAATCGATAAATGATGTGGTCTGGCGTTAAAACATCAATATTTTCATTTAGAATAATCAGTAACCCTTGAGCGTCCGGTAACTGAAAAGTTGCTTTGGTAACCCTAATTTGCCGATTTGCTTTTCTGTAAATCGTTTGAAGTGATGAAGTAACAGCTTCGACAATTTCTTTATTGATGTCATTACCATCTGGCAAATGCTTCAAAATCTTATTCACTTCCCATCCACCAAAAAAATCAGGAAATTCTGGACGAGATTGGTGAGGTTCAAGTATTTTTTCGACTTTTGGTTGTGTATCAGTTTCAAGAGATTTTAGTTCTATGATAAGTTTTCGATTTTGACCAAAATAATCTGCTTTCTTAGCTCGTTTTTGTTGATGAGTCAGGTTGAGTTGATCAATATTTTCAATTTCAGAAAGAGTATTAAGAAAATCTTTAAATCTTTGATCTAAACTTTTTTTCATTTCTTCTTAAACAGCAAAAAATCCATTACTTTTGAAAAAGGCAAGGTATTTATTACCGACTTATCAATTCATCAAAAGCGCCCAAATCTCGTTCATTTTATCATCAGAGATTGTGCCAAGTTTGCTTTTGACAAAGTTTTTATCAACCGCCGTCAGTTGAAAAACGAGCGCGATGGAAGGTTGTCGTAAAGTGTTTGTTGCCTCGGGTTCAATGAGAATCATTCCCGCAAATCGTAAAGCGTCTTGTTGTGTCGTAAGCGGGATAAGCAGAACGGTTGGCAGAGTTTTATCTTTTTGGACGACGATGGCAGGTCGTCTTCCGGCTTGGGCGCGACCGCCGCGTGCGGGAAATTCTACCCAGAAGATTTCTCCGGCATTCATTCAGAAATTTCCTCATAGCCGAAAATTTCCCATCCGTCCGAGCCTATTGCCTGCCATTGTTCAAGCTCGTCCTTTAACTGATCATTCATCGGTTCGCTCGTCAAAGGAATTAGTAAAATGCCCTTTTGTGTTTCGACGATCCGAAATTGAGTTTCTTTTTTGAATTGATACCGCTCGGTAATGTCTTCGGGCAATGTGAATTTCCCGGTTTCTTCGATAGTGAAAACGTCATTTGTCATAATTATTGCTCTCTGCCATCGATTTTAATTTAAAACGAGATCAAAACAAATCGTTAATTTTTATTTCAAAATTCAGCAAGGCTACTAAGTAAATAGAATACTCGTTTTGGACCGTGCGTTTGAAGAGAAACACGTTTTACCCGAGTTCGCGGAAGTCCATCACGGTTTTCATTTTTGCTTGTCCAAAAGAAAATATTGCAAAACTGCGTTCCGCGCGCATGGCTGTGCCGACGCTTCGCCGTAGAAGGTGAGGGTTTTGTCTGCGATCTCAAAGATTAAAAGTAGATCCTCAGGTGTTAACTGATTTGCGGAACATTCCGTCCCGTTATATCTTGCCAAGACAATCCCCGTCTCGGGTTAAGAACGCCTGACATACTTTCCGTCGCGTGTCCGATTACACGCCAATTTTACTTACGATCCATAATTTACATAAATTTTCCCGCCGGGGCTTGAGACTGATCTACTTCGCTTTGCTAACATGTAGGGTATGGAAAACAAAGCGGTAACAACCGATTCGGGATTAACTTATATCATTACAAAAAAAGGCGATGGCGAAGCCGTGAAAGCGGGCGATAATGTCATTGTACATTACACAGGTCTATTGACGAACGGAGCGAAATTTGACAGTTCGCTCGATCGGAACGAACCGTTTTCGTTCCCCGTCGGCGCGGGAATGGTGATCAAAGGCTGGGACGAAGGGCTGCAAAATTTGTCTGTCGGAGATCATGCGACGCTGATCATTCCGCCGGCGATCGGCTACGGCGCTAGCGGCGCGGGCGGCGTTATTCCGCCGAATGCCACGCTGATTTTTATTATTGACGTAGTGGGAGTAAAGTAGGAAATTTTAACCGCAGAGACGCGGAGACGCTGAGGATTTATAATTTTTTAGCCCTTTTCGTACATTGCCAAATCTTGTGAGATAAGCGAACGGCAAGTTTAAAAAATAAATCTCCGCGTCTCCGTGCCTCTGCGGTTTAACCCTTTAAATAATGAACATCATCTCACTCGAAAACATTTCAAAAGACTTTGGATTTAAGCCGCTTTTCAGTGACGTCACGCTTGGATTTGAAGATACCGACAAGATCGGCGTGATCGGCGCAAACGGTTCGGGGAAAACGACATTTTTGCGTCTTATCGCCGGCGCCGAAACGCCGGACACCGGCAAGATCACGCGCTCTCATGGGAAATCTCTTGCTTATCTTGCTCAAAATCCGGAATTCGACGATGAAAAAACCGTGCTTGAGACGATCTTTGCGTCGAGTTCGGGCGTGATGAAAATTCTAGCGGATTACGAAGCAGCATGCCTTGAACTTAGCAAATCGGGCGGCGAAGAAAAACTGCTGCAAAAAGTTTCCGATCTGCAGCATCAGCTTGAGATAAACGGCGGTTGGGAGATCGAAACGAACGCGCGGATCATCTTAGATAAGCTCGGAATTCTCGACACCTCCGCGAAAATGAAGACGCTGTCGGGCGGACAGCGAAAACGCGTGGCGCTGGCGCACGAACTCATATTCAAACCCGATATTCTTATCCTCGACGAACCGACGAATCATCTCGATGCCGACACGATCGAATTTTTAGAAGAATATTTGCGAAAATACACCGGCGCGCTGCTGCTGGTCACGCACGACCGCTATTTTCTGGACCGCGTTACAAATCGGATTTTCGAGATCGACCGCGGCACTATCCAATCTTTCGCCGGAAATTACGCTTATTACCTCGAGAAAAAGCAGGAACAGGAAGAGCTTCGCTCTACCGAAGGTCATAAACGCGAACAGCTGATAAAAAAAGAGTTAGCCTGGCTCCGCCGCGGCGCAAAGGCTCGCACGCGCAAATCGAAAACGCGCGTCAACGCGGCGAAAGAACTGATCGCGACGCCGAAGGAAGCCGCAAAAGCTGGTCTTGAGATCGCCATCGGTTCGCAGCGGCTCGGAAAAAAGATCATAGAACTTACGGGAATTTCAAAGTCGTACGACGGGCGGAAACTGATCGACGATTTCGATTATCTTGTAAAACGCGACGACCGCATCGGGATAATCGGGGCAAACGGTTCGGGAAAAACGACTCTGCTGGAAATTATTACCGGGCGCATCAAACCCGACAGCGGCGAGATAGAAAAAGGCGAAACCATCGCCATCGGCTATTACGACCAGGAAAGCCGCGATCTGAAAGAAGATCAACGCGTTATCGACTACATTCGCGAAACCGCCGAATATGTAACGACGGCTTCGGGCGACGAGATCACGGCGTCGAAAATGCTGGAAAAGTTTCTCTTTTCGCCTAAATCTCAATATGCCGTGATCGGAAATCTTTCCGGCGGCGAGCGGCGCCGGCTTTATCTTCTTAAAATTTTGATGGCGCAGCCGAACGTTCTGCTTCTGGACGAACCGACGAACGATCTCGATATTTCGGCGCTCGTTGTGTTGGAAGAATATCTGGACGATTTTTCCGGCGTTCTCGTCGTCGTAAGCCACGACCGCTATTTTCTCGACCGGACGGTGGATGACATTTTTAAATTTGAAGGCGGCGGGCGGATCAAACATTACGGCGGAAATTATTCCGCCTATCTTGAAGCAAAAGAACGCGACGCCGTGGATTCACGCTCAAATTCTGCCGCTGTTACAAGCGCGGGAAAATCGCCGTCGGTTCAGGAAACCGCTGAGAAATCCGCACCGAAAAAGCTCAGTTTCAAGGAAAAACGGGAGTTTGACGAAATCGAAGTTGAGATTCCAAAGATCGAAGAACGACTTTCTGCGATCGAAGGCGAATTTGCAGAATTTGCGACCGATTCCTTTAAGCTGAACGAACTTGTCGAGGAAAAGACATTGCTCACCTCAACGCTCGACGAACTCATGGAAAGATGGCTCGAGCTTTCCGAACGCGCCCATCTGTAAATACGTTTTCACACGAAATCTTTTCGCCGCCGCAATGTTCAACGCTTCGATCGTTCGATAAATTGTGCCGTCGGCACGGTGTTTGCGGCTTACGGTCAATTGGCTGCAAATGCTTTGAAAACCGTTTCAATTTACGACAGATCGTACGGAATCGACACTGTTTTACAATGCATTTCCGGCTGCAAAAGACTTTCCCCGTCCGGAAACGAATGAGGAGAAAAATTATGTTCAACAAATTATTATTATTCGCAATTATATCGACCTTCGCTGTCGGAGCGTTTGGTCAGACGGTCAAATTTGACGATAGATCGAACCCCGTTTCGACAGTTTCATCCTATTTTAACGCCGTAAACAACCGCGATTTTGAACGCGCCTACGGTTATCTTCAATCGCCTGACGAAAGTCTGGCGCGATTTAAGGAAAATCACAAAGATACGGGCGAAATTCGCCTTATCGTCGAACCGCCGACGTTGATCGAAGGCGCCGCCGGAAGCGTTTATACAAATGTTCCCGCAGCGATGATCGAAAGCGGAAACTCGGGAAAAAGCAAACTTTCCGTCGGCTGTTTTACTATGCGCCGCTCGAACATAGACGCGCCGTTGAAGGAATCGAACTGGTTTATCTACCGCGCGGCGATAAAGCCGGTTACGGCAAAAGCGGAACTCACGAAATTACTTGCCGAATCCTGTGAGGGTGTTTCAAATTCGCCGAAAGACGACGCTAAACGTAAAGGCGCCCGAGTGCCGGGGGTTATTAGTTTCGGCACCGAAGATCTTTCCGGCATTATACAATCGCCGGCTTCGGTAAAGGTCAACGAAGAATTTGAGATCAATGTAATTTCATCCGGTGACGGCTGTGTTTCAGCCGATGGAGCGGATGTCATTCAAGGTGAAAATACCGCTGATGTCTTTGTTTACGATGTTACGGTCGCAAACAAACCGGATATTGCCTGCACAAAAATATTCAAACAGCTTTCTCATAAAGCGACCCTTAAGTTTTCAAAAACCGGCGAGGCAGTTATCCGCGTTTGGGGTCGCGAGCAGGGCGGTGACGACCCGCTCGGGCGTCCGGTGATCATAACGAAAAAGATCACTGTAAATTAAATTTTTGATAACGATCAAAAGGGAGGAAAATATGGCTAAAACAGCAACGAAAATTGAAAAACGGGACGATGTGAACCCGAAATCCGGAAAAAACGAATACGGCGACGTGAAATTTGCCGACCCGACGAACAACAAATATCCGATCGATTCGGCAAAGCATGTTCGCGCCGCCTGGAGTTACATCAACCACGAGGACAATGCGGCAAAATACGATAAAGACGAAGTTGAGCTGATCAAGAAAAGGATCAAGAAAGCCGCAGAAAAGTTTGATGTAGAGATCGATGAAGATTGATCTCGGTTCAGATTCGCGCCTATAGGCGGTTCGGTCAGAGTATAGCCTTTAGGCGATTGCGTCAGAGTTCCGCGTTTACGCGGGTGCGCCAGAGTTCCGCGTTTACGCGGGAATTGTTCGCTGAGAAGAATCGCCTAAAGGCGATACTCTGCACTAATCGCCTAAAGGCGATACTCTGAACTAATCGCCTGAGGGCGATACCTTGGCGTTTCCTTTTCTCAATTTCCCTTAACGTACTTTCCGTACCATTGAAGAAATCTTTCGAACCGGTCTTTTTGAAATGTCGGTCTCGAAATGCCGTGAAATTCGCCCGGATAAACGACAAGCTGAGTTTGACGACCCAGACGTTTCATCGCCTGGTACATCTGTTCGGAATTTAAGATCGGTACGTTCCAATCTTCGGCGCCGCCGATCCAAAGTGTTGGCGTGGTTATCTTATCCACTTTGTTAAACGGTGAAATTCGCTCCCAGGCTTCGGCGTTCTCCCATGGCAGACCGAGTTCGACTTCCCACCACATTTGATAATGATCGTGCCCGTAATTTGCACGGTAGAGCGCTTCGCTCGCGCCGGAAACCGCGCCTTTGAATCGTCCGGTCTGCGTGATCGTATAATTTGTCAAAATTCCGCCGTAAGACCAGCCGCCGACGCCAAGGCGGTCCTTGTCCGCAACGCCCATCGCAATTGCATGATCGACCGCCGCGTTCACGTCTTGAAAATCCAGATTTCCCCAATCGGCAAAAAGAGCTTTCGAAAAAGCCTCGCCGTATCCGGACGAACCGCGCGGATTTATCAGCAAAACGGCATATCCGTTTGCCGCGTAAAGCTGCGGAATGTATTCAAACGAATGATCGTACTGCGCAACCGGACCGCCGTGAATCCACAGGATCGTCGGATATCTCATCGAAGCGTCGAACCCGACCGGTTTATATAAAAACCCTTCGACCGGCGTCCCGTCTTTGCTCTTGAAATTAATCTTTTCGATGTTTGAAAGGTTAATTTGATCGAGCAGTTTTTTATTTGTAAAGGTGATCTGTTTCAGCGTTTCGCCGCTGAATGTGAAAACCTCCGAAGGCAGATCGGGGCGCGACACGAGCGCCGCAGCCGTATTTCCATTTAGATCGAACGACTGCACGATCGATTCTCCGACGACCGCGGTTTGAACGAGCTTTGAACTTGGATTCTTTACATCCATTGAAGCCAAATGCTGTTCGCCGCCCGTCTCGACCAAAAACCACACCTTTCCGTCAGCCGAAAATTTCGGCGCGAGAATATTTCTATCTATCTTCTCCGTCCAGATCGTCGGCGAACCGCCTTTGGAAGAAACCGTCGCAAGGTGATTCGTCGCGTACCACATTGTTTTGAGCGGCGCGGTAACCGTTAAATACGCAATAGTTTGCCCGTCGGGGCTGAACGATGGAGCATAATCTTCGCGCGGATTTTTTGTTACCTGAAGAAGAGTTTTGCCTTTATCGGTATTGTCTGCCGAAACGATCCAAATGTCCGAATTTGGCAAGCCGTCAGGATTTTCCGAACGATTGCTGACAAATGCGATCTTTGTGCCGTCCGGATGCCAGACCGGATCGCTCTCATCAAAATCGCCGGAAGTTATCTGTACCGGCTCCATCTTTTCATCGCCGAGCGTCAGCACGTATAAATGATTTCGAAACCGGTCGAGATAGCCGACGTAATCGCGCTTAAACTGCAGACGGTCAATAACATGCGGTTTCGGTTTTTTGTCGTCTTCTTTATCTTCGGTCAGCTCTTCCGGTCGCGGATCGCGAATGACCAGAACCATTCGTTTGCCGTCCGGCGACCATTCAAAGGACTTGACGCCCTGTTTAACCTTGGTCACCGCCTGCGCTTCGCCGCCAAGGCGGTTCAGCGTCCAAACCTGAGCAGGTTCGTCCTCGCCTTCTTTGTCCTTGCCGCGCGACGCGACAAAAGCCAGGAATTTTCCATCCGGCGACCATCGCGGATGTTCGGCTGAATAGCCTTTCGCGGTCATCGGGATCGCCTCGCCGCCTGTTGACGCGACCATCCAAATCCGCGTTTCCGATTTGTCTTCTTTTAGATCTAATTCGGTAACGGTATATGCGATCCATTTTCCGTCCGGACTCAATTGCGGATCTTTAACCTCTTTCACATTGAAATAATCGTCGATCGTGATCGCGCGTTTCGTCGTTTGGGCAAACAACGGACAGACAAGTACAGAAAAAAGCAGCAAAAGTTTGATAGTTTTCATAATTTTGAATCGAATGCTCCGACAGGTTGGAATTTTCTCGAATTTTACATTAAATTCTGCTTTTTCAAAAATTACGGTTTAAAGGCGAACTTTATCTGAAAATATTGAATCAATTTTTTCCCCTGCTTCGTAAAATTCCCCCGAGGTAAAATTTCCAATCTATGTTTAATAAAAATCTAAGAATTGCGGCGGGTCGCGCGCTTACGGCGCTGCTCGTCAGCTTAATGCTTTTCGGTCAGATATTTGCGCAAACCGCCGCGCAATCTACGCTGACTTCTACAGAAAAAGAGATCGCGGAAAAGATAACGGTCGCATCGATCAAGGACGCGACTGTTAAGCTTTCGTCAAAAGAAATGGAAGGTCGCGGCACAATGCAGCCCGGCTGCGACCGCGCGGCGGAGTGGATAGCAGAACGTTTTAAATCGCTGGGTTTGAAACCCGCGGGCGACAAAGGCACTTATTTTCAAAAGATCGAATTTAAGCAAACCGTTATGACGCCGGACAGTTCGTTTACGATCGGCGATCAGACGCTTTTGCACGGCACCGATTACTGGCTGGTTCCGATGCATAGCGGCAACACGAACGTCAGTGGCGACATGGTGTTCGTTGCTTATGCAATTCAGGCTCAGTCAATAAAACGCGACGATCTGAAAGGCATTGATCTGAACGGAAAAGTCGTTGTCATGATCAACGGTCCGCCGTCGACCATTCCAAAGGAAATATGGGAGGCACAAAAGGCTCAGCGCATTTTTACGCAGAACGTAATGAAAGCCGGTGCGGCAGCGATCGTCTTTATCGGACACGGTCGCGAAGATCACCCGCCGGATGAATTGATCTCCTATTTGAGCCGCCCGCAGATAACAATGCCGGATGAAGAAGGTTATCCGCCGTATGTTCCGCAAATGATCTACGTCGGTTCGAAAGGCGCCGAAAAGCTCTTTGCGAAATCGGGCGTTTCTTACAAGGAAGCTCTTGAACAGGCGGAATCGAGCGAGTTCAAGCCGTTCAAACTGAATCAAAAAGCGAAACTCGTCGCGAAATTCAAATCTTCGAAAGGGTTCTCGAGTAACGTTGCCGGATATATCGAGGGCTCCGATCCAAAATTAAAGGAAGAAGCCGTGCTTTTTTCAGCGCATTACGACGCGTACGGCATTGAGGGCGAGAAAATATATTTCGGCGCGGCAGACAACGCGCTCGGCACGGCGGAAATGCTCTCGGTCGCAGAGGCTTATTCAACAATGAAACCGAAGCGTTCGATGCTGTTTTTGGCGGTCACGGGTGAGGAGCACGGGCTGTTCGGATCGACATATTGGGCGAAGAAACCGACCTGGGAAATTAAAAATATCGTCGCGAACCTGAATCTGGACGGTGTCGGCACGGAAGTTTACGGACCGGTTAAAAATATGGTCGGCTACGGCGCAGAACATTCGACCCTCGGGGCGATGCTGGACGAGGTTTCACTCGCGTACGGCATTAAAACCGTGCCGGATCCGGTTCCGGACGAGAAGATCTTTACGCGCTCCGATCATTATTCATTTGTCGAACGCGGCGTTCCTGCGCTGATGCTGATGGGCGCACCGGAAGGCGATATTCAGGACGCGATGAAGCGAATGAAGGAATGGGAAAAAGTAAATTATCATCAGCCCGGCGACACGATCAAAGACGATTGGGTTTGGGAAGGCGCGGAAACCGTTGCGGAAGTGATGGGAATTTTAGGCTGGCGAATCTCCGAAATGGATAAAATGCCTGAATGGCTGCCTTCGAGCATTTACAGCAAAATGAAGCGCGGGTATTCGGGCGAAATGCCGAAAGAAAAATAATCGAACGGTAAAATCTGCGACTTCGCGAACTCCCGAAAAAAAAGAGCATTTCATCGTAAAGATGGCATGCTCCTTTTTTGCGACGCGTAAGATCGGCATTGTATTCCGGCGGGTTTTAGCACTCGTTGCAGGTTTTGGCATTGAGCTTGCACCTTTAAGAACTTAGTCAAAGATTTTTGTAAAGTTGTAGCCCTTTCGCACAGTGCGAGGGGATTCTTTGCGTTCGCCGTGAATCGTGAGTGACTTTTTCGCATACGGTTCACATCAGGAAAAGAATTTTTGGAGGATTTTATGGAAAAAGTAAATAGTGAAACAAAATGCCCGCATTCGGGCTGCGCTTGCGAACAGCCCTCAGCGGGAGAATATTGCAGCGATTATTGCAGAAACGCACAAAAGGGCGGAACGGATGAAAAATGCCGCTGCGGGCATCCGCCGTGTGAGGATTAAAGATTTAGTAATTGATCTTTATCAAATCGAACCGATCGGGCAAAACCGCTTGCCATAGCGACAAAAGATGTCCGAAAGATAAATTAACAGAAAATAGGGAGGTAAATATGGCACATAGAAATAGGTATAGAACAGGACGAAGCGACGATGATTACAGATCCGATTATGGTCGAAGGAACCGCGGTTATGGAAACGAATCCTACGGCGGATCGGGTTTCGGCGATGAACACGACCTTGAAGAAAATTACTTCGGCGGCGGCGGCGACCTGAACTACGGAAGCGGTTACAGCGGAACGACTTACGAACGCGGATTTAGTTCCTACGACCGGGAAATGGATAACGACTATTCAAGCTCTGGACGCGGAAATCGCGGCTACGGGCAGCGAAATTATTCGCGGCGTTCCCGACCGATGACCTATGACCGCGATCCATACTTCAATCGGAACTTCCCGCGCCGCGATGAGCATAACGGAAACGATCGAAGCTACAGCCGCGGATATGAACGCCCTGATTACGGATATGACAACGATTATGACTATGACGACCGCGGCTGGTTCGACAAGGCAGCCGATGAGGTTTCGTCGTGGTTCGGCGACGAACAGGCGGAACGAAGGCGCCGGATGGACGCGCGGCGTCAGGGAAATCGCGGTCGGGGTCCGAGCGGTTATAAACGTTCCGACGACCGGATCAAGGAAGACATTAACGATCGTTTGACGGACGATTATTATCTCGACGCGTCGCAGATCTCGGTGGAGGTTAACAACGGCGAGGTAACACTCTCGGGCAACGTCAACAGCAGATTTGCAAAACGGCATGCGGAAGATCTGGTCGAAGATGTCTCCGGCGTATCGCATTGCGAAAACCGCATTCGCGTCAGCGACAATTTTTATTCGACTACCGACGACAGCACTGCGACGTCCGGAATATCCGAGTCATCGAAAAGCCGTTCGAAAACAGCGTAAAATACGTTCGAACATTAAAATTAAAAAACGCGGTTTGTGCGAGCCGCGTTTTTTTATTAATTGATCAAGAGGATATGGAAGAATTTTGAACGAGATTTTATCAAAATTTCGTCCAGCCCATGCCGTCGGGTGTTTTTCCCGGTTTAATATCGTCCGTAAACTCCAGTTTTTCGAGATCGAAGACCTTAACGATATCCGCCTGCGTTAGCGCAACAAACGCGCGTTTTCCGTTCGGTTCTACCAAAATTCCCACCGGAGTTCCGCCGGTCGAAACGCGCTTTATCTCTTTTCGCGCGGCGGCGTCCACGACGATCAGCTCGCCGGCTTTTGCGTCAGAAACAAGTACAAATTTTCCGTCCGGCGTAAATTTCACTCGAATGGGAACCTCGCCAACTTTGAACGACCCTTTTATTTTGTTAGACGCCGGATCGATGATCGAGATCATACCGTCGCCGTTTTGACCGACCCAAAGCTCTTTGCCGTCGGGCGAAATATCTATCGCTTCAGGCTGGCGACCGACGGAGATCTGAGAAATGTTTTGCGCCGAAGGATTGCCTTCCAAATTTATCGAAGTTACCGTGTCCGAACCGATGTTTGCGGTGAAGATCCGCTTTCCATCGGGCGTCAGGACCAGCATATGTGTGGCGGTTTGACCCGTTCCGGCGATCCAGTCGACTTTATTCTTGACGGGATCGTACCGTGCGACCGTGCGGCTAGTTTCCGAAGTAAAATATATCTTGCCGCCCGATTCGACAATGCCGTGCGGACGAAAAAGAGCGCCGAGATCGACGCGTTTTATCTCTTTTCTGTTGACCAGATCGATTATCGAAAGCGAATTGTTCGGAGTTTGCGCACCGTAATTCGCAACGTATGCGGTCTTACCGTCCTTCGACACCGCAACCTCGTGCGGAAAATCGCCGGTTGCGATCTTTGCTTTGATCTCAAGCGTTTCGGCATCAACCATTACGAGCTGAGCCTCATTTTTGTTAAGTATCAGAAGGTATTCGGAAACGGACGTACCGTTCGCTTGCGCGAATGCAGATACAGATACCAGAAGGGAAAAAAGTAACCAAGATAGAAAACGATTCATATTAATTCTCGCCCGAGTTTTTCGTATATTACGGACTCGGGCGAGAAATAGTTTGAAGATTCAAATTAGTTTGCAGCGATCCGGTTCGCCGCGCGAAATTTAAGCGCATCGATCAAAAATACGTCCTGCTCCGCCGTCAGAACGAAAAGGCGTTTTCCGTCGCTGCTGAATCTCAAAAAAGAAACAGGTGTTTGAAATGTCATTTCGCCGATCTTAGAACCGTCGCTAAGGTCGTAAACCGAAACTTGTCCGGCAATATTCTCGATCGCCGTCAGGTTTTCCTTTAAATTTACCGCGACATGGTCGCCGAAAAACCGGTGCATCAGTTCGCCGGTTGAAAGCGCGTAAAACAATACCCGGTTTCGCGTGTCTTTAACGGTCAGCCAATCGCCGGCGACGAACAGATCGTCGATCGCGAACGACCCCTCACCGGTTTCGATCATCGTCTGAGCGACCAAATTTCCACTATCGGCATCGACGATCTGGACGAAATAATCGTCGTCCGTGTCATCCATCTTTTGGCTTAACGATTTTAACGCTTCGCTTTTGGCAATTTCATTTTTTGCCGTTTTGCTGCTCATACGCCAGACCAGCGTCATTTTCTGCGTATTCGGACTGATACCGAATCTAGGCATCTCGTCCGGGTATGCCCGCGACCAGAGAAGGGAATTATTCGAAACATCGCGGATCTCAAGCGTGCCGTTGCGGTAAACCGCGAAATCGTCAGGATTTTCAACTAGCGGCACGTCCTTGCTTTCGGATTTATCCTTATCATCCGCTTTTTCGGTTTTGTTGCTTTTGCGCGTTATAACGTATTTACCGAACTGGCGCGTGTTCGGCATGTCGATCGTGTGCAGCGCGCCGATTTGACGGCTCGAAGGATCCATCAAACCGATCTGTCGTTTTGCCTCTTTCGTCGCCGGAAAATCGACATATACCCTACCGTCCGGATCGAAATACGATCCGCGGAAACCGCGCAAATAAAACGTTTGTTCGCCGGTCGCTAAATTCCAAAGCGCGCCGCGGGAACGATCGGAAAGTACCAGCCAATTGAGATCGGGCGATATTGAGATCGTTCTCAAATTTCCGAAACGGCTGTCCGGCAAAAGTGCCGCGTCGATCAGCTGACCGTTCTTAATGTTGTATAGTCCGACTTCGCCGGTTTTCCGCTCGGCGACAAAAGTATCTCCGAAAACCGCAAGCGCCGATTTTTTATTGGCGATCTTAAATTTCTTTTCTTTTAGATCAAAAACTCCGACAGGCGCATTTGAAACCGGTCTGACGAGCAGATATTCGCCGTCGTGCGGTTTGACGAACGTCTCGCCGCGAAGCAAAAATTGGTCGAGCCGTTTTCCGCTCGGGAATTCAAAAATGCCGGATTTATCGTCGTCTTTCCGGTGCTGCCCGATTATTTTGTCATCGGTGTAAAACGTAAACGGCGACGAAACGATGTTTTTCAGATCGCTGTCCAGTTTAACCTCGGTCTTATTAATCAGATCGAACCCGATGATCGCCGATTGGCTGAAACTTGAGTAGGTCGTAAAGTTGAACGACCGACCGACGCGACCGGCAACGAAATATTTTCCGTTCGGCGAAAATTCCATTTGGAAAGCATCGATTTCACCGTCTTCACCGGCGGCAAAAGTCCAGAGAAAATACTCGAAATAATCCGGGACGTAAAATTTCTTTTTTGTAAAAATTACGTCGTTCGTCGCGACATCGATAATGTCTAAATTCCCGCGCCGCGAATAACAGATCAAAGAATTTCCGTCGATCGAAAGCGCAGTTTGCCAGCAGCTGTCGAGCGAAAACACCTCGCGCATGAGCACAGGCTTTTTGCTGTCGATATCCCAGCGTTCGACGCGCATTGTGGTCGTATTAAAAACGACCGATTTGGAATCGGGACTGAAACTTGCCGGACGCGCTTCGGGCGCTTCTATCCGGAAGAGGAACTTGAACGGTTGTTTTTGAAGGATGGTGATTCCGGATTCGTCCTGAGCGAGAACAAATCGCCCGTCGCGGCTAAATTTCAAATGACTGATGTCGCTTCTCAGCGCAGGCGTTAACGGGCGCTTTTCGATCAATGCCGGAACGCTCTCCGTTCCCCGAAGATTAGCGAAACTGACGACGGTCGACTGCCACGCTTCAAACTCGTTCTTAGAGATCGACGATCTTTCTTCAGTGCATTTTGCAGGCAGTGTCTTGATCGCTTTAATGATCTCGCGAAGACGTTTTTCGCCCGGTTTGGTCGAACCGAAAAGGTCCGTGAACCAGTTTCCGGTCTTTCCTTTAGTCTGCGCCAGACGGTCCCATGCCGTGCTGAACTGGTTTGCGTCGTAACCGGCAGCCGCCATCGCAAAAACCGCGATCCGGTCGGCTTCAAGCTGCTGTTCGCCTTCGTGGCTGTTGCCGATCTTCACGGTTTTCGTCCGGCGTTTTTCGATCAATTCGTTATATTTGTCGAAAATGTCTTTTCGTGTGGTAACCGATTGAACGCCGAGAACTTCCTTAAATAGCTTGCTCGAATCGATCGCCGAATGACGAACGACGCTATGACCCAGTTCGTGCGCGATTATTCCCGCGAGCTCCGCTTCGCTGCGAACGAACGCGATGAGCTTTCGCGTTACGTAGATCTTGCCGCCCGCCATGGTAAACGCGTTTACTTCGGGCAGATCGACGACGAAAAATTCATAATTTATATCGCTTTTCGGCAAATGCTTAACGATCGCCATTCCGATGCGGCGGACCTGAGAATTTACTTCGTCGTCGCGAATGATCCTGAAATCGCGCTGAAATCGTTCCGCCATTGCGTCGCCTAAATGATTTTCCTGTTCAAAATTGAACATATTAAAGGCGGATTTATTAAAGATCACCGACGGCGGCTCGCACTCCTGAGCCTTGACGCCAGCCGACAGAGCAATGACGGCACAAAAAACTAATGTGAAAGAATTTAAGAAGCACTTCATAACAATAGAACAGTTTTTTCGATTTAATTTCGTCTTAAACCTTAAGTTTATCGGCGAATTTTTGACGGAATTTTCCGAGCTTCGGCGCGACGACCGCCGCACAGTAAGGCTGGTTCGGATTGTTCGCAAAATAATTTTGATGATAACTTTCAGCCGGGTAAAAGTTCGAAAGTTCGGTAACTTCAGTAACGATCGGCTTTCCGAAAACATCGTCGTCCGTGAGAGTTTTGATAACCTTTTCGGCGATTTCCTTCTGCTGCGGCGAGTGATAAAAAATGGCGGATCGATATGAACTGCCGATATCGTTTCCCTGCCGGTTCAGCGTCGTCGGATCGTGCGTTCCGAAAAAAATTTCTAAAATTTCCTCGTACGATATCGTTTCCGGATCAAATTTGATTTGAATAACCTCAGCGTGCCCAGTCGAGTCCGAGCAAACTTCTTCATAGGTCGGGTTCTCCTTATGTCCGCCGGAATAGCCGGATACAACTTCTTCAACACCGATCACCGAATCGAAAACCGATTCCGTACACCAAAAACATCCTCCGCCAAGCGTGGCGGTTTCTAAATTATTGCTTGTCATAGTTCAAAAAATGCGAATTCTAGATTTTTCTCTAGTTTACCAAGCGCGGGCGCAGAATTCACGACGACGGGAAAACGACCGGCTCAAAGATCTGCCGTTCCGGAATTTTTCAAACGGTAATTTCGGAATCGGGAGCGGGAACGAGAACGGACCGGTCCGTCTGTCCGTAAACCTCAATTCGGTTTCGACCGCCTTCTTTGGCAGCATAAAGCGCTTTGTCTGCAAAACTTACAAGCCGAGATTCGGGTTGGTCGAGTTCGGCTTTTACGGTTGCGACACCGACGCTGATCGTCAAAAACTCATCGGTCGGCGATGTTGCGTGGACTATCGCCGATTTTCGTATGCTTTCGGAAATTTGTTCGGCGATCTCAAATGCGCCTTCGGAATCCGTCTTGCCAAGAACAACCGCAAATTCTTCGCCGCCGATGCGCGCGGCAAGGTCGGTCGGTCGCTTTACATTTGACTTGATCGCGGCTGCAACTTCCCACAGGCAGTTGTCGCCGGCAAGATGTCCGTAAGTGTCGTTAAATGCCTTAAAATGATCGATATCGAGAATGATCAGCGAGATCTCCGACTGTGAACGCACCGCCCTCTGCCATTCGTTTTTCAGAAACTCTTCAAAATAGCGGCGGTTTGCCAGTTTTGTTAACGCATCATGATTTGCAAGATGTACGAGATTTTCATTTGCTTTTTTAAGCTCGAGCGTTTTCTCATCAACCAGCCGGCGCAGCAGCTGGGCGCGCGACCGCAGGCTGTAAACGCTCCAGAGCCAGACAGCTACGACAAAAACCGCGGCACCGACCGCACAGAGTATGTAGAACCAATTGGTTTGATAAAAATACGGTATTCGTTCGATGTTTATTACCGCCGGAGTCTCGTTCCAAACTCCCGAGCTGCTTGCGGCTTTAACGAAAAAGCGGTAATTCCCCGGCGGAAGATACGAATAATAAGCGGTTCTCTGGGTTCCCGCGTCTATCCAATCCTGATCGTGTCCTTCAAGCTTATACCGAAATTTTATCTGTCCCGATTTGATCAAACTTAATCCGGTATATGTAATTTCAACGTTCTTTTGTCCGGGATCGATCGTAATTCCCTGACGAAAATCAACCGGTTTCCGCTCAACCGTAACCGACTCGATGACCGCGTTCGGCGGCAGAGCGGTAACAGTTTCCGAATTCGGATCGACAACCGCAACGCCGTCCTGCGTCGGAAACCAGAATCTTCCAAGCTCGTCGCGAACGCTCGCCGGCTGCCTGCCGCCGTTGCATTCGGTGTTCAGCATTCCGTCTTCTCTGCCGTAGCCGACACTGTTGATCTTGTCGATCTTCCCGTCCGCAAATTCATTGAGCTCGTTCCGATTTACACGGTAAATTCCGCGGTTCGAACTGATCCAAAAATGTCCATGCCGGTCTTCTTCGATCGCAAATGCGCCATTGTTGAACAAACCGTCATCGGTTCGATAGTTTGTAAATTTTCCGTCCTTAAACCGGCTAAATCCTTCATCGTAAGTCCCGATCCAGAGCGTCTTTTCGTTGTCCTCAAAGATCGTCCGAACATAATTTCCGGTCAAACCCTCGTTTTCCGTAAACGCCGAAAATTTTCCGCCGTCGAAACGCGCAAGTCCGCCCAAACCGCCAACCCAGATCTTCCCGGCTGAATCTTCCAGCAGCGCGACGCTGAACTCATTGGGCAATCCGTCCGAAAGCGAATAAATTCGCGTTAATTTGTAATCGTTAAACGTCAGAACGCCTTTGTTAGTCGCGACCCAGACAGTTCCCGAACGATCCTGCAAAAAAGCGTTTACATGAAATCCTTCGGATTCGCCGATCATTTCCGCGCTGCCTTCGTCGATGATGAAAATACCGCCGGCGACACCGATCCATAATCGACCGTTCGAATCTTCCATTAACGATTGGATCGAAACTTCCCCGTTTCGCCAAATCGTATGTTTCGGCACATCGAACCGCTTTGGTTTCAAATTTACCTGCTCGAATCTCCCGTCCTTAAAAACGTTTAAGCCCTTGATCGACCCGACCCAGATCTGACCTTTCCGGTCGCGCAGCACCGGATAAACCTCCGGACTGTCCAAACCTTCGTTCGTACTCAACGTCTGAATGACACGTCGCTTTAAGCGATTTAATCCTTTATTCGTTGCGAGCCAGACCGTTCCTTCGCGGTCTTTGAAAACGTTGTAAATGCTTGTATCGGATAATCCGGCATCTTTACCGAAGATCGAAAATTCACCGTCCTTGTACCGGACAAGTCCAACGCCCGGTCCCGATTTTCCGCCGTTGGCAAACCAGACGCCGTCAGTTTCTTCCCAAAACGAGTGAAAATCGGCGAACGGCATCAATCCTTCTTTCGTGCCGAACCGCTGAATTTCGCCGTTCTTGAGATAGATCAACTGAATTCCGCCGATCCAGAGCCCGCCGCTGCTGTCTTCGAAAAACTCCTTTGTAAAATCGAACCCTTCAGTTTCGATCGGATAAACAACCGAAACGCCGCCGCGAAATTCGATCACCTCGTTGGGATTTATCTTCCAGATCGAACCGGAAGCGCCCCGATACTCCTTCGTCCGCGATAACTTTTCGCGTTTTTCGCGAAAACTGAATTCGCCGTTTTGAAATGCGTACCAGCTTTCCGATTCTCCGTCCTGGTCTTCGACCAATAGGCGCAGCCCGCCGTTCTCACCGGGTTGTATTTGTTTAATATATTGTCCGGGAACGGTTTTCGAATCGTAAGATGTAAATTTTCCATCACGATAAACGGTCAATATCCCGTCTTCCATCGTCGTCGCGTAGATCGCGCCGCTTTCATCGCTGTAAATACCTGTAAACCGGTTGTTTATGATCCCGTCTGCGTTACCTTTGTTGAACGTCGTGAATTTAACCCCGTCAAAACGCACCAATCCGTCGAACGTCGTAAACCAGAGATAACCTTCGGGCGTTTGCGTAATTTCACGAACTCCGTTTTGCGGCAGACCGCGGTCTGTTGTCCAGGTGTCAAATTGATACTGCGAAAATGCGCTCGAAGAAACTAAGAGCAAAGCGATCGCGGACAACAAAAATTTTAAGATGAAGGAGGAGAGTTTCATTAATTTGGGACGAGTTAAAACAATGCGAGATTAACCCTTAAAACTTATTAAACAATTCTACGGATCAATAGTCAACGAACTTTCGCCGCAGCATGAAGTTAACCTTGATTTGAAAAGTCACTTCAACCCGCCAGTTCAGCCGCGGTTCCGGCGGTTTTCATCGCGGCGTCGAGCGACGGATAAACTTCTGGAAAAACTCTTGTATCGTCAGTTTTCGACCGAAGATCGATCTTAGTTTCTTAGATTTACCCTCCGATAAAGCTCATTGTGCGGGTGGGCTGAACAAAATCGGGCTGATTGATATTATGGCTGGCTTCTTTCTGAAAGACCGCGTCGCGAATAAATTGAGCGACTTCGGCGCGGCTTGCACCGCTTCTTAACGCGTCGCGCAAATTATGTTCGACATTTGAAAACAGGCAGGTACGAATCTGTCCGTCGGCGGTTAGTCTGATCCGTGAACACGCGCCGCAGAACATTTGCGTTACCGGCGCGATAATTCCGATCTCACCGGGCGCGCCGTCGGCGAACTCATATTTCCAGGCGGTTCCGCTTCCGCGCGAGGAACTTTTCAAACTCAACGGATATGCATTTTCGATCGCCGCCAGAATTTCTCGACCTGACACGACGTCTTCGCGCTTCCATTCATGACCCGAGTCAAGCGGCATAAACTCGATAAAACGCATTGAAACACCGTAGTCGCGGGCAAATCCGGCAAAATCTGCGATCTCGTTTTCGTTCCATCCGCGAACAATAACGGCATTGACCTTAACCGGTTCAAGTCCCGCGTTTTTTGCAGCTTTTATCGCTGTCAGAACTTCTTCGAGCCGGTCGACACCGGTGATCTTTTCAAACTTTTCGCGATTCAAACTGTCGAGCGAGATCGTTACGCGGTCCAATCCGGAATGCTTTAGCGCAGCGGCGCGGTCGGTAAGCGTAAATCCGTTAGTCGTCAAGGCAAGATCGAGCAATTTCGGAGTTTCATTCGAATCCGGGTTCTTCAACACGGCAAGCTTTTCAACCAGAGATTCGACATCTTTTCGGATCAGCGGTTCGCCGCCCGTCAGGCGAATCTTTTCAATTCCCAAGCCGACAAAGATCTCGCAAAGCTCAACGATCTCTTCGAATGAAAGAATCGTTTCTTTGCGCGCCATCGGCGGTTCGCCGTTCGGCAAACAATAAAAACAGCGAAAATTGCACCGGTCGGTAAGACTGACGCGGAGATCGCGAATTATTCTGTCATGTGAATCGCGCAGAAGATTTTCCATCCACTTAGATAATACTCTTCGGCGACCCGGATGACAATTACGACCGCCAGCCGCAAAAGCCGGGAAATCGAGCATTTATCGAGGTTTTTCGAGCCACTTGCGCATATCTTCACGCATTTCAGTGGTTATTTCATGCCCGGCGGAATATTTTATTGAGGAATAGTTTGGAAGGAAATCACGGAGTTTTTCGTCGTAGGCGGCAAACTGTTCATTCGTATAAAATTCGTCATCGTCGCCGTAAAGATAGAGAACGTCGGCATTTGTCGCATCGTAGCGCGGATTTGTATCAATATCCGACGGAATTCCGCCGCAGACACCGATGACACCTTTTAGTTTTTCCGGAAATGTAAACGCATACCGGAAATTGAGCGCGCAAGCCTGCGAGAAACCGAAAAGATAAATGTTTTCCGCGTCGACCGTCCCGTTTGACGCCAGCTGGTCGATAACGTCGTTGACGAATTTATGATGGAGCGCGATCGATTCGTCCGACCGGTGATCGGTCAGCCAGCCGAACGTAACTTTGTATTCGCCGTTTTTGTTCTTTGAATAAAATTGATTCGGACCCTGGATCGAGGCAAGCACGAAATTTTCCGGCGCTATCAGGCGCGCTTCGCGCATCATGTAAATTTTGTGAGCGCCGTAACCGTGAACCGCGATCAGAAGCGGCGCCGGCAGCCCGGCGTCTTTCGGAACAAACGTGTCGTAATAGAGTTTGATCTCTGCCGTAACGCTTCTGTCTGTTGTCAGCATTATTTTTTCTCCACACAGCCTATCCATTCTGCCGGTTTAACCGCGGCGCGCGGGATTCGTGAACGATACAGCTTGTACCGCTTTTTCGCCATTCCGGTGAGCGGTTCGTGAAAGACCAAAAACGGTACCAAGCGGCTTAAACGTTTGTAAAGCATAAGTTTTTGATCGCGAAACC
Source organism: Pyrinomonadaceae bacterium (assembly GCA_026129865.1). Classification (GTDB taxonomy): domain Bacteria; phylum Acidobacteriota; class Blastocatellia; order Pyrinomonadales; family Pyrinomonadaceae; genus JAHCHG01. The sequence goes on from JAHCHG010000018.1 coordinate 24,610, forward strand.
GCTTTCCGACGCCCGGGTCTTTATGAAATTGCGCCCAGGCGATCGATCCGACAAATCCGCACGCACCGAAATTTGGCGAAAGCAAAATGTTTTCTATAAAAACACGCACGCCGCCTTCGAATTCATGCAGAACGTCATGGATCGCGACGATCGCGCCGTCCGAAAGATGATCTGCAAAGCCTTCGAAATCGCGCTTGGTTCCTTCGTAAGTGTGGTCGCCGTCGATCCATAAAAGCCGAATCGGAAGTTCCCAATTCTCGGCTAATTCGTGTGAAAATTTTTGATGCAGCCGAATCCTTTCAGAAACTCCGTGTTCAGTTATGTTCCGCTCGAAATCGGGAAAAGACGATTGATCATCGCCGAGATCGGGATCGGTTTCCGACGGCGCGATCATCGGATCGACCGCGTGAACCGTCGCATTTCCCTGCAGCGCCGCGGCTTTCGCAAGGATGATCGTCGATTTTCCCTTAAAGCTTCCGATCTCCAAAATTTCCCCGGGCGCGGTTTTAACCGCCCCGAGAAGCGCAAGAAAGCGGATCTCATTCGGAGCAAGATAACCTTCGACCGAATCGATCTTGGCGAGCAGGTCTTCGACGAATTCGTCGAAATCGTCCGGTAAATTCGCGGTGGCGAAATTCATAAAAGGCAAGACTACTTGGATTTTAGGCGGATTGTCAAAATCAACCTACCGGCGCATCGTTCAAGTTCAAATTTGAGGATCGTTGCCCGCACCGGCGCAATGTGCGAAACTTTTCCGGTCGCGGCGCGCTTCGCCAAGCGATCTCTTAAGATGCAAGAATTAATTGAAAGATTTGATGCGATCGCGGGTATTTCGGAAGGCAGTTTGACCGCGCGGGTTCTCGACCGGACGGCATTTGTTTGTCTGATCTTGATGATCGTTTCGGCGCCGCACTCGATCGCTGCTTCGCAGGGAACTTTCCTTTTGGGCATCGTCGCTTCATTTTTTCGTCTTTTTGCTTCTCCGAAGAGAAGACTTGTCGGAACGCCCTTAAACTGGCTCTTTCTGCTTTTTTTTATATGGAGCGTCATCACGGTCGTTTTCTCGTATGACCTTGCAGTGTCGGCGAGCAAGCTTCGCGGAGTTACGCTTTTCTTTGTTTTTTTCTTTGTCGTCAATAATCTACGAAGTTTCCGCTCGCTCCGGTTCCTCGCGTTAGCGCTGATCCTCTCGACAATGGTCAACGTTCTCTGGACGCCGGTCGAGCGCATCATCGGACGCGGAGTTGAGATTCACGGCATCAGAGAAAGCAGCCCTTTGAAGAAGGCATTGCTGTGGGAAGGCGACACACTTCTGCGCGTTAACGGCGAAAAAGTGAAAACGCCGGAAGACGTTCTTCAAAAGCTGAAATCGGCTGAGGAAAGCTCGGTCGAATTTTACCGACCGGATTTTTACTTCACGGTAAAAGTTAAACGGTCCGATCTTCTCGAAGGAACAGCGCTTGAACAGCTTGGAATAAACAGTTGGAAAAAGAGCCGAAACTGGCGTTCGCAAGGATTCTTTAATCATTACGTAACGTATGCCGAAGTCTTGCAGCTGATAATTTCGTTTGTGCTGGGGCTGTTTATCGCCGGTCTTTCAGGTTCAAACTTCAAGAAATTAAGCTTCCTGCCGTTTTCTCCGCTGCTTTTATTTTGTTTGGCTGCGATGTCTTTCGCTCTTTTGTTAACGGTGACGCGGGCGTCGCAGCTGGCATTTCTCGTTTCGGCGGCGTCGATCGTGATCCTAAACGGCAACAAAAAGCTGATCGTTGCGATGCTTTTATCTGCAGTTCCTGTAGCGCTGATCGGTCTTTATTTTCTGCAGCAAAGCCGCGAGGTCGGTTTTTTTGACAGTTCCGACACGTCGATCTCGTACCGCGTTCAGGTTTATCGCGAAGGTGTCGATCTCTGGCTCGACAATCCGAAACATTTCTTTCTCGGCGTTGGAATGGATATGAACACGAAGAAGGATTTCGTCCGGAAATGGGGGCTTTTTGACAATGGAAAATTGCCGGTCGGACATTTTCATTCAACACCGATCCAACTGCTTGCCGAACGCGGTCTGTTCGCGCTGTTCATTTGGATTGCCATCGCCGGAGTATATCTGATGACTCTGTGGCGGGCTTGGAAAGAGCTTCGAAAGCGGACGGAAACTGTTGATCCGATTGATTTTCCGCGAAGTTTTCATCTTTCCCGGCTAAACTGGCAGCGCGGAATTATTTTGGGATGTTTCGGAGCAGCGGTCGGATTTTTCACGAGCAGCCTTGTTCATTACAATCTCGGCGACGGCGAGGTCGCGCTCGTATTTTACATGCTGATGGGGTTTGGAGTTTTTGCCGCGAAAATGAAGGTCGATCAGGCGGCGCGTTCTATTCCGTAACGTTCGAGCTTTAAATAAAGTCCGCGGCGCGTAAGCCCAAGTTCGCGAGCAGTTTGCGATATGTTCCAGTTATGCCTCGCAAGCGAATCTTTTATCATCTGCGTTTCCAGTTCGGAAACCGCTTCTTCGATCGTTCCGCTGTTAGCCGCAATATTAAAGGACGAATAAGTTTTATCGTATGACGCGATCGTCTTGACATTGCCGCCCGCCACCGAATGGATCGGATTTGCACTTCGTTTCAATTCTTCGGAAAGATGCGCCGGTGTTATCGTTTCGCCGTCCTCCGCGCGTGCAACGATCCGCTGGATCTCATTGCAAAGCTGCCGAACATTCCCTTCCCATTCGCAAACCATTAACAGGTCGATTGTTTGCGGCGTTATGGAAATATTTCGCTTGCCGAACCGTGCCGAATATTGATTGATGTAATAACTGATGATCGGCGGAATTTCCGAACGCCTTTCGCGCAGCGGCGGAACACGCAGGCGGATAACGTTCAAACGGTAGTAAAGATCCTCGCGGAAACTTCCGTCGGCGACCTTTTCTTCCAGCGGCATGTTCGTCGCTGCGATTATTCTTACATCGACCTTTATCGGGCTTTTTTCACCGAGCGGCTGAACCTCGCCTTCCTGCAGGAAACGAAGCAGCTTCGGCTGAACGTCGAGCGGAAGATCGCCGACTTCATCCAGAAACAGGGTGCCGCCGTCTGCCGCGCGGATCATTCCTTTCGATTCGTTGACCGCACCGGTAAAAGCGCCTTTTGTATAACCAAAAAGATGACCTTCGGCTAATTCTTTCGGAACAGCCGTGCAGTTGAAGGGAATGAAAACCTTATCTTTTCGGCTCGATATTGTGTGAATTGCGCGCGAAACCAGTTCTTTACCGGTTCCCGATTCACCGGTTACCAGAACCGTAACGTCGGAGGAGCGAATTTTATAAACTTCTTCGACAAGCGCCGACATTGCCGGTGAAGAATGAATAAATCCGGGCATTAAACTGTTCGAAGTGAACGGGCTCGATTCAAGTTCGGTATGCTGATTTTTGTCGCGTTCGCGAAGCGCACACACGTCCATTCCTAGTTCGACGACGCGCAAAAGCGGCTGAATCGATGAATCGTCATTCAAGACGGCGCCGGACATCGGCGAAATTATCAGAACAGCCGGACCGGCACTCGGCGCGCGCAAACTGAATGCGCGGATATTTTTTGTTTTGCAAAAGCTCTCGGAATCGTTCGACTCCATCGCAGCCTGATATTTCGCGGCGAGTTCCATACTTTCCTGCGGAGTGTAGCCGTTTGTAATAAAGGGAAAAAGGCGCTTTTCCTCGTTAAATTCCGCGATCATTATATTTTTCGCTTTGCTTTCCTGCTGCAGAACGGCAACCAGCTCGCGGAACAAAAGCTCGCGCGAAGCGGTCGCTTCGGCAAGACGAAGCATGAGCAGCTGCGAAACGGCAGACGCAGCACGCTTCACATTTTCCGACGGAGCAATTTTCTCTTTTCCGACCGATTCGATCTCGGCAACTGTTTTATCAAGCAGCGGTTTCACGCCTAATCGACCAAAAATATCGGCGGCGGACAACAAACTTCCCTTCGCCTTTTTCGGGTCGGACATTCCGATCGTCGATCCGATATAAAACTGTGCAAGCGCCGTATGATAAAGGTCTTCAGCCGTTTCAAAGATGGTTAAACTGCGGTTGAAATGATAGAGCGCGATCTCCGCGTCTTTCACGCTCAGCGCCAGTCGCCCGCGGATTCGCTGAATGTTTCCGAGCACAAAAAAGTCGGTCGTCGGATCTTCGTTTTCGATCGCTGTCAACTCCGTTTCGCATTCGGACAGCCGATCCTGCTCAAGGTAAACCTCTGCCAAAACGAGCTTTGCCATATCTGCGATCTGCGATTCGCCGATACGGCTGCAGATCTCTATCGCTTCAAGCGCCGTTTCTTCCGCCCGATCGTATCTGCCCTGCGCCAGAAAACAGCGCGCAAGATTGCGCATCGCCTGAATCGCGTACCATTCTTTTTTTCGTTCCTGCGCAACTTTTACGCCGCGTTCGAGTAGTTCCTGAGCGTCTGACAGCTGCCCGCGGAGCAATTTTATCTCGCCGAGCGAATCCAGAATTCCCGCAACATGCGCATGATCGACCTCGATCGCCATATCGAGCGCCTGCGTTATCGCTTCCTCCGCGCGCCGCCAATCGCCGAGAAGCATCAGATTAATTCCGAGATTGTTAAGTGCCGCTATTGATTGGACTTTGTGTTCGGTCTGGCGAAAAAAATTGATCGACTTTTCGAGACATGCGATGCCGTCCTGCGGTTTTCGCAAAAACCAGTAAGCACCGGAAAGATCAGAATAAAGTTTTCCAAGAAGGAACGGAGCGCTTCGCGAACCGATAAGTTGGATCGCCTGTTCGAAAAATTCGACCGATTTTTCGCTGTTCCCTTCCTGATGGTACGTCATCGCGATCATGTGATACGCGTTCGCCATTCCGTGCCAATCGCCCGCTTCACGGTACGCGTTCAGCGCATGTTCGGCATAATCACGCGCGATCGGATTTTCATTTAGCTTCCGATAAACACGTGTCAGCGCAACATATATCTCACCGAAATTTCCGGTCAGATCGGCGGATTTTGCGCCCTCGAGCGCGTAATTTAACAGCGCAACCGCCTTCGGATAATCCTGCGAATTGTTATATGCGATCGCAAGCTGCGTGATCACCGAGGTCGCTACGTCCGGTTCGAGAAGCGAAAGTATTTCTTCATCGTCATACTTTTCGATCGTTTCTAACGATCTCGCATAGTTTCCCTGAGTTTCGTATGTGTATGAAAGTAATTTGTTTAACTTCGCTTCGTTGTTTGGCGAGTGCGAAAAATTGGAAAGCGTGTTTTCGAGGATCTTTTCCGCAGCCTTCGACAATCCGTCGTCAAGCTTCCGCGAAACGTCGCTGAACATTTCGACATAACGTTCTTCGGGAAAGCGGCGCTTCGCGCGCGAAAACGCTTTTTCCGACGGTTTGCCAAAGACAATCCCGAGCGAACTTTCTTTTGTCGAAAGTGTGTTTTTATTCATCTTGTTATTGAAAATTACAAAGTTTCAATAAGAACCGACTTTCAGCAAGCTCGCTTATTTTTCGATGTTTTAACTAAATTCGGCGGCTCGGAATTTGTTCGAAACTTGTCTGTGAATCTATCAAATATTCCATTTTCAGTCTAGTTTTTAAATTTGTTGCATTTCGGCGCGATCTTGCCCAAGATAGAAAAAACCATTTGGAGGAAATTTGATTTGAACGCCGAACAAAAGCGCCTGAACGAAGACATCGACGATCGAAAAAATTGGAAGCGCTGGGGCTGTTATGTCAGCGAACGCGCCTGGGGAACAGTTCGCGAAGATTATTCGGCGGACGGATCGGCGTGGGAATATTTTCCGTTCGATCATGCCCTGCACAAAGCATATCGTTGGAACGAAGACGGAATTGCTGGGCTTTGCGACCGCAAACAGCGTATTTGTTTCGCCCCGGCATTCTGGAACGGCAACGATCCTTTCATCAAAGAACGCTTTTTCGGTTTAACCGGCAATCAGGGAAATCACGGCGAGGACGTCAAGGAATATTACTTCTATCTGGACAATACGCCGACGCATTCCTATATGAAGTTTCTCTACAAATATCCGCAAAATGCGTTTCCATATGAACAATTAAAGAATGAAAATGACCGGCGCGCTAAACGCGATGCCGAATATGAATTGATCGATACCGGAATTTTCGACGACGACCGGTATTTTGACATTTTCATTGAATATGCCAAGGCGGACGCCGAAGATATCTGCATCAGGATCACGGCAGTAAATCGCGGTCCGCAAAAGGCGCCGCTCCATATTTTACCGACTGTTTGGTTCCGCAACCGATGGTCCTGGTACGAGGAATTCAACAAACCTTCGCTCGAAAAGATAGAAATTTCCGATGAAGATCTTGCAGCAATTTATTTATCGGAAGAGAAACGCGGCGAGTTTCAATTGATCTGCGCCGGTTCGGATCAACTGCTTTTTACCGGGAACGACTCAAATTTTCAAAAAATCTACGGCGCACAAAACGAAGCTGAATTTGTGAAAGACGGGATCAACGCTTTTCTGGTGGAAGGCAAAAAAGACGTTGTAAACCCGGCGAATAAGGGCACGAAAGCCGCCGCGCTTTATTATTTTGAGATCGAAAGCGGTAAAAGCGAAACGATCTATCTGCGCCTTAGCAAAATTTCCGACCGCAAAGATGCAGAGACGCAGAGTGAGAAAAAGAAGAACAGCTCCGTGCCTCAGCGTCCCATCGCCGATATTTCATACGATAACTTTACGCACGATTGCGAAAAGGTCTTTGAAGAAAGAATCACAGAAGCAGACGAATTTTATTCAGGTATAATTCCCGGCAATTTGAGCGATGACGCGCAAAAAGTAATGCGTCAATCGCTTGCAGGAATGCTCTGGTCGAAGCAGTTCTATCATTACGTCGTTAAATCATGGCTCGAAGGCGATCCTGCCTTTCCGCCGCCGCCCGCCGAGCGTTTGAAAGGCAGAAACAGCGAGTGGAAACATCTTTACAACGACGACGTTATTTCGATGCCCGATAAATGGGAATATCCGTGGTATGCCGCCTGGGATCTTGCATTTCACTGCATTCCCATTGCGATGATCGATCCCGATTTTGCGAAACGCCAGCTGATCCTTTTGCTTCGCGAATGGTATATGCATCCAAACGGACAGATTCCCGCTTACGAATGGGCGTTTTCGGATGTAAATCCGCCGGTTCACGCCTGGGCTGCGCTGCGCGTTTATCAGATCGAAGCCAAACGAACCGGAAAAGCCGATCACATGTTCCTGGAAAAGATCTTTCACAAGCTGCTCTTAAATTTTACGTGGTGGGTGAACCGCAAAGATATCGAAGGCAATAACGTTTTTGAAGGCGGATTTTTAGGACTCGACAATATCGGCGTTTTCGACCGCAGTAAGGAACTGCCGACAGGCGGTCGGCTCGAACAATCCGACGGGACAAGCTGGATGGCAATGTATTGTTTGAACATGCTTGCCATCGCTCTGACGCTCGCGCAAAAGGACAAAGCGTACGAAGACGTCGCGAGCAAGTTTTTTGAGCATTTCGTTTATATTTCGGACGCGATGAATAATCTCGGCGCGGATTCGACGGAACTGTGGAACGAAGAAGACGGATTTTATTATGACGTGCTGCATCTGAATAACCGAAGAAATATTCCGCTTCGGCTTCGGTCGATGGTCGGGCTGATCCCGCTGTTTGCGGTCGAAACACTTGAAGAAGAATGGCTCGATGCGCTTCCGGAATTTAAGCAGCGAACCGATTGGTTTATTGAAAACCGTCCCGAGTTGATCGACGACATAGCGTGTTTGCAGGCGGAAGGAAGAAATCGGCGCCGCCTGCTTTCGATCATAAACCCCGAGCGTTTGCGGCGCGTTTTATCGACCATGCTTTCGGAGGACGAATTTTTGTCCGAATACGGCATTCGTTCACTTTCGCGCTATCACAAGGAGAATCCATATAGTTTAGAAATGGACGGGACAAGCCACACGGTCGAATACGAACCGGGGGAATCGCGTTCGGGAATGTTTGGCGGAAACTCGAACTGGCGCGGTCCGATCTGGTTTCCGATGAACTATTTAATAATCGAATCGCTGCAGAAATTCGATTATTACTTTGGTCCTGATTTCAAAGTAGAGTTTCCGACTGATTCAGGCAACAAACTGACGCTTTGGGAAGTTTCGCAGGAATTGGAAAAGCGTTTAACAAAGATCTTCTTGAGAGACGAAGACGGAAATCGCGCGGTTTTCGGTAAAATCGAAAAGCTTCAAAAGGACGAACATTGGCGCGATCACATTCTTTTTTACGAATATTTCCACGGCGATCATGGTTGCGGTTTAGGCGCGAGTCATCAAACAGGCTGGACGGGATTAATGGGCAAAATCCTGCAGCAATTAGGGAAATATGGAGACTTTGAGGACAGTTTAGATTTACAGACAACCATCAATTTCCGCTTTTCGCCTGATAAAAATGAGGTTGAGTAATTTACAAGATAAAATTAATTTCTAGACATTAAAGCACATTCTCACTGATAGATATCCCGAAGAAAAAGTTAGTTGATAATGAGTTTAGAAGGACAGCTTTTAGATAAAAAATCGTTAAGAGTTCTTAAAAATGGCGAATATGTAGCGCTCGCTAAAGACTGTGTTGCATTTGCGAACGCTCAAGGCGGAAGGGTGCTTATTGGAATCGAAGATGATTCGGATTTGCCCCCTGAAGATCAAAAGATCAAAAACGAATGGCTCGAAAAACTTCCGCAAAGAATTTCTCACCTGACTTTGAATGTAACGACAGTTCCGCAAAAAATTATTGCTTCGAACGGCGGCGAATATATCGAACTAAGAATAATGCGAAATGCTTAAAGTATTGCCGGAACTTCTGACGGGCGTTACTTTTTGCGCGTTTCCTTAGGACTTGTCAAGACCAAAGGAAAAACTAAAGGAAAAGAGTATTTGGTAAAACCTGAAATGCTTCGATCGTTTAATTTCAAAGGGAAAACAACACTAAAGACAATTGAAAATCATCGTTTGAGAGAACTGATTTTGCGGGATTTGGAAATTTATAAAGTCGCCGGAATCAGCGATATTCATCAACGTATCGGAACAGAAATTCCTAGAAGAAAAGTGCAATACGAACTTAAAAGAATGGTCGAAAACAATGAAATCAAAACGGAAGGAGAAAAAAGACATCGGAAATATCTATGGACAAAAAATGATTAAAAAAGCATTTTTGTTAATAGAATTTTGCGAATAGAATAAAATTATTCTTCTAAGTGTTGAGCTAACACAAGTTAGCTATTCGCAAAAAAACGGATAAATAAATCCAGCTTCCGGGAAGTTTGTGAATAGAATTACGAATTACAAAGGAATTTTCAGATATGGGGTAAGTAAAAAAAAGTTCGATAAGATCGAAACGTTTGAGAATGTAAAGATGTTTTTACGAATTTTTTCGGAGAAATATGAATCTTAAAGACAAATTGAACTTGTTGCGACGCAGTATTACAGAAGCATTTATGGATGTTCAGTATCCTAAAGGAAATTTAGCTCCGCACGATTGTGCGGAATGTCAGGATTTGAGAAAAACTTTTGCGAACAAAAATTGGAAAAATATTGACCGAAAGATTATTGAAAAAAATTACGATCAATTGCCTTTGTTTTCGGCGGAAGCGTTCCATTATTTTCTTCCCTCATATTTAATTTATTCATTAGAAAATTTTAATAATAATTTCGTGTTGGAATTTACGATATATGCGCTTAATCCAAGCAAGAAAGACCTAAAAGGAAGTTTTGAATATTGGAAAGAAAGGTTTCAGTATTTTTCTATCGAACAAATGGAAACGATTTATCAATTTCTCGCCATCATTGATGAAAATCAAGACTATCTTAATCGTTACGAACGAATAAGTATCGATGGATTAAAAAGTGTTAGAGATCAACCAAACTAAATTACTCAGTAATAGAAATTTATGAAAGCGATCGCAGTAAAACCGAAAACGAAAAACAGCGCACATCTGGTCGAGATGAACAAACCGAAAGTTTCCGACGTCAAGGGCGGCAAAGGGGTTCTGGTCGAAGTTTTGCGCGTCGGCGCGTGCGGAACTGACCGCGAAATCAACGCCGGCGAATACGGAGTCGCGCCGGAAGGCTTTGATTTTCTTGTTCTCGGACACGAAAATTTCGGGCGCGTCGTCGAAATCGGCGAAAATGTTAAAGATTTGGCAAAAGGCGATTTCGTTGTCGCAACTGTCCGCAGACCTTTCGGACACAGCATTTACGACACGATCGGGCAGCAGGATTTTACGACCGATTCGGAATATTGGGAACGCGGAATTTCGCGTCTGCACGGTTATATGGCGGAATTTTATGTCGAAAGTGAAGATTTCCTCATTAAAATTCCGCCAAAAATATCGGAAGTCGCGGTCATGCTCGAACCTCTTTCGATCATCGAAAAAGGTTTGAAACAAGCCGAAGACATTCAAAAAAGATTAGACATCTGGCAGCCGAAAACCGCCGCGGTTCTGGGAACTGGAAACGTCGGGCTTTTGACAGTTTTGGCTCTCCGTCTGCGCGGTTTTGAGGTTCACGGCTTTGGTCTGCAGGAACCGAAAGGTTATTTAAATGCCGATCTTTGCAAAGAGATCGGCGCAACTTATGATTCGACGAAACAGCTTTCAGTCAAAGATTCGGTCGAAAAATACGGTGAATACGATCTGATCTTTGAATGCACGGGTTACTCGCCGATCATTTTCGAAGCGATGGAATCTTTGAACGAAAACGGAATCTTGATTTTAGCTTCGGTGACGGGCGGAACGCGCAAAACCGACGGCGTTGAATCGGACAAAATCAATCAGGAATTTGTCTTGGGAAACCGCGCAATGGTCGGAACCGTTAACGCTAACCGTGAACATTTTGAAATGGGCGTCAACGACATCGCGCTCGCCGAAGCGATGTATACCGGCTGGCTTGCGAAAATGATGACGCACAAGATCGAAGGTTTGGAAAATTTTGAGAAAGCCTTTGATATTTTAGAGAACAGCGGAAAATACAGCGCGATCAAAACTTATTTTGAAGTCGCCAAGATTTAGAGAAATAGCAGGCGGATAAAAATGGATGAAGCGGATTTTCGCAGATCTAATTTCTTTAAGAAATCCGCGTCAATCCGCTGCATCTGCGAAAATCTGCGTGATATTTCTTACACTTTTTCACCTTTAACCTTTTCCACTTTTAACCTCTGCTTGCTCTGTGGCACTATTAAATTATGCCGAATTTTCCGGACAGCGAACATGATTCCGCCGTTTTGACGGAGACGAAAGAAAAGCTGGACAAACCGAAGCTTTTTAAAGTTTTGCTGCACAACGACGATTTCACCACTATGGAATTTGTCGTTTATGTTCTGAACACAGTGTTTATGCGTTCCGAAGCGGAATCGTTTTCAATAATGTTCAAAGTTCATAACGAAGGCGTCGGTGTTGCGGGAATTTATCCATACGAGATAGCGACGATGAAAGCCGAAAAAGCGATGAACATGGCGCGCGCCCACGAATTTCCGTTTCTCTGCACCGTCGAGGAAGAATAGAATGAAGATCAAGGGAATGATCTGGCTCGAAGAAATAGTTTATAAACTCGAGCGAAAGCATTCTGTGAAGACCAGTGAAGTGATTGAATTGTTTAATTCAACACCGCGGTTTAGATTTATTGAAAAAGGGCATCGAAAGGACGAAAATGTTTACGCTGCGCTCGGAAAAACAGACAGCGGAAGATTTTTGATTTGCTTTTTCGTTTACAAGCGCGACCATCGAGCGCTAGTTTTATCGGCGCGGGATATGACGCCGGGTGAAAGAAGAAAATATGACAAAAAATAAGACTTCGATTTCAAAGCAAGATTCTTACTCGAAAATCGGCGAATTTTGGGACACAAATGACCTTGCCGATTTCTGGGACGAGACGAAAGACGCTGAATTTGAGAATGCGATTGATTCGCAAACATATTATTTCGCGCTGGATTCAAAAATTTCACCAAAATTGAACGAGATCGCTGTCAAAAGAGGTGTCTCGCCCGAATCCTTGATCAATCGATGGTTAAAAGAAAAAGTCGATGCAGAACTGAAGTAAATATTTGAATCTCTGTTATGAAATTCGGCGATTTTGCCGCTAATTTCGATCTTTAAATTTTTATGCTGACAAAAGAATTAGAAGAAACCCTGAGCCTCGCGGTTGATGAAGCTTTCAAACGGCGCCACGAGTTTGTAACGCTCGAACATCTGCTTTATGCGCTGCTGGACGACAGTGCCGCGCGCGACATTTTGTTCAATTGCGCCGCGGACCTCGACGCGATAGGCAAACTTCTGGAAGATTATTTTGAAGATGTGATGGAAAAGCTTCCCGAAGGCGCTTCGCAAATGCCGGAACTGACATCGACGTTTCAGAGCATAATTCAATATGCGATGCTGCAGGCTGAAGGCAGCGGTCAGCAGCGGGTTGACGGCGGAAATATCCTGGCTGCAATGTTTCAGGCAGATCAATCGTACGCGGTGTACGCTTTGTCGCAGCAGGATGTAAAACGGATCGACGTTTTAAACTACATCGCTCACGGAATTTCAAAGATCGATGGCGGGGATCCGATCTTCGACGGATTCGGGGATGACGATGAGGACTTTGCGGAAGAACGCGCCGTCCGAAAGCCGAAACCGCTCGAATCCTTTACGGACGAACTCGTCGAACGTGCGCGAAAAGGCGGCATCGATCCGATCATCGGACGCGAAGCGGAGATCGAGCGGACTATTCAGGTTCTCTGCCGCCGCAAAAAGAACAATCCTCTTTACGTCGGCGAACCGGGCGTCGGTAAAACCGCTCTTGCAGAAGGACTTGCGCTGAAGATCAGCGAAGGAAATGTTCCCGATGTTCTAAAAGATGCGAAGGTATTTGCGCTCGATATGGGTGCGGTTTTAGCAGGAACGCGTTACCGCGGCGATTTTGAACAGCGTTTTAAGTCGATAATTCAAGATCTCAAAAAACACGAAAATTCGATCCTTTTTATCGACGAAATTCACACCATCGTCGGTGCCGGATCTGTCTCCGGCGGCGCGATGGACGCTTCGAACATCTTGAAACCCGCACTCGCAGCCGGGGAACTTCGCTGTATCGGTTCGACGACGTTTGCGGAATATAAAGCAGCTTTTGAACGCGACCGGGCGCTGGCGCGAAGATTTCAAAAGATCGAGATCGGTGAGCCGACGATCAACGAAACTTACGAAATATTAAAGGGTTTGAAACGATTTTACGAAGACCACCACCGTGTGCGGTATACGGACGAATCACTGAAAAGTGCTGCGGAACTTGCCGGAAAATACATCAACGACCGATTTTTGCCGGATAAAGCGATCGATGTGATCGACGAGGTCGGTGCCGGCGTAAAGTTGTTAAAAGAAGAAGACCGACCGAATCTGATCTCGGTACAAATGGTCGAAAACACGATCGCGCGAATGGCGAAAATTCCGCCGAAAACGGTTGTCGCTGACGAAAAAGACCAGTTAAAAACCCTGCGGCAGGATTTAGGAGAAGTAATTTTCGGTCAAGACGAAGCGATAAATAAGGTCGTTGACGCGATTCAGATTTCGCGTGCAGGTTTGGGACACGAAACAAAACCCGTCGGTTCATTTCTTTTTAGCGGTCCGACCGGAGTCGGGAAAACTGAACTTTCCAAACAGCTTGCGGAAAACTTAGGCATCGAGTTTATGCGCTACGATATGAGCGAATACGCCGAAGCGCACACGGTTTCGCGCCTTATCGGCGCGCCGCCCGGATACGTCGGCTACGATCAAGGCGGTCTTTTGACCGAAGCGATCATGCGAACGCCGCACGCCGTTTTAGTTTTGGACGAAATTGAAAAAGCGCATCCGAATCTTTTTAATTTGCTTTTGCAGGTGATGGACTCAGCGACTTTGACGGACAACAACGGCAAAAAAGCCGATTTTCGCAACGTGATCTTGATCTTAACGACCAACGCAGGAGCGCGTGAATTGTCTTCCGGCGGAATCGGTTTTCAAAACGAGGCGTCGACCAAAGGGTCGGCAAAAGGCGCGATTGAACGCACATTTACGCCGGAATTTTTAAACCGCCTCGACGCTCGCGTGGCTTTCAAACCACTCGACATCGAAGTCATCAAACTGATCGTCGATAAATTTTTGAAAGAATTAAACGGTCAATTAGCCGAAAAACGCGTTCTTGTCCGGTTGTCCGACGCGGCAAGAGAATGGCTCGCTAAAAACGGTTTCGATTCAAAATACGGCGCACGTCCGATGCAGCGTCTGATTCACGACAAGATCAAACAACCGCTCGCGCAGGAAATTCTTTTCGGTGAATTAACCGACGGCGGAAGCGTTTTGGTCGAGGAAAAAGACGGTGAATTGATTTTGAATTTTTGATTATGGATGCAATCAGATTTACTCAATTAATTCATTCCCTCAAACGTTTACCTGCTGAAACTGAATGGATTGAATTCAAGGTTAATAACTCTGACCCAAACGAAATTGGAGAATATATTTCTGCCTTATCAAACTCCTCTGCATTGCTGAGACAACCTGCAGGATTCTTGGTTTGGGGAATAGAAGATGCGACTCACATAACAACTGGAACAAACTTTAAGCCAAAACTGACAAAGTCTAAGAACCAAGATTTAGAAAATTGGCTTAGCAATAATACGCATCCGAGAATTGATT
>JAHCHG010000019.1 GCA_026129865.1 Pyrinomonadaceae bacterium
ACGCCGTATTTCAAAGAGCTGCTCCGCGCGCCGACATTGAACATCAATTCCTCGCCGAACGAAAGAAAGTCACGCCGCGATGTTACTTCTCCAAACTGATTCGTGATCACTCGCAGATTGCAAATCTCTTTGGGGTCAAAGCGATTTTCAACATTGATTTAAGTGAGAAATCTAAATCTCTTTCTATCCGGAAATTGCAGTTATTCCAGATCAATTAACCCGTTCTGAGATCTCTTCGGGCGGGGTGCCGTTTTGGGCGTTTAGGGCGTCGGTTACGATGAGGGGAAATTCTTCCAAGAGGTTTTTGTTCGCGATTGTTTGAACCCAGTAAGTTCCGGCTTGGGGGAAGACAACGTTGACGAAAAAGCTGACGTTATCGGTAAAACCGCCGGGCGCGAGCTGGATTCCGGTCGGCTGCGATGTAACGACAAGCTTTTCGCGGTCGGGCGACATTATGCGGACTTCGGTTTGATGATTTCCCTCGCCGCGCCAATGGTTTACCACGGCAAATTTGATCAATGAAACCGGCAGTTTTTCAACCATTATGTTCTGGAAAACTCCCATCAGAGAGATCTTGTTTCCCATTTCCAGGCGGACGTCGTCGCACAATAGCGTGTAGATCAAATTTAAATTATCGTTTGTCATTTTCTTAAAAATCCAAGTTTTCCTGAGCCGTAATTACCGAAACTCTCAATCGTCAAAAGATTTCAGGTTTCGCATTCGGTATTAAAAACGTGCCGGTCAAATAAAAAGCAGCCGCGCTTATTATTCAAACAAATCTAATATCTCCCAAAAATCTTTCCCTTTACCGGCGGCGGCGTTATAATCTTTAGAAAGTTTAACCCGGAGAAAATTTCGATGCTGTATGTCTTAATTTGTTTGTGCCTCGCGCTTGCAGGAGTCGCCGGACTCCAGTTTTTCTATATGATCTATCTCGAAAGAATAGAGCGCGAAAGGAAAAAACGAATTTCCCTGCTCGAGCGGCGAAACAAGGTTCTTCAGGCGCGGCTCGAAGACGCCGAAGCGGAAATAGAAGACAAACGGACAAGACTGCAGGCAATTTATAACGACAATATTCTGGAATGCGATGAAATTTGGGTCGATGTCATCGAAGACCGCTGATCTAAGCTTTCAGCGTTACTATCGTCGCTCCCCAATTGCCTGAAAATTCAGCGCCGTTCTTATATTTTTCAACAAACTCCGTTTTGTCCAAAACGCTTCTCACTATCTCGCGCTGAACTCCGATCCCTTTGCCGTGAATGATCTTAACGATGCGGAAATTCTTTTTCCGTGCTTCTTCCAGATAACTTTCCACGACCGACCGGACGTCGCTCGGGGCAAACGAATGCAGATCTATCGTGTCCGTTATCTCGATCTCAAACGGTTCGCCGTTTTCAGGATCGAAATTATCGTCAAACCCAGCCGCGTCGTTCATCATTTCTTTCCTTCCGTATAAATTCCTTCCGGAACGGTAACTTTGAGTCCCGCGCCGCTTTTCGCTACGGGGAATATCTTTTCTTCCATTTTGCCGTCCTGATTCATCAACTGAATAGAAACCGTCCGGCTGTCGCCCGAGCCGACCACTTTTAGCGGAAGAAGTCCCCAAACGCCTTCGATTCTCCGGATCGTATAATGTTCCTGCCGGATCTTGTCGTAACCGAGGAACAAGATGCCGTCGAAATCAGGCTCGACGCCGTCGCGCGCTTTTACTTCGTTGGTTCGGGAAAGAATTACCCAGCTGCCGGGACGCGATATCTTTATGTTCGAACCGGTCATCGGAACGTTGTCCGAAGCAACGCTGTCCAGCCGCTGCCATGTAACGAATTTCTTGGTATTGCTCTGATAAAAGACTATATCGCTAGGGACCTGCAGCTCGACCTGGCGACCGAAAAGCCATCCCGACGGCGCCGGCGACACCGACGGATCAAGCCGGACGCGATACCAAATATCGTATTTTTCTTCTAATTTTTCAGGCTCGGCTTTGTCCTTGGCAGCTTCGATCGCCGGATCTTTTTCCTTTGCCGGCTGCGGCGTCGAAGAATCGTCGCCGGAAATATTCTGATCTTTCGGTACGTATTCCCAATCGATGATCTCAAACGGCGAGCCGTTATCGAGCCGGTAGATCAGGTTCGATTCGCTGATCTCAGGAGACAATCGCAAATTTGAAGCCGCGCGAAGCTGCCCGGTCGCCTGCGCCGGAAGCTCTTTGTCCTGTTCAGCTATCTCGCGCGATTTTTCCAAAAGCTCGCTCGTGATCAGGTTTTGCGCTTCGATCCAGCCTTCGGTTTTGTCTTCGTCATGCGCTCGGACGCGGTACCAGAGCACTTTTTCAAATTCGACCTGGTCGAGAACGTCAAGTCTGTCGCCGCGCTTGACCTCGAGCAGATCTGCCGCAACGACCGCATAGGAACTTCGTATCTGCGCGGTGTTAGCCGTAACCGTTGCCGTGTCGTTCATTCCAACGACCGACGTAAAGTTTTCGACTGCCGAGTCGAGCATCGAACAGCCGCCAAATAAAAATGCCGCGCCCGCAAGCGCGCCGGTCAATGCGACCCGTGATAGTTTCAATCTAAAATTCATTTTCGATCTTTCCTGACTTTTCGCCAGTTATTATATCCCAATTTATCCAATAAATCCTTTTGCCGTTTTGTCGGCTTTGCCTTTAATAGAAACTCAGTATTTCCAGTTCGCCGAACCTGCACGAGTCCAAAGACCGTGAGCGCCGGTCGAAGATCGATCTGCCGGGAACCGGTAACGTAGGAATCGGAAATCGCCTTCAATTCAGGTTCGGATGTTAAGAGTTTGACCGCAGCGGTGTTTCCGTCTTCGGAAGAATTTGCGCCGCGTTTATGCTGGCGGTAAAAGGCGGCTAAAAGATCTGCAACCGATCGCTTGCCGCGTGTTTTTTCCATCAGCACCGCGTCGCAAAGGAAAGCTATCAGAAGTGATTCCGCATAAACTTTCGCTCCTGAAAACCGGCGTTTTGATGCTCCGACAAAAGGTTCGCGCTGCATGTCCGAGGTAAGATCGACCGCATCTGCAATGGTTCGAAGAAAATCATCAAAACTTATGCGGTTTTCCGCAAGACCGATCTTCAGCGCCTGGTAAACCGTAAATCCTTCATAAAACCATGCATAATCGCCGCTGAGCGCTAAATCGTTCGGAATCCATAGATGAAGCAGTTCGTGCCGAAGCTGTTCATGAAGCCGCTGGCGCGAAGGTTTTTCAAACTGCATGTCGCCGGATACGATGAGCACCGTATTTCCGCGCGTTTCTGCTTCCCAGCGTCCCGCGGCATTCGAAACTTTGACGATCGCAATCTCAATTTCGGAATTATCCGATCTGCTGCCGAAAAGCGATCGATAACTTCGCAAAATCGAACCGGAAAATTCCAGCACGTCAGCTTCGTCGAATAAAAAATCGCCCGAGATCGTTATCGAAATCTTTCTATCATCGGCGGTCGACGTTTGCGATCTGATCGAATTCCCTATTAGGAAAATTGAATTGTCGAGATCTTCAACGCGATAAAAACCTTGCGGCGCTTTTTTTGCGGATGTTGAAACCGACCATTTAGCGGGAAGCAGAAGCTTTACATTTGCCGGCACCGGAGATTTGAGATCGGGGAAAAGATCGCGAAGCATTAACACGCCCACCGCGTCTCCGATCCAGGAAGCGTGCGCTTTTTTTGAAATATCCGCCGGCTCGGCTAGATCGACCGAATATCCGATCGACGAGGCTTTGCCGCGGATTAGAAATTCGCCCGGCTGCAGTTCGCGGGCAGCGATCTCTTTGCCGTTTTCGTCAAATGCCTGGAAATCTTTGACACGAATGGAGTTTACGGATCGCGAATAGGAGCTTTGAATCGAAAAAGCACGCATTTCCGGCAACATTTGCGATTTTGAAATATCAGCCGAAACCGTAAGGGCGCGGTTGTCCGGGTCGACTTTTATCGTCAATTCGACAGGCTGCGTCGAATCCTGCGCCGACACGCCCGAAAGCGCGGAAAGCAGGAAAAATAAAGCCGAAAACCATTTAAGCGACTTTGACATCAGAACGTTTTGAACAATAGAATAGCGTTTTGCCGATCACAGATCTAAAGGAAATCTTAAGTTTCAGGATAAGAAATTTATGAGCTATATCAAAATAATAGTTTATACGATAGCATTTTTGGTAAGTCTTTTATTTCTGGGCAGATTCTTTTTTTGAACTGCTCAGGACAAGCCTGCGTTTTGCCCCGGTCGGGTACGGGTTTGAGTAGATTCATCACATAAAACTCATTTTACAGCGGTCTCGTTTGACCGCTAATTTTTTTTAATATTTAGGTTATGTCAGAAAATAGGAAGATCGAAAGAGCTTTGATAAGCGTTTCGGACAAGAGCGGTATCGTCGAATTTGCACGAGCGCTGGCGGAGTTTGGAGTTGAATTGATCTCGACGGGCGGAACCGCGAAAGCGCTTCGCGATGCCGGTTTAAATGTAACGGAAGTTGCTGAAATAACAGGATTTCCCGAGATGATGAACGGTCGAGTGAAAACGCTTCATCCGAAAATTCACGGAGCTTTTCTTGCTCTTCGCGACAACGAAGAACATGTTGCGTCGATGAACGAACATGCGATCAAACCGATCGATCTTGTCGTTGTAAACCTTTACCCGTTCGAAGAAACGGTCGCCGATGAAAGCGTTTCGCTCGAAGACGCGGTCGAACAGATCGACATTGGCGGTCCGGCAATGATCCGTTCCGCTTCGAAAAACTGGCGCGATGTTGCCGTCGTTACCGATTCACGGCTCTATGAAAAAGTAGTTTCGGAAATGCGGCAATCGGGCGGATCTTTATCGCTGAAGACGCGAAAGCTCTTCGCCGCGCTCGCATATACGCGGACTTCTTATTACGATCTCGCGATCAGCGGTTATCTTGCCGAACAGCTTTCAAAAGAGGAACTCGATTTTCTCGAACCTTTTAATCCATTCGGAAATCTGGCGTTCATTGAAATGGACGAAATGATCGAAGGTGAAGCGCAGGAAGATGGTTTTCCGTCTGAAATCACTTTGTCTGCCGAGAAATCGGCTGATCTTCGCTACGGCGAAAACCCGCATCAAAAAGCGGCAATCTATCGTTCCGGCGAAGCGGGCGGCATTGCAAACGCCGAGCAGCTTCACGGAAAAGAAATGTCGTTCAACAATTACGTCGACGCCGAAGCCGCCTGGAATCTGGTCGCGGATTTCGACGAACTCGCCTGCGCGATCATAAAACATACTAATCCTTCCGGCGTCGGAATGGGCGCGAACCTTTCCGAAGCTTACAAACGCGCGCTCGCGACAGATCCGGTTTCAGCGTTCGGCGGCATTGTCGCCTGTAACCGTACGGTCGATGCCGAAGCTGCAGCTGAAATAAACAAGGTGTTCACAGAGGTCGTTATTGCGCCTGACTTTGACGAAGCCGCGCTGGAAATTTTCAAATCGAAAAAGAATCTTCGAGTTCTGAAGGTTGCGAAAGCGGATTCGGAAGAGAATCTGGAAATTCGAACCATATCCGGTGGATTGCTTGTTCAGGATAAGGATCTGTTCAATGTTTCGATGAACGATCTGAAAGTAGTTTCCGAACGGCAGCCGACCGAAGAAGAATTTCGGGCAATGCTGCTAGCCTGGAAGGTTTGTAAACATGTGAAATCAAACGCGATCGTTTTCGCCAACGAATTTCAAACCGTCGGCGTCGGCGCCGGACAGATGAATCGAGTCGATTCGGTGCGGATAGCCGCGATGCGCGCCGAACGAACGGAACTCGATATCAAAAATACCGCGCTCGCGTCGGATGCGTTTTTCCCTTTCCGGGACAATGTTGATGAAGCGGCGAATTTTGGCATTTCGGCGATAATTCAGCCCGGGGGCTCGCTTCGCGACGACGAGTCGATAGCAGCCGCGAACGAACATAACATTGCCATGGTAATGACCGGTTTCCGTCATTTCAAACATTGATCAGATGAGCTAAAAGCGCTTCCGGTGAATTTTGAAAAAATCGTAAGTTCAACAAATTTAAGGATTTTCCGTCAAAAAAAGTTCTTGACTTTAAACCTGTTGTGGGTTACAACTAAGGACATCAAAGAATCTTAAGGAACGCTCGAAGGTTTTATTTACTAAAATCTTTCGGGCTTTTTCGTTTTTAATCAGCCTCATTTTTCATAAGTTTTGGAATAAAGATCGACGCCGTCGGTGGAAAATGAGATCGTTCCCCGTTCGCCCGTTATCAGAGGAATCGCGTTCGCCGCACGCCAGCGCTCGACAACTTCTTTGTTGGGGTGTCCAAAAGGCGACGATCGACCGACCGGGAAAACGACGAACCTCGCTTTCGTCCGATCGATAAATTCCGCGATCGACGATGTTTTGCTGCCGTGATGCGCGGCTTTTACGACGTCGCTTGTTAAGTCTGCCGAACCTGACAAGAATTTCTCCGCGCTTTTCTCAATGTCGCCCGTCAGTAGAAACGAACGATTTCCAAATTTTATTTTTATAACGACAGAATTATCGTTTTGCGATACCGGGAAATGATCAACCGGCGGAGGATGAAGAACTTCGACCCGCGCGCCGCCGATCTCGAAATTATCCCCGCGCGACACGATCTCGACGGGAATTTTCCGCCGCTCCAGCATCGATCGAAGTTTACCGGTCAATTCGTCTTCGTTATTTAAGCGCCCAAACCACGCGCGTTTTATCGAAAAATTCTTCGCCACGTCGATCAAGCCCTGCATATGATCCGCGTCCGCATGTGTTGCGACGATTGTGTCAATTTTTGAATAGCCGCGTTCCCACAAAAACTCGGAAACTACAAATTCGCCTATCGATGCGGTATCCGGCACAAATTCGGGCGGCGCTCCATCGTCGGTGTTTTCGTACGAGAAATTCATCCTTCCGCCGGCGTCGACGAGCATCGTCTCGCCATTGGGAAATGTAATAAAGATCGAATCGCCTTGTCCGACATCCAGGAATTCAACATGAAGTCGACCGTCCGGACGCGGATCACTGAACGGATGCAAGATCATCAGCACCGCCAGCAGCGCGAGAGTTCCGGCGGAAATCTGCCAGATCCGAAACTTCCGCATTAAACGCCGTTCTGCATCCCTGACGGCGAAAGGATCCCATCGGTTTACAAAAAACGTCAAGAGCAAAAGCGGGGCGAAATAAACAAAATATATCAACGCGAAATTGCCGGAATAGACAGGAATGCGGATCGACGCGATGTCCAGATCGACTAAAATCTGAGGCGCGGCGATCATTGTGAAATTGAGGAACTCCGTCAGTTTAACGAACGGAAACGACAGATTCGCGGAAACTGCGCCGGCAGCGACCGCGATCAATGCAGCGAGACTTTCGATCGCCATCAATGCCCCGACCCATAAATTCAAAAGAAATCCGAATATCGAAAGCCTGTGAAAATTAACGATCAAAAGCGGCAAAAGACCGATTTGAACAATTAGCGATACCAAAATGCCTTCAACGATCCAAACAGCGCTGCGCCGAAAAGATCGGCGAAGTTTCCCTTGCAAATACGGGCTTTTGAAAAGGTTAGCTTTCCAGATCTGTCGTTTCGATTCGATCCGCCAAACCTCTTCGTTCCAGTAAAGCATTTCACAGAAACGTTTTAGCCAACTCGGCACATAAGGCGGAAAAGGCGTTTCGGTTGACGGCATCCATCCGCCGACGGCGCGCATTTTTTCGATCAGGGGAAACGCAATGCCGACGATAGATGCCACACTCAAAACCGTAAGAAGAAACGACGCGCTGAAAAGATCCAACGGTCGCCAGATCAAAAGGATCAGGACCGAGAGAGCAAGCGAATTCGGCAAATTTCCGCGGCGAAAGATCAAACCGGAAAAGAGCAGCATTGAAAACATCAGCGCCGCGCGCATGACGGGAATCTCTGCGCCGACGGCTAGCGCATAGCTCCACAGCAAAATGCCGGTGATCAAAAACTGTAAAAGGCGATTTCGAGTAAATAATCTGACGACAAGCAGTAAAATTCCGCCAATGAACGTAATATGCAGTCCGGAGATAACGAGGACATGAAACGTGCCGCCTTCGCGAAAAAATTCGGCGGTCCTTTTGTCCAGAAAATGTCTGTTACCAAAGAGCGCGGCGATCACAATTCCCGCAGTTTCCGCGCGAAAACTCGAACGAAAGCGCGAGATCAGATCCTGCCGTAGGCGATAAATTTGCGAAAACGGAAAGCTGAAATGCGGATCGCCAATTTTCTCTATAAGAAGCGGACTTTTAATGCTACCGACCGCTTCGATCGACTGATTCGAAAGCATTTCGGTCTGCTTTCTTCCGCCCGGATTTAAGAAATTATCTTCGCGTTTAAGGTTTAGCGCAGCCCTGATCTGCGAACCGTATCTTATGTCCAGCAGCTCAAACGTTTTCGCTTGAAACTCATTTTCGACAGGCAAAAACAGGCGGACCGTGCCGGCGGCGGTCATTTGAACGTTCTTATACCAAACATTTTCGGCTGAAAGAAACAAATAAAATCCGCCGGGCGCCTGTTCCGGCTCGCGGGTGAGCGATCCTTCGATCTCAACGGGATCGCCCGACGTGATCACATTTGTGTCGTAAAGCGCGCCGAGCCGTCCTTTTTGATTTGTTTCGTTATAAATAGACGCGCTGAACAATCCCGCAAAAATAAAGGAAAACATCAAAAGTATCGAGGCTTTCCGTCCGCGAACGAACGCCAAAGGAATAGTAAACGCGAGACAAATTAACGCCGATAGTTTCGGCGGCGTGAATAAGAAATTGGAAAGCGAGATTCCGGACGCAAAGCTCGCCGCGAGAAATACGAGCGGATATTCGGTGAAGTCAGGTTTTGAGGAACCTGTAAGCAAACGCGAAAACCAGTTTCAATCGACCTTGATCAGCGGGCGCATCTCGCGAAAACGTTTTTCGCTGATTCGCGGCACGAGCATAAGATGCTCCGCTTTTCTAAATCGACCAAACTTCTCCCTGTGTAAGATGATCGCCTCAGCGGTTTTCTTGCCGATCTGAGGGATATTTTCGAGCTCAGAAGCCGACGCAGTATTGATATTTATCGCAGAATTCGACACAGAAAACGCTGTTTCCTGTGATAAACTCTGTTTTCTTTGTTTATCTCCGCAACAAACGGATAAACTGCAGAATAATAATAAAAGAAATAGCTTAATAAACATTGTATAATTGCTGAAATAATAAGGTTTAGCAATTTACCGCATTTCACTGCATATATTATGTGCAAAATGTTAAAAGTTCATTAAAAATCAGCGGTTATCCCGCTTTTATGCAGGTTATCCACAACGTTTTCCACATAAAATTGTGGAAAACTGTGAAAATCTTTTTTAGGGAAATTTGCTTCGCACTAACTTAAAGTTAACTAATTTCGAATTCAATCAATTAGCAAAATTTCGGCGTCAGAATCCGACTTGTTTGATCTAGATCTCGCGTCCTTCCTCGGCTTCCTGAAGCGCTTCATAAGCTTTTTGCAGTATCGGTCTCGCGCGTTTACTTCCGTCCATTTCTCCGATATAGCCTTCGGCGACCAGAGCGTCCAGAATCGCGGCTGCGCGACCGTAGCCGATTCGCAAATGACGCTGCAATAGCGAGGTTGATGCGCGTTTCGAACTGACGACACATTGCAGCGCGTCCGCAAAAAGCGGATCACTTCGTCCCGGCAGTTCGCCGAAATCGTCCAATTCTTCTTCCGACTGCGTTATCGTCTCGTCATATTCCGGCTGACCCTGCGATTTTATATGTTCTACGATCTGACGGATCTCTTTTTCATCGACGAATGCTCCGTGCACACGTACGATCTGCGAAGTTGCAGGCGGCAGAAAAAGCATGTCGCCGCGACCGAGAAGACCTTCGGCGCCGTTGCCGTCGATGATCGTTCGCGAATCGATCTTCGATGAAACACGAAACGAGATTCGCGCGGGGAAATTCGCCTTGATCAAACCGGTGATTACATCGACCGACGGTCTTTGCGTTGCCAGAACCAGATGAATTCCGACCGCGCGAGCCATTTGCGCAAGTCTGGTGATCGAGGTTTCGACCTCTTTTCCAGAAACCATCATCAGATCGGCGAGTTCGTCAATGATAATTACGATAAACGGAAGCGGTTTCCACGGTTCGCCGTCTTCGTCGAAATC
Source organism: Pyrinomonadaceae bacterium (assembly GCA_026129865.1). Classification (GTDB taxonomy): domain Bacteria; phylum Acidobacteriota; class Blastocatellia; order Pyrinomonadales; family Pyrinomonadaceae; genus JAHCHG01. Next base: position 10,160 of record JAHCHG010000019.1, read on the forward strand.
TTTCTTTGAGTTTCGACGTTTGACCTCGGAATTGTAGCCGTCGATATTGCGAACGCCCCAGCCGGCAAGGTGTTTGTAGCGCCGTTCCATTTCTGAAACCGCCCATTTCAGCGAAATTGCAGCGCGTTTAGGGTCGGTTATGATCGGTGTCGCAAGATGCGGAATATCTGCGTAAACTCCGAGTTCAAGCCGTTTCGGATCGACCATGATGAATTTCACTTCATCGGGTTTCGCCTTGTAAAGTATCGAGACCACAAGAGTATTTACGCCCACCGATTTACCCGCACCGGTCGCACCGGCGATGAGCAGATGCGGCATTTTCGCTAGATCCGAAACGTAATTCAACCCGTCGATCGTCTTGCCGAGCGCCAAGGTAAGTAAAGATTTCGAAGCCTGAAATTTTTTCGATTCAATAACTTCCCGCAGGAAGATCGTTTCGCGCTTTTTATTCGGGACCTCAATTCCGACAAAAGCTTTTCCCGGAATACGCTCGATGCGAATGGATTCAGCTTTGAGCGCAAGACAGAGATCGTCGACCAAACCGGTAACCCGCGAATATTTTACGCCCGGGTCGGGTTTGAATTCATAGGTCGTAACAACCGGTCCCTGGCAAATATGCATAACGCGCCCGTTAACATTAAATTCCTTGGTTTTTTCCGAAAGGTCCTGCGCAATTGCAAGCAGTTCTTCATCTTTCTGTTCGAACCGCGGCGGCTGCGGCGTTAAAAATTCACTTGTCGGGAGTTCGTAATCGCCGAAATTCTGCGGCTTTTGACGCTTTGCAGGCGCTTCTGGTTCTGAAACCGCGCCGTCAATATCGGCAACTAGATCGCCCGTATGTTTAACCGGAGTGATCGGTATTTTTTCCGAATCTGCTACAAGATCGACCGGCTTTGCCGGCGGATCTACCGGTGCCTCGTCCAAACCCGTCGCCGCGTCAGAAACAGAAATGGTCGGCACTTCAGCTTGTTCCGCCGGCGGCACATCTTCGCCGAACGGAAGCTCGTCCATCAGTTCGCGCGGCGGTTCGCGGCGTTCCCCGTTTCGTTTGACGTCGACCAAAGCGGGCGCAGAGTCAGCTTCGACAGCTGCTTCTTCGACTTCGCGAAGCTTATTTCGCTTTTCCATCCGCTCGATCGCCGCCTTGTTTTTCGCCTCGCGCCATTTTTTATAGCCGGTAAAATAATCTTCAAATCGCATATGAAAATTTTGCCAGGCGAGATCGAAATCGCTGAAGAACGATGCGATCGAAAAATTTGTGATCATCAAAATGGAAGTCAGGAATATCGCTGAAAGGAGAATTCCCGTCCCAATATTTCCGATGATCGAGGCGGACACCTGACCGACGAACGATCCTAATATTCCGCTGTGAATTCCAAAAAGATACGTCAGCCCCGAAAGCGCGGCAATGAAGAGAAAATAGCCGATAAATCTGATCTTAGAAAGTTTTCCGGTTTTGAGCTTGAACAGCCGCCATGCACCGATTCCCAAAAGCAACGGGAGAAAATATGCAGAAAAACCGGCAAATTGAAAAAGAAGGTCAGCAACGACCGCGCCGGCAACCCCGACCCAGTTCTGAGTTGCCTGCGACGAAACGGTGTTTAGCGACCAATCCGTCGGGCTGTACGTGATAAGAGAAAGAAAGATGAGCAGCGCGGCTGCGGCGAAAATAACCGCGAGTATCTCGTTAAGCCGTGTGTAATCTCTCTTGTTTGTTTTTGAATTTCGTGCTGTCACGGTGCCGGTTGCCATTTGGTTGATTCTACAATTAAACGTTGAAGAATGAAAAAAATTAATTGGTTGAGGATGTTTGGCTGCTTTTCTTAAAAAGTAGAAATTCCTTAATAAAATCGTCTATGTCCCCGTCCAGAACGGCTTCGACATCACTCCGCTCAAATTTGGTGCGCGTATCTTTTACAAGCCGGTAAGGATGCAAAACATAATTTCGGATCTGCGAGCCGAACGAAATATCCTGCTTGTTTGCTTCAAGTTCCGCAGATTCGGCAAGGCGCTTTTCTAGCTCAAGTTCATAAAGCTTCGATCGCAGAACCTTCATTGCAACAACACGATTTTGCAGCTGCGAACGCTGGTTTTGACAGGTTACGACAATGTTTGTCGGCAAATGCGTTATTCGAACTGCTGAATCCGTCACATTTACATGCTGCCCGCCGGCACCCGACGAACGATAAGTGTCGATCCTAAGATCTTTATCATTTATCTCGACCTCGATATCTTCGTCGATCTCCGGTGAAACGAACAGCGAAGCAAATGAAGTCTCGCGGCTGCCGCCGGAGTTGAAGGGCGAAATTCTCACCAATCTGTGAACGCCGGCTTCGGACGCCAGCAATCCGTAGGCGTATTCGCCTTCCACACGAAATGTTGCGCTCTTCAGACCGGCTTCGCTTCCCGCCTGTTCGTCTATTATCTCAACTTTGAAGCCGCGATTTTCTGCCCAGCGAATATACATTCTTAGAAGCATCTGCGCCCAGTCCTGAGCATCGGTTCCGCCTGCGCCCGACTGGATCGAACAGATCGCGTCGTTGGCGTCGGTCGGACCGGAAAGCAGCGCTTCGATCTCCGCTGCGTCAACTTCTTTTTCGAGATCAAAGATCAGCTTTTCAAGTTCGACGGCTGATTCCGGATCGGTTTCCGAAAATTCGATAAGGACTTCCGCGTCCGAAATAAGTGTTTCAAATTTTTCCTGCTTTTCCAACGCGCGTTCGATTCGGCTCCGTTCGCGAACGACCTTTTGCGCTTTTTCAGAATCGTTCCAAAAATCGGGGTCAGAGATCAGCGGTTCCAGCTCTGTGAGCCTTGCACGCTTCGCCGGTTCGTCAAAGAAACCTCCCGAGTTGGCTGACCTTCTCTTTTATTTCTTGATATTTTTCCTGCAGTTCCAATAATTCCATATAAATTTATCGATCAAAACCTACTCAAATCTAGTGATTCCGCGAACAAATGCAAACCCGAGAAAAAACACTGAAAATGCAGCGCAAACCCACGCGAACCAATCGCCGAAGCGAACGTAAAACGTTTTTGATCCGTCCGAAGGCTGCATTGACCAGATTCGGATATCTTCCGTGTACGGCTTTGACGGTTCGATAATTTCGCCGTTCGGTTTTATGTACGTCGAAATTCCTACGTTTGTTGTCCGTAAAAGCGGTCTATTCGTTTCAACCGCGCGAAAAACCGCCGAGGCGAGATGCTGCCGCAGCACTCCTGTTTCTCCCAGATATCCGTCGTTGGTCATTTCGATCAGGACATCGGCACCGTCGCTGACAAATTGGCGCGACAGCGTCGGGAAATGTGATTCGTAGCAGATAACAATGCCGGCTTTCGTGTTTCCGATCTGAAAAAGGTCATACTCTTTTCCAAGTTCGAAACTTCCGATCAGCGTTGGAATTACGCTTTGAATGCTCTCCGGAACCGGTGCGTATTCGCCGAATGGAACGAGGAAGATCTTATCATATTGCCCGATCTTTACGCCGTTTGGATCGACCAAAACCGCTGAATTAAAATAGTTTCCACGCACGGCATTGGGCTCGGCTGAATTAAATAAAACGAACGCGTTGTTGCTTCGTGCAAAACCCTCAATAAACGAGCGAAACTCGCTGTCTTCCGCGTACATAAAATTCATCGGCGATTCAGAGAAAATTATCAGCAGCGGATCTTTTTGAAAATCAGGATCGGTTTTTCGTAATCTTTCAATTCCCTCTTCAGCGAGTTTGACGTGGCGTTCGCGCAGAGCAAGCCATTTTTCGTAATTCAGACCGCTCATTGGAACATTTGCCTGAATAGCAATTACGTTGGTTGACGGCGCTTTCGGCAGATCCGCGACCGTTTGAGCTTTTCCCTGCGAACCAAAGTATACGGTAGAAACGACCAATAGCACCGACGCGACCGGAATTAACCTGAAGACTGTCTTCGATCTCGGCGCAGGTAAAACCAGAAAGGCTAGAAAGGCGTTTGTCATCAGGACGAGAAATCCGACTAAATAAATCCCGCCGAACTGTGCGGACTGAATGATCGTTTCGTTAAATGCCTGCGAATACGCGATCTCGTTCCAATTGTTAAACGTTAAATGATATCTCGCAAATTCGAGCGCTGTCCATAAAAAAGGCAGCACGAAAACAGCGTAACTGCCGAACTTTCGAAGTAGGATCGCCGCAAGCACAGCGAAAAGCGCAGAATATAATCCCACGATCGCTACGATCACGAATACAAGAAAGAACGCTGCCGCTTTCGGCAATCCGCCGTAAGTGAACATGGCAAACGAGAGCCACCAGCACGTACCGAAGAAAAATCCGGTTCCGAAGATCCAGCCCAGAACCGCCGACTTTAGCAAAGAAGTTTTTTCTCGTTCGATGGAGAAAAACAACGGGACAAGCCCGAACCAGGCTAAATACCAGAATTCGAAATCCGGGAACGCAAGTGTCATTAAAATGACGGACAGCAATGTCAGAATTATGTTTGGAATTGCCGGAAATGCCCGTCTGATCGCCGCTGACTTCATTCCGTTAGTTTAACAAATTATTGACCTTGTTGTGAGTCGCTAGACGCTGCACCGCTATTTTGCAGAAAAACGCCCGAAATAGCGCGGTTTGATCAATTTGGGAGAATTTCGATCATTTTGCGCGGTCAGTTTGACGATTTGATCAATTTTCGTCACACGGTTTGTGACGCATTTTGTCAGAAATCACAAATCTGAGCATATCACGCGACAGTTCGGGCATAATGAACGACTTTTCCGAACAGCAGCGCTTCAATTTGATCGAACTATCGCTAACGGCTTGTATTTACCGTGGTTACTGAAGTTTAAAGTAGGAGAGCCCGGTCGGTTTCGACCAGGCTCATATAGGAAAGACAACTGAAGGAACGCTCGGAAGGCTAAAAGCACAGTGGCAAACTATGCTCGGAGAAGAGTTGGCGGCGGGTCTTAATTAACTTCATTAAGCTAGCCACTCTTAGGTAAAGCACGTTGCGTGCCAAAAAACTTTCTGAAAAAGGAAACGGGATGAAAATCGTCGTAAAGCCAGTCATTTACTGCGTAAAATGTAAATTTTCCATAGATCTCCGATTTTTTTTGCCGCTCAAAGTGCGATCATTTCCCCGATAATTACCGTAAATTGTCACACTATTTGGAACATCGTTCTGCAAGACGCTGAAAAGCCAGGGCTTCAGCGTTATTTCCGTCAATCGCGGATGCCGACGCCGCGTAATTCTTTACCTGCAAACAATCTCCTTTCTCCAAATAGATCCTGCCTAGCGAAACATGTGCCTCGACCAAACGGTTATCCCAAAACAGTGCTGTCTTGAACGAACTGATCGCCTGCTCCAGATCTCCGCGGCGGAGATGGATCTTGCCAAGAGTCAAATAAGCCTGAGCGCTCATCGGTTCGCCGACCAAAACTTTACGCAGCGTCGCCATCGCCTGATCGTCATTTCCGTTCTTGTAATAAGTATCGGCTTGTGCAAGAAGCTGCTCTGTTTCACTAACAATACTCTGAACCGGAGCCGCCTGCTTGCGCGTCATAACGACGCTGACAAAATCTCTCCGCGAAGGCTGTTCAACCCGAAGATCGATCCCGTCAATGGATTTTGAACGTTCCCATTCTTTTTCCAGCACCGCGTAACGGTTGTTCAATGTCAAAAATTTTCGCGCCTGATTGTCCATATCGTCCGCCGTCGGGTCATTCAGATTCTTTAAGCCTTTAGACAAAAGATAATAAGCGTCGCCATCGCGCGGAATTCCTGCAATGACCGATCTGATCATTTCAACCGATCCTTTATTATTGCCGTTCAAAAAATGCGCGACTGATAAATTAAAAGCGGCGTTCAAATTCGCCGGTTCTGCCTCGTGCGCCTTTTTAAGATATTCAATTCCTTCTACAAGCAGTGCGTCCGACTTTCCTTTATTTTTCGTCTCTTCGCGCGACGCAAGGATCGCAATTGCACCAAGCGTGTTATAGACGCTTGTTAGCTTAAGATCGTCGGCAAGCGGTCTCAGAACGGCAAGCGCCTGCTCGTAATTTTTCTGTTGCCATTGGATCAATCCCGTAAAAAAAGCGCTTTCAGCGTATTGCGGACTTTGCTCCGGAATCTGCGAAAAATAACTTATCGCGTCTGCGAAACTGCGCTTGTTCATATATAAATGTCCAAGTTCGAGCGCGGCTTCGGCATAAACCGCACCTTCTTTTTCTTCCGAATAAATGCGTATCGCATTTCTCAGATAAATTTCACGGGTTTCTTCGTTTGAAGCTGACAGCAATCCTTTTATATACGCTTCGAACGCGCGCGCCGGAACTTTATTCGCTGCTTCGATAAATTGATTCTGCGAAAATGGCAGCGCTTTGTCGCGCTGATATAAAATTTGATATGCGACCTGTCCTTGAACCGTCTGCAGATTTTGCAGCGCGTCGCTCAAATTTATTTCGCGTGTTTTCAAGCTTCCGTCCGGAAATTCCTCGGTAAAAAATCTTCCTTCATTTACGCGAATCATGTTCGATCGAACGCTAATACTTGCGGCAACATCGCCGTCGGCAGGAATTATGTCGTATTTTCCAAAGATCAATAGCGTTGCGCCCGATTCCCTTGCGAGTTTTAATGACGTTGCCAAACTCGGCAGAACTGTTAGCGGAATTCTCAACCGCTGCTGGATTATTTTTCGTTCCTGATTTGAAACGACCGTTAAACCCGGAACTTTCAGCAATTCCGACAAAGATCCGGCAAAACTTTCGCCGACCCAGTTAAATTCGCTCTTGTTCGAAGTGTTCTCAAACGGAAGAACCATAACCGAATCTTGATTCTTCAAAACCGTCTGAGCCGAGATCGAAAGACAAAAAATCACCGTAAAACCAATGGAGTAAATTAACTTTCTCAACATATGTATTCCTAAAATAAAAAATTCGCTTGGATATCAAGCGAATCGTTTAAGAAACTACGATGCAATTTGCCAGAAAAAAGTGGTATCCGGTACGGGATTTGAACCCGTGTTGCCGCCGTGAAAGGGCGGTGTCCTAGACCCCTAGACGAACCGGACACAAAAAATTAAAAAATGACGAACCTCAAAATTAAAGGGCGAAAACAAAACTTGTGAAACCAAATTTTCAATTCAAACAGCACTTGCCTTCACAAAACGAACGAATAGAATAACGCACGCAAAAAAATTTTGTCAAACACGCTTAAGGAATAATCTGCACAAATGCTGCAGCCTTGTGTCTAACGGCAGCTTTTCTTATCATTCAAACAAATTTCTAAACTAAATATTAAACAAAATGAGCGAAAATAAACCGAAGCGAGTTTTCCTGATCGATACGATGTCTCACATTTTCCGTGCGTATTTTGCGCCGATGGGGCGTGGTGCCGAGCCCTTGAGAAATTCAAAAGGCGAGGTAACGCAAGCCGTTTTTGTCTTCACGAACATGCTGCGCAAGCTTTTAAACGACGAAAAGCCGGACTATGTCGCAGCTGTTTTCGATACTGCCGAGCCGACCTTTCGTCATGATTCTTACGCCGAATATAAAGCAAACCGCGAAGACATGCCGGACGAACTTGCCGCTCAGATCCCTTATATTGTACGCGTTTGCGAAGCGCTCGATATTCCGATCATAAAATACGACGGCTACGAAGCCGACGATATAATCGGAACTCTTGCCAAAAAATGCGAAAAACAGGGCTTACAGGCGGTGATCGTTTCGAACGATAAAGATCTTTGCCAGCTGGTAAACGATCCGCTGATCGTCTGCATGAGGCAAAATTCGCAGAACATTCGCCGCAAAGTTCCCGTTCCTCCGGTCGAATGGTGCGACGAAGCGTGGGTCGAAAAAAAATTCGGTCTTCCGCCGAAAAAGATCATCGATCTTCTGGGTTTAATGGGCGATTCTATCGATAACATTCCCGGAGCGCCGGGAATCGGCGAAAAAGGCGCGCTTAAATTGATCCTCGAATTCGGCTCGGCTAAGGAAGCGATTGAAAACGCCGATAAGGTAAAACATAAAACCTATCGCGAATCGCTGCAGAACAATCAGGAACAGATTCTTCAGTCTTTGGAACTCGCGACCGTTCATTGCGAAGTCCCGGTCGAGCTCGACCTGAAATCTCTTAAACACGGAAAACCCAAGCGCGAATTGGCTTATCAGCTTTTCAGCGAACTCGAATTTAACACCCTTTCGCGCGAATTTGCCGACTCCGCTCCGCTCTTCGCAGGTCTGGAAAATCCTGAAAGCGAGAATTTTGAACGAGAATATACCCTCATTGACGATCGCGCGGCGCTCGATAAACTGATCCGTAAACTCTGGGAATCGGAACATTGGAGTTTTGAGGTCGACGATTCCAATTCCGACCCTAAATCCGGCACGTTCTACAAAAAAGAGCCGGTCGGGCTCGCTATCGCCATTGCACCGGGAACGAGCTTTTACATCGATATCGCAAATTTTAAGGAAGGAAGCGACGACGCGGCAGGCGCGCTCAAAGACATTCTTTCGAATGGGTTTCTCGCTAAATCAACGCATGATTACAAGCGGAATCTGGCGGTTTTAAGCAAGATCGGCATTGAGCCGGAAGCGGTCGAAGACGACGCGATGATCGCCGCATACGTTCTGGATTCGAGCCGCGGTCGTTACGACATTGAAACTCTTGCGCGCGTGCATCTTAAACAGGAATTCTCGCCGGAAATTCCCGATGAATTTACGGAAAATCAATATCGAACTCTGGAACGCGCAGATTTTATCGTTCAGCTGACGCCGCAGTTTCGCCGGCAGATCATTGAAGACGATCTTGAAAAAATTTACGCCGAGATCGAAATGCCGATGATTCCTGTCATTTACGACATAGAAATGGCTGGAATGAAAGTGAACGCCGAAGAATTGAACGAGTTTTCCGAATTCGTGATCAACGAACTCGAAAGTTTGAGCGCGAAGATCTTCGAGATAGCGGGGCGCGAGTTTAATATCGGTTCGCCGAAACAGGTCGGTGAGGTTCTGACCGAACTTAATATTGAAACGACTCATAAAACGCCGACCGGACAGATCTCGACAAGCAAAGATGTTTTGAACGAACTTGCCGAAACCTATGAAATTGCAAAGCTTGTCATCGATTACCGCGAGCTCGATAAACTGAAATCTACATATTCCGACGTGCTTCCGACATTGATCGCTGAAGACGGGCGAATTCACGGCACGCTTAATCAATGCGTCGCCGCGACCGGACGGCTTTCATCGACCGATCCGAATCTGCAGAATATCCCGATCCGGACCGAACTCGGGCAGAAGATTCGCGAAGCATTCGTGCCCGAAGAAGGCTGCACGCTCGTTTCGGCAGATTATTCACAGCTCGAACTTCGAATTTTGGCGCATATTACGCATGACGAAGTGATGATGGAAGCCTATAAAAATAACGAGGATATACATAATAAAACGGCAAAACTCGTTTTCGGCGCCGAATCTGACGAAGAATTAAAGGAAAAACGCCGGCTGGCGAAGATCGTAAATTTCGGAATCGCTTACGCCGTCGAAGCCTTCGGGCTTTCGCAGCGCGTCGGACTTTCGCGCAGCGAGGCAAAGGAAGTCATTCAAAATTATTACGAAACCTATAAAGGCATCAAAAAATTTATGGATGAAACGCCGGAGATCGCGCGTGAAAAAGGATTTATCACGTCGCTTTTCGGCAGACGCCGTTATCTTCCGTCGATAAAAGATCGCAATTTCAATCTTCGTTCACGCGCGGAACGCGAAGCGATAAATATGCCGATCCAGGGCACAGCGAGCGACATCGTAAAAATGGCGATGATAAAGGTCGATAAGGCGCTGAAGGCGGAAGATCTAAAAGCGCGCGTGATCATGCAGGTCCATGACGAACTGCTGATCGAAGCGCCCGATGCTGAGGTCGAAAAAGTAAAACAGATCGTAAAACGCGAAATGGAAAACGCCGTCAGTCTCGACGTGCCTCTCATCGCCGAACTCGGTTCCGGTAAAAATTGGATGAGTACAAAATGATTGGAGCGCGGGCGTCCCCGCCCGCAATGATCTCCTAAGACCACTCCTATCCTTTTCAATCTTTTGCGATGAGATTGTTTTTCCGCCTGCAGGCGGTTGCGGGCGCAGACGCCCGCGCTCCAGTCTTATTTTATCGAAAATCGCAGCGGCGGCACGAGCGCCGACGCTTCCGGATTGTAATAGTCGTATGCCGTTGACGCCGGCGTCAGCGCATTTATCGCGTATCGCGGTTTAAATTTGAAATTGATTTCGGTTCCGCCGCCCTTTGCCCACATATAAAAAACTATTCGGTCAGGCATCACTTCATACCTGGATAAACTCGAATCGGTTTCGAGCGCTTTATCAAGCGACTCGCGGCTTACATCGGCGCCGGGCGGCGTTCCGATCTCTGCCAGCAGCATTCCGTACCCGCGAAAACCGATGCGTTCGGCGTTCGCTTTGCAATTAATCTCGTCCATGACCGCGGCGTTTGTCCGGTCGCAGTTTACGGTGAGTTCGATCTTTCCTTCCATTTCAGGGGCTTTCGCAGTTTCGTCGTTCCAGTTTACATAATAATTTGAAACAACCTGCGACATTATCGAACCGCTGTCCGATGCCGCGATATCGATCGTATTTTTACCGCTCCGCAATTTTCCCGAAAGGTTCAGCACGATCGGGCTGACCTGACCGGGTTCAAATTCCAATGTTTTCAGCATTTCGCCGTTTAGTGATATCTGAACCGAACTGCGCTGCGTTAAATTTGACGTTTCAAGATTTTGGACAAAGGCGTCCAAAACATTGATCGTGGTCTGGGTCGAATACCAGACGCCGTATCGATCCTTGTTCTTTAATAGAAAGACGATTCCCTTTTGAACCGCTTCACGCGAAGCCGGATCGTTGAATTTTGCCAAAAACTGCACCGCAAGCGCCGTGGTTTCGATCCGCCCGGCGGTTCCCCAACCGAAAAACGGCGTGTTCGTTTCAAGATTCCAGTAAACACCGTCGCCTTCCGGTTTCGCCCATTTTCGCAGCGTTTCCGCTATTCGCGCCGCCTCGTCCTTTTTTCCGCTTTCGATGAGCGCAAGTCCGTTTAACGCAGCCACATACGGATCGTCGACAAGCTGTTCGTTTGATCTTAAAAAGATCAAAGCCCTTTCGAGCGCCGATCGAATTCCTTCATGAACTGTCTTAACATCGGCGGTTTCGCCCGATTCCCTAAGTTGAAGCGCAAGATTACGAGCCAGATATGCCGTCAAAACTCTGTCCCGAACTTTGTCTTCGGACGAGCTAACAAAATAATTCGACGAAAATCCACCGTCCTCTTTCTGTTGTTGTAACAGCCACACTTGAGCGTTTTCGATAACGCCGGAATCAACATCGATAAACTCGCGCGCATCGAGCAGAAACTTGATCGCATACGCGGTCAGCGCCGTGTCTGCACGATCTTTGCCGCCCCAATAAGTGAAACCGCCTTCCGGCGATTGATATCCGAGAAGGCGGTCGTAGCCGCGCTGAAGATTGCGGCGAGCCTGACTTGCGATAACTTTACTCGAATCAGCTTCCGAACGTTTACCGAGGAATTTGAGGATCATCAAATTCGGATAGGTCGAAGAAACCGTCTGTTCGCCGCAGCCGTATGGACGCTGCAGCAGACCGACAACGGATTCGGAAACATGAGAAAACAGATTTGGGAATATTTTGATCTCTGCAGATGCGGTACCCGGAATGGCATTTGCCGGAATATCGACCGGCAAGCTCGCATTTCTATAAACGATAGCGGATTGAGTTTTCACCACCTCGCGCCCGTCTGGGCTGACATTTACAATTTTCTCGATCGCGTCCGAATCGTTCTCCGCAAACGCCGTTACGCGCTGTCTTCCTTCATCCACGGGAACTTCCGCTCTAAACCCGAATACCGCATTTTTCGTTGAGTCGGAATCGACATTTAGTTGTTTAACCGAAGTTCCGCCGTCATTTTTTCCGAGCAGGCTAAACCACGGAGCTTTGTCCATCGAAACTTTCACATTCTCCGCTTTTTCGGTGTAATTTCGCACCTGAACGGGAAGAAAGATCTCGTCGCCGACGGTCAGGTTTTTCGGCGGATCGAGATCGACGAAAAACGGCTGAAACGACTTGATCTCTTTTTCCGCAATACCGATCTCACCTTCGAGATTCGATGCGACGGCGTAAATTTTCCAGGTCGTCAAATTATCCGCAAGCCTTAGTTTCAAAGTCGCGATCCCGTTTTTGTCCGTCAAAATTTCCGGCGCAAAGATCAATGTTTCGGGAAAATATTCGCGCAGCCGCGGCGTGGAATTTCGCTGCGGCAATGCATTTTCAGGATTTATCTGCCCGTTCTTAATTTTTTCTACTTCCTGAGAGTCGACAATGAAAACTTGCTCGGAACCGCTTGCTCCCTCGATCTGAAAACCGCCGGACAGAGATTCGGAGATGACTCCCGGTGCGATTTTCAAAAGACTCCCGAAACTTGTTCCAGATGGCAGCGTTTCGAGCAATTGGCGTGTGATCATTGTGTCGATCTTCGTGTCAGTCGTATCAATCATCACGTTTTCGCTGCTGACAACCTGAACGACGCTGTTTACCTCGCCGGCTTCCATGGTGAAATTAGCCGACGTAACGCTGTTTGCCTGAACCTTAATGCGGTTCATTACATGCACCTTAAAACCCGGTGCGCGTATCGTGATCTTATATAATCCGGGGACGAGCGAAGTGATGACAAACGTCCCGTCTTCGCTTGTCGCACGCGTGCCGATCAATCCGGATTGCTCGGAAGTGATCTCGACCGTTGCACCGGGAATTACGGCACCGTTCATATCTTGGACGAAACCGTAGATCGCACCGGCTTCATTGGTCAAAACGGTTCTCGGAACCAACACTTTCGGCACCTTCTCGCCTCGTTCCTGCTCCGAAATTATCCCCGCGAACGCGGCAACGAAGACGTCCTGGTAAGAATATTCGCTTTTCTCACCATCCGCGCCGGGACTTTTTATTCTTATCAATGCAGATTTCCGGGTAACCGGCGTAATTTCCAAACGTTCGCGCGGCGCACTGCCCGGTTCAGAGTAGGAGATAATTTCGACACGGTCGGCAAATCGTTCGCTGACTTCGATTTCTACATAGAATTTCTGCCCCCATCCGTCGCGGAGCGAGTCGAAATCCAATCCTTTTTTCAGCAGCAGCGCGCGAAACTCGTTTTCCGACTGCGGAAAGGTTTTCTCCGTCCCGACATATTCGTCTAAGATCGCGCTGATGCGGTTTTGCGATATCTCAAAATAATTTGTCTCCGTCGTCCAGATCGTAAAATCGTTATAATCATCGTCAAATTTTTGATCGTAGCTGCCGCTTCGGATATGAATTCTGTAAGTTTTACCGTAAACGTCAAATTCCACGCGGTAAGGTTCGCCCCAGCGATCGCGAAGCTGCGATAGATCGATTCCCTCACTCCTCAAAATCTCGGCAAGAATTTCTTTATCGCGCACATATTTGCCGGTCTCTTTCACATATGCCGCAACCGCGCGGTCGATCTTTAAACCGGTTTCGCGAAAATATTCGAATGAAACGCTCTCGGCAAGAAAATCGTCGCTTGTCTCATATTCCCAACCGTCCTCGCGAATCTTGTTCGGTCCGTTCGAATAGATGTTTACTTTGTCCCACGTCCTCTCGGTCGTGAAGCTCACCCGAAAAGGCTCGCCCCACGGGTCGCGGAGTGCTTCAAAGACTATCCCGTCCTTTCTTAAAATTTCGCGCAATGTTATTTCGTCTCTTGGAATCGTGAATTTTTCATTGAAATTTTTCTTCATAGACTCAAGAACCGGCTCAAGCTCTTTACCGATCGCTTGCCGGAAAACCCCGTTCAATGATTTTTGAAATTCGCTGTCGAAAGTTTGAATATAACTGTGCGGTTCGAACGCCAGGATCTCCGCAGCGATCTGAATATCGGCGGGAACGCCCTTTGAAAGATCGAGATTTTCGATATCGGAAAGCGTCAGACCGCCAAATCCGCGGTTTTTTCCCAGTAATCCGCGGAAAGCGGCAAAAATATCGCCGGTCGACCCGCTGTCGATCAGTGCGCGTTCCTCGACCGCTTTGTCGATTACAACGAGACCTATCGCCGATTCGTCTTTTCCGGGGTTCCGCGACGAAACCTTAAATTTCAAATTCGCTTCGTCATTTGGTCGATAGACCGCTTTCTCGGTTTCGAGTTTTAGATCGATGTTACGTTTGATCGGATAGATCAATCCTCGCGTCTGCGAAACGGCATCGCCGTCTTCGTCCTCAAAGTACGCGACGACCTTTATCTGATCGTCAAAAACCGGTTTGTATTTTATCGAAATATCGGCACGACCGTTCTTGAGCTTTACCCTTTCGGAATGTACCGACTCATACCCTTTCATCACATCGACAAAAACGGTTGCCGTCGGATCTGACGCGGCGATCGAGATCTTTAACGGATCGCCTTTCTTGTAAATGGTTTTGTCGGTTAAAACGTGGATTTGCGGTTCGTCTTCGTCAACATCGAACTCAAGTGTTTCCGTTCCTATGCTGCCGGATAGATGCCGCGCCGTAATTTTCAGTTCGAGATCGTCGTAATATACGTCGTCCTGACGCGGCGGGACGGCAAACTCGAACTTCGCCGCACCAAAACGGTTCGACCGACTGGTCGCTATCAGTTTCAAATCGGTTTCGTCGTCATATTTTCCCTCGACCGAAACATCGCATTCGAGCGGATCACCGTCGGCGGAAAATGTTTTAACATAAAAACTTACAGGAACCTTAGGATGCTGGTAATCGTTTTCGGATCGGACAACGTAAACATGGATCGGCTCTTTTGAAATTCGCAGATCAAATCGCCTCTCTTCGGTTCGATTGGTTGTTTCGTCCGTAAAATATGCGGTAAAACGCAGATCTGTAAATTTCTCGTCTTCATCTTCCGCTAGTTCTTTATGACTCGTTGCGAGATCGATCTCGGCGACATACTTTCCTTCGCCGTCGGTTTTTCCTTCAAACGACTCTTCTTCTTCGGTCTCCCATTTTTGCTCGGTGTAATTCCACGATCGTTCGGTCTCGCGGACGACGCGGACATTTCCTTCCGCGACCGGCTTTCCAAATAGATAAACCGCATCGACCGTAACCTTCGCGACATTATCCTCCGGCAGATAGAATGTTTTGTCCGGTTCGGTCTGAACTATGAAATTGGGCAATTCATATCGCGATACCCGGAAAAATAATGTTGAATCGCCGCTGCCGTCAGATTCCTCAACCTCGGCACGATACGTCCCAACCTTTGCATTCGCAGGAATCTGCCATTCTATCGAAGCGATCCCGAACCGCGATGTCTGAGCCGCCTGGCGAAAAAGAACGAGCCCGTTTTCGTCTTTTATCGTAAATTGAACGTCGCGTCCTGCGGCTGCTTTCTTTTTATTTAACCGGTCAAAATCGAGCAGCATTGCACGGACGTAGATCGTCTGATTAGGCTGGTAAAGCGGTTTATCTGCATATAAATAGATCGCCGCGCCGGGTGAGATCGTTGAAATATCTTCGGTGATCGTATCTGTAAACGCGTCTTTTCGACCTGTGATCTCGATCTCCGCCGCGTCGTTTCCTATAAATTTCAGAGATTCCGGAATAAAGAATTCGATGACGGCAAACCCGTCCCGATCGGTCACGCCCGTGCCTTTTAGGATGAGTTCTTCTTCCGATTCCGTATCGATGTTCAATGTAGATTCGATCTCCACACCGGCTATCGGTTTTTTTGTTTTGGGATGAACTGCGAAAATTCTGACGGGAAATTTTCCGCCACCGATCGCGTAATCGATGATAGAAACATGCATTTCGAACAGATCGGGAAACATTTCTGAAAAAGAGAGGTACTGCGGTTCGCGCGTTCCAGAAAATGAGATTTTCAGCCGGTTCCATAAAAGCGAATCGACGTCCGTGTCACGCGAGTAAAAGATTCGGAAGCTCGCCGCCGTTCGTCCGCGATCAAATTTTCTGAACACCTTTGACCGCGCGACCGTCTGATTTGAAGGGTCAACGACCTCGAGCAAAATTTCTTCGCTGCTTTTTTCCGATGAATTCTCGAAAACAAGATTGAAAATGAATTCGTTTTGCTTAAACGAAGCGCTGGATTCTTCCGGCACAATTTGAACTTGTGCATCTCCCGACACGGCAAGAAAGACGAGAAATATCGCCAGAACTATGGTTCCCCTCATTATGGTTACTCCAATTATTCGAACAGTTAATAAGGCTTTGTAAGTTCGACGGGTGTGATGCGTCGAACTTTTCGAGCGGTTGTATCGGCGAGCCCGATAAATAATTTTTGTCACACATCGTCTTTTCGCGGGGTTTAACCATCAGAACGCATTTCAAATCTAAAGGACACGATATCTTGGAGGTAATTTCTAAATGAATACACAGTATAAAAGCAGGTTTTTCCTATTCATTCTGGCGGTCGCACTTTTGCTACCGGCTTCGGCGGCGGCGCGCTCGTTCGGCGGCAGCCACGGATTTTGCGAAGGTCATAATTATTCGGGAAACGACAAGGTTTCCGTTAACGATCTTCGCGAAATGAACATTTCGGCAACAAACGTATTAACGGTCGACGGCAAAAAGAACGGCGGAATTCGGGTATCAGGCGAAGACCGCAGCGATGTTCTGGTTCGCGCCTGCGTGCAGGTTTGGGCAAAAACGGAAGCCGAAGCGCAATCGATCGCAAGATCCGTTCGGATAGAAACCGGGTCGGTCGTGCAGGCGGCGGACACACCCGACGGAAATTGGTCGGTTTCTTACGACATTCGCGTTCCGCGCTCGACAAATCTTAAATTGACTGCCCAAAACGGCGGAATTTCCATCGATTCGGTTAATGGAAATATGGATTTTGAAACGAGGAATGGAGGCATCAAACTCGATTCGGTCGGCGGCAGCGTCAAAGGGAAAACGCAGAACGGCGGCGTTAAGATCTCGCTTGCAGGCACGGCTTTTAACGGCAGCGGAATCGATGTCGAAACGCAGAACGGCGGCGTAAAACTCAATCTGCCCAAAAATTTCGCAGCAAACATCGAAACCGGAACTGTAAACGGCGGATTTTCAAGCGATTTTCCTGAATTAAAAATCGAAAAGGACAGCCGCGATAATGGATGGGCGCGAAATAAAAAGGTTTCCGCGAGCATTAACGGCGGCGGCGCGGCGATAAGAGTTGTAACCACGAACGGCGGTGTAAAGATCAGCTCGAGCGATAACTAATTCACGAGACAAGCTGAAAAGAAAAGTGCAGGCGAATTTAATAGATTCGCCTGCACTTTTTTTGTTTAGCTTTACCTATCGCTTATTGCGGCAGGTAGGCTTTGGGGACGGGGATGTCGCCGTTGGTTCCCCAGTTTACGCCGGTCAGGGTTAG
>JAHCHG010000002.1 GCA_026129865.1 Pyrinomonadaceae bacterium
TTAAGACTTCCATCGTCTTTTGATGGTCTTTTCAAGAACCTTGTCGCCGGATTTGGTGAATTGTTTATCAACTTGATCCGCGAACTTTGCCAAACATGTCGTGGTTCTAAAGTCCGTCCTGTCGTCGAATTATATTCGTCAATAAAACTTGCCCGCGCCGAAACCGTCAACGTGGCACCCTCCCCTTTTCTTAGTCCGTCCGGTCCCGCTGTCAGTTGAACATACGCTGACATTCTGTTTCCATTTTCAGAAACCGTCGTCTTCGCGACCTCGTTCGAAACTAATTGGGTTCCATTCGCAACCTTGGCAAAATCCAAGGAAGCCCGGTCATCGTTTCCCGATTCACGAATAACAAAATCCACTTTTAGAAACACCTCGTCTCCCAGCAATAAGGCACCCCTAGCAGGGTGTAAATCTATGATGAATTCCTCTCCACTATACCCCACGGGCTTTTCCCCAACTGCGAGAACAATTTCTTCGAAAACGGGTAGTCCGTTTTCCATGATTACGTTTCCGTCGCGATCCAACTTCTGCCGTTGTCCTACCAATTTGACGCCCTCAGCTTGGATCTGCGGATCTTTGGAGGAAGAAGCTGAGTTATTCGAATTGGCTTGTTGCGCAGCCCCTTCTCGCCTCGATCGCATCGCTGCCGCGACGCCTCGTTGATCTTCACCGTTGAAATATAAAGCGTTGTATTTGTACGAGGCAGTGAGATCGAAGTCCGTACCGCCGTTAAATCCGCCACCGATGCATTGGCGGCAATTACTGCCGTTGGCGCCGGTGTCCTCTGATATCAACCCCAGCGGATCGGTGAATTTGTACGGGGAATTGAGGGCGTAGCTGTATCTGTTAAAAGTCTGCGGATCTTTGACGTTTGCCGAAGCGGTCAGCGGATCGACCGATGTGAATCTGCCGTGTTTGGGGTTGTAATAACGCGCCTGGGCGAATTCGAGTCCCGTTTCTTCGTCCTTTTCGTAGCCGGTGTAATCTTTTCGCAATTCGTCCGGTTTGTAGCTGAGGGCTTGCGTTCGCTGAACCGTCAAAGTCTCGTCGCCGAATGCCGAGAAATCCTGCCGCGTCGTAACCGCGCCCGATTCGTTCGTGATCACCCGCGGCGAACCGAGATGGTCGTTCGTAAGATAGCTAACCTGCTGCACCTGAGCCATTTGCGTCGAATACTCCGCGATCAGTTTCCCCGCCGCATTATAAACGAAAACCGTCATCTCCGTCGAAGAAATTTTCCGCACCGTTGACCTTCGCCGTTTATCGACGGGGTTCCTTATAGCATGGAGTCCGTGCTATCATGCAGCCTGGTGATCGAATCTTTCAAAAACGCGGCGACCGATGATATTTATAACGGGCGTAATTCAGCCGCCGCCAGACGATTGCTGCCGCGTTCTTTGTGGAAGGTCGCCGCTCGCAAAATGGACATGATCGACGGCGCAATCGATCTTGACGATCTGCGCGTGCCGCCCGGTAACCGTCTCGAAGCATTGAAAGCTGACCGCACCGGGCAATACAGCGTCCGTATCAATGAGCAATATCGCATTTGTTTTGAATGGAGCGCGGACGGGCGAGCCTGCAATGTCGAGATCGTCGATTATCATTAGTCGAGTAGAAGAGGAAATTTTATGAGAATGCCAAGTGACCGCCAACCTACTCATCCGGGCGAGATGCTCAGGGAAGAGTTTTTGACGCCAATGAGTTTGACGCAAAAGGAATTAGCCGACGCAATTCTGGTTCCCTACCAGCGCGTCAACGAGATCGTCGCCGGAAAGCGCGGCGTAACACCCGCGACCGCTCTTAGACTCGGCAAATACTTTGGCACGAGCGCTGATTTTTGGCTCAACCTGCAAATCAAATACGATCTTTTTCTGGCTCATAAAAAAGAGAAAAAAGCGCTGGAAAAGATCTCTCAGATTACGGACCCGACGAAAAAAGCCGCCTAACCCCAATTCCCGTTATGCTATTTGCATATGGTCCAAACCGCACTCATTCGGCAGCGTCGTCGTGTTCGCTTCGTCAAAATTCCGGTTGCCGTAGCGGTCGAATGTAAACGTCTGTTTCCACGAAGGCGTCTGGTCGCCGTCGATATTTTCGACCGCCGATTTCAAACGGTTGAGCGGATCATATTCGTATTTTTGAACGGCGGTAAAACCGTCTACTCCGCCTTGCGAAAGGACGTTAATCGACTGCTTTGCAACGTTTCCGTTGTTCTTCTGCGCATTCAACACACCGTTACCCCAGGTGCCGTACCCGTAGGCGAGATTGAGCCTATCAACGCCGCACTGAACAGTCCCCAAAGCGATCTGCGTCGGCTGCAAACTGGAATAGAACTGCTCGAATTCTTTGATGATTCAGTTCCCGTAAGTGCCCACATTGCTCTAAGATTCTCTAGGCTCAATAAGGGTGCTTTCTGTACCGAAAATCGGTTCTTCCAAAAAAGCCTATTTACAAACTTTGGAATCTTGAGCAACATCGCCGAATTTTGAGAAATACCACTCGCAATCTATCAAGTGAGCAACAATAATTTCCTTTTCTTTTATCGTCTGATTCCGAAAACAATAGCTCGCGCAGCCGGTGATGAAATATACGCCTGCTCCAAATAACGGCTCTTCTGAAACATTAGAGGCTGTAAAATCAACTAGTAAATATTGTCGGGGATCGTCCGGATCTGAATTCCTTTTGACGTATTCCTCTTTTTTTACCAGATAATCATTTTCCAACTTTCTTGGCGGGTACAAAAGATCAAACAATTTCCCCCATTGCTGAGATCTCGAGTATTCGATTCGTAAGTTCAACCGCTCGAGCAATCTAGCACGCGCCGATTCCGGCACAGCTTCAAAGAGGTTTGTGGAATGTGTTTGTCCGAAGACCGATGTATCGAAAAGCAATACGCTTGCAACTATTAAAATACCTAAAAGCCGTTTCATAATTTTTTCCTCAAACTATTTTGCTGCTTTTCCATAATAGGTTTTCTCACCGTTACCAACTTTTAATGACCTTCGAATTGTCGTGCCCGGAGGCACGCCATTTAAAGTGAATTTTGCACCGTAACTTTGCTCATTCTCCTGATAATCTGCGTATTTCTTAGAATAAGTCGGACTCGAGCCGCTCAATGCGCGCGCTTTCTCCTGATCTGATTTGGCGGAATCGAACTTATTGACTATCGAGGTCGATACATCACCTGCGGCAAATGTAACCAGCTTATCCTTCGCATTCGAAAGATTCGATTGAACCTTCCATGCTTCAACTTCCTCGCTTTTATCGCCCGCGAATCTTCCTTGGTACACGCCGACCTTCACCGTCAAATTCGTAAGCTCCGAGAGTCTGCTGAGCCGCGTTCTTCACCTCGATTTGATGATTTTCCGCGTCATAAAGAAATCGAAACCGCTGTGGTGCGATTACAGGCAGAATTCTACATTGCTCTTTCGAAGCATCGACTTTGCAATGACGGAAAGCTCCCGGCAGAAGTTACGTCATTTTGTTTTCTGCAGTCTTGTCTCGGGACTTTTGAAATCGCCGTATTCGTCAGTGATCAGAAATCGATCATCTTCTTTCCAACGGATCCACCCGGTCGGAGCCTCGCCGTCGAAGCCAGCCCATCTTGGATCGTCGTAAAAATACTGTCCTTCGACGTAAGCCCAATCACCGTCGACCTTATCCATGAAATTAAAATAATCAAACTTCATTTCTGCGAATCCCTTGATCATTTCTCCGCCCGGTTTATCAAAAAGTTTATGCTCGTGATCATTGCTGTAAAGATAGAGGAGCTGATTTAAGATCAAATCCCAATTGGCTTGGGTCCAACGAGGATCTGATTTCAAAATATACTTTGATACACCTGTCTCGAAATTTACCTCGACCTTATACCAGTTTGCCGATTCTGCGATCAATCTGAAGATCGGTGCTCCGTATCCGCTTACTTTGGCATAAGGAAAGATTTCTTTACCGGAAACCTTTTCAAAATAATTACTCAAGCTGGTGTGGCTACTTATTCGAATCCAAAACGAGCCATCTTCATTGTAAAGATCGGTTAAGAATCGATCTCCCCATTTATCCCAATACTTTTCGTCCGGACCGATCAATCGGCTGGGAAACTTCATATTTGCCAAGCCCTTGCAGATCGGAACCAAACCCATAGCTTTCGGATGGCAGGCACTTGCAAAATAAGGAAGCACGATCTCTTTCTCCGCTTTCGTGAAGGTTTCCGCAGCGGGCGAAGCGATCTTCTTTGCCGGTTGAATCGGATCGTCTTGAGCCCGCAATACGGTCGACATTCCAAAAACGAGCGCCAAATGAGCGAGAATTAACCCTAATCTTTTATTAGCCGTGTAACTTCTTTTCGTACTTGATACCTCCTTAACGTGGAACCGTTCGGCTCCCACTACTAAACCCGCCTGATTCGATTCCTAAAGATTCCAACTGATATTTCCGCATATTCTGGTAAATATTAGATTTCTTTTTAGGCGGTTCCGGCGGTTTTTCCTCACATTCATAAGAAGGCTTTTTATTCACCGGTATTCCGCCACCGTCGAATTCGTGAATTCCGGTTGTGTTTACCGGATCTCCGTTGGCGTTAAGCGTTTCGACGATGACTCGTTTGTTCTCGCAAATGCAGGTAAATTTGCTCCTCTGCACGTCTCTTTTGGTGATTCCTGCGGCGTCGAACTGATAGCAGTTCAGTCCATTCGCCGACTAGTGGTTCAATTTATCGAGGATCTTCGGAAGGTTCGAAAGTGAAATTTATAAACGTGTATGCATAACGTATCGCGCTCGTTTCTTTCCGCTCGATATGAAATGCTAATCCGAAACCCGGTTTAAATTCCCAGTTTAACGCCGCTTTCTCAACTTCGTCCCGAAAAACTTCGTCTCCACGGATCAAACAAGCCTTTTCAACCAAACCGTCTTCATTTATTAAAATCTTCACAACCGCTGAGCCAAAAAGTCCGAGTTCCCGAGCTTTTTCCGGATATTTCGGTTCAAACCTTTTAAGGATCACTTCGCTTGGGATATGTTTCATCACGACGGGTTTAAATTCGGTGAAGTCACACGGAGTTTTCTCCTTTTCCTCACTTTTTATTTGACCTAGTGAAGAAGACGCTAAGTTAAGCAAAAGGAGTAAGCAGCTGAACAGAAAAATAAAACTGATTTTTTTTCGATTCATTTCGGACCCATCAACAATTGCCATGGTTTCGACATTCCGCACTCAACCTCGATTTAAAACCCTTTCGATCAAGCAGATCGCGATGCTTCATTTCCGAACCTTACGTCACAAAAACTTTTCCAAATTCCTTAAGCTTTGATCATTGAGTCGCTTAATCTTTATAAATCTCGACCACCGGTTTTCCTTCGGAGTTTATGTAGGCGCGGTACATTCCTTCGGAGTTGAATGAGATGCCGATGTTGCCGAATTTGTCGATCGCGACGATGCCGCCGTCGCCGCCGAGGTTTTGGAGTTTTGTATGGATGACGGCGTCGGCTGCCTGCTGTATCGGCATTGCGCGGTATTCCATCATTGAAGAGATCTCTTTTGCGACGCCGATGCGGATGAAAAATTCGCCCCAGCCGGTTGCCGAAACGGCGCAGGTCGCGTTGTTTGCGTAGGTTCCGGCGCCGATGATGGGAACGTCGCCGACGCGTCCGTATTTTTTGTTTGTCATGCCGCCCGTTGAAGTTCCGGCGGCGAGATCGCCGTTTTTATCGAGCGCGACGGCACCGACCGTGCCGAATTTATTCTCCGGTTCCATACGCAGATCGATTCCGGAAACTTTCTTCCCTTCCTTTGCGGCTTCCGCTTTTTCTTTTTCCTGTTTGAGGATCTTTTGCAGCGAATCCCAGCGTTCCTGGGTCCAGAAATATTTTTCTTCGACGAGCTCGATGTTAAATTCCTTTGCAAACTGTTCCGCGCCGGCGCCGATCATCATCACATGCGGCGATTTTTCCATGACGGCGCGCGCCAGAACGATCGGGTTTTTCACATGATGAAGCCCGGCGACCGCTCCGGCGTTAAGAGTTTTGCCGTCCATAATGGCGGCGTCGAGTTCGTTTTTCCCGTCCGCGGTGAACACCGCGCCTTTGCCCGCATTAAACAGCGGAGAATCTTCGAGGATCTTGATCGCAATCTCGACGGCGTCGAGTCCGGTTTTACCTTCCTGCAGCGCTTTGTATCCTGCTAAAACGGCTTCTTCGAGTTTTGCTTTGTATTCCTTTTCCTTTTCCGGCGAAAGACTTCCCTTGCGAATGACGCCCGCGCCGCCGTGCAAAACGAATCCAAGACGCGGATTTTGCGGCGATTGAAGCTGTTTTATCTCGGGAAACGAGCCTTTTTGAGCCGAGATCATCAATGGAAAGATCGACAGGATCGCGATCAGTACAAATGCGGAAAGTTTTTTCATAAAAAATGACTCCGAATTTTTTTTACGTTGAGATTATCACAATTAAAAAAAGCGGCAAATCAAAATCCGATTTCGATCTGCCGCTTATTTGAAAGTTGTTTAAGGGATTATTTTTGCCTCTGCATTTCCTTTGATCTAAGTTTCTTTAATTCGCTGATTATAACCGTCGGTTCGGCGCGCAAACGATAATCCGGTTCGAGAAATGCGAAAATTATCTCGCCGGTTTGGCTGACAATGTATGTCGCCGAAAGCGGAAGATCCGGTGTCGAAGTTTTATTTTGTTTGACCAGGTCGATCCCGTAACCTTTATATTTTTCATCGAGTTCCGGCGACAGTTGATAAACGATTCCAAATTTTCGCGCGACATCCAAATTGTTATCGCTAAGGACGGTAAAATTGAGCTCGTTCTTTTTTGCCACTGAAAGCGAATTGTCCGGAGATTCGACCGAAACCGCGACAAGTTTTCCGCCGTTTGCGGTGATATCGTCAAGATTTTTCTGCAAGGTTTTCAAATAAAGATTGCAAACGGGACACCACGCTCCGCGATAAAATACGAGTACAAGATTTCCCTCTTTCAATAGGTCATCACTGGTAACTAATTGATTCTTTTCATTCAAAAGCGAAAATGCCGGAATCTTTGCACCGACATTTAAGGCATTGGTTTTCGCGTCTTCGGCGCTGACGATCTTCGGAGTGGGCGTATCCTTTCCTGTGTCCGCCGGCGTTTTTTGTGCGAAGCTCGCACCTGCAAACATTGCAAGCGCTAAAATAGATATTAAAACTGATCTCTTCATAACCTGTTCCTTCGTTTCGTTTTGTCTAACTATCCGCGATCGCCGAGGAGTTATTCCATTTCGTGAGAAAATTTACCTAATCTTAAAAAATCTGGTAGTTTATTGCTAAACACAGCTAACCAGCGAGGAAGAATCCATGAGAATCGAGATTCGGAAAGTTATTTGCCGCAGCCTCATTTTGATATGTTTTGCGTTTTTTTGTCTTGGCGCAAACGCTCAGCGAAACACGAGCAAAAAACCTCAATCGACGCCGCCCGTTCCGCCGCCGAACAATTTGTCTCAGATCGAATTGGAAGTCATTGCAGAGATCAATTTGCTTCGGACGGATCCAGCAAGCTATCTAAAAATTCTTCAGGAAATGCGAGCTTCGCTTAAAGGAAAGACCGTAAAATTACCAAATGGAACATTATGGACAATGAACGAAGGCGCTCCTGCGCTCGATTCGGCGATCAAAACACTCGAAAAGCAAGACAAATTAAAAGCCCTTGAATTATCCGACGGTCTTTCGCAGGCTTCAAGAGTCCAGCTTAAAGATCTTCAGGAAGACATTACGCTCGGGCATATGGGACGCGACGGCAGCGATGTGAACGCGAGACTTTCGAAGATCGGTCTTGCAGGAAAGAACACTTCGGAAAATCTTGCGATCTATTCAACAAATGCCCGCGAGATCGTTCTTTCTTTGGTTATCGACGACGGTTTGATTACGAGAATTCACCGGGCAAACCTGCTCTCGGACAAATTTGAAAAAGTCGGAGCAGCCTACGGCACCGGCAAAAAAAATGTCGGAATTTGCGTTATCGTAATGGCTGATAAATTTGAATTTAGGAAGAAATAGCTTAATCGCTGAGCGACTCAGCAAACTGGATCAAACAGCTTCGCGCTTCATTTGAAGGAAAATTTTCGAGCAGCTGACGTTTTGCCGTCAAAACAAGTTCTTTAAGGTCGCCGTAATTCCGGTCGGCAGGTTTTTCTTCAAGCGATGTTGAAGTTAATAGGTTGTTATTTTTTATCGATTGCGCCTCGCTCAAAATTTCGGCAATTCTCGAAAAATTTGCAAGATCCATATAATCGGCACCGGCTAGAATTGCACCGAGACGCAGAGATAATCTGGTCAATGCAGGCGAAGTCTTCTGCCGGAAAACAGCATCGTTCAAATTTTCTTCGAAAGACAGACCCGCAAGTCCGCCGATGAGTCCGCCAGCCGCAATGCATTCGACAATTTCCTGGTGAGCCTGCGCGGCGCGTTCCGGCTTGTCAAAATGTTCGACAAAAACCAACGAATACGAAGAATTGAGAAGCGATAAACCGTGGGTCAGAGCCAGTTTGTCTTCGAATTCAAACAATTTAACGCCACTTCCGATATCATTAAAAAGTAACCCGGCGATCCTTATATATTCGACCGCACACGCGGTTGAGATAAGTTTTTCAGGCGTTTCGCCAAAAATCGCCCCGCCGAGAAGCGCGAGGACGCTCGTGCAGTCTGTGATCGGTAAGCGCGCCTTTTTAATGAAATCTGCGGAAATTTCGCTTTCAGAAGGCAAAAAACGAACCAGACCCGCCTGAATTTCAGGTTCGTATTTTTCGCAAAAACGCTTTAGATCGTAATGATTTTCCGTCAACTTATCCCTTTCCTTTAAGATATATAGATTTTTTTAAAATTCGAAACACATTTTGATACCCGGAAATGCAGCAAATAGTATATCTTACGCCGTGAAATTTGGCTTGCGAGTGCGTGCAGGATTGTCCAGATCTTCTTGAATCGGTCACGTCGAACTTTGAATTTGAGCTTTTGCCCGATCCGCCAGATCTTGACCGACGATCACCCGAAACGGATGCTTTGCAACATAATTTGGCACGCGCCGCACCGCCGCGCCCAAATTCTCTAGAACAGCGGCGATCCTTTCGTCTGAAAACTCTTCGGCGCCGAACTGTTCCGCCGCTCTCCTAAATGCTCCGCGAAGCCGGTCGATCGCCAATTCACGACCGGCGAGTTTACATCCGCGAGCCTGAAAATCGCCGAGCGCGAAAAGAGCGATGATCTCAGCCGTTCGACCGCTGATATCGACGCTGAACAATTCCGGCTGATCTTCGTACGATTTGAGTTTCATACTTCGTCAAAACGAATTTTACCACGTGTTTGGCGGATGTGATGGATTCGCGCTTTTTAGGGAATTGAATTTGTTAATGTTAAAATTCATTGATCGAAGTTTCGGTGTTGTGTGCGAAGTGCATTCTTATGAATAAGAAAGAAATACCATTTAGAGTTGGGCTCGGAGTTTCGGGCGGAATTGCCGCATATAAAGCGATCGAAGTTCTTCGCCTGCTGCAGAAAAGCGGGTGCCGCGTGCAGGTCGCAATGACCCGGCACGCGACCGAATTTGTTCAGCCGCTGACGTTTCGTGCTCTGACCGATCAATACGTTCTGGTCGATGATTACGACGAGGGAAATCCCGACCCGATCGCGCATATCAATTTTTCTCAGACTATCGACCTGCTTTTGATCGTTCCGGCGACCGCCAATATTTTGGGTAAGTTTGCCAACGGAATTGCGGACGATTTTCTTTCATCGACATATCTTGCCGCAAATGCACCGGTTATGGTTGCTCCGGCGATGAACGTTTCAATGTGGGATCATCCGGCGACGCAGCGAAATATCGAGAAATTGAAGAATGACGGCGTTCATTTCGTCGAACCGGTTTCCGGTGAATTAGCCTGCAAAACTGTCGGAACCGGAAAACTTGAAGACGTTGAGAATATTGTGCGTCAAGCACTCGAAATATTAAATCGTCAAAAAATTGAGAAACCGGCAACGAACGATCTAGCCGGGGAGAAAATCTTGATCACTATCGGCGGCACACGCGAGGCGATCGATCCGGTCAGATTTATTTCGAATCATTCGTCCGGAAAAATGGGTTTTGCGCTGGCAGAAGCGGCACAAAAGCGCGGCGCGCAAGTGACAGCCGTTTGCGCTTCGACGACCGCGGACCGACCGAAAGGAATAACGATAATCGATGCAATTTCAGCAGATGCGATGCATAAAGCGGTTCGGGAAAATCTTTCTGCAAAGTCCATATTTATAGGTGCAGCTGCGGTCGCCGACTTTCGTCCGGCAAATGTCGATGAATTTAAGATCAAAAAAACCGGGCTCGACCGCTTGAATTTAGAACTGGAAAAAACGGCTGATATATTGGCTGAAGTTTCAGCCGCGAAAACCGCGGGTATGCTGGTGATCGGTTTTGCCGCTGAAACGAACGATGTTGTCGATTTTGCGCGTTCAAAAATGCAGCGCAAAGATCTCGACATGGTCATTGCAAACGATATTTCACAGAAAGGTGCCGGATTTAACACTGAAACTAACATTGCGACTATTTTGATCAAAAGCACGGGCGCGCAGATCGATCTACCGCTAATGTCAAAGCGCGAGATGGCGGATAAAGTCCTCGACGAGATCGCGAATATTAGGAAGTCATCCGCTGCGACGACAGCGTAGTTTGCCGTCGGCAATCAGTTAAAAAGAATGAATGAAGAGATCAACAATTTAATTGCGGACGTAAAGGAAGAACTGCAATATATGTACGAACTCGGGGTGGAAACGCTTGACGTGGGGCTTCCGGAAAAGCTTTCGTTCACGCGCGACGACGGCGGACGTTTGCCGACGGTTACGCCGAAAGCCGCCGGGTCGATCGAAAAATATGTTCCGGACGAGCTTCCGATCAGTCCTTCGGTCAAAAAAGATGAACCGCCGCTAAAAACCAGGCAGTCCAGAAAAGGGATTCTGGACGAAACGAAATTGTCGAAAATTTCGGAGATCCCGAAACGAAATCAGACGGTCGTGCCGCAAAATAGACGTGAAATGACTGAAAAATCGGAAACTGCCGCCCCGGAACGAAATCTGGAAACAGAGGTTTCCAACGAATCGATCGAAGCGATCCGCAATGATATCGGCAATTGCACGCGCTGTCCGCTCCACGCCGAAAGGACGAATATCGTTCATTCAAAAGGCAATTTTCAAGCGGACCTAATGTTCATCGGCGAAGCGCCTGGCGCGGATGAGGATATCAAGGCAGAACCGTTTGTCGGGCGCGCAGGTCAGCTTCTGACCAAGATCATCGAAGGAATCGGGCTCAAGCGCGAAGACGTTATGATCGGCAACATTAACCGCTGCCGACCGCCGGGAAACCGCCAGCCGACCATCGAAGAATCAGCCGTTTGCAAGCCGTTCCTGCTCCGCGAAATTGCCGTCGTTAAACCGAAAGTAATAGTTGTAATGGGAAATACGGCAACGAGAAACTTGCTCGATACAAAGCTCGGGATCACGAAACTTCGCGGAAACTTTCAGGATTATTTCGGAGTCAAAGTAATGCCGACCTTTCATCCCGCATACCTTTTGCGTGACCCGCGCAAGAAACGCGAAGTTTGGGAAGATATGAAGATGGTGCGTGATGAGTTGGCAAAAATGAATTAAAATGTCTGGAAGGTTAGGATAAACGTTATGTATAAGATCAAAACAGTAGACGGAATCGATAATTCAGTGGCAGTTTTGATTCCTGCGTCTGTATTAGAAAATTTTGGAATATCCGCGGGCGACGAAATCGAAGTTACCGAAACTGAAAACGCTCTCATACTACGCTCCGCTAAAGAAGCTGAAAAGAGTCGAAAAATTGCCGAAGCGACAGAAGAAATTTTTGATCGGTGGAACAATGTTTTCGTCGCGCTCGCGAAAGGAGTCGATGAAAAGTGAATTTCGTGGACAAAACGTCCGTATTGATAATTCAGCGAAAGCTGATAGATCGGTACGGCGGTATTCATGGTTTAAGGGACGAATCAAGTTTAGAGTCGGCAATCAATGCAGCGGAAAATCGATTTAATTATGAAACTGACGACCTTGCTAAACTCGCTGCTACTTATGCCTATCACCTATCGCAAGCTCACGCATTCCTTGATGGAAACAAGAGAATCGCAGCAGCGGTCGCAGGCATTTTCCTTTTGATCAATGGCGCGTTTTTGAACGCTGACGAATCCGAAATTATAGAACTTTTTATGCGTGTAGCCGATGGTGAACTTTCGCGAAATGATGTGGAATCCAAGTTTCAGCAATGGTTAGAATTTGATTTAACCTCAAAATGAAGATCGAAGTAATCTCATCCGAAATTATATATCGCGGTAAAGTGTTTGATGTTCGAAAGGACATTATTCAGGAAGGCGAAAATTGTTATTCCCGCGAAATAGTGGACCACCACGGCAGTATCGTGATCGTTCCGGTGTTCGCAGGCGGGTTGATCGCTCTCGTCAAGCAGTACCGTCATCCGGTGAGCGGTTATATTTACGAAATACCGGCTGGTACTCTTAATAAAGATGAAGATCCAATTCAGGGAGCGCAGCGCGAACTTGAGGAAGAGATCGGCGTAAAA
Organism: Pyrinomonadaceae bacterium; assembly: GCA_026129865.1. Classification (GTDB taxonomy): domain Bacteria; phylum Acidobacteriota; class Blastocatellia; order Pyrinomonadales; family Pyrinomonadaceae; genus JAHCHG01. Next base: position 12,604 of record JAHCHG010000002.1, read on the forward strand.
TGCGAGAAGATCGAAAAACTGACGGAATTTTACGTGTCGCCGGGGTTTCTAACTGAGAAAATGTTTGTATATCTCGCAACCGGACTTACAGAAACGCAGCAGAATCTTGATGACGACGAATTTATCGAAATTCATAAGTTTTCCTTCGAAGAGATCTTCCGAATGATCAGCGAAAACACCATACAAGACGCTAAAACCATCGCCGGCTGCATCCTTGCCGGTGCAAAACTGGGGTTTTTCTACAAATAGTCCCGTCATTGCTTGACGCCCGATTTTTATTTAGATATTCTTACCGTTCGCGTTTTAGCGGAAATACCAGACAGAAAAGGGCTATTATGAGTACATATTTTCCCAGCGGAAAAGGATTAGCGGAAAGCCGTAAATGGTTGATCGTCGATGCCAAAGGAAAAACAGTCGGACGTCTTGCAACTGAAGTTGCCAGAATGCTTTCCGGCAAGAACAATCCGGCATGGACTCCGTTCATGGATATGGGCGATCACGTAGTTGTGATCAACGCCCGCCACGCGGTTTTCACAGGCGCTAAGGTCGATCAAAAGCTTTATCGCCGGCACACGCTTTATCCCGGCGGACTTCGTGAAGTTTCGGTTTCGGAAATGCTCGAAAAGCATCCGGAGCGGATTATCGAGTTTGCGGTAAAGGGCATGCTTCCGAAAACCAAGCTTGGCAAGGCAATGGCGAAAAAGCTGAAAGTTTACGCTGACACCGATCATCCGCACGCCGCGCAGAAACCTGAAGCGGTTGAAGTAAAAACAAAATAAGAGTTGGTGAAAGTTTTCGGCTTATTTAATCCTAAAACTTTTAACCCGGAACTTTGAACTAAAAGTATATGGCAGACATTCAATATTACGGAACAGGTCGCAGAAAAACGTCGACGGCGAGAGTTTACCTTCGCCCCGGCAGCGGCGCGATCAAAGTAAACCGGCGCGAATTTGAAGATTATTTCCCGAATGAAGCTTTGAGAATGATCATCAATCAACCGCTCCGTTTGACGGAAACTAGTGGTAAATTTGACATCATTATCAATGTAGCCGGCGGCGGAAACGCCGGACAAGCAGGTGCGGTTCGTCACGGCATTACGCGCGCCTTGCTTGAATTTAATCAGGATTTGCGACCGTCACTTAAAAAAGCAGGATTGATCACACGCGACCCGCGCAAGAAAGAACGTAAGAAATACGGTCAGAAAGGCGCCCGAGCGAGATTCCAGTTCTCGAAACGTTAATTTTTTTCATGTTCAGAGTATCGCGTCAGAATATCGAGTCAGAGTATCGCCTTTAGGCGATTTCTCTCGCCTAAAGGCGATACTCTGAACGTAAACCATTGCCGGAGTCTATTGGTTCAAGCAACGACTTCGGCGAGTACATAAACCAATAAGTAAGGAGATCTAAGATTTTGGCTACAGTAACGATGAAAGAACTTCTCGAAGCGGGAGTTCATTTTGGTCACCAGGTACGCCGTTGGAACCCGAAGATGAAGGAATACATCTTTGGCGAACGCAACGGCATTTATATTATTGACCTTCAGAAAACGCAGAAACTTTTCCGCGATGCTCTTGCATATGTTCAGGACGCATACACCGAAAAACCGAATTTAAAAATGCTTTTCGTCGGCACCAAACGCCAGGCGCAGGAAGCTATTCAGGAAGAAGCGGAACGCTGCGGACAGTATTACATCAATAACCGCTGGCTTGGCGGTTTGATGACGAACTATCAAACGGTTCAAAATTCGATCAAACGTCTTCGCGAGATCGAATCGATGAAAGAAGACGGTCGAGCTGAAAAGCTGACGAAAAAAGAACGTCTCGAACTCGACCGCGAACTCGAAAAATTGATGCGCAACCTTGCCGGAATCAAGGACATGAAAGGTCTTCCCGACATTCTTTTCATCATTGACGTCCGCAAAGAGGAGATCGCAGTCGCCGAAGCAAACCGGCTCGGAATTCCGATCGTTGCTGTGGTTGATACAAACTGCACACCGGAAGGAGTCGATTATGTGATTCCCGGAAACGATGACGCGCTTCGCGCGATCAGACTTTTTGCATCGCGAATTGCAGACGCGATCCTGGAAGGTCAAAATGTTGCACAGGAAGGCGTTTCCGCTGCCGATGATCAAAAACCGGCGACGGAAAGCACCGACGAATCGGCAGATCCACAGGTAGTTGTTGCAGATAAATCGGTTGCAACTGCTGAAGAAACTCATCCGATCGATCCGAACAAATCGACGACCGAAGGCGCAAGCGTAACTGATGTTGCCGGCGCTACCGGCAAAGAGGACGAAAAAGCTGAAGTCCGCGCGGAAGTCGAAACATCCGCTTCCGAAGACATTACGGAAGTTGTCGAAAATGTAACGATCGAAGACGCTAAAGAAGAGGTTGACGAGGAAAAGACAGAAGCGTCCGCTAGTTAAGTTTTAATTTTTTAATCTTGGAAGCGCAGCGCCGTCTTTATTGATGTGAGGCTGCGCTTTTTTATAAAATCAGTAATTATTTTTGGAGTAGATTATCATGGCAGAAATTACAGCAAGTGCGATAAAATCGCTGCGCGAAACCACCGGCGCCGGAATGGTGGATTGTAAAAACGCTCTTATCGAAGCTGACGGAAACGAGCAGCAGGCGATCGAGATCCTACGTAAAAAAGGCATGGCGACCGCTTCTAAAAAAGCAGGTCGAATCGCTGCCGAAGGCGCGGTCGGATCGTACATTCACATGGGCGGAAAGGTCGGAGTTCTGGTTGAGATCAACTGCGAAAGCGATTTCGTCGCGCGCGGTGAAGAATTTCAGCAGTTGGTGCGCGATGTCGCAATGCATATCGCAGCCGTCGATCCGAAGTACACGCACAGAAGCGAAGTTCCCGCGTCGGACCTCGACAAGGAACGAGAGATCCTTCGCGATCAGCTGAAAAACGATCCGAAGAACGCAAGTAAGCCGGCGGATGTCATCGACAAGATCATCGACGGTCGAATCAACAAATTTTACGAAGAAAACGTTCTGGTCGATCAGCCGTTCGTTAAAGATCCGTCGAAATCTGTCGGCGATCTCGTAACCGAAAAGATCGCTTCGATCAAAGAAAACATTTCGATCCGCCGTTTCACCCGTTATAAAATGGGCGAAGGCATTGAAAAGAAGGTCGACGATTTCGCTGAAGAAGTTGCTTCGCTTGCAAGCGGAAACTAAATTCTTTAGTTCAAAGTTCAAGGTTCGAGATCATGTTGATATTCGGACAAAAGACTTTGAACTTTGAACGCGGAACTTTGAATTAAAACTAATGAAACCGGCATTCAAACGCATACTCTTAAAACTCTCTGGCGAAGCTTTGATGGGCGAACAGTCTTACGGCATCGACGTCAACGTCGCGAAAGCCGTTGCCGAAGAGATAAAAGCCGTCCATGAACTTGGCGTAGAAGTTGCGATTGTTGTCGGGGGCGGAAATATTTTCCGCGGCGTTTCAAAAAGTGCCGGAAATATGGATCGTTCAAGCGCCGATTACATCGGAATGCTCGCGACCGTAATGAACGCCGTCGTTTTGCAGGACGCGCTCGAAAAACTCGATGTTTACACGCGCGCACTTTCTGCGATCGATATTCCGCAGCTTGCGGAACCCTTTATCCGGCGTCGTGCGATTAGACATCTTGAAAAAGGACGCGTGGTTATATTTGCAGCCGGTACGGGAAATCCCTTTTTTACAACCGATTCCGCCGCCGCGCTTCGTGCGCTTGAAATAAAAGCCGAAGTTATTTTCAAAGGAACGAAGGTTGACGGTATTTATTCCGCCGACCCGTTTTTGGTTCCGGACGCAACGCGTTTTGAAAAGATCTCTTACCGGGAAGTGCTGGAAAAGCAGCTGAAGGTAATGGATGCATCGGCGATCTCCCTTTGCATGGACAACAATTTGCCGATCATGATCTTTAATATGCGTGATTCGGGCAATATAGTCCGCGCCGTCAAGGGCGATCTGTCGATCGGCACGATCGTTACCGTTGACGGTAAAACCCAAACAGCCAGTTAACAAATAATTTAGCTTTTTGAGGAAAATATGAGTGTAGATATTGTTCTGAAAGAAACAAAACCGAAAATGGAGCAGGTCGTCGATGATTTCAAACGACAACTTGCAAATGTCCGCACCGGACGAGCCACAGTCGGCATTCTGGACGGTGTCAGCGTCGATTATTACGGCTCTCCGACGCCGTTAAATCAAATGGCGTCGGTCAGTGTTCCCGAACCGCAGATGCTGGTCGTCCAGCCGTGGGACGCATCGCAGATCGGCGAGATCGAAAAAGCGATCAATCAGGCTAATCTCGGATTGAACCCTTCAAATGACGGTAAGTTAATTCGTTTGCAGATTCCGGCGTTAAATGAAGAGCGCCGACGTGAGATGGCGAAGCAGATCGGCGACATTGCGGAACAGCATCGTGTAGCAATTCGAAACGTCCGCCATCACGCGAACGGTGTCCTGAAACAAATGACCAAAGACAAGGAAATTTCCGAAGACGAAGAGCACAAAGGCTTGGACGAGGTGCAGAAACTAACGAACACCTACACCGGAAAGATCGATGATCTCGCGAAAACTAAGGAAGAAGAGATCATGAGCGTTTAAGCGGATCTCCAAAGATAGAAAAACGGACACGAGTTAAATTTCGCGTCCGTTTTTTTTCTCTTAAATTACTTCATCGTAAACACATCGTCCTTGATCTCTCTATTAACAAGAACTTCCTTTGCCTTAAAATCCGCATACACCGTAAATTGACCCAGGTCGAATCGCTGCGCGTACTTTTCCGGGATCGTTACTCCGTCGACGACGATCATTTTGTCTATTTCAACCGACGTTGTCAGACTATTTCCGTTGACGGTAAAGCTTGCCGTATAACCTTTTATCAATCCCGTCTTTTTATCCAGGGTAAAATCCGTAAAAAAGCCTTCCGGCGACGTGATCCGGAATCCTTTCTTAAAATCCTTGTCGCCTTCAAGCGCTGTAACAACAAAATTTTCATCCCCGATGCGCTGGATCAGAGGCAAACCAAGCCGGTTAACCGGCGGAAGCTGGAAACCTCCCGGAGCATTCGAAAATGTGTCCGTTCCATCAAATACCTGCTTTACGGGCTGCATCGGATTGTTCAATTCGAATCGATATTTTTCGCCCGAAAAAATCGTTACAAAAGTTGCGGGAATCTTCTGCGGAAACGACGCCGGCGTTATATCGACAGAGCCGGTAACTGTCAGCGACGTCATTTGCTTAAATTTATCGCCGCCGTGCGCTTTTAGCGTTGCATTGGCAAGCTCAATGACCGGCGAAGTTACCACAATCTGAACGGAATTTGCGTTTGACTGTGCCTCAGGCTGTTTGATCGGTGCGGTTTGAGCAAATACTCCGCCTGCAAGAAGCGTTATCAGAATGAAAACTCTTTTCATATTCGTTTATTTTAATCTTCCCTAATGTAGAAATTGTTATTCGGAATTCTGAGTTATTAAGATGCAGAAACTACCGTAAAACGTCAAAATTATTTTCCATAGGCAGTTTAATCAAGGCTTTGAAGTTTTGTAAACTTCACCTAAACTACTCGGAACGAATTATTTCGCAAGTGTCGAACATAAAAATCATAATAAATCCCAAAAATTAAGGAGCCAAATATGAACGTTACTAGAAAGTTCTTTCGTCTGCTGACCGTCCCGGTTTTGCTGCTCTCATTGAGCATTCAGGCATTTATGCAGGGAGGTTCGGCGCCCGATGCGGAACTGATCGCCAAGCGAAACCGCATCGAAAAGGAGCTTCAGGAAATTGCTGTAATCGAGCGAAAAGTGATGGTTCCGATGCGCGACGGCAAAAAAATGGCAGCCGATGTTTATCGCCCGAAAGACAGTTCGAAGAAATATCCGATTATCTTTTCGCGCACGCCTTATAACTTCAATTTTTGGGACGTTCGTCTCGGCGCGCCGCGCGATATGACGACGATTCTCGAAGCAGTTAAACGCGGTTATGCCTACGTTGTTATGAACGAACGCGGTCATTTTTTCTCCGAAGGAAATTACGATATCTTGGGCGCACCCGTTTCCGACGGCGACGATGCGTTTAACTGGATGGCGGCACAGACATGGTCGAACAAAAAGATCGGTGCGATCGGCTGCTCTTCGACAGCCGAATGGCAGCCGGCAGTTGCCGCACTCGGTAATCCGGCGTTTACGACAATGATCGTCCAAGGCTTCGGCGCCGGCATCGGACGGGTCGGACCTTACTACGAACAAGGCAACTGGTATCGCGGCGGAGCAGTTCAAATGCTTTTCATTGCCTGGCTCTACGGGCAGCAAAATCAGGTTCGCCCGATGTTTCCCGCCGACACTTCGCAGGAAGATCTGATCCGCGCTTCAAGATCTTTCGATCTTTCGCAGCAATCGCCGCCTGTCGATTGGTCTAAGGCGCTGCGCCATTTGCCTGTCCAGGACATAATTAAAGCGGTTGACGGTCCTAAAGGAATTTTCGCCGATGAGATGCCCGTCCCGACCGGCGGTGCCTTGATCAAACGCGCGCCCAACGATCCGGCTTGGTACAAAGGCGGACTCTGGCACGACGATCAAAAGATAAACATTCCTGGTTTTTGGTTCGCGTCATGGTACGACGTCTCGACCGGTCCTAACATCGCAGCGTACAACCATGTACGTAAGACGGCAGATCCGGCGATCGCAGATAAGCAATATCTAGTCATAGCGCCTGTGCTGCACTGCAGTTACACCCGCGCGACCGAAGATACGATCGTGGGAGAACGAAGCATGGGCGACGCCCGCTTGGACTACAACGCGCTGACGTTCGGGTGGTTCGATCATTTTCTTAAGGGAGAAGATAATGGAATATTAAAGATGCCTAAAGTTCGATATTTCACAATGGGAAGCAATAAATGGCAAACATCCGAATCTTTTCCTCCGGCAAATGCGAAACCCATGACCTTTTATCTATCAAGCGGCGGCAAAGCAAATTCGCTGAACGGTGACGGAAAACTTACGGTTTCGCCGCCGTCGGACGATTCGCCCGACCGTTTTTCTTATGATCCGATGAACCCCGTTCCGTCGTACGGCGGCAATGTTTGCTGTACGGGCAATGCTGTCCGCGGCGGTTCGTTCGACCAAAGCAAAATGGAAGAGCGGGACGATATTCTGGTTTACACGTCGGAAGTGTTAACAGATGGCTTGGAATTGACGGGAAACATTGAGGTCACTCTTTACGTTTCGTCAGACGCGAAAGATACCGATTTTACGGTTAAGTTAATTGACGTTGACGGGCAAGGCAAAGCTTATAATTTAGATGAAACGATCCAGCGGATGCGGTATCGCGACGGTTATGACAAACCATTGGTTTGGATGGAAAAGGGCAAAGTTTATAAGGTCAAATTCCAACCAATGGTTACAAGCAATTATTTTGCGCCGGGTCATCGAATTCGCCTGGAAGTTTCGAGCAGCAACTTTCCGCGATTCGACCGCAACCTGAACACCGGCGGAAATAACTACGACGAGATCAGGGGCGTCGTCGCCAACAACTCCGTACATCATTCTAAACAATACCCGGCGCAGATAACGGTCTCCGTCGTAAAGTAGTAAGTCCAAAAATCAAAAAAGCGGTGTGCGACAAAACTCGCACACCGCTCTTTCGTTTTACAAAACCAAGTTAGAAACTAAATCTAAGCTGAAGTTCAACTCGACGGTTGCCTCCGTCGGAACCACCGCCGCCTCTAAATCCTCCGAAACCGCCGCCGGTCGAAACCGATTGCCCAAATCTGGAAGAATTGAGATTTCCAACCGGAGTTCCGAGATTGACTGTATTGAACAGATTGTTGAAATTCAATCCTACGTTTAAGTTGTATTTGCTCGGACCGTCGCTGCCGCCGAAACCTCCGCGACCGCCGCCGCCCCGTCCGCCGCGACCGACTCCTGGAATTCCGCCGCCCCGCGGACGGTCGCCCTCAGCCGAACCGCCTGAACGCTCCGTGCTGCCGAAACCGAAACTTTTGTTAATTCTCAGATTTACGGTAAACGATGAAGGAGATTCGCCGTAATTTCTCGGGATCGTCGAATCCAGATCGGAAACTCCGTTCGGACTGCAGAACGAACTGGTCAAACCGAGTTCCGCACATCGCGTAACGATCTGCGAATAGGTCGGTCGTTCGTTAAATATTCCGTCGCCGTTCGAATCGAAACCGGTCGTTATGTTAAACGGACGTCCGGTATTGGCAATGATAAACGGATTAAGCCGAATTCCCCACGGAACTCCGATACTTCCGCCCATAATGAAAAAATGCCGGATGTCGCTGCTTGCACGCCCGTATTCTCCTTCGAGATCATAGCTGTACGCCGGAAAACTGCCCGATCCGTCAGCATCACTGTTCGTAAACCCGTAGCTGTAATTTCCGAAAATTGAAAAGTTCTGGTTAAGGAACGATCGGAAATTGAGATTGAACCGGTTCGAATTTGAAATTCCGCTTGATTCGTACTGATAAATATTGCCCGACGTCGGATCAGGTCTCAGCGACGAGTTGCAGTTTTGAAAATCCGGACACACAGGCGCATTTATGTTGCGGGCGCGCAGTTGATGAAGCGTTCTGGCGCCGATATAGCTGACACTCAATGTGACCTTCGCCGGAAGCTGTCTTTCGACGCTCAATACGGTTTGAAGCGTGTACGGCGATTGGATGTTCGGTGCGAGCAGACGAATCGTGTTCGAAAGCGGGCTCAACTGCGAAATCGAAGGAACGTTGGTTACACCGCCAAGCGTAAATATCGGTTGGCTCAGCAGTGCGATATTTCCCGCGGAATTATTGCTGACGATATAGCTGAACTGCTGTTGACCGTCAAAGCGGCGCGAATTCAGCGTCAAACTGTCGCTGATGCGCTCATAAAACACGCCAAATCCGCCGCGAAAAACAGTCTTCGGAGCGCGAGCTCCGCCGGCACCCGGCGAATATGCAAATCCGAATCGCGGCGCAAAATTAAAATTGTCGCTGACATTCGTTTGAATCTCGTACCGCATTCCGGCGCTAAGCGTTAAACCCGGATTCACGCGCCAATCATCACCTGCAAACAGACTGACATCGGTTTGCGACACATCTGCCAGCGGATTTCCTGAAGTTATCGTAAACTGATTCGGATTAAACCGCGGATCGGTGTTGCCCAAAAGTTTCTGCCGGTATTGTTCGATCGGCGAAACTGCGGGAGCCAAAATACAGCTCGCCGGCGGATCCGGAACCTGACAAGCCGGGTTTGCCGTGTCAATAACAGCCGCGGCGCCCGCGAATGTAAATGTCCCTCCGTAATTCGACTCCGAACGGTCTTCCAGCCAGTTGCTGCGAACGCGAACCCCGAATTTCACGGCGTGTTGCGAATTTTTTCCGAAAGTTGTCGTCGTATTGTTTTGAAACTCAATGCTGTTCTCGCGATTATAATTTAGTCCGATCTGCGCACCGCCGCCGGTAAAGGCTGACGACACATTGATCGTCGGAATCGAGTTATCTCCCGTCGTTTCACGGTTATTGTTTCTGTACTCAAAGCGGGTTTCATTAACCGTGCGCGAATTAATGATCATCGTTTCGGTCAAGCGAAACTCATGATTGCTGCTCAAAGTGCTGTAAGCCCGCGTAGGAAGCGAAGTATCGCCGATGCCCTGGTTATCGGCACTAAAACGCGAATAGCTATATCGCAGGACAAGTGTATTTGTGTCGTTGATCTGATAATCGAACCTCGGCGCTATCTGAAAACGTCTCGTCGGGATCGTAAATTCTTCCTGAAACGGAACGACGTTAAATCCGGAATCGATTATCTGCGCATTCAAAAGAGACCCGCTGTCGATTTCTCGGTTGCTGAAATCGATCGAATATGATGACTTTCCTTTCTGAACCGGACCGCTGAACTGCGCGCCGTAAAAGCGTGTCTGGCTCGGTGCACGGTTAACCGCAAACGGATTTCGCGAATTCAAGCTTTCGTCATTAAAATTAAAGAACGCAGAACCGCGGAATTTATCGGAACCAGGCTTGGTCAGAATCTCGATTCGACCAAATCCAAGTCTGTCGTATTCGGGCGAAAACGGATTCGAATTGATGCGAATTTCGCGAATCGATTCCTTCGGCGGTAATTGCCCGCCCGTGAATCCATCAATATATATCTGACCGCCGTTCGGACCGGATCCCGGACCTGCAAGCGCCTGGAGCGCCGCTTCGAGTTCGTCCGGATCGTCCGGTAACGCGTCAAGATCCTGTCCGGAGATCACCGTTGCCGACAAATTTGAATCGGCATCTGTCGATACCTGTCCGGGCGTTCCAACTTCGACTTTTTCCTCGACGCCTTCGACCGTCAATGCAAAACTTAAACTCTGTTTTGAACCGGGCGCAACAACCACTTCCGAATTCTCAAAAAACGCGAATCCTTCGGCAATAACACGGACGATATAGTTTCCCGGTGTTAAACCTGAAATTGTAAAAACGCCCTGACCATTGGTAGTTGTACTTTTTTCGGCGCCGTCGGGATTGACGGCGATCACGGTCGCGCCGGTTACCACCGCGCCGAAACTGTCTTCAACCTGCCCGCTGATGCTGCCGGTCGCCTGCGCAAATCCGCTCGAAACTCCGGCGGCTGCGATAAACGCTAATAAAAATAATGATTTCAAATGTTTCATATAAAAAAATAAACGTAATGCTTGCCGCCTGTTTGTGCGGTTAGAGCAAAAATCTCAACTAAACTTTTTATGGAATTCCGAATCCGTCATCGAGTCCGGGAATGTTAATAGAAGGGCTCTGACCGCCCTGACCACCGCGAGCGCCGCGACCGCGCGCCATTTGCGCAGCTTTTACAAAAGGATCGACGCCGGCGACAAGCTTAAATGCAGTGACCTTTTGATCGCCGTTAGCCTTTGAACTAACAACGGCAACAGTTTCACCTACTTTCAGATCGGCTATACCGATCTTTGGGATTCCTGCCAGCAGATCTTCAAGCGATCCGCCGCGCATTCCGCCGCCCGGACGATTTCCCTGCCCTGACGCGTTCCCGTTTGCCGGAGGCGTTTGACCCTGTCCACCGGCGCCTGCCGGCGGTGTTACGCCGGAAGCCGCCATCGCCTGCATCATCGCCAGCCGCTGAGCCATTTCCGGCGGAAACTGTTGAATGACGGCATCTGCGCCGAATTTAAATACACTGGATTTTTTGGTTCCCGAATCCGTTATCGTAACTTCACCGGCTGCCGCGTCGATCGCCGTAACTTCGCCGACCGTCTGCTGAAACGATCCGGTAAGGATCTGTTCCGCTGCAAATGTTGAATTTTCACCTTTGTCGCCGATCGCACGAAATGAATCTCCCGGGTAAATGTCGCCCAAGCCCACGATTTCAGCATCGGCAAAACGATTCGAATTTTCAGGATAACGGCGAATTACCGCGCCTTCTTTTAATGAAACCGTCATTTTCGAATCACCGACCAACCTTCCGGTAGCGACCACAATCTCTTTTTTAATGCGGTCAACGCTCTCGATCTTCCCGTTCAACCCGCGACGTCTCCATTCGTCGGCTTCATCGGCTTTTGATTTTGCGATGTCTGCCTTCGTCATCAAATAAACGACCTTCGCCGGTACGGATGTTTTATCCGAAGAAACCGCGCCGGTAACAAGAACTTTGTCTCCGACCGAAATTTCATCGTAAGTTGCAGCAACGGCTGCTTTTAAGCTCGGATTGCCGGCGGGCACGCGCTTGTATTCCGTCGCCGCACCGACGGTTGCCGAAATTACACCGTCTTTCGTATTAATTACCAGCTTGGATTCCGTCTTTTCAGTAACGTCGCCGCCGGCAAAATTAACTCGAATTCCCACGTCCGCCTGCGCGAACAAATTTGTATTAACTAAAGCAATGAGTGTAAACAGTAATCCTGTAAAAAAAACTCTTTTCATAATGACCAATCTCTGACCAAAGACATTAAACTTGTAAACGAAAAATTAATGAATTGGTTGCGTATTAATTCAACCCCTATAAAGACGTTGAGTCTATCTTAAAAGTTGTTTGATAGGTGTAAAGTTTTGTAAATGATTGCAAGGATTTAGCCCGGATGCGCGGAAGCGAAACTTGTTACCGGTTTGTGAGGTTTTCCAGTCTTAGTCTGCAGCCGATTCTTTGCGCCGTTCAACGAAGAAGAACTTGAAGTAGCCGTACATCGACCAGCATGCCGTAACTACCGCTACCCACAGAGCGCCGCGACCGACCAAATAGCCGAAAACCTTCCAATCGTTGGTAGTTAGAGAAAGTGAGAAAAGGTTTTGAAAAGCTGTTTGAACTTCCACGACTTCCCAGAATCGGAACGACGGCAGCGACCAGCCGAAATTAGATACCGGCGGATTGCCGGTTGCACCGGCAACGAGCAGCGCGACGATCGCGACGCATTGAGCCCACATTTTCAGTTTTCCGATCTTTTGCGCGGAAATTATTATCCCTTCGGTAGCCGCCGCAGATCGTAATCCGGTGATGATAAACTCTCTGCCGATTATAATTAAAACCGCCCACGCCGGCGCCAGATGCTTTTCAACAAGAACGATCAATGCAGCAGATACAAGCAATTTGTCTGCGATCGGATCTAACAGCGCGCCGATCTTTGAAACCTGATTTCTGGAGCGAGCAAGGTGTCCGTCCAAAATATCCGTAAAGGAAGCTATCAGAAAAACAACGATGGCGAACGCGTAGCCCTGAATTCCGAACCAATGTTCCGAAACCGGTGTCAGCAAAACAACGACCAGAAGCGGAACGAAAATAATACGCAGCAATGTCAGGTAATTGGGTAAATTCACTATGTTTTCATCGGTTCAAGAAGAATCAAGTTTAGATTTGTGAATGAATGGGTGTCAAGAATTAGATTCCGATAGCTGAACGCAAATGCATCTTCAACGCCGGTCGGAAAATCGCTTGGTGACAACCGGTCTCAATGAAATACATTTCACCAGCTGCGCCAATTCCAGCTCGCAATTTTTGACCGAATGAAAAAAACGCCTCCCCGAAGGTCGGCGCTTTCCCCTATTACCGTTGCCGCTTTTTCGCTTACGGCTGCATAAATCCAAGATTCGTCGTCGAAAAATTCGCGATGTTCGGAAAGACCAACGGAAGATCATTCGCCGGCAGACCGTACCAGTTGGCTAAAGTAGCCGCATACTGTTCAACGGACGTCGTCGGAATCCAGCGCCCGCGGGCGTTGGTTCCGTTGTCAGCGTCATCCGGACCGTTCAAAGTCAAATTCGGATAAGGCGTTCCGCTGGCAGTGTTCATTCCGTACATATCTCCGCCCAAGACCGAACCGCCGATAACAAATGTGTGGTTTCCCCAGGCGTGGTCGCTTCCGACCGCGCCGCCCGAACCGGCAGGATTCATTGTGCGGTTGAAATCGGTCATCGTAAAGGTCGTAACATCGTTTGACACGCCCTGAACGACCATTTCATCATAGAATGCGCGCGCTGCCTGACTAAATTGAGAAAGAAGCGACGCTTGTGAAACGAGCTGGTTGTTATGCGTATCAAAACCGCCGATCTGGCAGTAAAAGATCTGTCGATTTACATTAAGGTCGTTTCGTTTCTTGATCAAACGCGCCACCTGCTGAAACTGACGACCGATCGTAGTTGTCGGAAAACTCACCGTAACTTCCTGAAACGTCGAAAGTGCAGCATTTGCCTGCATCGCCTGGTCGGTAATATGACTGGCGGCGGCAATGTAATCGTTGCCGAGATCTTGCGTTCGTAATTGATTGAAAGCATTCAGACGTGCAACACTCGCTGCCGAACTGCTAAATCCTGTAGGGTTTAACACTTGATTAAGCGGGGTGCCGGCGTTCGCAATTGCAAGCGGAAGCGTCGTTTGTCCGGCGGTAAAAAGCTGCGCTCCGCTGATCGATGTGATCATCGGAATCAACGCGCCGGGATTGTTCGACTGCGTCATGCGATCGGAAGATCGTCCGCCCCATCCGGTAAAGGACGACGCGTCGGATCTGCCGCCCTGAAACTGCGACACCTGATCTGAATGCGAAAACAACTGGAACGGTTTCGGAACCGAATTGTTCTGATATTGTGCACGCGTCATCGGTGCGACGAGCGTCCCAACATTTGAAACGATCGCCAACTTGTTCTGTGCCCAAAGCTCGTGAATTCCATTATTTCCGCCTGTAACCGGTCCGAGACTCGGATGAAGCCCATAGGATAGGTTACCGATTCGGGGAACAGCGATCGGAAGCAAAGTGTTTTGCGCAAGTGCGAGCCCCTGCGTACTCCGTGCAGCGCTGTAAACGGAATAATTGCTGATCGAAGCATCATTATGATTTGGAATTACCATATTGTTGCCGTCGTTTCCGCCCGAGAAGAACACACAGACAAGCGCCTTATAGTTACCGCCGGCTGAGCTTGAAGTTTCCTGCCGATCATCAACCTTCTGCGCCAACGCGCTCATCAAGCCGAAATGATCGACCTGAGTCGCGAGCGCCGCCATACCCAATGCACATGTCGATTTCTTAATAAAGTCTCTTCTATTTTGTCCCATTTTCATTACCTCTGCACCTGATATTGCGACGAAGTCACAATCAAATAGATCGCCTGTTGAGCGCGCGCCTGCGGAGTCGCCGCCGAAACTGCCGCGATCGACGTTAGGATCGTATTGCGCATCGACTGGCTCATCGTACCGTGAAGCATACGCGTGTTCAGAACATCCAAAAGCTGATTGCCGGTCGGGTCGCTCTGGACGAGCGCAGTCATTTCCGCAAGGTTGATCGAAGTTCCAGCCGGCGCGTCCGCACTCGTATTTAAGCGCGAGAACGTCATTGTATTGGCGACATTCGCCCGCGCGATGGCGGTTCCGGTCGTCATCAATCCAAATTCCGGTCCGTTAAGTCCCGTTCCGGGAATTACATAATCGGGAGTGTAATAGTTGAACACCGTCGGAGAATAAAACGGATTTTGACCCATCGCGTTTGGAAGCGTCGATACTACGCCGTCGCTCTGCATCGTTAGATTCGCCGATCCGACGTTAAAATGTCGAAGGAAATTCGTCGTAAAAAGAACGGGCTCACGAAGTTTCCCGTAGTGCGGGTCCGTCTTTACATCTCCGCGCGCTTCGGGATCAAGCAGGATAGCTTTAACAACGGCTTTAAGATCGCCGCGCACACCAAGCCCATTATTGTTGAAAACAGCCGCGATGCGTCCGACATAAGCCGGCGTAGGATCGCTTGTTACGAGATGCTGTATTAAGTTTCGACTGACGAACGGACCAACATTCGGATGATAGAAAATGTTGTCCAGTGCGAGATCGATCTCAGTGTTTCCGTTCAAATTCGCCGCAATAGTTGGATTAACGGCGTTCGGATAACTCAAAAGCGTTTTAGCTGTTACATCGTGATTTGCCTGATTTAGCAGCAGCGGGTCTTTATAATTAACCGTTCCCGCAACCGCACTTGGGCAGAGCGGATTCGTTCCGGTATTGCAGAAAGACCAACCGGTAAAGACTTTTGTGAAATTATTTACGGTCGTTTGATTATAAGTCGGGATCGGATTGTTGTTTTGATCAAGTTGGAGCGTTCCATCCTGATTCATCATAAATAATCCGACGGAAAACAGCTGGAGAATTTCGCGGGCAAAGTTTTCGTTCGGATTCGTCCGCGTACTCCGCGCCATATCGAGATAATTTCCCATTGCCGGATTTAACGTGACATCCTTCATGAGATCTCTGTAATTGCCAAAAGCATGCCGCGAAAGTATTTGATGGTACGCAACTACGTGGCTTGCTTGCTGCGTGTCGACTCCGGAAACAACCCAGAGCTGACCGAGCGCCCAGGCGACGCGGTGGCGCAGCTGCGCGTCTCCGTAAAATGCTTCTTTGAAAAACCAGCTTTGGACTAAATATTGCGAGTAATAATCTCTTAAGCAGATACGCCGTTCGGTACTTCCCGAAGCAAACATCCCGCAGCCGAGAGTCGCATTATTTGTATCGTTCGATCTTAGCGGAAGATCGGGGTACGGATTTTCTACGCTTGGATAAGGCATATCGAATTGCTCGGCAAGCCAGACGCGCAAACCGATTCGGCGGAGCCTGTGATCTAAAGCCGCTGTCGGACCGAATGTAGCCTGCTCTAAAAAGCGTATCCGGTCGCCGGAGTACGTATATCCGACGTAGTTTGAAGTTGTCGACGAATCGTCACCCGGCTTATCGGCAAACATTTTCATCGGTGTCGGTTGTGCACCGGCAATCTCCTTAAGATTTCCGCCGCTGCGCCCGAGGGCGATCTTCACCGGGTTACTGACAAGTCCGCGCCACGTCAAACGTAAATATGCATCACCGATCTCGAGCGGACCTTGCCAAAAGCCGAGGTTGTCGCGAACTTCAAAAGTCAGAGCATAGATCCATTCCTGCCCTTTTAATTGTTCTAATTTCACGACCGGAAATCTGTATAAGCGCTGCTGCTGATCTTCAACAAGAATGCGAAAAGCATTAACACCTTCGTTTTCCAGCAGCGACAGGTTCGTTACAAAGATAGTTACGTACGAGCCTTCGCGAAACACTGTTTGCGTTAGTCCGGCGCGTTTTCCACTTTTTACGGAACTCGCCGCCGTTAATACGCGAAGCGAATCCGGCTCGCTGATCACGATAGGCGTCGGCGAATTAGGATTCGGATCATCCTGTGCGAAAGCGGGGATGAAAGTCAGCAGACTTAGGATCACCGCTCCCAAAATATGGCTAAATAAGCGTGTTTTACGGCTTATCATTTTCGTTCCTCCCGGTCGAGATACTTATCAGATAATCAATTTTTGCGAATTAAAAAGAAGACCAAACGTGTTTATACGCTGTTGTACGTTAGTGTAACTTTTCCATCTGAAATTTTACAAGCTATTTTTTTGTAATTTAACGAAAAAGAGATGACAATATCTCAATTGTGAAATTAGACGCAGCAAAACACTTGTTGGTCTGAAAATTATGTCGACAAAGATTGATCGAATTTCCATTTCCATCTCACCGCCTGAACGATTCAGTTTCAAGCATACCGTCGGCAGTCACGGATGGAGCGATCTGCCGCCGTTTTCAACCGGCGAATCTCTTTCCGAACTCGAGTATACGTTTCTGGATAAGTCAGGCTTGAAGGCAGTCCCGGCAAAGATAAGTATTGTAAATGGAGAGATAACCGTATCCATTTCTGAAAACATTGACGACAAGATCTTTCTTGAAAAAATTAAGCGCGATACAGCCCATATTTTACGTCTCGATGAAGACCTTTCGGAATTCTACGAAATTGTCGACGTCGAAGGAAACCTGAAATGGATCTCCGAAAAGTATGCAGGTCGCCTGCTGCGTTCGCCTACAGTTTTTGAAGATCTGATTAAAACTATCTGCACAACGAACTGTTCGTGGAGTTTGACGAAGTCAATGGTATCAAACCTTGTTCGCGAACTTGGAGTTAGTTCAAATGACGGAGCCAAAGCATTTCCGACGGCAAGCGCGATGGCATCGCAACCCGAGAGTTTTTACCGTGAATCGATCCGGGCGGGATATCGCGCGCCGTACTTAGTTGAGATAGCCGAAGCCGTTGCATCTAAAAAGATCGATCCGGAAAGCTGGCTGTCGCCGGATCTTTCTACCGCTGAATTAAAAAATGAGTTGAAAAGCGTAAAAGGAATCGGCAATTATGCTGCTGAAAATATGTTGAAGCTGCTTGGCAGATACGACGGATTGGCACTCGACTCATGGCTTCGGGCACAGTTTTACAAAAAACATAATTTCGAAGAAACGTGCGATGACAAAACGATCCGTGATTTTTATGAAAATTTTGGCAGCTGGCGCGGATTGGCTATCTGGTGCGATATGACGCAGCGCTGGTTTGAGGAAAATTAAGTGAATTATTGTGGATATCCACAGTCACTTGTCGTGCAGGCACACGGTATCAGGGTTGTTTGCCGAGTGATCGAACGGCTCACCTAACGTTTTTTTCTTCCGATCGATCCGTAATAATTGCAGCATGCTATTTAATGATTCTCGAAATCCTTAAATAACTCGATTCAAAACAGAAAGCGGATTGAAAAATTGTTTACGGTTTTGATTTGAAAATTTGAATGTCAAGGCTTGCTCCTTGCCGCCGTGCGAATCGCTTCCTAACCATTTGTCTCAGCATACCATCGGGAACGAATCGCACGGGACATTCAAAAGCTTTGAGGAATGAGAACAAACCTGATTAACCTCAATTTGCTATTTAATTAGGAAAACGCGGCAAAGCCACCAAAAGCTTTGCCGCGTTTCATTTTTGATCGCTGAATTTATTGCGAGACACATCTAACAAGATTTACCATTCCGAAAGCGAGTTCCAATCGCGTCAAAGATCTCGTCGAATTAAACTTATCGCCGTCAAGAGAAATGAATCCGCGTTGAAGTGCGATCGCAGCATATCCGCGATACTGGAATGGAATACCGGAAACGTCCGAAATCCCGCCTGGCAACGATGCCGTTGATGCTGAATCTTCCAATCCGGCAGCTTTCACGAGCGCTATGGCAGTTAAAAGCTTGGTTGCGTTATCGTTAGGTTTGAAATTAGAACCGCTGACTGCGTCAAAAAAGAGCCGGTCGGCGTGTGCGCTTTCGACGGCGGTTCGCGTTGCTGCATCGCGAACATCCGGAAAAACGGGATTTCCCGACAGATATTGAAGAACGCGTCCGCTTTTCAAAAGCGACTCCGCCAGTTCAGCCCGGGAAACTTTATGACCCGGCTTAAACTTCGATCCGTTCGTGTCAACAAGGAGCGAACGGACACTCTCTTTTACAATTGGAACCAATTCCGCCGGTACGGTATCGAGATCATTCAGACCGGAATATTCAGCACGCGTTGTTTCCAGACTTCCAAAAAATCGCTGGGCGGTTCCAATTCCGGCAGTGTGATTTACAACCGCGCTCAATGTCTGTGCTGCGGGACGTCTCAGCGTTACCGACTCCCGATTTCCGAGCAAGCCTGCAGCGTTCAGCCGATTCGAGGAACCGACCAGATTATTTTGCGAATCGAAGATCCGAAGGTTCAGATCATTTACGCTCATTCCCCATTGAATCTGGAAACCGGCTTGAATCGTGTCTTCACTTACCGGGAACGGCGTCATGACGCTCGCGCCGGGATTGACGATATCGCTTCCGGCTTGAGACGTTGTCGTTCGGAAAGTCACATTGTTGGCGTCCAATGCGGCGCGATATAGACCAAATTTTCTGACCGGAAACGCAGACTCAAGCACAGCCGCATAAGAATTCAAAAGTCCCGCCCCGACTTCATGCCGGAAATATGCAGGAAGAACGGTCGCCGTCCGCTGTAGAATCTCTTTGACTTCTGCCGGTGTTAAACTCGGATTAGTTTCCATCATCATCGCAATTGCACCGGCAACCTGCGGAGCGGAAAAGGATGTCCCGCTTGCGACGGTATAAAACGGCGTCTCGCCCGGAGTTAAGCGTTGAAGCGGTATCTCGTTTATTACTCCCAAGGTGCCCATTTGCGTGCCCAGGGCGCGGATTCCGACAACGTTCGAACCGGTCGCTACAACCGTCGGATTTTGATTCGGCTGTCCAAATCTTCCGCGCGAGGAGAATGACGACAATTTTCCGTTATTGTCTGTCGAGCCGACCGAAACAACCCACGGTGCCGCAGCGTAAGGATTCAGCGTTCCGTTTCCGTCGCCGGAATTTCCTGCCGAGACAACAACATTTATCCCGTTACCTGTCAGCATTTTTGTCGCGACATTTACCGGATCGTTTTCGTCATATACCGAATTTGACGAGAAGCTGCAGTTGACGACTTTAACGTTGTATCCAGCGCCGCGATCTAAAATGTAGTCAAACCCGGAAAGAACGTGAAAAAGGTT
The DNA here is from genome assembly GCA_026129865.1 of Pyrinomonadaceae bacterium. Lineage (GTDB taxonomy): Bacteria > Acidobacteriota > Blastocatellia > Pyrinomonadales > Pyrinomonadaceae > JAHCHG01. The sequence goes on from JAHCHG010000002.1 coordinate 32,473, forward strand.
CAAATCTCCGGCGCCGAGCCCAAGAATCTTCGCGCCGGGAGCTACGCCCGAGTATTTGCCGCCGGAAGAAACTCCGCTGCCCGCGACAATTCCCGAAACAAAAGTTCCGTGTCCGCTTGTCAGATCGGTATTCACGACATTTTCGACCGGCAGCGGTTCGACAAAACCGATCGGTGCGCTTTGAGCATCGGTCAAACGGACGTTTTGAACTACTTTTCCGGCAAGATCGTTGTGGAGCGAATTAACACCCGTATCTAGGACCGCTACCGTAACATTTCGACCTGAAACCGGAAATCCGCCGTTTTTCGATTGAAGATCTCTGTCGACGGGAACTTTCTGAATACCGGAATTTTTAAAGAATGGATCGGAATTTATTGTCAGCGTTCTGTTTCCATAGATCGAGCGCACTTTGGAAAGCGTTGAAACTTCCAGTATCTGCGCACGCGTTGCAGTTACCTGAATCATCGGAAGCACCTTAAATTTGGTTCCTCCCAGAATTCCAATGCTGCGAAGAGTTTCAAGATCGGCAGCGTCCGGCATACTGTAATAAACAATTACCGCGTTTACAGAACTGTCATCTGTGATCTGATTAAGAAGGAGCGCAAGTTCCGGATCGATCGACCGAATTCCGTTCGGGATCAAACTCGAACCGCTATCGTCTGCTCCAGTCTGTGTTATTCCGCGTGCGCCGGTGATCGAAATTCCATCGGCGCCGGTCAGCGTTACGCCGTCGGCACCTGTTAAGGTAACGCCCTGCGGCTGCGGCAAATAAAATAAAACACCATTTTCGCCGAATCCGACTATCGAATCTGCACCGGTAAGCGTTACACCGTCGGCGCCGGTAAGCGTTACGCCGTCCGCACCGGTCAATGTAACTCCGTCAGCGCCGGTTAATGTAACGCCGTCCGCTCCGGTCAAAGTTACTCCGTCCGCTCCGGTTAGAGTTACGCCGTCCGGACGGATGATCTTGATCGAATCCGCCGTATATGTTGTGCCGTCCGCTCCGGTCAAAGTAACTCCATCAGCGCCCGTCAGAGTCACCCCGTCCGCGCCCGTCAAGGTTACGCCGTCGGCACCGGTTAAAGTTACGCCGTCGCCGCCCGTGTATGTAACTCCATCGGCGCCGGTTAACGTAACGCCGTCCGCCCCGGTCAAAGTTACTCCGTCCGCACCGGTCAAGGTTACGCCGTTGGATTGAAACCCGAGAAAGCTATCCGCGCCCGTCAAAGTTACGCCGTCCATTCCGGTCAGCGTTACGCCGTCAGCGCCGGTTAATGTAACGCCGTTTGAACGCGAAAATAAAATTCCCGCCTGCACGGTATTGCATGCAAAAATGAAGAGCAAAATTGTACAGGTGATTTTTCTTGCGGTCATATAGGGTTTGCCTACTAGTTATTTAATGTGAACAAGAACGGTTTGTACCGAATTCAGACAGGCGTACGAATTCTATACTTTATTATGGTAGGATTTCCGTAATGTTGTACCATAAGCTGTGCCCATTTATCAATTCCCCTATTCATTAAGCAGATTTCGTGCCTAGTTCGAATTAGGTTTGCCTAATCGAATCCGGAAATTCGCGCCTTTGTCGATCTTCAAGTTTTTATCCGTTGACATTAAAGTCGCCGAGCCGTCAGCCGATTGATCGATCGTTAATCCGTTGATCGAATTTCCTATCGCTCCTCCAGCAGTTTCGACTGTGCCGTTCGCCAACCCGCCAACTGTCGTCGCCGCGGCATTTAGCGTTGCTCCAACTGCCTGCGCTGCTCCGCCGACGAGTCCGCCGCCGAGTAATCCGCCTCCATTTGAAACACTGCCGCTGGTTGAATTCGATCCGGACGAATTCGTGCCGAAAAGATCGCCGGCTTCAACGCCGTTCGACGCATTTGTTATCGAAACGATCGACGCGGTTATCGGTGTCGAAAGATTTTTTCCTTCTAACGAATTTATTACAACTCCCAATTTCGATGCACCGTTTCCTTTGGATTTCTGCTGAACCTCGGAAATTTGACCTATCAGTTTTGTACCCTTCGGAATTATTACCTCGCCGTCGTGTTTGATCGTCTCGGTAGTTTTCAAAACCACCTCGTCGCCGACCTTTGACCGCCGAACATCGAGCACACTTTGAAGTTCCGCCTGCACGACCGTTCCTGCTTTTAATAAGTTGTCATTTTCATCCGCCGTCTGACGGGACCTTGTTTTTGGAACGTCGCCCGGTTTTTCGGTTTCAACCGAATTCGGATCGGTCTTGCGATCCGAAACACTTGATTGAGCAAACGAGACGCTTGCTCCCAACACGATAAAAGCCGCTGTAAAAATTAATTTCTTCATTGAACTGCCTCCAAAAATTTTGTACTTCCTGTATCAAGTTTTGGGGAAAGACCGTTATTAATTAAGCTGCGGCGATCATATTAAGAGCCACTTGAGAAATTCTTGAGAAATTGAAAAATTGCCGTCAATTTTGACAAAAACTTTTCATGGCTCAAGTTTTCCTCAAGTTTCCTCCGCTAGAATTGCTCTCGTATGTTGTTCACATCTTCATTTCACGAAACTAACGAAAGTAACGGAGAAACAATGGAATTTAGCACTTCCTCAATTCGCGACCGGAGCTCGAATTCTTCCCGGAGGGCTAATCAGGTGCGGATCATTCTTGAAAAGATTCGAATTCCGGAGCCCGGATCGACATTTCCGCGACGGCGTTTGGAAGAGCTGCTTGAAAAGCAGCTTGAACAGTTTGGAACGTCTCTGGTCCTCGGGCGGGCGGGAACAGGCAAAAGCACCGTTGCATGTGACCTTGCGAAAAATTATAAAAATGTCGCGTGGTTTCGGGTTGAGGCAACAGATATCGATTGGGACACGTTTTCGCAGTATTTGAGTTCAAGTTTTCAAAAGTTCGCTTCGCGGCTCGCCGGTCGCCGTTCGCCCGATCAGGAAGGTGAGAATTTAGAGACTCGCGTATTGAAATATCTTCAGGAGCTTTTTGCGGAGCTCGAACTCAAAACCGTAAAGGCGCCGCTTCTGGTCGTCCTTGATGACCTTCATTGCGTGTTTGACGCCGAGTGGTTTGAAACGTTCTTTAAGGGTTTGCTTTCGTACCAGCTGCCGACGGTTCAATTTTTGCTTCTTTCAAGAAGCAAGCCTCCGTTCCCGCTCTGGCGGCTGCGGTCGAAACAAAAGCTGGGAGTGATCGACGAATCGCTTTTGCTGTTTACGCACGGCGAACTAGAGCAGTTTTTGACGGAAACGCACCGGGAACAGAACGATATTAGATCTATTCATAGAGAGTCCTATGGCAGAATTTCAAAAATTCTCGAACTACTTTCCGATTAGCACTTCTGAGCTTTGTTTATCGGTCCAATTCCGCCCGGCAAATTTTGTCGGGCTTTTGTTTATTAGCAGAATCAATATCTCGAGTTTGTTCAACAGTTGTGCGATAATGCATTGAAATCAAAACTTTGCGGCGAGACATAAATGCCAAAACCCAATTTTTTCCTTCGGACAAAATTGCTTCCACCGCGAGCCGTTGTTGAACTGCTCTCGCGACCGCGCCTGACGGAAAAGCTTCAATCTAATTTAAATTCACCGATCACCATGGTCGCTGCAGATGCCGGCTGCGGAAAAACCACTTTGATCGCGGATTTTATCCGCAGCCAAAGCCGGGAGGCGGTTTGGTACCAGCTGGATCATACCGACGCCGATCCGTTTGTGTTTCTCGGCTATATTGCCGAGGGCATAAAAAATTTCGCACCGAAATTCGGCGGCGCGATTCTTCCGTACCTTTCGGAAGCGAATGACGATCTGATCCTTCATCCGGAAAGGGCTGTCGATCTGCTGCTTAACGAAATTCTCGAAACGATCGAGCAGCCGTTTATTCTTGTCCTGGACGATTATCATCACATCGGGCGCGACACCGTCGTTCACAAATTGGTCGACCGGCTGCTGCAGTATTCTTCGGACATTCTGCATTTAATAATAACCACCCGCGATCTTCCGCCGCTGGCGATCATGCGCCGCCGGACTCAATCGAGGGCGCTGATCATAACGCGCGACGACCTTTTGTTTACGGATGATGAGGTTCGGGAGCTTTTCCGTTCGACGCTGAATGTCGAACTAAAAGACGAAGAAATTGCCGAATACCGCGAACGGACACACGGTTGGATCACGGCTTTGCAGCTAGTCCGGCAAGTTGCCGAACAGGAACTTCACGCGCACCGCGAAGCGCCTTCGCTAAATCTTCATCAGATGCTTCAGCAGTCCGAGAAAGACATTTTCGATTATTTTGCCGAAGAGGTTTTTTCGCGGGAGTCGGAAGATCTGCAGGATCTTCTGCTTCGTCTTTCGCTGCTCGATACGCTTCCGCTGGACGTATGCAGCCGGTTGTTTCCCGATGACCGCTGCGCGGCGATTCTGCCGGAACTTTTGCAGAAGAACGTTTTTCTGACGGCTGCGGGCGAAGCTCAGGTCGCCGAAGAATACCGCCTTCATCCTTTGTTTCGCGACTTCCTGCTGCGGCGGCTGCGTTCCGAGATCGGTCTGCAGGGATTAAATAAGGAAAGAAATCGAATAGCAGAATTTTTCATCAAGGATCGAAAATGGGAAACCGCAATTCCTTACCTAATCGAAGCCGAAAGTTTCGATGCAGCGGCGGAAATGATCGCCGAAAACGGAGCGGAATGGCTCGCCGGCGGCGCGATCACGACGCTCGACCGGTTTGCGGAGAAAATTCCGCTCGAATCGCTTGAAAAATTCCCGCGTTCGCTTTTGCATAAGGCTGAGATCGCGCGGCTTCAGGGCGATTCGAACAAATCATCAAACATACTGAACCGCGCCGTGAAACTGCTTCATGAAAATAATGATCAAACCGGCGAAGCCGAAGCGCTGCATTCGCTCGCGAGCTTAGAACGCCGCCGCAATCGGTGCGACGAAGCGTTTGCAATGCTCGAAAAAGCTGAAAAACTTGTTGCTGAGGATACCGAAACATTTGTTAAATGTGCCAATACCCGCGGTCTTTGCCTGATCGCGCAGGGCGAATGGACGAAAGCCGAGCAGCAGTTTCGATTCGCGCTCGAGTTAGCGGAAAAAAGTTCAAATGATCAGATGATCCGGATAATCACGCATAATCTTGCACTTCCGCCGGGATTTCGAGGCGATTTCGGAGAATCTTTGCGATGGCTCAAGCGAATTTTTCACGACGGAAATTCGCAGAAACCGCTTCCGCAGGAAGCGATCGGTCATTTAAATGTCGGGCGGCTGCATCTTTACCGCGGAGAATTTGAAGAAACCGAAAAACATCTGGAACGCGCGCTGGAACTCTGTCAGCTTTATAATTTGAAATCGCTTCGCGGCGAGATCTTTGAAACTTACGGAAATTTTTACCGCGAAACCGGCGATGCGCCGCATGCGTCCGAATTTTACGAGCGCGCCGGCAAGGCGTACGAAGATGCCGGAATAAACCCCGCAACCCGCGAACTCGACGAAGAGCGGGCGAAATTTTATCTCTCACGCGGCGATGCGGTAAAAGCGCGCGGCATAATCGAAAATTTGATCGAACTTCGTCGAAATTCCGAGAATGCGATCGGCATTCACCGCGCTAAACTTATATTAAGCGAAGCCAACTTCCGTCTAAACGAAGATCCGGTCGAAGAAGTTGAAACGATCCTTGCATTTTTCCACGATCAAACGCTTTATCACGACGAAGCGATGGCGGCGATGCTTCTCACGAGAATCTGTTTACGCAAGGAGAACCGTAAGGAGATGCTTCCGCATCTGCAGCGAGCGCTCGATCTCGCCGCGAGGTTCGATTACGATTATTGGCTTCGCACGGAGATCACAAAAGATCCGGACCTGTTCAAAGACGAAGATATTCTGGAAAAACTTCCGCTTGACCTTCGCGAAAGCCTCAGCAATGTAAAAGCCGTCAAACCGCCGGCTGCGGCGCGCATTGTCGAAACCGAAGAAAAGGTTACCGATCTTACGATAAAAGTGCTCGGTCATATCGATATTTTTCGCGATCCGTCGAAACCGTTCGCGCCGGACGCGTGGACTACGCGGCGCGCGCGAGACATTTTTTGCCATATCGCGACGAGTCCGCACCGCCGCGTCAGTAAAGATGTACTGATCGACGAGTTTTGGAAGGACGAAGAGCTTTCTGCGATAGAAAAGAATTTTCATCCGACGATCTCGCATATTCGCAAGGCGCTAAACAGTCGCCAAACATTCAAGCAAAATTTCATCGTTTTCCGCGACGGCGCATATCAACTAAATCATGAGCTTTCATATTCGATCGATACTGAAGAATTTGAATCGCTGATCTCCGAAGCCGAAAAAGCAAAGAAAGACGGCGATACGGAACTTTTTCTAGAAAATCTAGAATCGGCGCACGACCTTTATCGCGGCGAGTTTATGAGCGGAATTTATGAGGATTGGGCGGATGAAAAGCGCAATTATTTCATCGAGCAGCATTCGCGCGTGTTAAGCGCTCTGGCGAAAATGTCATTTAAAGAGAAGAATTGGTCGAAGGCACATAAGTTTATTGACGAGATTCTGACAGCTGATGCTTTTCGCGAAGATATGCACAGGCTGATGATGAAGGTTTTGGCAGCTCAGGGAAAACGAGCGAAAGTCCTGGAACATTTCGAATATCTAAAGGAAACCCTAAAGAAAGAACTCGGCGTTTCGCCGTCGCCCGAAACCCAGCGGGCATTTCAGGAACTTACAAAATAAGATCGGCGAGCATAAAAGCGGTTCGATCGCATCGATCAAGGAGGAAATCACTATGTTCAAAACAATTTTAGTCCTGCTCTCTATATCGGCATTTACCGTCTTTGCGGGCGCGCAAACCACTTTTTTCGTAAATTCGACCAGCGACAGCGAATCCGACGGCTGCGCGGTTAATGTTTGCACGCTTCGCGAAGCGGTAGCCGACGCAAATGGAACGGCGGGCACCGACACTATAAACTTCGATGCCGCGATTTTCGGCGTAGGGGCAACCATCGTCCTTTCTACAAACGATATCGACATTACGGAGAGCGTCAACATCATTCAACAGACGACAACTTCGCTGGTTGGGATTCAGGGTCCGGGTACTATGTCGGGACAGAGAGTGTTTACGATCGCGAATGGAGCGAATGTTAGCCTGACACGCCTTGATATCACAAGCGGCGGCGGAAGCACCGACGGCGGCGCGATAGCAAACGGAACGGGAACGCTGACCATCGATCGATCGATGATCCGCGGGAATACGTCGACCGCGCGCGGCGGCGGTATCGCAAATATCGGCGGTACGCTTAACATTACAAATTCGACGATCAGCGGGAACACGGGCAGTAACGGCGGCGGGATTTTTAACGACGGTGCAACATCGCTAATTGGAGGAGTTGTAAATCTAACAAATACGACCATTTCGGGAAATACGACCGGTAATATTGGCGGTGGATATTACGGATTTGCATCGCTCGGAGCCGCTACGCTTACTTGCCAAGATTCTACTATTGCGTTCAATAATGCGGTAAACGGCGGCGGAATCGCCGTTTCATCAATTACAGGATTAAATTCGACAGCTTCAATTCAGAATACCATCGTAGGGAAAAACACCGCGTCGGTCGGACCAGATATCAGTTCAAATCCGCCGCTTGCCGGTGCATCACCGGGCACCGTCACCAGCACCGGTTATAATTTAGTTCAGAATACCATTGATAGCGGCACAACGTTCTTAACTACGGATCAAACCGACGACGATCCTTTGTTGCTTGCTCTTTCGTCAAATGGAGCGCTTACCTTTACTCACGCGCTTCAGAACATCGGCGGCACGAGCCCCGCGATCGACAAGGGCAACACCGCGCAAACGACAGATCAGCGGGGTTTGCCTAGGGAGGTTGATTTTGTGACAATCGCTCCGCAAACCGGCGGCGACAACAGCGACATCGGCGCTTTCGAACTGCAGAACAACAACACCGCTGCAAACGTTGATATTGCCGGGCGTGTCTTGGCGCTCGACTCCCGCGCGGTTCCGAATGTTTACCTTATTCTGACCGATTCCTACGGCAGACAAACACTCGCAAGAACGAATCCGTTCGGTTATTTCTGCTTTACAAACGTTTCTTCAGGGCAGAGCGTCATCATTCAAGGTTTTGGTAAAAATTTGTTAATCGAACCTCGCTTGATCAATGTTCAGGACACGATCGATAATTTGATCATTATCGCCGCTGAGAATAGTTCCCCAAAGCGTCTCCGGTGATTATTTTTACGGAAATAGAGAATTCTTAAGGCGAATCTTCGGATTCGCTCTTTTTTTGTCTACAAAACCTCAAGTTTCCCTCAAGTCTTGAAATGTATTTTTATTGACGGCTCAAGAATTTCTCAAAGATGTTTGTTTAAGGTAACGCCAGATCAACAAACACAACGAGAAATTTTAGAGGAGTCAAAAAAATGAAAACCATTTCGCAGCATTTGTTAAAACAATTTCTGGTACTGATATTCGGTATCGTCATGCTTTCGTCGTCGGCAATGCAGATCAACGCCGCGCCGGTTTTAAGTCCGGCGGTCGCTAATCAGCTGAGTACGCTGCCGGACGGCGCGGACGCCGGCATGATGATCGTATCGTTCAATACGACAAACGGTTTGGGCGAAGGACATTTAAATATTTTAAGAAACATAGGGATCAATGCCGGTTATAGATTCAACACGCTCGGAATGGTTGCGACGCCGATGACGGTCGGACAGATTCGCGCGTTGAGCGGAAATTCGAACGTTCGGTCGATCTGGTCGAACGAGGCGCTGCAATATTACATGCATGAAGCGCGTGTCGTCGCCGGAGTGGACAAACTCCGCACCGATTCGAGTTTTACTTTCAGAAACGGCGGAATGCCTGTTTCCGGAAATGGTGATTTTTCGGTAATGGTAATCGATTCGGGCGTTGACGCAACGCATGCCGATCTGGCTTTCGGTTCAAAGGTCATTCAAAACGTTCAAACACTCGTCGGTGCAGCAACCCTGCCCGGTTTTACATCGAATATTTCAATCGAAAACGTGCCGAACACCGATCAGACGGTCGGGCACGGAACGCATTGCGCGGGAATTATCGGCGGAACCGGAATTAGATCCGGCGGTCAATACGCAGGCGTCGCGCCGGGCGCGAAGATCATCGGAGCCGGACTTGGTGCCGGTCTTTTTGTTCTCAACGCGATCGCCGCATGGGAATGGGGACTGTCCAATCAATATCGCTACAACATTCGTGTAATTTCAAACTCTTACGGCGGAAACGGTGATTTCGATCCGAACAATCCGATCAATATCGCTTCCAAAATGGCGAATGACCGCAATATATCAGTCGTGTTCGCTGCAGGAAATTCCGGTCCCGGGAAAGGAACTTATAACAATTACGCAAAGGCTCCGTGGGTCATCGGCGTTGCTGCCGGAACCAAAGAAGGCGGATTGGCAAATTTTTCATCACGCGGTTTGCCGGCTTCCGAAAGATTGACGAACGAATCCGAACTTGACGATTTTGATGCTCCGACCATAACCGCGCCGGGAACCGGACGCGAATTCGAAACAAATGCGGGCAAATTTACGACAGATATCGTTTCGGTTCGATCTATTACAAATTTGACGGCAAACGGGCTGACCGCGGACGCAGAGCTTCCGGTTTCAGCAATCCCGTTTTACACGCAGATCTCCGGAACGTCGATGGCGACTCCGTTTGTCGCCGGCACGATCGCGCTAATGCTCGACGCAGACCCGACGCTTTCGGTTGAAGACATCAGAGAAATTTTGACATCCACAAGTTCAAGAATGCCCGGATACGAGGATTTTGAGGTAGGCGCGGGATATTTGAACGCTTATGCGGCTGTGGACAAGGTTTTCAACCGAAATCGTCAGTACCGAAACATTCAGTTTCCGGCGTTTAATGCTCAGTTTGATATAACCGACGGTCCGTCGGGAACTTTCCATATCGATTACGATCCGACGGCAATGCCCGGACCGGATTCTGTAAATTCGACAACATTTAGTGTTGTTGAAAATATGAACGTGCTCGACGTTTTTGCAGAATTTGATAACGCGATCGAAACGGGCGACGGAAATTCGATCGGCATTATTTTAACGGATCCGGCTGGTAACAAATATTCAAGCGGTCTGGCGCTTCCGGTTCTCGACGGTCTGACGCGGCAGGTTGTAGTTAAAAATCCGCTGGCAGGCGAATGGCTGCTCGAAGTTCGCGGTGTCCGGGGACTCGCTGCCCTGCCGAACTTCAGCCTGCCGACCTCGGGCGCGGCTCTGCCGGGACCGGTCGACGGAACAATAACGCAGCAAAGATTTGTCCTTCCCGCAATTGCCGATATTCAGGGAAATGCTGCACAGGAAGATATCGAAACGGCGCTCAAATCGCGTTATATGGACATCGACGCAAACGGAAACTTTAATCCGAATGCGGATGTCTTACGCGGCGATTTTGCAAAAACGCTTTGGGTCAACACTTCGCTTCGACAAAAGCTTGGAAATTCATCCCGATTTTCGGATGTTTCAGGCGACATGGCTTTAATAGCGGAATATGTAACTAATAGCGGATCGACCAATCGCGATTACAATTTCACGCCGACGGGAATGATGAGCGCTTCCGGTTCGAGTTTTAATCCGGGAGAACTCGTAAAACGAGTAGATATGGCAGTCGCATTTGTGAAGGCTCTCGGACACGATTCACTAGCGAAAAGCAAAGCAAATCTGCCGGTCCAGGTCAACGGTCAAACTCTGACAGACAACAGTCAAATTCCCGGCGCGCTCCGCGGTTATGTCCAGGTTGCCATCGACAAAGGTTTGTTCGAAACATTTCCGGCTGAGGTAAGAAATCTCGGGAACGGGCAATTTGAAGTAATTCCGGGTCCGCGATTTGAGCCGAACAATTCGGTAAAACGATCTACGTTGGCTTCTAAGCTGATCAAGTTGAGAGCTCTTTTCTCAACCGGCGGCTGATTCAGGTTTCACCCGCAAAGGATGGCAGCGGGTGGATTGATTGATTCGAAGACCGGTTCTGGGATTCCGGTCTTCGAATCAAACTAAAATAAGGTTTTCGTTCACAGGGGTAGTGAACGAATCGACGGCGCAAAGCAACGGTTGTAGGGTTCCGTTCTTTGCGCCCTTTTTTTGTTGAATTTTATGACTTGAGTTCTGCCGCGGTGCCGCACTCTCAAGGAATCCTCAAGTTTCAAAATCGTCAATCAAGTCTTTCTCAACCGGCTGTTCTTATAGTCGAACCATAAAAGCAAATCACTTTTAAAAAAGAAATCTTTCGGAGGAAAAAAATGAGATCCAATTCACGACATGAGAACAAACGGAAATTGACCAGAGTCGCCGTCTTCGGCGCTGTCTGGGCAATGATAATCGCAGGTATTTGGCTGCCTTTTCGAAAAGCGGAAGCTGCGCCGAGCGCATCGGCATTGCCGAATATTTACAAGCGCAGCGCTCCCGAATTTGACTATAATCTTTCGCGCAACCTGCCGAATGTCCGGCAGATGACCGGCGAACAGCTCGCCGCTCTCGACCAACTAAAAGCCGCGACTAATTCGCCGAATCTGCAGATTCGATGGAACGATTTCGGCGGCTCGCCCGACGTTGTTTATGACTTTGCAAGTCAGCCGTTCGCCGGAACGCCGGAAGAAGCAGGACGAGCGTTTATCGCTCAAAATTCGGCTTTGTTCGGCGTTTCAAGCGCGGATGATCTTCGAGTTTTCAGTCAAAGAGCCGCGCTCGGCGGACATTTGATCAGATTTCAGCAAACATTTAACGGAATTCCCGTTCGCAACGGAGGCATCGGAATCGTAATGAACGCCAATAATCGGGTGATTATGGCTTCAGGTCCTTTCTTCCGAAACGTTAACGTCGGAACCGAACCGGCGCTATCAGCCGTACAGGCAAGACAAGCGGCAGATGCTGACATTAACAGATTCAACATCGCGCTTCCGTCCGCTTTGAACAATCTCTTGGCGCCGGGATTAAACCTGCTCAGACAGCAGGCGTCGATCGTTGACAGTATCGAACCGCATCTAGGTATTTATCCGACCGCTGACGGCTATAAATTGGTTTGGAACGTCGCAAAGTTTTCGACGAATCCGTTCGGATTGTTTATGGTAACCGTTGACGCGAACACCGGCGAGATTCTCGCGCGCAAAGATTTCGTCGACCAGCAGGCAGCGACGCCCGGCGCCGAAACCGCTGACATCTATCCGAAATATCCGACGATCACGCAGGAATTAAAAGATCAGGGAATTATCAGCAATTGCAGCGGAACGCCGTGCGGACAGGAGCGTGTTACGCTTCGCGCTTTCGATGCGTCAAACCGCGTGACGGGATTGAACGGAACGCTGACCGGCACGCATGCGCTCGTCAATAACGCGCTGGCGACAAAACAGCCGTTTGCACAGGCTGCGTTGGGAACATGGCATTTCCGTCAGGATAATCCGACCGGTTTCGAAGCGCGCACGAACGAGATCGATCATTTCGCAGAACCGGCTGAGCATCAGGATGAGATCAACGCGTTCTTTTTCGTAACCTATTTGCTTGAATATGTCGATTATCTGCATATCGGCGGTGATAACGGAACGTTCGGCAGCAGCGGTGCATTTCCGGATGACTATCCGAACAAAACCATCCCGCTTCCCGCAACCGTTCATATTCCAAATGTATTCATAGCTTTGGATGCAGCAGAAGGAACGCTTCCGAACGTTAACGATCCCGAATTTGTTCAAAAAGCGCTCGGTTTAGACAACGCATTCGCGCTAAATTTAACGAGTATTATCGAATCGGTAACCGGTGCAAAATCGCCGGTGGTCGTAAACCCGACATCGTACGGACACGGATTTTTGTTCAACGATCTGGCTTTAGAAGGAACGGTTCCGTATCACGAAGGAATGCACGCAATAACAAGCCCGATCGCCGGTCTTGAAGGCGACATCGAAGGCAGTGCGCTGAACGAAGGACAGGCTGATATGTGGGCGTTTACGATCACGGACAACCCGAGCCTCGGCGATTACGTTGTGAATGCACATCGCTTTCGCCAGCGCTATCGCGACATCGGACGAAATCCGGATTCGGTTGCTTATATCCGCAGCGCAGAATCGACATTGAAATATTCCGATATCGGAACGCGCAATTTCGGCGGCGGAGTTTATGATTTTGAAGAACATTACGACGGCGAGATCTATATGTCGACGATGTGGGACATCCGAACGATGTTCAACCGCATGTATCCGAACGACTCGACATATAAACGTCCGCAGCCGAAAGACGGCGCTGCGAACAAGAAAATTACAAAAGGAACGGAGATCTTCGAACGCGATTTCCTCGGTTCGATGTACATTCTTGGAACAACTTCGCCGGATACTTTGGTGAAATCGCGCGACGCGATGATCGTCGCCGACCAAATGCTGTATCCCTCGGATTCGACAGATCCCGCATCGCCCGGTAAGCATCGCGCAATGATCGAACAGATCTTTGCAGCGCATGAACTCGGCGTCGGCGCCCGCGCGGTCGACGGCGGCAAGGCGACGATCTCGACAAAGGTAACGGATTTCGCCGGAACTCAGGCTGCGCCTGCAATTCCGACAAACGTTAATGTTCAGCCGGCATCTGCAAATACCAATGCGGTTTCGTGGAATCCGGTGAGCGGAGCGCTTGCCTATGAAGTTTTAAAACGCAAGGTCGGGTTTGAAAACCGGCGCGAACCGAATGGAAAACGGGCGTTCAACGACGGCGATTCGTCAACAACGGGTTATTCGCATGTGGCGTTCGTGGGCGGAAATTCGACAAGCTTTGTCGACAAAGGCGAGGTCCACGAGATCTTTACACCTGCCGGTTTGAGCAATTTGTTCGATCACGAATATGTCGTTCGTGCCATCGGTGTCAACTCGACCGGGCAGCTCGGATTCTCCGATTTTTCGGGAAGTTCGCTTCCGTCGGCAGCGCGGACAGACGTTACAAGCGCGGTCGATTCTGCGATCTCGAACGTCAGCTTCAGCAACGGCGTATTCGCTTTCGATAACAAATTAACGAACGCCCGCGGTGCAGCAAGTTCGGTCAAAACCTTATTCGGCAGCATAGAATTTGAGATCGTAAGCATTTCGAACCCAACCGTTACGGTTAGAAACGCCGATCAAGGTTCGAGCTTTATATACAATCAGTCGCTTTTGCTCGGTCAAACGTCCAATGCGAAGCGTATCGAATTTAACGACCCGATGGCGCAGATGTTCACGTTCGACGCCAAAGTTTATGCAAACGTATTCAACGGTTCGACGACGGGAACGGGAACAAGCGGCGGCGACGGCACTGGCAATGCACCGCAGGCAGCCGTCTATTCGCTGTTTACACAATCGAACACCGGTTTGTTGACGGCTGGCGACCCGACGGAAGTTACCTGGGGCGATCCGACGTTCAAAGGCGTTACCTGGGACGATGTGGTCGTAACGACAAAATCCGACGCTATATCGCTCGAAGCGACCTTGAGCTCGGTCGGCGGTGTCGATTACGATTTCGAACTATTGACTGAAGACGGACAGGTAATCACCAGATCCGCCGGTCTGACTGCTGACGAGTTCGTTTCTGCGAGTGTTCAGCCGAATACGACCTATATTCTGCGAATCCTCGGCTACGGAAACGGACCGAGCCAATATACGGTTGTTTCGACTCAGCTTCTTCCGGAAGATTCACCGAACGCCAACGCCGGAACACGAACAACGGGCGGCGATGGAATCGGCGGAGCACTACCGCGAATCGCGCGATTGGTTCGATTTTCGGTCAACCCGATAACAAAAACGGTAGTTCCGACGATACTTCGTTAATGGAATGAATTGATTTGGATCATATCCGAAAAAAAGCCGGCGAGACTTTTGAGTTTCGCCGGCTTTTTCAAGTTTAATAAATGAGAAGATCGATTCTGTTTGCCGATCATCTGTGGTCCGATTTCCTATGTCCGCATACTCCGCCGTCGCCGTCGTCCCCGAGACAAGTGCTGCCTCCTTCAAAGCCGCCGCAGCCGCATTTTCGACATCCGCCCGGCGTTTCATCCGGTTCCGAAACCGTTTTATCAACTTTCATAAGGTCCTCCAAACGATTGATTAGATTTAGATCGTCAGATTAATCAAATACGACTTAAAACGTCAACATTTTTTTAGGATAAAGCTATTCGCCTTTCGACCGCGCGCTGTCCGCCAGCTGAATATACTCGTCCCGAATATCGTCCAGGTCTTTTTCATCAAGCTCTTCCAGATCCAGAACCTCGTTGCGCGCTTCTTCGATCGAACGAATTATCTCGTCAAGTTTTACCTGAAGCGCTTCAGTATCGCGATTCTGCGTGTTTTGGATCAGGAAGACCATCAAAAATGTAATGATCGTCGTACTCGTATTGATCACAAGCTGCCACGTATCGCTGTAACCAAAAACCGGACCCGTCGCACCCCAGATGACGACAAGTGCAACGGCGATAATAAATGTCGCAGGCTTTCCGGCAATTTTCGAAGTGGCTTTGGCAAACCGTGTAAAGAGCGAATTATGATGATTCATGATTAATGGTCGACTCCTTTTTTTCGATAAAGATCAGATCTTTCGATCTGCAACGAGCAGTCTGACCGTTTCCATATGCGGTTTCATATAATCGTCGCGTTCGATAAATGGTACGCCTGCCCTAATTTTCTCATAAGCAAAACGTGTTCCTTTTCCAAGCGATTTATCGGCGCCGATAACTTTTTTGCGAAAATCGATTCCCTGCGCAGCACAAAAAAGTTCAAGCGACAGTATCTGTTCCAAATTTTCATTGATCTGACGAAGTTTGAGTGCAGAAGTTACTCCCATCGAAACATGGTCTTCGACATTTGCGGATGAAGGAATTGTATCGACACTTGCCGGATGAGCGAGAACTTTATTCTCAGTCGCAAGTGCTGCGGCGGTATATTGAACGATCATAAAGCCGGAGTTAAGTCCTCCGTTTTCAGTAAGAAACGCCGGTAAGACATGCGCGTTTGAATTTTCATCCGTCAGCCGCATGATTCGTCTTTCGGAAATATTTGCGAGTTCGGCAAGTGCGATCGCAAGATAATCCATCGAAAGCGCAAGCGGTTCGCCGTGAAAATTCCCGCCCGAAATAACGTCGATGTTCTCGCAGTCGTCGTCGCAAAATATCAAAGGATTATCTGTAACCGCATTCAATTCTATGTTTACGACCCATTCGGCGTACGCGATGGCATCGCGGCAGGCACCGTGAACCTGGGGAATGCAGCGCAGAGTGTACGCATCCTGTACATTTGCCGGATCGAAATCTCGGACAAATTCGCTTTCTTCCAGAAGTTTTCGCAAATTCGAAGCGCATTCACGCTGTTTCGGATGCGGGCGCAGCGCGTGAATTCTATCGTCAAATGCCAGAGTCGTTCCGTTCAAAGCCTCGAGACTTAAACATCCGGAAATATCTGCGATGTCTGCAAGGTAATTTGCTTTATGAGTTTCCAGCAAACCGACGGCGGTCATAACGGTCGTGCCGTTCGTCAGCGCCAATCCCTCTTTTGCAGCGAGTTTTACCGGCTGCAGATCGAGCTTTTTCAAAACCTCGGCTGCAGCGGCGGTTTTTCCGTCAAAAACGACCTCGCCCATCCCGATCAAAGGCAGCGCCATATGCGCAAGCGGAGCCAGATCGCCGCTGGCACCGAGACTTCCCTTTTCAGGAATTACCGGAAGAATTCCGCGATTCAAAAATTCGATCAAAAGTTCCAGAGTTTCAAGACGAATTCCTGAAAATCCGCGCGACAGGGTATTTGCCCGGATCAGCATTATCGCCCGCGTCGTTGCGGCGTCGAACGGATTCCCGACCCCGACAGCGTGGCTCATCAAAATATTTTGCTGCAGATGTCCGGCTTCTTCGGGCGAGATTATCTTGTCTTTGAAGGCGCCGAATCCGGTCGTGATGCCGTATGCGATCTCGCCCCGGTCGAGCAGAAGCTGCACCGCGCGAGCCGACCGTTCGACCTTTTCTTTTGCCGCTTCGGACAAAGAAACTCGCGGCTCATTCGGATTTCCGAAAGCTACCGCGACAACTTGTTCAAAGGTAAGATTTTCGCCGTCTAATAATATTTCATTCATCGATTCTTCCAAAATTCCTTCCAGCTAAGATCGCTTTTATGCTGATATTCACGCCAACTGACGATCTTGTTGTTCTCGATCTTAATCCAAACCGTTCCGTGGTAAGAGCTATTCCCGATATATGTATATTCCGCAGCACCGGTCTGTGTTTTTTCGTCAAAAAGCGCATTGTAAAAAACACAAAACTGATCGAGTCCGTCGTCGTCCCGAAAAAATTCGAGCAGATCCGAGCGTTTGTAAAATGTGTAATTTAGACTGTCCGAGTAAAAAAGATCTTCTTCAAAGAAGCCGACCGCGCGATCGTAATCGCGCGTTTGCCATGCATTCGCAAGTTCGCCGAGCATAGCGCGGAAATTAGACCTTTTCATAAACCGCCGTTCCGCTTTTCCAAACTTGTTCGATAAAATTGCCGCCGAATTCATAGATTATCTCGCGGTAATCTTTCGTATCGAACATCAAAATATCCGCCGCCTTTCCTGCCTCAAGCGAACCGATCTCAGAGCCGCGCCCGACAGCAAACGCAGCATTTATCGTTGCAGCGTTAAATGCCTCAGCCGGCAAAAGTTTCTGATAACGGCAGGCGATCGCCATCGTGTTTGGAAGACTCGGACACGGCGCGCTCCCGGGATTGTAATCGGTCGAAAGTGCGACCGCACAATTTTCATCAATAAATTTTCGCGCGTTCGCAAAATCGCATGATCCGAAATTGAAATTGACAGTCGGCGTAACCACACCGATCGTATCGGATGAAGCGAGCATTTTTATTTCCTCGTCTGAGATCGCGTCCAGATGATCGATCGAATCGGCATCCAACGCTATCGCCATCCGCGCGCCGCCAAGGTTTGTAAATTCGTCGACGTGAGCTTTGATCCCGAAACCGAGCGACCGCGCCGCTTCAAGAACCTGTTTCGATTGAATAAGATCGAAGGCGTTCTTTTCGCAGAAAACGTCCGCATAAAACTTGCCGGTAAAACCTCGATCGGCAAGCAGTTTTGCCGCTGAGGGCAGCATTTCACGGCAGATAAGTGCGACGTAGGCGTCGGGGTTTTCTTTAAATTCCGGCGGAACGGCGTGCGCCGGAAGAAAGGTCGGAACAAGTTCGATCGGATGGCTTTCGTTTAGCTCAATGATCGCCTCGAGCATTTTCAGCTCACTTTCGGTGTCGAGCCCGTAACCGGTTTTAATTTCACAAGTTGTAACGCCAAAAGCGAGCAGTTTATCGAGCCGTTTTGCTGATGTTTCAATAAGATCTTCGATCGATGCCGCGCGCGTCCGGCGAACCGTCGATAAAATTCCGCCGCCGTTCTTCAGAATCTCAAGATAATCCGCGCCTTTAATCTTCAGCTCAAATTCTTCAAGCCGGTCGCCAGCAAAAACGAGATGAGTGTGGCATTCGACAAACCCGGGCGTAACGACCATTCCACCCGCATCGAACGTTTCTTTGGCGGAAAAATGGTCGAGGATATGTTTGGTCTCGCCGACGGCAGCGATCTTTCCATCCAAAATTGCCGCCGCTCCATTTTCAATGATGGAAAGATCGTTCATCTCGGCGCCTTTCTTTGGCTTTCGGTTGGAAGCGCAGGTCAAAAGCTGCGCAGCATTGTAAATTATCAGGTCTGTTTTCATTGTCCGCTTAGATTCTAGACGGAATGATACTGGCGAACAAGTTCGATAGGATCCGTTAGTGAAAGCGAGTCTTTTCAGGTCAAAACACAAAAAAGCCTGAAGATCTGTCTTCAAGCTTTAGAAAATAGTCAAATATTCGCTTTGCGGATCACTGCGGAGCGCCCGCCCCGACAATATAGCTGTCACGCGCGCGAATTACCAGATTGGGACGATTGACTCGAACTTTAATTTTCTTTCGCTCGCCGATCTCACCGATCTCTGAAGGATAATATCCGATGTTATATTGCCGGCGGAGTTCTTCAGCAATGCCTTCGAATGCGGCATTCAAACCGCCGGGAGTCGATTCGGGACGAAAAACGCGCCCGCCGGTCAGATCGGCGAGATCATTTAAATATTGCCGCCCGCGCGCATAATCTTCGCTTCGCATTCCGACGGGGACCCGACCGCCTGGAAAACCGATCGTCGCCGTTCCGGTCATAACACCGCCTGTCCCGATACCGCGCGACGCGAGAAAAGTGTTGTAATAGATAGGAAAGATCATCGCGTCCGCTTCGTCTGCGTCTTCGAGCGTGGAATTATAGCTTGCCCGGTTAGATGTTGTGTCGACTCCGTCCGTAAACAGCACGATCGCCTTTTTCCCTTCGATCCGGTCGAGCCGTTTGCCGAGCGAAACGGCAACAGCATCATAAAGAGACGTGCCGTCCCCGAATTTCGATCTATTAATAGCGCGGTAAATTCGTTCGCGGTCGGTTGTCGGATCGGTCAAAACATCGACGCCGTAATCAAAACTAATTACCATGACGCTGTCCTGCGGTTTTAATTTTGAAACGAATCCGCGCGCTGCGGCTTGGATCTCTTCGATCTTATAGTTGGTCGACGGCGACGTATCGATCAGCATTATGATCGTAAATGGCTGTTCGGTTGTCGCGAAATAGGCTATTTCCTGCTCTTTTCCGTCTTCGAGAATGGTAAAATTTTCCGGTCCAAGCCCGGGAATATATAGTCCGTTACGATCATAAACCGAGACCGGAATGGTAACGAGGGTCGAGTCGATCTTTATGATCTCGTCATCCGATTCGGGTTCCGTTTGATCGGCAGATTGGGGAACGTTTTTGACCGCTGTTTGTGTTTTCGATTCTTTTTTCTTTTTATTTTTACGCGATTTTGCCGTGATCGGAATAACTCTGCCGCCGGACGATTCCGAATAGCCAGCTTCGGTTTCAACCGGCGTTGGAACAGGCGTCGGCACCGATTTTATCCGCCTGCCCGATTGGGCAAACGCAGCTGCTGCAGTGGAGAAAAGAATTAGTAAAAGAAGAACCGAGCGATAATACATCTTTCAAACCTCTAAATTCAAAAATTGCGGAGAATTCAGCGGTAAGATGCTCAAGACTCGTAAAAAGTTCTAAACTAATCCATCATCGCGCCCTATCCCGAGTGCGTCGGCAACGCGGTTTATATAATTGAACCACGACGCGATCAGCGTTATCTGAAGGATCGCCTGATCGTCAAAGCCCGCGGTTCTGAGCTTTTCGTGGTTTCCGGGATGGATCTTTCCTGCATCTTTAGTTAGCTGAATTACATAATCGCACATAACGCGTTCCGACTCGCTGATCGGTGCGTTTTCGTAATCGGTTTTGAGCTTTTCGCTCAGATCGCTGTCTAAAGTTACGCGACGCAGAAACTCTGCGTGAGATTTCAGTCAGTAATGGCAATCATTTGTTACCGAGACCATCGTCGCGATCATCTCGTGCTGGCGCCGGTCAAGCGGCAGGTCCGGCGACATCAAAGCGCCGAAGGTCGAAAAAGCATGAAAAAGTGCGTCGGGAATCAGCGTATGCGAATCGACGATCGTTTCATCGATCGCGCTTGCGCCGTCGACCGGTCGTTCATATTCCGGCGGATAGTTTTTTCGCACGTCCACCATTGCCTTTTGCAGCTTTTCGCCGCCGTCTTCAAATTTTACTGTTTTTATCCAAGCCATAATTCTTAAATTGTCTTCCTTGTCGATTTCAGCGACGAGATCAGCATTTTCTGGAGTTCCTCGCAATCGTTCAAAAGCGACGACGCTTCTTTTTCGTTCAAAAATTCCGAGTCGCGCAAAACACGCAGCCAGAAATTTGTCTTAAAAGCTTCTTTGTTTGCGACCGACAATCGTTTTAAGAAATCCGTTCGATCTTCGCCCTGGCGCGCCTCTTCGATCAGAACGCCGACCGCCGTCCCCGAATCGAGAATCTTTTTCGAAATGACGAATTCCTTTTTTTGATTGTTTAAATACTGACTAAGCTTTACGATTCTGAGCGCAAAATTATAAGACTTTGTGAGCAAAATGCTGTCCGCCATTTTTTAGATGTCCTCCAAATAGATTAAAGATTAGAGATAATAGAGTTTAACCGACATCTTAACCGAATTATCTAGTATCTTCCATCTCGAATCTATTTCGAAAACACCTTAAGGGTTTTCAACGTTTCCATCCGAGTCGGGCTTGATCACTTCGCCGAAACCTAATTTTTTAATTCCCGATAGATTAAAGATTAGAGATACTGGATTTTAACGATAATCTAAAATCTTCCATCTCTAATCTATTTCGAAAACACCTTAAGGGTTTTCAACATTTCCATCCGAATCGAGTTTGATCACTTCGCCGAAACGTAATTTTTAAATTCCCGATAGATTAAAGATTAGAGATACTAGATTTTAACGATAATCTAAAATCTTTCATCTCTAATCTATTTCGAAAACACCCTATGGTTTTACAACATTTCCATCCGAATCGAGTTTGATCACTTCGCCGAAACCGAGCTCTCGAATTCCCTTTTCGACCTTTTCCATATCTCCTACAATGATCCAGATTATCTCGTTGGGTCGCACGAATTTCTTTCCGGCATTGAGGAGATCGTTTTCGGTGATGCTGCGCATGCGCGCACCGTAATTAGACCAGTAATCGTCCGGCAGGTCGAAATTTACAAGGTCGATCGCTGCGGATTCCAATGATGAAAGCGTTTCAAATCTTCCGGGAAGCCGCAAGGTCATATTTCGCATAATGCTTTGAAATTCTTCTCCCGAAACAGGGCGCGTTCCTGCAACGCCTTCGATCTCTTTTTTTACCTCGACCATTGCTTCTTTGGTTTTATCGGTCTGAACCGGCGCAAGGACCATAAATGTTCGCTGCCCGCGCGAGTCGCGAAGTTGACCCGACGTTCCGTAGCTCCAATGTTTATCGAGCCGCAGATTTCTATTAAGCCGCGAAGTGCTCATTCCGCCGAAATTACGGAAAAGCGGTTCCCCGGCGAGATCTTCTGCCTGTCCGCTTTTTTCAGAAATATGCGCCGCAACGATAGTAGATTGCTGAGCACCGGGACGGTCGAGCAAATAGACCTTTTTACCCGGCGTATTCGGCACGGTCGCAAGATTTTTAGCCGGCGCAGTTCCAGTTTTCCAGCCGCCGAATGCTTCTTCCAGCATCGGAACGACCTCAGCCAGTGTCGTGTCGCCGGTGACGATGACCGTCGAACTTCCGGGTTTGAACCAATCAGAATGCCATTTTGCAAGATCTTCCCTTGAAATTGACTGCACGGTTTCTTCCGTTCCCGAACCCGGTTTTCCATATGAATGATCGGTTCCGTAGAGGATCGACGGCATAATTCTAAACGCCAGAGCGTTTGGCGAGGCTTTTTCCTGCGCGATCTGTGCAAGGCGGTTTTGTTTCTGGATCAAAAACTGCGCATTCGGAAACGACGGATTTAAAACGACGTCCGCCATTATTCCGAGCGAAGGCTTTAAATTAGACGCTGTCGACTGAAGTCGGACGAACGATTGATCAAGCGAAGTTCCTGTGCTCAGCCTTGCGCCCAACGAGTCCAATTCATTTACGATCTGAAACGCGTCCCGCGATTTGGTTCCCTCGTCCATCAGCCCAAGCGCCAACGTCGCCAATCCGGCTTTTGCGGCGCTGTCCGAAGCCGCGCCGGCATCGACCGCGAGCGCGATGTTTACGATCGGCGCTGAATGTCTTTCCAAAAGGATCACCTTCAAACCATTTTTAAGCGCCGCGCGCTGAACTTTTGGAAAACTGATCTCGGGAGCCTGGTCCAATGCGGGAATTTTCGAACGATCGACCATCGTTTTTCCCGCACTCAAACGGTCAAACGGTCGCACGGTCATGGTATAACTGTTCGCATTGAGCCATTTTTTAGCCGTTCCGCTGACATCGGCGGCGGTTGCGTTTGCCATCCATTCCAACCGCTTTAAATAAAAGTCCGGCGATCCGCCGTAAGTTTCACTTTCCGCCAAAATGTCGGAACGACCGCCGAAACCGCCAAGTCTTTCGGTTCCGCGTAGAAAACCGGCGAGATTTCTGCTTTGCGCACGCTGAAGTTCCTCAGCCGTAACACCCTTATCGAGCGTTTCCGCGATGACCGCAGACATTTCGCGTTCGGCTTCCGCCGGATCGACGCCCGGTTTGACCGTAAGAATAAAGAACAAAGTACTCGAAAGTTCGCCGTCGTTGACGAATGCGCTGACATTGGTCGCCAACTCTTTCTCATAAACAAGCCGTTTTGTCAGACGCGCGCTTTTCGATCCGGTCAAAATATCGGCAAAAAGCCCGAGATGCTGTATTTCCTTGTCGCGCCAGGTCGGCGCCATGTAAACACGGTAGATCCGCGCCTGCGGAACTCTGTCCTGCATCTCATCGCGAATATTTCTGTCTAAAGTCGGGATCCATCTTTCAAGCCGCGGCAGCGGCGGACCGGGTTTTATATCGCCGAAATATTTGTTGACAAGTTCAAAAGCCCGCGCCGGAGTTATATCGCCGGCGAGCGAAATTACGGCATTATTCGGACCGTAATTTGTCGCGTACCATTCTTTGATATCCTCGAGCGATGCCGCATTCAGATCTTCCATCGAACCGATCGTTGACCAGGAATAAGGGTGCGAATATGGATAGATCTTTCCGAAAATGTTCGAAAACACCGTGCCGTAAGGCTGATTTTCACCCTGTCGCTTTTCGTTCTTAACTACGCCGCGTTCGCGCTCGAGCATTTCCTTTGAAATATAATTTCTCAAAAATCCCATTCTGTCCGCTTCCAAAAAGAGCGTTCGCTCGAGCGCTGAAACCGGAACATCTTCAAAAAAATTGGTTCTGTCGGTGTTCGTCGTTCCGTTGCGGTTGTTCGCGCCGATATCGTCCATCGCTTCGCGGAAACCGGACGGATGATTTTCCGAACCGTTAAAGAAAAAATGTTCGAAAAGATGCGCAAAACCTGTTTTACCGCGCTGTTCGTTGCGCGAACCGACGTGATACCACATATTTACGCCGACGATCGGAACGCTGTGATCTTCATGAACGATCAATGTCAACCCGTTGTCGAGCACGAATTTTTGATATTTCACCTCATATTCGGCTGGGTCGAAAACTCTCTTCTGCGCGAAAACATTAATGGAAAAAAGGAGCGTAACGACAGCGGCAAGCGAAGCAATTCTTTTCATAATTTTAATTTAAGGGTTTGAAAAATATCGTTGGAATTCCTGTTATTACGCCATAAACCTCAAAATGGTTCAAGTTCCGCCATTCAGAGGCAGAAACGCGACCGCTAGGGAGCGTGCAATAGTTCGCGTCCGACAATTCAGAGTGTTCACAATTGATCTTCCTGTTTCCCGGATCACGAGGATCTTCAAGTTTTTGCTCCCTCTGCCGTTCGAGTTTATGCAGATACAGCATTCGGTGGAGCGGTCCAGGGTTGTATCACGCTCCCTGGCGGTCGCATTTCTGTCTTTAGCGCGTTAAAATGCATTACCGATGACACCCAACGACGTTATCTATCACATAAAGCAATCCAAAGAGTTCACCGACGCCTGGAATCACTTCTCCCGCGAGGAAAAAGAAGAGGTGATAAAACGCCTCGAAGATCAGAGCCCGAAGGATATTGCTAAAGTATTGACAGAGGTAAAAACCGGGCAGTACAGATTATTTTAAATCCCTATCGATTCATCTCTTACGGTCGTTTGCTATTCCAAAAAACGAGGCGTAAAATCCGTCTATCAATTTGGGCGGTTGCCTGAATTAAAGTTCAAAAACTAACAAAAGGAACAGGAATAAACGGATGACAAAATTAAACAAAATTTCCATCGCAGCAGTTGCTTTTACGCTGATCGCAGTTGTTATCGGGTGCAATATGAGCACAGCGAACATGTCCGGTCTTACCGTTTCAAAAGATTCTGACGGCAAGACGCCGGCGACATCGTTTAAGAACGGCGATACGCTTTACGCAAGAGCGCCGATCGCAAACAATCCGGGAAAAGTGAAAGTCAAATTTTACCTGGTTGCCGATGATGTCAAGCAGTTGAAGAAGGGCGAAACGCTTACGGGATCTGAAGTTTCGGTCGACCTAGACGGCGACGGTGTTGCTACCTATTCGGTTCCGGTTAAAGACGGATTGCCGGCAGGAAAATATACACTTAACGCCGATATGATAAATGATGCGGGCGAGAAAAAGGACGGAAAAACTTCGAGCGTAACAATTGAAACATCCGCCGCGACCGACAGCGACACAAGCGAGCCGGTTGAAAATAGCGACGATAATTAAATTTTCGATCGCAGAACAAGAAACAAGCGCCGCGGCATGATCGCCGGGCGCTTTTCTTCATTTATGGATCAATTGACAATTCGGTTTCACCCGTTTACTGATGTCAAGAATTGCACTCTTTCCCACAGCTAAACCTCTTCCCTAGCAAAATTTTCATCGCACCAAAGGCAGAAACGCGACCGCAGTGAGCGCGCGACTCGTCATACCAAGGGCAGAAACGCGACCGCTAGGGAGCGTGCAGAACACCGGGAGTTCTCACGCTGATTAAATTGCAGATCATGCCGCTTTCACGCTCTTTGTCCGACACTTCTCTTCAGCAGTTAGGGTTTTGCAAACAAATTCCGATAAGCTTATAGATCCTGCAGCCGGACAAAATCCGGGTCTTAGATCTAAGACGAAGTGGCTCTAATACTCCCCGGCAGCGGGAGTTTTTGCGTTAAGTCTAATGATCCTGTTTGAATTGAAGGGCTTGATGAGTTTTAACCACTTGTTGACCGATGACGGAGTTTAGCACGCTCCCTAGCGGTCGCGTTTCTGCCTCCGGTGCGGAGCTTAGCACGCTCCCTAGCGGTCGCGTTTCTGCCTCCGGTGCGGAGGTTCGCACGCTCTTTTGCTGCAGCGTTTCTGGCGGTCGGTCATCTTGAAGCGCGCGCTTTCAACCCTTCTTTTGCATATCCCGCGAAACCTTTTGAACCTCGTCCAAAACGCGGAGAAGATTACCGCTCCAGAGTTTCTCGATCTGATCTTTTGTATAACCGCGTCGTACGAGTTCTAACGTTACATTAAATGTTTCCGAAGCGTCGTCCCAGCCTTTAACACCGCCGCCGCCGTCAAAGTCCGAACTGATCCCGACATGATCGATCCCCATCTTTTTGACAAGATAATCGATATGGTCGACAAAATCTTTAACATCCACATCCGGCGCTTTATCTTTTAGCTTTTCGTCGATCACGGGTTTGGCTTTTGCGCGGATCTCCATAAATTTGCCGAAATATTCTTCGCGCGCCTTTTCGTTCAGCTTTCCAACTTCCGCGCGTTCCAGCATTTTGAAATTTTCCTTGGCGGCAAACTCTTTGATTATTTCGGCTGACATCTTGTTGCGCAGATCGTTCTTTTCCTTATTTACATAACCGCGGAATGCAACCGCCTGGACGACACCGCCGTTCTTTTTAATAAGCTCAAGCTGTTCGTCGTCAAGATTTCGGCTGTGATCGCAAAGCGCACGTGCCCCGCTGTGCGAGGCAATGACGGGAGCTTTCGTCAATTTCAACGTCTGAATATTGGCTTCTTTCGACGGATGCGAAAGGTCGATCATTATTCCCCATTTATTCATTTCGGAAACCGCCTTTTTGCCCATTTCGCTCAAACCGTTATGCAGCCATTTATTGTCGCCCTCGCCGGTGTTTGAATCGGCAAGCTGGCTGTGACCGTTGTGCGCCATGGACATATAACGCGCGCCGCGTTTTGCAAACTTTTCAATGTTCGAAAGATCGGTACCGATCGGGTAAGCATTCTCGACTCCGATCATCGCAACAAGTTTTCCCTTTTTAGCGATGCGGCGGACATCGTCAGAGGTCAGCGCAAGTTCGATCTCATTCGGCGCGATCGTTTTCGTCAATCTTTCGATCGCTTCAAATTTATCAATTGCATTGTCATACGCCTTTCTATATCCCGCTTCGTTCAGGTCGCCCTGACCTGTATAGACGATAAAAAACGCTACATCCAACCCGCCGGCTTTCATCTTCGGAAGATTTACCTGCGTTTGGAGATCCTGCGTGTAATTTTTCTCCGCGGTGAAATTTGAAGTGTTAATATCCGCGTGCGTGTCGAGCGTGATCACATCTTTATGTATCTTTCTCGCTTTGGCGATCAGCGCGTCTTCATCGGACATTTTCTGAGCGTCCTGTTTGGTCGCAGCGAACGTAAAAAAAATGGAAGCCGCTAAAAATGCGGTCGTAAATCTTTTCATAATTATCTCCGGGGGATTTTAATTTGGGAATAAAAATTCCAATCGCTGTTGTTACGCAGCAAACCGCAATTTTGTTTTCTTATCGAAAAAAGCATTTCTGAGTCATACAAAAAAACGCGCCTTAATCGACGAAAAATGTATAGAATAGGCACGTTATGACGCCGCAGATCGAAATTATCAAGGAATTGTCCCGTAACCGGAGCGTTTTTCACGCAATGCTTGCCGGCACGCCGCGCGATGAATTTGTATGGAAACCCGCCGCTGATAAATGGAGTTTGATCGAAGTGCTCAGTCATCTTGTCGATGAAGAGCGCGGAGATTTTCGCGCGCGTGTCAGTCATTCGCTCCAATCGTTAAACGAGCCTCTGCCGCCGATCGATCCCGTCGGCTGGGTTCGGAGCCGGAAATATCTCGACCAGAACTTCGATCAAAAGCTTGAAGAGTTGATGGAAGAGCGTCGAAGGTCGATCAAGTGGTTAAACCAGCTCGAATCGCCCGTTTGGGAAAACTTTATCGAACATCCCGCACTGGGAAAAATGACTGCCAAGGGTTTCCTTGCGAACTGGCTCGCGCACGACCAGATCCATATTCGCCAGATCGTTAAGATAAAACGCGCGTATCTTTCTTTTGTGTCGGATGAAGATCTTTCCTACGCCGGCAACTGCGCGCAAACTTGATAATTGACTGTTTGCAAACACGATAATGCGTGGAATTTAAACTTGACTGAGTCAAATTTGTAAGCTGCTAAAGTTTGACTCAGTCAAGTTATTTTTATCTCGTGCAGATCATTTAATCGTTCTGAAACAATTTGCCTTGATCCGGACCGGATCGGTTTGCGGGAAATCTACGCTGACGGTTTCCTCCTGAAACCAGCAGCGCGGTGCCGAGGCTCGCAATGTGTAGCGCGCGCCGTGGACGGCGTCCGGCAGTTCGAAATTTCCCTGCGGATCGGTCGAAACCGTCACCGCGCTGCCTGCGCCTTCGCGCGTGATCGAAACGCTTCCGTCCGGTATGCCGCGTCCGAGCAGATTGATCAAACGCCCGCGCAGCGGTCCCGATTCGACATCGGCGCCGTGCAGACGGACCAGACCGAAATGCCTCCGTTTGCCGTTGGTGCCGAGCGCCGAGCCGGTTACCAGAATTTTACCGTTCCACAGCGTGACCGAAACAGGCACGTCGCGCCCGCCCATATCGGTCAAAACGCTGCCGCCGGTGCCGAATTCCAGATCGAATTCGCCGTCCGGCAGCAATCTCTGCGTAATAAAATCGGCGGTCTGCGCGAGACTCGCGATGACGATTTTGCCGTCCGCCTGTATCTCCATATCGACCGGGTTATTGTTTAATCCGAGGTAATCGACAAATTTAATGCCGTTGTCGGCAAACGCGGTGTCAAATTTGCCGTCGGGCATCAGCTTCATGACCACCGCGTCGAGCGTGGTCGCACCGACCCTGCCGAGCAGGAGCAGCTTGCCTTCGGGCAGAAATTCTATGCTCTGCAGAATCTCGGCGTCGTAATCGGTATCGGGCGTTACGTCGATCTGTTTGATTCCGGTTTCGTTAAACGACGGGTCGAAATCGCCGTCGGGCGTCAGCTTTGCAATCCCGAAATCCGCATAGTTCGCATTGCCCCCGACCAATCCCAGCGTTCCGCCGATAAAGATCGCGTCGTCCGGCGCGACCTTCATATCATAGCCGTCGCCCGTGAACTGGCTCTCGATCTTGCGGTAGCCGTTCGTGCCGAATGTCGTGTCGAGATGCCCGTCCGCGGTAAAGCGCACCGCCGCGATCCGCTGATCGATCGAACCGCCGACGACGATCTTGCCGTCGGACTGGAGCGCGGCACCAATCAAATAGTTGTAATTGGCATATCCCGTGCTGAAAAGCGTATAGCCGTTTGTGCCGAACGATTTGTCCAACGTCCCGTCCTGATAAAAACGACAAACAAGCGCGTAAACCCAGTTGCCGAACGTCCCTCCGCCCACGGTAATAATTTTTCCGTCCGGCTGGAAAATTCCTGAGTAAAAACTGCTCTGCTGCAGGTCGGGAAGTTCGGCTAATAAAACGCCGTTTCCGGCAAATGACGGGTCGAATTCGCCGTTTTCGTCCAGACGAATGATGGTTCCCCTACCGCGGTTTCCGCTGAAACCGGTCGATCCGAAAATATAGATCTTGCCGTCGGGCGCAGGCAGCGTTCGGCGACCTCCGCCGCCGGTGCTGTTTTCGGGAAGAAAGACGATCCGCCCGTTGTCTCCGAACGACGTGTCTATATCGCCCGCTCTCCGGGCAGATGCCGCGCCCGCCGCCGCGGTTAAAAACACTAATACGATCAGGAATAGAGTTGTTTTCATCGCTCTAATTTAATCGAAAAACCGGGAAGAAACAATAGATTTCTTCCCGGTTGCTTTGTTTGCCGAAAACCTTCGGATTTATTCCGGATCGGCTGTCCAGTCGTATGTAAAAGGATCGTTATTCGGTGTGATCGCATCGATGGACGGCGTAAACACGTGGCGTCCCGCCGTCACCTGAATAATATGCTGCGAACCGCTGACGACATTGGCAAAGGAATAAAACCCGAACGAGCCGGATGTCGTATAGCGCGGGTTGCCGTCCGGTCCGAGCAGTTTGACGATCGCGCCGGCGATCGGCGTGCCGGTCGCGGTTTTTACCGTTCCCTGGACGGTTACCGGCGCGCTCGTGACGCTCACGTGATAGATCTCCAGCGTCCATCCGCCGGCAAGCGTTCCCGAGCCGCCCTTGCTGTTGTCGTCGACATATAGTTTCCAGACGCCGTTCGGGCTGTTCGTCCCGTTAAAAACGCTCAGATCGTCCGGATACGCTCCGACCGGCGCCGGAAACGGCATCGAATCGCCGTGCTCCTGCGATATTCCGTCCGTCGAGCCTTTATATGGTTTATACGAACCTGACGGAATGTCTGTGTTTGGATTATCCCAAATGTCCGTCAGAGCATTCTCGTCGATAATCAAATTTACATTCTGAATTCCATCACCGCCGCCGCTGCTCATACAGTCGGCAAACAGCCACGATTTCTGACCGGTCGGGCTGACGAGCAGCATTCCGATGTCGTCCGGATAATCGTGCGACAGGTTATTGAGTTTGACGACGACGCGGACGACGCTGCCCGCCGGCACGCCGGAAACCGTGATCTCCGACGGATACGAAGGCGCCACCGAATTGTCGTAAATTTCGAGCTCCGACGAGTTTGAAAAAGGATATTTCTCCTGCGCCGACGCCTGTACGGCAAAGATGCCGGTTAAAATAAATAGACCGATTGCCGCTGCAATTGCGGCAAATGCTTTGTTTTTGTTTTTCATAATTTATCGATTTTGGACGGTTTTTCAGCCGCCGCCCGGCGGTTTTTTTTAACATTAAGCGATCGTCCAGCCTTTGCCGGTCGCGATCGAGGGATTGGATTGCGGGTAGCCGTGGCAGCCCGTAACTCTCAGCTGGCGAACTCCGCCGGTCGCGATACCGACCGACGTATAAAGAGCGTCGAGCGCCGCCGCCGACAGCATTTTTACGTTTTGCGAGAGATCTATCGTCACCAGACCGGCGTTGGGCAGCAGCAGAGACCGCAGCGCGTTGCAGCTGGTAAATGTTCCCGTCGCGCTTGTTACCGAGCCGAAATCGAGGCTCAATTCGCGCAGGCTCGAACAGCCGTTAAATGCGCTATTGGCATTCGTAACGGACGCGAAATTGATGTTTACCGTTTCGAGCAGAGCGCATGTTCCAAACATCGTGTTTGCCGTCGTCACCGCGCCGGAGTTGAGATCGATCCGCCGCAGGCTGTAGCAGAAATTAAAGGCAAAGCTGGCGTCGGTTACGTTTGCAAAGTCGATGAGCACCTTTTGCAGTGCCCAGCAGTAGCGAAACAGGGTCACCGCCGACACAAGCTGGTTCGTGCCGTAAAATTCGAAGATCTCCAGATTGCGCTGCGCCGCGTTCAGGTTTGAAACCGCCAAACTTCCAATCTGCGAGCCGCGCATTCGGATATCCAGAAATCCGCCGGTGTAAAATGTCCCGACTGCGGAATGATTTTTATTAAAATCTACGCTGGTCAGGTTTTCGCCCGCCTGCGGGGTAATGGTGATTATCGCCTGGCGGTAACCGCGCGCGCACCAGGTTGCCGAGCCGATGGATTCATAGTTGTATTTCTTTTCGGCGGTTGCTCCCGCGGCAAAATTTTGCGGCGCGCCGCCGTCGCCCCAATCGACGGTATATGCGCCCGATATCTGAAACGCGACGAAATTGGCATCCGACGGGTAAACCGCGTGCAGCGCGACGATCTTCTGCTCCGCTGCGCCGATCGCGGGCAGCTCCAGCCAATCTGCCGGACGCCGGTATTCCGCGCTCGACGGCGGCGGTTCTGGTCCGGGAATCGCGGCGATCTTTCCGGGATAATCCGAAAAAGGTTCGGCGCCTACGCTGACGCCTTTTGCCGCAATGGCGTTCTTTATCTGCGTTTTCGTGTCGGATAAAAGCAGCAGTTTTTCGGCAATGGTCGTCATGTTCTATTCTCCGTTTATCGCATCGAGCGCCGCGCCGATATCTCCTAAAAAGGCGTCGACCTCGGCTTTTGTATAGTAATTTCCAAGTGCGAGTGCTATCAGGGAGTTGACGGTTTCGGGCGCATCGACAACCGCGCCGCCGGCGCGCAGGCTGTCCTTATTTAAAGGACTTCCGTCGCCGTATTCGAGCAGGGCGTACCAGACGGTGCCGTCCGGTTCGGTAAATTTCAGCGGCGGCTGGATAAATCCGTCTGCGTTGCACCATAGCAGAAACGGGTCGGGATTGTTTTGCGAATCGATCTGCGGAATCGCGCCGTCGGCATCGAGGATCGTAACGATCTCAAATCGCTGGATCGAACCGTCGAGCGTGTAATCGTTTTCGCACAGTTCTATTTTCAGCGGCTTCCCGGCGGCGGGTTTGCCGTTTGCCAGGTAAAATGTTCCGGTAATCTGTCGTTTTCTGATCATTTTTATTGCACCTCGATCGCGTCAAACGCGTAGTTGAATCTAAAGGAAACCTCTCCGCCCTGTTCTCTGATCGGCGAAGCCGTTTTGACGATCGAGATCCTTTCGGGCGAAAACCTGTGATCGCGCAGAGCAAAAGGTGCGATCGGATAGTGGAGCGCGTGAAACGCCTCGGCGGCTTCGTATTCTTCCTGGCGTCGGAGCGCAAACGGCAGTTCGAACGATCGCCGCATCTGCCCGCGCACCAGCGCTTTTTCCTGCCCGGAATACGGTTCGCTCAAATAATGTTCGCGCCCGCGTTCGGACGACCGCGCGCGGTCGTGCGGAAAGGGAAATATCAGGTGGGTCGCGTCATATTCTTCCCACAATCGAAATTTCATCGCGAAATACTGGTAGATCGACTCGCGCTCTTTGGCGGCTTTTTCCTGCGAATAGATCAGCTGTTCAACAAACCAGCCCTTAAATTTCCGGTCGGTCAGGGTTTTCTGCTGCCCGATCTGGATGCCGTCCATCGTAATTCCGGGCGGATATTTGATCTCGATCAGCTTAAAATTTGCGCTCATCGGCGCTTTTTGGGTCGATTCGGTAAAAATGCGGTTTGCCTTGCGGTATTCATAGCTCCCGAATGCGGTGTAGCCGAAATCGAAAAATTCGTCGGTGCCGGTGTCGCCGGTCAAAACGTCGCCCGCCGTCGCGCCGGATAATATTCCGCGATACCCCGTAAATACGGCTTCATCAGCCGCGCAGACGAGGAATATATGCCGAGCGGTCAGCGCGCCGGTGTATTTCAGCGGAGTTCGCGAACCGTTGAAATACCATGCCGGTCTGCCGTTTAAAACCGCCGAGGTCAGCACCGGCTCATTGCCGACGGTGCACGAAATATGTCGCCCTTTTCCCGAATAATCGTAGATTATCTCGTGCCCGGATTCGCCCGCCTGGTACTGGTGCCAGGCTTCCATATCTCCGAGCGGCAGAATATTTTTTTTCGTCCAATCGTCGATCATTTTTCCTCCGATTCTGTCTCCTTGCCCCATTCGAGCAGTTTGAAGATGCGTTCGTCGGCAGCCGAATCTATCGATTTATCGGCGGCTTCAAGGCAGAGAAACGGTTTGTTCGTCCACCCCGAAAGCTCGTGAGTTACGGTTACCAGGTCGCCGGGCAAAACGCCGAGCGTTTCCGGCATTCCCTCAAATTCGCAGATATTCCGCGCGGTTTTAAGCTTTGCGTAATGCTCCAGATTTTTCAGCGCCTGCCAGTGTGTGGCGTTGCCGACATAGACGGTTTCCGAAATACTCCGCCCGGCGATCGCGCGCAGCTCCGGCACGTCGTAGATCACCTTCGGATCGAATTTTCCCAGGTAACGGTTCATCAGATCGCGACCTTCGGCAATGTACCTGTTCGGCAGGTTCAACAGATCCTGCTGGCTGTAGCGCGGCGAGAATTTAAATGTGTTTTTTACGATATTGGTTTCGTCGAATGTAAAAGAGGCTGTCAGATCGTCTATGCAGAAAAATTTCAGTTTCCCGTCCGCGTCCTGAAATCCGCCGTTGCAGCTGAGCATTACCTGGCGCAGAAATTCGTCGAAGTTCGTCCGCCCGGTGAACGCGGCGTGGCATTCGAACCGTTTAGCCGATTCGTTTTTCGGATAGAGCCTGTCCTGCGGAACGACGGCGCGCGGCTGCGAAGCGCTCTGCCATTCGAATTTAAACTGCGAATCGCCCGCCGCGTTGTTCCATTCGAGCTTGATGTCGTACCACTGGTCGGCGGTGGCGGCAAAGGTCGCCGTATGTTCCCCGGTCGTGCCCCATTGATCTATCAGCGGCGTCGAAAGGTTATTTATCCACAATCTGCCGCCGTCGTTATGAGTCAGATAGAGCGTATAGGTCTCGGAATACCGGAACCTGATCTTGCCTTCCCATCGGACGCTGAATCCGGTCGGAGTCAGGTTCAGCGCGGGAGCGCCGGTCGACGGTTCGTATTGAATGATCGGGTCGAATCGTTTGGATTTCAGCGTGTTAAATGCCGTACCGTCGTAGTATCGACCGGTCAGCCCCAATCCCTGCGGCAGAGTCGTGTAATCGGGCGTCTCGATCTGGTCGCAGGCGACACGCAGCGCTTCGAGTGCGGGAAAATTCAAACGCGAGTTGGGATAACGCCGAATCTCCTTACAGCCGAAGACCGCCACATCCGCCGGATTCGTCAGCAGTTCGTCCGTTGTGACGATCGTGCCGGAATCGTCGTAAATATCGCCGAGCTGGCAGTTGTAAATGCCGCTCAAACCTTCGGGCGGATCGTTTTTCGTGTCAAACGCCGGAATGCCGGTTTCCGATCCGTTCGGGCATTCGACCCGTATCCATGCCGTGTTCGAATGCGGAGTGTCTTTATCGAAAACCGAATCTATGCCTTGTGTCGCGTCGCCGTCGCCGGGCGACTTGATGCCCGGATAGAATTTATATTTCGCCGCCGCCCGGTTGATGCCGCGAAACCATACGCCGACGGGACCGAACCAGCCTTTGCCGAATGCCTCGCCGAGCATCTGCTGAATCTTGACGACGTGCGTCGGCGACGCGCCGGTGACGACCGATTTCGCCAGGTCGCCTTCGATAACATGCCTGCCGAACGCCACTTCGAGAAAAAGCTCGTCGGTTTCCTTTCCTTTTAAATGGTCGACAACTGTCATAATTTAATCCAGATCGAATGGACTTTTGGCGTTATGCGCGACGATCATCTTTTCCGCCGTGTCGCCGGCACAGTAAATATGCCCGGTTTCGAGCTCGATCTTTAGCACGTCGCCGCGCCCGGCGCGCGAACCGAGCAGCATTTTCGACGCGGCGGTTTCGTGTCCTGCGGTCGTCAAAACTGCATCGCCGGGTTTGAATTTCGACACCGCCAGACCGTCGCGATCGGAATCGTTCCGAATCGCTTTATGCGACCGGCTCGAATAGCACACCGCGCCGTTTGCCGCGATAAATTCAAAGATCTCGACGTTCTCAAAAAGCTCCAGGCTTTTTATCCGGTTAAATTCTTTTGCGATCGGGTCGAAAAGCAGATCGGTTGCACGCAAAAAACCGACCATCGCCGTGCGTGGCTTACCGCCGCCGCCGTCGATCAGGCAGTATTGATCAAGTCTAGGGCATGATGGTCGTATGCCGCCTCCCGTGTTGCCGCCGGTTCCGGGAATGTCCTGATCCGGCGGATAGCGGTGCTGCATACCGCCGAAATGATGCGCGTTGCCTTTGCCGTCGCAGCCCAATTTCGCGGTCAAATGATGATTGCATTCCGTTTCGCCGCCCGCGTACGCGCAGGTTTTGGCATCCTTAAAGACAAATTCGCACTGCTGCGCAAGCGTCCGGCTGCAGACGATGCCGCCCGGCGCGATCGTGTCGGCAACAATGTCGAACGAAACACGCAGATCGTCCGCTTCCGGACGCTGGACCGTACCCCGAAACATCTCGATCCATTCGTTTACGCCGGTCGGTTCTCCGTTTGCGAGCTGCCGGTAATATCTGCCGATAACCGCCTCCGCCTGCTGCCATTTCTGCCAGTTTGCCGCAAGGTTCAGCCCCGCGGCGCGGTCTTTATTTTGTATCGAAACGGAAACGCTGTCGGTCGCGCTTTCCAGCGTTTGCAGGATCTCCGACACATTTTCCAAATCGTTCGGGTAAATTCCGGCGGCGATATTCAGCGGCGACGTAGCGAATTTCAGCGTCGTCGAATCGGGGAAATCGAGATCGAGCGTATAGTCGATCTCGCGTTCGGCTCCGGATAAGATTGTCGTCAGATTTGTCGATAATGTTCGCGGCATCTATCTGATTTTTCCTTGTTTTTTCGCTCCGTTTATCAATTTGACCAGCGTCCGCTCGCCGCCGTCGCTCTGCATATAGCCGTCGGCGCGTTCGTCAAACGTGTCGCCGTTCAAAACGACCGTCAGATTTGGTTTCACCACTATCTGCGGCGGCTGCGGCGCGAAAACAGGTCTCGTGCCCGACAGATCTGCGCCGCCCGCAAAGCGCGGACGCGGCATTGAGGGTTTCGACGGATAATTGGGTATCTGCGCCTCGGCAAAAACATCGAATCCCGCGCTGGCGCGAATGCGCGCCTGCTGCTGCGGATTTAAGACCATCTCACCGCGCGAGATCATCGCCAGCAGATCGTCTTTTTTGTCGAAAACGCCCGGTATCAGCCCGTTCGGCTTGAAATAATCGGCAAAATAATTGCCGCCGGCAAATTCCGGCAGGATCCGCTTTGTCCGGTCTCCCGCTGCCCGCGCTTCCTCGACCGCCTTTTTCAGCTGCTCCATCAATCCGTCCGGAACCCGGTCGATCTCAGCCAGCTTTTGCTGAATTATTCTCTGCGATTCCTTACGGTATTTTTTCGATTCAAACTGCAGTCCGAATCCTGATGCGATCTGATTACGCAGTTCGCGACCGCGCGAAATGGCAGAATCGGGGTCGGCGCGCAGGAATCTCACGTCTTCGATCAGCTGGCGAAGTTCGTTAAACGCATCGGCAAAGCCCTGATTCAGCTGCGGCATTTTCTCGCGTTTATCGCGTTTTCGTTTCGGATCGCCGCCGAATAGCCCGAACAGCGCACCGATTCCCGCGCCGATCGCCGCGCCCCACGGTCCGAACATCGAACCGATGCTCATGCCCGTTCCCGCGCTCGACAGAATTCCGCCGAAACGACCGCCGATCAATCCGCCGGCAAGCGCGGCGATGTCGCCTGCTCCGCCCAAAATGCCTGCCAGACGGCTCGAACCGCCGAAGACATTTTTTCGCGGAGCGAAAATTCCGCCGTCTTTTGTGCCGAACAGTCCTTTTATTGAAGAAAGAAAACCTCCGCCGCCGGGCTGCCCGAGCCCGAGCGCGTTCGGTCCCAGACCCGAAAGCGCCGGTCCCGCGCCCGGCACGCTTTGACCGCCGCCGAAATTAAAGATGCCGCCGCCGGCGTTGCCGCCGAATATGCTGCCGAGATTGATGCCGCCGATGCTCGGTAAGCCCGCCGCCGCGCCGCCGGAATTCAAAACCAATTGGCGGAGCAGCTTGTTCGTTTCGTCGAGTTTGCCGACGATCGGTTTAGCCACCGGATTGTCGGTCGCGTTCGGATCGAACCCGAGAATGTTCGTCGCCAAAAATTCCGACAATTTATTTATGAAATTGTCTTTTACGCGATTGGCAAAATTGGTGAAAAGACCCTGAATATCGCCTTCGGAAAGCAGAGTGATCGTTTCGCGGAAGAAATCCGTCAGCTCTGCGTGAAGTCTTCGCAGCTCGGTCTGGGCGTCGATCTCCGCCGCCAGATTCAAGAGATATTCTTTCTGCGCCGGATCCAGATCGCGGTAGCCGCGCTCCAGATCGCGCAGCGTCCGCTCGTATTCGGTCAGCTCGCGACCGTTTCGGCGAATCTGATCGAGTTCGTCTTCGAGCGATTGTTTGAATGAGTCAAACCGCTGATCGCGCCGGGCGATACTGTCTTTATTAAATCCTTCGGTCGCGCCGCGGAGTTTTGCGACGACCTCGTCGATCTTCGCCGCGTCGAACGTGCCGAATGCGGCGAGCATCGTCAGCCATTCGCGGACATATTCGGCAAATTTATCTGTGTCGATCAGGCTGCCGGCGGTGAAAAGTCCGCGAATCTCGGTCAGCGCGCCGCCGTCAAACCGGAGTTCGGCGATCTGCTCGATCGAGCGGAGAAAATCCAGCGCGTCCGATTTATTGAGGTCTTCGGTCGCGGTACGGAAATTTTCCGAAATGCCGCCCAGCGCATCTGCCGCCGCGCGCGCCGCCTCGCGCAGCTTTTTGGCTGTCCCGGCGTCCGCCGCTTTCTGCATTTCGATCCGGGTTTTTTCGATCGCCGGCGTCAGGACGTTTTCGAAGAATTCCGCCGTAAATGCGCCCGCGTCTTTGAGCTTTCGGATTTCCAGGTCGAACATCGCCAGCGGCGTAATGCCGTTGTCAAACTCGGCGCCGAGCTCGATCACCTGCCGCGCCGCATCTTCGCGCAGCTGTTTGAAATTTTCGAGCGTCGATTTCAACAGGTCGAGCTCCGCGCGTTTTGCCGCCGCCGCATTTTCCGTCGCCGGCATCATCACGACCAGCTGGTCGTCCAGCACACCGAGCTCGTTTATCTCGCGGATCGTCGCTTCGATAGACTGCAGATTGGATTCGAATTCGCGCAGCGCGGTCAGTTCC
Organism: Pyrinomonadaceae bacterium; assembly: GCA_026129865.1. Lineage (GTDB taxonomy): Bacteria > Acidobacteriota > Blastocatellia > Pyrinomonadales > Pyrinomonadaceae > JAHCHG01. Next base: position 70,946 of record JAHCHG010000002.1, read on the forward strand.
TCCTGGATCGCGTCCGCGCCGCCTTCGATCAGTTTATTGATTCGATATCGGGTTTCCTCGATTTCGCGCAATGACTGAGCAGCGGCATCGAATTCGATAAATGCAAATTCTTTTCCTCCGCCTGCCGCTCGTTGCGTTTTTTCGAGTACTTTTGTCGTATATTCCCGAAATGACGGCTCGCCTTTACGAAACACCTTCGGATCGTCATATCGATGCATCGCACCCTGACCGCCATACCACGCCGCCGCCGCCATTCTGACGGCTTTATTGACGTCGCCGCCGGATTTTTTCATCGCCGCCTGCAGGTATTTCCCCATTTCGCCGTTAAAAACCTTTATCTGGGCATCGACATCGTTTTTAAACTGTTCGGCAGATAGGATTTTTCCGACGTATTTCTTCGTCCAGTTGGGAATGTTCGCCGGCATCACCTGAAACAGGCTGAGTGCACCCGTCCGCGCATTTCTGGCGTTAATATTTCCGCCGGATTCCTGTGCCATCGTGCCCTTGCGCATTGCGTCCAGAACCGACTGCAAATCACCCAGTTCGTCTTTTAGCTCACGCACCGATTTACGGGCGGCGTCGGCATCGGTCTTGATGCGGTTGGACCCGCTTTTTTCGGAAGGCTGGAGAAAATCTCTTCCGCGTGTGTGTTTGCTGTTAATCTCGTTTACCGCATCGATATCGTTTTTTAAATCTTTTTTCGCTCGCTTTAGATTTTCCAGAAAATCGGCGTCGGTTTTTGAATATTTAATGACATTGAATAGGCGCGTATCGATGTTTTGCTGATTAACGCTGACGAGTTTTGCGAGTTCGCCTCTTAGGTCGGTAACCTTTTGGGTCTGCTCGGCGATCGCCCGGCTGGTCGCATCCATTTTGCCCGCCAGATCTGTCTGCGCGCTGCCGGCGGCGGTCAGCGATTGGATGAAATCGCCGTTCACGTCCGTCATCTGGCGCGCGGCGGTTTTTGCCTGGACAAATTTATCGGCGGTGGTACCCAAAATTCCGGCGCCGGTCTGGAGCCCTTGTTTGAGCGTTTCAAATTCCGCCGCGGCTGTTCGCGAAGCTTCGGCGGTTTCGATCTGCGATTTTCTAAGCGATTCGAACTGCTGCTCGACCGATACGCGAACCGTCTGCTGTCCCGTTTTTACGTTTGTCGAAAGCAGATCGCGAAGCCCGTTTTCCCGTGCTTTCTGCAGCGCTTCTTCGGCTTTTCGCGCGGCTTCCGCCGCCTCCGCCTGTTTCAGATATGCGGTATAGGTCGTTTGCGCAAGTTCGGTCAACCGCGAATCGAGCTCCAAGCCCTTTGCCCGGTTAAGCCGTTCGAGCTCGTCGGCAAGCGCGCCGACGGCGCCTTTTTCCGCGACGGCACCGTCGACGCGGTTTTTCGAAGCGGTATCGAGAGTTTTATAGATTGCGGCGAGCTCGCCCTGTTCCAGCGTCAGCTCTCCGACGCCGCCGGTTAGCGACGCGAGAGTTTTGCTCTGTTCGCCGAGCGCGTTCATTTGTGTTTTCGCCGCTTCGATCGCTTTCAGATGCTCGTCCGTCGATTTTTCCTGCGCCGCCGAATACTGCGAATACGCGTAAACGCCGATCCCGATCGCTGCGGCGAGCAGCGTCAGCCCGCTGGTCGCGACCGCCAGCGTCGTCGTCAGCGTCGCCGTGCCCGCCGCCACGCTCAGAACTGCGCCCCACATCAGCTGCAGCGCGGCGATCGCATTGCCGATTCCGGCACCGGCGGTAACTATCATCTGGGTATTTAAGAGCAGCCACGCAAGCTTCAAACCGCCGACTGCGACCGTAACGGCGACGATCGCCGGCAAAAGGGTGTCGAGCGCGGCTAAAACGAATTTAATGACGGGCTCCGCCGTTTGAAACGCGCTGATAAATCCCTTGGTTATCCGGTTTGTAAAATTGTCAAACTGCACACCGAGCGATTGCTGCTGTTTGGCAAATGCGGAATCGACCGTTCCGGCGGCATCGCCGATCGCTGTCAGATTTTCGGCAAATTTATCGGCGTTTTGCCCGGCGAGCGAGGCGACGATATTAAAGCCCTGGATATCGCCGAAAAGAACGGCAAGCTTATCGGCGCTGTTGCCGGTTTTTTCCGAAACTTCCCGGAGAAACTGCGCAAAACCTTTGGCTTTGAGCGCGGCGGCGTTAAATTCCAGCCCGATCGATTGCGCCAGCTCTTTTGCCTGCTCGCTCGGTTTGATCACGTTCGAGAGTGCGGTTCTTAGTCCTTCTATTGCGATCGACGGTTTATTGGTCAGCGTCGCGGTGGCGACCGCCGCAAAGAGTTCGTCGAGCGTGACGCCGGCGATTGCCGCCACCGCCGTTACCTGCCCGATCGACTGCGCCAGCTGCGGCATTTCGACCTTCCCGCGGTTGACGACCTCGAACATCTTGTCGTAAACGTCGGCGGCATCCTTCGCCTGCAGATTATAGCTGGCGATGATCGTCGTCCCGGCGTCGATCGTCTGCGACAAATCCGCAACGCCCGCTTTTGCGGCTTTTGCGGAATCGACCAGAAACGACATCGCGTCCTGTTCGGCAATGTCCGATCCGAGCGCGAGGTACAGTCCTCTGGCGAGTTCCGTCGCGCCGCCCAGCGCCGGGTTGAGCTCTAAAATTTCATCGCGGAATTTTTCGACGTTTCCGCCGCTGCCCAATATCGTGTCGATCTTTGCCAGCTCGCGTCCGTAATCCTGATATTCGCGCCAGCCTTCACCGATCTTTTCGGTCAAAAACGCGATCGCGCGTGCCGCCAGATCGGCTTTGATCAGCATCGCCTGGAGCCCGTTCGCTCCGTGTGCGGCATCGCCGCCAAGTCCGCGAATGTTTTGCCCGAGCCCGGCGGCGTCGCGCATCGCCCGCTGCATCAGCGGCGGCATCGACGCCACCCGGCGGTTGAAATCTTCCTGGCTGAACGAACCGGCTTTTAAATTTTCCTGCAGAGTGCGCAGCTGCGGGGCAAATTGGCGCAGGACTTCCTGATATTGCCGCATTCCGCCGGAATTGATCATTTCGTTGAGAAACTGTTTGCTGGTGCCCGCGGCTTTGGAAAACACGTCCTTATCCGTGATGGTGGACGAGGCTTGTGCTGCGCGGCGGGCGGCGGTTTCGGTCTGCTCGAAGGCATTGGTCAGCCGTCGGACGACGCGTTCGCTGTCGCCGCCTTCGACCCGGATGCTGATTTTTACATCTCTTCCCGCTGCCATGTTATAATCGCGTTATGTTGAAGATCGCTTACCGATGGATAATGCTGCCGTTTGTGTTCCTCGTTTGGGCGCTCGCGGCGATCTGGGCGGTCGGTCAGCCGCTTGTGATCGGACTCTCGATACTCGCTTTTGCGATGTTGCTTATCGCTCTGCGACCGTATGCCAAACGCCGCCAGGCGCGTCTAGCCCGCCGTGCTGAATATCGACTCCGTAAGTAAAGCGACGTTTGCCTGATGTTCGGCGTCCATCTGCCGTTCCACCCGGTGCCACATTTTCAAGGCTTCCCATTCGAGCGGCGGGATCGAACCGGGCGAAACCGTTTCGCCGGCGCGCTGCGCGATCCGCATTTCCTCGATATCGTCCACCAGCTCGTCTATCCATTCCGCCGTTTCCCGATATTTCGTTGAAAAAAGTTTGCAGCCGAAGCAAACTGCCTCTTCCTTTTGTTCGTGCGTTTGTCCGGCTGCAGCCGCCCAATCCTGACAGGACTCTTCACCCGGACATTGCGGTCCGGTTTCGGAATGCTCCCGCACCCGCTTTGCAATGGCGGGCGCGAGAGCCGCTAGTTTCCCGCCAGTGTTTCCTGTTCCTGACCCAAATGTTCGAGTATTACCGCCATCTTATGGTGCAGAGGAACGCGACCCGCATATCCCTCGACGCGCTCGACCAGCCGGTCGTAGAGATTTGCCAGCGGTTTTGCCTTTGACGGCACGCGGATATCGGCTTTGTTCAGCCGCCGTCCGCGCACGGTATAGCTCGTTCGCATCAGATCTTTGTACTGCTTGAGATCGGCTGCGCTCGGCGCGCGAAGCGTATGCAGAGTCGTCAGCTGGTCTTCGCCGGCGAAACAGCTCAGCTCTACCGTCGCGATGAGTTCGCCGTCGTCGTCAAAATCCAGAAGATCTTCCGCGCCGGCGGATTCCGCCTCGGGCGAATAGGCTTCGCAGGCAAGCAGACCCTGAGTAACCGCATATTCTTTGTCCTGCGGCGAAACCTTTTCGCGCCAGTTGTCGGCGTTGACATAGCCTTCCAGCCGCAGCGCCAGCCTGTCCCACAGCCAAATCGCCGCTTTTTCCGAATCGCTCTGCATAGCCATTCCGCGTTCGCCGAGCTCCGCCTTATTTGCCTCGCGCATGCGCACGTTGCGGCGGCGTTCATATTCGACCAGATCGTCGTCCGTCGGCGGTCTGAAAATATGAGCCACCTTATAAATTTTTCCTTTGCGTTCGAGGCTTAAGGGAACGCGCTGCTCCGCCGCATCCGCGTCGAAAACGATGGGTTGTTTTGACCGGCTCACATTTTCGGCGGTCGTTTGGGTTGATTCGTTCATATTGTTTTACAGTCTCCTGATTAAATTTTGGGCGCCGCGCGATCGATCGACCCCGCGGCGCGGTTAGCGAAGGTTAAAATGCCGCTGAATAATCGGCGACGTCGTTTGTTAGTTCGATTTGAAAGAGGCGGTTTGTCGCCGTGTTAAAGAATGCCTGTCCCTGGATCGCAAACTGCCAGATGCCGTCCACAAGTACCGGTTTTGTCGTGCGGTATTTTGCGATCGAGATCAGCACTTTCAGCTCAAACGGGATCGCACCCTCGATAATTCCGCCCGTTGCCGCGATCGTCAGATTGATCGGACGATTGTCCTGCACGGCTTCAAATTCCGGTGTTCCGGCAGCCATATCGACATTGAAACTAAAATCAAGCATCTGCTTGTCAAATTCCAAAGCCGAGCGGATCATCCCGCTGTTCGGATTTCCGGGTACCAGAAAATTCGCACAGCCCGGTTTGAATCCTGCCTCTTCGAGCAGCGTCTTTTTGAACGCGACCTCGAACGACCGGTACCGGCAGGCGTACGGAGCGGTGTAGCTGCCGCCGTCATTCGGCGTAATGCCGACCTGCGTATTGTAAAATTTGTAGAGGTTCGAGAGATTCGTAACCGTCGGCGTCGCCGTCGGCGGATACGTAACCGCCGGGTTATTGACGACCTTGCCCGATCCGACCAGCGACAAATCGCAGGTCAGAATGCCGCTGCCCTCGCCTTTTAAAACAAATCCGTCCGATACGCCCGACGGCATCAATTTATGCCAGCCGGCACCGACCTTTTCGACATACGACACCGCTTTGTCCTGGCGCGTAACGGCGGGATCGGTCGGCACGAACGTATGCTTGCGCGAAACCGTTCCGCCGGAGGGCGTTGTGACCGTGTCGCCCATATTCAAAAAGAAGATCTTGCCGAGTTCCTGGGCAAAGCCCGGAATCGTGTGCGAAACGCGCACGTCGTGCGCTTCGAGCCATTCTTCGGTCGGTGAATTGACACCGTGCGACCAATCCTCGTTATTATTCAGCCGCGGCTGGTATTCGAGCGTGTTCTCGTCCGTTACGATCAGCTGTTTATACGCTGCCGCGGCAATCGCTTTCTGCGTCGCGTAATCGGTCTGCAGCGCCCAGGCATAGGTTCTGTTGGTTTTTGTATCTGACATTATTTCGTTCCTCCGTCGCTTTCCTTATTGTTTTCGGGCGCCGCCGGTTCGTCTTCGGTCAATCCGTGTTCGCGGATCAGATAATCCGCAAAGCCGCGGTTCTCGACCGTAATACTTCCGCCGGGTTTGAATTTCGCGTGAAAATTTCCCACGCTGACCGTTTCCGTCGCCGTCTTTTTTGGTATTCGCAGTTTTATTTTGCTCATTTTTTCTCCTAGTTACCTGTAGTTTTCTCCGCTCGGATTAATGATCAGCGGGATGGACGCGACCGCGTAGGGTTCGCCGTCGTAAACGTCATAGCCGCGCGCGCCGCGCAGCAAAACGGTGTCGCAAACCCTGCCGCCGAGGCTGCCGTTATTTCTGATCAGCGTATAGATCGACCGCTGAAGCCGAAAAACATCCGTCAGCGCGGGCTGGCGGGCGGATTTGTTCTTGCCCTCCACTCTCGAAAACACAACCACCTCGATGGCGGCGTCAAATTCTTTTTCCGCGTCGCCGTAGGGCGAAAACGCCGCGCTGCAGTCCGAGATTCGCGCGCCGCGCTTTCGCGTGATTTTTTGATAGATCGTATCGTGCAGCTCGATCTCCCAAAACAGCGAATCCGGCACAGCCGCGCCAAATTGCTCCGCCAAAAATTCGTAGAGCAAAACCTCAGCCGGTTTGTCGATTATTTGACTCATTCAAAGATCCTTCGCAGCACGTCTTCGGCGATGGAAACCGCCTTTTGCTCGACACGCTCCGCAGCGCGCAGATCGTAGCGGTTTGCTTTGACCGCCGCCGCCGACCGGCGAAAGACGAACATCTGCCCGTCGGCGATCAGATAACTTTCGCCTTTCGGCGTTTCCGCGACCGGTATGATCAGCGTCTTTGCCCGTTTCGGTTTTATCGACGGACGCCCGAGCGCTACGTCTTCGGCATAATTCCTTGCCTTTTGCGGTCGGAGCGAGACGGTTTTCTTTTCGCGCCCGTCCGCGCCGATCAGCCGCGCCGTCCGCTTTCCGGTCCTGCCCGATTTAGCGGAAACCGTCAAAACCGCGCTCATCCGCGAATAATTGACATCCGGCGGCGCCACGCCCTGTTTCAGGTTTCCGGTCGCTACCGGCACCTCTTCGCGAAGCGCCCGGTAGCCGTATTCCGCCAGCCGCCCGAGCAGTTCGCGTTTTGCCCGCTCGATCTCGCTGCCGAGTTCGAGCAAAGCCGATTTGTCGACGTCAACACGAGCCATCGATCGTAAAATCCTCCCCGGCGACAAATTCGATCGTCGACTGCGTTTCGACCAGATACGGCTCGCATATCTCGCGCGCCTTTTCCAAAAACTGCATTTCCACGCGCGCGGTTTCCTCCGGCGTCAGATATTTGCGCATCTCGCGCCCTTCGTTCGACATCGCCGTCGCGACGATCCCTTTGCTCGACAGCGGATAATTTAATCCGCAGATGGCGAAATGCATCGCCAGATGCGCCTCGGCATTTTTCAGATCATCGCGGAGCTCGTCGTGCGCCTGCTGCTGCCCTGCGGCAAGCTGGTATTGATCATCGCCGACCCATTGCCGCAGACGCCGCGAAGCGCTGCCGATCGCCGGTTTGATCCGGGCGTCGTCGATGTCGTCGCTGATGTCGAAGCGCTGACGAAAATCGTCCGCGATGATCAATGCCGCCATTATTTTTTCGCCTTATCGTCGTCCGATTTACCTTTCGAAACGTTCACTTTGACCAGACCGCCGCTCAAAAGTGCGGTCGCCGTCAAGCCTGTCGCTTTGTCCGGGTCGATCTCCGCCGTGTCGCCGGCGACCATCTTCAAACCCGATTCGTCGTCGTAAAAGCTTGCCGCGCCGTCGCGCAGTTTATAGGTTTCCTTGCTCATAAAATGTCTCCTTTTCAAGAATTATCGAAAGAGGACCGGCGGCGAACCGCCAGCCCATTTCCGTGATTAGAGCGGTTTGAACCAGCTCGGGAAGTAATTGGCACCCGTTCCGAAATTGATCTGGAGCGACGTGTCGATCGTGATCCGCGCGTGGCGCAGAATGTTCATAAACCCGATATACGCACTCGCGACGGATTCATAAAACTGCCCGTTGATCACCTTGTCGGTTTCGATCATCAGCGCCTGTTCGACAAGTTCGGCGAACGCCACGTTGGTGTTGATCAGCTGAAACTGCGTCGACGGCATATTCGGTGCGATATAGACCGGCAGATCGGCAGGGATCGGCGTCTGCAGCCGCAAATTCATCAGCGCCGTTCCGGTCTGGCGGTTTTTCACCTCCGGCATATCCAGCCATTCTTCCGCCATCAGTTCGCTGGCGAGAATCGCGTTCGGCGTCTGCCCCATCAGCCCCATGCGGACGAAGGCGCGAACCACGTCGCGATACTTAAAGCCTTCGGTGGTCGATTTGATACCGATCACCGCCGCCGATTCGGACAGGTCAGCCTGATCGCCGTTAAGCGATACGGTCGTCAGATCGCGGTTCAGATCGGCGCTCATCAGCGCGCCGAGATGCTCGAAATAGATCTGAATGAAATTGAGCGAATGCCGGCGAAGAGCCTCGTACGAGATCTCCAGCGCGCGCTGCGTTTTTTCGAACGAAACCTTTTTCTTGCCGGTCGTGACCGTTCCCCGGTTTGCCCTGGACATCTCGGTGCCTTTTTCCATCTTGGCGTCCGAGATCTCGATCTTCGGCACGGTAACGGAATCGCTGTTCACATCTTCCATCGCCGCGATCAGGCGGTCGTAAAACGACGATTGGATCGCTCCGGTCTGGATCGGAGTCAAAATCACCTCGGGCGTGATGTAGGTATCGCGACCCTGCGTGATTATCGACAGCGATTCCGTCGCCTGTCCCATTCCCTTGGCGATCGCCGTCAGGATCATCTCGCTGACGACCAGGCGCGCTTCCGTGCCCTTTGCCCAGGCGTCTTCGAGCCGCATACTGCCGCGAATGTCCAGCTCGCTCAGCAAATGCTCGACCTTGGCGTCCGGGCAGCTCGCTTCCAGATGCTCGCGAAATGTTATCTGCCGCTTACCGTTTTCGTCGCCGTTCTGGCGGATGTCGTTTGCCTCAGCGACCAGGGCGGCGACTCTGTTTTTTAAGCCTTTACTCATATTTTTTTCTCCTCATTTTTTGACTCAGTCAAATTCAGCCTTTACTGAATAAAGACCTCGGCGGTATCGCCCGTGTTTCCTCCGACCCAGACCACGCCCGCGCGCAGCTCGATCGCGTCCGTGCCCGCGACCCACGGCGCGATCCGGTTTTCGCCGGTCGTTCCGTCAACCGCGCCGAACTTGAAACTCTGCCCGGCTGTTACGGCGGTCTGGATCTTGCATCTTGCGTGATGTTTGGCGACGACGTCTATCGTGCCGTTGTTATTAGCGTTTCTCTTCGCCGTAACGACGCCGATGAAGGTGCCGGTACCGCCGTGCTTGTCCACCGTTTTATTGGCGCTGATCCGTACCGCCGTGTCGATATCGAGATCTGCGGCAAAAACGGCTGTTACCCCGAAATGAACGTCCGATTTTAGAACTTGCATTAGATTTATCTCCTGTTTCTGATTGGATTACGATTTTTTCCGATTACAACAGCCGCGTCGGTTTGATCGCCGGTGTCGTGACCTCCTCATTTTTGCCGTCTGCCGCAGACGACGCCGCTTCTACGCCAGCAACGTTTTCCTGCGAACTCCGCCCGCCCGGCGGCAGGCGTTTTTCGATCCGGCTGCGGTAATCCGCCTCCAGCGTCAGCAGTTCGTCCGCGTCGGCATTGTCGATCATCTTAACGATCACCGGATTCAGTGTGCCTTCCGATCCGCCGAATTCCGCAAGCGCCGCGACCTGTTTGACCTCCGCGCGTTTAGCCGCCAGCAGCCGTTCGCCCTGTGTCGCTTTCAAACTCAGTTCGGCGATCTCCGTCGGCGTAAATTTATTAGCTTTTGCCAGCGATTCCGCCGCGCTCAGCACCGTTTCTTCCGGCACATCCCCGCCTTCGGCAGATATGCCCAGCATCTGTTTTTGCTCTTCTGAAATTTTCATCGTTGTTGTCTCCAGCCCGTGGGCTTTTTCTGCGTTTAGATTTTGCGCGGAAGCCCGCGTCGTTTGCGATTCGAACGATTCCGCGGGCAGCGCGCGCGCCAGCCGGTCTTCGCCCATAAAAACAAAACTCATCTCCCAAAATTCGATTATTCGCGTGGCGATCAGACGAACGATCTCGCCGTCGACCTCTTCCAGAAATTTCCGCCAGAAATCGCCGCTCTGGACGAGTGCGGGATGCGAAAACTCCACCTCCGAAAAAACCGTCACGCTTGCCGCGTTTATCGCCGGCGGTTCCATCATCAGCCCGCAGGCGGTTCGATAGTTCAAAAATGCATCGACCTTTGTCCGGACATTTATGCCCGGCACGCCTCCCGCGTTTGCGCCGCCGGCATCCCAAACCGCTTCGGCGATAACGCCGCGCCAGTTGTCGATGTCCCGAAAATCGTGATTCGCATAGATCGTCTTGCCCTTCAGCAGATCGACCGATTTCTCAAGTACGCCCGGTCGCGAAAAATCGAGTCCGCGGCTTTGCAGAAAAACCTGCGAAAGCGCGCGAAAATCTCTGTACACATAGCGTTCGTCGCCGAGCTCGACCGCGCCCGCCGGGATCTGCACATTGTCCTGAGCCTTGCCGTGACGCGTTTCGTGGTACAGCAGCGATGCGGCATTGAGCACCTTTGCCGACTGCGCGTCCGGCGCCGCCGCAGGTATCTCGGCAAACAATCTGATCTCGGCGATCCGGTTGTCATGGATCGACAGGCTGTCGCTGATTTTTAGAATTTCTTTGCTCATAGCTCGATCTTTTCCGCCGGCAGCTGCCGAATGTTCTGGCTGAAAAATCTTCCGGCTGACTCGCCGCTCTCCGGGTCGAAGGTCGCTCTGAATTTATCGAATAATTCAGGCGAAACGTTTTCGTAGCGGTACGCGCCGCCGTTTTTGAATTTGACGATCAGTTCGCCCGTCTGCGCGTCGTAAGCCGCAGCGTCGAGATTGCTTGATGCGATCGGGATAAATTTACTCATCTACGCCTCCGATAATTCCTTCGAGCCGCGTCCTGCAGTTTGCATGCAGCGGCGGTATCGCAAAACCGTTCTTTGTCATTTTTTCGCTCACCGTACCGTCGCTGCCGATCTCCGTTTCCAGCCATCCGACCGGATCTTTTCTAAAATTTTTAGCGGCAGTACTCTCATACAGCTCTTTGGCAAATTCGCCCGGCTCCAATCCGTTCAATCGCTCGATCGCCTTTTGCGCCGTTCCGACCGCGATCCGTTTGCCGTTAATTCCGCGGCAGAGATCCGTCGTCCGCTCGTCCAGCGTCGCCGCGTAGCGCGCGTATTTTATTCGCGCCTGTGAAAGAGTTCCGACATGCGCCCAGTTTCTGATCCGCTGAGTTCCGGTCGTAACGATCGTATTAATCTGCCGGTCGGTATTGTTTTTATATTTTTCGCCGAGCGCCTTGCGAAAATCGTCGAGCGATTCTGACGTCTGGCGTCCGAAAAGCGCGGCTCCGTTCTGGAAATATTCTTTAACAAAGAATTTTTTGAGCGAATCGCTGGTGTTGTCGGCGAATTTCGAAAAATAGAAATGGTCGAGATCCGAGAAAAACGCGATGCTGACCCGGTCCGGTCCGCCGAGACGGAGCCTGACAGGACTTTTCTTTCCGCCAAACGGCGATAAATCGCGAAGCCGGTAAAATTCGTAGACCGAGCGCGTTGTTCGCCGGATCGTGCCGACGGCTCCGCGCGCCGACCAGACTCGGCTGCGAACGGATTCCATTTCGCGGACGAGAGTCCGGGCGAAATCGTCCCCGTCGCGGAAATCGTCGAATTTGTTTTCGCGTAGGAATTGACGCACGCGCTCAAGCACAAGGCGAATGTCAGTATTGCGAATGCCGCTGACCGCGCGAACGTATTTCGAAATAAATCTGTCAAGAATGTCATCTATCTCCTCCTCGGTCAGCCGGCGAAGGCTGACTGTTTTTTTTTAATCGGCACGACGTTGCCGCGCTCGATATCGTCGTCGTCCCGCGCACCGGATAGATTTATCCCGATCCGCGGGCGAATAAATTCGTACCTCTGGCTCTCTTTGGCAAACCTGAAATGAAAACGGTTCGACACGCGGGAATCCGCGGCTAAAACTCCCAGCGCCTCTCCGAGCGCCGCGCCCTCTTCCAGAATCGCCGGGTCGAATGCCGATTCGTAACCGAGTTCCTGCGCCGCCTGATCAGCCGATATTATTCCGGCGCGCGCCTTGTCCAGCGCCGTGCGCACTCTGATCTCGTCAGCCTGCGCCTCGGCGAGCGTGTTGCGCGAAAACGATTTGTTGAATTTCAGCGAAACGCCGTCGACCTCAACACCGCCGAGCCGCAGATCGAATCGATACGTCCGCTCGCGCCGCCGTTTTGCGATTCGCTGAAAATTATGCGCGCGCGAAAGCAGCAGCTGGTAAACCACATCGGCGTAGGTTTCGGTCGTCGAATCGGTTCTGCCGAAAAAAGCCGGCTGCTGACCCAGACCGCTCATGAAGGTTTCGGCGATCACGCGGTACACGTCATAAAATCCGCTGCCGTTCGCCGCTACCGAATCGCCCTTAAACTGCATGTTGTCGAACGCAACGAGCAGCCCTTTGTTGAACGATCCGCTCAGGCTGTCGCGAACTTCGCCAAGATATTTCTGCGAACGCAGATTAAATTCGCCCTCGGTTTCCGTCGGTTTTCGCGTCAGGCGGCGGACCATTACGCTCAGCAAGCCCAGGATCGAAAATTTATTGACGATGTATTTCACGTTGTCGATCACTTCCTGCTGCATTTCGGTAATCGCCTGCACGGCTGCCGTCGCCGGCGGTTTCGCATACGGCGAATTGTCGATCGTCTCGATCGCAAAATACCGGTAGGTTTCCGGATGCAGCGGGATCAAACCGTTTTTCGTGCTCCGCCCGGCGAAGGAAACCTGCTGGTACGGCTTCCATTCCTCGTCTTCCCAGCGAAACCTGATATCTTCGACCGGCACGAAAACGCATTTTTCGATCCGCCGCGCCGCAACATTTACTACATCTTCGGTCGAGCACGCTCCGCTCCAGACCAGCGACGTCAGTTCCTGGTTGATCAATCCGTCGACGCCCGCGCCGTTGCGGTAAATGCGCGCCGCCGTCTCATTCAGCCGGTCGAGCGCGCGTTCCGCCGCAGCCTCGTTTTTTGCGTTTACCGTCAGCTGATGCCCGGTGTTTGCCAGATTGACCAGATTCTGTACGTGCTGTGAAAATTCCGGATGATAGAGCCACAAATTTTTCAAGCAGGTCAGCATTTCGAAACTGATCACCGGCGATATGCCGGCGTACTGCCCGGAAAAATTCGTCAGCGAATAGTTCAGTCCGATCTTTTCGACGGAGCTGCGCCCGTCCGTCGGCAGGCTTAGCGGCTCGCTTCGTCCGAACGATGCCAGCCACAGTTTCATTTTTTGCAGAATCGTCATATTTCGATTTATTTACCCGCCTGCCGCCTTACCCAGCCGTCAGCGAAAAAAACATCACAGGGACAGCAAGGGACACCTTTAACGCATATATTCACCTGGCATCTCCGACGACCGGCAGCACCTCTAAACCCTGCCGCTGCCCGATAAGCTGCATCCGGACGTAATTGGCGATCGCCAGCGCCATAAATCTATCGTCGTGATAACCGCTCAACGCGCCCCATTTTCCGTTGTCGAACCAGACGACCGTTTTCGCCTGTTCGCACCATTCCCGATTAGAGAGTCCGAGCTCGCCCGTCCTGACCGCCTGCTCCAGGAAAACAGCCATCTCGCCTTTGTTCGCTCCTGTCGTCGGCAATCCGAATTCGGCTTTGTCCATTGCCTCGTCAATTGTCAATATCGCGTCTTCGACCGCCCGCTGCAGACGCCGGTCGAGATATTTGAATATCCTCTCTTCGCCGATCAGTTTCTGCAGCTCGCGGATCGCCGCGATTCCGGTGTTGTTTCGTTCCACGACGACCATTGCCCAGTTGTAACGATCGGAAAGCTCAGCCAGGCGATGTGCCAGCAGATCCGGCGACCGCTTCAGCTGCTCTGAAAAAACCTGTCTGCCGGTCAGCAGATCGAGAATTTCGATCGCCGAATAGTCGCCGTGTTCCAATCCGAGCGACGTGTCCGCTCCGATCAGATATTCGCGCCCTTCGACCGGCTCCTGCGCGTCGCACGAAACTTTCAAATATCTCGCCTGGATGACCGGGCGACCCGTCTGTTCGAAACAGTCCCGATCGTTTTCCGGGTATTCGACCTTAAACTGCTGCAGACCGCCCGCAAGCTCCTCGATCTTCGCCCGCCGCCACGCCAGGTATTCCGCGACCTCCCTGCAAACCCATGTCGCGTTTTGCGGCGCATAATTCTTACTTTTCAAATGTGCGAGGATCAGCTCGCACGTTTTTTGTTCGTCGTCGTCAACTTTTGCCGCATCGAGCCGCGATGCATTTCGCTGCACTTCTTTTAGCGATTCGTCCGGCTTGAGCAGAAAATAAACGCCTTTTGCATATCCGAATTTCGCTCCCTCGACTCGGTATTCGCGTTTCCACCACCACTCGAAAAAGAAAGATTTCCATCCCGCCTCGCCCTTTTTCCCTTGGTTGTAAACCTGGTGCGTCCAGTCGATCCCGAAAGGCGTCGATTCGACCGCCACGTCGCCGCCCTGCGCTGCTTCGAGCAAACTCGTCGCCGCTTTTTTCGCGTCGCCGCGCCAGAACGGCGGCTCGGTCAAATGCAGATCGGTGATCGTCTGCCCGCGACCCTTGCCCTCGTGCCCGGGCTGGACGGAGGCTGTCGAAACTCTGGAATTGATCGTTCCCTTTGCCGCGTCTTTAAATTCGATCAGATCTTCCGAATAGTATTTCGTCTGCGGTTTCAAATGCGGCGGCAGGTTTTCGTACATCACCCTGAAATCCGCCCGAAACTGCGCTTCCGTGTCCGGGTCGTGCGGTACCTCGCGAAAATTCCGCCCGCTCATAACGACCGTCTTTGCAAAAAACCTCGCCTTGAAAAAGGTCGATAAACCCTGCCGCCGCGATTTGATCACAATATCCTTGCCCGTGCAGTTGAAATGCAGATGGTTCTGAATATCGTTAAATTTCAAAAGCGTCAGCTTGTTTTCGTCAAACGCGTCGCGAATATAGATAAAGTTTTCAATGAACTGTTTCTGCACGTCTTTCGAGTGCCAATTTTCCCGCCACCAGCCGAGCGGCTTAAAGGAGATGTCCGTTTCGCTTTTTGCAGATACCCGTGTCCGGATGCGGTCATTCGCCGCCTTCATCCGTTCCAGGCTTTGCTCCGCCGCCGGTTTCTTCTTTGCCATAATGCGCCTCAGCCAGTTCCGCCAGTTTTTCGCCGTGCTTGACCAGCGCCGCGGCTGCCTCCGCATCCAGTTCGCTCAGCCAGCCAAGCAGCTTTTCGTAACCGCTGACGAACGTTTCGAAATTGTCCCGCGACAGATCCAGATTTCGCCGCGCTTCGATCTCCAATTTGCAGAAATCCCTGTACTGGTAAACCTCGTCGCGCGTCGCGTTTTTTCCCATCGCTTTGAGCTGCGACGCCTTTCGCATCTCGCGGATCGAGATATACAGATCCTGCTCGTCGTCGTTAACCGATTCGGTCAGTTTCTGCAGGTGAATTTTCAAAGAATTCTGAAACCCGTAATTTGCGATCCAGCCCAATCTGCCGCGGCGATCGATCAGATTCTGCTTGCGCCAGCCGGGATATTCCTTGCGCATTTCGCGCTCGATGGCGTCGAAATTTTTTCCGCCGAAACGGCAGTAAAGCGCGCGGCATTTTTCGATCGCTTCTTGTCCGTATGTTCTCGGCATAAATTTGGGCGGCTCTTTTTGGAAGGTCGGCGTATCCTATCGCCATTCGCTTTTACTCATTCCGCATTGTCAGAGCCGCACTTTTCGAGCCGCGCCAACCCGTACGCGCCCGAAACCTATTTCATTAACGATCCGGCGACGATTCCCGCCGCCGCACCGACCAGCGCGTATTTCAGCCCTTTCCAGACGGTGAAACGCTTCTTTTTCAGCATTTTCACCTGGTCTTCCAAACCGGCGATGGCGCGATCTTTCGCCGCCAGCGCCGATCTGAGCTCCAGCTTTTCCCGTTCGCTTAAGTTTTCGATCGTGCGCAGTTTCGCCGCGATCTCTCCCTCGATGCCGAGCAGCTCGCGCTGCTTTTCGATCAAGATCCCTTGTTTTTCCAGCGCAATGCGCGAAACCTTTAATTCCTCGACCGCTTCGGCGCAGGCTTTTCTAAGCGCTTCATCGTCCGCACGGGTAACCGAGTCCGGCGAGCTCTCTGCAGAGTTCGTCTGCGGACGGACTGTCGCGGCGAGGCTCACGACGAGCCCGACGAACAGCGCCAGCAGCAGCGCTTGCCTCATCGTCAGCTTTTTTAAGATCCATTCGTTTTTCATCCCGTTTTTCCTCCAAAATCTTTACCGCCGTCTGCTGACGCCTTATTTCCGTTGCGATCGCCGCCGCTTTCTGGAGCGAAACCTCAGCCTCGGCTTTCGCCTCTTTTATCCCTTTTTCCAGAGCGCGGTTCTCCAGATAAAATCTGCCGCTGTTGATCCAGCCGAGCGTCAGAAATCCGAAGATCGTCGCTACGATCAGTCCGATCGCCCAGCGCTGTCGCCGCGTCGCCGTTTCCCACAAAATTTTTATCTGCTCGCGCGTCGTCATTTTTTTTCCGATATTCGATCCAGCTTGTCGTTTATCTGCTTCAGCTGCTGTTCGATATGCGTAAACCGGCGTTCGTTCGACGCCTCCACCTGTGTGCTGATCCGCAGATTAAAATGGATGTCGGCATTCAGCTGGTGCTTATCGAAAGCGCTGCGCAGTTCGTGAAGCTCCGTTTCCAGCCGCCCGATCGCGCCGGCATTTGCCGCCACCTTGCTCTCGATCCTGATCTGCCAGGCGACATATCCGACCAGCGCAGCCGCCACCGTAAACAAAAACGCCGGATGCAGGTAAGGTGCTAATTCCATTTATCGATAGATGATTTCGTACCCGAGCGTTTCAAGCGCAGGGAGATTTGATTTGTCGACCAGGACGACCTGATTCCCGTCGGTCGAATTTGCCTGGATCAGATTATTAGTCAATTCCAATTCGCGTTTTTGATCGTTTCGCCAATCGAGATATTTGTAGATCAGATAAACGACCGAGCCCGCCAATACGATCAGCCCGAGAATGGTCCAAAAACGCGAACTGAACCCGAATGCCGACGCCTGCTGCGCCTGATCTATACACGCCTGAACTCCGCCGTTTCCGGCGACCAATGCGCCGACCTCCGTCTTGACCTCTTTGATAAATCCGGTTCCCTCCGGCTTTTCGATCGCCACGCGCTGCGGCAGCGGCGCATTTTCCGAGGTCGAGACCGAAACACTGCCGTCGCGAACCTCGACCTTTGTTTCCGTTTTCGGCGGCTCAGCATTTTCATCGCGTCCGATTCCATTTTCAGCGGTAGAATCTTTGGAAGTTTCTGCAGCCGCCGCCGAATTTTTTAAAATTGCTTCAAATTTCTTTGCGTGTCCGGCGATCTCGTCGGCTTTGTCCAGCCCGTTTATGATCCGCCGCGCATTGCGGTAATCGGTTTTGGAATCGTTGATATAGTCGCCAAGCGCTTTGCCGGTGAACCATCCCCCGAACATGCCGGCGGTCATGATCGCAAAGGCATGTTCCGGCTCCAGTGCGAGATCCGGATTTTTATCGAGGTCGATGCCGAGATCTTTGCCCGCTTTTCGATAGTTACGCTGCCAGGTCAGCTGAACATAGCCGCGTCCGTAATATCCGCTCAGCCAGTAGCGGTCCTGATTCGCACGCGCTTTCGTTCCTGCACGAGAGCGGTATTCGCGAATCGGCTTAAACGTCCAGGCGGTTTCATGCGCGATCGTCGCCAGCGCATAGGCGATATGCCGGATGTCCGTCCAGCCGCGCGACCGTTCGAATTTTTCAATCAGGAAATTGAGACCGTCTACCTGCGATTGATCGAGTCCGCCGCCGCGAACCTGGCTGTGATAGGCGCGAACTCCTTTGAAAAATTTTGCTCGGTCGACTTTCATCTCGTTTATCGGGACCGACCGATCTCTCGACCGGTCCCTTCTCAGGTCGCGGGCTGTATTTCATCCCGCCTTTTGGTGAATTCAACCCATCAGCGAAAATCAGCGTAAATCCGCGGGCAAACTTTTAATCTTCCAAAAGTTCGACCTGCTTAGAGTTCAGGGTTACAAATGCGTGAACATTTGACGGTCCGTTGTCTGCCTCATAGCCAATTTTCAATTGAACATTGCAATATTCGTCACCCGAATAGCATTCGCCGATTACGGCTTCGACCTTAACTCTGTCGCCGGTCTTTAACGGCTTTCCATTTTTATCGTGCATTTTTTCCTCCTAAAAATTCCGCGTAAATCCGCGGGCAAAACCTTCCGCGCCTTTCCGCGTATTTCGCGGGCAAATTGTTTTCCGATCGCGGCGTTCGCACACTTACTGCGTGCGTGTTTCTGCAATGCGGATCCGATGCGGAAGCCCGCACGCAGTAAGGGCGCCTTCTCCCTTGGGCTGTTAGTTCAGCCGCAAGGTCGTCGTATAGCTCTCGCGTTTATCCGAGATCTCGTCGACCGCGTTTTTACCCAGCAGCTTTTCCGCACCGGCGATCTTGACCGAAACCGTCGCCCAAAATTCAGCCGTTTTCACTTTGACCAGGTCAAAATATCGACCGACGTCGATCACCCGCGCGCCTTCTTTTTTCTCGACCGCCGCCGTCGCTTTGTCCGACGAAACCATCACCGGCACCGGATTGCCCGCCTCGTCGCGGTTTGCCTCGACCATCGCTTTGATCTCGGCTTCCAGCTCTGCCGCCCGCTCGCGCAGCGGCGCCGCTTTTTTATCGAAATTTTCCAGGATCGGTTTGATCTCTTCGTTATGCGCCTCGACGATCGGCGCCAGCTTTTTATTCTTCGCGTCGTCCGCCGCGGAGATCCGTTTCTGCACCGCCGCCCATTCTTCCAGTTTTTGCTTTACCGCCGTTTTGTTTACACGTGCCATCTTTTTGTTGACGCTCCCGCGAAAAATCGCTAAATTAACCTCGGAGATCAGGTTCTCCGATACGCAGATTAATCGACCGGCACCCGGCGCCGCGACCCCGATTTTTTCCAAATTCACGATTTCCACTATTTTAACGATTTTTATGGATCACGTACTCCGAATGAATTACGGTCAGGCATTGTTCGATTTCGTTCCCAGGACGAAACTCACCCTCGCCGCCGTCGAACAGCGGATCAGAAAATTTCGAATAATCGAACCCTGCCCGTCGCGTCCGACGCTGATCGCCATGTGTCTCGACGGCACGTTCGAATCCGTCGGCAAGGACGGCGGCGGATTTCCTGCGCCGACCCGGTTCGGCTGGCTGATCTATGAAGAAAGCTTTTTAAATTGGGCTCGCCAATTGGATGGACTCGCGCCTGTGGATCTGCGCAAAGCGGCGTGAAATCGTTCTAACTTTTAAGCAAAAAAAGCGTCCTTTGAGCGGGACGCTTTTTTTTCGGCTTGTACCGAATTTATTCTCCGGGAAAACTAAATCCTGAATTCCCGCAATATTTCAAATCTGATCCGCAGCATTTCCGCCGGGTAATATCCGTCCGAATAGCTCTCGTTCTCATTTTCGATCAGATATTTCGGCAGCAGCGCGACCGCTGCAAAAAAATTCGCCTCTCTATCCATTTTCCGCGCCGTTCCCCGGCTGAAACGGTGATTTGCCGTGTGCAAAAAATGGTGACCGAGCTCGTGAAAGGCTATCCAGCGCCGTTCGCCCTCGCCTAAGTTAGCTCGCAGGATGATCATATTCCGGTTTGAAAACCGCAGATATTCGCCCTTCGCTCGTCTCCCGATCGATTCCACAAAGATCAGCCGCTCGCGCACGCAGATCGCTTGCAGATCTTTTATCCCGAAGATCTTCTCGTTCCATTCCGGCAGTTTCTTCTTTATCAGCTGTGAGAGAATAAACGACATTTCCGGCTATTTTCGCTTCATCTTTTTCGACGCCGTTTCCAGATCGGTACCGAAATCGTCCATCCGGTCAAATACGATTCCCGTCAGCTGCGCCAGATGATCGAACCGCCGGGTCAGCAGCGCCTCCGCACGCCTGTGCTGTGCCCGCATTTCGGCAAAACGCTCTTCCCACACGGTTTCACTCTTGATCTGCATCCGGTTCATCTCGGCTATCTGCTCCGCAATTATTTTTATATTTTCTTCAACGCTTTTCATACACCTTACCGCTCTTTGTGCTCAGCTCCTCGATCTTCGCTTGACCCGCCGTCCCGCTTCTTCCATATCGTCGCCCAGATCGTCCAGCGTTTTGAACGCTATTCCCGTCAGCTCTGCCAAATGTGCAAATTTCGCATCCAGATGCCTGCGCTGTCGCCGCCATTCCTCATCCGATTCCGCCGCCCGCGCGTCCCGTTCGGCAATTCGAGCGTCCCATTCGGCTACGCGCGCCCGCATTTCGGCAAACCGCTCTTCCCAATCGGTCCGGCTTTTGATGTTCATCCGGTTCATCTCGGCTATCTGCTCCGCAATTATTTCTATATTTTCTTCAACGCTTTTCATACTTCGTTTATATAAATGATCCGGATCGCCCCAAACCGGAAAAGCTTTTTTTCCGATTATTTTTTCTCCGCCCTCTCGTCGTCAAACGTCCGCGCCCGCGGATGCAGCGGTTTTGCCATTATCCGCCGTTCCTTTTCCAGTTCCCGCAGCAAAAATAATTCCTTTTCGCTCAGCTCCTCGTCCGTTTCCTCCACCCGATATCTGCCCGTCCCGTCGTCAAAATGCAATCCGCGCAGCTCCTGCAAGTCCCGCTCCGGCTCGCCGCGCTCGTACCGCTTTAATTCGTCCGATTTAATTCGCACGTCCAGCTCGCTCATTATCAGCTCAAGCCGCTTTTTCAAAAATATCGGATCGTCCGTTTTTTTGATCTCAATTTCCAAATTTTCGAATATATCGTCGTTTTCCGTCTCGTCCGAGGAAACCGGTTTTTCCGGAAAGGGATCGCCTTCGCCGGTTAGAAGCCAGTGTAAGTTACAATTCGTTACTGCCGAAATGCGCTGAAGCTTCTCTCCGTCCGGAATCCTCCCCGACACGTAATTCTGGACGGCAGGCGCTGTCACGCCCAATTTATCAGCTATTTCTTGGTTTGTAGCTCCGTCGAAGACACGCTTCAAGCGGGCGCCAAATTGCGAACGCGGCATTATTTTATCAATAAACTTACAATTCGTTACTTTTTCCTTGACGTCAGTAACAAATCGTCTTATTCTGTCCTTACTACTCAGGTAGTCAGTAACAGCAACAACAAGGAAACAATTATGACCGAAAACGAGATACGAAAACTTTTAATCGACAAAGGACTTAAACAGAGCGACATCGCGCGCCGTATGGCGGGCGATTTCGGACTCGCTTACCAATCGGCGCGCGTTTCGGTAAATCACCTGATCACCGGCGCCCGCTGGTTCCCGAAATATGCCGACTGGCTGAAAAAAAATTACGGCATCGTCATCGATAAGCCCGATTGGGCAAAACCCGTCCGCGAGCGTCTGCGCGCGGCGGCGTAAAAAAATATTTGCAAAAAAAGCGGCTCAAAAAGAGCGGCGCAATGCCTGCAAATTTACCAGTCAACCGTCCGGAAATCAAGAAATTCCGGCACCTAATGAATCAATGGAAACCAATATGCTGACACGTCAAAAAATTAAACGAGTTTCAGACCGCTACCACCGGGCGATGGCTCGCCGTCTTCGGCACCGTCTGGCGGAGAATAAAGATCGCGAAACGGCAGACCGCGCTGCTCCAGCAGCTCAAGAAAATAATCTATCGTGTGATCAGCCCATAGATCGATTCTCCGGTCCGCCTCCGCATCCGGTATCTCCGTAATTTTTGAAACGATAAAAAAGATCGTTTCGATCTTTGCCTCCAGCATCGCTATTTCCTGCCGGAGCTTTACCAAATCAGAATTTTTCATAAGGAGAAAATTTTATGTCAGTCAACCCGAAATTAACAGTAAAAAATGGAAATGTTTATGCCACGTCGATTGATATCGCCAAATACTTTCAGCGCGGTCATCGAGAGGTGCTCCGTGCTATACGCAACATTTTGCAGCATCTTTCAGAGGAGTTTTTACGGCTGAATTTTCAGCCGGTTTATGGTGCAAAATTGCACCATAAACGAACCGAAATTTATCAATTAACGAAAGATGGATTTGCGATGATCGCGCTCGGTTTCACCGGCGAAAAGGCGATCAAATTTCGCGAAGCGTATATCACCGCCTTCAACGAAATGGAGGCAAAACTCCGCGCCAGGGAATTTCACACCGCTCAGGACCGCCAGTTAAAACTTTTTCCCGAATTTAACCGTGCGGTCAGCGAATCGCGACCGGCTATGCCGCTGCGTTTTGCCTACGAACAGACGGTTCGCCGCGGCATTCCCGCGCCGGTGCCGAAAACCCTGCGCCGGATGGTCGCCGCGGGCGAGATCGAAGGCTACAAGGCGTCCGGCGTCTGGCTCGTTTACCAGGACTCGTTTGCCGCTTTTTTGAAAAACCGCCGCGTCTGACGCGAAAAAAAGGAGATCGAATTATGACAACCCGCAGATTTGACGAAGTATTTGAAACCTATCTCAGCTCGACCGACCGGACGCGCCGCGTCTGTCTGGTTTTAATGAGCGCCGTGCGCGACATCGCCGTATCGGAGATCTCGCTCGACGGCGGCATAGCGATGAAGCATCTCGCCGAACAGGCGCTGATCGATTCGACCGCCATTTTGAACGAAGGAGGAAATGAAAAATGCCAAAGTACCGCAGCCTGACACAAAACCGCCGTCTTTTCGGCGTCGCCGGACGCCTTGGTCTGACGCACGAAGATCTGCGCGATATCGCCTTTGAGGCGACAAACGGTCGCACCGAACATACGTCCAAACTTTATGCGACGGAGGCGGACGCGATCATCCGTTCGCTCGAATCGAAACTGCCCGAATCCGAACGCCGCCGCCGGGCGCGAAAATCGCCGCCGCTCCGCACCGTTCAATATCACCGCCAGAAAGCGGGCGTGCCCGTCATCGCCACCGCCACCCATATCGATTTTATGAACCGCCTGCGCCGCAAACGCGGCATCAGCGAATCGGGGCTTGAAGATCTTTCGGCACGCGTCAACGGCGGCAAGCGAAAACCCAAAACCGCAGCCGAGGTGAACCGCGTCATCGAGGCGCTCAAGGCAATGATCCGCCGCGATGCAAAACCCGCCGCTTCGACCGGCGGTTCGAAGGAGGCAGCATAAATATGGATATCTTTGAGATCGCCAATTTCGCAATGCTTTTTCTCGCCGGTATTTTCATCGGCATGTCCGTCGGCGAACACACCGCCTTGCGCCGCGCCCGCCGTGAAATTCGCCTGCCCGCCCTGTTTCCGGTGCGAAGCGCGCGCCGGAACGCGGGTCTCCAGCCTTCCCGTTTCACGATGCGAAGTCCGCGCCGGAACGCAGGCTGCCAGCCTGCCGGTTTCCCCGCACCGGTCGCCCGGGCAAATCGCCGGATGGACGAGCGCGACATTCTAAATGCGGAGGTCATCGAATAATGCTAAATTCCGACACCAATTTTCAGGACCGGCTCTGCGGCTTTGCCGACGATTGCGAATGCCTGCGCTGTATCGACACAGGCGTTTGGCTGACGCCGCGCGGCGAGGTAAATGTTTGCCCCAATATCCTTTTGCGCCTCCCGCATCCGGAACCCAATCCGGCAGCGTCAATATTTCGCCGCGCCGCGCTCCGCTTGTCCGAAACCGGCTGTCAGATATTTTCCCAGCCCTTTTATCTCGCCCGGTTTCTGACGCGGTTCACATCCGCCCAGCCGTGCCCGCGAACGGAGATCTTCCGATCGGTTTTCGATGCCGCCGATCATTCCGAATCTTTTCGTCTGCGCCGGTTTCATTCGCTTGTCGAAGAGCTTCGCCGCGTTTGGCTGCTACCTGTCGGCAGCCGGAAAGAGGTGCCGAGCGGTTACTGGCTGATCACCGAGCTTGACGATTACAAGCAGTGGTTTGCCCGTACCGCCTCGGCGCCCGTTACCCAGCTCTCAACTCTGCACAGAAACGCCCGGCATAATTTTCCGGTTTTTGCCGAGCAGATCGAACTCGATTTTTGGGGGGATTTTTCCGATGCCGAATTACATAGTCGAGAAAACGGTCGAGAGTTTTAAGGTCCTCGAAGCGCTCGACCATAAACCGGCTTCGCTCCCGGAAATCGTCAGCCGCGTCGGCGTCGTTCCCGGGCTCAACCGCAGATTAAAAACCGACGCCGTCAGACGCATTTTGATTACGCTCGAAGCTCTCGGATACGCCCGGGTCGAGCAAAAAAGCAAATTTTGGAGGAGAGGTTATAAAACCCTTTAAATTCCGAAATTTCGGAATTTAAAACGCCAATTTCAGCCGATTTTCGGCGTAAACCATTGATTTTATTGAAAACACCGATTCCGATGTTTCGGAATTTAAAAACTTATGGACGATAAACTTGCAAAACTGAAAGAAAAACACGAATTGGAAGAATGGGAACTTCTCTCCGGTGAAGCCAGAGAAAAGTTAAAAGAGCAGGCGCTAATGTTTTTAGGCGGCATTCATACCGTCGGAAAACTTTCCGAAGCGTTAAGCAGTCAGGAAATGCGCGCGCTCGAAACGTTTCAAAAAGAGCGGCTGTATCACGCATTCGGCTTTCAAACCTTTGTTGAATTTTTGGGCAGCGATTATTCGCGGATGACCAAAAGCCAGTATTACGAGCGGCTTCGAATTCTCGACATTGAGGGCGACCGCATTTTCGATCTCTTGAACGATGCCGGGCTTTCCGTTTCAAAGCGCAAACTTCTCGGCAAAGGAAATATCCAGCTCGACGGCGAAACACTGATCGTCGTCGGCGACGACGGCGACGAAACCGAGATCGAGATCTCCGACCGCTCGCGCATCCTCGAAACGCTCAGCGCGCTTGCCGATGCAAACGCCGACAAATCCAGAAAGATCGAACGCGGCGAAGCCGACAATAAACGGCTGAAGGAAAAGGTTGTCGAGCTCGAAAACACGCCCGGCGCGCGCGGACGCCTTTCGCCGATGGACGAGGCTGCCGCCGGTGCTCTCGTCCATCTCGCCGCGCTCGCCGCGCAGATCGAGCAATCGCCGGTTGCCGAGATCGACCAATTTCTACACCGCGATTTCAATCTGCTGGTCGCCCAGTGGAACCGGATAAATTACGCTCTGGCAGACAACGGTTTGAGCGAAAAGGCACGCGAGCTGACCGAATCGGACGAAGACCGCATCGCCGCGCTGCTCGACGACGGACTGCTCTAATAAAACACCCGATACATTATTAATAGGAGATTTTTCGATTATGAAATACAAAATGACATACGAACAGGCGGAGTTTGCCGCCGAGCTGTGCGAAACCTACGGCATCGACCCGGACGAGGTCTTGTTTTTTACCGAAGATTCGCGCCCGTTTTTAACGTACGAGGCGACCTGTTCGCTGTGCAACCGGCTGACCGAGCTGCGCTCGATAAATATCGAACCGGTGAAAACCGTTTTCCCGGACAGTTTGTCGATGAAATGCACGCTGACGCTCGCCTCCGGCGATACGCGCTCGGCGGTCGGGGTTGCCAATCTCAACGAAGAGGTCGACGGCAAAAAGCTGACCGAAGCGCAGGCATACCAGCTGGCAAGTTCGCGCGCTATCAGAGCCGCGCTGCGCACCGCCGGAATCGACCTGTTAAAACTCCATAACCAGCAGAAAACCGGCTTTTCCGGCGAAAAACAAAAATCCAATTTCAATACCCTGCTCGGGCAGGCACACAAGCTCGGCGCCGCCGCCGGGCTGATCGTCGGCGACGACAAAAGCGCCTGGCGAACCATTCTGTCCAACCGCTACGGCGTTTTTCACAGCAATCATCTGGCAGAAGACGAACTGGCGGATTTTGTCGCAGTTTTAAGCACGCTGGCGCCGAAACGGCGCACAGTCTGAATTTTGTAATCGGGCAAAAACGCGTCTTTCCGCCAACCCGGGCGCGTTTTTATAAAAAAACGAATATGAAAACTATGTCGAACCGCAAACTCTCAGAATCGGATTGTGCCGATATTTGCGCTGCTCTTAAAGGGCTCAAGGGTGCGAAACTGTCGGCGGAAGCCGCGCGTTTAGCCGAATTTTACCGGGTGTCCAAGGCGACGATTTACGAACGCACGCGCTCCGCGCGTCCGCGCCGCAAAAAGCGCAGCGATGCCGGAACGCGAAAGATCGATCTGATGGAAAACGAAGCCGTTCGCGGCGTGGCGGAGTTTGTTGCCAATCAAAAACTGGCGCCGGTGCTGGCGCTCGAAACCGTCAGGGAAAATCCTCATATTTTTGGGGAACTGCCGGAAATGTCTATCGGCACCATGCGCCGGTATTTACGCGAACACGGCATCAGCCGCGTTCAGCAAACGAAAATTCGTATGATTCACAGATCGTTTAGGGCTAAATTGCCCGGCGACATTTTTCAATTCGATATGTCGGGCGTCAAGGAACGCTGGGTCGATGTCCGCACCAGACGGATCCACAAAGTCTCCGTTCTGGAGGTTTCCAAAAATCACGCCAATCGCCGCAGCGACCGGATACCGCTCTGGAAATTTACCCTGGTCGACGATCATTCCTCGAAAAAATTTGCGCGTTTTGCCGCCTGTTCGAAACCGAACACGCTGCACGTCGTGGAGTTTTTAAAACAGGCGTTTTCGGCGATGGGTTTGCCGAAAATGCTCTATACCGATCGCGATGCGATCATCCATAACAAACGGATGCAGCGCGGCGCGGCATTTATCAACGAGGCGTTCAAAACCAGCGGCGGATTTCAGATCGTCGCCCATACGCCGGGCAATCCGCAGGCGACCGGCAAGGTCGAACGCGCCCACCAGATCGTCGAAGAATACGAACGTCTGATCGGCATCAAAGCCGAATTCGGCAACCAGCCGCATATCGAATCGCTTAACCGGTTTGCCGATTGGATGTGCGACCGCTATAACAACCGGACACACAGCACGCTCGGTTCGGCGCCTAATATTTTGTTCAGAAATACGACCGGTGCCGTGCGCGAGATCGACCCGGCGCAGTTCGATGCCGCGTTCAAGGCTCGCGATCTGGTTTGCCGCGTCAATCCGGACGTTTCGATCGCGGTCGACGGCGTCAAATACCAGCTGTCGCGCCGCGCCGCCGATCCGTTTATCGAGCTTGCCGCCGCCGGTGCGAAGATCGAGGTTTACTGGATCGACGACGACGATTTTTTTGCCTGCATAACGCCTGCCGGCGACGAATATATCGTCGAAAAGATCGAGGCGCGAGCCGACGATGCCGGCGAATTCAAATCCTTGCCCGAAACAAAAAGCCAATCGACGCGCAAGGCGCTCAAAGAGTCGCAGAATCTGCGAAAATCCGAGATCAAGGAGATCCAGAAAACGCAGGACGAACCCGTTCTGATCGTTCCCGGCATCGACACCGATATTCCCGAAAAAGAATCGACCGGCATTCTCGAATTTCCGCAGAAAACCGACGGGGGCGACCGCGACCGGCTTGACGAGCTGACCCATAATATCGCCGCCGAACGCCATTACCGGCGCAATCTGGATCTCTTCGACGCGCTCGATCTGATGCAGAACGAAGGGCTTGCCCCGGCAAAACCGTGCGGCGAATTGACCGAAACCAAATCGTGGCTGCGCGGCATTTTCGCCGGACGCGATTTGATCGACGAAGACGAGCTCCGGACGGCGATCGGCGCGCGCGACCGGCGAAACGACGAACCCAAACGCGCTTTGAAATTTGCTTAAAAAACCATGATGGATTTCGACGCCTTCGACGCGTTCTTAAAACGCCATAAACTTTCCAGCCGCCGTTTTGCCGATCTCGCCGGACAATGGTCGATCGGGAAAACGAGTGTGTCGCGCCTGCGCGGCGCAAATACCGACAGCGCAGCGGTTTCGCAATCGTTTTTGCGAAAGGTCGAACCGCTGCTTATTCAAACAATAACCCGATTTCTGCAGGATACCGGTCATTCCGCCGCCGAGATTCGCGCAGAACTTGTAAAAATTTTTGAGGAGATCCCGGATATGATCGCAACCCGTACAAAACTCGATTACGACGTTTTAGATTTTTTCGGTCTCGAACGCGACCCGTTCGCGCTCGAATCCGACCCGCGCAGCGCGCAGGAAGTTTTTAATACAAAACCGCTCGACCGGCTCGTGCGCCGCATCGAAGATGCCGTCAATTACCAGGGCTTTCTGGGCATTCTCGGCGAGGTCGGTGCGGGTAAAACGACGTTGAAAAACCGCATTGTCGACGCCCATCGGCGTTCCGGTAAAATTCATTTTCTTTTCCCGAAATTTGCCGAAATGCGCAAGGTTTCCGCCGCCGCGATAGTTTATTTCATTTTGGAATATTTCGGTCAGAAACCGCGCCAGCGTCTGGTTTCGGCTCAGGCACAGCTCGAACGCCTGCTTGCCGAACTCAACGAACGCGGCGAACGCGTCTGTCTCGGGTTCGACGAATGCCACCGGCTGCACGACGTAACGCTCACCGCTCTTAAAAACTTTTACGAACTCGGCACCGGCGGATACGACCGCTTTCTCGGGCTCGTCCTTTTCGGTCAGCCGCAGTTCGAAATGCGCCTGATCACCGCAAATTTCCGCGAGATTGCCGAACGGCTCGAGATCGTAAAAATGCCGCCGGTCGGGAAGGTCGCCGCCGAATATATCGATCACCGGCTTCGCCTGGCGGGAGGCTCGATCGACAATCTGTTCGAAAAACGCGCCGTCGAGCTGATCGCCGCCGCCGCTTCTTCGCCCCTCGCCATCGGCAATATGGCAAATAAAGCGCTCGTTGCGGCATACGAAAAAGGCGAACCAAAGGTGCTTGCCCGATTTATTGAAATAGACAAGGAACCGAAAACGTTTCGCGCCGCCCGTGCGGCTCGATAGGAGAAATTTTAATGCTGAAATTCTTAAAAAATATCTCGCCCGATGCCGCCGTTCATATTTTCGGCACCGGCGAGGTCCGCTCGGTCGTCGTCGGCACCGTTCACCGGCTCGACGGCTCGTCGAACGAAGCCGTTATCTTTATCGCCGAATCTCCGCGCCCGGCTTCCGCGGAATTTAAACAGCGGCTCGATTCGGTCGCGTGCATCTGCGGCGATCAGAAACAAAAAGGGCTGCCGTTTTGCGGAAAATGCTTTTGCCGTCTGCCCGTCGAACTGCGCGACCTGCTCCGCGCCAAACGCGGCGCCGAGCTCGAAGCCGTCTACGATTTCGCGCTCGCCAGCCGCCGCCGCGCCGCAAGGAGAAAAACGCGATGATCTTTTCGATCTTTAATTCGATCCGATTCGCCGCGCGCTGGCTCGCCGCCTGGATGAAATAAAGGAGCGCAGGCTGCCAGCCTGCGCAAACCAAAGGCAGAAACGCGACCGCCAGGAAGCGTGCCCGCTTGAAAGGGCAGAAACGCGACCGCTAGGGAGCGTGCCTGCTCGCGATCGGAAAACATTTTGCCCGCGAACCAAAGGCAGAAACGCGACCGCTAGGAAGCGTGCAGACTGCAGAAACACGCACGCAGTAAGTGTGCTGACAGCACGGAGGAAAGATGGAAATTACAATGATGTATTCATACGAGGACGAGCGCGCCGAGCTACTCCACCGGTGCAAACACTGCGGCTATAAACCGCAATTTCTGGAAGAGGAGGACACGCCCGCCGCGGTTGTGTGCAGCAATACCAATTGCCCGGAGATGCCGCACATTTTCGGAGAGTTTGGCGACACCGATTCAAAGATTATCGCCCTCTGGAATGCCCAGCATCCGGATCACTAGGAAAAATTTTGCCCGCGAATTAACGCTGATTTTCGCGGATTTTATGAAGGAGAATTTATGCACGTAAATAAATTGATTGAAATTTTGTCAAAACATCCGGGCGACACGCCGGTTGAAGTTTTGAGCGACTGTCCCAACCCTGAGTGCGGGTTTATTTACAGTAAAAAAGTCGTGGGCGCTTTTAGTTCCGATCGATTGAATCAGGACTCAACCGATCTCGAACCGTGTTTGGATCTAGTTACGGACGACACCCAATACCAAGAAGTTTTTTCGGCTCAGGATAGATTGACGGAAATAAAACGGGCTTTTCTGGAATATGACGAGGCGCGCCACATCGATGAACGCTGCTTGCAAAAAGCGCTGATCAGCAAGATCAGTGAAATTCTGGACAAAGTCGACTGGATCTATTTAGAAAAACCTGCAGAAACGCGCACGAAGTAAGCGTGCTGCTTTAACAGGGCAGAAACGCGACCGCTAGGGAGCGTGCCTGCTCGCGATCGGAAAACATTTTGCCCGCGAAATACGCGGAAAGGCGCGGAAGGAGTTTTGCCCGCGAAAATATATATGAGATATCTTCTCGAAATCGGACAGTGCGGAGTTGTCAGCCAAAATTATGAGTACACCAGGCTCGCCTTAGGAGTCCTGCGTTTAATCACTTTTCAACAAGAATCAATGTCTGACAGCGTTGACTTTTTAACTAAGCGATTTTACGAGAAATTCGCGCCTTACGGCTGTTACGCAAGAATTTCAGATATGAGCACCGGAAAGGTCGTATTTACAAACAAAAGTGAGTTTAGATATTGAATTTCCGGTTTAAGGCAGAAACGCGACCGCCAGGAAGCGTGCCTGCTCGGCGGTCTTAATAAATGACCCGATCACGTCTAAACGTGATGTTCCGAATTATCGCTAATTTAAATGATGCAGACTAAAAATTCATCAGAGCTCCAAAAAATTTATGTTCGCAATGTAAGCGACCTAGCCATCGGCTCGACACTTGAAATGTGCGTGAACGGTCAAACGATAAAATTTAACAACTTGGGCATAATTTCCGGTGAGGCGTACGCCGCCGTCCAGCAGCGCGACGGGGCGTTCGAACTCGTCATTCAATATCTCGCCTACCCGGACAGCGAGCACAAAGATTACCTAGTCCGCTACTGGGCAACCGCGCTCGGGCACTGGTCGCGAAAACTTTACCAACTTGCAGGAGAATATTTATGAGCGCGATTGAATCCCTAAAACCTCATGCAGAACTATATTCCGCCAAACCGCACGGAACCCGTCTGCGATATATGTCCGGCTGCAAATGCGTACCGTGCAAAGCGGCAAATTCAACCTACGAAGTTGGACGGGCGAAAGCCAGGAAAAACGGGGAGTGGAACGGGATTGTTCCGGCTGACCGGGCGCGGCGGCACATCGCGCACCTTTCAAAAGTTGGCATCGGCTATAAAACCGTCGCCGACATCGCCGGAATGGCTCATTCTACCGTTTTCAAAATTCAATCGGGCAGGCGTAAGAATCTTCGAAAACAAAATGAGTCCGCAATTTTATCAATTGACGAAACCGCCCTGCCGGACTCGGCGCTGGTCGACGCACGTCCGACTTGGAAAAAGATCAACTGGCTTTTAGAGGGAGGTTTTACAAAGAAATCTTTAGCGCGAGCGCTCGGTTACAAAGCACCGGCTATTCAATTTAGAAAATCGAAAATTCGAGCCAAAACCGCATTAAAAATCGAACAATTTTACAACCGGATTAGAGTGGGGGAATAAATGGGACGAGACTCAAAAATCGAATGGACGAAACATACCTGGAACCCGATTCAGGGCTGCACAAAGATCTCGCCGGCGTGCAAAAACTGTTATATGTATGCCGAGAAAAAAAGATTTGGTCAGGACGGATCGGTTTTTCACCGATCGTCGGACGCGACGTTCTACAAACCCCTCATCTGGCACCGGCAGCTGCGCGGCGACGAACCAATCACCGAGCGGCTCGTTTTCACCGCCAGTTATTCCGATTGGTTTCTCGAATCCGCCGACGAGCATCGTCCGGAAATGTGGAAAATCGTCCGCGAAACCCCGAATCTGATCTATCAAATCCTAACCAAACGAACCGATCGGATACTGGAGAATTTACCGGACGATTGGGGAACCGGTTATCCAAACGTCTGGCTCGGCGCGACCGTTGAAATTCAGGATTACGATTGGAGAATTCGCGATCTTCTCAATGTGCCGGCAGTCAAGCGTTTTTTAAGCTGTGAACCGCTGCTGGGACCGTTGAATCTCAATCCTTATCTCAACACGAAATTTATTGATAGCGGTTGTTACGCGGCACATGCGATGATCGATTGGGTGATCGTCGGCGGCGAGTCTGGCACCGGTGCGCGACCGATGGAATTGAGGTGGGTTCGGTCGATCCGCAATCAGTGTTTAGATCCGGGTACAGCATTTTTCTTCAAACAGTGGGGCGCATTCGGCGCTGATGGAGTTCGCCGGTCAAAATCGGCAAACGGCAGACTGCTCGACGGTCGAACATGGGACGAATTTCCGGAGGCGTTTAACGGATGAAAAACCCAGCCCGCTCGACAATTTGCGTGGAACCGGAGCCCGGAATTCGCCTTCGCGTTTCCCGCAATGCGCCGCCGGAAACTATAAATGCGCTGGTTGAGATGATGAAGATCGCTGCCAAACAGCTCCCGGCTGAAATCGACGCCGCGCCTGGGTCGAAATTAGATACCCTCACCAAAAATGGAATCTCGCCGAACTCACAATCTCCGGAATTTAAAGTTGACACAGTCAAATAGATTGAATCAAAATTCCCAACATATTCTTTAAATTCCAACCATTATCGTGTTTACCTACGTCCCATTATCAAGTTCCCGGACAAACTGGAAAATTAACGACGAGGCGGATACTAAAACATCTCTAAGTACGTTTCGCAATTATCAATTAAGTTACTAATTACCTTCGAACCGATCGTCCCGTAGGGACAAGACGAAAATAGCCCAGCAATTCATTGCTGGGCTTCGAGTTTGGAACACGTTTAGTCCCGTAGGGACGAAAGTCTTTCGCCCAAAAGGGATGAAAAATGAAATCGACCCAAAAAATCCGACAATAAATTGCCCCGCCTGCTTATTTAATCCCAACACAGATCAGTTCGGATCTTCACACGACCCGATAATCTTTCCAACCTTTTACATCCATCAACCCATCAAGTATTATCTTCGTTTTGCCTGCGGGCGTCTTTACGGGCTTTCCGCGTATGCAATGCTTAAACTTTTCCCGAAACCTGACCGGAACCGTTTCATTATTTCCATTTTCAAGTTTCCAGAAATCAGCCGGCTGATCGCCGGTCATCTTTTTTATTGACCGGCGCCGATCATTTGCCCGCGGATTTTTATTTAATGATCTTTTTAAAACGTCTTAAGAATAACGAATACAATTTAAAGAACGAGATCCTGTCCGGATTGACCGTTGCGCTTGCGCTTGTGCCCGAAGCGGTCGCGTTTTCTATTATCGCCGGTGTCAGCCCGCTTATCGGGCTTTACACGGCTTTTATTATCGGTCTTATCGCCGCCGCTTTCGGCGGGCGCCCGGGAATGATCTCCGGTGCGACCGGTGCGATAGCGGTTGTCGTTGTTGCCCTCGTTGCGCGGCACGGTGTGGAATATCTTTTCGCCGCTGTTGTCCTTATGGGCTTGATACAGCTTGCCGTCGGCGCGCTTAAACTCGGAAAATTTATCCGTCTTGTTCCTCATGCCGTTATGTTCGGCTTTGTAAACGGGCTTGCGATAGTTATTTTTATGTCGCAGTTCGCACAGTTTAAGACGAAAACGCCGGACGGCGCGGAAACATGGATGACCGGGCAAAATCTTTTCATCATGCTCGGGTTTGTTCTGCTGACGATGGCGATAATCTTTCTTCTGCCGAAACTTACGCGCGCCGTTCCGTCTTCGCTGGTAGCTATTCTTACGGTTTCGATAATTATCATCGGCTTCGGAATCGATACCAGAACCGTCGGCGACATTGCGTCTATCGGCGGCGGGCTTCCGCAGTTTCATATTCCTCTTGTGCCGCTTAATTTTGAAACTTTGGCGATAATTTTTCCATATTCGCTGATCATGGCTCTCGTCGGTCTTATCGAATCTCTGCTTACGCTTTCCGTTATCGACGAAATGACGGAAACGCGCGGCAAGGGCAACAAGGAATCTTTGGCGCAGGGCGCGGCAAATCTGGTTTGCGGTTTTTTCGGCGGAATGGGCGGCTGCGCAATGATCGGTCAGAGCGTTATTAATGTCAGTTCCGGCGGCAGAAACCGCATTTCGGGAATAGTCGCGGCGGTCGGGCTGCTCACTTTTGTCGTTTTCGGATCATCGCTGATAGAGCAGGTTCCGATGGCGGCGCTTGTCGGGCTGATGTTTATGGTCGCTATCGGAACTTTTGAATGGGCGAGCCTGAAAATTTTCCGCAAGGTTCCCGCGACAGACGTTCTGGTGATGATAATCGTCGCCGGAATAACAGTCGTTTTCCATAATCTCGCCGTTGCGGTCATTGCCGGCGTGATCATTTCCGCGCTTGCCTATGCCTGGGAAAATGCGAAACGGATTCGCGCGCGCAAACGGATCGATGAGAACGGCGTGAAGCATTATGAGATCTACGGTCCGCTGTTTTTTGGATCGGTTGCCGGATTTGAGGAAAAATTTGACATCGCCGGCGACCCGATGGAGATCGTCATCGATTTTGAAGAATCACGCGTTGCCGACCACTCCGCCATCGAAGCGCTGCATAAGATCACCGAAAGATATGCAAAGGTCGGAAAAGTAGTTCATCTCCGCCATCTCAGCCCCGATTGCCGCGCATTGCTCGACAATGCTTCCGCGATCATCGACGTAAACCATTGGGAAGACCCCAGCTACAAGCTTGTTTCCGATACGCTCGGCTAAATTCCTCGTTTTTTGCCTTTGAATTGCATCCGGACGGAAATTGGTATATTTTTCCGGCTAAATAGACCGGTCCGTCCTCCGGAAATTTATTTATGCGCTTTTGCGCGTTTATAAATAAGAGCAACTTAAAAGGAGAAAAACTATATGCAGCAGGCACCACAGGTTACACCCGACAGAATTTTTTCAACATTAACGGCTTACCAGCATTCGGCGGCGCTCAAAGCCGGTATCGATCTCGAACTTTTTACAATTCTTTCCGGCGGCGGCAAAACCGCTAAAGAGATCGCCGAAAAAACAGGCGCCGCAGAGCGCGGTATTCGAATTCTTGCCGATTCGCTTACTATTATGGGTTTCTTAATTAAGGACAACGAACACTATTCCTTAACCGAAGAGTCCGCTTTTTTCCTCGATAAAAATTCTCAGGCATATTTCGGCGGCGCGGCTCAATTTCTTTTGTCCGATAAACAGCGCGAAGGTTTTGCCGATCTGACAAATGCCGTCAAAAAAGGCGGTTCGACCGTCAGCAGCGAAGGATCGCTCGACCCCGAAAGCCCCATGTGGGTAAAATTTGCGCGCGGTATGGCGGGAATGATGGCGATGCCCGCGCAGATGATGGCGGAAAAGCTCGGGTTTGAAGCCGACCGCGAGCTGAAAATTCTCGACATCGCCGCCGGGCACGGCATTTTCGGCATTATGATCGCGAATAAGTACAAAAACGCCGAAATTTATGCGCTCGATTGGGCAAATGTTCTGCAGGTCGCGTCGGAAAACGCGGAAAAATTCGGCGTTGCCGACCGGCATCACCTTATCGAAGGCAGCGCTTTCGAAGTCGACATGGGAAACGACTATGATGTCGTCCTTTTAACAAATTTCCTTCATCATTTCGACGTTCGGACAAATATCGATCTGCTCAAGAAGATACGCGCCGCGATGAAGGACGACGGAAAACTTCTGACGCTCGAATTTGTCCCGAACGAAGACCGCATTTCCCCGCCGATTCCGGCGATGTTTCCGCTTGTAATGCTCGCCGGAACTCCCGCGGGCGATGCTTTTACGGAAAAGGAATTGAACGAGATGTTCGAAGCCGCAGGTTTTTCGGATAATAGACTTATCCCGCTCGACCCGATGCCGCAATCTTTGATGATCTCGACCAGCGGCGGCATTTAAATAGATATCAAAAGCGATCTGCGAAAGCCGGAGAGGAATTAATCCTTTATCATTCCGGCTTTTCCTTCGCGTTCTTTGCGGTTAGAAAAAACATTTTTACCGCAAAAGACGCTAAGTTTGTTTGAATGTACACTTTTCGATAGTCGCCGCGAGGGTCTTAGCTTGAACTAAAATTTTGCCCGCAAATTACGCTAATTTACGCGAAACATTTCCTCGGAATCGCTCGGGACACTTCGTCCAGCGATTTTTTGCGATCGAAGAAACCCTTCGCGAACTTTGCGCAGACCTTTGCGTCCTTTGCGGTTAAATGTTTTTTTCTACCGCAAAGAACGCAAAGTTTGGCGCAAAGGTCGCAAAGTTTGTTTGATTTAGCACTTTTCGACCGGCGCGGTAATATTAATGGCTTGAATTTAATATTTGCCCGCGAATTACGCTAATTTACGCGAAAAATTTTCTCGTAATTGGTCTGGAAACTTCGTCCATCGCTTTTTGTGATCGATGGAAAACCTTTGCGTCCTTTGCGGTTAAATGTATCTTTCTACCCAAAGGTCTCTAAGGATCGTTTTGTCAGCGACTTTACGACATATACCGGACGGGTTGAAGAATCGATCTGTTTATACCCGCGGAATACGCTGAATTCGCGGAAGGTTTTTTGAAAATGCTTTCGCGCGTTTTCCCTTGGATAGGATTCCCGACCGCGATCTCAAACCCCTTTTTCCGTAAAACCTTGCAATCTCAACAAAATTAGCTATATAATCGCGGAAATTTTTGTACAGGGCGCATCGTTTGAAATATCTTATCGACAGCAGTTAGGGGAATATCTCATGTTCCCGTTTCGCATTATTTATTCCCAAACCGCCTGTATCACCGTCCGAACAAAAATTTGTAGATCGAAAAAAGGAGTTCCGTGTCCTATGCCCCGATTTATCCCGAATTTCGCCCGCGTTCGTCAACACGCTGCGCCGAAATCCCAAACAATGCCGAACGACAATATGGAAGTAGATTTCCGCCGCTCCGACGCCGTCCGCGTGGAGTTTAAGAAAAAAGGAGGCACCTGGACTCCGGGCGCCATCCTGACATCAAGTCCCGGGACATTCAGCATCATCCCCGAATCCCCCGGCGACGCCGAAAACCTGGAGATCAGAGCGATCTTCCTGCAAAAAAATCAACCATTCGGAGACTATTCCCCGATCTATTCGGTCGTGGCGAGTGGATAGGAACTATCGAAACTCAATTTTTAAATTGTGATTTGAGCGATAAATGTATAAGTGATTTTTATCACTTAACCTTCCACTTCCACCTTAATTAAAAAGCCTTCATTTTAAGGATTGGAAAGGGATTCCAAATAACGATTCTAGGAACATTATTAACTGAAGCTGTCGACGCTTTATTGTTCACACTTAAACCTGCTTAGAAAACCCAAATAGGGAGGATACTCATGAATTTACTGAAATTAAATCTTGAAAATTGCTACGGCATAAAAAAATTGGAAACAAATTTTGACTTCTCAGCCCTTAAGACAATCGCAGTCTATGCTCCGAACGGAGTTATGAAGACATCGCTCGCAAAAGCGTTTAGAGATTTATCTAGGGGCGAGGAGTCACGGGACCTGATTTATCCTGACCGAAAAACTCTACGAGATATTAGGGACGAAAATGATGTCGATATAGCGAAAGAGGATGTTTTTGTTGTCTTAAGATATTCGGAGGAGTTCTCTTCTGAGCGGATGTCTTCGCTCGTCGCTCGAAAAGAGTTAAAAAAAGAATATGATCTAATTCAAGCAGACATTGATGATAGAAAAAAAGCGTTTTTGAAGGTTTTAAAACCGCTATCGGGACTTAGTGGCTATAACGATAATATTGAATTAGCAATTGAGAAGGCGTTTAAAGGGGAATTCTTTGACGTACTCGAAGAGGTAAAGGCTGATGTGATTAGCGGTTTCTCACCCCCATTTTCTGAAGTACGGTATGCGGAAATCTTCGATGACAAGATACTGGCGTTTCTCAATACTAAAGATTTTCGAGGTCTCCTAAAGGAATATATCGAAAAATACGACGAGCTAATTCAGAACTCGAAATATCTTAAAAAGGGCTTTAATCACTACAATGCGTTAACCATTCACACAAACTTACTTAAACATGGCTTTTTTCACGCCAGCCATTCGCTAAATCTCTATGATGGAATCTCTAAGACAGAAATTTCCGATGCTGATACGCTGGAAGAGACAATACGCTGCGAGCTTGAATCAGTTTTAAACGATCAGGATTTAAAAAAGCGATTCGATGAGATTGACAAAAGGCTTACCAACGACCAGTTACGAGGATTTCGCAACTACTTATTTGATCACAAAGAATTACTAACCGAGCTCGCGGATCTAGATAATTTCGCAAAAAATATATGGATCTCTTATTTCATCAAAGAACGAGAAATCTATTTGGAATTAATGAAGCAGTATGAGAAAGGAAAACAGCGAATTATAGAGATTGCAAAACTTGCGAATGATGAGCAAACCGAGTGGGAACGCGTAGTACGCCAGTTTAACGAACGATTCACACCGCCTTTTAGAGTCTTCTTGGAAAATAAACGGGATTCCATTCTAAAAGGAAATATTCCTAGTTTAGGTTTTGATTTCCACGATTTCTCCAATAACAATGGAAAGAAATTGATTGATCGCACAAGTCTTCTAGAGGTGCTAAGTGAGGGGGAAAAAAGAGCGTTTTATCTTCTAAATATTATCTTCGAAGTTGAAGCGCGGAAAAAACTTAACTCCAACACAGTATTCATTGTCGATGACATAGCGGACTCCTTTGACTACAAAAATAAATATGCAATCGTTGAATACCTTAAGGAGATTTCAACGACCTCAAATTTTAATCAACTTATCCTTACTCATAACTTTGATTTTTTTAGGACTATTCAAGGAAGAATTCTTGGCAATGCAAGATGGAAGAACTCCTTTGTTTCCCAAAGAGATGAAGAGGGAATTGTACTCGTTAAGGGTGGAAGCAAAAATGTTTGCAATCCGTTTTCAAATTGGCGCAAGAGTATCAACGACGACCAAAAGGTAGTGATCGCAACAATCCCCTTTGCGCGCAATTTATTTGAATTTAAAGACGGAAATAAATCACCAGAGTTCTTGTTTCTAACACATCTGTTACATCAAAAGCCCGAAAAAGAATATAAAAAGTCAGGCTGCATAGTACCTGAAACTAAAAAAATCTCACTTAAAGATCTTAAGGAAGTGGTTGAGAAGTTAATTTCTAATGTAAGTTTCGATAAATTTGACCTATCAATGTCCGTGATTGATATTATCTATAGATGTGCAGACGAGTTGTTGACTTCACCTGTACCGAATGAAATCGTGCTTGAGAATAAGATTGTGCTTTCTATAGCAATAAGATTGAGAGCTGAAGAATACATATTATCCAAGATTTCGGATCAATCCGAGATAAAAGAAAGCCAAACCGGGATTTTAGTTGATCGATTCAAGC
This sequence comes from Pyrinomonadaceae bacterium, assembly GCA_026129865.1. Classification (GTDB taxonomy): domain Bacteria; phylum Acidobacteriota; class Blastocatellia; order Pyrinomonadales; family Pyrinomonadaceae; genus JAHCHG01. The sequence goes on from JAHCHG010000002.1 coordinate 110,172, forward strand.
GCGAGTTTGGAAGCAACCCAAAACAATTTGAAGCTGAAAATAAAATCATTCCGCTTTTGAATAGGGTAAATTTGATTACCCCGGAGAACATTCATATTAATTCATTTATGTACGAGCCGATCCTAGATATGTCGGACAACCATCTTAAATCACTTTATTCTGATATTGTCGCTAATTGCAGTGTAAAGGTTGGTAATTAAAGGATGGGTATAACCCTTTATCGAATGTAGTTCGCATAAGCTTTCTGAAAGTAATTAAATCGCATTGCATCTAATTAGCTGCTCTTTTTGCTTAAATCACTTCTTCGCGAATAGATGTGAAAAAATCGCCCGCAAGAAGGGTCTAAAGAAATCTTCAATAGTTTTGGATAAGGGCAGACCCTTCAAGGTGTCTGCTTTTTCTCGATAAAGGGTAGTTTCAGGGAACTCGAACTCCTAGATTTCTCTTATGTTCTTCTCTGAAGATGATTCACAAAGTACTCTTCCTGCACTACTTTTACCGTAATGAAAATTGTCTTCTTGACATTATAGATGTGGAACCTTTTTTCCAGAAAGAAAAATAAAAAATCAGGAGAGACCTATATGCGAGAGTCTTTATTTCCCGGCAAGATCGGGCGGTGGTGTTTGGGGGCGGTTTTGGCGGCGGCGGTTTTGTTTGGCGGTGTTGGTCAGGCGGCGGCTTATGACGATGACACGCATTTTTGGCTGACATATTTTCTGGCGGTAAAGGCTGGATATACCAGGATACAGGCGGCGCAGATAGCGAGCGCGAAAACAAGCGTCGATACGGATAAACATTCAGCCGCGGCAGCGCCCGTACGTCAGCTTAGCGGTCTTTTTTCGGTCAACACCTAGACAGGTTCGTTTTATCCGACAATTAAATGCGTTCAGACCGGTTTTTTTAATGATATTTTTGCGAAATTAGTGCATTGTAAGTTTTACTAAACGGTCAATTTGCATTCGTATTCTTTAAATCCTTCGAATAAATTAATTATAAATTTATGGAAAATGTCGAGATCATCGTGTCCACAGATTCGGTCAAGGCGCAAACCCAAAATTACTTGATCGATTCCGAAGCGGTATTAAATCCGCTTCGCTGGAGCGTAACAATAACTCAGGGAACGGCAGTTCAGATTTCCCGTGTGTGGACGGATTTTACTATTTCGTATTCGGGAAATGGTCGCACGGATGTTTTTCGGAGCTCTATGGAGCTTCGCGCCGCATTTGGGGAACAAGAGCTTTTTCATTCGGTTCCCGAGATTCACGGCGGAACTTACGAAGCCATATTTTACGCGACTGTGAAATATAGGGGATACAGCAGATGGGAAACCGAGTCGTCAGGACCCTCGATTAGATCTATCGGTGCGGTAAGTCCCGCGAAAGGGAGAGTTCGTCAATATCTTAACGATGTTCATCTGGAATCGGTGGTTTATCTTAGGTCGCGTTTTATTCAATTTGTGAATGGCGACCCCGATTTTGACGGCGGCTTCGGACTTTATCGTTTGAAAAATCCCACGGCGCAGGAGATTTGGAGCTGGAAACAGAATGCCGACCACGCCCGTGCGGATTTTGCCGCGCGCAAGACAAAGGCGGCGCAGATTCCCGAAACCCTGCGAAATCAGGATCCGCAGACATATGCCGGTCTGCCGGATTTTACCGAAGAGCAGATCACGCTTGAGGCTCTTCAATCATACGGTTCGGGAACTTTTTTCAAGCCTACAAGACCAAATCCGCAAACAGAATGGACGTGGACACAGAATCAGGCAAACGACGGCTTTGGGGAAAGATGTATGACGATCGTAAAACGAGTCGCGGAAGGAAACGAGCCGCCCGATTGGAACTAAATTTGAGTTTCTATCTTTGACAGATTTGTGTAAGCCGCATTTCTATTTTATATTTCCCACAAAAAACGAAAGGAGCAATTATGAAACCGATAGTTCGAAACATTTTGGCTGTTATTGCGGGTATTCTTGTCGGCGGAATTGTAAATATGGGGGTCGTTATGATCAGCGGATCGGTCATTGCGCCGCCGCCGGGCGCCGACATGACAACTGCCGAGGGAATAACCGCGGCAATGCCGAACCTGACGCCGATACATTTCCTGATGCCGTTTCTTGCGCATGCGCTCGGCACTTTTGTCGGCGCGCTCGTTGCCGCTTCGATCGCCGTCAGCCATAAAATGAAGATCGCACTGGCTTTGGGAGCGTTTTATCTTCTTGGAGGAATAGTCGCCGCGATGATGATCCCCGCGCCGGGCTGGTTTATCGCGACCGATATCATCTTAGCCTATATCCCGACAGCATTTATCGCCGGAAGATTGGCTTCGAAGCGCGATTGACCGAAGATCAAATGCAAAAGAGTGCAGTGCAAAATGCCTGCGCTCTTTTTATTTTCGAAAAATACCTCACATTTTCCTGTGCTGAAATGGCGCTCTATAGACGAAACTTCGGGCTCTCGTTTTCTCTCTCAAAAAATTTTGACCGCTGCTTTTTTCTTTAAGAGCGGAATAAAACGAAAAATCGAAATAGATCTCGCGCGGTGTTTTTGACGTCTTTCCCCGGATATTTTCAATGATCCAACTCCGTTCGCTCCAATTTCCGCGATGCGTTTCCAGATCGTTGTGCGCGTTAACAAGCGGGAACCAAAATTCCGCCGGAAGAAAAAAGAAAAAAGGAGATTAGGAGCTTTATGAGATCGAACGAATTTTTACAGAACGAGGTGAAATTATTATCGCGGAAATTGCGGGCTGTATACGTGATCTTCGGCGCGATGCTGCTTGTTCAGGCAGCGATGTTTTTGGGCGTAACCACGCAGGCGGACAGCGAGATCGTTGATAATTCGGGCAAAATTATCAAAACAAAAGGCATTATTGTAGTCGATGAAAAAGGGCGCGAACGCGTTTTGATCGGCGCGCCGATCCCGGGTTCGCATGACCGCGTGCTGACGGAAAAAGCAAAGGCGCTGGCTGCCTGGAAAAGCAAGATCCCGGAAGATCATCCGTATTGGAGCGAGTTTCATAAACTCCATACTGCTGCGGTAGGGATGCTCGTGCTGGATGAAAACGGTTTTGACCGCGTGGCTGTCGGCGACCGTCTTCCGGACGCAAATACGGGCAGACGCATCGGCGACGCGACCGGACTAACGATCCATAATGAACGAGGATTTGAACGCGCGGGTTTTGGGCTGATCAGAACGGGCGAAACTTCGCGGGTCGGACTCGGGATGGACGATGAACACGGCGAAGCGCTGAATTTGTTTGTCGCAAAGGGATTCGGTGCCGGGCTCAGGATCAACGATTCGAAAAATCAGCTTCTTTTCGGAACGCTTGAACCGAACAAATTGGACAACAATTCCGATCAGCCGTTTAGCGGCTATTACATCCGCCAGGGAAAGGACATAAAGCATCAACTTAATGTGCTCGAGAAAAAATAATGGTGTAGAAGAAGGTCAGAACCATCTGCGTAACCGGATGGTCTGACCGATTCATTTCCCGTGATCATGCCGATCGGTCTCTTTTGCATGCGCTGCCGTCGATCGTGCAAGAAATTCCAACATTCTGCTATTGCCCACAAGCCCGATTCCCCAGCATTGTGAAATTCTACACCCTTTTTTGCTCGATTTTCCGGTCGCAGATCTTACCGTCTAACTTAAGAGATATAACCCGAAACAATCGTACCTTTCGGGAAGCTATCAGTAAAACCTATTTTAGATCGACATTTCTCCTTAAGCAATTTTATTGACTATCTTTCCCCCCTGAAATACGATGGTTTCAGCCGACTATTTCCAAAAACTTCAGTTTAGGGGGCTTTATCTCAATGAAATACTTATTCCGTCTTTTTATCATAATTTCAGCTTTCAGCATTTTTACATTTGCACAGGGAGAGTTGGATACGACATTTGGCGGTTCAGGCGCTTTTGTGCCAAACAATGGACCTTCGGGTGCGATCGTTGATTCGAAAATTCAGGAAGACAGTAAAGTTATCTCAGTCGGCAGCTGCCGAACGGTGGACGCAATATTTTATCCCGTGTGCCTGGTCCGTCTAACCAATACCGGTGCCGAAGATCCTGCGTTCGGAACAGGCGTCGGCGCTCCGTTTGGACATGTTCGCACGTCTATTCCCGGAAGCAGCACCAGTCAGCCGATGGGAAGTCATTCATTGATCGTTCAAAACGACGGAAAGATCGTCGTTCTGGCTTTTGCAACGGTTTCGGGGCTGCCGAGATCTTATTTAATTCGCTATAACACTTCGGGAAGCCTCGACACGGGATTCGGCAATCAGGGTTTCAAGGAACTGGATGCCTTTTCCCTTTACAGCGTCAATAAAATGCTGAAGCAGCCGGATGAAAAGATGGTTATCATAGGTCAGCGCTATATTGCACGCTATCTGCCCGATGGGACAATTGATAATTCATTTGGAGTAAATGGAGTTTTCACTATTAACATAGATAACTTCCTTGCCACCGGAACCGACCTTGACCTAAGAAATGACGGAAAATTGTTGTTCGGCGGCAATAGAAATGGAGTCTCATTCGTCGGGCGTGTTAATGCAGACGGCACTTTAGATACGAGTTTTGGCGATAGCGGTTATAAGATCATCGATGGAAACTCAGGAATCAAAGCTCTATCAATTTCCGCAGATCATAAGATCGCAGCTTTGGGATCATCAAATCTCGTTTTTCGTCTGATGCCCGACGGCTTGCTCGATACGTCATTCGACGGTGATGGTTCGCGTCAGGTATTCGGAGGCAGTTCGTCTTTTACCGCATACGATCTGGTCGTAACTCCAAGCGGCAGAATCACTGTGATTGGAAATATATTGCCGCTAAACAGCGGCGTTTCGGTCGATTATCTTATCGCCCGCTATGTTCAAGACGGTTCTCCCGACACTACATTTAGCGGTGATGGTTTATTTAACTTGAATATTTTCGGGCAGGACAGCCCTCGAAGTATTGTTCTCGACCGCGAGGGAAAGGCAATTATTGCCGGGCTATCGGCTCGAGGAACAGTTCTCAATCCATGGGAAAATCCATATTTTTCCATCGCACGTTTAGCGGCTCCGGCTGCTCAAAACGTCTCGGTTTCAGGTAAAGTAACCGACTCGAACGGAAGATTTGTCGTTTATGCATATGTCGTTCTTCGCCGGGGTTCGGAAATTGTCGGTTATACCCGCACCAATCCGTTTGGCTATTTCCGGTTCAATAACGTTCCGACGCCCTTCACTTACACGATCACGTCCGGCACAAAGAATGTGCGTTTCAACGACCAAAGCATTTTAATTGATGACGCAATTTCCGATCTTCAGATCATAGGTCAATAAATCGAATCAGAAGAAATTTGTAAAACGCCGGTCAGAACCATCTGCGGCAGCGGATGGTTTAACTTGAACATTTCAAAAGCCGGAATTCAACAGGTCGCTACCGCTCGCTGTTCTGACTTCATCGCAAAAACTTTCGCCGAACGTGCCAACGCCAAAATCGCGGTTTGAAGCGGAAAGAATATCTCTTCAAAACACAGCAATTGGAAATTCGCGAATATTCTTGTAACCTTAATTTTTATTAAATCTTATGGCATCAGGTATTTTTGCAGTTTTGGATGATATTGCGATGTTAATGGACGATGTTGCTTTAGCCAGCAAGATCGCCACGAAAAAAACAGCCGGAATATTAGGTGATGATCTCGCGGTCAATGCGGAAAAAGCGACGGGTTTTGTTTCTTCGCGTGAACTGCCCGTTTTGTGGGCAATTACCAAAGGTTCATTTATTAACAAACTAATAATCGTTCCTTTAGTTTTTATATTGAACGTCATTTATTCGCCTATAATTACCGTCGCCTTGATTGCAGGCGGATTTTATCTGGCGTATGAAGGCGTTGAAAAAATACTGCATTGGATATTTCACCGCGGCGAACAAACTCATCCCATTGAAGTTGAGCATTCGGAAGACAGCGAAGAAGTCGAAAAAGCCAAAATAAAATCAGCCGTCTCGACTGATTTCATCTTGTCGATCGAAATTGTCATCATCGCGTTAGGAACGGTGTTGGATAGGTCGCTGACCACTCAAATACTTACTGTTTCCATCGTCTCTTTTATCGCGACGGTCGGCGTTTACGGGTTTGTTGCCCTGATCGTCAGAATGGATGACAACGGGTATAAAATGATCGCTTCGTCCAAAAACAAAGGACTTGCCGCTAATTTCGGACAAATTTTAGTAAATTTATTGCCCATCGTTATACGTGGGCTAAGTATCATCGGAACGATCGCTCTGATCCTCGTCGCCGGGGGAATTTTTGCTCATAACATAGAATTTCTCCATCATCTCCTGCCGCAAGTTCCTTCGATCATCAAAGAAGTCGCCTATGGAATCGTCGCCGGTCTGATCGCGGTCGGTGTGGTGACGGTCGTCAAAAAAATTATTTTTTCCTCATTTCGTAAATCCGAAAGCTGACTCATAACGATTAATTTTGTAACCGCTGAAAGATTAAAACCGCCAACGAAAACTGGTGAAAACTTAAATTGCTCGGCGCTTATTGAAACCAATTCTTTTCGTAAATCTCATTTAGTGATGATGTATTATTTGATTGTCAGCTAGATTTTCATTTGTATGCTTGATCGGTATGGTCCAAATTCTCTTGAGGTTTCCGCTTATGTTCAAGCTTTAGATAATCTGACATCCCCACAACTTGAAAAGCTAAATTTAAGTGAATACGAATTTTCGGAAATCGAATCAATAATAAAAAAAGCACATGTTTTTAAGGAAAGCCGTTCAGTTGAACAACTTAATGTCAGAACAGACGCTAGCAATGCTGTTAAAGGCAAAGGTCATGAATGGCAAAGGTTACTACTTGCTGAAATAGCAACCTGGCTTGTTCTAAGTGATTACTTTGAAATCGATGACAGAAGTTTTATTCGTCTCTATCTTATTGGACAAGTAGTGTCTTTAAGGGAGTTATATCAAAAATATGAAAATGAAGATTGGGCAATAGAAGTTTTCTGTGACCAAATTTCGAAAATTGATGGGCAAAGAGTAATAATTAGTTCACGACCTGATGATAAAGGAAGAGGAGGAAAAAGCCTTCCCGACTTCATACTTAACCGTAAAGGGATAAAATATACTGTTGAACATACATCAGTAGAAAGTTTTGAAAAACAGAAACACTATAATGTTCTGTGGGACAAATACATAAAACCACTTGAGATCGAAAAAAAAGTAAGTGCTAGATTTCCTACGAAGTGGATTGGTATTCGAATACCAATTAATATATTTAATTCAGAAAATGAAGCAAGAAAATATGATTTTGATGGATTTCTGATCAAATTATTCAGTTTCGTTGAAGCGACCATTCAGGAAGCTCCAAAGACATACAATCTTGGCAAAAAATATGCATATCAATTCAACAATCCGAATTTTGAAATTTTCATTTCTTTAGGTGAAGGATTTAAGAGGTGCTTCGTTTTTCGAATTGCACCCACAACCATCGAGCAGGTGAAGACCTTTTTAAGTCAGAAAATAAGTGAGGCAATTAAGAAAAAACAATCAAAACTTCAAACCGCAAAAGAAAGAGGTGAAAATACAATATTATTGTTAGATTCAGATGATAGTGCTTTCGTAAATGTCGATATTCTATCGGAGGCTTTTTCTAGCAATAAAACTGCAAATCTGAGCTTTTTGCGGGGAATTGATGAAGTTTATATTGTGCATCGTGGTGGTTCTGAAATCATCGTTCCTGTCAAACTTTATAAGCGGTTCTATCCTGACATAAATGAATATAATGAGTATAAATATAAACAATTGGAATTGTAAGTAATTCAAAGTTAAAGTGTTTTGCTATATTCTCATCAGAATTTCATTTCATTCTTTTCAGCAAAACAATTGCCTCTTAAAAACCCGCGTCAGCGTGGCAGACAAAGCGGAATGGGAGCGCAGGCTGCCAGCCTGCGTGTGGAATTCATAAACGTTGCTTCCAAAAGTCATACTCGCAGGCAAGCTGCCTGCGCTCCGTTTTTACTCACCGGCTGGCAGCCCGCGCTCCGTCTCCCGTCGATGCCAGGCGCTCGAAAATCGCCATTCGTTTTGATTTTCACATAATCCGGCTTTTACAGGATTTCTTTCAATGTAGTTGAACGCTTTCTCGAAATGTTCACAGTCGCGAATGTATCGGTCGAACGGTTCGGGAAACCAAAATCTTCCGGTTCGATTCAATAGTTTGTTTGCCTTTGTCGAAGTATAAGATTTACAAGAATGCACGATCTCGCTGAGTGAAAAGCCCGCTTTTGGAGTGAGCAGCAAATGCATATGATTTGGCATGATGACCCATGCGTGAAGTTTGTATTTAATATCGGCGAATTTTAGGATGTTTTCCTCGACTATTTCTGCAATTTCGGGTTGGCGAAGGTAGCACTTGCCGATACCTTGATCTAAATATTTTTCGACCTGAATGACTTTTTCCCGCTCAGTTATCAATTCCCGCTCGAGCTGAAATTCGAGATTTCTCAACACGTTTTGCGGAAGCGAATCTGCAAGTCTGTATGTCAAAAATTGAGTGATCTGTCCGCCATCGTAATGCGGCAAATAACCTCTGGAATACCAGCCTTTTGGAGATTTTTCGGTCATATTCGACGGAGCGCCGGCTGCCAGCCTGCGTGTGTTGCTTTAAGGTACCAAGTTTTTTTAAATACTAACTACTCGCAGGCTGGCAGCCTGCGCTCCGTTAGATCATCGGAATTTTAACATCATTTTTCTTGGCGAAATCAATCGCTTCCGTGTAACCCGCGTCAACATGGCGGACGACACCCATTCCGGGGTCGGTCGTGAGAACTCGTTCGATACGTCTGGCTGCTTCGGGCGTGCCGTCGGCGACGATTACTTGTCCGGCGTGGAGTGAATAGCCGATGCCGACTCCGCCGCCGTGATGAAGGGAAACCCACGTTGCGCCGCCGACGGCGTTTATCATTGCGTTTAAATAAACCCAATCGGCGATCGCGTCCGAGCCGTCTTTCATCGCTTCGGTTTCGCGGTTGGGCGAAGCGACGCTGCCGCAGTCGAGATGGTCGCGCCCGATGACGATTGGTGCTTTTAATTCGCCGCTTGCAACCATTTCGTTTAACTTTAATCCGGCTTTTGCACGTTCGCCGTAGCCGAGCCAGCAGATTCTCGCGGGCAAACCTTGAAATTCGACCTGTTCCTGAGCCATTGTGAGCCATCTTGTCAAATGATCGTTTTCGGGGAAAAGATTCATTATCGCTTCGTCGGTTTTGTAGATGTCTTCTTTTTCGCCGGAGAGTGCGACCCAGCGGAAAGGTCCTTTGCCTTCGCAGAAAAGCGGGCGGATGTATGCGGGAACAAAGCCGGGATAATCGAAGGCGTTTTGGACGCCGTTGTCCAAAGCTCTCTGGCGTAGATTGTTGCCGTAATCAAAGACAATCGCACCTCGCTTTTGAAATTCGAGCATTGCTTCAACGTGCGTCGCCATCGAATCCATCGCGCGTTTTTCGTATTCGGTTTGGTTTGATTTGCGGAGTTCATTTGCTTCTTCGATTGATAAACCTTGCGGAATATAGCCGAAAAGAACGTCGTGCGCGGAAGTCTGATCGGTAACGACATCGGGAATTATCCCGCGTTCTAATATCTGCCAATGAACATCAGCCGCGTTGCCCAAAAGCGCGATGGATTTCGCTTCGCCTTTATCGGTAAATTCTTTCACAAGCCGCAAAGCATCGTCCAAATCTTTCGCTTCCATATCAACCTGTTTGAGCTGCAAACGCCGTTCAATGCGCCACGGATCAACATCAACAAGCAAACCGACACCGCCGTTAAAAGTTATCGCCTGCGCCTGCGCTCCGCCCATTTCGCCTAAACCGGCGGTCAAGACAAATTTCCCTGAAAGATCACCCCAACCGTTTTGTCTTGCGAGAGAACCGAAAGTTTCATAAGTTCCTTGCAAAATCCCTTGCGTCCCGATATAAATCCAACTTCCGGCAGTCATCTGTCCATACATCATCAAACCTTCGCGCTCGTATGTGTCAAACTGTTCCTGCGTCGCCCAATGCGGCACGATGTTCGTATTGGCGATCAAAACTTTCGGCGCGTCCGCGTGCGTTTTAAAAACCGCGACAGGTTTTCCTGACTGCACAAGCAGAGTTTCGTCCGCTTCCAAATTTTTCAAACTTTCCAGAATCGCGTCAAACGAATCCCAATCCCGCGCCGCTTTTCCGCGTCCGCCGTAAACGATCAAATTGTCGGGATCGAACGCGACATCCGGGTCGAGGTTGTTTTGAATCATTCGATACGCAGCTTCGGAAAGCCAGTTTTTACAGGTCAGGTCGCTGCCTGTCGGTGCTTTTATCTTTCTTGTCATATCTGTTTGCTTTTAGGCTCCGGCACGTGCCGGATCGTTTTGTGAATAGTCGATTTTCATGCCGACTTTTGAACTTTTGATAGAAATTGTACTAAGATTCGATTAATTTGGCATTTTTCGCAGCAATTTTACGCATATGCTTAAGACGGAAGCTTGAAAAATTTTCGAGTTTCCTCAGCTTTTCTGCATCGTTTTTTTGACTTTAGCATTAGGAGGCTAATTGATATGGCAGATGTAAAAACAGTTTTCGGCAATTGGCAGGAATGGGCAAAAACGGATTGGAAAGAGTTTTCAGTCTTTTTTGTACGGAAATGGGGCGTCGCGGCGTTCTCAAAGGCGGAAGCGGAATTTGCAAAACAAATGAGCGTCAGTCAACATTTTCTTGCCCAATTAACCGATATCGGCGTTGGAAAATTGATGGAAAAAGGACTTTCTGCGGGTTTTGCAACTGCCTTTTCGATCGGAGATATTTTGTCCCGACTGGGCGGAATCGGTTATGTCGCCGCGTGGAACCAACTTCAGGGCAGAACCCGCGAAAACCCGATAAAATGCATCAAAACCTCGGTTTTTTCCGACGAATATACGTTTAATGAAGACCAGCTTAAGGACTACGTTCAATTCATTCTGTACTGGTACCCGAAAGATCTGCAGGCAGGCTTTTACGGATTCAGATATGGCGGTTTAGGTTCGCTCAGAACAAAAAAAGAAATAGGAACGCTTTATTTCGGAAGATGATTTGAGATTTGCTCTTTTTTTGGGACAATTCGTCCGTATTGTTCGACCGTACTATATGTACCGCGTGAATGAAAATTACGATCGCTGCACGGTTTTCCGATCACAGTCCGGAGTCTGAATAGTTATTTTTAACTCGAATTCTTCGATGTTTTTAAATATGATTCGGAAAAGTTCGTTTTGCGAAAACTATGCGGTCGTTAATCTTCATTCTGTCTTTTGTTATTCTATTCGGCACCGGACAAGCCCAAAAACCGAAGAAAGTTACCGGTAAAGGCATTACAAACCAGCTTTATCGATACAAGAAGTTTAAATCAAATTTCATCGGCAAACGAATCTTTGATGTCTGGGTGCCGGCGGATTATTCCGCGGCGCAAAAATATCCCGTCATCTATATGCATGACGGTCAGAACTTGTTCGATCCGGCTTTGGCATATAACAGCATGGATTGGGGCGTCGATGAAACGATGCAGCGGATAATTGCTGAAGGAAAAGCGCGCCCGGCGATCGTTGTTGGAATTTGGAGCAGCGACAGCCGTCCGAAGGAATTCTCGCCCGAACGTGCGTTTAATGAAAATAATGCCGATCCGAAAAAGTATAAAATGCCGCCCGGAACCGGTTCCGATAATTATTTAAGGTTTATCGTTGAAGAACTTAAACCCTTTATCGATAAAAATTATTCAACGCTTTCCGATCGCGAAAATACTTTCGTTATCGGTTCAAGCATGGGCGCGCTGATGTCGCTTTACGCCATTTCGGAATACCCTGAAATTTTCGGCGCTGCTGCGTGCATGTCTACGCATTTCCCTTTGGGCGACGGCGTAATGGTCGATTATATGGAAAAATATCTGCCTTCGCCGGAAACTCACCGCTTATATTTCGATTTCGGCACTATCGATCTCGACACCGAGTACAAAAAATATCAGGAACGCGCAGACAAGATCGTTGAAAAGAAAGGATTCGTAAAAGATATAAATTGGAAGACGATCAATTTTCAGGGCGACGGGCACAACGAATATTTCTGGCGAAGACGGATCAATGTTCCATTAGAGTTCCTTCTGAGAAAATAGACCGGTCGCGGCATGCCTGGCGAAAATCGCTCGAAACGCGTTCTTGCGGTTTTGCGGGATCACTTTTCGGTCCGGAATGTGAAGTCCAAGCGTGTTCATGAATTGAAAGAGAATATTCAGTCAGCGACGTTTACAGCCCACACGCCGAAACGTTCACTTCATCTGTTTGCGCCCAAATAGTCGAATCTGCCAACCTAGTCGCACCCAAGTTCATAGATTCCTGAATGCATTCTGTTTCGGTTCGGTTCTAATAAGCAAGCGGTGTTCGATCATCCTTCTCCGGAAAAAAGACGCATTTCCGACGTTACTTATGTTATAAATCAAGGTAATCAGAGACATTCTTTCGTTGTCATACAGAACCGGTAAACGCCTCAGACAATCAAAAATTTAGGCTGCAATTTCAACTTTTATGGAAGATCTTAACGAACAAATTGAACGTTTGACTGCCAAAATAAATAGCGTCGCGGCACTTCAGGTCGACGCGCAGCAGCAGATCGCGGAGTTGCGAGTTGAGCTTTTCCGGCTGAAAAAGATGTCATCTGCGCAAGGCGCGATAAACGCCGAGCCTGAAAAAATTAGCGAGTCAAAACTGGTTGAAATACCTTCGAAACCCGTAAACGAGGCGGCGGGAAAAGTTTACGAAAAGATATTCGACCACGAGGCGGCTGCACCCAAATCCGAAACGAAACGCCAGGAAAGATTGGAGGACTCGGGCGGTTCGGAGCTGGAAAAATTTATCGGCGAAAATCTGATCAGCAAGATCGGTATCGTCATTCTCATTATCGGCGTCGGAATTTTCGCGAAATTTGCCATCGACAATAATTGGGTAACACCTTTGATGCGAATAGTTGGCGGGTACTCCGCGGGAATTTTGCTGGTCGGACTCGCCGTCAGGCTAAAGCCGAAATATTTAAATTTCAGCGCGGTTCTTTTAAGCGGCGGAATGACGATAAATTATTTCATCACTTTTTTCGCTTATTCGTTTTACGGTTTGATCGATCAAACCACTGCATTTTTATTGATGGTGATGTTCACAGTCTTCACCGTCGCGGCGGCTTTGATCTATGAAAGACAGATTATCGCGCATCTCGGACTGGTTGGCGCGTATTTCGTCCCATTTTTGTTCAGCGAGGACACCGGTCGCTACGACGTTCTTTTTTCGTATATTGCGATAATAAATCTCGGAATACTCGCAGTTTCGGTCAAAAAATACTGGAAACCGCTCTTTTACACTTCCTATGCCGCCACGTGGCTGATCTTTGGCGCATGGTTTCTTGAAAATTATTCGCCCGGCAGTCATTTTTCGCTCGCTCTCGGGTTTTCGTTCATTTTCTTCCTGATCTTTCACATCACTTTTATCGTTTACAAACTAATTTCAGAAGAAGATATTGCGATTGAAAATGTCGGATTGGTTCTCGCAAACGCGTTTATTTTCTATGGTTTCGGCTATTCGATGATAGACGGAAACGAGCGTTTCGATCATTTACTGGGAAGTTTCACCGTTGCCAACGCGGGCATTCATTTTTTCTTTGCGCTGATAATAGACCGGCTAAAACTACCGCAGAAAGATCTTGTTTACCTTTCCGCAATTCTCGTTTTAACCTTTATTACCATCGCCGCGCCCGTCCAGATCGACGGCTCTGTCGTTACGCTGTTCTGGTCGGCTGAGGCAGCATTTCTCTTCTGGTTAGGTCGTTCGCGAGCGATCAGACTTTTCGAATATTTTTCCTATCCGGTAATGGTTTGCGCATCGTTGAGCCTGTTTCACGATTGGATATCGCTCTACGATCTCTCGCCAAGTTTTGCGCAGGCGATCTATCCGCTGTTCAACGCGCAATTTGCTGTCGGTCTATTTTTCATCGCCGCTTTTGCACTGATCGTTTTGATCAATCGCTCGACAGAGTTTGAAAACGACGAGATCGGCGACGATTTCCGGCAGTTGTTTAGCATTTTGATCGGAACTGTTCTGATCTTCGCCGTTTACAACGTATTTCGAATGGAGATAGGAAACTATTTCTACTATCCGCTTGTTGCCGAATCCGAAAATCAAGCGGGAGTTTGGCGCAATGATTACGAAGTTTTTAACATAATCTGGCAGCTAAATTATTCAATGCTTTTCTGTGCGGCGCTCGGATTTATCAATCTGAATCGATTGAAAAGCGCCGTGCTCGGCTTTGCAAATCTCCTCGCCAGCGGTTTCATCGTTTTCGTATATTTAACGCTCGGCTTGTATTTGCTCGACGTGCTGCGTGCGGAGTATTTCAATGAAAGCGGCGAAGCGGGAGTTCATTACTTTTTGATCCGCTACGTTTGCGCGGCGTGCTTTGCGATCTTGAGTTACGTTTTGTACAAATATTCTCGATCTCCGGTGATTTCAACATTTATACCGGAAAAACTGCTTAGTACGGTCTTTGATATCGCGTTTTATATTGCCATCCTTGTGCTGACGAGTTTCGAGATAATGACCTGGTTTGAGATCTTGAAATATGCGGACGGATTAAAATACGGTTTGAGCATAACCTGGGGGTTTTATTCGGTTTTCCTGATCGTCCTTGGAATTATCCATCGTAAACTGCATTTAAGAATATTCGCCATCGCACTTTTGGCTGTGACGGTCGCAAAATTGTTCCTTTACGACATAGCCGACTTGCCGACGATTCCAAAAACTATCGTATTCGTTGCGCTCGGCATTCTTTTGCTTTTCGTTTCATTTCTGTATACGAAATATAAGAATGTGATCTTCGATGAAAAGTCAGATCCGCCTGCGGTCGCGGATGGTTAAATTTTGTGTTTCGAGAATTACAAGATTTTTCCAACTATTCAGCTTTTACCGCCCACATACGAAGGCGGTTTTGACTTGTACGGCAACAAGTTTCCTGCAAATTCGCCGATCTTTTGAACAAAATCCTTTGGAACTTCATTCAGATTCGGCGTTAAATTCATCATTTCTTTGACGATCGCCGAACCGACAACCGCCGCATCTGCATATTTCCAGGTTTCCGCAACTTGTTCGGCGTTTGAAATGCCGAAACCGACGGCAATCGGCAGATCGGTAAATTTTCGCAATCTTTCTACAAGATTTTCCGCTTCCGAACTCATCTCATTTCTCGCGCCCGTAACGCCCGCACGCGAAACCGCATAAACAAAACCGCTCGCTTTTTTGCAGATTTTTTCAAGACGTTCATCGCTCGATGTCGGCGCGGCGAGCATAATCAAACAAAGTTCATTTGCGGTTAAAATCTCGTGAAATTCCGCCGCTTCTTCGGGAATCAAATCCGTAATTAAAATTCCATCTGCTCCTGCTTTTTTGGCAGTTTCAGCAAAATTCTTTAAACCGAATTGCAAGATCGGATTAAAATAACTAAACAAAATAATCGGCGTTTCGCAGCCTTCATTTCTCACCTCGCCGACAACATCCAGAATTTTTCCGACCGAAATAGAATTCCGCAAAGCGCGTTCCGCCGAAGCCTGAATCGTCACGCCGTCAGCTACAGGATCAGAAAACGGAATACCGAGTTCGATAACACCCGCATCTTGTTTTCCTAATTCTAGAATTAGTTTTTTTGTTGTGTCTAAGTCCGGATCGCCCGCGACAATAAACGGAATAAATCCGCCTCGATCTTCGGTTTTTAATTCGTTAAATTTTCTAATAATTCGGTTGTTCATATAATTTTAACCACATAGGAACATAGGGCAAATAGGTTTTGAAATTTTCTTTCTATGAATTCTATTTACCTATGTGGTTAAAAATTCTCTGATAGCATTTCCTGAACTTGATTTACATCTTTATCGCCGCGCCCGGAAAGATTGACAATTATTATCTCATCTGCCGACATTTTCGGCGCGATCTTCAAAACGTGAGCGATGCCGTGCGAACTTTCGAGCGCGGGAATTATTCCTTCGGTTTGCGACAAAACCTGAAACGCTTCGAGTGCTTCGTCGTCCGTCGCAAACGCATAATCAATCCGTCCGATTGATTGCAAATATGCGTGTTCCGGTCCGACGGAAGCGTAATCTAATCCCGCCGAAATCGAATGAGTCAGCGCAATCTGCCCGTTTTCATCTTGAAGCAGCCAACTTTTCGTCCCTTGCAAAACTCCGATCTTCCCGCCGCCCGCTTTATTAAACCGCGCCGCGTGTTCGCCTAATTTTTCACTTTTCCCGCCCGCTTCAACACCGATCATTTTCACCGTTTCATCATTTAAAAACGGATGAAAAAGTCCGATAGAATTTGAACCGCCGCCGACACAGGCGACCAATAAATCAGGAAGACGACCTTCTTTTTCCAAAATCTGCTCACGAGCCTCGCGCCCGATGACCGCTTGAAAATCCCGAACCATCAACGGATACGGATGAGGTCCGAGCGCGGAGCCGAGCAGATAATAAGTCGAATCGACATTCGTTACCCAATCACGCAACGCCTCGTTTATCGCATCCTTCAAAGTCTTCGCGCCCGCGTCAACACCGCGCACTTCTGCGCCGAGCAATTGCATCCGAAAAACATTAAGCGCCTGCCGCCGCATATCTTCCGTTCCCATATAAACGACGCATTCCAACCCGAACAACGCACAAACAGTCGCCGTCGCCACGCCGTGCTGTCCAGCGCCCGTTTCGGCAATAATGCGTTTTTTGCCCATTTTTCTGGCAAGTAAAATCTGCCCGAGCGCATTATTTATCTTATGCGAACCCGTGTGTCCCAAATCCTCGCGCTTCAAATAAATCTTCGCGCCGCCGAGAGTTTCCGACGATCTTTTCGCATAAAAAAGCGGAGTCGGACGACCGGAAAAATCCTTCAACAATTGCAAAAATTCGTCTTGAAAACCCGCATCATCTCTGACAGCAAAATAAGCGTCCGTCAATTTCTCAAGCGGCGCAGCAAGCGTTTCGGGAACAAACCGCCCACCGAATTCGCCCCAGTAACCGAGTTCGTTCGGCTCGAAATTATTTATTTGCTGAGTTTTCATTTTCTAATTTAAATTCTTCTAAAAGCGCGAAAAAATAATCGAATGATTGTTCTTCGTCATAATCAAATTTCCTCAAAATGTGAGTTATACAATCAAATGTATTTGGATAACAATAACCAACCTTTTTACTCATCCATCTTCTATATTCTTCGCTTCCAAATTTTTTCATATCAAAATTGGAATTGCTAAAATTTAGTGCCATCCAAAATCCCGACAAAAAAAATTGTAATTTTGACAAAGATTTCTCTCCAAAATGCAGTGATGGTCTGGCGTGCATTCGTCCTAAAAGTTCATAGATATTTTCTGTTTTTTTACATTTTCCTAAAGAACCTTGGTAAATAGTTTTATACTCTATAAATTCCTTAGTCTTTTCTTTTAAATCATTTTTTACTTTGGTTAGTAAATTGATCAGTTTAATTCTGTCTTTTTTACCTTTTTCCTTTTCAACACCGCTACAAACGTCAACTCCAAACGCTTTTGGACCGTTTACACCATTTGTCGCAATTAGAACATTATTGTGTGTAATGCCGCCCGCGAGATACATTTTCGGAAAAATTTCCTGCACTTTCTTCGCAATTTCCCAATCAAAAGTTTCGCCCGTTCCGCCGTGTTCTTTGGGCGAATAAGCGTCGAGCAAAATTGCGTCGGTTTCATATTTCAAAACATCTTCCGGCGCGAAATCTGGCGAAACTCGAAAGGCTTTGATAATTTCCAGATTCGTCTTTTGTTTTAGTTCACGCGCAAATTCCGGCGTTTCTTCGCCGTGAAGCTGAAGCGCGTCGAGTTTAGCAATTTCGGCAATTTCCGGAATTTTTTCCAACTCTTCATTAACAAAAACACCGACTTTCAAAACTTCTTGCGGCAATTGCTCGATAATCTCCCGAACATTTTCCGGCGCGATATAACGCGGGCTTTTCTCATAAAAATTAAACCCGAGTGCATCCGCGCCGAATTTCACAGAAAGAAGCGCGTCTTCGAGATTTGTTATGCCGCAAATTTTAACTTTAGTCATTTCTTTTTAACCACATAGGAACATAGGACATATAGATCTAGGAATCTTGCTTCCTATATTTTCTATGTTTCTATGTGGTTAATCTCCCCAATTCTGCCGCTGCATTTCCGCTTCGCATCAAGGTTTCGCCGATCAGAAAACCTGCAAATCCCAGTTCGCGCAGTTCCGAAATTTCATCTTTCGATGTAATTCCGCTTTCCGTGATCATCAGAGCTTTTTCCGGTGCGTGTTTTATCAATTCCCGTGAAACATCGAGCGAAACTTTGAAAGTATGAAGATCACGGTTATTTACTCCAATGATCTTCGCCTCCGTTTTTTTCACTCGCTCAAGTTCTTCTTTCGTGTGCACCTCTACCAACGCATCCAAGCCTAAATTTTCAGCAATCGAGTAGAAATTTCGGAGATCGCTATCTCCAAGCATCGCCGCGATCAATAAGATCGCATCCGCGCCCGCTTCTGCAGCTTCATAGATCTGATATTCGTCAAAAATAAAATCCTTCCGCAAAACCGGCAGATCGACCGCATTTCTTATTACTTTCAGATCTTGCAAACTTCCCTTGAACCGGTCTTCTTCGGTTAAAACCGAGATCGCGCATGCTCCGCCGTCTTTGTAGTTTTTTGCAACCGCCTCCGGCGCAAGTCGATCGTTTATGATTCCTTTCGACGGCGACGCACGCTTAAATTCGGCAATAATATTTATCCCGCCGTGTTCGATCGCGTTCAGAAACCGGTGCTTTTCGGCACCGGCGCGCGCAGCGAAAGCGGCGTCTTTGATCTCGTTTAAGTCTCGTTGTCGTTTTAGCGATGCGAGTCGAGCTTTTTTCAGCTCGATTATTTCAGTTAAAAACATTTTGATTTAATTAATAATTGATAATTAATAATTTTTTTGTCGTTTGAACTTTTTAGATATTCTCTTTTGCTGTACCGATCTTTAATTCCTCAAGTTTGTTCAGAGCTTTTCCGCTTTTCAAACTTTCATCAGCGAGTTTCAATGCATCGTCCAATGATTCGGCGCGACCGCCGACAAAGAGCGCAGCGGCGGCGTTCAGCAGAACCAGATCGCGCGCAGCGTCGATCCGTTTGTTGTTCAAAACGTCCAGAATAATCTGCGCATTCGCAGCGGAATCTCCTCCGCGAAGATCGTCGAGACCGCTTTTAGTTGGCGGCACAAATCCCAATTCCTTTGGTGAAATCTCAAACGTTCTTACAGTGCCGTTTTCAACTTCGGCTGCGAATGTTTTGTCGCTGATCGTAACTTCGTCCAAACCGTCCAAACCGTGGACGATCCACGCTTTTTTTGTGCCGAGCGCGGCGTGTGTTCGGGCGATCGGCTCAACTAACTCTTTGTGCCAAACGCCCATAATTTGAAACGGCGCGTTTGCAGGATTTGTCATCGGACCGAGCAAATTAAAAGTCGTGTGAACGCCGAGTTCGCGGCGAATTTTCGCCACGCGAGCCGTCGAAGCGTGATAAAGCGGCGCGAACATAAAGCAAATTCCGATCTCGTTCAAACATTTTTCCGAAATTCCTTTTTCGACCGACACATTTACGCCTAATTTTTCCAAAACATCCGCACTTCCCGATTTTGAAGTCGCCGCGCGGCTGCCGTGTTTGGCGACCGGTAAACCCGCGCCTGCAATGACAAAGGCGGCGGCGGTCGAAACGTTGAAGGTTTTGACTTTGCTCGAACCCGTTCCCGCCGTGTCTATAAAATCCGTGTGAACCGAATTGATCTTCACAGAATGCGCGCGCATCGCTTCCGCCATTCCTGCAAGTTCCTCAATTGTTTCGCCTTTGACCGCGAGCGCAACCAGCGCAGCGGAAATCTGCGCGTCGGTCGCTTCTCCAGTCAACAATTGATTTAACAAATATGCGGCTTCACTTCTGCTCAGATTTTTGCCTTGCATTAAATTCAGCAAAAGTCCGCGCAAACCTTCTATCGGCGGCTCATCTTCACGTTTTGGTGTCGGCAAAAGCCAGTTCGGACGCGATTTATTATATTTTTCCTGCATAAAAGTCAAAAAACCCGCTGAATTTCAATTTGATGAACGCAGCGGGTTTCGGAAAAAGAATTTGCAATCTTGCTAAAATTTCACGAAAATCCGCCCCAACCAATGCCAGGAAAGATGCCATGAAAAATTAACGTTTGAAAAAGACTTGTTCATTTAAGATGTTTGTAAATTTATCGCAGGCGAATGGATTTGGCAAACCGCGTGTTTAATTTAACTTAACTTGCGCGTAGATCTCCGAAAGAGATGCTTTGCAGCCGATCGATTCGAGTGAAATGACTTCATCGTTTTCGTTGTAGATCCGAAACATAAATTGTTTGGAATTTTGCTTTGAAAAGTGTTCAATTCGCATTTCGTCTTCTTTTATTAGGAGACATTCCTTTACGCTGTTCATCTGAAGATAGCTATCAAGTTTTTCAGTCTTATCGTAGTAAAGCGTTTTCTTTGAAATAATTTCGACGACGATCGTCGGGTTTAACAAAATATCGAGCTCATTGCCCTCGAATTTCGGTTCGCCTTTTACAATTATTACGTCCGGATAACAATAATCGAAATCCGAGATCTTAACGCGCATGTCGTTGATATAGATTTCACATTTATGACCGCGAAGTCTGCTGCCGAGCGCTATTATCGTGTTGCTGCCTATCAAATTATGGCGGCGGCTAGAACTTTCGGAAGACAGAATTTTTCCATCGTGAAATTCATGACGGTTCCTTCCGCGCCGTTCAAAGCTCAAATATTCCTCGACCGTGTAGATCTTTTCCGATTTTGATAAAACTTTATCGTTCATTAATTTACCCCTTTGTTTCTTTTTGATTTGGATTCGGAAGAGTGTGCTGGTGCATAATTGACACTCCGTTATAGTGAATTTGTTGCAAAAGTTTTAAAATAATTTTTCACTTCCCGATTTTTATGAAAGTTTCAGAAATTGCTGAAAAAACGTTCTCTAAAATAGCTGCTGGAAACCCGGAAATCGAAATATCCGGAGCAGCCGGATTGGATATCGCTTCGGACGGCGAGATCACTTTTCTTGCAAACCCAAAATATACGCCGCAGCTGAAAGCCACGCGGGCAAGCGCGGTTTTTCTTAACGAAACCGAATCGTGCGACCGAAAAGACATCGCCATTCTGCGATCGAAAGACCCGTATCTCGCTTATACCCGAGCACTTAGGCTTTTTCATCCGGAAGTTCCGGTAACGAATTTCATTCATCCGCGAGCGGTGATATCCAAAACTGCAAAGATCGCTTCGCCGGTTGAAATTCATGCAAATGTGGTTATCGGTGACGAATGTGAGATAGCGGAAAATGTTCGAATTCATCCAAATGCGACGATTTATTCCGGTGTTAAGATCGGCGCAAATTCAGTAATTCATGCAGGAGTTTCAATTCGGGAAAATTGCGAGATCGGTGCCAACTGTATCATTCACAACAATGTGACGATCGGTTCCGACGGTTTCGGTTACGCCAAAACGGAAGAAAGAAGGTGGCTGAAAATTCCGCAGATCGGTCGTGTCG
Source organism: Pyrinomonadaceae bacterium (assembly GCA_026129865.1). Taxonomy (GTDB): domain Bacteria; phylum Acidobacteriota; class Blastocatellia; order Pyrinomonadales; family Pyrinomonadaceae; genus JAHCHG01. Next base: position 131,828 of record JAHCHG010000002.1, read on the forward strand.
TTTTGGAAGACGATGTTGAGATCGGCGCCAATTCGGCGATCGATTGCGCTTCGGTTGGCGAAACTCGCATAAAACGAGGGGCAAAGATCGACAATCTCGTTCAGATCGGACATTCCTGCACCGTCGATGAAGATGCGCTAATCTGCTCGCAAACCGGACTTGCCGGAAGCTCATTTATCGGAAAACGCGTTATTCTGGCAGGACAGGTAGGAATCGCCGGACATTTGAAGGTCGGCGACGACGCCGTCCTGACAGCGAAATCCGCTACAAGCCATGATGTCGAACCGGGAAAAATTATCTCAGGCGTTCCCGGATTTGATAATCGCGAATGGCTCCGTTCAACCGCGGCATTTCGTCGGCTTGGCGAACTTGCAAGAATCGTCCGCGAACTTCAAAAAAAAGCGGACAGATAGTCTGTGCTTTTCGAGTCCGGAAAAACCTAAGCTGTTCCCAATATTTTGCGATCGTGAAGTTCTATTTACGTTCGATTCGCAGCCTTCCTCAAAACGGCTTGCGACATTTTACGCCTTGTCTTCTAGGAATTTTCCGCGAGATTAAATTTCATTAACTGCCGCAACAAAAGGCTTTATGCTATTCAAAAACCTCCTTTTATTAAATCGCTTAAAATTTAACTTGCGTTTGATAAATCATCTGTGTTAGAAACTAGGTTATCGTTAACATCATTTGACTCTTGAAAGCGAATGAATAAAAAGCATCCAAATCGAAAACAGCCAACTTTGAGTGACATAGCGGCAAGTGTCGGCGTCACGCCGATGACGGTGTCCAGAGTTATTAATGAGAGCGGATATGTTAGCGATGAAACCCGCGAAAAAGTCCTATTGGCGGCAAAGGAAATGAACTACCGCCGAAACGGATTAGCTCGGGCTCTAAAACGCCAATCAACGGAAACGGTAGGACTCGTACTCGGCGATATTTCAAATCCTTATTCGACAGAGTTAGCGCGCGCCGTTCGTGAAACCTTGTTTAATCGGGGGTTTAGCCTTTTCATTTGTATCAGCGAACATAGCGCAAAGGAAGATGTCGTCGCGTTCGAATCGCTTGCCGATCACAGCGTGGATGGAATCATCGTAGCGACACGTTCCAATGAAGGCGGCGATGAATATTTACGAGGAATAGTTGAAAGCAACATTCCGGTAGTGGTTATAGGTCGCGATTTTCAACATGAGGAAGTCGACTTCGTTTCTCCCGACAATTTTAAAGGCGGTTTCGAAGCGACGCAGCATTTGATCGACCTCGGGCATAAACGAATCGCTTTTGTCGGAGCAAATCTTAAAGGCGGTTCGAGCTTAAAAAGGCTTCAAGGTTATTTAAAGGCGCTCACCGAACACGAGATCGAAATTGACGAAAGACTGATCACGGGTCGCAACGAAGATGTTTCCGAAATTCCGGGATATTCAACGGAAGAGATCGGGTTTGAAGGAATGAAACGATTATTGTCTCTTCCAAATCCTCCGACAGCTCTTTTCGCCAGAAACGATTTTACCGCGATCGGCGCGATGAGCGCGATCAAAGAAGCAGGTCTGAGTATTCCCGAAGATATCGCGATCGTCGGTTTCGACGATGTATCTCTGGCTCTAAGAACTTCTCCGCCGCTGACGACCGTCCGCCAACCGATGCGGCTCGAAGGACAACTCGCGGCTGAAATGCTGGTCGAGCGGATCGAATCAAAAGAACGTCTCCCGCGAAGAGAGCGGATTTTGAACTGCGAATTAATCGTTCGCGAATCGACCGGTTTAAGAAAAAGACAATAACATTATTTCGACACGCCTGATTTCTGCAAGGCTTTATGAATAAATCTGTTAACGATAACATATTCTTAAAACATATTCGCTCGTCGAAATGCATCGTCACTTGTCTGCTGGTAATTGTCCTTTTTCATGTTCTCGCCTTTTCGCAAACGCAATCAAAATCGGACCCGAATAAGACTTCCGTTCCCGCATTCACCGAACTTCTCGCGAAGCCGGTTAAATTTAAGCCCGAATTACAAAACGTTCATCCACGCCTATTCTTTACTTCAAAAGATCTGCCGTCGATGCGCGAAAGGGCGAAAGGTGCCGACCGCGCTCTCTGGCAGGAGGTCTTAAAAACTGTTGAAGGATTCGGAACAAATGTTCCCGACGTGAACGAAGAGGACCTGTATAAAAGCGGTCTCGCTGAGCGTAAAAACGGCGTCATGACCCAATATTCATTGGCGTTTCGCACCTCCCAATTTAGTTTCGCGTATCTCATTGAAGGGGATGAAAAGTATCTCGACCAGGCAAAGAGACTGACAATGGCGGCTTGCGACATGCCGATCTGGGGTTACAAAACGAATAAGCCAAACGTAGATCTGCCGCCCGCGCATCTTTTATACGCCGTCGCATTTGCTTACGACACATTATTCGACAAATTGACCAGCGCTGAAAAACGGATCATTAAAGAGAAACTGATCAAACAGTCGCGGTTGATGTACGAATACTTCAAATACAAAGAGAAAAAACGCTACACATACACGCAAAATCACACATGGATCCCGATGGCTAGTCTGGCGATCGCTTCCTACGCTTTGATGGATGAAACGCCGGAAGCGCAGGATTGGGCGCGGCTTTCGCGGGCGGTTTTTGACCGGACGATGCTCGCTTTCGGCACGGACGGTTATTTTTACGAGAGCTTTCATTATTTCGGTTTCGCGTTTCGCTGGATGATCCTGTATTTCGACGCGCATCTAGCCGCGACGGGCGAAAATCTTTACACACCGATGAAATCGAAATTCGAGAATATGAAGTATTTTGTAATGCATTCGATCTTGCCCGACCGCGAAAATATTTTTGATTTCGCGGATATTGGCGACGGATCTCTCGATCGAAATAGAGAAAGCAGACGCGAAAAAACTTACGGCGAATATGATATTTTGTATCGCTTTGCAGAAGTTTATCGGGATTCACAAGCCCAAACTGTCGGTGATTTTATCCGCAAAGAAACTGACTTAGGCACACGCGAACCGATGTGGGCTTTCATCAATCACGATCCGAAACTAGAACCTGCTCCGCTTTCTAAAATTCCGACAAAAATTCATTTTGTAGATAACGATACGGTTTTTGGTCGAACGGATTGGACAATAAACGCGACGGCATTTGCTTTTCGCAGTTCGCCGCCCGAAGGACATTTTGCGGCGCAGTTAGCATCGAAAATTCCCGATTGGCGGCAAAATACCGGGCACGCGCACCCGGACGCGAACAGTTTTATCATCTTTGCGAACGGAAAATATCTGACGGGCGACACGGGTTATCTCGGCATCAAGCAGACGGACGATCACAATACGATTCTTGTTAATGGTCGCGGACAGGCGAACGACGGCGTTTATGAAATGTTCAAGGAAGTTCCGAACGAAAAATTGGACAAGATCCGCATCGCCGATATTTCTCTGACCAAAGATTATTTTTATATTCGCGGCGAAGCGGCGAGCGCGTATTACGACGATCTGAAATTAAAGAAATTCGACCGTCATTTTCTCTACGTCAATGCAGGCAATTATTTTATTGTCTGGGACGAACTCGAAACCGAAAAGCCTTCCGAATTTACGTTTCTTTTGAATGCGGACAAAGAAATCGAGATAAGCGGAAATCAGGCGCATTTGATCAATGAAGATGCGGCGTTGCGCGTCATCAGAATCTCACCAGCAGAGGCGAATTCGAAAGTCGTCCCGCAGATGATCCAGGCTCGCGGACTGCCGGGGAGTGTTAGCGAAGGCGTATCGGAGCAACGCGGCGTGCAGCTGCAGACGACTTCGGCGGTGAAAGAAAAGAAATTTGAATTTTTACATTTTCTGCAGCCGGTTGTGGTCGGCAGCAAAACGCCCGCACCGAAATTTGAGAAGACGGCGAATGGTTTGAAGATCATCTGGGCGAACGGAAACGAGGATGTGATTGATTTTCAAGACACGAAACAAATGCTTGTGCAAAACGGCAAATAATAATTATAAGGAACCTTTTTATGGAACAAATAACGGGATTTAAGATGAGCGGTTTGCGCTGGCTGATCATCGGCTTGGTGTTTTTCATCACTGTCATCAACTACGTAGACCGGATGACGATCTCGGTTCTCGCGCCCGTAATTACTGAGGATTTAGGATTATCGAACACCGAATTCGGGGCGATCTCGGTCTGGTTTTTGATCGCATATACGGTTAGCCAGGGCGTTTCGGGCAAAATTTTTGACCGTTTCGGCACGAAATTCGGATTTTTGATTTCAGTCGTAGTTTGGTCCGTGGCAGCAATGCTTCATGCATTTGCGACCGGATTAACCAGTTTAGCTATCTTTCGCTTTTTACTCGGAGTCGGAGAAGCCGGCAATTTTCCGGGAGCGGCAAAGGTCGCGGCGGAATGGTTTCCGCAAAAAGATCGCGCGTTTGCTCAGGGAATTTTCAACAGCGGCGTCGCTCTCGGCTCTATCGTCGCACCGCCGCTCATTGTCTGGCTGCAGTTGATGTATGGATGGAAAGTTACCTTTATTGCGACCGGCGCACTCGGATTTATATGGCTGGGCTTTTGGATGCTCTTCTACTTCCCGCGAAAAGAACATAAATGGCTTACAGAGTCAGAAAACGAATACATCGAATCGGGCGAAGTTCAGGAAGCTTCAACCGCGAAGTCGATCTCGTATACCGATCTTCTGAAATACAAAGAGACGTGGTCGATCGTTTTGGCAAGGTTTCTTGTCGATCCGGTTTGGTGGCTGTACATCGTCTGGCTCCCGAAATATTTATTCGACGCCCGCGGGTTTGACCTTAAACAGATCGGAATGTTTGCCTGGTTCCCGTTCGTCGCGGCAGGCGTCGGAAGTCTTTTCGGCGGTTATCTGGCTCGGCTGCTCATCGGAAAAGGATGGTCGGTCAGCAAAGCCCGAAAGGTCATCATCGGACTTTCAAGTCTGTTAATGCCGGCTGGGATCGTTGCGGCATATACCGACGATTCGATGGTTGCTCTGGCAATGATCAGTTTAGTTCTATTCGGATTTCAGGTTTGGATCAATAACGTTCAAACGCTTCCATCCGATTTCTTCCCTTCATCATCGGTTGGCTCTGTCGCAGGACTGGGCGGAGTCGGAGCAGGTATTGGCGCGGGTATCTTTATTTATTCGACCGGCTGGGTCGTCGATGCTTACTCATATACGCCCATTCTGGTTGCGGCAGGTTTGCTTGCGCCGCTGGGAACAATCGTTCTTTTTGCTCTGGCGGGCGATATAAAGAAAGTTACATTAAAACATTTGGCTTAAGTTCAAGGAGATAAACATATTATGAAGAATTTTTTTGATTTTACAAACAAGGTGGTTTTGGTTACGGGAGCTTCTTCAGGCATTGGAAGAGCAACCGCGGAATTTTTCGGAAAATACGGTGCGAAGGTCGCCGTCAGTTATTTAAGCAATAAAAACGGAGCGGAAGCGGCGGTTGCCGCGATCGAAGAAGCCGGTTTGCAGCTCGGCGCAGCGGTTGGAGCTTCCGGTCAAACCGAGACCAAATCCTCGGCAAGAGGTTACGCGGTTCAAGCCGACGTTACAAAAAACGCCGACATCGACCTAATGATAAAGGAAGTCGAAGAAAACTTGGGCGCGATCGATATCTTGGTAAATAACGCCGGATCACTGGTCGAAAGACTGCGGACAGCGGAACTTACCGAAGAACGTTGGGACGAGGTTTTTGCACTCAATGTAAAATCGGCGTTTTTCGCGGCAAAAGCGGTGATACCGAAAATGCTCGAAAAGGGCGAAGGCGCGATCATCAACGTAACTTCGGTTGCGGGCAGAAACGGCGGCGCGTTGGGTTCGATCCATTATTCGTCAGCCAAAGGCGCGATGATAACAATGAACAAAGGCTTGGCGAAGGAATTTGGTTCGCAGGGCATTCGCATCAACGGCGTTTCGCCGGGCGTTATCGACACGCCGTTTCACGAAACATTTTCAACGCCGGAAGCAATGGCAAATTTCAAAAACATGATTCCGATGGGACGCGTTGGAACCAGCGAGGAAGTCGCCCGCGTAATCGCATTCTTAGCTTCGGATGCGGCGGCATATCTCTGCGGAGAAACGATCGAAGTCAACGGCGGTATGTTGATGGACTAAATCAGGAGAAGACCTAAAAAGGAGAGGAACTATGAATTCAATAAAAAACTCTATTAAAAGTAGTCTGTTGATCGCATTCAGCGTACTGCTTTTCGCCCCAGCAATGTTCGGACAAACATTTAAGGCAACAATCGTTGGTCAGATAACTGACTCGAACGGCGCAGTAGTACCAAACGCGACCGTAACGATTATTCAGGAAGCCACTAATATAAGTCAACGCACGAATGCCGACGAAAACGGCAATTACGTTATCACACAGCTTGACCCCGGAACCTATCGCGTTCGCGTCGAACTCGATGGCTTTAAAAGCGCAGTAAGAAACGGAGTTATTCTTGAAACAGCACAGAGTTTAAGATTTAACGTCGTTCTCGAGGTCGGCGAACTTAGCGCTGAAGTAATTATCAGTTCTGAGCCGTCCGTAATTAACACTGAAACTTCTTCAAAAGGAGAGGTCATCGTGGAGAAACAGGTTCAGGATCTGCCGCTCAACGGTCGCGATTTCACCGACCTTGCTCGTTTAACACCGGGCGTTTATCCGCGTCCGGCTGATGACGATCAGGGCGAAGGATTGGCAACAGCCGGTACGCGAACGGATGCGTCCAATTTTATTCTTGACGGCATTGTGAATAAATCCGACCGAAACGGTTCTGTCGGCGTTAACACCTCGATCGAATCGATTCGCGAGTTTAAGGTCGAAACCTCAACATACACCGCGGAATACGGACGTTCCGCCGGCGCTCAGATAAACGTGGTTTCGAAATCGGGTACAAACAGGTTTCGCGGTTCGGTTTTCGATTATCACCGTAACGACATTTTTGATGCAAAGAACTTCTTTACTGCGCCCGGAGAAGAAAAAACGTTGTTAAGAAATCAGTTCGGAGCAAGTATCGGCGGACCGATGCCGTTCTTCAACTTCGGCAAAGGCGGTGATGTATTTACCAACGGTAAAGACCGGACATTTTTCTTTGTGTCATTCGAAGGAACGCGTCAACGGCGCTCCGAATCCGCATTAAACACGGCACCGCGCGCAAGCTGGCTTCGCGGCGACTTTCGCGATGTGCTTGGCGCCGGACCCGATCTTATCCTCGGAACAGGAGATGACGTAGCAAATTCAAACCAGATCCGCTGCATTACTTCGACCGGAACGAAAGTGGTTTGCCCGACACCCAACGTCATACCGCAAACCAACGTGGTCGTGGGCGGCGTTACAATTCTCGGCATCAATCCGATCTCGAGCTTGATCGCTTCCAGACTTCCCGCGGCAAACTTGATCGATATAAATAGTCCGTTCGGCTATGGAGTAACTCTGAACGGAATTAGGAACCGCAACCAATATCTGGCGAAGATCGATCATAGGATCAACGACAATAACAATTTCTCGTTCAGATTTTCGCAGGAGACCGGAAACGGTTTCGACCCTTTTCCTTCGAACCGAAACTTTTATCCTACATTCGGTCGCGACACTCTCCAGGATTACAAGAATATCGCATTTAGCGATACGCATATTTTCTCGTCGAATATTATAAACGAAGCCCGCGTTGGATTTTTCACTCAGAACAGCCAAAATCTGGGAGAAAACCGCGACACTGACTATATCGCTCAATTTGGAATTCCCGGTTTGCCTTCGGCTTCGAACCCCGCGGTCCAGGGATTTGCTGCGATCAGAATTGACGGTTTCTCCGAATTCGGAGACCGCCCGAACGACCCGTTCAGCTACAAACTGAAAAATATCCAGTTCTATGATGCTTTGAGCCTCATCACTGGAAATCATTCATTAAAATTCGGCGTCGATATCATTCGTTCCGGATATGACGAAGCCGATGTTCGCAACGTTCGCGGAGATTTCCGTTTTCGCGGTCGAACGACGAACACCAGCAACTCAGCCAGCAGCGGATTTCGATCATTTGCCGATTTCCTATACGGTTTGCCCGATTCAACTCAGCGCCAGATCGGCAATGAGCCGGCAGATCTGCGCGGAAATCAATATGCTTTTTTTGCCCAGGACGATTGGAGAATTACAGATTGGTTGACCTTGAATCTCGGTTTGCGTTATGAACTGCAGACTCCGATGACCGAAGCTTCCGGAAGACTCGGAAACTTTGTACCGGAACTTGGAGCGGTTGTTCTGTCGGGCGACCCTCGTCTTCCGAATGGCTTGATCTATACGGACAAGAACAATTGGGGACCACGCGTAGGTTTTGCAATGAGACCGTTTAACGATAACAAAACGGTCGTTCGCGGCGGCGCAGGAATTTATTATTCGCTCGAGACATTCAACCCGATCCGTCAGCAATTGGCGAATAATTTCCCATTTCTTCAGCGCGAAACGTATAACCGGAACAGCTCGACCATCCTGCTTATGTCGTTTCAAAATCCCTTCCCGAGCAACCTGATCTCCGGCGGTGTTTCGACACCCTTCGGATTACAGACCGATTACAAAACTCCGGAAGTTTATCAGTATAATTTGACGCTCGAGCGTGAACTCGCGCAAGATCTGGCGTTCGAGATCGGCTATGTCGGATCACAAGCGCGATTTTTGGGTCAGCGATACGATCTGAACATTTTGTATCCGACCGGGCAGGTAACTGCAACGACAACTGGAGGTGTGACAACTTATACACCTGTTACGGCGCGGTGCTTTCCGACTCTCGGAACGATCCAATATCAGGAACAGATCGCAAATTCCTACTACAACGGTCTGCAGACTTCGCTGAAAAGGCGGTCAAAAGATGGTTTGACACTGCTTCTTTCATACACTTTTTCTAAATCGATCGACACAGCATCTTCAACCAACAACTCAACGTCCGGGACGCAAAAGTTTCCTCAGGATGTTAGAAATCTTAACGCTGAGAAAGCCCTTTCCGATTTCGACCGGCGTCATCAATTCACGGGAAGTTTCAACTACGAACTTCCCTTTGGTCGCGGCAGAAAATTCCTCAGCGACGCAAGAGGAATAACAGATGCGATCCTGGGCGGATGGCAGTTTAACGGTATTGTTTCGATCCTGTCGGGACGACCGTTCACTCCGCAGTATTCGTCCGCCGACATCGCGCAGCAGCGCCCGGACATTATCGGCGATCCGTATACAAATGTTCCGAATGGTCTTGCTTTCAACCCGGCGGCGTTTGCGCGTCCGGCGGCAAGTCCGACCGACCCGACTTTGTTCGGAAACGCCGGTCGGAACATTTTAACCGGTCCATGGTTTAACTCGACGGATCTTTCACTTATGAAAAATTTCCAACTACGGGAAAAGGTGAAACTTCAATTCCGCTGGGAGGTGTTCAATGTATTTAACAATACGAACTTCCAGGTTCCTGTTTTTCAGTTGGACAATTCAAACGTCGGAACTTACTCGCAGACCGCGAACGAAAACCGCGAAATGCAGTTTGCTTTGAAGCTGCTTTTCTAAGTAGTCGTTGCCGGATTAACAAATCACCGGAAGGTGTTCGAGCTTTTGCCGAACACTTTCCGTTTCCTCCAGAACGTCGATCAGGGAAATTATTATGTTAAAAAGAATCGCAATCATAAATGCCATTATTCTATTTATACTTTCGTTTACGGCATTTGCACAGGATGCGCAGGAACTCGAAGCTGAGCGGATAGCAAATGAAAAATTGAAAGGTGAACATCCGCTTTTTGAGTTGATGAAAACTAAACAATCCTCAATGAAACCTGAGTTAAAAGGCGTTCATCCGCGCGTTTATATGACTCAGAGCGACATTGATGCGTTGAAGGAAAAGACAAAAACTCAACCGGAATTATGGAAAAAAGCGATTTCAACGGTTCGTGCTTTAACGGTCGAACCGCCGCCCGCCCCCGCACAGGAACGCCGTGTGCAGAATGAGGTCGGAATCGGAATCGCCGAAGCTGCTTTTGTTTATAAAATTACGGGCGAGAAAAAATATCTCGATGCCGCCAAAAAATATATGGACGCGGCGGTTTCCTACGAAGTCTGGGGCTACACATATAACAAACCCGACATTGATCTCGCCGCCGGACATCTGCTCTACGGAATGGGTTGGGGGTATGATCTTCTTTACAACGATCTGACCGATGCCGAACGCACAAAATATCGAACGAAAATGATTCGACAGGCAAGACTTTTATACAATTTTTTCAAACCGAAAAACGGCAAATCTTACGCTTATTCGCAAAATCATACATTTATTCCAACTTCGGGTTTAGCGATTACGGCTTATGCCTTATGGGACGAAACGGACGAAGCGAAAGATTGGTCGGCGGCTGTCAGGGCGATTTTTGACCGCGTTTTGGCAACTTATACGAACGACGGATATTTTTATGAAAGTATGGAATACTGGATTTTCTCCACGCCGTGGCTCGTTCATTATATGGACGCACATCTGCAATCAACGGGCGAAAATCTTTATCTGACAACGCCGGGTTTTCGCAACGCACATAAATATGTCGCTCATATAACTCTGCCGGGCGGCGAATTTAATTTCGATTTCGGCGACATTTACGCAGGAAACATCACGCGGGCAAGAGAAGGAAACGATTACGCACGCGAACGAATAGACGGTAATTTTCGCACGAATTACAACATCCTTTATCATCTCGCCGACATATACAACGACGGCGAACAGCAAGGCGTGGCGAATTGGGTAAAATCAAAAGGACAGGTCAACGCGGAAGAATTCTGGACATTCATCTGGTATAACGATGACATCAAACCCGTTCCGATTGAACAGCAATCTAAATTCTATTATTTCAAAGATCACGAAGTAGTTTTCTGGCGTGATTCGTGGGACGACGACGCGACCGCTTTTGCCTTCAAATGCGGACCGCCGGAAGGTCATTCGACCAACGAAAAAGTTATCGCGTTTCCCGATTGGCGACTTTCAAGCGGACACGCTCACCCCGATGCCGGCTCGTTTATAATCTGGTCAAAAGGCAAATATCTGACGGGCGATTCGGGTTACGCCGGTGTTCCGATGACGATTCATCACAACACGCTTTTGTTTGATGGCAAAGGTCAGGCAGATGAAGGAGACGGACACGACGCATTTGCAACAGTTCCATACGAACGGCTGAACAAAATTCGTATTAAAAGTGTTGATATGAATGCCGATAAAGTTTCAATTTTAGCGGACGTAACGGCGGCTTACGAACCGGAAGTCGGTGTTGCAAAATTCATCCGCCGATTTGATTTTACTGCTCCCGGAACATTTGTCATTTCGGACGATGTGAAAACAAAAAATCCAAACACCATTACAGCTTATTTGCACGCTGATAACAAAATTACGGATTCATCAAACGGAACATTTATGTTTGAACCCGAAGGCAAACCGAGCCTTTTGGCAAGCATTATGAATCCAACGATGTTCTCGACGGTTGTTGAAGAAAACTTTTTGACCGCACCGGGAAGACCGGGTTCGGTTGACAAAGGCGAACGCGAACAACGCGGCGTGCGTCTGGCGGTTTCAACGAAAAACAAAGTGAAAAAAGCTAAGTTCAAAATGAAATTGGAGATTCAAAAGTAAATTCAATTAAAACTCCCCTCCTTAGAAAAGGAGGGGTGGCAACGCTTCGTTGACGGGGTGGTTGGTCAAACTCGATATTCTCAATTGATAAACAAAGAACAACCACCCCGCCATAAATGGCACCCCTCATTTGAAAGGAGGGGAGTTTTTGTAGTCTTATTTTTGCACTAATGCAAATTGGGCTCGTGCTAAGTTAAATAGAGGTTAATAAATATGCTCGATTCTTTGATGAAAAGTTCAAATCTGATGAACTGGGAAAACATTCCCGTCGAGAATTTACCTGACGGCGTTGAAAGGCAGATGATTTACGGCGATAACCTGATGATCTGCCGGGTAAAGTTTCCGCCGCATGTTGTCGCAACTCCGCACGATCATTCACACGAACAAATGACCATTGTGGAGAAAGGACGAACCCGTTTTATCATCGGCGATGAAGAAAAAGTCGTCGAACCGGGCGATGTCGTTCACATTCCCAGAAATACCTGGCACGGTGCGACGATGTTGGATGAAGAAGTCATCTTAATAGATATTTTCTCGCCAATTCGTGAAGATTTTCTGGAAAAATAAAATGGCATTTGAAATTAAATTAAAGGAAAATTTTCTCTGGGATCTGGCAAGTCTCGGAGAAGTTATGCTCAGATTCGATCCGGGCGAAGAACGTATTCACAATGCGAGAAACTTCCGAGTTTGGGAAGGCGGCGGCGAATATAATGTTGCTCGCGGTTTGAGCAAAGTTTTTAAGAAAAACACGACGATCATCACGGCTTTGGTCAAAAACTCGCTCGGTGATCTGGCGGAAGATTTGATAATGCAAGGCGGTGTTGATGTTTCAAACATACATTGGAAAGAAAACTCGGTTGATACGCGAAACGGTTTGTATTTTATCGAACGAGGCTTCGGGTTGATGTCGCCGAAAAGTTGTTTTGACCGTGATAATACGGCGGTTTCCCAACTTCAACCAAGTGATTTCGATTGGCAGAAAATTTTCAAAGAAAAGGGTGTCCGTTGGCTGCACACGGGCGGAATTTTTACGGGACTTTCCGACTCAACGCCCGAAGTTGCCAAATCCGCAATGAAAGCGGCACAAAAGAATGGCACAATCGTTTCTTACGATCTGAATTACCGCGATTCGCTCTGGAAAGATCGAGGCGGACGCGACGAAGCGAACAAACTCAACAAAGAACTTTTGCCGTTCGCTGATATCGTTTTCGGTGTTCCCGATTATGCGAGCAGTATCGTAGATTTTGATGCTGATGGTTTTCGCAATGCGGCACAGAAACTACAAGATAAATTTCCGAATTTGAAATATATCGCGACGACTTTCCGAGAAGCCAGATCAGCTAGCAAGCACAATTTGACTGCCGCCTGTTTTGCCGATGGCGAAGTTTTCAAAGCTCTAAGATTTCTCGATGTGCAAGTGTTTGATCGCGTCGGCAGCGGCGATTCCTTTGCATCAGGTTTTATCTACGGAATGCTCGAAGAAAAAGGCACACAATACGCCGTCGAATGCGGAACGGCTCATTCATGCTTGGCGATGACAACGCCGGGCGATAATTCGATGGCACGGCTTGAAGAAATCGAAAAATTAATGTCAGGCGGAGATTTGCACGTTGTTAGATAAGACAAATTTTACATAAATGAATAAAACACAAATTCTCGAAAACATCAGAGAAACACGGATAATTCCCGTTGTTAGAACCAAATCGCATGATGAAGCAAAAGGCGTTATTGAAGCGATTTTAGCGGGCGGAATCAATGTTCTTGAAATCACGATGACAACACCGAATGCGATCGGTTTGATGACAGAATGCGTCAAAAAATACGGCGACAAAGTTATCGTTGGTGCGGGAACGGTCGTTGATCTTGAAACTGCCAAAAATTGTTTTGACGCAGGCGTTCAATTCATTGTCAGCCCGATGTTCGACGAAGAAACCGTCAAATTCTGCAATCAAAACGAGATCATCATAATGCCCGGAGCATTAACTCCAACCGAGATTTTTAACGCGCACAAAAAAGGCGCCGATGTCGTCAAAGTTTTCCCCGTAAGTTCGATGGGCGGCGTGCCGCATTTGAAGGCAATTAAATCGGTTTATCCAAATATAGAAATCGTCCCGACCGGCGGCGTGAATCTGGAAAATTTCGACGAATATTTAAACGCCGGAGCATTCGCTGTTGGAATTGGAAGCGATCTGACCGGCGCTAGTGCAAACCAGATCGCGGAAAGATGCCGAACGCTATCAAACCGCGCACAGCCCGCAATCGGTTGAATCCCTATTTTCCCTTCAATTAACTAAGAACCTTCAAGTACGACAAGCGCCGTTTGCCCGCCGCCTTGCGTCACATTAACCAGTGAAGAGGAAGAAAGCCGAACGAGCCCGCCTTCGACCTCGTTTAGGAAAAGAAAAGGATCAAAATCGACCAAAAGTTCTTGTAAATGCACGGCTTTGTCGAACATAGGGAAGACAGACTTCTCAATTGAAACGCGCTGCTGGACTACAAACGAATCGGAAAGCGCTTCTTCGATCGCCGATTCCCATTCCGATTGCGCAGTTTCCCATCCTAGCGTGATCCCTTTTCCGCCGTAATCGTCGTTCGGCTTCATGAGAAATTTGTCCTTGTCCTTTCGGATCAGCTCGAGTAAATCAACCTCTTTTTGCTCAAAGTTTGTTTTCGAACTTTCAACTTTCCGCGTCCAGGGAACATGCTTATTGATCGTTTCCAGCTGTTCGTTCGTAAAGATCGAATTGTAGTTTTCGTCGGTGAAGATCGCAAAACTCGCCTTTTTCTGAGCGGTTTTGACCCGAAACGAATTTGCCATGCAGATATTTCCATCCGAATAAGCGCGAATTAACGGATGCATGTCATCAAATTTTTCCAGAAATTCATGAATCAAAACGCGTTTGTAAAAAATATCGATCCCAAAACTTCCCGCGCACAAAATTTTTCCGTCGTATTCGAGTTCACGAGGATCGCAGATCAAGGTCTTGAATCCGTTCGATTCAAAATAATCTTTAAGCGTGTAAAATTCGGCTTCGGTTGAAACGCCTTCCCAATCGACGATCGCGATGTTCGGCTTCCCTTTTCTTCCGCCTGTTTGGCGATACGCCGTAAACATTGCCTGAAGCAGTTTTTGGTGCGGTTTGGGTTTCCAATGCGGGCGATCGTCGAGAAACTGTCGAACTTCCGGAACACGTTCGAGAACTTTTTCAAGCTGCATTTGATCGCCGACGCCGGCTGGGGTTTCGGCATTGTATTCGAGAAACTTGAAATCCACGCCGTCGATAAACGTGTCGAGGCGGCTCGTAACGCACAGTTTTTCGTATCTCGGATCAATTCTGACAAGGCGTTCTTCGCGCTCCGAAAGGTCAAGCCGGGCGAGTAGTTCCGCGTCTTGGAGCGCAGCATCAGACAGCCGACGCGCAGCTTCCGCAATATGATGCGACGCCGAAGAAATTGATTCGTAAAGGCTTCGCGGCATAAAATGCGGGCGAAGAAACGGGCATGTCGGACGGTCTTCGTAAAGCAGACCGAGCTCTTTCTGAATCTCGGTAAGTTCAGAAAAAAGCTCGGTGTCGGTTCGGTGATTCCTTAAGATTTCCTTATTTAGTTCGCCAATTTCCGATAAAAGTTGTTCCGACATAATTTATTCCAGCACTGATCGGCAGTCTTTATTATGAAGCTAAAGGAAAGAACCATATCGCCTCGGACCGCCCGAAAAGTCCTGTTCCCGCACCGGCGTCGCCGCCCGCGCCTACGTGAATTATTTGATTATAATACTGTGTTCCGGTCCACAGGTCGATGTGATCGCCGGTTTTCGGACCGCCGGCTTCCCGTCGAAAACAATTATCAAAATAGATAACGCCGGTTCGCCCGTTTAGACTCTCGCCCGCGCTTGATGCGGCGGAACCGTTAAATCTCTCGGGCGCGCCCCAAAAGCGCGAAAGATATCGTGCCAGTTCATTTGCACCGAGGACATGCGGAACATCCAGCAAACACCGCGCACGTCCGCTGTGGACGCGGTTTTGCGGGTCGAAGGCAGAAAGGCTGAAACCGCATCTTTCAAGCGCGACGCTCATCCGCACCGCGCATTGGTTGGTAACACCGGCTTTACAAGGCGCAGAATCGACCAGGTAATCCTGATAAGCGCGGTTCATTAGTTGATAAGAAGGTTTGGTAACGCAGTAATTTACGAGCGAATCATAGTTTGGCATATTCAATTCTCCTTAGGAAAACGCGACGAAGCGGCAAATATCGTTTTGCCGCTTCGCTGTACTTTTTAAATTGATAACGCCTGTCTATAAACTCGTAAGTTCAGACCTCCGCTTGCGCGATCGCATTTGTCAGAGAACGGAAAATGTCGCGACCGTCGTTGGAACCCAAAAGATTTTCGCACGCGCGTTCCGGATGAGGCATCATTCCGATAACGTTGCGGTCAAGATTGCAAATTCCGGCAATATTTGACCGCGACCCGTTCGGGTTCGCTTTCGTTGTTGTCTCGCCTTTCTCATCGCAATAACGGAAAACGATTTGATGATTTTCTTCTAATTGATGAAACGTCTCGTCATCGCAAACATAATTTCCCTCGGCATGGGCTATCGGAATTGAGAGAACTTTTCCTTGCGGAACATCCGTGGTAAAAGGTGTGTCGGCGTTTTCAACCCGGATATTTACATGTTTGCAAATAAAATGGAGACCTTCGTTTCTCATCAACGCACCGGGCAGCAGCCCCGCTTCGCAGAGGATCTGAAAACCGTTGCAGATTCCGAAAACAAATTTACCTTTCGCGGCAAATTCCTTTACTGCCGTCATAACCGGCGAAAATCGCGCAAGAGCGCCCGCGCGCAGATAATCGCCGTATGAAAAACCACCCGGAACGATCAATGCGTCATAGCCGCTCAGATCGGTTTCCTTGTGCCAGACAAAATCTACCGGCTGCCCGACGTGTTTTGAGAGGACGTGATAAGCGTCGTGATCGCAGTTTGAACCGGGAAAAACTAAAACACCAAATTTCATAAGTACTTCCTTGATCGTTGACCGTTGTAAATTTGGACAAAACAGCTTCCGAATGTCCCGATCCTCAGATCAATTTTCAATTTCGATCCTGTAATCTTCGATGACAGGATTCGCCAAAACGTCCTTTGCGATCTTTTCCGCAGATACTCGCGCGTCTGTTTCCGAAACGCTCGGGTCGATCTCGATCTCAAAGTATTTTCCCTGGCGAATATCTTCGATCTTTTCTATTCCCATCAGCTCGACCGAATGGTGGATCGCCTTTCCCTGCGGATCCAACACACTCGGTTTTAAAGTTACATAAACCCTTGCTTTCATTATAAGTCCCTCAAAATAAAAGATAAATTTTTACGCAATTTCTTGTTTTTGGCAACGTCGGTGTGATACATTCTCGTAAATTCAGTAATAATTCGAGTTCATTAAACCAACTTAACCAAAGGAGAAAATTCAAAAATGCAAAATACTTCCGGCAAAACTGCGCTTGGCTTAGACGCCAATATCGGCGCAATGCTTTGCTATCTACCGATATGTGCGATCAGTTTAATTTACAGTATCATCGTCCTGGTCGCGGATAAGGAAAATAAGCTTGTCCGTTTTCATGCTTTTCAATCGTTATTGATAACAGCCGTTTACATCGTTGTGATCGTGGCAATTTCCGTTTTCGGCGGAATCGTCGCGGGCGTTACCGGATCAGGTCTGTTGGGTTCGCTTATTAGCCTTTTCGGCATCGTTGCTTTCATCGTATTTTTGATCGTTATGATCCTGGGATGCGTAAAGGGATTCCAGGCACAAATGTGGAAACTCCCGGTTGTCGGCGATATGGCTGATAAATGGTCCAACTAACGAAAAACCCTTGCGAAAACTTTTTCCACATTTCGCAGATAATGTTTTGGATCGAAGACGCGGGTGATTTCTTCAGCAGTAAGTGCTGCTGAAATATCCGCGTCTTTTAGTATCAAATCTTGATATTCTCCGCCTTCGTCCCAAACTTTCATCGCATTTCGCTGTGTCCACGAATATGCCGTTTCCCGCGAAATTCCTTTTTGCGTGAGCGCAAGCATAAGTTGTCCGCTGAACACCAATCCGCGAGTTAAGTTTAAATTTTTCAGCATGTTATCCGGGTAAACAACCAGATTTTCGAGCAGCGAAGCGGTTTTTGCCAGAAGATAATCGAGCGTTGCGCTCGAGTCCGGCAGAACAATTCGTTCGGCTGAAGAATGTGAAATGTCTCGTTCGTGCCAGAGCGCCATATCTTCAAGCCCGACGATCGAATTTGCCCGAACGGTTCGCGCCATTCCGCAAATTCGTTCGGAAAGGATCGGATTTCGTTTATGCGGCATCGCACTGGAGCCTTTTTGTCCGGTTTTGAATTTTTCCTGTGCTTCGCGAACCTCTGTCCGCTGCCAATGACGCACCTGAAGCGCCATTTTTTCTAATGTTCCGGCGATGATGCCAAGGGTACAAAGATATTCCGCATAACGATCGCGTTGAATGACCTGAGTCGAGATATCTGCCGCTTTGATTCCTAATTTTTTACAAACGCGCTCTTCAACATCGGGCGCGAGATGGGCAAACGCACCGACCGCACCCGAGATCTTACCCACGGAAACCTGCTGCCTTGCCTTTTCGAGTCGCTCTTTGTTGCGCTGCATTTCCGAAAACCAGAGCGCGAACGTCATCCCGAAACTTGTCGGTTCGGCGTGAATTCCATGTGTTCTACCGATCTGCGGCGTGTCTTTAAACTCATAAGCCCGTTTTTTCAAAACCGCTAACAACGTATCCGTTTTTTCCAAAAGTAGCTCACAGGCTTCTTTGAGCAAGAGCGCGTTGGCTGTATCGACAACATCCGACGAAGTGAGTCCGAAATGCACAAAACGCGCAGATTCGCCGATATTTTCCGCCAGATTGGTGGTAAAGGCGATAACGTCGTGATCGGTCGTTTTTTCGATCTCATTGATTCGCTCGACGGTAAACGCGGCTTTCGACTTAATATTTTCAAGGTCTTCGGCGGGAATAATTCCGTCTTCAGCATGCACTTCGCAAACGGCGATCTCAACATCGAGCCATTTTTGGAATTTATTTTGCAATGTCCAAATTGCGCCCATTTCGGGCAATGTATATCTTTCGATCATAAATTTTCTTGTTCGATTTCGGCGGAATCCGTGTCTTTGGATCCGCTCGGATCTTCCGGGACGGCAACCAGATCGTCGTCGCCAAGAACATCCTGAATGTAAAGCATTTGCACAACAACCATAATAACTGCAAGGATCGGCGTTGCCAGCACAAGTCCCAATCCGCCGATCAGAACCGCTAAGACAAGCTGCGAAAAGATGGTCAACGCGGGCGGAAGTTCCACTGTTTGTCGTTCGATCCACGGGGTTATCAAATTAGATTCGATCAGTTGAACACCGATATAAAGCACAGCGACGTACACTGCAGTAATCGGACTTTGAATAAAAGCCAGAAGAATTGCCGGAATAGCGGACAATATTGGTCCGAAATTCGGCACAAAAGAAAGGAGACCGGCGATGAGTCCGAGCGTCAATGCCAATGGAACACCGATTATTGAAAGCCCGATCCACGTCAAAACTCCGATAACAAACATGGAGCCGATCTTTCCGATCAGCCACCAACGCAGGGTTTCCCCGATCTCATAAACAACTGCCGAAGCGCGTGCTCGTTTTGAGACGGGAAATAGCTTCGTAAGTCCGGAAATGTAGGTTTTAGGCTCGACCGCAAGGTAGATTGCCAGCAGAATCGTTATAAAAAAATTGGCGATCATTCCGGCGGTCGAGGAAAAAAAACCGCCGACGCTCGCAATTACGGCTTCCGGGTTTAACTTATCTTCCAGTTCGGAAATGCTCGGCATTTGTGCGATGACAGTTTTTCCCCATCCAAAACTCGAGATATAGTCGGCGACGTTTTCTGCCGATCGCGGAAGTTCCGTGCGAAGATTTCTTGCCTGATCCGCGACGCTCGGCGCCAGTGAAGAAATGCTCGCTGCAAGCATAGCCATGAGAACCGCGCAGACGATCAAAACCGCCGTACTTTCACCGATATTGACGTATTTTCGAAGAATCTCGCTCAATCCGCGGAGAAAAACTGCGAGCAAAATTGCTGCGAACGCGAGCATTATCACGTCGACGACATAACCGAAGCCGACGATGATAATTACGATCAGAAGCGCAATCGCGCAAACGATCAGTATCTTCTGTACAAAGCTTTGCTTAACTTCTTCTTCCGCCATTTCTTTCCCGCCAAAAGCGAGAATATAACCCATCAAAGCAAATCTTACAAAACTTCCGATCGCAATTTGTTAAGCAGTTTGTTGCGCAGAAATGAACCGTTTGCAAAAATGTTTATATCAAGCTGTCCTACAACTGCGACGGAACCACCTATGAGCAAGCGAAAAAATCCATGGACCGCGATAGGGTTTTCAAATTACGAAGGTTTTCATATGATGCCGTTCGACCTGCGCCGCAGGGCTGAACGCCATGAATTGAACCGCCAGAGAGTAGTTGCGTCCGTTATCCGGGAACTTTACGTTATGACAACGATCGGTTATATCGCGAAGGACAAGTTGATCTCGGCAAAACGTGCGGTTTCGCAAAATTTACGCGGCAGCCAGAAAGACATGACCGAAGCGGCGCATTGCTGCCCGCGACAAATAATGATCGGGGATAAATCACCCACGGAGATCCTTCAGACAAGGTTTCCCGAACGCGCTTTTGTCGTCAACGCTTATTTTGCCGAATCCGATATTTTGCCCGCGAATTTCAATAAAGCGGATTCACGAATGGAAAGCAACGGTTTGAGCAATGGGTTTAGAGGTGCGTGTCTGATGGTTATCGAAGACGCGCGATTGCGCGGGAAGCTGCGTCATCTTGATGTTTCAAACGCTGTCCGAAGCGCGTACTCTTATTACAGCGACCGCGCGATCGATGCTATCCGCGTTTCGCGCGAAAGGCTCGAATATAAACTCCGCTTTAACGTTACAAAGCAAGACGCAGAGAAATGGACCGAGCAGCTTTTAATTCTCGATACATATCGGAAAACCTTGAGTTTTTCGTCCGGTCCGTCTGTCGTTCTCGATATCGAGTCGGTTCACGGATTGATAAAGATCTATCGCGAAAATGAAGGTCAGGCAGGCGTTTCATTCTAAATTAATCTCTTGTCGATAAGAAGCTCCGCATTTAAGATCGCCGAACCGGCAGCACCGCGAACCGTATTATGGCTGAGCGCGACAAAACGGTAATCATAAATATTATCCGGAAAAAGGCGTCCGACGGTAATCGTCATCCCGTTCCCGTTGTTGCGGTCAAGCCGCGGCTGCGGTCTCGACGGTTCATCGCAAACTTTTATAAACGGCTTTGGCGACGAATAAAGATCGAGCGACGGAAATTCCGTCATCGCTTCCATCACACCCTCAAGTGTCGATGTTTGTTTGAACTTAACCCGAACCGATGCTGTATGACCGTCCAAAACGCTTACCCGGAAACATTGCGCCGACACGGTAAAATCGGCTTTTTCTATCACTCCGTTATTTAATTCGCCGAGAATTTTCTGCGATTCGGTTTCAACCTTCGGTTCTTCGCCGGCGATGTAAGGCAGGACGTTATCCGAAATATCAAATGCCGAAACTCCCGGATAGCCCGCACCGGAAATTGCTTGAAGTGTCGTAACAAATACAGACTCGATACTGAATCTTCGATGAAGCGCAGCCAAAGGCGGAGCAAAGCTGACAACCGCACAATTTGGATTAGTTACGATAAAACCCTTATCGAATCCCCGCTTTTCACGTTGCAGATCTATCAGCTGAAGATGGCTGTGGTTAATTTCAGGAATTAAAAGCGGGACGTCTTCTTCCATTCGAAAAGACGACGAATTGCTGATCACCGGAAAACCGGCACGGGCGAATTTCTCTTCGGTTTCGCGCGCGACTGTCGAAGGCAAACTTGAAAAGATTATGTCGCAATCGAGCGGCGGTTCGATCGGTTGAACGACTATCTCACGAACTTTTTCAGGCATTTCACCCGCCAGTTTCCATGCGCATGCTTCCGCATATGGTTTTCCAACCGATCTGTCAGACGCCGCAAGCGCTGTGATCTCAAACTGGGGATGATCTTCGAGCAGTTGGACAAATCGCTGTCCAACCGTACCCGTCGCTCCCAAAATGCCGACATTATATACTTTACTCATAATCAATTAAGCCTTGAAAACAAGGAAGCTAAGTTTAATTTACGGTGCTGAAAAAGAAAAGCTGGAATCCCGACAACCGCGCGCTAAAGCTCAACTCAGCGCTGACTTCATCCGACTAATGCCTTCTGCGATCTTTTCTTCATTGTTGCAAAACGAAACGCGCAAAAATCCTTTTGCTTCTTCTCCAAACGCAACACCGGGAACAGTTATCACACGATGCGTCAGGAATTTTTCCGCAATTTCCAGATCGTCGCCGAGTTCTCGAACATCGACCATTGTGTAAAAAGCGCCTTCCGGCGAAGTTCCGCGCAGTCCGAGTTCTTCATCTAGCTGTTTGATCAGGAACTCGCCGCGCCGCTTGTAGATCTCACGCGCGTCCGCCTTTGCCTTTTCGGCTTCCTTCGTCCAGCCGAGCAGCGAGGCTTTCTGCGTGATCGTCGACGTACAAACGGTTAAAAATCCGTGAACCGTCAGCGTCGCACGGACAACTTCTTCCTGCGAACTCGCCAGCCATCCCATTCGCCAGCCGGTCATGCTCAACGATTTCGAAAGCCCGCTGACGATCAGCGTGCGGTCATAAAACTCGGAAACCGACCTAGGTTTTTCTCCAAAATAAAGATCGGAATAGATCTCGTCGGAAACGATGTAAATTCCCGTTCCGTCAAGCGCAGCCGCGATCGCTTTTAAGTCGCTTTCAGTCAGAATTTTCCCTGTCGGATTTGAAGGAGAGATCAGCACAACCGCCTTCGTTTTGCCTGTGATCTTTGACTTAAATTCGTCGATATCAAATCCGAAATCCTTTTCCGCGGGCATTTTGTAAAAGACCGGCACGCCGTCCGCCAAATTGACGCAGTTAATATACGCCGGAAATGACGGATTCGGTATCAAAACCTCGTCGCCGCGTTCGAGAATGGCAAAAAAAGCCGCGGTCATAGCTTCCTGTGATCCGACGGTCACGCAAACATTTGCCAACCCGAGTTCAAGGTGCGGATACTGTTCGGCGATCGTTTGACGAAGTGCCGGCAAACCGGCATGTGAGGTGTAGCCGTTTTGTTCTTCAAGCGTAACCCGCGCCGCTTCTTCGCGAATGAACTGCGGCGTCGGGAGATCCGGTTCGCCCAGTCCGAAATTTATCGAATCCGGCAATGCGCGTTCGAATATCCTGCGAATCAATGTCGGTTGAACCTTTTGCAGTCGCTGCGGAAGCGTAAATTCACTTTTTGCGATCTTACTTGTCATAATCCTCCCTTTCTCTCCAAGCAGACAATAGTAACAGATTCCCCAAATCTCAATAAGTTCATCCGCTGAAAAAACCGGTCTATGCTTGAAGTCGATTACCGTAATATTTGAAAAAAACGTTGTAATCCGACTTTAGTCGAAGTATATTATCCCAAAACTCAATAAGATTAATTAGGTGCGACAGAACCGAAATGAACTCAACACGTCCTTTTGGAAACACATTTTGTTTAACGATCATCATCCTGCTCAACGTCATCTTTGCTTATTCGACCGCCGCGGCGGTCGGCATAAACGGCGGTCACATCGATTTCGCATTTCCGCCGCAAACTACCTATCCGCCGATCGATCTCGATCTTTCCGACGGTCCGGGATTGATCTTTCAGCCCGACGGAAAGATCCTCGCGGTCGGCAAGTATTCGCCGGATACCAACTTGAACACATCGCGGAAACTTTATCGTTTCGATCGCTCAGGACGGTTCGATAGCGATTTCGATCCGTATTATCCGGTGCAGAATCCGCGAATAAATGGAATGGCGCTTCTTCCGGACGGAAAGATCATTTACACATATTCTTTTCAGGATTACCAAAACTATACAAGCCTTAATATTATTCGTCTAAATCCCGACGGTACTCACGATGAAACGTTCAATTACGATCCCGTTTATCGTTCAACTATGACGAAACCGCGAATTCTGGTGTTTCCGGATTCCTCACTTTGGATCGGAAACGGTTTTACCGAGCGCGGCGATTTTCCGCGCTCGTATTCGCTCCTTCGAATATTGCCGAACGGTGCTGTTGATACCGGATTTTTGGAATCATATACTTCCGGAGGCGGCGCGCAGTTTCATCTGCTTTCGGACGGAAAGATCTTAAAATTGGGGTCTCAGCTAATTCGTCTCAATCCCGACACTACACCTGATAATACATTCGTAAATCAACCGAACGTTTCCAAGTTTTACCGTTTGCCCGACGGAAAACTTTACATCAGCCGCAGCGACGGCACTTTTGCGCGCCTTTTTCCGGACGGTTCAATTGATCCGTCTTTTAGCTCAGCGATAAATATCAGCGGAATGAGGTGGGCTGTCCGACCCAATGGTCAGCCTCTCTTTTACCAGCGCCGCTGCGTCGGAATCACCTGCCGGATGTTCTTTCAGTCGTTGAAAACCGACGGTTCATTCGATTCGCAATTATCTTCGCGATTTATCAACGGGACGATCTTTATCAGCCCGACCAATGATGTCTTCGCTTATGGAGCAATGTCCGTCGGAAACAAGGTTTACGGGCTCGTGCGGATGCATATAAACCTGACGCCGACGCGCCGCAAGGCTTTCGATTTTGACGGGGATCAAAGATCGGATCTGGCAATTTATCGACCCTCCGAAGGAAATTGGTACATTCGCAGCAGTTCTACGAACGAAGTTCGCGTCATCCGCTTCGGCATCGCTGAGGATATTCCCTCATCAGCCGACTACGACGGCGACAATATTGCAGATATAGCCGTATTTCGACCCTCGACGGGCTTTTGGTACATTTTGCGCAGTTCCGATTCCATGATCGAGATCGCGCATTTCGGACTTCCGGGCGACATTCCCGTTCAGCACGACTATGACGGAGACAATATTGACGACATAGCTGTTTATCGTCCTTCCGATGGTTTTTGGTACGCGCGTTACAGCAGCGATAGTTCGATATATTCGACTCAATACGGCGGCGCGGCGGGAGATACGCCGGCGGTCGGCGATTACGACGGCGATGGAAAAGCCGATCCGGCTTTATGGCGAACCGGAGGCAGCGCGAGATGGGATGTATATTCGTCCATTACAAGTCGCTGGTCATCCGGCAGTCAGCCGTATTTCGATGGCGATCAGCCGACGCCCGGCGATTTTGACGAAGACGGTCGTATCGACCGCGCATTCTTCCGGGAGTTTTCGGGTTCGTGGTTCGGATTCAAAACTTTGGGCAGCGGATTTTATTTTACGTGGGGCGCTCGGGGCGATGTTCCTGTTTTGGCAGACTACGATGGAGACGACCGCGACGACCTCGCCGTTTGGCGACCTTCGACGGGAGAATGGTGGATCGGGCGGTCTTCCGACGGATCCTATGAATCAGTTCCTTTCGGCATCGCCGGAGATATTCCGGTGCAGGCTTCGTTCAACAGGTGAGTCTATTACTTAGATTGAATTCCCAAATTCCGCATTCGCCGGTAAAGATGGCTCCGGTCAACGCCCATCGCCTCGGCAGCTTTTGAAACATTTCCGTCCGATTCGGCAAGTTTGTGAAGAATGAATTCACGCTGATACGCATCGGTCGCATCCTTGAATGAAGGAAATCTGAATGTCGCTGCCGGCGGCTCGTCCTTCGGATTGAATTTCGGCAGATCGTCCGCCTTAACCTTTTGTTTCGAATGCATTATCACGACGCGTTCGATCGTGTTCCGCAATTCGCGGACGTTTCCGAGCCAGCTGTAATTTTGCAGCGCGGCAATAGCGTCTTCGGTGAATTTCTTCGGTTTTTTTCCGTATTCGAGTGAAAATTTTTGATTAAAATGTTCGGCAAGCTGCGGAATGTCTTCAAGACGTTCGCGCAGCGGCGGAATTTGAAACGGAATAACGTTTAGACGGTAAAAAAGATCGGCTCGAAAATCGCCGCTTTCGATCAATT
The DNA here is from genome assembly GCA_026129865.1 of Pyrinomonadaceae bacterium. Classification (GTDB taxonomy): domain Bacteria; phylum Acidobacteriota; class Blastocatellia; order Pyrinomonadales; family Pyrinomonadaceae; genus JAHCHG01. The sequence continues at coordinate 157,555 of JAHCHG010000002.1, forward strand.
CGGACAGCGGTTTATTGGTCGCAGAAATAACGCGAACGTCTGTTTCGATCAGCTTATTACTGCCGACCGGCTCGAAGCGGCTCTCTTCCAAAACTCGAAGGATCTTTGCCTGAACCCGCGGCGACATATCGCCGATCTCGTCCAAAAATAGCGTCCCCGAATCAGCAACCTCAAACTTTCCTTTTTTCGCTTTAACCGCGCCGGAAAATGCGCCTTTGGCATATCCGAACAGTTCCGATTCGACCAATTCTTCCGGTATCGCGGCAGAATTGATCTCTACGAACGCCGCGTTTTTGCGCTTTGACTGCGCATGGATCGCGCGTGCGACCAGTTCTTTGCCGGTTCCCGATTCGCCGGAGATCAAAACGCGACCATCCGTCGGCGCGACGATCGAGATCTGTTTCCGAAGCGCACGCATTCCGACCGAATCGCCAATCATTTTGTATTCCTGATTCAGCGTTTCGACGAGCTGTTCGTTCAAAATCTCGAGTTCGCGCGTCCGGAGCGCATTTCGCACCGTAAGTATCGTTTTTTCAAGCGATAGCGGCTTTTCGATAAAATCATACGCACCGAGTTTTGTTGCATTAACGGCGGTTTCTATATTTCCGTGCCCCGAGATCATGATCACCGGCGCCGCGACGCCGTTTGCGCGCAAACGTTCGAGCGTTTCCAAACCGTCAATTCCCGGCAGCCAGATATCCAGCAAAATACAGCCGAAATCGGTCGATTGCGCGATCTTCAAACATTCTTCGCCCGATTCAACCGTTTCAACGCGAAAACCTTCATCTTCCAAAACGCCGGATAGCGTTTCGCGAATGCCGCGTTCGTCGTCAACGATGAGTATCGAATTGAGCTTCATAAAACTTTCTAAGATTTGGTTGCCGTCATTAAAAATTGCGAATCGGCATCGGAAGAATTCTTGTTCCCAAGACTAAGCAAACTTTTGAACTCGACATTCTCAAATCCGTGTCTTTCAACAATTTCCCTGTGGCGCTCGCGTGTTCTGCCGAAACAATGCAAGCCGTATTTGAACTTAACTTTGCCGTAGAATGACTTATCGTTTTTCCATTCTTCTTCCGGTTTCCAAACGTCATCTTCAAGCTGAACGTGAAAGACGAGACGACCTCCCTGTTTCAGCTTTTTTCGACAATTTTCAAGCACGATCTCAAAAACCTCGTCGGTCAAATGCTGGATGACGGCGAAACTGCAAACTGCATCGAGCGTTGAGTCGGAGATCGCTGACAGCCCCGCTTCGTCGGCTAAGATATATTCGATGTTCTCGGAATTATTTAAGATCTTTGCGCAGGCGATCGCACCCGGGGAAATGTCGCACGCGTAAAGCTTTCGAACATGCGGAGCAACGGCTTTCGCGACATAACCCGGACCGCAACCGTATTCCAGCACGATGTCGTCTTCGTTTAAATATTCCTTAAACACCTGATCGTAGATCTCTTCGCGCGCAATTCTTCCGTTTGCGAATGCCGTTTTCAGATATTCATCCGTCGACATTCCCGCATACTGCGGCTCATCGCGGTCAAGAAAATAATGCGGGCTTAAGTTTAAAATGCGAAGCGCCCATTTCTGCTTTTTTCCATCGGGAATCCGGTCTAAAAATGCCGGAATCCATTTTGCGCCAAGAAAGTTCTGCGGCTCTTTGCCAAGGATCAATCCCCATTTTACGAGGTTGGAAATTTTACGAATCATAGTGAACAAACTTCGGACAAGATCGTTTTTGGAACAGCGTCGAAATCAAACCAGACAAACAGTTTAAGATTTTCGAACGGAAAAGGCGAAGCGTGCTGTTTTTTCAAGCGGAAATCACCGGAAGTTCGATCGTGAATTTTGCGCCGTTCGGTGCGTTGGAACCTACATAAATTTTTCCGCCGTGTTCGAAAATTATTCTCTGTACGATCGCCAGACCCAATCCGCTGCCGCGACCCTTGGTCGAAAAATATGGCTGAAAAACCTTTGGAAAATCTTTTGGCGGAACGCCGTCCCCGTTGTCGGCGACCTGAGCGACAATGACGGATCTTGCCGGATCGTAAAGCGTCTTGACAAAGATCTTTTTATCGACCTGATCGTGGCGAAACGCCTCGATCGAGTTTTCGATCAAGTTCACAAAAACGCGTTTGATCTGTTCTTCATCGATCGGTATTTCCGGCAGCTTGCTCGCAAAATCCGTTTCGATCGAAACGCCACGGTCATGGTACAGCGTCACCACATTCTGAACAGTCGAATTTAGATCGCCGCTTTCAAGCTGTGTGCTCGGCAGACGGGCGTAACGCGAAAATTCGTCGACCATCGATTTTAGCGAACTTACTTCGCGCAGGATCGTGTCGGTGCTTTCCTTTACAACTTTCCCGAGCTGACCGTTGACGGATTTTCCGTTATCGGGATTACCTAATTCTTTATTAAAATTCTTAACGATTCGTTCAGCCGAAAGCTGGATCGGTGTCAGAGGATTTTTTATCTCATGTGCCATTCGCCGTGCAACTTCCTGCCAAGCCGACGCTCGCTGCGCGGCAATGAGTTCGGAAAGATCTTCGACAACCAGAACCACGCCGGGCGATTCTGCGTTTCCAAGCGCTAACGACGCCGCGCTTAATGCAACAGGAATATTTTCCACCGCCGCACCGGCGTCCGGCGGGTCGGAGTGCAAAATTGTCTGTTCGCCCGCGCGTCCGGTCCGCTTTGCGCGGTTGATGACGCGTTCCAAAACTGTGAAATTTTCTTTACTGACCAAGCCTTCCAGAGAAAGATTTTCAAACGCCGCTCCATCGAGTTTGAACATCTGGACCGCGGCTTTGTTTATCGTCATCACGCGGTTTTCGCTGTCGACCGAGATCACGCCGGTCGATAACGATTGCAGAACAGTTTCGATATATTTCCGCCGTTCGCGCAATTCCTGCGAATTTTTGACCAGCGTTTCCGACATTTGATTGAACGCCTCGACAAGCATCGCAAGTTCGTCTTCTGCCAAAATTTCTACGCGATGCGAAAGATTTCCGCGCGCGATTTCGTCAGCACCTTCTGCCAGCGCGCGAATCGGTCGCGTCAATCCTTTCGCGACATAAAACGCCGTCCAGGATGATGCAAAAATCAGCAGAAAAGTAAGAACGCCGAGCGTCAAAAACCCGATCTGACGAATTGTGATCTGCTTTTCCTTCAGCCGGTCAAATTCCCGCAGCGAACTGTCGACAAGCTGTGAAACGTTTTCATTCGGTCGAAGATCCGGCACGACAACCAGCAATTTTCCGTCGGGAAAGCGCGCCGTCGCCGCATCGTAACCGCGCCCGTCCGAAAGCGACGGATCAAAAAATTTATTCTGCCGAAGCAGCGTAAGCGTTTTTTCCAATTCCTCGCGCTGCGACGGATCAAGTTCCTGTTTGGTTTCGCTGAGCACCTCGCCGCGTTCGGACAGAATTTCAATTCGTGTCAGATTTGCGGCTTTTGCCAAACGATCGAGTTCCTCGCCTTCGGGTACCCGCCCGGCAAGCGTTACGACCATCAGCGAGGCAATGTCGTTCAGCCGATGATTTCGATCGATTATCGCCTGTTCCTGAACGAGCCGTGCTTCGCGTGCGACATTTTCCGGAATTTGCGTAAACCACCGTTCGATCGCGCGGTTCATAAAAAGATATGAAAAAACCGCCATCGCAACGATCGGAAGAATGCTGATCGCCACAAAATAAAGCAGCAGACGGGTTTTTATCTTTGACCCGAGCTGAAGCGCGCGGCGTTCGCGAACAAGTTTCAAAATGCTTCGGATAAAGATAAATCCGAAGATCACGAGAGCGAAAAAATTTAGCGACGATAGCGCGTAAAGCAAAAGCGTATCGCTTGCAGATTCGACGGCGAGATTTTTCCAAAGATTGGACGACTGCAGCAGGATCAAAAGCGTAAATGAAACCAAAACGATCAGCCCGATCAGCCATGGCGGATTTCTTTTTTTCGGTTCCTTTTCAGCACTGTCGTTCATCGGTCTTTTTGAAAAATTAGGTCGTTAAGTTAATGGATCTTGCGCACTTAGCGCGTGCAAATCGACCTGGTTGCGTTTTGGCAAAGTTTATCATAATGTTCAGATATTCACAGACAGTTCCCGCCCGCGTTTTCAAATGAATATTCAGACCGTTTTTTTTAATAATTTCAACCGGCTCCGCAGCGGATGGCGGTTTGCGATTTTCGTTCTGCTGGTTCTTTTTTTTGCGCTTCTATTTCAGATAATATCTTTAAGCCTGATCGGCGGATTGCCTGTCGGACAAACGACTTACGGTTTTTTGAGTATCGCCGTCGCCAGCTTTACATCGCTTGCCGCGGCGCTGACCGCGGGCTGGATCGCCGGACGCTTTCTGGAATCGCTCCCGTTTCGGGCGCTTGGCGCCTGGTTTACTGAAAATTGGCTAAAAGATCTGACTCTCGGTCTTATATTCGGCGCGGCGGCAGTTTCGCTGGCTGTTTTGATCGCGGCAATTTTCGGCGGTTTGCGATTTTCTGTTAACAACACGGCAAGCGGAAACGAAATTTTCGCGTCTTTGGGAATTTCTTTTGTAATTTTCGGATTTGCCGCCGCCTATGAAGAAGCGCTTTTTCGCGGTTACATGCTGCAGACATTTACGCGCGCCGGGCTTCAGTGGTTTGCGGTTGCAATGACATCCATATTCTTCGGACTGGTTCACCTCGGCAATCCGGACGCGAACTTTATTTCAACCGCCAACACAATGATCGCGGGCGTTTTATTTAGCGCCGCATACTTAAAAACGCGCACGCTCTGGTTCGCATTCGGGCTGCATTTTTTCTGGAATTGGATGCAGGGATCTTTCTTTGGAATTGAGGTCAGCGGTATGACCGAGATTTCAAATGCACCGCTTTTACTCGAGATCGACCACGGTCCGGCTTGGCTGACCGGTGCGGGTTATGGAATTGAAGGCGGAATTGCCTGTACGATCTCGCTGATACTTTTTACCGCATTTATCTGGTTTGCGCCTTTCCTCAAGGCGTCCGACGAGATGCTGGAGTTTACCGAACACGAAATTCCGCATGAATCGACTTGATCTATCGCTTTTCGAAGCGCGCGTCCATCGCGTTTAGAAATTTTTCGACATGCCGTTTGTTTTCGCCAAAATCGCTTTTTCCGACGCGCGACTTTGAACGAACATCGACCTTTACCGAATCCGAATTGTCCATCGCAGCTATCGTTACCTCAAGATCGTCGGTAAAAAACACGACCGGAACCTCGGCTTTTATCACGGCTTTATTTCCTTCGATTCGGTTTTCAACCAGTTTCCAACTGCTTCCCCAGCTGGATAATTGCGGCACGATCTCTGCCGCCGTTTTTCCGGCTGCAGCCGGATCGGCTACATAATATCGCGTTACCAATCCCTTCGGCTGTCCGGTCGGTGTGGTTTCGGCAATGTTGTCGGGGAAAAACACTCGAGATGTAACCATAACCGCGCCGACAGCGACAACTATAATTATCAGTGCAATGATCAATTTCTTTTTCATAATAGCGAATCGATCTTAGATCGCCTTGATCTTAAAACTAATATCGACAGCCTTTGCCGAATGCGTCAGGCGTCCGACCGATATCAGATCGACGCCTGCTTCCGCAAAGCTTCGAACCGTGTCGAGATTCATGCCGCCGGAAGATTCGATGATGATGTTCGGATTGAGATCGCGCGCCATTTCGACAAGTTTTTCAGATTCTTCCGGAGTTTGATTATCGAGCATGATGATGTCCGCGCCGGACATGACCGCTTCTCGAAGTTGCGCCCAATTGGATATTTCAACCTCTATTTTATGCAGATGTCCGACCTGTTTTTTCGCGGCAGTAACGGCTTCGGTTATGCCGCCGGCAAGCGCGATATGGTTATCTTTGATCAAAACTCCGTCGTCGAGTCCAAAGCGGTGATTTTTTGCTCCGCCGACCGTTACTGCGTATTTTTCAAGCATTCGAAGCCCCGGCGTTGTTTTGCGAGTATCGACGATAATCGCGCCTGTTCCTTCGACGGCTTTGACATATTTTCGCGTTTCTGTCGCAACGCCGGACATCCGCTGCAAAAGATTAAGCGCGACGCGTTCGCCCGTCAATAAAACATCGGCGTAACCTTTCAAACTTCCGAATATCGTTCCCTTTTCGACCGCGTCGCCGTCATGATAATTCGTTTCGATCTCGGGATTTTCTTCATCGAGATGTATAAAAACAGCTTCCGCAACTGCAAGACCGCAAATGACAAGATCTTCTTTTGCAAGAAAGTTTCCCTGTCCGCGAACATCGCGCGGAACGGTCGAACGCGTTGTAATATCGCCGCGTCCAATGTCTTCTGCCAAAAACTCGCCGATCGCCGCGAGAATTTCTCCATAATCAAGTTGATTCATGTGGTAAAAGTTAGCACGAAAATTGACGCCAGGTTAAATCATCCCGCGTCGAAACGCCAGATTTACGTAACCGTCGTTTCGATATCGACCTTGATATGCTGCCAATTTCCCTGTCTAAATTTAATAATGCTGAGCATGCAGCGCGTAAAATGTCCGGCGAGAATTGCCAGCCAGATATGCATCGGGCGCAATCCGACAGTTTGCTGCAGCGCAAAACAAATGCCGAGCGGAATGATAACTTGAGAAACAATTGAAATGTAAAGCGGACTTTTCGTGTCGCCGGTGCCCTGCAAACCGCCGGTGTACGTCAGCGCGACGGAGACGAACACGCCGGAAATGCTCAAAACTCTTAGAAGTTCGACACCGAGTTCGACCGCGACGGGATCGTCCATTCCAAAAACGGCAAGAAGGTAACCGGGAAAAAAGAAGAAAAAGAATCCGACGAACGACGAACCGATCAAACCGAATTTCGCCGCGGTATGCACCGCCGCCATCGCGCGGTCAGGCTGACCCGCGCCGAGATTTTGCCCCGCCATCGCCGCGGTCGCGCCCATTAAACCGACCGACGTCCAGGTAACCAGAGAAAACAGCTGACCGTACGAAACCGAATAAGCCGCCTGAGCCGCGGCGCTTTCGGCAAGCGAGCCGACAAACGCAAGCATCATAACGCCGCCGACGTTCATAGCGATTCCCTGAAAGCCCGCCGGCAAACCGAAATTGAACAGCTTTCGAATGACGCTCCAATCCGGCGCGTAACCGCCCGAATTTCGCAGAGAAACGACCCATCCGCCGCCCCATAATTTGATAAATGCATAGATCGCGACCAAACCCGACGCGATACAGGTTCCCATCGCCGCGCCCATCGTTCCGAACGAAGGGATCGCGCCAAGACCGCTGATCAAAATAATGCTGAAGACGATATTCATCAGCGTCATGACGATGCCGAGCACCATCGGAGTCTTTGCGTCGCCGGCGGAACGCAGTGCGCCGCCAAGCATAAAAAAGATCATCATTCCGAAGCTGAAGAGAAACATAATCCTCAGATAAGGCAGCGCTTCCATTTGAACCGCCGGTTCGGCATTAACAATATCGAGCAGAATCGGCGCAGCGAAATATCCGATCGGCGCGATCAGCGCGACGGCAATGAACATCGCCGTTATAAATCCCTGATAAACCGTCCGGTTTACCTTGTCTTCCTCGCCGGCGCCGGCAAATCGAGCGACCAAAATGCTCATTCCCGTAAAGATCGACGCGATAAAAACTACGACGACCAGAAAGATCTGCGAACTGACGCCGATCGCTGCGTTGCCGACCGTCCCGATAACGTTTCCGACAACAATATGATCGACCAACCCCTGCAGACCGCCGAAAATATTCGCCAGAATCGTCGGATAAGCCAGTTTCCAAACGCCTTTCGGCAAAGACCCTTCTATGATCGACCGGTCAAACTTCCTTTTCTTTTTGGGTTTTCGAGAAGTTTTCGCACGTTTAGAATCTAATTTTTCTTCTCGCTCGGGGAAAGACATAGGATATTAATTCGGGCAATTTGAATGAAAGGCTATTATAAGTAATTGAGAGCGAAATGTCGCATTGCCCGCATTATCGCAGTCAGGGTCGAAATGGAAATGCAAACGAGATGCAGTTCATTGTTTATAAATCGATATTCAGCGGTTCGGTTTCGAGCGGATTTCCTTTCCAAATTCTTACACTTGAAAATAAATAGGCGTCCGGCGCTGCGACCAGTCTTTCTTTGAGAGGATTTTCATGGATGTAGTGTGCACGAGCCTTGAAACCTGCATCGTCGAAGATCATGCGCGAATTAGAATTATGCTGCCATACCGAATATTTGTAGTTTCTTTGCTTGCTACCAACCTGAAGCTTTTTTAGCGAGGAAAATGCCTCCTGAAGCTTAAGTTCGTCAACGATCCGACGCGCAGAAACTCCTTTTAGAAACCGTAAAATTTTTCCGACGGGCTGATCGCCGTTTGTTATCAGATGGGCGTGATCCGGCATTAGAACATACGCCAAAATCTTAAACTTTCCCGAACTCGCAGCTTCTGCAAACGCCTTGCAGCAGATAAATTTATATTTTTCGGTACGAAAAACCGGAAGTCGATGATGGATCGCGGCACACCTGAAGTCTTCAACGTCATCATTATTCACGATGTCAGCTGGTTCAGCGGATCGAACGCGTCCTGTGCGGCGGCAGTCGCATTGCGGTAAGGCGTTTTCGCGGCAATAACATTATCAAGCGCGGGTTCGGCGGCGGCTATCGCATCGTTCATGCTTTGCACCGCGATGATCGGATTCGAAGGCTGATATTTCGCCTTCCAGCTAACGGCAAAATCGCGTGCCGTCTTGAGACTTTCGACATTTATGGCATGACCTGTTTCACTCATTGTCTTTTTTATTTGAGAGTTTTCGATGGGTTGGAGAAATGGCGTTCTTAAGGCAAGGGATCTGTGCCGGAAGGTAACCCCGAAACCGGCGGCGGTCAGGTGTTTTTTGATCTATTGTGAAAACTTGAGCCTGAGCGTTTGAGTCCTTTTGCTAAACCGAGAATCCGCTGTATGAACCGGCATCTTGAGAATAAACCGCACCGCGAAAACTCATTTGGAAACCGGTGCAGTTTTCAATACCGAAAACGAATATCCGAACTGTAAGAAAACCCCTAAAATGTGCGACGAAAAGAATTTAGCGAAATGCTTAAGCATTGTCAACAGTTTTTTCTGCGACCGCCCTAAATCTTGAAAAGTATTCGTCTATTTCATCCCGCAATTCGATTCCGACCCTTTCGAAACAGCCTAAAAGCGACTCATATGCGCCCTCTCCACCGAGAAAATCCCAAAACTCTTCGGCTACCTTCAATTCATGATCAAGATCTAACATTCCTCTCATAGTCCAACGGGTGTAAGGCTCAGGTGCTTGAGGATTATATGGAATGGCGATTAAAGTTTGCACATTAGCTTTGGGGTTGTGCGCTAAAACGGCTGCGATCCATTCCAAAAGTGTTCGTTTAAATTCCTTGAATGCCCCTGCGTTCGGCTTTGCGGTTTTGATGTCGAATATAAATGTTTCACCGTCCGTTGATCTGACCATGAGATCGATTTTTGTCGGTCTTGCAGGGATCATGTTTCCGCTTCGACAAACTTTTCTGATCCGTTCAATCTCGGCAGGTTTGTCCGGCGTCCCCTTTGCCGCTGTCAAATCTGTCATAATCTCTTGAATGACTAGAAACGCTTCACTGCTGATATGTTCGCCCGCTTTGATTTGTGCTTGCGCATCCGCAAAATTCGATTTAGCAAGTGCGACCGCTACAGGTTCGAACACCGTCGTACCGAAATTCGTATTCAAAGAATGAATAAACGAGTACAAGGCTAAACGGTCTTTGCCGAGCAAACGTGTATGAAAAGGCATCGCGGCAGGTTCGGGCTTGTATTTAAGAAATTTATTTCTCAAAGCCGTTCGCAGCACATTTTCGATATTAGCTATTAGTTTTGGCGGAAGCATCGTTTGGATAAAATTCTGACTTAAAAACCTCTATCATTTTCTTAGTATTTTCTTCTGTATAGTACGATTTTGGAATAACTTTGGGTTTTGCCTTATTGGAATTATCAACTATAAAGTCCATTTTTGAAATCACAATACGGAATATTTTCGAGCACAATTCCTCAAATTCCTTTTTATCGTCAACCGTTTTAATCACGCTTTCGGAAAAGTCTTCGTTGAGTTTTTTTGGAATGGGCGATTCATAAAAATCTTTATCTAAACTAATAAAAATTAGCAGCAATAAATGATGTCGTAGACTGTAAATAGACTTATATTGGGAAAGCAAAAAACGCAACAAGTAGTTAAAGGCAAGTGACGATAGCAAATATGTATCTACATCATATTTTGGAATTTGATTTCTATCATCGCCAAGAAAATCAATCTCTTTTAATTTTAATTCAAGGTATTTACCGTATGACCTTGCAACTTGATGAGGTTCTTTCCCAAAAGAAGAATAGAATGCTCGAAAAACAATTTCAGTTGTAACCTTTAAATAATCTCTTTCGTCCGGATATTGATTGGATAATCGCTCGTAAATAAGTTGTTCCTGTCTTTTATCTAACCTAAGGTCAGCAAACTGTTTTTGTAACATCTTTGCATTGTCAGATATTGAGATTAATTGGATTGATTTAATAACATTCTGAGAATTTGCAGCTTCTGTAATCTGACTTCGTAATTCCGAATTTTCAGTGATGATTATTTTTGCCGGAATTTTGTATTTTTCAAGATCTTCTTCAGTTTTAGAATTTTTCTCGTACCAATTCCAAATAATATTACACGTCTGACAGCCATTAACAACAGAAAAAGCTTCGATCTCTAGGTTGCCACTTTCTTTATTGTAATGTTTTTGACTTGCGGTAATTATAATACCGTTGTGTAGTGCGTGAAATATGTTTGCGCTGGAATTCAAACTCTTTTCAATTCTTGAGTTTATCGGAGTACTCCCTTCATAATATCGGATATTGTCAAAAAACACGTTAGAATCTAGATTGTCGTCGTCATTTTTGAGAAGCGCAATGATATCTTTCAAGGTTAGTAAACCTAAATAGCAAACAGTGTTATTATCCTCATACTCAATAAATCTTTGCGTGATCTTGCCAACCTCATATTTTCTTTTATTTGGGGAATTATATGCGTCAAGCTTTTTCTCGTAATCTTGTCCAGATCGGAATAAAATCTCTACGCCATCAAATTTTGTGGATTTAAGTTCTTCCTTTTGTTTTTTTATTTCTTTTTCCCAATTTACTTTTAGCTCATTCATTTGGCGCAAATCTTTGTTTATCGCGCAAAATTTTAAGTCCAAATTTATTTTGCTACCCTTAATAGCGCTTATTTTTGAATAACAATCAAGCAATGTTTGAATCTTCGGATTTCCCTTCAACGGGTTCTCACTTTCATTAAAAATGTCATATACAGCATTACAAAAAACATTGAAATTCCCTAAATTTGTTGCTTTCGATTTCGATTGAACAAATACAAAAGTTGCTTCAATCAATGCATGCTCTTTGCAGAAATCATCAAAATCTGTAGTCCACTCTATATAATCGCTTGTCTCATCCTTGTCCGGGATGTAGAAGAACGCCCCATTCAATAATAAGTAGACACTATCAATACCTTGAGTATTTCCTGTTGATAGTCGTTTTGCGTCTTCGGGATCAATGCTTCGTTTGATGTTGTAAACTTCAATTGCATTCACGAAGTATTCATAATTTAATGCCCTTCGTTGCTCATCGGATCCAGCGTTTCCGCCAAGCAGGGTCTCATAATCTAAGTCAGGAAAATGTTTTTCGACGAAATCACTTATTTTTTGATCTAATCTGCTCATATTTATTTTTCTCGTTTAAGGTGAAAAATTATTTCTGAGTAAGCTTGCTTATCCTTCTCAGTTCGATTTAAAACTGGTCGTTTAAATTGATTGACAATTCGCATCCGGGCGTTTTCAGCGACCTGCGGGTATAGACCGAACTTATCGTTGGCGACCAGAAATATGTCAAAATCTTCAACTAGGTATTTTTTGCAATTGTTCAAGACATTCGATATGCCTTTAACATAATCGGCTTGGGCTTGTTTGGACTGGCGTTTGTGCATCGCGCCGATTTCCTGTTCGTCTTTGCGCTCAAAACCGAAAAGATCGTAGGCGTAGGCGTGCTGTTCATGGTAATCGATCAAACCGACATATGGTGGACTGGAGAATATACCACGAATCTTCTGTTTTTTAGCCAGCTCAGCAAACGGTTTGTTTTTCTTTTTGAGTTCTCCAAAAATATTAATCGACTCTGAATTACCGTTTAAGCAGATTTGATTGGTGTCTGTTTTAAGCTTTGAAAAGTACTTGAGACGACCGAAAGTATCTTTACAGTATCGTTCCCACCACGTAACGATCGAAAAAAGAGGTTTACAAATTTTTCCGTGTTTCCGACAGTAGTACGTGGTCGTGACCGGATCTATCAAAGTTGCCAAATCAGCATGTGTTGTTGCTCGGCAGCTCCTGATTGTCCGGCTAAGAATTACGGTTAATAAATCTCGGGTATGCGGATCTTCAACTTTACTTATCTCATCGGCAACTAAGTCAATTTCTTCCCTGACCGGCGCGAGGTACCATTTATCAAGAAAACGAGAAGATGAATCTTGAACGACCTTCAAAGAAAACTCGGCGACAAGCGCGTTGAATTTTTCGATAACGATTTTTTCGTGCTTCTCCGTGTAAGTTTTTTCGTCAATCTTTTTGTTTCGAAGCCAGATCTTAAATTCTGGAGAAGGAAAGAACTCGGAGTTATACCTGTTGAGTATCTCTAAAAGACGCGACTCAAACTCAATATGCCGACCTCCCTGGACGAATCGTCGAAGGGCTATTGATATGGAATTGATTTGGGCTTGAAGGTCGGAGAAATCGACTTCGTTCACCTTTATGTTTGAGATCAAGCAGTTGAACTTAGAAACATCGACGCCGATGGCATGAATACCCAATTCGTTAGCTTGTACAAGCGTTGTTCCGCTTCCACAAAAGGGATCTAGGACAATATCGCCGGGCTTAAAGAATGTTTCTGTCTTAAACTTATCCGTGTGGTCATCCAAAAAATATTCGACAAGTTGTGGAATGAATTTGCCTTTGTATGGATGAAGACGATGAACGTGCTTCGTAGTTTCTGATTCTTTATATTGCTCGAATGAAAGCGCCCAATTTAGGTCATCACCAAGTTGTTTTTTCCATTCGACTTCTCGCTTAGATCCTTTGTAATATGCGATCAGATCCTGCTTTGCAACTGCCACGTTCCCTTCTAAACCGCGTTTTTTCACACGCCCATAAGTTATTAGATAAGAGATGTTTGAGGGTGTTATGTTTTTGCCTATATAGCTGGACGCCCAAACGCTCGCTTCTTTGACATCCATTAGATCGTTTTGTTCTGACATATGAGTGTTCCCGGAAACGTCTTAGAATGACGTCTTAAAAACTTTCTGTAAAAACTAGGAGTAGATAATTTTGACTATTGTAAAGGTTTTAGGTTTTCGGTCAAAGTTAACAGAATGATGTCGACTCAGAAATCTCTCGACGGAAGGTCATAGACCTTCCGCACCATTGAATACTATAAAAACACTCGGCAGGTCAATGGCGATTACGGCGGATGGCGAAGACTTCCTTGGATTAAATTAGCAGTCGGAAGGTCATCGACCTTCCGCGCCATTTAATTCAACATTCCGCACCATTTGATGTAACAGATGAAGCTTGGTCATCAAAACCGGTGCGGAAAGTCTCCGACTTTCCGAAAGGTTCAAATTAAATTTACTGAGGCTGCGCCTCATCTATTTAGTTCAACGCTGCCAAATTTTCATTCAGAGCATTCAGCTGAGTATCTATCTCCGCCACTCTTTCGCGCAGGGCTTCGACCTTTTCCGCGGGCGCTTTGGTAACGAAATTTTCGTTTGCGAGCTGTTTTTTTAGTTTGTCGCCTTCGTTGTTTAGATTGTTTATCTGCGCGGAGAGGCGCGTCCGTTCCATTTCGAAATCGATGAGACCTTCGAGCGGGACGGCGATGCCGGTGCCGTCGGTCAGGACGGCTTTGGCGGAGGCTTTCGGAACATTTAGTTCGCCGGAAATGTTCAGAGATTTGGCGCGCGCGAGTTTGAGGATCTGTGCTTCATTTGCACGGAAAATTGCGCTCGCGCGATCGCCGGCGGCAATGTGAACGTCGAAAAATTCCGACGATTTTATACGCATTTCCGCGCGTATGTTGCGAATCTTTGTGATCAGTTCGATGACGAGCTGCATTTCGTTTTCGGCTTTTTCATCAATCGCCGCTTTGTCGCCGGGCGGAAAACTTGCCAGCATAATGGTCGCGCCGGCGTTTTTATATGCGTCATGATGCAGTCCGCTGTCCGTTCCCGGAAGCTTTTGCCAGAGCTCTTCGGTCAGGTACGGCATGAACGGGTGAAGCATTCTTAGAGCGATCTCGAGAATAGTGATGATGCGGGTGCGGGCGATGCCTGCGCGGAGGCTCGAGGGCGGAGTGTCGGCACGCTCCCTTGCGGTCGCGTTTCTGCCATCGGAATCGGTGATCTCGTCTTTGACGAGTTCGATATACCAATCGCAGAAATCGTCCCAGAAAAAATGATAGAGCAGCTGTACGGCTTCGTGAAACGAATAATTATCGAGCGCGCGGTTCACCTCGATAGCAGTGCGGTTGAGTTTTGAAACGATCCATTTATCGGCGATCGTAAACGATTCGCGATCCATTAAATTTGAATGATCGACACTTGCGCCTTCGGAATTCATCAGACAAAAGCGCGTCGCGTTCCAGATCTTATTGGCAAAATTGCGGAAAGATTCGACGCGTTCGTCGCGCCAGGCGAAATCGGCTCCCGTCGACGATCCCGCAAGCGTCATGCGCGTGGCGTCGACGCCGTATTTGTCGAAAACATCGAGCGGATCTATGCCGTTGCCCTTAGTCTTCGACATTCGCTGACCGTTTTTGTCCAGAACCGTTCCCGTAATGTAAACATCGTCGAACGGGCGCTCGTCCAAAAATTTCATCGACGACATGACCATTCGCGAGATCCAGAGATAGATGATGTCGCGTCCCGACACTAAAACGCTTGTTGGATGAAATTTTGTAAGATCTTCTGTTTCCGTAGTTTCACCGTTCCATCCCAAGGTCGAAAAAGACCAGAGCCATGATGAGAACCAAGTGTCCAAAACGTCTTCTTCCTGCGTTAATTTGTCGGTCCCGGCTTGGGCAGCGGCTTCTTCTTTCGTGCGCGCGACGTAAACTTTGCCCGCTTCGTCGTACCAGGCGGGAATCTGATGTCCCCACCAGAGCTGCCGCGAAATGGTCCAATCGCGCAGGTTTTCGAGCCAATCGGTATAAACTTTTGCATGCGGATTCTTCGGAGTGAAATGCGGAAAACCGGTTTCCTTCATTAAATTTAAAGCGAGATCGCGCATTTCTTCCATGCGAACCCACCATTGTTCGGAAATGAGAGTTTCGACGACCGTTTTGCAGCGTTCGCAAACGGGGAGAACCATTTCATGATCGTCGATCTTTTCGAGCAGTCCCAATTCTTCAAATTTTTCGACGACTTTTTCGCGGGCTTTTAAACGGTCGAGACCGTTAAACTCCGCTCCTGCAGCTTCGTTCATCGTCGCGTCGAGATTCATCACGGTAAGCTGAGGCAGATCGTGCCGCAGACCCATTTCGTAATCGTTCGGATCATGCGCGGGCGTTATCTTGACCGCACCTGTACCGAATTCGGATTCGACGTATTCGTCTGCAATGATCGGGATCTCACGGTTGGTCAACGGAAGTTTTATCGTTTTTCCGATGAGATGTTTGTATCTTTCATCATTCGGATTGACGGCAACCGCGGTGTCGCCGAGCATTGTTTCGGGGCGGGTTGTGGCTACTGTGAGCGTTTCTGCGCTCAACATCCCGTCCGAGGCGGAGTTTGGCACGCTCCCTAGCGGTCGCGTTTCTGCGCTCTCTATATTGTCCGAAGCGGAGTTTGGCACGCTCCCTAGCGGTCGCGTTTCTGCCTTTGAATCGTGCACGCTCCCTAGCGGTCGCGTTTCTGCCTCATTTACGGGATATTTTAAATAATAAAGTTTGCCGTCTTTTTTCTCCTTGTCTTCGACCTCAAGGTCGGAAAGAACTGTCTTGTCTTTCGGGCACCAGTTCACGATTCGCGCTCCGCGATAGATCTGCCCGTCTTCGTAAAGCTTTACAAAAACGTTTCTGACGGCTTTTGAAAGACTTTCATCCATCGTAAACCGTTCACGCGACCAATCGACGGAAATGCCTTCGCGGCGCATCTGCGCGGTTATCTCGCCGCCGTATTTCGTTTTCCAATCCCAAACCTTCGCGACAAATGCTTCGCGCCCAATATCCTGCGGAGTTTTCTTTTCCTCTTCCCAGAGCTTGCGCGTAACCATCAGCTGCGTGGAAATTCCCGCATGATCGACGCCGACCAGAAACAGCGTGCGAAAACCCTGCATGCGTTTGCGGCGCGTCAAAACATCCATCAAAGTATGCTGCAGCGCGTGCCCCATATGCAGGCTTCCGGTTACGTTCGGCGGCGGAATGACGATCGAATAAGTATCCGCAGTCGGGTCTTCGTTGACCTCGGGCGCGAAACATCCGCTTTTTTCCCAGCGTTCGTAGTGATCTTTTTCAGCTTCTTTCGGGTCGTATTGGGTTGATAATTCCATATTAACGTTCAATCGATTTGGGATTGTCAAATAATTAATAATTGATAATTAATAAGTGATAATTATTTTTGAGCTGTGCCGCTCGCAAATTTTCAAGTTTTTGATTCTAAAATAAAAACGGTCAGTTTTCATCCGAACACGAAAACCAACCGCTGTAAATTTGTTTATAAAAAGGTCTTTACTCGAGTTTTCGCTGTTCCATCCGGTCGACGATCAGATCGGCTAGATCGGTCACGACATCTGCCGCAAGCTGCTGCACTATCTTTTCGGAAATTTTATCTGCGATGCGCGCGGCGATCGTTTCGACCGCTTCGCTCGAAAGCGTTATGCTGTGCCGCGCAAACTCGGAAACTATAACATTTTCAACAGCTTCGTTCTTTGCCTTGCCGGAAACGAGAGCGTTAAATTCCTCCGAAGGTTTAGGCTGTTCTTCTTCGGCAGGTTCCGGCTCATCCTCTGACGCCGGAATCGACTCCGGTTCGCTAATAATCTCAGCTGTCGCCGCTTCGTTTACTTCAGTATGATAGACAGCCTTCGGCATTTCAAAGTCTTCCGTTTTCTCTTCCGCAAAATATTGCGGCGTTTCCGCGGACTCTGCCTCCGGTTCGTGTTCGACCGGGAAAGATTCATCTGGTGCAGGCTCTTCTTCGACTGAAGCCGCTTCGTTTATTGCGGGTTCTGTTTCTGTCGCCTTTTCCTCGTTAAAGGAGTCGAAAACATATTCTTCAGGCAGCTGACCAAAGCTATCGGAAAATCGTTCAGAGTCGTCTTCGACCGCGCCATTCGGTTGATCTTCAACTAAGACCGGCGGACTGTATGAATCGGCTAAATTCGAAAAAGATGAATCTTCAACGTTTTCTTCTATCACGGGCTCGTTAGGCTGCTGGTTTTCGGACCGCCGGAAATCGAAATATTCTTCCGGCGAATATTGAATCGTATCGGCTTTGAAAGGTTCTTCGATCTCGTCCGGTTCAATTTCAGAAGAAGTTTCTTCGACCGGTTCGCTGTACTGTTCCGAAGCGTCAAAACTTACCGGTTCCGGCGCAAACATTTCGGGCGATTCTTCGACTAATTCAGGCTCGACGGCTTTCTCCGGCTCAAGCGCTTGCGGATCGTATTGCTCAAACGATGCCGATGTCTGGTCTGAATAGATGACCTGCTCCTCATTTACAAACTCAAATCCGGTTTCATCCGCATCCGAATCGTTCAAATCTTGCTCGGCAGCCGATTCTCTTTCATCAAATTTGTAGCCGGCAGTGATGTCAGACTCCGGTTCGGCAATTTCATTCTCAAACTGCGAAAGCATCTGTTCGTCAAGCGCGGTCGATCTTTCCGCTTCATCCGGAACTGCTTCAGCTTCTGTCGAAGTTTCCGGCGTGAACTGGCGAATTTCTTCTGCCGTGTAGCTTTGTGTTCTGTTTGGATCAGATTCTTCTTCGGCTTGCGTTTCAGCTGTCTGTTCACTTGCGCCAAGTTTACTGAAATCGCTGACTGGAAGACTGCCGATCTGACTCGCCTGAATCATATCGTCGTCCATTCCCGCATCGCCGAGCGGCACGAAACTTTCGTCAACAGCATGCGGAATCGGTTCCGGCTGCGAAACCGCGGAAGGTTCGGACGTTTGCGCAGATTGTCCGTTCGTTCTATTGAGCAGAACGGTAACTTTATTTACCAACTGGCGAATCGATTGAAAGGGCTTCGTCAAATAATCATTGGCTCCGACGCGGCGGGCTTCATTTTCATCGAACGGCTCGAACGATCCAACAAGCAAGATCACCGGAACATGTTTCGTTTCCTCATCCTGTTTGATCATTTCGCAGATCCGATAACCGTCGAGTCCCGGCATGTTCACATCGACCATGACCAGATCCGGTGTCGATTCGACGAATTTTTCCATCGCCGAATTTCCGTCGCCGACAGAAATAACGTCGATACCTTCGTCGGCAAAGGTGAGATTTACTACCTTTTGGATCGTTACCGAATCGTCTGCTAATAAAAGCTTGCGTTTTGACACGAGAGTTTGCTCCTTTTTTATTTAGAAAAGCGCGGAAAGCAAATTTGGTTGAAAATTATCATTCGAAAGGCTTTACGTCAAGATGGAATCGACCGTTTCATTGTCCTGAATGGATACACATTCGCAGCATTGCTTGAAGCTGCGTCGTGGTAAAAGGTTTGGGCAAGAACGCAACGGCACCGGCGGAAAAACTGTCTGACGAAAGTCGCGGATTTTGCTCCGCCGTCATCATGATCACCGGAATGTTCATTAACTGTTTCTCAGACTGCATATAGCGCACAAGTTCCGTCCCCTGAATGTAGGGCATTACAACATCGAACACGGCGGCTGAAAACTTTTGCCCCGATTGAAGCAGTTTATATGCCTCTTTACCGTCGCGTGCCGATTCGACAATATAACCTTCTTTTTCAACAATAGTTTTAACGAGACGAAGAATTGCCGGGTCGTCGTCCGCAACCAAAATATGACCTTTTTCGCCTTCGATATTTTCTACGCTCATCAATTTTTCCCTTGTTCACTTTCCCGATGCCATTGTAGCAAACAATCACGGATATTCCTTAATTCGCCGCGAGTTCCGATGCAAGTTTGATCGCGGCGACCATACTCGAATGATCGGCAATATTCCCGCCTGCTATGTCAAACGCAGTGCCGTGATCGACCGATGTTCGGATAAGGGGTAGTCCGAGCGTTACATTGACCGACGCGCCAAACGACAGACATTTAACCGCGATAGTAGCCTGATCGTGATAACAGGCGACAACAGCGTCAAATTCTCCGCCAAAAGCGCGTAAAAAGATCGTGTCCGGGGAAAAGGGACCGCTGGCGTCGATGTTTAGCTCGTTACGGCAATAATCGATAGCCGGCAGTATCTCATCCCGCTCTTCGTTGCCGAACATTCCGCTTTCGGAAGCATGCGGATTGAGTCCGGCGACAGCGATCCTGACGTCTTTCATCAACAGTTTCGACAATGTCTGATGCGAAAATCTGATCAGATCGACCAGTTTTTCGGTCTTTACCAGCCCGATCGCATCAATAAGCGAAACATGTGTTGAAAGCAATACAACGCGGAGTTTATCCGCGAAAAAACTCATTGCGAACCTTTCCGTATCGGTAAGTTTCGCAAGAAATTCCGTGTGTCCCGGAAAATCGTAGCCGCCAAGCGCGATCGCGCGTTTGCTGATCGGCGCAGTCGCTATGGCGTCGATCGATCCTTTTTTCCAAAGGTCGACCGCCGTTTCAATATATTCGGCGGCTGCCTTGCCGGTTACGGCAGCATCGACGCCGATTTCAAAGTTTTCAGGGAGATTGTCTAAGCTGAATACGCTTACTGCCTGTTGGGCAGACGATTGGGTTCCCGAATATTCGGTAAATTCGATTTCAAGTTTTAAATTTTGTGCCGTTCGCTGCAAAAACGGCAAGTTCCCGATGATTACCGGGAAGTAAATGTTCGATGATCGAAGTTCGGAAATCGCTTTGAGAACAATTTCCGCGCCGATTCCGGCGGCATCTCCGATTGTGATACCGATTCGCGGTAAATTTAAGTCCAAAACTAAAACCGGTCTGCCGAGTATCCACATTCAGATATTCGCGACCGAACCTCAAAATAACTCTACTACGAAGCGCCGAATGGTTCAACAAACGGCTCAACTATCGTCATCCGCTTTGAACATATATTTAATATATTTTTTGTAAAGCAGCAATTTAGGACCGTTCTCACGATTTATCTTCAAAGAAGATCGATCGTACCAATCGATAACGCCCGTAAGTTCTTCGCCGTCGTGAAGGACGAACGTCATCCGCGTCCGTCCGTCTATCTGCTTTTTGTAGTAATAATTTTCCGCGTGTGTTTCGGTCGGCGGCGGCTGCTTTCTTCCTTCCCCGAAATCCGGTTTTCGATTTCTATCTTTCATAAGGTACGCCAATCAAAAAAAATCGATTTTGAGTTTAGTTGGGAATTTAATCGGCTTGCCGCCGGATAAATGTCGGAACTTCGATGTCTTCCTCGCGTTTCGGATCGCCGGGCGAAAAAGCAGGTTTCGGAATGTAGTTTCCTGCAGATTGATTGTCGCTCGCCGGCAAAGCCGCCGCTGCTGCATTATCAAATCCTGTCGCGATAACGGTTACTTTCACCTGATCTTTCAGATCTTCGTCAAAAACGGTACCGAAAATAATATTCGCATCTTCGTCCGCTTCTTCATTGATCATTGAGATCGCTTCTTCTATCTCGTCGAGCGGCATATTTTTCGAACCGGTGATATTGATCAATGCTCCGCGCGCACCTTTTATCGAATTTTCTTCGAGCAGTTTGGATTCGATCGCAGATTTCATCGCACTGACCGAAGCGCCTTCGCCGGTGCCGTACCCGATTCCCATCAGCGCGACGCCCATTCCCTGCATGACAGATTTAATATCCGCAAAATCAAGATTGATGATGCCCGGAACGGTGATCAGATCGGAAATTCCCTGAACTGCCTGAAGCAAAATATCGTCGGCGCGACGAAACGCGTCCATTACTGAAATTTTTTCTTCAACATCCTTCAAACGCGAATTAGGTATCGTAATTATCGTATCGACGCAGCCGCGCATTTCAGCCAATCCTTCTTCAGCCTGACGCATCCGCTTCTTGCCTTCCACGGCGAACGGTTTGGTTACAACAGCAACGGTTAAGGCTTCGAGTTCGATCGCAAGCGCAGCAATTACAGGCGCTGCGCCCGTTCCGGTTCCGCCGCCGAGCCCTGTCGTCACGAAGACCATGTCCGAACCTTCGAGTACGTCCATGATCTTTTCAGTATCTTCGATCGCCGCCTGGCGTCCGACCTGCGGATCGGCGCCCGCGCCCAATCCGCGCGTTAATTCGCTCCCGAGCTGAATCTTTATCGGAGCGTTTGACGCATTCAGCGCCTGAACGTCCGTGTTCGCGACGATAAATTCTACACCCTTAATTCCCGCTTCGATCATGTGATTGACCGCGTTTCCGCCGCCGCCGCCGACACCGATCACTTTTATGCGCGCGCCGGTTATCGGTGGTTCGTCGATAAACATTTTTATTCCGTTACTTTTCATTTTGAAGTCCGTCCGTAGTCTTCTATTTCCGAATTTTTTTGGGAAAACTCAGGTTAATTATCAAGTGTTAAGCTTTTTTCGAGAGATTTTCGGTATTCAACAAGATGTTGTGCCTTTGGCTGACAAGCATACAACGATTTGCGGTCAAAAATCCAGTCAAAATGTTAAATTTATCTAAATTTCTCTCGAAAACTTTCAAACCATTCCGCAACTTTCTTCGAAGGCGACTTGCCTCCGTAATTTTGTTCCCTTATTTGCGACCGCATCGACGATAAAGCCAATCCGGCGGCGACCGCCCAATCCGGAGTTTGTATCTCTTCGGCAAGTCCGCCGAAGGATTCCAGATCGAGAAACCCGAGCCGCGTCGGCGCGTCAAAAACCTGTTCCGCGATCTCAACCATTCCGCGGATCATCGATCCGCCGCCTGTCAGCACAACGCCGCTCGGAATTTGAACTCCGGAGTTCGCAACGACGACCGCAATATGATGAAGGAGTTCAACAGCGCGCGGCTGAACTATGTCGCAAAGTATCTCTTTCGTCAGCTGACGCGTTTCATTTCTTCCGACCGGTTTTATTTCGATAACTTCGTGTTTTTCATCCGCACTCATCAAAAATCCGGCGACACAGCCGTAAAGATGTTTGATCTTTTCCGCTTCCGGAATCGAAACGCGTAAACCGACCGCGATATCTTTTGTAAAATGCATTCCGCCGAACGGAAAAACAGCGGTGTGCTGAACCGCACCGCGGCTAAAGATCATTAAACTCGTAACTTCCGAACCGATATTGACGACCGCGCAGCCGTATTCGCGATCGTTATCGGACAAAGTACTTGTCGCAGCGGCAAGTGCGTCGAGCATCATATTTTCTATCTCGAGACCGGCGCGGTGAATAGCTTTTACAATGTTTTGCCCGCCCGCGCTGGGGCTCGTAACGACATGAATTCTGCTTTCGAGCCGCGCACCGTGCATTCCGACCGGTTCGATAATGCCGTCCTGACCGTCGATAATAAATTCCTGCGGCAGCCGGTCGACGATGCGCCATCCGGCGGGAAGCTGCACCGCGCATGCAGATTCTATCGCGCGGTCGACATCGTCGCGCGTGATCTCGCGCCCGGCACCGGCAACCGCGACGACGCCGCTTTTGTTCTCTCCCTGCAAATGCTCGCCGGAGATATTTACATTTACAACCTGAACTTCCAATCCGCTGACGCGTTCAGCCTCGTCAACCGCTTTTTTGACCGATTCGACAACGGAATCGCTTGTAATCACAATGCCGCGGCGCAATCCGCGCGAATCTGTCTGACCGATGCCGACGATCTCCATCACACCGTTTTCGCCGGCTTCGCCGATCACGCAGCGAATCTTGCTTGTTCCGATATCCAGTCCGACTGCTTGAATTGAACGACTCATCTTTATTTACCTGTTAATAATTTCCCCAATCAAAAGCATCTAGTTTTCGCGCGGCTGTGCCACAGAACCCTGAACATCGTACGATTTAATTTCGCGCCCCTTATTAGCAACCGCTTTCAGCGCGTCGCGCAAACCTTTTCCAAAATTTTTGTCGCCGAGCGATATAGTTACGGGTTCACCGGAATCGATGATCACCGCCTTTGCATCGCGAAGATCTCTGATCTCAACGGATTTCACGCGCTTAACAAGATCGAAGTCACGCCATTCCTGCAGCATTTCAGTGAACATTTTTACTCGCGACCTGTTTTCTTCTATCGAATTCAGGGTCTTCGATTCGTCCCATCCCTTCAGAGAAAATGGAGGTCGGTCGGTGCCCGGTTCATAACGATTAAGTACGACGGCTTCTTCATCGACCCACAGTTCGCCCTGCGAAAGTTCGACCAAGGCGACAGGCTGACGTTCGATCACGTTAACGCGTATGCCGTCCGGCAAAATTCGCGACACGACGGCGGATTTTACAAGCGTCAGTTCTTCTATGTCTCGTCTTGTTTCTGCGAGATCAAGATTCCACACGCCGCTTTTTGCGGAATGGCGATTTACAATATTTTCAATATCGCTTCGCTTTCCGCGTTCGACGCCTTCGACCACGATCGATTTTGCATCGAAAAATGAAGACGCCGTTGCCGTGCGGTAACCCATCAATATTAAAAATCCGAGCCCGACCGTAATTCCGACCATGAAGATCAACGGAAGCAGCACCTTTAGCGCCGCGCCGCTTTTACCCGTTCTTTTAGGACCTGAAACACGACGCTTTGCTGCCGCCGGTCGTTTTCGTGCTGCTCTTTTTCGTGCTGCCATAATCGATTCTCGTGTTAGTTCAGCTTTTCCAAAATTTCTTCGGAGAGCCCGGTAATACTTCCCGCACCAAGCGTGATGACGAGATCTCCTTCCTTAAGATCTTTAACCACCCGTTCAGCCGCGTCGTTTATTTCACCGATATATTGAACGTTCTTATGACCGAATTCCTTGATCTTTTCCGTCAATACTTCCGCAGAAACTCCTTCGATCGGCTGTTCGCTCGCTGCGTAAATATCCAAAATGTAAAGCGCATCGGCATTGTTAAAACATCTTGCGAAATCTTCCATTAACTCCTGAGTTCGCGTGTATCTATGCGGTTGAAAAACCACGACGCTGCGGCGTCCGCCTGAACCGTTCTTTGCTGCCGCGAGAGTTGCGAGAATCTCCGTCGGATGATGACCATAATCGTCCACAACGACTATGCCGCGCGATTCGCCTTTAAATTCGAAGCGTCGATTTGCGTTCTTAAACTTCTTGAACGATTCAGCGATTTTCTCGAAGGGAATATCAAGTTCCAAACCGACGGCGGTCGCTGCCAATGCATTGTAAACATTATGCTTTCCGGGAACTGGCATCGAAATCTCGCCAAGCAATGCCTTTCCTTTCACTACCTCGAATCTTGAGCCGAAACCATCGTCGTAAGAGATATTTCTTGCCGAGACATCTGCTTGTGCGGTAAACCCGTAGGTGACGCGCCGGCGCTTGATCTGCGGGATGATCGACTGAACATTCGGATCGTCGAGACAAAGTACACATGCACCGTAAAACGGAACTTTGTTGATAAAGTCAGTAAAACACTGCATCACATCATCCATTCCCTTATAGGATTCCATATGCTCGCGATCGACGTTAGTTACGACAGCGATCGTCGGATTAAGCATCAAAAACGACCTGTCGCTTTCGTCGGCTTCAATAACGAACCAGTCGCTTGTTCCGAGCTTTGCGTTCGAACCGAGCGTATCGACGACGCCGCCGACTATAGTCGTCGGATCGACGCCGGCGTGTCCGAGAACTGTCGCGACCATCGACGTAGTCGAAGTCTTTCCATGCGATCCCGCAACTGCGACAGAATACGGTTTCAAAGTCATCAGTTCCGCCAGCATCTCGGCACGGGGAATTACCGGAATTTTCTTTTCGCGGGCGATGACAACTTCCGGGTTATCTGCCTTTACCGCCGAAGAATAAACGACAACCTGCGCGTCGCCGACATTTTCAGCCGAATGTCCTTCGTAGATCTTCGCCCCGATCTTTTCCAACCGGTCGGTGTTCTTTGATTTTTTCAGATCCGAACCCGAAACCGTAAAATCCAGATTGCATAAAACTTCCGCAATTCCGGACATTCCGATCCCGCCGATGCCGATAAAATGTATATTTTTAACGTGTCTAAACATTCTGTTAGTAGTTAGCGGTTAGTGGTTAGTGGTTAGTGGTTAGTGGTTAGTGGTTAGTGGTTAGTTGAATTTACAACTTACAACTAACGACTAACAACTAACATTTCTTCCATCAAATCAACTGTAACTTCCGCCGCATCCTGTTTTGCTAAGCTTTTCGCGGCTTTTTCCATTTCTGTTATTTTTTCCGGTGCGTTAATCAATTCCTTAATTTCACTCGCCAGAGATTCTTTGCTCAAATCGCTCTGCAAGATCATTTTTGCCGCGCCTGCCGTTTGCAACGCTTCGGCGTTTTTGCGCTGATGATCGTCAGCAGCGGTCGGCAGCGGAATCATAATCGAGGCTTTTCCTGCCGCTGAAAGTTCCGCACAAGTTGTTGCGCCCGCACGACATAACACCAAATCCGCTTTTTCAAATTCCGAAACCATATCGGTTATATATGCGCGAACATCCGCTTCGTTCCAACCTTCGCGCTTGTAAATCTCTTCTATCTTTTCAAAATCAAACTCGCCCGTCTGATGCGTAATATTCAATTTATCTTTGACCGAATTTAATATTGGCAACGCTTCGGTCATCGTATTATTTATCGCTCTCGCGCCTTGCGAACCGCCGAAGATCAAAAGATTTAACTTTTCTTCGCGCGATTTCGGCTGAATTTCAAAAAACTCTTTTCGCACCGGATTTCCGGTAACAATTCCTTTCTTACCGAAAAACGGCAATGCTTCTTCAAATGTCAAAGCAGCTTTTGTGATGAACGGCGCGAGCCGACGATTCGTAAATCCCGGAAGCGCGTTCGAGTCCATCACAAGCGTCGGAATCCGCATCAAACTCGCCATTAAAAGAACCGAACCCGTTACATAACCGCCTGCGCCGACGACGACATCGGGATTAAAATCCTTAATGATCTTCCGCGCTTCGAGAAAACTCTTCGGCAAAATCATCAAACCTTTTAACTGCCCGACGATTCCGACATTTTTCAGTCCCGCGCTGTTTATCAAAGAAAGTTCAAAACCATTCGCCGGAACGATTTTCGTTTCAAGCCCGCGAGCCGAACCGACAAATAACACTTTCGACTCCGCATCACGCTGCAAAATCTCTTTCGCAACCGCAATTCCCGGATAAATATGTCCGCCCGTTCCTCCGGCGGCGATCAAAACTTTCATTTCATTTCACCGCAGAGACGCAAAGACGCAGAGATAATCTAAAATCAAATCTATGTTTATCTGTGTTCATCTGTGGTTTCATTTTTATTTCAATCCCGTTCTATTTCGTCGCTTTCGCGGTTTCGATTTTTCATAATTTCTTTCAACAAAATCAACTTTTACATCAACAAATCCGGCATATTGAGATAAATTCAGCAAAACTCCGATCGCGCAAAGTGTAATAACGATTGAAGATCCGCCATATGAAATAAACGGCAGCGGAATTCCCTTTGCCGGCAGGATCGAGATCACGACCGAAATGTTAAAAAGCGCCTGAACAATTATTCCCGTGATGATGCCGATGCCGAGCAGCTTTCCAAAACGGTCCGGAGCGAGCAGCGCTGCACGTGTTCCGCGCCACAATAAAAGCGTAAACGCCAAAACCACTGTCAGCGTACCGATTAATCCAAATTCTTCTCCGACGACCGCGAATATAAAATCCGAATGCGGATACGGCAGGTAAAAAAGTTTCTGCTGCCCTTTTGCAAATCCTTCGCCTAAAAACCCGCCCGAACCGATCGCATAAAGCGATTGAACGACCTGATAACCCGCATCGTCGGCGTGCGCGAACGGATCTAAGAACGCCATCAGCCGCTCGACACGCCACGGCGCGAACATTAAAGCCGACACGCCGACCGCCAGCAAACCGAGCAGAACAGCGGCGATATGCAGCAATTTTGCACCGGCAGTAAAATAAACAGCCGAAAATATCGCACAAAGTACGATCGTCGTTCCCAGATCGGGCTCGAAGATTATCAAGCCGCCAAATATCGCCATGACGGCTAAGCACGGCAGAACCGTTTCCTTAATGTTCCCGATTCGGTCTTCGTTACGGGTTAAAAAATATGCGAGAAACAGCGGCAAAACGATCTTTGCGATCTCCGAAGGCTGAAGCGAAAAACCGCCGAATCTGATCCAGCGCCGCGCGCCGTTAACGGTTGGAAATCCGAACACGCTGATCAATAAAATGACTGTCAGCAAAAGCGAACCGTAAATAATTAAAGGTCTTTGATAATTTCGATAATCGATCCGGCTGATCGCGAACATTGCGGCTAATCCGACAGCGGTGAACAAAAGCTGTTTATAGAAATATGTATATTGGCTGACGCCCTCGGTTTCTTTCAGCGCGAGCATTGCCGATGCGCTGTAGACCATAACGACGCCGAACAGCGCCAGCGCCGCGGCGATCGCAAAAAGAAACCAATCCATTCTGAGCTTTTTAGCCATAGATATTTGTCCGGCAGTTCGAACCTAACTACATTTCCGTCAAACAATTTTCACACATCGCGACCGAACTAATTTTTACTATCAAGACCGGCAGCGTTTTATCTCGTTCAAATACTTGCGAACGTTTTCGCGGTTTTGTCCCCGTTCGTGCGGATTAATTCTTATTGCGCCGTTTTCAATTTCGCACTGTTTTTCAGATTTTCAACTTCCGATTTGAAAACCCGTCCGCGTTCTTCAAAACTTTTGAACATATCAAAGCTAGCGCACGCCGGTGCGAGAAGGACAAAATCGCCGTCTCGCGCCGCATTAAGTGAAATTCTCACCGCGTCGCCGAGATCGACGGCGCGCGATGTTTCCGCGTATTCCTTTAATTGATATTCAATATTTTCCGCGTCCGCGCCGATTGTGATCAAATGTCGAACTTTGTCTTTGATCAAATTCGCGAGCGGTTCGTACGGAGCGTTTTTTCCCAATCCGCCGAGGATCAGGATAATTTTTCCCGGTTCTTCGCCTAGAGCTTCGAGAGCTTTCAGAGTCGCGTCAACACTCGTCGCTTTCGAATCGTTGTAAAATTTCACGCCGTCGATCTCCGAAACGAATTCGAGCCGGTGTTCGACTGCTTTAAAATTGTGGATCGTTTCACGCATCGATTCCGGCGAGGCGCCGCATGCCAATCCGGCAGCAAGACCCGCCAGGATATTTTGCACATTATGAACGCCGCGCAGCGTCATTTCATCGCGCGTCGTCAGCACTTTTTCCTTTCCGTTCGCCCGGCAGACCAGATCGCGTCCGCGCAAAAACAATCCTTCATCGAGGATCTTCGCGGTCGAAAACAGCACGACATTCGCCTTCAAATTCGTCGCCCAATCTGCCGTAACCTCATCATCCGCGTTTAGAATTGCAAGATCTTCCGCCGTTTGATTCATGAACAAACGCCGTTTCGCCGCTGCGTAATCGCTGAAAAAATCGTAACGGTCAAGATGATTCGGCGTAACGTTTAAACATATTCCAACGTTCGGTCTGAATTCCTTGATCGTTTCAAGCTGAAAACTCGAGAGTTCCGCAACCGTCCATCCGTCGCCGGTTGATGATTCGGCGAGTTCGATCAGCGGAGTTCCGATGTTTCCGCCGATCTGAGTATCGATTCCGGCATCTTTCAAGATCCGACCGACCAAAGACGTCGTCGTCGTTTTACCGTTCGAACCGGTTATCCCGACGATCCGTCCTTTCATAAATCGATAGGCAAGTTCTACCTCGCCGATCACTTCGCCGTCTTTGCGGTCGACATATTTTGCCGGGATCGAATTTGTCGGAATTCCGGGTGAAATAACTACCAGTTCGATCTGATCGAGCAGCCATGACGGCAGATTGCCGTCGATCAGCCCGACTTTTTCGTGCTTTAATTGAAGCGCTTCGTCCGACCATTCCGCCTGCGGTTTTTTGTCATGAAGCGCAACAATTGCGCCGCGCGCCGCCAGGAAACGTGCAGAAGCGACGCCGCTTTTTCCGGCGCCCAACACAAGTGTTTTTTTCTCGCGTAGCTCCATTTTTCCTATCGCAGTTTAAGCGTCGACAAACTCAGCAGCGCAAAAAGAATTGCGACGATGACAAACCGGAAGACCACTTTAGATTCCTTCCATCCGGACATTTGAAAATGATGATGGATCGGCGCCTGCTTAAAAATTCGCTTGCCGACACCGCCCGTTCTGCGTGTGAACTTAAAATAAGAAACCTGCAGCATCACCGAAACAGCTTCCAAAATAAACACACCGCCGATGAACGGCAGAAGGAATTCTTGTTTCGTCAGAATGGCGACGGTTCCCAACGCTCCGCCGATCGCAAGACTTCCCACATCGCCCATGAAAACCTCGGCGGGCGGCGAGTTATACCACAAAAATCCCAGACTTGCGCCGACGATCGCTCCGCAAAACACGGTCAATTCTGCTGCTTCCGGTTTATGCGTGATCTCAAGATAATCTGCCCAGCGGCGGTCGCTCGAAACATAGGTCAGCGCTGTAAACGCCGACATCGCGATAAAAGTTACGCTTGTCGCAAGTCCGTCCATTCCGTCAGTAAGATTTACGGCATTTGACGAACCGAGCAAGATGAAAATGATAAAGATCAGGTAAATTACCGGTCCGACATAACTTATGCTGATCGCGGGATTAGTTTCAGCGGTAGCCTTAAAAAACGGGATACTAATATTCCAGGGATAATTTGCGAACCAGTAAAGCGCACCGAAAACGACGATCGCCGTTAGTAATTGTCCGGCGATCTTTTGCCATCCGGTTAAACCTAAACTGCGTTTTTTGACGATCTTTATGTAATCGTCCGCAAATCCGATCAAACCGAACGAAGTAGTTGCGCCGAGTGCGAGCCATAGATAAAGACTGTCGAGCCTTGCCCACAGAATTGTCGAGAGAAAAACCGTCCCGAGGATCAGAATTCCGCCCATCGTCGGTGTTCCTTTTTTCGCCTGATGCTCGGCTGAAAGTTCTTCGCGGATCTCCTGACCGTATTTCAGATCCTGAAGCTTTTTTATGACCCGTCCGCCGAGAAGCAACGACAAAAGCAAAGCCGTGATCGTCGCCCACGCGGTCCTGAACGTCACATATTGAATGACGTTGAGTCCCTTAAAGATGTACGATTCGCTTCCCGCGCCGTACGTCTTGTAGATCCATTGATATAAAATGTAATAGAGCATTTGGTCGTTCTATGACTGTAAATTGTTTCGAAAGATCAGGTTGCGGACGCGTCGAGCGATTCGCCGGGCTTAAATTTTTGAACGATCTTTTCTACAACTTTTTCGGTCTTTACTCCGCGCGAGCCTTTAACCAGGATCAGATCGCCGGATCGTATTTCACCGGCGAGAAATTCGCCTGCGGATTCCGAATCATCAAAAAATCGGGCGTCCGGCAATCCGTTTTCCAGCGCGCCGTCGACCATTTCTTTTGCAAGCCCGCGAACTCCGATCAACAGGTCGATTCCCTGTTCAGCGATCTCGCGACCGGTTTTCCGGTGAATTTCGCGTTCTGCGCCGCCCAGTTCAAGCATTTCTCCTGCGACAACGATCTTTCGCGCCGCGGTTCCCGCGCTTTTCATCGATTCGATCACGGAAAGCAGCGCCGACGGATTTGAATTGTACGAATCGTTTATTACTGTAAAACCTTCGCGAAAATGCAGTATTTCGCCGCGCTGCGAAATAGGTCTGATATTCCCGAGTGCCTTCGCTATTTCTTTCGCGGTCATTCCGAAATGATGCCCGACCGCTGCCGCCGCGAGCGCATTCATGACATTGTGCCGACCGGAAAGCTGTATCGAAACCTGAGCCTCATCGCGCGGCGTTATCAGCCGAAATTTCGTTTCGCCGAATTGTTCGACTTCGATGTCCTTTGCCATCACGTCGGAATCATTGACGATTCCGTACGTCAAAACGCTTCCTTTGCTCAATTGGCGCATAGCCAGAACTCTTTCGTCGTCAGAATTCAGCACTGCGGTCCCGCCCGTTTTCATTCCTTCGACCAATTCTGCCTTTGCCTTCGCAATTCGTTCGATCGAGCCGAGATGTTCCAAATGAACCGGCAGAACATTTAGCGCAACGGCGACATCGGGCGGCGTAATTTCGCAAAGCCGTGCGATCTCGCGCATCGGGGTCGACATTCCCATTTCAAGAACCGCGATATCGAAATCGTGATATTTCGCCAGATTCAAAACCGTCAGCGGATGACCGAGACCATTATTGTAGTTCTTAATATTTCGTAAAACGTTTTTGCCTGCAGCTTCCAAAACGAATGCTGTCAGTTCTTTAGCCGTAGTTTTTCCCGCGCTTCCGGTGATCGCAACGACCGGTCGATTCCACCGGGCATAAACCCCGTGAGCCAGATTTTGCAGCGCCAGAATCGCGTCATCCGTAAAAACAAGCCTATCTTCAAACTGCTCGAGCGCGGCGCGATTTTCTTCGAACCGGTCGCGTCGCACTACGCAAGCGACCGCTCCGTTTTCAAAAGCAGACGGAACAAATTTTGTCGAATCTTCAAATTCCCCGTTAAATCCGTTGTTCTTATATTCCGGCTGCGAGAGCGCAAAAAAGACATTTCCCGCTTTTACTTCTCTCGAGTCGATCGCAAAGGATGTAACCTCGGTTTCAAGTAAAGCGGGGGAAAGGTTCGACGTGTCCGCGCCGGTATATTCAATGGCGGTTTTCAGTTTCAAGTTTTTCGTTTCGACCTCTCGTCCTCTGGTTTCTTCTTCGGCTTTGACGGTAGACCCGCATCTTTGCCCGCAGGAGAGGAACGCTTTTTCGTTCCTTCATTTACCGGTATGCGTTTATCTACGGAATTTTCCCTTGTTTTAGTAACGGCAGCAGGTGCTGCGTTGGTGCCGTCCGATGTTCTGTCTTCTTTCAACTGCACGTTTGAAGGTTCATTATTTACATAATCGTGTTCAAAGGCGTCTCCGTCAACAGTCTGAGGAAGATTTTCCGCCGTTATCGATTCCGGAAGAATATTCGCATCCGGAACGACATTTAGTTCGGGTAAAACCTGTTCGGCGATCTCGCGAAAAACGGGTGCGGAAACCTGTCCGCCGTCGCGTGCGCCGCCGCGCGGTTCGTCGATGATCACGGCGATGACGAGTCTCGGATCTTCAACCGGCGCCATTCCGACGAATGACGAAACGTATTTCGCCGAGTTATAGCCCTTAATCGATTCGTCATATTTCCAGGCAGTTCCCGTTTTACCAGCCGAGCTGTATCCGTAAAGCTGTGCACGTTTTGCCGTTCCGCCGGTAACAACGCCGCGCAGCATTTCGCGAAGCTGCTTTGCAGTATCTACGCTTAAAACCTGTTCGCTGGCAGGATTCGCCTGCGATAGGATGTTGCCTTCTGAATCGCGAATCTCTTTGATCACGTGCGGCTGAACTTTTACGCCGTCATTTGCGATCGCCGCATACGCCGCCGCCGATTGAAGTGCCGTTACGCTGACTTCATACCCGATAGACATCGACGCGAGCGAATCGCCGTTCCACGTTTCCGGCGAACGGAGCGTTCCGCTTGCTTCCGCCGGAAGGTCGATGCCGGTCGCCTGCCCAAAACCAAATTTACGAGCATAATTATAAAATCTGTCTTTGCCAAGTCCGAGCGCGGTCTTTATCGCGGCGTAATTGCTCGACACCGCAAGCGCTTTAGAATAAGACATTACTGCCGTCGCATGCGGATCGTTAAATCGCCGACCGCCGACCTGAATAAAACCTTTGCGCCCGTCGATCTCTCCTGCGGGCGAGATCAATTTTTCTTCCAAGGCGGCGCCGTAACCAATCGCTTTAAATACGGAGCCAGGCGAGAAAACCTCCTGAACGGCTCGATTTTTCCAGGTTTCCGGCGATTTTTCATTGAATTTGTTCGGGTCAAATGTCGGATAATTTGCCATTGCGAGAACTTCGCCGGTCTTTGGGTCGAGAACCACAGCCATTCCGGATTTAGCGTTCGCCGCCTTTACGCCGGCTTCGAGCGCCTGTTCCGTTTTATATTGAATGGAATTGCTGATCGTCAGAATAATGTTCTTCGGTTCTTCGCGTTCAGCTTCCGACTCATCATAAACACGACCGAGCCGGTCCCGTTCTTTCCACGTTTTGACGATCTCGCCTTTTAAAACGTCTTCGCTCGACTGCTCAATACCCGATTGACCGATGTCGTCCGAATTACTGAAACCGATAACGTGAGCTGCCAATGATCTATAGGGGTAATTTCGCTTTTGCTCTTCCTTCCAGTGAAGTCCGGCGATCCTCGGAAGATCGAATTTTCTCAGCTCTTTTTCTTCCAGCTCTTCATTTATTTCCGAAACGCGGTCTTCGTCGATCTTTCGTTCGATCCAAACGAACCGACGATTTTTTTCCTTGCCGTCCTTTAATAGAGAAAAAATTTCCTTTTTCGATCCTTTCAGAGCTTTAGCCAATTTTCCTGCGGTTTCGTTAAGATCTTCGATCTCAGTCGGGTCGGCGTAAAGCGATTTTACCTTTACGCTCATTGCCAGCGCGCGTTCCGACCGGTCAAAGATAGTCCCGCGAAGCATCTTGCTTTTAACAAGATCGCGCCGCTGATTTTGTGCCCGTTCGCGCAGCCATTCGTTTTGATTTACCTGTAGGTGAACAAGCCGGACGCTGATGCCGCCGATCCAAAGGATCAGGATCGCGACGATAAACATATATCGCGTAAAAATCGTCTGCATTGAATTTGCAGTTTTCCGCTTTGATTTCGGACGCTTTGGCATTCTTTATCCTCGGATCACATTTTGTCTTTCGGGTCTGATTTTTTGCTTTTTGCGACCGGTTCGAGTTTGACCGTTTCAACTGTGTTTTTGGGTTTTACAACCCGCTCGCGTTCGATAACCGGTAATGTCATTGCCGTTTTGAGCACTTTCGGCTGGATCGTCTTAGAAAACTCTTCCTTCGCTTCGCGGTTCGCTTCAAAGGTCTGAATGTTTTGCGCCGTCATTTCCGTAAATCCAATACGGCGTGCGGCGCGTTTGATCTCGGCAGGCGACATTGCAACTTCGCGGTTCAATTGCAGCCGGCGCTGTTCCGATTTTAGTTCTTCTACCTGTTTTTTCAGTTTCGCGTTCTTTATTCCGTAATTTATCGAAGCAAACTGCTGACGCGCAGCGCCGATCAACCCGACAACGAGAATAATTCCGCAAATGCCGCCGAGAAGCACATATTTAAGCGAAACCGGTTCGCGTTCGCGGCGAACTTGATTATTTTTTGCTTTGGCGGGTTTGATCTTTCTGCTTCTCATTCTTATTTCTCCAATTAATGTAAGTTCAAATTTTTCTGCAAGCCCTGAGCTTGGCGCTTCGAGCGCGAGGATTTTCTTCCGTTTCTTTTTCATCCGGCGAAACAGGCTTTTTCGTGAGTATCTCTATCTTTTTTTCCGCTCCGCAAATGCAGACCGGCATTCTCGGCGGACACGAACATTTCCCGGAAAGCTTTTGAAATGTTTGTTTTACGATCCTGTCTTCAAGCGAATGAAACGTGATAACGCAAAATCTGCCGCCGCTTTTGAGATGATCGATGCTGTCTCTTAAAAAACCTTCTAAAATTTCAATTTCGCGATTGACCGCGATTCTCAGCGCCTGAAACGTCTTTGTCGCCGGATGGATCTTTTCATTCTTCTTTCGCTTAACCGATCTTTCGACCAGTTTTGCCAGATCTTCGGTCGTCTTTACCGGCTCACCGCGTTCGCGCCTTTCTACTATTCGCCGCGCAATCCTTCGTGAAGCTCTTTCTTCACCGTATTCGTAAATGATCCGTGCGATCTCAAATTCGGAAAGATTTGCAAGCAAATCGGCTGCCGTTTCGATCTCGGGCTCTGCGTTCATCCGCATATCGAGCGGTGCGTTAAAACGAAAACTGAATCCCCGTTCCGGACTGTCAAACTGAAGAGATGAAACGCCCAGATCGGCTAAGATTCCGTCAACTTCCGGTAAATTAAGGCTCTTGAGCACCGCTGCAATATCCGAAAAGTTCGCGTGCTTGATTTCAAATCTGCTTTCGAACTTTTTAAGCCGCTCAGCTGCAAAGTCTATTGCGGCAAGATCCTGGTCAATTCCGATCAAACGAATATCTTTTTCTGCATTCAAGATCAATTCCGCATGTCCGCCGAGCCCGAGCGTTGCATCGATAAAGACTTCTCCCGGTTTCGGATCGAGAAACCGCAAGGTTTCTGCGGGCAGGACCGATGTATGCAATTTTTCGATTCGTTCATCTGTCATTGTTCAAAGATCGCTAGCTCATCATAAGTCCCGATTTTTTAGACACAGATGCACCCGCGGGTCTCGAAACCGAAAACCCGTAATGTAAAACGCTGAATTTTGTTTTATCCTTTCTTCTTGCGCCGGAGACCTGTGAAATTTGTTAACGCTTTTTCACTCGATCAGAGCTTAAATCCTGCGGCATTTACCCGAAGAAAGTTTGTTTTTGCGGAAAGTGCTTAAAATTTCTCCATTTTTTAAGCACTAGCTTCGTGGAAACCTTCGTTGCCCAATTTTGCGTTTCAGGCTGTATTAAATGAACCATCAGCATATTACGATGCCGTTTCGCCTTCTGTCAAGGATTATTTAAGAATATTGGGTTAATCACGTGCTTAAGCTTAAGAAACGTGAATTTTTCGGAAAGATCGGACAAAATCAATGAGTTTTTGGAAGTCCGATTACAAATTTGTGCGGTCAACGTTTATACTTTTTTCTTTATTCTGATCAAATCGATTCGCGTTCTTGTGCGATATTGAGAATGCGTTTCGCGCTTTTATGGAATTTAGTATTTTAGAACTGCTCCTTTTTGGAACGATCGCCGGATTAGCGAATGTCCTCGGCGGACTTATACTGTTTCCAGCCGGCATTCATAAAAACTACAAAAAGCTGCTTAAGTATGTCCTGGCGCTTGGAGCGGGATTTATGCTTTCGGTAACGTTTATCGAAATTTTGCCCGCTGTTGTTGAGCTTTGGACGGTCGACGGCAAACCTCCGGCAGAAGCTTTGGTGCCGCCGATGATCCTGCTGCTTGCGGGATATATGTTGACGCAGTTTTTTGAACATACGATCGCACCCCATTTTCATTTGGGAGAAGAGGTTCATTCCGATCATCTGATCTCGACATCTTCGGCTTACACGGCGATCGGCGGTCTGCTGATCCACACGTTTTTCGACGGTGTTTCAATCGCTGCCGCTGCAATGGTCGATAAAAGAGTAGGAATACTGGTGTTTTTTGCGATCTTTCTACACAAGTTTCCCGAAGGATTCACGATCGCTTCGATGGTTTTAGCCGCGGGCAAAGGTCTCAGAGAAGTTATAATCGCAACTTCATTCGTCGGCGCGACCACACTGCTCGGTGTATTAGTTTTCCATTTTATCGGCGCAAAAATAGGATTTACCGTCGCCTACGCGCTTCCGCTGGCGAGCGGAGTAACGCTTTATGTAGCGGCGAGCGATCTGATTCCGGAAGTAAATCATCACGGCGGCAAGCGTCCGCTGGTTTCAATGTCCGTTTTCGCCGGCGTCGCGGTTTTCTTTGTGTTTCATATTCTTTTGGATAGTTTATTAAACCATTAAGCCGGCGCGCTTTTTGAACTAATGGACAACCTGTTTCGTAAAGCCTTTACACGAAAGATGAAATTGAATTTATTAAAGCTGTTCGTTGCGATCGTTATCGTCTATTCGGTTTCCGTTTCTGCCGGTTATTCGCAGTCGAAGGAGGCTTTTTCGCTAGACCGTTCGCCTCTTCCTGCGCCGACCGCGCCGGTCAGTGATCTTGCCAACGTCATCGACGCTCAAACGGAGCAGAGTCTGAACGACCGTCTTATTCAATTTAAGAAAACTTCAAATCCGTCGGTTGAGATCGCAGTTGTGACGGTAAGAACGACGGGCGATCGACCGATTTTCGATTATTCGCTGGCGGTTGCGCGCGGTTGGGGGATCGGTTCAAAACTTCAGGACAATCCGGGTTTACTGCTTTTTGTTGCGATCGATGACAGAAAGTATTTTACGCAGACCAGCCGCGACATCGAAGGTTTATTGCCCGACGGTTTGGTCGGGAGTATTCAGCGCCAGTATCTTGTCCCCGAATTCAAAAAAGGAAATTACGGTAAAGGCATTGCAGACACAATCGATGCATACATAAAAACGATCGAAGCAAAACGGCGCGGCGAAGACACACCAACGGAGATCGCAGAGCCCGCTTACGAAAAAGATATTGTCGACAAAGGCTTTGACCTTATACCCAACTGGCTTTGCAGAATCGTTTGTATCGGTATTGTGATCCTGTTTTTGATATCGTTATTCTCCGGAAGAGGCAGTGGAAAAGGCGGACGCGGCGGCGGTTCGGGCGGCAGCGGATTTGTCAGCAGCCTGATCTGGGCTATTCTTGCAAGCGGTGCTTCAAGCGGCGGCTCGTCAAGCAGTTGGGGCGGAAGCTCCTCTAGCGACTGGGGCGGCGGATCGTCCGGCGGCTGGGGCGGATTCGGCGGAGGCGGCGATTTCGGCGGCGGCGGTGCCGGCGGAGGATGGTAGTAATATTTAAGATCTAAGATTTGAAACTTTGAACTCCGAATTTCGAATTTTGAACTTTGAACTTTGAACTTTGAACTTTGAACTTTAACTTATGGACAGTCAATTCAATGCATTTGTCGAAGATCTACGCCGCTCGCACAGTGACAACCTCGTTTCGGTAATTCTTTACGGATCGGCGGCGGCGGGAGATTTTATACCCAGACAGTCGGATTACAATATTTTGGTCGCTCTTGAAAAAATTTCTCCGGAAGACCTGCGGAACGCCCACGCCTGCATGCGTGAGTGGCGCAAGCTTGGACATCCTGTGCCGGTGTAT
The DNA here is from genome assembly GCA_026129865.1 of Pyrinomonadaceae bacterium. Lineage (GTDB taxonomy): Bacteria > Acidobacteriota > Blastocatellia > Pyrinomonadales > Pyrinomonadaceae > JAHCHG01. The sequence goes on from JAHCHG010000002.1 coordinate 195,717, forward strand.
TTTACGGTTTCTGAACTTAAGAACGCAGCCGATGTTTTTCCGATCGAGTTTCATTTTATGGAAACGGCTCGCCGGGTTCTGTTCGGCAAAGATGTTTTAGCCGGAATAGAAATATCCGACGATTTTCTTCGGCATCAAACGGAGTATGAATTGCGCAGCCGGTTGATAAAATTGCGTCGGGCATATATTCCGGCGTCTACCTCTGCCGAAGCTCTCGTCAATTTGATGTCGGAGAGTTTGGCGAGTTTCGCAGCGGTATTTCGCGCAGTACTGCTATTAAGAGGCTTGGATCCGCCTGTAACCAAGCACGAGATCGTTGCGTTGATCGTCGAAGAACTCAGGATCAGCGGAAATGTATTTGAAAAGATCTTTAACATTCGTGAAAATAATTTTGTTCAAAAGCTAGACGAGGTTTCAGCAAACGATATGTTTGCGGAGTATTTGGAGCAAATTGAATTTGTCATCGCTTCTGTGGACCGCATCAATAAATCGTAATTGGTTAATGATCGGCAAAAGATGATCTGACTTTTTATGAGGAGAAATATTATGAAAAAATTGGTTTTAGTATCACTGGTATTATTTTTCAGTTTTGGGTTAAGCGGCTGCAGTTACAACACCTTAACGGCGAAGCAGCAGCAAGTTCGCGGTGCCTGGGCGGATGTCGAAGCGCAGCTCCAGCGGCGGCTCGATCTGGTTCCTAACATGGTTGCGACCGCGCAGTCCGTCGGGGTTCAGGAACAGGAAGTTTTTGGACAGATCGCCGAGGCGCGTTCGCGTCTTTTGAATGCGTCGCAGGCAGCGCCGGCTGAAGCAAAAACCGCCGAGCAGCGCGAAGCCGTTATCGAAGCCGCGAACAGCTTTGGCGGAACGATCGGAAGATTGCTAAGTTTGCAGGAAAGTTATCCGCAGCTGCGTTCGAGCGAGGCATTTATGAAGGTTCAGGACGAGCTTTCAGGAACGGAAAATCGGATCGCTGTAAAGCGTGAAGATTACAACAAGATCGTTACGGAATATAACACGACGCGAAATCAATTTCCGGCTGTGATTACTGCGAGTCTTTTCGGTTTTGCAGAAGAACCGTTCTTCAAAGCGCAGCCCGAAGCCGCAACTGCGCCGCCGACGATCGATCCGAACGCGATGCGGAAAAATTCTAATCAATAGATGCAGGCAGCCAGAGTAACGCGTTTACGCGTGACCAACGTTCGCACTTAGAAACTTGCTTCACGCGTAAACGCGTTACTCTGACGGCGCTCATAAACGCGTTACGTTAGTAATTGGTTAGAATTTTAAAAACCCAGGGAATTACACATTGAACAGTGATCGCAAGGCTTACCCGTAGGTTCATACGGGCAGGCTTTTTCGGATCTGAGACCGGCGATCAATTCATCCGCGATCTCTTCAAGGCTGGAAAATTTCTGTTTACTCGGATGGTCGTTTGGAGCCCGTTCGGCAGTTTCTGGCGCCGTGTTTCCTGATATTTGATCTTCGATCTTATCTAACCTTCGATTGATCGATTCGAGCGCCGAAAACAATTCGCGGTCGTTCGAAGTTTTTTCCGCTCCGATCAGCGCAGCGATCTTTTCCGCAAGTTGGTTTTGTTTTTCGGACATGAGAGTCATTTTCGAAATTACTTTTCGTCCGGGAGAAGGTCGACATAATCGACGACACCGACGATCGCCGAATCGATCGCAGCGCCCGGTTTTCCAGTTGCTGCGGTCGAAGCGGACCAACCTTCGCGGGCGATTAAGACAACGTCGCCTTCGCCGGAATCGACGGAATCGAGTGCAAGCAAAGTATTATCGGATTCATCTCCGTTCGGCTCGATCTCGCGGCAAAGCATGATCCGACCGCCTTCGTAGCGCTGATTTTTCTGCGTGGAAACGACGTTTCCGATAACTTTTGCGAGCAGCATTCGGCTATTTTCCGTTAAAAACATGGTCGTCGGAATCGATAATTCCGACAATAGTACAGTCCGTCGGTGTCGAATCTCTTTTAAAGGGAAAACTTGCTTCTTTTCCCCTGCACCAGAAAACGAGTTCGCCGACGCCGGCACCGATCGCGTCGAGAGCGACTAGAGGTTTCCCTTTCGGTTTCAGATCGTCGGACAAATTTTGCACGATCAAAAACTTACGCCCTTCGAGCGCATCATTTTTGACCGTGGAAACGACATTTCCGATAACTCGTGCGATCTGCATTTTAATTTTATGATTGTTCGTACTCGAAGCTGTCAATTACACCGACGATAGCGGAATCGACCGGGCAATCTTTATTGCCCTCCGCAAGCCGCGCCGACGAACCCGCGACGACCAGAACCTTTTCATGAAAGCCCGCGCCGACCGTGTCAACTGCGACGACATAACCGCTTTGGTCACTTCCGTCAAGGTTGATCGGTTTTACGATCAGCAATTTTTTTCCGTGAAGCCGTTCGTCCTTTTGAGTGGAAACAACGGTGCCAAGGATTCGTCCGATGATCATTTATCTTATTGAAAGGAATCAAGCTTTAAGTTAAAAGGACTGTGCGCGATCGCAAAATTTCCCTTCGCTCTTGTTACTTCAAGCCGATCGGCATTGCCGAATCGACACTTCCGTGCGGGCGCGGGATTACGTGAACGGAAACGAGTTCGCCGACACGTCTTGCCGCTGCAGCGCCGGCATCGGTCGCAGCTTTTACAGCCGCAACGTCGCCGCGGACGATAGCCGTTACAAAACCGGCTCCGATCTTTTCGTAACCGACTAGCTGCACATTTGCCGCTTTGACCATCGCGTCCGCCGCTTCGATCGTCGCGACAAGTCCCTTGGTTTCAACCATTCCTAAAGCTTCCTGCATTTTTCGTTCGCTCCTAAATCGTTAAATTATTCCTTCGTAAATTTCGTTGACTATTATTTCGCAGCCGACCGACTGCAAAAGCAATTTTTCGCCTGTCACATATTCGCTTTGGAACCAAAACCGATCGTGATGTTTCGTAAAAAGTGTTACGAACGGCTCTTCCTGCGAAATCAAAATATATTCGGTCAAACTCGCAATAGATTTATAACCCTTAAATTTTTTATCTTTGTCGTACCTTTCGGTCGACGGCGATAAAACTTCCACGATCAGGCTCGGATTAACCAAAATTTTCTGATCGTTCAGAACTTCGTAAACCGGTCGGTCGCAAAGTGCCGAAACATCGGCGTACCGGTAAGGCGGCAATTTTGGAACCTTGATCTTAATGTCGGACTGAAAAACAAAACAGCCTTTGTTATCCAAATCATTTCCGAGCAGCCGCCCGACGCGGTTTGCCAGTAGAGAGTGCTCGGGGCTGCCGCCGCTCGTCAAATAAACCGCTCCTTCGAAAAACTCGAATCGACCTTCGGAATTTCGGTCAAATTCCAGATATTCCTCAAGCGACATCTGCATTAACGGCTCCGGACCCATCGATTCCTCACTATCGGGCGACCTGCGCCATCAATTCGATCAATTCTTCACGGGTAAATGAAATTTTTTCTCCGTTCGAGTGTGTCTTATATACGGATTTTCCGTCAAGTTCGCATTCGATATTTGAGTGCTCCAGATATCCGCAAGCCTGACACCTCGCGCTTTCGGTCAAATAGCCAGCTTTTTCGCGAATATTCACCAGTTTTTCTATCGCATCTTTCGGAAGATCGATCGCACCGCCGAGCGCGCGCGCAAGTATCGCGATCTTTGCCGTATGTTCCAACGTTTCCAGCCGGTCAAATGCCTGCCAGAGATCGGTCCCATACGCAACCGCGCCGTGATTTGCCATCAGCAAAGCGTTGTGATGCGCGACGAACGGCTTCATCGACTCCGTTAACTCATCGGTCGAAGGCGTTCCGTAATCCGTCAAAGGCACGCAGCCGAGCGTTAGGATCACCTCGGAAAGGATCGGTTCGTCGATCGCCAGCCCGGCGACGGCAAATGCGGTTCCGTGCGGCGGATGCGCGTGGCAAACAGCTTTTATTTCGGGTCGCATTTTATAGATCAGCAAATGCATCGCAAGCTCGGACGAAGCCTTTTTGTCGCTCAAAGGCTTTCCGTCCATGTCCGTTAACGCGAGACATTCTTCGGTCATGCGCCCCTTACAGGTCATTGTCGGCGTCGCCAGAACCGTATTTTCGTCGAGTCTGATACTGACGTTTCCGTCGGACGAAACAACATAACTCCTTTCATAGAGAAGTTTTCCGACCTCCACGATCAATTTTCTCGCTTGTGATTCTTCCATTTAATAGATCGTAAAAGTATATTTAAGTGATTTTACAACTGACACCGGCACACCGTTTTTCTTTGCGGGCTCAAACTTGATCCTTCGTGCGGCTTCGATCGCGTTTTCGGTTAATCCATACGGTAATTTAGTTACAGGAGAAATGCTTCCGATGTCTCCATTTGCCAGGAATACGATTTTTAAGATCGTTTCTCCTTCGATCATCTTATTTCGCGCATCGTCAGTGTATCTTGGCTGAGGTTTCGAAATTAATCTTAACCTTTCCTCTTTAAAGCCGATTACTTTGACGTCGTCCGGTTTGCCGGTGTTTGCGGATCCAAATTCTTTACATGTCTTACAAGATCTGCAGTCGATATGCGCCGGGTTACATGAATGCCCGCTGATTCCAGTCCCGGATTTTTCAGCTGGCTTAATTTCCGAAATTCTTTCCGAGGCAGCAGGCGGATAGACGATCTTCTCAAGCTGACCGAGCGGAATCTCTACCATTGAAACTAAATTTACGATGGCAGTGCTTACGATAAACGTCAATAGAAACGGATAATGAGTTTTTCCAAATCTAATACAGCTCATAAATTCAACTCAAAAAAATAAACCACAGATTAGCATATTAGATTCCGCGTTGGAAAAACCCGCGACAGAATCTGCTAACCTGCGGCATTAATTACTTTTTCGAAAAAGTTACCGGGACCGAGCCGGCGCGATCGGAACAAGCGGCGGAGGCGGAACGTCCGATTCCAATTCTTGGAGTTCAAATACGCCCTTCTGACGCTTTTCTAATTCCGCAAGTTTCCGTTCAAGCCGGAAATTTTCGCGGCGGAGTTCTCTATTTTCAAACTCCATTGTCCGATGATATTCGCGATGCTTTTTCCAATTGCGTTTTCCGAAAGAAAAACTTGGCGCTGCGACCGACACGAACAGGCTCGTAATAAACAATCCAACTGCCAACGTCAGAACAAACGGCACGACTTTCTTAACTAAACCCTTACAACGCATATAATTACCCCTTAATCTAAGAATATTTTCCGATCGACATTAGTTTCGACTCCGGTCGAACATCGGATTCACTTCCTGCCGTTTTTCGCCGCAGGCTGTGCAAGAAAGTACGAAAGACTTTCCAGCGATGTGGTCAGATCGATCGTTTTCAATTTGACATTTTCGTCAACTTTCAGCGGCGAAGGCGCAAAATTCATTACCGCTTTTATTCCGGCGTTCGTAACCTGTTCCAACACGCTCTGCGCAAATTCCGCCGGCACCGCAATGACGACTACATCTATCTTATCCCTTTCGGCAACTTCGGCAAAATCTTTTATGTCGAAAATTTCCACTTCGCCGACTTTTTGTCCGATCTTGCTTTGATCTGCATCAAAAAGCGCTGCAACCGAAAAATTTGTCTGCGAAAAACCGTAATAATCCGTCAAAGCCGTCCCAAGCCGTCCGGCACCGATGATCGCAACGCAATGTTCCTTGTTTAATCCCAGGATTTTCCTTAAATGTGTGCGAAGCTCCTCAACATAATAACCGACGCCGCGAACTCCGAATTCACCGAAATATGCCAGATCTTTGCGAATCTGTGCCGAATTTAGATGAAACCGCTTAGCGATCTTTTCGGAGGAAACCGTTCGAATGCCTTCATCCGCAAGTTCGTTCAGGCATCGGAGATAAATGCTCATTCGATTGGTGGTTAATTCAGAAATTTTATCAGACTTCATTACGGCTAATTATAAAACGAAGATGTATAATGTGAAAAAGTTCTCAAACCAATTGATGGTTAACGGATTAGAAGCCGTTGCCCTTGAATAAAATTTACTTTACAATCTGTGTTTCAACTGTGAAACAATATGATCGCTTATCTGTCCGGCAAAATTTTTGAAAAAGACGCCAATTCGGTAATCGTTCAGACCGGCGGAGTCGGATATGAAGTAACCATACCTTTGTCGACATTTTACGAACTTGGCGATGTCGGTACGGACGCGGAACTGAGAATTTACACTTATGTTCGGGAAGATTCTTTCCAGCTTTTCGGATTTAAGACTCTGCAGGAGCGCGAGCTTTTTCTAAAGCTGATAACGGTCAGCGGAATCGGTCCAAAGGTTGCGATATCAATGCTTTCCGCGATCAAAGCCGACGAGATCGTGGCGGCGATCCGAACGGAAAATCTTGTTCTTTTGACTTCGATTCCGGGAATTGGGAAGAAAACCGCCGAACGTCTCGTTATCGAACTTCGCGATAAGGTCGCGGCACTTTCTGCTTCGGCGATCGCCGGCGGTTCGGGAGATATTCCGCCCACAGGTTCGACAAACGAAATTTACGAAGATGCGATATCCGCTTTAGTAAATCTTGGCTACCAGAGAAATGCCGCGGAGAAAGCTCTGAAAAAAGCGATCCACGACGGCACCGAAATGTCGGTTCAAAAACTTCTGCGGCGGAGTCTGCAGTTAATGGCGAAATAATGAACGAGCATCTCGAAACAATCGACTCGCGCGACGGGAACGTTTTCAATTTTGAAGAAAAACAGTTCGAGTTGTCGCTGCGCCCGACGAAGCTTGAAGAATATATCGGGCAAAGAAAGGTCAAGGATAATCTGCGCATATTTATGCAGGCGGCGCTCAAGCGGCGCGAAGCGCTCGATCATATTTTATTGACGGGACCGCCCGGACTTGGCAAAACAACGCTTGCGAACATTTGCGCAATGGAAATGGGCGCCGATCTAAAATCGACAGCCGCGCCGATCATCGAAAAAGCCGGCGATCTTGCGGCTATTTTGACAAATCTCGAAGAAGGCGACGTACTTTTTATCGATGAAATTCACCGTTTGAATCCGGCGATCGAAGAGGTTCTGTATCCGGCAATGGAAGACTACAGCCTCGACATTATGATCGGTCAGGGAACCGCGGCGCGTTCGATAAAGCTTGAACTGCCGAAGTTTACGCTGATCGGTGCGACAACGCGACCGGGGCTGATCACTTCCCCGCTCCGCGGGCGTTTCGGAATTTTATTTAATTTAGATTTTTACGGCGTTGAAGATCTGCAAACCATTGCCGAGCGTTCCGCGGGAATTCTTAAGGTCGACACGGACTTTGACGGCGCCCGCGAGATAGCGCGCCGCTCGCGCGGCACACCGCGAATAGCGAACAGACTTTTGCGACGCGTCCGCGATTACGCCGAGGTCGATTACGACGGAAAGATAACGATCGAAATCGCCAAGGACGCGCTGAACAGAATGGAAGTCGACACGTTCGGTCTTGACGAGGTCGACCGAAAGCTTCTGACGACGATCATTGAAAAATTCGACGGCGGACCGGTCGGTTTAAGCACGATCGCGGCTTCGATCAGCGAGGAAAAGGATTCGATCGAAGAGATCATCGAGCCCTATTTGATCCAATCCGGATTTTTGAATCGAACGCCGCGCGGTCGAACGGTAACTAAGCTCGCATATCTGCATTTTGGGATCGATCTTCCGGCTGCAAAAGAAAATCCGGGGTTATTTGATTAACAACCTTCAATTGAAAAATTTAATCCGAACTTTGCCGTCAATTTCTTTCAATTTTTGAAATTCTGCGGACAAAACCAAAAACATTATGATCAAAAAATATCTTTTGCCCGCGATCCTTGCGGCGCTCGCACTTTTTACAATCTCGACATCGGCGCAAACCGGAAAATTTGAGGGGTTCAATATTATTCTGGATGCACCGCAAACCCAGCGGGTCGCGGCGTGCGCGCTTCGCTACGCACCTTCGAATTCTTTTATTACGATCGCCGACCTCGATCCGTCAACGCCGATGGATGTGACGCCCTGCGAAGGTTCGGGCACAAATTTGTCCGTTAACGGTTCGACGGCGAGCATGCAGGCAAATCCCGGCACGAACAAATGGTGTTTCAAAGGTAAGGATAAAAAATACCGCATCTCTTTTAACGGCGATCAGTATACCCGCCGGGTCATTTATGATTGGATCGCGACGCCCGAGAACCCCGGATTTTACGACATAAAAGATTTCGGCGCCGTCGGCGACGGGCGAACCGACGATTCGATGGCGATCCGCAGCGCGCTGGCATTTATAGCGACCAGGAACGGCGGAACTCTTCGCTTTTCGGACGGAGAATATATCGTCGGAAACTCGCCGGATTACAACGGTTTAACGCTGCCTTCAGGCATTGTCATTGAAGGAACTAACGCGCTGCAATCGGAAAATTTCAGTAATAACTATATTCAAAAAAACCCGAGCCGGATAACTTTGGTCGGCGCGAACAAAGCGGTCTTTCGCATTGGAGAATGTACCGAGCGGGTCGTTATAAAGGATATTGAGCTCTTCGCTCAAAGCAATCAGGACACGTACGGGATCGAAGCTTTCGGCGCTTACACATCCGCGCAGGACATTTATCTTGAGCGCGTAACTTTTTCGAAGTTCTTCCGCGGTATTTACGCGTACGGACTTCCCGTAACCGATAAAAACTGGCAATTCGATTATGTAAAACTTAATCATGTGCGGTTTATGTTTAACCGCGACGCCGGGCTGTATGTCGATGTTCGAAATTCGGATTGGAAGATCCAATCGAGTTTGTTCATCAATCCGAAAAAGGCGGCGGGAACGAATGCAAATTCGATGCATTTCGAACGCGTTGCCGGGGTTTTGATCGAAGACACCTACGGCGGCGGATTTGCAGGAGCGCCGGGTGGAACATTTATCAATATCTTGGACAGCGGTCCGATCACGGTCATTACATCGCAGACCGAAGCGATGACTCGGTCGCTTGTTTACAATCAGGTTGAAAATCCTTATGCCGGCGATTATTCGTATCCGATAATGTTTGTAAATTCGGTGTTTGGAAACCCGATCGAGTTCAAAGCGCGGCGAACGTTTGTTTCAACGGGAAGCGTTTACCTTGCCAATACGTTTATTGCCGATAATCGGCTACGTGTTTACTCGACCGGCGACCGGTTCTGTTATGACGGTGCGACGCTTGGATGTCAGGGAACGGGAGTGCCGAATATGTTCGATAAGGCGACCGTCGTGTTTATGACCGGACAGCCGGGGGAACGCGGAATCCCGGATCGTCCGACATTCTTCGGAACCGATGTCGAATTTGGCGCGCCCGTAAAGATGCCGAACTTTACTCAAGATAAACTCCCGACCGGCAAACCGAACGGCTCGATGGTCTATTGTTCGAATTGCCGCAGAAATACTCAAACGTGCTCTGCCGGCGGCAGCGGCGCACCCGCAATGGTCGTCAACGGTCAGTGGAGCTGCCTCTAACATCAAGTTAAATAGATCAGATCTTTGCTAAAAGGAAGGTTCGCGCCTTCCTTTTTTTGATTTGCGGTCGGTTTTTCGGTCAATTTGAAAAAGCAAATCATTCAAAATGACAGAATTCCGTCGGTCAGATCTTGCCTTCAAATAATAAAACCCTTTAATTTCATAGGTTTAGCGAATGGCACAACCGTTGCAAAAGCGATTGCGGCGATTTTTGACTTTTAAACATCAGCCAACAATAAATTTCCTTCGAATTGAAGAAACAGTTAAAACTATGATGCTACAACAAAAATTTACAACGCTGACAAAAACCATCACGATGGTTTTGTTGTATTCGTTCATATTAACGAATGCAATGGCGTTTCCGGCGTTTGCCCAATCAGACGTGCCGGAGATTCCGCAAGACCAGGCGTTCGCTAAATTTACCGTCGATCTTACAGCGCTTGCGGCGCAGGGAAAGATCAGGAACACGGCAAATTTTGAGAACGAAACAAATCGACTTGTTCAGATCCTGGCGAGCCGCTCAGAACGGCAGCCGGTAATTCTGGATGACCAAAACGATGACCAGGAATTGGTGATCGAAACTTTGGCATTGCGCGTTGCTTCCGGAAACGTCCCGGAAACGCTGCTCAAAAAGCGGGTTTTGTCGTTAAATGTCGACCGGCTTTATTCAGAATCGAAAGATGCTGATGCGCTTTCCAAAACTACCTCCGCAATCTTTTCCGAGCTTACCTCAGCCGACGTCGATACGATCCTGTTTGTCGACGAACTTTCGAGATTTGTCGGAAATGGAAGCATCAACCAATCTTTGACCGGTGCTCTGCTCGAGGGAAAAGTTAGAATAATCGGCGGAAGTTCGAAATCGGCTTATAACGAAAAGATCGGTTCGGCTTCGCAGATCGCGGGTTTATTTGAAACTATTTTGATCGGTGAAGGTCAGGGTAATGACAAAGAAAATAAATCCGCTGCAAAAAATGAAGGCTTCCGCGGCGATATCGTTTCATCCGATCTTAGAGATATGATGGCAAACGATCCGTCCGGAGAACGACGCGTTGATGTGATCGTCCAGGCGAAAGACGCCAACAATCCTTCGCTGCGCGCGATCATGTCCGAAAACGGTGTTCGCCTTCAAGATCGAATTGGATCAACCGATACGCTCGTCGTAAATCTTCCGCTCCGCGCGGTTAACGCGATCGCTCAAAGCGGTATCGTTAACTATATGTCGCCCGATCGTGAGATGGCTTTCTTCGGTCATGTTGAAAACACGATCGGAGTTACTTCGAACAGATCACAGCCGGCTTCTTCGAACCGTGCAGCTTACACCCTTGACGGTACCGGCGTCGGAATTGCAGTACTCGATTCAGGTCTTCTTTCGACTCATAAAGACTTCAAGAACAACAACAGCTCAAGCCGCATCGTTTACAGCCAAAATTTTGTAACTTCGGAATCGAATTCTGACGACAATTACGGACACGGAACGCACGTAGCGGGTATTGCCGCAGGTAATGCGACGGTGAACAGCGGAGCTTACCGTGGTGTCGCGCCGAACGCGAACATCATCAATTTGAAGGTTCTCGATGGTCTCGGAAGAGGGCAGACTTCGTGGCTTCTAAATGCTCTTGATTGGATCAAACTGAATCATCAAACCTACAACATCAAGGTTGTGAACTTGAGCCTCGGCGGACCCGCGATCGATACATACACCAACGATCCGGCTTGCCGAAAGGTCAAAGAACTTAGCGATCTGGGTATTCTTGTTGTTGCTGCCGCCGGAAACGAAGGCAAAAACGCTCTCGGCGACAAACTTTACGGACATATCCATTCGCCCGGCAACGAGCCATCAGCTTTAACGGTAGGTGCAGTAAATACCAAAGATACAGACTCGCGTGCCGATGACGTTATGGCAACGTTCAGCTCACGCGGTCCGTCAAGAGGTTCGTATGTGGACTCACTGGGTCGCCGCATTTACGATAACGGCATCAAACCCGACATCTCGGCTCCGGGAAACAAGGTTGTTGCCGCCCGTGCGAAAGCAACCAGCTATCTTGCACTAAATATGCCTAGTCTTTCGACGGGTTTGATCAATCTTCTAGATTCAAACGACAACCGTATGAGAATGAGCGGCACCTCGATGGCAACCCCGGTCGTCGCGGGTGCGGGTGCTTTGCTTTATCAATTGAACCCGAACCTGACTCCGCAGATGATAAAGGCGATCATGGAATACACCGCGCAGCCGCTAAACGGCTACACGATGTTTGAACAGGGCGCCGGGCAGCTGAATATAGACGGCGCGATAAAGGTAGCGAAAACATATCGGACCGACATCGATTTTAATGCTTCGGCGACGAACGGAATGAGTTTGATGGCTTCCGGGTCGACACTTCCGGCAGCAACGACGACCATCGCGGGACATACGTTTACCTGGGCACAAGGAATCCTTTCCAATCAGACCTATATCAAGGGTCAAAGCCTGATAACGAATTTCCACAACGTTTACCGCAACGACAAGCACTTCAGCCTGGGAGTCAGTCACGATGCTTCGCACCAATTTGTGCTGAACAATAATTTTGCCAACTCGACTTCTCTAACGGTCACTGCGAAGGTGATCAAGAGCAACGGCTCGATAATTGGCGAAGGGCAGGTTATTTGCGCATACGGCGTTCTGATCAGCGACGGAGTTTTGATCAGCGACGGGGTCTTGGTGAGCGACGGCGTGCTGATCAGCGATGGGGTATTGATCAGCGACGGAGTTCTCTTTAGCGATGGAGTCTTGATCAGCGACGGAGTTTTAATAAGCGACGGCGTTTTGATCAGCGACACAGACCTCAACACTATTAATGGTGATGATTAATTTTAAGGAGAATAAAGTCATGAAATCATTAAAAGTACAAAACCAAATGTCGCAAAATGAGATCGTCGCCGGGTTTACAGCTTTTGCAGCTAACAATGCGAAGCTCAATAACGTTGTTCTCCTGACGGAAGCCGACCGTGCCGAAGTTGTAACGTTCCTTTCCGAACGACCCGTACACACGGTAGTAATGTCCAGCTTTATCAAAGACAACGGGCTTGTAAGCGCCGACAACCGCGGAAAGTTTTTCGGTTACCGCAATGACAGCGGCGCACTCGAAGGCGTCGCACTGATCGGACACACAACGCTTCTTGAAGCAAAATCGGATAACGCTCTTCGCGCATTCGCCGCTGCAGCCAAGAAGTCTGAAACACCTATTCACCTGCTTATGTCAGATGGTAAATCAACTGAATCTTTCTGGCGCTATTATGCAGGTCCGGCGCAGGAACCGCGTCTGGTTTGCACGGAGCTTCTTTTCGAAGTCAGCTTCCCTTTCCAGGTTCAAAAATGCGCTTGGGATGTTCGGCTGGCAAACGAATCCGAACTCGAACAGATCGCCGAAGCACATGCTGAGGTTGCGTTTATCGAAAGCGGTGTTGATCCAATGCTGAAGGATCGTGAAGGTTTCCTGAAACGATGCTTAAAGCGGATAGAATTGGGACGAACGTTCGTCGTGTTCGAAGACGGAAAGCTTGTATTCAAAGCCGACATCGTCGCCGAAACCGATTCCGTAGTTTATCTTGAGGGAGTTTATGTCTCTCCGGAATACCGCGGAAGAAACGTCGGATCGGAATGCCTTTCGGCTCTTTCGCTGGAATTGCTTGATCGAGTGGAGCATATTTGCCTCTTGAGCAATGTTGATTTCACAAACGCTCACGCATGCTTCGCGAAAGCCGGATTCCGCAACACAGACCAATGCCAAACAATCTTTGTTTAACGGTAAATAACAATGGACAAAATGTTTAGCATCAGTGATAATAGAGGAGAACCTAAGACGGGTTCTCCTCAAGTTTGTTTACCCGGGCAATCTGCTCATTTTCGTTTCGAGAGACCTTACTCTTTTAGAACCCTTTAATTACGCCGAGTCTTTCTCTTTTCTAAACGGTTTTATGACTACAGACTTAAAGACAAAATATTACATGTTCGCGGTAATAGCTTTGGGCTTTTTCTGTTTTGCCGGCGCCGTCGTTTCATTGCCCGCCCAGAAAATCGACGTACATCTCATATTTCTATTTCTCTTTACCGTTCTTATCGCGTCCCGCGTTTCGATCGAGTTTCCAAAGGTAAAATCGCACATTGCAGTTTCGGACACATTCGTCGCTCTCGGTTTGCTGGTTTATGGCGGTGAGATCGCCGTGGTTCTTGCCGCGGTCGAAGCATTGATGTCGTCGTGGAGATTTTGCAACAAAAAGATCACAGTTTTTTTTAATTTCTCGGCGATGGCGATCTCCACGCTGCTGGTCGTCGTTACGCTTGAACTTTTTGGATTCGATGCGACAAAAACGGGCGATTTTTATTCGTACAGCCTTGATTCATTCTTCGCCGCTTTATCGATCATCGCAATTGTCCAATTTCTGGCTAACACATCGCTTGCGGCGGTTTACGGCGCTTTAAAGAGCAAAAAGCCGATCTGGGAAACCTGGAAAAGCGATTACCTCTGGACATTTGTTACCTATTTTGTCGGAGCATTCAGTGCCGGCGCGATCTATCAGGCATCGACCATTTTCGGCTCGATCGTAATTCTTGCGTCCGTTCCCGTCATCTTCCTTGTTTACCTTTCATACCGCATGTATATGAAGAACATAACAATGTCGATGATGCAGGCGGAACAGGCAGAAAAGCACGCGGAAATTCTCGAATCGCAAGCGCGCGCTTTGCGTGAATCCGAGGAACGATTCCGGAGCGCTTTTGATTACGCTCCGATCGGTATAGCACTTGTTTCCCCCGTCGGCGATTGGCTGAAAGTTAATAAGGCGTTGTGCGATATTCTAGGCTACACGGAAGAAGAATTTTTGCAGTCCGATTTTCAATCGATGCTTTGCCGCGACAATCTCGGCGCAACGCTGACGAAGATCCATGAACTCGTTTCCGGCAAGATCTCAAATTGCCAGATGGAACAGCGCTATCTTCATAAGAACAACAAGACGGTTTGGGCTTCGTGGAGTGTTTCGCGGGTAATCGATTCGAACACCGATTATCCGAATCTGATCTTTCAGATCCAGGATATTACCGATAAGAAACACGCTCAGGAAAAACTGCAGTACGAAGCGACGCACGACGCCCTCACGGGATTGCCGAATCGGGCGTTCTTTCTTCAGCAGCTGGAAAACGCACTTGATTCTGTTCGCAGCGACCGTCGTTATAAGGTTTGCGTACTGTTTATCGATCTCGACCGGTTTAAGGTTATCAATGATAGTCTGGGACATTTCTTCGGCGATCAGCTTTTGATCGAAATTGCGTCGCGCTTGCGCGATTGTCTGCGTCCGGACGATCTTGTTGCGCGGCTTGGCGGCGACGAATTTACAATACTGGTCGAAGGCAGTTTTAAGCCCGAAGAAGTTATTTCGATCGCGGAAAGAATCCAGGAAAAATTTTCAGAGCCGTTTAATCTAGGCGGGCATGAAGTTTACAGTTCGGCGAGTATCGGAATTCTTCACAACACGATCAATCACAAATCCGCCGAAGATATGATGCGCGATGCCGACACGGCAATGTACCAGGCGAAACGCGCCGGAAAAGCGCGGCATGAGATCTTCGACGAAAATATGCACGAAGAAGCAAAAGCGATTCTCGAGCTCGAAAACGATCTCCGGCGTGTCGTTGAAAGGGATGAATTTACGGTCTTTTATCAACCGATCTACTCGCTTGAAGGAACCCAAATACAAGGCTTCGAAGCACTTGCCCGGTGGTCGCATCCGGAGCACGGATTTATTTCTCCGGAGAAGTTCATAGCTTTGGCGGAAGAGATCGGTTTGATCGATGCGCTCGGATTTCAGATCCTTCGAAAAGCCTGCCGTCAGGGTCTCGTTCTAAAATCGTTCTTCCCTCTCGACGCTCCGTTTACGATCAGTGTAAATGTTTCATGTAAACAGTTTGCAAATCCGCAGTTTGTCGGCGAGATTCGATCGGTGCTTACTGAAACCGGATTTGCGCCGGAAAACCTGAAATTGGAAATAACCGAATCGGTCTTTATCGAACATAAGGAAAAAGCGGTTGAAATGCTTCATCAACTCCGCGAGATCGGGGTTGAAATAAACATCGACGACTTCGGTTCGGGATATTCGAATCTCAGCTATCTAATGCAGCTGCCGATCTCGACTTTGAAGATCGACCGGTCATTTATCAATCCGATAAATGTCAACGGACGAAATCTGGAGATCATACAAACGATCCTGACACTCGCTCAAAGCCTCGGAATAAAGATCGTCGCGGAAGGAGTCGAAGATGCGTCGCAGCTGGATCAGCTCAGATCGCTGAACTGCGAAGGCGCACAGGGTTATTTCTTTGCAAAACCGATGAGTTTCGAAAAGATGACGGAATTTTTAGAAAACAAAAATATGTCCGTCACGAATATCCCGTCCGGTTATGATGAAGTTCCGATAGTTTCGCTCGTTCAATAGGAAGCAGACGCTGCTTGCCTACAGCAAAAACCGCCGCCAAAACGAATTAAGCGGCGGATCTTCTATTTTCTCAACCATCCAAACAAAGCGTTTACGGTAATATCGCGATTGGTTTCATAGATCGCCCGCGTCAGCGGTATTCCCATCGGACAAACTTGAACGCAGTTTTGCGCGTTGCCGCAATTTGTAATTCCGTCGTCATCCATCAGACCTTCGAGACGATCATCGATCGTGATCTTTCCCGTCGGGTGCATGTTGAAAAGTCTCGCCTGGGCGATCGCCTGCGGACCGATGTAGTTGTCTTCGTGATATTGCGGACATGCCTCAAGACAGCAGCCGCAGGTCATACAGCGCGAATAAGCGTATCTTTCCTGCTGAACTTCCTGCGACATATGAGGACCCGGACCTAAGCTGTAACTGCCGTCGAGTTCGATCCATGCCTTTACCTTCGTTAAATGCTCGAACATCGGCGTTCGATCGACCTTTAGATCGCGAACGTTCGGAAATTTCGTCATTGGTTCGAGCGTAATCGCATTCGAACCGCTCGCCACTAATAGATCGTCAACAAGAGCCGAACACGCTTGGCGCACGCGACCGTCAATGATCATCGTGCAAATTCCGCAAACCTGTTCCAGACAATTCATATCCCAAACCGGCGGAGTCGTCTGTTTTCCGTCTTTTGTCACGGGATTTTTGCGGATGTCCATCAAAGCCGAGATCACGTTCAAATTCGGGCGATACGGTAGTTCAAAGGTCTCTGTATATTGCTTCGCACCGATTTTCTCCCGCCGCGTGATCCTGATCTCGACCGTTTTCGGCGGATTCGTCAGTCGCTTTTTCTCGCTGTGTCCGTTTGTTTCGCTCATAAATTTTCTTCTTCAAAATCAATCCGTTGATAAATTTCACCGAGAGTTAATCTGACATCTAATACTTCGATGTTAATAAAACTTTCGAATCCGATTGTCGCCCGGTATCGCCAACTTCCGTCCTTTTGTTTTGTAAATCGTTCAACAATAGGTCTGTTTTGCGAAACTAGAATATATTCCTGCACAGATTCTAAACTCTGATAAGCAAAGAATTTCTCGCCTCTGTCTTTTGCTTCCGTACTTGTTGAAAGAACTTCAATAATCGCTATCGGAATCGTGACCGTGTCGTTTCTTTCCCGATAAAAATTCGGCTCTCCACAAAGAACAACTAAATCGGGGTAGTAAAATCTGTTAAATGGTTCAACCCAAACTTTCAACTCGGTCGGTAAGACCTCACAATCATTCGATAATCTATTACCGACATATCGCGTTAAATTAGAGATAATTCGCAAATGTTTTAACGAACCACCCGCCATTGCGATAATTTCGCCGTTGTCATACTCGCTTCGATATTCAGCTTTTTCTTCTAAAGCTAAATACTCTTCGGGCGTGTATATTTTCTTTTTAGGCAAAGCCGTCATGCTACCAACAATAATTTTTTTTCACTTTAGTTTTTTTCTTCATTAAAAGTTTCGCCTTCCCTGATATTTTCGCCTTCTTTTTCTGTGATCGACTCACGACTGACGCCTTCCGGCTTTTCTTCATTTCCCTGAACAACGATCTTCGCCGCATCTTTCTTATCATTTACGGCTGCGGCTTTACTTTTGCCCGATGAATAATCGCGTTTTCGCGGTTCTAACAGGCTGATGTCAACCGCTTCGTAGGACAAGATCGGCGATTCTTCGGAAAACTCCGCGATCGTCGTTTTCAAGAAATTCTCGTCATCGCGTTCCGGAAAATCGGGTTTAAAATGCGCTCCGCGCGATTCGTTCCGGTTTAGCGCGCCGAGCGTTACTACACGCGCAAGTTGGAGCATATTTTGCAGCTGCCGCGCATGCGGAACTGCCTGCGTCGCCCATAAATTCGAATCGTTTATTGAAATATGTTTGCAGCGGTCGAGAAGTTCGACCAGTTTATCGTCCGTTGCCTGCAAACGATCATTGTAGCGAACGACCGTGACATTGTCGGTCATTACCTTGCCCATTTCCTCGTGGATCTTATATTGATTCTCGGAACCCGTTTGTTTGATCAAATTGTCGTTGATCTCCTGCTGCCGTCGAAGCTCGGCGTCAAAGATTCCGTTTGTCTCCGTATTTTTTCGTTCGACGTTCTTGGCGTAATCGATCGCCGAAGGAGCGGCGACAAAACCGCCGTAAACACAGGAAACAAGAGAGTTTGCACCGAGACGGTTTGCGCCGTGAATCGAATAATCGCATTCGCCCGCGCCGAAAAGTCCGGGAATATTCGTCCGCTGCTCGAAATCGACCCACATTCCGCCCATCGAATAATGAACGCCGGGGAAAATTCGCATCGGCACATAACGCGGATCGTCGCCGACAAACATTTCGTAAATTTCAAGGATCGCGCCGAGTTTTCGCGTCAAGGTTTCCGCCGGAATATGTGTCAGGTCGAGATAAACCTGATTGTCGCCGCCGATGCCCATTCCGTCGAGACAAACTTGAAATATTTCACGCGTTGCGATGTCGCGCGGGACAAGATTTCCGTACGCCGGATATTTTTCTTCAAGAAAATACCAGCGTTCGCCTGTCGGAATATCCTGCGGTTTTCGCGTGTCGCCCGGATTCTTCGGCACCCACACCCGTCCGCCTTCGCCGCGAGCCGATTCGCTCATTAAACGCAGCTTGTCTTCGCCGGGAATCGAAGTCGGGTGAACCTGAATAAATTCGCCGTTGGCATATTTCGCACCCTGCTGATAACAAGCCGAGATCGCGCTGCCGGTACAAACCTGTGAATTTGTCGATTTTCCCCAGATCATTCCCGGACCTCCGGTCGCCATGATCACCGCATCAGCTTGAAACGCTTTTAATTCAAGCGTTTGCAAATTCATTGCGACCAATCCGCGGCAAACCTGATAGTCGTCCATGACGAGCGAGAGCATTTCCCAACCTTCGTATTTTTTTACTTTGTCTTCGGCTTCGAATTTTCTTACCTGTTCATCGAGCGCATAAAGAAGCTGCTGTCCGGTCGAAGCGCCGGCAAAAGCCGTGCGATGATGAAGCGTTCCGCCAAAACGTCTGAAATCGAGCAAACCTTCTTTCGTGCGCGAGAACGGAACGCCCATTCGGTCAAATAAATAAATGATCTCCGGCGCCATTTCGCACATCGCTTTGACGGGCGGCTGATTCACCAAAAAATCTCCGCCGTAAACCGTGTCATCGAAATGTTTCCAGGGCGAATCGCCTTCGCCTTTCGTGTTGACCGCGCCGTTTATTCCGCCCTGAGCGCAAACCGAGTGCGAACGTTTAACCGGAACGATCGAAAGCAGATCCACATCGTGTCCCGCTTCGGCGATCTTCATCGTTGCCGCAAGTCCGGCTAAGCCGCCGCCAACTACCGCAATTTTTAATCCCTTTGATGCCATAATATTTTTTAATAAACTTCGTCATGTGTTCCGATGGTCAACAGAAGAATCGCTTCGGCGTTCTCTATTTGAACAACTTTGAACACAATTCTTAAATCGTAATTTATGCTGCACGCCCAATGCCCTTCTAATTTGCCTTCCAGTTTATGCGTTTTTAGAATCGGATGGAATATATTGGATTCCAACGTTTTTAAAGTCTCCTGCAAAGATCGGCTAAGTTTCGGGCTTTTTTTAAGCAATCTTTTTGAGGCGCGGGTAAAATTTGGCGAAAACAATAGTTTCACGAAGAAACCTCTTTCATAAAATCCTCGATGGTCATCGGCTGGCACAAACCTTGATCGAATTCATCCTCAGCCGTTTCGATTTCCTTCAATAACTGATTTCGCCTATGTTCGCTCAGACGATGCTGTAAAATATCGACTAACGTTTCTTTTTCGTCAGCTGTAAATTTTTCGATATTTTCTAAAACTTCCGCAAATGTGCTCTGCATAAAACCTCCTTAAATCGCTAATTAATATACAGCTT
Source organism: Pyrinomonadaceae bacterium (assembly GCA_026129865.1). GTDB lineage: Bacteria > Acidobacteriota > Blastocatellia > Pyrinomonadales > Pyrinomonadaceae > JAHCHG01. The sequence continues at coordinate 215,587 of JAHCHG010000002.1, forward strand.
CAATCATTCAGGAGCCATATTAATTACCTGAACATTACCTAAAAATCTCCCGAGCGATTTGGTTCGACTATCTTGTTTTCCTTTAACTCACTGCAAAAAACCCTCGGAAACAATCCGCACGGTTCGACAAAAGCGATCGCAGCATTAACACCAACCGCACCTAGAAATACTGCCAAACCAAGACAGGCATAGAGCGCATATTTCTGCGCCTGTTCTCCGATGACTATTCCCCAGTCGACGGCGAACAGCCAAATTCCGTAGGCAAGGTGCCACGCGGTCGCGAGAATTCCCAAAATATAAACAGCCAAAATTCCAAGATTGCTGAATTCAGCCGCGACGATATCGAACGCCTGCGACGAATTGCCGGCGACCGGGTTGCCGTACGATTCCAATCCCGGAACTAGCCCAAACCTCAAATTCAGGATATGGAAGAGTATGAAAAAGAAAAGGAAGATTCCCGTAACGCGCTGAAAGACGTAGAACCAATTTCTTCCGTACGCGTAATTCATGACATTCGGCTTTGATTCCGATGAAATGATGACGCCGTACACCGAATGAAACAATAGCGGCAGAAAGATGCCGAATATCTCAACGAATAATAAATAAGGAATATGATGAATGTCCGAAACCGCGTCGTTAAAGACCTTTTCTCCGCTCATAGCTTTCGAATTCGTAAACATATGTACGAAGAAAAATGCTCCGAGCGGAACTATTCCGGTCAATTGGTGTAATTTTCTCAAAAGAAAATTATTACTTATTTTCATAAAAGTCGTTCCTTTGACAATTTTTCCTGGCGTGCTAAAGCGGAACAAAGATTATATTTGTCGTTGCGCAGCTAAAGCAAATACGTCTTCTAAAATGCGACATCGGCTGCGTTTTTAAATGCTTCGTAATTCTATAGGTTTTGGATGATTAGTAAAAATGAAATAATTTGCGCGCGGTTAAAAGACACGCTAATTAAAGCGTTCGATTACCAAAAAGACAGCGCCCCGCAAGGTCGAACCTTGCGGGGCGCTGTTTTAGAAACATGAATTTTCTATGTTTTAAAAGTCCTTTTAAAGACTTTGACCGTGTTCCTTACGGCTTGACTGCTGGTTCGAGTGCCGGAGCGACTACTACCGGACCGGTTGTCGGAACCACTGGACTCGTAACGACCGGCGATGAATTCGACGGCGGATTGCCGAGCGGAACCGGTTGAATGATCGTCGTCGTGCGGGTGCCGTCGCTGACCTTGCCGCCGATCGGGTTGCCGTTATAATCCGGTCTGTAAATGCGCGGCGTAATGAAGAACAAAAGTTCGTTGGTTACACGCGAAACGCCTTTGCGTTTGAACAGGTTGCCGATGATCGGGATCTTCGAAAGACCCGGTGTGCGGTCCTGACTTTCACGTTCGTCGTCAAAGAGAACTCCGCCGACAACCGTCGTTCCGCCGTCCGGAACCATGACCTGTGTCTGCATGCTCGACGTATTGATCGGCGGCGGTGCGCCTCCAACCGTTGTCGAAGCTGTACTGTTTTCGGCTGTTACGTTAAGAATGATCGTTCCAACGTCGGTGATCTGCGGCGTTACCGCAAGTCTTAACGGAACCGAGACGTATTCGGTCGTTGCGATCAACGCGCCGTCAACCGCGCTTCCGGGCTGAATGGTCGTGATCGGGATCTGCGAACCGCTCTTTATTTCCGCCGGACGATTGTTCAGCGTTGTAACGCGCGGAGTCGCGATCGTTTTCGCCTGACCTTTCTGCTCACCGGCAGTGATCAAAGCGCTGATCTGCGCCGTTCCGAAGATTCCCGTCGTCAGTCCGATGACGGTGTTCGGAATTGAAGAAATAAGACTGTTGTTGGGCTGTACGCCTAATCCGGTCGGAATGCCCTGCGGCTGTAATCCGGTCGTGTTGGTCGTACCCGGAAGGGTCGAACCGGATCCGAGCGCGCCGTTTCGTCCGAGGACCATACCGGCAAGCTGAATTCCAAGATCGCGGCTGAAATTACGCGAAGCGATTACGATTCGCGCTTCGATCTCAACCTGCGGTTCCGGCTGATCGAGAAGCATTACAAGCTGGCGGATCGCGTCGATGTTCTCGCGAACGTCTGTAACGATCAGCGTGTTGCTGCGTCCGTCAACTTCGACCGAGCCGCGGCGCGAAACACGGCGTTTAACGATTCCCAGGATTCCCTGATCTGCGCCCTGCTGTCCGGCTCCGCCCTGACCGCCCTGCTGTCCGCCTTGCTGACCGCCGCCGCCGCTTCCGCCGACGCTGACGCCGGCAGTAGTCTGGTTGCCGCTGCCTTGTTCACCCTGAAGGGTTCCCAATGCGCGAGCGTAGTTTAGACGAATGAATTCCGTGTAAAGCGGCGATGTATCAAGCTGTCCTTCGACGTTCTTGCGACGAATTTCCTGCTCTTGCGATAATTTTTTGGAATCGGTGACCCGAAGGATCGGACCATTTACCTGAATCGCAAGATCCTGTGCCTGAATGATCGAATCGAGTGCTACGTTCCAGGGAACATCGCTGACATTTACTGTTACAGGAACCTGTTTGACGGAATTGTCGATAACAAAATTGATCCCGTACTGTTCGGTGATGTAGTTGAGAATATCGCGAATGTCCGCGTTAACTACGTTGAGATTGATGACTTCGCCCCGAAAACCCGGGTCGCCGTACATTTTGCCTTGGTTTTGCGGCTCGATCTTCTGAGCGGCTGCCGTCAAAGCCAGCAAACTGATGATTGATAAAGCGATCAGTGCTCGTTGAGCGCGCACGCTTAAGATTTTTAGAGAATTCATGTTTCCTCCGAATTTATTGACTAAATTGTTCATTTTTCCGGCGCGGTTTGCGCCATTTGAATTGGTTATTGTCGTTTGCCTTTTGCAACTTTGACAGGTTTTTTACCCTTTTTAGCGGGACTCTTGGTTTCTTCCTTCGGCTGGCTGTTCATCTCGTCCAAAGGCGAGACGATCGGTCCCGGCGTCGGCAATTCGATCGGCGCAACGCGGGCAGATTCTGTTACACCCGAGCCGGCGATCGGCGCTGTTCCCTGAACTTCTTCCTGCGTGCTGTATTGACGCAGCGTCATATTTTCCACCGAGGAGATAAATTTGTTGTTGCTCATCTTGGTAACCTTGCGGAAAACAAGACGGTTTTCCTCAACGGCTACGAGCTGACCGTCGAAAAACTTTTCGCCGGGATAGATCGTGTAAGAAAGCTTGATCGGCTTGGCTTCGACCATCGCGGCATATCCGCGCGGCGTTTTGAAGATTCCGGTAACCGACATTTCGTTTAATGTCAGAACGCTTGTAACTTTTGGAATTTCAAGTCCGTTGAGTGCTGCCTGCTCGCGCATCGATTTGTAATAGCTGATGCGCTGTTCGATCGACGGCGGAGTTACGATGATCGGACCTTTCGGTTTCTCCGGCTGCTCGGTCGGTCCGCCGCCGCCTGATGTCGGTCTGGCGATCTTCGGTTTGGCGTAACCCGGCATTGCGAATGGATCCCGCTGAGCGCTGGTCTCGTTAAGGCTTCCGCTGATCAGGACGAATCCGGCAACGGCGAAACTCAATATCAGGAAGCGTAATTTTTTTGATTCATTAAACATGGCTTTTTCTCTCAAATTTAAAGACTAAACAAGGTTAGGACTGCGCTTTATAAGGTTTTGTTGGGCGGTGCGGGTGCTTTTTTGCCGTCCGGCGGCGGTGCGCCTTTGTCGGCTCCCTTCTTATCTTTGCCCTTTTCGCCCGGCTTACCCGGCGCCGGTTTCGGCGCGGTCAGATCTTCCGGCGTTGCGTAATACGCTGTCAAGGTAAATTGCGCGTGCAGAGTCCTTGCGGCAGATTGTTTGGTGAGCTGATTAAGTTTGAAATCGGTGATGGAAACGATTCGCGAAAGCTTAGCCATTCTTTCAAAGAAGACCCGCAGATTGTTGAAATTGCTGTCCACTTCGACCTGAACCGGCTTTGCCATCAAAGATTCCTGCTGGGTATCTTCCTGCGGCGAAAATCTCTGAACGATCAGACGGCTTTCTTTCGCAGTGTCATTGAGACCCTGAAGAACGTTTGTGATCTCACGCTGTTCCGGCAAGAGGATCTTTAGCTCGTCGTATTCCACTTCTTTCGTGGCATAGAGCGTGCGAAATTCGTTGATCCGCTGCGTTGCAACGCGGGCTGCATTGTTTTGAGCCTCAAGCTGCGCGATCTGTTCGTTCAATGTTTGTACCTCGGCGCGGGCGCTGCTTGTTACGAAATACCAAACACCGGTGTAGAGCAGCGATGCGACTCCGACTAGGATCAGCAGCTGAAAATACCACGCTAATGAGTTAAATTTATCTTTCATTTCGATTTCCTTCTCTTTTCTTAGAACTTATGTCTAAAAGGGCTAACCAAAGGTTTTGAGCTAGTTTTTTGCGATTTGCGGAGCCTTCACCGCAGTATTCTGAGGCGCGCCTTCAGGCTGCTTGTTCTCGGCGGTCGTCGCATCCTTCGGAGCATTTGCCTTTTCCGGCGTGTACGCGCATTTGATCGTGAATCCGACGATATGGATCATGCCTGCGTTCGGATCTGTGTTCGTTTCCGAAACTTCACGAACCTGAATCTCTCTTCGTTCGGTCTCGATATTCAAATTCGTGAACAATCCTCCTGAAAACTCAAGACTTCGTCCAAATTGAATAACGGCTGAATCGTCCGGCGAGCTGCCTTTTAGTACGATCTCCGAACCGGTCTGCTCAATACTTTCCAGATAAAGCCCCTGGAACATCGAGATCCTTTCGACCATGGCGTCGAGTACCGCGCTCGGTCCTGCCTGTGTGGCGCGAAGCTTTTTGATCGCTTCGATCCGGGCATCAATGTTCTGGATCTTTTGTTCGAGGTCTTTTTGTTCCTTAAGAACGACGGCGAGTTCGACCTGCTGCTGTTTCTGCTCTTCGAGCTTGCGGTCAGCTTCCTTCTTTGCCATCTGCGTACTGATAATGTCCCAGCCGACGACGGCAAGCAGGAAGAACAAAACCGCGATCGACATTACGACCAGGCGAGAAACGGGACTACCGATCTTGCGTTCAACGGCAACGACTGCGCCGGATTGTCTTTCTGTTACTGAATCTAAAAGATTTATCTTAATCATCTTAGTTCTACTCCCCTTACTGCCAATCCAACAGCCACAGCCATTTCGGGCATAATTTCACTCAAATAATCCGGATCGAACTTGCGCGTATCGACCTTAATGTTTCGGAACGGATCCAAAACTTCCACCGGCAATTCGAGTTTCGCGGAAAGATCTTCCGCTAATCCCTGCAGCTTAGAGCCGCCGCCGGAAAGCAATATCTTTTGAACAACCGTTTCGCTGTCGTCGGTCGTTGCGCGGTAAAAATCGAATGTCTTTTGAATTTCCATCGCAACCAGATCGGTTACGTTGTCCATCAGCGGTTCGATGGCAGTTTCTTCGATTCCTTCAGCCGCTTCAGCGACGCCGCGCTTAACCGCTTCCGCCTGCTGAAAGCTCAACCCGAGACTTCTCTGCAGAACATCCGTAAACTGGCTGCCGCCGACCGTGATGTCGCGTGTGAAGAGCGAGCGCGTTCCTTTAACGATATTTACGTTCATCGTCGAAGCGCCGATATTCAAAAGCGTAACAACCTGCGATTCGTCCGGCTGATAGTTCACTTCATAGCAATTTTGCAGAGCGAACGTATCGACATCGATGACGACCGGCTGTTTGCCCGCAAGCTGAACAGCCTGCTTCATATTGTCGATCCTTTCTTTTTTGCACGCGGCGATCAAAACCTGCGTAACTTCGGAATCTTCGGAGGTTACCTGATAATCAAGGTTTACGTCCGAAAGATCATAAGGAATATGTTCTTCAGCGTGCCAATCGATCGATTCTTCCAGTTCATCCGAACCCATCGAGGGAAGAATGATGTTCTTTATAATGACCGAATGTCCGCTGACGCCCGTTACAACCTGATTCGCGCTGATGCTGTGGTTTTTGCAGATGTTCTGAATAACGTCGGAGACGACGTTTAACTCCATGATCTGACCGTCCACAATGGTGTCGTCCGGAAGATTTTCAAAACCCAAGCTTAAAAGACTCAGATTATTCATCTTTCCCTGGAGTTCAACCATTTTTATCGAGCTTGAACCGACGTCTAAGCCGGCAACGCTTTTCTTTTTACCGAATAGCATTTCTGTTTTTACTCCTTATTGTTTCCGTTTCAATCTTTGTGATTTTTCTAGATGTTTTCATAAACCAACGCAGCGGGCTTTTAACATTTTGAAGATTTTTTGCCGCCATCAATGACAATCAGCTCTGACAGGATTTAGTTGATAGGACGCTGTAGAGTCAAAAAACCCGTTTCGTTCGTTTGACCGAAAACCCGTCTAACAGGTCGGCGGTCTATAAATTAAAAACATTTTTTCGCTTATGGCGGCGAAGAGATTTCGGACACGGTTCGTGCCGTCAGATATAAAACTACACGAGGTAACAAAACTTGTCAACAATAATTTACATTGTTTAACATCTTTTTTGAATGATTATTGATCAAGATGAAAGAAATTTCGTTCAAAATGAATGAAATTCGATTAAATACAAGCTATTTGCGGTTCATTGCGGTGATCGCTGTCTTGATCGTTTCGGCGGTTTTTTCCGGCGATTCGAATGGAAAAAGGTGCGATCCTTCCAGAAAATAATAGTTGGCGGGAATATGTTTTTTCATAAACCTGAGGTTTGCGAGGCGCGCCTCGCGCGAATTTATCCCGCCGATGTAAGAAAGCGGAATCGATAATTTACCGCGCAGCCGCGGAAGATCTACCGGCAAAGTTTCGTAAATACTTGCCTCAATGCCCGGTTTGAAAATAAGTCGAACTCCCTTTTCGCTTTCCTCAGTTCCGTGTTTAACATAATCGCGCAAAACTTCCGGATCGAACGCGCTGTATTTCGGCTTTGCGGCAAAATGCCGAAAGGCTTCTTCCTCGTCCTTCCACGTTCGGCGGCGCATTTTTGTCGCGCGGGCGGGAGAATGTTTTTCAAGCAGCTTTAATTTTTTGAGGATCTTTATTCCGAAACTGCTGGAGCGGCTTATGACAGGCGCGTCGAGAAGAACTACGCTTTTGTAAAGATGCGGATGCTCTGCAGCGACCAAAAGATGAAGTATTCCGCCGAGCGAATGACCGACGCCGATCACCGGCTTGCGGTAACGCTCTTCGATCGCCGTCTGGAGTTCGTTTTGAAGAAAGTTCCAGTTATCCGTTACCGGAAAGCGCGGATCGTGACCGTGCTGATCGATATATCCGATCTCAAAGTCGTCCTCTAAAAAGCGAAAAAGTTTGCTGTATGTCCGGGCAGGAAAACCGTTGGCATGGGCAAAATGGATCGTATCAATTGTCATTCAGCAGTTCCCAGTAACCGACGTCGATCCAGCGTCCCATTTTATGCCCGACCTCGCGGAAATGAGCGACCTTTTCAAACCCGAGAGATTCGTGAAGCTTGATACTCGCATCGTTCGGCAAAGAAATTCCCGCAATGACGGCATGCACATTCATTTTTTTGATCTCCGACAAAAGTTCCTTATAAAGCGCGGCACCGCAGCCCTGCCGTTCAAAACCGCTTTCTATATAAACGGAAACCTCGACCGAATGGCGGTATGCGGATCGCGGTTTGTAATGAACTGCGTAGGCAAAACCGCGGATCTCGCCGTCGGCTTCGCAAACGAGAAACGGGCAAGATTCAGTGATCGAATCGAGCCGGTCGAGCATTTCATCAACCGTAATCGCGACGTCTTCAAAACTGTGGTGACTGTTTAAAACGTAGAAATTGTAAATTTCTGCGAGCTTTGCGGCATCCGAATGTTCCGCTTTTCGAATTTTCATTAGTCTATTACTTCAAATTGAACTACTTGCGTCGCGGCGGAATATTTCGCCTTAGCGTTTTGATCGGTTACGACGATCTGCAAAACATACTCGCCGGGAATCAGCTTTCCGCCGAGCGACAAAGCACCGACAGCATTGATCGCCGAAGAATTCGGTTGGTTCGAAACGTCGACCGGGGCAGGCACAGATTCATGGATCACCTTTCCGTCGCGAAAAACCTTTGTTGACAGCAAAAGTTTGACCGGCTGTCCGGAGATCTGCTTTGCATTATATATCTCAAAACCATATCGCAGAACCGTATTCCTTTTAAATAGCCGGAGCGCGGTGTCCGCCATCGGATCGGTCGCCTGCTTTTCGCCCGTTTGCGCTTCCCTGTTCCATTGATCGATCGATAATCCTTCGAGGACGACGCCCGAAAGAATCAGTCTTTTCTTTGCCGTATTCGGAACTTCGACGAATTGACTTGCAGATCCTAACTTTTCGGAATTATGATCCCGAATCGCAACGCGCATTTGATAAGCGCCCGGTTTTTTAACCGGAAAAGTGAAAAAATATACAAAGCGTTCGCTCAGAAATTTTTCAAAAACTTCATTATTAATATTGACCGTGTAAACCTTGGTCAATTCATCTGCAACCGAGCCGTTGTCGCCGAAATTTACTGCGAGATGTCAAAAGCCGCACGTTTCCCCTGCGGCGTATCGACAAACTTAAGATCTTTCACATCGATGCTGACAAACGAACTGATCGAAGTGGTCTTTGCGGCGTCCGATTTGAAAAGTGTGTTAAGACTCAAATTAATATCGCTGACGGCGAAAGGAGACGAAAGCGCCGAAAGAAGTCGCTGAACGGCGGTTTGTGTCGTCGGGCGTCTGATAGCTTCATCGCTGATCCCGAAAAAACCGCTTCTATAACGAACATTCGCACCTGGTCGTCTTACCTTTACTTCCAGCTTGTTAAATCTGCGTTTCGCAGGGTCAAATGTTTCCGCATCAGGCTGATAACCGATCAAATAATAGCTTTGATCATCCAGAACCTTTCGGATACCGCCGCTCAGATCGTTATTATTTAAGATCGGCAGCCCGCCGGTCTGTCGCGCCAGAAGCACCAACCCTTCCTGCGTATCGAATAATTTGTCGCTCCGCTGCGACATTACGGAATGCAGCTGCTGAGTCGACAAACCGGAGACATCGTCGGCAGCTGTCAAGCCGGTATAAACTAGCCCGCGCGCATCGAGCGTATAAATTACAACCGACGCGCGATTCGCCAGATCGACAAGCCGCCGAAGCGAATCGTTGACCCGGTTTACGTCGCGAAAACCGTTTGCCGACGTTGAAAAAAGACTGAATCCGTCCGACAGAAGCATGACAGATTTTCTTCCCGGAAGTTCGCCCATTCCGCGGATCACGTAGTTGATTGCACCGAGCGTTCCGGTCGCAAAGATCGTTTCGCGAAATTGATTCAGTTCGGCAAGCTGATCGGTCGGCTGATCTTCGTCGCCGCCTTCCGTTTCGTTAGAATTTGGAAAACCGCTCTCGATAGGCGCGAATGCGCCGATTCCGCCGGTGCCGCGCGGGTTCCATTTGATCTTTTCGATCGCCGCAAGCAAGATCCGCTTGTCCGAAGTGAACTGCTGAAGCGCGCCGATCCCTGCGCCGGTCCTAATGATCGCCACCAGATCGCCGTCCTGCATCTGTTGTTCGACAAATTTTTTCAGCGCACGTTTCACAAAATGAGTGCTTTCCCATGAAAGCGTCAGATCGTCGACAACCAGCGCCATCGTCCGTCGAACCTGTTCGGGTCTAATTTTTGACGGAAGCACTATTCCCGCCGAATTTTGATCGTTCTTGCCCGAAGCGGATTCAACGGTCGAAGACACAAAGGTAAAATTTGAAATTTCCTGGCGCTGCCCGTTTTCGAAGATCTCGATCTCTTCCGGCTTAAGGTCGGTAATTACTTTTCCATCTTTTCCGGTGACGGTAACATCGATCTGTATTAGGTTAGACGAGATCTTCACAACGTCGTCATCGGTTTCGACCGTCGGCGTCGGCTGTTGTGAGAAAACGTTGGAAAGAAAAATGATAATGAGCGGCAAAGTGAGTAAAAGCTTCTTCATCAAAGGTCTCCGAGAGTTGTAATAAATTCTTTGTTATCATACATCAGATGCTTTTTGGTTTCGAAATAATTTTCAGGTAATTTTTAGTTTTTTCTGCAGACCTGTTCAGGCTGCTTTTATTTTGTAATTCTTATGCTTTTTTCCGCCGCAAATTTCAAAAGATCGATCTTTCTTTTTTCTGTAAGTCTTGTTCTTACAACCGCATTTACGCTCAGCTGCTCGGCATTTCCGGTTCAGCAATCCGAGGAAGAAGCGCTTAAATCGCTCAGACTCGCGACAAAGAACGGAAAACTTCCGCCCGAGGCATTGGTCATCGGCATTGAAAGCCGTTTTTCTAAAACGCGAACCGGCGCGCTGGCGAAACTTCTTCGCGCGCGCATTCATTTTGAGAACAAGAACTTCGGCGCAGCGGCGGCGATACTCGATAACGACGTTTTTCGCCGTCTGACGACGGTAGCCGATTACGCGCTGTGGCTTCGCGGAAAATCGCTGCAGGAAGCCGGGAAACCCGCGGAATCGGTCTCGGTATTTTCGGAGTTAATCCGCGATTTCCCCAATTCACTTCGAACTCGTGAAGCGAAATTGCTACGTGCCTCGATCATTCTGGACTCGCAGCCCGAATCGATCAAAGAAGTTCCCGAGCAGTTAAAGGATTTGAACCAAAAGAACGACCCGGATTCGCTTTTGCTTACCGCTCAGGCATTCGGAAAGATCGGTGAGAATGAAAAAGCTGTTGAAACATATCGGAAGGTTTACTTTTTCGGTGCGGGAAGCAACGCCAGCATTCAAGCTGAAAATTCGCTGAAAACGCTCGGGCAAGACTTAAACCCGAGAACCGCCGAGGAAATAAAACTCCGTGCAGATAGGCTCGCAAAGACCGGAAAAGCGTCTGAGGCGGCGGAGGCATTTGTAGTGCTTCTCGCAAGATTTCCGGAAGAACGCTCGCCCGAGATCGATCTGAAACGTTTGAATAATTTTGCCAGCCTCGGTCGCCTTTCCGATGCGCGTTCGGCGTTTGACGGAATTCCGACGGGCGCAAAAGAAAAACCGGAAGCTTTTTATAAGCTTGCGCTTGCGTATGCGAACGGCAATCAGTGGGAAGCCGCGCGAACTCTCGTCAAACAAATGCAGGGAGTTTTTCCGACGAACGATCTTACGCCGAAAACGCTGGTCGATGTCGGCAATACCGCGCGCGAAAAACGAAATCGCGCCGAGGAGACCTATTATCTGAAAACCGCAGTAATAATGTATCCGCGGTCGATAGATGTCGCCGGCGCGCAGTTCGGTCTGGCTTGGCTGGCACATGAAAGTGGAGATGTTCAAAACTCTTCGCAAATGCTCGTCGAACATCTCGCGCGATATGTCGACAAAGATAATTCGAACCGCGGACAAGCGGGATATTGGGCGGCGCGCGATTCCGAAAAAGCAGGAAAAATGGACGACGCCTGCGCGCTTTACGACGCAATGCTTCACCGGTACGGCGCGAATTGGTACGGCTATCTGTCGTTGAACCGTTTGACCAACCTTCGCCGAATCGGAAAATGTCAGGCTACGCCGAACTTTTCCGCAAATTCGCTCATTCCCAGGGCGGTTGAAAACTTAAAGGTCGTAACCGTCGCCCCGGAAACCGCAACGGAAAAAGAGCTTGCGCGCGCAGAAAATTCCGATGAATTAAGCACGATCGGACTGTTCGATTGGGCGATCGAAGAACTCGAAGCGGCAAAGAAAACCGCGAAAAATTCGCCGAAGATCAATCTTGCGCTCGCGCGTCATTACCGTTTGAAAAGCGACAACGTCCGCGCACTTCTCGCGCTAAAAGAAAGTTATCCCGATTATTACGCGATGACGCCGGAAGAGATGGGTCAGGAAGAATGGGACATCTTTTATCCGCTGACGCATTGGAACGAGATCAAGCTCTGGGGCGAAAAACGAAATCTTGACCCCTACGAGATCGCGGGTTTTATTCGTCAGGAAACGATCTTCAATCCTACGGCGAAATCCAGCGCAAATGCTTACGGATTGATGCAGCTTCTTATACCGACGGCGCGAACAATGGCGCGGAAATACAGCGATTATACCGGCACGATCGATTCGAACGCTCTTTTTGATCCGGCGCTCAATATCGAACTCGGAACTGCGTATATGCGCGAACAATATGATAAATATGGTCGAACGGAGTTCGTCGCCGTCGCATACAACGCCGGTCCGGGTCGTGTCGTGCAATGGCAGCGCAGTCTTCCGTTTGAAATGGACGAATTTGTTGAAGCTATTCCGTTTCGCGAAACAAAAGGCTATGTTCAGGGGATCATTAGAAATTCCGCACAGTATCGCAGACTTTACGATCTGAACGGAGCCTTTAAATCGAATGTCGGATCAAGACCGATCCGCGCGGCGATCGATTCAATGCCGCGCGATCAGTTTGCGAAAGCGTTTCCGGACGTGCAGATCGACAGTTCCGGAGAATAAGATTTCTATATCGAACAACTAATAAGCCCGGCGCCGGATCGATCGGCGACGGGCTTTTTCGTGTTGTTCGTTGTGAAGTTATACATCCAAATGTACTAATTTCGTTCGATTCGGCTGAACTTCACCCGTTTTTATTGATCGAAACTACGGAACGCCTATTGCAATTATTTAAGCTCAAAGAAACAGGAGGAACAGCCAAAAATCATGTCACAGGGAGACAAAGATAAATACACAGACAAGCAAAAGCGGAAAGCCGAACATATCGAAGAAAGCTACAAAGACCAGGGCGTTTCTGAAAAGGAAGCGGAAAAACGCGCCTGGGCAACCGTAAATAAACAGGACGGCGGCGGGAAAAAACCGGGCGGTTCGGGAAGGAAAAACAGCAAAGACAAAGATTAAAAAATATGAAAAACAACAGATTTATCAACAAGATCGCAGCGTTTAGTCCCACCGGTTCGCCGGTGCTTTCCGTTTATTTGAACACCGAACCGAATCAAAACGGGCAATTCGATTTCGAAGCATTTGTAAAAAAACAGATCAGCGAGAACGAATCCAAATTTGAAGAAGGGTCGGAAGATCGACGATCTTTTGACAGCGATGCTAAGAAGATCCGCGAATTTTTAAAGGAAGTAAAACCAAGTTCGAACGGCGTAGCAATTTTTGCTTCATCGGGCGCGGATCTGTTTGAAACCCGCCAGTATGCCGTGCCTTTCGAAGAAGATTATTTCTTTGTATTTGAAAAACCGCATCTTTTCCCGCTCGCGCGCCTGCTCGACCAAAATCCGACCTATGCGATCGTGTCCGCGGACACGAATTCGGCGACCATTCACGTCTTAAAACGCGGACATGTTATCGAATCGGAAGAAGTGGAAAATTTCAAAACCAGCCGAACGGAACAGGGCGGATGGTCGCAAATGCGCTATCAGCGCCACATTGACAATTTTCATCAACAGCATGCAAAGGAAGTGATAAACGAGCTTGAAAAAATCGTCCGCGACGAAGATCTGAAACAGTTCGTCGTCGCCGGCGACGAAAAAGTGATCGTGCCGCTGTTAAAAGATGAAATGTCCGAATCGTTGGCGAAAAAGCTTGCCGGCACGCTTCGCTTAAATGTCGACACGCCGCAAAAAGAACTATTTGAAAAAGCGGAAAGCGTTATGAAACAGGCGGATACGCTTGCGGACAAGGAAAAGATCGATCACCTGAAAGAACAAAATTACGATGAAGGACTCGGCGTTACGGGCGTCGAAAAAACACTTGCCGCGCTCGCTTCCGGTTTGGTTCAGGAGCTTTATATGACCGCGGATTTTGACGAGATTCAATACCATCAGGACACGGTTACAAAGATCCTGAAAGCCTATTCACCCGGCGATGAACTGAACATCCCCGATTCGCACCATCGCGGAATGATCGTCGATGAATTGATCCGCCGCGGAATCGAAACGGCTGAAGACGTCCGATTTATCGAAGATCCGTTTTTGCTTCAAGATTTTGGCGGTGTCGGCGCTCTGCTTCGTTTTAGAACTGAAACCGATATCGTAAGATCTGCGACGAGTTGACCGATTCAAAAAACAAATTTCAGCCCGAAACTCCAATCAACCGGGTTTCGGGCTTTTTTTGTTCGCGTTTGCCGAAAGCAAATTATGAATTTTCGTCAACTCCGCAGTAATATCGAAAAATGAGATCGTTTTACGAATTTGTTAAGAAAAGCGCAGAAACTATCGATCGGGCGCGACAGATCGAACCCGGAAACTTCCCGTTTCCCCCTCGCCGCGATCATCACCCGGACTCGCCGACGGTGCTGATTTTTTCGCCGCATCCGGACGACGAATGCATCAACGGCGGACTGGCTTTGCGCCTTTTGCGCGAATGGGATTGCCGCGTAGTGAATATTCCCGTAACACTCGGCAGCGATGTCGCTCGACGCTCCGCGCGTTTCGAAGAACTCGAAAACGCATGCCGCTATCTCGGTTTTGAGATCGACCTGCAGTCTGCGGGCGGATTTGAAAATATTTCTCCGTCCGAGCATTCGAATAAAACGGCGAACTGGAAAAGCGCCGTCCGCCGTACCGTCGAACTGATCGAACAATATGATCCGAAGATCGTTATGTTTCCGCATAAATTCGACCGGCATCCTACGCATTGCGGGACGAATCTGCTCGTTACGGAAGCGCTTCGAACGACAAAAAAAGATATCGATTGTTTTACCGTCGAAAACGAATTCTGGCAGGCGATGAATCGACCGAATTGTTTGATCGAATTGAGCGAAGAGATCGTAGGCGATTTGATCACCGCGCTTTCGTTCCATAAAGGGGAAATAGCGCGAAATCCTTATCACCTGACGCTCCCTTCGTGGATGATCGACAATGTTCGCCGCGGCAGCGAGGTCGTCGGCGATGCCGGATCGGAATCGCAAAACTTTAAATTCGGCATTTTAAACAGGCTTTCGCGGTGCTCGGAAGGCGAATTTAAATCGATCATCCGCACAGGAACTTTCATTTCTATGGCTGACGACCTTTCCTTTCTTCTGGCAGACTTGAGAATTTACAACAGTTGAAATTTCAAGTTTACCCCTCCGAGCGCGCGCTTTTAGATCGTCTTTGTAACCTTTGAAAGCGAACGCGGCTCGTCCGGGTTCAACCCTTTTGCCTCGGACAAATAAGCCGCGAATAGCTGCGCCGGAACGATGAACGGGATCGGCGATAAGAATTCGTCAATTTCCGCCGGCATCATCAAACTTCTCGAACTAAGCTTTGCGATCTCCTTATCGTTCGTGATCGAAAAACTGTCCGCATGGAGATCCTTCAACCGTTTCAAAAGGTCGATATTGCCGGTTTTAGTTACGCCTTGCGGGGCGAACATCAAAACCGGGAACCGCCGTTCGACCAGCGCGAGCGGTCCGTGAAAAAAATCCGCCGACGAAAATCTTTCAGCAACGACGTAACAGGTTTCCATCAATTTCAGGGCAAGTTCAAATGAGTTTCCGTAATTCAAACCGCGTCCGACGACCACGCAGTTTTCCATGAAAGCGTAGCGTTCGGCGATATCTTTAACCTGCTCCTTTAATTTCAAAGCCTCGTTCGCAAAATGCGGGATCTTTTCAAGGTCGATCCGCTTCGACTTGTTAGCCAGTGCATTTGCAAGCAAATAGAGCTGAAGCATTTGTCCCGTATAAGTTTTCGTCGCCGCGACCGATTTTTCGCGTCCGGCATGGATTAGAAGTGTTTCATCGGCAACTTTGGTGATCGCAGATTTTGCATTGTTCGTAATTCCAAGCGTAAACGCTCCGTATTCTTTCGCCGCCTCGAGCGAGGAATTGATATCGGAACCTTCGCCCGATTGCGACACCCCGACGACAAGCGCGCGGCTTAAATTCACCTTTGCTTTATAAAGTGTGTAAACCGACGGTGCGGCAAGCGAAACCGGAATTCCGCAGATGGTTTCGATCAAATATCTGCCGAATTGCGCCGCATTATCGGAACTTCCGCGCGCAACCAGAACGACCAGATCGATGTCGCGGTTATGTAAGAATTTCCCGATCTTTCCAAGCTTTTCGGTTTCGGCTTTGATCGTTTTTTCAAGAACGACCGGCTGTTCCGCTATCTCTTTCAGCATTAATGACATAATTTTTCATTTTTCGTAAAAGGTATGAATGAAAGATTATGCAAGCGGATGCTGCCGAAGCGCAAAGGCGAAACTGAAAGAAGTTCTTTAATACAAAACCAGCCGTTTTGCACTTAGCTTCCCGCGAAGGGAGTGCCGAACAAGCCGACGGCGAGTTCGATCCAAACAAGTACGAGTAACGCCAGCACTCCGGCGCAGATCGCTATTCGGCTTGTCGTGGTCTTTACGGTGCGAAGAATAAATTCGCAAATGAGTCCGGTTCCAAAAAGCAGGATCCCCGCGACGACAAAATCAGCCAAACTCCAATTTACCTCGTTCGTAAACCGCATAGCGACAAGCGGAACCGACAAAAGCAGTGCCGCCGTGATCAATATTCCAATAAGTCTAATGTTCTGAAAAGCCATATTTGCTAATTCTCCAAAAATTGTTTTGCGAGACCTTTATTCGTTACCGCAGCGCCTTCCGGAAACCTGCGTTAGTTAATGCGGTTCGCTGCGGCGATTTAGAATTTAGCAAAGCCGTCCGACGGATGTCAAGTACTTTGTGTTATAAAGCTCTTTCCTGACTCCGATTTGAAAGGCTTTATCGGCGGGCACAAAAAAAAGGATCAGCCGGAGTTGACCCTATGAACTAAATTTTTGGTGGAGCAGATGAGAGTCGAACTCACGACCTTCGCATTGCGAACGCGACGCTCTGCCAACTGAGCTACTGCCCCGAAATAGTCTGGTGAGTCTGGCGAGTCGGGCGAGTCTTGCGGGTCTCGCGAGTCTTGCGAGTCTTGCGGATCCGAACTAACTGATTTAACTAACAAGAAAACAAATTTAGGGAAAAATCACATAAGAATTTCGAAATAAAATTACTTCCCAGACTTCCCATACTTCCCAGACTCGCCAGACTCGCCAGACTCGCCAGACTCGCTAGACTCGCTAGACTAACCCGACTAACCCGACTCATTACTGAACCGTCGCCGGCAGCAGCGATCCCTTCGGGTCGTAGGCGTAAGCCTCGCCGTCTTCGATCTTTCCTAAAATTCCGTGAAAAACGATATCTTCCCCGTCTAAAACCACGACGACGTCGCCCGGGCTGTATCGCTTTTCGTCAATTGCGAACTTAACCATTGTGGCGTTGCCGTTTTCGTGATTGACGGTTTCGTACTTAAAATCCGCCGCGTTAAAACTCATTGTCTGACAAAAACTAACTTCCGACATAAATTATCTCCTATAAATACAGAGCAAGAATATAGCATCCGAACCTTGCTCACAACCCGCTAACCGCGCAAAACAAAATCAATCGCGATCGCATCGTGATCCGAAAGCGGCGTTCCGTCTTTGTCGACCAGATCGCCGACGGTTTTCGGTGCGGAACCGGGCGCCATAGCGATGCCTTTTCCGAAAAACCAATCAAGCCGCATCGAAAATTTTCCGCCGACCTTGCGCGAAGCCCAGAAAATAAACGGAAAACACCAGGCAGGAACCCAATCGCCGAGATTGGTGTTGTACGCTGCATTCTCCATATCGTAATGGAGAGTTCCCGCGCCGGTCTCGTTAAAATTTTCGTAATCAAATCCATGTTCGAGAAATGCGCGAAACATTCCCTTTTCAAACCGGCGGTCCGGATGCGGATAGTGATCACGGACGACATTTTTAGCGCCCATCATTACGCGGTGCCAAAATCCGAAAATCGCATGCCGCGCGCTCTGCGCGTTATACGTAGTTGTATTGAAATCGCCGCCGACGATCGTCGGTAATGGCGGAAGCGTTTTTAAATGTTCGAGTATAATCCTCACCTGTTTTTCACGATGTTTACGCGAACAATGAACGTCTAAATGGACCGTAACGGCGCGAAAAGTTCCCGCCGGATGCTCGACATCGGCGATCAGCGCGCGCAGGTATCCGAGCCGTTTTTCTTTGCCGATCATCTTATCCTTTCCGTTCGGAAGATCGACGGCGTGAACGTTCTTCAGCGGAAATTTCGAAAAGGTCGCCAGACCGTGAATCGACTGTTCGTTTTCGCCTTCGAATTCAGATTCGATTCCGCTTCCCTTCTGCAGCGCTATGTAAACCGGTGCGAATGCATAATTTAGCTTTAATTTACGCGCGATCTCCTGCGCGACGAATCGGTTTCCGCTGCGGATCATTCCGTAGTCGAGTTCGGTCAAAAGATAAAGATCTTTCTGCTTCAAACGATCGTTATTTTCCAGAGCATTCAAGATACCTTCAAAAATACGTCCGCGCTCAATGTTCCAGGCGGCAGCGGATATTACGGATGAATTTCCTTTAAAATTTTCCTCCGCGAAATTTTCGACCACGACCGAACTTAAGATCTCGTCCACTTTTGGTTCGATCTTTTTATAAACCGCGCTTTTCCGCGTTTCTTCGATCGATTCGAACTGAAGAAGGTCCGGAAAATAAGGTTTCAGATCATGATCCAAAACCTCAGGCGGCTGAATTTTTGACTTTATCGCGCTCATTATAAAAATTTAGAGTTTAGAAGATGGCGGCTGAAATGACAAAAGCCGCCGAATTTATGGCAGCTTTGTGGAAAATTTTGACCTTCAATTTTAGTCGTATTGATCGTCGTGGTGTTCTTTTGCAGGCACGATCGAAAGAAAATCCTGAGTTATCCGGTCGGAATATTCCTGCAAGAGTTCGTCGATCTTTTTTCTCTTTTTCGAGCGAAAGATCAATCCGACATGTTTTGGCTTATTAACCCGGTAAACGATCTCTTTAGCATTGTAATGCGAAGTGTCCGGCGTTTCCTGGTTTGCGAGCGCCAGCGCAACGCCGGCGTATTCCTTTCTTAGCTTCGGCGCTTTGTACGGCGCTTCTTCGGTTTCTATCGCCAGGCGTCCCCATTCGCGCCAGATATTGAACCCGCAGGCTTCTTCCAGAACGTTTGCGATATAAGCGCCGCCGACACGGCAGGCGACTTCTAAAAGGTAAAATTTCCCGTCGTTGTTCGACCGGAGGAATTCTGCGTGCGCAACTCCGTTTGAATGTTCGAACGCAGTTAAAAGCTGCGAATTCAGTTTTTCAAGTGCTTTCCGGTCCTTCGAGCGGTAATCGACAATAGACGAAGTAAAAACACCGCCGAGGTGCGACACATTCAGCGGCGTCGTCCCGTAACGGCTGACGCCGGCGCAAACGACTTTGCCTTTATGTATTACCGAATCGACATGATAAACATCGCCTTCGATAAATCGTTCGATCAAATACTGCGAAGGATGATCGCGCCAGGTGTGCCGCGCATCGAGCTCATTAAGCGTGTGCCAGACGTCGGCGGCGCTCAAACATTTGCGAATTCCAAAAGCAGAAACCTCGGTTCGCGGCTTTACGATCACGGGAAACTCTACCTTTTCCAGATAAGCGTTAACCTCGACCTGGTTGAACGCACCGGTAAATTCAGGACATGGAATTTTGGAAGCATGGGCGAGATTACGCATCCGCAGTTTGTCGCGAAACCGCAGTGCGTGCGAATTGCTCATGCCTTCTATCTGCAAATGCTCCCGCGCGCGCGCCGCGGTCAAAACGTCAAATTCGTCAACACCGATCACGCGATGGACTGGATTTGAACCGGCAAGGTTTGTCGCTGCGCGGATATAGTCTTCCGATCTCGCTTCGTTCGAAACGATGACGAGTTCATTAAGCGATTCCCAGCTCCATTTTGAATCCCTGAAATCCTCGCGCGTGATCAAAGAAACGCGCCAGCCGGCTTCTTTTGCAGCGTCGATCACCTCGTTTCCTTTAAATTCACTTGCAATGCAGACGATATGTTTTTCCATAATAGAATTTTTTTTCAAAAGACCCGCGGCAGACAAGGCTTTGCTTCGATCAAATAGGTTTAAAAACTGCTGTTTTCAAACGAATTTGTTGAACGATTGATTTTGCTTTGAAGTAAAAGAATGGCACAATTTAATCGCAAAAACAAAAGGCAGCAGCGGACGGAGTCGTTCTTTTTTTGCAGTTCAATCCTTGTAAAACGGGGCTGTTTGGAGAATTTTTGATGGGCAGTATCGACATTGCAGATTTTTTATCAAAACTGATCATTTACATGATCGTCTGGCTGTTCGCCGTTTCGGCGCACGAAGCCGCGCATGCCTGGATGTCCTTGAAATTTGGCGACGACACGGCGGAAAAGCTCGGTCGCGTAACGCTCAATCCGGTGCCGCATATCGATCCGATCGGAACGCTTCTGCTGCCGATAATCGGTTTTGTCGTCGGTTATTCGGGCGGAATGGCGGGTTTACCGTTGATCATGTGGGGAAAACCGACGCCGGTTAATCCGCTGCGATGGACGAATAAAAAGCTCGCAAACATCATGGTTTCGCTCGCAGGGATCGGCGTGAATCTGATCATTGCGATCGTTTTTACCGTGATTCTCAATATCACTCGGGCTTACGGCATTTTTAATGACGGAAATTACCGGGAAGGTGTTACTGGTGCCGTGTACTTGCTTTTGTACAGCACGGTTTTTTTGAATGTCGCGCTCGCAGTCTTTAATCTTCTTCCCTTTCCGCCGCTTGACGGCAGCAAAGCCTTACAATCACTGCTTCCCGACAGTTTCGAACCGTATTTCGATCTTTTGGAACAATACGGTTTTCTGATTCTGATCGTGCTGCTGCAGCTCGGCGTAATAGGTTTCATCGCGGGTCCGATGAATCAACTATTTCGAAGTCTACTAGGATTTTAGCGCCCATTAACTTTTTACTTTTTACCTATCACTTATTTCGGAAATACAATTCGCATTTATGTCGTCATTTAAAAAACGTATCTTCAGCGGCGCTCAGCCGACCGGCGAACTGCATATCGGCAATTATCTCGGCGCTCTGAAAAATTGGGTCGAACTCCAAACCGAATACGAAAGTTTCTTCTGCATAGTAAATTTGCACGCGATAACTTTGCCGCAGGACCCGAAGGTTTTGAAACAGAAAACGCTCGATCTGGCGCGTATCTACCTTGCCGCCGGGATCGATCCGGAAGTTTCGACGGTTTTCATTCAATCGGACGTTTCCGAACACGCCGAACTCGCTTGGATTTTGTCGTGCGTTGCGCGAATGGGCGAATTGGAACGGATGACGCAGTTTAAGGACAAATCAAAAGGCAGCAGCGAACGCGCCGGTGTCGGACTGTTTACCTATCCGGTTTTGATGGCTTCGGATATTTTGCTTTATCAAACAGATCTTGTTCCGGTCGGGCAGGATCAAAAGCAGCATCTCGAGCTTTCGCGCGATCTGGCGCAAAGATTCAACCGCGATTTCGGAGAAACCTTTGTCGTTCCCGAACCTTACATTCCGCCCGTCGGCGCAAAGATCCAATCGCTGCAGGACCCTTCGAAAAAGATGTCGAAATCCGACGAAAATGCAAACGGTTCGATCTTTCTGCTTGATGATCCCGATACGATCGCGAAGAAATTAAAGAAAGCCGTTACCGATTCCGGCACCGAGATAAAATTCGACGAATCGCGCCCGGCGATCCACAATCTTTTGACGATCTATCAATTGATGACCGGCAAAACGCCCGCGGAATGCGAAGCAAATTTCGAAGGTAAAGGCTACGGACATTTCAAAACCGAACTCGCCGAAGCCGTCATCGAATTCTTGAAACCGTTCCAGGAAAAGGCGAAATCGTATTCAGACGAGGAACTGAATGAAAAACTGAGAGTTGGCGCGAAAAAAGCTAAGGAAGTTGCGAGTCAATCAGTGAAAGACGTTTACGAAAAAATAGGATTAATTTAGTGTCATTTGTTCCGGAAAACCTCCCGTTGAATATCCCGACTGAAATATAGTGGAAGTATAGAACACCCAAACTCGCCTCGGATGTTTTTATGCAAGTAACTAGAAAGCAATTTGCTTCAGTAGCACGAGAATTTGTAGTTTGGACTGAAGCAGAACCGAAATCTGAAACGAATGAGGCTACGTTCGCCATCCGTATACTCGCGAGGCTATATTACGCAGGGCTGTTCCTTCCTCAAACTGAATGCGGCGCTGATATCGAGGGATTCGGAGTCTCAGAAGACGAATGGAAAAAGGCTTATTTGAGATTCGCTTCGCTGCCTTTCAACTACTACTTCAATTTTTTTAGCCCCGCAGATCTTTCGGATATCGAACCAGGTACGGGAGATCTGGCGGATGACCTTGCTGATATTTATCGAGATCTGAAAGAAGGTCTTAATTTATTCGATTCAGGACATGAAATAGAAGCGGTTTGGGAGTGGAAATACAGTTTTCAAACGCATTGGGGTCGACATGCCGCGAGCGCTCTGCATGCTCTCCATGCATTTGCGGACGATAACGATCTTACATTGTGACATACCGTTTTTATCGTCCTCGTTAAGCATGAAGAAAAACGAATTTTGAAATTAGAACATCTCTCAGAAAAGTCCGTATTATTTCGCACAAAGCTTTAAAGACGTTTATGCGAAATTACGAATCCATGGCGCGAGACGATCAACGTAACTGTTTATTCATAAGTGTTATTAAATCGTGTGTATAGGGCAACGGCTGGTAATTGCCTCTGAAAATTCCTCTGATTCACACCTATTGCGCCGCGAAACGATAGGAATTCTCCAGATCGCATCATTTTTCAAACTTCTGTAAACTCCAATGATTATAATCGTTCTATTCGGATTCCTAATGATGCTTCTCAGTCTCATCATGATCATCCGTCCAAATTCTTTTGCTGACAGGATTGTAAGATTCGCCGAAAAGCCTTGGTTTCATCCGTTCGAGATAATCAGCCGTTTCGCATTCGGTTTGGGGTTCGTTTATTTCTCCGAGCAAACGATTTATCCGAAGTTGATAACTGTTATCGGCATCGTTCTGATCCTCGTCAGCGTTGGGCTTTTGTTAACCCCGCCGGCGAAACACAGAGAATTTGCGCTTTGGTCGGCAGAAAGATTTAAGGATCTTTTTCGCTGGTTCGGCTTTGTTTCGCTCGTCTTTGGCGGTTTTTTAATTTACGCTGCGGTTATTTAGCTAATTTTTTTCCGAAAACTTCTCCACCCTTTGTTTATTTGGTGTTTGTTCGATAACAAGTGCTAAAATACATTTCACCTGCAATTAAATAGTTTCGGTCGGAATCGCTCGATTCCGGCTTCCCTTTGTTCATTTTTATAAGGAGTAAATTGCCATGGACGCAGCACAAAAATCATTCGAAACCCCCAAATTTAAGGAACAATACAACAATTTCATCGGCGGCGAATTCGTCGCGCCGAAAGGCGGCGAGTATTTCGACGTAATTTCGCCCGTTGACGGCAAACCGTTCACAAAAGTAGCGCGTTCGACCGCCGAAGACATCGAACTTGCGGTTGACGCGGCGCATTTAGCCGCGCCTGAATGGAATAATTCTTCAGCAACGACGAGAAGCAATCTTTTATGGAAGATCGCCGACACGATCGAGGAAAATCTCGAAATGCTGGCGCGTTGTGAGACCTGGGATAACGGTAAACCGATTCGGGAAACAATGGCGGCGGATCTGCCGCTGGCAGTTGATCATTTTCGATATTTCGCGGGTGTAATTCGCGCTGAAACAGGCGAAGCGACGGAGCTTGACGCAAATACGGTTTCGATGAATATTCACGAACCTTTGGGCGTGGTAGCACAGATCATTCCGTGGAATTTTCCGATCTTGATGGCGACTTGGAAGATCGCGCCCGCGCTTGCCGCCGGAAACTGCACGATCGTTAAACCCGCCGAGCAGACTCCGGCTTCAATTATGGTTTTGATGGAATTGATTCAGGATATTCTGCCGCCGGGAGTTTTAAATATCGTCAACGGTTTCGGTCCCGAAGCGGGCAAACCTTTGGCGACAAACGAGCGCATTGCGAAAGTCGCGTTCACGGGCGAAACGACGACCGGACGCTTGATAATGCAGTATGCGTCGCAAAATCTGATTCCCGTAACATTGGAATTAGGCGGAAAATCGCCGAATATTTTCTTTGAAAGCGTGATGGATGCGGACGACGAATTTTTTGATAAATGCTTGGAAGGCGCGGCACTTTTCGCGCTCAATCAGGGCGAAGTCTGCACTTGTCCGTCGAGAATTTTGGTGCAGGAATCAATCGCGGATAAATTTATTGACCGCATAGTCGAACGCACGAAAGCGATCAAAATGGGACATCCGCTCGATCCCGAAACGATGATCGGCGCACAGGCTAGCCGTGATCAATACGAGAAAATCATGAACTACATCCAGATCGGCAAAGACGAAGGCGCGGAAGTCCTCTGCGGCGGCGAAGCGCAGAAAAACGAAGGCGTTGAAGACGGCTTTTACGTCCAGCCGACACTGCTCAAAGGACACAACAAAATGCGCGTTTTCCAGGAAGAAATCTTCGGTCCGGTGTCGTCGGTTACGACTTTCAAAACGGAAGCGGAAGCTATCGAAATCGCCAACGACACGCTCTACGGCTTAGGCGCAGGCGTTTGGACACGCGACGCGTACCAGCTTTATCAGGTTCCACGCGCAATCAAAGCCGGACGAGTTTGGGTAAATTGCTATCACAATTACCCCGCGCACGCCCCGTTCGGCGGCTACAAAAAGAGCGGCTTCGGACGCGAAAACCACAAAATGATGCTCGACCATTACCGCAACAACAAAAATATGCTCATCTCTTACGACAAAAAAGCGATGGGATTCTTTTAAATGCGGATTTGGGATTGCGGATCGCGGATTTGAATAATTTCCGCCAACGTCGCTGAAAGCGGCAAATATAATAGCGTAGGGTTAAGCGAGTGAAAACGAGCGCAACCTTGCGTTAGGCTGATCAATAATTCCGACTCTGAAAGAGTCGAACAAATGCGAACGCCGAAATGTTCGATACTTTCAGCGTCAGAACGCTTTATTAGCAAGACGTAGGGTGTCGCTCGCTATGGTTCGCATTACCCAACGCTAAATTGTTTATCGCTTTCAGCGACTTTGACTTGAATTATGAAAATATTCCAAGGTCAAAAGAATCGACCAAGGAAAAAAGTTATCGTCGTCTTTAAGACGGTGGTAAAATAAGGTTGGGTAAAAACTTATGACAAATACAGTCGAGTTAACATTGGAATTGCCGTCGAATTTAACGAAGGACGAAGCGCAGACTTTGCTTGCCGTAAAATTGTATGAAACCGGGCGTGCTTCTCTCGGTCAGGCGGCGAAGCTGGCAGGTTATTCTAAACGCGCTTTTATGGAAGTTTTGGGCAAAAATAATGTACCGATATTTAATTATTCACCTGCCGAATTGCGTGAGGAACTCGGCTTGTGAGCGAACCGGTCGTTTCGGACAGCACTTGTTTGATCGGTTTGGAGCCCGACGGCGAATTGGCTATTTTGCCCGCGCTTTTTGATTCGGTGATGATTCCGCCGGAAGTCGAGCGCGAATTTGACAGAAGTTTTGAATGGCTGAAGGTTGAAAATTTAGCAAGCAATCGGCTAGCAGCGGCTTTGCAAATGGTCGTAGATGCGGGTGAAGCGGAAGCCATAGCGCCGGCGAACGAGAAAAATTGTCTGCTCATTTCCGACGACAAACAAGCGAGGGCGGCGGCAAAACGGCTCGGTGTCTCAGTCATCGGAACAGTCGGCATTTTGATTCGCGCCAAACAAAACGGCAGCATCACCGAAATCAAACCTATTTTGAACGCACTCGACGAGAACCAATTTCGCATCAACCATGAATTATGCGACGAAGCGTTGAAAATTGCCGGAGAATAGACGCGAAAACCACAACTTAATGCTCGACCATAACCGCAGCAACAAAAATATATTGATTTCTTATGACAAGAAAGCGATGGGATTCTTTTAATTGGCGGATTTACATAAATTTTACCAAGATCGCTGAAAACGACAAAGTTAATATCGTAGGGTATTGAGAGTGAAAACGAGTTAACCCTCCTTGTTGATTGAACGCATTTTCCGACACTTAAGGCGTTAAACTAGCCATACCTTTTATAATGCGGTTATATCGCGAGTGGTTTTACCGCTACTTAACAAATGATGCAAGAAATCCCAGCAATCATTGATTATCTTTCCGATTTTATAAACCGTCTAGGAGACTTTGAGGAATGGAATCACGAGGTTTACATTTTAAGTTCGGAATAACTGATAGATGATAACTGATGGATTTTACCACGGTTTTAATTATCACTTATCAGTTATCATCTATCAGTTATTCCGATGTTGTTTCTTCTATCAGAAATTCTGCGACACTACCAAAATTTGTTATTTATCGAATGATCAAAAGCGAGTTGCGATTGATGCCGCACGATGTTTCCTGGAAATATGATTTTTTGGCGGAACGCGAGCGCATTAAACTCTCGGTCGCGGATTCGTCCGTCATAATCGAACAGATCGGCAGCACGGCGATTCCGAATGTTCACGCGAAACCTATTTTAGACATCTCCATCTTGTGCGGCAACAATGGCTTGAATGCTGTTGCCGATGCACTGCGAAAACTCGGTTACGAATATCGCGGCGGGTTTGATGACGAGCGTGGACATTTCTACGCTGTTTTGGACAAAGATAATATGCGCTATTGCTAGGCGCATATCTACAGCAAAAAAAAGCTGCGACTGGCATTCAAAATTGAAGTTCCGCGACCTTTTGAGGGAAAATACTGAACTGGCGCGAGAATATACTGATTACAAATTGGAACTGGCGAAGCATGTTTCAAACAAATCCGGATACGCGGAAATTAAAACAAAATGGGTCGATTCGTTTATTTTGAAAATTTTTTCGCAAACAATCGAAGAGAAGCGGTAAATCAATAGTAAATTAGAACGGCTCAGCGACAAGACCATTTCGACCGCTGAATTTGTAATTCCTACGATTCAAAGACGGACTTTACAACCGCTGACAGGAAGATTTTGACGACATAGTTTTTTACCTTGCTGAATCTATGACCGAATCGAAGAACCGACAGATCTCTTTCCAAGAAATGTTTGTCCGGTTTGTTTTATTCATATTTACTTATCCGCTTTCCGCTTGGTTTCTGAGCGGCTGGTTTAGAACGCCTTACACGGAATTGTTGAGTTTTCTGTTAACTGCGTTAGTCGGATTCTTAAGTCTACCGTTTTTGAAAAGGCTGGGTGTGCTTAGGTATTCAATTATAGTTGCAGTAATAACCGCAAGTTTGGTACCGATGTACCTTGGCAAATTTTGGTTTGAAGGATCCAGAATCTGGGGCGGCTTTGCGTTGGCGGTTTTGGGCGCAGTCTCTTTCGCGTCCAACTGGATTTATCTTCGCGTAATGAGCGAAGTTTCAGACTCAGCGGGAGACATAATGTCGCAGAGATCGTATTTGATCTTGAGTGCTCTCGTCGGAGCTTCAATGATATTGATGGGCGCAGCAGTCGCATTAGGTATTCTTAGTTGATCCGGAAATGCGTTTTCGTGACTAGCCTCGCATAATTCCTGATAAGTTGCGCTAACGATTTTTGAAGTTTCGCGTCGCAAGACAATCCGTCCCAAGCCGGCAAAACTGTCACAACTTCGCTGAAATTCCAACGCTTTACAATTTGAAGTCTGTTTAGAACTGCATTCTTTCGCCGGTCACGCTAATTTTCCATAAAATCAGAATCAGTCGGATCATTTCGCACTTTATCGTCAAAAAGATTTCTACCAATCCGCCAAATCATTTTGTGAACGCGGTGAATTCGTCATAAGCTGAATAAATAAAATCACTTAAAGAAAATCCTTATGAATGCTGAGATGATTTATGTGTTCGCCGTGCTTTTGCTCGCAGTTTTTCTGTTCGTAACGGAAAAATTGCCGGTAGATCTGGTCGCGCTGCTGGTAATGGCTTTGCTGCTGGTCAGCCGGATCATCACGCCGGTGCAGGGTTTGTCGGGGTTCAGCAACACGGCGACAATTACCGTTGCGTCGATGTTCATTCTGAGTGCGGGACTTTTTAAAACGGGCGCGGTCAGTTTTCTGGGCGATTTCGTCAGCCGGATATTCAAGAAAAATTTTTATACGGCAATGCTTCTGGTGATGATACTTGTCGGCGTTTTGTCGGCGTTTATTAATAATACGCCAGTCATTGCGATCTTTTTGCCGATCCTTTTGGGCGTTGCCAAAGACACGCAGATCAGCGCGTCCAAAATTTTGATGCCGGTCTCGTTCGCTTCAATGTTCGGCGGCGTATGTACCTTGATCGGAACTTCGACAAATATTTTGGTGAGCTCGATCGCCGAGGAAAATGGTCTGCGGGCATTTACGATGTTCGAATTCGCACCGCTCGGCTTGATCTTTTTTGTCGTCGGCACGGCTTATATGCTGCTTGTCGGCATAAAATTGATCCCGGAAAGACGCGGCAAAGGCGATCTGACCGAAACCTTTTCGTTAAACGAATACTTGACGGAGATCGTGCTGTTACCCGGAACGAAGTCCGTCGGGCAAAAGATCAAAAATGCACCGCTTGTAAAAGATCTGGACATTACGATCCTTGAAATACGCCGCGAAAGCGGCATTATTCATCAGCCGACCGCCGATGTCGTGCTGCTTGAAAACGATATTCTACTTGTCCGATGCAATTTGGAAGAGATCCGCGCGATGCAGGAGCGCGAAGGCGTGCAGCTGAAACCTCAGGTAAAATGGGGCGATGACAGTATATCGACAGACGAATACAGCCTTCTTGAAGTCGTTATTCCGGCAAATTCCGCGCTCGTCGGTAAAACGCTGCAAACGTCTGATTTTCGCGAAAATTACGGCTCGATCGTGCTGGCGATCCGTCATCGCGGCAGGCTTTTGCGCGAAAAGATCTCGGACACGGTTCTCAGCGCGGGCGATCTGCTGCTCGTAGAAATTCACCGCGAACGGCTCGGTCAATTTAGACGAAGTCAGGAATTTATCATCACGTCGGAAACCGAAAAGGTAGAATTCCGCCGTAATAAAGTATTTATCGCGGTCGCGATCGTCGCCGGCGTTGTCGCATCGGCTAGTCTGGGATTAGCCCCGATCGTCGTGGCATCGGTTATCGGTGCCGTTTTGATGATCTTGTTCCGGTGCCTTACGCTCGACGAAGCGTACGACGCGATCGATTGGAAGATAATTTTCCTGCTCGCAGGCGTTTTATCGCTCGGCATTGCGCTGGAACAATCCGGCGCAGCGGCTTTGATCGCTTCAAACATCGTTACTTCCGTCGGCGCTTTGGGTTTGATCGCGCTTGTGTCCGCATTTTATTTGCTTACATCCGTGCTAACCGAAACCATGTCGAACAACGCGACCGCCGCGCTGCTCGCTCCGATCGCAATTGCGACCGCGGCTACGCTGGGGGTCAGCCCACAGCCGTTTCTCGTCGCCGTCACGTTTGCGGCTTCGGCAAGTTTTATGACTCCGGTCGGTTACCAAACGAACACGATGATCTACGGACCCGGACAATATAGATTTTTCGATTTTGTAAAAGTCGGAACGCCCTTAAATATCATTTTCTGGATGCTGGCGACATTTCTCATTCCGGTGTTCTGGGAGTTTAAGCCGTGAACGATTCTTTTTTGACGTTAATTGGGCAAATCGAGAACGAACCGAAAGCGCGGCTTATTAACTAAAAAGGCAAAATAAGCAATAATGGTTCCGGGATTAATAATGAAGAACATTCCGCGAGTAAAAGTAACCGAAGATGCGAAAAAGGTCATCAATGAACTTCGAACGAAATTTGGCGACCTGATGTTTCATCAATCGGGCGGCTGCTGCGACGGCAGTTCGCCGATGTGTTTTGAAGCGGGCGAATTTCTTGTCGGATCGTCCGATGTTTGGCTCGGGCAGATCGACGGGTGCGATTTTTGGATGGCGAAAGATCAGTTTGAATTTTTCAAGCATACGGAACTGACGATCGACATAACCGAAGGTCGCGGCGCTTCGTTTTCGCTCGAGATCCCGATGGGAGTCCGGTTCATTACAAAATCGAGAATTTTTACTCACGAAGAAACACAGAATCTGGTCGAAACGCGACCGAGCGGCATGATATAAAAAGATATGAGCAAAAAGATAACCGTTTACGAAAAACCGACCTGAACGACCTGCCGAAATCTGGCTAAGTTGTTTCGTGAAAACAACATCGATTTTGACAGCGTCAATTATTTTAACCAGCCGATCAGCGAAACAAAGCTTCGCGACCTATTGAAAAAAGCTGGTCTTAACGCAGCGGACGTGCTTCGCAAAGGCGATCAAGTTTATAAAGAACTAAACCTCGGCGACGAAACCGATCAGGATAAATTGGTCAAACTGATCGTCGAAAATCCCAATCTTCTCCAACGTCCGATCGTTGAGGTCGGCGACAAAGCGGTCTTGGCTCGTCCGATCGAAAAAGCTTTGGATTTGATTGACCGCTAACGGAGCGCAGGCAGCCTGCCTGCGCGTGGTTATTCGCTTTGAACGCATTAGTCTTTCGGCAAAGATTCTTTCGCGCGTCCGCGTTCAGTGCCGGCAGGCTGCCGGCGCTCTATTTATGAATTCCATAGAACATCTTCGCGGGCTTTATCTTTACAACGACTGGGCGAACCGTCGTACGATCACCGCTTTGAAATCTGCTCCCAGTGAAAAGGCTTTGAAAATCTTGTCGCATATTTTGCTGACTGAAAAAGAATATTATGCGCGTCTTTTTGGCAAAAATTCCACGGGTTTTGATTTCTGGCAGGAATTGTCGCTCGACGAATGCAGCAAACAGGCGATGGAAAATGCCGAGAACTACGAGGGTTTGTTAAAACGGTTCGACGACGAAGGTTTGGGGCAGATCGCGAATTATAAAACCAGTGACGGCAAACCGGTCGTAAACAGTTTTCGCGAAGTCCTAACGCATGTATTATTTCATTCGATGAATCATCGCGGTCAGGTAAACGCAGCCATTCGCGAAGACGGTTTCGCGCCGCCGTCGACCGATTACATAATCTATGCTCGCGAGGTTAAGTTTTAAAAGTCATTACCATCTGCGGTGGCGAATGATTTGAGATTTTCGTCGATTTTCTTAATTATTAATCGAAAACCGTCCGATGCCGCAGACGGTTCCTAACATTTTCATGGACGTAGATTCCGAACAACTAGTCTTTGATTTCGAGAACGTGCAGCCGCATATCGAGCGCGAGTCGCGCGATCAGATAAAACTGACGCTCGGCGAATTTGCCGGTCCGCTCGATCTGCTTCTTTATCTGATCCGGCAGGAAAAGGCGAACATTTTCGATATTCCGATCGCGAAGATCACGGACGAATATCTGCGATATATTCGTCTTTTGAAATCGATGGACATAACGCTTGCGACCGATTTTCTCGTCATGGCAGCGACCTTGATCGAGATAAAATCGAAAATGCTTCTGCCGCGCGATCCGGTTTTTGAAGGCGACGAAGAAGCTGAGGATCCGCGTCAGGAACTTGTCGATCAGCTGCTGGAACATGAAAAATTCAAACGCGCTTCCGAGATGCTGTATGAACGTTCGACCATTGAACAAGCGACTTTTTCGCGCGGGCTGATCGAATCGGACGACAATAATCTCGAAATAAATGCCACGGTTTTCGATATTTTAAAAGCGTTTCAGCAGATAATGGAACGCCGCAAGGAAGAAATTCAAATGGAGATCGCACGCGAGGAAATGTCGCTGGCGGAAATGCTGAAAAACATTAGATCGCGAATTTTCACTTCGGGAAAAATTACTCTTTTGGAGATATTCGAAGAGCTGAAAACGAAAAATGAATTTGTCCTGGCGTTCATCGCCGTGCTCGAGATCGTTCGAACGGAAAGCGTCCGCGTAATTCAAGAGCAGGTTTTTGGAGAAATAACGCTGACGCGAACCTAACGTTTCGCGCCTGCCGCAATTAATGGAAGAGGTAAACAAAGAGAAAACAAGTCGAACCGAAGCTGAGCTGATGTCGATCTGCGAAGCGCTGATATTTGTTTCCGACGAACCGGTGCCGCCGAAAGTACTCGGCGATGTATTGGGTGAACCGAAACAAAAGATCGAAAAGGCGCTGGACGATCTGCGCTTGAGCTATGAGGCGAGAGACGGCGGACTTCGCCTTCGCGAGATCGGCGGCGGTTGGCAGATCGCGACGCGGACGGAGCTGCACGAAGAAGTTCGGGAGTTTTTGAAAACCCGCCCGAGCGCAAAGCTTTCGCTTGCCTCGCTTGAAACTCTCGCGGTCATCGCCTATCGACAGCCCGTTACCGTGCCTGAAATTCTGGAAATTCGCGGCGTTCAATCTGCATCGTCGATCAAAACCTTGCTCGATAAACGCCTGATCGTTTCAAAGGGGCGAAAAGACACGGTCGGACGCCCGATGATGTACGGAACGTCAAAAGATTTTCTGATCCAATTCGGCTTAAAAGACCTTTCCGAACTTCCTTCGATAGAAGATTTCGAAGACCTGATCCAATAAATGCATGCTCACCGGACCGAAAATGAACTAGTCATTCAGGAAACGCCGGGATGTCTCTGGTTCGTCGGCGGATTTTTCGCGCTCGTCGGTGCTCTTTTCGTTTACGGCGCGCTCGGCGGATTTTCAAATTGGAGTTCCGTGCCGTTGTGGCAGCTGGCGCTTTGCGTGGTTATTGGTTCAAGCGGTGTCGGAATCGGTTTTTGGTCGATCCATAAAGCGCCGATCTCAAAATTGATCATCGACCGCATCGACGACCGGATAATTTTAACGCGGCGCGGACTTTTTTCGAGGTCTAAAACGGTTTTCAGTTTTGTGGAGGTCGAGTATTTCTGCCTGGTCGAAGACGTTGACGACGAAGGAAATACGATCTGGGATTTTGGAATGCAGCTGCTAGACGGCGAAATTATAAAGATCACTTCCCTTGCGACTCATTCCGAACAGTATCATCGAAATTTCGTTTTTGCCGCAAATGAATTTGCGCGAAAACATCTGCCGTCAGCGACCGCGCTTCACGAACTCGAAAACGAATACGAAAATTAATAATTTTTTACGGAATGCTCGTAACCGGGAAATTATGGTTAAATAGTGGCTTATGCAGGAAAGACTCCAAAAATTGATCGCGCAGGCGGGTATTGCGTCCAGAAGAAAGGCTGAAGTATTGATTCAGGAAGGTGAAGTTTCGGTAAATGGCGAGATCGTTACGGAACTCGGGACGAAAGCCGACCCTGAGACAGATCACATAAAAGTCGGCGGAAAGCTGATAAATCCGATCCTCGAGAAACGCGAAAAGGTTTACATTTTGCTGAACAAACCGAAAGGCTATCTTTCCAGCGCAGCCGATCCGGAAGACCGCCCGCTGGTCGTTGATCTGATCCCGAAAAAATTCGGCTCGGTTCATCCGGTCGGACGTCTCGATTTCAATACCGAAGGATTGATCATTATTACTAACGACGGTCAATTTACAAATCTCGTCGCGTCATCGAAAAAGATCCCAAAAGTTTACGAGGTAAAGGTTAAAGGTCTTCCGAACGCTAACGCGATCAATAAGCTGCGCCGCGGCGTTCGTCTTGAGGACGGATTCAAAACCGCTCCGGCGACTATCACAGAGCTGAAATCTACGCCGAAAAACGGCTGGTACGAGGTCGTTCTTCATGAAGGGCATAACCAGCAGATCCGGAAAATGTTCGATTCGATCGGAAATTCGGTTGTAAAACTGCGGCGCACCGCGATCGGGCATATCAAGGAAGAATCGCTAAAACCGGGCGAATTCCGGTTTTTGACACCTTCGGAAGTTCAGGGTTTTCATCTTCCGAAGGACAAAAGATCCGCCGCGAAACCTCGAAAACGTACGGCGAAAAAGTCTTAATGCAGTCCGGATCTCTCTTCTTACGGATTCGTTTCAACCGGAAACAGAATATAGAGATCGATCGGTTAAAATTTTCTGAACCATTCTAAAAGCTTTTCAAATTAAGCCTTTGGACGGATTTTTGTCCGAGCCGCCAGCATCACCTGAATTATTAGCAGGAGCACCGCACTGCCAAGCAGTATGAACATTCCCGATCGAAGACTGCTGTAATTAGTCGAAACAACGCCGATCAGCCATGTTGTGAACGCGGCTCCGAGCGTTCCGCAAATGAAAAAGGGCGTTGCGCGACGCGAAGCGGTCGGACCGAACGTTCGGGTAAAGCGCGACATATTTGTCGGAAAAATGGCTGAAGTTCCGAATCCTGCGATCGACGCGCCGATTCCGAGAGTAGTTATATCGCGGGCGAAAAGCAGCGTGATCATGCCGGCAACGACGACCAGCAGGCTGAAAAACAGCATTCCGCTTTCATCAAAAAATCTAAAGAACAACGGCGCAATTCCGCGCCCGGCGACAAAAAACAGGTAAAAAAGAAAGATCGGCGGAAACCATAATTGGACCGAATCCATGCGCTCGGTATAGGTTTTCAGCCATCCGCCCATACCGCTTTCAAATCCTACGTGAACAAAATTAAACGCGGCGATCGCCCAGGCAGCGGGACTTGACCAGATCGGCGGATTCGTTGTGCGAGGTTCTTTTCCTGCGTCGCTCACCGGCGTCGGAATATCGAGTTTGACTGCGAACAGAGCGAGTCCGACGATGAGCAGCGCGGCTGCGAGCAATGCGGTCGGAAGTAAAATATCGGTTCCGCGGCTTAAGAGATCGACAAACGGCTGGCTCAGGATCGCACCGAATCCCCAGAAAAAGTTCAGGATGCTCAATGCTGAAGCCGCGCGCACAGGATCGAGTTCCAAAACAAGCATATTGATCGACGGCAGCGTCAGACCAATACCGACTCCATTAACAAAGAACCCGGCAAGACAAATTTCGAAACTTCCGAGATTAAGCATCAAAACGCCGGCTGACATCGCAATGCAGCCGATCGCGGCGGCAAGTAAAAAGCGGTCCTTTTTTCCAAACCAGTTGGTCAAAAATGTGCCGATCAATGATCCGGCGAACTGAGCCGGAAAAAAATTTGCAGTCTGTTCGTCGTCTAGAGAAAATTTTGATGAAAGGATAGGCAAGACCTGTCCGATCAAAACCGTGCAAATTCCGGACGCGAAGAATCCGAGGTGCAAAAGGATCTTCAAAATGCTGTTAGTTTGCGCGCGAGGGTTTTGCATCAGCCGATATTCTTGCAGTGGATTCGGACAAATTCAAGCCAAAAGAATAAACTCGCTCCCACGCCCGTTAAAATCAATAACGCTTTGAATTTTCGGGTTTCAAAAGAGATAATCGGACAAAATCACGATTTGGGAGGATCTTCGGCGATATGGATTTCTATTTCTTGCTATTTTCACTTTTCGTTCCGCGGATAACGATGGTCGTTGCGCTATTTCTCGGGAATTTTCCGGCAAATTCCGTCCCGCAGATCTTTGACATTCTGCTCGGCATTTTTGTTCCGCGAATACTGATCCTGATCTATATTTACCAGAATATGGGTTACGAAAATGTCTGGTTCGTCGCTCATCTCGTTGTTTTGATAATTACGTATTTCGGCGGTTCGCGTGAAACTCACAGACGCGTTCGACGGCGCCGGGATTAGATCGTCAAAAGATCAGCGCGCAAGAGCGCGGTGTTCGACCATCAAACAAAGGTTTTGAACAACCTTGATCCCCTCTTTTGCGAGCGATTCGGCAACATCGTCGTTGCGAATTCCGGACTGCATCCAGACCGCTTTCGGTCGCTTTTCCAGAATATCATCGAGATGTTTAGGAACGTCGGCAGAACGCCTGAAGATATTTACGAGATCTATTTCACCGTGAATATCCGTCAGGTTCCGGTAAACAGTTTCTCCAAGAATCTCCGTCGCGTCCGGATAATAGACCGGAACCGGAATAACGGTGAAACCGGCGCTCTTTAGATAATTCGGCACATAATAAGCCGGTTGGTTTTCCTCCATTTTAATCCCGATAACGGCGATCCGCTTGACCTCTTTCAACATCGCGGCGATCTCTTCGCCGCCGTGCAAAATATTTTCTTTCCAATCCATAAATTCAAGTCTCGCTCTTCGCACGGGTTTTGTAAACCGCTGCAAAAAATTTCCGAGCAGCTTTAATTGAAGAGGAAATAGAAGTTGCGTCAAAACGGTATTCAGACCGGTGCAATGCGTAATTTCAACCGTTTATGATAAATTTAGTTCATCCAATATTTTTGAAACTGATTTGATTTTTATGAATTTTGAACTGTCCGAAGAACAACAGCAAATAAAGATGAGCGTTCGCGAATTCGCTGAAGCCGAGATCGCTCCGCATGTAATGGAGTGGGATGAAACCCAGCATTTTCCGGAAGAGCTGCGTCCAAAGCTCGCCGAGCTCGGTCTTTTGGGAATTCTTTTTCCCGAAAAATACGGCGGTTCGGCGATGGGTTATGTCGAATATGCGACGATCATCGAAGAGATCGCGCGCGTGTGCGGATCGGTCGGATTGTCGGTCGCTGCGCATAATTCGCTCTGCTCGAATCATATATTTATGTTCGGTACGGAGAAGCAAAAGGAAAAATATCTTGCGCCGCTCGCGCGCGGCGAATCGTTCGGCGCTTGGGGCTTAACCGAAGCCGATGCGGGCAGCGACGCCAGCGGAACCAGAACGACCGCCGTTCGCGAAAACGGACATTTTGTTGTTAACGGTTCTAAAAATTTTATTACGCATGCGATCAGCTGTCATACTTGCGTCGCTGTCGCCGTAACCGATAGAAGCAAGGGCAATAAAGGAATTTCCGCGTTTATTTTTGATAAATCGATGGAGGGATTTCGTCCCGATCACAAGGAAAACAAGCTCGGCATGCGTGCTTCAGAGACCGCTTCGGTAGTTTTTGAAGATTGTAAAGTGCCGGAAGAAAACCTTTTAGGAAACGAAGGCGAAGGTTTTCTTCAGGCAATGAAGATCCTAGACGGCGGCAGAATTTCGATTGCGGCGTTAAGCGTCGGAATCGCGCAGGGCGCATATGAAGCGGCGGTCAGATACGCAAAGGAACGCCAGCAGTTCGGCAAACCGATCGCAGAATTTCAGGCTATCCAGTTTAAATTAGCCGACATGGCGACCGAGATCGAAGCTGCGCGTTTATTGACGATGCAGGCGGCATTTCTCAAGGACAATAATAAACGCGTCACGCGTCAATCGGCGATGGCGAAACTTTTCGCGTCGGAAGTTGCGGTCCGCGTTTCGGAAGAATCGATACAGATCCACGGGGGTTACGGCTATACGAAGGATTATCCTGCCGAAAAATACTGGCGCGACTCAAAGCTTTGCACCATCGGCGAAGGCACCAGCGAGATTCAGCGGCTCGTGATAGCAAAAGATCTGCTCCGTGCGTGAAACCTTTTGCCCGGCGCCATTTTTGAATGACAATTCGTTTCTATTATAAAAAAAGCGTAACTATTCTCTTTTTGATCGTTATTGCAATTTTTTTAGCTGCTTGTTCCAGCGACGAACAAAAACTGCAGGACGATCCGACCGCGTCGGCTTCGATCGCGCGTTTGAACGCCGCTTTGTCATCCGGGCAAAAGCTTTCGGTCGAAGAATTTGCCGCGCTCAAAGAGATAATTCAAAAATATCCGGCGTCGGAAACCGTTCGCAAAACATACAAATCCGCGCTTATCCGGCGCGAAGATTGGGCGGCGCTCGAGGCTTTTATTTCCGAGACGCCGTTTGACGAACTCTCACCGGAAGACAAGATAAATCTCGGCAAGGCGTACTATAAACTTGGTCGATATTCCGACGCCGCGAAAGCTCTTGAAAACGTCCCGGGCAATGCGGAAACAAATGCAGTTCTTGCCGGGTCCTATTTTCATTCCGGCAATTACGCCGCTGCTAAACGCCTGATCGATGCGGATTGGGAACGGATCAGATCGCAAAAAGCGGTCGAAGAAATTACGCTTCGCGGGCTTATTTATTTTCACGAAAATGAAATGGATAAGGCGATCGAAACGCTTTCGCTCGCGCTTGAAACAAAGCCGGATAACATACCGGCAGCCAACGCTTTGAGCCGTATTTACGCAGCGCGCGGCGACGAAAAAAAGGCGGAAGAATATCTTAAAAAGGTTCAGCAAACTTTCGATTCTGTGACGGCAGAAGAACGCAGGAAAACGGTCGAAGTTGAGAATATTTATAAACTTCAGGACGCTTTCAAAGCCAAACGATTTGACGAGGTGATCACTCTGGCAAACAAGCTTTTGCCGGAGGCAAACCCGCAAAACAAACTCGCGCTTTATCAGTTTTTGTACAATTCCTACACCGCTCTCGGCAAAACGGACGAAGCGCAGGAAGCGTTAAACAATATCCGCCGAATGCAGCAGCAGCGATGAAAAACTTCAAATTTTTATTACTTTCGTTCTTGGTTGTCTTTCCGGCAGCATGCAAAACGGAGAATTCGGCAACGGGTCCGTCCGGCGAATCTCCGCAGAGTAAGATCAAGTTTACCGACCGCACACAGCAAAGCGGCGTAAACTTCAAACATTTTGCAGGTCTTTCTCCGGAAAAATGGATGCCCGAGGTTCTTGCTGCCGGCGTTGCCGCCGTCGATTTCGACCGCGACGGCGATGTCGATCTTTTATTCACGAACAGCGGAAAGTTTGGCGAGGAACGACCTTCGGAAGCGAAAAACGCGCTCTTTATAAACGACGGCAAGGGCAATTTTCAAGACAAAACGGCTGAATGGAACCTGACCGGTTTTGGCTACGGACAGGGAGCCGCGGTCGGCGATGTCGACGGCGACGGTTTTCCGGATGTTTTCCTGACAAATTTCGAAGGAAACAATCGACTTTTAAAAAATTCCGGTTCGGGCTTTGTCGATGTAACCGAAAGTGCGGGATTTCCGACCGAAGGAAAATGGTCGACAAGCGCCGGTTTTGCCGATTTTGA
This sequence comes from Pyrinomonadaceae bacterium, assembly GCA_026129865.1. Classification (GTDB taxonomy): domain Bacteria; phylum Acidobacteriota; class Blastocatellia; order Pyrinomonadales; family Pyrinomonadaceae; genus JAHCHG01. Next base: position 254,368 of record JAHCHG010000002.1, read on the forward strand.
TAACGATGGCGACCTCGATCTGTTTCTTGTGAGATATATCGAATACAACAAGCAGATCCATCAAAATACCTTTAACAACAGAATGCTGACCTATTCCGCGCCCTACCTTTACAGCGGAGTTTCCGATCAAATTTGGCGCAACGACGGAAACGGTAAGTTTACCGATGTTTCAAAAGAAGCCGGCGTTGCCGATGCGCCGCAAAAAGGACTCGCGCTCGCCATCGGCGATATCGACAAAGACGGCGATCAGGACGTTTACGTCGCCAACGATACTTCGCCGAACCAGCTTTGGATCAATGACGGCAGCGGAAAATTTAAAGATATTGCGCGTCTTTCAGGCGTTGCGTACAGCGAGGTCGGCAAGGAAGAAGGTTCGATGGGCGCGGATTTTTCGGACGTTGACGGCAACGGTTTGCTCGACATAACTGTTACAAATTTTCAGGAAGAGCCTACTTCCCTTTACAGCCAGACCGATCCGCTTATTTTTCGCGAGATATCGGACGCAAAGGGTATCGGGCAAAATTCGCGTCAGAGACTTTCGTTCGGGATCGATTTTTTCGATGCAGATAACGACGGCGATGAAGATCTGATAATGGCAAACGGGCATATCGACGACACGATCGAGAAAAATTCGGAATCGATCAAATTCGCCCAGCAAAATTTGCTGTTTGAGAATCTCGGAGATGGAAATTTTACAGACGTCACTTCGTCTGCCGGCGACGCTTTTGCGGCAATGCAGGTTTCGCGCGGTCTTGCTGTCGCCGATCTCGACAACGACGGCGATCTGGATTATGTCATTGCAAACAATAACGGTCCGCCGCAGATAGCGTTTAACGAGAGTGTTGATAGCGGCAATTTTGTTTCGCTTTGGCTTGACGGTGAAAAGACAAACCGAAGCGCGATCGGAACACGGATCGAAGCGAAGATCGGCGAGAAAAAATTTGAACGCCAGATAATGGGCGCACAGAGCTACCTATCGTTGAGCGATCTCCGCGTTCATCTCGGACTCGGCAAAAGTGAGAAGATCGACGAACTGACGATATTTTGGGCTGGCGGAGAAAAGCAAACGATTACGGGGCTCGGCGGCGGAAAATTTTACTACATCCGCCAGGGCTCCGAACCGAAAGAATTCACGCCGGGTGAAAAACCGATCAATTGATCGCTTCCCTACGGCGATCGTTACGACCTGAATAAAAATGCAAAAATATCTGGTTGCAGCAGCTTTTATTTTACTGGCAGTTTTGTCCGGCTGCACAAATTCGCTGCCGGAAAAAGCGTCCGACGACTACAAAGCAGCAATTACGGCGTTTTATGTCGGTTTAGCCGCGCAGCAGGTCGGCGACGATCCGCGCGCCGCCGCGGAACTTGCGAAGGCTTCGGCGTTAGCGCCCGACGAACCGGCTGTTTGGAACAATTTGGGCGTCTTGCATTTGCGCCAGAAGGATTTTGAAAATAGTGCGGGATCGTTAAAGAAAGCTCAAGATCTAGCTGCGGATAACGCGATCATATTTTCAAATTTCGCCGTCCTGGAAACGCAGCGCGGAGAATTTAACAAGGCGATCGAATATTTGACAAGATCGATCGAGCTGGATCCCGGAAATGTCCATTCTCTCTACACGCTTGCGCGCGAACAGGAACGTCAAAACAACGAAGCGGAGGCGCGCAGACTTTTCGAACGAATCCTTGCGCTTAAACCCGCGAATTTACCCGTAAGGCTTGAGATAGCACGACTTGCCGCCAAGGCAAAAGATACGGAAACCTTAAAAAGGACAGCCCTGGAGATCGGTCCAAAATTAGAAAATCGCACCGGCGAAATTAAGGAACAGTTCGATGCGTTTCGCAACGCAGCTAACGCGGGTGACGCGCAAAAAGCATCGACGCAGGTAACTTATCTTAGAAACGTCCTTCTTCGACTTCCGGAATTTCGCGGCGCGATCGACGAAGTTCAGCCGTCAAATACAACGCTCGGCGAACTCATAACACGACCGCTAAAACTTCAAACACCCGATTTTTCGCCTGCTGAGCCCGATACGGCAATTACTTTTGACCCGCAGCCGGCAGAAAACGTGAAAGCAAATTTAGCAAAAGCCGTCTTTCTAAACGGTGAAAGCCCGCCGGTCGTTGCGTGGTCTGACGAAAAAGAAACGCACGTCGGAAAGGCGGTTTTGCCAATTTCTCTTTCAAATGCTAACCAAATAATCGCTTTTGATTTCGATTACGATTTCAAAAACGATCTGGCAATCGCGACCGAAAAAGGGTTCCGGGTTTTTAAGGAGGGTGACAATGAAAATTTTACGGATGTCACGGCGAATACGCATCTTTCGAACGAAGTTCTGCAAGGATCGTATGCCGGTGTTTGGACTTTCGACGCCGAATCGGACGGCGATCTGGATCTGATCTTAGCAAACGAAGCGCGCAGCCCGATCGTTTTACAGAACAATTCGGACGGTAGTTTTTCGGTTGTTGCAATGTTTGAAAATGTCAAAGATCTGCGCCAATTCCTCTGGGCTGATCTTGACGAAGACGGCGACGGCGACGTTGTTTTTTTGGATTCAGCTGGTAAAGTTCAATTCTTTTCAAACGAGCGCGGCGGTCGTTTTAACGAAAAAGCGGTTCCTATCGCGCCGGCTGCCTCAGCAATTGCCGTCGGCGACGCAAATGGCGACGGCAAACTGGACCTGACCGTTTTGCTCAATAATTTATTGACCTCCGTTTCCTACAAAAGCGACGGTTCGGATTTTCATGCAGTCATAACAAACTCGCTTCCCGTCGATTTATCTTGCGGCGAAAATCAGGTCGATACAGAAAATAAAGCGGAGTCCCAAAATTTCGAGCTTTGCTCGATAAAAATTGCCGATCTAGACAATAACAGTGCGAACGATGTTTTGATCTCCGACGGAATTCACACACAAATCTTTTTCGTTGGAAAAGATGCTAAGTTTTCGCCTTTGACCGATAAATTCAATGGTCGGATCGAATCGATTGCCGAAACAAACGGCGATGGAAAACTGGATTTGATCGGGATTGACGCCGAAGGCAATCCGGCAGCTTTTCAAAACAATTCGGCGAAAAATTATCACTGGCAAATAGTCCGTCCGAAAGCTGCGAAGACCGAAGGCGATCAGCGCGTGAATAGTTTTGGGATCGGCGGCGAGATAGAAATTCGTTCGGGTCTTTTGGCGCAAAAACAGCTTATCGATTCGCCGCAGGTGCATTTCGGTCTAGGCGAAAATGCGAGTGCGGACGTTTTGCGGGTCGTTTGGGGAAACGGTTATGTTCAAGCGGAATTTGACTTAAAAGCCGACGAGACGATAGCCGCGGAACAGCGTTTAAAAGGATCTTGTCCGCATCTGTTTGCCTGGAACGGTTCTGAGTTTGCACTCGTCAAAGACGCGCCGCCGTGGTCGCCGGCGCTTGGATTAAAAATAAACGCGCAGGACACTTACGGAATTTTGCAGACCGAAGAATGGTTTAAGATCCCGGGCGAAGCGTTAAAAGCGAAAGACGGCTTTTATGAGCTTCGGATCACCGGCGAATATTGGGAAAGTTTTTATCTGGATAATTACAAATTGCTTGCGGTGGATCACCCCGAAAACACTGAGATCTTTACCGACGAGCGGTTTGCTATTCCGCTGCCGCCGCTAAAAGTTTTTACAACCGAAACAACACGTGAATTTGCTTCCGTGAAAAACGACAAAGGCGAAGACGTATCGGAAATCGTTAAAAATCTGGACGAAAATTATTTGGACGGCATCGAGCGCGGAAAGTTTCAGGGCGTTGCGAAAGAACATTTTGTCGAATTTGAACTGCCGGAAAACGCGCCGAACGGAAAGAAAATTTGGATCGTCGGGGACGGCTGGATGCATCCGACAGATGCTTCTATCAACGTTCAGCGCGGACAGATTCCCGGCGTAAAACCGCCGAAAAGTCTTAGTCTGGAAGTTTTAAAGGACAACGGCAACTGGAAAACTGTAAAAGAAAATCTCGGTTTTCCCGCCGGCAAGATGAAAACGATCCTGATCGACCTTCCGGCGAATGGTCGGAAATTTAGATTATCAACCGAGCTTGAGATCTTTTGGGATAAACTGGCTTGGGCTGTTGATCTGCCTGACAATCAAACGCGGGAAAATTCGCTTGATCTTTCGACAGCCGAACTGCGTTACCGCGGATTTTCCGTTATTGAAAAGCGTAGCGAATCTTCGCCGGAAGTCCCCGTTTACGATAAAATTCTGACGACCAATCAGCGTTGGCGCGACCTTGAGGGTTTTTATACGCGCTTCGGCGATGTGCTAGAATTACTTGTAAAGACAGACGATAGGGTCGTTTTAATGAATGCGGGCGACGAGTTGATTTTGAAGTTTCCGGCTTTGCCGGAACCGCCGCAAGGGTGGAAACGGGATTTTGTAATAATCGGAAACGGCTGGATCAAGGACGGCGATCTTAATTCGGTTTTTTCGAGAACTCTTTTGCCATTGCCGACGCACGCGACGAACGATTATTCGCGTCCGCCTAATGGTTTAGAAGACGATCCGGTTTTCCAAAAAAACAAGACCGATTGGCTCGAATTTCATACGCGATACGTTTCGCCGGATGGTTTTCGTAACGCTTTAAGAAATAGGTGACTGGAGCGCACGCGGGACGCTTGCCCTCCAGTCTAAGGCTTGCGCTCCAATCGAATAATCAATGAAACGAATTACGAAAATATTTCTTATCGTACTTTTTCTTGCACTTTTGGCTGTGCCGCTTGTGGTCAAGCGTTTTTACAATTCCGCCGAATCCGAGATCGATACCGAAACCGCGATGCAGCGGTACGGTTTCTATTTTGAAGAAGTCGCTAAACAGTCGGGCGTCGATTTTACGCATCTCGCTCCAAAATTAGATTCAAAACTCGAAAATATAATGCCTCAGATCGCATCGATGGGCGCCGGCGTTTCGATCGTCGATTTTAATAAGGACGGCTGGAACGACATTTACCTGACGAACAGCGGAGAAGGTTCGCAGAATGCGCTTTTTAAGAACAACACCGACGGAACTTTTTCAGATGTAGCCAAAGATCTCGGCATCGCGGATGTAAATCAAAAAGAATCAGGCGTTTCGATGGGCGCCGTGTGGGGCGATTACGACAACGATGGTTTTGAAGACCTCCTTGTTTACAAATGGGGCAAAACGCAGCTTTTTAAGAACAATGGCGGGACTTCGTTTACAGCTGTTGAAGCCGGACTTCCCGTTTGGGCAAATATAAACTCGGGAATCTGGTTCGATTTCGACCGCGACGGGCGGCTTGATATTTTTCTCGGCGGCTATTTTCCCGAAAATCTGAATCTTTGGAATCTCGAAAATACGCGGATAATGCCCGAGAGCTTTGAATACGCAAAAAACGGCGGCAGGAAATATCTCTATCGAAATCTCGGCGGCGGTCGATTTGAAGAAGTAAGCAAGCAGTTCGGGATCGATTCAAACCGCTGGGCGCTTGCCGCGGCGGCAGCCGACATTACCGGAAACGGATTTCCCGACCTATTCGTTTCAAACGATTACGGAATCTCGGAACTTTACTTAAACGATGGCGGAAAACGGTTCATCGATGCGAGTGAAACTTCCGGGATCGGATTTTCGCCGAAAAGCGGTATGAACGCGAGTTTCGGCGACGTTTTAAATGACGGTCAGCTTGCTATTTATGAATCGAATATTTCTGAGGAAGGAATTCTTCTCCAGGGAAACAACCTTTGGATGCCGCGGCGGAACTCTTCCGGAATGGAGGTGAAATTTGACAATCTTGCGTCCGATTTTGGCGTCGATCACGGCGGTTGGAGCTGGGGCGCGCAGTTCGGCGATCTAAACAACGACGGAAATCTCGATATTTTCTTAACGAACGGATACGTTTCCGCCGATCGCAACTCCAGTTACTGGTACGATTTTGCAAAGGTTACTGTCGGAAATAACACAATAATCGGCGACGCCGCAAATTGGTCGCCGATGAACGGTCGCAGCCTTTCCGGTTTTCAGCGAAAGAAAGTCTGGATAAATGACGGATTCGGAAAATTTAACGAGGTCGCGCAGATGGTGGGCGTTAACGAAACTTTTGACGGACGCGCGGTTGCTGTGGCAGATCTATGGAACCGCGGCGTGCTCGATGTTGTCGTCGCAAACCAAAACGCGCCGGTTTTGATCTATAAAAACACCGTCACGCCCGAAAACGGCTGGATCGCGTTCGCGTTTGAAGACGGCAATCCGATCGGTGCACGTGCAACTATCTTCTGGGACGGAAAACGGCAGACACAGGAGATTCACGGAGGAAGCGGATATTGCGCGCAGAATCAGCGTCGTTTCCACTTTGGACTCGGGCGGGCGGAAAGCGTCGAAAAGGCTGAAATTCGTTTTCCTGACGGAAGCACAAAAGTGATCGAAAATCCGGAAAGGAACAAGCTGCATTTGATCAAACGAGACTTTTAACTATCCGGTATACGAGCGATATGAGTACAAATTCCGCCAGTCTGACTCCCGTAAAAGTCTCGTCCGATGTTATTCCGACAAAGATGTTCGGTATCGATTCTAGATTTATCGCGCCGATCCTTATCACTTTGATCCTGCTCGGCGGTCAAATATCGTTCGGAATTCTCGAAAGCTTTCTTCAAACGGCGGTCGCGATCTTAACTTCGATAATTTTCGAGATCGTGCTGTCGAAGATTACTTTAAATAAGTTCCCGCATCTTGCCAGTGCGTATATTTCCGGAATTAGTGTCGGGATACTTGTCCGCTCGCCTGATATTTACTGGACTTTCGCGCTTTGCGCAGCAATTTCGATCACATCAAAATACGTTCTGCGCGTCAAAGATAGACATATTTGGAATCCTTCGAATTTCGGAATTTGCGCGATGCTCTTTCTTGCGCCTTACGCGGTCGCCAGCCTCTCAATTCAATGGGGCAACAATCTTTACGCAATGGCGGTGATCTGGATTCTCGGTTCGGTGATCATTTACAGGTTAAAACGTTTTCACATTACTTTGACTTATGTCATAAGTTTCTTTGTTTTCAGCTATTTTCGGAGTCTTTACACCGGCGATCCATACTTTGCTGAGATCGCGCCGATCACCGGCGCCATGTACCAGCTTTTCATTTTCTTTATGATCACCGATCCGAAAACCACTGTCCGATATTCAAAATCTGCTCAAATCGGGGTGGTGATTTTGATCGCCTTTGTAGAGTTAATTTTTCGATTGTTTGAAGTCGTTCACGCGCCATATTATGCCCTGTTTATTGTCGGTCCGGTCGCGAATTTAGTTGATATTTATTGCCTTTCACGTAAAAGCGGCGCATAATCGGTCCACCCGAAAGAACGAAAGGATCGTGAAACATGTTCCTGTTTCATGTTGCATAGATGATACATTTTTGTTATTCTTTCATCCTTTCAAAAATTCAAAAATAAGGAGACCTGGTTATGAGTACAAGTGCAACACAAAGCCCGCGGTTAAACAGCGGATTTCTGGGCGAACTTCAGCATGAAGCGGCAACGACACGAACCGTTTTGGAACGCGTATCGGAAGACAAATTTGACTATAAACCCCATGATAAATCTATGTCTTTCGGACGTTTAGCAACCCATGTTGCCGAGATGTTCGGTTGGATAAAGACGACTTTTGAGGTGGATATTCTTGATTTTTCAGAGAACGATTATGCGCCGTTCGAGCCAAAATCAAATGCCGAACTGCTTGATTATTTTGACAAATGCGTCGCCGAAGCGACCGAAGCATTAACAAACGCTGCCGATGAATCATTTTTCAAAGATTGGACATTGCGAAACGGCGAAACGGTATATTTTACGATGCCGAAAATTCAGGTGCTTCGCAGTTTTTGTCTGAATCATATAATTCACCACCGCGGGCAGCTTTCGGTTTATCTCCGTTTGAACAACATACCTGTGCCGCAGATCTACGGTCCGTCGGCTGACGAAGGTCAGATGTAAGATTCTAAATTCTGAACATAACTAAAAGCGGCGCGTGCGAAAGACACGTGCCGCTTTTGCATTTGCCCGAAAAAATGCGAGAATAGGCGTTTGATTTTTCGTGATGAAAACACCGGAATTACTTGAAAAACTCTTACTCGGCGAAACCCGCGCCGTCGCGCGCGCTATCACAAAAGTCGAGGATGGATCGAGCGACGCCGGCGTGATCATGAAAACGATCTTTCCAAAGACTGGAAATGCGGTGGTTATAGGTATTACCGGCTCGCCGGGCGCAGGTAAATCGTCGCTGGTCGATAAGTTAGCGCTGCATTACCGCGATCAAGGCGACCGCGTCGGCATAGTTTGTGTCGATCCGTCCAGCCCGTTTTCCGGCGGCGCGATCTTAGGCGACCGAATCAGAATGCAGACGCTCGGTTTGGATAAGAACGTTTTTATCCGTTCTATGGCGACCCGCGGCAATCTGGGCGGGCTATCCCGGGCGACCGTCGATGCGGTCGCAATTCTCGACGCAGCGGGTTTTGATAAGGTGATCGTAGAAACCGTCGGGGTTGGTCAGGACGAGGTTGAGATCGTTAAAACAGCGGACGTATCGGTCGTCGTGCTCGTGCCCGGAATGGGTGACGATATTCAGGCTATAAAAGCCGGAATAATGGAGATCGGCGATGTTTTTGTAATTAATAAAGCCGACCGCGACGGTGTTCTCCGGACCGAAAAGGAATTGGAAGCGCTTTTGAGCCTTGCACATCGACCGGATCTCTGGAATCCGCCGATCGTTAAGACGGTCGCGACCGAAAACAAAGGCATCGAAGATCTTTCGAAAGCCATCGAAAGCTTTGACGAATTTCAGAAAAGAGACGAATCAAGCCTCGAACGCCGGAAAGCGATCGCTAAATGGCGGCTTTTAGAACTCGTCCGCGAAAAACTTCTGATCGATGCGCTCGCGAAAACGGGCACCGCGGAAAAAATAGACGAATTTGCGCTTAAGGTTGCGAAAAAGGATTTTGATCCTTATTCAGCCGTAGAAGAGATTTTGAAATGAAGATCAATCATCTTGGCATAGCAACAAAAGGACTAACTGAGGCGCTGAAGTTTTGGGAAGACGCGCTCGGGCTGGAAAACGTTCATACCGAAGTCGTTGAAGATCAAAAAGTTAGGGTTGCAATGCTGCCGCTCGGCGAAAGCCGGATCGAACTGCTTGAACCGACTTCCGAAGATTCGCCAATATCGAAATTTTTAGAAAAGCGCGGCGGCGGAATTCATCATGTTGCCGTTGAGGTCGATGACATTAAAGCAGCGCTCGCAAAACTTAAAAAAGAAGGTGCACGTTTGATCGACGAAGAACCGAGGATCGGTGCAGAAGGCTGTCTCGTCGCTTTTGTTCACCCTTCGTCGGCAAACGGCGTTTTGTTAGAATTAGTTCAAAGTATTGAGTAAGTTAAATTTAAGAGGAAATTTTAATGAATAACGAAGAAAACGGAGAGATAAATAACTCCGAAGAATTTGAGACCGGCATTAACGAAACCGCGGAAACGCCGGCTCCGGAAACAGTTTCGACTTTCGGAACCGAAGGAAAATCAGCTTCGGTCACCTCAAAACCAGCCGGAATGAGCTCGATGGCGAAAGGATTGATCGTGGTTGCGATCGTGTTCTTGGTTGGCGCCGGTCTAGTGGTTTGGAAAGCCAAATTTGGACACAGCGGCGATGCTGCGCTTAACAAGATCACGGCGGAAGAGATGGAAATTCTCTTGAAAGATGCCAATCCGATGATGCTCAAACGTCTCGCCGATGATCCGGAACTGCGCAAGCAGCAGGCGGAAAATCTGCAGCAGCTTCTTGCGGTCGCATCGCAGGCTCGAAAAGAAGGTTTCGATCAGGATCCGGCTGTGAAGGTCGAACTTGAGAACATGAGATCTGAGGTTCTTGCGGTAAATTACGATCAAACGATCAATAAGGACAAAGGTCCCATGCCTCCGTTCGGATTCATCGGTGAAGACCGCGTTAAGGAATTCTGGGCAAGCGGCAGCCACGAAGCCGAATTCCAAAAATTTCTCGATGCTAAGATCAAGCTGATGAAGGAAAACAATCCTTCAATGCAGGACCGCGAACCGAGCGAAGAAGAAATTCAGCAGGCAAAAGATTATTTTGCGAAGGTTCGTATTTACGAAGAAGAAGCTAAGCAAAAGTTGGCTTCGGGCGAACTCGGCGAAGATTTTCAGCGAAAAGTCGCTCTGCAAACCAAGCTTCAGCAGGCTCAGCTGCTTGCAAGAATGTACGCGCAGAAAGTGCTTTCGAAAAAGGCGGAAGTTACCGATGCCGAGATCGATAAATACATTGCCGAGCATCCCGAACTGAGCCCCGAAACAAAGAAAAAGCAAGCCGAAGAAATTCTCGCCCGCGCTAAAGGCGGCGAAGATTTCGCAAAGCTCGCCGATGAATTTTCGCAGGATCCGGGCAACAACGGCGCGGACGGCAAGAAGAACGGCGGACTTTACGCGAACGTCACCAAAGGCAAGATGATGCCGGAGTTTGAGGCAGCCGCATTGGCGCTCGAACCCGGAAAAGTGGCAGACAATCTGGTCGAAACGCCGTACGGTTTCCATATCATCAAATTGGAACGAAAAGGCGAAACAAAAGATCAGAACGGTCAAGTTTCGGAATCGTACGACGTACGCCACATTTTGATCTCGACAACGGTCAAGGACGAAGAGAATCCGATGGGTCGCGAATTGCCGGTCAGGGAAATGGTCCGTGCGAAACTCGAAGCCGAACGCGAGAAGAAGACCCTGGATGACATTTTGGCGAACAATCCTGTCGAAGTTGCGGTCGATTACAAGATTCCGGAAGTTTCTGAAGAAGATCTTAAAAAGATCATGGAGAAACAAATGCAGCAGCAGATGCCCGAAGGCGCTGCACCGCCGGCGGAAGTTCAGCCGAAACCGGACGCTAAGGAAAAGCCGAAGACTGAGAAGAAAAAGTAGCTTGATTCGTTATTCAAAGGTCGGTCGCGGTTGTTTTTCGGAACAGCTCGATCGACCTTTTTTAACTTGAGACCCATCGATGAATTTTGGCGATTACAGAGTTGAGATCGTTCCCGACAGCGAATTTCGGCTGGACGGCGGTGCAATGTTTGGCGTCGTCCCGCGCGTCCTATGGGAAAAAAAATGCCCGCCGGATGAACTGAACCGGATAAAACTGCAGATGAACTGCGTTTTTATTGACACAGGCAAAGAAAAAATACTTATCGAAACAGGCATCGGCGAAAAATGGACGAGGAAACAAACGGAAATTTACGGAATTTTTCGCGAAAAGCCTTTTGCCGAAACGCTTTTTGAAAGCACGGGATGCGACCCGAAAGATATTACCATCGTCGTCAATACGCATCTGCATTTCGACCACGCGGGCGGAAACACGATATTGTCAAAACCGTCGGCGCTAGTTAATCGTTTATCCGACGAAGATTTGCCCGCGAATTACGCGAATTTTTACGACTTAAATAACTTCAAAGCTGTCCCACAGTTTCCAAACGCGCGTTATTTTGTTTCGGAATCTGAATTTAATGCCGCTGAAAATCCGCACGAACGCGACCGGGCAAGTTATTTGCCGGAAAATTGGCGACCTTTGCAGAAAAGCGGGCAATTGGAATTAAAACCGGACAATTACGAAGTTGTCGAAGGTTTAGAAATGATAACCGAACGCGGGCATTCTCAAACGATGCAAACCTGGAAATTAACTCGCGGCGGCGAAACCATTTACGGCTTTGCCGATCTCATCCCGACGAGGGCGCATATTTCCCTGCCGTGGATAATGGGCTACGACCTCTATCCGACAGAAACCTTGGAATTTAAGAAAAAGATCTTGCCGCAAGCCGTTAGAGAAAATTGGATTTGTCTTTTTTATCACGATTTTAAGACACCGCTTTGCCGTTTGACGGAAATTGATGGAAAATTAAGGGCAATAACTTATGAAAGCTAGAACGATCGAAAATGTTGTTACAAAAATCAGTTTCGACAAGCAAAAGTCAGACTTTGCATATTGGCAAACCAAGAGTTACTCCGAAAGATTAGCCGCTTTGGAAGAAATCCGCGAAAAATGCAATAACTGGAAATATACCGATGCTGAACGAAGATTTCAGAGAGTTTGTCGAATCGTTATACCCAAATAACTGGAATTATGTCGAAATCCGATAAAATCACAGCTCGAATTTTATCCGGAAATTCCGACGGAAACATTGATTTCAACGCTCTCCGAAACCTTCTGATAAAATTTGGATTTAATGAAAGGATAAAAGGCAGTCACCATATTTTTACCAAAGATCGGGTAGAGGAAATAATAAATATCCAATCAATCGGATCGAAAGCCAAAGCGTATCAAGTCAAACAAGTGCGAAATTTGATTTTGAAATATAAACTTGGAGCAAGCGATGAGTAAGTACGAAATTATTATTTATTGGAGTGAAGAAGATAATTCTTTTATCGCCGAAGTTCCCGAACTTGCGGGCTGTATGGCAGACGGCGCGACTTATCAGGAAGCCCTTGCCAATGCGGAAATCATTATCGAAGAATGGATTGAAACGGCGCGGGATTTGGACAGACAAATTCCCGAACCGAAGGGTAGATTGGTTTTTGCATAGTTATATGGCGGTATTAGTCGAAGCAATTTCAGTAATAATAAAAAAAGAAGCTGTTGAGCGGGAATTTTCTAAAGGTATTAATGAATTTGTTGATTTTGTTCCAAACAAAACTTTGTGTGCTGATGATGAAATTATAAGAGTAGGGTTTATGACTCCTGATGATGTAGAAAACTTCGTCAGACAGCTCGAACAAAACGGAATAGCATTTTTAGAAAATGGAAAATCTGTAGAAATTGCTGTAGTTGACCAATTTAACGGAATTACAACTGATTGCGACTGGCTTGATTATGGAACTGTATTACTTGAAGGAAAATATAAAATCGCGGCTTGTCAAATTGTTGATAGTAAAGTCAGTGTCGTTTTAACTCCTGAGGGATGGGATTATAAAAATTCATTAAGCCACAATCCGGGTAATATCCTTCCGGAAAGATTAAAGAAAAGTTTTAAATTTTTAAGACACGAAAATGGTTTAGATGTTTATCTCAATCTCGCTACTGGAAAAGAAATTTTTGTTGGGCGAACTGAAAAAACTTAGAAAAATTTTATTTTATGGAACAAGTAAAAATCGGAATTATCGGCGGCTCTGGATTGTACCAGATGCCGGAATTGACGGATGTCAAAGAAACGGAAGTCGACACGCCGTTCGGCAAGCCTTCGGACGCTTTTATTATCGGAACGCTCGAAGGCGAGCGCGTCGCTTTTTTGCCGCGTCACGGGCGCGGGCATAAACATCTGCCGACGGAACTTCCCTTCCGGGCGAACATCTACGCGATGAAAATGCTCGGCGTGGATTATATTTTGTCGGTTTCGGCGGTCGGAAGTTTAAGAGAAGATTACGCGCCGACGGATTTTTGTATTCCCGATCAGTTTTTCGACCGGACGCGTGCGCGAGCCGAAGAATCGACATTTTTCGGCGAAGGCATTGTCGGTCACATTACATTTTCGCATCCGGTCTGTGAAGAATTGGGCGATATTTTGGAAGAATCGTGCAAAACGGTCGAAGATCTGAAGATCCATCGCGGCGGAACTTATATTTGCATGGAAGGTCCGGCGTTTTCGACGAAAGCCGAATCGAACGTTTACCGAAGTTGGGGAATGGACATTGTCGGAATGACCAATTTGCAGGAAGCAAAACTCGCGCGTGAGGCTGAGATTGCTTATGCAACTTTGGCATTAGTTACCGATTACGATTGCTGGCACGAAGACCACGACGCGGTTTCGATCGATATGGTTGTAGAATATCTGACGAAAAACGTCCGCAATGCTCAGCTTGTGTTAAAGGAAGCCGTGAAGCGAGTTGCAAACAAGGAAACGCCTAATCCTTTCGAAGGCGCGACCAAAAACGCGATTTTTACGCAGCCCGAACATTGGAATCCGGAAACGGCAAAAAAACTCGATGCCATTATCGGAAAATACGGTCCGAAATCGGCATCGGTTGAGTAGATCGACGGTAAATTAAAACGAGCGGAGCGAATTATTTATTCGCTTCGCTTTTTCGTTCGGCTTCCTTTTGCGAATCGACAGTCGTGCTTTTACCGGTTTTTATAATTTTGGGCGCTTTTCCGCCGATGCCTTCGCCGTAAACTACCTTGTTGCTAATGCCCGAAGCATTTATCTCGCCGACTTTTTCAACCGACACTTTGTTCGAAACGCCTTTTACAGTCAGCTTTTTGCATTCGCCGGTAAATTTATAAGTATTAGCCGTCGCGTCGTCTTCGATCACGACCTCGCGCCCGCTACATTCGATCGTTCGATCTTCGGCGGTCGCATTGAGAACGAGTTCGCCGCCCTGTTCCTCGGTTTTTGACTTATTTGCATTGTTTGCGTCGGAACTATTCGCCGAAACGGGATCCGTACCGCGCTGGTTTGCTACTTCCGCAGAATTAACGTTATTCGCCTGCGGAGTTTCTTTGAATTCATAATTGCAGCCGAACGTGAAAACTGTAATTGCGATGATAAATGCTTTTTTCATAAATATTTTCGGCGGTCAGTTTTATTAATTCTTGGAACTTTGCTACTCGCCGGAATTCGGCAATGATAGCATCTGAAAGAGTAATATGTAAAAATTCGTTTTGTTCAGTTCGCTGCCGGTGTTTCGAACCTTTGTGCATTTTTCGGCATCTGACAACCCGAATCAACTGATTTTTTATTCGGATAATTTTATGAAAAAGATAGTTTTTTTGTTCTGTTTATTGTTTTTCTCTGCGGCGCTGTCGCAATCGGCGACGGCACAGGATAAGCCCGATGAACCCGTTTCGATCGATGTTTTGTTCGAGCAAGACGCCAAACATAATTTAAATGTTGCGAATCAATATTTTAAATTAAAAAAGGCTTATATTGCGGTTCTTGCACGGTTTGAGGAAACGCTCGCGGCTTACCCGCAGTTTTCCAAAATGGACGAATTTTATTATATCGCCGGCATGAGCAGTTATTATCTGTCTGAAAACAAAGGCAAGCAGAAGGTTGAACTTTTGAACCTTTCGGATGAAGAGAAAGAAAAATACGCTCCTGAAAAATTGAAGGAGGACGCGACGGCTTATTTCGGAATTATTCTTGAAAAATATCCGAACAGCGAACGACGCGGCGATGCAGAGAAAATGCTGAAAAAACTAAAAGACGAGAAATGAATCTCAATCAGCTGACGATCTTCACGAATAAACCTCTTGAAACGGTCGAATTTTATGAACGGCTGGGTTTAACGCTGATCGTCGATTCGCGTCCGCGCTATGCTCGGCTTCTCTGCCCCGACGGCGATTCCACGCTTTCTGTCCACGAAGATCGATCCGACCGCGTCGGTTCCGGGATCGTCATTTATTTTGAATGCGAGGATCTCGATTTTAAGGTCAGCGAATTAAAATATCTCGGGCTTCAGTTTGACGAAGATCCGACAGATAAAGAATGGCTCTGGCGCGAAGCCTATTTGAACGATCCAGCCGGCAATCGCGTTTGTCTGTTTTATGCGGGCGAAAATCGCATAAATCCTCCGTGGCGTGTCGGTGAAAACGCTGAATGAAATATCTTCGTCCTTTCAAAACGACCTTCTTTGCTCAAACGTCTCATAACCCTTATAATCTTGAGTTTTTAACAGCAATAATAATTCACAGGAGCAATTTAAGATGTCTTTAACAGTTGTAGGTTCGGTTGCGTTTGACGCATTGGAAACGCCGTTTGGCAAACGTGATCGTTTATTGGGCGGTGCGGCGACGCATTTCTCACTTTCGGCGAGTAATTTTACGGATGTTCGATGTATCGGCGTCGTCGGAAACGACTTCGGCGACGGCGAATGGGCGGTTTTTAATCGTCATAACATCAACACGGACGATATTGAGGTCGTTGCGGACGGCAAAACGTTTTTCTGGCGCGGAAAATATGAATACGATCTGAATACGGCACACACGCTGGACACGCAGCTTAATGTTTTTGAAAATTTCCAGCCGAAACCGTCGGAAGAATCGAAAAATTCCAGGCTTTTATTTTTAGCGAATATTCTGCCGATGCTCCAAAAAGAAGTAAGAGAATCTTCAAATGCCGAATTTGTCGCGATGGATACGATGAATTTCTGGATCGATTCGATGAAAGACGCGGTGATTGAAACCGTTAAAGTCGTTGACTGCGTGATAATTAACGACGCTGAAGCGCGCCAGCTTGCCGACGAACCGAATATTCACAAAGCAGCCCGCAAAATCATGAGCTGGGGACCGAAAGCGATCGCGATCAAACGCGGCGAATACGGCGCGGCGCTTTTCACGAAAGAAAATTACTTTGCGATTCCGGCATACCCGCTCGAATCCGTTTTTGATCCGACCGGCGCAGGCGATACATTTGCGGGCGGTTTTATGGGTTATCTTGCCAGCCAGGAAAAGATAGACGAATCTGCAATGCGCCGCGCGATGATCTATGGTTCGGTTATGGCTTCGTTTAACGTTGAAGAATTCGGCACGGAGCGAGTTGACCGTTTGACGCATGACGAGATCAACCAGCGTTTCAGCGATTTCAAGCAGTTTACGCATTTTGAAGAGATCCCGTTCGAACGCGCGTCGTCTGCCGCTTAAAACGAAGATCGGAATAGATGAAAGATGGGAAGGAAAAGGTATTTGAAAAACTCATCTTTCATCTTTCATCTATCCGGAAATTATCGCCGGTCTAGAATTTAACCGATGAAACAATTTATCGTTCTAACGCTGCTAACTGCGATCCTTTCCTTAAACATATTTGGACAGAACGATTCCGCCGCTGCTCCGCGTCAAATGCCTGCGGATTTTAAGAGCGACGGCTGTTCGCTTTTCCCGGACGGAAAGTACCGCGACTGCTGCGTTGCGCATGATACGGACTATTATTTCGGCGGCTCGTGCAAAGCGCGGCTCAAATCGGACAACCGGCTTTTTAAATGCGTCGCCGCCAAAAAAGGCGTTTATCCGAAATTGATCGCGCCTTTTATGTGGCTCGGTGTAAGAGTTTTCGGAGTTTCGTTTTTGCCCACGCCGTTTCGCTGGGGATTTGGTAAGAACAATTCTGCAAAAACAAAAGAGGAAGCGAAACCGAAAAAAGATTTGAAGATCAAGAAAGCTGCCGAGCCGTAAATTCAAGCTTAGCTTAAATTTCTTAATTAATTTTTGAAGATAATTTTAATGGTCAGGTTTTAAATTTTCAGTTGTTTCATCGAAACACAGAAGATAGGTCGAGATTAAAAATGAGCAATTTATCCGATATCGGATTTCCGGTAAAAGGTGAGCAGGATGTTAACGATGTGATCATGAAAGTTCTTGACCATGCGAAAGATATTCCCTGCCCCAACGGGTTTTACCTGAAATTTTCGGATGAATCCGGTGCGCAGATCTTTCTGCAGGGAAACAAGGCTCAGGAATTGATCGGATTTAACCCGCATTTCGCTGGAACGAGCCGTAGAAAGATTCGCGTCGAAAAATCTATCGAGCGTGAGTCGTCCGAACTCGACGGCGGGTTTCTCGCTTCTGACGAGTCAGGCGACTTTACATTCGTTTTCGACGTTCCGGATTTTCGAACGGTTTCGCAAAAAGGACTTCCGGCGGTTCGCGAAATTCAGCTGACGGCATTCGCTTCGAACGATCTGAAGATATTTGAATCGGAAAAGATCTTTTCAGCTTCACAGGACGGCTCGTCCAGGTCTTTTGCCGCGAGCGGTCTTTTTGCTCCGGATTCGGATGAACCGCAGGATTCGCCCAATCCTTTCGGAAAGATTTCCGGCGAGATAACGGAATTTGAGCTAAAAACCAACTCGATGACCGGTGAAAACTTTTACTGGTTTCTGATCGAAACGCTCGGCGGCAAGATCGACGTTGTCGCAGACTCGAAATTGATCGATATCGAACCGGAAAAGGGCTCGATCGTTAGCGGACAATTTTGGCTGTCGGGCAGATTTATGTAAGGATTGTTTTCATGATCGTCGTTTTAACCACCACATCGACAGAAAAAGAAGCTGAAAAGCTCGCGCGCAAGATTTTGGCAACACGGTTAGCCGCGTGTGTGCAGATTCTTCCGCAAATGAAATCTTTGTATGTTTGGGAAGGAACGATTCAAACGGATAACGAGAATCTGCTTGTTATCAAAACTTCGAAGGACAACTTTACGCAGCTTCGTGAATTCATTTCGGAAAACCACAGTTACGATACGCCCGAAATAGTAGCGCTCGAAACGGCGGGAGTTAGCGAAAAGTATGCTAAATGGCTTTCGGATTCAGTGATCTAGGAATCGGAATTTTCCACTCCGTTCTCGTCGCAGCAGTTTTTAATAAAATCGACCGCGTCTTTGGGCGAATCGGTCAAATACATTAGACCGAGGTCTTTGGAATTAATGTTCTTTTCTTTCAGCATGGTGGAAGTTATCCACGAAACCAAGCCTTTCCAGTATGACGAATCGAACAGAACGACCGGAAAGTTTCTGATCTTCCGCGTTTGAATTAATGTAAGCGCTTCAAAAATTTCATCCATAGTCCCAAATCCGCCGGGAAATATCACATAGGCATTGCTGTATTTTATGAACATGGTTTTGCGAACCATGAAATATTTGAATGTTAAAAGATGGGTTTGATAAGGATTCGGGATCTGTTCAAACGGCAGTTCGATATTGCAGCCGACCGATATCCCGCCCGCCTCAAAAGCACCGCGGTTTCCGGCTTCCATTATTCCGGGACCGCCGCCGGTCAGAACTTCAAAACCGGCTTCGGCAAGAAGTTTGCCCGTTTCACGTGCGGCTTCATAACTTTCGTGTCCTTCAGGCGTTCTTGCAGATCCAAATATGGTTACTCCGCGCGTAATTGTCGCCAGAGCATCAAAACCGTTTACGCACTCGCTCATGATACGAAAAACACGCCACGAATCCGAACTTTTAAACGCATCGTCCGGTTCGGGAGACCGCAGCAATGCTTCATCTTCCGTAACTTGCCAAACCATCGAAGCCTGTTCCTTGGCTTCTGCAACCGTTTCGGGTTCGTCGAACGTCTTCGCCTTCGGCGATTGTTTTCTTCTACGCTTTTTCAAATTTTCCGCCATATTTGTGAGGTCTTAAATTCCGATTATGTTGAATCCGCAATCTACGTATATCGTTTCGCCGGTAATGCCGGACGACATATCGCTTACGAGAAAAAGAGCGGTATTTCCGACTTCGCGCGCTTCGACATTTCTGCGAAGCGGAGCGCGCTCTCCGATATGCGAGAACATCGCGCCCATGTTCTTAACGCCGCGTGCCGAAAGTGTGTTCAAAGGTCCGGCGCTGATTGCATTGACACGAATATTCTGTTTGCCGAGATCCTCAGCAAGGTATCGCGTGGAGGATTCCAGAGCTGCCTTTGCGACGCCCATGACGTTGTAATTTCTAACCACTTTTTCGGCGCCGTAATAGCTCATCGTAACGATGCTGCCGCCATCCTTCATCAGCGGTGCAGCCGCGAGCGAAAGCTGCGTCAGCGAAAAAGCGCTGATCTCAAGCGCTGTCAAAAACGCCTCGCGGGTTGTCGTCACAAATTCGCCTTCGAGCGCTTCGCGCGGAGCAAATGCGATCGAATGGATCAGAAAATCTAACCGACCGTATTTCTTTTCAACCGCCTCGAATGCCGCGTCCACCTCGGCTTGGTTCGTCACATCGCACGGAACGACCAGCGACTCCGGCAATTCGGACGTCAGTTTTTCGACGTTTTCCTTCAGCCGTTCGCCCTGATAGGTAAATGCGAGTTTCGCGCCGTTTTCCGAAGTAGCCTGTGCGCAAGCCCATGCTATCGAGCGTTTATTTGCAACGCCAAAGATCATTCCAACTTTATTTTCAAGCATAATTTTTTAATTGTGGAAAAGGTGAAAAGTGAAAAAGTAAATCTTCCTAAGCAACAACGCTGCTCGCGATATTTACAATTTTCCCTTTTTTCTACTTTTTCACTTTCCCTAAACCGTGTATATCTGCTGCAACTCTTCAAAACCGTAAAAAGCTATTTCAAAATAATTTACCGGAATCTTTGCAAATTTATCCTTCGTTAATTTTGATCTGAGCTCAGCCTCGCCGAGCGCATCTAGCTGTGTAACGACAACATATAGAAGCTTTAGATTCGAATTTGGAAATTGCCTGTCGGCAACCTTTTTCGCATCCTGCATCTTGGCGGAAATCAGATCGATCTTTTCGTCGCTCAGATCGGGTTTAACTAAAAAAGTAACATCAACGCAGGTGATTAGATTTTCAGTTAAAAGGATCGCGTCAAACTCGGTTTCGCCGATCTTTGCGTGCCGGATCAAAGGCTGCCGCGCTTCCTGCTGGATCTGGCGAAGCGAAAGATCTTCTGCAACGATATATGCAAGCAGCAGGTCGCTGTATTGATCTTCGGGAATGTCCATCAAGGCGGCAATTTCGCGGACTTCCCAATTGAGTTTGTGTTTCTGGCTCTCGGGATCGCTGATCGACCAAGGAACCGTCATATTTCCCTTTTCAATTGCGTTGTTCCGTGTTTTTTTCAGGATCAGCCCGGTCGCAACGATGACGCCGAAAATTGCCGCCAATGTCAAAAAGATAGAAAAAACACGCGCCGTCGAATTCCCAAAACCTTCGGTCGCAAACGCAATAAAAAGCACGGCGATCAGAAATATCAACGCAATCAGATTGATCGAAACTGCCGATTGATTTACGCGGTTTCTTGCGAAATCGGTTAACGAAGGGGATTTTTTCTTTGCCATGAGCCGTAACGGATGATTCTCATCAAAAATTCGGAAGCACAATAATATGTCGCGACCTCCGTTCTTGACAAATGCCGCGGCAAAACTGTTTCTTCCTAATTTGCAGAGGTCGAATCGCTTTTGTCGGTTCGCAAACGGTGAGCATAAAGCGGAAATTTATCTGTAAGTTCCGCGACCTCGCGTTTAACGCGTGATTTTACGTCTTCCGAATCGGGCTCGCGAACGATATCTGCGATCAGGCGTCCGACGGTGCGCATTTCGTCTTCCTTCATTCCGCGCGTCGTCAGCGCCGGCGTTCCGAGACGAATTCCCGACGCAACGAACGGCGAATTGGTATCGAACGGGATCGTGTTCTTGTTAACCGTCAAGTGAACCGCATCAAGCGCCTTTTCCGCGACCTTTCCGGTAATTCCGTTTCCGTTCTGGAAAACGTCCACCAGAATCAGATGATTATCCGTTCCGCCGGAAACCAGGCGAAGTCCCTGTTTTTTGAGTTCTTCAGCAAGCGCCTGTGCGTTATCGAGAATCTGCTGCTGATAAACTTTGAAATCATCGCGCAGCGCTTCGCCAAACGAAACCGCTTTCGCCGCGATTATATGCATCAGCGGACCGCCCTGAACGCCCGGGAACACGGCTTTATTTACATCTTTTGCAAATTCTTCACGGCACAGGATCAGACCGCCGCGCGGACCGCGAAGCGTTTTATGAGTTGTCGTCGTGACATATTCACAATGAGGAACCGGCGACGGATGAAGCCCGACGGCAACCAAACCCGCGATATGTGCAATGTCCGCCATTACAATCGCACCGACCGATCGTGCGATCTCACCGATCCGCTCAAAATCGATAGTTCGCGGATAGGCGGAAGCGCCGCAAATGATCATTTTCGGTTTGTTCTCATGAGCAATTCTTTCCAGTTCGTCGTAATCGATCGTTTCTGTCTCGTTGCTGACGCCGTAATCGGAAACTTCGTAATTAATGCCCGAAAAATTCATCGGATGCCCGTGCGTCAAATGCCCGCCGTGCGACAGATTCATCCCCAAGATCTTATCGCCGTGATTTAACGATGCGAGAAAAACCGCCATATTCGCCTGCGCTCCCGAATGCGGCTGAACATTTGCGTGTTCCGCACCGAAAATTTCCTTCGCACGGTCGATCGCCGCCTGCTCGACAACATCTGCAAACTCGCAGCCGCCGTAATAACGCTTTTTCGGATACCCTTCGGCGTATTTGTTTGTAAAAACCGTCCCCATCGCCTGCAGAACGGCTTCGGATACGAAATTTTCCGAAGCGATAAGTTCTAAACCGTTCGTCTGGCGCATTATTTCATTGTTGATCGCCTCGTTTATAACCGGATCAACTTCCGCTAAATTTGCTGTAAAAAGATCGTTCATTTTATTATTTTTATTTTTTATCACGCAGCCAATTTTCTATCTCGTCAACTTTCCAAGCGTCCGATTCGACGGCTAAACACATTTCATATAAATCTTTTGATGTTGCTGTCAATTCAAAATTATTGCGAAACAAAAATTCTTCCATCAGAAAACTTGCCGTTCGTTTGTTGCCGCCCGTCCACGGATGATTTTTTATCAAACCGAAAACAAGAGTCGCAGCTTGACGACCGACGTCTGCGTTTTCATAAATCGCCGCATGTTTAGGTCGCGCCAGAGCGGATTCGATCAAATCACGGCTCTCGACTCCGAAACGGGTTTCGCCCCGCATTTTCATAAGAGCGAAATGCAGATCAACGGCTTCGACGTAATCAATGTATGAAACATCTTCACCCGTCAATTTCTCGCATCTCCTTCATAAAATCGCCGTATTTGCCGATAAATCTCTCGGCGGATCGTTCGGCTTTTTTAGACGGATGAATATATGAAGTCTGAATTCCGCCGTTTCTGAAAGTCAGGCTGACAAGCGTTCCTTCCGCAAAACCTTCTTTTCGGCAGATTTCTGCGGGAACTTCCAGAACCCAAGTGTTCTTTTCAACGTTAACTGTCTTCAAGTTCTTTGTTTCTTCCAAAGCTTCAGCCATTTTTTTCTCCGAATTTATTGCATTTCCCGCCTTATTTCTTCTCCGGCTTCTTCGAGCAGTTCGTCCAATTCGTCCTCGCTTATTCCGTTCGCCTTTATTTGCTCCCGCACCGGAGCGAACAAAACGCGCATACTCAGGGTTTTTCAAATCTTCTTCGATCAATTACCGCACATAATCGTCCGCAATCGCGCCGATTTCCTTCGCCCTGTTTTCAACCGCTTCGGTCATTGAAGGCTGCAGATTCGTAATTTATGTCGGATCGGTCAGCATATTCTTCGCCTCACAAAATTATAACAACTTGCGCTGTGTGCGCAGTAAAAAGATCGTTCACCTTTGTTTAATATTTTGGATAGGTCGTAATAATTTTAACGATTCGACGCTTTTGAAGGCTCTGAATCTCTGCCGGAACTCCTTTGCTTCGTCGCTAAAATCCGTCATTAAGTCAAGTAAATCTCTGTCGCGGCTGACGATGTAATCGGCTCTCCTATTCGATTGCCAGATTGATATACGGTATATCGTCAATATCGCGCAAATATTGAAATTTCGGCGGCACATTTTTGATTTCAACCGCAAATACGAAAATTTTTCTAAAAATGCGTCAATTTGCGGAAGTGTCGTATTCGGAAACCGGGCGATTAATTTTGGACGCTGCAAAACCTCTCTGATTTCCAAAACCGTCTCCGACGACACGAAAAGCACAACTTCATTACGCCTGACTGCTTCAAAACATCTGTTCGCGACGCCGTTCGGATTGAACAAAGCCAGAACATAAGTGTTACAGTCAAAAACCGAACGCACTATTTCCATTACTTCGCTTCTTTTTCTTCACGCATTCCCCGCCGTTCGGATTTGATAAGCGCGTCTAAATCGTCTTCGGTCATTCCGCTTTTCGCAAAATCTTCACGCATCGGCGCGAGAATTTCGTCCAATGACGGTTTGACCGCCTGGCGTTCGACCAGCGTTTCTATAAATTCTTTAATGTTCTGACCTTTTTCAGCAGCCTTCCGCCCTAAAATTTCTTCGATTTTCGGTGGAACTGAAATTGTAACTTCCATATTTACCTCGAAAAAAATTGTAGCATTTTCATTCTTCCGATTATTACTAAATTTCTTGCAAAACGATCGGCAATCAATTTTCACAGATCCAAACTGTTTTCATTTTCGGCTTTGTCTTTCCGAAATAACCTGACGCCTAATCCGACACTGCCATAAATCAGCCCGAACATAGCAATTTGCAAGAATAATTTAATTCTGCCGCCAACCGCCTCAAGATCGCTTTGACTTTGTTCCAGTTCTCTTTCTAATATTTTAATTCTTCGGCTGTTCTTTTCTATATCACTTTTTACGCCTTCAACGTCGGTTAATTTAGAATAACTGTTTTCATTTTCGGAAAAATTATGTGCCCAGCCTACATGCGGGAAAGTGATTATCCAATACATCGAGGAAAAAAGAAATACTGCAAGGCAGACTATTTTTCCGATCGAATACGCAGATTTGAATTTGTCTGTCGGTTCTAAAAACAGAAAGTGACCAATCATCATCACGCTGAGAATGCTCAAACCGTAAATTGCCCACTCATAACCTTCAATTCCCATTATAATTTTGTCCTTTGAAACAAGTCTGATTATGTAACGCAGCCAACCTTCGATCTCGTCAGCTTTCCAGGCGTCCGATTCGACGGTTGTCACCCGTTCATGCAGATCAGTCCGCGTCGCGGTTAGCTGATACGCGCTGCGAAACTGAAATTCCTTTACCAGAAAGTTTGCAGTTCGTCTATTTCCGCCTGTCCACGGATGATTTTTTATCTATTCCGAAAACGAGTGCAGCGGATTACCGAATCCAATCGGTGTTTTCATAAATTGCGGCATGTTTTGGACGCGCCAAAGCAGATTCGATCAAATCGCGGCTCTCAGCTCCGAAGCGAGATTCGCCCCAAATATTCATTGAGGCAAGATGCAAATTAACCACTTTGACATAGTATATATACTTGACCGTTCCATCTGTCAAAATCCTCGACCTCCTTCATAAAATCGCCATCTTTCGCAACGAATCCTTCAGCCGATTTCACTGCACTTTCAGAAGGACGAAGGTACGATTATTTAATTCCGCCGCTTTTGAAAGTTAAGCTTACAAGAGATTCTTCTGATAATCCTTCCTGTGCGCAGATCCCTCGTTTGCGCAGATCTCTGAAGAAACTTGCAAGATCCACGTGTATGTCCTGCAAGTTAGGATTCTAGCTGAAGACATAAGATTAATAAATCTTAAAGAAATTATTCGCTTGACCGAAAGGAATTGATGAACAGTCTATCAATTTGTGCGGTTTGAGCGTTTTGTGTAAGCTTGAATGACGGCGATTCAAAATTTGAAACTTTCATCAATACGAATTCCCGAGAACTTTTCTTAATTTATGGTTCCTTCGAAAAGCCTTACCACAAAAGAGGTTGCGCAGCTTTGCTGCGTCAGCGACGCAACCGTCAAACGTTGGGAAAGCGCGGGGCTGCTTTCTTCGGAACGCACGCTCGGCGGGCACCGCCGGTTCCGGATCGAGGAAATTGCAAGATTCCAAAAGAAGACAGGTTTAGGTCTTCAGCGATCTAATTCGGACGATTCGATAGTTTCTTCGATCTTTCGTCGAAACGATTCGGAGGTAAGGTCTGAGTGCGACTTTTTCAATGCATTGATTTGCGGCAGTGAGGAGAAAGCCTGCAACTATTTGATGGAAAAGGTGCTTGGAGAGCTGCCGCTTGAAGAGATTCTGGATCGGTCGATCGCTCCGGCGCTGCAGCATGTGGGTCAACTTTGGTTTGAAGGAAAACTGACGATCGCGCAGGAGCATCTCGCCACACGAACCGTATTTTGCGCGTTGTACAAGCTACGGTCGATCCTGCCGGTTAAGGAATCCAACGGAATGGCGGCAGTTTGCTGCAGCATCGAAGGAGATTTCCATGAACTGCCCGCGCATTTTGCACAGATGATTCTCGAAAACGAAGGCTTTGAAGTGCTGAATTTCGGCGCGAATATGCCCGTTTATGCACTTTGCGATGAGATATCGCAAACTTCGCCCTCAATTATTTGTATTTCATCCGCAATACTTTCCGACATGGACCGTTTGGCGCGCGATTTTCAGATTTTTAATGAAAAACTCTGCCGAAACAAAGCCTGCGTTGTGCTCGGCGGGCGCGCATTTGAGAATATCGACGTCCAAAAACGCTTTCCTGCCGAATTTTATGCGAAAAATTTCAGCGATCTTTCCGGATTCGCTCAAAATATTTCGCGATCCGCGAAATCGATTTCCGTAAATTAAACCGAGTACCCGCTCGCAAAAACCTTCGAGGGACAACGGTTCACGTCGTGCCTGCACCAAACCGTTATCAACTTTTGAGGAGAGAAAAAGTATGGGACGCAGATTTGCTTTGGTCATCGGTGTAATTTTCGCCTCGGTGCTTTTCGCCCATGCGAATTCCTATAGCGATCTTGCCCGGCAGACAGTTTCGTCTGAACCCGAACAGGCTGCGGCAGCTTCTAAAACCCTCCGAACGTTGGGACAAAAAGGGCTCGATTCGCTTTTTCTAGAATTCGGGTCGGAGATCGCGGCATATAATGCAACGGGCGAACGCGGCGAAAGATGGTTAAAGATATCGGAAGCTATCGACCGCGTCGCGATGCAGAAGGACGCGTTTTCATCGCGACTTTATTGGTTTACTGATCTTGAAAAAGCTCAACTCGAATCGGAAAAAACCGGGAAACCGCTAATTTCTCTCAGGCTTTTAGGCAATCTGAACGAAGAATTCAGCTGCGCAAATAGCCGGTTTTTCCGGTCGATTCTTTACACCGATCCGACGATTTCACGTCTTTTGCGTGAAAACTTCGTGCTCCATTGGCAATCTGTCCGACCGGCGCCGCGAATCACGATCGATTACGGAGACGGACGAAAACTCGTTCGAACGATCACCGGAAACAGCATCCATTATTTGATCGATTCCGGCGGAGCCGTTCTTGACGGCTTGCCGGGTTTGTACGATCCGAACGAATTCGCAGATTACCTAAAACTCTGGTCGAATTTTTACCGTTCTCGTGCATCCGATATCCAAAATCGGAACAGCTTTTATCAGTTACGCCGGCAGCAGCTGATCTCAAAATGGAAAGGCGACTTGAAAAAACTTGGCGTTACGCCCGAAAACATTGAACCGAAGTCCGATCCAGTTTCCGTAAATCCGCCGGGCGCGCTTCGTGCAGCACCGGTTGCAGTTTCCAAAATGGCAGCCGAACTACCCGCAGTTTCGCTTTTGCAGGACGACGAAGTATTAACTTTTGCTGCAATGTCGGACTCCCTAAATTGGAAACGCATCGGTCAACTGAGGCGGCAGTTTGATTTTTCCGATGAAACGATGCGATTCATCCGTCGCCAGGTTTCGGGCGCACCGGAGCTGACGGAACGAAATTTTGCACAAATGACTGCGCAGTTAAAGCAAAATATCGCCGCTGACACTGCCCGCAACGAATATTTGCTGCATACGCGAATCTATAAACTTATCAGTGAAAACCCTTCGTGGAATTCCAGCCGGTTGAACGAGTTCATCTACGACCGTCTATTTCTGACGCCGTCTTCCGACGTCTGGCTAGGACTTTATTTTTCCGCCGATTACACGGGTTTAGACGGGAATGGCGTAATTCAATAAAATTTTGGTCTTTCGAATCGAAAAAAGCACCGAACAAAGAAAAAAGCGAAAGCCGCATTCTTGCTCGACGCTTTTTCATTTATAAAATTTGTTACGGGATGTCTTAAGGCTCTATAATTTGAGCTCAATAGATGAACCGCATATTTCTTACAATTTTTGCTTTGATCTTCGCGTTCGCGAACGCCGCGTTCGCTCAGGACATACTCCCGCTGCTCGTAAAAAAGGTCAAACCGTCGGCGGTGGCGATCGAAACCTTTGATTCAAAAGGAAGAACCATCTCACGCGGGAGCGGATTTTTTATTGCTCCGGATCAGGTGATTACAAACCGGCATGTTATTGAAAGAGCGAGCAGCGTAGTGATCCATTTGAATGACGGCAAAAAATATCCTGTTTCAGGCGTGATAGCGGTTGACGGCGAAGGCGACATTGCGGTTTTGCGCGTCGATCTTCCGGGAGTCTTCGTTCAACCGCTCGCAATTACGCAGCAAATTCCGCAGGAAGGCGAAAGCATCGTCGTTATCGGAAATCCTTTCGGTCTGGAAGGTTCTATTTCCAACGGCATAGTTTCAGCGGTTCGCGATTTTCCGGGTTATGGCAAGATCATTCAAATTACCGCGCCGATCTCGCCAGGGTCGAGCGGTTCGCCGGTCGTAAATATGTCGGGACAGGTGATCGGGGTCGCGACGCTCCAGGCGGCGGAAGGGCAGAGCTTGAATTTTGCCGTGCCGAGTGAACGGATCGCTAACTTAAAGATCGGCGAATTAAAGTCCTTTGATGCGCTTCGAACCGAATCTGCCGAGAACAAACGTGCGGCGGCGGAACGTTTTTATTCGCAAGGTCTAGGTCAATTGTCGCGCGACGATTACGCAAAAGCCGCGCCGCTGTTTGAGAAAGCGGTTGCCCTCGACCCGGAATATGCCGAAGCCTGGTATCAGGCGGGATATGCGTATGGAATGCTTGGAAAGCACGATCTCGCGCTCGATGCATCGAAAAAAGCTGCTCAGCTTCGTCCGCGATGGTCGGAAACTTATATCAATATCGGCGCTTCAAATTATGCGTTGAAAAATTTCGACGATGCCGTAAAAGCTTATATGCAGGCGGCTCGACTTAACCCTTACAAGGCTGAGATCCAACTGTCTTTGGGATTATCGCTGAATAAACTCGGGAGAACCGACGAAGAAATTCTTGCTTATAAGCGGGCGATCGAATTAAAACCGGACTTTGCCGGCGCATTCGAATATCTCGGTGCGGCTTATTTCAAACGGCGAGATTTTTCGCTTTCAGCCTCGGCGTTTGAACAACTAAAAACGTACAAACCGGACGCAAAAACCTACAATTATCTCGGTGAAAGTTACTTCGAACTCGGAAAGCTGGATGAAAGTTTCGAAGCCTTTAACAGCGCGGTCAATTTTAATCCAAATTTTGATCAGGCTCGGTTCAATCTGGCGCGAACTTATCTAAAAATGGGCGATCGCGATTCCGCCGGCGTTCAATATCAAATTCTCAAGAACTCGCAATCCGAATGGGCGGACAAACTTTTCGTTTTGATCAATCCTTAATCAACCTTTTTATTGATCAGACTAGCAACGAATCCTGCGCCAAATCCGTTATCGATATTTACGACCGTAACGTTTGACGAACACGAATTTAACATTCCCAAAAGCGCGGCAATTCCGCCGAACGACGCTCCATAACCGATCGAGGTCGGAACGGCGATGACCGGAACACTGACGAGCCCGCCAACGACAGACGGAAGCGCGCCTTCCATTCCGGCGGCAACGATGACGACTCGCGACCCCTGCAAAACTTCCCGTTCGGCTAAAATGCGATGAATACCTGCAACACCTGCATCCCAGATCCGCAAAACCTTATTGCCCATTGTTTCCGCCGTTAATGCGGCTTCTTCCGCAACCGGAATGTCGCTCGTTCCTGCCGTAACGATAGCTATTTCGCTGGTCCCCGACACGGTTTTGTCGCGCCAAACCCGGATCAGCGATGCCGACTCGTGCCATTCTGCGTCGCTGTAAACGTTTCGAATTTCTCCGAAGACTTCGGCACTAGCGCGAGTGATCAGCAAGTTCGGCGATTTGGCAAGTAATTTTTCAAAGATCCCAACTATCTGAGCCGGGGTTTTGCCCTTCCCGAATATCACCTCCGGAAAGCCCTGCCGCGATGCGCGCGCATGATCGACTCTAGCAAAGCCGATATCTTCAAACGAAAGATTCTTTAACTTTACTGCGGCATTTTCTAAAGAAAGATCGCCCGCCGCGTACATTTCTAAAATTTGTTCAATGTTTGTTCGATCCATTACGATTCGATTTTACAATATCAGAACCGTCTTGCGCCTTTCCGAAAACGAAAAAAACGGCGGTTAATCACTCCGCCGTTCCTTCATTCCAATTCAACAAACAATTTACTCAAATAAACAAACTGACATATTTATAAGCTGAACAAATTTTTACGAAAGCCCATGTAACAACATCGCTGCTGACAACTTTCAAAATTGCTTCACTTGTAAATACCGGTTCATTCATCATCGTAACGATTCACCCGAAATATCGGGAGCTAGTCGATTTTGTTGAATGCAATCACGATGCCAAAGCACATCCACTCCGCGCGGCACTGATTTTCCACGTCTTTGCTCGATAATGCGCGCAGGTCGATCAAATTAACCGGTCAAATTGACATAATTTATGTCAGAATTGACACAAACTCGGACGATTTTGAAACTCTTTTCAATAAGTTCGCGAATTAGTTCAATTCGGCGGTCTAGTGTTAAAATTTGAGGTCTCTATGGAATTAACAGTCGCCATTACGGGTGCATCGGGAACGATCTACGCGCAGCGAACTCTTCAGCTATTGATCGAGAGCGGAGCGGTCGAAACGATCAATTTAATAATGTCCGGCGTTGCTCCGGTCGTCGCGCAAGTCGAACTCGGCGCCGATCTTCGCGATCCCGATTCAAAAAAGATCAATCGCTGGCTGGGACTTTCGGAAAATTCGAAAATTATCCGTTTTTGGAAGTTAGATAATCTCGCAGCAAAACCTTCGTCCGGATCTAATAAGCAGGAAGGAATGATAATCGTCCCGTGTTCGATGGGAACGCTCGGGGCGGTCGCATCAGGCGCGGGAACAAATTTGATCCATCGCGCAGCTGACGTTGCGCTTAAGGAAGGAAGAAAACTCGTTATTGTCCCGCGCGAAACTCCGTTCAACGCGATCCATCTTGAAAATATGCTGCGTCTTGCCCGCGCCGGCGCGCGGATCCTGCCGGCTAGTCCGGGATTTTATCATCGACCGAAATCGATCGGTGAACTAGTGGATCATTTATGTTTTCGAATCTTGGACCAATTCAATATCCCGCATTCTAAGAAAACGCAATGGTCAGGAACCGAAGTAGACCTGGAAGATTGATCTTATGAAAAAAGACACGATCGGACGTTTTTCAGACCGGGTAGAAAATTACGTCAAATATCGCCCCGAGTATCCGGCGGAAATGCTCGATGTTTTTCGCAGTGAACTCGGGTTAACCGGCGATTCCGTCATTGCAGATATCGGTTCGGGTCCCGGAATTTCGTCAAAGTTGTTTCTCGAGAACGGAAATAAAGTGTACGGCGTCGAACCAAACGCGACAATGCGTGCAGCCGCAGCGCTTTATTTAAACGACTTTGGTAGTTTCGTAAGCGTTGACGGCACGTCTGAGAAGACGACACTCGACCCGGAAAGCATCGATATAATAATTGCCGCCCAGGCATTTCACTGGTTCGATCGGGAAGCGACGCCGCGCGAATTTCGCCGGATTCTGAAAAAAGGAGGTTTTTGCGCGCTCATCTGGAATGAGCGTCAGCTTACTTCAAACCGGTTTCTTCGGGAATATGAATCGATCTTAGTAGAATTCGGAATCGATTATAATGAAGTGCGGCACGAAAATGTCACACCGGAAATACTTGAGAAAGTATTCGGTACGCCTTTTAAACTAGAGATTTTAGCAAATTCCCAAACGCTTGATTTTGACGGTATGCTCGGCAGAATTCTTTCTTCTTCGTATATGCCGTCGCCCGAACATCCGCGTTTTAATGAGCTTACCGAAAAGCTCAAAAGCCTTTTTGCAGAACATCAGAAAAGCGGTAAAATACAACTTTTGTATAACACGAACATTTTCTACACGCAGTTTTAATATATGGACGCAACGGCAGAAAAACGCATTATCTCTGTAGCTCATTCGCCTGATTCGGATGACGCCTTTATGTTTTACGGCTTGGCAACAAACAAGCTTGAAACCAACGGATTGAAGTTTGAACATGTCCTCAAAGACATACAAACCTTAAACGAAGACGCCAAAAACGGGGTTTACGACGTGACTGCGATCAGCTTTCACGCATACGCATACGTTTCCGATAAATACGCATTGCTTCCGCACGGCGCGAGCATCGGCGACAAATATGGTCCGATCCTTGTTTCAAAAGATCCGCGAAAACCGGAAGAAATTCCGCAAATGAAGATTGCCATCCCGGGTGAATTGACCAGCGCTTTTCTCGCGCTGAGAATTTACAATCAGGATTTTGAATATATTGTCGTTCCTTTTGACGAGATCATCGACACGGTTCTTAAAGGAAAGGCGGACGCCGGGCTTCTTATTCACGAAGGACAGCTTTTTTACAAGCAAATGGGTCTGGACAAGGTTCTTGATCTTGGCGAATGGTGGTTCGATAAAACCGGACTTCCGCTGCCGATGGGCGGTAACGTAATTCGCCGCGATCTCGGCGGAGACCTGATGCGTCAAGTTTCAAAACATCTACATCGAAGCATTGTTTATTCAATGGAAAACCGCGAAGACGCGCTTTCATACGCAATGCAGTTTGCTCGCGATATGCCGCCTGAGCTTGCCGACCGCTTTGTCGCGATGTGGGTCAACGACCTTACTCTGGATTACGGTGACCGCGGTCGCGAAGCAGTAAAGCTTTTGCTGAAAGAAGGATTTGAAAAAGGAATTATTAAGAATAATGTCGAGATCGAGTTCGTCGATTAGGTAATTTCCGGGAATTTTTTAATGAAAACCGTCGAAGATCTTTCGGCGGTTTTTTCATTTGCAGGAATAAAATCGAGTTTCATTCAAACTATTTTTGGACAAGAGGCATCTTTTTTAATAGTTTTATACCGGAAAGAAAAATCATGAAAAAATTAATTCCCTTTTTATTGATCGGAGCGGCGGTGTTTTCGTTCACTGTTTTGGCTGGCGCGCAAACCACCATTACGCCGTACGACGCAAAGCCGGGAGAGGTCGACAAGATCATTAAAAAAATGGCGGAAAATGAAGATGAATTTCGCCGTGCTTTGACGGAATATGTTTTTACCAGAAAGGCAAAAATCGAAACGGTCGGACTTGGCGGTCAAATAACCGGAACTTACCGGCGCGATTCGTTCATGACCTTTAACCAGGACGGTAAACGATTTGAAAGAATACTTTACGCGCCTGTTTCGACAGTTAAAGATATCCGTATTACGCCCGAAGACATCGACGATCTGGGCGGCATCAATCCATTTGCGATAAAACCGACGGATATTGATCTCTATAATTTTACGCTCCTCGGAAAAGAGAAGATCGATGAACTGAATCTGTTTGTATTTGAGGTAGCTCCTAAAGTTATGCCCGATCCGAAAAAGTCCGATCTCAGGCTTTTTCAAGGGAGGATTTGGGTGGACGATATCGATCTGATGATCGTCAAATCGCGTGGTAAGGCGGTTCCCGAAGGCAAAAACAAGCAGGGGATCGATCAGAGATTTCCGGTCGTAGAAACGTGGCGAACTAGCGTTGACAATAAGTATTATTTTCCGGTTTATTCGTCCGCTGACGATGAACTTGTTTTTGGAAACGGTACCGTCACTAGAATGAAGATGCTTGTCCGTTATTCCGATTATGCACAGGGACGAACTTCGGTAAAGGTTTTGGACGACGATCAGCCGGTCGATGAAAATCAGCCGCCGCCGCTGCCGAAAACTAAGCCGTAATCGTCTTAATCTAATTTTTTAACCGGCGTGTCGCTCGCAAGTTCGACTGCGATCGCGCCCCGAGCTTTTTCAAGCAGCGTGGTCAGACCGGTTTCGATGTCGAATCCGTCAGTTTCGATCGGTTCAAGCATCACGAGCTCGATCGTCCCCGGATACGCCGTTCCGTTACGCTTTCCCATCATCCAATCGGTATTTTTGATCGCAACCGGAACGACCGGCGCATTTGTCTGCAGCGCCAGATGGATCGCACCTTTTTTGAACGGCAAAAGTTCGCCCGGCATTGCCCGAGTGCCTTCGGCGAAAACACCGAACGAATAACCGTCATCAACTACCTTTTTCGCCTTCGCCATCGAACGCCTCGCCCGTTCGGGGTTTGAACGGTCGATCGCGATTATATTGACGAATCCCATACCCTGACCGAGGACGGGAACCTTCAGCAGTTCCTTTTTCGCAACAAGACCGATGCGGCGACCCGTAAAACCAAAAAGCGCCGCTGTATCGAGATAAGAGCGGTGATTTGCGACAAAAATATAACCTTTTCCCTTTTCGAGTTTTTCCATCCCTGAAACGCGCACTTTTGCTCCGCACATCCTCAGCCAAAACCGCGCACCCCATAAACAAAGCGGGTAAAGCCAAAGTCGTTTCCCGATAAGCTGAAGAAATATCATCGCCGGAAGCGCAATAAATAGCAGTAAAAACCCGGCGACAAAAAAACACCACCAATAACGAAGTTTGCCGAAAAGTTTAGATTTGCTAGACTCAATCTCAGCAAATTCAATTTTCTTATTCTGCTTAATCGCTTCTAAAGGAAGGTCTTGCATGCTTATTAGTCTAAGGTCAAAAGTCCGCAACCCAAAGTTTACAAAGAACGAATTTGGTTCAGTGCCATTGATTCGACTTCTGTTTTCGTCGTTCTTTATCATAACTGCGGCTTTCATGTTCGCGGTTAACGCACAAATTCCCACGCCGAAATCGGTTCTGGGTTTTCATCCAACGGACGACAGAACAATTGCCGATTGGAAACAAATAACCGATTATTTCGCCAAATTAGACGCGGCGAGCGACAAAGTAAAAGTAGAAGAGATCGGCAAAACGACGCTCGGCAAACCGCAGATCGTCGCTTTTATATCTTCGGCGGACAATATTAAAAATCTCGAAAGATATAAAAACTATAATTTTGCGATAAACAATCCCCAAATAACTATTGCTCAAACTGAATCAATTGATTTAACCAAAGCAGGTAAAACAATTGTCGCAATTTCGTGTTCGATTCATTCGACTGAGATCGTCGCTTCGCAAATGTCAATGAATCTCGCTCACGATCTGGCGACCGCGACTGATGAAACGACGAAGGAAATTCTGGAAAATACGATTTTGCTGCTTATTCCATCGGCAAATCCCGACGGAATTGACATTGTTGCCAATTGGTATCGCAAAACGCTCGGCACGAAGTTTGAAGGAACTTCGCCTCCTGAGCTTTATCATCATTACGCCGGACACGATAACAATCGCGATTGGTTTATGATGAATCTTGCGGAAACGCGAAATATCACGAAACTCTTTTGGCAGGAATGGTTTCCGCAGATCGTCTATGACGTTCACCAACAAGGACAAACCGGCGCGAGAATGACGATTCCGCCTTTCTACGATCCGCCGAACCCGCGAATTGATCCGCTGATCCTGCGCGAACTCGGTCTTCTCGGTTATAAAATGGCGGCAGACCTGCAAAGAACGGATCAAGCGGGCGTTACGACCAATGCGACTTACGACACATGGTGGCACGGAGGTTTTCGTTCCGCGCCTTATTATCACAACTCCGTCGGAATTTTGTCGGAAGCCGCAAGCGCGGAGTTGATGACTCCCGTTACGATCAATAAAGAAGCCCTTTCGCGTCCGAATCCTTCGCGCGGCATCGCTTCGATGCTCGAACCGGCGACGAATATTCCCGATCCGTGGGAAGGAGGAGTTTGGGGTCCGAAAGACATTGCGCGAATCGAAACGGTTTCCGCGCTCGCTGTTTTGGAAATGGCGGCAAAGTTTCGTGAGCGTTATTTGAAAAATTCTTATGATCTGGCGAGCAAAAATCTCAAACCGTCAAATAATGAACCACAGGCATTTATCGTTTATGCAGGTCAGCCAAATCAGGAACCTGTTGCGCGTTTTCTGGAGATTTTGATGTGGCAAGGAATGGAAGTTCATGAAATGACGCGCGAACTTGAAATAATCCACGAGCAAAACGATAAAAACAATTTTCATGAAATGCCTTTGGGAAGCTTTCTCGTTTTCGTAAATCAGCCCCAGAAAAATAATGTTTTAAGTCTTTTTGAAAAACAGGTTTATCCGAAACGCCTGAACGCGAAAGGCGAAGCCGAAGTTCCGTATGACGTTGCAGGTTGGACACTGCCGTTGCAAATGGGCGTTGAAACTGTTGCGGCTTGGAACATAAAAGATTTAGAAAAACATCGCAGCACTCTGAAAAAAGTCGAAAACATCAATCAGGCGCGAACGGTTTTGAATCTCAAACCGAACAAAACTTCATTCGACAAATTGCCGAATCCGCTAAAATCTTCTCCGAAGATCGGGCTTTACAAAGGATTTACAGGTTCGATGGACGAAGGCTGGACGCGGCTTGTTTTGGACAATCATCAAATTCCATACACATCGCTGATGGATTCGGATTTTCGTGAAGATAAATTAAATTACGACGCGATAATTCTGCCTTCGATCTCCGAAAGAGGAATCGTTTCCGGCTTGCCGAAAGAGCGTTATCCCGAAGAATTTACAGGCGGAATCGGCGAGAGCGGCGTTGCGAATTTAAAGAAATTCGTCGAAAATGGCGGAAAGTTAATTTGCTTTGATGACAGTTGCGAACTCGTTATCAAACAATTTAATTTGCCGATGAAAAATGTCTTGGGCGGTCTGAGCCGCGCTGAATTTTACAGTCCGGGTTCGATCTGGCAATTGGATGTTGACACATCAAATGGGCTCGCCAAAGGTTTCAACAAACAAACTCCGGCATATTTTATCAACAGTTCGGCTTATGAAATTTCGGATTCGGGCAAATTAAGATCAGTTGCAAAATACGCTGAAAAAGACCTTTTGCTTTCCGGTTGGATTTTGGGCGAGAAATACGCGCTCGGAAAAACGGCGATCGCGGAAAGCGATTTCGGCAAAGGAAAACTAATTTTATTCGCGTTTAGACCCCAGCATCGCGGACAAACTTTCGGAACTTTTCCGTTTATTTTCAACGCTTTGGAAAAATAACCGGGAAGTCGTCCGAAATTTTGCAATCGTTTGAAATCAAAAGCGGTTTTATTTTGAAATAGATTAAAGATGAAAGATAGTACCGGAAAGATCCAACCGTTATCATCTATCATCTCTAATCTATTGCGAAGTTTTTCGTCTGAAGCATCGTAAATCCTGACCGGTCAGGCGTTGCGGTTTTCAAGCTCTTGAGTTTCCGAATCTCTGCAACCTTTCTACTACCTGCTTGTTTATCTTTCGCTCGATTCGATGCGTTTCAAATCTCTTGCAGAAGGAAGTTTTTGGCGGCGTTGCTGAACGGCGAGAATGTAAATACGATTTTCAAATTCCTCGAAAGCGCATATTTCCTGAAAATTTGCTTTTTTTCAATGGGCGAAAACAGTTTAATGGCGCGAAACGGCTGTTGAGTTTGGCGTCCATTTCGTGAAGTTGCTGTAATAGATAGACACGACCGATAATTTCGAGGAAAGCGAGTTTCAATTTTTTTGAGCATTCTTTTAACTCTATTTTCGACAAAATGCTAAAATTAATCTCATGATTTTAAGTTCCCGATCATTGTTCGCATTTTTGATTCCGCTCTTATTCCTTTCGACAAACATATCCGCGGTCGACACGAGTCTTTTTTACCTGGAAAATGAGCCCGTTGTAAGAATCGGTCTTTCAACTAATTCACGGTCTGTAACGATCACGACCAGCGATACTTCCCTTGTCGCTTTCAGTCCCGACGAACCGCAGAAACTGCTTGATACGACTAAAGTTGCCGTTTCCGCGAGATCGTATCGCCCGCCCGAGGTAGAATTTTTTAATTTATCGATTACGAATATCGAAACTTCGGCGGATGCGTCCGAACTTGCGGAAGAAGTCCGAAAGGCGACCGGCGAAAAAGTAGCATTTGACATCGATACCGCAACAAACACCTGGACGATCAAAATCGGCGAACCGCGCAACAGCCTCGAGGAAGCCGATGAATTTAAAGCAGCACTCGCGGAAAGAGGATTCGAAAACGCCGAGATCGTAAGCACGAAAGTCACCCAGCCTTCTGACGAAGCGGTAGCGCTGACCCAACAACTCGCGGGGAATCCTAAATCGAATGTTCGAAGCATTTTGTCCGAACGTGCAAATCCAAACAAGATCTCGCCAACATCCTCGAGCCGTCCGACTACAGACTATGTAAATCCAAATCTTAGAGAAGTTATCGTCAACGGCGCCGGCGAAAATGCAAAGTTTTCGTCGCTGAAAGCCGTTTCGTTCGGATCGCTCAATGAGCGAACGGTTCCGGTTCGATATAACGGAAAGGAATACCGCGGCAGAATCGAGGTATTCGTCAATTCCGGCGGCAGTTTGACCGTCGTAAATGTTGTGCCGATGGAACAATATCTGCTCGGCGTTGTTCCGAAAGAACTTAGTCTTCCGCAGATCGAAGCTCAAAAAGCTCAAGCGATCGCGGCTCGAACGTACGCGGTTGCAAATACGAATGGTTTTGTCTCGCAGGGTTTCGATATGTACCCGACCGTCCGTTCACAGGTTTACGGCGGCGTTTCGGCGGAAAGCCGGATGGGTTCGCAGGCGGTTCGCGAAACCCGCGGGCTTATCGCGACTTACAAGGGAGAGCCCATAACCGCCTATTACACTTCGACCTGCGGCGGTCGAACCGAAGATTCGGAAAATATTTTCGACCACGCCGAACCGTATTTGCGGGGTGTCAACTGTTCGCTCGAAGGAAAAGCGCATTTCGCACCGTTCATGGTGCGCAGTTCGCGCGAGCTTGCTGACGTTCGAAATGAAGCAAATTATGAACTTGCGCGGTTAGCCGCGCAGTATTCTGTCAATAATTTTCTTTTCGTTACGAATAAGTTCACAGACGAGTATTTCGAAGAAGCTCCGAGCGAAACCGAACTTCGAAGCTGGCTGAATCAAATTGCGGCAAAAAATTCAAAACCCTTTCCGTTGGCGGTGACAAAAGACACTTCAAAACCGCTGGTGCTCGCGAAAATTCTCGCAGATATTCTCTATTCGGATGCAAGCCAATCGGACACGCTTTTGAGCGAAGCCGACATCAATTACCAATTGTCGTTTCTTGATGGCGGAGAAGTGCCTCCGTCGATGCGTGCGACGCTTGCCGGCTTGATGCGCGACGGCTATTTTGCGATCTATCCCGATTTGACGATAAAGCCGCAAAAGCATTTTTCCCGCGCAAAGGTGCTGCGGCTTATCGAAAATATCTATTCCAAAAAAAATTGGAGCAACAGTTTTGAGTCCGGCGAGGCAAAGCCTACCGAAGACGGCAAGCTGATCATTCGCGCGGGTCGCGGCGAAAAGGAAATATTCATAAATCCGAATGTATATCTCTTTAGAAAGTTCGGTGATTCATTTTTTCAGGTCAAAGAAGCCGCGTTGGTCGGCGGCGAACGCGTAACTTACAAAACGAATGCCGCCGGCGAAGCGATTTATCTGGAGATCGAACCGACGACGAAAACGACCGTCGCCGAACGCGATTCGAGCTTTACAAACTGGAACAAAAGCTTTTCCGCCGGTACTGTGCGGGCAAACCTCAGCCGTTATGTCCGCGGACTCGGAACGCTTATCGATCTAAAGATAGCAAAGCAGGGATTTTCAAAGCGTGCAACCGATCTTGAGATAATTACGACGACCGGTACTTTTCATTTGAAGGGCGGAAAGATCCGTTCGGCGCTGCGGCTGAACGAACAGCTTTTCGTGATCAATAAAAAATACGATTCCGCCGGTCGCGTCTCGAGCTATACTTTCACGGGTCGCGGGTGGGGACACGGCGTAGGAATGTGTCAATACGGCGCTTACGGCTTAGCAAAAATGGGTGTCAAAGCCGAAGCGATCATTAAACATTATTACACCGGAGTCGATGTAACGAAGGCTTATTGAAATGACGACACTTTCCGCCGCACTTCTGCTTTTTCTGGTAATGGATCCGCTGGGGAACATTCCGCTTTTTATGACGACGCTTAAAAAGGTCGATCCGAAGCGGCAGCGAAAGGTCGTGGTGCGCGAATTGATTATCGCGTTTGTCGTACTTGTCGGATTTTTATTTCTCGGTCAATATTTGCTGCAGATCCTTCACCTTTCGCAAACCGCATTAACGACAGCCGGCGGCATAATTTTGATGATCATCGCGATCAAGATGATCTTTCCGTCGCGTCATGCTTCGCTGCAGGAAGATGTTGAAGGCGAACCTTTTATCGTTCCGCTTGCAATTCCGTATGTCGCCGGACCATCGGCGATGGCGACCGCGCTTTTGATGATGAGCGGCGATCCGACGCGTTGGGCAAACTGGCTTTTAGCGGTTTTCATGGCGTGGCTCGCTTCTGCAATAATCATTTATTTTTCGAGCTATTTTGCCCGGTTTCTCGGTGAAAAAGGCTTGATCGCGATCGAACGTCTGATGGGAATGCTGCTGATAACTGTCGCGGTGCAGATGCTTTTGACGGGAATTGCCGAATTTGTCGGAGAGAGCCTAAATAAAGTTCCCGCATAGATTTTTTTAGATTTACTGCATCTTTTGCCATTTAAACGGCAACTGTACAAACGATTGCACAACTAAATTATGAAAGAACTGACCAACGGATTAACGATCGAAGAACTCGCAAATACGCTGACACACGGGCTCGGGCTGGTGTTGAGCGTTGCCGGACTGATAATTCTGATGGTTTTGGCAAGCATAAAAGGCGATTCATGGCATTTTTTCAGCGCCGTCGTTTACGGCATTTCGCTCATTTCGCTTTATGCCGCATCGACCTTTTATCACGGAGCAAGATCCCCGCGGCTAAAAGAGAAACTTCGGATAGTCGATCATTGCTGCATTTACCTTTTGATCGCCGGAACGTACACGCCGTTTACCCTGGTCGCGCTGCGCGGTTATATCGGCACGAGTCTTTTCATATTTGTCTGGCTTTTCGCCCTGCTCGGAATTGCGTTTAAGATCTTTTTCCATAGGCGTTTCAAGGCGGCGTCGGTTGTTTCTTATCTTGTTTTAGGCTGGGTCGCGATTCTTGTAATTCAGCCGATATTTCTAAAACTCGGTCTTGCGGCACTCGTTTTGATCGTTGGCGGCGGGCTTGCTTATTCGATCGGAACCGTATTTTTTAGATGGGAAGGATTGAAACATCATCATGCCGTCTGGCATTTGTTTGTTTTAACAGGCAGTCTGCTGCATTTTCTTGCAATTTCCATTTACGTAATTCCGCTGGCAATGTAAATCGCGATGCGCTTTTCCAGAAATCAGATACTCGGATCGTTAATTTTGCTCACACTCATTTTGCTCGTCGCGCTGTTTCGGCTTTATTCGTAAAGAACCGGACTTCCCCGGAATCATCCTGATTTTTCAGACGTTTCGCGTTAGAATTGCGTTAGCAAAGGTTGATCGGCACCGGAACGTTTTGAGGACAAATTCAAAAAAACCGATTTATTCGATCGCGGGACCGACGGCTTCGGGTAAGACCGAACTCGGCGTTGCGCTCGCACTGCATTTGGGAAATGCCGAGATCATTAATTGCGATTCCGTGCAAATTTACAAAGAAATCCAGATCGCAACCGCAAAACCGAGCGCCGCAGAAATGAAAGGTGTGCCGCATCATCTGATCGGGTATGTTACGGCTGACGTTAATTATACGGTTGCGGCGTGGGCAAAAGATGCGTCTCGTAAGATCAAAGAGATCGAATCGCGCGGAAACACCGCGATACTTGTCGGCGGAACCGGATTTTATCTTCGAACGCTCCGCAATCCGCTTTTCGACAGCCCGCCGACCGATGAGGCTCTGCGCAAAAAACTTACTCAACTAAAAGAAACAAAAGGTGCCGCGCATATTCATAAAATTTTAAGCCGCGTCGATCCGGCGGCAGCTGAAAAGCTTTTTCCTCGCGATTACGTTCGAACGATTCGCGCTTTGGAAGTGTTTTTTCAAACGGGTAAACCGTTTTCCGAACTTCAGCCGAACCGAGCCGAACCGCCGGAATTCGCGCGACGAATTAAGCTTTTTGTGATAAATCCGCCGCGCGACGTTCTTTATCGGATCATTAACGAACGAACCGAGTGCCATTTTCAGAACGGCTTGGTCGATGAGGTTGCCGAACTTCGAGCTGCCGGAATTCCCGACGACACCAACGCGCTCGGCGCACATGGATACCGGCGCGTTTGCGAATTCCTGCGCGGCGAACGAGACCTTGAAAGCGCCGTCGAAAAGACGAAACAGGACATAAGAAATTATGCGAAACGTCAGATCACCTGGTTTAAACGTGAACCGGACGCGACCTGGCTAAGTGGTTTCGGCAGCGAACCTGAAGTTCAAAAGCAGCTTTTCAGCGCCGTTAAAGACGGTCTCGCAAGATCTGAACGGGATTAACTCGCTCGATTCGAGCAGTTCCGATTCTTGAAGTTTTTTTCCACATTCAATCTTGTAACCATAGCTTTAATTGTTATAAACTTATGGGCATTCGTAAGTTAATCTTAATAAACGAGAAAACGTAATGGAAAAGCAAAGTGTCCAAAATATCCAAGATGCGTTTCTTAACACGGCGCGTCGTGAGAAATACGGCATTGTGGTTCATCTCATGACCGGAGAAAAGCTTTCCGGAAGGATCAAGAGCTTTGATAAGTTTTCCGTATTGATCGACACAGGCGGACATGACAACCTTATTTTTAAGCATGCGATCTCTACGATTTCACAATCACGTCGCGGGCACGATTCCGATTAATACATTTTGCAAGGAAAATTCATAACTTTTGAAGGCATCGACGGCAGCGGCAAAACAACGCAGCTGCGGATGATAGCCAATGACCTGCGCGTAGACGGTTTCGACGTTTTGACAACATGCGAACCCGGCGGAACGCCGCTCGGACGACGACTGCGCGCGACGCTTCTCGAAACGGAAGAAAATGTTGCGCCGATGGCGGAACTTCTGCTATTTGCCGCCGACCGCGCTCAGCATGTCAATTTTCTTGTTAAACCGGCACTTGCCGAAGGAAAGATAGTAATTTCCGATCGCTACGCCGATGCGACCGTCGCGTATCAAGGTGCGGGAAGAGGCTTCAGCCCGGCGACGATCAAACAGGTTGTAAAGCTTGCAACCGGCGGTCTAAAACCCGATCTGACCTTGTTTTTCGATCTTCCCATCGAAAAATCGCTGATGCGAACGAGTTCGCGAAATGATGCGGGTGAGCAAAAGAACCGTATGGATTTTGAGACCGCCGATTTTTACGCCCGCGTTCGCGAATGCTATTTGGAAATTGCTCAAAAAGATTCGAAGCGTTTTCGAATTATCGACGCAGCCGGTTCGATCGCCGAAGTTCATCAATCGGCACTTGCGGTTTTGCGTGAGTTTATCGGACCGAAAGTTTCCGCCTAAATTTTTGCAGCTATGTTCGATAATTTGATCGGAAACGAAAAGATCTCGGAATTTTTCCGCCGGTCTATCAAATCCGGAAAACTCCCAAATTCTTTGTTGTTTTCAGGAGAACGCGGCGTCGGAAAATTTAAATTCGCGGTTGATGCCGCAAAAGCCTATCTTTGTCTGGCTCCGGTCGATTTCCAAGCCTGCGGAAAATGTTCAAACTGCAATCGCGCATCTGTCTTTAACTATCCAAAGTCCGACAACAAAGATGCGCATAAAGAGGTTGTGTTTAGCAATCATCCCGATTTGGGAATCCTCATCCCATATAATCGAAACATTTTAGTCGATGCCGTCCGCGATCT
This sequence comes from Pyrinomonadaceae bacterium, assembly GCA_026129865.1. GTDB lineage: Bacteria > Acidobacteriota > Blastocatellia > Pyrinomonadales > Pyrinomonadaceae > JAHCHG01. The sequence continues at coordinate 297,855 of JAHCHG010000002.1, forward strand.
CGAAAAACACGCAAACTTTCGCCCGTTTGAAGCAAAAGCAAGATTTCTGATAATCGACGACGCGGAGAAAATGAACGCCCACGCATCGAACGCGCTGCTTAAAACTCTCGAGGAACCGCCGGAAAACTCGTTTATATTTTTGATCACTTCGCGAATCGACTCGCTTTTGCAGACGATCCGTTCGCGTTGTCAGATCGTCAGATTTTCGCCGATCGACGAACTTGAGATCGTTAAATTCCTTGTCGAGCGGCGCGAATTTTCGCAAAAAGACGCGCGCCTTGTCGCAAAACTCGCCAACGGCAGCATCGGTCGCGCGCTGGAAACCGATCTCGCAGCATTTTTGGAAAACCGCGATCTTATGCTGCGTGCGGTTAGAGCCTTGATCGAATCAAATGACCGCGCCGACCTTCTGCGGCTCGCATCATCGCTCGGCGATCCGAAATTCAAGGACGATTTCGAGCCGCGACTGGAAAGCTTCCAGATAATTTTGCGCGATATCTGGTCGCTGAAACACGGCGTGCGGACCGACAAAATAATTAATTCCGACATTTCGGATAATTTGTTAAAATTCTCGGAAAAAGCGGAATCAAAAAATCTTGCGGAGTGGATGCTTCAGATCGAAGAACTCCGCGAGCAGCTAAAGTTCAATTTGAATAAAAAGATCGCGTCGGACGCATTGTTTATGCAGATGGCAGGTTAATAGATTTTAAGAAATTTACAAAGGGGGCGCGGGCAGCCGGAATAGCTGGAATTTGATCGACAAAAATATTCTGCAGCCTGATCGAAAAAAATCATGAAAAACCTAACAATTTTCGCACTTTTAATTCTCGTTTTTGCGTCGGCGACCATATCGGCACAGACCGATACTCCCAAAACGATTTCCGGCGGAGTGGTCAACGGCAAAGCGGTTTCGTTACCTGTTCCTGAGTATCCCGCCGCGGCGGCAGCCGTCGGTGCAAGCGGTGCAGTAAGCATTAAAGTTTTGATCGACACAGAAGGAAAAGTCGTCGAAGCTGACGCTATTTCCGGTCATCCGCTGCTTCGTTCGGCTGCCGAATCTGCAGCACGAAAGGCAAAATTTAACCCGACCGAACTTAGCGGTGTCCCTGTAAAAGTATCGGGGACATTGGTTTACAACTTCAATTGCCCGTTTGCCGACAAATCAAAATGCACATCGGAAAGTCCGAAAATTGGAGCAATTACCCGAATCGGTACGTCGGACACCCCGTCTTTCCCAACCCGAACCTTACCTGCTGAAGGCTCGGGCGGCGGAACAATAAACGGGGGCGTCGTTTCGGGCAAAGCTCTCAACCTTCCCGCACCCAAATATCCGGCGGCAGCCGCGGCGGTCGGTGCCGTCGGATCGGTAAAGGTCCAGGTTTTGATCAATGAAGACGGCAATGTAGTGTCGGCAACAGCGGTTGAAGGTCATCCCTTGCTTCGTTCATCCGCGGAAAAAGCGGCGATGGCATCCGTTTTCCGCCCGACATTGCTTGAGGGAAGACCGGTAAAGGTTGCGGGAATCATCAACTACGTTTTTGGTAACGGAAAAAAGGATGCGGATGCGGATGATGCAAAGCCGTTAACGATGATGGGACTCGGCGCGTCGCTCCAGATCTTAAAGTTAAAAGGTCCGGAGCAATATTCGAGACAAGATCGCTTTTATCTGAACTCGCTTCCTCTGATGTCCACACTTCCGTCTGCTAAGACTCTGTTCGAACCGCTCAACCAGATCGGCGAAAAGACGACGAAAGATCAGGCTGATGCGGTCTTTGAATCGGTCTTCGGGAATCTGAATTCCGAGCTCGATGTCAGCGGCGCCTGGCAGTTGGGTTTTGGACGAAAGCTTAGCGAAGTTGTTTGGGCATCGCGAAGCGGGGCGTTCGATGTAAACGAAGTAAGGTCGAAACTTCAGGCATTGGAAGTTTCGCTAGCATATGGCGAAAAAGATCTTCCCGCAAATTTTGTCGCAAAGGCGAAAGAATTAACTTCTTTCGCGCGAAACGACGATCTTTCGGAAGATTCGGTAAAGACCGATTTTGAAGCGGCGCTTGCCGCGGTTGTATCGATTGCCGCGCGCGCGACGCCAAGCTTAGGGATAACGAAAGTTCCTTAACGTATCAGGACTTTAAGAAATGAGCTCGCAGCATTCAATTTTGGAACGCGCCTTAGCCGGTGCCGGCTTACTTTTCGGTTTAGCCGGCGCCGCGCTTGTGGCGCGTTTCGATCCTTCCGTTTCGAGATTTTTTCCCGTTTGTCCAATGCATGCTTTGACGGGTATCAGCTGCCCCGGATGCGGTTTGACGCGCGGGTTTCACTCTCTGTTTCACGGCGATATTTGGATGGCGCTGCAGTTTAATTTAATGCTTCCGGTCTATTTCGTCGCGATGATATTTATCGCGATCTCGCTGACGTCGATCGTAATTCGCGGGCGGAACATAAAATTTCAGTTGTTTTCATCGCAGAACGCATATTATTTCTTTGTCGCAGCCGGAATTTTTTTCATCCTTCGAAATCTGCCGTTTTATCCATTCAGCCTGTTTTCGCATTAAAAAAGCCTGCCCGAACTCAATGCTCAGACAGGCTTTTAATTACTTAAGCTGTGAAATCTAAGTTATTTGAACGAGCGGCTTTTCGCTGACTAGCGGTTTTGCTTCCTTTCCTTCTTTTCGCAAAATTTCAACTTCTTTTACAAACTCTTCTACGATATCGACGCCGTCAACACGTCGCATCGGAACACCGTCTTTGAATATCATTCCGACATTTCTGCCGAACGTAATGCCGAGCTGCGAATCGTGCGCCTCGCCCGGACCGTTGACCGCGCAGCCCATGATCGAAAGATGCAGCGGTTCTTCAACATGTTGAAGCCGCCGTTCGACCTCGGTTACGATCTCGACGAAATTATCGATATCAAGCCGCCCGCAGGTCGGACAGGCAACGACGGTAACGCCGCGCTTTCTCAGTTCCAGAGATTTCAAAATTTCCCAACCGACGCGAACTTCTTCGTGCGGTTCGGCGGCTAAAGAAACGCGGATCGTGTCGCCGATTCCGTCGAAAAGCAAGATCCCGAGTCCCATCGCCGATTTGATCGTACCGCCGAACGGCGTTCCGGCTTCGGTGACGCCGAGATGAAGCGGATAATTGACCTTTTCCGCCATCAAACGATACGCCGCTACCGTTCGCTGAACGTCAGATGCCTTCAGCGAAATTATGATGTCCGAAAACCCGAGATCTTCCAAAATACGGACATGCCTCATTCCGGATTCGACCATCGCTTCCGGCGTCGCGGTTCCATATTTTTTCAACAGATCTTTTTCAAGCGAACCACCGTTTACTCCGATCCGGATCGGAATCTTTCGCGCTTCCGTCGCACGGACAACTTCGCGAACACGGTCTATCGAACCGATATTACCGGGATTGATCCGCAATTTATCGATCCCCGCGTCGAGCGCCATCAGCGCCAATTTATAATGAAAATGAATGTCGGCGACGATCGGGATCGTAACTTTTTTACGAATTTCTTTCAGCGCGATCGCCGATTCTTTGTTCGGAACCGCAATGCGGACGATCTCGCAGCCGGCTTCGACCATCTGTTCGATCTGACGAACCGTACCGGCAACGTCTTCCGTATCGGTTTTCGTCATCGACTGAACGGCAACCGGCGCGCCGCCGCCGATCTGCACGTTTCCGACCATTACCGCTTTTGTTTCTCGTTTCAACATATTTGAAATTATAAATTAATGGAGTTAACCGAAAGCTCAAATTTCAGCCAACTCCAAAATTTTCTTCAGCTTTCCCGAACCTAACCGAATATTCGCGCGATGTCCAAATACATCACCAAAACCATCAGAACAAGAATTATTCCAAGTCCGGCAAGCTGGATCTTTTCTTTCACTGCCATCGAAAGCTCGGTTCCGAACCACGAAAGAACTTTGTCGATTCCCAAAAACGCTATCTGCCCGCCGTCGAGCATCGGGATCGGAAGAAGATTAAATATTCCGAGATTTAAACTGATGACCATCAGGATCGGAAAAAGCCCGGCAAAACCGGCTTCGCGAACCATTTGCGAGATGATCTGTACGATCCCGACCGGACCCGCAACTCCCGCGTCCTTTACCGAGCGTTCGCCGGCAAACATTTGTCCAAAAACCTTTGCGGTCAGACGAACTATCTCTGCGTTTTGATCCCACGCGAAAGTTACAGCCTGTCCCACGCCAACCGGTTCGCGTTCCGTTTCGAGCCGTTTGAAGCCGATCCCGATGCGGTAGGTGCCTTTATCGTCCTGCTTCGTCCGCGTCGTGATCTCTTTCCGTTCGCCGTTTCGGTTGACGACCATATTGATCGGCTGATCTTTGACCTCACCGACGATCGTCGTCATCTGCGTGCGGTTTCGAATCGGCGTTCCGTTGACCGAAACGATCCAATCGCCGACCTGCAAGCCCGATTCAGCCGCCGGCATTCCCTCTTCGATCTTGCCGACAGTTACAGCTTCCGCTTCGCCTTCGGGTTCGAGATCGATCATTCCGACCGTATTTCCGCCTTGCTCAACCTTTGTCGGTTTGATCGTCAGAGGAACGCGATTCCCTCCGCGTTCGACGACCAACGGAATTTCACGATCCGGTGATATCAGCGAGTCGTTGTTTATACGCCGCCAGGTCGGATTTTCTATGCCGTCAAACTCAACGATCCTGTCGCCGACCTTGACCTGAGCGATCTCGGCAGCACCGCCGGGTTTGACCATTCCGACGATCGGTGCCGGCGACGACGGCACACCCATTGTCAGAGCCGCGACGAACGGGATCATGAACGCCAGCAGAAGATTCATGAACGGACCGCCGATCATTACAAGAAATTTCTGCCATCGCGGGCGAAGTTCGTAATGTTCGGATTCCGGCACGACCTCTTCCTGCCCGTCCGCACCTTCCAAAGGCGCGGTCGCCTCGTCGCCGTATAGTTTTACATAGGCACCGAGCGGAATAGCGCTGATTCGATAATCGGTATGCCCGATCTTAAAGCCCCAGATTCGCGGACCAAGTCCAAAAAACGAATATGCATCGACGCGCATGCCGAACAACTTCGCGACAATAAAATGACCGAACTCGTGAATATTGATCGCGACACCAAGAACAAATATGACCGCGAAAACAACCAGTAAAATATCGTACATAGTTAATTAAAAACTCTTGAAAAACGTACCGATTTAGAACCAAAATAAATGCGCCGCGTTGCAAATTAAAAGTCTAAAACCCGCAACGACAGGCGTCAACCTTGCGCCAGGCTATTTTGCGCAGCGGAAACCTGTTCGCTGCGGAGCAATGTTTGAGCCGCCTCGCGCGCCGATCTGTCGGCATCGAGCACGGCTTCGAGCGACGAAGCCGGGACTTTCTCCGCGTTGTCCATTACGCGGGCGTTAAATCGCGGAATATCGGATAATTTAATTTTTCCGTCGAGAAAAGCGCGAACCGTTATCTCGTTTGCCGCATTCAGCGTTGCCGGCATTGTACCGCCTTCGCGAAGGGCTTTATACGCAAGCGCCAAACACGGAAATTTATCCATGTCCGGCTCTTCAAACGTCAATTTCGAAATTTCGCGAAAATCGAGCGGCGGCAGGCAGTTTTTTTGGCGCTTTGGAAATGTCAGCGCATATTGGATCGCGTGTTTCATATCGGTAACGCCAAGCTGCGCGATTATCGAACCGTCGACGAACTCGACCATCGAATGAACGACGGATTGTGGATGCACGACCACGCCGATCGCGTCCGCGTCGAAACCGAAAAGACAATGCGCTTCGATGACCTCAAGACCTTTGTTCATCAGCGTTGCGGAATCGATCGTGATCTTGTCGCCCATGTTCCAAGTCGGATGATCGAGCGCTTGTTCACGCGTCGCGTTTTCGATCTCGGACTTGGATTTTTCGCGGAACGGTCCGCCCGACGCGGTCAAGATCAACCGCCGAACCTCCTGTGCCGATTCTCCGCGGAGACATTGATGAAGCGCGTTGTGCTCGGAATCGACCGGCAAGATCTCTGCGTTGTTCTCGCGCGCCGCCTTTGTCATCAGATCGCCCGCCATGACGAGTGTTTCTTTATTTGCAAGCGCAACACGTTTTCCGGCTTCGAGAGCCCGCAGCGTCGGTACAAAACCGACCGCGCCGACCGTCGCGGACACAACCGTTTCAGCTTCTGCCATCGTCGCGACCTCAACGAGTCCTTTTTCGCCAAGCTCAATTTTGGGGATGCTTGCGTTCATTGAATGAAGCCTTTGCAATAGCTCTTCGGCGCAGTATTCATCGTCGCAGGAAACCATTTCTGGCTGAAATTCGGCGACTTGCCGCGCGAACAATTCCATGTTGCGACCCGCCGCAAGTGCCGCGACGCGGTAGTTTCCTAAAAATTTTACGACTTTTAAGGTGTTGCAGCCGATCGAACCGGTCGAACCGAGGATTGAAATTACGGATTTAGACATAAAAATCTGTAAGACAGATTATCACAACGCGGGAATCTTGATTAACCACCACTTACCGAAAGTCCGAATTTTCCTTTTTTTATTCTTCGCGATCTATAATTTAAAACGGCGTTTGAGCGGGCGCGAAAAGCGATTGCTCCAATTCGCGATCGATCGTTAACCGTAAGCAGGCATCCGTAGATGCCGATTGAGCGGCAGATAAACTGCAACGACATTAGTTTTAAAAGGCTCTAATAACATGCGGCTGATTGTTTTGACCGCTGATCGAATATGGGAGAGGTTTTATGAAAGTTATACTATTGTTACTGGCAGTTACGATATACATTGGCACAGCTCAAGTATATGCGCAGGGTTCAGATGAAAAGGTTTCGTTGCGCGTTAGCGAAGAAAAATCTGTCGGCGGCGACGATTTTAAGATAAAATTCCTTTCGGTTCTTGAAGATTCCCGCTGTCCTGAAGGCACTAATTGCATTTGGGCTGGAAACGCGAAAGTCGAATTGGAGATCGACGCCGGTGCGAACGGAATGCAGAAATTTGAACTTAATTCGGACGGCGATCCGCGCGAGATCGTTTTCGCCGGACGAACCGTAACGATCGTCGATCTGACACCGCGACCTGCGGAAAACGTGAGAATCGACAAAAATGCGTATGTAGTTACGCTAAATGTTGCCCGAACGGCTGACCCGGTCGACCCGGCACCGAATAAATGCTTAGAAAAACCGTGAAATTATTAGGATATATGTTCCTTAGCTTTGTCGTTGTACTGGCAGGAACATACGTATATGTCGCGATGTCGCCGGGAAAACCTGCGGCGCGGTCGCGACTGTATGAAAAGGAAAATCCGCGACCGCTTGTCATCGCGCACCGCGGCGGCGCAGGGCTCGCTCCGGAAAATACGCTTGCCGCATTCAGACGCTCCGCGGAACTTGGCGCAGACATCCTAGAGATCGACATCCGAAGAACTTTAGACGGCGAACTCGTCGTCATTCACGATTCAAAAGTCGATAGAACCACGAACGGCTCCGGCGAAGTCGCGGAAATGATGCTCGCGGAATTAAAGAAGCTCGATGCGGGTTTTCGATGGACGAATGACGGCGGAAATACTTTCCCTTTTCGCGGAAGCGGAATAACGATACCGACGCTTCGCGAGGTTTTCGAAGCATTCCCCGAAAAGATCATCAACATAGAACCGAAATTTTCGACGCCTTCACCGGCAATTCAGCTTTGCACGCTGATAGAAGAGTTTAAAAGAAGCGATAAAGTGATCGTCGGAACTTTTCGCGATGAGGTTTTGGAAGAATTTCGCGCGATCTGCCCGAGCGTCGCTACATCTGCAAGTCCGTCCGAAGCGATCTATTTTCTCGCGCAATACCAGATCGGTCTGAGTGAAAGCTACAGCCCGGAAATGCAGTTTTTTCAGATCCCGAGCAAACTTCGCAGCTGGGAGATAGTAACCGAAGATTATGTCCGCGCTCTTCACGAGCGAAATCTGGACGTCCATGTTTGGACGATCAACGACTCCGAAGAGATGAAACGATTGATCGAACTCAAGGTCGACGGCATCATGACCGACAAACCGGATCTACTTATCGAAACGTTGTCGAGCGTTCAATAAGCTAGCGTGCGAATGGATTTGTCAAAAGCATTTGAATTAGCAGCAGAATAAAATAAGGAACCAGAACAGCCGCTCCAGGATAATCTTTCGCGATTCGCTGACCAAAAAACAGCGCAGTAATCGCACCGGCTCCGAGCAAAGCTGCGTAAAATATCAGAACGGTCGAACCTGTAAATAAAAAGTAAAAGATGGCGATTCCGCTCAGAAGCCCCGTGAGCAATTCGAGCACGGTGATCTTCGCAAGCATCAGCGGAACCATCGGAGCGAGAAACGTCTCCTTAAAATGCCCCGTCAGCCATCCGAGATTTCCCTTCCAATCGAAAATTTTATCGAGCGACGACTGCAGAAATAAAATGCTAACAAACAGCGAACATAAAAGCGCAGGCAGATTTTTACCGATTTCTTCAATTGTCATGTAATTAATACTTCTCCAATGACGTAATTTCTCTAGCGGGAAAAAACATAGATCCCAAACCTATAAACTCCCCTCCTTGGATAAGGAGGATAAGGAGGGGTTGGGGGTGGTTCGATCTGCACGCAAATTTTCAACTTCGAAACCGGTTCAACCACCCCGCCCTTCGGGCACCCCTCCTGATCTCAGGAGGGGAGTATTATGCCGCCGGCAAATAGTCAAAACTCCAAAACTCCCCTCCTTGGATAAGGAGGGGTTGGGGGTGGTTCGATCTGCACGCATATTTTCAACTTCGAAACCGGTTCAACCACCCCGCCCTTCGGGCACCCCTCCCGATCTCGGGAGGGGAGTTTTTTTAGCTTTTCGCGCTTTTAGATTTCTTAGAGCTCATAATCGCTTCGATTTCATCGGGATCTTTCGTAACTTTGTCAGTTAAATTTAGATTCCCGGTTTCCGTAACGACGATATCGTCTTCGATCCTGATGCCGATTCCGCGGAATTTCGCCGGGCAATCTTTGTCATCGGGCGGAAAATATAGTCCCGGTTCGACCGTCAGGACCATTCCGGGCGCGAACGGTCGCGAATTTTTCGCAGCCTGATCGGTAAAATATCGTCCCGCGTCGTGGACGTCCATTCCGATGTAATGCCCTACGCCGTGCATGTAATATTTTTCATATTTTTTGTTCTTTATCAGATCGGCGGTTTTTCCTTTTAAAACGCCGAGTTTTTTCAAGCCTTCCGTCAAAAGTTCGATCGAAAGATCCTGGCGCTGTTTTATCGTCGTGCCTGTTTTCGTAACCTCGATACATGCAAGCTGCGTTTCCAGAACGACGTCATAAACATCGCGCTGAGGTTTTGTAAATTTTCCGTTCACCGGAAATGTCCGCGTGATATCCGAGGCGTAACCCTGATACTGCGCTCCCGCATCGATCAAGATCAGATCGCCGTCCTTGAGCGGCATATTATTTTCGACATAATGCAGGATCGTCGCATTATCGCCGCCGCCGATGATGGAGTTATAAGCAACGCCCGCCGCGCCCTGCTGCTTCATGTAATTTTCCATTAGCGCTTCGACCTGATATTCATTCATTCCCGGTTTAACCGATCTCATCGCCAAAATATGCGCTTCGGCAGCTATCTCGCCGGCTTTTTTCATCAGCTCGATCTCTTCGTCCGTCTTATGCAGGCGCATTTCGCCGATGATCACCGACGGATCGATAATGGTATGCGGCGGATATCCCGTTTTCAAACGACGAAAATGCTGTTTTGAAAGATAGTTAAGGATCAATTGATCGAGCTTTCCGTCCACTCCGAAACGATAATAAAGCTTCTCATGTCCGTCGAGAATTTTATTTAATTCGGATTCGAATTTTTCTACCGGCAAAGCCCTGTCCGCGCCGAAATTCTTGAGCGCGCCTTCGGTTCCCAGACGGCGCCCGTACCATGTTTCCATCAAAGGATCGCGCGGTCTTACAAACAGAGTGTATTTATTCTTTTTGCTCGACGGATCGATCACCGCGATAGCGTCCGGTTCGGGAAAACCGGTCAAATAATTAAAACTCGGGTCCTGATGAAACTTAAATTCCGTATCGTAGCTTCGCGTAACTTCGTGTGCCGCGGGAATAATCGCAACGGCGTTTTCGCCGATCTCGGACATAAAATCCTTTAATTGTTTTCGCATCTTTCGGTTAAACTCCTTTTGCTTGAAATTGTATCGCAATATCGGAAAAAATTCGAAAATCAATTAATCCGCAGTTCGCCGCAGAGCTTGTTTTGCGCGTGTCTTCCTGTTAGATTTTCGCTTTATGAATCTGCGCATTACGGAGATCTTTCATTCGATCCAGGGCGAATCGTCGCACGCCGGGCGACCTTGCGCGTTCGTCCGTTTGACCGGATGCCCGATGCGCTGCACGTGGTGCGACAGCGAATATACCTTTACCGGCGGCGACCATCTGTCATTCGAAGAGATCTTTATTAAACTGGAAAACTTCGGCTGCGGTCTTGTCGAAGTTACCGGCGGCGAACCGCTTGCTCAAAAGAATGTATTTCCTTTTATTTCAGAACTTTGCGATCGCGACTATGAGGTCTTGATCGAAACCGGCGGTTTTGTTTCAACCGAAAAGGTTGATGAGAGAGCCAAGATAATTTTAGACGTAAAATGCCCCGCTTCAGGCGAAGCGGAAAGAAATCATTGGGCAAATCTTGAAAGGCTCAACCCCGAAAAGGACGAGGTTAAATTTGTCGTTGCGGATCTCGAAGATTTTGCATTTGCGACAGAAATAATCAAAAAGTACGATCTGGAAAACCGCGCGAAGGAGATCCTGATTTCGCCTGTCTTCGGTGTTGAAAATTTAAAAGAAATCGCCGAATCTGTATCGAAAAGTAATTTACGCTTGAGACTGAATCTGCAGCTGCATAAATATATCTGGGGCGCGGACGTTCACGGAGTTTAGTGCAAGGAGCGCAGGCAGCCTGCCTGCGTCGACGCGCAGCGTCGAAAAAACTCTCTAACGCGAAACAGTTTCGGTTGCTTTCGCAACCGTCGCAGGCAGGCTGCCTGCGCTCCGACGCTCCTTTGAACACTGACTAATTTATGAAAGATCCGGCAGTAATTTTAGTTTCGGGCGGAATGGATTCATGCGTGACCGCGGCGATCGCTCGTCAGGAAAGCGCGAAACTCGCATTTCTGCATATTTCTTACGGGCAGCGGACCGAAGTGCGCGAGCGAAAGGCTTTTAATGACATTGCCGATTTCTACAATATCGAAAACCGCATGGATGTTTCGATAGAATATCTGGCGAAGATCGGCGGATCTTCTTTGACGGACCGCGCGATGGAAGTTGCCGACGCCGATCTGGAAAGCCCGGAGATCCCGACAAGCTATGTTCCTTTTAGAAACGCCAACATGCTTGCGATCGCAACGAGCTGGGCTGAAGTGTTAGGCGCAAGCGCGATCTATATCGGCGCCGTCGCGGAAGATTCGTCCGGTTATCCGGATTGCCGACCGGAATTTTACCGGGCGTTTGAAAAAACGATCGAAACCGGAACAAAACCCGATACTGACATCAAAATTAAAACTCCGATAATTCATCTCACCAAAGCTGAGATCGTGAAAAAAGGCTTTGAAATAAATGCACCGCTTCATCTCTCCTGGTCGTGTTACCGCCGCGAAGATGTCGCCTGCGGAACCTGCGATTCTTGCGCGCTGAGGCTCCGAGGGTTTCGTCAGGCGGGCGAAGTCGATCCGATCCCGTACGAATAGCTTTTCAATTTTACTCAAGATTTTCTGATGACCCAGGTCGTCATCGATCGAAGATTCTGAACATTCGTAGTTTTAACCGGTTCCATTAACTCACCACCGAGTTTGGCGGTGAGTTCCAAAAGTGTTTCAAGATCGACCAGGAAACGCTCGCTTCCGTCCGGAAGTGCGAATCTTCGTCCGGCGATCTTTTCAACTTTCGATTCAATGCCGATCGTTGAAGCAAGTCTTGCGAAAAGTACACCGCCCGGTTTCAAAACTCGCCACATCTCAAGCAGCATTTTGTTGAAAATTTCTTCGTCGGCAGCAAAATGAAGAACTGCGCTGCTTAAAACCCAGTCAAAGAAAGCGTCAGTGAACGGAAGGTTTTCAACAGATGCGGTCCTAAAATTTTCGGGCGGAAGTTTAGAATTGAGTCGATCTGCAATTTCACGAACGTGCAAAACGGCATCTTTATTCTGATCGACGCCGTAAACATCGAACTTTTCCCGCAAAAAATAGACCAAATTGCGACCGCCGCCGCAGCCGGCATCGAGGATCTTCATCCAAGGGTGAAAACGGTTTTTTAGGATCTGATCGAACAGATAGATATCGATATTGCCGAAATGATCGCTCGGATTTTGCATGATCTATTATTTCGAAAAATCGCTGCCGATTAGAGAAAACATAACCGCATCATGGATCCGACCGTCGATAAACAGGCGGTTTCGCAGAATGCCTTCGCGCTTCGCTCCGGCGTTTTCTGCGACCTTTTGACTTACGATGTTCTCGATTGCCGCAAGAATTTCGATCCGGTTTATATCGAGTTGTTCAAAAGCGGTTTTTGCCAAAGCCCGCGCAGCTTCGCTCGCAATTCCGCGATTTTGTTCGGAAGTTCGGACCCAATAACCGAGATTAAAGTATTTGTGATTCAAGTCCGGGTGATTTAGCGCGGCATCGCCGAGATACTTGCCGGATTGCCGATCAAAAACGGCAAAACCAAAACCGGTTCCTTTTTCCCAGTTTTCTATGAGCAAATTGATAAAAGACTCGCTTTCGCCGATCGAATAGTTTTCATGGCACCAAGGCATCCATCGCGTAAACTCGCCGCCGCGCGATTCGATCGCGGCTTCAAAAAGAAGCGAAGCAAATTTCGGCTCGTATTTTCGCAATATCAGCTGCCCGGTTTGGATCACTTCGCGCATCATTTTTTCTTCGTCCCGGATCTGTCTGAAATCTTTATTCCGCCGATAACGACAAGGATCAATCCGGCGACCATTCCAAAAACACCCGCGATCACGCTCGCGAGCATTAAGATCAATCTTGATTGAAGCGCACGCGCAATGCCCGAATCGTCAGCCGAAAACGTACCGGGTCCCGCGAGAAAAATAAATAACATTGCTCCGGTTCCCAGCACAATACTAAGAACAAAGACGGCGAAACCAATAGATAGTATAAATTTACCGCTCATAGCCCGTAAATTTCCTGTTTATGACACGTTCAACCGGTCGCGGTCGACCTTAATGCCGTTAAGATTTCCTAAAGCAGCAAGCGAGATGTTTTCAGTTTGAAAAAATTCGTTCGCGACCGCCGTTACGTCGTCGGTCGACACGGCTTCGAGTTTTGCGATCGTTTCCTCAACGGGAATCTGCCGTCCATGCACAATTTCGTTATGCGCCAGCGTCTCGACACGCGAAGCGGAAGATTCAAGACTTAGCAGAACCGATGCGATAGTTTGTTCTTTTACGAGCGATAATTCATCCGTTGAAACGCCGCTGCGTTTGATCTTTTTAATTTCGCCGATTGAAAGATCAATGACCTCGCCCAGGTTTTCGGGCGATGTTCCCGCGTAGATCGAGAAAATGCCGCAATCCGAAAACGAATCGGAATTTGCGCCGACCGAATATGCCAGTCCGTGTTTTTCGCGAATGTTTTGCCAGAGCCGGGACGAATTTCCATCGCCCAAAATGCTTATTAACAGCGACGCAGCATACCGTTTTTTATCGCCCGCGGCGATCCAAGGCGAGGCAATGATCAGATGCGTTTGTTCGAGATTCCTCTTTTTTGAAAGCACGATCGGCGTCGCGAGTACCGGTTTTTGCTCCGATTTTTGCAAACCGTTCTTTTTTAGACCATTTCGCGAAGCAGGAAACGACCGTTCGGCAAGCGATGCGATGCGGTCATGATCGACATTGCCTGCGCACGCGATCAAAATGTTTCCGCTCGAGTAATTCGCCGAATGAAACGCCGCCGCCTTTTCACCCGTGAACGACCGAACGGTTTTCTTCGTTCCCTCGATCGGACGACCTAACGGATGTCCGGGAAAGACTTTAGACAGGAAAAGTTCGGTCAAAAGATCTTCCGGCGAATCTTCGACCATTTTGATCTCTTCAATGATCACGCCGCGCTCGCGCCGCATTTCTTTTTCTTCAAACCTTGGAGCGGTCAGCATATCGGCGATCAGATCGAACGCCTGTTCGATCCGATCATCGACAACTTTTACGATGAATCCGGTTTCTTCGTGCGAGGTAAATGCGTTTAGATTTCCACCGAGTTTGTCCGATTCGATCGCAATATCAAGCGCGGAACGGCGCGAGGTTCCTTTAAAGACCGCGTGTTCGATGAAATGGCAAATTCCGTTAAGCTCGGGCGATTCGCTGCGCGATCCGAGCTTTACCCAAAAACCGAGCGTCGCGCTGCGGACATCGGGCATCGTCTCCGTGATAACGGTCAAACCGTTTTCAAATCGCGTTGTCTTAATAGTGTCTTTCAAGTTCATAAAGCAATCGTCGAATCTATCACGGAGAAACGGGAGTTTAAAGCAGATCTGCACCTGAGAAAAGATCTCGAGCCGCCCGGCATATCAAAAGAAGAGCAGACCGCGAAAGCCTGCTCTGATTATTTCGAATTTCAATACGAAAGTTACTCTTCGCGTTCCGGAGCGATCGGCTTCGGTCGATTCAACACCGGTCCGTCGTTTTTCGGACTGTCTTTTTCCGCCGAACCGTTCGTTGCCAGACCGATCTTGCCGTCTTTTTGCTCGACACCGAACTGAGCCAAAACGTCGGGAAGGTTAAGCCCGAGCGCCTGTAATTGCTGGAGCAGCGAAAAGATCAGATTTGGGCTCGTCTGCGCGAAACGGTTCAATCCGGACGATTTACCGTCGCCGTTCCCGTTCGAACTGCCGTTGTCGATCATGACAACTTTATCGATCGAACCGAGCGGTTCTGCGATAGCCTGGAAAACCGGCGCGGAAGATTCAATGATCTCCGGCAGTTTTTCAAGGATCGTCTGAAGCCGGGCGGCATCGTTAAATTCACGCCATGCTGCGGCTTTTTCCATGATCGCCTTTGCTTCCGCAAGTCCCTGCGCTTCGATCGCTTTCGCCTCGGCAAGTCCCTTTGCTTCAAGCTGTTCGGCTTGCGCAAGACCGAGTGCGCGAATCTTTTCGGCTTCAGCTCGACCTTCGGCTTCGACCGCTTTTGCCCGACCTTCACCTTCGCGCTGAAGTTTTTGCGATTCGGCTTCTGCCTGCGCGATCTCAGCCTGCTTGCGTCCTTCGGCTGCAAGAATCTGAGCTTCCTGTTCGCCCTGTGCGCGCAATACCGAAGCACGTCGTTCGGCTTCCGCCTGTTTGACGATCGTTGCTTCGAGTTCCTTTTCCTTTCTTAAAACTTCCTGCTCCTGAACGGAGATCTGTTCCTGCGTCCGGATCTTTTCGATGCGAACTTCTTCCGCGACAACTTCCTGTTTCGCCTGTGCTTCGGACAGCGGTCCAGCCTGACGAGCGCGGGCGCGTTCTTTTTCGATCTCGGCGGCGACCTGCGCCTTTTGAATTTCAGTTTCGCGGTTCGACTGCGCGATCTGCGCTTCTGTCGAAAGCCGAACCTTTTCGCCTTCCTGCAGCGCGAGCGACGCTTTGATCTTCGAATCGCGATTGGCTTCCGCCTGACCGATCTCGGCGTCGCGCTTAACCTCAGCCGTTCGGCGTTTGCCGAGCGCGTCGAGATAACCTTCGTCATCCGAAATTTCCTGAATCGTCAAAGCATCGAGTCCGATGCCCATTTTTTCAAGATCGCCGGCGGCTTCGCTGGTCAATTTGTGAGCAAAGCTCTGGCGGTCGTTATTGATCTCTTCGACCGTCAATGTTCCGAGAATTGCACGAAGATGTCCTTCGAGAGTTTGAAAGACCAAGCGATGAAATTCTTCTTCCGGCATTCCAAGAAACCTTTCAGCAGCAGCGCGCAAACTTGTGTCGTCGCCTTTGATCTTGACGTTCGCAACCGCCTTTACCGAAACCGGAACGCCTTCGACGGTGTATGCACGGGATGTCGTAAGCGGAACCGTCAGAACGTTTAGATCGAGATATTCGACCTTTTCCAAAAACGGAATGACCAGCGTCGCACCGCCGCGAACCTGCCTGTAACCGACGACCGTTCCGTCGTCAAGCTTTCGCTTCCGCCCGGAAATCACCGCCGCCTGATTTGGCGAAACCTTAATGTAATTTCTGCTGATCAGCGACAGCGCCGCGATGACGGTAACGACCAAAACGGCGATACCGACCAATATGAGAACTATGCCTTCAATTCCAAACATCTTATTTTCCTCGACTTAACCTTGCCAGACGGCAAGCTTTTATGACTCTAGGCAAAACGATCTTTTGAGAAACGAAGATCGATCGTTTTGCGCTTTTCCTTTAGACCAGAACCTTTTGCGAAAAACTTTTAATATCTATGTTCAGCTAGAGATCAATTGATAACCGGGCTGCTCGTCCATCGAACTGACAATTATCGCATCGCCCGTAACCTCTTCTATAAAAACCGTTTTACCTTCTGCGATTTCGCCGCCGTTTGCGGCGCGGGCGATCTTTTCTATTCGTTCGTCGCCGATCCGGCATGAAATTTTGCCGATGCTTCCTTCTCGTATCCCAACGACGACCTGCGCCGATCTGCCGACAAGATCCTTGTCGCCGACCGAACTCGACGCCTGCTGGCTGTACAAAAAATAACCGAAGGCGAAAACGAGGGCACCGAGCACAACGCCGCTTCCCAATCCGAGAATGATGGCAATGACAGGACCGAATCCCAGCTGAACCGCAATCGCGCCGACAAAGCCGAAGGTCGTGAGGAAAACGCTTACGACGCGGCTGTCAAAAACACCGAAATCGCCGCTGGAATCGAGATCCATCCCGAAATCAAAGGCTTCGAAAAGATCGCCGACGATCACGGAAATAGCCAGGAATAAAAAGCCGATACCGCCAATTATTAGAAAAATTATCAACGAAGACATTGGGTTTTCTCCAAATTCCCGTGTTCCGATCCACTTATTTTTGCTTGCGACATAATATATTACGAAAATCGCTGAAACGTAAGTTTCAATTATCGGATTCTTAAAAATAATTTCGAAAGATGGAGAAGTCGTTCGCAGTTGGGAGTCTACTGTAAATTTGATAAGATTTATTCAATTATCTTAAGCTGATTGTTCAGCCGTGCTTATTAATAAAATGCATATTGAAACCCTAAAAGTATTTTGCGATCTGGTCGAAATGCAGAGCTTTTCGCTGGCAGCCGAACGAAATTTCGTTACGCAGTCGGCGGTCAGCCAGCAGATCCGGACATTGGAAGACAAATTTAAGCGGCGCCTCTTGGAACGGGTTCGCGGCAGGCGAGAGGTTCGCCTGACAACAGCGGGCGAAGTTTTCTATCGCGAATCGAAATTAGTTCTCGAAAGCTTTGCACATTTAAACGAAAGCATGAATTCGCTGGTCGGAAAGATCAGCGGAGTTGTAAAGGTTGCAACGGTTTACAGCGTCGGGCTCCACGAGCTTCCGCCGAAGGTCCGCGAATTTATGACAAAATTTCCTTCGGCAAAGATCGATCTTGAATATTCGAGAACGACACGCGTAATGCGCGACGTCGTAAACGGAACTGTCGAACTCGGCGTCGTTGCTTTTCCGGAACCGCGCCGCGGCATTACGATCGTCCCGATGCACAGCGACCGGCTGGTTTTGATCTGCCCGCCCGATCATGAGTTTGCCGAGCGAACCGAAATTGAAGTAACGGAGCTTCAAGGCAGGGACTTTGTCTTTTTTGAGCGCGACACGCCGACGAGAAAAGCGACCGACAAGATCCTGAAATCTTACGGCGTCGAGGTTTCTAAAAGCGCGGAATTTGACAATATTGAAACGATCAAACGTGCGGTTGAGGTCAGTTTCGGGCTTGCGATCGTTCCGCAGCCTTCGGTCGTAGATGAAGAAAAGAATGGACAGCTTGCCGTCGTAAAATTTAAGGAAAAAGATTGGATCCGTCCGGTCGGTGTAATTTATCGAACGGATCGAAATCTTTCGCTGGCAGCGAAGAAATTTGTTCAGCTGCTCGATAACAAAAAAGCAGAAAATTCTTAACAAAAATGAATTTTAGGACTATTATTTGAGACACACACCCGTTATCCAATTTTTTCCGCGGAGGCGTTTCAAATGATCGCGAATCTATTTAACAAGTACCGGCTGATTTACTCGATTTTCGTATTATCCGTTTTTGCCTTACTTTTCGTTGCGAACTGGTCAACCGTCGAAACCGCGCAGGAAGCGATCGACCAGCTCGAAAATTTTGATATTCGAACCGATCACGAATCTAAAAAAGAACTCTCGGAGTTTCTTCAGCAAACCGACGCAGCCGCCGGGAAACGAATAAAAAGCGCGTCGGAGGAAGCCCAAAAATTGCTCGGCGACTCAGATCCGCAGATCAAGATCGAACGCGGCGCCGAACTTGGAATGCCGGAAGTGATCGAATCGCTCGGCTCGCTTTTATCGTCGCGAAGCGATCGATCGAAGGTTTCTCTGTTACGCCAATTCATAGTTCGAAATAACTCGCTATTTGGAATCGAAAAGGACGATGCAGATGCGCTTGAAGTCGCAGCCGATTACTCAAACCCGGAAAATAAGCTTTCGTTTGTCCATTTACAACAAAAAATTAACTCCGTCCCCGTGTTTCAAGGCGAGATAAAAGCAGGATTTACCGTAAACGGAGAAATGATCCGCGTTATAAACAACCTGGCGCCGGGAACTCCTCAAGTTTCGCCGTCGGCAGAGTTCGGCAGTGCCGCCGATGCAGTTGTAAACGCATCGAAGTTTGCCGGTCTATCCGTTCAACCCGCATCGTTAAAACAAAGATCCGGAACCGAATTTGTTTTTGAGTTCGACGATACCGAAGCCCGCAGCCCGATCACCGCTGAGAAATTCTACTTTCCGGTTCGAGCGGGTGAGATGCGACCTGCCTGGCGTATTTTATATTGGACGAGAGATGCCGCGTATTATGTGCTCTCGGATGCAGCAACCGGAAAACTTCTTTGGAGAAAGAACATTTCTGAAAACCAAACATTGCCTGCGACCTACAACGTTTACGGCAATACATCGGCTTTTATAAAATCGGCGGACTCGCCCGCGCCTTGTTCGCCGGGCTGCAGCGACCCTAACAGCTGCCCGCAGCCGCCCGCGATCTCGCGTACCGATTTTACGTTGATCGGAAACGAAGCGCCGTATGAATTTAACGATCTGGGATGGATTCCGGATAATGGTTTGCCGGTTCGAACGCCTGCCGATCCGAACATTACCGACGGCAACAATTGCGAAGCAGGCATTGACCGCGACGGAACGAACGGAGTCGATCCGATGGGACATGCGGTTGGCAATCCGTTTCGAGTTTTTTCTTACACATATAATCCTGCGCCCGGCAATCCGCCGCCTCCCGATGATCCGCTCCCGCCTAATCCGCAGCCTTATCCGCCGACTCAGTTTCAGCAGGGCGTTATAGCCAACGGCTTTCATCTTGTGAACCGTTGGCACGACGAACTCTACCGGCTGGGTTTTACCGAACAGGCTGGCAATTTTCAGCATTTCAACTTTGGGCGCGGCGGTGCCGAAGGCGACCGGATCTCATTCGAAATGCAGGATGGAAGCGGTACGAACGGTGCAAATTTTTCAACGCCGGCGGACGGCGGACGTCCGCGGATGCAGATGTATATCTGGACACCCGGCACACCGGCTCGCGATGGTGCGCTGGATGCGACCATCGTTTTACATGAGATAACCCACGGTTTGACGAGCCGTCTGCACGGAAATTCAACAGGATTAAATACGAACATGGCTCGCGGAATGAGCGAAGGCTGGTCCGATTTTTACGCAAATGCCCTGCTTTCCGAACCGGGCGATGCGCCGTGCGGGACATACGCCGTAGGCAGCTATATTGCGTTTGAACTCGTTCCCGCGAATCATTATTACGGAATCCGCCGTTATCCTACAACGCGAATCGGCTGCACCGGACCAAACGGGCTGCCGCATAATCCGCTGACGTTCGGTCACCTTAATACGGGAAACTGCAGCAATATTCCTTCGGCGTTTCCGCGCGGTCCGCTCGGGTCTACTATCTGCGATCAGATTCACAATGCAGGTGAAATTTGGTCTCAGGCACTCTGGGAAGTTCGCGGATTTTTGATCGAACAGCACGGTGGGGCGGAAGGAAACCGGCGTGCGCTGCAATATATTACGGACGGAATGAAGTTTTCGCCGATCAACCCGACGATGCTGCAGGCGCGCGATGCGATAATCGCAGCGGCTTCGGCTTCGATTCCGGCTGACGTTCAATTTATCTGGCGCGGATTTGCGGCGCGTGGAATGGGTTTTTCCGCGTCGATAATATCGACCTCGCCCGCAAACGTTGTCGAGGCTTTCGATACGCCGAATGTCGCGATCGGCACCGGGTTCAGCGTTAGCGATGCGCCGGGAAACGGTGACGGATATTTCGAACCGGGCGAAAGGATCGCCGTTACAATTCCCGTAACAAATCGAACCGGCTCGACAATTACCGGTGTTGCCGTCCGGCTTACAGGCGGTCCTTCGGCTTTTTACGGCGACATTCCGGCAGGTCAAACCATCATAAGGACAATCGAACATACCATTCCGGTCAATGCCCCGTGTCCCGGAAATTTCGCTTTAGAATTTACGATCACGGGAAGCGCCGGAACCAGAATTGAAACGCGTTCGATCTTTTTGGGAATTCCGGTCGGCGGACCTCCGGCGGTTTTTTCCAGCACAGGCACGATCGATCTGCCCGGCGGACAGCCCAATACATCGACCGGACCGGCGTCGCCGTATCCTTCGACGATCAATGTTTCCGGATTGTCCGGAAATAAGCGGATCAAGCTTGAATTGACATCTATCTCGCATAGTTTCCCGAGCGATTTGGATTTTCTGCTCGTTTCACCGACCGGTGCGAAATATGTGTTCCTTTCCGATTCCGGCGGCAATTCGGCAATTTCAAATTTGACTTTTACTCTTTCCGACGGAGCATCGGTGGTTCCGCCGACAACCGGCTGGGCTGCAGGCGACTTCCTCCCATATAATCTCGGCGCCGGTGACCCGTTCGTTTCGCCCGCACCGTCCGCTCCTTATTCAGAAGCAGCACCCGCCGGGTCGGCAACATTTATGTCCGCCTTTGGTCAAAGTGGATCGGAAATGAACGGTGCGTGGCGTCTTTTCGCGGTTGATGATGCAAATACCGATTCCGGATCGATGGCAGGATGGAAGCTGACGTTCGAATCATCCGAGTACACCTGTATTCTATGCCGAGCGTGCCCGGGAACAGGAACGCGTGCGGATTTTGACGGTGATGGAAAAGCGGATCTTTCAGTTTATCGACCGTCCGACGGAATCTGGTACGTCAATGGTTCAACCGCCGGATTTTCCGCTGTCCGCTGGGGAATCGGTTCCGATCAGCCTTTGAGCGGCGATTTTGACGGGGACGGCAAAACGGATTACGCAGTCTTTCGCCCGTCAAGCGATCCGAACGAATCCGATTTTTATATTTTGAACAGCAACGGGTTTACGTTTACCGGATTTGCTTGGGGAACCACGGGCGACGTTCCCGCTGTGGCGGATTACGATGGCGACGGTCGCGCGGACGTCAGCGTTTTTCGACCGTCAAATCATACGTTTTACGTTGCGCGGACGACCGAAGGATTTCTGTCTTTTGCGAACATCGGCAGCGGAACGCCGCAGCCCGGCGATTACGACGGTGACGGCAAGGCGGATTTCGCCACTTACAGCATTAACGGATGGTTTCTTGCGCCTTCGAATCTTAATTATTCCTCAGTCAACTTTATTCGTTGGGGAGCGCCCGGCGACGTTCCCATGGTCGAAGATTATGACGGAGACGGGCGCGACGATTACGCGGTTTATCGCCCATCGAACGGAACCTGGTACATCCGGGGTTCGGTCGGTACAAATATCATCGTTCAGTTCGGCATCGATTCGGACATTGCCGCGGCAGCCGATTTTGACGGCGACGGCAAAGCTGACATCGCAGTTTACCGCGGCGGAACATGGTATTTGCTGGGGTCAAGCGCGGGCGTCAGGATCGAACAGTTTGGTTTAACCGGCGACAAGCCGATTCCGGCTCAGCGATAGCGGTTAAGTGAAAAATTTTGATTTAAGAACGTTTGGAAGGACAGCTAATCTAAACTGACAAGGGTCATCGACGAAGTGCCGTTCAACCCGTTGAGAACATTTTGAAGCTGCGGTATCAGGTCTTGTTTCAGTAAATATTCTTTGCCAAGCATTCGCGTAAATCCGAGGCGTTTCTTTTTGCCCGTTAGTTCGGACAAGAGAGCTCCACAAAATGACGTGACAAGCTCCGGCGCGAACTGGTTGCCGGAATTTCTTTGCAGGTCTTCGATCATTTCATGTGCAGGACGGCGCCGTTTGTAAGGGCGGTCGGTCGTCATTGCATCGACCGAATCTGCCAAATTGACGATCTTTGCAATATACGGAATCTCCCGATCCGCTAAACCGTCGGGATAACCGCGTCCGTCGAGCCTTTCGTGATGATACTTTGCCGCCAAAGGTACGTCTGCATAAGGATGATGGATCGGCAGCAATATTTCGTAACCTACTACCGGATGCTTGTTCAAATGAACCGATTCTTTAGCGTTTATTCGCATCGGAGAATTAATGATATTGCGCTCAACGGTTAATTTTCCTATGTCATGGAGATATCCCGCGACCGCTGCGCCTTCTATTTCCTCATTACCCCAACCGAGCTGCTTTGCTATTATTTCAGTATATTTTCCAACGCGGACCGAATGCCCCTCAGTGTATTTGTCCTTGTAATCTATTGCGGCGGCAAAGGCTTTCACGGTATTCGTATATGTGAATCGCAAGTCGTCGTAAAGCCGACGATTCTCCGTTGCGCGGCGTTCGATCTCGACCATCATATTTCGCTGTGCGATTCCGACGCCGATATGCCGCGCCATAGCGCAAATGACCTCGCGGTCGTATGACGAATACGGCTCGCCGTTCGCCTTTTCACCAAGTGTGATCAGCCCGACGAGTTCATCTTGAATCACCAGCGGAACAAACATCTCTAGCGGTTTGTTTCGACCGGCGGCGACGAATTCGCTCACGACCGGATCGCCGGATGCCTGCGAAACGTCTGCGGCAGCAAGTCCGGCGGACAAAAATCGATGTTCATCCTGCTGTGAAAGCGAAAAACTCGGCGGAAAATCTTCCCCGAGTCCTTTAACTGCAATAAAATTTAGTTCATGACGAAAGCGCGAATATCGCGCAACTCCGCCGCGCATGATAGCCAGCGAGCCCAAAAGCAGATGCAGCGATGTCCTGATCATCTCCTGGAAACTTTTCCGGTTAGTGATCTCCTGACCGAGTTCGGCAAGCGCACCGAAAGTGTAAATTAGCTTATTTTCGTTTTCCGCCATATCTTCTCAGTTCGTCGGGGACCGCAGTAAAAAAGCGATCTAAGTTGTGGAAGACGGAAACATAGGGTTGATAAATCTCTCTACCGAAGCCGCAGCGCCACGCGTGTCGAAAGCCCGAGCATTTCGAAAAGTTCGATCGTATGTTCGCTGACATCAGAAAAAACAACATCTGCTTCAAAATCTGACGCCGCGTCGATCACTCCGAGAAGAATGGAAATGCCGATACTGTTTATGATCTCGGTGTTTTTAAAATTAACCTCAAGCTGCCGGCAGCCCGATCTTAAAAACTCTTTGCATTCGCGCTCGATCTTTTCTCCGCTAAGCTTATTTAGGTAGTCCGAGGCAAAAACGGTCACCGATTTTCCCTCAGTCAAAACAGAACTATTCATTTATTCAGATATTCGATAGGTATGATTTAGCGATTTCGAGGTTAGTAGAATGCCGCCGATTTGTCAAATAGTTTTTTTCGCCCTCATAATCTCTCCGCTGCGTTCCGCGTTGCTCGCGATTGTCGCGGTGTTACCCCGCTGCAGCTTCTTTCGCCTTCGGATTCAGATATTTGGTCATTCGAATTCTGGTGCCGTCGTTGACATGTTCGAACGTTACATCGTCCATCAAGGATCTAAGAAGTTTCAAGCCCCAGCCGCGGCGGTCGGCGTCCGGTTGGACATCTGCAGCTTTTCGGTCGCCGATTCGAACCCCCCGATTCGAAATTGTGATGGTTATCTTGTCATCCTCAACGGCAAATTTTTGGTAGATCTTTTTGTCGGGACTCAAACTATGTTCGACCGCATTGATACAGGCTTCGACGAGCGCTGTCTTGATCTGATTGATCGCCCGCGGGTCAAATTCATGCCGCCGTGCGATCTCTTCGACCGTGTGAGCCGCGATCAACTCGGTATCTTCACCCATCGGGACGACCATTTCGTATTCGTTCCGATTTTGCCTCTCGCCGATGGCGTCTTCGGCTTTTAGGAAAATTTTCAAAAGGTCGATCTGTTTTCGGCTCGATCCGAAGGCGTTTCTTTCCTTTAAAACTTCGAGCGCTTCCGGCGAAAAGCCTTCCGGCGCGATCAGCCAGATCTTAAATTTTTGAAAATTGCTGACCAATGCGACCATTTCCAACCGGTCGCACCAAAACTCCGCAACTTCGCGCGGCGCTTCGAGCTTTGATTCTATCTCAGCCGCAAGCCAGATCACCTCGTTTTCATCGGTGTAATTCGCCGTTTCAAAACCAAGAGCAACGGCGGAATTTTGGCTGTCGATAAATTGTCCAATCGGCTCGTAAAATTCGGTCGTCGGCGCCGTGTAAACGATCTGCGGCAGCGTCATTCGTTCGTCAGAATCATCAACCTTTTCCAGAATTTCAATATTTTCGACCCCTTTATGCCGTTCTCTAAAGATCGAATAATCGATCAGATCCGGGGGAACCGATTGGCAATTGAAAATTCCCAAAAGCGCACGAAGATCGACCGCCGAACTAAGTCTGTAGAAATTCGCCATCGTGTTCGGCGCCCGTTTGAGAAATTTTTTCAGCGCTTCGACGATCACCAAAACACGCGGTTTCGCCTGAATTTCCAATGCGAACCGTTTCGAAACATAATCCGGCAGCGGCTCGCCTTCCTCCGAAACTTCGACAAGATTTCCGCTCATTCGAACGATCTCGTAATTGTTTAAATGCCGCATAGCACGTTCGAATTCATATTCGCGCAGCGCAAGATGCGATCTCCAGGTTTCAAGAGGACTTTTCCGCCGTTCGCCTGTCAAAACCTCGAACAATAAGCCGATAATTCGTTTTTGAACTTCGTGATCCGCATTGATCTCATCGAAAACCCGGTCAAAATAAGCGCCGATCCTGCCTTCGAAGATCTCATCGGCGTAAACCTGTTCAACGTAATGAAAATTCTCTAGTTTGCAGTTCTTTTCTTTGGCTGCCTGGAAAAGCGATTTGATGAAAAACGGATTTCCGCGAAATTTTCTTGCGATAAGATCGCGGCTTTGGTCGCTGATCTTCACTTCATATTTCGCCGATAAGTTTTCCGCCAAAATTCCCGCGTCATTGAACTCGAGCGGTTCGAGCGATAAGATCTCGGTTTCGTAAAGCTGCGTATTTCCGGTTTGAACCGAATTCAGCATAAACCGCCGGCGACCCGAAAAAACGTACTGAATTCCGGCGCGACCGAAGATCTCCTTTAATTCCTCGATCAGATCGATGTCGCCCGTAAGAAAATCGGCTTCGTGCAGATCGTCGATGATCGCATAAACGGAAACTCCGTGCGCCGCGGCATACACAGGCGCGCTCAAACAATTTTTAATATAGAGCCGATCGTCATTTTGAACATTTTCGGCTCGACAACCGGCGATCAGGCGGTCGATCCAAAATCCGTCGCTGGCAAGCGAAAGCTGCGCGAGTTCATCAATGTCGGCAGCGGATTCCAGTAAATTTGAATCGCGCTTTCGAAACGCGATCACCTGCTGCAAAAATGTCTGCAAAAATCTTGCGGCAGCATTTTTCGCATTGACATCGATTTTGTTCAGCGAAAAATAGAACGGAACGGTCTCGGTTTGCTTAAAGAAATAATGATCGAATACCTGCCGCAGAAGTTCCGAACCTCCGATGGCTGGCTTTGCCAAAAGAAGCAATCCGTGGGACCTGTTTTTTCCTTTTCCGTGACGCAGAAGACGTTCGAGTTCGACAGTTCTGTCGATGAAGTCTTCTTCTAAGACGGATGATAGGGTTTTTCTAAGATCAAGATTACTCATTAATTTAAACGAATATCCCAAGGGCAGAGCGCACAGTGAACGGGTGCGAAATCTATTTTTTTATTAGATTAAGAGCGAGCCTTTCGGGGTTCTTTAATTGTATTTCTTTTCTAAATTCCTTTCCTGCGAGATTTCTTCGATGTTCAGGTTTTCATAAACCTGCACATTATTCTTGCCGCGGCGTTTCGCTTCATAGAGTGCGGTATCAGCCGCCCAGATCAGGTCCTGCGCCGAGTTAACACTCGACGAACAGCTGACTATCCCGATGCTGACCGTTACCTGACGATGCGGAAATCGCGTCAGCGCGACCTTTTCCCGGATCCTTTCGCCGATCGCTTCTGCTTCGAACGAATTCGTCTGCGGAAGCAAGATCGAAAATTCCTCGCCGCCGTATCGTGCGGCAACATCCGCACCGCGCAGGATCTCTTTTAGACATTGCCCGACCTTTCGCAGCGCGGTGTCGCCGTCGAGATGCGAAAAATTATCGTTATAGCTTTTGAAATTATCGACGTCGATCATCATAAAGCTCATAGGGTAACCGTGGCGGTTCGATCGCTGCAGCTCTTCGGTCAGCCGTTCCTCCAGATAACGCCGGTTGAGCAAGCCTGTCAGCGCATCCGTAACAGAAAGATGTTCATATTCGCCGGCTTTTTGCTTCAAAAGCGCGCGGTCAATGAGAACCGCAAGATGCGGGACAATTACATCAAGCAGCTCAAGGTCGACCTGGTCGAATATTTCTCCGTCGGTCTTGTCCGTAACATTCAGCACGCCGATCTCGCGTCCGGCGATCCTAATCGGATAGCTGATGAAAGAACTCGATTTGTATTTCCAGTCCGGCGGAGCGGCATTTACGTCGTTCTGACGCATATCGCGGCGAATGTACGGTTTTCCCTTTTTCAAAACATTCTTGGAGATCCGCTCGCCGATGTTCTTTCGCTCGGTCTTTAGGAAATCGGCGCGAACTCCGGTTGCCGCCTTGACCGAGAACGTGTCCGATTTTTCGTCGAAGATCAGCAGCGAACTGCGTTCCGACTTCAAAAGTTCGGAAAGTATCTGCGCAAGACTTGTCCAGAAATCTTCCGAATCGATATGTTTTACGCTTTCATTAAATACCTGGACTGCGCGTTCGAGCCATTCGCGATGCGAAAGCTGTTCGCGCAAATGAAGAATTTCAATATCTGAGGCAATACGCTGGCAAAACCTGGAAATATGCCGCTTTGTATTTTCATCGCGAATATTGTCACCGACGACCAGTGCGTTCGTAATGGAACTGCCCACGCCGATCGGATAAAGCTGGATCAGGTTCGGAACCGGGTCTTCTTCCTTTCCGACGCGCACTTTTAATTCAAGCGGAAGTCCTTTCTTTGAAACTTCGATCAAACGCTTGTCGTCCGCGGCAAATTTAAACCGAAGCGGCGTTTCTTTTAATTTTCCACCCGCAAGTATCGTTTCGAGCTGATTCTCGTAACGCTCAAGCCACGCAAGCGATGAAATAGAATAACGGCGCTGCAGAAACTGCAGGATCGCGGTGCATGCTTCCTTGTAGGAAAGATCAAGCAGCGATCCGAATAACGATCGCCAAACCACCGATTCTTCATCGTTAAACTTATCGTCCGCCGCCTGATCGTTCTTTTCTGCCGAGCGATGAAATTCTTCGATCAGCGCCGTCGCAGCGCGACCGCGGGAATGTTTTGTATCTGTTTGAGATTCAAGCCTTTCGCCCGAACGTTCGGACTCGCTTTGCGGCTTTGCTGCCGGCGAAGTTTCGACCGGTTCGGCAACCGAAGCTTTTAACGAACGTTTCTTTTCGAGAAAGCGAAACAGCATTTCGAGTTCGCGTTCCGACAGATTTTCAAGCTTTCCGGCAACGACCTCAAGACTTGCCTGCGAACCGCTCAAAATTACATTTTCAAAAAATTTGGTTCTGGGAAAATCTTTCCAATCGCCGTCGAGAGCGCGCTGAGTTGCTTCGCGGTAATCCTGCGATTTCAAAAACGTCCGACCGACGATCGCAACAACGCTCTTGTCCTGTTTTTTGATCGGGACCGCAAGACAGTTCAATCCGGCATAACATTTATAGTTGACCGTTCGCTGCGCTTCGGTCGCCATTGAATAAGCCTTTCCGCAATATTGGGCACAGCTTGATGCGAATTCTTTTGAATTGTAAAGAACCTGGCAAATCGAATTGTCATTCGACTGTAAAAGAACCGATGAATTTTCATCAATTGTTACGACCGAAACTCCGCTTTGATTGGCTAAATTATTTTGCATCTCACTCCAATTCGCGTCTTTTGTCTGATTGTTGGTCGTCATCGTTTTTACTTTTTGCCGCCGTTGATACTGCTCATCGCATTGATTTTACGGCTATTTCCTATCATCAAAAGGCACGTATTGGCTAGATAGAGTTAATCGCACGGGATTTTCAATATTTTATGCGATGCATTCAAATTTTGTTGGGATTGAAAGTAATTATGGCATAAAAATTGTAGTTACCACTATTACACACAACGGTTGAATTGATTTCAGACATATAGCTTATGTGTGACATCGGATTGGAGAACTTATGAATAAGACATTAGAAGGAAAACGGGTAGCAGTATTAGCGACAAACGGTTTCGAACAAAGCGAGCTTTTCGAACCCAAAAAGGCGCTTGAAGATGCCGGAGCGGTAGTAAAGATCGTATCGCTCGAGAGCGGCGAGATAAAAGGCTGGGACAAAAAAGACTGGGGCAAAAGCGTCCAGGTCGACCTGACGCTCGATGAGGCGAACGCAGACGACTTTAACGCACTTCATTTGCCGGGCGGCGTGATGAATCCGGATCTATTAAGAACCGAAGAAAAAGTTCTTAAGTTTGTTAAGTCGTTCTTTGATAAAGGTAAGCCGGTTGCCGCGATCTGCCATGCGCCGTGGATCCTGATCAATGCCGAGGTGGTTAAAGGTCGCGAAATGACCTCTTATCATACGGTTAGAAAAGATCTTGAAAATGCCGGAGCAAAATGGGTCGATAAAGAAGTTGTTGTTGACAGCGGCTTGGTTACGAGCAGAGATCCGGACGATTTGCCGGCGTTCAACAAAAAGATGATCGAAGAGATCGGTGAAGGCAGACACGACGGGCAAAAAGCCGCTGCTCGTTCCATTTAGCGACATGCTCGGAACGATAAGCACGGGAGGTGCATTTATTCCGTACGAATTTTGAAAACGCCGCGGGCGTTTGTAGATAGGTAAACAATAAACAAGGAAGGGAGACGAATATGGATAACGACACAATTATTTCAACACTTAACAATTTGATCGAAACCTGTAAAGACGGGCAAAACGGTTATAAAGAAGCTGCAGAGGGCGTTGAACGCGCCGATCTGAAGACATTTTTTTATGAATGTTCGCAGCAGCGTTCGCAGTTCGCAGGCGAGCTTCAATCGCTTGTTCGCGAACATGGCGGCGAACCGTCCGATTCGGGAAGTGTCAGCGGATCGATCCACCAGGGCTGGATCAATCTGAAAGCGGCAGTTACCGGTCAGGATGAAAAAGCGATCTTAAACGAATGCGAGCGCGGCGAAGATTCTGCCGTGAACGCCTATAAGAACGCTCTGGAAGAAGATCTTCCGGCAAACGTTCGCTCGGTTGTGCAGAATCAGGCAAACACCGTTAAGGCGACTCATGACAAGATCAAGAGTCTTCGCGACCTCGCACGAGCGGCGGCGAACTAGATCGGGCAGCCATTCATTGTAATCGAAAAAACGGAGGCGTTCGATGCCTCCGTTTTTTTTATACATTCTCTTCAATATAAGGATTTTCGGGACTTATTCGAATACAAGCTGCGTAATGCTTCGGCTTGATCTCGACAAGTTCGGGTTCAATCCTTTTACAATCTTCTATCGCAAACGGGCAGCGCGTGTGGAATCGGCATCCCGTCGGCGGATTTATCGGCGATGGAACATCACCGGTCAAAATTATTCTTTCGCGTTTCGATTCGATCTCAGGATCGGGAACCGGCACCGCAGAAATCAGAGCTTTCGTGTAGGGCATCAACGGTTCAGCGTAAATATCCTTCGCACCGGCAAGTTCGACGATCTTACCGAGGTACATAACCGCAACGCGGTCGGCGACGTGGCGAATCGCGCGAAGATCATGCGAAATGAATAGATACGTCAAATTTTTCTGCGTCTGAAGATCTTCCATCAGGTTCATTATCTGAGCCTGGATCGAAACATCTAACGCCGAGATCGGTTCATCGGCAACAATAAATTCCGGATCGACCGCCAACGCCCGCGCGATTCCGATTCGCTGGCGCTGACCTCCCGAAAATTCGTGCGGGTATCTCTTAATAAAACGACGGCTCATACCGACCGTTTCCATCAGATCCTGAACTTTCCTCTCGACCGAACCGCCGTCGGATAGCCCGAAAGTACGAATAGGTTCGCCGATAATATTCCCCACCGTCATTCGGGGATTGAGACTGGCGTAAGGATCCTGAAAGATCATTTGCAGATGCTTGCGCTGTTCGCGCATCTCTTTTTCGCTCGAATTGGCGAGATCCTTGCCATTATAAAAGACCTTTCCGCTGGTTATCGGAGTCAATCGGAGCAGCGCTTTTCCAAGCGTCGACTTTCCGCAGCCGGACTCGCCGACAAGCCCGAGGGTTTCGCCCGCCTTGATGTCAAAAGTAACGCCGTCAACGGCTTTTACGACCCGCGGAACGGGACTTCCGCCTGTCAGCTTATCCAAAATTCCACCGCCGCCGAGGTTAAAATGGACCTTCAGATTTTCTAAGGAGATCAAACTTTTTCCGTTAGTTTCTGTCATTAAGATATTGTGCTCCCTTGGTTAATGGACTCGGCATAAACTTCCTTCGCGAAATGGCAGAGCGAATGATGATTTTCATTGATCTGAACAAACGGCGGAAACTCGCGTTCGCATATGTCTTCCGCGCGTTCGCAGCGTTCGGCAAACGGGCATCCCGGCGGAAGATGTGCCACATCGGGCGGCAATCCGGGAATTTGATAAAGCGGTTTTCCCTCTTCGTGTGCCGGATCGGGCACGCTCTTAAGCAATCCTTTTGTGTAAGGATTTGCCGGCGTCGCAAACAGCTCCTTCGTCGGCGCCGATTCAAAAACCTTTCCGGCGTACATTACGATTATGTTTTCGGTCATGCCGGCAACAACGCCGAGGTCGTGCGTTATCAAAATTACGCTTGTGCCGAGATCTTTTTTGAGATCTTTGATCAATTCAAGGATCTGCGCCTGAATCGTAACGTCCAGCGCTGTCGTCGGTTCGTCGGCGATCAGCAATTCAGGCTGACACGAAAGTGCCATCGCGATCATTACTCTCTGACGCATGCCGCCGGAAAATTCGTGCGGATAATTATCGATCCTATTTTCCGGAGCAGGAATACCTACCGTCCGAAGCATTTCGACCGCGTGTTCGTACGCTTGTTGTTTCGAATGTCCCAGATGCAGCTGCGTAACTTCCATTAGCTGCGTCGAGATCTTCAAGTAAGGGTTAAGCGACGTCATCGGATCCTGAAAGATCATAGCCATCCGCTTTCCGCGGATCTTTCTGACTTCTTCGATCGAAAGTTTGCGAACGTCTACGCCGTCAAAAATAATATCGCCGTTGACGATCTTTCCCGGAGGTTCGGGAATCAGCCGCATTACCGAAAGATTCGTCACCGATTTTCCGCTGCCCGATTCGCCGACTATGCCGAGCGTTTCGCCGCGCTTAAGTTCAAATGTAATTCCGTCAACCGCCTTGACCACTCCGTCTTCGGTTTGAAAATAAGTTTTAAGGTCGTTGACCGATAGGATCGTTCCGTTTTTTTCGTTCATTTATTTTCCTGCAGCCAATTTTGGAAGTCCGACAAAATGACAAATTGCTGCTCTTTTTGTCCGCGATTTAGAAATTCGGTCAAAATATCACCTGTTAGTATTGGAACTTCGACACTGCGTTCAATCGCCTCATATTTACCAAGTTCGTTAAGACGGAACATTCGCAAAGCGCTATTCCTAAATTGCCAAAGCTCAGATATATTAAGCTCTGCATAGATATCGAACTTTTCGTCCGAAGCATTATGAAGATCAATTTCGCCCACAATATCCGGAGGAATATCAACCTCGTCCGAAACATGATCTCTACCCTGGTGAATATCTGCGTTGCTGACGAAATACGAGACGTCCGGTTCTACCCCCAAGTTCCGGCGCTTCGAACGTATCGTCGCCTTACCGGTAGGAATTATGTTTTGTCTAAGAGTTAGGGAAACCAGACCAACCATTCTTTCAAGTAGAATGGTCAACATCTCATGGATCTCGGTTATCGGCATAATTGTTAAAGTCCCATCATGATAAATGAGCTGTAACGAACGAGTTTCGCCGATCTCGTTAGCTATTTCTCGATAAGTTTGCCAATCAATCCCCGAATACTGCATCGGATATTTCAATCCGACCAGGTTTTCTTTTGAAAATGTAACTTCTGCCGTGATCATTTTTCTTTCGTGACCAATTGGTGCTGCTGCAAAAACATCCTTTTAAAATTTTCGAGTTTGCGGATCGAGAGCGTCGCGCAAGCCGTCGCCTAAGAAATTAAGCGAAAACAGCGTCAGTGCCATTGTTACGCCAGGAAAGATAAGCTGCCAGGGAAACAGTGCGATATTTTTTATGCCTTCCGAAGCGAGACTTCCCCACGATGCATACGGTGCCTGAACTCCGATTCCGAGAAACGAAAGAAATGCCTCAGTAAGCATAACGGACGGAATGGTCAGCGTCGCATAAACAATTACGGGACCGAGCGTGTTCGGAACAAGATGTTTGAAAATGATGTTAAATGTTGAAACCCCAGTCGCTCGTGCGGCAAGGACAAATTCTTGATTTTTCAACGATAAAACCTGCCCGCGAACAACCCGAGCCATCGTCAGCCAGGAAACCAGTCCGAGTGAAAAGAAAAGTAAAAATATCTGGTTCAACCCGGCACCGCCGCCAAATGAGCTCGAAATAGCATCGATCCAATTCGGCGTGTTTTCGCCGCTGAAAACGAACAAAAGAACGATTACGATGAGTATGTAAGGGATAGCATAGATGATATCGACGATGCGCATCATCACATTATCGATCTTGCCGCCGAGATAACCTGCCGTCGCTCCGTAACTTACGCCGACGATCAGCGAAACGAAGGTCGAAATTACACCGACCATGAGCGATATTCTTCCGCCCTGAAGAACGCGCGCGAGAAGATCTCTTCCGGCGTCGTCGGTTCCCATCGGATGTTGCCATGAAGGCGGAAACGCTTTGATATAGTCGGCGTCCGCCGGTATATCGTACGGCGTTAATCCGGTCGCCCAACGGAGGATCGGCGGACCGATCGTAACTGCAATGACCATGATCACCATTACGATCAAACCGAAGACCGCAAGTTTGTTCTTTAAAAGCCGCTGCCATGCGTCTTTCCAAAGCGATGTTCCCTTTACAATATCCTTTTCGTCAGCCATATATTTTTCGCAATTTCTTTAAGAGACCGTGATCCTTGTTTCGTTCACAAAATGCGCGCCCGCACGATTGCGGGTTATTCGTAGCGAATTCGCGGATCTAAAAATCCGTATGAAATATCAACCGCCAGGTTAAAGACCATGATCAGGATCGATAAAAAAGCAACAATTCCGAGCGTTAGCGGTTCATCGCGGTTAAAGACCGATTCAATAAAGATCTTGCCTAGTCCAGGGATCGCAAATACCTTTTCTACCACAACCGTTCCCGCGAGCAACGACGCGAGCGCCGGTCCGGTAAATGAAACGACCGGAATTATTCCGCCGCGAAGCGCATGTTTCAACAAAACCGTTTTTTCGCTCAATCCTTTCGCACGTGCGGTTCTAATGTAGTCGGACCGGAGAACTTCGAGCATTCCTGCGCGAGTCAGTCGCGCGATGTACGCCGCATAGATCGCCGCAAGCGTGATCACAGGAAGGATCAAACTGCTGATGCCGCCCCAGCGCGCGGGCGGTACCCAGAAAAGCCACAATGAGAAAACGAGAACAAGGATCGGACCGAGCACAAAATTTGGGATCGAAAGACCGAGCATTGCCAGCGCCATCGATCCATAATCAAAGAGCGAATTTTGCTTCAATGCGGCGATAATTCCCGCCGATAGACCGATCAAAAGCGCGAGCATATACGCCAGCAGACCGATCGTCGCCGAATAAGGAAAATGCCGCCAGATGATCTCGTTTACCGATTGCCCCTGATACTTGAGCGAATCGCCGAAATCAAGCTGGACAATATTCCACATCATCTTGCCGTATTGAACATACCAGGGTTTGTCCAGTCCGTATTTCTTCGTAATATTCGCTTCGATCGCCGGCGGAAGTTTTTTCTCGCCGGAATAAAAATTTCCGGGTGCAATCCGGATCAATCCCCAAGTCAGCGTAACAACCAGCAAAGCCATCGGGATAATGATGATCAGACGTTTTAGAATGAATTTAAGCATTTTTTCCTATTTATTCGGCGGTTTTGCCATTGATGTTCTTCGTTGAATTTGCCGATGTTTTCGACTGCTGAAATTGTTCCTGGGTTCTCATCAGCGCTTCGACCTGAGCATCGACGGCAGGATCTGAAGTTGACATAATGTTGTCAACATTTTCGTCCCACTTTGCAGGATCGGTTTCGATGTAAACAAATTTCCACGGATGCATCGTTCCCGGATTCGGGTAAAAGCCCTTAATGTAAGGCTTTTTCATCCAGCTTGTGCCGCTTGTCGCAAGCGGGATTATCGGCTGATCGGAGATCATGAGAAACTCCGCTTCAGCCAATTTTTCAAATCTTGCCATCGGATCGGCAATATTATTCGCTTCTTCTATCAGGCGGTCATATTTTGCGCTCCACCATCCGGTCGAACTGTCGTTTGTTTGTGTGTAGAACTGGCTCAAAAATGTAAAAGGATCAACGTAATCTCCAACCCATCCGGCACGTGCCGCACCGGTGTATTCGATGTTCGACCGGTAGGGAAGATACGTTTTCCACTCCATATTCTTTAACGGAACGGTAATTCCTAAATTTTGACGCCATTGCGCCTGAACGAATTCGGCAACGGCTTTATTGCTTTCCGCGGTATTGTAGCTGATCGTAATATCATCCGCCGGAAAACTCGGAGCGGAAAAACGACCGTTGTTTTCCTTAACTTCATAACCGGCTTCGGTCAGCAGTTTTCGCGCGCGCTCAGGATCGAAATATCGTTTTGACCATTGTTCTTCGCTAATTCCATTTTCTTTCGCAAGCCGCGAGTACACTTTTTTCCTAGCCTCTTCATACTTTGGAAAAATTCCTTCCGGCGTAAAATCCACGAGTTTTTTAACTGTTTTGCGATATTTTTCAAGCGCATCGCGGTCGATCGCAAGCGAAAGTGCCTGGCGAACTTTGAGATTATCTACCGGCGGTTTCTTCACACTGAGAGTGTAATATTCGATCGACATTTCCGGATGAAGCAAATATTCGTTCTTGTACTGGCGAATATATTCATTCCACGGCGCGGGGACGGTGTGATTATAGAGCGCGTCGATTCGACCCGATTTATAAATATTCATCATCGTCGTCTGCTCGTCCATCGGATAAAACTTCACGGCGTCGAGTTTTACGTTCGCGGCATCCCAATAATTCGGCTCTTTTACGATGATCATCTCATCATAAGGTTTCCAAACCGAGACTCGATAAGCGCCGCTGGTTACAATGTTTTCCGGCTTGATCCATTCTTTGCCGAATTTCTCGATCGACGGACGATGAAGTGCCGCGAAAAATTGGTGAGTCAGCAATCCGACAAAATACGGTGCAGACTGTTTCAATTTAAACCTAACTGTATAATCGTCAACCGCTTCGACACCGATATCTTCGGCGGTTACGGCGACTAATTCCGTATTTTCAAAAGCCGCTTTCAGCTTCGGATTTTGTTTTATTGCCTTTTCCTGATCCTTTTCGTCGCCGGGGACGGTCAAGCGGGTTGGCGAATTGATGAATTTCTGAAACTCCGACTCTTGCTTTACTTCGGCAGGCTCGGGAGCGGCATCCGGTTCAGTGCGTGTTTCGGCAGAAACCGGATCTTTCAAACTTTTGGGCTGCAGCGATGCGGGTTTGTCTTCGGCGATCGGGTCTTCTTTTTTAGGATCGCTGCTGAAGTCTTTTTCCAGCAGGAACTTTCCGTTTTTATCTTTTACAAAGAATTTATTGGCGTTGTAAGCTTCGCCGTACTTTATATCGTACCCGAGAAACGCATATCGCGAAGCGAGTTCGGGCGACAGAGCGCGGCGGATCGACCAAACCATATCGGTCGCTTTGATCGGATCTCCGTTCGAAAACTTGCCGGTGTTACGCATATAAAACGTGTAAACCGTGCCGTCTTCGTTTTGCTCCCAGTGTGTTGCCAGCGACGGTATCGGCTCAAGCGTTTTCGGATGATATTCGACCAGTCGGTCGAACAAGCCGATCAAAATGCGGGCTTCCGGCTGTCCGGTAACAAACTGCGGATCAAGCGATTCCGGCTCTGAGCCGGTGATATATCGCATTGTATTATCCTGTGGAACATCGACCTCGCCCCAATATTTACCGCTCGCCTCAGCCGAACAACCCGCTAAAAACGCACACAGCGATAATAAAACCAATCCTAAACTAAAACGCTTAAAGCTGATTTGCACCATAATGAAATCTCCGATTAATAAATGCCAAGCTACAGAAAATGGGGAGGAACGCGCCGAGATATGTGTGTCTCAACAAAATTAGCATGTTACAGTCTGCTCAATCAAACGGCTTTCGCTTCGCAAAGCGGCGAGCGAGACGTCCAATTCATCAATTATTTATACAATTCTTCGGCAAAAAGGTTTCAACGCGTCAATTACGATTCGTTTTTGCCGCGGCTCGGTTGCCAGTAATTATCAATGCTGACTTCCAGAAGCGATGGGGCGTCAAGGCTGTTTATTTCAAAGCCCAAGACGTAAGGCTTTACAAGCGAATATGATGTTGGAAAGTAAAGCGGAATTGCCAAAAGCCTTTCCAAAGCTTCATCTTCGGTTAAAATAAGTCCCTCATGTTCGACCGGAGCGTCACCTTTCTCGGTATGTAAACGCTGCTGTTTTGGAATATTTGCCTGGTTTTCGGCGACGCTTTTAGATTCTGCGGTCGCGGGTCGCTCCGAATTGGAATTTGCTTTTTGTTCTTTATATGCGGTTTCGGGTAACACCTCGCGCGTTTCTTTCGGCGGGGAAAAAATAGCAAGCATATTGACGGTTTCATCCGAAGTTGGGAGTACGACGCCGCGCCGGTACATATCAAACTCTCCGCCGGCGACAGCTTCGTCCATCTGTGCGGCTTCCATAACAACGATCTCGGTTTCGATGTTCAAATTTTCTTTCCACATCTTCGCGACTGATCGGGCAATTCGCTGCTGAACATTATTTCTGTTGATCAAAAGCTTTATCGGCGGAAAATTTTCGCCTGCCGGAAAACCGGATTCGCTTAATAATTTTCGCGCTTTCTCAACATCCTGTTTGATCTTGTCCTTACCATCGTCAACCGGCGGCTGAAAACCGAACGCCGGTTTTGTCGAGCCGTCCATTTCGTCGTCGGTCAGGCGCTCGCGTTCGATCCCTATTGTCAGCGCTTCGCGCACGCGCCGGTCGTCGAACGGTTTCTTGCTTTCGTTGATCTGGTAAAAATTTAGCGCGCTGTGGATCGTAGTCTGAAAATCATCGTAAGGCTTGAGAAGTTTCAGCGCTAACGGTTCAAATTCCGCATTTGTAACTGCGTCGAGATCGCCCGCGCGGTACGCCTGCAATGCTTCTTCCGCAGTATCTTTCGGAACGAACTTAACGCGTTCCAATTTCACGTGTTCCCTGTTCCAATATTTATCGGATTTATCGACGGTTACGCCGTCCGTTCCCACACTTGCCACACGAAACGCGCCGTTTGTAACTATATCGGCATTGAGGTTTCCCGGTTCAAACTTGGAACCGGAATGAACGGGTCGAAACATCGGGTGCGATACAAGCGATGGAAAATCTTTGTCCGGTCGTTTTAGTTTTACTTTCAGGATCAGATCGCTTACCGCCGTAGCTCCGAATTCTGCGGCTTTCTTGATCTCACCCGGAACAACTTTCTCGGTCGCCGCTTCCTTGGTTTTCTTCGGATCACCGGCGGAGGACTTCGAATCGGTCTGCTGCGAAGACAAAGGCTTTTGATCCTTAAAGATCGGTGAATCCGGCGTTTGGGGTTTTGGAATAAGCTCGATCGAATCTACGTTTTTCGATTCTTTTTCGCTATCGGGTTTGGCGAATTCGACCCCGGAGATATTTTCGATCAAATTTGGATGCGACAGTTCATCGCCTTTTTCAGCCAGACGTTTCCATGATCGGACGAAATCAGCTGCCGAAACGGCTTCTCCGTTCGACCACTTCGCGTTCGGTCTCAGGTGAAACGTCCAAACCAGGTTTTCTTCGTCCGCGCTCCATTTTTCAGCAGTTGCCGGAATCGGTTTTAAAGTCTTCGGATCGGTTTCCGTTAAGCCTTCGTAAATTGCACGAACGATATCGGTCTCCGGCGGCGCAGCGGCAAGCGCCGGGTCGAAAGACTTCGGCATTTTTCCGTTGCTCCAGCGAAGTTCCTGCTTCGGCGGCGCCGGCGATTCCGCGTAATACGGCTCGACAACCGGTTTATCGAGTTCGCTGCAGGAAACGGCAAATAGCGCGACAAAAAGCAAAAAAACGACCAAACGGGTCGATCCGTTTTTCAAAATTCGTCTGAATTTCTGCGATTGCTTTACCATTTTATTGAACCGGGACGCTGCGCTGATATCTCTTAAGCTTTTCAAAGACAGCTTTTGCCTGATCGGTCGCCGCTTCGAATCCGCCGCTGGTGTCGATCAAAAAATCTGCGAAACTCTTTTTTTCTTCCTGCGGCATTTGAGCGTTAATTCGTTTTAATGCTTCCGTTTCGCTCAAATTATTACGTAACATCAGCCGCTTCAATTGTATATCAGCGTCGCACCAAACAACAATTAGTTTGTCGAAGCGCTTGTAGCCGCCCGATTCGATCATCAAAGCCGCATCGACCACGGCAATTCCGTTCGGATCTTCCAGTTCGCATTCGGCAAGCCATTCGTTTTGCTTGTTGTAAACCAATGGATGCACGATCGCATTGAGCCGTTGCCGTTTTTGCTCGTCTGAAAAAACGATCGCGCCAAGTTTTGGGCGGTCAAGTTCGCCGGACTCGGTCAATACCTGCGCACCGAATTCTTCGACGATCTGCACCAAACCGACGGTGCCCGGCATGACGACCTCGCGGGCGGTTTCGTCGGCGTCGAGAACAAAAGCTCCCAATTCGCGGAACACGCCTAAAACAAATGACTTGCCAACCGCGATCGAACCTGTAAGACCGATTTTCAGCATCCTAATATAAAAATTATGCTTTAGAAACCGAATGTCTTTTAGCAAGCTTATCGACGTTAAACCCGGCGATCTCCGACAAAGTGATTCCAAGCTCATCGGCGCAGGCGGAAATATACCAGAGCACGTCGCCAAGTTCGTCTTTCAGCTTTTCCCGGATCTCGTCCGTTATTTCTCCGCCGAAATCTCGTTGAATTTTTTTGACGACATTCGCCACTTCGCCGGCTTCGCCGGTGAGCCCAAGCGTCGGATATTCAAGATTGTTAAGCCGGTTAGGATAAAGCGCGGTAACTTTTGCCGCGTTTTGATAATCTTCAAATGTCATATTTTTCAGTTATTTAATGCCGCGTCTCCGCTTTGCGGCTGCAGCCGTGTTTTTCATAAGCATAGCGACAGTCAGCAATCCGACGCCGCCCGGAACGGGTGTAAATTTACCCGCTTTTCGCATCGCGTCCTTCGGATTTACGTCTCCGACCAGCGTCGCACCGCGTTTTTCGATCGTTCGAAGCCGTTTTTCGATCTCGTCTTCACCGAACATTTCGGATGCTTTTCCGGCATCACTGAAATTATTTATTCCGACATCAATAACGACCGCACCTTCCTTGATATGTTCGGCAGTAATAAATCCGGCACGTCCGATCGCTGCTACCAAAATATCAGCCTGGCGCGCTATCGCAGGAAGATCTTTTGTTCGCGAATGACAAACCGTAACGGTCGCGTTTTCCTGCAAAAGCAGCTGCGCCATCGGCTTTCCGACGATGTTGCTGCGCCCGACAATGACGGCGTGTTTACCCGAAATTTCAACGTTCTTTCGTTTTAAAATCTCTATCACGCCCGCGGGAGTGCACGGAACAAGCGCTTCGCGTCCCTGCGAAAGATATCCGACGTTAATTGCGTGAAACCCGTCAACATCCTTTTCCGGCGCGATCGCCGCAAGAACTTTATTTTCATCGATATGCGATGGAAGCGGAAGCTGTACAAGAATTCCGTCAACGTCGTCATCGCTGTTCAATGATTCGATCATAGAAAGCAGCTCTTGTTCGGTTGTTTCAGCCGGCAAATGCCTGTGTTCCGATCGAATTCCGAGTTCTTTCGACGTCTTGACCTTGTTACCGACATAAACCTCCGAAGCTTTATCTACGCCGACGCGGAGAACGGTTAATCCCGGTCGAAATCCGTGATCGTGTTCAAGCCGCTTAACTTCCTCGGCGACTTCCGCTTTTATCTCCTCGGAAATCTCTTTTCCGCTCAGAATTTCAGCTCGTTTTTCACTCATTTTGACTGTCATATTTTAAAAATTAAATATTTTCGCGCGATCTTAAGGCGAAACTTTTAATTAAACTATTTTTGATTTACCTAAAGTTACACCGAATTCAAACGTTTTGCCATCCGGCTATTTATAAAACTTTCTCCCCGGAGGAACAACTGCGCCATTGTTTGCCATCAACCCTCTTTTCGCGCAAAATCAAGAAGAAACCTTAAAGAGATGTTTAATATGAAGCCCAAAATACTATATCTATTAATTCTGCATGCGATTCTGTTTGCTGCTTGCGAAAAGCAGGTAACCAGCGAGGTTAAGCGCTATCCGCTCAAGGGAGAAGTGCTTTCCGTTGACAAAGAAAACCGCAAAGCTTCCATAAAACACGAGAAGATCGACGGTTACATGGAAGCGATGACAATGGATTTTCCGATCCGCGAAGATTGGGTTTGGGGCGATCTTGCGCCCGGCGCCGAGATCCGCGCCGAATTGGTCGTTGATGACGCAAATGCAAAATATTGGCTCGAAAGAATAGCGATCGTCGCGGCGCCGAACCCCGACCGCCCGGCGCCTCCGGTAAACGAAAATTTTGCACAGGTTGGGTCGGAACTGGCTGATTTTACGTTGACAAATCAGGACGGGAAAAAAATTTCGCCCAAGGATTTTCGCGGCAAAGCGCTCGCGATAACGTTCATTTATTCGCGCTGCCCGCTTCCGGAATACTGCATTTTAATGTCAAAAAATTTCTCCGATGCCGCGAATAAATTAGCCGAAGATCCGGTTATGAAGGATAAAGCTCGACTTTTAAGCATTTCGTTCGATCCGGCAACCGACACTCCGGAAAAGCTGAGAGAATATCGTACGGGTTATCTCGGGAAAAATTCGAAAGCCGGTCCCGACCTTTGGCAGCTTGCGACCGGTCCGGACAAGGATATTCGAAAGATAGCGGACTCGTTCGGACTTCGTTACGAAGTTGATGAAAAGGACAAGACGCAGTTTAACCATTCGCTGCGAACCGTTGTCGTCGGTCCCGACGGCAAGATCACAAAGATCTTTGGCGGAAACGAATGGACGACGGATCAGCTTTTAAGCGAGATGCAAAGATCGCTGCAAGCTGATGAAGCCAAATGATATATGGATTTCTAGCAGACGCGGTTCTGATCTCGCACTTGATCTTTATCATTTTCGCGGCATTCGGCGGTCTGCTTGTTATTCGATCCATTAAGTTCGTTTATTTTCATATCCCGGCGGTTATCTGGGCATTTATTGTTCAATGGTTTGCAATGATCTGCCCTTTGACGTATCTGGAAATGTTCCTTCGAACAATGGCGGGCGAGTCCGGATACAGCGGCGGATTCATCGATCATTACGCATCGTCGTTAATCTATCTCGACATCGGACCGTCGATGCATATTTTTCTCGCGATCGGTGTTTTGCTGTTAAATTTGGCAATTTATGGGTTTGTCCTGGTAAAGCTCAACCGCGGCTAGACCATTTTCGCTGCAGCAATTCCGATCTTTTCAGACAATTCTTTTTGATCGACGGTCGTTGAACGACCGTTCTCATAAACGACCTTCCCGGCGACCATCGTCAATAAAACGTCGCGCGAACTTGCCCCGAATATCAGCGACGCGTGAATTTCATTTACCGGCTGCATCGACGGATGATCGAGCGACAGCGCGATCAGATCTGCCTGTTTACCGGGTTCGAGTGAACCGATCTCTTCTTCCAAACCGAGCGCCCGCGCTCCGCCGATCGTGCACAGCTCAATCATTTCGCGGTTTTCGAGAAAAGTTTGATACCGCGAACGTGCCGAAAGCGAAGCAAATCTGGCTTCTTCGATCAGGTCGCACGAATTATTGCTTCCCATCGAATCCGTCCCTAGTCCCGTTCTTATTCCATTTTTCAAAAACAACTGAAGCGGCGCGACGCCATGCCCGAATTTTGCATTCGATTTGGGGCAATGAGCGATCTTCGACCCCGTTTTTGAAATGACCTCAAGATCTTCGCTGGATACCTTCGTACAATGTGCAAGCAGCGGCTGAGCGGCAAGAGCGCCGGTTTGCTCTAAAAACTTCACCGCCGAAACGCCCGACGCGGACCATTCTATTTGATTTTTTTGAAAGATCTCGCGGAAAAAACCTTTTCCGGTTTTCATAAAGATTTCTTCCTGGTCAGATTCCGAGGCATGGATCGAGGTCTTTACCTTATTATCGGAGGCAAATTTTGCGATCAGCTCAAACAATTTCGGACTGACGGTGTACGGCGCGTGCGACGACAAACCGGCGCGGACAAGTTCGCTTTCATCGGATCG
The DNA here is from genome assembly GCA_026129865.1 of Pyrinomonadaceae bacterium. Classification (GTDB taxonomy): domain Bacteria; phylum Acidobacteriota; class Blastocatellia; order Pyrinomonadales; family Pyrinomonadaceae; genus JAHCHG01. The sequence continues at coordinate 341,095 of JAHCHG010000002.1, forward strand.
AAGCTCGAGAAAATTCTCTTTCAAAGACTTAAAGTCAGATTCTGCCGTTCTATTTTCCGGCGAAAATTCGGTTTCCTGAAAAACAATTCCTCGCAGCCCGGCTTTTTTCAGAGCATTCAAACCTGCGCGACCCGTTCTTCCGATGTCCGCAAATGTCGTTGTCCCAGAGGCGGCGCCTTCCAACGCACCAAGTTGAGCGGAAATCTCGATGTCTTCCGGAGTTAACCTATCTCGGCGGACATTGGTCAGGGTTATCAGCCATTTGAAAAAATCAGAATCGAACCGGTCGAGGAAACCGCGCATAATCGTTAATTCGAGGTGAGAATGGCAATTAACCAGTCCCGGCAAAATGACCGAGTTCGAAAGATCAGCGATTTCGGCATCGGGAAAACGACGCAGTATCGCCATTTTTTCACCGACCGCAACAATTTTGTCTCGTTCCACGGCGACTGCACCGTTCGCGATCGGATCGGATGTAACGGGCAAAACATATTTCGCCGTCAAAATTTTCATATTCGAATGTCGTGAAAAGAAAAAATGATCAAGAAATTATTTTTCTGAAGATATGATCTTACCTTTGTTATTTTGATAACGTTCGAGAATTGACGAAACGTATGCGCGCGTCGAAGGAATATCGATCTTTGAAATAAATTCTTCCGCCGGCAAACGCGCTGCCTGTTCCTTCGACTGCGTCCATTGTTCGACGCGGCTCGCACCGGCGTTGTAGGCGGCAAGCGTCATTGCTGTTTCCGCCGGATAATCTCTGTAATTTGTTCGAAGCTTTTCAAGATACCAACAGCCGATCTGAATATTGCGCTTCGGATCGCGGATAAACTCAACGACATTTTCGGCAGTTTGTTTTTCAAATTCCTGAAACCCCGTTTCCTTCGCCCATTCGCGCGCAACCAGCGGCGTTACCTGCATCAGACCGATCTCATCCGCGGCGCCGATCTTCCACGCGCTGAAATATGTTTCTTCATAGATAACGCTCCAAACAAGCGCCGGATCGAGTTTGTAGATCTTTGCCTGGGTCGCGATCAGCGCGTCATACCGGTGTTTCCAATATTCATTGAAAAAATAGCCGCCGGAAACTGCGGCAAGCAAAACGATCAATGCTATCGAGAAGAAATAGCTTCGCATTATTGGGGGTTGTTCGCTGAACAAATCAGACGGCAGCAGATACCGTTAGTCAATCTCCGGCATTTGCTCCATCAAGAAACGTCTTTGACTGTTCGATTTTTCTTCGACCTTTGCTTTTCTTCGTCGGGCAGGGAAAGGTCATATTGCTCCGAGCTGACGGCAAACGAGCCGGATCTTACCCTTTCGGCAAAAAGGTCGACATCGTAATCGGCTTCACGCGCCATGTCTTCGCGTATTTTCAGCAGCGCTTCTAAAAAAATCGGGCGTCTGTACATCTTAGATACAATTGTTCAATGGTTTGTGAGAATCGTCAACTCTCGAAGTTTCCGAGCACTCGATTAAAGACTGTGAACTAAAAATTCAGGAGTGACGATCGCAGGTGAAAAGAATCCCGCCGCGGTATTAAAAAGTCTTATTCGCGCTTGCTTTCGAACGTTTGCGATATGCCCGAAGTTCCAAGTAACGAGATAATCGATCTTATGAAACGACGCGAGCGCAACATGAACCGCATCCGACAAATATTTACGGTGAAAAATTCCCCGCGAAATATATCCTTCCGCAAGTATCGCAACTTCTTCTGAAAGTTCGAGTTGTTTTAGAGGTTTTACCAACTTGAGATAACCGGTTCGATGAGGTTCGGAAACCCTTGAGATCTCGCTGTCGACCAGAAGCGAGCTGTACGCATCGTATTCGGACAACTCGTGTTCCCACCAGCGGATCGTCAGATCGCGGCGAAACGGGTCTCCGTTGTCCAGATATGCTCCGACAACCGATGTTTCCAAATACAAGCTTAATTTCATCTTTTCGTCTCAAGTTCCCGGATCAGAGTTTGTAAAAGATCTTCCGATCAAGGTTGAAACAAAAATCTGACCTTATTTGTCGTTGGGAACAAATATTACTCTTGAATTTTCAAAATCAAATGTCAACCTGTAATCTTTTAGGAAATTTCCACCTAAAATTCCAGCCTGTTCAAAGCCCGACGCTTCATTGATCATATCCAGATCGAGCGCAACGGCACGGATGCTTTGCCGGGTATGCGGTCCAACGGTCAAACGCGGAAGCATATATGAAGGAACATTTTCTGTTATTCCGGCAGCGCCGATAACCCGCATCGTTTCATCGAGCGTAAAACCGGCAACTTCTTTTGTGCTCGCAAGATCGTCGGAAATTACGGAAATACTTGCACCGGTGTCGACGATAAAATTTAGGCTGTTTTCAACGCCTTCGAGCTGTACCTGACCACTCAAAAAACCGCTCGAGGTAAGCCGCAGCGGAAGAGAAAGCTCTTCAGTTTCCGACGATTTTTCCTTTTTCTGATTTCGACGCTCGAGCGAAAATGTAAGGTTTCCGTAATCTACCGTGGTTAAAAATTTCGAGATCAACGAAATCCCGATGTACCCGTCAACCGTTTGCGATCCGTGATGAAACTCCCGTATATAAACGGGAACATTTCGAACACGAACATCGCCGATGTCAACTTTTTTCAAAAAACCGTAAACAATGTCAAATTTGCCGTCGCCGCCGAGCGCGCGCGCCTGACCTCCGCGGGTTACGGCTTTGATCTTCAAGCGCTCCGCTGTTTCATTTGAAATAACCGAGATCGACGATCCGGTGTCGAGTACGAACCTAAGCGTTTCGTCGCCGCCGTTTACTTTTACTTCGACCACCGGTCGATTTCCGACAAGACTGAACGGAACTGTTGTGGATTCTGCTCCGCCCATTTTATATAGCGATTCTTTGATATCTAGGTATCGAAGGAATCTGATTAGCCCCTTAATCCTTTCGCGCCGGTCGTCATCGTTCTGCATTGCGACGCTCAGAAAGCGTTCATAAGCCTGTGCCGCTTCCTTGTATTTTTCAGCGCGCGCGGAAACCTGACCGAGAGCAAAGTAAAAATCGGGCTCGTTCGATTCAAGATAAACTGCTTCTCGAAGTTTTTCTAAGCTCTCTTTGATCTTGTTCTCATAAAAATCGATCATCCCGAGCCCTGCCCACGCGAGAGCTTCGCCGCGATCGAGAAAAATCGCATTAGTGAATGAAAGGCGGGCGCTTTCAAATTCTCCGGCGCTCAAAAGAGTACCGCCGAGTACCGCGAAGGCGTATGAGTTCTTCGGTTCGATCTGCGCGATATTCAGCGATATTTTGTAAGCTTCATTTATTTTACGCTGCTGCAGAAGAACGTAAGCCAAAAGTAATTTCGACTTACTTTTGTCGGGTTCGATCTTGATCAGGCGGCGAAGGATTTTTTCGGCTTCCGCCATTTGTCCCTGCCGTTTTAGCTTTTCCGCCTTCTTAAGCAGATCCCGCGGATCTTCAATATCCTTTTGATTTGTGTCGTCGAATGCAAAACCTGCAATAACAAAAGAAAAGATCAGCAGCGCAGAGGAAAGCGGAAGCTTCAGCGCACCAATTACGTCAAATGACCAAATGCCGGCTCGTCGAAATCGCATAAAGTTTTCCTCCTGCTGATCTTGTTTTCGGTTATTTTAATATTTCGCCCGTCTTTAATGACCAAAGAACCAGGTCCAGCTCGTCGAAATCAATCTTAAGCGTCAGGGCTAAATCTTTTAAAGCTTTTTCAAGGCTTAGATACCTCGAACGCGTATTTGGTGGCTTTACGTCCGAAATTATTTTTAATTCGAACATGCAATTCAAAACGTGCTTATCAAGAATGGCATATCCGGAAAAACCGATATTTCTCAAATAATGGCTCGCTTCCTTGTAACCGAGTCCCTTTATGCCTTTTTCTTTGGCAAGCCAATCCCGCCGCTGAAGATCGCAATCAAAACTTTGCAACGTCCTACGAATCTCCATCCGGCAATGTTCAGTGAGGAAATCCCTCGACGCGACGATATAACGCGATCTTGCGTTGGGATAACGGTGAACGCCGACCAATGCCTGTGTTAATTCTTCAAGCGAACCGGTCATCAAAAGCGGTCGCACTGCTTCGATAGCGCGCAAGCCCATCTTCGCCGAACAGCCGCCGGTAAAAAAGCAAAACACCATTTCTTCCCAAAGCCGGAGATCGTCGCCGTTTTGCCGGATCGCGCGAAATTCCGAGAGTTTCGCGCGTATTTCGTCATATCTTTTTATGTGATTATCGCGGATCGCGTCGAGCGATAATGGTTCTGTGATCTTTCGCATTGTCACAAAATATTATTTTGCCTGGGGTTTCGAATGTCAATCTATCCGGACCCGCGCCCGCCGGCAGAACGGAATTTTGCTTAAACTTTGGGAAAAAAGCTTTCACAAAATCGCCCGATCGTGTATAACTAAATAGGATTGCTGCTATAAGAAATCGTTAATGCTGACATCCAATCTTTCTTAATTGACATCGAAGAAATGCTGCTGAAAGAGGTGATGCAGGCGCAACTTGATTCGAATCGGTATTTTTATGATATACTTTTTAGCACGTTCGAAAGAACGGTCAAAAAAATCATCCTTCCAGAGAAGATTATCCAAACTACTATGAAGAAAATATTTACATCTACTGGGCTAGTGTTGTTTACCGCTTTAATTGCGATCGGTTTTGTTCTTCCGACCGAACTCCGGGCTCAACAAAAACCGCTCCTTCAGCCGATAGTAGTTGTAACTGATAAGACTGCCGCAATTCCGACGGCGACACCGTTAATTAAGAAGACCGGGGTTTCATCGCCGATAGCCCGAAAAACTTCGATAGCGGCGTTAAGCGATGTCAATATTCCCGGCTATTCGGGTGTTTTAATTGAAAGCCTGGACGGACGGGTCGTCGTTGAAGATAACTCGGAGGAAGCATTCAATCCGGCTTCGAATGTAAAGATCGCAACTGCTTACGCAGTCTTGAAGGTATTTGGTCCGGATTTCCGGTTTCCGACTCATGTTTGGACAGACGGTCAGATCGATAATTCGACGGGAACACTCTACGGAAACCTGTATGTTTCCGGTCGTGATCCTATTTTTAATTACGAACACGCGGTGATGATCGCTCACGAACTTAACCGTTTGGGAATAAAGACGGTAAATGGCGATCTTATCGTAACCGGCGATTTTGTAATGAATTACAACGCCAATGCACAGCGCGCGGGAAATAATCTTTACGCAACATTGGACCCGGCAAAACGCAGTTCGGCTGCAACCCGCGCCTGGACGAACTTTTTGATCAATTCGGTAAAGCTTAGCCAGATCACACAAGTTCCGGGAGTTTCGATCAGCGGTTCAATGTATGTTCAGACCGTTCCGAACACGGCTAAACTTTTATTTTCACACGAATCCGCGCCGATGCGGGCGATCGTCAAAGCAACACTTTGCTATTCGAACAACTTTTTATCGGAACGACTCGGCGACATGCTCGGCGGTCATTACGCGGTCGCGCGAATTGTTCACCTAAATGCAAATGTCGCACCGGAAGATTTCATTCTCGCCTCATCGAGCGGTCTCGGAGTTAATCGCGTTACGCCGCGCGCAATGATGAGTTTGCTGAGAGCATTTCGAAACGATCTTGCACGAATGGACATGACCTTTGCGGATATTATGCCGGTTGCAGGTATCGATCGGGGAACGTTGGAAGGCAGATTCGACAGCGATTTTGCCCGCGGCAGTGTAGTCGGCAAAACCGGAACTCTCGGAAGAACCGATGGCGGCGTCAGCACACTTGCCGGTGAGATCCAGACTAAAAGCGGAAAACTCCTGTTCGTGATCTTTAACCAGCGCGGCGGCGTTCGTTCGTTTAGAAATTTCCAAAATTCATTTGTGTCGCTCGTTCAAAGCCAACTCGGCGGTGCAGATTCGCTTGGTTACGCACATATTCCGATCGACGTCCGACTTGCAACCTCGCGCGTTATTTATCCGAACAATCGTGACCGGCGCGTCGATTAATCAAATTCTGTAGTTTTTTAGATACTGGAGACGATCTTGTTTGAGATCGGCTCCTTTTTCTTTTTCAACTTGAAAAACCGTTGTTGAAACTGCAAACTTTGCGTTTGGAATTTTGCAAAATAAATGAACGAACTCGAAAAGACAGAACCTGCGTCCGAAACTCCCGAAGAATTAGCCGAACCTTCGGTCTCCGATGACTCATTGACTCCGCAGCCGATAACGAAACAAAAAAGTGTAGCCAGATCTGCCGGAATAGTTTCGATCGCCGTAATGTTTTCGCGCGTTTTGGGTTTGGTTCGCGAAATGGTTTTCGCGAATTTTTTCGGAGCCGGCGTGTTGAACGATGCGTTTCAAGTCGCGTTCAGAATTCCAAATGTGCTGCGCGACCTCTTCGCCGAAGGCGCGCTTTCCGCCGCATTTGTTAAAGTCTTTACCGATTATCAAATCCTGAAAAGTGAGGAAGAAGCCTGGAAATTGGCGAGTTTGGTGCTAAATGCGTTAGTCGTCGTGCTGAGCGTCATCACCATCATCGGAATCATATTCTCGCCGCAGATCGTCGGTTTGATCGCCGACGGCTTTTCGCCCGAGAAAGCCGCGCTTGCGACGACCCTGACGCGGATAATGTTCCCGTATATCCTGTTCGTTGCAATGGCGGCGCTGGCAATGGGCGTTTTGAATACGAAAGGAAATTTTGGGGTTCCGGCGTCGGCGTCGACGGTTTTTAACATCACTTCGATTTTTCTCGGTCTCGGCATCGCATATTGGCTCAGCGGCGGGGGCTGGGAGAAAACTGAAAAGGGCGCATTTCCCGGCGACGCCGCACAATGGGCGATAATCGGAATGTCGATCGGAACATTGATCGCCGGTGCGTCGCAGTTTTTAATGCAGGTCCCGTCGCTTTTGCGAATCGGTTTCCGATTTTCGCCGGTTTTAAGTTTTGCCGATGAAGGCGTCCGCAAAGTCGCTCGTTTGATGGCGCCCGCGATCATCGGAACGTCCGCCGTGCAGATCAATGTTCTGGTCAATACGTACTTCGTTACTGACATAAACGGCGGCGTTTCATGGCTCGGATACGCATTTCGGTTGATGCAGTTCCCTATCGGCGTTTTCGGAGTTGCGATCGGAACCGCTTCAATTCCGGTGCTGTCGCGTTTAGCCAGTCAGCAAAATTTCGCAGAATTTCGAAACAGTCTTTCGTCTTCCATCAAACTCGTTTTTCTATTGACGCTGCCTTCGGCTTGCGGGCTGGTCGTGCTCGGTGAACCGATAATTCGACTCATTTACGAACGCGGCGCCTTTACCGCTGCGGACGTTCCGATGACGGCGTACGCGCTTGCCGCTTATTCGATCGGCTTGACTGGTTATGCCGCGATAAAGATCCTGTCGCCTGCTTTCTACGCGCTCGACAGTGCAAAGGTCCCAATGGTGATCGGGCTCTTTTCGATCGCGGTAAATTTTGTCGCGTGTTATTTCTTTATGGAGCTGTTTTCAAATTATGGTGTTTCGCCGGAATATCCCGACGGCTACGGTCATGTCGGCGTTGCACTCGCTACATCTTCCGTCGCGCTGGTCAATTTTTTCGCGCTGGCATTTATGATGAAAAGAAAGATCGACCGCATAAACGGCGGCGAGATCTTTTCATCTTTCCTGAGAATAGCCGCTGCGTCTGCGGTAATGTCGGTCGTAGCTTATTTTTCCTACAAATTTCTCGCCGGGAATTTGGGGGTTTCGGGTTTTGGAGTAAAATTAGTAGAAGTCTTTCTGCCGATCGGACTTGCCGCTATTGCTTTTTTGATTTCGGCGAAACTGATGGGTGTGAACGAACTTAATCAGTTCGTCAACGCAATTTCCAGGAAATTAAAGAGATAACTTTTCAGAGTAGATAGAAGATGAAAGCTAATAGATCTAACTTGATTGCAATCTAGCATCTCTTATCTATTTGAGAATTTATCCGTTGTACTTCTGTCTTCATGCGAAGTTTTCAACTTTTCTAGAGGACATACAATGAGTTTCCTTAAATCGACATCGAATTTTTCATTGTCGCCGGGAAGGCTCTTATTTGATCCATTTCTCAAAATCCTCTTCGCTCAGAACTGTTACGCCCAAACTTTCGGCTTTTGTGAGTTTCGAACCTGCGTCCGTTCCGGCGACGATGTAATCGGTTTTTTTGCTGACCGACGATGAAACTCTTCCGCCTTTTTTTTCGATTATTAGCGACGCTTCATCGCGAGTGAATTGTTCAAGCTTTCCGGTTAAAACAAAAGTTTTGCCTTCAAAATTTTCGTCGAACCCGGCTGCGCCATCGCCTTCAATTTCCATCTTTACGCCCGCCGCTTTTAATCTTTCAATGATTTCTTGATTTCGCGGGTTCCGGAAAAAATTATGAACCGAAACGGCGACGGCTAAACCGATCTCGTGGATTTCATCGAGTTCTTCGACGCTTGCCGAAGCCAATTTATCGATCGATCGAAAATGCTTTGCAAGAATTTTGGAATATCGTTCGCCGACATGTCTGATGTCGAGCCCGAAAAGCAATCTTTGAAGCCCGCGCTGTTTGCTCGCGTCGATCTGATCCAGAACGTTTTGCGCCGATTTTTCCGCCATTCTTTCAAGATCCACCAAGGTTTGAAGTTCAAGATCATAAAGATCCGCAACCGTTTTTACGATCCCGAGATCGACGAGTTTTTCGATCAGAACCTCGCCTAGTCCCTCGATGTCCATTGCTTTTCGCATCGCAAAATAGCCGATCCGAGCTTTTACTTTTGCCGGACAAACCTCGTTTGGACAGCGGGTTACGGCTTCACCTTCCGGGCGAACAACTTCCGTCCCGCAAACCGGACAGTTTTTTGGGAACTCGTACTCGGTCTCATCGCCGGTTCGTTTCGATTCGATCGTCTGCAAAACCTGCGGAATTATCTCGCCGGATTTTTCGATCAAAACGTGATCGCCGATCTTTAATCCGAGCCGCTTTATCTCGTCCTCATTATGCAGCGACGCGCGCGAAACCGTTGTGCCTGCGAGCAAAACCGGCTTCAAGTATGCGACCGGCGTCAGCGCGCCCGTTCGCCCGACCTGTACCTGAATATCTTCCAGGATCGTCGTCGCCTGCATCGCCGGATATTTGTAAGCGATCGCCCAGCGCGGCGCTTTCGAAGTAGCGCCGAACTCGTCCTGCAGCTGAGCCGAATTTACTTTCACAACAACGCCGTCGATCTCATAATCGAGCGAATCGCGCAGTTCCTGCATTCGTTCGCAAAAATCGATAACCGCTTCGATATCGGGGCAAAGTTCGCGGTTTGGGTTAACGTTGAACCCCTGTTTTTCGAGCCAATTAAAATTCTCCCAATGAGTTTCGAACGCTTTTTGGTTGCCGCTCAAAACATCGTACGGAAACATATCCAATTTTCTAGTTGCGACGATCGACGAATCCAATTGACGCAAAGTTCCCGACGCAAAATTTCGCGGATTTGCATAGGTTTTCTCGCCCTGCATCTCGAGCTCGGCATTTATTTCTTCAAAAACGGACCGCGGCATAAAAACCTCGCCGCGCACCTCGATCCGTTCAAATGAACCATCCTTCAATTTTAAAGGTATAGACCGAATCGTCTTAACATTGTTCAAAACGTCGTCGCCGGTAACGCCGTCTCCGCGAGTTGCGCCGGCGATCAATTTTCCGTGCGCATAATGCAGAGCGATCGAAAGTCCGTCGATCTTTAGTTCGGCGACATAATCGAACTCCCGTCCGTCGGCTAATTTTCGGCAGCGTTCGTCAAATTTTCGAAGTTCCTCGATATTGTATGAATTATCGAGCGACATCATCGGAACGAGGTGTCGAAAAGGCAAAAAACCTTCCGCGCGTCCGCCGACACGCTGTGACGGGCTGTCGGACGTGATGAACTCCGGATAATCGCCCTCGAGTCGTTTTAATTCTGCAAGAAGAGCGTCAAATTCCGCATCGGAAATTTCCGGAGCACTCTTTTGATAATAGAGTTCATTGTGTCGGTCTATCTCAGCGCGCAGTTCCTTGATTCGCGCCGACGCTCTCGTTTTCGCTGACTTTTCGGAATTCATAAAAAATCTAACTCAGATCGTGCCGATCCAACGGGTTCCGCTGTTCCGGATTCGTTGCCGAATCCATCCTTATCGGTTCATAAATTTCGCGATCAATTGGTGAAAATGATGCGTTCCCTTTTCTTTCGAAGGCGAATATCTGCCTTTGTCGTAAAACCGCGAATTGATACCTTTTTGAACGGCTTCGACGACTTTTTGATCTTCCAGTTCAACCGTGTGAAGGTCCGCCCCGGCGCCCTGTTTCGGATTTGATCGGTCGTTGACAAACGTCAAATAAGAAACCGTTGTTCGATCTCTTTTTTCAGGCTTTACAATATTTATCGACAATCCCCATGGATAAAAGTTAAACATCAGATTGGGGAAAATAAAAAAATATTGCGCGGCTACGTTTCCTTCAGGGTCGAATCCGGTTTGCAAACTTGAATAAGAAAACGTCTCGGTCGCATAACTTCCATAATCTAATGCGTCGTTCAACCCTTGATGAACGAACGGGATATGAAAACCTTCGAGATAATTTTCGCAATAAAGCGCCCAATGCGCCGCGACGCGATAATCTTTCGCCGATTCGAATTTTAGATTTTCAAAGTCGAAATTTTCGAGCTTTTCATTAATCACGCCGACAAATTCCTTCAACGGCGCTATCGGATCGATCGATGCGAAAATAAAATTTTTCCAGATACCGAACGGGATCTTTGTCAGATCGTCCTTCGAACTCGGAAAGTTCGCGACATCTTCAAATTCCGGCATCGAAAGAAATTTTCCGTTCAGATCGAAACGCCTGCCGTGATATCTGCATCTGATTCCCGTCGCATCGCAAGGATCGTCGATCAAAATGTTGCCGCGGTGCGTGCAGACGTTTGAAAGACAATTGAACCCGGCGCTGTTTTTTGTAATCAAGACCGGTTCGTCGAGAAAATCAGGCAAAATGATCTGGGGTTTTAATTTCTCGATCTCGTCTGTTGCACAGACCAGCTGCCAGCTTCGTGCGAAGATCTTATCTTTTGATCGTTCGAAATTGCGCTTGTCCGTGTAAAAAATGGACGGAAGCGTTTCGGCTTTTCGAATGTCGGAATCGATCGTGAAATTATGCATTTAAAATCGCCTTCACCAGCCTTTACAATGTTCTCACGAAAAACGAACAGCTTTTTCAGCTCTTATAAAACAAATATTTCGGATGCTCGGTATCGCGCTGAAAGCCCTTGCAGATCAAACCGGCAGCAAATGCTTCCTGAAATTCGCGCTTGATCCGTTCCTGCTCCTGTTCCGCCTTTTTAATGTCCGATTCAAGCAGTTCGTTCCAACCGCTTGGAATTTCGATCGTCCGGACGACATCGCCGGCTTCGGTAAACTTTTCATTCTTTGAAAAAGCTAATGTTTTTTCGCTGTCTAACTCCCACTCGGCGTAAACTCGATCGCTTTCGAGATCTGCCTTCGCACCGATAGTCGTAAATCCCGTACCGTAAAAGTTTGGAACATATTGCTTTATAACGGCTCCAAGCTTTTCCAGATTGAAAAAAGCGTTACGCGCCTGAACCGGCTGAAATGTCCATTTTATATAATTGACGCCGACGCTCGACGCTCTTTCACGCTGTGCCCACTTCATTGCGGCGCCGATCCCGAAGCTTTGATAATCTGGGTCAACGGCAGCCATGTGCGAATAAAACGCACGCTTATGCCCGGTGAACGACGGAACTGTAATCGTCAATCCGACTATCTTTTTGCCGTCATATGCACCGAGCGTAAAGCCGCCGGATTGTTTTGTGACCACAAGATGCCGCCGCGGAGAAACATCAATATCGGAGAACGAAAAAACACGGCGCTGCAGTTCCAGGCATTCGTCCATTTCCTCAAAAGTTTCGACTTCGCGGATCTCTATGTTTTGATTTCGCATAAACTTACCAAAACCGAACGGTTTTGTGCTCGTAAAATTATCTTCGAAAACTTTCTCAAGTTTACAGGAAATCGTCAACCAAACTTGGCAATGCAGAAAAACTTCTTAAAAGTGAAAAATAAATCACTTAACAAAGTCGCCGCATTTTTGTTAATATATTTATGGTTAGTTTAACCGCCATCCGAAAACGCCAACCTCCTTCCACCGAAAAAAAACTGATGACAACCCAAAATAAACTCGAAATAAAAGGAAGTCTGTCGAGCCATTCGCCGGCAGAATTGCTGACAGAATTCAGCCTTGCAGGTTTAAGCGGCTCTTTGCGATTTAGTAATAATGAACGAAAAATGATCGTTTATTTAGAGTCAGGAACTGCAGTATTCGCCGTTTCAAATCTTCGCGAGCATCGTTTGTTCAACTTTGTGGTCTCGGATAACATTTTATCGAATGATGAGTTATCTAAAATTAGAAACTTCGCAAACGATGTTGAGTTTGCAACGTACCTTATTGAAAAACAGATAGCGACCGCGCCGGTGATCAGAGACACGACACTTAAACAGTTGTCGCAGATATTTAACGACGTGCTCGCATGGAATGACGGCGAATGGATGTTCAGCTCGCTTACGCGTGTTAAGAACGATCTTCATCTTGAGATCGACCTGCCGAGTATTTTGATCGAATTCGCGCGCTCCAGATCTGAGCTCGAAACTGCCGAACGATTCTCGAGCGGCGAAGAGTCTTTCGGCATCAAACCTGAATCGCCGTTTCATCTTGATCTTCGGTCCGAAGAAGCGTTCGTTCTTTCCCGTTTCGATCAGGGATTTTTGACGCTGGATCAAATCGACACCATCAGCGGATTGCCCGTAAATTCAACGAGAAAAATTCTTTACACGCTTTGGATGGGCGGATTTTTGTACCGCAAAAATTGGAATTCCGTAATATCCGAAAGCAGAATTGAGGAAATGCTGGGCGCCAAATTATCGCGAATTGAGAAAGATGTCGAAGTAAACGTTCTCGACACCGCAATCTCGGAACCCGAAAGTTTGCCGGACAAGAGCTCGAAAGAAGTCGAGGACGCACTTAAAGCGATAGAAGACGAGCAGAAACTTTACGAGTATTTGGAGCGCATCGAAGCCGCATCGACCCTGTACGAAGCGATCGGCGTTGAAACCGAAGCGGAAACCAGCGCCATTAAACAAAGCTATTTCGCACAGGCGAAGAAATATCATCCCGATCTTTTTCACAAGAACGAGGAACTTCACATTCGCGTCCAGTCGGCGTTCACGCATCTTGCGCACGCCTATGAAACGCTGAAAGAAAAAGAATCGCGCGATCTTTATAATTTTAAAATGCGAAAAGAGCTTGCCGAACAAAAATCCCGGGCTGATTCGGGAATGTCGGAGCAGCAGATCAATCTCAATAAACAATTAGAAAAAGCTGCGGAAAACTTCCAATGGGGAATGAACCTGTTGGACGAAGACGAATACGTCGAAGCGATCCCGTTTTTTGCCCGCGCGGTTCATTACGACAGTTCAATTGCAAAATACCACGCGTTTTACGGCAAAGCGCTTTCATTTCAGCAGAAAAATCTGCATCAGGCAGAATCGGAACTTCAAACTGCGATCAAGATCGAACCGAACAATACAATGTTTCGAATGATGCTCGCGGAACTTTTCGTTCATATCGGTCTGCGCAAACGCGCGGAAGGCGAACTCAACAAGATACTGTCGGTAACACCGAACGACATCGAAGCCAGAAAGCTGCTTGAGAGTTTAGCTTAAATTTTTGACGTTTACTAAAAACTTTTCGGCGCAAATTAACATCAAGCCCGATTTCGGGTTACAATGTTCGAGTTCTATTTCGTCGCAGTCAAAATTTTCTTAAATTGCCGTCATCGCCCTCGTGTGTTCATTTTCATAAGATCGGCACCGGCATTTTTTGTTCCAACTGTATAAGAGTTCGCCATTTATGGAAGCAATCGCGGCGGTCGAGCCGAAATTTGAAGATCGGATAACAAAGATCGCAGCAGCGATGGACGAATTCGAAGGTTACGCGCATCCGCATGCAGAGCGGATCGCGGCGATCGCCGATGCCTTGGCACAGCGTTTCAATATGGCGGAGCACGACCGGAGTTCGCTTCGCCGCGCATCTTTGATACACGACATCGGCGAACTTGTAATGGATCGCGACTACATTCGCAGTCCCAGAGTTCTTCGCCACGAAGAACGTTTGGACATGCAGCGTCATCCGGTTATCGGTGAACAGGAGGCGGCAAAACGCGGACTCGACCGCGCTGTTCAGCTTCTTATCCGCTGGCATCATGAATGGTGGAACGGAACCGGTTATCCGGACGCGCTCGAGCATGATCAAATTCCGCTTGCAGCGCGAATTCTGCGTGTTGCCGATACGTTTTGCGCATTGACGGACAGCAGACCGTATAGTGATCCGATTTCCGCATCTGAAGCCAAGCGATATTTGAGCGAATGGGCTGGGATCGAATTTGATCCGCGCGTCGTTAAGGTGTTTTTATCACTCGAAGGACTTCCCGAGCTGCGTTCGTTTGCCGAGGCAGAATAGATCCTATGTTAAATGTTTCCCGAAACACTGCAAAAGGCTGGCTCGCCTTCGAATTGAACATTCTCCGCCGGTTGAAATATAAAACCGCATTGCTTCCTTTTTGCGGTGAACCCGCGCTCGGCGCCTATTTGAAGCGCTGGAATTCGCGTGTTTTATCGAACGATTTTGCGAAAAGTGCCTGGGTGAAATCTGTTGCCGTGATCGAAAATAATTCGGAATTTTTAACGGAAGAAACGGTTTCGGAAATTCTCAGCGATGCATATGTCCCGCATTACCGCCTGCAAAATGAGGCGCTCAGAAATTGGTTTAACGAAACCGATTCGTGGTGGTTTGATAACGTTCGACAAAACATTGAACATATTTCGTCGCCGACCGCGCGGGCGATTGCGAAAACGATCGCAATGGGCGTCGGCGATTACGTTTTGTCATTCGAGCCGGATACTCTGGAACTGCGCCAACCGCTTTCTACTGTTTTTAAACGTCTTTGGAGCGTTTTTCCCGAACCGGTAAATAACGGCGCGGAGAACCGCTGTTCAAATATCATCGCGGACGATTTCATAGCGGAAAATCAGGCTGATCTGATGTTTTTAAAGCTTCCGCCGGCGCATATTCAGAGTCCTCGGCATTTTATGGCGTGGACTGCATGGCGAGAAGAATGGCTTCGCGGAAACGACCAGTTCTGGAGCGATTTTGAGCAAAAACAGGTCGGAAAGATCGGAGATTCGATCGAAACCAAATCGCAATATCTGGAGCTTTTGAAGACAACGTTGAATAAAGCAATGCATATTTCGCAATGGGCGATAGCGCACGTCGACGAAGGATTTATCTCTTCGCAGGAGATCGCCGAGGTCATCGGCAGCGTGCGAAATGTTGACACGATCTATACAAAAGATTTTACTGAACTTACGGGCATGAAGGCGGTGATCATCACTGCCTGAAAAAGTGAGACTGGCAATGAAAGGTGAGAAATGAAAAGTGGAATCGCTGTACAATCCGTTCAATAACCGACTTCGGGCGGAGATACTTTTCGATTCAGAAGCTTTATTCAAAATGAGAACGTAAGCAATTTTCAATAAACTTTTTAGTTTTTTACCGTTTGCCCTTTAACCCTTTTAAGATATGGCATATTTAAAGCCGGACAAGCCGGAAAAAATTTATGTTCCGGCGCTGCGTGCAGCAAAGGAACGCGGAGAAAAACTTGTCTGTTTGACTGCATACGACTATCCTTCCGCGAGAATTGTCGATGAAGCCGGTGTCGAGATCATCCTAGTTGGCGACAGCATGGGAAACGTCATCCATGGTTACGGAAACACGATTCCGGTTACGATGGACGAGATCTTGTCCGCCGTAAAAGCGGTAAAACGCGGCGCAAGCAACGCACTTATCGTTGCCGATATGCCGTACGGAAGTTATCATACGGGCGAAAACACGACGGTGCGAAACGCGCTGACGCTGATGAAGGACGGCGGTGCGGAAGCCATTAAGCTGGAAGGCGGAAGAAACCGCGTGCAGCTGGTGAAAAGGCTTGTCGACGAAGAGATCCCGGTCGTTGCACACATCGGCTTAACGCCGCAAAGCGTTCATAAGCTTGGCGGTTACAGCGTTCAGGGGAAAACCGCCGAAGCCGCGAAAAGACTTATCGAAGACGCAAAACTTCTCGAAGAAGCCGGCGCATTCGCGATCGTGTTGGAACTCGTGCCGCGCGAGATTGCCGCAATCGTTACAAAAGAACTGGCGATTTCAACTATCGGAATCGGCGCGGGTACCGAATGCGATATACAAGTTTTAGTGCTTCACGATCTTATCGGTCTGAGTTTTGGACGACTTCCCCGTTTTGTCCGGCAATATGCGAATATTCGCGAAGTAATGAACGAAGCGGTTTCAAAATGGATCGAAGACGTAAAGGACGGGTCCTATCCCAATGAGAAAGAATCGTACGGTTTGCCGAAAGATGTCGATATTAACGAGATAGAATCGTAAATATGGTGGTTTGGTAAAATTTGAATGGCGAGATCATTGGAACTGAGCAAAAAAAGCTAGTCTTAGAAAGACTGGTGAAAATATGATTTTCTCCGATTTCAAACGTTAGAAAGTAAGATAATAGAACAATGGAAATCATCAACCGCCGGCAAAGACTGGCTTCCCTGACGAGAAAGATCCGGCGCGAGAATAAAACGATCGGTTTTGTTCCGACGATGGGCGCACTGCATCAGGGGCACCTTTCGCTTGTTCAGGAAGCGCGGCAGATGTCAGATGTCGTCATCGTTTCCATTTTTGTAAATCCGACGCAATTCAATGAAGGCTCGGATTTCAAGAAATATCCGCGGGACCTGACCGCCGACGCGGCTACACTTTCCGATTATCAGGTCGATTATATTTTTGCACCCGACGAGAACGAGATCTACGGTGAAAATTTTTCAACCTATGTTTATGTTGAAAATCTAACCGAAACACTCGAAGGCGCGGCTCGTCCCGGACATTTTCGCGGTGTCGCAACTGTTGTAACGATCCTTTTTAACACGATCAGACCCGATTTCGCCTTCTTCGGTCAAAAAGACGCGCAGCAGGTTGCCGTGATCGAAAGATTGACCAAAGACCTCGGTTTCGACACAGAGATCATTGTTGCCCCGACGGTTCGTGAAGATTCCGGCTTGGCAATGTCTTCGCGAAACGCCAGATTGACCGACGAAGAGAAAGCTGCCGCACCTATAATTTATAGAGCGCTGAAGGAAGTTCGCAGCGCATTTAATCGGGGCGAACGCAGCGCCGCCGCGCTTCATGACATTCTCGAAAAAACTATCGAAAGCGAACCGCTGGCGAAGATCGATTACATCGCGGTTGTCGATAATACGACGCTTGAACCTCTGGAACGGATCGGCGAGAACCGTGCATTGGTTGCTGCCGCCGTTAGATTTGGAGATGTTCGGCTGATCGATAACATCGTCCTAGATCCGAAGCAGTAAAGTTGGGCAAATTCTGCATCATATAACTGCCGATTTTGGCGCTAAACTAAAAAAAATATGAAAAAACTTAAATTATTGTCAGCGGCTCTGGGTCTTTTGGCGGTTTTTGCATTCGGCGCGTCTGCGCAGAGTGTCGTTTTTTCTTCTCTTGACGGCGATAAGATCGATCTAAACGCACAGAAAGGAAAGGTGGTCGTTTTGGCGATCGGAGCGCAATGGCTTCCGCTTTCAAACGCTCAGGCGGGGTTTGTAAACAAATTGGCAAAGAAATATGCCGGGCGCGATGTTGTTTTTTATTTCATCTCGGCGGATTCCACTTCTGAAAAATCGAAGAATTACGCGAGCGACGATGAGATTCGAAAATTTGCAGCCGAAAACAAGCTTTCGGTGACCATTCTTCGCGATTCTGACGGCGCGACTTCGCTCAAGAAATTTAATATCGATCAGCTTCCGTCTTTCGTCATTTTGGACAAAACCGGAAAGCTGGCAACAGAGCCGTTCAGCGGCATCGACCCGAACACGGATATTTCTATTCCGATCTCGCGCGAGATCGATAAACTTTTATAAATTTCGGTAAATCTCAATAAAGGGCGAATCGCGAAAGCGCTTCGCCCTTTATTGGAATGCGGCAACGAATAGTCATATAAGATCCCTATGAATTTCACGCTCCGCACATTAGGTGCATCGATTTTGATCGCCTTTGTCTTTTTAATATTTGACGCGAGTGCTCAAACCGGCGAAAACGCGAGCCTGAGCGCTCCCGCGGTTTCGGCAAAAGTGGCAAAAGCGCAGCGTGAGATAATCAAGGTCGTCCTCGAAAACTATTTCAGCGGAACAACTTCCAGAGCGATCTCAATAATTTCCGACAATCTTTCGCCTGCTGTTCGCGACAACTTTCCGCAAATTAACGGGCTTTCGATCGAACTTGTGACTTTACCAAACGAATCCGGCTGTCCTTTTCAATTTCACACAATTCGGATAAAAGAAAAAACTGCGGAAGTTTCCTTCGGAGACTGCAGCGAAGGACTTGGCTATTACCTCGAACAAAAAGCCGGCAAATGGAAGATAGCACCGATGTCGGCTGAAAATTCGAACGACTAATCTTCGATCTCTTTTGCCAGTTTATAAACGAGGCTGATCGGCAAACCGACGACATTCCAATAATCTCCAACGATTCCTTCAATAAAAAGCGCCGCTTGTGCCTGAACGGCGTAGGCGCCGGCTTTATCCAGCGGATCTCCGTTTTCCGCCAAAAAATCGACCTCGTTTTCAGTCATTTCAAAGAATTTCACCTTGGTCGACTGAATTCCGACCGACGTTTTAAATAGAGTTTTATTTGTCCCGCCCGAAACCGAATTTTTTACCAATGCAATTCCCGTTAAAACCTCGTGCTCGCGTCCGGCTAAAAGACGGATCATTCGCCGCGCGTCTTCGACGTCAACAGGTTTCCCGAGAATTTTGTCGTCAATAACAACGGTCGTATCGGCACCGAGAACTATTCCGCCGGGAACTTCGGACGCAACACGTTCCGCTTTTTCCCGCGCCAGCCGTGATACGTAATCGTGCGGAGATTCTCCCGGAACCTCAGATTCATCAATATCGGCGGTTATTTTCGTAAAATCCCATCCGACGGATCGTAAAATTTCAGCGCGGCGCGGACTTCCCGACGCCAAAATCAGTTTTGGAAGTTGTGTCATTTATCCTTTAGCATTTAACATTTAGACTTGTTGCTAATGATAAATGATTATTTCGGGAACTTAAATCTCTGCCGATGAACGCGATCTTTCCGGCTCTTCCGGATATTTTAGATGAATTTGGAGAAAATGCGGCAGTTCGCGACGCGTTGATCTTCGCAGCGTGGAAGCGAACAGCGGGCGAAAATTTGTCCGGGCATACCGTTCCCGTTACCTACGCGCGAAAACGTCTGACTATCGCCGTAGCGGACAATATGTGGAAACGGCATCTTGAGATCCTGTCCGATCAAATGATCTATAAGATCAATTCCGAACTGCAGCGCGAAGCCGTTATTTTCATTGAATTTGTCATTGATGCAAAAACTGTTGAGGCAGATCGAACGGAAAAATCGAAAAATGATCTGCCGGACGAAGAATTTCGACGCCGCGCGCTCGAACAGCTTTCTCCAAAACTCCGGCGTGCCGCAAACGCGATAAAAGATGAAAATCTGCGATATAAATTTCTGCTTGCCGCCGGCGGATGTTTGGAGCGTAAAGCTGCGATGAAAGAAAAGGAAGATTAGCTTATGGCAATGATAAAAGAAGAAGACATCAGAAAGATCGCAAAACTTGCGCATTTAGAAATTACCGATGAAGAAGTGGCGCTGTACACTCCGCAAATGGCTGACATCGTCGGCTATGTTGAGCAGCTCAATGAACTTGCGACAGATTCGGTCGAACCGGCGACCGGCGGATTGACACCCGAAGGCGAGGCGACAGAAACAAAAAGACGGGACGTGATCGAAGGCTCACTCGGTCAGCAGCTCGCGCTCGACCAGGCTCCGACGCCTTCTCACGGACATTTTCGGGTTCCAAAGGTATTATGATGAACCTATCTCCGAGTCGTCCTAGGCTCTTGTTTTCCGCGGTATTTTTCATGCTCTTCAGCGTTTTCGCTGCGTGCAGCATCCCAAATCTTGAAGATTCGAGATGTACGGAAGCAAGAATCAACGTTAAAAAGCTGTATTCTAAGCATTTCGGCGTTGAAATGAAGCCTTCGGCGAATAATCTGGAAGATATTAAGCAGTTCCTGACCGATGACCTGTACGCGAAACTATCGACTTCGCAAACCGGAAACGTCGATTATTTCACGCAAACCGACGATTACCCGAAAGCTTTCAGACTGGGCGAATGCGCCGTAGTTGAAGGATCCGATTCGGTTGTTTTGCAGATCGTATTGTTTTGGCGCGACGACGAACGAAGCGATCAGCGCGAAGTTTACGTTTCCGCAGCAAACGTCGACGGAAATTGGCTGGTAAAGGAAGTAAAAAGCGAAAAATAATTTTTATGACAATTCGTTCAAATATCGAAAAAACACTTGATAACGCTGAAAAATTAAACGGATCATTAAATTCATTCTTGAAAATAGATCGCGATTACGCTCTTCGCCGTGCGGAGGAATTAGATAATTCCGGCGCGAAACCTGGCGCTCTCCACGGATTTGCCGTTGCAGTAAAGGACAACATCTGCACAAGTTTTTCGCAGACTTCCTGCGGTTCGAAGATTCTTGGAGATTATCGTCCGCAATATGACGCTACAGCTGTTTCGCGTCTGATCGATGACGGCGCCGTAATCATCGGCAAAACGAACATGGACGAGTTTGCAATGGGATCCTCCAATGAAAATTCGGCGTTTGGAAACGTAAAAAATCCGTGGGATCTCGATCGCGTTCCCGGCGGAAGTTCCGGCGGTTCTGCAGTCGCCGTCGCGTCGGGCGTCGTGCGTGCGAGTCTTGGCTCGGAGACGGGCGGTTCTGTTCGTCAGCCGGCATCTTTCTGCGGGATAGCGGGTTTGAAACCGACATACGGGCGAATTTCGCGTTACGGATTGGTCGCGTTCGCGTCTTCGCTCGACCAGATCGGGATTTTCGGTCAAACCTCCAGAGACATAGCCTCGCTTTTGGGCGTTATTGCCGGACGCGACAAAAACGATTCGACTACTGCGGATGTCGCGGTTTCCGATTATGTTTCCGAGCTTGATAATGACATTTCCGGAATAAAGATCGGCGTTCCGCGCGCGCTTTTCGGCGAAGGTCTCGATGACGAGGTTAGAAATTCCGTCGAAAATGCGATCGAAAATTATAGAAAACTTGGTGCTGAGATCGTAGATGTCGAACTTCCGAATTCGAAATATTCGATCGCAGTATATTACATCCTCGCGACTGCCGAAGCCTCGTCAAATCTTGCAAGATTTGACGGCGTCAGATACGGTTTCCGGGCTGAAGATGCACACGAACTTCGTGAAATGTATATGAAAACCCGAGAAGAAGGATTCGGAGCCGAAGTTAAAAGGCGGATAATGCTCGGAACTTATGTTCTTTCAAGTGGTTACTACGACGCATATTATTCGAAAGCGCAAAAGGTCAGAACTCTCTTAAAGAACGATTTTCTTTCCGCGTTTGAGAAATGCGATGCGATCATCACGCCGACCTCGCCGTCGACCGCGTTTAAGATCGGTGAAAAATCGGACGATCCGCTGTCAATGTATCTGAGCGATATTTACACGGCATCCGCAAATCTCGCGGGAATTCCGGGAATTTCGATTCCGTGCGGACTTTCGTCTGAAGGATTGCCTATCGGCGTCCAGCTTTTAGGTCCAGCTTGGTCGGAATCGAAATTGCTGTGTCTGGCAAATCGATTTGAGTCCGAATTCCCGCTTTCGAAAAAACCCGAATACTTCGTTTGAGCGTTCTGGTTTTGGAGTTTTAACAGGCGAAACTCCTTACGTTTACCGAAAATTTAGGAATTTACGCTAGATCGGAACGCTTTATTTCGCAAGCCTGAGATGCCGAACTTCGTGTTTTTGCGCGG
Source organism: Pyrinomonadaceae bacterium (assembly GCA_026129865.1). GTDB lineage: Bacteria > Acidobacteriota > Blastocatellia > Pyrinomonadales > Pyrinomonadaceae > JAHCHG01. Next base: position 363,131 of record JAHCHG010000002.1, read on the forward strand.
GAATATTGATGATGCTTGAAGGAATGAACTGCTGCCACCTGTCTCGACTTTCGATGAGCTTTAACGCTTCCTCCGAGGGAACCGGTCGCGAGAAAAGATAACCTTGTCCATATTCGCATCCCAAGATCCTTAATTGATGGATCTGATGGATCGTTTCGATTCCTTCGGCTATCACATTCATTCCGAGTGTTTTAGCCAAACCAACGATCGTACGGACGATCTCGCCGTTTTCGGTCCCATTTTCCATCGTACTGACGAATGAACGGTCGACCTTGAGAGTGTCGATCGGAAAACGGTGAAGATAACTTAAACTTGAATAGCCGGTACCGAAATCGTCAATGCTCAATTGAATGCCTAATGCTTTCAGCTGTTTTAGCATCGAAGTGACCATTTCCGCATTTTCCATTACGGCGCTTTCGGTAATTTCGAGCTTCAAACATTGCGGTGCTATTCCGGTTTCGACAATGATGTTGTGAACCTGACTGACCAGGTCACGATGCGCGAAATGTTTTCCTGAAAGGTTGACACTTAAGACCAACGATTGATTAAGCGTAGAGAGCTTTTGCCATTCGACCATTTGACGGCAGGTCGATCTAAGCATCCAAAGCGTTATCGGAACGATCAATCCGGTTTCTTCGCTTACCGGTATAAATTCTCCGGGCGGAACTAATCCGCGTCGCGGGTGATTCCAGCGTATCAATGCTTCAAAACCAGTTAAAACCAACGAATCAAGGTCGATTATCGGCTGATAATAAGCGCAAAGTTCGTCGCGGTCGATCGCATATCGAAGGTCGGTTTCAAGCTGAAGCAGAGTAACCGCCCGCGCATGCATCGATTTGTCAAAGATCTCATATTTCCGATTCTTTTCTTTCGCGTAGTACATAGCAATATCGGCGTCGCGAAGAATATCTTCCGCATCTTCATACGCCGGATCGCTCAGCGCGATTCCGATGCTGACGCCTGTAAACACTTGCTTTCCGTTCAAAGTAAACGGATCGGACAGCTTGTCGCTGACCAGTTCTGCAAATTTTACAGCACCGTCAACCGAATGGATCTTGTTTAGAATTATAGCGAATTCATCGCCGCCGAAACGTGCGACCATATCGCCGTCCGGAATTAGATTTGATAGACGTTTCGCGACGTGAAGGATCAATTTGTCGCCGATCGAATGTCCGAGACTTTCGTTGATCGTCTTAAAGCGGTTTAGATCGAGAAACAAAACCGCGAACGGAGCGCCGTTTGTGGTGCGGCTCTTTTCAAGCAAGAACCTGATCGTTTCGATATAGAGATTTCTGTTCGGAAGATCGGTCAACGCATCGTGAAAAGCGGCGTGTCTGAATTTTTCTTTGCTTTCCCGCAGAGCTTTGCTGATGCGGTCCTGTTCGTGAATGTGATGTTTTAGTTCTTCGATGTGTTTTTCAGCCTGTTCGGCGCGGTCGCGCTCCGCTGTTTCTGCTTTTGCAGCACTTGTCTTTACGTCGTCAACGTAGCGCCGGTAAGTAAGAAAGACCGTCGAAAGTGCGATAATTGCTATCAACGCGAGAACTGCACTAATACTGATTACCGCGTATAAAATAATTGCAGCGATCAAAACGTTGCAAACGTAGATCACAAGTACATCGAGACTTGTCTGATGCCACTCGTTCCAAATCGAATTTTTTGTTTTCTTTGCCGTGTAAACCGCTACGAAAAACGAATTAAAAAGAAACTGCGTCGTGGTCATTACCCCGAGCATAGTGGCAACGTGAAGATAATCCAGAGAATTTACTGCCGCCCGCATATCGCCGAACAACTGCCCTGCTATGGCGGCTGTCGCAAATGTCGTAACCGCCGTGGTAGCACCGTTTAACGCGATCGTGAGGGCTGAAAGATTAACCCCGCGAAGACGGAGTTTCATGCTCGTTACAAGCGCTTCTGTGACTGCCAGCAAAACGGCAACTTCAGCTCCATAAAGCAAAAGCGCAACAAATATCATTGCGTCGGAAATCGAAAGATGAATCTTGGTTCTCGGGAGCTGAAGATGTAGAAAAAGCCCTAAAAAGATCGTAGTGAAAACTAATACACCGAGTTGAACGTCCAAGGCAGCAGGCGAAAAATTATAGATCGCTTCAATGCAGAAAACCCCGCCAAAAGCCAGGGTAAGCACAGTAAATATTTGAAATATCCGCTCTTTAGTTGTCACGCAGGTTATTTGTGCTGGTTCGAAGGATAGGTTTTTCCGATCTCGGCAATAGTTTTCTGAGAAGAATGGCTGTCAACAAAATGTCAGATCTGTTGACGTTTGTTATTATACGTTAAACTTTTTTGAATTACTAGTTAAATTAATAGAAAAATCTGCATTTTTTATTCACAAGCCGGCAGCCGAATCTGATTTAAATAAATTGCGTTAACTAACCCACTGCAAACGTCAAACAAGTTTTCATCATTGCATGCCCGCCGTCGAATCGCCGCCTAACATCGATCGCAATCCGCTTCCAAATGCGGTATCTGAAAGTACGATCCCGTCGCTCATGAGCAATCCGTCGGACATTAACAGACCGTCGCTCATTAGTAACCCATCGCTCATCATAAGCCCGCTGCCGAGCGTTTCACTCCAATCGAGAAATGGAGTTCCATCGCTCATGAGAAGACCCTCGGAAACCAGTATCGTGTCGGACATCAGCAACCCGTCGGACATTAAAATTCCATCGGACATCAGCATTCCATCAGACATGATCAAGCCGTCGGACAGAACTCTTCCGAGTTCATAGACCTTTTGATAGCGCATGATCAACCCGTCGCCGGCGACGATTCCATTGTTTACGATCATTCCTTGCGTCCAACGAATTTGTTCTCCGGCAATGGTCGATGATTCTGCATCGTATTTAAATGAATTTAGCATCGGAGCGCCGAGCGGGGTCGACGCGCTAAGATCTGTTCGTATCAACCGCGCTAATCGGACGGCGCCTTCGATGTTTACCTCGCCCGCGCCCTGTTCAAAATGGTTGAATCCGGCAATAGGCTGGGCAGAATACATCAAAGCCATCTTTACGATATTCGGTGTTAAAGTCGGGTTTGCCTCGAGCATTAATGCAGCTGCGCCTGCGACAACCGGCGACGCCATCGAGGTACCGGACAAACGCATCAGCCGGGTTTTGTTGTCTCCAAAATCGTGGGTAAGCAGCGAAGAATCGAGTCCGATCAATTCATTTTGCTTCGACGCTGCGGCAATAATCTTGTTTCCCGGAGCCGAAATATCGGGTTTTACGAGATGATCGTAGTGGCGAACGCCCTGGGCATCCGTGAAATACGAACGCGTCGGACCGCGGGAGCTGAATGTCGCTATTCTGTCATCGCTTCGTACATCGGTTCCAAAAGTATTAGTTGCGCCGACGGTTATTACCGTCGGATCGTTGCCCGGCGAATGGATCATTCCGTAGATCTTTCGTCCTTGAAGATCTTTTCCATGATTGCCGGCGGCTGCCACAACGACGATTCCGGCAGCGGTTAGCCGGCGGACCGCCCGGCAAAGCGGATCGTTGCGCCATGTTTCGACCGCGGGTGTTCCGAGGCTCATATTTACGACCCGAATGTTATATTCGAAACGCTTTTCGATCAGCCAATTTATGGCTGAGATCAAAGATGCAGTCCTGCCGCTTCCGCTGCTGTCTAGAACCTTCAACGAAATGATATTTGCAGCGGGAGCGATGCCCTGATAGTTGCCGATCTGATCGATAGACGTTTGGTCGCCAGGTTTGCCTCCGCGTCCGGCAGCGATCGCGGCAACATGAGTTCCATGTCCGAATTTATCTTCCGCGCCGCCGCTTATGAATTGTTTGGATTCAACAACTCGCCTGATCGAATTTTCGGGACGATTAGGATCGATACCCGTGAAAGCGTGATGTTCTTCATAGACCGCCGAATCGAGGATCGCAATACCGATACCGCGTCCGGTCAACCCTGCGATATCCGACGCATTCCGCATTGCAGCAATTCCCGTCGTTGTTTCCAGATGACCGAGTCTTGTAGTCGATCTGACGAGCGAAAGATGTTTTGATCCCTTTAGTTCGCTGACCTGCTCGGCAACTCCGATAGGCATTTCTGCCACGATCATTCCGAGATTATCAGCTACGTCAAGAATTATAACTCCCTTCGATTCGAGCAGTTGCCGGAGTTTACGATTCGTCGCATCGTCAGTTTGAATGATGACTTCTGCGCGTTCGTCCGGCGATCGAGTTCCCATCAGATCGCGAAGATCGGGCGAGATCTTATCCCCGACAAATGGATCTGCAAGATCTTTCGCTGTAATATCGAGTTCTACTTTTTGGAAAATATTGACAAGTTCCGGGTCCGTTCCGATCGTTTGTGCGTATTGCACGTTCGATCCGGATGCAAGAATTCGTATCCCTCCTTCGATCACGAGACTACGCAGCTCTTTAGTTATCTTTTCGCCGATAGAAGCATCGTTTTTTGAAAGAACGTTGATGTCATCTATCAAAACGATCGTTTGCTCTTTAGATTCCCTCATCGATCGAAGCGAATTTAAGATCGCTTGTTCCGCCAATGTGCGATCGCCGCTCGCGGCAAATGCCGCGCGAAGATCCAGCGCGATTATTCGGGCATTTTTAAGGCTCCGGTTTGAGCTGTCTTCCCGAAAACTAAGGGCAAGATTGCCGGCGATTAGATCCTGATCGGTCGCGAAATCACCGATCAGAAATGCATTGTTCATTTTCGGCGAGCTCAAAACGGAACTTAATTTGATGAGTTCGGCGTCGATCCCGGAAACCGGTAAGATGTCGCCGTTCTCGGCGAACTTTGTAATATCGCGAATCAGAGCCGAATTGACGGTCTTTGCGCTGAAAGATTCTTCCAGGTTTCCGACAATGTTGCTTTGTCCAAAACTCAGGTTCGCAAAGATCAGGTTTACCAGGAGAATTCCCGAAATGAAGTTTGAGATTTTTCTGCTTTCCATAAGGTGGTTACTTCTGTATTCCAAGTTTTTTGGGCATGTTCCCGATCTCAAATAGTGCAACGACCGTTCCATTCGATCTCAAATCCGCTAACGGCGGTTTGAGTACGAATAATGGGCGTTTTTTAGAATTTAATTTGAAAGTTTAGCGGGGAAGCATGTCGGGAGCATCGGTCAAAATGATCGGAAGTTCGTTCAAATTGCCCGATTTCCGCCGGGAGAAATGTAAAAAACACATCTTAATTTCCTAACAAAGGAATGATGTTTCGAACTACAGCAAAGAAAAAGCAAAAGGACGAGAATCGATCCCGTCCTTTTATTCTCGTTTTAGCGTTTATTGTTGATCGTTCACTTTTCGATTCCGACCTGCGTGAGTGCGTAAGCGTAATCAAATGCTACTTCCTTAAACCGGTCGTAACGTCCGCTTGCACCGCCGTGTCCCGCGCCCATGTTTGTTTTTAGCAGAACGACGCTGTCGTTGGTTTTCATTTCGCGAACTTTCGCAGCGAATTTGGCACCTTCCCAATACGGAACCTGGCTGTCGTTCAGCGAAATTTCGATCAGCATATTCGGATAGTTTTGCGCTTTAACGTTATCGTACGGCGAATATTTCCGCATATAATCGAACGCTTCTTTTTCATTGGGGTTTCCCCATTCGATCCATTCCTCGGTCGTCAGCGGAAGCGTTTCGTCGAGCATTGTGTTCAAGACATCAACGAACGGAACCTGAACGATTGCGGCTTTTATCGAATCGGGCGCCATGTTTACGACTCCGCCCATGAGCATTCCGCCGGCGCTTCCGCCCTGCGCAACGATTCGGTCGGCAGATGTATACTTGTTTTCCGCGAGCCATTTTGCGCAATCGATAAAATCGTAAAATGTATTCAGTTTTTTGAACATACGACCGTCAAGCCGCCATTTTTCGCCGAGTTCGCTGCCGCCGCGGATATGTGCGATCGCGTAGATCATGCCGCGGTCGACCAAACTCAGCCGTGCAACGGAAAATTCCGGCGTCATCGAATAGCCGTAAGAGCCGTAAGCATAAAGCAGCATCGGCGCTTTGCCGTCGAGCTTCGTTCCCTTCTTCATCATCAACGAAACTGGAACCTTAATGCCGTCGCGAGCGGTCGCCCAAACGCGTTTTGTTTCGTATTTCGCCTTATCGTAACCGCCAAGAACTTCCTGCTGTTTCAGGATGGTCGATCTTCCGGTTTTCAGATCATATTCGTAAGTAGTGCTCGGCGTGATCATCGACGCATATCGATATTGTATCGCGCCGGTTTTGAATTCGGGATTCGTTCCAAGATTTATCGTATAAACGCCCTCGTCGGTCTTGATCCGTTTTGCTTTGCTTCCGGATGCAAGATCGATAACTTTGAGATATTCCAGTCCGTTTTCGAGTTCCGAAACGATCGCGTAGCCTTCGAAAAAATTAATGTTTTCGATCTTGATCTTAGGATCGTAGGCAATAAAATCCTTCCAGTTTTTCTCGGAAGGATCCGCGACCGGCGCTTTCACAACGCGAAAATTCTCGGCGTTTTTGTTGGTCGTTATATAGAAATCGCCTTTATAATGATCGACCGAATATTCGTGTCCGTCTTCGCGCGGCAAAACAACCTTCCAATCGCTCAACGGATCGCCCGCCGTAATGTAACGATATTCACGCGATGTTTTCGCGAAGGCACCGGCGACTATCATTTCGTTATCGCGTGTTTTTCCGACGCCGATATTGAACAGCGGATCTTTTTCTTCGTATATCAATGCAGTTTCATCGGTACCGACTTTATGCCGGAAAAGTTTGTCCGAACGCTTCGTTTCCGGATGTTCCTGCACGACAAACAAGTATTTTCCGTCCTTTGACCAAGCCGTGCTCGTAACGCGTTCGATCTTGTCGGGAAGGACCTTTCCTGTTTTCAAGTCTTTTATCTGCAATGTATATTGACGATAACCGGTCTTATCTGTCGAAAACGCAAGAAAATTTCCGTCTTCGCTGACATCAAATTCACCGATCGAAAAATATTCGAGACCTTTTGCCATCTCGTTTTGATCGAGCAGAACCTCTTCGCCCTTGCCATCGCGCGTCTTTGCACGGACATATGTCGGATACTGCTTCCCTTCTTCGGTTTTTGAGTAATACCAGTAATCACCGAGTTTGTACGGAACGGAAAGATCGGTCTGTTTTATACGACCGATGATCTCATCATAAATATTTGCCGCAAAATCTTTATGTTTACCCATAAAGCTCTCGGTATATTTATTCTCCGCGGTCAAATATTCTATGATCGCCGGATCTTTCTTATCCGAACGATCCCGCATCCAGAAATAGTTGTCGGTCAATTCGTATCCGTGAATCTTTAGAACTTTTGGGACTTTTTTTGCGACTGGTGGTTTCATATTTTCTTGCGCAGCGGCGAACGAAGCGCCGGTAATTATCGTAACAATTGCGAACGAAATTAATTTAATTATTGATCTCATTTTGACAAACTCCTTAAAAATTGAAAACGGCGTGTTTTTGAATTATACGGCTGAAATGCCCATTTAGTTAAAAAAGTAGTTTTTGCTGCGAAATTCGCCTGCGAACCTATCTTGTAGAAACGACTTCAAATTTATTTCAAACACGATGTTAACATTTTGAGTTCCAAAGCCGTCTATATTAGCAACCGGGAAAGTTATTTGCGATTTTCGGCTGCGCTCCGAAAATTATCGACCAAACTTACCGAAACATCTGCGAGCTTTTATGCCGGAAAATGAAATGACAGGAAGCCTTTTTCTGTTCGCCAGCGAAAAAATCGCCGGACGGACGGAAGCTGGGCGCGCAGGATTGGATCTTGTTGAAAAGGTCTGCAGCGGAGATCAGGCTGCATTCGGCGAGTTTTACAGGGTTTTTGCGCCGATGGTACATGGCATTTTACTTTCAAAATTGCCGTTTAACGACGCTGAGGACGCAGTTCAGGAAGTGTTTCTTTCCGCCTTTAAGAATTTGCACAGTTTACGCGACAAAAATGCAGTCGGCGCGTGGCTGGCAATGATCGCCAGAAATCGCGCAGCCGACTTTTACCGAAGTTCGAAGCCGACCGAGGAACTGAACGAAGATTTGCCGGGCAAAAGCGATTATAGATCCGAAGCGGATGAGATCTTGCAGGCGATCCGGTCTCTGCCGGAAACTTACAGCGAAACACTTGCGCTTAGACTCGTCGAGGGAATGACCGGACCGGAGATCGCCGAAAAGACGAATCTTACACCGGATTCGGTTCGCGTTAATCTTTACCGGGGCATGAAACTTTTGAGGGAAAAGCTCGGAATTGCGGAGTCAAAATGATGAAAGAAGATTATCTTTGGAACAAAACGGGGAACGACGCCGAGATCGAACATTTTGAAAGATCACTCGCTCATTTTCGTTACAGAGAATGCGATCTGGCGGAAAATGCGCCGCGAAAGTTGAGTCCGGAAAAAACTTTCCGGTTTTGGCGAATGTTAATACCGGATTTTCGAACTGCCTTTGCCGCATCGATTATTACTGCATTTTTATTAGTTGGAGTTTGGTTAAATTCGTCAACTATTTCGACCAACGAAACGGCATTTAGCGTTTCGTCAACTTCATCGCCCGCGCCGGTCGTCGTGCATCGCCCGCCGATGGATAACGGGTTGGCGTCCGTTCCGATAGTCGTAAGATCGACACCAAAGTTCTCGGGCAAAACGGAAAGACGCTTGCGCAATTCCGCGAAATCGCGCCCCACGGTAAACGTTTTGCCGTCTGCGGCAGACTCTTCGCAGCATGGAAAATTAAATTTAACTAAAGAGGAAAAATACGCATACGATCAGGTGATGCTTGCACTTTCGATCACTAGTTCGAAATTGAAACTTGTGAAAGAAAAAGTGTCGCTGACGTCAACAGACGAAGTTTTAAGTGAAAAGGATTAGGAAAAATAACTATGAAATTAACAAACAGCAAATTTTTACGAATGATGTTTCTGGCAGCGGCTTTTTTTGCATCGTTTGCCTCGGCTAACGCGCAAAACGCGAAACTTCAATTTGAAAATCTCAGTTATCTGGATTCCCGTGCTGCCGAAATTGTCGAAGTCAATGTCGATGGAAAACTCCTCGATCTTGCCAAACGCGTAATGGTCAAAGTTGACGACAAGAATGCAAAAACGGTCGGTGAAGCGATAAAAGATCTCGAAGCGATCTACGTTAGAATTTACAAATTTGAAAAAGATAACGAATACAGCTCTACGGATGTCGATCAAATTCGCGCTCAGCTTCAGGCGCCCGGTTGGACGAAACTCGCCAATGTTCGAAGCAAGAAAAACAATCAGAAGATCGACGTTTTCACAATGTTTACAGGTGATACGATGAGCGGTCTGGCTGTATTGATTTCGGAAGATCGTTCGATCGCGCTCGTGAATGTGATCGGTCCGATAGATATTGACCTCCTCGCGGAACTGGGCGGAAAACTGAATATTCCGAAGATCGAGATCGAAAAAGAAGAGAAACTGAAATGAGGGAAAGAGATATGTTAATTCGACAAAAGTTTTTCACCGTTTGTTTTCTTTTGCTTGTCGTCTCAGCCCTCGCGGCGGTTCCGACGCATGCAAACGGCAACGAATACGATGCGGTCTGCGACCGTCTGGAAAGTAAATTTCAGGCGAAAAAGGTAAAAATTCCGTTTATGTGGCTTGCACGAATGGCTGTCGGAATTGTCCGTCCGGCAGGCGTGAAGAGTTTTAAGGTCACGACTTACACGGATTTAAAATTTTCACGCGAAGATCTCGACAATGATATGCGTGTTGTAATGCGCGACGCTTTCAGCGCAGATTGGAGTCCGATTCTTAGAATCCGTTCAAAAACCGGCGATCAGGTCTATATGAATATGCGCGAATCCGGGAAAAACGTGAAAGTTCTGATTGTCACGATCAACGAAAAACAAGCAACCGTCATTCGCGCAAAATTCAATCCGGAAAAACTTGGTGATTTCATAGACAATCCCGAAATCTTTGGAATTTCCTTAGGCGAAAACGAAGAAACTGCGGGCAAAAATGCAAAGCGCAAAGAAAAACTCGGGAATGAAGAAATGAAAGGCGAAAATCAAGTTTATTCGCAATAAATTTTAGACCCATTAAGTTCGCGAAAAACAAAAAGACAGTAGATTTGCGGTAACTCGCTACTGTCTTTTTTATTTGTCTACATTTGAGATTGTTTCAAATAATCTTTCACAATGCGGAGCTGATTTACGAACTTTACCAGAATCAATTATTCTCAATATTTCCCCGCTGTGCGCTCCCTTACCGTATTTTCCTTTTTTAGTTTTCTGAGTAGCTTTTTCCAAACCTGTAATTACATCGTTTTTCGGAATTTGTTCGATATTTTTATTTTTGGGAAGTGCTTTTGCATTGAAATCTTTGTCGTAAAATTCTGCTAATTTTTCCTTGTCCGCCACAAACCAAGATTCCATTAGTTGAACCATCAAATGACATTGTTCGTCTTTAACATTTTTGAAATCGAATTTGTCCGAGATTTTTTGCAGAAATGTTTTCGGAGTTTCGTTTTCATCAAGTCTGCCTTCGGAATCTACAAGCAAAACCGTAAAACTATCAGAGTTATACTCTTGTTCGGCAAGAAAAACCTTTATTGTGAATTCACGCGCCCCGACGAGTTTTAGTTCAATCGGAATTTTTATTTCTCCGGCTAAGTCTTTGAAAAATTCCCGAAAGCCTTGTCTGAGCGTGATGGCGTTGCTTTTTCCTTTACGTTTCGTGTCGCCTTCGATATAAATGACAACTTCTCTTACCATCGCGTTCCGCCGATTGCGCCTCTCAGCCACGCTTCGCCGAGCGTATATTCTTCGAGCCAGACTTTTAATTTTTCCGCTTCCAGACGTTTGAAATGCGTTCCGTCTTCGTCTTTTTCGCAAACGAGGACGGCTTCGGGCATATCGGAAAAAGCGGAAACGAGAATATCCGAATGAGTTGTAACTATCAACTGCGTTCTCTGCGAAGCCTCTTTCATCAATTCGGCAATCGTCGGCAAAATATCTGGATGAAGCCCGACTTCCGGTTCTTCAATACAAATCAACGGCGGCGGTTCGGGATGACAAAGAATCGCCAATAGACAAAGATACCGCAAAGTTCCATCCGAAAGACGCATCGCCGAAATCGGTTTTTCCAATCCTTCTTCGCGGATAAATAGCTGAACTGTTCCACCCTGAATCTTAACCGAATAATCTTTTATTTGCGGATTAAACTTTTTTAGGTTTTCAACTATTTTATCCTTTGTGTTTCCTTTGTGTTCTAAATCATTTAATACAAGCGCGAGATTAATTCCACTTTCCTCGAGAAAATCATTGGGTGCATCCGGTAACTGTGGTTCTCTTAATCTTGATGAACGATTAGTGTCTATATCAGTAAAAAACCTAAAGACGGAGAAGTAGGATTTTATAATTACTTTTTCTTTATTGCCATTCTCATGATCGTAGTCGGAAACTAAAAAAGTTTCTTCGGGAAAACTATCAAAATGCCTCTCAAAACTTTTACGATCTTCTAAACTCTCAATTTCTTCAAAAAGTATATATAGCCGTTGATTTGATTCATTGAAATGGAGACTATAAACAAGATGTGGGGTATTAAATTCAACATCTACAGAGGAAGAAGGAGGAAAGTTTTCGATATTGCCCTTCCAAACCCATTCGCGAATACCACCAGTCTTACTGATAAAATTGCCCAAACCCCTCTTTTGAGGTAACGAGTTAAATAATTTCATTACATCGATAAGATTTGATTTCCCAGATGCATTCTGTCCGATAATTACATTGAGCGGCAAGAGTTCTATTTCTTCGCCTTTATCGCCGAATGAGAGAATATTTCGCAGTCTGATCTTTTCGATTAAGCGTTTTCCTTCCATAGAATTTTGTTTTTCTCTGTTGCTAAACGAGCTTTGAATCAAGAATACTTTTAGATCGGTAATTCTCGAATCATATTGATATATTCTTCCGCTTCGGAAGCCATCCAAATTAAAATTAGGTCTTCGATTGCGGTTTTTATCTCAAGTTTTTGTGAGATGATCAAAATTCCCGAACAATTCTGTTTTTGGACAAATTCGGAAAAATGTTTTGGCATCGTTTTGCGGTCATGAGTTACCAAAATTCTGTTTTCAGATGCGGCGATTTCTAGAACATTTTCATCAGGAATGCCATTGAGATTGGCTTCTTTCGCTGTTTGAAAATCAACTTCGGGAACTTGCCGCAGAACGCTCGAAACAATATCTTCATTCAAATCGGCATCGGCTTGAAATTTGACCTTCATAGCTGAGGTGTAAGCAATTCTTTTCGCGCTTTATTCATTTTTTCATACCAATCAGCATCAGTTTCTCTTAGTTCGTTCCGCATCTTCTCAAATTCACTTTCTTCCCTGAGCAAATATTCGTCGATTTCCGTTTGATTAGCCAGATAAAAAGTAATTGCGCCGTAAATTTCTTCCAAAGTTAGAAGCGAAAACGACCGCTGAATGCTCTCGGGCGATTGACCGCGACGAAAACCGTAGACTATAGAGTCAAGCGAAACCCTTTTCCCAGTGATCCAGAAACCTTCGTCCCGCTTTTCAACATACTTTTGTCCCATGGATTTGATTTTATACAAAAAAAGCAAAAGAGAAAATAACAATTCTCTTTTGCCCTTTTACCTTATGCATTTGCTTTACCGCTTTAGCGCGTTTCAATCGGAGTATATTTCAAATCTCTTTCGCCGACGTATTCGGCGCGCGGTCGGATCAGTTTGTTGTCCGAGTACTGCTCTAAAATATGTCCCGTCCAACCGGCGATTCTTGAAATCGCGAAGATCGGTGTGTAGAGATCGAGTGGAATTCCCATCATGTAATAGGTCGAAGCCGAGTAAAAATCTACGTTCGGATACATTCCTTTTTTATCGAACATCAATTTTTCGAGTTTTTCGCTCATTTCGTACCACTTCATATTGCCCGTTTTTTCGCCCATTTGTTTGGAAAATTTGCGAAGCCAGGTCGCGCGCGGGTCTTCCGTTTTGTAAACGGCGTGTCCGATTCCCATGACCTTTTCCTTGTTTTCGAGCTTTTTATCGAGCCACGGTTCGACGTTTTCAACCGAATCAATTTCGAGCAAAGATTCCATAACCTTTGTATTCGCGCCGCCGTGAAGCGGTCCTGCGAGTGCCGCAATTCCTGCCGTTACTGCGCCGTAAATATCAGCAAGCGTTCCGGCAACAACGCGCGTTGTAAATGTCGAAGCGTTAAGTTCGTGGTCGGCGTGCAGGATCAAACAAATATCCATCATTCGCGCTTCGTCTGCTTCCGGTTTTTCGCCGCGAAGCATATACATGAAATTTTCTGCGATATTTAATGATGAATCAGGCTTTACGACATCTTTTCCGTTGCGGATTCTTTCCCAGGCGGCAACGAGTGTCGGCATTTTCGCGGTTAAACGAATTGCGGCGTGCATCGCATTTTCGCGGTCTGTGCCGTGTCCGTCTGCATCATAAAAATCCAAAGCCGAAACCGTGGTGCGAAGAACGTCCATCGGAACAGCGTCCTTCGGAAATGTCTTCATCATTTCAATGATCTCAGAACGAACTTCGTAATTTTTGCTGAAATTCGCTTTGAAATCTTCGAGCTCGGCTTTCTTCGGCAGACGCGCATTCCAGAGAAGAAAAACTACTTCTTCAAACGTCGAATTTTCCGCCAGATCGTGGATGTTATAGCCTTGATATATTAAAACTCCGTTTACGCCGTCAACGTCGCCGATCTTACTTTGTGCGGCAACAACGCCTCGCAATCCGGCGGCAGCGGCTGATGAATCTTTTGTCGTGCTCATTATATTTGTTTCCTTTTAAATGACTTATATTAAAATGTTTCCTACATTGAATTTATCAAATGGAATTTGCAGATACAAGTGTCGCTCCGATTTTATAAGGGTAAAACGCTTACCGTGATCGGCTTGGATTTTCGACCAATTTGACAGCAGTTTAATTTTTAAGGCACGGTGTTTTTCGATATTTCGACTTATAATTGTTTTTGTAAACGAATCTGCATTCCGCGGGTAATTTTCAGAATTTCTGAAGCGTTTCCGTTTTTGACGCCGATCTCAATAAATCCCGCGCTTCCGTTATAGATCAAAGGTTCACCAACCAATCCTTCCGCAAAGTTTTTTGAAAGTCGATCGATCCTTTTGTTGCCCACGATCAGCTCGTGGTTTCCGGAAAAGAGATCTGCCGTTAAATTGGTGATCAGATTTCCAAATCTATCAATATAAATGATTTCTCCAATAACTGAACCATCCGGTCGAACGTCCGGCTTTGCGTCCGGTATCTTCACGTATTGCTCGACAAAATCGCCAAATGTGTCGGGACGGTATCCTTTTGAAAGATGCGCGGCAGCGGGAGCAAAAATATCTCTGCCGTGAAACGTATTGCTGATCGGCTGGAGGAAATATGACGCGTTCGTTATCTCGCGAACTGAATACGGATCGCCGGAATTGAAAATAAAACTCAACAATCCATTGTCCGGCGCGATAAAGAAGCGGTCATTAAATTCGACCAAAATGCATTTTCGCTGAGTTCCGACTCCTGGATCGACGACCGCCGTAAGGATCGACCGCTCCGGAAAAAAGGCACAAGCAGACCGAAGAATAAACGATGCGGCGATCACGTCCTGCGGCGGAATATCATGTGTTATGTCAACAATCTCGCAGTCCGGGTTGATCGTTTTGATCACGCCTTTCATTGCCCCGACAAAATAGTCGGAAGTTCCAAAATCGGTAAGAAGTGCGATCAGCATTTTAAAGAAAAAAATCCACGAAACGCCGACGGTCTCCAAGGAGAAAAAAAGACCGGGGGCAATTTCGTGGTAAATTCATCCGGCATTCATCCCGTTTCCGAAAAAAATGGAAACGAACTAATGGACAGATGTCAAATGATAAACGGTTATCGTATCTGCGTTTCGTACGACGATTTAATTCGAATCTGCTGATTCGGGCGGAGGTTTATATGCTCGCCTCGATCGACCACAACTGCTCCGACTCCAAATGCCGCGCCGACAGCGGCTCCGACACCAGCTCCGACCGGACCGGCAGCGATTGCTCCGACGATCAAGCCCGTTCCTGTTGCAGCACCGATCTTGACCGCGTCGTCCTTATACGGGCGATCTCCTTCAACGGTTCCTTCCATATCGACCCGTTTAACGTTGTCGCCTTTGCTTGGCAAAACGTCTGTAACGATCGCGTTGAAATTGCTCCAGCGATCTTCCGCTAAAATAATTCGATCGAAAGACAGCAAAATTTCCGCACGGCGTTTTATTCTTCCGGGTTTTCGGATCTTGTCCACTCGACCTTCGATCACGGCTCCGCTGATCTCTGATGGCGAAACGACGATCGCGGTAAATTTATCTCCCTCGCGGCTCGTGTCGGTTGTTATTTCGTTTTGAAGTTCCACCACTAGTTCCGTATTCGCAGGGATAATAATAATGTCGTTCCGATCGACCGCCGGGTATTGATATTTGACCTTCGCAGCGACCGCCGAATCTGCCGTTGTTATCGCACCGTTGTTGGTCACAGCAACTTTATCCGCAACCGAGTCTTTGTCTATCTTTGCTTCGTAAGTTACTTCCGCGGTGTTTCCGACCGGTGCAGGCTTTACCTCAGGTTTTACCTCAGGAATAACCGGAGCAGGCTCTTCAACGACAGCGGTTTCAACAACAGCGGGTGTTTCAGGCTGCACCGCCGAAACGATACCGCGCTTTGTTAAATTTGTCGGCAGCGTCGCGTCAAAACCGCGCTTTTCAAACCCGGCTGCGTATCCGATCTCAAAACCCTGCTGGTATCCGTCGCGATAATCTTCAATTGTGCCGTAATCTTTAATGTACGCGCGATCGGCTTTGGCATATTCTTCATGCCGGGAAAAATTTTTCGTCGCGTTATTGATAACGTCGCGGTAACCGTCCATATAACCGTCGGAATAACCCGTGCGGTATCCGCGCTGAAGCGCGAGATTTGAGTTTTGGGCGTTTGTGTTCTGAACCGCTAAAGTTAGGAATGCAACAAAAACGAGGGAAAAAATCAGGTTGGCAGCTAAAAAACTTCTTACTAGCTTCATTTGTCCTCCTTATCAAAAACCAAGAAATGTAATGACCGCTATAGTTTATACATTATAAGTTAAGAGATTACAAGAAGAATTTTCGCTGCCGTCCAATATATTTCGCATCTTTTTGAAAGCAAAAGGTTTTCTGCTATTCTTAATGAACATTTTTCCAACATAATTTAGAGTATTTTCCGGAAATTCGAGTCCTTTTGACACACGCTTTTTTGAGATTAACGATTTTCTGACGAAATTTGAGGAAAGTAACGGAGAAAATTAATGAAAGTTTTGCTGATAATGTTGATCATCGCAGCGACGGCACTGATCTCGGTCGCTCAATCGCAAAAGATATTTCCCTATGAATATAAGGTTACGGACATGCCGAATGGTTTGCGGGTTGTTACCGTTCCGACGGATTATCCGAACCTTGTCTCGCTTTATATCGTGGTGCAAACCGGTTCCCGGAACGAGGTAGAACCTAACAAAAGCGGATATGCGCATTTTTTTGAGCATTTGATGTTTCGCGGAAGCGAAAATTATCCGCCCGGATCGTTCGACCGGATAATGCAGAACGCCGGCGCGTCGAGCAATGCCTATACATCCAGCGACCAAACTGTCTATCACGAAACATTTGCAAAGGAAGACCTCGACGAGATCCTTCGGCTGGAAGCTGACAGATTCAAGAACCTGAAATTTTCCGAAGAACAGTTTAAGACCGAAGCCGGCGCAGTTCTCGGCGAATACAATAAGAACAGCGCCTCGCCGACTTTCAAAATGTATGAAGTCCTGCGCGAAACTGCTTTTAATAAACATACTTACAGCCACACAACCATGGGCTATCTGGCGGATATCAAAGATTATCCGAACCAGTATGAGTACGCGTGGAAATTTTTCAATCGATTTTATCGTCCCGAATATACGACGATCGTCGTCGTGGGAGATTTTGATCAAAAAGAGATAACCGAAAAGATCAAAAGCTATTTCGGTGATTGGAAACGCGGCGATTTCAAGCAGCAGATCCCAGTCGAACCGCCGCAAACCGAAGCCAAATCGAAACATATCGAATGGGATTCGCCAACGCTTCCGCATGTGGTCGTTGCATATCGCGGACCGGCGTTTTCGGAAACCGAAAAGGACAAAGCCGCGCTTGACCTATTGAATTTGATAGCATTCGGCAATAATTCCGATATTTACCAGAAACTCGTACTTGAAGAACAAAAGGCAGTTTGGATCGATTCCGATTTCGGCAATCAGGTCGATCCGGAACTTTTTGCAGTTTATTCGCAGATCAAAGAACCGAAAGATCTCGAATACGTTCAAAACGAAATAATCCGAACATTTCAGCGGTATACAAGTGAGACGATTCCTCAGAAAGAGTTGGACGAAACGCGTTCGCGTTTGAAATATGGATTTGCGCTCGGAATGAACAGCAACTCAGCTATTGCGGGAACTCTTGCCAGATTTATCAGCCTGAAACGTTCGCCTGACACCATCGACAAACTGTTCGCGCTTTATGATTCGATCACGCCCGCAGACATGAAATCGATGGCGGCAAAATATTTCAAGGAATCGAGCCGGACTATCATCACTCTTGATCATAAGAATTCAGGAGGTACGAAATAATGCGTTCGTCTTTTTCAATTTTTATTATTTCAGCATTAATGATCGCGTCCGCCGGTTTATCCGCCTCGGCTCAGAGGACGAACAGATCAATTTCCAAACCGATGAGTTCAAAGATCGACACCGTTTTTCAACCCGGAGAATCTCCTGTTGTCTCGTTCAGAATCCAGTTTTTGACCGGCTCTGTCGACGATCCAAAGGGAAAGGAAGGATTAGCTTCATTGACCGCGGCAATGCTCGCTTCGGGCGGAAGCAAAAAGCTGAGTTTTGACGAAATAAATCAGCAGTTTTATCCGATGGCGACAGGCTTTTCGTGGCAGGTTGACAAGGAAATGACGACATTTTCCGGTTCGACTCACAAGGATAATTTGGAAAAATATTATTCGTTAATCAGTCAGATGCTTCTCGATCCAGGCTTTCGGGCGGACGATTTCACGCGTCTGAAAGACGAAGCGACGAATTTTTTGACTGTCAGCCTTCGCGAAGGAAACGACGAGGAGCTCGGAAAAGAGCGGCTTTACAATATTATTTATCGCGGACATCCGTATGGACATCATTCCGTCGGCACGGTTTCGGGGCTTAAAAACATTACACTTGAAGATGTAAAAGCTTTTTATCGTCAGCATTATACGCAGGCAAATCTGGTGCTCGGGTTGGCGGGCGGATTCAGCGAAACGTTTTCCGCTAAGTTAAAAACCGATTTCGCAAAACTTCCAGCCGGTCGAAAGATAGTTAGAGAATTTCCCGAGCCAAAGCTTGAAAAGGGAATGAAGATCGATATAGTTCAGCGCGAAACACGTGCGACGGCGATCTCGCTCGGCTTTCCGATCAATGTCAACCGGTCGCATAAAGATTTTGCCGCTCTTGCGCTGGTCGCGTCGTACTTTGGACAGCATCGCTCTTCAAACAGCTATCTTTACGGTCAGCTCCGCGAGAAACGCGGTTTGAACTATGGCGATTATGCATACATCGAATATTTTCCGCGCGGAATGTTTCAGTTCGAACCCGATCCGAACCTAGCCCGCCGTCAGCAGATCTTTCAGATCTGGATTCGTCCGGTCGAGCCGGAGAACGCTAATTTTACGCTGCGTGCTGCGCTTTACGAATATGATAAATTGGTGCGAAACGGATTAACACTTGAAGAATTCGAATCGACCAAACGATTTTTAATTAAGTATGTGAACATTCTGACTCAAACCAAAGACGCTGAACTCGGATACGAGCTCGACAGCAGATATTACGGCATCGATAACTTCAACAAATACATGAAAGAAAATTTGGCGAAATTAACGTTGAACGACGTAAATTGCGCGATCAATCAGCATCTGAGATCCGACAGGATGCGGGTCGTGATGATCACGAAAGACGCCGCGCAGTTAAGGGAAGATATTGCCAAAAACAAACCGGGAACGATCAAGTACGCATCCGAAAAACCAAAAGAAATACTTGAAGAAGACAAGGTTATCGCAAAATTCCCGATTCCCGTAAATATGGCGGACATTACAGTTACGCCGGTCAGCGAAGTTTTCAAATAGATTCGCAAAATAGAAAGGTGCGTCCAGCTTAAACCGCAGCGGGACGTACCTTACGCTTTAAAAACTCTTTCTGAAAAGATAAGACGCACGGACAAAAAATGTCCGGCTGTTTCGCTCGAATCGCTGCTCAAATTGACCTGTTATCGGACTGAATCCGTTGTAATTGAAATTGTCGTTGTATCCAACATAGAACGCAGTTCCGGGATTTGGATTCCAGCCGAACAAAAACTGCCCGCTTGCATTCGAGTTCAGCGTGTCATAATCCCAACGCAGCCGCGAAAACAGGAATCTTGTAAATTGATACGTTGACCTGAGCGTAAAGATATTGGTATCGAAAGCATCACGGTCCGTGTCGTACCTCGTCAATTTACTTTTCGTATAATTTAAGGAAACTCGCAGCGGATCGGTCGGTTTATATTCGAACCCGAGTTCAAGATCGAACTGCTGACCTTTGCCCGGATCGAGCGGCGGCGGATCGCCGGCTGTGGTCGGATTTTGATAATACCGTTCCAAAAAGCTCAAGTACGCCGGTGAAACCCTGTCAAATCGCGGTCCCGCGCCAAAATCGTAATCAAGCGCATTCCAGATCGTTCCGATAAAACCATACGCATTAAATCTTTTGTTAAAGCTCTTATTGAAGTTGGCAACAGCAAAAGGCGAATAGGTCGAACGAGTCGGTTCGCCGAAAAACGCTCCGGACCGGGTCGGCGTTCGCGTTCTTCCGAATTCATCTTCATAGATCTTGGTGTAATCTATGCCGAATTCTGTATAAACGAACAGATTTCCCTGCAAATTCAGATTAAAGTTTGTTCCGGCAACGCCGCCTTGCGGACGACCTTTCCAATCCAGGTTGTAACGAATGAACTGATTGGAGTTTAGCCGGATCAAGGTCGCGTCCGGGTTTGATTTTGTGCTCACGCGATGGGCGAAAAAGAATGTGTTTGTGTTAACGCGTCTTGTGAACCCCGCGTCAGCCCGGTAATCTTTCGATCTTCCGGATGCTTCAATGAACCAACCGCGGCGGTCGGTCGAGTGATCAACGCTCAGGTAATAACCCACGCCGTTGCCGGTTCGATACTGCGAGCGCCCGAGATCCGCATCGAAAAAATTCCGTCGTGAATGCGTCGCCAGCGCCTGAAACTTCAGAACTGTCGCCTTGTCGATTTTGAATTTGCCGTCAAATCCGCCGACAAAGTTTCGATTTCTCGGAAAAATCCTTGCGGTTCCGAAAAATCCGAGATTATTTTCGCTTCCGATATCGCGTTTAAGACGAAGGACGCCGAAATACGCGTTCTTGTCCAAAAATTCAGCGCTCGGACGAAATCGGGGATCGGGATCGCTGCGTTCGTCTTCGGAAAAATTTCCCGGTGCGTTGTCGGATGCAACAAGAACACCGAAAGAGTTTTTCCCGACTTTGCCGGTTAGTTTTACAGCGGCGTCCGGATCGACGATCGTTCGTGAATAAAATGGCGAAAGCGGCGACTGAAATATCTCGACACCTTCCAGGAAAAACGGTCGTTTTTCCTGGAAAAAGATCGGAAATCTTTGATTCGCAGTTACGACAGGAGCATCTGCTTCGATCTCTGCAAAGTCCGGATTTATTGCTGCATCAAGCGTAACATTCGGCGTTATCGTATATTTTATGTTCACGCCGATGTCGTATTTGATGGGGTCATTTACAAATCTTCCGGGATCCTGAATTCCGTTGGGATTAAAGACCGGATGATATGGATTGATCGCCGAAACAGACAGCGGGATCGTCCGTTTTCGACTTCCGGTTTCGCTAAGCGTGATGCTCGGCACGATCTCTAACGTACGTTCGGTTTTTATCTCGTTTAAGCCAGTAATTTTCCCGTGTTTGATAAGTGTACCGGAAATGCTTCGATCGTCCGGCATCCATGTGTCAAATTCGTCATTAAACCGGTCAATATTTCGCGCAAAGTTTATTCCCCACAATTTTCCGGGACCAGCCGTGTAACGGAGCGACTTAAACGGGATCTTAACTTCTACCGACCAGCCCCAATCCTCAATTACGCCTTTCGATTCCATTACGATATCGACCGAAAAATCGGCGCCCTGACCTTCGGTAAAAATTCCGTCCTGCTGAATTCCCAGGGGATTGAACCCGAGGACATATGCGCGGCGCTGGTCGTTGTAGGTGTCAAGCCATACGCGGACATTGTCCTCACCAAAAACGCTGTCGCGTTTTGCCACCGTTGCACGGATCTTGTCCTTTTCGTCCCAGCACCGAAAACCGAGATAGAGATTTTTTTCATCGTAAAAGGCAAACGCTTCGGTCTTTCGCGAAGGTTCTATATTGTCGCCCGGCGCAACCTGGATAAAGTCCTTAAATACGGCGGCGTTTTTCCATGCCGGATCGTCTAATTTTCCGTCGATGACCATTAACGGTTCGAGCTTTGGAATATCAACCGGATTTGCCTTTTCAGGCGGAACTATCAATTTTGGATTGCCGGATCGGATCTCGTTCGGACCATTCGAACTTTTCGGCGGCTGTGCAGCTGATAAAACTACGGCGGCGATAATAATGATAAATATGATTACATGCTTCATTTCCCACCTCTTATTAAGTGTAGATATTTGAACGAAAATTAAGAAAGTTTGAGCCGAAACTCTTTTGACTACAACGAAGATCCAGTCAATATGTTTCAGAAAATCTAATATATCAATGAATAAAAGATATCGGCTCGGTCAACTGATTCGTAGGATTTTTGCCTGCCGCGAAGCTTTCGGCATTGCGGCGGGCGGTTCGGAAGTAATTATTTCGAAGCAATAAGCGCGGTCCGGCTTCTTACGACGATATTTCCGTCGCCGACGGTAAAATCGTACGCTTTACCGCCCTTTCCCAGACGCCAGCGTTTTTGACTCGGGTTAGAATTCGGAATATCAACAAGTTTAATTCCCTCGCTTGCGACCTCACTGGAATTGGAAACGATATCGGCGTCGATGTTTTCGGGAACCGTTAGCACAAACGTGCCGTCAGCAAGCGTCGCTCTCAGCTGTTCGAGATCGCCTTCAACAAAAACGTTTCCGTCCAGTGAGGCAGAATGTACTTGCCCCTTAAAACCGATAACACGGACGGTCGAATCGTGAACTTTTAGATCGAGGATTCCGCCTGAATCGCGGACGTTTATATCGCCGTCTTCGCCGGTCAGATCGATCTTGCCGGTGACGCCGTCGATCCTAACTTCAGAATCTGTATTGATGGTTAAATTAGATTTCTTCGGAACATAGATCTCGATTTGAACTCTGACAACATCCGGACCGAAAAAAAGCGGACCCGACGGCTCATTGTTATTGCCGACTTTAATGTCGATTCGCGAGCTGTCAGCCTGATTTGCCGAGAACTCTACCGGCGGCTGCGAAACATTCGCGGCGAACTTCGACATCGAATATTTTACTTCGGCTTTATCCCATCCGCGGACTATCACGTCGCAGTTTTTTGTCTCAACGTTGACCAGCGGAGTGTTCTTCACCGCAAACGCGCCGGTTTTTTCTTCCATGAACGGCGTGCGCCATTGAAATCGGGCGTCTGCAACAACCGCCTTTGTATCCATTACTTTGCGGACAATATCCGAGTTTGCCTTTAGTTCGGCAATTTTCAGCGCAGCTTCGGCTTGCGTCAGCGCTTCTCGAGTTACCTTCGCGATCTCCGGCTGCATTGCTTCAAGTGACGCCTTTATGGCTTCTTTTGATTCCGAATTGATTTTGGAAGACCGGATCGAAGCTTCCATTTCCCTTCTCGCCCGTTCCAGATCGCGCCGGGCATTTTGAAAGTCGCGATCGGCTTCGCGGCGGGCGGCTTCAAAGTCGTTATCGAATTGCGATTCAACCCGCGAAGCATCTTTAGGCGGAAGAAGGTTTGTCGCCGGACTCAGCGGTCTGCCGTCATTTCGGCGCTTTACGCTCAATGCACCGTTGACACTTTCAATTTTGATCTTCGCATCACCGTTCCCGATCTTGCCGAACATATCGCGACCAACCCAGTCGCCTTTTTTCACCGGCAATCCGAAATCGTTCTTGATCTCACCATTTAATGTTTCAGCACGAAGTGTCGCATTGGAATCAGACGGGATCGTCAAATTCACCGTTCCGTTGACCGTGTCTAAGGAGATCATATTGCCGGCAAGAAGTTCATCAAATTCTGCATCGATCGACCCGTTAACCGTTGAAAGATCTAAATTTCCCTGGAGATTTACCGCCTTTACCTGACCATTTACCGCTGATGCCTTGGTAAAATTTCGGGAATTTAAGATCGAAACGCTGCCGTTAACCGTATGGATCTCGTTTAAGACTGCGGTTTTCGGAACGGTCATTTTAATATCCGCGGTCAACTTACTGCCGCGATCCCATTTTGTATTTCGTTTTTCACGTCCGAAATCGACCGTTAAACGAAAGCGTTCGGGTTTTGAGTCGATCTCAACCGACAGATCCGCCAAACGTTCGCGAGAATCAGCGGTCTTTATTACTTCAAGCTTTATCTTCGACTCGTCCCAGGTGTCGATGCTGATCGATCCGTTCACGTTATTTACTTCAATTCGACCGTTCGAATTAAAATCGTAAGTTTCCTCGATCCGTTCGGTCTCATCGTACTTAACGACCGCCGTCATTTGAGGAACGGATGCGACCGGTACGTTCGAAGCCGTTCCGCCCGCGAAAAAGGTACCTGCCATTAAAAGTGAAATTAACCAAGCCATAATTAAATCTCCGAATTAAAACGAATAATGTTATGTGATGCGGCGGAGCGCGTTATCAACTGCCTGTTCCGGACTGGATTCAACCAAATTAAGCAATTCAATGTTTCCGTTTGCTGCCGCCTTACTAATGACAGAACACCGCTCAATTATTAAATGTGACAATCGGAGGCAAAAAAATTCCCCGCTGCGGGATTAAATATGAAGAAATCTGGATAGGTTTTCGATGGATTCCGCGTAACAACCCGATGCTTAACTCAACCATCTGACGTATTTACTTTGAACGATTGTTTTGATAGTTTAGGTAACTTGATAGCGCGGTTATTACGGAGTTTATGATGAGTTTAAAAAAGACAAATTTGCATATCTTGAGTCAATTCAAAGATTTGAGTGCAAACGCGAAAACCGGAGTTTCGCTTCATTGTCATACCGAACATTCCAAAGAAATGCTCGATTTCGTCCCGCATTACGCAGATAAACTTCCCGTGATCTCCTATTTTTGGAAGAAAGAAAGGAAAAAGTATATTGAGCGTGAAGGACGTGACATTGATTTTACGACCGGATTCTGGTCGCCGCCGCTGACGGCGCAGCAAGTTTTCGAACTTGAACGAGATCAGATCAACAGATCCGGACTGGACGCTCTTGTTTCGCTGACCGACCACGACAGCATCGATGCAAATCTGAAAGTCCAGGAAAATGGAAAAGCGGCGCCGATCTCGCTTGAATGGACCGTTCCGTTCGAGTTCGGCTTTTTTCATGTCGGCGTTCACAATCTTCCGAAAGACCGAGCCGTAGAACTGACGAAAACTCTTCTCGATTTCACGTTTGACGAGCAAAAACATAACAACGAAACGCTTCGTGAAATGTTTACGATGCTCAACGAACTTCCGGAAGTGCTGGTTGTCCTGAATCATCCGCTTTGGGATATTGAACTCGTCGGAAAAGAACGTCACAAGGTATTACTTAAGAATTTCTTGAAGGAACATGGAAAATGGATCCATGCATTCGAAATCAACGGATTTCGTTCCTGGTCGGAAAATAAAGCTGTTATCGAAATGGCTGAAGCTCTTAATTATCCTTTGGTAACGGGCGGCGACCGGCACGGCTGCAAGCCGAATACGGTCATCAATTTGACCAATAGCAAGACCTTTGCGGAATTTGCAGAAGAGATTCGGGTTGATAAGCATAGCGAGGTCGTTCTGATGCCGGAATATCGCCAGCCGCTTCATTCGCGCCAGCTGCAGTCTTTTTCGGAGATCTTGAGTCACTATCCGGAATTTCCGGATGGGCGGCAGAAATGGTTCGACCGGATACATTTCGACGTCGGCGACGGTCACGGTGTTCGTCCGCTGTCGGTTCATTGGTATTACGGCGGTCCGACGTGGCTAAGATGGGCAGTTTGGACGCTCGGCGTTTTTGGAAGTCCGAAGATGCGACCGTTCTTTAGCATTGCACGAAAGAAAAAAGATCGTGTTCCGAAGAACATCAGCAAAACTAAATTTGAAATTCCGGAACTTCATGAGATCACAGCAAGTCTCGCCAACGATCAGCCGCAGACGAAAACTGAATTTGCCGCCTAAAATTTGATCTATTTTTAAACCATCCGGTGGGACGCATTAAGTTGTCCCACCTGATTTTTTTGCGTATCATCGCTTTTTTGAAACTGGATTATCGTGAATGAAAAACCGCGCGTCGCTTATTTTCCGGACTCTTATCTGGAAGTAAACGGAGTCGCAATGACCAGCAATAGATTGACGGGATTTGTCCGCAAAAAGGGCTATCCTTTTTTATGCGTTCACGCTGCAAAAAAGACCGGTGTTGAACAAGACAGCAACATCATATTTGTCGGTCTCAAACGGTCGCCGTTTTCGTTCAAAATGGATGAAGATCTTCGTTACGATCCTTTTTTCCAAAGACATGAGCGTCTTGTTCGCCGGGAATTGGAGAAATTTCGCCCGGATGTGATCCATATTACAGGTTTGAACGATGTCAGCATCATGGGCGCTTTGCTGGCGTGGAAAATGGATGTCGCGCTGATCGGTTCCTGGCATACGAATCTGCATGAATACGCCGCGCGCAGGCTGCGAAAGCTTTTGCGTTTTCTTCCTTCGAAACAGCTCAATTCATTTACAGATTTTCTTGAGCAAAAGATCTTCGAAGGCGCCGCGCTTTATTACAAAATGCCTCAGATCATACTTGCGCCAAATCAGGAATTGATCGATCAGCTGGAAAAACGCACCGGTCGAACGGCTCATTTAATGATCCGCGGGGTTGATACAGAGCTTTTTTCGCCGGAAAAGCGGACTGTGGACGATGACATCACACGATTTGGATTCGTCGGAAGACTTCGTGCGGAGAAAAATGTACGAATGCTCGCGGATCTCGAAGAACGGCTTTTAAAAGCCGGAAAAACGAAAATAAAGTTTCTGATAGTCGGCGAAGGCGATGAGCGCGGCTGGCTTGAAAAAAACATGAAAACGGCTGAATTTACCGGCTTTCTTCAAGGAGAGCAATTGTCCGAAGCTTATGCTAATATGGACGTTTTCGTGTTCCCGTCCGAGACCGACGCATATGGAAATGTGCCGCAGGAAGCAATGGCTTCCGGCGTTCCGGCGCTCGTTACGGATAAAGGCGGACCGAAATTTATCGTAATTGACGGCGAAACCGGATTTATTTGTAAGGATCAAGACGAATTTGCAGCGAGGTGCATTCAATTGATCGACGACCCGGAAAGGCTTTCAAAAATGAAAGACTTATCGCTCGAATTTGCCCGAAATCGTTCATGGGACTCGGTTTTCGAAGATGTTTATCGGGCGTATGCGGAAACGAAAGAATTTTTAGATAATAAAAAGAAGTTAAGGAAGGAAAAATAGCCGTTTTCATTTTCATTGACGGTAAAAAGCAATTTTTCATAAGTGATAAATTTGGAAAAGATCCATCTTTCAGAAGACATTCATCTTTCCGTCGCCGACGCGGACGATCTCGAAGAAATTCGGGACGAGGAAATTTCTGTTTTCGATGTTTTCAGCAGTCTGGTTCAGCACCCGGCACAGATAATAACGCGCTGGAATTGGAAAGCGGCGCTGCTTGGCGCGCTGCTGCGGGCTTCTTTTTATTTCACGGTTTATAAAGCAAGCAAGGAAAGCTGGCTTGTTACCTTTACCGCGATGCTGGTTGAGTTTAGCTTCCGGTTTTTTACATCCGGAATCTCCGGCGCATTGGTTCAATCTTTCCGGCGTGCAACCCCAGCCTGGCTGGCGACCGCGATCGTCACGATCTCGCTGCCGATATTTAGCCATACGATAGAATATTTCACGCATTTCGCGCAGGAAAAGTATTTTTATAACGTATTCGCAGCCGCCGAAAACAATGCGCGGCAAAAGGCTTTCGCGGTTTCGGTGTTGTTTTCGGTGCTTTCCGCAATGTTCAATATTTTTATAATGCGCCACGGCGTTCTACTTGTCGGTGCCGGCGAAGAGTCCAAAACGCTCTGGACGGATCTGAAGCGGATTCCGCTGCTAATTCTGGAATTTATGGTCTTTTTGCCGAATCAAATGATCAAATTTATCCGCAGTGGACAGTTTGTTTACAGTTTAGGAATTTTTCTCGGATTCGGTTTTACGGTCGGTTTTATTCTTGGAGTTTTCCGCGGCAAATGGTCATGGGCATGGACGACCGCGCTCGGCGCATGGGCGATCATGCTGACCTGGACCATTCTAGTTGCGGCTTTTTATTTCTTCTACAATCGACGCAGCCGCGCGTAGACGCCTAATTTTATCAAAACAGTTCACTTAACAAATTATTATCACAAAAATTCCGGCGGTATCAGCACATCTTACAACGCGCTGATGGCGGCGGCGGGACGGCATAAGCGCGAAATGCGTCTGATCGTTCCCGGCGAGACCGAATCTGTCGAGATCGTTAACGATTACGCGAAAATTTACTATATTCCTGCGAAGCAGTCGCCGGTTTTTGATAAGCGATACCGGATAATTTTGCCGTGGCAATATATGCAGGGCGATTCGCTTATTCGAAAGATTTTGCTCGATGAAAAACCGGATCTGATAGAAGTAACCGATAAATACACATTGTCGATGCTCGGGGCGATGATCCGCATCGGGAAATTCAAACAGCTTGAACGACCGGCTCTCGTGCATTTTTCTTGCGAGCGGATGGATGACAATATCGGTTCGTTTTTATCGACCGGAAAGATCGGAAAATGGCTCGCGCGGCGTATTATGGGAAACTATAATCTCCCCTCGTTCGACTATCACATCGCAAATTCTCCATATACGGCTGAAGAGTTTTTTCTCGCATACGAAAAAGAAAATAATCCCGGACGTTCGGATTGGTTTTTTAATAAATGCAGAAAATTTTTCCGCGAGCCCGATATTCCCTTAAAAGACCGTGTCTTTGTCTGCCCGCGCGGCGTCGATATCGAACAATTTTCGCCCGAACGGCGTTCGGAGACTGTCAGATCCGCAATGATCGAAACGTCTAAAGTTCCCAAAAATGCCGTTTTGCTATTGTATGCCGGCAGAATTTCGCCCGAAAAAAACATCGAACTGCTTGTCGATATGATGGAAATTCTTTCGACAGACAAGCGCGATTACCGCTTGCTCGTCGCCGGTGCCGGACCAAAAGAAGAATGGCTAAAGGAACAAACTGCGGCAAAGTTTCCCGGAAAAATAATTTTGCTCGGGCATCTCGATAAAGAAACGCTCGCCAATTATTACGCGAACGCCGACGTCTTTGTCCATCCGAACCCGCGCGAACCTTTCGGTATCGCGCCGCTCGAAGCGATGGCGTCCGGCGTTCCGACGGTCGCGCCGAACGCCGGCGGGCTTTTATCGTACGCAACGAGCGAAAATATGTGGCTCTGCGAACCTGACGGCAAAGCTTTTGCCGCAGCGGTCCATGAGATCGCGGAAAAGCCCGATCTGGCAAAAAAGAAGATTGAAAACGCCCTGCAAACTGCTAAAGCCAACACGCGCAAAAAATCGACAGACTTTTTGATCGCAACTTACGATAAGATCTTCTCCGATTTTCAACGCCGGAAAGCGTTGTTTATCCGCGACGATCTGAAAAAGTGACTCCTTCGCGATAACTTTTGCGCCGCCGTGTGCATTCTTTTTTAACTGCGATATAATCTCGTTTTTCCCAAATTTATTATGCTGGAACTGATTATTGCAAATTTACGTGTTCGCCCGTTTCGCACGCTGATCAGCGTTATCGGTGTCGCATTGGGCGTCGTTCTTGTCATTCTTTTTACCGGTTTAGCGCAGGGCATGAGCAACGATATGGCAAAACGCGCGGCGAATTGGAAAGCCGAGATCGTTTTTACGCGTCCCGGCGCGATGGAATTGACAAGCTCGAACGCGTCGGTCAGCACGGCTTATGCCGAACGATTATTAAAGATCGACGGCGTTTCATCGACCGTGCCGGTCATTCGATACATAACGGCAAATACAGCCGAACGTTGGGGAATTCAGCAGATCGACGGCGTCGATTGGGAACCGTTCGCCGAGATGAACGGCATTAGTATTGTTCAAGGCAGTTCGCCCGCGACAAACGATGAGATCGTAATCGACGAACGCCTCCTGGAAGATAAGAATTACAAACTCGGAGAGAAGATCGAACTTCTAGGAAAGGAATACAAGATCTCCGGCGTTTTTTCGCCGCCGTCCGGAGCAAGAATTAAGATGACGCTCGCAGCAATGCAGGACGCGCTGAAAGCTGCGAATAAAAGTACTTATATCCTTGTAAAATTGAAAGACGGCGCCGACGTCGATGCGGTCGCAGCACGGATCGAGCAGGAACTTCCGGGAAACAAGATCAATCTGACGCGAAATCTTGTCATCGACGCGCAGGATAGAATTCCCGGATTGAGCACGTTTTTGAGAGTGCTTGTCGGGCTCGGCGCGTTTGTTTCGACGATCTTTGTACTTTTGTCGATGTATACGACGATCACCGAGCGGCGAAAAGAGATCGGAATCTTGAAATCTCTCGGCGCGTCGAAAGCGTTCATCATCCGCGTCATTGAAGGCGAAGCGTTCATGATCGGCGTCCTGGGAATTTTGATCGGATTTGCCGCTTCTTTCTTAAGCGCTTTTTTGATTCAAAAACAGTTTCAGTTGGAGTTCGAATTCAGTTCCGGATGGATAATTACGGCTGTAATTATTGCCGTCGGCGGCAGTTTGATCGGTGCGCTTTACCCGGCATGGCGGGCATCGGATATAGATCCGGTCCTAGTTTTGACCAACGAATAGGCAGCTCCGATCCCGCTTAACATTCTGTTTTGGCGGCGTTTTCTAACATTTTCCCCGCACGAGATTTTTAGATGACTGACCAACAACTGGTTTTGAACGCGGTCAAGCAGCCCGATGTTTCGCGAAAACAAAACGCGCTGCAAAAGCTTTTCGCCCTCTGGTTCGATGCGTTCGTATACAACCAGATCTGGGAAGACCCGCGCGTAGATATCGAAGCGCTTGAGCTCGAACGCCGCAGCCGCATTTTGACCATTTCCTCCGGCGGCTGCAATGCGCTGAATTATCTTCTCGAATCGCCCCTCTCGGTAACAGCCGTCGATCTGAACCGGCATCATGTTTACCTGCTCGATCTCAAGATTGCAGCGGCGAAATTTCTTCCCGATCACTCGTCATTCTTCAATTTTTTCGGTCGCGGACTTCACAAATTGAATTTTCACAATTATCAGAGATATATTCGTCCCAATTTGGATGAAGACGTCCGAAAATTTTGGGATTCGGCGTCGTTTTTCGGTAAACTTCGCGGCGGTTCGCGAATTAATTATTTCACCAAAGGGGGGCTGTACGAACATTCGCGAAACGGTTATTTTCTGCGTTTTTTCCATCGTCTGGCACCGCTGCTCGGCAGCCGACCGGAAAAAGTTTTAGCGGCTGAAACCCGGGAACAGCAGGTCGAACTTTTTGAAAAGCATATCGCGCCGTTTTTCGATTCGGCTTTAATCAAATTTATCGGAAAGCTTCCGGTTACGATGTTCGGACTCGGAATTCCGCCGCAGCAGTACGACGAACTGAAAAAAGAAATTTCCGAAGGCGAAACGCTGATCGATGTTTACCGTGATCGCGTTCGAAAACTCGCAGTCGATTTCCCGATCGATGAAAATTATTTCGCCTGGCAGGCGTTTGCACGAAAATACGACACCGAAAAGCGAAAAGCGCTGCCGGATTATTTAAAGGAAACGAACTTTTCGCTGCTGCGCGAAAACATTGAAAGAATAACGACGGGAATCGGCTCGGTTACCGAGGTAATTAAAAATTCGCCGGAAAGTTCGTTCGATCGTTTTGTTTTCCTCGACGCGCAGGATTGGATGAACGCAGAGATGATCGCCGAGCTTTGGACAGCGATCGCGGCGCGCGGCGGCGAAGGTTCGCGAATAATTTTCCGCACCGCGGGCGCTTCATCTCCGCTCGAGCAAAATCTCCCCGCAGAGCTGCTGCGAAAATTCGAATATAAAGCCGAACTTTCACGCGAACTTTTCGTGAATGACCGCGCGTCTATCTACGGCGGGTTTCATCTTTACGTCTTGAAATAGATGAACGATACGTTTGAAAAAATGGATAAAATGTATCGTTACCAGCGATACTTTTACGATCTGACGCGGAAATATTATCTGCTCGGTCGCGATCGTCTGATCGATGAGATGGCGATAAAAAGCGGCGACAATATTCTGGAGATCGGCTGCGGGACGGGAAGAAATCTCGCGATCCTTGCGAAAAAATATCCCGAAAGTAATTTTTTTGGTCTCGACGCTTCGGCTGCGATGATCGAAACCGCCGAAGGAAAGATCAAGTCAAAATCGCTGTCGAACGTCTTTTTGAAAGTAGCGCTCGCCGATAAATTTGCTTTTGATGCGACATTCGGTCTCACGGATAAATTCGACGCCGTTTTTTTCAGCTATTCGATATCGATGATCCCGCCGTGGCGCGAGTCGGTCGATAATGCACTCGAAAACTTAAGAAGCGGAGGCGTTTTGTATTTTGTGGATTTTTACGATCAAAATGGACTTCCGCCCTGGTTCGGCAAAATGCTGACCGCGTGGCTGCGAATGTTCCACGTAAAATATCCGGCGGATCTGATCCCGTATCTCCGCATTTTAGAAGCACAAAACGCGGGCAAATTGACCTTATTTTCCTTTTTTAAAGGTTATTCATTCGTTGCAAAATTCGAAAAATCATGAAGTTCAGGATACGTCATCGAGGCGAAAACGCGACCCACATCAGGGGCAGAAACGCGACCGCTAGGGAGCGTGCGGTTATCAAAGGCAGAAACGCGACCGCTAGGGAGCGTGCCTAAAGATCGCGATCAATATGGTCTAGGGAACTTAAAGCATGTGCGCCGCGCAGTTCTTGCACGCTCCCTAGCGGTCGCGTTTCTGCCTTTTACTCGACACGGCAATTGCGATTCCGCCGAGGATGAGCGTGCTGGCGGCGATCAGTCGCATAGATAATATCTCATCCATAAACACAACACCGCCGAGCGCGGCAATGGCAGGGACGGAAAGCTGCAGAATTGCGGCGCGCGACGCGGTATGATAGCGCAGCGCGGTGTACCAGACGCTGTAACCGATGCCCGATGCGACCGCGCCCGACAAAACAGCGAGCATCATTCCCTTTGACGACAGATCGATCCGGAAAACAAACGGCAAAAACGCGACCATCATAAACGGCAGCGAGCGCATAAAATTTCCCGCGGTTTCCCCGAGAGGATCTTCGCTCCCGCGTCCGCGCAGCGTATAAAATCCCCACGCGATGCCGGCAAACATCATTAAAATTGAAAAGAGCAGCGGCGGTGCCGAAAGCCCTGGGAAAACTAAATAAACGAGCCCGCCGACCGCGACCGAAAAACCCGTCCATTCCAATATTCCCGGGCGTTCGCCGCTGAAAACCGCCGAGATCAGCATCGTCGCCTGTACGGAACCGAATAGAATAAGCGCGCCGGTCGCGGTTGAAAGGCTGACGTAAGCGAACGAAAAACAGACCGCATACGCAAACAAGAAGAAAGCCGAAAGCCAGTTTCCTTTCCGGCTCTCCGCGCGTTTATTGCTCGAGAGATTATAAATAATCAAAAGAACAAAGGCGCCCGACAAAAGCCGGACGCCAGTAAAACTTGCCGCGTCGATCGCTTCGGTCCCGAGCGCGAGGCGGCATAAAATTGAGTTAAAAGCGAACGCGACCAAGGCAAATATTGTCAGAAAAATTGCCTTCATAGCGTTCGAAAATAAGTTATTCGATTATGTCGTCGTCCAATTCGTCTTCGTCATAAACACCGACCTCGCCGAACTCCCAACCGTCGTACGCCATCAGACCGCGTTCTTCCGCAAGTTTGGCAAATTCCGCGTTCCTCGCCGCCAGAGTTTCCGGCGTGTGAACTTCTTCTTTATCGATATGAAGCAGAAATTCGCCCGTCGGCTCTTCGGTTTCGTCGTCGCCGAGTTCGAAAATGTCCATAAAATCGTAGCCTTTTTCCTCAAGAAAATTGCCTAATTCTTCGAGTTTATCGACGTCCTTATCGATGAAGTAATAGCTGTAGAGCATCTCTTCATCCATGTTCCAATTGTCTACGCGTTTCGCCTCGGCAAAGATCTCTTCGATCCCTTCGAGCTGCGACTTTTTGTCTTTAAAATCCATATTCATATATTTCGAACGGCTGTTTAGCCGCGCTTTTTTAAATTTCCACTATTAATTTACTAGATGGCAGATGATTTTATAATCTCGGAAATCAAAAAAATTGGAGCGCAGGCAGCCTGCCTGCGATGAGAGCACGGAACGCAGGCAGCCTGCCTGCGATGAGCGCGTAGCGCGAAAGACTTCTCTCGTCAGCAAAAGTCTTGCTGAGAAACTTTTTCCGCCGCTGTCGCGCCGGCTGCGGGCAGGCTGCCCGCGCTCCGGATCTCGTCGGAACGCAGGCAGCCTGCCTGCGATGAGCGCGTAGCGCGAAAGACTTCTCTCGCCAGCAAAAGTCTTGCTGAGAAACTTTTTCCGCCGCTGCCGCGCCGGCTGCGAGCAGGCTGCCCGCGCTCCGGATAGCGACTGCTGCGGGCAGGCTGCCCGCGCTCCGTTGTTTAATCTTCCTTTGTGATCGGTCGCATATGCGGGAAAAGTATCACGTCGCGGATCGAATGCTTGTTCGTCAAAAGCATCACCAGCCGGTCGATGCCGATGCCGATTCCCGCGGCGGGCGGCATTCCGTAGCTCAGAGCCTTTATATAATCTTCGTCCAAAACCATCGCTTCCGCGTCGCCCGATTCGCGCTCCTTCATCTGGTCGACAAAGCGTTCATACTGCTCGCGCGGATCGTTGAGCTCGGAAAAACCGTTCGCGCATTCCATGCCGTTTATAAACAATTCAAACCGCTCGGCGATATTCGGATTCTCCAGCGACGCTTTCGATAAAGGCGAAATTGATTTCGGGTAATCTACGATGAAGGTTGGTTGGATTAACGCAGATTCAGCAGAAATTTCAAAAACTGATGTAACATTTTTAGCAAATGAACTTTCATTTACTTCACCTAATGTTCTCTCGGTGATAGTTTTTAGTGTTTCTGCCCAAACTTCTTCTTTTTTTATTGCAGCATTTCTTCTAATTTCATCTTTGTTGATTACTGCTACAATCTCTATGTTTCTCAGACTTTGCATTACACCTCCATTTGCTAATTTCAAAAGAGCGTAATTCAATCTTTTCAACTTTAACGGATCATTGAACCAATCTTTAGTAATTGTTTCTCCACCAAGTTCGGGACACCAATCAAGACTTTCGATTGTTGCTTCAATCATAGTCAAGCGTTTAAATTTAGTTTCAAAATCAATAATTATTGGAAGTCTGAATTCTTGTCCAAAATCGGTAAATCTTAAATCAAAAGTAACCTTTAAGTTGCCCGTCGCTTTCTGAACCGATTCCTTTATCATCTGCTCGCAAAAATCCATCATCCCGTTCACGTCCATATAGGCGCAGTAAAATTCGAGCATCGTGAATTCGGGATTGTGCTTGTGCGACAAACCTTCGTTGCGGAAATTACGGTTGAGTTCGTAAACCTTTTCAAATCCTCCGACGGTCAATCTTTTTAAATAAAGTTCCGGCGCGATCCGCGCATAAAGCGGAATGTCGAGCGCGTTGTGATGCGTCTCGAACGGAGTCGCCGACGCGCCCGTCGCTTTCGGCGTCAGCATCGGCGTTTCGACCTCGATATATCCGTGCGAATCGAGATAGCTTCGCATGCCGCTTATCAATTTCGCGCGGCGTTCGAAAACCTCGCGCGTCGTCAGTTCGTTTTCTTCATGGTCGATCTTGAGCGAATCGGCGATCAGATCGGCGTAACGATAACGACGCTGCAATTCCGGATCGACAATCCCGCGCATCTTGTCGGGCATCGGCAATAAAGCCTTCGCCAAAAACTGTAATTTTTCAACGTGAACGCTCATTTCGCCCGTGTTCGTCAAAAACAAATAACCTTCGACACCGATAAAATCACCGTGATCGAGAAAGCCGAAGGCAGTCCACGAGTCTTGCGAGTCCAGCGAGTCTTGCGAGTCATTTTTCTGAAGGACAAAATCTTCTTTGCGGCAATAGATCTGCAAACGCTCAACGCCGTCGCTCAAGTGTACGAACGCGGCTTTGCCCATAACACGGGGCGGAACGGCTAAACGACCGGAAATGCGCACGGTTCCGAGCGCTTTGAGTTTTTCGTTTAGTTTTTCCTTTAATTCCGCATTCGGGCGCATCCGTTCGGCGAGCGTCGCGACGTGCGCTTTGATCTCTTCCACAATTTCCACGACGGGCGCGAAATTTACAAGGTTTGAGATCGTATCTTCGTCGCCCGAAACCTTCGAACGTTCAAATTTGTTCGGATAAACGTTGCCGACAAGACCGCGAAGTTTTTCCAGATGCTCGCGCCGCGCCGCCGTCTGATCGTTTTGTTCGACGATGTCTTCAAATGCAGGAATATTCATAGATTTATCAACTTTTCGGAAAAGGAAGATTATATGCGAGCGCCAATAGTTTCGCCAATTTAGGAAATTTGAAATCGCTTTTTACGGAAATTTGATAAACTGTCTCAAAAAATTCATCCCGCTGGAAAAAATTATGCAAAAATTTACGCTTTTTCTATGTTCGCTGGTCATCAGCTTTCTGACCTTCGGCTCGGGTCCCGATCTTGCAGCTCAAACCGTCGAACCGCAAAAGCCGCTTCCGCTCAAATGGTACAAAGGCAACACCCACGCGCACACGATAAACAGCGACGGCGATTCGACACCGGACGAGGTCGCGCGATGGTACCGCGAGAACGGGTACAACTTTCTGGTGCTGACCGACCATAATTTTTTGACGAAAGTCGACGGTTTGAACGCGCTGCACGGCGCCGACGAAAAATTTATCGTCATTCAGGGCGAAGAGGTTTCCGATCTTTTCGAAAAGACTCCGATTCATATAAACGGCTTGAACGTCGAAAAAAAGGTCGAACCGCAAGGCGGAAAAACGACCGCGGAGCTGATCCAGCGAAACGTCGACGCGATCCGCGAGGTAAAAGGCGTTCCGCATATTAATCATCCAAACTTTCAATGGGCGATAACCGCCGACGACCTGAAAAAAGTCCAGAATTACAAGCTTTTTGAGATCTATAACGGACATGGGCTGGTGAACAATCTTGGCGGCGGCGGAAAACCCGGTCTCGAAGAGATCTGGGACATGATCCTTTCAAGCGGAAAGCTCGTTTACGGGATCGCGGTCGATGATGCGCATGACTTTAAACATTTCGAAGAACAAAAACTTTCCCGTCCGGGCAAAGGATGGGTCGTTGTTCGCGCTGCGAAACTCTCGGCTGATTCTATCCTCGAAGCGATGGAACGCGGCGATTTTTACGCTTCGACCGGCGTGGAATTGATCGATTATCAGGTAAATTCGAAAACGATGACGATTTCGGTCAAACAAGATCCGCTGAGCAAATACACCGTCCGCTTTATCGGAAAAGACGGAAATATATTAAAGGAAACGTTTGAAAACCCCGCGGTTTACGAATTTCGCGGCGACGAACTGTATGTGCGCGCGAAAGTCCTGGAATCGAACGGCAAATTTGCATGGACTCAGCCTGTAATGTTTTCGAAAAAATGACCTGCCAATTCCGGCGGTTCGACGGTGCGCTTTGTGTGGAATTCCACAAGCGGCGCTGATGCACGACCTTTGGACTCAAAAAATCAAATCTATACAATTTAGGGCATTGAAACATTGGAGAGGACTTTATGAAGATCTCAAGATATCTGTTCATGCTCGCAACAGGAACCGCCGCGTTTGCCGTCGGGCTCGGCTGGGTTTCGATAGCGAAATATTTGCTCGACGACGCGCCGTCTGCGGACGCCGATATGTGCTTTTACGAACCTTCAGCGCAGCCGGTCGCTTTGGATACGACGAGTTTCACGGTTTCCGATGTCGAAACCGTGCAAGCCCGTGAAGACGATAAAAGGAAATTCGATCCTGAAGGCTATTACGCTTTAAGCGGTGCGGTTCCTGATGAGTTTTCCGGTTTTGCTTATTTTTATATCGAAAATAACGACTTCAATGAGGACAAGTCCGAGCAAAGCCAATTAAGTGCGCCAAGCGGATCAGTCCTTATCTTGGATGATCAGGGCGAACCGGAAACATTCCTGAACATGAACTTTATCAGCATTGGCGGCGGAAAGATTCGATTTGAAACAGAGAAGTATGGCGGTCTTTCATACCGGTTTGTCGGCGATTTTCTGGAACAAGGAAACTTTCAAGATCTCGAAGAAAAATTCGACAACGAGGGAAAGTACATTCCAAATCAAGTTTTACTCGGAACTTTGACCGAACAGAAGGGATCAACGTCGAAGAGCATCAAGACTACATTTCAGTGGTTCATCTCAGCTGGATGCGGGCAATGAACAATGCAGCGATAATTGGGAAAATCAAAATTAGGCGAGAATTAACAGGCAATGACAGTAAAGCACTTTCCATCTGTTAGGGTCGCAGAACTGGGCAAAGAAAATTAAAAATGTTCATTTCACTCAAACGATTTTTGTTGCCACTAATTGCCGCAGCGGCTGCATTCTCAATTGGGACCGGCTGTGTTTTAGGCGCAAAGCATTTGCTCGAAAATTCTCAGATCTCCATTACGAATTTTCTTTACGACAAATATTCAGACGCTGATCGTTCGCTTGTTGCGCCAAAACTCGATCCCGCAGAAAGAAAAACTTCGGAGGTGAGCCAACGGACCGACTTTGATCCGGAAGGATATTATGCAATAACCGGCGAGTCGGGGACGGGATGGTATCTGTTCTTCGCTATAAATAATAAGGAATGGAACCTGACAAAAGATAGGTTTACTTCTACACCGCTCAACGGTTGGGTGGGATCCTACGAAAAGACAGGTGAAAAAAGAATGCGGCGGGACATGACATCGCTGAGTATCATCGACGGAAAGATCTTCTTTGAAACCGAATCTGTTGACGGCATCAGCTATAAATTTAGTGGAGATTTCTTTGTTAATGGACGATTTGCCGGTCTCGAACACCGCAATGAATTTGACGAACGGAAATTTCCAGAGGGCACCTTAACAACGATGGAACCCAACGGAGTAATTACAACTGAAAAAGTAAAATTTCATTGGTTTGCGGGGATTTGACCACGCAGCGAACAAGGGGGAATCAGAAAAACAAGAAAGACGGCTTATCGCGAGTGCCGTCTTTTTTGTTTGCCGAAATGCATCGCGGCGCGAATTTCTCTAAACTTGTCTAGATGCAGTTTCAAGCGGAAAATAGCGGCAAATTTCAAAAACTAATTAAAGAAATAAAGAGCGGCGCACGTGTTGTTTCGCTCGGCGGGCTGACGTCTACCGGTGCTAAAGCGTACATTTTTGCAAGACTTCAGGCGGAAACCGGAAAATGTTTCGTCGTTGTGACCGATTCAAACAAGGAACTGGAAGATTGGCAGTCCGATCTTTCTTTTTTTGCCGGCGGCGACATTTCCGTCGATATTCTGCCCGCAATGGAAACAGATGTTTACGCGGGCATTTCACCGCACGCTGAAACATTGGAAGAACGCGCCGTCGCGCTCTGGAATCTGGCTCATCGCGCGCCGGAATTTTTGATAACCTCGGCAAAATCGCTGATAACGCGGATAAATTCCCTGGACGAAACGCGGAGCCTGGGCGCGAAACTTAGGCGCGATGAAGATTTTGCGCCCGACGAACTTTTGGAAAAACTCGCGGCAAGCGGCTATGTTCGGGAAGATCCGATAAAGAATATCGGCGAATTTTCAATGCGCGGCGGCATTATCGATGTCTGGTCGCCGAATGCTGAAAATCCGGTTCGGATCGAGTTTTTCGGCGACACGGTCGATTCGATCCGCGAATTCGACGCCGAAACACAGCTTTCCACCGAACAGTTAAAAGAAACCGAGATCGTACCGATGCGTCCTTTTGCAGCGTCGGCGCAAGATTTTAAGGATTGGGCGTTTTTCGCGGAAGAGCGTTTTGCGGACGAAAAGTTCGCTCGAAACCTCGGTGATCGGACGCAGTTCGCTAATGAAGGCGAGGATTTTTCCGGGTGGGAATTTATGATCCCGCTGGTAAAACCGCGAAATGCCAGTCTTTTCGATTTTCTGGGCGAATGTGTTTTTGTATTTGACGAGCCGTCGATGATCGAAAAATCCCTGGAATCGTTTTACGAGAATCTTGAGGAAAACTTTTCGCAGGTTACCGAACAAGGCGAGATCGGTCTTGCACCTGAAGAGCTGTTTTTAACCGGAAAAGAACTTCGGGAAATTCTTGAAAAAACAAAACGCGTCGAACTTCGAGCGCTCGGCAAGTCGGCGGCAAAAACGGACGAGGAATTTTCGCTGGTTGTAGAAGGCAGAAACGCGCGCGCCAGCAAGCGTGCTGACAGTGCGCCTACAGACGGGTCCGATGATGTAGGTGATGGTACGCTCCCTAGCGGTCGCGTTTCTGCCCTGGAAATTGAAGGCAGAAACGCGCGCGCCAGCAAGCGTGCCGACACTGCGCCTTCAGACGGGTCCGATGACGTAGGTGATGGCACGCTCCCTAGCGGTCGCGTTTCTGCCCTGGAAATTGAGGGCGGAAACGCGCGCGCTAGCAAGCGTGCCGACAGTGCGCCTTCAGACTGGTCCGATGATGTAGGTGATGGCACGCTCCCTGGCGGTCGCGTTTCTGCCCTGGAAATTGAGGGCGGAAACGCGCGCGCCAGCAAGCGTGCTGACGGTGCGCCTTCAGACTGGTCCGATGATGTAGGTGATGGCACGCTCCCTAGCGGTCGCGTTTCTGCCGTTGAAGCGCAGTCGCGCACGATCTCTGGCGGTCGCGGTTCTGTCGCGGATCCGTTGTTTCTTTTTCCTACGGCGGAATTGTCTTCCGATTTTGAGATCACCTCACGTTCGACGCGAAAATTTCACGGAAACGTAAAGGCATTTATCAGTGAATTTGAACGCGATATCGACAGATTCGTATTTCAAACTGCGGGAATCGCCGAGCGTTTTTCGGACATTTTGCGGGATTACGATGTTGTATTGCCAACCGGTTCCATTTCGATCGGCGAGCTTTCGGGCGGTTTTGAAATTCCTTCATTTCAGTTAAAGCTTTTTACCGAAACCGATCTTTTCGGCGAATCTTCGCAGGGCGAATTTCAAAGAACAAAATCGAAAGATCACCGTCCGAAGACCAAAACGGCGGCATTCGTTTCGGATTTTCGCGATCTGAAACCGGGCGATTTTGTCGTTCATGTCGATCACGGCATCGGTCGATTCGAAGGATTACAGACCATAGAAACCGGCGGCGCTTCGCGCGAATTTATGCTGCTGGTTTACGCGGAAAACGCAAAGCTATTCGTTCCCGTCGAGCGGCTCGATCTCGTTTCGCGTTATTCTTCGGGCGAGGCGCAGGCACCGACACTTGACCGTCTGGGCGGTCTCGGTTGGCAGAAAACCAAAGCGAAAGCCAAACGCGCCATGCGCGATATGGCGGACGAGCTTTTGCGGCTTTATGCCGAACGAAAACTGGTTCAGGGTTACGCATTTTCGGGCGATACGCCGTGGCAGAAAGAATTTGAAGACGCATTTCCCTTTCAAGTTACGACCGACCAAGCCGGAGCGATCGACGATACCAAAGAAGACATGCAGAATCCTGTTCCGATGGACCGCCTCGTCATCGGCGACGTCGGCTACGGCAAAACAGAAGTGGCAATGCGCGCCGCGTTCAAAGCCGTCATGGACGGAAAACAGGTCGCCGTTTTGACGCCGACGACGATTCTCGCTTACCAGCATTCGGAAACTTTCAAACAGAGATTTTCGGCTTTTCCCATAAAGATCGATCTTTTGTCGCGTTTTCGTTCAAAGAAAGAACAGAAAGAAGTTGTCGAGCTGACGGAAAAAGGCGAGGTCGATATTTTGATCGGCACGCACCGAATTCTTTCAAACGATGTAAAACTCCCGAAACTCGGACTCGTCGTCGTCGACGAAGAACAGCGTTTTGGCGTTGCGCATAAAGAAAAACTTAAGCAGTTAAAGAAGAAGGTCGATGTTTTGACACTGAGCGCGACCCCGATTCCGCGAACTTTGAACATGTCTCTGCTCGGCATGCGCGATATGTCGGTTATCGAGACGCCGCCGCGCGACCGTTTGGCGATAAATACGCAGGTCGTTCAGTTTTCGGAAGGCGTAATTCGTTCGGCGATTGAGCTCGAACTCGCCCGCGACGGGCAGGTTTTCTTTATTCATAACCGGGTCGAAACCATCGAACAGATCACGGCGCATATCAAGAAGATCGTACCGAACGCCCGCGTGATCTTCGCGCACGGGCAGATGAACGAGAAAAAACTCGAAGAGATAATGCTCGATTTTGTCGATTATAAATACGATGTTTTGGTCGCGACGACGATCATCGAAAACGGCATCGATATTCCGCGCGCAAACACGATAATCATCAATCGAGCCGATAATTACGGGCTTTCGCAGCTTTATCAATTGCGCGGTCGCGTCGGGCGTTCAAACCGGCGCGCGTATGCATATTTGCTGATCCCGGGCGAATCTGAGCTAACGCCGATCGCGCGCCGCCGTCTGAGCGCGATCCGTGAATTTTCGGATCTCGGCGCCGGTTTTCGCATCGCCGCGCTCGATCTGGAACTGCGCGGCGCGGGAAATATTTTGGGCGGGCAGCAGTCGGGACAGCTTGACGCGCTCGGGTTCGATCTTTATACAAAAATGCTCGAACGTACGATCGCTGAACTGAAAGGCGAGGAGATCGAGGACGAATCGAGCGTTTCGATCAATCTCGGCGTCGACGTGGCGATTCCGAACGAATATATTCAGGAAACGTCGCAGAGACTTCGCACCTACAAACGTATTTCGTCGGCAGCCGGCGAAGACGAGTTGAGATCGATATATGCAGAGATTCAGGACCGTTACGGTAAATTGCCCGATTCGGTCGAAAATCTGTTCGAGTTTGCCCGGCTGCGCAAACTTGCCGAACAGATGCGGCTCGTCTCCGTCGATAAGACCAAAGACGGATTTGCGGTCAAACTCGCTGAAAACGCGAAGGTAGAACCTGAAAAATTAATGCAGTTTTTGGAAGAGAACGAAGGCGCGAAATTTTCCCAAAGCGGAATTCTGCAGGTCGTACATTCCGGGGGACCGGTCATTGAAAAAGTGCGGGAAGTTCTTGGTTTGATCCGTGCGGATTAATGTTGACCGTGTAGTTGAGGGCAGAAACGCGCGCGCAAGTAAGCGTGCGGACCGGTTTGTAGACAGTCGAGTCCGCGAATGCGAAGTGTGGGCACGCTTGCTTGCGAAAAGTTCGTCGTCAATGAAGTTCAAAGAATGCGAAGTGGAGGCACGCTCCCTAGCGGTCGCGTTTCTGCCCTGGAAAAGGCAGAAACGCGCGCGCAAGCAAGCGTGCGGACCGGTTTGTAGACAATCGAGTCCGCGAATGCGAAGTGGATGCACGCTCCCTAGCGGTCGCGTTTCTGCCCTTTTGTAGAAGCGGACGCTAGTTCGCTTGCATCTGCTGCGCAGCCACTCGAGTCCTGTGAGTGCATTCGATAAAGCGATGCAGTAATTTTAAGCGCAATCAAAACTCCCCTCCTGAGATCAGGAGGGGTGCCCGAAGGGCGGGGTGGTTGAAACACTTCGCAATTGTCAAACCCAGAGGATTTTCAAACCACCCCCAGCCCCTCCTTATCCAAGGAGGGGAGCCGGAACACTAACGCCCTTATCGACTTCCTTAACACCGTCCTAACTCTGATCGTAAACAAAATCTTCGGTGCAGTCTCCGAACTGATTAAGTTCACAAATGAAGAGTTCCGGCGCATATTCTTTGGTCTGCTTTCGAACATTTCGCCAAATCGGCGATACAGCGTAGTTCGCTTCCGTCCAGCCCAGCTTTTCCCGATTTTTCCAGACGAATGAATACGCTTCACGTTCGTCGTTGCCGGAAATATGCTTGGCTTCGTGAAGCAAAATAGCCGCGCGTTCGACATCGTCAACCGTCATTGAAAAGAAATCCGGATAAACCGTCATTATCGCAAATGGAAAATTGGTCGCGGCATAGGCATTTTCCTTTTCGATAGAAGCGTTTAACCAATTGTCGTTGGCGCGAAAACTAGTTAATTTCCGCAGCAAGAAGACTTCGTCTTTGAACCCTTTTTGATCTAAAACATAGATCGCAGCCGTGATCTTTTCATTTTCTTCAAAACTCAGCGGATCAGCGCTAAATATCAGCGAAAGATAAAGCGTAAAGATCGCCAAAAAAGCGACTGCGAAGAAAATACCGACGCGCCGGGCGATTCGAACCGGTTTCGCAGCCGATGCGGCGCTGCTATTCGTCGCAACCTCAACAAGTTCGGACGAACAACGACCGCATTTTTCGGCATTTATAAAGTTAACAAGCTGGCATTTCGGGCATTTCTTTTTCATCAAAAAATGGAAGGACAAAAGGAGTTTGAGCGAAGGCTCCTTTATAAAATAGCACTAATAGCCGAAATCTTTCCGTAAATTTTTTGATTTGAAAGTTTCAATTCATACCGCAAAAGTATTAGGCTTAAAACACGGACGAAAATTGGAAATTCAATGTTTTTACAAACAATAGGGAGGGTTTATGACCGAACAAGGAATAAAACAGGCAAAAAATGACGAGATGAAAAAGATCGGCGAATTCATTAAAGACATCGATTTTACGATGATGACAACGATCAATTCGAACGGCGAGCTTGAAGCGCGCCCGATGTCGACACAGAAAACTGAATTTAACGGAGAGGTCTATTTTTTTACTTTCGAAGATACGGAAAAGGTTGCGCAGATCAAAGCAAATCCGAAAATAAACCTCGCATATTCAGACACTGACAACAACACTTATGTTTCTATTAAAGGGACAGCGCGAATCAGTAAAGACCGGGCGAAGATGGAAGAACTTTGGTCGCCGCCGCTGAAAGCGTGGTTTCCGGACGGATTGGAAACCGACGGTTTGGCGCTGATCGTCGTGACTGCCGACGCTGCTGAGTATTGGGATTCAACGTCGAGCGTCATCGCACAGGCGCTCGGTATGGCAAAAGCGGTAATTACCGGCGAATCTTACGATTATGGTGAGAATAAAACCGTGGATCTCAGTTAGCGGGCGTGGCAAAACAAAAGTGCGCGGTGAAATTCGGATAAAATTTTACCGCGCATTTTTTGCATTTATGGAGCTATCCATCCGACAAAATTTAGCCAAATAGACGTTTCGGCAAACCAAAACCGAATTGGCGCAGAAAGAACGAACAGCACGACCGCGGCTAGAAAGACCTTATTGATCTTTCGATGTTTGACGGAATAAGCCGCCAAACACGCAACGGCGATTACATCCGCCAATCCAAACGACCAGATATTCAAAAATTGGGGCGGAATAAACGGAGCACGAAAAAATGCCGCGGGCAGAAAATTGATCGCCGTC
The DNA here is from genome assembly GCA_026129865.1 of Pyrinomonadaceae bacterium. GTDB lineage: Bacteria > Acidobacteriota > Blastocatellia > Pyrinomonadales > Pyrinomonadaceae > JAHCHG01. The sequence continues at coordinate 408,020 of JAHCHG010000002.1, forward strand.
ATCAGCATCAGAGATTTATGCTCCGCCGGACGTTTCCGATAATAAATAGCCGCCGAAAACAGCACGATGAACAAAGCCATGTCGCCGACCGGCAATATGAAAAAACCGTGCGGATTGATACCGGGCGGCGCCGACGCGCGAACCAGTTGGGCGTCGTAAGCAGTCGCCATTCCGACGATCACGACCAGCGCGGCAAGCGCGATTCCGGCGAAGCCAAGCGTCACGTGAAGTTTAAAATTTTTCGAACGGATCATTGCCACCTGAACCGCAAAGTAAACCACCCAGATCGACATAATTATGCCGTGGGCGTGCACCAGATTGTTCGCAACCGCGTTTATATCGAAAAAAGAACTAAGATAATAAGTCCGCAAATATCCTAAAAAAACGAGTAGCGGAAACAGAACAGCCGCTGCCAGAAAAAACCCGCGATCGGACGGGCGGCGAAATATCGATTCATTTACTGCCATAAAAATAACCTCCGCTGCATTAACGCGCAGGTCGGAGGTGATTTATATCGCAGATGCTCTTGTAAATTTAAAGATGTGAGCGGGAAATTTAGACTTTACCGCGCCAGACGATCTTGATGCCGGAAATACCTTGCTTTTCCAGCGTTTCGCCCTGAACAATAGTAAATCCCAGCTTTTTGTAAAATTTGATCGGCGAATGATAAGCTTCGCCGTCGGACCTTCGATATTCGTCGGTCGAAATAACCCAGCCGAAAATTTCAGGTTCACGAGCGCGCATTTCGTCGACTAAACGCCGACCGAAACCGAGTCCTTGCGCGGCGCGGTCGACGATGATCGCAAACCATTTTGCGCTATCCCTCTCAAAAATCATCGACCACGCGGCAATCTTTTCCTCGACATCGACGATCAAGAAATGCGTTTTTTCACCGAGAGCAGAAAGATATTCTTCAAATTTTTCTATTGACCCGAACTGCAGCGATGCGGGATATTCGGCGTTCCAGAGTTCGACGACGCGGCGCTTTTGACCGGAAGAAAGTTCAGGCGAATTAATAAGTTGATACGAACTCTTGTTCTTTGAAACCACAACGTTATGTGAAAAATCCGAAATATTTCTGCAAAACGTAAAGAATACACATCGCAAGGGTAAAACCCATCGCAAAAAACAAAAACCGCCGTGCTTTAGATTTATCAAACATAAGATTTCCGCAATTTTACGGCAATTTCCGTTTCGGTGTCGAACGGACTATTCAACGATCGAACGCTCGAATTTAAAATTGACCGTTTTCGCAGATCAAACGCCAAACTGCCTTAAGTGATGATCCAAATGTTTATAACCCAGCCTTCCCCACTGATTTGCGGTCAACTTGCCGAAAATATGATGCTTGCCCTTGAGATCTTCCGGTTTAAGGTGCGCGAAACTATTTATTTTTTCGATCAAGAGCGCGCGTTCCGCTTCAAAATCCTGCGGTTTCATTCCTTTTTTCTGCGGATCGATCTCCGGAGCGGCAGGCGCGCCTCTCGGGATCGGAATGACGTAAACAACCAGAAATTTAACAATGCTGCGCGTAAAACGATTGCTCCGGTCGGTCGGCGGAATTTCTCCGATCGCCATTTTGAAGCCGTCCAGACAATGACAGATCATCTCGCCCACGCTCATCTTTCCCCACAAAGCCTTTGAGTCGGGCGTTAAAAGATTCAGGCGCGCGATGATCTCGGTTCTTTTTGTTGGGTTGAAAAGATTCATAGATGGATTTCACCAAGAGTTTATTACGGCATTTGTCTTCGTTGTTCTTAAAGCGATGGCGACTCGATCTTTTTTTCAACATTTCGCATCAACTTCTGCCAGGGGTAATTTTTACGGAAAGAAACGATAGATTTCCTTTCTCGACAGAAAGCGAACGAAAATTACCACATGGTTTTGAATCTTCAAGCCGACGCGATAATTGCCGATTCTAATGCGAAAATATCAATCGCTTCCTTTGAACTTTTTGAAATTGCGGATTTGATGCGGAGCGTCGGAATCCTCGACATTTTCAATCGCTTTCCGAACTTTTGCCAGGATTTTGGCATTTTTGATATTTCGTAGATCTTTAAGAAAACTTTCCCGAAATTCGACATTCAAAACTTTTGCTCCAAGACATCAAAAACGTCGGAACGCGAAACTTCGGGAGATCTTTCGCCTTCTTCGATAGCTCTTGCAAGCGCAATGTCTTCGGTAATCTCACGAAACATATCGCTGAACAAATCCTTGCGCTCTTCGAGAATTTCTACGATCGCCGTTTTGAAGATTTCTTTTATCTTGTCTTCATTTTCTAAAACTGTTTCCATGACATAAAATATCCGATTTTAACGAAAATTTTGCAAGAAAATCGCCATCCCCATCCCGCGAACGCAAGGTTTTCCGCCGCGTTTATTTGGTTCGATGGTGATGATGTCTTTGTAATTCATAAACGGATTTTAGCACGATTCACTACTCCACATTAAAGTACTTCGCCTCCGGATGATGAATGATTATCGCCGAAGTTGACTGTTCGGGTTCGAGCATAAATTCGTCGGTCAAAGCAACGTCAATTCTTTCAGGTTTGAGCAATTCAAAAAGTTTTGTTTGGTCTTCGATATGCGGACACGCGGGATAGCCGAAGCTGTAGCGCGAGCCTTGATAGCCTTGTTTGAAGAGTTTTGCCATTTCGGTCGCGTCTTGGTCGGCGATTCCGAGTTCTTCGCGGATGCGTTTGTGCCACATTTCGGCGAGGGCTTCGGCGGATTCGACGGACAGACCGTGAAACAGTAGATAATCGGTGTAATTGTCATTGGCAAAGAGTTTCGCCGAATGTTCCGAAGCGCGTCTGCCCATTGTAACGAGGTGAAACGGGACGACATCAATTTTGCCTGAATCTTTTGACGCGAAGAAATCCGCCAGACAAAGATTTTGCCCGCCGCGCTGCTCGAGCGGTTGACGCGGGAATGTGAACCGCATCTTTTCGGTGCGTTCGTCGTCTTCGTAGATTATCAGATCGTTTCCTTCGGATTGGCACGGGAAATAGCCGTAAACCAATTTCGCTTCGAGCAGTTTTTCGCGGATCGCCTGCGCTTTGATCTCTTTGAATTTCGGATAGACGGTTTCTTCGAGAATTTTTTGATATTCTTCCGGCGATTTTCTGCCTTGTTTGTATTGCCATTGACCTTTGAAAAGCGCGGTTTCGTTGATGAATGCAAAAACTTTAGTCAAATCTTTGATCTCGACGACCTTTGAACCGTAAAACGGCGCGGTCGGTAGATTTTCGACGGGTTCGACGTTTGATTTTGTCGTGTGCGTCGTGTCGCCAACCTCTTTTAATGAAATTCGCGCCGCTTGAACGCCGAGTTTTGCGTCCTCGCCAACGAGGTCTTCCGTGTCAGAACCGCCTGCGGTAGCGGGCGGTTGAACTTGGTCATCTGAAATATCAGGATCCGAACTTAAACCATCCGCTACCGCAGATGGTTCTGACTTTCCGACAACGGCGACTTTGGTCTTTGGACTTTGGGCTTCGGACTGCTCACCCGAAGTGAGTAGATCCATCGCGTTCAAACCATCGAACGCATCACGCGCATAAAACAATCTGCCTTCAAAAAGCGGCACGAGATCGTTGTCCACATATTTTCTGTTTAACGCCGCGCCGCCGAGAACGACAGGCGTTTTTAGATTGCGCTCGTTCATAATTTCGAGATTGTCGCGCATTACGAGCGTTGATTTGACGAGCAAACCGGACATTCCGATTGCATCTGCGTTGTGTTCGGCGGCTGAGTCCAGAATCGCATCAACGTGCTGTTTAATGCCGAGATTTACTACCTTGTAGCCGTTGTTGGTCAAAATAATATCAACCAGATTTTTGCCGATGTCGTGAACGTCGCCTTTGACGGTTGCGAGAACCATCACGCCTTTATTCGATTCGCCTTCGACCTTATCCATAAACGGTTCGAGGAATTTGACCGCCGCTTTCATCGCTTCCGCCGACTGCAGAACAAAGGGAAGCTGCATCTGTCCGCTGCCGAACAGATCGCCGACTACCTTCATTCCGCCGAGCAAAATATTGTTAATAATGTCCAACGCGGGATATTTTTCGAGAGCGATTTTCAGATTGTCTTCCAAGCCGATCTTTTCGCCTTCGATGATATGTTCTTTCAGACGTTCTTCAATCGGCAGACTCGAAATATCTTTTTTCATTGATTTCGTCGTCTTGCCCTCGAACATCGTCGTAAATTCGCCGAGCGGATCGTAAGTTACGATGTCGCCGTCAAATTTTCGGCGGTCATAGATCAAATCCAAAGCAACTTCGATTTCATATTCGTTAAAACGATTGAGCGGCAGTATTTTCGACGCATTAACAATCGCCGAATTCATTCCGGCTTCGACGCATTCGTGCAGAAAAATCGAGTTAAGAACGACACGCGCCGCCGGATTTAAGCCGAACGATATGTTTGAAACGCCCAAAATTATATTCGCTTCCGGCATTTCTTCTTTGATCTGTTTGATCGCTTTGATCGTTTCCAAAGCGTTTGCGCGGTCTTCTTCGATTCCGGTCGAGATCGGCAGGGCGAGCGGATCGAAGAAAATATCGTGCGCTTGGATGCCGTAATTTACAGCGTCTTTGTAAGCGCGACGGGCGATTTTTATCTTATCTTCCGCCGTTCGCGCCATTCCAACTTCGTCAATCAAACCGACGACGATGCCCGCACCGTATTGACGAGCGAGTTCTAAAACCTTCAAAAATCGCGGTTCGCCGTCTTCGTAATTCGTCGAATTGAGAAGACATTTTCCGCCCGCGTGTTCCAAGCCCGCTTCCATCTTTTCCCACTCGGTCGAATCGAGCATCAGCGGAATTTTGACATTTGTTACTAGGCGAGAAACCAATTCGTGCATATCGGCAACGCCGTCGCGCCCGACGAAATCCACGTTGACATCCAAAATATGTGCGCCTTCTTTTTCCTGCGATTTGGCGAGATTGACAAGCCCGTCCCAATTCTCCGCTTCGAGCAGATCGCGCATTTTTTTTGATCCCGACGCATTTACTCTTTCGCCGACGATCAAAAACGAAGCGTCCTGCGAATAAGGCTGGCGAAAATAAATCGAAGAAGCCGACGGAGCTAATGAAGCGTCGCGCTGTTTCGGCGACAAATTTTCAACCGCTTCACGCAGCATTTTGATATGTTCCGGCGTTGTTCCGCAGCATCCGCCGACGATATTTACGCCGAAATCTTTGGCAAAATGGACGACCTGTTTCGTAAAACTCTCCGGCGTTTCGTCGTAATGCTGTTTGCCGTCTTTGACTTCAGGTAGACCGGCGTTCGGCAAAACGGACACTGGAATTTCGGAATGTTCGCACAGATATTTCAAAGATTCCGCCATCTGTTTCGGTCCCGTGCCGCAATTCATCCCGATCACGTCAATCGGGAACGGTTCGAGCGCGGTCAGAGCCGCGCCGATCTCCGTGCCGTTGAGCATCGTCCCGAAAGTTTCAATCGTAACCTGTGCGATGACCGGAACGCGGACTTTAGTCCGCTGAAATTGTTCAAAAATCGCCATCAATGCCGCTTTCGTTTGCAGCAAATCCTGACAGGTTTCGACAATCAAAAGATCAGAGCCGCCATCAACCAAACCGCGCACTTGTTCGACGTAAGCGTTTTTTAAATCACGAAAAGAAATATGCCCAAGCGTCGGCAATTTCGTCCCCGGACCGATCGAACCGGCGACAAACCGCTGATGCCCGCCCGTCGAATAATCATTTGCCAGACGCTTCGCCATCTGTGCCGCTTTAAGGTTGACATCGTAAGTTTTTTCGACAATCCCGAACTCCGCCAAAACGACTTCCGAACCGCCGAAACTGTTCGTTTCGATGACATCAACGCCCGCCTCCAAAAAATCGCGGTGAACGATCTCGATCGCCTCCGGCTTCGTATAAAGCAGATTTTCCGAACAATTTTCAAAATTTTGCCCGCCCCAATCTTCAATCGAAAGACTCTGCGCCTGCAAACTACTGCCCATCGCGCCGTCGAAAACGACGATTTTTTCTTTTAATAAATCTAAAAATTTCATAATTCAATTTGTTCAATCGGAGGATGAACGCCCACTCCATAAAGCACACGACGAAGATTTATTAAGCCCAAACGGTTCATTTTCAAGGCTTCGACTGTCGCTCGTCCGTATGAGGTAATTCCTACAATTTCCGTAAAATCTTCGCTCCAAATAAAATGCTCGTTCCAGACAGATTTTCGCGGATTGAAGAGTTTCACCGATTCTCCTGTGATTTCATCTTCAAATTCCGTCCGCGAAGCTTTGAAAGCGTTGCAGCCTTGACACGCCAGAGCCAGATTTCCAGCGGAAGTCTTACCGCCCGAAACCTTCGGCAAAATATGTTCAAAACAAAAAGGCTGCGGCGTAAAATCTTCTGGAATATGACAATATTCACAAATTTTATTTGCCCGTTTTCTAACCAAATTGCGAAGTTTGATTGAAATATATTCACTCATAATCGGGCAAATTCAAACCGACTTGTTTTAAAGCATTTTGGAAAGTAATGCCGCGCAAATCGGCTAAAGCGGCAACCGCGCTCATTCTTACGGCGTGGATTTCTTCGAGTTTTTCAATCAATTTTGCCAACTCCGCAAAGCCTTCCGACGAAAGTTTCTCCTCATCGCGCAATTTTTGAAGTTTCTTCATCTGCACCAAATTTTTATTCGGCAGACGCTTTCCGATTATTTTCAAAAGTTTTTCTTCTTCGCCCGAGAGATGCGGCGCGATTCTTTCGGCTCGAACCTCTAAAACATTGCCGACCAATTTTTCCAATTCGCTCAAAGGCATATTTTTCGCGGAAGAAATTATCTGCTGCGATGAAAGATTTTGTTGTCTATTCATAAATGTTTCCATCCGGCTGTCTTTCTAACAAAACAAGAAAATTATAAATTGAAAAAACTCTGCACCAAACAAGCGCAGAGTTTTCGTTAAAGTTTATCTTTTTGAACTCACGGCTGTTTAGCGGTTTATTTTACGTGGTCGCAAGTCGCTGTAACTCACCACGAAAATCAGTTTACCCAACATTTAAATGTCTGTCGAGTTTCAGAATCCGCCGGAGAGCTTATTTGCCTTTTGAAAAATAGCCGAATGCCATAGAAGCCAGATCGTCCATCGCGCTGCCGTCGCCGTCTTTGTCGAGCATTCCGGTTACCATGTCGATCATCGGATTTCCAGAAGACTGAATTTCTTCCTTTTTCCCGCCGAGCCAATTTGAAAGTTCGCCCGCGCCCATGTTTTCCTGTTGCTTTTTCTTGCCGAGATAACTCATAACGATCGGTGCCAGCGTGATCAGAAGTTTTGCGACCTGTCCGCTGTCCAGTCCCGTTTTTTGACCCAACTCGTTCGCCACCTGCGATTGTTTTCCGCCGAAAATATGCTCCAAAATACCGAGCCCGTTCGTCTGCCGCGTCGCTTCCTGCGGATTCGGTACGCCTCCGCCAAGGTAACCCATCAAGTTATCGAGCAGTCCTCCGTCATGGTCTTTTGCCAGCGCCTGATCGAGATTTTCCGCGCCCTGCGGGTCGTTTGCATTGTTTGCCAAACCGCCGAGAATTGCCGGCAGCGCCATCTGAATTGCCGAATTTATCGCCGACGGATTTGCGCCCAAATTTTGGCTTATCTGACCGGTCGCTTCGACCGCTTTTTCCTGACCTAATAGATCTTCAAGTGAAAACATAAAATCTCCCGTTTGATTATTGATTGATGTCCTGAAATCATAACAAATAGCAGGCGCTTTGTCGCCGCGCGGACAACTGCCGAAATTAAATTTAAATTTCCAACCAATGAAGCCAAAAAAACGAAGATCGATAATTAGTTCAATCGCGATTTTTGCGTTTATTCTACTCGCCGGCGCATTTGTTTTCCGGCTTTTTATTTATGAAGCTCCGAAACCTGCGCCGCCGGCTGAGGTTAGGACCGTTTTCGGATTCGCGCGCGAGTTTGGCGAGCCGTTTGGAATAATCGAGCGCGACGGCGAGATCTTTGTATCCGACGGCGAAAAGGGAGCGATCTTTAAAATTGATGTGAACGGCGAATTTTCGACCGTTACGGACAAACTTTCAACGCCTTCTGCGATCGATCTTGATTTGGACGGGAATCTGATCGTTGCAGATTCCGGCTCGCATTCCATTAAAAGGGTCGATCTAAAGACCGGAAACATCGATTTAATTGCGGGGATTGAAGGCGAGCCGGGCTTTGCCGACGGAAACGCAAAAGAGGCAAAATTTAACGGACCGGTCGGTTTAGCGGTTGCGGAAAGCGGAAACATTTACGTTTCAGACAGTTACAACGACAAAATTCGAGTGATCGAGAACGGAAAAGTTTCAACTCTTGCCGGCAGTTCCCAAGGATTCGCGGAAGGCTCGGGCGAACAAGTGAAATTCAACACGCCGCTTGGGCTCGCGGTCGCGAAAACCGGCGATCTGATCGTCGCCGACACGGGAAACTCGCGAATTCGTATCGTCGATCCGAACGGAAAGACCGGAACGCTCGCCGGAAACGGAAGTTCAAAGCCGCTTGACGGATTGCCGGTAAACGCGGGATTCGTGCGTCCAACCGACGTTGCGATCGATGAAAAAGGTGCGGTCTACATTGCCGATGGAAACGCTGTCCGCGTTCTCGGTCGAACCGTCGTGCCGCTTGTTGAAACGCTTGTAAATAGCGCCGGCGGATATGCGGACGGCGATCTCCGATCTGCGAAACTAAACCGACCGAGCGGCTTAGCGGTCGCGTCGTCGGGTGAAGTATTGATCGCTGATTCCGAAAATCAAGTCGTCAGAACGCTTGCAGCAAAGAATTCAAAAACCGGCAAACCGATAACAAGCGAGGAAATTGCCAAGCTGCGTTTATCGCCTCAGGAATTTCGCGCGCTTGCCGAGCCGCGCTGGACATACGATCCGCCGGACAAACCGAGGGAAATTGCCGGAACGCTCGGCGAAATTCGCGGAGAAATTAAAGACGAAAATTCGCAGGCGTGGTTTCATAACGGTTTGGACATCGTCGGCGGATTTGGTGAACGGGCGCGGTTTGTTCGCACCGAAAAAGTTCTAGATCCTTCTGCGGTGCAAAACTTTGCGACGCTTCGCGAACTGATTAGAATGCCTTCGCTCGGTTATATTCATATCAAATTGGGACGAAATTCGAACGACGAAGTTTTTAACGATCGGCGCTTTATTTATTCACTCGATGAAAAAGGTGATCTAACTGGACTGCGGGTCGCGCGCGGGGCAAAATTTAACGCCGGCGAGCCGATCGGCACTTTAAATGCGATGTACCACGTTCATCTGGTCACCGGGCGGCGCGGAAATGAGTTTAATGCGCTCGATGCGCTCGATCTTCCAGGCATTTCCGACTCGCGAAAACCGACCATCGAACTTGTTTCTTTTTTTGATGAAAACTGGAACGAGATTGAAACCGGAAAAGATTCTCCGCGTATTAAACTTGCGGGCAAAGCGCGGATCGTTGTCAAAGCTTACGATCAAATGGACGGCAACGCAGACCGCCGTCGTTTGGGAGTTTTCAAATTCGGTTACCAGCTATTAGACAGTGAAAAACGCCCTGCGGGCGAACCGGTTTGGACGATCGATTTTTCAAAATTGCCGCCCGATTCAGCCGTTCCGTTCGTTTACGCAGCGGGCAGCAGGTCCGGCGCGACCGGTGAAACGATCTTCAATTATGTTGTCACGAACGAAGTTCACGGAGAACTTTTTAGAGAAGGTTATTTCGACACGGCAAACTTAACGAAAGGTGATTTTGTCCTAAGGATTTTAGCCGCGGATTATTTTGGCAACATTGCCGAAAAAGATATCGATATTCTAATTCAGTGATACGCGGCGCTTGTTTCAATCTCCTCTAAAATTATCTGATCTTCTTTTTTGGAGTAATTCGTATGATGTATAAAACAGTTCAAATTCTGATCGCGGTTTTCGCGTTATCCATTTTCGCATTTGCAGTCGAAAAGCCTTCTACGAGCATTCGCACAACGCCGGCAGCGCCAAAATTTTCTGACGCTGAAAGGCAGTCGGAACTCGCGCGCCGGCGCGCCGCGGTTGGAAATTTGATGAATGACGACAGCACACTGATACTTTTCAGCGCTTCGCCGAAGATCTATGCAAATGATGTCGATTTCTACTATCGACAGGAAAATAATCTCTATTATTTGACCAATCTGAAACAAAACGGCGCGACGCTTGTGATGAGAAAATCGGACGGAAAGGTCAGTGAATTTCTGTTTTTGCCGAAACGCGACCCGCAAGCTGAAGCGTGGAACGGCAAGATGTACAGCACCGAAGATGCGGCGAGAATTTCCGGAATCAATACGATCTTAGACGCAGCGGAGCAAAAAGCCTTTCTCGATTCAGCTGCGGCAAAAACCGATTTTACTTCAAAAACCGGCGTGGCAATTCCATCCGGAAATGGTTCGATCTATCTGATCGCAACCGAACCGACGGCTCGATTTTTAAGTGATGAATATCCGAAAGAGATCGAATTTGCTAAACGACTTTCAGGAAGATCGGTCGTTGATGCCCGTCCGATATTTCGGGACCTGCGCCTGGTAAAATCGCCGCACGAAATTAGATTGATGGAGCACGCGATCGACATCACGGGCGAAGCTCTCGGTCGTTCGATGGGAATGATCGGAACGGCAAATTGGGAATATGAGGTTCACGCCGAAGTCGATTACACATTTCGCCGTCGCAATGCCGATTACTGGGGTTATCCGTCGATCGTCGGCTGCGGCGTAAACGCGACGACGCTGCATTACGTTGAATCGCAGGGTGCCGTAAATAAAGGCGATCTGATGCTGATGGACGTCGGTGCGGAATATGATCATTACACAGCGGACGTGACGCGAACATTTCCCGTCAGCGGCAAATTTTCAAAAGAGCAAAAGGAGATCTATCAAATAGTTTACGACGCACAGGAAGCAGCCGCGAAAACCATAAAACCGGGCGGAAAATTCTCCGACCCGAGCGAAGCTGCGGCAAAGGTGATCGAAAATGGACTGGCAAAACTTGGACTGATTACCGAGGTTGGCGCGTCAGTTCCCGGTCTGGGTTACGACGTTCCGGATGGCGCCGGCGGAACAAAAAAAGTAACCGTTCCGCAATATAAACTCTGGTACATTCACGGTTGGGGACATTGGCTCGGGATGAACGTTCATGATGTCGGCGGCGGCGGTTCTACCGTTTTCAAGGAAGGGATGATCATGACAAACGAGCCGGGCATTTATATTCGCGAAGACGCGCTCGATTATTTGCCGGACACGCCGGAAGTAAAGGAATTTATCGCCAAAGTCAGACCGGCATATGAAAAGTACAAAACGATCGGAGTGCGAATCGAAGACGATATGCTCGTTACTAAAAGCGGTGTCGATTGGATGACGAAAGCGCTTCCGCGTTCGATCGCAGACATCGAGATCTTTATGGCAAATGCTTCGAAACAAATGTTTGCAAACGCCAGCCGGCTTAGCCGGAATCCATATTTTGCGGGTATTGCGCGGCGCGAAGCGACTCATTCGCACTGAGATTGCGATTCGGTTTCGATAAAAGGCTCGGATAAATTTGCTTGAAATGCAAAGATTTATCCGAGCCTTTTGAATTGACTAAATCTTCCAAAATGTTTTAATCGTTACTGCGTCCAGAATGGTAATCGACGATAAACGGAACATTTCGGAATATTTTCTCTTAAAAGTCATTCGGATAATTCATCTTGAAATTAGTTAAAGAAAAGTTTACTTCAAATTCTGCCGACGCGAATCTTCCGCTCGTCATTGTCAATCCGAAAAGTGCTTCGGGTGCAACGCGCGAAAATTGGGCGATCACGGTCAGCGATCTGCGGGCGCATTTCGGCGCTTTCAATGTCGCATTTACAAAATCGGCGGGCGACGGCATCGCACTTGCGAAACGAGCGGTCGAAAACGGGCGAAAGTTCATCATCGCCTGCGGCGGCGACGGGACGATAAACGAGGTCGCAAACGGAATTTTGCTCACAGGGCAAGATGTCGAATTCGGCGTGCTGCCGTCCGGCACCGGCGGAGATTTTCGCAGAACGATCGGAATGCCGCCGAATATCCGCGACGCCGCGATCGCTCTGCGCGAAGGACAGACGCGCCGGATGGATGTCGGGAAAGTTTCTTTCATCGATCATGAAGGTAAACCGGCTTCTCGTTATTTTTTAAACGTTTCGAGTTTCGGGCTTTCCGCTTCGATCAATGAACGCGTGAAAAAACAGAATTTTCTGAACTGGCTCCCAGCCGGCGCGGTTCGCGGAAAAGCAAATTTTGCGTTCTCGACTTTGCAGGAAGTTTTAGAGTCGGACTTTCTGACCGTCCGCGTAAAGATCGACGAAAAGGAAGAAAAAACTTTGAACACGATAAATTTTGCGGTCGCAAATTCGAGATTCTTCGGCGGCGGAATGAAGATCGCGCCCGGCGCGAAGATCAACGACGGATTGTTCGATGTAATAAACATCGGCGATATAAAGACATTGAAGATATTGCTGAATGCCTATAAACTCTACGGCGGTTCGCATCTGGCACTTAAGGAAGTGAAATCGACCGTAGCGAAACGGGTCGAAGTTTCTGCTTTTGATACAGATAAAACGATCTTTATCGAGACCGACGGCGAATTGCCCGGAGAACTTCCGGCTGTCTGGGAAATTGTCCCAAATGCGATGCGGATAAGAACGCCGTAACTATGGAGCGCAGGCAGCCTTGCCTGCGTGTTTGCGGTGGTTTTTGATCTCTCTATAGCTGCTGTTTAGTTTCGCGGCGTTGTTTTCGCGCTTTGCGCTCATCGCAGGCAGGCTGCCTGCGCTCCTTGGCTGCTTCCATAAATTATGAAACATTTTCCCCAGCGATTGATCGAATCTTGCGAATCGCATAAAGAACGACTTGCTATGCAGGTCGTCGGAGACGATTCGGAAACTTACACGTTCGGCGAAATGATCAAACAGGTTCGCAGCGTCGCTTACCGGCTTCAAACCGAAAACATCGAACACGGCGACCGCGTGATCTTGATCGGCGAAAATCATCCTTGCTGGGAGATCGCGTATCTAGCAACTCTATACCGCGGAGCCGTTTGCGTTCCCGTCGATCCGCACGGCGAGATCGACACTTTGACGAATTTTTTTGAAAATTCCGAAGCAAAAATGGCTTTTCTTTCGCCCGAACTGAAAGGCAAATTTATCCAGATCGAGGAACGGCTCGGCAGAAAAATTCCGGCGGTCGTTTGGCGCGATGAAGAATCGTCAAACGGATTTCAGCCGTTTGAAGATTGGACATCGACCGAATATCCAAAAGAATTTGAAACGCAGATTCCTGAGATCGATCTAAACGACAATGCGGTGCTGGTTTACACATCCGGCACGACCGGAAAACCGAAAGGCGTGCCGCTGTCGCACGGCAATATCGTCGCCGAACTCGAAGCGATCGACAAAGTTATCGTCATCGACCACACGGAAAAAGTTTTGAGTCTTTTGCCGCTTTTCCATGCCTATCTGCAGATCGTAAATCTTTGGCTCGCAACGACAAAAGGCGCGCAGGTCTTTTATCTAAAAGAACTGTCGCCCGACGAACTTTCAAAAGCGATGAAGGTCAGCAAAATGACCATTCTCGCAAGTGTGCCGCGGCTCTGGTATCTGTTTCACAAGAAGATCTTCGACACGGTTGCGGCAAAACCTAAGCCGGTTCTGATATTGTTTAAGGCGATGCTCCGCACGAACGGATTTTTGCGCGACAATTTCAACATAAATCTCGGTAAGAAATTTTTCAGCCAGGTTCACGAATCGTTCGGCGGCGAACTTCGTCTGGCAATATCTGCCGGTTCGCGATTTGACGAAAACGTCGCGATCGACTTTCACCGTCTCGGGTTTACGATCATTCAGGGTTACGGTTTGAGCGAAACTTCCGGCGCGGCGACCGCGACTTATGTCGACGATAACAGGGTCGGTTCGGTCGGAAAACCGATGTACGGAACGGAAGTTAAGATCGACGATCCGGACAAAGACGGCGTCGGCGAGGTTTTGATCCGCGGAGGGATCGTTTTCGCAGGTTATTACAAAAATCCGGAAGCGACCGCTGAAGCGTTTACCGCAGACGGCTGGTTTAAGAGCGGCGATCTCGGGAAATTCGATAAAGACGGTCATCTTTACATCGTCGGGCGAGCCAAAGACGTTGTCGTTTTGCCGAGCGGAAAGAACGTTCATCCCGAAGATCTTGAAGTCCACTACTTAAAATCGCCGCTCGTCGAAGAAATGGCGATCATCGGGATCGAAGACACTTCCGAAGGTCGCGCCGGCGCGGAAAAACTTGTCGCCATCGTCGTTCCCGATTTCGAATATCTAAAATCTGCAAAAATCGCCAATTCGCGCGAGGCAATTCGTTACAGTCTCGACAATCTCGGTCGCGAGATTCCCGAATACCAGCGAGTTCGCGAATACATTATCCGCGCCGAACCGCTGCCGCGAACGGCGACGCGAAAAATAAAGCGTTTCGAGCTTAAAAAAGAGGTCGAAACGGGCGTGATCTCTGCCGGCGAGGGCAAATCCGAAAAGGCTTGGACGCTGACCGAAGACGACAAAAAGGTAATCGAATCGAAGATCGGTCGTGCTGTTACGGCTGTGATCGAAAAAAACGCGAAAGACGCGTCGATCATTCATCCGCAGATGAATCTCGAGATCGATCTCGGGCTCGATTCGCTTTCACGTGCAGAGGTTTTTGCTGCGCTCGAACAGGCATTCGCGACCGAATTCGAAGGCGAAGAGGCTGCCGAAGCGTTAAAGGTCGGCGATGTCGTCGAGCTGGTAAAAAAACACGCCGGCGAGATCGACGAATCGCAGGAAATTTCGACCGATCTGAACTGGTCGAAGATCATCCGCGAAAAAGCCGAGGACGTTCCCGAAGTTCAATATGTCATTCGCGACCGCTGGTTCTTTCCGGCTGTCGCGTACACTGTTTACAAATTATTCAAGCTGTTCAATCTGGTCTTCATGCGGCTCGAAGTTTCGGGCGAAGATGTTTTCGACGAATTAAAACGACCATTTCTGATCTGTCCGAACCACCAGAGTTTTTTCGATCCGTTCATCATTACGGCAAATTATCCGTTTAGAATTTACAAAAATATCTTTCACGTCGGCGCAGCGATGTATTTTCAAAACTGGTTCACGGAAATGCTCGGAAGATGGCTCAACGTCGTCCCGATCGACCCCGACACCGAACTGATGAAAGCGATGAAAGCCGGCGCGATCGGTCTGCGTTATGGCAAAGTATTGAACATTTACCCCGAAGGCGAACGCGCATTTGACGGAAAGCTTTCCGAATTTAAGAAAGGCGCGGCGATTCTTGCCACCGAGCTCGAACTTCCGATCGTTCCGGTCGCGATCGACGGTGTTTACAAGGTCTGGTCGCGCCGTTCATGGATGATCCGCCCGGCAAAAGTAAAAGTTCGCTACGGCAAGCCGTTTTTTCCGAAAGACGTACTCGCTGCGCAGCCCGATCTTTCCGACGAACAAAAATACGAAGCCGTTACCGCCCATTTGAAATCGGAGATCGCCAAAATGATCGATGAAATGCGGAGATAAAGAGCGATTCCAGCGGTTCCATGCTTCGGTGTTTCTCGAAATGACCGAAAATTCATTAATCTTCCAACGATAGACCGTGTCCGCTTAATAACGGCAAAAAAAGTCCTTTACGACGCTCAGACTTCGTATTATCATTCAAATGTCCAACTTGGTCCTATCAATTCTTGCGAGGTAAATATAAATGAAAAGAGCATTTGCAGCGCTGATCTTTGGATTGGCACTTACCGGCTTTGTCTATTCCCAAGGAAGCGCAAGCGAAATTTTTGAAAAAGGAAGAGATCTTTTCGCCGCTGAAAAATATTCCGAAGCGGCGGAGATGTTCAAGCTTTTCAACAGCTTAAAACCGGACGATCCCGGTTCTTATTACAATCTCGGTCTTTGTTATTACAATCTGAAAAAATACGGCGACGCGGTAAACCCGTTTCGCGAGGCGATCCGGCTCGATCCGTCCGACCATAAGGCAAACTATTGGCTGGCGTCTTCCTATTACGAACTAGAAAATTACGAAAACGCGGTCCGTTTTTACCGCGACACCGTCAAACTAAAACCGGATTATTTTGACGCGCATGTGTATCTGGGCAATGCTCTGGACTATTTAAAGCGATTCGATGAAGCGATCGCGGCGTATGAAAATGCTTTGAAAATAAGACCCGACAGCAGCTGGGTTTATTTCGAGATTGGCGTGGCGCACGGTCTGCAGAAAAACTATAACCTTGCGATCAACGCTTATAAAAAATCGGTACAATACGATCCGAAACGATACAGCGCCTGGTTGAATCTGGGAATTTCGTATAACCGGGTCGAAAATTCAAAAGACGCCGAAATATCATTTCGCCAGATACCGTCCGACAGCGATCAGTATGTCAAAGCGCAGTATCATCTCGGAAATATTTTTTACGATCGCGGGCAATATGAAACTTCCCTGCCGTTTTACGAACGAACTGTAAAACTCGACCCGGCGTGGACGACCGCCTGGGCGTATCTCGGAGATAATTATCTGGAACTAAACCGGTTTCTTGACGCTCAGAACAGCTATAATAAGGCGCTCGAGCTCGAAAAAGACCGCGTCGACGCTATTTACGGCTTGGGACTGGTTTTCAAGAACTTGAACAATCCGTCTGCGGCAATGCAGCAATACGACAAACTTGTAAAATTAAACTCAGACCTGGCGCCAAAGCTAAAAGCGAAATTGGGGATCAAATAGAGTTCGGAGAATCTTAGATCGGTTCCGCTGCGACAAATTACAAACTAAAACGGCTTCCTAGAATAGAATTTATAGGGAGCGTGCCAAATGCAAAGGCAGAAACGCGACCGCTAGGAAGCGTGCCAAATGCAAAGGCAGAAACGCGACCGCTAAGGAGCGTGCCAAATGCAAAGGCAGAAACGCGACCGCTAGGAAGCGTGCGAAACTCGCGCATTCGCGAAGTCTTCGAAAAACCGCTTATTGCGACCGGGCTTCCTTGCCTCGGCACTTTTGAAAGAGCAACGATGGCACGCTCCCTGGCGGTCGGGTTTCAGCCCTATATAAACGGCGGCACGCTTCCCGGCGGTCGCGTTTCTGCCTTTTGTGATCTGCTTTTCGTTTTCCGGATCAAATTCTGATAGATTTTAATAAATATCAACTTCTGAGGAGAAAACTTAATGCCTTCTACATCAATTTTTATCGGCGGTTTGCTAATGCTGATCGGAGCGATCGGTTATGTTTACGGCGCTGCCACCGGTAAAGCGAGTTTGACAGCGCTGATCCCCGCGGTTTTCGGACTTTTATTATTTCTTCTGGTGTCAGCGGCTCGGGCTAAAGAAAATCTGACGAAACATCTGATGCATGTCGCTGTTTTGATAGCTTTACTCGGCTTTCTGGCATCTGCCGGCAGAATCTTTTCTAAAATAGCTGAATTCAGTCTTTCGGTCGCAGCCGTTTCGCAGATCCTGATGGCGGTGCTTTGCCTGATCTTCGTGATCTTAGCCGTTCGCTCGTTCATCGATGCGCGGAAAAATAATGTTTGATGAGCAAATTCCGAATAGATTTTGCGGAACTCGATTGGAACGAGGCGCCATTTGGTTCGCGTTTTAAGGCGTTTGAGATCGCTCGGCAGCGCGCTCGAATGCTCGAACTTCGAAACTCGGACGAAGAAGCCGATTGGTGTACAACGGGACATATCGGTTTCGTTTTTTCAGGCGAACTGGAGATCGAATTTCCGAACGAGACAGTAAAATTCAAAGCCGGCGATGGACTTGCGATCCCCGCCGGCGATGATTCAAGACATAAACCGCGTCCCTTGACGGACTCAGTCGTTATTTTCCTGGTTGATCAGCCCTGAGCGCCCTTAAACGGCATTTTCAGCTCAACAAGCAGTCCATTTTGAAGATTTTTTGCAGCGATCGAACCGTTATGAGCATTGACAGCGCGCTCGGCGATAGCTAATCCGAGCCCGATTCCGCCTGTTTTCCGGTCGCGTGCCGTGTGCAGACGATAGAACGGCTTAAACATCATTTCAAGTTCATTATCCGGCACGCCCTCCCCGTAATCTCTAACAGAAACGACCACGCCCTTTCCGTTTTTCGAAAGTGAAACCTCGACCGTGCTTTCATCTTTGGTGTATTTCACAGCGTTTCGCAGAACATTTTCGATGGCGCTGCGAAGCAAATTCTCGTTTCCTACGATCTTAAGATCGTCTTTCTTCAAAACTTTGACCGATTTACCCTTTGCCTGCGCTTCAAACTCGGCGTCGGAAACGATCTGATCGAAAAGTTTCGTCAGATTAACCTCGGTTTTTTCAAAATTGCCCGAACCGGATTCTAGTTTTGAAAGCGTAAGCAGGCGCGAGATCATGTCGTTCAGCTGTTTCGATTCGCTTTCGATCCGATCGATGATCGGTTTTGTCGCATCGTTCGATTTCGCCCGCGCAAGTTCAAGCGCGACGTTCAGACGCGAAAGCGGCGAGCGAAGTTCGTGCGAAATGTCCTGCGTCAGGCGCTTTTCTGCAGTTACAAGAGCTTCGATGCGCTCTGCCATCTCGTCGAAATCGCGCGCGAGTTTCGAAATTTCATCACTCGGCTTGCCGACGCTCTCGCCGACACGAGTCTGCAGATCGCCTTCGGCAAATTTCTGCGTCGCCCGCCGGAGCTTTGTGATCGGCGAAGTTAAATAAAGCGCCAGCGCGTAGCAGACGATTCCCGCGGTTAAAACGACCGTCAAAATTTGAAGCAGCAAACGCGATGTAAAAAATGGGGGCGCCTGAAAACGCTTGAGTTCGAGTGCATAAATATATTCCGCGCCGGATCTTAATTTAACGGTTTTTGCCACCAGCGTTTTGTCTTCCAAACGTAAAAACTCCGGCTGACCGCTTTTTATTGCTTCATCGAAAAGCGTGCCGAATTCTTCCGTCTTGACCGTGCCGCCGACCGGCTGTTTTTCGTGATCGAAAAATCCGACGGCGTTGACGCGCTGTGCCTGGCTGGATCGAAGAAGATAACTGTTCAAACCTTCGACTCCTTCGGCTTCATAGATCTGCGCCGCGGTCTGTGAATTTAGATTAACCGCTTCGCCGACAAATGTTTGCCATTGCCGCGCCAGCGGTTCCGATTGGGTCGACCAATTCACAAGCGTAACCGCACCCACGATCAAAGCCATCGCCAGCCAGAACCATAAAAATAATTTTAGAAATAGACTCACGTTACTTTTTCTGCCTTTTTTTCAGTCGTTTGCGACCGTGTAAATGTAGCCCACAGACCGGATCGTCTTGATTATATCTTCGCCGCTGCTTCGAGTACCGAGCTTTTTCCGAAGATTGCTGATGTGCATATCCAAACTGCGGTCGAACGGGGACAACTCGCGGTCGAGAACCTGCTGCGACAGATCTTCTTTACGGACAACCTCGCCGGACTTTTTCATTAGAGCTGCGAGAAGATCAAATTCGACAGACGTCAATACAAGATCTTCGCCATTGCGTTTTGCGCTGCGGGCAGACGGCTGAACTTCGACGTCGTCCACTTTTATCGCATCGCTTTTCGACGGTTCCTCGGCGTTTTCGGACCGGCGAAGGATCGCTCGAAGACGCGCAACCAATTCCCGCGGATTAAAAGGCTTCGGCAGATAATCGTCCGCTCCGATCTCGAGCCCGACGATCCGCTCCATGTCCTCGCCGCGCGCGGTTAACATTAAAACCGGCAGCTTCGATGATTTTCGCAGCTCTCGCAAAACATCAAACCCGTTCATTTTAGGGAGCATAACGTCGAGGATCGCCAGATCGTAATCTCCTTCAAGCGCCTTCTGCAATCCCGCGGCGCCATCGTGAACCGCATTTACTTCAAACCCTTCGACGGAAAGATACTCCGACACAAGTTCACAAAGGTCCTCGTCGTCATCGATTATCAAAATGTTGTTCATATCAATAGAATTTATCCCGCGATCCACGCGGCGAAGTACGATAATAACTCATTAAAATCGCTTCTCTGTCAAGAATTGTAAATTACTTCCGGCAATACTATTACATTTCTTTGCAATCCTTTTCGAGATGACGACGAACCCGCCCGGCTGGATAACGTCTAAAACAGTGAAACCCGGCAATAACGCCGAAATTAATTTAGAAATAATAAAGGGAGATCATAAATTCATGAAAAAGGTAACAGTATTTTTACTTTCGATCGCGCTGACGGCGCTTGGTGCAATGTTTGTTTTTGGACAAACTTCGGATGTCGCAAAAGAAGGAAAGTCGTTTAAGAAGGACGGACATCATTTCGGAAAACGCGGTAAACGCGGCGGAAAAGGCATGATGTTTCGCGGCTTGGATCTCACCGACGCTCAGAAAGAGCAGATGAGATCGATCCATGAAGCTAATCGCGATTCCGTAAAATCGCTTCGCGATCAGATGAAGGCTAACAAGCAGCAACTTGAAACACTTTCTGCTGGCGGAAGTTTCAATGAATCGCAGGTTCAGGCGATCGCGCAGCAGCAAGGCGCGCTTCATGCGCAAATGATCGTTAACCGCGAACGCATTAAATCGCAAATGTTCGCAATTTTAACGCCGGAACAAAAATCCAAAATGGCTGAAATGAAGGCAAATCGCGAGCAGAAAATGCAGGAACGTAAAGCAAAACGTGCCGAACGCAAAGCTGAGAAAGAAACTCAGGAATAACTTGAGCGGCTCAAATTACACACGATAGAAAAAACGCTCCGCATCAATCTAAAGCGGGGCGTTTTTTTTTATTTTCGGCAAACAGATACAAATACCAACCGCATCAAAAGTCGACATCAACGTTGACTTTTGAAAAATAAAGATTTAATTAAGTTACAACCAAATGCCGACAAACATTACGGAAATAGAAGATACCGAACGCGGTAAAACGGTGCTGCGGGTCGAAGGGTCGTTGGAAGAAACTGACGCACTGCTGCTCGAAAAGATCGCGCTCGATCTTCGCGACGCCAACGGAAAAAACCTGACGATCGACCTCGCCGACCTGCATTTTATGGACAGCGACAGCGCGCCGGTGATAAAACGGCTGGAAAACGAACACGGTTTTGAGATCGAAGGATTGCAGATCTTCCTTGAAAAGATCGTCGCCGAAACCTCTGCCCGAGGCGAATAAACTGTAAAATATAAAAATGAAAACCGGAGAGATCGCAAAATACTTAAATGGATCGCTCGAAGGCGATGATTCCATTGAAATTTCACGCGTCTCGGGAATCAATTCGGCTGGACCCGACTCGGTCGCCTTCGCAGAAGATCCGAAAGCGTTTTCCGAAGTGTCGCGCACACACGCCGGATGCGTTATCGTCCCTGAGAACTTTGAAAGTTCACCTTCCGTTGTTTTGATCAAGGTAAAAAATCCGAAACTCGCGATCGCACAGATCGCTACTGTCCTTCATCCTGCGGAAGATGCAGACCCCGGAATTCATTCAACCGCCGTCGTTTCCGAATCCGCGTCGATAGGACAAAATGTTTCGATCGGCGCGCTTTGCTTTGTCGGCGACCAAGCTATGATCGGCGACGGATCGATCGTCGAAGCCGGGGCATTTATCGGAAAGCGAGTGAAAATAGGGCAAAATTGCCGGCTTCGTTCGAAGGTCGTGATCGAAAACGATTGCGAGATAGGAGATCGAAATATTCTTCATGCCGGAGTCGTGATCGGAGCCGACGGATTCGGTTTTGTCCGCGGCGGAAACTGTTACCTAAAGTTTCCACAGATCGGCAAGGTTGTTTTGGAAAACGACGTCGAGATCGGCGCAAACACCTGCATCGACCGCGGTTCGCTCGGAGACACGATTATCGGCGAAGGAACTAAGATCGACAATCTCGTCCAGATCGCGCATAACGTCAAGATCGGAAAACGAGTGGTTATTGCGGCTCAAACCGGAATTTCCGGTTCGACAATTATCGAAGACGACTGCGTCATCGGCGGACAGGTTGGAATGGGAGATCACGCAACCGTAAAAAGCGGCGCGATAATCGGTTCGCAGGCGGGCGTTTTGCCCGGAAAGATCGTCCGTGAAGGAGTTTGGTGGGGAACGCCGGTTCAGCCGCTTGATGAATATAAACGGCAAAACGCGATGGTGAAGGGACTTTCCCGGCTCCGGGAGGATGTGAAGGAGCTTAAGAAAAAGCTGAAATAGTTTTTTTAAATTATCTTCAAGATCGCTTCCGCCGCGCGTTTCGAAGCGCCGCCATGTCCGAGCATCTCAGAAACTTCAGCCAATTGAACGCGCATTTCGCTGTTGTCGTCCGGTCGTAAGAGCCGCAGCAATTCCGGCGATAAGTTCTCCGCACTGAAATCTTCCTGGATAAATTCTTTTACAATTCGTTTCCCTGCGATCAAATTTACAAGACCAAAATGTTCAATATCGATCAGCGGTCGCATCAGTTTGTAATTGAAATTCGACGACTTATAAACGATCGCGAACGGAGTTCCGATAATCGCAGCTTCCAGCGTCGCCGTTCCGCTGGCGACGGCGGCGACGTCCGCGGCGTTCAGAAGGTCATAGGTTTTGCCTTGAATAATAAGAAGTTTCCGCAGATCGAAATTCACTTTCGCCGCCGCTGTTTTTACTTCGTCTATGCTTCGTGTTGACGCAAGCGCGACGGCAAACTGCAGCGAATCGTCCGAAATTCTCACTTCTTCAGCGGTTCTGAGCATTTCCGGCAAAATTTTCGAAATTTCCTTGCTTCGGCTCCCCGGCAGAAGTGCGGCAAGCGGTCTCGCCGGATCGATCCGATGTTTTCTGCAAAATTCTTCCTTGGAAAGTTCCGAATGAACCTCGCGGGCGAGCGGGCTGCCGACATATTCAACATGACAAACGCCGTGCGAACGATACCAATCTTTTTCAAAGGGCAGGATCGTTATCAAAAGGTCGACATATTTTTTGATGGTCGAAAGACGGTATTTTCGCCAAGCCCAGATCTGCGGCGAGATATAGTAGATCACTTTTAACCCCGCTTTTTTTAACGATTTTGCGAGCTTAAGATTAAATTCCGGAAAATCGACAAGCACGACCGCGTCCGTTTTTCTCCGGAGAGCCTCGCGCTTCAGTTTCTTAAACGCAGACAAAAACATCGGCAGCGCGCGTGCGATCTCGGGAATTCCCGTAATCGCGAGGTCGTCTGCATTTACGATCGCTTCCACTCCGGCTTCGCGCAGCTTAAAACTTGCCGCGCCGTAAAATTCAAATTGCGTTTCGGGAGCGATTTCGCGAAGCGATTTGACAAGTTTCGCCGCATGAGCGTCGCCCGAAAGTTCGCCCGCTACGATCATTATTTTTCGCGTTTGCCCCATAAACAGTTGAAAAGACGCTGTTTTCACCGCGCACAGGTGTCAAGTTTCATCGTTTTTTATTTTGATTGCAAGTCAACCTTTTTCGCCGGCGGCTGCATCAAAGCCGTTGTTTCAGATCACTAAATCAAGATTGACAGCTTAGGTGCTTGCAACGCGGTTTCTTTCCGCTTAAAATGCAATGTTTTGTGCCTTAAGTAAATTTATATAATTTTTTACACGCCCCTAACTTTTTTATGAGCAATTATTCGGAGGCTTTTGTGAAGTTTCGATCTATCATTTTTCTGGCAGTATTTACGTTATTTGTAAATACGATCGCGGTTTCCGCTCAGGTAAACAGCGTGATCGGTCAGGTAACCAATTCTCTAAGAGCTTCCTTCGCCAGCGGAATGAGCGGCGACGGACGGTTCATAGTTTTTGAATCTGAAGCGAACCTCGCAACGGAAAATCCGAGAAACAGCGATTTTAACCGCGAGATCTTTTTATTCGATTACGCGCAGCGCCGCATTTTTCAGATCACAGACACGAAAAGTCTTCTTAAGGACACTGCGCGACCGGTAACGTTCGATAATGTAAAGGTCGACATCGTTAACGTTCGTCCGACGATCAGCAACGACGGTCGATGGATCGCGTTTTCGTCGAATGCAACTTACGCCTTTCCCGGCGACGGTACAAATCCTCCGATCATCAGCAGTTCTAATCCAGGAAATTTCGATGCAAACGCGTTTACTCCGACGACGGGGAACAATAATTTGATCAACGACGGCAACACCGAACTTTGGCTTTATCAGGTTCCTATGACATCGCCGGTCGATCTAACGCTTGGAGCGGAGATTCCTTTTACCGATCTTTCGACCGGAACATTTACGCAGGTAACGAATACGACGCCGAGCGCGCTTCCGACGGAAGGTTCGACCACTTTGTTTCCTTTTATCGCAAACGACAACCGCGACGCTTCGCTAAGCGATGACGGAAACGTTGTCGCGTTTACGTCAAACAGAGACCTTGTGCCGACAGTCGGAAATCCGTTTCCGACGGCGGACAACGACGAGATTTTTACCTTTGTTCGCAGTTCGACGACATTCGGTCAGGTAACGAAAACTCCGCGCGGATCGGTCTCAGCGCCGATCTATAGTCTGCATCCGACAATTTCAGGAAACGGTTTACGAGTTTTGTTTATGAGCAACGGCGACAATCCCATTGTCGGCGGTACGGCTTCCGAAAACGCCGACAAGAACCTTGAGATCTTTTTTACCGATCTTGACGCCAATGGCGCTCCGGCAGGAACACGAAAACAGATAACCAAAACGACCCAGACGAACCCCGGCGACATTGTAAACACCTTAAATTACGGTCGTCGAATGAGCCGCGACGGAAGATTTATTGCGTTCGATTCATTCGCGAATTTGGAAGCTACCGGAAATGGTCCGTCCAACGCAACCTCTTTTGCGCTTTATCTTTATGACGCGACCGCAAATACGTTACGGGCGATCGGACCGCGAAGCGACGCTGACAGTGCAGCGCTCGGCGGCGATGTGAATCATTATCCCGGATTTACCGATTACGACGGCAGCGGCGTTCCGCAAACTCTTGTTCTTAACACAAGGCTAAACATTAAAGCTGACGGAACAATGGCGGCGACACAGGCGGACGGCTTGAACCCGGACGAAACGCGTCCACCGCAGGTTTATTTGTATGATCTTGACGAACCTCCGGCTGATGCAAAGTTTACGCGCGTCACGAAAAATCCGGCGATCACTAGTGTTTCGGTCGCGATTCAAATACTTCCGAGCAACAGTTCGTCAAGACTTGCGTTTAATTTAAGTCTTTCGGAACTCGGTTCCGGAAACGGGGATCTTTTGTCGGAGGTCTATTACCTTCTAACACCGTTCTTTAGTCGTCAAACTGCGGCATCAATGAGTTTTGCGACCGGTGCAACGCGAATTCCGGTTTCGAACGATCCGGTTCCGACGCCTAGTCCGACGCCGACGCCTAGTCCGACGCCGACTCCGAGTCCGTCGCCTACTGCGACGCCGACACCGACCCCGCAAACTCCGCCTGCAGTTTACGGAATTTCGCCGGGAATGCTCGGGTATGTGAATTTTGACGCTGGTTATCTAACTCCGGTTCGCGCGATGACCGCGGAAGGATCGCTTTCGCGCAGCTTTACACTGCCGATCGAGCTCGGCGGCGTAACGATGACGATCAACGGTATCGCCTGCGGTTTGAAATCGGTCGGCAGACGCGAGATCATTTTTGTCGCTCCGCGCGCGCTTTCGGTAAGTTCATCGGAAGCTGTGCCTTATGAAGTTGTCATCAATAACAACGGCGTCATAATCAAAGACACCGTTTCCGTTGTAACAACACGCCCTGACATTTTTACCTACAGTTTTACGGATCCGGATGGAAACCTGTTTACAAACCGGGCGCGGATGTTCAACGCGACCAACCGCGTGCTGACGCGTGAACCGTTCACGGTCAGGACGATAAAGTATCGAGGCGGCGTAAAGGTTCCGACGCGTATACGGCTTTATCTAACAGGAATTGAAGGCGCACCTGCGACGGTTATCACGCTTCGCATCGGCGGTCGCGAGATAACCGGGTCGTCATCGATCGTGGAAGGCGCGATATTACGTGAACCGGGTGTTTATACAATAGACTTTCTGCTTCCGCCCGAACTCGATAATGCAGGCGAAGTTCCTGTCGTCTTTAGGATCGATTTCGGCGGCGTAACCTATTACAGCAGGCTCGAAGACACGGCTCCGGTTACCAGGATCCTTTGATATTTGGATCACTTAATTTGTTTAATGAGACGGTGTTGTTTGCGACACCGTCTTTTTTTGTTTCCCGGCGTGATTTGTCGATGGAAACCGGCGCAAAACGAGTCTTCATCCGCTGATGAGCCGATTTTTCCGACTTTGCGAAAGAGCCGTCGTTATATTATCCTGTTAAGGAAATTTACAAAGCGGCGACCTTTATTAGAAATCCATTTTTATTCGTCGTTTCTTCTGTTTTACCAGTTCTCTTTATTATATCCCTAGGAGTTTATTAATTATGGCATTAAAAGATGTTACTACAATGAAAATTGCGCCCAAGGTTTGGCGTAACGGCGAATTTATCGAATGGGACAATGCACGCGTTCACGTAATGACGCATGCGATCCATTATGGTTCGAGCGTGTTTGAAGGAATTCGCGCGTATAAAACGGACCGCGGTGCCGCCGTTTTCAGATTGCGCGAGCATATGAAACGTCTTTTGAATTCTGCCAAGGTCTATCGGATGGATGTTAAGGTCGAACTCGATCAGATCTGCGACGCGACAGTTGATCTTATTAAAGACAGCGAAATGGACGCGTGCTATATCCGACCGGTAATTCTCCGCGGCTTAGATGAGAATAAACCGGCGTTTGGCGTAAATCCGTTTCCGAACCCGGTCGATTGCTATATCGCAGCATGGGATTGGGGTAAATATCTCGGCGAAGAAGCTCTCGAAAGCGGCGTTGACGTATGTGTTTCGAGCTGGACGCGAATTACTTCAAATTCCCTTCCGGCGGTCGCAAAAGCCGGGGCAAATTATATGAATTCGCAGTTGATCAAGATGGAAGCGATCCTTAACGGGTTTTCCGAAGGAATTGCGCTTGATGACCGCGGTTATGTTTCGGAAGGTTCGGGCGAAAACTTGTTTTTGGTAAATAACGGCAAACTTTTAACACCGCCGCTCGGCGCTTCGATCCTGCCGGGAATTACGCGCGATTCGGTAATTCAAATAGCCCGCGAACTCGGCATCGAAGTTGAAGAATCGAACATCCAGCGTGCAGCACTTTATCTGACGGACGAACTCTTCTTTACCGGAACCGCCGCCGAAATTACTCCTATCCGCTCGGTTGACAGGATAACGGTCGGCAGCGGCAAACGCGGCGAAATAACGAAAAAGCTGCAGGACGTTTTCTTCGATGTGATACACGGACGGCGACCGGCTCCGAACGATGCTCCGTGGCTTACCTACGTGAATGAGGGAAGCAAAAAAAAAACAGCGTAGTCTAAAGGCAGAATGACAAATATCTGTTCTGACTAAAAATGGAACCCGCGGCAAAAATTGTTTTGACGCGGGTTTTTCTGAGCTTTGATGATGAAAAAATTCGTTCTCGAATTTACGGTCTTCATTTCCGGAGCCGTCGTAATGATCTACGAGATCATCGGCTCTCGAATTCTGGCACCGTTTATCGGAACTTCCACTTATGTCTGGACAAGCTTGATCGGGATAATACTCGCCGCGCTCAGCGTCGGTTACTGGCTCGGAGGCAAAACGGCGGATCGGCGACCGAATATCAAAGTTCTTTCGTCCGCGCTTTTCACCGCCGGCGGTCTGATCGCTCTGACGATCTTTTTGCAGGACGCGGTGCTGGCATTTATTGCTACAAGTGGTCTGATCCTTGAATTAAAAGCCGTGCTCGCCGCTTTAATTTTGTTCGCGCCGGCGAGCGTTTTGCTCGGCTTTGTCGTTCCTTACGCGGTAAAACTAAAGATTCTTTCGATCGCCGACGCGGGAAAAACGGTAGGTCGAATTTATGCATTTTCAACTGTCGGCAGCATTTTCGGGACATTTTTAGCCGGATTTTTTCTAATACCGTTTGTCGGCAGCGTTCGGACGCTTTATCTGATCGCCGGTGCACTGTTAATTCTTGGCTCGGTGATCGCGCCGTTTAAGTTCACTCAATTTCGCTCTGCGGTCGTTGTTTTGTTTGTATTTGCAGTTGCCACCAGCGAGATCTACGGATATTTTCTTTTTCGTTCGATCGGTCTCTACGACATCGACACAGAATACAGCCGCGTTCGCGTCTTTGACGCAAAAAATCCGCGTGGAGAACCTGTCCTCGCCCTTGCGACCGATCCTTATTTCATTCAATCTGCGATCTATCCGGACAGTGATGAGTTAGCTCTCGAATACACGAAATATTATTATCTCGTTCAGGATTTTCGAACGGATATAAAAAACGCGTTGATGATCGGCGGCGCCGGGTTTACGTTTCCGCGCGATTTTTTAAAAAAGAACCCGAACGCCCGGATCGACGTTGTCGAGATCGATCCCGGAATGACGGTGATCGCGCGGCGGTTTTTCCGTCTGAAAGATGACCCGCGAATGAATATCATTCACCAGGACGGGCGAATCTATCTGAATAACGCCGGTCAAGCAAAATACGACGTTGTTTTTCTTGATGCGTTCGGATCGCTTTTTACGGTTCCGTTCCAGCTGACCACGATCGAATCGGTTTCGCATATTCGCCGCGTGCTGAACGAAAACGGCGTCGTCATTTTTAATCTCGGCGGAGCGGTCAGCGGTTCTTCGAGCCTATTTTTTCAAGCGGAGTACAACACCTATCGAAAGATCTTTCCGCATGTTCGTGTTTTTAAGGTCAATACCGGTTATTCGAACGAACAGCTTCAAAATTTAATTATCATTGCTTCGCTTTCTGAGCTAAATATCGATCCCGAAACCGACATCGCAGGCTCGGAGATCAAAGAATTTGAAATAACCCACGACGGAATCCTAACCGACGACCTTGCTCCGGTTGAGTATTTTAACTCGTTTGCGCAGCGAAATTACCGCCGATGACCGTTCACTCGCCCACTCAAACCCGGCGAAAAATTTTATTGCTTTTCAGTCTCTGTCGGCGTATATTTCCTTCACACGAATTTTTAAGTTGCAATTTCAGGGCGGTTGATGAGATCACAATTGATTTATTGATCATTGCAAATTTTTCCCGGTTTCCGTCGGCAATTCGCGGTCGAAACCTTTAGACAATTCTCTTCGCATAACCGCAAAACTTTTCCTGAACAACAACTTACGGCATTTTCTGCAAATTGGTCCGAATCCTCGCGTAAAGGAGAACTTTTATGGGAATTGATACTTACTATCTTTCAAAAAGACAGGTTACCGGCGTCGGAAGCATTTTTTTACTTAACGAATTGATCGAGGAAAAAGCGGGCGGCGGCTCTTTGCTTGGCGCCGTCGTTCAGGAAAATAAAAGCCCGTTTCATACCGATTATCCTGTTCCGATCCTCGTTTCTGAACCGAACATAATAATCAAAAAATTAGAACTCTGGAAAAAGGAACTGAACATCACGAGCGATATAGTCGAGAAACAAAAGATCGCTGCGGGACATAAAAGTATTAAGGTCGAAAAAAACAATTCATTTCAGGTGGGACTCGGACCGTTTCCCGGAATTCCGTTCAACGGAAAATTTCAGCTTGATTATTCGCGCGTTTCGTCGATCGACATCACTTATGGAACCGGAACGACCTACAAATACATTAGAAAGGGCGACATGATGAAGCTCTATAGAAAATTAAAAGGCAAGCCGGACGATGACATGACCGGCAATTTTCTTCGAAAAAACGCTTTCATCAGTCTTCTGCAGGTTGCAAAAAACTGGAAGGTTTCTTTCGAATCGACAAAAACCTTTGACGCCGGCGTGGAAGCGCAGATCGATCTTTTTAACAACGACAGCGCGATCGGCGGAAGTGTGAAAATGAAGAAAACCAAAGAAACACGAATTGAAGCCGAGGTCGGCGGAGATGTTTTTTACGTCGTCGGGCTTATGTCGACGCGTTGGGATGACGTCAAACCCGATTAATTCGGGTGCGGAGGTGCGATGTGGCGTACAAATTTACCTTTACAAAAGAAGGAAAATCAAATTTTGCAAAAATAGCCGGAAGGTCGGACGCGCCGTTTCTGGTCGGGATCGATACCGTATATCAACGCACCAAACACGGGCTTTTTAATCGCCCGGTCGCCGGCGAGATCTTGTACGATCCGGCTGCTTACGCGGGAGAATTCGGGTTTTGGGCATTTTTCATAGCGCCGACTGCGAAGGCGGAAAGCAAGAATTCGTTCGCCTGCATCAACACTTACGACCGCGCGCAGTTTACTTTTGGATTTATGCAGTACGCGGCGCATGTTCCGAACGGAGACTTTGTCCGATTCTTCAAAGAATTGCTGAAACTGCCCGCGGCGAAGGATTATTTTCCGAAACTTTCATTAATAGACGGACGAATCCATTTTCGCGAAGACAACGGATCGCAAACTCAGCTTGAATCGGACGAATCGACTCAAAAGCTGATGGATTATCTAAATCCGTCTTTAAGCGAGATCGACAATCAAGAACTCGTCTGCGCCGCCAGAATGATCCATTGGTCGCAAAACGACCCGAAACACCGCGAGCTGCAGGTCAAAACCGCGGTTGATCATTTTCGGGACAATCTTAAACTTTACGACAAACGCTACGAACTCGATGGAATGTCTGCCGACATCTGTTTTGTTATCTGCGATGTTCATCATCAGGGTCGCGCGAAAATCAAGGATGTTAAAACCGCGCTCGATACGAACGGCGATCGAAAAGCGGCGCTCAAAAATTTATTAAAACTTGGTGAAGCCGATTATAAAGAGAGGGTCGAAACTATCTCGGCAGAGCTCAAACGGCTTTCGAGCTCCGGTTTCTTTGAAAAGGTTTACCGCTCAGCGCTCAACGATTTTACTGCACCCGGCGATCCGGCACCTGAGGAGGTCCTGCCTATCAATATCGCGGGCGGAAAAACCACACTTCAGAAGATCGCGGCAAATAACATTCAGTTCAAGTTGAACGATCTGGCGCTCGACCGCGACCTAGCCGGCGAAATTCAGAACCGGTTGATAGCGCTCGGATGTCTCGATCCGCCCGCCGACGGTGATTTTGGAACGATCTCGCGGTTTGTTCTGACGGAATATTGCAAACTTTCCGGAATTGATTTTGACACAACGATCACGCCGCAGATCGCAAAGGCACTGCTGAATAACAGTTCCGACACTTTTCTCCCGCTCAAACTAAGCGGCGACCTCGCAAGCAAAATCGTCAGGTATATGCAGTTTCGCAATTACTGGATCGCGAAACTTCCCGGCTTTTTGAACATCGTTTATCTCGAGGGCGCAGACGCCGACGGCACGCCGAACGCCGATAAATTTAATGAGTTCAACGACCGGCGAATTGTTTTCTCCATCGAAAACGGCAAACCGGTCATACTTTACAACGCGCTCGGGTCAACCGAACCGGGTCGCTACTATACTGAACGTCCGCTAAATTCGCTCGGCGCCGCGCGCATTGCGTTCGGACAGTACAAAGCATGGCGCGTCGGCGTTCACAACGCCGGAAAGCGAACTGCGCACGAAGCGCTTATCCAGGCGGACAAGATCACTGTTCATCGCGATCTGAACAAAGACGGCATGCGCACCGGCGACCGGCTCGACGTCGGAAGCGGTTTTTTTGTGAACCAGCATTCGGGATTCGATGCGCCGGTGAACAACATCGGAAGATCGAGCGCGGGATGTTTAGTGTCGCGTTCAAGTGCCGACCATAAAGAATTTATGAAATTGGTAAAAACGGATCCGCGATTCAAGAAAGCTTCTAACGGTTATAAGTTTATTACGACGGTAATCGCGGGCGACGATCTGAAAAAACAGATCGGTTAGGCAAATTATCTAATCGCGCAGCCCCTGACCGAACTGTTCGGAACCGAATGTTCCGATTCCGTTTAGACGAAAGCTGAAACTAAGGCGGTTTTCGCGGCGGACGCCGACATTGTAAGTATAAAACTGCACGGTCGAGGCGCAGCAGTCGGACGCGTATCCGAGCGTGTAAAGCGAAGAGATCAAAGGAGATGTCCGGTCGGTGCGGCGGTTTTGAAAATCGAAGAAAAGCGACGTGCCGCCGTAGAACCCTTTGTTGCGGTTTCCGACAAACAGCGACGGGCTCCACTGCGAACCGCGGAGCGTTCCGGCTTCCTTTCCAAATTCATTGCTGAATCGCTGGAGCGAAGGGATCAACGTTACGGCGCGTGTGTAATAAAACGTCTGGAAAAACTTAAAGAGATCCTTTTCATACCCGACCGTCGCCGAAATATTGCGAAGTCCTCCGCCCTGAACACCAAGATCCATTCGCGAATTAAAAAACACTGTTCGCTGCGGTCGATAGGTTGCATCGACATTTACCGGCGAAAATCGTCGCGGAACTCCGCCGAATGTGAACGGCGTCAGCGACGTGATCGGGTCGATCTGATTTCGCCTCCCCGGCGTCAATGCGCCGCCGAAATATGGATCGGCGTAATATTTCCCACGAACCGTCAGCGTGAATATCTCATACGGCTGGATCGAAATGCCGTCCTTTTCATCGACCGCCTTTCGATTTAGAACCTTTTGTGCTTCTTCCGTTACCGCTTCCGTATAGCGGCGAGTGTAAAATCTGTTCGTAATTCCATATTCGATCTCGTTCGTGTCGGTTTTCGTGTCGGCAAAATCGAATCGGATGATCTTGTCAAAATTGTCTATTCCCTTGATATATCGATAGGTCAAAAACGGTTCAATGACGTGGCGAAATTTGAATTTGTCTTCGTTGTCGTAAAAATTGCGCGCAAGCGCGACGGGACGAATATCGAGTTCGAATTCGCCGTATTTTCTAATCACGTCGCGGCTGATGACCTGGCGAAAATCGTCAAACGAATTTGAATAGTACGTTACGCGCGCGCCGGCGGTTACTGTTGCGGAAACGTATTTTGAATTGAACGGAATACTTATCTTCGGATAAAAATCGAACCGCTGCCCGAGCGAAGGCGAAACGACGGGTTCACTGCCTGCCTTTTTCCGGTATTCCGTCAGATCGTCGACTTCTTCGCGGCGCGAAACGCCTTCGAGGCTCGTTTTGAACGAAAAATAAGCGCCGCGAAAGAACGATATCGGCGCCGGACGCTTGTCGAAATTTATCGATGGAAGATTTTTCGTCTTAACACGAACATTCGGTATCGAAATGACTTCCGAACGCGCCAGAATGTTCATCGTATAATTATTCCAGCTCTTGTTAAGAAAGACCTTCGAAACCTCGATCGGCGAGATAACCTGCTGAATACCGTCCGAAAAAACCTGCCTGAATGCAAGGCTCGAGGTTATTCTTACATCCGCGACTGCCGTAAAACCGTTCTGAAAATACTGGACACCTTCGGCATAAACGATACTTCCGCCCTGATCGGGTTTTTCCGGGCTCACTCCGGGACCAAGCAGTCTGTCCTGGACCGCAAAAAAGCCGAAATTAAAAAACGACCGGGAATTTGCCCGCGTTCGGAAATCCGCGCCGTACCCGAAACCGCGGGCGGAATATAGATCGCCGCGGAACGTAACGTCAGCCGACCGACCGAGCGTCTGGTAGTAAGCGGCTGATATTCGAAGCCCTTTGTTTCCGGAAAAACCGATCGAAGGCGTCAAAAATCCGGACGAGCGATCTTTTTCCTTAATCGGAATCGAAGCAAATGGAACCGGAATGATCGGAATATTCTTCAAACGAAACTTGGCGTTTTTCAGTTTTATTTTGTCGTTCGTCTTGATCGTCGCCTTGTCGGTCGTAAAGCTCCAATTAGGAATTGCGTCTTCGCACGCGGTAAAAACAGCATTTTCAACAACAGTCTCGTTCAAAGCGACGCGCTCGACACGGTCGGCACGAAAATAGATCACTGATCCGTCCTCGGTCTGATTCGTAAATCCGGTCGAATCGGTAAAATTTCCAAGTTTTGTCTTATAGTTCCAAACACCTTTTGAACCCGTGATCCGCTGGTCTTCGCCCTGATCAAATATCACGCTGCCTTCCGCGACGACAAGGTTCTTTGCTTCGTATATCGTAATTTTGTCCGCCTGCATGCGGTAGATTCCGTAACGTGCATCGACATTCCCTTCGTGTACGACTATCCGTTTACCTTCTTCGCCTTCAACGGTTTGGCGGTCTGAATAAACGACCAGATCGCCGTCGCCGCCTTCGGGTTCGTAACCGTCCTTAATTTGCGGCGACCGGATGTCTTTTTCCGGCAGGATCGGCTTGACGTTCGGTTCGTCCGATAGCGGATTTGCAACCTGTTTGTCGACCGGATTCGTTTCCTGCGCGAGAATACTGCCGCTGAAAATTAACGTCAACAGAACCAAAAATATCGAATTTTTTAGAATTTTGAAGAGCATTAAGCTTAAGTAAATCTGATGCTAACACGAATCGAGGGAAAAACTAAAAGATCAAAAACAACGGCAAAATGCGCAGACATTCATGCTGCTCAGACGTTAAGTCAAAGGGTTACACGCGCAGCGCCTTGATTGGTTGAGTATTCTTCGGCGCGGCTCAAAAACAATGCGGCGATCGTCTGATAATCGCTTTAACTATTTGTAAACGTTTGAGTCAAAACTTAATATAAATTCAAATCATCATCCGATAATCAAAAGAGTTAAAGAGTATGTCGAGATCCAAGATCCTTGTTGTCGAAGACGAAGAACTGATGCGGTCGATATTGCGTCAGCTGTTGGAAGACGACGGATTTGACGTCCTGACCGCGGACAGAGCCGAAAACGCGTTGGAGATATTCAGCCAAAACGAGATAAATGTAACGTTGACCGATATCAGAATGTCCGGAATGGACGGTCTGGAATTGCTCGACCGGCTGAAGGCGATCGATCCGGAGGCGATCGTGGTAATAATGACGGCGTTTTCGTCGGTCGATTCCGCGATCGCTGCGCTTCGAAAAGGCGCTTACGATTACGTTACGAAACCCTTCGTTAACGAAGATCTGATGCAAACCGTTAGAAACGCAGTTCGAACGGGCGATCTTTTTCGGGAAAACCGTTTTTTGCGCCGTGAACTCGATAAACACACAGGTTTTTCTGAAATGATCGGCGAAAGTCCGGCGCTTCAGAACGTTTTTCGAATAATCGAAAAGATCGCCGATTCAAATGCAGCGGTATTGATCAGCGGTGAAAGCGGCACGGGTAAAGAGCTTGTCGCGCGCGCGATCCATTTGCGAAGCGGTCGCGCAGAAAAGGCATTTCTGGCTGTAAATTGCGGCGCGCTGCCGGAAAGCCTTTTGGAAAGCGAGCTTTTCGGTCATGTTAAAGGTGCGTTCACCGGTGCTGCTTCGGACAAAAAAGGACTTTTTCGTTCAGCCGACGGCGGAACGCTGCTGCTGGATGAGATCGGCGAAATGCCGATGCCGCTCCAGGTCAAACTTTTGCGCGCATTGCAGGAACGTGAGGTAACGCCGGTCGGTGCATCGATTCCGGTAACATTCGACGCCCGGATAATAGCGGCAACCAACAAAGATCTCGAATATGAGATCGGAGAAAACAATTTTCGCGAAGATCTCTATTACAGGCTTAATGTAATTGAGATCGCTCTGCCGCCGCTTCGATCACGGCGCGAGGATATTCCGCTTCTAACTAAACATTTTCTTTCCAAATTTGCACGCGAGCATAATTCGATCGAAAAACCGATCGAACCAGAGGCGTTAAATGCGCTTGTCGCTTATGATTGGAACGGAAATATCCGCGAACTTCAAAACTCGCTCGAACGGGCGTTTTTATTGAGCGGCGATCAAATATCGGCATCAGATCTTCCGCCAAAGATCACCAACAATGGTCCATCGCCATCATCGTCGAATTCGCTGCAGCCGACGCTTGAAGAACTCGAACAACGATATATTCTGGAAACGCTTTCAGCTGTCGAAAACGACAAAGCAAGTGCCGCAAAAATCTTGGGCATCGATGTTTCGACGCTTTACAGAAAATTAAAGCGTTATGATAATATGTGAGCGTCAGGTTTGTCCGACCGTAATAATGTAAAATTGAAATTGAACTTTTAGGCATTTGCGGTCAAAATGTCTTAGTGATTTTTTCACCTTCACATGCTTTTCGATAATTATAATTTCTGTCCGCGGGACGCTTTTTGTTCCGGTAAACATAACTAGATCATAGCCTTGCGTTTTTTACTTTTCAAAGGCGTTTAATTGTGTTTGATCGATGATGTTTTTTTGTTAGTTGTGGTATTATTTTTTGACTTTTAAATTCTTGAGGAAAAACTATGAGTGTGATTGCAAAACCAAAGATCAAATCTGAGAACTTCTCGGAGTCAGAACCGCGACCGATGGCGGAAACAGACATCCACCGGGACCAGATCTATTATTTGATCGAATCTTTAAAAATTTATTTTGATCATTTGGACGACGTTTATGTATCCGGAAACAACCTGGTCTATTACGAACAGGACAGCGAACGAAAAGTTTTTTCGCCGGATGTGATGATCGGTTTCGACGTTCAAAATAAGACGCGTCACACGTATAAATTATGGGAAGAAAAGGTTTTTCCGCAGGTCATTTTTGAAGTTTCGTCGCGTCTGACCTGGAGCGAGGACCTTAACCGTAAATGGCTGCTTTACCAGCAGTTTGGCGTTAAGGAATATTACGTTTTCGATCCGGAATACGACTATTTACCGGAACCGCTCGTTGCGTATCGTTTGATAAACGGCGAACTTCGCCATGTGTCGGTCAAGAACGACCGCATTTTTTCAGATGAGCTTGGGCTTGAGATCGTAAACACCGGCGAAGGTCTTCGATTATTTAACCCGGCAACTCAGGAATCGCTCGGAACGCTCAGCGAAGAACGTCATGCACGTCTCGAAGAACGAAATGCCAGAATGGCAGCTGAGGCTGAATTGGCAAGAGTTCGTGAAGAATTGAAGCGTTTGAAAAAAGGTTAGATTTTTAGAGCGTGGTCAGCTCTAAGATAAAATAATCCGTATTTACCACTCTGGTTAGTTTGCCGCCGTTAAAAGGTTTCTTAACGAATCCATCGGCGGCATAACTGTTTCCCTTTACGGTTTCGTTCCCTGAAATGCCGCTTTGCGCGATCAATTCGGGCGGAAACCAGCTTTCGGTTTCCATTTCGACCGGTTCCGAAGGTTTGATCTTTTCCGCGCGCTGGATAATTTCAGCAGTTTGTTCCGGAGTAAATTTTAGGACCGCGACCAGTTTTTTATGGATCGCGCCGGTTTCGGATGACCTTCCGGGAAGTTCGGTTTCGCGCCAAACGGACGATTCGTCGGGTTCGAAGGGCAGCTCAATGATCCGTGCAAGCTCGGACGGGTCATCCTTTGCGACATTGGTATTCGGGAGCGAATTTACGTCGATGTTTGCCGTGTTGCCGTTGTCGCTCGCGGTTGAACAGCTGAGCGCAAATGCCAGCAGCATCAATAAGATGAAAATTTTTCGTGGAGCCAAAGTCATCCGGTAATTGTATTTACATTGCTAATAGATTGCAATTTTCCGATAACCTGCTTGATGCGGTTTAAGGGTGCCGATTAAAATTTCGAAATGCTTCTTTTGCGGCGCGTACGCGCTTTCATTATCAGAGACTTTCAGCTTGCGCTCTCATACCGCGTGGAATTTTTTATCAAGATCATCTGGATCCTGGGAATTGTAACGACCTTTTTCTTTATTTCCCGCATTTTCGGCAGTTCTCCGCTGGCGCGATACGACCAATGGCAAAACCCGCTCGCTGCCTGGTTGACGGGTATGGCAATGCTCAATTATTTTCTTGTCGGGTTCTCTTCGCTTGCGAATGCGATTCGGCAGGAACAGATGCAGGGCACGCTTGAAAGCGTTTTGCTAACGCCGATCAGCGTTCCGACGGTTGTCGTTTCAAGTTCTGCCTGGGCTTATGTCGAGGCTACATTTAATTCCTTTTTATACCTGTTTTTCGGCTGGTTATTTTTCAACGTTCAGTATCGCGGTTCATTTTTACTCGCATTTCTCTTTCTTGCGCTGACAACTTTGGTTCTTGCATGTCTTGGGATCCTATCTGCAAGTTTCACCATGGCGTTCAAACGCGGTGATCCTTTCGCAATTCTTCTTGGAGCGGGGACCGCACTTTTTTCCGGCGTTTTCTTTCCGAAAGAAATGCTTCAGGAATCGCTGGGGCAAACCGGCGGCAAGGCACTTTCTTATATTAATCCTTCAACTCACGGTCTCGACGGAATCCGCGCAGTTCTGATCCAGGGAAAAGGTTTGAGCGAAGTCGAAACTCCGCTCATAACCCTGATCGCTTTTCTTGTTATTCTTTTACCATTTTCGCTCTGGGTGTTCGGCAACGCGATAAAGCGCGCGAAACGAGAAGGCAGTTTGATCCAGTATTGATCATTTCCCTTGCGTACTCTTGATCGTGTAATCGATCACCCTTGAAACGGTACCGCGAATTCTATAAAAATACGTTCCGGGCGCTATATTCTCAAATGAGATCCTTTTGCCGTTCGTCGACGCGATCACCGTTCCGCTGCTGTTTAATAACTCAAAGATCACATCTTGATTTCCATGATTATGATTCAGCATTGCGTCGAGCGTCGTCCGTCTCATTTCAAATTGAACTGATATGCTTGACTGCCCCGGTGAGAATGTTCCGGAAAACCTTTCGTCGAACTTCCCAGTTTCTTCAGGTTCCGGAGTCGGTGTCGGCATTGGCGTAGGAGTCGGCGTCGGTGTCGGCGTTGGCGTTGGCGTTGGCGTCGGTGTCGGTGTGGAAGATGGCGTAGGAGTTGGCGTCGGATCTGCCGCTTCTTCAACGTCAAAATTTGATCCGTTGGCTGAATCCGAATTCAAGAGCAATCCGCCGCTGAGCGACGAACCGATCAGTATCTGCGTCTGAGCCGAAGTATTGGTCGATGTCGTTCCAACAACATTCGATCCGACCGCAGCGTTGATCTTATTTACATCAAGCCTAATCACGATCCGGTTTCCGACTATCTCACCCGAATCCGCACTTCCAAGGGTTTCCTGATTTCTGGTTCCGGTCGCGAGCGTCGTTATCTTTCCATACTCATATGTTGTCGCAAGCTCGTCCACCGATGCGGTAACAAAAATGTCGGTTGTTCCGAAACGCGAAGTCATAGCCCAGCGCATATTCGGCGTCGTTACGGAAAGATCCGTCAACGTCAGTTCATAGACGATCTGGCTCGCGTCGGCGTCGTACGAAAATCTTCCTTCGACAATGTCTTGCGCAGTTGTTCCAAGCTGATCGTCATTGACATCAACGATCTGTGCGGCATTCGGATCATCGCTAGGAAAAAGATCTGCCGGATGCGGAACGGCTGAAAAATTAACCGCCGAACGAACCGCGTTATGCGCGTCAACATAACCTGCTCCGACGACCCGTTCTTCATACGGCATCGGTGTCGCCGAATTTCTCAAGATCGTAACTATTTCGTCCGGTGTCAAAAGCGGATTTGCTTCGAGCATTAACGCGACAACGCCGGAAACTTGCGGAGTTGAAAAGCTTGTTCCCTGCGATGTCGTGTAATAGGGCAGATAAGCCGGAGATATCGTCGAAACGTCATTGGCTCCGACAAAAACCGGGATCGTTCCGGCAGTGTTCGTAACGCCTGGACCTTTTGATCTCGTGCTTTTAATATCAACACCGGAACCTGTTATATCGGGGCGCAAGTTCGGCAATGCTGCCGGATCAGCCGGCTGTCCGGGAGTATCTGTTCCGGTTCCGTTATCGTTGCCGCGCGAAGAAAACTCCGCCGGCGTTCCAAGACCGCGTTTCTCGCCTGCGGCAACCGAAATAACCCACGGTGCGACCGAAAATGGATTTATCATATCCGGCGCGTCGCCGTCGTTGCCGGCGGCGAAAACGACTGTGATATTTCTGTCATGCATCATCCGCGTCGCGGTGTTCACGGGGTCGTTCGGATCGTAAGGATAATCTGCCAAAGTAGTTCCATAAGAGTTATTGCAAACGCGAATGTTATATCGAAACTGGTTCGCCAGCGCGTAATTTAACGCCTGAACGATCGCAAACGTCGATAACCCGGCGTCATTTCCTGCGGTAAGTCCGACCAATTTTGCTCCCGGTGCGACGCCGCGGTAAAAGCCGCCCGAAGCCGCTCCGGTTCCCGCGGTTACGCCGGCGCCAAATGTTCCGTGTCCGCCCTCGAAATCCGTAATCGGCAAATTTTCGATCGGAACGATCGGAACGAAACCTGATGGTAGATTCAGCGGAATTTCAGCCGTCGGAAACAGCACGTTCTGTATGACGTTTTGTCCGAGCTGCAGATCGGGATGTGTGGCGTCAATTCCCGTATCGACATATGCAATTCCGATGTCTTTACCGGTAACGGGCAGATTCTGGTTATGTTGTTTTAGTTCGAGATCTTCCAGAAGGCTTTCGACGCCGATGAATTTACGGCTTTCGTTATTCATCGTTCGAAAAACGTGATTGCCGTAAACCGAGGAAACCCCGGGTTTGGTTTTTAATGCATTAAGCTGTGCCAGATTTAGTTTGGTCACGATCATCGGAAGTTCGGACAACTGATATCCTCCGGTTATTCCCAGAGATCGAAGCATGTTTAGATCGCTGCCGGTTGGACGATGGTCAAACGTGATCACGGCTGCCTTAAATCCGAGCGGCGATCCGCTAAGCTGTTGGAACAATTTGCCGTCGACCGACGGCGCGGCAAATGTCGAAATTTGAATTATTAAAACTAACGCAAATACCGCTATTCCTAAAATCCCTCTGTTTCTCATGATCCTGATCTCCCGTTTTTGCCGAATTAAAGTTTTTTCTAAGTGTGATTTTATGGCGGTTTGCTTGAGAAATACTTGAGCGAAACTTGAGATTGAGGTGAAATATTTGCGGCTTTGTGATTTAACACGCCATAAATTAAGATATTCAGTACAAAATCGTTAACAGATCTCTTTAAAATTTGAGGAATTTATGCCGGAAATCAAAGAAGAATTATCAGAAAACAAACGCGCAGTTGAGCGCTGGGAAAACGAGACGTTAAAACCTGTAACCGACAGGCGACCCGAGCGAAAAGCATCGTTCGAAGGCGTGTCGCTTGAACCGGTCGAAAGGCTTTACACCGAAGCAGATACGGAAAATATCGACCGTGCGGACATCGGTTTTCCCGGTGAATTTCCCTACACGCGCGGAATCCATCCGACAGGTTACCGCGGAAAGCTTTGGACGATGCGCCAGTTTGCCGGATTTTCTTCGCCGGAAAAGACGAACGAACGTTTTAAATATCTGATGACGCAGGGGCAGACAGGTCTTTCGACCGCATACGATCTTCCGGCGCTGATGGGTCTCGATGCCGATTCTCCTTTGAGCGAAGGCGAGGTCGGAAAATGCGGCGTCGCGGTTTCAAGCTTTGCGGATTTTGAAGTTTTATTTGACGGCATAAACCTTGAAGACGTAACGGTTTCGCAGACGATCAATGCCCCGGCATGGATATTTTTGGCGTTTTACGTTGCGCTGGCGGAAAAGCAAGGTTGCGATCTTCGCAAGATCTCGGGAACTTTGCAGAACGATATTTTAAAGGAATATATCGCGCAGAAAGAATGGATTTATCCGATCAAACCGGCGATGAAACTCGTCATCGATACATTTGAATTTTCATCGAAACATATTCCTAAATTTAACCCGATCTCGGTCAGCGGTTATCACATCCGCGAAGCCGGCGCGACCGCGCTGCAGGAACTCGCGTTTACATTGCGCGACGGAGTTGAATATGTTCAGTACGGCATCGAACGCGGTTTAGACGTCGACGAATTTGTTCCGCGAATCTCGTTTTTCTTTAATGCGCACAACGATTTCTTTGAAGAGATCGCCAAATATCGCGCCGCGCGGATCGTCTGGGCGAAAACCATGCGCGACCGTTTCGGCTCGAACAGCGCGAAAACTCAGCAGATGCGTTTTCACACGCAGACCGCTGGAGTTTCGCTGACTTCGCAGCAGCCGCTGATCAATATCGCAAGAGTCGCGATCCAGGCGCTCGCCGGTGTTCTCGGCGGCACGCAATCGCTGCATACGGACGCGTACGACGAAGCGCTCGCGCTTCCGACCGATGAAGCGGCGTTAATTGCTTTGAGAACTCAGCAGATAATCGCCGAAGAAACCGGAGTCGCAAACACGGTCGACCCGCTCGGCGGTTCGTATTATCTGGAAAGTCTGACGCAGAAGATGGTCGATGGATGTTTCGATTATTTCGATAAGATCGACGGGTTCGGCGGCATGGTAGAAGCCGTCGAAGCCGGTTTCCCACAGCGCGAAATTCAGGAATCGGCTTATCAATATCAAAAAGCCGTCGAAAGAAAAGAACAGACGATCGTCGGCGTAAATAAATACGTGATGGACGACGAGATCCACCGGACCGACATTCTAAAGATCGACGAAACCGTCCGCGACCACCAGCTGGAACGCCTCGACCGCGTCAAACAAACCCGCGATAACGGCGCCGTCGCAAATGTCCTTGAAAAACTAAAAAAAGGCGCGAAAGAAAATGTAAATCTGATGCCTCTGACTATCGAAGCGGTGAAAGAATACGCAACTGTTGAAGAGATCTGCACGGCATTGCGCGATGTCTACGGGATTTATGAAGAACCCGCATTTTAGTTTTCAAATAAAAATATTATGGAAAAAAAGTTAGCTCTCAATTTTTCACCATTAAAGAAACAGAACTTTCGTTTTGATGTTTACCGAAAATTGAAAAAAACTGGCGAGAAAAAGGAATCTTTTTCTTTTGTGGTTTCAGACAGAGCATTGCCTGAAAATAATAAAGCCAATGCTAAATTTCTACGTTATTGGGTATCACTCACACCTCAAAAAGATTTTGAGGAATTTAGTGTTGATAGTTTTGTTAATCCTTACTTAACTACAGAATATTTATACTATGGGTTGAAACAAAGATGTAATGAAATATTAACAACAAACGACTTTTTTCCTGATGAATCATTCATTGTAAACAGAATAAAATTTGCAATCAATAATTTAAGAGAAGGGAAACAGATTGTTTGGGTAGAGCCTTATTATTTGAAAGAAACAAAAAAACTTGGTTTTCTGATTGATTTCAAATTTGATAAAGACAAAAAACAAACTTTTAATAGAAAAGTTCAGCAGTTAAGTTTGAGCTTAGATTCCGATAATAGATGGAATAAATCTTTTTATGCCGATAGATATTCTCTTATCAGAACATTTGCACAAAAGTTTTATAAAAAGGTTTTTAAAGGAACTAATTTAGATTTTTCCACGAACGAATTATTGCCTGTATCTTATCTTGAAAAGAAATGTTACTTGTTAGCAAATAACAGAGAAGTGTTTTCTCAATATAAATTAAAAGATTATGGCGTATATGAAACCATTAAAGAAGAAACCACAATTTACTTTTATTATAAGCAGGAAGAAAGTAATATTATTCGTGAATTCTATGGACAACTTGAAGATTTGTTGAAAAACACCTATCAGTTAAACGTGAAATTTAAAAGCTATAAAGCAAAAGGAATTAATAATAAAGATATTTCAAATTTAATCTCACAAATAGAAAGTTCTGATAATGAAAAATCCTTGGTTATTTTTTTATTAAAACACAAAGATCAAGATAGTGATGATTACTACAAATGTAAATATGAATTTACGAAGCATAAAATTCCTACACAATTTTTGACTTACGCAACTGTTAAAAATAAATTTTCAATTCAGAATCTAGCACTTCAAATTTTTTCTAAGTTAGGCGGAATACCTTGGCGCGTAAAACCCAAGAATCAAGATTGCTTAATTATTGGACTTGGACAAGCTAACAATATAGAAAAAAAAGGTGGAAGAAATGTAATTACAAAATATTTTGCCTATTCAGTCTTATTAGATTCTAGCGGAATTTATAAATCATTAAAAGTAGTAAGTGAAGCAGATAATAAATCTACATACCTAGATAGTTTGGGTAAAAATCTGATTGACATATTTAAAGAGTATGGAAATAACTATGAAAAAATAGTTATTCATACGCCTTTCAAAGTTAAGAGAGATGAGTTGAAAAAAATTAAAGAAACTATAACAAAACTTACTTCTCACGATTTTGATTTTGTTGTTATAAGAATAAATACCAAAAATAAGTATTTTGCGTATAACAAAGATTTGAACTCTTTAACGCCACGCGAAAGTTCTTTGGTGAGAATTTCACCGAATGAATATTTAATTTGGTTTGAAGGATTACAAAATCAAGATGAAACTCCTCAAAAAAGATATGCCGGACCAACTTATATTGAATTTTTATTCTGGAGTAAAAAAGATTGGTCTGTTGAGGAAAGAAAAAAGTTCTTCTCGAACGAAAAACTGTCAGATGAAGAAAGATCACGGTTTTATTTATCTAAAATTGAAAAAGAAAATTTTCTTCAAGACGTGATTAATTTATCTGGTGCAAACTGGAGAGGATTTAATGCAAAATCCTTGCCTGTTTCCATTTATTATTGTCGAATTGTTTCCGATTTTATCAAAGAATTTAGGCAAAGAAACTATGCTAGATTCGATTTTTCAAATCTACAACCTTGGTTTTTATAGAAATGTCATTTGTTTTACAAAGAAACGATGTAATGTTGCTCTTGGGCGCAGGTGCAAGTCAAGAAGCCGGAATTCCTATCACAATAGAAATGATAGAGAAAATAGAGGCTCTACTAGAAAACGAATGGAGAGAGTTTGCTCCTTTGTATGAATATATCAAAACTCAATATCAACAACTTCAAAATGATCCTAAAGCATATTTAAATATCGAAGATTTGGTTAATACACTTGACGAACTTCTATCACTTTTAAGAAAAGAGCATACTCTTTCGTTATTTCATTTGAGTTGGATAACTTTTATGGAAAAAGTTGGTAATTATTCCGCAGAAGCTGTCGAAAAGTTTAGGAATGAAATTGTAATAAA
Source organism: Pyrinomonadaceae bacterium (assembly GCA_026129865.1). Lineage (GTDB taxonomy): Bacteria > Acidobacteriota > Blastocatellia > Pyrinomonadales > Pyrinomonadaceae > JAHCHG01. Next base: position 452,959 of record JAHCHG010000002.1, read on the forward strand.
ACTTAAAGAATGGATTGCTCTTGAAAATACGACGAAAGCAAAGTATTACCGTAAAATAGCACTATTTCAAAAAGATTATAATTTTCCGCTAAGGATTTTTACTTTGAACTACGATAAATGTATTGAGGAAACTTGTAAACAATTTACTGAGGATTCAAAAAGAATTGAATGTTTGATAGAACGTGGATTTGGAGACGAAGACAATGAAGAATTGATTTGGGCGTGGGAAAAATTTTCAAATCGAGAAGATGATGAAAGGGAACCTGATATTTACCTTTATAAAATGCACGGTTCAATTGATTGGACAAGGGATGAAAAACAAAAACTTGTTCACAAAACAATCACGCATATTAACAAACACGAAATAATTTTCGGAACAAGACAAAAAGTGAAACATTATGATCCTTTTTTGTTTTTTATTTATGAGTTTCGCGAATATGCTCTGAAGTCCAAATTGATAATAGTTTGTGGTTACGGTTTTTGGGACGACCATATAAATGACATTATAAAACAAGGATTGGAATCAGATTCAGAAAAAGTACTTTTGGTTAATGTTTATAGTGGAACAGAGAAAGATAGTAAGAAAGAGCTTAAAGAGCGACTCAAATTAGAATCTGATAAACAAATTAAGGTTATTGTTGGAAAGGCAAGTGTTTTCTTTAGTAAAGATTTAGATATAGTGAAGTTAGATAAGTATTTTGATAAGAAGGATTTGCCATTTTGATTTTAAGCAACCTGAAAGTTTCCCTTACAAAGACAGATTTTCGCCGTTGGCTTGGGGAAAATCATACGCGAGAAAGCGAGTTTTTATGGAATCCGTTTTTTAATTTGAAAAGCGGTTAAGTGCACTTATCACGGCGTACAGCGGCACCAAGATATTGATCGCCCGACGAGTGAAGCCGAACTGGATAAAGCGGCGGCTTCGGAAATTTATTTTGACGTCGATTCGGAGTATTATGTTTTTCTCGGCGAAAAAGGTCGGACGCATATTTTCACATCGAAAGGAGTGCATCATATTTCGCACGACCAAACGTAATCGGTTGAAACGACAGGAAACGGGCAAATGGGAAACAGTCAGTCGCAACGCATTATCTGAAGATTTGAAGTAAATTATGGAAGTTATACAAACAAAAACAATTGCATCCGTTAATCTGGCGGAAGTTTTGATTTCCGCCGACGAGATCGAGGTTTATCAAACCGCGCTCGAACTTGCGTTAAATTAGCTTTCCGAACAGGAAATCGAAAACAATTTCGGCGCGACCCGTGATGAAATCGAAGGAATTCTCGAAGATTTGCGGCAAACTTCAAAGGCTTGCGCGGAAACTCAATTAGGACCTGCTTTGGCATGAACGAAAACAATGGAAACGATGAGTAATCTACAACTTGAACTTTTGCGGCTTTACGGCAACGGCGTTTCGGATGAAAATTTGCGTGAGATTAAAACTATTCTCGCCAAATTTTTCGCCGACAAAGCGTCCGACGCGATGGACGAAGTCTGGAAGGAAAAGAATCTGACCGAAAAGAACTTGACAAGTTGGGCGAATGAACACAACCGCGCTGAGAATGGTCAATAATAAGTTGACGTGAGTCGACATAAGCCGTCGGAGACGTCAACATATTTGTAGCCCATAACGTGAGTTATGGGAACAATTACGAATACATTTTCAAGCGGTTGAAGAATCGCGACATACAATTTATGCCGCCATTTTCAATGGCTTTGTCAATTTAAATGGTTTTCCCACGATTTGCATCGTGGGCTACAAATATAACGTCGGTTTCACCGACTAAATCTGAATTTCTTATGTCGAACTCACGTTAAGTTAGGAATGAAAATCTTAAAAACAAAATCAGTCGCATCGGTCGAATTAGCCGAAGTTGAAATTTCAGTTGACGAATTGCTAGTTTTTGAAGCCGCATTGAATTATGCGACTAAATCGTTGGACGATGCCGAAATCGAAAGAATTTTCGGCGCGTCGAAAGATGAATTAGAAGGCATTATCGAAGATGTCAAAAAGGCTTCAACGACTTGCAAAGAACAGAATTTGGAACTTGCATCGGTTTGTTTATGAAAGAACACAGATTTGTAGTTTGCTTCAACAATAAAGGTTACGAAGCATCGCTCGAATTTGGCAAAATTTTGCAGGTCGTGATTGATAAAGGCGCGTAAGGTGAAGGATTGATTCGCATCATTAATGAAAGCGGCGAAGATTACGGCTATTCGATGGAAAGATTTCACGAAGTAGCTTGAAAGTGTCTTGCTCCAGCCTGCTTAGCCGAAAAACACCTTCGGAACTGCGATTCAAATATTATTCGTACTAACGAATTATATTCCGACGCGCAAAACAAAACCCCGGTGATCTGCCGGGATTTTTGTTTTGCAAAAGATTATTTTTGAAAAAATAGATTACTTAATCGAATCCGTTTCTCTTTCCATCACGACCATATGCTCGCCGCGGCTGACCATTCCTACTATTACAAAACCGTCGTTCTTCGCCTGCGTAACTTCTTTTTGCAGCGTCGAGGTCAGGGTTGTCGCGAGCAGTTTATATTCATACTGCTTTGTAACTCTCGGCGGTTTTTCCATGATCATGACAATTTCCATCGGACCTAAAAGCTGCGCCTTGGCGATCATCGTGCTCGGGATCAAACGATAGCCTTCCGCCGACATTTCGTTCAGTTCCTTCTGCATGGTGCTCGTCCGCGTGGTCGCAAGAAGCTTGTATTTATAGGGATTTTCGACCGTTCCGTCCTTCGATAAGAAGACAGCCATTTCCGAACCCGCGGTCGGCGCGCCGACGATTAGACGGTAACCTTCCTTTGCGGTCGCGTCGATCTCTTTCTGCATCGTCGACGTTTTCGTCGTCGCAAGCAGCTTATACTGCAGCTCGTCTACCTGCGGTTTGTCCTGCGCAAACGCAGGAAGGATGTAAGCAAAAACGGCAATTGCCGAAACTAATAATTTGATTTTCATAAATTGAATTTTTCCGAAGTGAATTAGATTTTCGTTCGAATAGATGCGGGCAAAAGAATACGCGTTCGTTCGTTTGGAAATATTAAAACGATTTTTTCGAAATGCTGAAGTAAATTCAAACAAAGTTCTTTATTTTTTCTTCTTTTAGCTTAACGAACAAATTCCCGAAAATTTTGCGATCTATGTATCAACTTTTAAGAACCGATTCCAACAACAACGACTTTCGCGAACTCGTCGCATTACTCGACGCTGAACTCACCGTTCGCGACGGCGACGAGCATTCTTTTTATGCACAATTTAACAAGGTCGACGCGATCCGAAATGTCGTCGTGATCTATGAGGACGACCGCGCTGTCGGCTGCGGAGCGTTTAAGGAATACGAAAGCGGAACAGCAGAAATAAAGCGAATGTTCGTCCGCGAAGACTCAAGAAACCGCGGCGCGGCGGCGCAGATCCTTAAGGAGCTTGAAAATTGGGCGCGCGAATCGGGTTTTCGCGACTGCGTACTTGAAACCGGATTAAAGCAGCCCGAAGCCCTTCATCTCTACGAAAAAAGCGGTTACGAAATCATTCCAAACTACGAGCAATATGCCGGAGTGGAGAACAGCGTCTGCATGAGAAAAGAATTGGATAATTTTTGATAGCGATCTAAAAATATTTGCGCGTTAACATACGGCGGATCAAATTTGATCTCGCAATATTCATAAGAGGAGCGCAATTTTTAAATGATCAATCATATTTCGATCGGTGCGGAAAACACCGAAAATGTCGCAAATGTTCTCGCAGAGATCTGCGGCGGTTACGCAATGCCGTTTCCGCCTTCGCCGAATTCCTGGATCGTCGTCGTCGACGACGGACTCGGCTCGGCGATCGAAGTTACACCCAACAACGTTATTTTGGAACCGGGCGAAGGACTTCCGCCGGAATCCGATTACGACATCACATTTCCGACCGAAGAATACGAAGCGAAATTTATAGAAACCGATAAAACCGAAGGGTTTACCGGCACGCATTTGAATCTCAATACAATGATTTCAGAAGCCGATCTTTTTGCTCTCGCAAAACGTGAAGGCTGGCGCGCGCTTAAGGCAAACCGCGGCGCGGGAACTTTTCAGTTGATCGAGATCTGGATTGAAAACCGCTTTATGCTCGAGGTTATGACACCCGCTATGACCGAGGTTTATCAAAATTTGATGAACTCGAAAACCTACGCCGAATGGCTCAACATTCCCGTACCGGCAAAAGCAGATGCCGTCGCGGCTTAAACTAATTCCCTGTTTTCTTTTGAATTTTTGTGCCGGAGTTCTTCTCGACTCCGGCTTTTTTATTCTTCCGCGGTCCAGTTTCCTTTCCAATCATATTGCTCAAACGGTCTAAAACGTTTTTTGTAATCGTAAAACGACGGTCCATTGTACGCGTAACCCAAATAATAGAAAGTTTTTCCGAGTTCTATCGATCTTTCAATTTCGCAGATCAATGTGTAAACGCCCAGACTGCGGCGATTTTCTTCCGTATCGAACATTGCGTAAATTCCTGAGGTCGAACGATCGCCGACGTCGAAAAAACTCGAGGCAACGAGCTTATCTCCCCGAAAAACGGAAACTTCCAACGCTTTGCAGGGAACTGTTGCCGGCTCTTCCGAAAGAAAATCGTGAATGCTGTCCGGTATTCCGTGATCGAACCGCTGCTTATGAATTTCAAACAATTCGTTCTTTTCTTCACTTAATTTCACGGGACCGATCACGGTTTTCAGATCTGAGTTGATCCTTAAAATACGGCGATGGCTTTTCGACAAACGAAAATCGGAAAGTCTTATACGAAGCGGAGTAACATGACGGATCTCGTTTCTGTAAAATCCGAAACTGTAGCGAAAGAATTGAGTTCCAAAATGCCGCCAGCCTTGCTCTAAAAGTAAGTCAAGCTGGCGCGGGCTTACCGACTCAGCGAAGAACTCTTCGTTGATGAACGAAAGGCTGACAAATTCTAAAAGATTTTCTTCGGTCATCGGGTAAAACGAAAATAGTGAAAGACAAGGCTCGCTTGTCGATCACTATTATTTTAGAAAACGGGGCTTTACGCAAAATTGCCCGATCAGCTGGCAAGTGCGGCTTCAGCACTTTTTTCCTCTGAAGCGTCCAATTTTTCCGGTTTGCTATTTTTTTCCGGACGGTCGATGACGGTCGTGGAAACTTCCTTTTCCGCCTTTTCAGCAACAACGCGCCGTTCAGATTCGGCTTTTTGCTTTTCAAGATTTTCCTGAGCCTTAAGCATGCTGCAGCTTCCTTCGAGAATCGCGCCGTCTTCGATCATCAGACGCGGCGTCTGAATGTTTCCGGCAACTCGTGCCGAACGTCCGAGTTCGAGCCGTTCCGTCGCGATAATATCGCCGTTAACCGTGCCGTTGATCACAGCAGCCGCGACGCGGATATTTGCATCTACCTGACCCGTCGAGCCGATGATCAGCGTTCCGTCGGACGACGTGACGCTGCCGGTCAAATGACCGTCAATGCGCAGCATCGCCTGAAAATTCGTTTCACCGGTCAACGTTGTTCCGCTGCCGACAAAACCGCTCAATCGACCTTCTTTTATGTCGCGCGCCATCGTCTCACTTTCGGTCAGCGCTTGTCCCGAAGGTGCCGGACTTTGCGGTTGGTAACTGGTTCGCGCCGGTGCAGATGCCGGCGGTGTCGACGTTGTTCTTTCGTCGTTTGCAGGTTCCGTTTTGGAACTTCTTCCCATTCTGATCATAATTTTTGCGAGCCTCCGTTTGTATTTTTTCGAATCAAAACCCGCGGTTCGAACAAAACAGTTCGCCCGCGCCGACCCAAAATTTTCCTTATTTTATTTGGATATACTACTGAAAAGACGATCTAACGTAATGTTTCAGTTGGATATCTAATGATAAAAGACGGGCGTCGAATCTGTCTAGTGATTTTACGGGATTTGTCAAAATTTATTGACCGTGTCAAACTTCTTTGTTCGGAGGAAGTAAGTAAAATTGTTCGTAGAAAGTAAAACAAAGACAAGACTGCTCAAAAAAATGGGCAAAGCGATCCATGATTTTTCGATGATCGAAGAAGGCGATCGTGTAATGGTTTGCCTCTCCGGCGGAAAGGACAGCTACACGCTGCTCGATCTGCTGCTCGACACGCGCCGCCGCGCTCCTGTCGATTTTGAAATTCTGGCGGTAAATCTCGATCAAAAGCAGCCCGGGTTTCCGGAAGATGTTTTGCCGAATTATCTGAAATCGCTCGGCGTCGAATACCGGATCGTCGAAGAAGATACGTATTCGATCGTAAAAGAGCATGTTCCCGAGGGAAAAACATTTTGTTCGCTCTGTTCGCGTCTTCGCCGCGGTATTTTATATTCGACCGCAGTTGAGGAAAACTGTACAAAGATCGCGCTCGGGCATCACGGCGACGATGTCATAAATACTTTTCTATTGAATTTCTTTTTTGTCGGTCAGCTCAAAGCGATGCCGCCGATCCTACGTTCGGACGACGGTCGAAATACGATCATTCGACCGCTGGCATATTGTCAGGAAAAAGACATCGAAAAATACGCGGCGGAAAAGCAGTTTCCGATAATTCCCTGCAATCTTTGCGGTTCACAGCCAAACCTGAAGCGCGCCCGCGTAAAACGTCTGGTCGAAGATCTTTCAAAGGAAATCCCGAACGTTCGTTCGTCGATGCTCACCGCGCTTTCAAATGTTACCGGTTCGCATTTGCTTGATACCGATCTTTACGATTTTAAAAATTTCGAGCCGGTAATAAAACAGATCCCGCCCGGACACGGAAGTGTCGAGCGGGAACTTGATGAGCTTTTCGATCATTCCGAAGGAAATCTCGTCAGCGAAAGTTTTAAGTCGTCAAAAGAACTAGTGCTGGCACAGTAGTTTTTTAACGCTTCCCTTTGAAAACAGCGGGATCGATCTTCTCGTTATGTTTTATTTCCTTTACGATCGAAACAATATCTCCCATTCCGGGATTTGCCGTAACCGTTTTGAAAGGAACCATCACACCGTCAACTTTTCGATAATCCGACAGCGTTGTAACGATCGGAATCTTCTGTTCCGAAGTGCTGGAAACATAAAGGGTTACGACGCGAACGGGTAAAAATGTCTTTTTCGAAAAATAGTAGGTAACATCGCTGGCAGACTTCGGAGAAAATCTGACAACAAATGCTTCCTCATCTTCTATAGTTTCCGTTCCTCGAACTTCCACTGACCTGTTGTTTTCTTTCCAATTTAAAAATCCATAAAAATCGGAATTATATTTTGCGTTTTTTAGTCGTTGTCCGGTTAAGACGTCATCGCGCGAAAAGCTTGTCATTTCGCCGCCGGCAGTGCCGTCGAAGTAATCTACCGTTGTTCCTATCTCTTTTCCGAAAGCCGTTATTTTCGAATAGGATGCTGACTTGTCGGGCGCCTCGGCATATGAAGTTCCGCTGCCTTTTACGCCTTGGTGGATCAGATCCAGATCAAATTTTGTAATCCGTGATGTTATTTTTCGAAGCGCCGCTTCGCCGCCTAGTGCTTCGATCACTTTCGGCATTAACTCGTCGGCTGTCATCTTCGGTTTTTCGATCCGCTTAAATTCGTAAATGCCGCTGGATTCATTGGAAACAAAGCCCGTTATATTACCGGAATCGTCGCGCTTGATCTCGATACGTTTTAATACATCGGGAATCGTCGGCGAAAAATAAACGTCTTTTTCGACGGATTCCAGCAAATAAGGCGGCTGATTGGGAACTTCCAGATACGTCTTTCCGCTTCGATTCACGACGTCGACCACATACGCGGGCGGAATCTGTAATTTATACGAACCGAAAATTTCCTTCGGATTCGCAGCCGTTTTCGCGTTTCCCAGAAATGTGAAGGCAAACTCGCCTTCCGGCTGGGCGAGAACGATTCCCGCGATGTTTCCTTTATCACCGCGAACGACGCGCACGCTGTAAGATTCCGGAAGATCAGGCGATTTAAAAATGTCTTTCGCGCTTTCAACCAACGGATACGGCGACTGCATGCCGACGACAAGCGAAACGCTTCCGTCAACTTCTTTTATCTCGATCTTTCGGTCGTTATTGCCTTCGGCTCCGTAAAGTCCGATCAATTCTTTCGCTGACGGCGACGAAACGACGGCTGATTTTCCGGCACCTTCCTTCGGCAGTGTAAAGTTTCCCTGCGGCTGTTCAAGCAGTGCCGAGTTGTCGTCAAATGTTATAAAAAATCCTTCGGGGGCGTTTGAAAGTTTGTATCTGCGACCTTCGATCTTTTCAAGGATGTACGTCGGCTGTCCCGGAACGACCGCAACGAGATTTCCGTCTTCGATCTTCACCTCGATATCAAATCCGGCAGCGGCAAATTTATATTTACCGACTGCCTTTTCTGCGTCTTTCGGCACGGCACCGTCTGCGGTTTCCGGTTTCAGTTCCCCGAGCATGTTCTCCCAGACGATCGGCATCAGTTCGCTGCCGAGACTCGAAGCCGATACGTTGGTCAGCAAGACAAACCCGAGGTTTTCTTCCGGAATCAGCGCGACCATCGAGTTAAATCCGTCGATATTTCCGCCGTGCTGGATAACGGTTTTGCCTTTCCACTCCTGAACGAACCAGCCAAGTGCGTAAAACGAATTCCCCGAGACCTTTTGCTCGGGCTTTATCCAATCTTCAAAACTTTCCTTTGTTATCAACCGTTTTCCGTTGAGTTCGCCCTTGTTCAATATAAACTGAAGCCATTTCGCCATGTCGCTTGAGGTCGAATTTATCGATCCTGCCGGCGAAATTGCCTGCAGATCGCGGGTCGGCAGATTTTTGGTGACCTTTGTGTCGAAATTGTATTCGTAACCGAGCGAAAAATCCTTCGATTTTTGCATTTCGGGCACTGAAACTGTGCTGTTCATCATTTCCAGCGGTTTCAAAATATCCTGTGCCGCAAAAGCTTCCCAGGTTTTGTTCTGAACTTTCGAAACGATCTCGCCCGCGGCAGCATACATTACGTTTTGGTAAAGAAATTTTTCACCAAGTTTACCCATCGGCTTCGCTTCGCCGGCGACCTTGATGGTCTCTTCGCGCGTTAATTTGCCGGTGATCCAGCCAAGATCGGTCCTATTCAATCCTGAAGAATGAGTAAGCAGATTTTTGACCGTAATGTTCTTGTCGATCTCCGGATCGTTTATCTTGAAATAAGGAAGATGCTTTTTCGGAGAATCGTCCAGGTCTAATTTTCCCTGATCGCGGCTCATCAAAACCGAAAGCGCGGTAAAAGCCTTTGTCGCCGAACCTATCGCAAATTGTGTATCAGCCGTTACGGGCTTTTTCTCCTCAACGCTTTTGAAACCGTAACCTTTTGACAGCACGACCCTTCCATCTTTTACGATCGCCAAAGACATTCCCGGAATTCCGAGTTCCGCCCGGCGCGCATTTAACTTCGCTTCAATTCGCGCGATCCGTTCAGAAAGTCCCGTTAAGCTTTCATCTTTTGCCGGCGCTTGTCCCGACGCCGCGAACGGCAATGAGACGCAGATCAGCGAATATAAAACCAAAAAAGCAGTTGAAGCACGAAAAATGCTTTGTGTTTTCATAATTTCTTTTTCTAAATTGAGTATGTAAAAGTTTAAATTGTTTCGATTGATTCGTTTGGTTTTACGGGAAAACTGCCGGAAAGGTTCAGTTTTTCGGCGTTATCTAAATGGGTCGCGGAACGTTACCACTCGCCCTTTTTAAAAATTAAAAAGGCGCTCCGACCTGAATTACCGGTCGGAACACCTTACTTTATTGATCTGGATGTCTTAAAGCCGCGGCAGTTTCAGGCTGAATTTCGAACCGCGCCCTACCTCGGATTCGACCTCGACATCTCCGCCGTGCTGCTCGATTATCTCTTTGACCAGCGACAACCCGAGACCTGTCGATTCTTCCTGCTTATCGAAACCGTCGCGCGCGACACGGTAAAATTTCTGCCAGATCTTGTCATGTTCGCTTGAGTGAATTCCGTAGCCGCGGTCTTCTACCACTACTCGGAGAAAATCGGACTCAAGCATCGTTGAAATGATAACCGATGTTCGTTCCGGACTATATCGGATGGCGTTGTCGATCAAACTCGATATCGCGCGCGAGATCAAACCTTTATCTGCAGCGATCGGCGGCAGGTGGGAATTCGATTTTTCAACCAATCTGATCCGCTTTCGTTTCGCCGTTTCCTGCAGATCGCTGACCACTTCGCTAACGACGGAGTCCAGCTTGACCGGAACTTTCGAAACTTCTTTTTTGTCGGATTGTTCCAAATTTGAAACCGAAAGAAACGTTGTCAGCATTTTCGAAAGGCGGTGCGATTCGTTTGCAATTATCTGCAGAAATTCGCGGGAATCTTCGCTCAACGTCTCATCCGCGAGCATTATTTCGGCAAAACCTTGAATACTTGTGATCGGCGTTCTTAGCTCGTGCGACATCAGCGACGCCATGTCGCTGCGAAGCTTTTCATTCTCTTTCACGGCAGAAATATCACGAAATGTGATCAGAAAACACGCCGGTTTCAGCGGAACATTTGTTTCATGTATCGAATCCGAACCGGAAGGAACCTTCACGAGCGAGATCTGCATTTTCAGCGTCAGATTTTCATTTGGGAAAAAAAGCTCGCCGCGGTAATCTTCGCCGGATTGAAGTACGCGTCTGATCGCCAGATTCGGTTCGTTGAAAACGTCAGTCCGAAAACGATCGAGCAGCGAAAACAAGTCGATCTCGTAAAACTCGTGCGGACCGATCTTCGCCAAATGCCGCATTTGACGATTCAAATATGCAAGTGTTCCATCCAAGTAAGCAATGGCATGGGCTTCGCGCAAATACGAACTGGCGATCGCGCTGAACGACTGCTCTTTGATAATTCCGTGAACGAGGCTGATTATATCGAGCCGGTTTTCTGCCGATTGAGTAGAAAATGAACTCCACCAATGCTGGTGCGGTAAACTTTTTTGCCGGAGCTCGCGCCGTTGGAAATTTTGCGCGAGCTGCCCGCTGAATGCCTCAAGAAGCGAAAGATCGGCTGGTTCAAAATTTTTCTTGATCCGAACGAAAAGTACGCCGATCGCGGTTTTTTCATAAATCAACGGGATCGCCGCGTCCGCCGCGCCAGATCTTTTATCATGATGAACAGCAACGGTTTCGCGCGCCTTTAGCGCCTGTTCGCAAAGCTCGATGTTCTTTCGCCATTTCGAATTTCGTTCGGCGTCCGTTGGCTGTGCCGTTTCCGATGTCGCACGGCAAAGCGGACGCAGCTCGCCGTTTGATTCAAGACGAAAAACGATGGATTCGGAAAGCGGAAGAACCGTTTCGAGCAGTTTCAACCCGCTTTCAATACGTAGATCCGCAGATTTCCCCTCTAATAAATGTCCCGCGGATGCAAGAAAAACAAGCTTGTCGGTGAGTTCGGAGTCGATAACCCACATTTTTTTGAGGTGAACTAATGTCGTAACGGTTCCGGCAGCAAATAAAAGCGGCAAAAACCGCAAATCGGTTTGAAAAAAATATGCGGCTGCCGCGCTCGCGATAATTCCGATTAACGCAGACGGCAAAAGCACACCGCTTAACCGTTTGCTGCTCAAATTTTCAGCAGCAAATCCGATCGCGAGACAGAAACCGATCAACAATAAAAAAGCGCTGATCGATAGAGCAGAATTTTCCGGCGCGACCAATCCGTTTATCGTTTTGAAAATTCCGACGCCGTAATTCCAAACAAACGCGACCGCCACCGCGGCAATAATAGAGAGCAGCAGAGATACAAAGTAATTTTTGTATTTTCTAGTCGGCATTTTAATAAATTAAGTAATCTTGAGGTGAGAAATCGCAGTTGGGAATGCTTTGCCAAAATTAATAAACAATGTTGGCACTATCAGTATGCACCAATGCGCGAATTTATCGCAAGCATTTTGTTCGACCAAACAGAGAATTATTTAGAACATCGGCAGATTTTTTAAGATTTTCGGATAGCGCAGTTCGGCTTTTGCCCTTTTTATCGAAAAATTACATAATAATCAGGTTTTACGGACTCAAAATCTTATGAAATATTTATCGGGTTTGCGGGCGCTTTTGATGGGATTATGGCTTGGCGGAGCTTGCTTTTTTAGTTTCGCGGTAGCACCGTCGGCGTTTTCGGTCCTTGCGGAACGGGAACTTGCCGGAAATCTCGTTTCGCGAACTCTGATGATCGTTAATTTCAGCGGTATCGCGATCGGAGTTTTGATCATTGCGCTGAGCTTTTTGGCGAGTTCTTCGATAAAAGCCTGGAAAATTTGGACCGAGCGGTTTTTAGTGCTGGTTACAGTCATCGCATGTGCGATCGGGCAGTTCGTGATCACGTCCTGGCTATCGTTGATCCGGGCGCAAGCCGGAGTTCCGATGGAGCAGTTGGCAGGCGACAATCCGCTGAAAATGCAGTTTGACAACCTTCACCAATACTCCGTTTGGGTGTTGTCGGCGGCAATGATCGCGGCGCTTATCGCATTTTTCGCCGCCTATCTCAACGGGTTTGGAGCGGCGGCTGAGAAAAGATCTGACGGTTTCGACTTTCAAAACGAATTTATAAACTAAATTATGGAAATAATTGAAAAACCCGGTGATTTTACCGGTCGTTATCAGTCGTGGAACGGAGACGAAAATTTGCGTAATTATCCGTTCGTAGAAAACATAGACGCGCCGTTTACACCGTCGCGGCGGGCGCTGCCGATGTTAAATCTGGCGCTGATCTCGTCAGCCGGTGCATATATCGACGGAACAGACGCGTTTGATGTATCTTCGGGCGACGGCGATCCGACGCTGCGCGAGATTCCGATCGAGATCGAACCTGAAGACCTCCGATATTCCGCCCGCGGTTTCGATCCGACCGCGGTGCTGGAAGACAGAAATTGCCAGATTCCGATCGATCGGCTGGTTGAATATCAGGAAAACGCTGTGATCGGACAGCTGAATCCGGTTTGGTGGAGTTTGATGGGTTATATTCCGAACGCCCGGCTGGTTGCTGATGATATCGCGCCGAAACTGGTCGAACGGCTAATGCGTTATCAGATCAACGCTGCTCTTTTAATTCCCGCGTCGAGGCTTTGCCATCAAACGATGGCGCTGCTTTCGCGGGCAATTGAATTAAACGGAATTCCGACGATCATGCTCTCCGTCGACCGCGCTGTTACCGACAAAGCGCGTGCACCGCGCGTTGCATTCTACAAAGGCGAATTCGGTTCGGTCGCCGGCAAACCGCTCTGGAAGCAGCATCAGCACCGTATTTTGGACGAATCGCTTCGCTGGATCGAAACGCTCGATCAACCGACTTCGCGAAAACTTGTAGTCAAGCTTGAAACGGAAACGGAAATGGCGCGCGGCGAACGATAAACGATACCTGAAACAAAACCGCCGAAGTTCAAGCGGCTGCGAGTATCATTGCTCATGATAATTTTCGCAGATCCGGCTGACCGGCGGTTTTACTTTTTTCAATGAGACGTTTTCAAATAATCGAGCGTATCCGCGATCACAAAAAAGCGTGGGACGTCGTCATAATCGGCGGCGGCGCGACCGGGGCGGGGTGCGCGCTCGACGCTGCTTCGCGCGGCTTTGAAACACTTCTTCTGGAACGCGCCGATTTTGGAAAAGGAACTTCGAGCCGTTCGACGAAGCTGATTCACGGAGGCGTTCGCTACCTTGCACAGGGCAATATCTCGTTGGTCCGCGAATCTCTGCGCGAACGGGGTCTGCTTCTCGAAAATGCTCCCGATTTCGTAAAAAAACTGGAATTTACTGTTCCCTGTTACAGCCGTTTCGAAAAATTCTATTACGGAATCGGGTTGAAGCTCTATGACCTGCTCTCAGGAAAGTTGCGTTTCGGAAGGTCGAGATTTTTGTCCAAGGACGAGACGCTGGAACGGCTGCCGAATATTCGTTCGGATGGATTGACCGGCGGAATTTCATATTTTGACGGGCAGTTTGACGACGCGAATTTTTTGATCGAGATCCTAAAATCGGCTTCTTCTAATGGCGCTTCGTGTCTAAATTACGCGACGGTGTTTGACGTTTCAAAAGATTCGAACGGAAACGTAAACGGAGTCAGTTTTACCGATGAGGAATCGGGCGAGCTTTTCGAAGTGCGGTCGCAAGTTGTGATAAACGCAGCCGGAGCATTTTGCGATTCTATCCGGCGTTTTTCCAACAGTTACGCTAAAAATATCATCGCGCCGAGCCAGGGTATTCATCTTGTTTTTGACTCGTCGCTGCTAAGTTCCAAAACTGCTTTAATGATCCCGAAAACTACCGACGGAAGAGTGCTGTTTGCAATTCCATTTCACAACAAAACCTTGGTCGGGACAACAGATACGGCGATCGAAACGGTTTCCGAAGAACCGGCTGCACTCGAAAGTGAGATCGATTTTATTCTGCAGAACGCGAACAGCTATTTTGAAAAAGATCTTTCGCGCGCCGATGTTTTAAGCTTCTTTGCCGGAATTCGTCCTCTCGTAAAAAATTCCGCGCGGTCTTCGACCAAACAGCTTTCCCGCGACCATACCATTGAGATCGACAATTCGAATCTTCTGACAATAACCGGCGGAAAATGGACGACTTACAGGAATATGGCGGAAGGTGCCGTCGATCACGCGATCGAGATCTCAAACCTGCCTGCAAAGGCGTGCCGGACTAAAAAATTGAAAATTAAGGATTCGCGAATTGAGTCTTCAGGAGAATGGATCGCGCCCGATATTCAGATCACAAAAGCGGAAATCGTTGACGCTATTGAAAACGGGTTCGCCAGAACGGTCGAAGACATTTTGTCGCGCCGTACCCGACTACTATTCCTCGATGCCGAAAGAGCGGTCACCGCCGCAAAACCGGTCGCCTTAATAATGGCAGAGATCTTGAAAAGAGATGCGATCTGGGTAGAAGACCAAACTTCGAGTTTTACCGATCTGGCGCAGAGCTATAAAATTTGAAATCCAAGAATCCGGCGATTTTTGTCTGAAAATTTATAATTCAAGTGATTTCAAATATTTGCGAAAATCCTCGCCGAGGTCATGACGCTTCAAAGCAAATTCAACGGTTGCGATAAGAAAGCCCAGTTTATCGCCCGCGTCATGGCGGGTTCCCTGAAGCTTAACTGCATAGAAATCGCGCTTTTTCAGTAAGTTACGCATCGCGTCGGTGATCTGGATCTCACCGCCCGCACCTTTCTCGGTGTTTTCGATTTCGTCAAAAATATCCGGCGTCAAAATATACCGACCGATTATCGCAAGGTCGGACGGTGCGTCTTCGAAGCTTGGCTTTTCGACCATATCTTTGATCTTGAAAACGTCCGGTTCGACCTCGTCAGCGTCGATAACGCCGAACCGCGAGATCGCCTCGCCCTCGACCTGCATCGTCGCGATCACCGGAGCGTTGTATTTTTCATAGACCTCGATCATCTGCCGGAGCGCAGGTTTTTCCGCGTCAACGACATCGTCGGCAAGCAAAACCGCGAATGCCTCATTCTCTGCAAAATCCTTCGCCTGCAGGATCGCATGCCCCAAACCGAGCGCCTGCTGCTGACGCGTATAGCTGATCCGCGCAATATTGGCGATGGCGCGAACCTGGTCGAACATTTCGGTTTTCCCCTTTTCCCGCAATATATGTTCGAGTTCAAATGATATATCGAAATGATTCTCGATCGGAGATTTTTCGCGTCCCGTTACGATCAGGATCGATTCGATCCCTGAATTCACTGCTTCTTCGACCGAATATTGGATTAGAGGTTTATCTACTAGCGGAAGCATTTCCTTCGGCGAAGCTTTCGTCGCCGGGAGAAATCTTGTGCCCAAACCCGCCGCGGGAAAAACTGCTTTGCGAATTTTGTTTGTCATAGTAAGTCTGATAAATTCTGTAACTTGTAATTGTCGCCCCGACGGGCTTATTTTTTTGGGGCGTTTGCCCGGTAAAGTAAAGATTGTAGGTGAAAATTTGCGGATAAACAACCGCGCTTTCAGGTCGGGTCAGCTCAGACATTTTCACGAGTTTCCGCCGTAAATCACGGTTTTCAATCAGTTATGTTAGATCTTAACTTTGTCAGAGAAAATTTAGAAACGGTTCGAACCGCGCTCGACAATCGCAATTTTCCTGCGGAATCATTGAATGATTTTGCCGAGCTCGATGAAAAGCGGCGGCGCGTTATCGGCGAATCCGATTCGATCAACGCAACGAGAAATGCCGCGAGCAAAGAGATCGGTGCGCTGATGCAAAGCGGTCAGCGCGACCTCGCCGAAGAGAAAAAGGCTGAGCTTGCGGGGCTGCGCGACAAGCAAAGTGAGCTAGAGCATCTGCGAAAAGAGCTCGAGGCAAAGATGAACGAGCTCCTCGCCGGATTGCCGAACATTCCGCGACCTGATGTTCCGGTCGGCACGGATGAGTCGGCGAATGTTGAACTGAGAAAATGGGGCGAACCGCGTGAGTTCGATTTTCAGCCGAAGGATCACGTCGATATCGGGGAAGCGCTCGGAATTTTAGATCTTGAACGCGCTACTAAGATCACAGGATCTCGATTTGCCATTTTAAACGGTGCAGGTGCAAGACTTGAACGCGCATTGATAAATTTAATGCTCGATATTCATACAACCGAACACGGTTATACGGAAACGTTACCGCCTTTCATTGTTAATAGAAAATCGTTGTTCGGCACCAATCAGCTTCCGAAATTTGAGGACGATCTTTTTCACATAAAAGACGAGCGGGAATTTGCACTTATCCCGACAGCGGAGGTTCCGGTTACAAATTACCACGCAGAAGAAATTCTGGACGCCGCCGATCTGCCGAAGTATTACACTGCGTATTCACCATGTTTCCGATCGGAAGCCGGAAGCTACGGGCGCGACACGCGCGGATTGATCCGTCAGCATCAATTCGAAAAGGTCGAGCTCGTAAAATTGACGCTTCCGGAAAATTCCGAAGAAGAACATGAAAAATTAACTCAAAACGCAGAACGGATCTTGCAGCTCCTTGGGCTGCCGTATCGAACCGTCGTTTTGTCGACGGGAGACATGGGTTTCGGGGCTGTGAAAACTTATGACATTGAGGTTTGGCTGCCGAGTCAAAACACCTATCGCGAGATCTCAAGCTGTTCAAATTGTGCCGATTTTCAGGCTCGAAGAATGAATTTAAGATTTAAACGCTCGGGAGATTCTAAACCGGAATTTGTGCATACATTGAACGGTTCCGGATTAGCGGTCGGACGAACCTGGATCGCAATTTTGGAAAATTACCAGCAGGAAGACGGGGCGGTTCTTATTCCCGAAGTGCTGCAGCCCTTTATGAACGGACTTGAAAAGATAGGTTGATGACGATCCAAAAAATAATTTCCGGCGGGCAAACCGGAGCAGACCGCGCCGCGCTCGATTTTGCAATCGAGTGCGGTTTCGATTATGGCGGTTATATACCAAAAGGTCGTCGTGCGGAAGACGGCAAGATCGCTGAAAGATACGATCGTCTAACCGAGACTGACTCGCGAAACTACGAAACACGAACAAAACTCAATGTTTTAAACTCTGACCTGACTGTCATTCTTTCATGCGGACCACTCACCGGCGGTTCTTTATTTACATGGGCATCTGCGGCGGAACTTAAAAAGCCATGTCTGCATTTCGACTTCGAACGAGTTTCCGCTTCAGCGGCGGCTGATAAGACCGCGAATACGATCATGTCCTGCAAATGCAGGATTTTGAACGTTGCAGGTCCGCGCGCTTCGACAAGTTCGTCCATTTACGAAATGACAAAAAGCTTTCTAATATTGCTTGCGGAAAAGCTCGAGAAGAAACATTAATATTAAACTTTGAAGCTAGGTTCGCCTGGAACGATTGTGCATTTCCATTTCCCGTATTTGTAAAGTGATTTCGAGCGAAGCGCTTGGTCGAGTAGATTCGCCGGCGCATCGCCAAATAAAATTTTAATAGTGTGGAAACCATTGAAAAGGCGACTATGAGCAAGGTTCCCAACACCGACTGGTCGAAAGCCTGGGACATATTCCCGGACGTTGAATGAAAAAAAGCGCACGACCGAAAATTGTCGTACGCTTTTTATAGGATTGTAGGAAAAGTTTATCTTACAGGGCTTACCGTTGGTCCAAGATCATCGCCGGTATCTCTTAAAAGAAGATAAATGATCGTTCCGCCGACCACACCCGCAAAAACCGCGATCAAAGCAGCCTGACTTCCGTCGCTAACTTTGCCGTCATCGTCATCTTGTTTTGCACCCGACGCGTTGTAAAGACCGTTATTCCCCGAAAGTTCCGCACCGGCTGCATCCGTAACGACAACCTTCACACCGGCATTGTTCAATACTTTGACCGTACCGTTCGCTAGGGTTGCATTGATCGAATTTTCGCCAAACGAAAGATTCAAAGCTGACTTAGGCGCGATCTCGATCGATCCAAGATCACCCATTTTTACCGTTGCAGAATTCGAATCGGTCGTTGCGATCGTTCCCGACGAAAAAAACGTGCGTCCGCTAAGCGCCTTTTCACCGTTCAACATTGCGAACGCAGCACCGTCAGAAGAATTGCCGGAGACGATCAGTTCACCCATCGAAACATTTTTATCCGGCGTCGCCGAAACGAACAAAGAGGTTGAGGCAAAAACCGCTAACATAAGCGATAACACCATTAAATTGCGAAGCCCTAAGAAACTTTTTTTATTCTGCATAACTAACTGATTCCTCCGTTGGTTTTTCAATCCTTAAAATCTAATCCTTTTCAAAAAAAATTGCAAAAAAACTCTGTTCACTGACAAAGTTTTTTAAGTTCGACATCAAAGTTATTGCTTCGATATCAAAAATCAAGATGTCCAATTGCTAAGACTCTACGAATCTTACACTTATTGTTTGCAAAATGACAAGTAAAATTCCTTTAAAAACGATTTTTTCCAACCAGTTTACGCAAAACTATTGAGATTTTGCACTATTCCAGAGTTCATCCATTTCCTCGAGACTCGCTGATTCGGGCGATTTAGACTTTCCGCGAAGTTCCGATTCGACAAATTTGAACCGCGTGCGAAACTTTCGATTTGTATTTCGTAAAGAACTTTCTGCGTCGATCTCGAGTTTTCTTGCGAGGTTGATAACAGAAAACAATATATCGCCTATCTCTTCGGCTATCGAATCCTTGTCGCCAGTTTCGACAGCCGCGCGCGTCTCCGCCAGTTCTTCGTCTATCTTCAGAAAAACCTGTTCAGCGTTTTCCCAGTCAAACCCAACCCTGGCAGCTTTTTTGGTTAATTTTTGGGCTTCCAAAAGAGCAGGAAAATGAATCGGAACTTCATCGAGGATCGACTCCGTTGCCGCTTTTTCGGTCCCGCTCGCGGCGCGCTCGGCTTTCTTGAGTTCGTCCCAATTTTGAAGAACGTCCTCGGCGGTTTCCAGTTTCTTGTCTTCAAAAACATGCGGATGACGAAGAATAAGTTTCTTGGTAACTCCCTCGACGACTTCGTCGATGGTAAATTCCTTTCGCTCGGCAGCGATCGTCGAATGAAAAACGACCTGAAGCAAAACATCTCCCAATTCTTCCTTCAAATTATCGGTTTTGCCGGTTTCTTCGGCTTCTCTGATCGCGTCGTAGGTCTCGTAACACTCTTCGATCAGGTATTGCCCTAAAGACGCATAGGTTTGCTCGCGGTCCCACGGGCAGCCGCCCGGTGCGCGCAGCCGCGCCATTACATTGATAAGTTCATCGAAAGATCTGGACATAATTTTAACTTCTCAAGATATAAATTGAGGATTCTAAATCGAACAATTCCCGTAACGCGCATCGTGCGTTTCAAAATTGACCAATAATTTACGATGATTTTGAACTTTCATTTCGCAAAATGCTACTATCGAAGCTAAATAAAAGAAAGGAATCACGGTTTTAAAGATGATTGGAAAAGAAGAACTTTATAACGAAGAACACGAAGAACTAAAGGTTACCGATAAACGTAAGTTTAACCCCGACGGCAGTTTACGCGACGGAGTCGTTATCGAAGACGAGCGCGCGGACGCACCGTCCGAACCTTCGGAAACACCTGGCGGTGTAATTCTAACTCAAGATTCGCCTCAGCAAGACGCCCCGGAAAGCGGTTTGATAACTGAAGACGCTGACGACGCTGCACCCGACGATTCGGAAATTCCCGGTGCTGACGATCCCGCGAGCTTTATAAATTTCCTTTCCACGCTGGCATCGCAAGCCGCTGCAGCGCTCGGCGCACTTCCGCATCCGGTAACGGGGCAAAGATCGGTTGATCTTGAAACCGGAAAATACTGGATCGATGTGCTGGTCATGCTCCGCGATAAAACCAAAGGAAATCTGCATCCGCAGGAACAAAACCTGTTTAATGGTCTTTTGGGCGACCTGCAGCTTCAATATGTCGCTTTGACAAAAGCCAGCGAAGAACAACTCAAGAAACAAGCAGCACAGAAATTTTCCGCAAGCGATATTCTTGGGAAAAAATAGTTTGGCGAGTTTGCCGGAAGTTTACAGGGTTTACAGAAGTTCCAGATAGTTTTGAGTTTACTTTGAGAACGTCCTGAAAACTTTCCGCAAACTTACTTTTATGAAATTAACCTTTCTCGGAACTGGGACTTCGACGGGCGTGCCGTCAATCGGATGCAGTTGCGAAACTTGTTTGTCCGATGATCCTCGCGATAAACGCCTTCGGGTTTCCGTTCTCATCGAACACGCTGGAAAGTCGATCCTTGTTGACACTTCGATAGATTTTCGCCAGCAGGCACTTCGCGCCGGAATAAAATATCTCGACGCGGTTTTGATAACGCATTGCCACGTCGACCACGTTTTCGGGCTTGACGACATTCGCCCGCTCAATTTCCGGCACGGCGCGATGGGCGTTTATGCTAATGAAATCGCCTGGAAAGATCTAAAACGAATTTTTCAGTATATTTTCCAGCCGACGCATTTCGGCGGCGGTTTGCCCCAATTAATTCCGCACACGGTCGAACCGAACGCGCCTTTTTGCATCGGCGAAGATTTGGAAATAACCCCGTTTGAGGTCATTCACGGCAAACTTCCCGTCATTGCATACCGCTTCAACGATTTCGCCTACGCGACCGATCTGAAAACGATCCCGCCCGCGTCGATGGACGGTTTGCGCGATCTCGACGTTCTAGTTTTAGACTGCGTGCGAATCAAACCGCATTCGACGCATCTTTGTCTGGAAGAAGCATTGGCATATATCGAAGAGTTAAAACCGAAACGCGCGTTTTTAACGCACTTAAATCATGACATTCTGCACGAACGCGAATCAAAATTGCTTCCCGATAATGTGGAGTTGGCTTATGATGAATTAGTTGTATCGGAAAAGTGAGATGGTCATCAAAGTCAGCACCGCCTGCGGTAGCGGGCGGTTTGACGTAGTAATTATTCCGGCTCGGCGGAGGATTAGATTGACAAACTTAAACCATCCGCTACCGCAGATGGTTCTGACAATGCAGACAGAACCGCCTGCGGTAGCGGGCGGTTTGACGTCGTATTTATTCGCACTCGCCGGAGGCTTAGATTGACAAACTTAAACCATCCGCTACCGCAGATGGTTCTGACAATGCAGTCAGTACCGCCAGCGTAAGCGGGCGGTTTGAACTCGTATTTATTCGCACTCGTCGGAGGCTTAGATTGCCAAACTTAAACCATCCGCTACCGCAGATGGTTCCGACAATGCAGAATAGATTGACAAACTTAAACCATCCGCTTACGCAGATGGTTCTGACATGCTGATGAACTTAGAAACGCAACGCCTCATTTTAAGAAATTTACGCGAAAACGATCTGGCGGATTTTCTTGAATATCGGTCTGACCCGGAAGTTTGCGAATTTCAAAGTTATGAACCTTTTAGCGAAGCGGAAGCCGAAAGATATATAAAGAATCTCGAAAACGGCGAATTCGGCGAAGCGGGAAAATGGATTCAGCTCGGCATCGAACTCAAAGCAGAAAACAAATTGATCGGCGACATCGGTTTAAAGCCCGAAGGACACGAAACACGAATCGTCGAATTCGGGATCTCGCTTTCACGAAACTATCAAAAGCGAGGTTTTGCCGCAGAAGCGTTGACGGAGGTGTTCGATCTGTTATTCGGAAAAGTCGGAATTCACCGGATCACGGCAACCGTCGATGCTTCAAATTTCGGATGTATTCGAATGCTTGAAAATATGAAATTCCGGCGCGAAGCCGAATTTATTAAAAGTTTCTGGCAAAGCGGAATGTGGCGCGACGAGTATCTTTACGCAATTTTGGAAGAAGAATGGAAATCGAAATGAAATGCGGAAATTGCGAGTTGATTGAGATTTGCGCAGAGATCGAAGCCGATTTTCGAGAACTTGCAGATGAAGGAATCGCAGCTAACGAAACGCCGTACATCAATTGGGACGGCGATTTTGATGATTATCTCCGCCGAATGCAGATTTTGGCAAAAGGGGTAAATTTACCGGCGGACGAAGTTCCCAGAAACACATATTTCTTATTCTGCGAGGGAAAGATCATCGGTCGGAGCGAAATTCGGCGAGAACTAAATGACGAACATCGAAAGCTTGGCGGTCATATCGGCGGCGATATCAGAAGATCAGAACGGAAAAAAGGTTACGGAACAATTTTATTGAATTTAACGCTTGAAAAAGCCAGAGAATTGGGACTCAAAAGAGTTTTGTTGACCTGCGATAAAACCAATGCCGCTTCGGCGCGAACAATTGAAGGATCCGGAGGAATCTTCACAGAAGAGATTTTCGACGAAAAAGCGAACGTGTTCGTAAAACACTATTGGATGGATCTTTAATTACAGTTTCCAGAAGATCGGAACCAAAAGCATCACCGTGATAAAAACTATGATCGTCAAGATCGTCCCCACTTTTACGAAATCCATAAATTTATATCGTCCGGGCGTATAGATCAAAACGCAAGCGGGTTCGAGCGGCGTGATGAACGAAAATGACGCTGCATAGGTTATCGCGACCGCAAAGGTTCGCGGATTCAGCCCGAGTGCGACGGCGGTTTTAATCGCGACCGGAAGCACGACGAGTGCCGCCGCCTGATTCGACATCGGCTGTGTCAGGGCGACGGTCAGAACAAAAAACCCTGCCAGCACCGCTGTCGCGCCGTATTGTGCGAAATAATCCTGGATCAAACCCGCAAGATAAACGTCCGCGCCGGTTTTTTCCATCGCAATTCCAAAACTCATCATACAGGCGATCAAAACCAGCAGACGAAAATCGATCAACGAATAAAGCTCGGCGTATCGAACCGTTTTGGTCGCCAAAAGGAGCAAAACGCCCAAAAGAACGGCAATCGCCAGCGGAACGTCAAACGGCGTGACCAGCTTTGCAAGCGAAAGCGATAAAAACAACCCGAACGCGGCGATCGCCCATTTTCGCTTTGCGGTTCGCTGTGCGCTCGCCGAAACGTCGTCGAGCAAGAGCATTTCGCCTTCCACAACAAATGGTTCTATCAGCCGCCGGTTTCCCTGCACCAACAGCACATCTCCAAATTTCAGGGGCACGCCGCTCATTTTTTCGAGAACGGTTTCGCCGTGGCGATTGATCGCCAACACCGTCAGATCATAAATATACCGGAAATTCAACGTGCGAAGCGTCTGTCCGACCAGACGCGAATCGCGCATTACCATAACTTCGAACAGCTCTATGTCGCCGCTTTCAAGATCGGTGTCGGTCAGCTTGAAATCGGCTTTAATTTCCAAACCGATCTCCGATTTTACGTTCAAAATGTTGCCGATACTGCCTTCGACGATCAAAATATCGCCGCTCTGAATTCGCACGTAGACCTGCGGAACGATCTTTTCTTCGTCGTTGCGGATGATGCCGATCACGTTTAAGTCGAGATCTAGGTTGATGTTAGCTTCACCGAGCGTTTTCCCGACCAGATTCGATTCCGGAAGAACAATGACTTCTGAAATATATTCGCGAATCGAATATTGCTCGGTCAGCGAATCTTCGCCGCCGCGGTTGGGCAGGAGTTTGATCCCGACGAAAAGCATATAGATCAACCCGACTCCGACGGTTATAACGCCGACCGATGTTAGTTCGAACATCGAATACGGCTCCATTCCATATCGCTGGATCGCACCGCTGACCGCAAGATTTGTCGACGTCCCGATCAGCGTGCAGCTGCCGCCCAAAATCGCGCCGAAGGCGAGCGGCATAAGCAGTTTCGACGGTGCTATTTTCGCGCGGCTCGCCAAACCCATAACGACCGGAACAAACATCGCTGTCGTCGTTGTGTTTTTCATGACCGACGCAGACATTGCCGCGACCACCATGATAAGCGCGGTCAAAACAAATTGATTGTCGCCGGAAACCTTGTAAAGCCGGCGCCCGATCAGATCGACCAGCCCGGTTTTGACAAGTCCGCCGGTCAAAACGAACAACCCTGCGATGGTAATGATAATATTATCGCCGAAACCCGCGACGCCTTCCTGCACGGTTAGCACGCCGGTCAGCACGAGACCGATCACAAGCAGCAGTCCGACGACGTCCACAGGAAGTTTTTCCGTCGCAAAAAGCACAACGGCAACTCCGAGCAAAATCAATGTGATCGCGATTGGTGTCATTCGGGTAATTGGAAGAATACAGAAGTTTTAGAGTTTTGGAAAGAACTAAATCCCGGCGACCTTATTTGCTTGAAAAAGCGAAAAATAAAAAAAGACGCCTGTGAAAACAAACGTCTTTTCCTCTAATTTCGGCGGCTCAAATCGGATTTAATAAAACCTGAGCGTGTAGGAAGCCTTAAATCCGCGTCCAGGCTCCGGCGCGAGATCTTTGATGAAATTACCCGCCGTTCGATAAAGCGCGTTGTTAATATTTTGTGCGCCGAAAGTTATGACATGCGCCGTTTTATCGACGACGAACGTGTACGATCCGTTAATATTAAAGATCTTGTACCCGTCCGTCGTCGTTTCCAGAGGAAAAATACTGCCCGCGTCTTTCTTTGCAGCGATGACAAGTTCCGGTCTAAGACTAAGTCCCTTCAAATGAAAATCCGCACCGATCCTGGCGCGTGCAGGAGCAATTCGTGAAAGCGGCGTGTCCGAATCCTTTAGTTTTGCGTTTACCATATCGACGACGAAAAATGTCCCGAGATATTTATTGATATCAAACTCAAGCGTCGCATCGCCGCCGAAAAATCGTGCGTTTCCCTGCGTAAACCGCGAGATCGGCAAAAAATCTTCAACATCGACGAAACCGTTTCCGTCCTCGTCCTGCGGCGAAAGATATATAAAATTATTGATGTCGTAATAATAAAGACTGCCGTTAAACCGAACTCGTTTTGTATTTTGACGGAGGCTAAACTCAACCGCGTTCGAGCGTTCGCGCGTTAATGTCTGGTCGCCGATTTCGAAAGTTACCGTTCCGATATGCGGACCGAAATTGTAAAGTTCTTCCAAAGCGGGCGAACGATAAGAACTCGTAAAATCCGTTACAAAAACGCCGCCCTTCCAAACATCGAACTTTGCGCCGACCGAACCCGAAAAGCCCGTATAATTTAGATCAAGCAAATTTGGATTTGTCGGATTAAAGCGGTTTGTTTCGACTCTGCCGCCGAATTGCAGCGAAACTTTTTCAAACGAGAGTTCCTGCAAACCGAAGAATGCAAAATTATTTTGCCGCACCCTTCCTTCGATAAGCTGTTCCGCGCCCTGCGTCAGATAACTGCGGCGATAACCGTCAAAACCGAATCTGCCCGAAAGATTCTTATAATTTGCCTGACGAAATAGTGCGCGATATGAGAACACGTCATTGTCGAAAGTCGTCGCAATTTCGTCAATGTCATCTTCGGTCTCGATTTCCTGGTGCCTGTAATCGGTCAGATCTACGTAAAAATCGCCCTGCGTTATCGCGCCTTTCATATCGCGAAAACCCGCTGTAATCCGATAATTGCTGCGCCGCATTTTTATGTCGATCTGCTCGTCGGGAACCGGCGGCAAACCATTTGCAAATGCGTTTTTGATCGCTTCAAGGTCAAATTGACAATCTTCTTTGCCTTCGCCCGAACAATCGATACCGCCGTTGGCGATCGACAAAATTTCGCCCGATTCAAAAAGCGGCGCGTATGGAATTCCGTACCGTCTTCGATCGAGCGTGACGGTTCCGCGAACGTAACCTTTGCCGCCGAAATATCCGAGACTTCCCGAACCGCCGAACGCGCGTGAGCCCGAATTCGGCACGTTCCCGAACGGCGATTTATAATCGCCTTCGCGCGCAGAATTTAAATTCAAATTGAATAGATAATTTTTGTATCCGTATTCCAGACCGCCGGCAATTCCCGCCTGGCGGTTGACCGATCCGCCGATTCCGGAAAAGTATCCGCGAAGTCCTTCGTGCGCCGTGTTTTCGTCATCCGTTACGGCGTTTATTACGCCGCCCAGCGCGTTGCTGCCGTAAAGCAGC
This sequence comes from Pyrinomonadaceae bacterium, assembly GCA_026129865.1. Classification (GTDB taxonomy): domain Bacteria; phylum Acidobacteriota; class Blastocatellia; order Pyrinomonadales; family Pyrinomonadaceae; genus JAHCHG01. The sequence continues at coordinate 479,351 of JAHCHG010000002.1, forward strand.
GTCGCCGGACCTTTGATGACCTCTAGGCGTTCAAGATTGAGCGCTGCGATCGGCTCGCCGTGATCTCCGGAAGATGATCCGACCGATCCGTTGCGAACGCCGTCCTGCAGAACCAGAACGCGGTCGCCTTCGAAACCGCGAATCGTAGGTCTGCCCGTTCCGCCGCCGCCGAAACTTCTTTTGCTGACACCTGCTTCATTTTCCAGGATCTCGCCGACGGATGTACTCGCCTTTTCTGCGATCCGCGTGGCGCCGACCGAGTTTACCGACGAAAAAGATTCAAAAACCGATTGTTCGGATCCCGTCGCGGTAACAGTTACCTCAGCGCGAAGCGTCGTCAAACTCAATTGAAAATCGACCGTCGACGCTCCGCCGGAAATGGTAACGCTCTGCGCTTTATCCGAAAATCCCTCGATATGCGTAACAATTGTAAACGTACCGTTCGGCAGCGCTGTAAACGTGTAAACCCCGGATTCATCCGTTTCGGTCGAACGCTTAAGCTTTGGAATTTCAACCGAAACGCCGACGATCGGCAGTCCGTTGATCTCGCTGGTAATTGTGCCGCTCAAACTTCCGGTTTGGGCAAAAGCCGCCGCAGAAATCGCAAGCATCGCCGCTGTCAAAACGATAAATTTCACGATGTTTTTCATAAGAATCGTTAAAATTGCTAGAAAAGATTTTGCAAAGTCGTAATCTTATAAAAATACGCAGGCAAGTTTGAACAAGTTTTTAATGAACGGTAGAAAGGCACGAATGAATGGTCGACCGGCGCTAAACTTTCAACAGACGCTCGCGAAGAACGCGCGACTGCAGACGGCTTGAGGAAATTTCCTGAGAGTTTTTCAGCGTCACCAGAAATGTTCCGCCCGGCATAGGGTTTATCCGTTCGATCATTTCCACATTTACCAGTGCGCCGCGCGAAAGCCGGATAAATTTCCGGGGTTCGAGTCTGGCTTCGAGGTCTTTTAAGCGAAAGTTTATAACGAATTTCTCGTTATTTCGCGTCGAAATATGGAGGAGTTCGCCGTCCGCGACGATTGATGCAACATCGTCAACGCCGACCAGAAAAATATCGTCGCGCTTTTTTACCGGAATTCTTTGGAGAAACTCGTCGCGTGTCGATTCTTCGTAAATTTCGACCGCATTTCTAACTTTTCGAGTTTCGGCTTCGCGGGAATCGTTCTTTTCAAGCCGTTCATGAACGCGGTTCAAAGTTTCGCGAAGTCTGGCTTCTTCCACGGGTTTAAGCAAGTAATCAACTGCATTGACCTCAAACGCCCGAACCGCAAACTCGTCATAAGCGGTAACGAAAGCTATGAGCGGCATCTCATTTTTCCGCAGCAGTTTGATCACTTCTAAACCGGTAACTTCAGGCATCTGCAGATCGAGTAAAGCTAGATCGGGTTTTAAATTTTTGATCAGTTCGACCGCTTCCGCGCCGTTCTCCGCTTCGCCGACGATGTCCGCATCGTCTAAGTTTTGCAGGATCGCCTTCAGAAACAACCTTGCCGGGCGCTCGTCGTCGGCTATCATAATTCTGATCTTGTTCATTAAACGCTATGTACTCCTGCAGTTTCCAACGGAATTCGAACCTCAGCCGTCGTTCCTTTTTTAACGTCAGTGCGAATTTCAAATCGCGCATTCGCGCCGTAATAAGCTGATAGTCGTTCGCGAATATTTTCCAAACCGATTCCGCCGCCGTTCGTAAAATCGCGAGCATTTTGCCCGGCGCCTGTGTCAACAACCTGCAAAAGCAGATTGCTGCCGTAAACAGTGTCTTCGATCGCCGCGACGATCGATACTTTTCCGCCGTGTTTATTCGCGGAGATGGCATGTTTAATTGAATTTTCGATCAACGGCTGCAGTATTAACGACGGAATCTGCTGTTTGCGCAGCGGTTTCGGGACGTCTATCTCGACCCGCAAGCGCTCTTCGAAACGCGTCCGCTCGATGTCCAGATAATTCTCGATCAAACTTATTTCTTCCCCGAGCGAGCAAAATTCTTCGGTCGATCTCAGCACGCGCCGGAGCAGCTGTGTTAAACGCATCAACGTTTCGAACGCTTTATCCGGAGCCGTTTGAATAAGATAACCGATCGTCGTCAACGCGTTGAACAAAAAATGCGGATTGACCTGCGAACGCAAAGCGGTTAATTGTGCTTCGCTCGCAAGTTTCGCAAATTCCTGTTCGCGAATTTCCTGCTCGCACCGCTCATGCGTTACACGCAGCGCGTCGATCTTTCGCGCCGTCAACAGCGAAACCGCTTCGAGCATCGAAATTTCGTCCGAAAGCAGCCGTCGTCCTCCAGAAAAATTCTTTAGCGAGATCTTGTAATACGGCGATTCGTTCGTCGGTACAAAGATCTCTGCCGCCTTTCGACCGTAGTTCACCTGCGGCATATTGGCTTCGCTTTGACTTTCGTAAACTTCGCGCCACGCCGATCTTTTTGCGGTCAGCGCTTCGGCGATCTGGTCCCGGACGTTATCAAGCGCTAGATCGATCGACTCGATATTCTCGAGTGTTCGCCCGATCTTATTCTGCAAAAACTCATAACTGACGCGTTTCAAAATAACTTTATCGACAAGCCAGATCGAAAATTTATGAAGCAGCGGATAAAAAAGCGCGGTGGCGATCCATAAAAGCAGAAGAATTCCGGTCGAAAGCGCGTCGTTCGCTTCATGTGTCGTATGGAGCGATTGAAACGGCTGTGCGACGAAAACATAAAGCGAGAATGCCGTTAAAGCCAATAAAAGCAGCGACAACGCACGTTTAAGAAAGAGATCGGCGAAGGCAAATCGGAAATCCTGAAAAAGAATTGCGAGGACGAGCGGAAGCGAAGATTGATGCGCCAAAAGCTCTACATACCACGAACTTTCCTCGGTTTTGGTGCTCAAATGAAGCGCGGACAAGGCAAAGATCAAAAGTGCGAATATCCAAACGGTTTTATTCTCGAGTTTCTGCCGGTAATTGAAAACAAGCAAACCGATGATCAATGCGATCGAGCCGAAAGTTAAGATCTGAAGCGCAAGATTTGAAGGTGCAAAATTAGAGAAAAAAGCCGACTGAAAATGAAGCAGCGCGGCAAAACTACTTAAAGCATAGGCGGCGATCGTTAAAACTCGAGTATTTTTCTTTTCGTTTTCGGCAGAACCGACGACCACGGACGGCAAAAACCCGAGCGCGGAAAAGTAAACCGCTTTTATCAGCGGCGGAACGGGTTTTCCGTTAAAATCCTGCCAGACCGAGGTAAAAAGCTCGCCCGCGTTCCAGGTAATGCCAAGAACGGCAGTCAAAAGTAAGAGCAGATCGAACTTCGAATCCTGCTTTCTATGACGCAGAACCATCACGAAGAGCATTGCGTAAAGCGCGACCCCGACCGCGAAGCCGAGCAGATTGATGAGCGATGCCGTGTTCAAAGAATACATTTTGCGCGATACTATCGTTAAATTCCGGCAGAAGGCAATATTTACTAAACGAACGGCTCATATTGCAAACGAACGCGGCTTCTTTCGGCTTGAACGGTCTTTCCGGTACGCCGAATTCATTATTTACATTGCAAATTTTTCAATCGATCTTTGCCGAAAGCGTAATGATCTTTGCGCTGTTTTTTGAAGCTTTTACATCGAGCGGCACTTGCCACGAAACGGTTTTTATCAGGCAAACACCGGTATTGTCTTCGCGGCAATAATAGACCGTTAGATTAACGGAAATCTTCTTAGCGCCCGCTTTGCCGGTGTTGAACATTATATCCAACGGCAGTTCCTTAAATTTTCCACGCGTCGGCGCGATCTTCAGAGCAACCGCGTCGTCGGCAGAAATTTCAAACCGCTGCGGCGCGTTCGGGTTTAAGTGAAAGCCTTCCGGCAAGTCCAAACCCGTTCTAAAAATAACGTCGGAATTCGGCTCAACAATTGTTTTTTGAACATTGATTTGAAGCAAATTGGGCGCAACCGGACGCTGATCGTCAAAGACCGCGGCGGGCGGCGCTAGTCCCGGTATTTTCAGCGTGATCGTTTCGTCCGAACGCAGATTTATAACGCGAATTGCGTGATTATTCGTGTCCGCGATAAAAAGTCTGTCGCCGGCGACCGAAATTCCGCCCGGTTCATAAAAAGTCGGTTTCTTTCCGTCGATCTGTCCGGGTTTCCCATTTCCGTAAATCGTCTTTACGAACTGCGTTTCCGGATCCAAAAGTTTGATCTTATGGTTGTATGTGTCTGCGATCAAAAGATTGCCGCGATATATATCAATTCCGAGCGGATGCTGAAACCGAACAACGTCGCCTTCACCGTCGACATCGCCGAATATCCAGAGATCTCCGCCGGCAAGCGTTTCAACCAATGCTTCCTGGAAATTTATTTTTCTGATTATGTTCGATTCGCTGTCGGCGACGTACAGATTTTTGCCGTCGGAAACAATGCCGGACGGCTGTGCAAACGCGGAATTTTCGATGATTCCGTCAAGCCGAGCTTCGGCGCGGGTACCGGCGTACGGAGCTATTTTCCCGGTTTCGACATCCATCATCCAGATCTGATGCGAACCCGCCATCGCTATGAAAAGATAATTTCCAACCAGCGAAACGTCCCACGGCGATCGAAGCGAGGTTTTCCTGCCGTCTCCGCCAGCGCCTGTAAATTCATCAAGACTTCCTGTTCCGGCGATCGTTTCAACAGTTCTTCTCTTTAGATCGACCCTGCGGATCGAGTGATTTTCCGTATCGGCAATGAAAAGATGTTTATCTGACAATGCCATTCCCTGCGGCTTGCTGAATTGGGCAGCATCGTATGTTCCGTCGCGAAAACCTTCTTTTCCGCTTCCAATGGTTTCGACCAGTGTGCCGTCGAGTCGTGTGACGACGATCCGGTTATGATTTGAATCGGCGATATAAAGTCGATCGGTCCGTTCATCTGCCAAAACTTTGCCCGGAAACGCGAGCGGCAGGTTTCCCACCTTTGCGCGTTCTAATGCAAAATCTAAAGGTTTTTCGTTTAAGTTTCCCATTCGTCGAAACTCCGAAACTGCAGATCCGATCGCCGAATCGATCGCTTTTGAGTTTCCCTCGCCGACATACGTTCCAAAAATATATCCGTTTGGATCGATCAAAACCTGCGTCGGATAAGCTTTCACAGCGTATTGATCCCAGGTTTTAAATTGCGAATCGTTATAAACCGGATGTTCGATCCCGTAACGCAAGATTATCCGTCGAATGTTCTCGGTTTCTCCTTCGTTCTCAAATTTCGCAGAATGAACGCCGATGACAACGAGCTGGTCGGCGTATTTCGCTTCGAGCTTTTTCAGATCGGGAATTATGTGAATGCAGTTGATGCATCCGTATGTCCAAAAATCTATCAGGACGATCTTGCCCTTTAATCCCGCAAGCGTCAGCGGTTTATCAGTGTTCAGCCAACCGCTTCCGCCTTGAAATTCCGGCGCCCGAACTTTTACCTGTTTCGTCATCTGAAATGAAAAAAGCGGTGTTGAACCGCTTAATAATATGATCAAAAACGCGATCAATTTGAAAACTTTGAAACTCATGAATTATGGATACCTTTTTACCATTCTATTGTTCCCTCTTTCGTTTCATCGATCGCTGCCAAATTTGTTCCGTCGTCATAGAAAAACAACTTCATCTGATCGAACAAATAGTCGTGCGAATCGGGATTCGAAAGATCCAAACCAAAATGGTTAATAATCTGCTTTTGCTTTTCCAGCCATTCGGACCAGCAATTTTTGCAGCATTCCGCGCCGATCTTTTGACCAAGATCCGTCGGCAGCGGCGCAAAGCCGATCGGTTCGTTTTTCTGCCCGCAACGGGCGCATGTAAATTTATCTTTTGAAAAAATTGCCATTCTAACTGCTCCTTGTTTATTCGAATATAAATCTATATCGGTTTTAAATTTCGTTGGAAGCCGAGGCGATCGCCTTTAGGACTTCTTCATTACTCGGACGAAACACGCTTAGCGATTGAACATCGTGGCTGACGAGATTACCCTTTTTGTCGATCACCGAAACAGCCCGTGCCGACCGCCCGGGAATCCATGAATCGACGCCATATTTCTTAACTGCGTCGCCGTTTTCATCGGACAAAAGCGTGAAAGGAAAATTAAATTTTTTCGCAAAATCATGATGCGATTCTACTGAATCCATTGAGATCCCCACAATTTCCGCTCCAGTTTCCGCGAAATCGTCCCAATTATCACGAACAGAACAAAGCTGTTTCGTGCAAACCGGAGTATTGTCGCCCGGATAAAACAATAGGACTACGACCTTTCCCGTCTGGTCCGACAACTTCCAATCTTTACCTGCTGCGTCCGGAAGGCAAAAATCCGGTGCTTTTGAGCCAATTTCCATATTCTAACCTTAAACTATTTCTTCAAAATAATTTAATGGAGCATCAATGGATTTTCAATCCGATGCATTCTTTCCCGATTTCGCTTTGTTTTACAAAAATTCGAGTGTGAACATTTTCCCATCTTCTTTTTACTTGACAAAGAGTGAACAAAAAGTCTAAAAAAGACGAACGCTTGTTTTTTATAAATGCCGAAATTAAGCCGCGCTGCGAAAAATTTAAGACGAACAACGATCGAGGACGCTGCGCGCGATCTCTTTATTAAGCAGGGCTTCCATGCAACGTCGATGCGCGACATTGCAAAAACCGCCGAAGTGTCGCTCGGTAATCTGTACAATTATTACGCAACAAAAGACGCGATCTTTGAATCGATAATTAACAATTACCAGCAGCAGATCGATGAAAAGCTGCGTGTTATTTTTTCTCAAATCGACGAACCGCTCGAACCGGAAAGCCTTCGTCAAATGGGCGAAATGGTGGGAAATCTTGTCGATCAGCATTCCGATTTCTGGCTGTTAATGTATATCGACGTGCTTGAGTTTCAAAATCGGCATTTTCGCAAGATGTTCGACGGTTTGACCGACCGGTTTCAAAGAATGTTCGGAGACAAGTTTGAACAGGCTAAGACACGCGGCGATCTTCGAACAGGCGTTGACCCGGCGACGGTTTTCACTGCGGCTTATATGCAGTTTTTCAACTATTTTTTGGTCGAAAAGCTGTTCGGTGGTAACCGGCACTTGAATCTTTCGGACGATCAGGCTCTAAATTTTTTGACAAAGATCTTTGCCTACGGTCTTTTGAGCGAAACGAAGCTGGCGGATTATAAAAAATCAGTAAATAAGGCAATCGTGTAAGTTATTTATGAGAGAAACTGAAAGTTGCCTAAATTAATTTCTACAAATAAAAAACGGACGTTCATTTTTCTTGAAGGAGTTTAGTATGAATCGAATCAAAAACACATTGGCTGCGTTGGCGATATGTTTCGCCGCGGTAATTTCTGCATTTTCGCAAGGCACGACCGGGCAAATTTCCGGCACGGTCACCGATCCAGCCGGCGCGGTCATTCAGGGTGCGACGGTCACAATTGTCAATCTTGAGACCAATTTTTCTAGAACCTTAACAACCGGCAACGATGGGTTTTATTCATTTCAATTTCTCGCGCCGGGGCGGTATAAAATTGAAACAAAAGCAGAGGGTTTTCAAACGGTTAATACAGAAGTCGTCGTCAATATTACGCAAACCACGACTGTCGATGTACCTCTAAAGGTTGGCGGATCGCTCGACAGTACGGTCTATGTATCGTCAGAAGCTCCGGTGCTGCAGCAAGAAACCTCGCAAACCGGGCGCGTTGTCGAAGGCGAAACTATTCGTCAACTTCCCCTTCCGACGCGAAATTTCCAACAACTTTTGACGCTTCAAGCTGGAGCGCAGTCTTCAGTTTCGAACAATACCGAGCTCGGTCGCGGCGATTCGACAATTACGGTCAACGGACAAAGAACAACTTCAAACAGCGTGAAAATAAATGGTGTTGATGCAAATTCTATCGGCACGAACTCAACTCCGAACATTGCAGTTCCCGCGAGCGATTCGCTTCAGGAATTTATCGTCCAAACTTCTCTTTATGACGCTTCAAACGGCAGAAACGCTGGTGGAAACGTCGAAGCGGTAACACGCAGCGGTTCTAATGATTTTCACGGAAATTTGTATTATTTCTTCCGCGATAAGAATCTGAATGCGAACGAACCTTTTATTAAAGCACGCGGAATAGAACGTCCGGTTTTGACAAGAAATCAATACGGCATAACGCTCGGCGGTCCGATCGTTAAAGACCGCGCGTTTTTCTTCGGCTCGTATCAAGGCACACGCGAACGCAATGGACTTTCGCTGGCAAATAGTTTGACATTTCCTTCAATTCCGGTTGGTTTGACCGACACAAATCGAACGGCGGCGCAGCTTGCGGCAACTTTCGGCGTGGCGGCGGTCAATCCCGTTTCATTGACGATCTTGAATGCGCGTCTGCCGAACGGTCAATTTGCAATTCCTTCATCCGGCGCAACTTCAGCCGCCGCGAATTGTCCGCTCATTTTACTCGGCGGAAATGCGAATCGCTGTCCGATTTCGACACCGCTGACTGGGCTTTCCAGATTTACGGAAAATCAGTTTAACGCCAACGCCGACGTAAATATTGCCGATAATCACACATTTTCGAGCAAGATTTTCTTTGCGGATAATCCGACAACGCAGGCAAATTACAACTTCGCGGGTTTAGGAAACGGCACTTCGCAACTTCCGGGTTTCGGCGGTGATCTTTCGATCAAACAAACTCTTTTGTCTTTCACAGACACATACATAATCAATTCAAACATCAGCAATCAAGCGCGTTTCGGTTTCAATCGTCTGCTTGTAACGAGCGTTCCGCAAGAACCTTTTACGGCGGCGCAACTCGGAATTACAAGTCCTTTGCAAAATCTTTTCCCGGGTGCGCCGACTTTGACGGTTGCCGGATTGGACGCAAATTTTGCGTTCGGTTCGTCGGTTTTAGCCGATCAGTCTTCGCGGATCAACGGTTATAATTTGCAGGACACGGTCTCCATCGTCAGCGGAAAACACCGCATTAGAGTCGGCGGCGAATTTCGCTATTCGACCGTTAAATTCTATTTCAACTCGTTTTCGCGCGGGCAGGTCATCTTTTCAAGCTTCAATAATTTCCTGACCGGAACCGGAACTTCGATCATCGGTTCGGGCGTTTTCGACCGCTCATTTAAGGTCAAAGATTTTAGTGCGTTTGTTCAGGACGATTATAAAATTACTGATCGTTTGTCCCTGAATTTAGGCTTACGCTACGATTTTTACGGTCTCCCTGTCGAAGAACAAGGCAGATTGGTCAATTTTCTGCCCGATCAATTAGTCGTTGGAACAACGGCAAATCCCGCGCCGCCGCCGAACGGTTTGGTGCAGGCGGCAGGCGGACAGCTTGCGGGAGTTCCGACGGTTGAAAAAACTCTCGTTCCTACCGACAAAAACAATTTCGCGCCGCGCATCGGTTTTGCATACCGCGTGGACGAAGCCGGAAAACTCGTCGTTCGCGGCGGTTACGGAATTTATTACGACCGTATTTCGACTCGGTTTGCCAACACGCAGCTTTTCAATTTTCCCTATCTCGGATTAGGAATCGGACTTCCCGGACTTTTGCGAACATTCGCCGATCCGTTCGTTCCGATCCCGCAGCCTTCGGCTTTTCCGACCGCCGCGACGATTCCTTCGCCGCTCGGTCCGATCGCTCCGTTTGTCGGCGTTCCGGTCAGCGGAGTTTTCGTTGATCCGAATCTGGAAACTCCTTATGTCCAGCAATATAATCTCGGCGCACAATGGGAATTTGCGAAAAATACTGTTCTGGAAGTCGGCTATGTCGGCAATAAAGGAACGCATCTTTTGCAGATAATTACGCTCAATCAGCCGGTTTATAACCGCACGACGAATAGTTTTTCGCCGCCGCTTGCCGCCGGAAGTATTATTTCGACAAATAAAAATGTAACGGGCGGAGTTCAGCAGGTTCAAACGACTTCAAACTCGAATTTCAACTCGCTGCAAGTCAGCTTAACCAAGCGTTTTTCAAAAGGTTTGCAGGTTTTGGGCGCATATACTTACGGGCGTTCGTTCGATTATTATTCGGGCGCGTCAATCAATGAATTGACGAACATTCCGGGCGATCAATTCGATTGGAGCAAAAATTACGGACGTTCCGATTTCAACCGCGATCAGCGGCTTGTCATCAGCGGCGTTTACGATCTGCCCAAATATAACTCGGATTCTACAGCGGCAAAATACCTTTTGAACAATTGGCAAATCGCCGGAATCGCGGTTTTCCAAACTGGTTTGCCGTTTTCGGTAATTGATAATCCGGGCAACGCTGTCATCAGCCGTGCCAATTATAATCCGGCATTCAGCGGAAATATCTATACAAGCGGCGATGTTTCAAACCGTTTGAACGGATATTTTGCGACCGGCGCATTCGTAACATCGCGTCCGCGGCTTGACGGCACAAGTGTCGGCGTTGTGAACAATCCGACCTTCGATCCCAACGCGCCTTTCGGCAATACGCCGCGAAATGCGTTCACGGGACCGGGACAGAAAAACATCGATTTTTCGATCATCAAACTGCTCCCGTTCACCGAGCGTTTTCGCGGCGAAGCGCGTGTTGAGATGTTCAATGTTTTCAACTGGGTCAATTATGCAAACCCCGTAAACAACATCGCGCTCGGCAATTTCGGACAAATCACCAGCGCCTCGACCGGACCGCGCGTAATTCAGCTTGGGTTTAAATTGAATTTTTAGACCGATTGGAGCGCAAGCGGCTCGCTTGCATGAGCGCAGAGCGCGAACAAGCCTTTGCTTCGAATAAACTTGATTTTACGCAAACTCTTTTGCGTTCTATCGAACGCATGCAAGCGAGCCGCTTGCGCTCCGGTCTTAAAGAAATAATGAATTTATTTTACGAAACTCTCGGCACGGGTGAACCCTTAATTTTGATTCCCGGTTTTGCTTCGGGAGCGTGGACTTGGTTTAAGCAAAGCGAGGATTTATCGAAGGATTTTCAAATCATAACTTTCGATCCGCGCGGCATCGGGCGTTCAAAAACGTCGGACGAAGATTTACAAAACTTATCAATCGAAGTTTTTGTGAAAGACATTTTGCAAATCTTGGACGAACTTAAGGTCGAAAAAGCGAATGTTTTAGGCGCGAGTTTCGGCGGATTCGTCGCACAGGAGTTTGCGCTTTCATTTCCTGAAAGACTGAATAAATTGATCTTAGCTTGCACGAGTTACGGGGGCGCAAAACACGTTAAACCCGACATTGAAATTTTGCGCTCCTTTACACCCGACCCGGCTTTAACGCATACCGAACAGATAAGAAAATTTCTGCGTCCGGCGTTTACGGAAGAATTTAACCAAAATTGCTCCGACATGGTTGAAAAAGTCTGCCGTCTGCGCGAGGAAAACGAGGTCGCTGAAGCAGTTTACACGGCACAGTTGGAAACCGCTTTTACATTCAATTTTGAAGATAGAGTCAGCAAAATTTCAGCCGAAACTTTAATTATTACAGGCGATAAAGATTCCGTCGTGCCGATGGGAAATTCGCTGAATCTTGCTGATAAAATTCCGAATGCAAAACTTAAAATTATCAAAAATGGCAGTCATTTGTTTTTTATAGAGAATGCCGAGGAATTTAATCGAGCTGTGAAAGAATTTTTGTCAGAACCACCTGCGGTAGCGGGTGGTTTAACGTAAAAATCAAGGCTTTTAGCAAGCAATCTTTAACCATCCGCTACCACAGATGGTTCTGACCTTATGAGAAACGCAAAAATTATCGGAACAGGAATTTCCGTTCCCGAAAAAGTTTTAACCAACGCCGATCTGAGCGAAATGCTTGGCGAAGACATCACGGATTTTGTCGTCAACAATCTCGGAATCGAAGAACGCCACATTCTTGCCGATGACGAAAGCGCGGCAGACATTGCTACAATTGCGGCGGAAAATGCGTTGAAAGACGCTGGAATTTCGGCGGAAGATTTGGATCTGATCATTGTAGCAACCGACACGCCGGAATATCTTTCACCCGGAACTTCGGTGGTCGTTCAGCATCGCATCGGCGCGAAAAACGCCGGAACATTTGACACGAACGCTGCTTGCGCCGGATTCGTAACGGCTTTTGATACGGCGTGTAAATACATTATCGCCGACGCAAATTATAAAAACATTCTGGTTATCGGCGTTTACGCAATGACGAAATTTCTCGATTGGACAGAAAAGAAAACCGCGACAATCTTCGCCGACGGCGCGAGCGCAATTGTTCTTCAAACCACAAACGACGGCAAAACGGGAGTTTTGACGTCCAAACTCGAGGCGTTAGGCGAATATAGCGATTTTCTCGGCATCTTCGCGGGCGGCTCGAAAACGCCGGTAACAAAGGAAGTTTTGGAAAACGGCTATTACAACAAAGTTCGCTTTGCAAAAAGAACGCCGCCGGAGATAAATTTTGAAGGCTGGCAGAGAATCGTCAAAGAATTATTAAACCGCATCGAACTTACGCTCGACGACGTTGATCTTTTCCTCTGGACGCAAGTAAATCTTTCGACAATCAGAGATGTGATGAACGGCTTGGAACAGTCGATGGAAAAAACGCACACGATTATGCAGAAATGGGGCTACACGGGTTCGGCGTGTATTCCGATGGTTTTGCACGACGCGCTTCGTAACGGAAAATTAAAACGCGGCGATATTATTGTTTTCTGCGCGTCCGGCGGCGGAATAAATATGGCGGCGATGGTTTTTCGATTTTAAGTTCGGAGTTACGGCTTTAGCCGTTAAATAGGCGGGATGGGGTTAAACTGTTTTTTTTAGTTACATTTTTGTGTGCGAGCGTTCTTCACGCCTGAAGGCGTAACTCTGACTTTCGCGCCTGAAGGCGTAACTCTGACTTTAACGTCTGAAGGCGTAACTCTGGTTTTCAAGCCGGTATCGTGTTCAGAGTTACGGCTTTAGCCGTTAGATAGGCGGGATGGGGTTAAACTGTTTTTTTAGTTACATTTTTGTGTGCGGGCGTCTTTCACGCCTGAAGGCGTAACTCTTACTTTCACGCCTGAAGGCGTTACTCTGAGCTTTTATTGGGATGAAGTTTCAAAACATTTACCAATTGTTTCGAGAACAAAGCGCTAAACATCGCGGCGAAGCGGTTTTTTATGCGCGGGAAAACGATGCTTGGAAATCACAGAATTGGGAAAATTTTCAAAGTCAGGTCGAAGATTTCGCGTGTGCTCTTTTGGCGAAAGGTTTGACGCGCGGCGCGTCAGTGGCGATTCTTGCGGGAAATATTCCGGAATGGACCATCGTTGATCTGGCGACGATCGTGGCGGGCGGCGTGGGTGTCGGGATCTATCCGACGAGTTCGAGGGATCAGTGTAAGTATATTATTGATCATTCCGACGCGGAGTTTGTTTTTGTTGATTCAAACATTCACCTCGAAAAGATAACTGACATCGGCGAACCATTACCAAATCTGAAGGAAATTATTTGTTTGGAAGAAACCGAAGAATTTTCATTTGAGGCGGTCTCAAAATACGACAAAGGTAGATTGTTAGGATTCGGATCATCAATCGAAGTAAAAGAAATCCCAATCACAAAGTATGAAGATTTTCTCGATTTCGGCAGACAATACCGCGATGAATTTTTGCCCAAAGTCGAAGAGCTTGGCTCAAACGCACAACCTGAAGACATTGCGATAATGGTTTACACAAGCGGTACGACCGGAAAGCCGAAGGGCGCGATGCTTTCGCACAAATATATTTTGAATTCGTGTGAATCACTGAAGAGATCCGTGCCGATCTTTTACGAAGACGTAACGCTTTCATACTTGCCGGGCTGCCATGTCGCCGAGCGAATTTCGGGAATTTATAATCGCCTTTATAACGGAACAAGCGCGTATTTTGTTGACGATCTGTCGCGGCTTTACGAATATATGCTCGAAGTCAAACCGACGGTTTTTGCAAGTTTGCCGAGATTTTTTGAAAAGATTTATGCGAAAGTCGTTTCCGAATTCGGCGCAAACGCGAGCGAACAGAATTTGAAAGACGCTTTCGGCGGAAATGTCCGTTTATTAACAAGCGGCGGCGCACCTTTGCCAGAGAAAATCGCACAGTTTTTTACGGACAGAAATCTGCCGATCTTGCAGGCTTACGGTTTGACGGAAAATATCTGCGTCGCGTTTAATACGGTTGAAAATCTGAAGTTCGGCACGGTCGGAAAACCGATGCCGATGTGCGATGTGAAGATTGCGGCGGACGGCGAAATTCTCGTGAAAAGTCCGATGATGTTTTCCGGTTACTACAAAGAACCGCAAAAAACGGCGGAAATGTTCGATGAAAACGGCTGGCTGAAAACGGGCGATCTCGGCGAACTCGACACGGACGGTTTTTTGAAAATTACGGGGCGCAAAAAGGAAATTATCGTTTTGTCGTCGGGCAAAAACGTCGCGCCCGCTTTGACGGAAAATCTGGTCAAGGAGAATCATCTCGTTTCGCAATGTTTCCTGCACGGCGACGGTCGAAGTTACTGCATCGCGCTCATTACCTTAAATCAAGCAGAAGTCGAAGCGTTTGCGAAAGCGAAAGAAATTAAGTTTGAAAACTTTGAAGAATTGACGGGCAATGAGCAAATTTATTCTTCAATTAAAGCAACCGTCGAATGCGCAAATGCAAAACTTTCTTCGCCCGAACAGATCAAAAAGTTTAAGATTCTGGAACGCGATTTTTCGGCGGAAATGGATGAAATTACGCCGACGATGAAAGTGAAAAGAAATGTCGTGAGTAGTCGATTTAAGAATGTTATAGATGGGCTGTATCTGTAACATAATTTTTATGAAAGCCTTAAAACTTACGCTAATAATAACAATTTGTCTTGTGAGTTTAGTAGCGCTTTATCTTGGTTTTGTATTTCTGGTAGGTTCGGGTTTTATTTTTGCCGGCGATATTGATTTAACAGAAGAACAACGGAATACAGCTCAAAAATGGATTGTTTTGGGCAGATTATTCGGATTGATCTTGATGTCAGTTTCGTTCTTTGCGCTAATTTCGAGCGGCAGGATTTCGGATTGGCTCTCGAACCGGATCGAAAAAAGATCTGAAATTCAATTAAAATTATGAAAAAAATCATCTTTGCAAAATTCTTAATTGTAACTTTCGCATTTTGCGTTTTCGCGCAGACCGCGCCGCAGGAAAAGTTTGTGACGGTTTTCGGCGCGAAGATTCGCTATCTCGAAGCGGGCGATGCGGCGAAACCGACGGTGATTCTGCTGCACGGACTCGGTGCGCAGGCGGAAACATGGCAGTTTAACATTCCGGCTTTGGCGGCTGAGTTTCACGTTATCGCGCCTGATCAAGTCGGGTTCGGCAAATCCGACAAACCGTTTTTGAAATACCGCGTCGGGACTTATGCAGATTTTCTCGATAAATTTATGTCGGAACTCAAAATCGAAAAGGCGCATCTGATTGGAAATTCGATGGGCGGCTGGGTTGCCGGATTTATGGCGGTCAAATATCCGAACCGCGTGGAAAAAATGATTCTGGTCGGTGCCGCCGGACTTGCGCCGAAAGAGGTTGATCTCGAACGGGTCTATCAACTGAATAATTCAACCCGCGACGAGATTCGCGCCAATTTAAAACTCATTTTTGCCACGCCAGCGTTTCAAAACAATGAAGCATTGGTTGATCAATTTATGACGCAAAGAGTCGTCACAAACGACGGCTACACGATCAGTTCGCTGATCGAATCCATTAAAAGACGTGAAGATTTCCTGGACGACTCTCTTCTTAAAGCGATCAAGAAACCCACGCTGATTATCTGGGGCAAACAAGACGGTCTCCTTCCGGTTACCGATGCAGAGAAGTTTAATAAGGAAATTGCGAATTCTAAGCTTGCCATTTTCGACGGCGCCGGACATATTCCGCAAGTTGAAAAAGCCGCCGAATTCAATAAAGCGGTTTTAGAATTTCTAAATAATTGATAGTTGATAATGGATCAATAAAGACATTTTCAACTGTGAATTATTAACCCTCAAATATTATGAATTTAAAGATCGGAGATAAATTCTCTACATCAAAAAAAATTACTGATGAAGTAATCAGGGCTTTTGCCGAACTTTCCGGCGATTACAATCCGATTCATTTGGACGAAGAATTTGCATCGCAAACTCGTTTTAAAAAACGCATCGCGCACGGAATGATCACCGGCGCGTTGATTTCCGCAGTTCTCGGCAACGAATTTAGAGAGAAGAAAATCGTCTATCTTTCGCAGACAATGAAATTCGTCGCTCCGGTTTTTATTGACGACACAGTTACAGCAACGGCGACCGTGAAAAACATTCGCGAAGACAAACCGATCGTATCGGTCGAAACAGTGTGCTCGAATCAAAACGGCGAAACAGTTGTAACCGGCGAAGGCAGAATCATGTTACTGGATTAAACGCCCTCAGTCAGAGTTACGCCTTTAGGCGTGAAGAGTTACGCCCTTTTAGTCAGAGTTACGCCTTTAGGCGTGAAGAGTTACGCCCTTAGGCGGATGATTCATTTGAGATTTGCACGCCTAAAGGCGTAACTCTGACGGATGGCGTAACTCTGACGGATGGCGTATTTCTGACGGAAAGGCGAAAATTTCCCGAAAACGATGGAAAATCAAACCGAGAAAACTCCTCCATATTCCTACTATGCTCTGTCGCTTTTGATGTTCGTCTATGTAATGAACTTTCTCGACCGACAGATCATTTACATTTTATTTCCGTCGATCAAAGCGGAACTGCATTTTACCGACTTGCAGCTCGCGCTATTGGGCGGCACCTCGTTCGCGATCTTTTACACGCTTCTCGGAATTCCGTTCGGCAGGCTTGCCGACAGAGGGTCGAGGACGAAATTGATCGCATTCGGTCTCGCAACGTGGAGCCTGTTTTCGGGTTTGACCGGATTTGCAGACAGTTTTTGGACGATCTTTGCCTGCCGCGTAATGGTCGGTGTCGGCGAAGCAACGCTCGGTCCTGCAGCAATTTCCCTGCTCGCCGACTATTTTCCGCCGGGAAAACGCGCGACCGTAACGAGCATTTATTCGATGGGAATCGCCGTCGGAGCCGGATTTGCGGCAATCTTCGGCGGACTTTTAAGCCAGATCGGCTGGCGCGAAGCGTTTTTTATCGTCGGCTTTCCCGGTCTGTTGTTCGCTGTTCTGGTTTTCTTTCTGCGTGAACCGAAGCGCACCGCAGCTCAGACCACAACGACCGAACTTGCGACGGGCGATTGGCGCAAGCTGATCTCTAACCGGGCGTTTATCTGGCTTTGTCTCGGATATTCGCTCCTCGGTCTCGCCGCAAACAACATCTCGATCTGGGCGCCGACATATCTTAGCCGCGTTTATCAAATTCCGATTCCGAAGATCGGCTACTGGCTCGGCATTATGATGCTGGTCGCCGGAATTCCGGCAACGCTCATCGGCGGCGCGATAGCGGATCGATTTAAACGGAAAATGCCCGGCGGGCGAATGTATTTCGGAGCGTTTTTAGCCGCGATCTCGGCAGTGCTTTGGGTTATTGTGTTGTCGACCGATAATTTTAATTTGCTTATTCCGGTCGGGTTGATAATGTTCTTCGCCGCCCTTGCCTGGCTCGGAGCGGCTGCGGCGGACGCCACTGAAATAGCGGGTTCAAATCTGCGCGGTCTTGCCGTGGCAATTTACTTTTTCACGGTAAATATTTTCGCATACATCATCGGCGCGAATCTGATCGGCAAATTGAACGATGTTTTTGGCGCAACCGCCGACCCGCGAATGATGCGCTACGCGCTGATCGTCGGTCCCGCGGCGTGTGTTTTGAGTTTTATTTGTCTTTTCCTGGGCGGCAAAAGACTGGATAAGGACGCGGCGGCTCACGAATAGCAGGGCAGAATTCAGATCATCGATCGTTTTCGCATGTCAACGATCGCACCATTTTTAACCGCAATAATTTCAGCCGCAATGCTGACGGCGATCTCTTCCGGCGTGCGGCTGCGTATATCCAAGCCGATCGGCGTGCGGATTTGCGCCAGCTTTTCTTTTTCGAAACCTTCTTTTTCAAGTTCCCGCAACAGTGTTTTCATCTTCGCGCGGCTTCCGAGAACACCGAAATATTTGAAGTTTTTATCAAACAATTTACGAATTACAATTTCATCGAATTTATATCCGAGCGTCATCACGACCACATAAACGTCCGCACCGGATTCGATCAAATCCGCGATCTTTTCGTAAGATTCGATAATGCGGATCTCGTGAGCGAATTCGTTCTTTTCCAGCGTATTCAGATCGTTGCGATCGTCGAAAAGCGTGATATGAAAATCGAGCCTTGACATCAGCTCCGACAGCGCAAGCGCGCAATGCCCGCCGCCGACCAGATAAAGACGATTTTTGACACCGATGCGTTCTTCGTAAACGAACCCGTCGTCGGCAAGCTTCGTGAAATCGAATTCCGGTGAATTTGCTTCCGGGTCAATAATTATTAATGTTGAATTATTAATCAATAATTGCTTTTGTTGCCCGTTTTCGAGCGCCGCGATGATCTCAGTTACCGCCGAAAAATGGTTCGAATTCAACGGAAAAAGCAAGACCGTCTGCATTCCGGAACAGATCATTCCACTCGCGTTAGGAGCATTTTTTTGATGAACCTGCTCGATAACTTCGGCTTCAATTTTGCCTTTTGCCTTTTTAATTTTACCTTTGGCGAGTTCGACCAGCGCAACTTCCATCACGCCGCCGCCTATACTCCCGCGCATTTCGTCCGGCGCGACCACCATTTTAAATCCCTGCCGACCCGGCGAACTTCCGGAACTTTCAGCAACGACGAGCAGCATTACCGATTCATTTAGCTTCAATCTTTCAGCCGCAAATCGCCAGATTTCGGTCTCTTTAATCATCGAAACAACGTTATCCTGTTTTCGCAGCTTTTAAATAGCCGCTGTAGAGATTCATCAAAACTTTCTCCGGCGTAAACGGCGCGTCAAATTTCGGTGAAATTTCCGGGTTAAACGCTTTGACTGCTTCGCGGATCGCAAAATACGCGCCGATCCCGTACATCAAAGGCGGTTCGCCGACGGCTTTTGAATTGAAAACCGCTAAATTTTTTCTTTCGGTTTCAAGAGGCAGTATGTCGATCTCTTTCGGAACGGAATAAATGTCGGGAATTTTATAAGTAGAAAGTGCGTTTGAACGAAGCTTTCCGTCCGCGTCATAAAAAATCTCTTCCATCGTCATCCAGCCCAGCCCCTGCACGATGCCGCCTTCGATCTGCCCGTAGTCGACCGACGTGTTCATCGAAGAGCCGAAATCGTGACAGCATTTGACGAAGTCGATCTCATAAATCCCGCGCAGGCAGTCAACCGTCACGCCGACGATCGCCGTTCCGTAAACGTGATACGCGAACGGATGACCTTTCGCGACAGACCAATCGAAATGAATTCCCGGCGTTGCGTAATGTGCGTGTTCGCTTAGACTTACACGCCGCATATACGCCTCGTTAACGAGCGTTACCCAATTGAGCGACGTCAACTCGCCATCGCGGTAAACGAATCCATCATAAAATGAAATGCCGTGAGACGCGTCCCCGCCCAGAGTGGCGCCTTTAGGCGCGTCCCCGCCCAGAGTGGCGCCTTTAGGCGCGCCCTCGCCCAGAGTGGCGCCTTTAGGCGCGCCCGATCTATCGCCTGAAGGCGATACTCTGTACGCGGAATCGCTTGTCATTTCAAACGCGATCGGCAATAGCCGCTGCAATACCGCATCGCAAGCCATCTCGGTCGCCTTCCCGTTAAGATCGGCGGCGGCTGACGCGGCGGTCGGCGAAGTGTTGGCAATTCTCAAAGTATTAGTCGAATGAACTTTTATTCGTTCGATCGGCAGTGAAAGAATTTTAGCGGCAACTTGCGCTATCTTTGTGTTAACGCCCTGTCCCATCTCAACTGCGCCCGTCGAAACCGCGACCGAACCGTCCGTGTACACGTGAACCAAAGAACGCGCCTGATTCATCGGTGTTTTTGTAAAGGAAATACCGAAACAGACCGGCTGAACGGCGACGCCTTTTTTGATGAATTTATTTTGGTTGTTAAACTCCTCCGCAGCTGTCTTTAATTTTTCAAAATCGTATTTTTCAGCCGCTTGCGTCCAACTGGTAATCGCGTCGGATTCGGCGATCTGCCCATAGGGAAATTCGTCGCCGTCTTGTAAAAGATTTTTCTGTTGAATTTCCGCCGCGGAAACATTCAATTTTTCCGCCGCGTGCACAATTGCCGATTCGATAACAAACATTCCCTGCGGTCCTCCGAAACCGCGAAACGCCGTATTCGGCGGCAGATTCGTTCTGCACGAAAAGGCGGTCGCCGAAACATTCGGGATAAAATAAGAGTTCGTCGCGTGGAAAAGCGTCCGTTCTAAAACCGCAATTGACAGATCACACGCCGCACCCGCATTTTGATAAAAAACGGCTTCGTAGGCAACGATCTTCAAATCTTTATCCAAACCGATCTTGTAATCCGCCGAATACGGGTGCCGCTTTCCGGTCATACGCATATCTTCCATCCGATGAAGCGCGAATTTCACAGGTCGTTTCGTCAGTTGCGTCCCGACCGCGCAAAATGCCGCCCAAGCATTTGCCTGATCTTCCTTTCCGCCAAAACCGCCGCCTAAGCGAGTTACATCAACCTCGATCTGGTGCATCGGCAACCCCGTAACACTTGAAACGGCGCGTTGCACGGCAGTCGGACCTTGCGTTGAAGAATAAATTTTCAATCCGCCTTGTTCGGTTGGAATTGCATACGCGCCCTGCGTTTCGATATAAAGATGTTCCTGCCCGTTCACATCGGCGCGACCTTCAAAAATATGTTCGCATTCGGAAAAAGCCTTTTCAGAATCGCCCAACTTAAAAGTTTTAGGCGGCGCGATCAGTTCGCCTTTCGCCTGCGCTTCACGCGCATCGGTTATAATTTCGAGCGGTTCGATTTCCGCTTTGATCAATTTCGCCGCCGCCCGCGCCTGTTCTTCGGTTTCCGCTAAAACGAACGCGACCGGCATTCCGCAAAAATGAACTTCTTCGTCTGCAAGAAGCGGTTCGTCCGGCAAAATCCCGCCGATCTGATTTTCGCCGATCAAATCCTTTGCCGTAATAATTTTCACCACGCCCGCCGATTTTTCGGCTTCGCCAAAATCAACACTTTTCAATTTCCCGTGCGCTATCGGCGAATCATAAACACACGCAAAAAGCGTCCCCTGCAAAAGCGGAACATCATCCAAATAAACCGACTCGCCGCGAACATGGGATTTTGAATCTACGTTTTTCAAACTGTTTCCAACTCCTTTAATTGTTCGGCGACGGCGCGAATAAATTCCTTGTTTGAAGTTAATTCTTCAACACTTTTTTTAAGTTTCGTCTGTTCATCTGCTAAATCATTTTCCATAACTTTTCTGAGTTCGGCGTTGATCTGCGTTTGATACGGCGCGGCGTTTGACGGCGAAGCGCGATTTTTAAAATGCTCCAAAATGTCCAAATCCAGCCGCAAAGTAACCTGAACTTTGATATTCGAAGCGGCAATATCTTCCGGTTTGGCAACTCTCGTCGTTCGGCGGTAGTGATGCTTTCCCGGTTTTTGAATATCGTCGTCCGTCCAGCCCTTTTTCATCGCCTCGTCGTATTCTTCCTGCGTAACTTCCAAAATCAAATCTTTATCGGTTTTGCTCATAATAGATCCTTTCTTCTTTTGCCTTGCCTCTGCGGGCTGAAATTATTCTGATAATTTCGCCGTTTTCATCGGACAAAACGGTAAATGAAACTCTCAACAGACGTTTGGAAGAATTACCGATTCTATAAAAACGAACTTCTTCCGCATCAGAATATTCGGCATCAAAATCCTCAACCGCGTTTGCATCGAGAAAAACTTCCGCCGCCTCTTTAAATGTAACGCCTTCGTGCTTTCGTTCATTTTCGACGGCTTTATTCTCGTCCCACTCAAACGTCACAATTTAAGTGTCGTTACTTGTATGTATTTGTCAAGATAATTTTGAAAGGAACATTACCCAAATAAACCGACTCGCCCCGAACATGGGATTTTGAATCGAGATTTTTCATACAAACTTTCAACACATAGAAACATAGCGCATATAGATATTTTAATATGCTAAGTGTTTTCTATGTTTCTATGTGTTTAAGAAACTTTTTCAAATAATTGAATAAAATGCGCCGTGAAAAGTTGGCGTAAAAGCAATCTTTTATAACTTTCAGAACCGCGTACGTCGGAGATCGGGCTGATTTTGGTTTGAATAATTATGCTAATTCTAATCTAAAGTAATGTTTCAAATTTTTTCGGGATCGTTCCGTCAAATTCAAGATTTGAAAGTATTGAGCGGGATAAAGGTAATCTTCACCGCTTTCATCAACGATTCGCAGATAGTCTTGCGGATCGTTGCCGAGCGGTTCAAGAACAGGATAAATCTTCGCCGGTTTAAAGTCGGTTTCATCGTCAATTTTTTCAATACATAAAGCAAAATCTTTTATTTTCATAACTTTAGTCAATTAATTTTTTAATTTTCAATTTCTTTTTACCGATGCCATGGCATTCATACCAATGCAATTCGGCTAACCTGATTGAGCCGTCGAGC
Organism: Pyrinomonadaceae bacterium; assembly: GCA_026129865.1. Classification (GTDB taxonomy): domain Bacteria; phylum Acidobacteriota; class Blastocatellia; order Pyrinomonadales; family Pyrinomonadaceae; genus JAHCHG01. Next base: position 501,908 of record JAHCHG010000002.1, read on the forward strand.
AATTCCACTTGGGCTTCCCCCTTGATTTTCCGCCATTTATCCCCGCCGAATTTCTCGCGCAGATTTTGTAATTCGTCAATCGAAGAGCGTCTTGCAATTGTTTCTTTATTAACAATAGGAAGGAAAATCTTCTTGAATTTTAGCATAAACGATTACGGCAAAACCTATGGCTTGATGTTAAACAATTCAACAAAATGCGCCGTAAATAGCTGGCGCAGAAGTAATCTCTTATAATTTTCCGCTCCGCGCACGTCCGAAATTGGAGCGATTTCGGTTTGGATAATTTCGTGTGCTTCGGCGATTGTTTCTTGTGAAATTTCCCTGCCGCGCAAGAATTCGGAAGTTTTTCTAAGATACAAAGGAATCGGCGCGACTCCGCCGGCGGAAACGTGGGCTTTGGTTATGACGCTTGAACCACCCGCTGACGCAGGTGGTTCTGACCTTAGTGAAATCGCTGTGTTTACCGAAGCGATGTCTAAATAAGTGCGCTTGCAGACTTTTTCAAAATTGAAATTGGTGAAATTTTTTCGGAAACGGATTTTTGAGATGAATTCATCGTCTGATTTGGCTAATTGTTTGTAGCCGAGATAAAAATCTTTTAATGCGATGTTTCGAGTTTGCGCAGTTCTGCCATCCGCTGATGCAGGTGGTTTTGACAGTTCGATTTGCGCATTAAGCGCGAGAAACCACGCCGTCATATCGCCGATTGGCGAAGCGTTGACGAAGTTTCCGGCGAGCGTCGCCATATTGCGGATCGGCGTCGATGAAACGAGCTTCAGATGTTTGTAAAGATTTGGAAAGAGCCGGTTAAAAACTTCCGATTCGAGTAGATCGGTAACAACGACCGACGCTCCGAGTTCGACGAAATCATCCGATTCCTTAATAAATCGCAGTTCGGTGTTATCGAATAAACTTTCCGCCTCAGCGTGAACCATTACTTCAGGTCTTTGCACATATAAATCTGTGCCGCCGGAGACGAAACGGGTCGGAACCGTTTGCTGTAGCGAACGGTTTAACGCGGCAGGTTCGGACATTACTTTAAGGCGAAAATTTATATCTTTGAAATATTCGGGAACAATCTCTTTCTCAATTGCGCAGCTTAAACCATCCGCTACCGCAGATGGTTCCGACTTGTCGCATAATTTCATTGCAGCGCGTTCGATGGATTTGTAACCCGTGCAGCGGCAAATGTTGCCGTCAATCGCGGAAACCGCCATTTCATTTGTTTTCGGCGTTTCGTCTAAACAAAAATTCGTGAGCGACATCACAAAACCGACCGTGCAAAATCCGCATTGCGTTCCCGATTCGTCAACTAAAGCCTGCTGAACTTCCGTTAACTCGCCGTTTTCTTTGTTAATTCCCTCGATCGTGACGATATGTTTTCCCGCGGCATTGGCAAGCGGCATCAGACAGGAAGTTTGCGTACGATATTTCACTTTTTTATCGATCAATTCGCCGACCAAAACCGTACACGCTCCGCAGTCGCCTTCACGGCAGCCGATCTTAGTACCTTTTAAGTTTTTGCGGTATCGGACAAAATCGAGAACCGTAAACCCTTTCGGCAGTTCGGTTTCGATCGTTTGATTGTTCAGGATAAATCTAATCATTTCTAAAAATTGAATAATTGATAAAATTTTCTATTCCTAATTATCCACTCTCAATTATCCTTTGCTTCAAAATTTGCGAATCAAAATCACGCCGACCGTGATCAACGCCGCACCGATCACGCGCGGAATGCTTATCTGTTTTTCCGGAACGTCCAGCCAGCCGAAATGATCAATGATCAACGTGATCAGCATCTGACCGGCGATAACCAGGCTGAATGTCAGCGCCACCCCAAGGCGCGGGACAAGCAAAACCGTCGTTGCAACGAAAAAAGCGCCGAGAACGCCGCCCGTCCATGCGACGAGCGGCAAACCCTTCGCCGAAAAGATCGCCCCGAGCGGAATTCCGGTCGCCAGAATATAAATGAAAAGTGCCGCGGTTCCGACAATGAATGAAACAAACGCAGCCAAAATCGGGCTGTTTACGCCAAGCGCGAGCTTATTATTTATCGCTGCCTGCGTCGGCATCATCATGCCTGCGACGATCGCCAGCAGAATGAAAAAATAACTGTTTATAAACGAAGTCACCCTCAAATTCTTGTTTAACCCAAATTTTGAATAGTTTCCTCAAACGGTTTAGGTGCGACGCTTTCCGCTCAATATTCGATCTTTTGCGGCATTGATTCCCACATTTTAAAAACGCCTAAACCCTCTATTCGCAAAAGATTTATGGTTTCGATGCGGCGTTCTTCGAGATCCCGCCCGATCTCATCATAAATGAACTGGTCGTCAAATCCGATCCCTGCCGCATCCTCGCGTGTGCAGGCGTAGAACATTTTTTCCGGTCGTGCCCAGTAAATCGCACCGAGGCACATCGGACACGGTTCGCACGAAGTATAGATCGTGCAGCCGCGAAGTTGGAAATCCTTGAGCGCCGCGCACGCCTTACGAATCGCGCTGACCTCGGCATGCGCAGTCGGGTCGTTTTTTGAAGTTACCTCGTTCCAGCCTTCGGCTATTATCTCGCCGTTTTTTACAACAACGGCACCGAAAGGTCCGCCGGCACCGTGGTCGATTCCCTTTTTCGCCAATTCTATCGCCCGGCGCATAAATTTTTCGTCTTGTTCGCTCATTTATTTCATTTCAAACACGCTGAGAAGGTGTTTTTCTTTCCGATACTGATGTTCTGAGTTTACCCTTACTCGGTGCAGGTTCCTGCGGGTTCAAAGTCGCGAATGTCTTTAAATGGCTTTTCGCTATCGGTAAAATCCGGTCGATAATAAAGTGAAGCCGAATCAAATTCCTGCATGAATCCGTTTTCAAATCCGAGTTGATCGAGCAGATCGACCGCCTTTGACCATTCGCGCTCTGAAATTTTACGCGAAAGCAAAATGTAACGCGAGTCGTTCGCGGCTTTGTTTGTCGCGTAGTACTGCGCCATCAGCGAAATCGAGACCTTCGGCGAGAGATTTTCGCGAATCCAAACAAGATTTTCTTCTATTCCCGCAATGTCGTTGGGCAGAACGAGCATTCGAATAACGAGTCCTCGCCGCAGCAGTCCGTTTTCATCGAAAACAAGCTCGTCGCCCATCTGGCGATGCATTTCTATCAATGCGTTCCGGGCGTGATCGGTGTAACCGCGGACCTTTGAAAACGTAAAGCCCGCATCATTTTCGGAATATTTGAGGTCCGGAAGATAAATATCGACAATGCCGTCCAACAGCCGCAAAACTTCGACCGAATCGTAGGCGTTGGTGTTGTAAACGATCGGAATGTTCAACCCGTTTTCTGCCGCGATCGATATCGCACGCGCCATTTGCGGGGCAAAATGAGTCGGAGAAACGAATCCGATGTTATGACAGCCCTTTGCCTGAAGTTCGAGCATCATTTCGGCAAGGCGTTCATGCGAAACTTCGTTCTTTTTCTGCTCTTTCCAGGTTTGCGAAATTTGATAGTTTTGGCAGTAAACGCAGCGAAGATTGCAGTTGCCGAAAAAAATGTTGCCGGCACCATGCGTTCCGCTCAATGCCGGTTCTTCGCCGAAATGCGGCGTGTAGCTTGAAACGACCGGAAGGCGTCCCGAATAACACGCAGCGATCTCGTCATTACGCCGGTTATTGCCGCAATCTTTCGGACAAACCGTGCAGCTTTCCAGCAGCGATTCGAGCGCTTCAACTCTCTTTATTAGCTCGCCCGCCGCCAAAAGTTCCATGTAGTTTGTGGCGAAAACGGCGCTGTCCTTTTTCATTGTAGGTATATTTGCTGATGATATCTTCGGGCGCGACACTTCGCGCAAGTTCCCAGGTAAAATCCATTTCGGCATTGACCGTCGCCGTCGCCATACGAGTTTCACGGAGCATCAAAATGCTGCCGTAGAACAGGAAAATAATTCCGATGATCCCTATAACTATCGGGATCCAGCGAAACCACGGTACAAAAGCGGCAAGCGCGATGGTTACGCTGGTTAAAATAAAGAATCCCAGTCCGTAGTAAAAACTTCCCATCGCTTTTTGAAGAATTCGCGCGCGGCTCGTAACTTTATCCAAAAGTTTTACAACTGTATCGAGCCGCTTTCCGTAAAGCGGGATCGCGCCCTTATCCGTAGCCATCATCAGATCGTTCAAGCGAGTTTCAAGTTCGCGAACGCGGTCGACAACACGTCCCAATCGCGTCGAAGTCGATAAGACTAATGAACCGGTCGCCGAGATCAGCAGCGTAGGCGTAACCATTGCGGTCAAAAATTCAATCGTAGAATTCAGTGCATACGGATTAAGGTTGATCAGATCTTCAGCAAACATTTCTGGATTCTTGTCCTTGCGCTGGAGCGCTTTAACATTAGAAAATAGATGGTATGACTACGGATAGTAAAACTCAAGGAACTGTTAAGGTTTTGAAACATGACAGCGAAGTTCTGAAGAATAACCCGCTCGGCGACCCTCATTTGCGCGACGTTTATGTCTATCTTCCGCCGGATTACGACGACGAAAGACGTTTTCCTGTCATATATAATCTCACGGGCTTTACCGGTCGCGGAAAGATGTTTCTGAACGACAATGCTTTTACGCCGAATTTTGCAGAACGAATGGATAAATTGATCGGTGAAAAGACGATCAAGCCGATGATCGTCGTCATGCCGGACTGCTTTACGAAATTCGGCGGTTCGCAATATGTAAATTCCAGCGCGACGGGCGATTACGAAGATTATTTAACAAAAGAGATCGTCCCTTTTATCGATGAAAACTTAAAAACGATAAATGACCGCAGCGCTCGTGCCGTGATGGGAAAATCGTCCGGCGGTTACGGCGCGCTTGTTTTGGCGATGCGACGCGCGGACATTTTCGGTCTCGCCTGTTCGACCAGCGGCGACTGTTATTTCGAATACGGCTATTTTACCGAATTTCCGAAGGCATTTCGCGGAATGAAAGGCGACCCGATGAAACTCGTTGACAAATTTTACGACGAAAAACAGAAAAAGGGTCAGAACGATTTCGACGCGCTCAATATTTTAGCAATGAGCGCCTGTTATTCGCCAGATCCGGAATCGCAATACGGTTTTGATCTGCCGTTTGATCTTGCAACCGGCGAGCGGCGCGAAGACATCTGCGAAAAATGGCTGGCGCACGATCCCGTCAGAATGGTCGAAAAATACTCGGAAAACCTTAAGAAACTTAAACTTTTGTACATCGATGCCGGAAGTCACGACGAATTTTTCCTCGACATCGGCGCCCGGATCCTTTGCGATCGTTTAAATAAATTGGGTATCGATTTTATTCACGAAGAATTTGATGACGGACATCGAAACATCAGCTATCGCGCCGACCGTTCGCTTGAACTCATCTCTAAAAACATCGGTTTTTGATTGAATTCCTTGAAAATTACATCTCGTTCATACAAAGTAATGTTTAGCGTTTTCATCCTTTACATTGACTGACATTTTTATCCTTTCGTTAATTCTGACCGGGAACGCAAATTAGGTTTCCGTCGCTTTAAATAAATTGTTATGAAGCTTCGATCTCAATTGGTCTTAACCGTCTTTCTTTTCGCCTTCTTTGCAATGCTTCCTTCTTCTGTTTTTGCGAAGGATGAATGGATCAGCGTTAAATCAAAAAATTTTTACCTCGTCGGTAACGCGAGCGAAAAGGAAATTCGCCGAGCCGCGACAAAACTCGAACAATTTCGCGAGACCTTTCGGCAGCTATTTTCTTCAACAAATCTAACGGCTTCGGTACCGACGAACGTGATCGTCTTTAAAAACGACAACGCCTATAAGCCGTTCAAACCGAAGCGTGCGGACGGCAAGATCGACAAATTCATCGCCGGATACTTTCAGCCCGGCGAAGATGTTAATTACATCACGCTTTCCGCTGACGGAAATGACGATCAAATGTACGGCACCGTTTTTCACGAATATGTTCATTTCATCATGGATATGAATTTCGGTAAATCGGAAATTCCGGCGTGGTTTAATGAGGGTTTGGCAGAATATTATCAAACATTTTCGATCAAGGACGACCGCGAAGTCACGCTCGGGCTGGCGCAGGACGAACATCTTGCATTGCTCCAGCGAACCCAGTTGATTCCGCTTGAAACGTTGTTCAAAATAAGCAACTTTGAACTTCATCAGAACGAAAATCGCGCGCGAAGCGTTTTTTACGCGCAATCCTGGGCGCTTGTCCATTACATAATCCAATCGAACAAAACCGACAATCTCGGCGCGTTTATGGATCTTGTATTAAAAGGCTCACCGCACGAAGCCGCGTTTCAAGCCGCTTTTCAAATGAACTTCGATCAAATGGAGAAGGAGTTGAAAAAATACGTCAACCAGCGGACGTATAAAATTTCGGTCGCAAAGTTTGAAAAAAAATTGACTTACGACGCCGAAATGGAGACGAAACCGCTTAGCGAGGCGTCGGCAAATGCGTACCTTGGGGACCTGCTTTATCATACGAACCGCGCCGATGACGCCGAAGAATACCTCGCCAAAGCGATCGCTCTGGAACCGAACTTGAGTATGGCTCAAAGCTCGATGGGAATGGTCAAAATTCAGCAAAGAAAGTTTGCCGAGGCGAAAACTTTTCTTGAAAAAGCGATAAATGACGACCAGAAAAATCATATCGCGTTTTATCAGTATGCATATTTGCTGAGCCGCGAAGCGCTTGATGAGTTTGGCTACGCTACTTCGATCGAGCCGGAAATTGCGGCGAAAATGCGCGGTCTGCTGCAAAAAGCGATCGCGATCAATCCTTCTTTTACCGATAGTTACGAACTTTTGGCTTTTATCAGCCTGGTAAACAATGAAAATCTGGACGAAGCCGTCAGTTTCATGCGAACGGCGCTCCATTACAAACCGGGGAACGAAAGATATCTGCTGCGTACAGGCGATCTTTATCTTCGTCAGCAGAATTTCCAAGAGTCGATGAAAATTGCCGAAAAGATCGCGGCAACTTCGGGCGATTCTGCCAATAAGGCTCGCGCAAAAGAAATGATCGCGCGAATTCGGCAATCGCAGGAATTACAGGCAAAACGTGAGCTTTCTAAAAAAGAATATGACGAAGCAATAAAAAACGGAGCGCGACCTGTTCTTGTTACGCGGACGAACGGCAGCGGTCTATCGCCTGGGGAAATTCAGAAAGTTCGAGAAAAAGAGGAACTGCAAGCGTTGAACCAGGCAATAATGAAGCCTGCGAACGGCGAACGGCAGGTGATCGGGAAGATTACGAAAGTCGCGTGCAGCGGCGAAAATGTTACTTACACGGTTAACGTGAACGACGGAAAAGAGCTTAATCTTTCAAGCGTTGGGTTTATGGATCTGTCGGTCGTTACGTTCAGTCCGAACCCGGATCACAAAAACGTCGGATGTAATGCCGATCTTTCCGACAAAAATGCGGTTTTGACGTTTAAAACGGCGACGAGCTCCGAGTCTTCAGACGGCGAACTGACCTCGATCGATTTCGTTCCGGACAATTTTAGATTTTTGACGGAAAAGGAATGGGCGACTCTAAATGGAACGGAGGAAGATGCCTCGGAGGTAATCGTTCCGAGCAATCCGCCTGTTGATCTTGAAGAACAGCGGCGCAACGCGATGCTTGAGCAGATCGCCCGTTCGATGCGGAAACCGGAAAGCGGCGAAACACGAAAGATCGGTTATCTGGAAAAGATCGAATGCGACAAAAAGGGCGCGATATTCGTTTTAAGTGTTGCGAATCAAATGTTTAAGCTCCGCGCTTCGACGCCGGAAACGCTTCAGATTCGCGCGTATGCACCCGAGGTCGGACAGGTTCAATTTGGCTGCGGATTAAAAAGAATTGAAGTTCCGGTCGTTTTTACGTACAAGGCTGCAGACAAGATCAAAAACGAAATTGCCGGAGACCTTTCCGCGCTGGAATTCGTTCCAAAAAGTTTCAAGCTCGATCAATAGACCGTCGCCTAATCAGAAAAAACGCGTTCGACCTCTTTGTTCATCTTGCCGGTGAGCATATAGAAAACCATTTTGTAATCAGAAATAAATGACCAAAACGGATATTTAAAAGTCGCCGGTCTGTTCCCTTCGATAAAGAAATGCGAAAACCACGCGAACGCATAGCCGACCGCAAAACACAGAGGAATATAAAGATACGCGCCGTTTCTTAAAAACCAGACGAGTAAAACCAGCCCGAGCGTAGTTCCGACGAAATGCAAATAACGCGTCGCCGGCTTGCTGTGCTCGCGAACGTAAAAATCCCAAAACTCACTGTATGTTAAGACCTTTTCGCTCATTTATAATCATTCCAAACAATGTCGTGAGAAATTTTATGCCGATTCCGCCGCTTGTTTCAACGCGGAATGAGTTTTTTTTGCGTCGTACAGTCTTATTCTCTCTGCCCAACCGATTTTTTCAAAGAGTTTTATAGTGATCCAATTCAGATCGAACTCATACCATTTTAAACCGTGCCGCGCCGACGCCGGCTGCGCATGATGATTGTTGTGCCAGCCTTCGCCAAACGTCAGAAGTGCGACAAACCAGTTGTTCGTCGAGTCGTCAGCGGTCGCAAACCGTCTTTTTCCAAATAGATGCGAAAGCGAATTAACAAACCATGTCGAATGCCAGCCGAATACAACGCGCACGACTACGCCCCAAAGTACTGCTCCCCAGCCGCCGATCAAGAAAAGCAAAATTGCGGAAACAATTATCGGCAGGTAAAAGAATCGGGCTATCAAAACCTGTCCTTTGTCCTTGAGCAGATCGGGGACGTATTTTTCAAATGTAGCGTCGGCGTGATCCTGCGCCGTTCCCGAAAAGATCCAAAACATATGCGCCCACCAAAACCCTGGACGGGTCGAATGCGGATCTTTGTCCGTTTCGGTATGCTGATGATGAATTCGATGCGTCGCAACCCATTTATACGGTTCGTTTTGCAGCGCCATCGTACCGAAGATCGTCAAAACATATTCGAGCCATTTCGGAGCTGTAAAACTTTTATGCGTTAAGAGCCTGTGATAGCCCAAGCCGACGCCGAGACTGCCGACTATCCAATTCCCGACAAGCATTATCGCCAGATTTACCCAGCTAAAATAAAAGATCGCGGGAATCAAAAGGATATGAAAAGATAAAATAATACCGAGGTCGCGCCAGTTTATCCTCTGAGCAACGCGTGAGGATTGAATTGTTTCCTGCATTTGTAAAACCGATTAAATAATTAAATTAAAACAAGTTAAGTGTAGCAGATGTGTGCGGGGTTCATCGTAAGAGTTTTGTAAAAAGATGCAACGAGCTCGGGCACCCGATAGCCGCCTTCATATACGGGAAGGGAAAATGCGATCATCAAGCCCGGACCTCGAATCCTAGATTTTACTGGAAAATGCCCGGCAAAAGTGTTTGGATCGGCTTTGATTGACTGATATCAGTCTACCGCTACTCAATAATTAGCAATGCAATGCTATCTCGCGTTTTGTAAGCTGTTAGAACTATCTATTCCTAGCGGCGCATTTTGATTTGTCGAAGACGACGACGTTTCAGAATTTTTATTCCATTCTGTAATCGATTGATTTACTAAAAGTTGATAAACGACTGGGGACGATCTTACTCTATCAAAAATAAAGTGTTTTTGTTCATCAGTTGCGTTTTGAAAAAATCCAAACGCCATTGCTTCACGTCCGTTTCGACTTCGAATTGTCGTCTTGGTTTGGAGTCCTGGAAGGGATTCAAAGCCTCGTCCATCTTTTCTCTCATTCGATAAAACCTTATTCCAGAATTCACTAATCTCCTCGTTAGTCGCACCTTCCTTGAAAATTACGACATTATCAACTCTTTCATAAAAAGGGACCATTGGCTCTTCGCGATAAGCACCAATTTCAAAATATTTGGCAGCCGACCCAGCAGATATAAAACTGGTTGGGACTAAGACTCCGAGTAACAATATCCAGGGAGCTAGTTTGTTATTTTTTACTAACAAAATAAAACCAACGACAACCGAGAGCAGACTCAAGAAGCTTATTAAAATGAAAAGTGGTAAAAACACAAAACCTGCTACATATCCGTTATCACTGCTTGCGACCAATAAAATGGCGCCGCTGCCGATTCCGAATGAGATGAGAAAAGTGAGAAAGAATTTTTTTAGCATCTCGCTTAAATCCTTAAAACGCTAAACTAATCGGCAAATGCTACGCTCAAATTCTTGAGCGGCATCGATTTCCTCTCATCCAAGCTAGCGCTTTCTTCCCGGTCAATATAGTTGTACAAAATATCACGCTGCTGAGGACGATAACCCGCTTCGGAGATCTGGTAGCGCAATTCCTTTTCGTTCGCTTCATTGCTTGCGCCGGCGGCGGAAACTACGTTTTCTTCGATCATGATCGAACCCATATCGTCCGCGCCGAAACCTAAAGCAGCTTGTCCGAGCCGGATGCCCTGCGTCAGCCACGAAGATTGAATATGCTGGATGTTATCGAAAAATATCCGCGAAACAGCAAGCATTTTCAAGTAATCGATTCCGGTCGGTTCTTCCGTGATCTTTCTGCCGAGCGCGGTGTTTTCGCGTTGAAAAGTCCACGGAATAAACGCGGTAAATCCGCCCGTTTCGTCTTGAACATCTCGAACTCTTTGCAAATGTTTGACGCGGTGCGAAACATTGTCGCCGATGCCGAACATCATTGTCGCAGTGGATTTCAAGCCGACTTTGTGAACGGCACGCATCACGTCGAGCCATTCCTGCGTCGTGCATTTTGTCGAAACTCTCTTGCGAACTTCGTCGTCCAAGATCTCGCCGCCGCCGCCGGGCATTGAATTTAATCCCGCCGCTTTCAAGCGGCGCATGATCGATTCATAATCCAGCCCGGAAATTAAAGAAATATTATGAATTTCCGGCGGCGAAAAACAATGAAGCTGAAAATTCGGATATTTTTTATGCAGCGTCGAAAGCAAATCTTCATACCATTCGATATTAAAATCGGGATGAAGTCCGCCCTGCATCAAAACGCCCGTTCCGCCAAGCGCGATTGTTTCGTCAATGCGTTTTTCGATTTCTTCAATCGAATGAACATAAGTGTCCGGTTTTCCCGGTCTTCGGTAAAACGCGCAAAATGTGCAGACGACGTTGCAGACATTTGTGTAATTTATATTGCGGTCAATGATGTAAGTTACGATATTTTCATCATTTTTGCGTTTTCGAATCTCGTTTGCCGCGACTCCGATCTTTGCAAAGTCTTTCGATTCCAAAAGCGCGGTCGCGTCTTCGGCGGAAATTCTTTCTCCATCCAGCGCCTTGTTCAAAATTGGTTGAATATCTTTCATAAATACATCCGGATTTTATCAAATTGCGAATAAAATTAGCAGTTTACAATTATCTTTCGAGAAATATCGGCAAAATCTGGAGCCGTTTCGTCTAAAAACTAGCTTCGCTCTTTAACAGAACAAACATTATGCCGCGGATTTTGATCGAAAAGATCAAAAAAAAGCGCGTTAAAGAATGAAGAAATTACTTAAAAAGGAGCAAAATCATGCGAGACCAGGAAAACAAAATGCCGCTTTATGACGCAACTATGATCTTGTTCGTTGTCATCGCGGGATGGGCAGTTTTATTTTATTCAGGATTATTTTTTTAATCTGCAATTCTAATAAATTATTTCCATAACGGCTGGTTCGACTTTCTCGAGCCAGCCGATTTTCTTGACCAAAAATAAAATGCCGGAAAATAGCGAGATCATCAAAGAACTTCAAGAAGAGTATTCTCAAATCCTCGAAAACGTTTACGGAACGCCGCTCAGCTATCGTTTTCAAACCACACGCGGCGACGATGGAAGCGAACATCTCGAGATCGTCGGTGACGAGTTTCACCTTGTCGCAACCGAACGCGGGCTTGAGCTTTCAAGAAGAAAAACGCGCGACCGGCACGAACTTTTTTACTGGATGATAGCCGATCCGGCATTCTGGCGCGGATGTGAGTACGAGCAGCAAAACAGGATCGACCATCTCGACCCGCGCCGGATGATCTTTCAAAAGCAGCTCGAAATTTTAGAAAACGTCGATGCCGTCTGGGCGGCGCGAAAACGCAAAGAGATCAGCGAAATACTTTCGAAAAACCCCTTCGTCGACCGATCAGAGAAACTTTAGCGGCTTGAGCTTTGGGATCAAATTATGCTTTTTCGACAGTTCGTAAAAAAGCTCAAGCCCGTTTTGCATAGCGGCGTCGATCTCGTAGGAAATATTTTGGGATAGGTACTTTTCAAATTCTTCGTGCCCGAGCGATAAGTGCGGTTCGTAATTCGCGATTATCTCGGGAAGATGATCAATTCCCTCATTACGAATTTCGGCAAAATCGATCATCCGCACCGTTTCAGCCGATGTTCGGCGTGCCATCCACATGGCGAACACAAATCCGAATCCGGTAAATTTTCGCCAAACTTCGACCAGATCAAATTTGCGAAAACCGTTTTCTCCGTCAACGATCGAAAGCGCCGGGTCGCCGATAAGAAGCGCACAGTCATTCGATCTCAGCATCGCAGAAGCGTCCGGTTTCGCTGATGTAAATTGGGGTTCTTTTCCTAAAAATTCCCTAAAAACGATCTTTGTGAGCGCAACGGAGGTTTTTGAAGATTCATCAAGCGCGACGGATGAGACCGATTCGAGATCGCATCCGTTCGTGATCAAGCAAACGCTGCGAACGCTCGTCCGTGCTCCGACGCATACTTCCGGAACGAGCAAAACATCATCTATCCGCTGATATTCAATTACCGGAACAAGCGCACAATCAACCCGGCTTTGTGCTAGAAGTTCAGCCGAGCGCGCAGGGGCATTGTCCAGAATTATTTCGTATTTTCCGCGCTGAGAACCGTAAAGAAACGCCCAAATCAGCGGCGCAGTGTTTGAATAACTCGAAGCTGAAATTCGCGGTCCTGACATTTATCTGGTCAAAACGTCGTCGTATTTATCGGACGATTCGAGAATCGCTTTTGCAAATGGACAGACAGGTTTGATCAAAAGATTATTCTTTTCAGCAAATTTCACCGCTTTTTCAACGAGTTTTTCGCCGATTCCCTTGCCGCGCAGCGACTCGTCAACTTCCGTATGATCAATGACGATCTTTCGCTGACCTTCGCGAAAATAAGTCATTTCCGCTACCCAATCGCCGTCTTTTTCAATAAAAAATGCGCCTTTTTTCCCGTGTTCCTGATGTTCGATCTTCATAACAATTATTAATTAATCTCGCCGCCTGAAAATAAAAATTATCCAAAAATGAGTTCTAACAAAGTGAACGGCTTTTGCCAAACTGCTTGATTCGAAATCTTTGCTGAACTATCCTAAGAGCCGTGAAAATCTACGACATAACCGTACCTTTGAGCAGCGGCGTTCCTGTTTATGAGGGCGATCCAAAGGTTGAGATAACCGCGGAACTGACCATCGACGGCGGCGATAGCGCAAATGTTTCGCGGCTCTGCTGCGGCGTTCACACCGCGACGCATGTCGATGCGCCGAATCATTTTATTGATGGGACGCGCAGGGTTGATGAACTTGATCTGGAAAAGATGATAGGAAAATGTCTGGTGGTTGAGGTCGACAAAAACGTCAGATCCATCGAACCCGAGCATCTATCAGATTTCCAAGGTGCCAAACGGATCTTGTTTAAAACCGCGAGTTCCGATTTTTGGGGCGATCCCGATAAAAAATTTCGCCGCGATTTTACCTATATTTCTCCGGCGGCTGCAAAGATCATCGCTGATTCCGGAGTAAAACTTGTCGGAATCGACTATCTATCTGTCGAAAAATTCGGCTCGACGGATTTTCAAACACATCTGACGCTTCTTGAAAAAGAGATCGTAATTTTGGAAGGATTAGACCTGCGAAAGATCGATCCCGGCGAATACGAATTGATATGTCTTCCTTTGAAGTTATCCGGCGGAAAAGGCGACGGAGCTCCTGCACGAGCAATTCTTCGATGCGATTAATTCACTTTTTCGATTTAAGATTCTTCGATCTGCTTTGATAGAATAGCGACACCGAAACTGAAGTTCGTTAATTGCGGCACGGCAAGTAAAAGACTGCCGTTCAACAGATAAATAAAAATTCACAAAACGCGTAAAATTTAGCGGTTAAAACAATTTAATGAGTATTACAAAAGTTACCCAGCATCCGACACAGAACGAAGAATTGATCTTTGACCGGTCGCAAACCGGTCGCGTCGGCTTTTGCCTGCCGAAACTGGATGTCGATGAAACGGCTATCGAAGAAATGATCCCGAAGGAACTGCTTCGCGAGGACGACTTGGAAGGCGTTCCGGAGGTTTCAGAGGTCGATGTAGTCCGTCATTTTACGCGCATGTCGACATGGAATTATTCGATCGATCTCGGTATGTACCCGCTTGGTTCGTGCACGATGAAATACAATTCGCGGCTCAATGAAAAAGTTGCGCGAATCGACGGTTTTGCCGGACTTCATCCGCTTGCGCCGGAAGCCGAGGCGCAGGGCGCGCTCGAATTAATGTACCGGCTGCAGGAAGATCTTGCTGAAATTACTGGACTTCCGGGAGTTTCTCTGCAGCCCGCCGCCGGCGCGCACGGTGAAATGACCGGAGTTATGCTTATCCGTGCATTTTTAGACAAACGCGACGGTGCCGAATCGAAAAACAGACGAGTCATGCTTATTCCCGATTCGGCGCACGGAACAAATCCCGCATCGGCGCACATGGCTGGATTTACGGTTAAGACCATCAGATCTAATTCCGAAGGTTTGACCGACATGGATCATCTCCGTGAGCTTTGCGCGCAGGGCGGCATTGCCGGACTGATGTTGACGAATCCGAATACGGTCGGAATTTTTGAAAAAAATATTACGGAAATTTGCGACATTATTCATGAAGCCGGTGGACTTGTTTACATGGACGGCGCGAATATGAACGCATTGGTCGGCATTGCCCGACCCGGCGATTTCGGTGTCGATGTTATCCATTTGAATCTGCATAAAACCTTTTCGACCCCGCACGGCGGCGGCGGTCCCGGATGCGGACCTTGCTGCTGTACTGCCGAACTTCAGCATTTTCTTCCGACGCCGCGTGTCGTTAAAGCCGGCGATCGTTACCGGCTGGATTTTGATTATCCTGAATCGATCGGTCGTGTAAAGGCGTTTTACGGAAATTTTGGAATGATGGTCCGTGCGCTCGCTTATATAATGACGCACGGCGATACCGGACTAAAAGAAGCGACGGAAGCGGCGGTTTTGAACGCACGTTACGTCGGGCATTATCTGACCGAAGATTTCGACAAACCCTTCGAATCCGACAGCATGCATGAGGTTATTTTTTCGCACAAAAAACAATCCCGGAAAGGAGTTCATACACTCGATATCGCAAAACGTCTGATCGATTACGGCTTTCATCCGATGACCATTTATTTTCCATTGATCGTGGAAGGTGCAATGCTTATCGAACCCACGGAATCGGTCGGTCGTGCAGACCTTGATGCATTTATAGATGCCATGCGGTCGATCGCGAAAGAAGCGATCGAAGATCCGCAAACCGTCATTGACGCGCCGCATTCGACACGTATCGGTCGCCTTGACGAAGCAACTGCGGCACGAAAACCGGTTCTGCGCTGGCGACCGGACATGGATTCTTTGACAAAAGCCGCTTAGATCAAGTAATTATTTGATCGTTCCCGGTCGCGGCGAATCTTTTTGTTCGCCGCGGCTTTGGCGATTTAGAAAGCTCGTTCCTTTACCTGCGGCAGCGTATAGCGTTATTTTCACGAAATGGCTCATTACTCAATAAATATCGACGATCAGCGCCGTTTGGTTTTGGTCGATGTTTCCGGAAAAATAGTAAAAACCGAAGGCGAAAAGATCATCTCGGAGGCTCGCACCTTGGCGGGCGAAAGATCTTACGATGTCATTTACGACATGCGCGGCTCTTATTCAGCCGTACAGATCAGCGATTGGTTCCGCATGCCGCGTAATCTTGCGGTCTTCAAATCCTCGAAAGCCCGGCTCGTAAAAGCCGCGATCGTCGTTTCCGAAGATGACAGATCGCTCGAACAATACCGCTTTTTCGAAACTGTATCTAAAAATTTGGGTTTTGCATTTTCGATCTTCTTTTCCTTTGACGAAGCCGTCGAATGGTTGTCCGGCAGTACGCGCCGCGAAATCTTGGACGGCAGCTCAGATACAGTGAACCGCTGAACGTCGATTACTTGTACCTTTACAAAAATACTGCAACATCAGTTCATTTATCGCGATTTCCTCCGATAAGCGCGAGGCGTTCGACGATCTCGCCTTTCAGTAAATGTTTTTCAATAATTTCCGACACGTCCGATTCGCGAACCTGCGCATACCAGACATTTTCCGGATAAACCAAAACCGCCGTTCCGATCGAGCAAAAACCGACCGAGCCGCAGTCTGTCAGCAAAATTTCGCCTTCGGGGTTTCGCCCTTTGGATGCCTTTCCATATCGCAGATTTTGCTTTTCCAGCTGTTCTTCAAACGCTTTTTTCACATCGGCGCTCCCGACCGCGGCGCAGGATTTTCCGTTACAGACAAAAACGTGATGTCGGATAGGAGCATCGGCAACCGGCGCTAGTTTGACCAATTTTTCGCGATCTTCAATAAATTTTGGTTCGCTCATAAAAGGATTTTAGCAAAATGTGGAGCCGTTGAGTAAAAGAGAAAAAAATTTTGTGATTTCTTTCTTTTGAACGGCATCAAAACTGATTGTCGGTGCGCGTTTATGCTAATATCGGGAGTGTTGACCCCAGATTTTTGTTTAAAAGTTTTATAAATGGCAGCAGGTTTAGTAATTCACATTTCGGTCGGAGACGAGAAGCGCACAGAGTTTTTTTCGGCTGAGAATATCCGTTTCGGTTCGGATGAGACCAGCGATCTTCAGATCCACACAAAAAAACTCGAAGGAAAATTTGTCTGGTTTGAACTCGAGTGGACTCCCGACGATTACCGCGTAACGAAATACGACGAATCGCTCGAAATGCTTCATAACGGAATTCCGATTCACAGTTACGTAGTTGTCGGCGACGGAGATGTGATCGAAATTCCCGGTGTCGACATTAGCTTTTCCTTCTTTTCTCTTGATTCAAAATCTTCGCTTATCACGACAAATCGTGAACAGCCGCATATCGCACATTTTATTGAAACTGCCGCGATTGATGCTGCCGCAACTCCGCGCCGGGACGATGCGAAAGCGTTTTTGCGCGAATTTGTCCGCGAACTTTCGCGCGAGATCAGCTGGGCGACGAAGCTTATCATTCTTGCGATCGTCATCGGTTCACTTTCCGGAGTCTTTTACCTGGGCGTTGCACTAAACCGAGAATTAAAGCAAAACCGCGAACAGTCCGAACAGCAAAACACGATAATCAAAGAACTTCAGGCGAAGATCGATACTACGAAAGATCAGATCGGCGAGATAGATAAAACGAGCAAAGACATGATGAAGACGGTTTCGGTCGCCAACTCCGTTAACATCGAATATCGAAACGGAGTTGGATTGATCTACGGCGTTTACGATCTGGTTGACCGCAAAAACGGAAAAACGCTCCGTTATCCCGATCCGGAAGCGCTGATGCGCGAAAATTACGATCCTCCTTCGGTCCCGGTTCAAGAAGATCTTGTCGAACCGCAATTCCAAATGGGATTGACAACCGAAGGCGGCGGAAGCATTGTCGAGTACGATTTTATCGGAACAGGATTTCACGTTGGCGGCGGCTATATCGTTACGAACCGGCATGTTATCCAGCCGTGGAAAGAGGACGACCTTGTTCAGCAGATGATTCGAACTTCGAACGGACGGGCTCGAATCAAAAGACTTGTGATCTATTTCCCCGGAATTCCGCAGGCATTTCCGCTGAAGATCCGTCAGGTCGGCGGACGCGAAGATGTCGCCGTCGGCACGATCGATCCTAATCTTGTACCAGCCGATCTTCCGGTTTTGCCGGTCGATGAAGCTTCGGATGCTGTTGCGATCGGTAAAACCGTCGTTTCGATGGGTTTTCCAAATGGACCGGACCGGCTTTTGGCAATGGCGGACGACGATGATGTCCGGTCGCTCAATTCGCGATGTTCGGGCTCGCGGCGATGCATTATCGACACGTTGGCTCAGTCAAATCGCATAGTTCCGCTGACGACCCAGGGTTCGATTACGGATCTCGATTCGCGGCGTGTTGTCCACGATGCTAAAACTGCCGAAGGCGGTTCGGGCGCGCCGCTGTTCGGTCAAAACGGTAAAGTGATCGCCGTAAATTTTGGAGTTTTTACTGAAAGCAACGCGGCGAACATGGCGGTTCCAGTGAGTTTTGCGGTCGATCTGCTGAAAAAAGCGGGCTGGAAATCGCCCGAATCTGCAGAGGTCGAAAATCAGACCGCTAGTGCCGGTGCAACTCCGGCGGTAAAAAATTAGGAATAGATCACTTAAAGTCCGCTGAAGAGACGTTCGTTTGACAGCGGATTTTTATTGTTTAAACATATCGATTCGTCTATGGATAACCTGGTATTTTCAAACATGATGCATCGCCCGGCGCGAACCCTTGTAAGTATTCTCGGGATCGCGATCGGCGTGTTGCTCATCGTTTTTACGGTCGGAATGGCAAACGGAACTATGCGGGAACGCGCCGAACGCGAATCTAACGTCGGCGCAGAGATACTTTTCAGCGGTTCCGGCTCGACCATTCTCAGCACCGATTCGTTTCTGATTCCCGTAACCGAAAAATCCAAACTCGAAAAGATCGAAGGCGTACAAACGGTTGTCCCGCTCGGACAAAACACGGTCAAAGCGACCGGCGGAAACTCCGGCAGCAGCACCGGCAGCCGGCTTGTCGACGGAATAACTTTTCCCGAATATTCCGAAGTTGTCGGAATCTCGATAAAAGAAGGACGCGTATTTGAACCGCGGTCCGATGAAGCGATCATCGACACCGGTTTTCAGGCGCAGAAAAAACTAAAGATCGGCGATAAGCTGAATATGTTCGAGCGCGATTTTACGATCGTCGGCACGTACGAACCCGCCGCCGGCGCGCGCGTGAAAATTCCGCTTGGGACGATGCAGAACCAGCTCGTCGGCGACGAATCGAAGGTTTCCTCGTTTTTGATCAAGATCGCGCCCGGAGCAAGCGCCGAACAGATTGCGGAGCGTATTCATACGCAGTTTCCGAACAATCAGGTGCTTCTCACCTCGCAGATCGAAGAACTTTATATGCAGGGGTTTCCGGCGATGAACATTTTTTTGAACGTCATCATCGGTGTCGCAGCGGTCATATCTGCTCTCGTTATTCTTTTGACAATGTACACGACGGTTACCGAACGAACGCGGCAGATCGGGATCATGAAATCGCTTGGAATGTCGAACGGAATGATCGCCTGGATCGTTGCTCAGGAAGCGCTATTGATCAGTTTTTGCGGAATTTTGGCAGGAATTGTCTTAACCGTTTTGTTGAGATTTGTTTTAACAAAAGTAATAACGATCGAGGTCGAGATCGACCCGCTCGTGCTCTTCTTAACATTGATCATCGGACTCGCGGGGGGAGCGCTCGGAGCGCTTTATCCGGCGATGAAAGCCGCCCGGCTCGATGCCGTCGAAGCGCTCAATTACGATTGAGCCATATATTCTCTGTCTTTCTCTCCGAGATCGCCGATCTTTTCCATCAGGAAATCGGCGATCTCTTTATGTGTGCGAAGTCTGTCTTTTTTTTCGTAAAATTCTTCCAGATCGATCTGCTCGCCAAACCAGATCCGCACCTTTTCGCCGTCGGTCCAGTTGCCTAAGATCTGCTTCGGCAGATCGTTGCCGAGACCGGCGATAAAGACCGGAACTACCTGCGGTCGCGCCTTCATTATTACCGCACCGACGCCAGGTTGTGCCGGCAGCAGATCGTACGGGTCGTCGTTCAGATTTCGTTTTCCTTCCGGATGAAACCCGATCACATTCGCTTCGCCGTACGAGCATATCGAGATCAAACGGCGCATCGAAAATTTGTCAAATTCCCGCTTGTTCGCCTCTTTGGCTTCGCGAAAGAACGGCGGGTACATCGACCACCAGCCCATCACAAGATTTACGAACCAGCCGATCGGATTATCGTAAAAAAACTTCGCCCGGACAGGAAAAAACAAACGCATCGGTCTATCGGTTTGTCGAAAAAGCACACTCGAAACCGTGTACATATCGAAAAAGCTGCGGTGATTGGCGACGAGCAAAAGCGGGCGTTCGACCGCGCTGTTCGCGACATTTTCGATTCCGAAAACGTTCATTAAATTGTAAGTCGCAAGCTTGATCCAGAGCGATCCGATATGCCGCTGGCAAAACGACCAAAAACGCTTCCATGCGCCCTGATTCATCCTGTGAACCAGACGAAAACCCAAGCGCTCGGACGCACGAAGAACCGAGAGTTCTTCGCGCGTCGGGTCGGGTTTATAAAGCGCGACCTCTTCTGTCGGTCCCAATTTGTCTTCCGAAGCGTGCGTGACCATATCTGCTATCGAGGCTTTCTATTGATATTTAGCTTGAAATTATTCACCGGACGGCTCACTGAAAAGATTCAGTATAAATATAGATAATTATAGGGACAACCAATGAACAGGTTTTTTAGCGGAAGTTGGATCTATCTAAATGTCAAACACGACCGGCTTTTGCGTCGGTAAATACGCCTCATCGCAGTTTGAAGCATTTACAAATTGTACTCCGAATTTCTCCGATCTGCCGTAGCCGCAGTGAATATGTCCGAATATATGAGCTTTTAATTTTTTGCCGGAAAGATATTCGACCTTTTTGATCAGTTCTTCGCAGCCCGTATTTTCAACGAAAAAACGACGCGGAACCTCGTCCAAAATCCCGTACGGCGGTCCATGGGTTATCAAAATTTCCGTATCGTCCGGGATCAAAGCCCATTTTTCAGCAAGTTCGGCGCCGCGCATCAGGTTAAATGCCCAGTCGAAGAACCTCGGCTGCCACGGACTTCCGTAAATTTTTAAGCCGTCGATCTCGACCGACGAATCCTGAAGATAGGTTATGTTCTCATTGAGCATTTCGCGGGCGAGCGAATTGTTCGTTTCAAACAGCCGGTCGTGGTTTCCGGCGACAAAGATCTTATGTTTATGCGGCAATCCAGAAAACCATCGGTTAAAAGCCGCAACCTCCGCGACGGTACCGCTGATCGTTGCATCGCCGGCGTGTACCAGTATATCGCCGTCCGGAACACGAATTTGTTCGTTGCAGTTATGTGTATCGGAAATACAGACAATTCGCGGCATTTGCCTTAATTCTTGTAAACACGGCTGACAAAATTTCCCGTCAAAAATGTTTCCGGGTCAATGTCGCTTTGTAAAATAACGCCCTTAAATTTATTTGTCGCAAGCATATCCGCACATTCGACCAGCGGCGCCGCCGTCGTCGTCTGAATTGCCCGAAGATGCTTTCCGTTAATTTCCAGCGGCTTAATATGGAACGCCTTTTCGATCAATCTCCGGCGACCTTTGGCGTCAAAACCTTCGACCGATGAATGTACGATCACAAAATCGTCATCCACCGAAGGAACTTTTTCAAGCATTACGTCTTCGAGGTTTTGCGGAAGATTTTCATCAAAGTTCAGTTTCGTTATCAGCCCCTCAACCCATTTATAATGACCGACATGACGAAGCGTTTTATAATCTAGATCCTTCGTGCGACCGCTTAAAAATTCGGGAAGATTCGCTGCACCCCCGCTTGTCAGATCGGCTTCGTAAACATAGCCGTTGATAATGATCCGTTCCCTTTCGGACAATGCGGGAAGTTCGACCTGCTTGTGATCGCGAACGACGCGCGCGGTTTTCACATATTCGGTCGCAACGCCGATCGGCGACCAGGTGAAACCGTAAAAATGAGGCGCATGCGCACAGGTTGAAAGCGCGCCGACCTTCATTCCGATCCGTTCGACATTCTCATTCTGGAATTTTTCAACGAACTTGTTGTAAAGACTCATCGCCAAAACATTAATGAATCCGGGCGCGAGCCCCGTCTGGACGACGAAACCCGTGTCTGCATTTTTCGCGATCTCAATAACGGCGTCGGTTTCAGCGACGTATTCCGTAAGATTTGCATAATGCATTTTGAAATCCTTGGCGAACTGCGCCATTCGCGGCGCCTGCGATCCCGGCGAACAGTCGAGAAGGATCTCGCATTGTTCAAATGCAGCGCGCATTTCATCGCTTGCGCCTTCCGGCGTCATCAAAACGGTTTCGACATTGCTCTTTCTGGCTGAATTTTCAATTACAAAATTCTTAGCTTTTTCAAGGTTTTCCCGCGAAATATCGCCGAGGTAAACATCAACATCCGTTTTTGACCATTCCCGCAAAAGTATTGCGGCAGCTTCGCCGATCCCGCCCGATCCGGCAATAAAGATTTTGTGAATCATAAGTTACAGATTTCACCATAAATTGCCGAAAGACTCAAAAGTGCGTTTGAACAAAGATCCGTCGATATGGATGTTTCCCGGGAACGCCCGGAATATCTGCGCGGCGGAAAAATATCCGGGACAGGATAAACTTAAGTTTGCGAATCTGCATCAAAGCAGCCGGTTGCATTAAATTTATTTAAGAGATATAAACTTTCGAGTATTTATTTATTGGGAAACGAGTATGAAATTCTTTAGATCTGCTATTTTACTGACCGCCGTTACGGCGTTTTTTGTTTTTCCGGCATTTGCGCAGGAAAGCGATATTAAGATCGTCGACGAGGTCGTTGCACAGGTGAACGACAGCGTCGTTACGCTTTCGCGCATCAACCGCGAAGTTGAAAGCATTGTCGAAGCAAGCGTCGCCGAAGGAAAGCCGCGCGAAACCGCAAAAGCCGAGATCGAAGCAAAACGCGCCGATCTGATAGCCAATATCATTAACGAAGAGCTTTTGATCCAAAAGGCGAAGGAATACGATTTTGATTCGACGATCGAGGCGCAGGTAAACCAAAATTTCGTCGGAAAAATGAAGGAACTTAACCTTAAATCGCTCGACGAACTTTTTGCGGAAATGCGCCGTCAAGGCGTGGATCCGGATGAGATACGTGCCCTCTACCGAAAGCAGATCACGCGCGATCTTATCCTGCAGCAGGAAGTCGACCGCGCGGTATTTAATAGATGGAAAGCACGCGAAGTAAAGGCTTATTTTGATGCCAACAAAACAAAATTTACAAAACCTGAAATGGTTGAAGTGAGTGAAATTTTCTTAAGTTTCGAACGAAGAAATCCTGAAAGCGTGAAAGAGCGCGCAAAGCAGTTGGTTGCTGAGATTCGCGGCGGAGCCGATTTTGGAACGGTCGCTGCGGATAATTCGGACAGACCGGAGGCGAAAGAAACAAAAGGCAGGATCGAAAACGAGCTTTCGGTAAAAGATCTTGATCCGCTTTTTGCAACGGCATTGAAAGATCTTAAACCCGGACAGATTTCAGATCCCATCTTCGTAGAAAATGCCGGAGTCGAAATTTTGAAGCTTGAAAAACGTACTGCGGCGTCTAGCGAACCGGTTTTTGACGAAGAAGACGTCCGGCGCGCTATGACGATCGAGGTTCTGCCGGAAGAACGCAAGAAATATCTGATCAAGTTGAGAAAAGACTCTTACATTAAGATCAACGACCGCTACCGCGCTGAGGTTGCGCCGGTGCTGTATGCTGAAGAACGCAAGGCTGATGTTGGCAAGAATCCAGGTAAATAATTGACCTGGAAATGTTTTACCGAATGGGTGAAAGCGTTAAAAGCTTTCACCCTTCTTAATTTATGCGATTAGATCTGTTTCTAAAATCGAGCCGGTTGATACCGCGCAGAAGTCTTGCGCAGAAGTTTTGCGATGCCGGACTGATCACCATCAATGATGCAACGGCAAAATCTTCGCGCGAGGTAAAAGAAGGCGATACGATGACGATCAAGCGGCACGACCGTTTGATCACGGTTAAGATTTTGAAGATCCCAAGCAAGAAACAAGTATCGAAAGACGCGGCGCCGGAACTTTATGAGATCGTTTCGAGCGAACCCGTTTCGGACGATATCTTTCCGGACACCGGGAGCGAATGACGACCTTTTGAAACCGGCGGAAGAATATACAGACCGATCAAATAAAGCACAAGAGTGAAAAACTGTATGTATCCGGTTCCGGCGGAATAACGCGGCAGATCGAGCAAAGACGTCAGTGTTTCACGTGTCAGATTTCCCGAAAGCAATGCGTTGAAAAATCCGCTTTCCGGCACAACGAAGCTGCTGAGGATCAAATATTTCACGATAAATGCCATTCCGAAAAGACTTCCTAAACTTACAAGAAGTTTCTTGGTCTCAAATTCCGCAAACAGATTCGTCCAAAGAGACCAGAGAAAAAAGAATGAAACGATCCAGAAAAGCAGCCCTTGCTCCGGTATCAATGCGTTGAAAACCTGCATCGAAGCGGCAAAAAGAGCGATCATAACGGCAGTATTTGCCGCGTTGCGAAGCGGCGGAAACGCGTCCGAAAACCAGCCGTCAACTTCGATCAGCCGCGCGCGAACGAACAGAACCTGGAGCATCAATGCGAATATCAGGCACACCAGCGCCGGAGCGTGAAATAAAAATTCGTTGTCAGCCGCACCAAGCCGCAGCCCGCCCAAAAATGCCACAAGCAAAAAGATCGCCGGCGCCGCAAAATACTGGAACCATAAAGCAGAATCGTTTGAACGAACGGCAATTTCGCGCGAGCTTTTTGCCGCGACGATCGTCTTTTCCTCATCGTCCGGCGAATCGGAAATAATCTCGCCTTCTATCGCAGTCGATTCATTTTCATTGATCATTGACGTCATTTTCGTTCGCGTAAAATTCGTAAAGGGTTAAAATCGCCGGCGGTTATTTTCAGCCCTTCTTCAAATTCGTTTTTCAATTCGACCGGCGTTTTTAGCTGAAGATCTGCGTCGCTGCTGACAAAATCTTTGTCGAGCGCAGCAACGCGATTCACCTGCTCCAAGCCTTTTTGAAAGAGCTCATCGTCGTTTGAAACGCGTCCCCAACCCTGTCTGTAAAAGCTGTAAGCGATATAAAACTGCGTCGCCGCGTCGCGCCGTTCGGGGTCTGCCCGCTCAAAAAGATCGCGGGCGAGAATATAGTTTTCTTCACGAAAATTCTTGACGCCTTCGTCAAATTTCGCCCGATCGACCTCATAAGTATTCGTGATTACCTGCGTTTTGGTCGAAATATTCTCGATCGTCGATTGCGCTTTGATAGATATCTCTTCAAAGTTTTTAGGCGCCGCCCAATAGATCCAAACGATCAGCGATCCGAACACCGCAACCATCGAAATGGATAAAATTTGGAGATATTTTTCGTTCATTGATATAATTTCCTGCCTTCTAAGATACATTTTTTATGCGTGCGGTTACCAGAACATTGATTAAATTCGGCAAAATGACCATATTTGCCGCTGCGGTATTCGAACAAAACGCGTCGATAGAAATTTACGAATGCAGAGAAAGTTCGATCGCCTCATCCGGGAAAGTAAAATGATCCGCCGCGTATTTCTTCTTTATTTTATTTGTTGTTTTCTTTGCGTTTACACGATTGCCGCCGGGCAATTTACTGCGGATCTGGTTATCCTGAACGGCAAGATCAGGACGCTGGATGACAAGTCGCCGGTTGTCGAAGCGGCGGCGGTTAAGGACGGAAAGATCGCCGCAACCGGTTCGACGGCTGTCATTCGAAAATTGGCGGGCGCAAAAACTAAGATGATCGATGCCGGCGGCAAACTCGTTCTCCCGGGATTTAATGACAGTCATGTACATTTCTTAGGAATCGGCAGCGCGTTTTTTTCGGTCGACCTACGCCGCGCCGGTTCGCTTGAACATCTTTTATCAAAAATTAAGTTTAACGCGAGATTTATACCGGAAGGTCAATGGATACTCGGCAGCGGCTGGAACTCTAAAAGCTGGAAAAATGACGATTTACCGCGGCGGGAATCGCTTGACACCGCCGCGCCGGGAAATCCGGTTTTGCTTTATTCGGACGATTATCGATTAGCCGTTGCAAACTCGGCTGCGCTCAAACTTGCCGGGTACGACAAACCTTCGAAGATCATTAAAAACGGCGTTATCGAGCGAAACGCGGACGGATCGCCGACGGGAATCCTGCGCGGCGACGCGATCGCATATCTTCGCGCTTTGGGACCAAAGCTTGCTGACAAACAGGAACTTGAGGCGCTTGAAACGGCGACGAACTATGCTGCGAGCCTCGGCGTAACTAGCGTCCACGACGTACATTCCGACGACATCACGCCTTTGATGACGGAACTCGAAAAAAGCGGAAAGCTTAAAACCCGCGTCTATGACTGCATCAGCCTGACCAAATGGAAAGAGCTGAATGACGCCGGAATTGCCGCTGCCTCTGGATCGCCGATGATCCGGCGCGGATGTTTGAAACATTTTTCCGATGGCGATCCAGAGGTAATTCCCGATCTGCTTGCAATGATGATCCCGGCTGATAAAGCCGGTCTTCAGATCGCAGTTCACGCGATCGGACCGCGGGCGAACAACGTGGTTCTTGAACTTTTGGATCAAATTATTAAACGCAACGGTTCGCGCGACCGCAGATTTCGCGTCGAACACGCGCATAATTTCAGCTCTGTCGACGGACGCAGATTCTCCGCGCTCCGCGCAATTGCATCGATGCAGCCGCATCTTTTCGGCGGCGGCGAACCTTATCGATCGCTTTTGCAGTCAAATACGAGGCTTGCTTTCGGCAGCGACGCGTCGATCACCGATCTTGACCCGCTGCTGGGTATTCACGCGGCAGTAAACAGCGGCGCAGAACGATCTATTTCGGTTGAAGACGCGGTTCGTGCATACACATTGGGTTCCGCGTACGCCGAGTATCAGGAAAATGTGAAAGGTTCGATAAGCATTGGCAAACTAGCGGATCTTGTTATTTTGTCCGACGACATTTTTGTTGTTCCGAATAGCAAGATTCGCGAGGCTAGAGTTTTGACGACGATCTTAGACGGAAAGATCGTTTATGAAGCGAAATAGATTATCTATTTTTTGGAAATTTTATTAATAACGACGGTCGCGGCGGCAATTGGCGCTGCGCAAACCCCTCAAAAGACCGAAACGTAATGGCTGCGAATCGAAAGCGCGCAAACTAAGTCTCGTTCGCCCTCTGACCGCGCCCGAATTTTCTTCATTTATTGCGTGACTTTCACAGCTTAGGTATTCACGTCCGAATATGCTTTCAAATGCTGGCAAACGGCGACATCGGTGATATTATTGTTTTGTCCCGTTCGGACAAAGAGTTTACAAGATCGTGCATCGAAGCCGTTAAAAAGATCCGGTTCATTCCGGTTCAACTCGACGGTAAAAATGTCGATTCGTTTCAAAATACAAGTTTTATGGCGACGTTCAATTCGATCTCGCCAATGTTGATCAGGAGATAAATTAATATATGAAGATTATTTTTACCATTGCATTTGTTCTTTTAGCGTTTTCTTTCAGCGCATTCGCGCAGGATAAAATGGAAAACATGGATAAAGCGAAACCGACCGATGCCGACAAGGTCGCAGAATTTAACAAAGACGGCAAGATCGTGCGCGGCGCGGCGCTTGGAAATTCAAAAAAAGTTTCGCTGGCAAAAGTTTTGGAAGATCCGGGCAAATTTGCCGGACAAACCGTTCGCGTTGAAGGCGTTATCGTTCGCTCGTGCAAGATGGAAGGCTGCTGGATGGAGCTTGCGCCGGATCTTGCCGGAAAATCCGTTCGCGTGAAATTCAAAGATCACAGCTTCTTCATTCCGCTCCAGTCCGCGGGCTTTCTTGCAAAGGCTGAAGGAGTTTTCTCCGTGAAAACGCTTTCGAAAGAAGAAGTAGATCATCTAGTGAATGACGACGGCGCGAAATTTGAAAATATCAACGAAGACGGAACGGTGACCGAGGTCGCTTTTGAAGCGTCGGGTGTCGAACTCCGCAAAGCCAAGTAACTTGCATTAATTTTTTGGAGAAAGTCCGCTGCGGGCTTTCTCTTTTTCAGCTTCCCCTTCCGGTTTCATAATCGAGGTTTTTATTTATGAAAACGAAACTCACATTTTTCTTTTTTTCGCTGATCTTTTCCCTTTGCGCCTCGGCGCAGACCTATGCCGGGTCGTCCATCAGCGGGAAGCTGCTCGATTCTTCAAACCGGGCTGTCGCGTATACGGAGATCGAACTCGTTTCTCTAGATGAACGCGCTGATCGAAGGATTCTGGCGATCACGAATTCTTTTGGAAAATTCGTTTTTTCGGAAATTCCGCCGGGAAAATACACTTTGAGCATAAATTTCAATGAAAAACCGACGGAGATGTCGCCTTACTCGACGATATTTTATCCGACAACTTCCGATCGAACCGGTGCGAAAATTTTCGAGATCGAAGAAGGAACGAAAATAACTGCTGTAAATTTTAAGCTGACGCCGAAATTGGTCGAACGAAGAATAGTCGGGCAGGTCGTATGGGAAAACGGCGATCCGGTTTCCGACGCTTTCATTTATATAAACGACGCCGAATATGACGACACTTTCGGATTGACCGACCTGCGCACCGATGAATCGGGTAATTTTGTCCTGAAGGCGTTCGAGAATCGGAACTATCAGGTCGGCGCTGTTCTGTTTGAAAAATCGGGAAAAACTCTGCTCGACGCGGTCGGACCGATAATGGCTTCGGCACGTTCCGAAGTGTTTTTACTGAACAACAAGACGGAAAAAGTGATGCTGGTTTTGAAAACTCCCGCAGGCGAAGAGAAACCGGTCAACAAAAATGTCGGAAAAGCTGATCCAAACCGGAAAACCTATGGTAGAATCGCGAAAAATTAGTCTAGGGAGAAATCTATGTTCGCGAAAATTGCTTTGGGTTTAGGTATCGCCGGTATTTTGATCGGCGGCTTGGTTTTGATAATCTCGTTGATCCTTCCGCTTGCGACCGACGGGCGAACAAGCTGGGAAGAGGCGCTGATCGGGATAATCCCGGGCGCCGTTGTTTTGATATTTAGTTTTCTAATCGCCGCCGTCGGCGCGGTGCTGCTTTTTATGAACCGGAAAAAGAAATCTTAATTTGGATTTTTCCGGTTGTTTTGATGAACGATCAGGTTCCGCGGAAGGACATAGGTCTTTCCGCAATTTTTTGATGAAACCGTTTAAGATTAAAAACATTTCGATCGACCCGCCGCTCGTGCTTTCGCCGATGGCAGGCGTTACCGACTTTAGTTTTCGCCGTTTGATAAAAGCGCGCGGCGGGGTCGGTCTGTCGGTTTCGGAATTTATCTCAGTCGAAGGTTTGACGCGGCACAACCCGAAAGCCAAGCGCCAAATGCGTTTCGATGAAATGGAACGTCCGTTCGCGGTTCAGATATTCGGCGGCGAGGTTAATCGAATGGTTTTGGGCGCCCAAATGGCTGAAGACGTGGGCGCGGACATTTTGGACGTCAATTGCGGCTGTCCGGCTCCGAAGGTCGTTAAAAAAGGCGGCGGTTCAGGACTTCTGAAAGACCTTCCGAACCTTGAAACCATTCTCACGGAAATAAAGAAGAACATCTCAATACCGTTGACCTTAAAGATCAGAATCGGTTTTTCGGACTCGACTATCAACGCCATTGAAGTGGCAAAAATGGCGGAACAATGCGGCGTCGAGCATCTTCAGGTTCACGGGCGGACACGCGAACAGGGTTACAAAGGCGAAGCGAACTGGGACGTTATCAGAGCTGTAAAAGAGGCTGTGTCGATCCCGGTTTCGGGAAACGGCGATGTTACATCGGTGAAATTTGCGCTTGATAAATTTAAGGAAACCGGCGTCGACGGAATTTTGATCGGTCGCGGCGCAATGCAGAATCCGTGGATATTCCGTCAGATCAACGATGCGTTGAACGGCGACGAACCGTATCAGCCGACGTTCGAAGACAAGCAGGTGGTTCTGCTTGAATTTTTCGAACTGCTGCGCGAAGACATGCCCGAACTTCCGGCGCTTGGAAAAATGAAGCAGCTCGCCGGACAATTTACGAAAGGATTGGTCGGCGGTGCGCAGTTTCGGCAAACGCTTTATCATTCGCATTCTGCGCAGGAAATTTTGGACAATATTGGAAACTATTTTGCTGCATTGGACGTGAAACAAACGTACGGCGACGGCAATGTCGAAGCGGGAACGGATTCGGATCTCCAGTTTGATTCGTGCGGCGATCCGAGCCGGGAAAGAACTTCTTCCCGGATCGATCAAAAGTCGCGGAATATTGCAGCCGCATCTTAAATTTTCTCAGAGGTACAAATTAATGAAAACTATAAAGATCCTGGCGATATCCTCGCTCTTCGTATGTGTCTTTTCTATGATCGCTTCCGCGCAAAAACTTAAACCGGAAGAAGTGATCGCAAAACATTTAGAATCGATCGGCTCGGCTGAAAAACGCGGTTCGATAAAATCCATGATCGCCGTCGGCGATGTAAAGGTGAAATTTATCACGCAAAAGAATCATCCGGCTGATGGAAGGATCGTCATGGCGTCTGACGGGTCGAAAAATTTTCTCGGCATGAACCTTAACGCTGTCGATTATCCGCTCGAAAAATTCAGTTTTGACGGAAATAAGCCCAAGGTCGGTTTTGTCCGTACAAATACACGGTCCGTTTTGGGAAATTTCGTCCTCTCAAACGGAATGCTGCTTGAACAGAGCCTGCTCGGCGGTTCCCTGACTACCTCGTGGGCTCCACTGAATCAGTCAGAAAAGAAAGGAAAATTTACGTCGGAGGGGTCGAAAAAGATCGACGGCAAAGAAACTTACGCGATCGGCTTTTCGGTAAAGGGCGGCGGCGATCTTGATGTTACGATGTATTTCGACAAGACAACGTTTCGCCACGTTCGCACCGAATACAAACGAACTTCTCCGGCGGGCATCGGAACAAATCCTAATCAGTCAGCCGGTTTTTCGGAAACTCGATACAAACTGGTCGAAGATTTTTCGGATCACAGGGAAGTCGAAGGGTTGACGTTGCCGCATTCATACAAAATTCTATATTCTGTAAGCGGTCAGAACGGAACTACCGAGATCGAATGGACGGCAAGTTTAACCGAGTTTGGATTTAATCAAACCTTGGAAGATTCAACTTTCGATGCCGAAAAGTAATTAAAACTTCTTAATGTTACGGCGGCGTAGTCTTTTTCGATCTCGCCGCCTTTTTTTATGTCTTATGAGAATTTTCATTATTTTGACTTTCGTATTCTTCTCGGTGCCGCTTATTTGCAATGCACAGGCGAAAACGGAAACGTCTTCGAACAAAAGCTTTGTTAAATCAAGCGCGGCATACGCCGAGGTTTTGCTTCGGCGAACCGAGCTTGAGGCAGATTTGGAAGAACTGCTCGTTGCCTATACACGCGAATTTCCGGCTGTTAAGGAAACCCAGCTTCAGATCGACCTTTTGAACGCGGAACTTGTGAAGTTGTTCGCGACAAAGATCGAAGAAAAGGAAAAGCTCACGCTGGCTCTTGGGAAGCTGATAATCAGAAAAGTTGAGCTCGAGAACGACCTTTCAAATTTAAAAAGACAATACGGCGACGAACATCCAAGCGTTAAAAAGGCGCAGCGAAAGGTCCTGGTATTTGAGTCCGCGATCAAAGATATCCTGTTATAAATCAGAAATATTGACCCGATCATGATTAAAAACCTGAGAATCATTCACCCTATTTTTATTGTCGTTCTGCTTTTCGCTGCGGGAAGTCCGGCGCAGTCGCCGTCGAAGATTCTAAAGAATGCGACGAAAGCGTATGGCGGCGAAAAAGCTCTGAAATCTGTTACTTCCTGGAGAAAAAGCGGTTTGATAACGCGGCTGAAGGACAATTCCGAAGGCGAATTTCACGCACAGGCGGTTGCGCCGAATCTTTATAATTCGCTTTATGATCTTAACGGATTTGAGATCGAAGTTGGCTCAAATGGGAAATCGGGCTGGATCCGCGATTCGCGCGAAGGTCTCCGCACTCTTGTTGGCGACGCGAGCCGCGATTTTCAGGCGGAAGTCGAATTTCGCAATCTTCGCTGGATAGATTACAAAAAACAAAAGATAAAGATCTCATCGGGCGGTCAGGGAACAGTTAACGGAAATCCTGCAAATATCGTGATCTTTACGGACCCGAGAGCGGTTTCGCTGAGACTTTTTTTCGATACGGCAGCCTCGCTCCTGGTTCGCGAGGAAATTCCTGCGAACGGTTCGTTTAAGGTGTTTGAATATAGCGATTTCCGTCCGGTTAACGGAGTAAAAGAACCTTTTCGGATTGACGCTGAGATCGACGGTGAAAAATATGTGATAGAACTCGACCAGATAATTCATAATTTTAAACCGGACGAAAACGATTTCGATTTTCCGCGAATTTCCGGCGAACCGCTTCCCGATATTCCGAAATTGCTTGCCGAACTGCAGACGAACGAAAACCGTGTCGAAGAGATCTTGGAGGATTATTCGTACAAACAGACAACGGTTCGACGCGAACTGGGAAAAGACGGCGATCTAAGGGTTACAGATACGGAAACTTATTTGCTGACCTTTTATAAAGGCAATCGAATTCGCCGTTTGATCGAAAAGAACGGCAAGCCGCTTTCGGCTTCCGACCAGGAAAAAGAGGATCGCGAGGTGCAGAATCGCGTCAAAGAGATCGAAAAACAGATCGCAAAAGAGCAGGAAAAAAGCGCAGACAAAACTTCTTCCGGAGCGCCCGACGAAAATAGCCGGCGAATTTCGATCGCCGAAGTTCTGCGGGCGTCAAATTTGATAAATCCGCGCCGCGAACGCTTGAAAAACCGCGACGTTATCGTATTCGATTTTGAACCGAATCCGGATTTCGATTTTTCGAATGCGCAAAGCCTGCTGAAATTTTTCGGCAAGACCGGCGGCGTTATGTGGATCGATGAGGAAGACAAACAGGTTGCGCGAATCGAAGCGGAATTGTTCGACAGCTATAAGGTCGGCGGCGGACTGCTCGCCAAACTCCGCAAGGGAGCATCGTTTATTCTCGAACAAGAACGCGTCAATGACGAGATCTGGCTGCCGGCAACGGCTGATATAAATCTCTCTGTCCGCGTCCTACTTTTCGGAGGCGTGAAAATTAATCAGGTCATCCGTTCGTACGATTACGAAAAATTTCAAACATCCGTCGAAGGTTCGAAGATCGGCGACATCCAGAAACCTTAAAAATTTTAATGGACGACCGGATAAAAGAATTGAAAAAGGAAACCGCGCCGGCAAACGGGTCAACCGAGCGGTTGCTTTTGACAGGTCCGCGCTCGCGTTTAACCGAACTAAAGAACATTTTAAAGATTGGCTGGGAATTTATTCGAATTTTCCGCGTTCTGCATTTTATCGGACCATGCGTAACGATTTTCGGTTCTGCAAGGTTCAAGGAAGGTCATGAATATTACGAATTAACACGACAGGTCGGCGCACGTCTTGCCAACATTGGTTTTACGGTAATGACCGGCGGAGGTCCGGGATTGATGGAAGCCGCGAACCGCGGAGCTTACGAAGCTGGCGGAAACTCCGTCGCCTGCGCGATCGAACTCCCGCTGGAACAGGCTGTAAATCCTTACTTACATAAATATTTAAGCGTAAAATATTTTTTCGTGAGAAAGGTTGCGCTTGTTAAATATTCTTATGCATTTGTCGTAGTTCCAGGCGGATTCGGCACGCTGGATGAACTTTTCGAAGCGCTGACGCTGATTCAGACAAAAAAGATCTCCGGTTTTCCTGTTGTCGTTTTGGGAACGGAATATTGGAAAAAGATGATCGAACAGCTTGAGTTTATGGCAGCCGCGAAAAGCATCGATGTAACGGATCTGGACCTGCTTCTGGTCACAGATTCGATCGACGAGGCGATCGAACATATTCAGATCCATGCTATTGAAAAATTTAGTGCGAAAGATCAACCGCGGCGGCTGCGAATACTTGGCGAAGGGTAAGAGAAACGCGGAAATCGTAGAAGGCGGAAAAATGAAAAAATAAAAACACCTTCTACGGTTTTCGCGAATCGATCGAGGAGAGTTCGATTAATTTTTCAAGACGATATCGACGCTTTCGCCATTTCGTATGATCGTAATGGTTCTGATACTTATTTGATCGCCGGAGAATTCGCCGGAATCGATCTTTCTACCGTTGACGGCTAGAATCGAATCGCCAACCCGAATGCCCGAACGTTCCGCCAGGCTGTTTTTCGCCACCGATATAACTTTACCGTCCTCTGCGTCGATTCCTGAGATCTTTAGAACTTCGGTCAAACTGCTTATGGTAGTCCGGTTCGGATTCGGAACGACCTCGATCGGGCGGTTCGTATTAAACTCCGGCTGAATCACCGGCGGAACTGAAGTAACCGCAAGATCGCGCGAACCTCCGCCTTCGTCAACATTTTTCTCCGAAGAGCTCGCCGGTCGCTTCTGACGCACGGGCATTTTTCGAGTCTCCAAATCAGCTTCCGGCGCCGGGGCATTGACCGACGCATTCGATTCCGTAAAACTATTCGCCGGCTGCGGCATTGCCGAGATCTCTTTCGCAGGCTGAATTTGCGGATCTTGCGGACGCGCCGCCGAACTCGAATCGACACGGTCGTTCCCGCCGTTCCTAATAATAAACAATCCGCCGATCGCCACAGCCGAAACTATTAACAGCACGGAGGCAAACGGCAAAATATATCGAAAAGATAAAAAGAACGGAATTCTTTGATTTTCTTCCTTTTGCCGCGCGATTCGCGCGCGGACCTGAAAATCAAAATCTTTCGGAGCTTCGACACGCGGCAATCCCTGCAGCATGGCGCTTACGCGACTCTGCGACGTTTGAAAATCGCGGCAATCGGCGCAGTTTTTGCTATGCTGCCTCGCTGCCCGCGTCAGTAAATCTACTGATTCAAATTCATTTTGAAATTCCTGACAATTCATAAAAGTTAGATCTAAAAGTAATGTTCCAACTTGTCCCGCAAGAGTCTTCGTGCACGGCTTATCCGCGATTTCGTCGTACCTAATCCAAGTTCAAGGATCTGCGCAACCTCTTCGTAACTTTTGCCTTCGATGTCGCGCAAAATTACCGGCATCTTATATTTGTCCGGCAGCGCTGTGATCGCTTTTTCAATTACCAATCTTTGCTCGTTGTCCATCACATCGTCGCTCGGCAAGGGTTTCTGGTCCTGCGGCTGATATTCCTTAGTTTCGTCGTCGTCCGACTGAAAAAGTCCGGTCAGCGACATTGTCTTTCGACGCTTTCGTTTGCGGATCTCGCTGATCGCTAAATTGGACGCGATTCGATAAATATATGTCGAAAAAGCGTAATCCGTATGATAGCGGTCGAGCGCAAAATAGACGCGAACGAACGTTTCCTGTGCAAGATCGACGGCTTCTTCGTAATCGTATAAAAATCGGTAAAGATAATTGGTAAGAGGATTGCGGTAACGGCTTACGACCTCGCTGAACGCGTCTTCATCGCCGTTTTTGGTGGCTTCAATTAATTCATGATCGGACAAATTGTTATACGACACGCCAGGTTTTTGCTCCTCCGCATCCGTTTTCCGTAATTTGTCCAATGCCATACACGCATATCTTTTTACCTTATATCAAAACACAAAACAAAAGCCGCTTTGCAGTTTGAATCACGCAAAGCGGCGGAAAAGGTTGCGCAAATATTTCACGCGGTTTCAAATTATGGCGCCGAGATCATTTTGAGCGAGTAACTGTCAGAACGAATATGAGCGATTCGTCCGCTTTCGGCATCGCCAGCGTTCCGATCACGGTTGGAACGTTCTCCGGAATACTGAATCTTTGAAGCGTAAGTCCGATCGCTTCGTAATTTACGGTCGGAATAAATTTTCCTTCGGAATTTGTCGAGTTTGCAGCAACCGGGATCCTGGCTTCGAATGCGAACGTTTGAAATGCGATCTTTGAACCGCCGTCATCGCCGCGAAGTCCGCTGAGCGTCCAATTGGCGAACACCCGCGAGTTTCCATCGGCTATCAACTGGTCCATAAAAGTTCGCTGGCTGACGGTTCCCGTATTTGAAACACGCTGAAAATCGGTCGATACGAGATGATAATCGGAATACGGTAAAAGAGCCTTCACCTCGGTCAATGCTTTTGAAGCAGATTGTGAAACCGGCTTAGCTGCGCGATTGTTCGAACCGGCGTACAAATTGAGGACGATGTCAAAACTCGCGTCCGTCGCCGCCCGCTCCGGTGATTGGGCAAACGCCGCTCCCAACATCAAAAAAATAAAAAACGCTGCTGCAAAAAAATTAGGCTTGTTCATAAAATGTCTCCTTGAGCAATTTGCTCTGACCATTTCACAAACAAGCCGGATAATTGTTGCGTTTCTTTAGAATTTTAGAAAGCCCTGTCTTCCTGAAACAATAATTCTTCGACCTTTTGCCCGAAAGCGATCGTTTGAATATCCATCTCTTCCACCTTCTCGCCGTCCGCCCAGAGAACACTCTTGTACGGAACCAAAGTTCCCTGCGCGTAATTGTAATCATAAAACTTTCGTTTATATTTGACCGCGCTTTCCGTATATTCGAGCGCCATCACGCGAAATGACTTAAAGCTTACATAAAATCTGGTTTTGCGGTCGCTTTTGTCGGTAACATCCAGCACGTAAAAATCTACTCCGAGCACTTTTTCACGTCCGGAGAGCGTCACCGTCGAACCGTTTTCCTTGTAACGGAGCAGCGCTTCCAATCCGTGCCAGATTCGATTTTGGAAATCAAGTACCGCATCTTCACGAGGCGTAAAGATCGTATTGTTATAAACTCCGAAAGTTTTTTGACCGTTCCAAACGATCGCAAATTTTGCGTTAGGGAAAGTTTTATCGATTCGAAACTTGTCCTTTTCTAGATTTTCGCCGCGAATAACGTTGATCTCGTAACCGACGTCTTCCGACTTCCCTTTCGCATCGAACGTCGTCAGCTTACCTTTTTCGATCGTCGTTTTCCGAATCTGATCCAGGTTTACACGACCCAATCCGCCGCCGTAAATAAATATCGCAGATTCCGCGATCTGCTCCGCCGTCAAACTGTTCTTGTCGGTCGGCACGGGAATTTTTGTTTCGATCACCAGAGGATTCTGGTTGCCCGTCGGCGTTGCTGTCGGCTCCGGTGCCGGCGTTGCGTCCTGAGCTGCAGCAAACGACGTTAAAATGACCGTAATTGCAGCGACAAACACGGTCAGAGCTGTAAAATTAATAATTTTTTTCTTCATTTTTCGGAACAATTGTAGATTAACTTCTGCGGATTCTAGCATAATTTGTCTTAATGAGCACTTGAATCGACGATCGGACTAAATCTATTGATGAATCAGAGTTTTGATAGGATGCACCGCAAATCGAGCCTGTATTTTTCCGGCAAATGTACTTATCATTCAAAAATGCTCAATGTTGCGCTGGTTGAACCAGAGATTCCGCCCAATACAGGCAATATCGCCCGCCTTTGCGCGGCTACGTTCACCGATCTGCACATTGTCGGCGTCGCCGGCTTTCGGATGGACGCGAAAGCCGTCAAACGCGCCGGCTTGGATTATTGGGATGAAGTTCGAATTCGCCGTCATTTTGAGCTAAAAGATC
This sequence comes from Pyrinomonadaceae bacterium, assembly GCA_026129865.1. Taxonomy (GTDB): domain Bacteria; phylum Acidobacteriota; class Blastocatellia; order Pyrinomonadales; family Pyrinomonadaceae; genus JAHCHG01. The sequence goes on from JAHCHG010000002.1 coordinate 539,462, forward strand.
TCTACCGTGAATTGCCAAATTCGCGATTTCTTTATTTCACAACCAAAAGCAAAGTTTCCTATACCGCGTGGAAATTCTTGGAAAACGACTGCCTTATTTTTGGTCGTGAAACCCGCGGATTGCCGGAAGAACTGCTCAAGGAAAACGCAGAACGATGTTTGACGATTCCGATGCCGAATGCCAATGTTCGCAGCCTAAATCTCGCCACCTCGGTCGGCATTGTGCTTTACGAAGCGCTTCGACAGATCGGAAAGCTCTAAAAATGTTTTAGATTAAGTCTTAATTTTTCGAAATCGCCCGTGAATATCGTGTGTTTATTTAATACAGCACGAATTTCCATCTTCTCTTTTTTTGTGTCATTCGAATACAAATTTGCAGCCGGTTCCATAGCGATCAGCGCGTCCAACCTTCGGTACGGTTTTTGTACTTATTAAAAGTAAAAGACAAATTTTTCCAGGGAGGTTTATATGAAAAATTTAAGATTTCTCGGTTTGCTGGCAGTTGTTTCGGTATTAGTTCTCGCTGGAACCGCAACCGCTCAAAACGAGATCAGAAAAGGCGAGTTAAATGAAAAAATAGTCAAGCAGATCTTGAAACTTCCTTACTACGACGTTTTCGACAGTATTAAATTTTCCGAATCTAACGGAACGGTAACATTGATGGGAAGTGTGATGCAGCCGAGCACGAAAGAGAATGCGGAAGACAGAGTAAAAGAGATCGATGGAGTCAAAGAAGTGATCAACAATATCGAAGTGCTGCCGTTGTCCAGGTTTGACGACACGATCAGATATAGAACCTGGCGCTCCATTGCGAATAAGGGAACATTATATCGATATTTGATCGGTGTAAATCCGCCGATGCGGATCATCGTCAACGATGGAAGAGTTTCGCTCGAAGGTTTTGTTAATAACGAAGTTGATTCAAATCTGGCTTACATTGCGGCGCGCGAAGTTCCCGGAACTTTTGGTGTCGAAAACAACTTAATCGTTAAACGAGACCTCTAATTAATATGCTGACGGATGCGGAGCTACAGTATACTTATCAGCAAACTTGACAACGTTGCTATCAGATTCCGCATCTTATAGTTAATTCAACAGATCGTAAGTTATCTGTTAAGCATTTTTAATTTTGGAGATAAACGGAAATGAAAGTTTTAAGAAGTTTTTTGATCGCAATGATCGCAGTTGTCGGGCTTTCGTATATGAACGTCAACGCGCAGGATCGTTCCGCACAGCGGGATCTTGAGCAAAAGGTTTATAAGGAAATTGTGACGCTTCCGTACTACGGGGTTTTCGACAACATTAAGTTCAGCATGGACGACGGAACCGTAACGCTGACCGGCAAGGTATATTCCCTCGGGGTAAAGAGCAGCGCGGAAAACGTTGTTAAGAAGATCGACGGCGTGAAGAAAGTCGTCAATAACATTGAAATGCTTCCGCCGTCATCGTTTGACGATTCTATTCGTCGGGGAATTGTCCGCGAATTCGCACGAAGCGGCGGTTTGTCGGGATATTTGAGAGAACCGATGCCGTCAATTCGAATTATTGTCGACCGCGGTCATGTATCGCTCGAAGGATATGTTCGAAATCAAGGCGATTATAATTTAGCAAACATTCTTGTCAGCGGCGTTCCGGGTGTTTTCTCAGTAGAAAATAACCTGAACATTGGCAAGGAACGGATCTGGTAAATTAAGTTTAATTACCTTATCGCTCGAAGACCGGATTCGTCCGGTCTTTTTGGTTTGCGTTTTACTTTTTTATCCGTCATTATTTCCGTTTGCTTTTTGGCAGGGATTTAAACTTTATGATTTCTAACGAATTTATCCGTAATATTGCAATAATTGCGCACGTCGATCACGGAAAAACGACTCTTGTCGACGCGATGCTTAAACAATCCGGAACTTTTCGCGATAACGAAGAGATACAGGACCGCGTAATGGATTCCATGGACCTCGAACGCGAACGCGGCATTACGATCATGGCGAAGAACGCTTCGGTCCATTACGGCGATTACAAGATCAATATTCTGGACACACCGGGACACGCCGATTTTGGCGGCGAAGTCGAACGGGTATTGAAAATGGTCGATGGAATCGTGCTTCTCGTCGATGCAGCTGAAGGCTGTTTGCCGCAAACGCGCTTCGTTTTAAGAAAAGCGCTCGAACAAAAACTTCCCTGCATTGCTCTGGTCAATAAGATCGATCGTCAGGATTCGCGTCCGGAAGAGGTTTTAGACGAGATCTACGATCTTTTTATCGACCTCGGCGCGACCGATGAACAGATAGATTTCCCCGTGCTATACGCGATTTCGCGCGACGGTGTTGCTAAGAAAACCCTCGCGGAAGAATCAAAAAACCTCAAACCGCTTTTTGATCAGATCCTTGAAACGATCCCCGCTCCGAAGCCTATTCGCGACGATTCGCTGCAGTTGCTCGTCGCAAATATCGATTACAACGCGTTCGTGGGTCGACTCGCGATCGGCAGAATTTATTCAGGCGAGATCGCGAAAAATCAGGAAGTAATCGTTTGCAAACGCGACGGTTCGACACAGAAAACGCGTGTGAAGGAGCTTTACGTATTTGAAGGAATGAAGCGCGAACCGGTTAACAATGCCGGCGTTGGCGAGATCGTTGCACTTGCCGGTTTTGACGATATAAATATCGGCGAGACGATCACATTGGTTGAAAACCCGAAGCCTCTTCCCGTGATCAATGTGGACGAACCGACAATTACAATGATCTTTGGAGTAAATAATTCGCCGTTTTCGGGTATCGACGGAAAATTTGTAACTTCGCGGCAGATTAAAGACCGGCTCGAAAAAGAACTCTTGGGTAACGTAGCGCTGCGCGTTGCAGAAACCGAATCGGCAGACCAGTTCCGTGTTTCCGGTCGCGGAGAGCTTCAGTTGGCGATACTTATTGAAATGATGCGCCGCGAAGGCTACGAACTTCAGGTATCGAAGCCGGAAGTTATTACAAAGCGCAGTGATTCCGGCGAACTTCAGGAACCGATCGAACTTGTTGTCGTCGATTGCCCCGAGGAATTCATCGGAGTCGTAACCGAAGCGCTCGGACGCCGAAAAGGTCAGATGACGAAAATGATCAACAACGGAACCGGTCGTGTGCGTTTGGAATACGAAGTTCCGTCGCGCGGTCTGATCGGATTCCGAGGTGAATTTTTGACTGAAACCAAGGGAACCGGGCTTTTGAATACGATCTTCCTGCGTTTCGATAAATGGCTGGGCGAAATGAAGGGACGCGGAACGGGTTCGCTGGTTTCGGACCGCATTGGCGAAACCACAACTTATGCACTCTACGCGCTGCAGGAACGCGGCACTCTTTTTGTCCGACCGCAGACCAAAGTGTACGAAGGAATGCTCGTCGGTGAAAACGCCCGCGCGGTCGATCTTGATGTTAACGCGGTTAAAGAAAAGAAATTGACGAACATGCGAACGACCTCAACCGACGAAGCAATGCGTCTGGTTCCGGTAAAGGATCTCTCGCTTGAAGAAGCACTGGAATTCATTGCGGATGACGAACTTGTCGAAGTTACTCCAAAGGCGATCCGTCTAAGGAAACGAGTCCTAAAAGCGAACGAAAGACCGAAGAAACAATCTTCGAACTAAAATAAAAAGAGGCTGTTCGACGTCGAACAGCCTCTTTTTATTTATGATTTTAGAACCGTTACTTCAATCCGCTCTGCGATTTGGAATTCAATTTTCCGTTTCGGAAACTTGCCGAAATACGTGAATAATTCGGACCTTTCCACGCGTAAGAAGAGTATTCATAATTTCCGCTTTTCGAATTGCTGATCTGTTCGCCTTCCGAACCTATGATCTTCACAACCTCCTCATAGCTCATGTCATTCTTAATTTGATCATATTTCGCCTTGGTAATATCAGCATCGCCGTCTTTCGAAACAGTCGAACCGGACAATCCGCTCTGCGATTTCGAATTTACTTTACCGTCACGGAAATTTACATAAACGCGCTGATATTTATCGCCCTCCCATTTGTAAGATTTCAGCTCGATCTTTCCGACGGTAGAACTTCGAGTTTCCTCGCCCGGCGACCCGAGGACCTTTGCAACTTCGTCATACGACATTCCGTTTTTGATCTCTTCATATTTCTCCATCGAAAGCGAAGACGAACTCGACGAATCGGTCGACTTCGCTGGCGAATCTTTAGCAACCGGCGTCGATTCGGCTGTGTTCGTCGGAATTTCTACTTTTTCTTCCTTTTTGCCAAGCATTCCGCAGCCTAAAACAACAAATACCAATACAGCCAGCGCCAAAGTATATGATCTCTTCATTTATTTTCTCCTGTTTTCTTAAACTTTATGACAAAGTTTTGATTAAAGAATTGTCTCGTTATCTTAAAACACGAAACTTAATTTTTGGAATTTTTTCACCCTCAAGACTAACGATCAGTAAAAAATTTGCTTAATTTACCTGATCGGTCTGAATTGTCTGTGTAGTCGAAATCTGTTCGGGAGCTTTTATTTTTTGGCGAATCTTATCACGAAAAAGCCGGATTGGAAAAACCCGGCTCGTACGGTCATTCTTCTTCGTCCGACGGATCGTAAGGCTCGTAACCGTAAGAATCGTCGTAATAATAGCTTTTTTCCTGCTGGTCTTTGGTCCACGAAGATTCTTCGCCAATCTCCGGTTTCTCTTCAGGGATCTTTTCGATTCCAGGTTTTTCTGTTTCTTCGTTATTCGGTATTTCAGCCATATTGCGTATATTATTCTTCTTAAAAGGCTTTAACAAGAAATCTAAAGTGAAACGATCGATCGAAGAGAAACTGCTGAATCCGAAACCGGGCAGCAAGGTCGCCGCGGCAAAGGAATTCGGCATTGATTTGACTTTGCTTTTGCGTCAAATTCGTCTGACGCGGCAAGAGCGACTTGATGAATTACAGTCCGCGATGGAAGCTATGGAAGAACTCGATAGAGCCAGACTAAAGGTACGAAAAGCCTAATGCGAAGTTTTAAGCGATGAAGAAGAATAAAATTTTATGAAAATGAATAAACTAGCGGTTTTTTTCTCTTTACTTTTCACCTTTCACCTTTCACTTGTTTCGAGGGTTCCGGCTCAGAATTTGACGGTTCCTGAAATAATGCAGCAGCCTTCGATCGCGGGAATGCGCGTCGAGGGTGAAAAGCTTTCACCGGACGGAAAGTATGTTGTTTATCTCTGGAACGCCGAAGGCAAAGAGCGGCGCGATCTTTATCTTGTTTCAACCTCCGGCGGCGAGGCGCGGAAGATTTTGAGTCCGAAGGATTTGTTGAGCGACAAACCAAAGGAAGAAAAGGAAAATAAACTCAATTACGGTTTGATCGTCGAAGACGATTTTGCCAAAGCGCAACGGAATCAAATCGGAAATCTCGATTGGTCGCCGGATTCGAGCAAGATTTTGTTTTCCCAGAATGGCGATATATACGTTTTGAAGATCGGCGAAACAAAACCGCGGCGTCTTACAAACACAAAGGGTTTCGAAGGCGGCGCGAGCTGGCTTGATAATCAGCGAATTATGTTTTCGCAAAGCGGAAATCTTTTTGCAATTGATACGGAAAAGTTTTTGCTGACACAGGTGTCAAACGAAGCGAATCCGCAAAAGTTTATTTCGATTTTCGGCGCGAAGGCGAGTAAAAACGGCGAATTCGTCGCGTATATTGTTTCCGACGGTTCGGCTCAGCGCGCGCTTTTTGTGCCGAATTATCTGGACGAATTCGTGCAAACGCCTTCCGTTCGGCGCGGCTGGTCGGAGCAGAAAGTTTTTGTGGCGAAAACCGACGGAAGTTTGGAAAAGCCGATCGAAATTACTCTGCCGAAAACGGAAGGAAAAAGTTATTTCAGCGGTTCGGAATGGCTTGCCGATAATAAATCCTTGATCATCGACCGTATTGATCAAACAAATAAAAGACGACAGATGTTTCTTGTCATCTTCGATAAAGAAAATAATTCTATTGCGTATTTAATTCGCCAGGAAAAAGACGAAAAATGGATTGGCGGTCCGGGAAGAATCCTCGAAGCGCATCCGACCGATCCGACAAAATTTATTTTCTCGTCTGAAGAAGGCTCAGGCTATAACCATATTTGGCTGTTGGAAGATGTAGGTCCGAGTCCGGGCGAAGACGGAAACACAAAAGTAAAAACGGCTCAATCTCTTGGAACAAAATTAACAGATGGTAATTGGGAAGTTAGTTGGGCAAAATGGGCGAAGTCTTCAAACGGGGAAAATTCGAATCTAGTTTTTGCTTCGACAAAAGAAAATACTTCCGAAAGAAAATTAACGGTAATTTCAAACATCCCAAGATCGATGTCCCGCATAGATCTGCCGCTTGAACGCGGAATGAAAGGAGACTTTCAACTTGAAAATAACACTCTTCTTTTTAGTCAATCTCAGTGGAATTCGCCTTCTGAATTATATTCGATCGACCTGTGCTTCGACTGCAAAAAGGCAGCAAGCGCCGTAAAATTGACCTCGACGACCCCCGAACCGTTTCTCAAACGTAAATGGAACGAACCGAAATTTCTCGAAATAAACTCGCGCGACAACAAAAAAATTCCCGCAAAGATCTATCTTCCGGCAGACTTTAATAAATCGAAAAAATATCCGATGGTGATATTCGTTCACGGCGCGGGTTATCTGCAAAATGTGATAAACGGCTGGAACAATTATTACCGCGAATTTATGTTCAATCAGCTTTTGACGCAGCGCGGCTATGTTGTTTTAGACATTGATTATCGCGGTTCCGCCGGTTACGGGCGCGATTGGCGCACGGATGTTTATGATTTTTTGGGCGGAAAGGATTACGAAGATCATCTCGATGCGATCGACCACATGGTCGCAAATTATTCGGTCGACGCAAAAAATGTTGGTGTTTACGGCGGAAGTTACGGCGGATTTATGGCTGGAATGCTCGTCCTTCGCGCGCCTGAAAAGATCGCCGCGGCTGCGGCGCTTCGTCCGGTTTTCGATTGGAAAAATTATTATGCGGCAAATCCGGTTTATACTTCGCAAAGACTCGGAATTCCGACCGAAAACCCCGAAGCATACAAACGAAGTTCGCCGATCTTTTATGCCGACAAACTCGAAAGACCGCTTTTAATTTTGCATGGACTCGTTGACAGCAATGTTCACGCGCAGGATTCGCAGCAGATGATCGAAAAACTGATCCGTTTGGGCAAAACCGAATACTTTGAAGCGATGCTTTATCCTGCGGAAAATCACGCATTCGAGCGACCGACAAGCTGGACGGACGAATATTTGCGAATTTTGAACTTCTTCGAAAAACATCTAAAGAATTGAAAAATCGAAACGTTTCATTGATAATTGGCATTCGTTAATGTAGGACAAATCGAAAAAATGAGAATTTTAATCACCGGCGGCGCCGGCTTCATCGGCTCACATCTCTGCGAAAGATTACTAAATGAAGGAAACGAGATTATCTGTCTCGACAATTTTTTTACCGGGCGGCGTGAAAATGTCATTCACATGCTCGGCGATCCGCGTTTTGAGCTGATCAGGCACGATGTTACCGAACCGATCCTGCTCGAAGTCGATCAGATCTACAACCTTGCCTGTCCCGCTTCTCCCGTTCATTATCAGTTTAATCCCGTAAAAACGGTCAAAACGAGCGTTATGGGAACCATCAATATGCTCGGGATGGCAAAACGCGTCGGTGCCAGAATTTTGCAGGCTTCGACCTCCGAAGTTTACGGCGATCCGCAGGTTCACCCGCAAACGGAAGACTATTTCGGCAACGTTAACCCGATCGGGCTGCGAAGTTGTTACGACGAAGGAAAGCGCGTCGCGGAAACTTTGATGATGGATTACAACCGTCAAAACGGCGTCGACACGCGAATTATCAGAATTTTCAATACTTACGGTCCGAAAATGCTTGAAAACGACGGTCGCGTCGTTTCAAATTTTATCGTTCAGGCGCTTCGCGGCGACGATCTGACGGTTTACGGCGACGGCTCGCAAACGCGTTCGTTCTGCTATGTCGACGATCTGGTCGAAGGATTTATCCGTTTGATGAACACGGAAGCGGACGACATTCATCTGCCCGTAAACGTCGGAAATCCGGGCGAATTTACGATGAACGAACTTGCGGACGAGGTCGCAAAAGCCGTCGGTCGCGACATTAAGGTAAAACATCTTGAGCTTCCGAAGGACGATCCGAAACAGCGAAAACCCGACATCACGCGCGCGCAAACGCTTCTCGGGTGGAATCCGACGATTCCGCTGGCGGAAGGTTTAAAGAAAACCGTTGCATATTTTGCGGAAAGGGTGGAAAATCCTTCAAAACAAAGATCTGAGTCAGTTTCTAAGTAAAAAATAGAGGAATAAACGTTATGAAAATACTCATCACCGGCGGCGCCGGATTCGTCGGCAGCCATCTTGCAGACAAATTGATCGGTCAGGGGCACGAAATTACCGTCATCGACGACCTTTCAACGGGTCGGTATCAAAATGTCGAACATCTCGAAGGACACGAAAATTTCCGCCTTATCATCGATACCGTTCTCAACGATAAATTGATGGAAGAACTGATTCGTGAAACCGACCGCGTTTTTCATATGGCAAGCGCCGTCGGAGTTCGGCTGATCATGGAACGCCCGGTAAAAACGATCGAAACTATCTTTCGCGGTACCGATGTCGTTCTCGGTTTTTGCTCGCGGTACCGCAAACGCGTTCTTGTCCCGAGCACGTCGGAAGTTTACGGCAAAGGCGCTTCGGTTCCGTTTCGCGAAGAAGACGATCTGCTGACCGGTTCGACCGACAAACACCGCTGGGCTTATGCCTGCGCCAAAACTCTGGACGAATTTCTCGCACTCGCGCATTGGAAGGAAACACGTCTTCCGGTCGTTGTCGTCCGTTTGTTCAACACTGTCGGACCGCGACAGACAGGACAATACGGAATGGTCGTGCCAAATTTTGTAAAATCCGCTATCAAAGGCGAACCGCTGACGGTTCACGGCGACGGAAACCAGTCGCGCTGCTTCGGTCATGTCCTCGACATCATCGAAGGGCTAACCGCGGTTATCGAAAATCCGGACTGCTTCGGTCAGGTCATCAACCTCGGAAATGCTGAAGAAGTTTCGATAAGATCGCTTGCCGAAAAAGCGATCGCGATGACCGGCAGCGACAGCGAGATCCGCTATATTCCTTATGAAGAAGCGTACGGCGAAGGTTTTGAAGACATGCAGCGGCGCGTGCCTTCGCTCGACAAGGCAAAACGTCTCGTCGGCTACCAGCCAACCCGAACGCTCGAAGATATCATCAATGACGTAGCGGATCAGTTTCATCGCGAAATAAAAGCAGAAGCCGCCATGGCTTAAACTTTTCGCCCGCGCTGACCGTCATTTATTTGTATGAAGAATTTAGTATTCACAATCGCCGTCATCGTTTTAGCCGCCGCCGGAACATTTGCCCAGACCGGCGGTCTGAAAGGTAAGGTCAGAACGTCCGACGGCGATTCACTTCCCGGCGCGACCATCACCGTTCGACAGGTCGGCGAAGATCTAAAATCCGTAAAGACCGACAAAAGCGGAAAGTTTTTGATGGAAGGGCTGAAACCCGGTAAATACAACGTCGTTTTCAGCAAGAACGGCTACAGCACGGGTTTGATGTACAACATCGAGGTCGCTTCGAAAAAGACGCGCGACCTCGGCGATCGTCTGATCCTAACCGTCGATCAGGGAAATCTGGTCATCATCAACGGTAGCGCCTATAACCAGCACGGATTTGCCCTTTACGGCGCGAAGGTCAAAATAGAAGAGGTTTTCTCCGACGGTTCGACCAAAAAGCTCGACACCGGCTACACCAGCCGCAGCGGCGAATTTACCTTTAAGTATCCCGAAAAGGTCACCAAATACCGCGTAACCGTCTCCGCTAAAGGCGCCGAAGAAAGCAAGGAAATCGAAGTAGAAGAAGCCGCGATTTACCGAGTCGCGATTTCGCTTACCATCAAATAACAGTCGGGCTTTTCCTTTTAAGCTGCAATCTTCCGCTTCTGGTTTTCCGGTAAACTGTGGATGGAAGTCTTCATTTGCAATGTATTACGAACCACTGCCAAGCACGCCGACATTGATCGTCAATTCCTCGCCGAACGGGAAAAAGTCCCGCCGCGGTATCACGTCTCCTCGCTGATTCGTGATCACCCGCGGGCTGCCGAGATGATCGGTCGTCGTATAAGAAGTCGTCGGATTTTGCGGCGGAGTTTTCGTAGAATACTCCGCAACCAATATCCCAGATCGATTAAATCCGAACTGCCTTGGTCTTAACAGCATGGCTAATCGTCGCAAGCAAAGCATCCTCGCGGGTTTCGCCGAGGACAACCGTTCACTTTTGCACTTGCAGTACCTCAGCACTTGAGTATTCTCTCAAGCTAAATACTACATCACTTAATGCGACAACTCTTTCGACTCCTTTTAGGTTGTCGTTTATTAACAGGAAGTTAAATTCCGGCTCTAACGCGTAGAATCCATTTTGAAATCCGACTAATTTTTCGAAAATTACGTCTTCAAGAAGTGTATCGGCATTGTTTAGCACGTCGTAGACAGTTCTACCTTGCTTTGGTTTTATTGCAATTTGGTAATTTGGCAGCGAATCAGGGTCAATTATGCGGCTGCTCGCACCATAGTAATCTGCACCATCACCATAAACTTCTAGATAGTCGTTAGGCTTTAGCACTTTTCTTTCAACTAAGAGTTCCCAATTGGCTTCCATCCAATCATTGATCGAGTTTTCAGTTGCAGAGTGGTTTATATCCGAGAGCATGTCTTTTGCCGAGTACCAACTATTATCGAGGAACTCGGCGAACAGCCTGATTGCTTGATCTATTTTCATACTATTGAAATAAACTGTTTAAGAATTCAATTTCCTCAGCAGTCGGTTGCCGCTTATAGTCTTTCGAACCAGGAATGCTGTCTTTAAATCTTACTTTTTGCATTGTCCCGGATGGTGCATTGGGATGATTGTTTGGAACCCACTCCTTAGTACGAAACGGGCTGATATCTTTCTTGTTGCCGTTGCTAAATATTATCTCGACTGCGTTTTCGCCCTTTCTACCTGTCCTCGTGGTAATTTTAATTATCTCACTTCCGCCTGTTCTGACGATGCTTTGAGGAACAACCGAAGGCATAGGTGAGGCACCAAAGATAGCGCCTGCGGCAAATCCTACACCCAGAATCGTGCCGGTACTGCCTGCTGAACCATAACTTGCTTCCCTCTCGTTATTGTAAGCGAATAGCAACGGAGCGGCGAACGGGTTTCTTCCTTGAAAGATTAATTGAGGAACAAGTCCGCCTTGCGTCGCTGAGTCAGTTATGCCATTCAATAAAACGACAGGGGCGTTTCCAATCCCCTTCGGGATGCCGGTCAAAGCGTCATTAACACCGTTGGTTACAGCATGTCCAAGCCTCCAAAACTCCTCGCGACCGTCTCCAGGCTGGTGCGGCGTGTACCATTTTGTTAACCGCTGCATGTGAAGCACCTGCCACATGCGTACTTCCACGATGTTGTGTACTGTTACATCCGAACCTGAGAGATACAGCTCATCCGCGAAATATACTTTTCCGTCATTGTATCCCGGCGTGCCTTTCTTGTCGCTTCCGAGCTTGTTTCCTTTGCGATCGTAATAATCGCCAAACAATCCTGTTGGATCGGTCAACACCAGAGGGGAATTACCAACATAGACATACCGATTAAATGTTTGCGAATTACTTGATTTTCCCGATGCAAGCAGCGGATCGACGGCGGTGAAGCGGGCGTGGCGGTTTTCGTACATCCGCGCTTCTGCGAAGTCCAGCTGGGTTTCTTCGTCTTTTAAATAGCCGGTGAATTTCTGGCGGATGTCGTTGGCGACGCCATAGTTCAAAGAACTGCTCCGCGCTCCGACATTGATCGTCAATTCCTCGCCGAACGGGAGAAAATCTCGCCGCGAAGTAACTTCGCCAAACTGATTCGTGATCACCCGCGGGCTGCCGAGATGATCGGTCGTCGTGTAACTGGTCGTCGGATTCTTCGGGGGAGTTTTGGTCGAATATTCCGCAACGAGTTTTCCGCTTGAATAGACAAAAACGGTCGTTTCGGTATCGGTAATTTCTTTACCCGGCGATTTTCGCCGTCGTAAAGGTACCGTTTTATCAGGTTTCCGTAGCCGTCTTTGCCGTCGGTTTGTTTGTTCTCGGCATCAAAAACAAACCGCCGCGCCTGATTTCGATCAAGTTATTTTTTACTAAAATGAGATTTTCTAACTTGCGCCAAGAATGCTATCCAAATAGTCTATCGCGTCGTGTACAAACTCCTTTGACTTTAGCTGTGAAATTAATTTTCGTTTGCGCAACTCTTTTAACTCAAGCCGTAACGCTCCTAATATCTCGCCCGGCACGGTACTCATACTTTGCGCTGACAAGATTCCCTTTGCTAAATTTTCCTCGCCTAAACTCTCTAGCTCTGCGATCAAGATTTGGATAAAAGCGAAAAATTCTTCATTATTTTTCATATTAGCATTAAGGTTGGACAAATCTGGACATGGATCACCTACGACCTCGATTTCGCTACCTTTAACTATTTTAAACCAATTCTCAAATCGGTTAGCTCTATTGTCAGATGTGTGAACCATTGTCGTCTTTAAACCGTCGAATTGATTGGCAAGAATCAGAGTCATAAACCCCGTCGAGCGAGTCCTCTGAAACAAACAAACGTCAGCAACGGAGGACCTCCCCCATGCCATTCACTGTGAGGATACGAGAGTTCCCAATATCGACCATCTCTCGGGTCGCGAAAAAGAGTCTTCCAACCGCTTGAATCTGTACAGATATTTTCGAAGTAGCTGGCGATTAGAAAATTTATTCTTTTGCAAACGACGTCTTCAATGATCTCGCCATCTTCCTCAACCCAGTTGACCTCAATTCGAGATTCTACAGGCTCAGGTATACGATTAATTTGAAGCATTCTAGTTCACTCTCCTAAAAATTAATCTTACTGAAATGGTACCATTTTTCCGGTGAATTTCTGGCGGATGGCGTCGGCG